>NZ_UAVP01000011.1 GCF_900446695.1 Capnocytophaga sputigena
TAATAAGCCTATCCTTCGGAGCTCTTTTTCTAATATCATTAAAAAAATTGGTCATTCCGTTTACTCCTGCGTCTTTATTAGTTGCTGTAAAACAACCTACAGACCCCATAGTACTTCCTGACGAATTTAAAGCTCCTCCTATGTGAATCATCACTTCGGAAGCATAATTTCTGTCTTTTCGTCTATAAAAATCCCACGACTTATCACTTGGTAAAGATACGGGGTATGCTTTCAACTTATTATCTCCCTTTGAATTCTTAAGAGCAAATGCATTGGCCCCATGATAATTAGGGACAACGGCAACTTTAAATTCGAATTCATCCATAGGTTCAAAAGCTGAATTTATAACATTTAGATATTCTTGCTCTATTACCTTATTATCCAAGTTTCTTTTAATTTTCTTTCTGGTTATAGGGTTATCTGTATCCATAATTGGTGCATCGCGAGTTACATGGTATATATTTTTACTTTTACTTTTGTTATCTTCAACTACTACTTTGTAATAGTCCACATCTAATTGTATCCGTTTTCCAGAATTGCTATATGCTTCACTTCCTATCACACCTATTTTTGTTTTTCCTAAGGAAATGTTAGTAATAGTTATAGTTACGATAGTTTCCTCCTGCTTATCATCAACGCTTTCTTCCCAAAACTTCTCTTCCTCCTGAAAACTCATTCCGTAGCCTGTTTCCAATTCCATACGCTGAAATAATTCCTGAGGGTTTACCAATGGATTTATTTGTCGTTGAATTTCTTTATTGACATTTTTGAAATTTTGGGCACTGGCTTCGGTTCGTTGTCCGTGATCGATAATTTCAATGCAAGGAGTTCCCGCTATAGCACATACGGCTTTGCTATCTTCTAACAAGATATTGCCTCCATTGCTAAGGGTTACTTTGTTGTAGAAATCCTTCCACTCTGTAATCACTGGTTTACAAGGCGGCGGGGGATTTCCTCCTATTTTCAAGCAGTTGCCAAAAGTGTTTTTCTCTAAGGTTGCTCCTCCTATCTCTTTAGTGGTGGCAATGCGCTTTTTGGAAGCGTCCTTATCGTTTGCATATTCCTTGTCGTGAGAAAGGACTTTTAGCGTATCGGGAGCTTGCCCGTATTGGCATTTACAAATAGCTCCTTGTACTACAATATGTTTTTCTGCCATAACGAGTGTTTTTATTTTAGTTTATCTTTGATACTTACCCAAGTGGTATTTTGTTCTTGATATACACTATTCTTAGGATCTCTCAAAATTATTTTTTCATCGACTGTATTAGCTATCATTACCGTTACTTTTTTCTCGGTAGCTAAACCTATACTCACCTCAAGTTGTAATGCCTCGGGCATACCATTATTGGGATTTAGAAAATAGCTGCCATACAACTGTCCTTCTGATTTTGTACCCATAACTCCTTCTTCCTCATTGGGGAAGAGATAACCGTTTATAAAATCCTCTTTAGAACGCTTGTCGTCTAAAGAACCTTTGATTTCTAAATGCAATAAGTTATACTCATCTAAGGCTTCGGCTAATTTTAGTTGTGCTTTATAGTTAGGTTCTTTGGTATTTTTTACAATAGGATAATGAATATCTTTTTCAAAAATATTGCTCTGAGTGAAATTTTCGCTATAACCTAAAAATAAGGTTCGCAAAAAGAAATCGCCTGATAGATACAACATCAATAAACTGGGTTCTTTAAGTATATCTTCTATTTTTTTGAGGTACGAGGTTACCACCTCTCCTGTAAACTCTTTAAGTACTTCTTCTTTTACTGTTTTCCAACGTTCTCTGTACTTATTATAAGTGGCGATATCTACCAGTTCGGCTTTATCACTTACCAAAATGTGCATTGGATAGAGCACTTTTGAGGTTTTATATGCCAATACATCTGCAATGAGATTGGTTTCCTCTTCATTGATGTATATTTTTGAGTTTCTGTCGATTTCAAAAATGTGATATTCCTCATATTTTTGTATCCATTTGACAGCAACTTCATATTTCAACTCGTCTTTTTTGCCTGCTTCTTCTATGGTGATTGTTACTCCATATTGATACCGACAATGATGTGGGTTGTATGATAAAATAGGTTTTTTGGCTGTTGGAGTAATATTTTTGTTGGTGTTTTCAGGGGCGGACTGAGGTATAAATATTTTTTTGTGATGTGTGAGTTTCTCTTCTATCAAATCTGACAGTTCACAATAGGTGTTATGATACCTACGAAGAGCTTCTACTGAAATGTGGTACTTTTCAGCAATGCTTTGTAAGGTTTCACCTTTTTGTACTATGTGTAATTTATGAGTGCTCAATTTTTATTTTCATCCAATTAATACTAACTCTATATGATAAGGATTGTAAATTGTTTCATAAATAGTTAGAATGAATACATATTTTCATCATCTCCGTTGATTCCATAGCCTATTTTAATATATTCCAAAACATTATCGCTATATTGAAGACTGCAAAGAATATAATGCCCTTGTTCTTCACAGAAATTTTTTCGATAATCATCCCAAAACTCGCCGTCTCCTTCCGTTTTCCCGTGTTCGTTAATCAAATTCATATTTACATCACGAAAAGTAAACTTATTAACCCCTAAGGCTCTGCGATTTTTATTAAACTCTTTTAGAGACATTCCTGCCTTTACCTCTGCCCCATCTATGGTAACTGATTTATCATATATATTGTAGGGTAGGAAAAAGAATTCTTTTAAAATTCTAATATTGGTATACCCTTCTCCTTGCTTATAATTTAGTTTATTCCCAAACCTCATCATGAGTAAGATTGTATTTCTCTTCATATTTTTCCATTGCTTCAAGGTAATCTGTTGGGATAAAAGACAATTTTTCCTTTCTCCCAGCAGGGCTATCTAAGTTGGCATAAAAGATATAGAGAACATCGTATTTTCTTGTTTTAGGTGAAGGGTCATAAGGCTCACCAGCAACAGCAAAATTAACTATAGATATACCTAAATTGTCCCAAATAAAAATACGTCCAAACGACTCTTTTCTAGAAACTTTACCAAATATCTTCTCCCATTCTTCAATGGGTTTGCCAAAGGGCAATGGTTTCCCTTTATACAAAGCACTACACTCTGTAATTTGAAAATCTGTATTTATCATTTGTTTTTTTTCTTGTCCACAGGATAAGCAGACTACACTTATAGCTAAAAATATTACTAATTGTTTCATAAATAGTTAGAATGAATACATATTTTCATCATCTCCGTTGATTCCATAGCCTATTTTAATATATTCCAAAGCATTATCGCTATATTGAAGACTGCAAAGAATATAATGCCCTTGTTCTTCACAGAAATTTTTTCGATAATCATCCCAAAACTCGCCGTCTCCTTCCGTTTTCCCGTGTTCATTAATCAAATTCATATTTACATCACGAAAAGTAAACATATTAATCCCTAAGGCTCTACGATTTTTATTAAACTCTTTTAGAGACATTCCTGCCTTTACCTCTGCCCCATCTATGGTAACTGATTTATCATATATATTGTAGGGCAGGAAAAAGAATTCTTTTAAAATTCTAATATTGGTATACCCTTCTCCTTGCTTATAATTTAGTTTATCCCAAACCTCATCATGAGTAAGATTGTATTTCTCTTCATATTTTTCCATTGCATCACTACAATAACTTGGGGCAAAAGACAATTTTTCCTTTCTTCCAGCAGGGCTATCTAAGTTGGCATAAAAGATATAGAGAACATCGTATTTTCTTGTTTTAGGTGAGGGGTCATAAGGATCGCTATTAGTAGTCGTAGGATTCTCTATAGCTATACCTAAATCGTCCCAAATATAAACACATTCATACTGTTTTCTTGAAACTTTACCAAATATCTTCTCCCATTCTTCAATGGGTTTGCCAAAGGGCAATGGTTTCCCTTTATACAAAGCACTACACTCTGTAATTTGAAAATCTGTATTTATCATTTGTTTTTTTTCTTGTCCACAGGATAAGCAGACTACACTTATAGCTAAAAATATTACTAATTGTTTCATTTGCTAAAGTATTTTTTTATTTCCTTTATTTTATTTAACCATTTGCTTATTTCTCTTTTTGCTATCTTATGTGTATGTGTTGCAATAGTAGGCTCGCAGAGTTTTTCTAATTTGGTTTTATTCTCTTTAGCCCAGTCGGAAACTTTTTTCTCCATATATTTTTAGGACAGAAGCTTCATCATACTCTTGTGAGCTCGAAAAACGTATAATTTGTTTATTAGGACTACTTTCCAACGTATAATATAGTACTGGTAGACCATTGCTAAACTTTTCTTTACTCTCATAAGCATAATATTTTACAAAACTTTGATGAGTAGTTTTACAAGATGAAACACAAAAAAGTAATAATATAAAAATAGTTTTTATTAAATATTTTCTTGAAAATCCTATATTTTGCATTTCTTTCCATTGCCATTGATAAAAGGTTTTACGCAAGAAATCAGTATTAGGATTTCTGTTTTCGTATTGTTCGTAATCCATAAAATTTTCTAATGTTGTAGATTGTTCTTTTATTTCCATTTGATTGCAGTATCCTTAGGGAATTTAGAATAATCTATTTTCTTTACTCTTTTCATCTGAGGAGGAAACCAAAAATTTGTATTCCAAATAAGTACTTCTTTTGCTTCTTTACTAATCAATTTATTTAATTGATTAGTATCATACCTAAGCTTGATTTCTTCACTTCGATACTTCACATATAACTTACTAAAAATAGTATCTTTAGTTCCCACATTATAAGTCACATACTGGTCATTAATATCTTTATAAAAGCTAACTAAAGACGTTCCAAGATCTATTGAATAAATTCTTATCATAGGAGTAATAGGATAGTTTATAGGATCTGAAAATTGCAATATGGTCTCTCCTGCAGATGTATATATTAAAGCATAGTATTGTACAGATGTTTTGTTTTCCTCTATATTTTCATATACATAATATTCATCTTGAATCTTATAAAAAGATTTACAAGATAAGAAAACAGAGAAAAATATTAGTATTGAAATTGTTTTTAAAAAACTATTTGAAAATCCTATATTTTGCATTTTCTTCCATTGCCATTGATAAAAGGTTTTTCGCAAGAAATTTTTATTATTCTCAATGCTATTTTCGTATTGTTCGTAATCCATAAAATTTTCTAATTAATCACAAATTTTCTTTTTTATAGGAAGTATCATTATTTATTGAAAAATTTCTTCATAACTTTCATACTTCTTTTAGGGAATTTAGACTCATCTATTTTCTTTACTCTTTTCATTTCAGGAGGGAACCAAAGGCAAAAAGTGTTAAAATTTTCTTTTAGTATATAGTCATCTGATTCATCAATAATTTTTCTACTCAACTCATAAAATTGTTGTTTACTATATTTAAATCTAAGTGTAGCCTTTTGATCTTCTACAAAATATAGTTTTCTAAAAATTGTGTCTTGCACAAGAGATACATTAGTTGTAAGAGAAGAATCTATCCAAAAGAAAAAAGCATCTTCTTCTGTAGTAGATATTTCTATGATAGTTCCACTATCACAATTTGTATAGTCAAAAAATCGTAACTTTATAAAATGAGGATCATTATATAGTAAAGCATAGTATTGCATTGGGAGTCCTTGCTCATTTTTCTTCTCACTTTCATATACATAGTATTTGTACTGAGTACTATAAAGTGATTTACAAGATAAGAAAACAGAGAAAAATATTAGTATTGAAATTGTTTTTAAAAAACTATTTGAAAATCCTGTTTCTTGCATTTTCTTCCATTGCCATTGATAAAAGGTTTTTCGCATGAAATCTGTATTAGGATTACTGTTTTTGTATTGTTCGTAATCCATAAAATTTTCTAATGTTGTAGATTGTTTTTTTATTTCCATTTGATTACACTACCTTTAGGAAATTTAGACTCATCAATTCTCCTTACTCTTTTCATCTCAGGAGGAAACCAAAGATCATAAGTGTAAAAACGTTCTTTGAGTAAATAGTCTGCTGTTTCGTTAAAGATTTTTCTACTGAACTCAACATCATTTTTATATCTAAATATCGCTTTTTTAGCATCAATACTATATAATTTTTCAAAGATGGTTTGTTTAAACATAGCAGCTGTACGTGTTTCATAATAAGGTTTTCTTGTGGAACTTGTATCGACACTCCAAGCAAAAAAAGTATAATCTTCACCTGCTTCTATCATTACAAAGATATTATAAGTCATTAAATCCGAAAAACGTATAATGTTTGTTTTGAATCTACGTCCTGACTGATGTTCTAATGTATAATATTGCAAAGGTCTTCCTTCTTTATCTTTCTGTTCACTCTCATAAGCATAGTATTGTTTTTTAATAGAACAAGATGAGAGTAACAAAAGTACGAGCAAGGTAAGGATTTTTAAGACTTCTTTAATCCCTGCTTCCTGCATTTCTTTCCATTGCCATTGATAAAAGGTCTTTCGCAAGAAATTTTTATTATTCTCAATGCTATTTTCGTATTGTTCGTAATCCATAAAATTTTCTAATGTTGTAGATTGTTCTTTGTATTTTGGGTATTCCACTGTTTTAGTACTTGCTTTAGGTTTCTCTGCTTGGACTATTTTTAACTTATTTTTTTCTTCACTTATTCTATCTTCTGAATTTTGTTTTTTATTCTCTAATGAAATTATAAGTGTTTCTACATCTTCTTCTACAATTTCACTTTCTTCTTTGTTTATAATATCATTTATTGTTTTTTCAAAAATTTCTACTGAAAGATTTGGGTTAGTCGAAAATACTATGTATTTACATATTATTTCATAGTAACTTCTCAGTTCTTTTAACAGCAGATATCCTTGTTTTCCTATTTTCTTTCTTCGGCAAAAATTCTTTTCTTCTTCAATATTCTTTATAATTTCTTCAAAATTTTTAATTTCTTGTTCTATGTTATTCTTTTCTGATCCTATTTCATTCTCATCATCTTCTTGCCCTTTTATATATACTCCTAACTTATCACTAAAAGTATGCTCTAATTCAAGAGCATGGCCTAACTCGTGAGCAATAGTTGCAAAAGCTTTTTCATCAGCGTTTATGAAAGCTTCTTTAAAAATATGAGATACTCCAGATCCTATTTTAGAATAAGCTAATGTCTTTCTATCAGGATTCCCTGCTGTAAGAATATCCTTAGTGAAAAAAGCGTGTAATTTCCCTTTTTTATCTAAAGATATATTTGATTGCATTTGTAGATAAGCTTCTTCTTCTTTTTTCCACTCTTCAAATAGAGTTGTGATATTTTCTTTTTCCCATATCGTTTTTACCATTTTCTTGGAATGGCATTTGTACACTCTCTTTAATTTATCTCCTCTTTCATATTTGTAATATTTTTTTAATTCATTTATGAAGTTTTGTTTCTTTTTATCCGCTCTCTCTTTTTGATTTTGTTTGTTTTGGAGGTTATTAAGTCTTGCAACGTATCTATTTTCTACTAAAATACTATATTCTGAAGCTTTACTTTGATCCTTTTTTTTGTTTAATTTATTTAATTCATCTTTGTTATTATTTAATTCATCATTGTCATCATTAGCTCCCATTTTTAAATATGTATTTCCATCTTTTGTATAAAAAAGACCTTTACCTTCGAACTCTTGTTTTGAAAAGGTAACTTGCTTAATAGTAGAGGCTAAGGTGATGTGTATGTATGCTTGGTTGAGAGATTTTGTATTTAAAAAATTCACCAGTTCTATAAAGAAATTATTATCTATAGTAGTAGGCAAATCATTTGCTATATCCTTATTTGCACTACCAAAAATAATTTCTATGGGTTGCAAAGTAGTTTGGTAAACAACAGCGTTGGCTTTTATTATTAATTGCCCTAAAACTTGACCTTCATCAACAGATTTAGCAATTAGCTTTATATCCTTTTTGAAAGGAGCATTACATTTTATAGAAATAGGCATAGCTTCTTTTCCTATTTCCAAGTCTAATTTATTAGGAGAAATTACTATTTCATTTTTTAAATTTTCTCCTTCTAAACTAAACACAATAGTTGCTTTAGTAGCTCTCTCGTTTTTCTTGCTTATATCGGTTGCTTTATTTGCTTTTACAAAGAGGGTTACTTCATTTTTTTTCTTGATTGTTTTTCCGTCCACTTTAATTTCAGGAGGCCAAATGCTCAAATAGGGGCAT
Organism: Capnocytophaga sputigena; assembly: GCF_900446695.1. Classification (GTDB taxonomy): domain Bacteria; phylum Bacteroidota; class Bacteroidia; order Flavobacteriales; family Flavobacteriaceae; genus Capnocytophaga; species Capnocytophaga sputigena. The sequence continues at coordinate 8,135 of NZ_UAVP01000011.1, forward strand.
AGGTATACTTTTTCTTTTCCATAGGTATTTTCTGAAGTTAAGACGGTTCTTATTTTCTCATATTCTGAAAAAAGCCCTTCAGCACAAACTTTAGAGTCAAATCTATCAAAACCAAACTCTCCGTTGTATTGAGTGTCTAATTTTCCATATTTACCTTCAGAATGTTCACGAGAACGATAGAAATCAATACAAGCAATAAATTTTTCATTCTGATGACCAACCACTTCTGCGATGTATTCACCAGTTTCGTTACCTTGCTCACCGCTCCATATATTGCATTCTCCTGCAGAGAAAGAAATGTCGCCATCGAAAGCGTGGAGCACGGTGTTTCCCTTGCTCGTCCATTTGATATTTCCTTCACATATAGTTATTTTGCTCATCGCTTTTTTCTTTTATATGTTAGTTGTCCATAGTTTGTTCTCCACTAAAACGCTGTGTTTTACCAGAGGCTTTAGCTCGCATATTATGCTTAGACTCAATACCCATATCATTAGATGATATTTTTCGTTCTTGGTCGGTGTGGGAATCTATACTTCCTGAGATATGTTCAATCATATCACCCGTAACTTCTACAGAGAAATTTTGGCTTATTGTAGTTCTCTTATCTTTGGTGATAGTCTCTATATGGTCTTGACCTGCCTCTGTTTTAATGTTTTGAGAAGCATTTAGCTCGAAGTTTTTGCACCTTATACTTATTGTTTCGGGGGCAGAAATCTCTATATTTTTGCCTTGGGTATCGAATCTTAAGGTATTACCGTTTTTGTCGGATAGCAAAATGCTTTCGTCTTCGGTGAAGACGAGTTTGTGTCCGCTGCGGGTTTGTATAGCTTTGATATCGTTGTTTGTGTTGTGGAAAGGACTGTATTCCTTGCCGTTGTAGTTGCTTCCTACTACAAAGGGGCGTTCGGCGTTTTGGTCTTCAAAGTCTACCCATACCTCTTCGCCTATTTCGGGGATGAAGTAAAAGCCTTTGCCACCTCCTGCGTGGGGTTGTACTACTCGTATCCAAGGGGTTTGAGCTTGGTATTTTTCTTGCCAGATAAACTGTACGCGTACGCGCCCTAAGCCCTTAGGGTCGTTATTGTCCACTACTCTGGCTATTTGCTGTTCAGCTCGTGGGAGGGCTCCTTCATCATAATAGTAAGCGATATATACATCAGGAATGGCAATGAACTCGTTGTAATACTCATCACCTGATTGATAGTGTTTGATATCTATCACTCGGTAGGTTTCCATTGGCTTGCCATTGATGTCTTTGAGTTTTACAAAGCCCCCTATGCGCACGTGGGGGTTGCGACTTTTGCCTCGCACTTGCATCAGCTGTTCACGGCTTTCTTTCTCACGGCGTACTACATCTTTTAAATAATCACCTCTGAACTGTTCGGGTATGGCTACATAAGGCATCTCGGGCACTTTGGTAAAGACTTTGTTTGAGGCTTTGATAGCTGCAAACTGAAAAGGATTTACCTTGTCCTGCAAGTGTACTTCTTGGGTCTTTTTTTGTTCGGTACCTGCTGTTTCGGCATCATAGGACAAATAGGTGAAGTTTTGAGGCTTGATCATTAGTTCAAACTCTACATCGATCATATCATCTCCTTCAAAAAGCTCTACTGTGTTCTGTGCTTCGTTGCTGAAAATGAGCTGGGTGCCATTGTAGTAGAAAAACTCGCCATAACGGCGGGCTAACCTACTGATAAAGTGATAATCGGATTCTTTGTATTGTACCACATAAGGAATTTTATACTTGGTATTGATCATTCCTTCGGTATTTACCTTGGCTTCTTGAGGGTATTCAGTAGTGGCTTCGGCGATGATTTCAGGGAGGGTTTTGTTCTCATACGACTGACAGTCTTTACCATTTTCTAAAATGATACTTGGTGCATAGCCAGAGATATAGAGCCTGCCGTGTCCGCCTCCTTCGTCTTTGCGGTTGCGGATATTGGCTATAATTCCTTTGAAAGATTGTACAATACTTCCGTGATGATGGAAATGAATAGTAATGTTCTCTCCTAAAAGATCTTTGGAGTTTTTCATCACTTGCCCTGTGAAGTCGTCGATAGCTGTATCATTGACCACAATGGTAAATTCGTCGTGGGCATTGGTGTGCTGTGAAAGTTGTAAAGAAAAAGTGGCAGTGTCTAAAAATCCTTTACCATTGAGGGAAAGGGTAATCATCACTACAGGATTATCTTTATCTTTCAAGAAATCTTGAAAACTTTTCACCGAAGCAAATTTTGCAAAGGTTTTGGGGTCGTTCACACGACCTGGTACAGATGAGGTGTTGTTATTCATAAGATTCTTTTTTACGGATGAAATTTGAGATTACAAATTTAAATACCCATTTTCCATTGTTTGTTATGTGGTACTCCATTTACAATGAGTTGCTGAGCAGATAGAACAAGTTCAATTTGCAAGGGTTCTGTGCTATTAGCATTAAAGTCTTCTGTAAAACTTATACAGAAAGCTTTTTTAAAAGAAAGTTCCTGCAATTTGCTCATTGCATCTCTACGATAGTAAATAATCTTACCATCTTTGGTTTCACTAACGCTATTCATCCATTTGAACAAGTCAGGTTCTCCTGTACTTTCCAAACGAATAAAGATCTCACCACCTCTTGGCATTCCTTTAGGTAGTCCTGTTTGATCTACATCTTGTGTAAAATTATATTTACAAGCTAATACATTGTAGGTTTTACCTTCTAATTCTAATTTAACTTTGAATGACATATTCTTTTTATTTTATGAATTAAACTTAGTTCTTTTTGTTTTTTACAAAAATTGGGCAGCACTCTAAAGCTTATATGTAGCGGTAGTAAAGTTTTTAAAGCTCTATGGTTTTATAGAGGGTTCTGAGACACTACATTTATTCCATTATTCATATCTTTGAAAGCTTCTTTTGCAAAATATTTTCTCATATTTTCAGAAAAATAAGTAGAGACAAAAGGTAGGAAGAATAGAGAACCTTCACCTGCTTTCCTCAACATTCCATAAAAAGATCTTTTAATATCAATTTGATTTTGAGCAATTGCATTTCGAACTGCTTTGGTTGTAGATTTTAATTTGTTATTACGGCGAGAGGAATCTCTAAAATCACTAAACATAGATTTTCTTAAATCTTTTCCATAAGTATTTTTATCAATTTCGCTTAAAAATTTTTGAAATTCAGTGCTATTTTTTAATTGATTAGTAGTATAGTTACTAAATTTGTTTAACTGACCCTGTGCATAAGAGTTATTAGAAGTTATTTTACCTTGTTTAACAGCATCTTTGAAACTTTCAAGACTCGCAATATCATTTAAGTCAGAGGGGTTGGGAAATTTTGAATAATCTGAAATAGGATTTTTATCAGGGAAAAACATATTCTTATCTACAGATTCATTCATATTTTGATATACTAGATTATCAGAAAGCTCTTCATCTCTACGCATATATCCTCTTTGAGCATATTGAATAGACCAAGTAACTCCTAAACCTATTGCATTTGTACGTAAAACTTTAAATACTCCCTTTGTTGAAAAAGCTTCAGGCAACAATAAACCTGTAAAAAATGATACAATTACATTTATTCCAATTTCAGTATAATTGTTATTTCTAATCTCCACCGAAGCTTTACAAGCTAATGAATAACTAAAGAAAGGTTTTAAAACACCTCCATTATTACAACTGAGCATTGACATTTGGGTTATAGCATTATAGCCGTCAAATTTTGTAGTAGAATGAGGTAAGATCCAACCATTACCACTTTGCATTGGAGAAGTACAACTATGAGTGATTTGTAAAAAAGTAATCCCCAAGCCAAGTGCAAAAAAGAATATTCCCCATCCAAGAGGGGTAGAAAATAATAACGCTGCAGCTATTAAACCTGCTCCAAAAGCAAGAAAAGAAGCGCCTAGATTAACAGGAGACTTACAAGTAAAATTAGATTTTAATTTTCTATCTTCCACTGTAAGCAAAGGATTCCCATTATGAAAAACAGAAACCTCCCCACGACTTGTGATAAATTCTCTTGGTGTAGCATTTAGTTGATTAGTACAGACAGCAAAAGTGCCTTTAGGTATATATGATATACTCATAAGAATGATAAATATTACAAGGTGAATATAAAATAAATAGCAAACACAATAAATAATACAATAGAAATGAGAGCAAGATAAACTATAGTGTGAGTGCCGAACATAAAAAGTATAGGTATCAAGTCTAACGTTATTCTTCTATCTACTTTGTTATGCGTCTTTATAGTTTCAATACATTGTTTTAATAGCATCTTTTCTTTTTCGCTAGGCTTTCCCATTATATTAGCTTTTTTAACAGTTACCATAACGATACTATTATTGAATCTCACGATATTTTCCATAACTCTAGGAAACCTATATTCATATATTTTTAAGCTTTTCAACACTATTCTCTTTCCATCTAAAACAAAAAACATTTTATCATCTGTTATTTCAACAACCAGATTTTTACTTAATAGAACTTGTATTTTGTAATAAAAAAAATACATTAAGATAAAAAAAATCACAGTTATTCCCATCGAATGAAGATAGAAATAAACTAGAACAGTTGCAAGAGACATTAAAAACATAATAATTTGTGTTGTTATTAATGGATAAACTTGTATTTGATTGTTTTCTGTTTTTTGAATTTTATGCTTGCTCATATAGTTTTATTCTAGGAAAACATTTCTTTAAAAAAGTCAAACCAATGTGTATTATCTGTGAAAAGAGCTATTAAATAAAGAATTGCTAATAGTATGATAATAAATGGTACGACATCAATTAATAAATTGATACTCAAAGGCACTAAATCAATTCTTTCTTTTTAGTATTATTGCCAATAATATCTTGCAACTCTTCTATTTTTGATTTATACTGTTTTGCGACCTCTTTGCTAAAAGGATTTTTCGAGTAAATAAAATATAATGTACCTTCAATACGCAATATGCGCCCTATTTTACCTTTCAAACTTTTGAGATAAAAAATCTTTACTTTTTCAAATTCAGTTAATAATTGCTCGTTATTGCGTGTGTAAATAAACTCTCGTTGATTTTTTTTATTTACTTCAATAATAAGCTTTCTACTTCTTAGTTTAACATATCCTAAAGTACATAAAACCACCATAGGAAGATATAAACGAATAACTATACCCCACCATTTCTGAAGTTCAGATGTATAGAACATTGGTAGATGGAACAAAATAATAAATATTATAAAAACAATAATCCCCTCCCATAAGGATATTGACCAAAATTCAAATGTTTTTGATTTGGAAGATAGACTCATAATAAAGATTTTAAAAAGTCAAACCAATGCAAATTATCTGTAAAAAGGGCAATAAAGAAAATAAGTGCAAAAGAAAGACATATAAGTAGTGTGCCGTAAATAGTCCAGATAATTATAAATGGTATCCAATCAATAGGTTTGCGGTTAGGATTATTGCCAATTACACTTTGTAACTCTTTAATATTCAAATCGTATTCCTTTATATTTTCTTTACTAAAATCTTCTGTATAAATATAAAACAGTTCGTTTTTAATTCGTATCATAGACGCTGTTCTACGTTTATATAACCTTATATAAAAAATTTTGTTTTCGTTACAAGGAACTACTAATGATTTATTATTGATTCTGCAATTAAGTTTATCATTATCAATTATTTCAATAGAAAGTTTTTTAGACCTTATACGACAATATCCCAAAGCACAAAAGCACAACAAAGGAACATATATACGGATAATGATGCCTGCCCATTTTGGAAAATAAAGAGAGGGGAAAACAAACAAAAAAGTAAACACCAAAAAAACGGCAAAGCTCTCCCGCAAAGGCAATACTGAAAATTTAAATGTTTTTGATTGGGTAGATACACTCATAATAAAGATTTTAGAAAGTCAAACCAATGTGTATTATCTGTGAAAAGAGCTATTAGAATAATTATCCATAAATAAAAATAGCAATTATGTAAAACATACCTACTATTCCCGCTAAAGCACCTCCTAAGACTAAAATATTGAAAAAGAAATTCATTGCAATAGGCACAATATCAACCCATTTATTTTTCGATTTACTATTAATAATATTCCTTAAAATCTCTACTTCTGAATTAAATTGTTTGACTTCAAGTTTTTCAGGAAAGGTATTCCCATCGTGGAGTAAGTATAAACAATTATCAATACGTAATATATAACCTATTATTTTAAATAGTAGTTTACCTCTAAAGATTTTTGCATTCTCAAAAAAGCAAGTGTGTGATTCACCATTGATGTCATAAATAAACTGATGTTCTACAACATTTATTTTTATAAAAATTTTTTTACTCCTTTTAGAAAAAAATAAGCCTATTATTATGAGTGCCAAACTCATCATAAATAAAATAAGTAGTGTTGCAGGGTAAATAATCTCTTCTACAAAAATGAATATTATGAAAACAATTGCTATAAAAAGAAAAATACACTCCCATACAGAAATTGCAAAAAAACTTAATTCTTTATCTTGATTTGTTTGTTTTTTGATAGTATTGTCTTTTTTCTTTCTAAAATTCATTTTTATAGGCGTTTAGGTTATATAATTCTTACAATTCTACTTGTTTAATATCAAATTGGGTGATACACTCAAAATTATTTTTAATTTTCTCATCTAACAATACCTTACCATCTAATAATACTCCAGTACTTTTGCTTAAAGTATAAGTGATTCTATATATATAATCATAGTCGGTAAAGGAATATTTTAGCATTGGTTTATATATTTCATTGTATTGTTTTTCTAATTCTTCTGTAGAGATTTTATTCTTTTCTAAATTACCAACAAGCCTAAAAACTATTGTATTCTCATCTTCAGATACGATTGTTTTATTAACTTTTACTGTTATTTCTTGATTAGGAAATAACTGAGAGACTTGAGAAAAAGTGTAACCTTCTATTTTTTCTCCCCTATTGGCTTTTAAAAAAATATGGTAGAAAAGATTTTTACAAAGAACCTCTTTAAATTTTGATTCATTTGAAAACTCTATATTGCCCATTTTGATAAAATCGCGAGCTGATTCTTCACTTTGTGCTTTTATTTGGTTGAAAAAATTGATGTTAGGTAATTCATTCTTTTTGAATCTTATCCACTCCCGTTCTATTTGTTTGAAATTGATTATTTTATCAATATCACCATTAGTATCTAATATCAGTTTTATATTGTTTTTAAAAAATTCTATGGGTTTAACTAACTCAAAAGATACTTCTAATTCATTAGGATTGACTTGAGGAATATAGTCTTCTAACAATATATGTAGAGCTTTGTAAAGTTTTTCTTTAGCTTCTGAAAGCAAATATTGTGTTTTGATTGTAGATGAAAAAGTAATGTTATCTAAAACTTTAGTAATATTAGTTTGTTCACATCTAAATCTTGCAATTTTTTCAAAAGAAAGAGAATCTTCTTTTACAATCTTTCCCACTATGACAGGAGCATTTTCTTGAGGTATTTTCAATTGTTGTAAACAACCTACTATTTCATCTCCCCAAAAAGATTTAAAGAATCTTACATTAGGGTTAATTTTCTTTATATCTTCAGTTGAAACTCTGTGTTTTTCTGCAATATCTTCAAGTTTTTCATCTGCCTTTACTTCATATATTATATATTCCATAGTTCTTATTTTTAGTTAAGATTTATCTCAAGAGCTTTTACATCAACTATAGTTTTTGACTTAACTGTGAAATCATTACTATCAATTAAAAAAGCTCTATTACTCAAAAAGGTTGTTGAACCAGCAATAGAATTAACATTAATATTTCCATTTTTAATATCGATTTCTAAACCTTCTTTTGAAAGAGAAATTCTGTTATCTCCTACCTGAAAACAGATCCTATTTTCAGTATTCATTAAAATATTTCCTTCAGCATCAATTGCTACATAAGATATGGGAGCTCCTTGTTCATCTGCTCCTACATTGATAATATTACTTTTGTTACTATTGCTAATAATATTACCTCCACCATCAATAGTAATATCCCCGGTACCTCGGTCTGTTATATTTATACTTCCTTGTTTGTCGTTCAATACTATTTTAGTACCTGAGCGGGTGTGTATCACTTTCTTGTCGTTGCCTGCTGTATGGTATTTACTAAATTCCTTGCCGTTGTAGTTGCTGCCTATTACATAAGGGCGTTCGGCATTTTGGTCTTCAAAATCAACTAATACTTCTTCGCCTATTTCGGGGATGAAGTAAAAGCCTTTGTCGGCTCCTGCGTGGGGTTGTACTACGCGTATCCAAGGGGTTTGAGCTTGGTATTTTTCTTGCCAGATAAACTGTACGCGCACGCGCCCTAAGCCTTTAGGGTCGTTGTTATCGGTAACTCGGGCTATTTGCTGTTCGGCTCGTGGGAGGGCTTCTTCATCGTAATAGTAAGCGATATATACATCAGGAATAGCGATAAACTCGTTGTAGTAGTCTTGACCTGATTGATAGTGCTTGATGTCTATCACTCGGTAGGTTTCCATAGGTTTGCTATTGATGTCTTTGAGTTTTACAAAGCCTCCGATGCGCACGTGCGGGTTGCGACTTTTGCCTCGCACTTGCATCAGCTGTTCTCGGCTTTCTTTCTCACGGCGTACTACATCTTTTAAATAATCACCTCTGAACTGTTCGGGTATGGCTACATAAGGCATCTCGGGCACTTTGGTAAAGACTTTGTTTGAGGCTTTGATAGCTGCAAACTGAAAAGGATTTACCTTGTCCTGCAAGTGTACTTCTTGGGTCTTTTTTTGTTCGGTACCTGCTGTTTCGGCATCATAGGACAAATAGGTGAAGTTTTGAGGTTTGATCACTAGTTCAAACTCTACATCGATCATATCATCTCCTTCAAAAAGCTCTACTGTGTTCTGTGCTTCGTTGCTGAAAATGAGCTGGGTGCCATTGTAGTAGAAGAACTCGCCATAACGGCGGGCTAACCTACTGATAAAGTGATAATCGGATTCTTTGTATTGTACCACATAAGGAATTTTATACTTGGTATTGATCATTCCTTCGGTATTTACCTTGGCTTCTTGAGGGTATTCAGTGGTGGCTTCGGCGATGATTTCAGGGAGGGTTTTGTTCTCATACGACTGACAGTCTTTACCATTTTCTAAAATGATACTTGGTGCATAGCCAGAGATATAGAGCCTGCCGTGTCCGCCTCCTTCGTCTTTGCGGTTGCGGATATTGGCTATAATTCCTTTGAAAGATTGTACAATACTTCCGTGATGATGGAAATGAATAGTAATGTTCTCTCCTAAAAGATCTTTGGAGTTTTTCATCACTTGCCCTGTGAAGTCGTCGATAGCTGTATCATTGACCACAATGGTAAATTCGTCGTGGGCATTGGTGTGCTGTGAAAGTTGTAAAGAAAAAGTGGCAGTGTCTAAAAATCCTTTACCATTGAGGGAAAGGGTAATCATCACTACAGGATTATCTTTATCTTTCAAAAAATCTTGAAAACTTTTCACCGAAGCAAATTTTGCAAAGGTTTTGGGGTCGTTCACACGACCTGGGACAGATGAGGTGTTGTTATTCATAAGATTCTTTTTTATGGATGAAATTTGAGATTACAAATTTAAATACCCATTTTCCATTGTTTGTTATGTGGTACTCCATTTACAATGAGTTGCTGAGCAGATAGAACAAGTTCAATTTGCAAGGATTCTGTGCTATTAGCATTAAAGTCTTCTGTAAAACTTACACAGAAAGCCTTTTTAAAAGAAAGTTCCTGCAATTTGCTCATTGCATCTCTACGATAGTAAATAATCTTACCATCTTTGGTTTCACTAACGCTATTCATCCATTTGAACAAGTCAGGTTCTCCTGTACTTTCCAAACGAATAAAGATCTCACCACCTCTTGGCATTCCTTTAGGTAGTCCTGTTTGATCTACATCTTGTGTAAAATTATATTTACAAGCTAATACATTGTAGGTTTTACCTTCTAATTCTAATTTAACTTTGAATGACATATTCTTTTTATTTTATGAATTAAACTTAGTTCTTTTTGTTTTTTACAAAAATTGGGCAGCACTCTAAAGCACTACCCAATTTTCATAAGTCTTACACCCACTCATTTTCGTAGGCACCTGTACCCATTTCTAATTTCCTTGCAGAAATAGTAAAGGATTCAGTGAGGGGTTTTTCTCCTGAGGCATCAAAATGCTCTCGATGTTTTACAAGATAAGCCTCAGTGAATTTCAATTCTTTTAGGGTAGCTTCACTATCTCTTTTTAAGAAAGTGATACTACCGTCTTTACGTTCAAAAGAATTTGTCATCCACTCGAAGAAGTCTGCTTCTCCTGTGCTTTCGACTATTACATCAATTTTTCCACCACGTGTAACGGTAGAAGGACGACCTGTTGCATCTGTTTCTTGGAACAATGCATAACTTACGCTAAGAACATTATATTCTTTGCCAGCTACTTTAAGTTTGGCTTTGAAAGACATACGCTTAAAAATTTAAAAGATTAATAATTACATTAAAAAATCAAAAGAAGATTACACCCATTCATTAGTATGTTTGGCTGTACCCATTTCAATCTCTTTGGCAGAGAGTGTAAAGGTTTCTGTCAGCGGATTATCACCTGCTGCATCGAAATCTTCTTTGTACTTCACGATGTAAGCTTCTTTAAATTTCAGCTCTTTCAAAGTAGCCTCACTGTCTCTTTTGAGGAAGATGATGCTTCCATCCTTGCGTTCGAAGGAGTTGGTCATCCACTCAAAAAGGTCGGTATCACCAGTGCTTTCGACGGTGATAGTAATTTTGCCACCTCTGGTAACCGAAGAAGGTCTACCTGTGACGTCGGTTTCTTGTAACATTCCGTAGTCCACGGAAACGATGTTGCGTTCTTTACCAGCAACATTCAGTTTGCATTTAAACGACATAATTAAAATAAATTAAAATTTAATACTCAATAATACCAATTATGGAAATATATATAAAATGTCTCCAATGCCTTATGTTGGAAGTCTAAACCTTTTTTTTATTGTTTAAGGTGAATCATCCCTTCATAAGAGGTACTTTACTTTTGTTCATATTCAGTATCCCATTCATTAGCATCAGTTCCCTTGTGTCCATCCATTTTGATAAGGAAGTTTTTAGCGGGGAAATAAGGTTTCATATGAATGTCTAAATAGATTCTGTCTTTTTGTTTAGGGTCTTGTTCAAATCGTCTTATCTCGAAATTCTCAATAAGGTTTTTAGGACCTGTAATGCTATCCAAGAATTGGACAATTTGGTTCATAATATCCTTACGAGTAGTCGCTGTAAAATTCTCAAAAGCTCTACGGTTAAGGAAATCCATTAGTACTTTGGTCACATAGTCGAACACACGTACCACAGAATACGTTTGTAGTCCTAAGTTATCTCCATTGAACAATGTTTTGCCTGAGAAAGCCATTACTTTTCCGTATTCATTTACCATAGGAATAAGTCCTAAACTTTCTAAGTTGGCTATTTCGCTTTTCTTCAAGTCGAAACGTACACCTTCTACTTCGTTGATACCTCCAAATTTCTTTCCTGCAGTTACCTGAGACATCAATGTTTTGTAGATTTTTCCAGCTAAAGCAGCGGAAGGAGGGACAAACAAATCGGTTGTTTCGCCTATTTCATTGAAACGGCCTCTACCTACTAGCCAGTTGCAGGTCATTAGTACATTGGCACGATACACATCGCCACCTGTGAGGTTTGCTTCGTCGAACATCTCCATTACATCATCGGGTTCGTCCAAGTGTTCAAAGTCAGTAACAAGCATTACTTTATTTTCGTGAGCGATTTTTGCCCATTTTTCGACTACCATATTAGAGCCTAAATAACCTGGAATCACTAACAACCCATAGTTATTTCTAAGGTCTAAACGGTCGTAGTTATCAGAAAGTTCGGCGTGTATGGTATCAATAAAACGCGTGTTATCAAGGTCTTTGAGTTGCTCTAAGGAAGCGTTCATCACTGTAACGTTTTTGATTTTGTCTTCCTCAGTATTTTTGTAAAACAAAGCTATAGTTCGATAGTTTGTTTCTAACTCACGAGTAGCCTCTACAGCATTGTATAAGTTTTTAGAAAGCAACTCTTCTGCTGATTTTTGTTGGTCTTCACAATGTGCTACCATTTCAACCAAAGAATCACTTTGTTTTAAGACACTTGCCCAAAGTTCTAATGTTTTCTTTAGGGTATCTCTTTCTTTTTGCTTGCTACTTTCGGTAAGGAATATCTTTCTACGAGCATTCCTATCAGGATTTACATTTTGTACATTCTCTATGGATGCTTCTAACAAATCAAAACCTCCATAACGCACTAATTTATCTAATGACTTTTCTAATGAAATAGGTGATTTCTTAACAGATTCCTGTGCTTGTGATGCTGTATTTGCTGTTTCTATTTTATTTGACATTGTTTCAAATATTTAATTGTAATATTGGGAAATTAACTCAACTCAGCTATTAGAGCTTCTAAAGTGTCCTGTAGGGCTTTTTTAGCATCAGGATCTTCCAAGGCTGCTTTAAGGAGTTTGTTTGTTTTGAGTTGTTTGATTATTTTCTGATATTGGTCTTTTTCAGTAGCCAATCCCGTGAGGAAAGCGCTTTGGGCTGTAATTCCTTTGGTACCAAAATCTCCCAAGTTTTTAAAGGTCAATTCTTCTACTTTGGTAGCTCCTTCACTGTCTTCAAAATCTACTTTCATAGTAGGCTTGAAGTGCTCGAATACCTTGTCTAAGGTATTGAGACCTTCCACTAATTCGGGTTTTACGGGGTTTTCTGCACTGAGCTTTTGAGCTATCAATGTGCGATTAGGAGCTATCTCTAAAATAGCTTCACTAGCGTCTATAGGCACTTCGTTGCCTCCTATTCCTTTGTTTGTTAGCATTGAATGATGTTTTTAAATTTTTATCAAACTTGATTACGCGACAAATGTAGTTAAAATTGAAATACAAAGCAAATTTTCATTCAAATATTTTTCAAATTATTTTTGAAATGTATTTTAATCTATTGTAAAACAAGTGAATATAAAAAATGTTTTTAGGTAAAAAAATAGAAAAGCACCTAAAGAAGATGCTTTTTTTGATATATTTCTGTAAAAGAAATGTATAGTTTTACACGGTGATGTTGAATTACTTCTCAAAAATCCTATAGGGATAAATATTTGTAGAGGCTTTTTCTAATTTAATCAAGAAACTATCCTTTAAGTATTCCCATTCTGTTTCACTTACTTCTACCTCTTTATTTTTATTTAGGTAAATATCTATAGTTCTTTTAAAGCCTCCTTTTAGTGAGACCTCTTTTTTAGTGCCTTTTTGTACCTCTAATCCTTTGATTGTGTGCTTGAAATGGCTTTTGGCAAAGGTTTTTACATCGGCAATGGTAACAATTCTACCTCGTGAAAGCAATGCATTGCGATATTCTAAAATTTTATCGGAAGTAGTAAGTCCGCGTCTACCTCCAAAGGAAGGTTTTACAACAATAGCTTTGCTAATGGCTGTTTTGTTTTCACTATCACAAACTAATGAGATACCTGTTTTTATATCATTTCCTTCTTCTGCGGCTGTATGCCAATAGGAAATAGTAAAATTCATATCCATTTCTTTATTATTAGAAGAGAATATTAGATATGGATTGGGATTTAGTGATAGATTTTTTTCTTTTATATTTTGATAGATAGAGGCTAAGTTTTGACCTATTTGTTTGAGTTCTTCTTCGATAGCGAAATCATTTCCTATAGCTGAAAAAGAAGCGGTTTCCTCTCTAATAAGACCTAAGAGGTGTTGCAGGTGTTCTAAGGCATTTCTTTCGTCAAAGCGAGCTACGCCTCCTCGTCTTAACACGATGGAAATATTATCATCTGATAAATAATTCTTTACATCATATCTTTTTTTGTAGTTATCAGATATATAATCTATATCTAAGAAGGAATCTTCTCCAGTAATAGGGTAAATAGTAAGCTGTCCTTTGATACGTTTGTAATCTTCGGTATTACGTATATTGATAGCAGGCACACAATTTAGAGCAATACGTACATTTTCTAGGACTTTAGGAGTAATGACTTCATAAAATTTGAACTGTAACCATATAATATCTTTCTCTGTAATAAACTTATGATCGAGGAAGTAGTTTTCTAATAAAGTAGTTGCTACCGATTTTTCTTCTTCTGTTTTAGGATAAATAGTACCTTTTAGAGTAAAGAAATTTGCTTGATAGAATTGATTTACTTCGTTGTATATAGCATCTATACCTGTGTAATTCTTAGAGATAATGTTTTCGTATTCAATACTATTAGTAGGTGTGTTATATCCTTCTACCAATTCATATTCTTTGCCCTCTGAAAAGACTTTTACTTGTTGAAGGTAATAGGTAAAAAACTCTTTTTGCTCTTTGTTATTTACATCTATGTAAAAACACAAATCTTCTAATTTTTCTACTCCTGGAGCGTGTATTCCTATCCAAAACTCACCTGAAGGGATATTCCTCTCTGAGCGAGCTATCTCTTCCTGATAGAAAAAACTTTCTTGCTGGAGCACTTTATTGCCATAGAGCAAATATTTTACCTGAGCAGTGGTAAGTTTCATTTCTAAAGTAGGACTGAAATAGATGTCTTTTGTATTTACCTGAGTTGGGTCGTATATATTTTGAGTTTTTTTGATAGCCTTGAAATGATTATAACGAGAGAGCTGGACGTTATTTTCTACAGGGGTGAGTTGTAACAATGTTTGAGAAGGTACCACTCCTACTATTTGATTGGGGAAAATAATCTCAAGGATTCGATCTGTAATTCGTGCGCGGGAATTTTCTTGTTCAAAGCGCAATTTTTCAAGTTCTGAAGCACAAGCTGAAAGAAGCAATTCTAAAACTGGGTCGAAAGCACTTTCGGACTCTAACTCACTATAGCCCCACATTCGTGAAGCTCTTTTTATCATTCTATTTTTTATTTGTTCCTGATTCATCTATAATTATGTGATTTATAGTGTATAATTATGCTAAAATATTAATAAGACAAGGGGCTTACAAAAAAAGAAAAATCATAAACAAAAGGGCGATTGGTTTCTAAAACAATGGCTCTTACAGATACTAATACTTTTTTCTTTATTCGCTTTTTGTTTATTTCTCCTAAGTTTTGTTCTGAAATTTTTATTTCTATATCTTGTAGAAAAATTCGTTTTTCGTGTTGAATGATACTATTTTTTAAACTTTTGGCGACAAAAACTTTTAGCTCGTCATCGCTTTTGAGAAGGTCAAAATCAGTATCCCATAATTCACAACCATAGGTTTCATCGAACTTACATTCTCCAAAAACAGTTGTCATCAAGGTGAAAATTGATTGAGAGATAGAATCTTCTAAAGCTATTTTAGCAAGGTCTTGTTTTTTCATTAGACCTCCAAAATCAATAGGGAGTTTGTAATATATTCCTTTCATACAGTTTGTTGTGGGTATTTGATTATTCTACTTTGTATTGTTTAAGTTCCGATAATATATTTTATACCCTTTGATCTCAAAACGATGTTTTTGTTTTTTAAAGAATTCAATAGCTTCTTTGCGTTGAGCATCAAGAGTAGCTTGTCCGTTGCAGGCAATGGTAATAAAGGCTACAATAAGAATAATTAATACTTTTTTCATTTTAGGCATTTCTTTTATCGGGTTCTACTAAAAAGGAGTGATTGTTGCGTCTCCTATTTACGCGATTGATGTAATACTCGGCATTCTGGGCGATGTATTGCTGTTCTTTTTGGAAAATGTTTTTGCAATACTGCTGGTATTGTTCTTCACTTCCACTGCTTTTAGCGTATTGCTTGTCGCTGGTTACTTTTAGATTTTTTGTTACTTCTGAAATTCCCCTACCATTATGCGCCCACCACTCTCGGGAGAATCTCCTCGAAAGAATATGCCTTCGGTTACCAAAAATTCATCTTTATAAAAGCCAAAAGTACTTTGTAAGATAGAAAAACCTTTTACATTATGTGTTTTCCAAGTTTTGCCATAATCATAAGAAAAACGAATTTCGGGAGAGGTACCTAAGGCTGAATAGTCGCAAATAAAATTGTTGTATCTGTAATGTTTTTGCCTATTGTCCTTATTGATAACATACAACAACTCTTCATCTAAATTATAAATCTTTTCTTCATACTTTTCCTCATCATCTTCATTCTTTACTTGCTGTAATGTTAGCGGACTATCAGCCTCATCTATAGGTAAAAAGTAATCATATTTATTTTTGAGTTTCTTATATAACTTCTCTTGTTGAGAGATGACATTGTAAATATACAAATCATTGTTTTTCATATAAATCAAATCTCCATTCTGATTGATAGGATAAGTAGGTATATTTTTAATTGCTTTGGGTATTTCATACATTTTGCTTCGGTTTGATATATCCATTACATATTCATTTTCTTTGTTGCTATACATAATATATCTGCCGTCAAAAATACCATACCATATACTCAAATCATTATCACACTCATCTATTTTTTCCACCTTAAGTGTTTTATTGTTAAATAGATAAATAAAATGATGCTCTCCCGAAGTCTCTATAATGCAGTAGTTCTCAGTTTTGTAAAAACTATCAAAGTAATTTCCTTCTAAGAGGATTTCCTTATAGGTTTTACCTTTGTCGGTAGAGACAAAAAGCACCGCTTGTTTTTCCAAAATTTCAGGATCAAAAGCTCGCAAATCTTTTTCTGCTCCCAATAAAATAGTTTGGCTGTTGATTACTGCAATGCCATTTATCTCAATAGCTGCCCCTGCATTAAAATAACCTTCATATACTTTTTGCTTATACAAATCCATAAAGTTGTATTGGGCAGTCCATTTCATATTGTCGTCTTTGGGTGTGAACATAGAACAAGAGGTTAGGAATTTAGCTATGAGTAAAAATAATAATGGTTTTGTAACAAATTTCTGTGGCATATTTTTAGTCTAAGGGGTGGGAGTTATGACATTTCTATTTGTAAAAAATTAATTATCATCTATTTTTTCTATTATTTGTGGGTTATCTGGATTTTTAATCTCATAAATACCTTTTTTGAAAGGAATTGTTATACTTATATTGTATTTTTCTCTTTTAAATGGATAAAAAATAAAATTAATAATCATTTTTTCCTCCTTGTTATTGGTAATAAGTATCCTATCAAATATTGTATTATCGTAATTTGTCCTTCCTAATAGAATACAAATCTTATCTTGTTTTATAAAAATATCTTTTTCAGGAGTTTTTTCTATTTTTATATTAGACTCATCTGAACTTTTTTTATATCTATTAATTTTACGATTTTTTGTAAATTCTACACTATATCCTAAATTAGAATAAAGTTTATCCGCTTTCTTATAAAAAAGAATTACATCGTTTTTATTGTCCAACACTTCGATTTCTAAATTAATTAAGGAATATTTAAAACTCGGTTGTGCTTCTATTTTCAAACTTATGATTAAAAAGAAAAGAATATATTTAATTTGTTGCATTTTCAAAAATTTTAATTATTATTTCAAAAATTTTCTTGTACTCCATACTGTCAGAGATATGGATATGTCCAATACTTTTTATTTTATTCATTCCCTTTTCATCTCTTTTTCGGGTTGCTCGATACATTATTTCATTGGACAAGTAATCTCCACCAGATCCTTCTATAGACTTCCCTTTAATATCATTAATTGTAAAATATTTACTTGTCGTATTAGTTTTTCCTTCTTTATTAGGATGAAATATTTTTAATCCATTATCATCTATGATTGATTGATCAAAAAACACTATATTTTTATCGGGAGCTAAATCTCCTCGTAATATTTTCTCAATCGGTAAAGAGGTTTCATAGAACTCTTTTCCATTAGGAATTTGCTTAAATCTTGAACTATCCCAATCAGTAGCTTCCATTTCAAAATACTTCAATGTTTCTATTGGGATATTAGAGGTGTCTCCAATACACATATTATCAAAATACCCTCCCCTAAATTTACAAGCAAATCTTTCAATATCAAAATTTTCATCATTCCTACTCATTGTTATCATTATATCAAAACTGTTTATGTTTTTTTCTACTAAATTCTCTACAATACAATTATCAAAATCTTCATATCTTACAGGAACTATCGCTGCTTGAATATAGGCTTTTCCTATCGTTTTCCCGTGAAAATATAAAACGGTAATTCCAGAAGGATTTTGAGTATTAATATCTGCACCTAATTTATTAAATTTAAACTGATTAAGTACAAATGGGTCAAACCCAGTTATCAATATTTTTTTTGTTCCTTTAGGAGCTTTTGAAAAATCAATTCCTGTATAATTTCGGCTTTTCTCTTCAAAAGTAGTGATTATTTTCTCCAAATTAGTATTTTTCTTCACTATACTTTTCTCAAAATCAATATCATTTTTAAACAAATAATGCCGTTTTAGAGCTACTTGCATTTTATTTCTTGCCCAATACAAGGGGCGATCGTCTAAATTACCTTTCTGTACTCCTATAATGGCTGCTTCCCAAAGTTTTTTAGCTTCTTTCTCTACTTGTTCCTTTATATCTTCAATAGTTAGGTTGCTATTTTCTAAATAATTAGTGAAATTTTCAACAATATTTTTTATTTGGAATTCTTTATTATCAATAAATTCATTCTCATAGTTCTCTTTTATATCCTTATTTCCGTTATTACTTTTAGCAAACAACCCCACTAATTCCTCATAATTTCTATGATAAGTGTAAGGTATAAGCTCATTGTTATCTGCACTCATAGGGTGTCTTTGTATTTTAATTTCCACCTCAAAAGCTTGATATTGTTTTACTTCTGTTATGTATTTTTCATAGATATAGTTCTCTTTAGACTCATCATAACAAGATATAGGAATAGAAAGAAGTGTTGTTTTTATTTTGTTTTCTTTAAGTTGCCCCTCAAAACTAATCTTTGTATCTTTTAGAGTGATTGTCATTGGAGTGTCATCAGGAATGTTCTCAGTGATTACTTCTATATAAAAAGGTTCCCCATAACAGAGGTTATGTGTTTTGCCATTTTTGAGAATTTCCTTGCCATCAGAAGTAAAAAAAATGACTTCCTTTATACAAGGAGGATTATTATTTGCTAACAGAGGCATCCCTGTAGTATCTATATTTTCAGGAATATTTATTTGTCCTGAGTCTATGAACTCTATTTTACCACTTTCAATAGGAGCATTGGCTGGAGACATCTTACCTGTGCTTACAATAGTAGATTTCTTTATTAGAGCTACATTACCCTGAAACTTAGCATCTCCCATATCTTGCCACTGAGTCAGTGTCAAGAGCTGAAAGCCATCTTCAAAAGTAAAGTTCAAAGGGGCATTTTCTATCTGAGTTCCTACGGTTTTACTTTGAATGGTAGGGGTGTCACTTAGCACTTTAAATGTTCCTATATGAGGACCAAATTTTACTTTTGCCCCATTAATAACAAAAAGCTGGTCTTCTTGAGCTTTATCTTCTTTTTCTTGCTCTTCTTCAATAGCTTCCATTCTTTTTTGGTTACGCTGAGCTACAACTTGAGAAGCTCGTTCCTCTTGTTGTTCTGGAGTTGCTTTACCAATGGTAATGATTTCAGCCTCTTCACGCTCCTTTTCTTGACGCTTTTTATTATTCTTCTCTAAATTTTCTATGTATTTTTGTTGTTTATTTCCAAAGAACCAAGCCATAACAATGAGTATTTTAAATTTGTGTTGTTATTTATTTCATTTACAATAGATTCTATAAGAATACTATAACTCATCACTGACGAACTCTCTCGCATTGAAAACGACCCCGAATTAGCCCATCTGATTAGAAAAGAAGAGGGAGTATAGGGGGAAAGATTCTTAAAAAATAGTTTAGGATAGTATTTGTTTTCCTATTTCAGTAAAAATTCTCCAGTAACAATGTAATGTTTAATTTTATGTCCTTCTATAGTTCTAAATTTCTCTTCCACTTCAAGTGTAGGTTTACAGACCATTCTTATATTATAAGCCTTATGAGTAGTAGCAATTTTTTTCTTTTCATAAGACCAATTTGACTTATAGGTTTTATCAGCAATAATGCTATCATTTTTAAAGAAATAAGAGGTTGTTTGATACCACTCCTTATAAGGTGCCCGTTCTTTGGTTAAAGTGTATAATACACTATCTACCAACTTGAAATCTGCATACGACCACAATTCTATAGGTTGCTTTATCCTGACTAAAGTATCACCTATGATATCCATAAAGCGATTATTGATTGTAAACTTGTTACGATACATTTCTCCATCATCTGAGAACAGTACCAAATTCATCTCTCCATAGTTGTAAAAATAAACTTTGTTTATTTTTACATATGGATTTTTTAGTAATTTTTGTCGTTCCTGTTCTTGAAGATATTCAAAATGGTCTTCATAGTACCTTGAAAATACTTTTACGGTATCAGGATCTATTCCGCGAGATATTAGATAATTCATAAATCTAACATTTTTGCGATCTTCTTTTCCTGTTCTACAACAAACAAAAAGCAGCAGGAGTATAAAACTTATTGTATAAACAATCTTATTTTTCATTTTCTTAAATTTTGTTGATTTAAATAAATATCTTGCGCTTGTTTTGCATTGAAATATTCTTTTACTCTTTCCCAATCTATTTTATTGTTTTTATTGTAGATAGAAAATAACCAATGAAAAGTAGGATTAGGTACTCGTTCATTTCCATTCGTTTTAAAAGGTCTTTTCCAAAAAGGATATTTATATTTTGTTTTGTCTGTAATTTCCTGACTTAAATTGTAATCATTTAAGTCTCTTCTATAAGTTCTCATTTTTTTTGCATAATCGGCTTTAGCTTTCTCAAAATCTTCTTCTTTTATATAATCACTTCTCAAAGGTCTTTTAGGTTCCTGAGGTTTTTTTTCAGGCCAAGTAATTGCATTATGCATATTATTGCTTGGCCAAAAACAGCCATAACCAAAAACATCATTATTACCCAACACCTTGCCATAATCATCCGTCATAGTAAAAGTTTCTTGCCCTCTGTTTAGGGTTAACTCGAACAGATTTTGTAGGTCATAGTTCTGTCCATCAATCATTACATCTTTATTCAAAGGTCTTTTATTACTTGATTTTCCATAATACAAATCAAAGGCATAAGAGAAATTTAAATTTTCTCTTAATTTAAATTTTATATTAGCACCAGCTGACCAATTTTGATCAGAATTTATCCCCAAAAATGGGATTTTACAGACATCATTATATGAAGCTATTATAAAATTTCCAGCTTTAATAGCTGCTCCACCTAATATTTGATGACGATGATTATGGTCATGAGTATTATATTCATCTTTTATAAGATTTCCTTCTTCATCGAAGTTTTTAGAAACATCACCTGTACTTAATACTCCTGTTACTCCTAATGAAAAAGCATATTTATATGGGTTATAAACTCCTGTCCCCGTATACTGATTAAATAAATTTAAAGAGCAGGAATTCCCTGTCTTTGAGCCTATAGTAAGAGAGGGACTTGCACTTAGTGTTGCTAATTGAGGACTAAGATCTGATGTACCAGGAGTGCCTTGATAAAGTGTTGTGGCAAGATTTAATCCTATCATAACACTAGTTGGTCCTATCAATGGCACTTTAAGATCTTTAGCCACTTCTTTTTGTAATCCTGCATATACTGTAAAAGAGCAAGCAGGAGTTCCATTTCCTTTCCAAGCCATTGAAAATTTAAATCCAATATTAGGTAATATAGGAGTCTCTGGTGGGGGAGGCGTAGGATAGCTTAATATCGTTGGAAAAGTACTATCACCTTGACGAGGCTCTGAAGAAGGTATTTCTGTCATCATGTCATCATAAACAGAACTTTCAATAGAGCAGTCTTGGAGTATCTCTTCAGGAACCTCTAAACAGATATTTAGTGTATGTATCTCTTTTTGGGGTGTTGTGAGTTTTGCAATTGGGATATTACAAGTATTCCCAAAACCATCAAAACGCAGAAATTCATACTCAAACAAATCTAAGATAGTAGTATCATCTATTAAATTTTCTACAACCCCTTCTATATATTTAGCATAACATTCTCCTAAAACTGTAATAAGTTGAATTTTTCGATCGTTATCTTTTTCAATATCAGCCAGTTGTTTCTCAGATATTTGTATTTTCTCAGAAAAGGAATCATATTTTCCCCATTTGTCAGAAAATAAATCTTTGACAACCTCTATTTCAGGATTTTTAATTTGATTTTCAATAACTTTTTTATAAAATTTATATACGTAGCTATCTGGTTCATCGATATTTGACATTACCTCTTTAGCTACTTCTAATAAGTGATTATGAAAATAATTGCTTTCAAGAGAATATTCACTTTTTTCAATAGTTTGGTTAAATAAAGGCAAGGGCATTCCTGTAGTATCTATATTTTCAGGAACATTTATTTGTCCTGAGTTTATGAACTCTATTTTACCACTTTCAATAGGAGCATTGGCTGGAGACATCTTACCTGTGCTTACAATAGTAGATTTTTTAATAAGAGCTAAGTTATCTTGGTATTTGGCTGTTCCAACCTCTTGCCACTGCGTTAGGGTCAATAGCTGAAATCCATCCATAAATGTAAAGTTGGCAGGGCTTTTTTCTATTTCAGTACCTACAGTTTTACTTTGGATGGTAGGGGTGTCACTTAGCACTTTAAATGTTCCTATATGAGGACCAAATTTTACCTTGGCTCCATTAATAACAAAAAGCTGGTCTTCTTGAGCTTTATCTTCTTTTTCTTGCTCTTCTTCAATAGCTTCCATTCTTTTTTGGTTACGCTGAGCTACAACTTGAGAAGCTCGTTCCTCTTGTTGTTCTGGAGTTGCTTTACCAATGGTAATGATTTCAGCCTCTTGACGCTTTTTATTATTCTTCTCTAAATTGTCTATGTATTTTTGTTGTTTATTTCCAAAGAACCAAGCCATAACAATGAGTATTTTAAATTTGTGTTGTTGTTTATTTCATTTACAATAGATTCTATAAGAATACTATTTCTATATTCAAGAAGGTCTTCACCATTGCGAATTACTTTGTTTTCCTCTTTGGGATGTCCATTAAAAAGTAATCCTAACATATTATTTTGATTAAGGAAAGTAATAAAACTTTGTTCATCTTCTAGTAGGTTAGTAATAGAAGTGCAATAGTTCTCTATTTCATAACCTTTATGAATGGTAGTAATAGATAGTTGTATTTTTTTCCATTTGATTTTAATAGCAGAAAGATTGAATACTTTAGCTATTCTATTTTCTTCATTGGTACCTACTTCCAAATAATTGAAAGTAGAGGCTATTTTTCGCAATAAAGTATTCAGTGTATTTTCTTCAGGAAATAGATACTTTATAGTCATTACTTGGTAATAAGCTAAATTTGCTTTTTTACCTAAATACCAAATCTCTATAAGACGTTTATAAGTATTCTCTTGAGCATAAGGTGTATTATAATCCTTATTTACAATACTTTCTATGAGATATTTTTCATTTTTCATCTCTAATATTCTTTGCGTATTCTATCAGGAGTTGGATCCATACCAAACCAATCTCTATTAGCTGACCAATGGAGGTATTTGTTACGTAATATTCTTAAAACATCTTGTGTTTCAAAGATTGGGTTTCTTTTATTTACTTCTTGTAAAACTTTTGGGTAATCAATCTTTGGCTCACTATCGAAAGTAACCGTTTTTTTATATGTACCTCCTTCTAAAAGCATCATATTTTGATCTTTTTCTTTTTTCTTTTCCTGTTCTTTTTTTCTTTTGCTTTTAATCTCATTAATTACTTTTTCCCCTTCTTCCTGAAGTAGTTTTTTTACTTTTTCATCTGGTAGAAAGCGCCATTCTTTTTCCTCTTCTGATCTTTCCTCTTCTTTTTTATTCTCATCTCTAAAAACATATTTTCTCAAACGCTCTTTAGCGTCTATGAGTTTTTTATCTTGAGGGTCTGAAATAGGATAATCAGTAACAACATTTTTACTAATTACATTTGCGTAGCTATTCCCTAAAATATCATTAAAAAACTGTTGCATAAAATGTAGAGGAATATAACTATATTCTTTTCGTAAAAAACGTGTCCCTGAAAGCTTGAAAAAGGGGATATTTAATTGTTCCCTTGTATACCAATGTTTGGCTATCAAATCCTCACGAAGTGTATCTAAGCCAGAATTATAATTACTGTTATCTATCTCATCAACATACTCAGTACCTGTTTCGTACGCTCCCCCAATATCGCAATGGACTCCTGGAAAAACTTTTTCTATATAATTACAATTACTTTCTTGTGGACGCAATTTGGTTAAGGAGAAATTTTCGCGATGTTCATCCATTGCTGTAAAATGAACTGCTTTTCCAAAATTTCCGATATTATTTAGTTGCAATTGTTTTACATCATCCTTAAAATAATCTTTAAGGTAAGAGGCTTGTTCTATACCTTTTATTTTTAGAGAAATACCCTTTATATTTCCAAATTCTTCATAGGAAGAAACTGTGTCATAAATCCCTACAAATCGTATCTCTAAGCTTATCTTATCTAATATTTTAGGATTTATTCCTTCTTTTAATAGATAATATCCTAAATAGCCATATTTAGGCCATTTACCTTCCTCAAAGAAATCTATATTTACTCTTACATTATCCTTGTCATAATAAAAATAAGCATACTCATTATAACCATAACGATTACCCTCATTATATAGTCTTCTCCCTGTCTTTTCAAATCTTTTATCTAATTTAGTATCCTCTTCTCTCTTGTTAGAAATATTTATTTCATAAAGAAAATTGCGTGCCGCTGCTGCCCCACGACTAAAACCAAAGACATCTAAAGTAACCTTAATAACCTCATCTGTTTCTTCGGGTAATTTCTCTTTAATTTTCATACCCAATTCATAACAACCTCTACGTACTTTTCCTCTGATACCTGTATCTCCTGAACCAAACTGAAAACCTGCATCTATATCTTTTTGCCAATTGAGAGTACCAATGCCTTCTATATAGATGGCATAGGTCTCATTACAACACGCCCACATACGGGCTACATTGGTATAATCGTTCATCAGACTGTTATCAACCCCTTGTTTATCAGCCAACGATCTCTTATCAGCATTGTAATAACCGACGATTTCTTTTAATATTTCAGGGACTTCTGAACCTGCTTGCTTTTCTTTTTCAAGTGTTTGTTCTAATGTCTTAATATCTTTAAAATCCAATCCTAAATGCCATTTGTCAGCATTTGTAAGTTCGTCATTTTCAAAACGTTCTCTTCTTTTTTTTATTAACTCTTCTTTTTGCGTCACTGTATTAACATTATCAGAAGGAAGAATTTTGAGATCTTCTTGATTAAGCATTTTTAGGCGCAAATCGGTATTATCTTTATTATTGAGAGTGCCATCAAAAAATAATCCAAACTCTAAGTGAATTGTTCCAAAGTTGGTTTCTTGGTAAGTTCCTGAGTTGTATACAAATGTTTGTGCCATAATTAAGTTTCTTTTTTTAATCCAAAGGAGTGGGGGTTATGACATTTCTATCGGAAAGTTTATAAAATTTTAATTCTTTAGGTTCTAAAAAAGTTTGTTTGCCATTGTCACCTATCAATTGAAAGGTAAGGTTCGTGTTGGCTCGATTTACCCGAATATCTAAATGAGCCGTTACTTTATTGGCTTCTTTTCCAAAGACTTCTTGATAAGCTGTTAGTACTGCTTCCCAATCAAACCAAACTTTTGCTAAATATTTTTGTCCGCTTTCAGCTTTGTAAGAGATGACTAATTCTTTAAACAAGGGACGTTTTTGAATAGGTTCTTCTAAATAGAAGAAATCTTTTTTGCCCATATAGGAAGCAAAATCAGTATACAAGGTAGTGCCTGCCTCTCCATTCCAATATCTCACCCTAACATCACCTATTTTTCCATTGGGAATTTCATAGATAGGGAACCATTGGTATTGATGGTCTCTATAGCTATCCCATAAGCCAAAGGGGATAGGTTTGTTTTTATTGGCTTCGCGTACTACTTTAGGAATTGTTAAATCACTATTTAAAACCTCTTCTCTATCCTCTTTGCTAAATATAAGGCGTTCGTGGCTATCTAACCCAGGAGGCTCTTTCAATTCTATTTTTTCGGCTTGGTATTTTCCTATTTCAGTAGTTTTTTTATAGCCTCTACCTGCCCATAGCACTACTACACCCCCAGGGGCTACCCCTACTACTATAGTATTATAGGTTGTATGTCTTACTTCTCCATTAGGAACTCTTTCTTTATAGCCTTCTCTGAAAAGTTTTTCTATCTTTTTATAATCAATAGTTGTTTTGAGCCTATAAAAACAATCTTCTTTATAGGACAGCCATACCATATCTACACTTGAAGGCAAGTATGCCATTGAATGGCTTTCATACCCCAAGGCATTACCCCAATCGGGTTCTTCTTTTTTAGTGTACAACTCTCTTACAATGGGTCTTCCACCTACCATAGCGGCATAAAAACGTATAGGGTAACCTATGGGGGTATTCACCGCTACGCCCCAATCGTATTGTGGTTCATTCATATTCTTATTATTGTTGTTATGGTTTTGACAGCTAGCGAATTGCAGAGTTAAGAGTAAAAATAATAATGGTTTTATTACAAATTTCTGTGGCATATTTTTTAGTCTAAAGGGGTGGGGGTTATAAAATTTTTATCGGAAAGCTTATAAAATTTTAATTCTTTAGGTTCTAAAAAAGTTTGTTCACCATTATCGCCTATCAATTGAAAGGTGAGGTAGGTATTAGCGCGATTTACGCGAATATCTAAGTGAGCCGTTACTTGAGCGGCTTCTTTTCGAAAGACTTTTTGATAAGCAGTTACTACTGCTTCCCAATCAAACCAAACTTTTGCTAAATATTTTTGTCCGCTTTCAGCTTTGTAAGAGATAACTAATTCTTTAAACAAGGGACGTTTTTGAATAGGTTCTTCTAAATAGAAGAAATCTTCTTTACCCATATAGGAAGCGAAATCAGTATACAAGGTAGTGCCTGCTTCTCCATTCCAATAGCGATAGTCTACATCACCTATTTTTCCATCAGGAATTTCATAGACAGGGAACCATTGGTATTGATGGTATCTATAACTATCCCATAAGCCAAAGGGGATAGGTTTGTTTTTATTGGCTTCACGTACCGCTTTAGGAATTGTTAAGTCACTATTTAAAACCTCTTCTCTATCCTCTTTACTAAAAATGAGACGTTCGTGACTATCTAACCCAGGTGGCTCTTTCAAATCTATTTTTTCAGCTTGGTATCTTCCTATTTCTGTAAGAGGAAAATAACCATACCCCACCCATAACACTACTACGCCACCAGGGGCAATACCCACTACTATAGTATCATAGGTTTTATGTCTTACTTCTCCATTAGGGACTCTTTGATTAAAACCTTCTCTAAAAAGTTTCTCTACCTTTTCGTAATCAATAGCGGTTTTGAGCCTATAGAAGCAATCTTCTTTATAGGACAGCCATACCATATCTACGCTTTTAGGTAGTTTGTCCATTGAAGTGCTTTCATAACCAAAAGCATTTCCCCAATCGGGTTCTTCTTTTTTAGTGTATAACTCTCTTACAATGGGAGTTCCTCCCACCATAGCGGCATAAAAACGTATAGGGTAGCCTATGGGAGTATTCACCGCTATGCCCCATTCATATTCTTGTTCATTCATATTCTTATTATTGCTATTATGATTTTGACAGCTAGCGAGCTGCAGGGTTAAGAGTAAAAATAATAATATCTTTTTCATAACTATCCTTTATTGACCATAGCATCTTTTTTACCTAACACCTTAGAAACACCCGCACTCTGTATGGTAATATTTCCTTTCTTTGCTGTATGGGTAGTCTCTGCTGTGTTTTCTACTAAATTACCTTCAATATCTATTGTTTTAGCTCCTTGTACTGTCTGTTTATAGTCCTTAGATCTAAAACTATGATTATTAACAATTTCTACACTATTGTTATTTTGTACTGTAGTGAACATATCGTTCCCTACTTCCATAATACAATTAGTTCCCGCCTTGATATTTACATTTTCTCCCGCTGTAAAACTAATATTCTTAGGAGCACTTACATTGATATTTCCTTGTCCATCCATTAGGTAAGTATTACCACTAGGGTCTTCTATAAATACACTACCTTCCCCATCATTGAGAATGATTTTAGTACCTGAACGGGTGTGTATCACTTTCTTGTCGTTGCCTGAGGTATGGTATTTACTAAATTCCTTGCCGTTGTAGTTACTGCCTATTACATAAGGGCGTTCGGCATTTTGGTCTTCAAAATCAACTAATACTTCTTCGCCTACTTCGGGGATGAAGTAAAAGCCTTTGTCGGCTCCTGCGTGGGGTTGTACTACACGTATCCAAGGGGTTTGGGTTTTGTATTTTTCTTGCCAGATAAACTGTACGCGCACGCGCCCTAAGCCCTTAGGGTCGTTGTTATCGGTAACTCGGGCTATTTGCTGTTCGGCTCGTGGGAGGGCTTCTTCATCGTAATAGTAAGCGATATACACATCGGGGATGGCGATAAACTCGTTGTAGTAGTCTTGACCTGATTGATAGTGCTTGATGTCTATCACTCGGTAGGTTTCCATTGGTTTACCATTGATGTCTTTGAGTTTTACAAAGCCCCCTATGCGCACGTGGGGGTTGCGACTTTTGCCTCGTACTTGCATCAGCTGTTCTCGGCTTTCTTTCTCACGGCGTACTACATCTTTTAAATAATCACCTCTAAACTGTTCGGGTATAGCTACATAAGGCATCTCGGGCACTTTGGTAAAGACTTTGTTTGAGGCTTTGATAGCTGCAAACTGAAAAGGATTTACCTTGTCCTGCAAGTGTACTTCTTGGGTCTTTTTTTGTTCGGTACCTGCTGTTTCGGCATCATAGGACAAATAGGTGAAGTTTTGAGGTTTGATCACTAGTTCAAACTCTACATCGATCATATCATCTCCTTCAAAAAGCTCTACTGTGTTCTGTGCTTCGTTGCTGAAAATGAGCTGGGTGCCATTGTAGTAGAAAAACTCGCCATAACGGCGGGCTAACCTACTGATAAAGTGATAATCGGATTCTTTGTATTGTACCACATAAGGAATTTTATACTTGGTATTGATCATTCCTTCGGTATTTACCTTGGCTTCTTGGGGGTATTCAGTGGTGGCTTCGGCGATGATTTCAGGAAGGGTTTTGTTCTCATACGACTGACAGTCTTTACCATTTTCTAAAATGATACTTGGTGCATAGCCAGAGATATAGAGCCTGCCGTGTCCGCCACCTTCGTCTTTGCGGTTGCGGATATTGGCTATAATTCCTTTGAAAGATTGTACAATACTTCCGTGATGATGGAAATGAATAGTAATGTTCTCTCCTAAAAGATCTTTGGAATTTTTCATCACTTGCCCTGTGAAGTCGTCGATAGCTGTATCATTGACCACAATGGTAAATTCGTCGTGGGCATTGGTGTGCTGTGAAAGTTGTAAAGAAAAAGTGGCAGTGTCTAAAAATCCTTTACCATTGAGAGAAAGGGTAATCATCACTACAGGATTATCTTTATCTTTCAAAAAATCTTGAAAACTTTTCACCGAAGCAAATTTTGCAAAGGTTTTGGGGTCGTTCACACGACCTGGTACAGATGAGGTGTTGTTGTTATTATTTTTCATTGCTAGTTAGCTTTTGTATTGCTGCGGACAAATGTACGGAAGTTTTTTTGAAAAAACAAGTTTTTGAATAAAAAAATCTTTTGAATTTTAGAAGATTAGGAGTTTACAAATAAATGAGTTTTTGAACTTTTCCTTTGCTATCAAAAGAGAATTCTTTGGCTATTTTTGTGCGTTTGACAACTTGCAATGTTACTTTAGGGGTGAGCTTTAGCATCTTTTCTCGATAGGAAATATCTCCTATAAAACTTTGTCCTTCATTACTATCTACTATGATAAAGTAACTATCTATATCTGTAGGTTTTGCAAAGTTTTCTAAGCTCCCTGCATAGATAAGGAGTTTCTTATCTCCACTTTGAAATTGATAGGACAAAGAATTGTTGGACAATTTGCGATAACGCGATAGTTCGAAACTCTCTATACTGTCTTTTTCGGGTTCAAAGGCTATGTTTTCATACAGGAAAGAGGTTTTATCAAAGCGTTTGATACCTAAGAATGAAAAAAAGCTCTTTTGGGTAGTTTCTTTTTTAAAGGCAAGGAAGTCACGAGTTACTTGGAAAGTTTTTATTTCTTCAGTTTTGTCGTCTGTAACCGTAAGTTTGTAGGTAGGAAGTTCTACCCAATGGTCGTCTATTTTTAGTTGAACGCTTCCTATGGGTTGTTCTGAGATGAGGATACTAATGGTATGTTTTTGAAAATGGGTATCAGTACGTACCACTACTTTATTTTCGTTTCTATCTTCCCATTTTTCTGAGAGAAAGCGGTCTTCATATTGTAGTGTTAGTTTTATTTCGGGTAGTGGCATAGTATTTTTTTTGTTATTTCAACTGTTTATACCTTCTTAGACATTGTATTAGGGTAATGATATCATCACTTTGTTTAGGACTTATCAAAAACTCATAGTTTTTATGATAGGTATAAATACTGACTTTGGTTATTTCTTTAAAAATAATCTCATCTATTTCTTTGGCATTTAGCTTATGCGCAAAAGCTCCTTCACAATTGATGGGAAATTGATTTTTTAGGGTTATCTTTTCTCCTGAAGCAAAGAACATATCAAAATCTTCTTCTTTTTTTAAGCAAACAGATTCGTCTAATATTTTGACATATAGGAATAAATCTTTTCCTCTTCTGCCAAACTGAAACACTCCATAAGTGAGTGTATCTTTATTAGCACGCAGATATAAAGGTTGTGCACTTGCAAAATGTCTTCCTTTTAGTTTTTTATGACCTTGTACTATCTTGCAATTGATAGTAACAGGCTCTTTGGGGTTCTTTGAGATGATTTGCAAGCTATCTTGCTTTTTTTCTTCTTGAGCAAAAGTAATAGAAGAAAAGCATATAAAACTTATGAATGAAAGTAAATATATTTTTAACATATCCAATTTGTCTTTTTATAGTTACTTTATTCCTGTTGGTATAGTTGTTTGCAAACTTCTAAATCTACTTTCATCTTATCATATTCCTCTTTTAAGGTTTTGTTGATAGTACTAAGGCTATCTAAGGTTTTTTGATTGATGGTAAGTTGTTTTATTTGTTTCTTAGCATCAATGAGCTCTTTGTATACCAAGATAGTATTGTTGTACATATTTTTATTTCTAAGAGAGTCTTTAGGGATTTGCTTGTACATATCGGCAAGGATAGAAAGGGCTAATTTCTCGTTGAAAAAATCGTTTTTATAGCCCCCTTGAGGTGTTCCTATAGAATCTACAGCCACTTTTACTTTTTCTAACTGAAAAGAAAAGCCATCTTGAAATTTCATTTCTCGTTGTATGCGAGCATTTTCTTGTTTGAGCAAATCATTTTCCTTGAAAGGGAAGTAGATATTGACAATGAGTGCTAAAATTATAACAAATACAGCAAGAGCGAAAAATAACACGAAAAAGCCTAATGCTTTTGTGCGTTCTTTTTGATTTAATATTTCCATATAGGTTTATTTTTTGTTGTTAATTTCTATTAATCGGCTAAGAAAGTCTTGCTTCTCTCAGGTTGTAGAGAGCTTTTTTCATTTGTGATTTCAGATACGAAAATGCTGCCATCACGTTTCTTACCAATGAAGTCTAAGCGGTTTAGAATAGCGAATAAATCTTCTAAGGTTTTCATAAAACGTTCTACTTTCACCACAGAGTCTCCTATTTGATTGTGGTTGTATTCTGTATTGATTACCTCAGAGAAGACTGTTTCAAACTCTCCTTGACTTACATTACACCAATCGGCAAAGTAATTGAGCAATTCCTCTTTACCCACTCCTGAACGAGCATCGATAAAGTTCTTAAGCACTCTTGCAAAACCTACTACTGACACTAACATTTCGGCAGGGGTACTGTAGAGAGTAAGCCAACGAAAATGATTGATTTCAGTAGCTAAGTAGTAGAGCATTCTATCGGTCATTTGCTCTATGATAGTAGCTAATTTATTGGTCTGGTTTTTAGTATGTATTTTTTGAGCGATTTGGATAGCATAAATTTCCATCTGACCATAGAAACGGTCGATTTCGTTGTATAACTGCTGTAGTTTTTGATGAGAAGCTACCAGTACACAAGGTGGTATATAAGAACTATCAAGATTGGTATTACCACCACTTACCCATATTTTTCCTACAATGAGATAATGCCCTCCTACGCCCATATCTTTTCTAAGTTCCTCTTCCTTCACTAAAGAAAGGTAATACTCAGGTTCGGTATAAGGGTCGCGTGGTGGGTTCTCCTCAGGGTCAGGGTCTCCACAAGGGACACGCTTGAATGGATTGACAGAAATACAAGCTAATAACGCAACCTCATCTTCTTTTATCTCTTTGATAATTTCGGGATATGAAAAAGAGAGCGTACTCTGTTCCGTGTTAGAACTGATGTCTATTCGAGAGCCATTAGGAGTAATTGCGTGGCATTCTTCTATACGGAGTCGGAGGTTTTTATGGGTGTCTACTGACAGATTCATTCTCAGTGGGTCATTGACGGGCAACAATCCATAGGTAAGCATTGAGGTATGTACCCCTATAGCATCGCGCACCGAATCGATGACGAAGTTTTGAATATCTATAAAATACCTTTTATTGATTTTCATTCCATCAATAAAGTTCACTGGCAAATGGGTGAGTTTTTCTGTCATTGTTATTCTATTTATTTTATATCTGTTGAGTTATTATCTTAAGTAAAGTGAGGCTAATAAGCTTGAACTCGTTCATTGTCCTTTTCTTTACTGTATTCAAAATCTGTTTCTTGGTCACTATTATTGATTGCGGTGTCGGAAACGAGTGTTCGCATACAAATGATGTAGCTATTCTCTTCTATTCCATTCATATATAGGGTAAACTTAGGGTCTATATATTTAGTGGATTCGTACCATTTAGGTTGTTTGAAGAATACCCAATTATAAAAGCCTTCTTCATTTTGTATCTCGATAGGGGCATCGGCAAAACGCTCGTTGTAATCTTCTACAAAATTGTAGAACAAGCGCCCGAAATCTATTCGGGTAGGACCTTTGGCACGATATAAAGTGTAGTCTTTATCATTTTCTTCTTTTTTTATCATTAGTGTGAATACTACTAAATCGCGCATCTCATCATCGCTCACTCCTACTAATTCTTTGTAGTTTTCGGGGAATTGCCAAGTGGTGTAGATTTTAGGTGGTATCTTTAGAGAATGATTGAAGCTCGCATTTACTAAAGTAGGTATGAAAAAGACTATAAAATTGCCCATCATTAGGGGCATATAGTACATTCCGTTTAAAAAAGTGTAAATTAACAAAAAAGGTACTGCGGCATATAGCACGACTAATAAGGCAAAAAATAGTTCTTTGAACACATCGTCCTCCAGTTTGAATTTGTTGAAAAACAAACGATAAAAATAACAATGAAAGAAGCCAAGTGTTAAGGTGCAAATTTGATAGAAGACAAATTCACTTAGGGTTTTCCCTTCAAAGAGGCGGCTATATCCTAAAAAGGCAATGACTGAGTACACCAATACTGTTAAGAACAGATAGATGTAGATATTGGTTTTATACTGTTTGAACTCAGGTACTTTCTTTGAAAAAATGATGGTAATAGCTATACACATAGCTACTAAAAACAATAATATTACCAATAGACGAGGGTCGAACAAATTGATAAAGTAATTTTTTAACTCTTTCATATACAAGTGTTATAACCTAAAATAGGGTCGTTGTTTTCTTTTAATTCAAATTGGCTTTCTTCTTCTGAGAGCAATACACTTAACTGGATTTCCACTTCTAATGGAAAAAAATGCTCACAGAACATTATAACGAATTTTTCTTTATTGCCCCCAAGAATGTAATCGGTAAAAGCAGAATGCTTTAAAGGACCTATCTCAAGGGTTAGGTGTTTAGTATAATCTTCATAGGCTGTACCTGTGATCATATCTACTCCTAAGTAGATGTCTTCTCCCAAGCAAAAACCTTGTGATTCATCAGAATAAGTAGCAAACTCTTTTTCTTTAATATGTACTTCTTCTCCTAAAAGTTTTGAGAGTATTTGCACTGTAAGAGGAATATTGCCTACTATTTTGTAGCTATAAGGTAACAACCTTATGAATTTAGAGACTAAGAAAGTAGGAAAATCTTTTGAAATGCCCCAAAGTTCATAGAATAATGTAGAAATTTCGTTGGCATTAAGCTCTTTAAAGCTATCTTGTTCAAAGGATTCTATTTCTACTCCTAACTTAAAAATCTCATTCTCAAAAGGACTAAAAAAGGTACGAGCTGCTTTTTCTTCTTGTTTCCTTTCTCTGTAATCTTTGAGCATCGTTTCTACTCCCTTGCCTTGAGTTTCATTCTTGGTATGATGAGCGACACTTTCGGGGAGTATATCGTACAAACTATCGCGAGAAAGGCTTACCTCTATCAATTGGGTAGGATCGTAGTTGAAATCAGTAAGTTTTGCACTTAGTACATCGGCGCGATAACCGCGTACAAACTGCCCTTGGTGTTTTACTATATATTCGTTGTCAGAGATAATTCCTTTGTCTAACAAATGGTTTAATAGCACTTCTGCCCTTATATCATAAGGTAAGTGATTTATCTCATTTATAACTCCTATTAGGTGTTCCATTTTGATAGTTTTTCAACGTTGCAAATGTACAAAAAAAATACAAAAGCGCAAATTTTTGTTTTTATTCTATTTCGTGTTGTTCGTTATGTCCTTTATGGGTAACAGATATTTTACCACCTACAGCACACTGGCAGGTGCTTTTCTCTGTGAGGATTTTTAAATCGTTGATGGTATCTTTCTCAGCTGTTTGTTCCCATTTTGTAGGAGCAGGCATACAAGGCAAATAACCACTTGACGTAGGCTTTAGCTTGCACTGACCAAAAGGCATTATATTCACATTAGCTTGTTTGTCGTCCTCAGTAGCCATAGCTTTACCCTCAATAGTTACAAAATCTTGACTTGTAACATTGAGTTTACTCGTTGCAGTACCTTGATTGCAACTGAGTTCTGCAGTATTAGTGATGATTTGTGGCATAACTCATATATTTTAACTAAACAATCGCTCCTACCAACTTTTTCCTTTATTTTTCTGATAGCGTTGCCATTGTTCTTCCTCATAGGCTTTCCATTCTTCTTCGGTATATGAAATACCATTGACTTTCCGCCTTGTGTCTGGGGTTTGATACTTTTTGCCATTTTCATCTATCCAATGAAGATATTTATTTTCTTCAGGAGGAAGTTTATCTATCTTATTAGGAACAATAGTTTTAAGCACATTTATTGCAGGAGCGTTTTCTTTTGTATACAAAACAAGATGACACAGTATCTCACCTGTATTACCATCTATACGCAAAAAATGATTATTTCTCCAAAAACTTGTATTAGTTTCTACTTGCCAATAATTTCTATTTTGGTATACTCTTTTTTTGATAGAAGAAATGAATATTTCTACTTCATCTTCTATATTGTCATATAAATAATTAATCACATCTTCATAACTAAAATTCCATCCCTTATCGTGTTCAATGGTTTTGATAAGGGTAGCATTACTATCATAGCGATACTCTTTGCCAAGAAAGATATCTACGGGACGTGTTAAAAGGCATTTTCTTTTTATCTTCAATGTTTTTGCATCATATACCTTAAATATACAATAACTTGAATTATTAAAATATTTTTCGTAAGTATAATCATTTCCATAACCTCCTTCTATTTGTATTTTCCCTGAAGAGGTTTTCTTTTCATAAACATCTTTATCAATATTATCTGGATCTTTGATTAAATAATCCTTATATTCTTCTAAATGAAGAATATCAAATCCACTATCTATTGTTGGGCGATTGTTCTTATCCATTTTTTTATCAATTTTTAACTCATAAATATTTTGTGCATTACTAAGGTTTACCAATAGTAAACAACTAATTGTGATCAATTTTTTCATAACTGTTCAGGTCTATAATTGTTAGGTTCTGGAGCCGCTTTGCTACGAACTATTTTTATTTGCCAATAGAATAGATTATTCCTGTGATCTGAATAATCCATAATATTGGTGGTCATTTGGTATCCAAATGAATATTCTCCATTACTTTGTATTTCTCTATTTCCTCCTTGAAGAGTTTGAGGAATATGATTTCTATTCTCAAAGGAATGAGGTAAACCCAAACTATGGTATACTTCGTGTGTTATCACAAATGGCTTTATACGGCTTGTAGTTACTACTGCCTTATTAGGGGTATAATAAGCTGTCGTAGTTAGACTATCATCAAAATATCTTTGAGAGAAAAAGAATATAGGGAGGTAATCCTTATATCTTTTATTATACTCTGCTTCCAGATTGACTGTTTTTCCCCTTAATCTTTCATTTAATATAGCTTTTAACTTTTTTTTAAGATTTTCCTTTAAATAAGTACTTAAATGTTGATGACCTGTAGGTGTATTATATAATAAATTGTTGTTACGAGTATAGGCTCTATTAAACTGATCTCTAAGTGTTATACCACTCAAATCTAAATCTACTTTTTTAAATATAGGATCTATTAAGGAATTTCTTAAATACTTACGTAAGTATTTTTTTTGTTCTAACAGCTTTGCTACTTCATATCCTTTTTCAGCTACTCCATTGTAGTCTACATCCGTGATCACATTCACCATTAGCAGTTTTACCACTTTGCGATTGGCTTTGCTATTAGGCATTACGTCCAAGACACCTACTATCTTTTTCTGCGCAGGTTGCCCATTAGTACCTTCTGTAAGAGCATACGCTTTTATCTGTTTTCCGTTTAAATCTCCAAAAGGCTTTAAGCACTCTATTTCAACAGTAATGCTTTTATGATTTCCAACTGATTTTGAGGATATTTTAAATATGTTATATCCTTCTGGTGGTGTGTAAGCTACCTCTGGGAGAGGGGGTTGTGGTGGTGGAGGTCCTACAGTAACACCTTGTTCACTAATATTAAAAAACTGACTCTCATATTCTATAAAGAGGTTGTTAGGCTCTTCATACACATCATATATGATATCAAGAACTGCTACACTTCTTACTTGTTCATTTTCATTCTTATATAGGATAAGTTTAGGCACAAAATACCTATATGGTGTGCCATCGCGATCTATTGTTACATTTCTATACTCACTTTTAAATTTTTCGATTACCGCAGTACTACTCTCAGGCTGAAAAGGAGTATTAGTGTCATTATTGTGATAGAACCCCATAAGCGTGTCTATTTGTGCTGTATCACCTATTAGGTTAGTGTCATTTTCTCTATACCAATCAAAGCCATAAGTAGGGTTATCACTTGAGGCAGAGTCATCTTCCCAATCGCTATTAGGTCTAAACATTACTAAGGCTTTGCCTTCAATTACAACGGGGTCTTGAGCAAGGCTTTCCGCCTTATTACTATGCTTTGTTCCTTGCTCTCCCTTCACCTCAAGCAGCCCTTTAGAGTTTACCGTTGCCAACTCATCGGAGTGGATAAAGAGTTTTTCAGTACCTGCTACATTGGTTTCTCGGGCTTCTATCTTTATCTCTTGGTCGGAGTTTATTAGGGCTTTGCCAGCTTGGGTGTGGAAATAGTCGGCGATGAGTTGTTTCATAAATGGAGTAGTTACCAGCATTTGTTGTAATACATTGAAGAAAGCTGTGTTGGCTACGTCCATCACTAAATTGTTGCCGGCACTAAGATTGAGGTCTTTACCTGCGCACAATGAGATATTCTCAGGGGCAGAAATCTCTATGTTCTTGCCTTGGGTGTCGAATCTTAGGGTATTGCCGTTCTTATCTGAGAGTAAAATGCTTTCGTCTTCGGTGAAGACGAGTTTGTGTCCGCTACGGGTTTGTATGCCTTTGATATCGTTGTTTGTGTTGTGGAAAGGACTGTATTCCTTACCGTTGTAGTTACTGCCTACTACAAAGGGACGTTCGGCGTTTTGGTCTTCAAAGTCTACCCATACTTCTTCACCTATTTCGGGGATGAAGTAAAAGCCTTTGCCACCTCCTGCGTGGGGTTGTACTACGCGTATCCAAGGGGTTTTGGTTTGATGTTTTTCTTGCCAGATAAACTGTACACGCACGCGCCCTAAGCCTTTAGGGTCGTTGTTATCGGTAACTCGGGCTACTTGCTGTTCAGCTCGTGGGAGGGCTTGTTCGTCGTAATAGTAAGCGATATACACATCGGGGATGGCGATAAACTCGTTTTCATAATCATACCCCGACTGGTGGTGCTTGATGTCGATAATGCGATAGCTTTCCATTGGCTTATCGTTGATATCCTTTAACTTTATAAAGCCTCCTATGCGCAGATGTGGATTTCTACTTTTGCCTCGTACTTGCATCAGTTGCTCACGGCTTTCTTTCTCACGACGAACTACATCTTTTAAATAATCACCTCTAAATTGTTCGGAGATTGCATTATAAGGAATTGTTGGTTTCTTGGTAAATACCTTTTCAGATGCTTTGATTGCGGCATACTGGAAAGGGTTTATTTTGTCCTGCAAATGGACTTCTTGGGTTGTTTTCTGTTCGGTATTGCCTGTTTCTACATCGTAAGAAATATAAGAGAAATTTTGTGGTTTGATCATTAGTTCAAACTCTACATTTATCAGGTCTCCTCCCTCTAAAAGAGTTACTGTTTTTTGAGTTTCGTTGTTGAACATCAACTGGGTGCCATTGTAATAGAAAAACTCACCGTAACGACGGGCAAGGCGTTGGATAAACTGATAATCGGATTCTTTGTATTGTACTACATAGGGGATTTGGTAATTGGTGTTGAGTAAGCCATCGGTGTTGATAGTTACTTCTTTATATTCTTCAGTAGCTTGTGCTACTATTTCTTTGAGGGTTTTATTTTCATACGACTGGCATTCTTTTCCGCTGTCTAACAATATACTGGGAGCAAAGCCTGAAATATATAAATTACCGTAGCCACCTCCTTCGTTTTTCTTATTGCAGATATTGGCTATAATTCCTTTGAAGGATTGTACAATGTTGCCTTTTTGGTGAAAATGAATTGTAATTTTTTCTCCCAGAAGGTTTTTGGAGTTTTTCATCACTTGCCCGTAAAAATCATCGATAGCGGTATCACTTACTACGATGGTAAATTCGTCGTGGGCATTGGTGTGCTGGGTAAGGAAGGTTTCGAAGTGGTTTTTGTTTAGAAAGGGTTGGTCGCCGAGGGTGAGGGTAACCATTACCACGGGGTTGTTTTTGTCCTTTACATAGTCGTCATAACTTTTTATGGAAGCAAAGCGGGCAAGAGTTTGAGGGTCGTTCACACGGCCTGGGACTGATGAGGTGTTGTGAGTGTTGTTTTCCATTGGTAGTTAGTTTATTGTGTTTGTTGAGGACAAATGTACGAAAGATTTTTTGAATGGACAAGGGGTTGAATAAAAAATCTACTTTTTCTCTTTGAGCCTTCCAGCACTTGTATAGCGTTTTTGGAAGTACTCATCATTGAAGTCATAGATGTTTAGCCCTTGTGTGGTACAAGCCAATATCCTGCCATTTCCTAAATATAAGCCTACATCGGAAATAGGTTTGAACTTATCGTATCTAAAGAACAAAATATCACCTTCTTTCAAGTAAGTACGCCCTGTGAAAAGTTGTAAATCCTTAGAGCGGAAGATGCCATCGGGAGTCTTGGGAAAAGTAGTTTCATACACTTCACTGAACAAGGCTTGTATAAAGTAAGAAGCATCTGCCCCCTCTTGTTTTTCTAAGGTCTTTTCCTTATAAGGTGTTCCTATCCACTCATCTATAAAAGCATAGAGCTTATAATTAGTGATTTTTTTAGGAGGTACAGCCAAAATAATGGAGTATTTCTCTCTTAAGGCTAATTCCTTATCGGATAGGTTTTCTCCCTTATCATCTACCAAGGTATATTGCTCATTGATTTGTTTCTTTTGGGCTAATACTGCTTTGTAGAAAGCATCGGTAGGGTAATGATAAGGAAGCTCAGCAAGGTAACGGCTTGATGAGCAAGATGATAATGCAATTGTACTAAAAGTAACGAAAAGTATTTTTAAGTGTTTCATTCTATTTATTCGGTTATGTTCGATTTTTTCCAAGCGACTTCATTATTTTCCCAGAGTACCTCTATAGTATCTCCTTCTTTAAATTCACCTGCTACAAGTTTCTTAGCCAAAGGACGACGTAACTTAGCACGAATGATACCTTTTAAAGGACGAGCTCCATAGGTGGCATCATAGCCTTGTTCTGCTAAATGCTCTTTTACTTCTTGAGCAATATTGAGTGAGATGTTTATACCCTCTGTTAGGTTTAAAAGCTCTTTTTTCAAATGTATTTCAAAGATTTTTAGAGCATTTTCTTTGCTAATAGGTGCAAAAGGTACTATCTCGGTAAGACGTCCCAAAAACTCTGGTCGGAAATAACGACTCATTATCTCCAAAAGAGTAGATGAGGAAGGAATATTCCCCTCAGTAAAGGATTTGACAATAAAGTCAGAGCCTATATTGGAGGTAAAGAGGATAATGGCATTAGAAAAATCGCCTTCTTTACCCAAACGGTCGTGCAACTTCCCTTCGTCCATTATTTGTAGGAATACATCAAATACAGAGGCGTGGGCTTTTTCTATCTCATCAAAAAGTACGATAGAGTAAGGTTTTTGTCGGATTTTATTCACTAATAAACCACCTTCCTCATAGCCTACATACCCTGGAGGTGCCCCATAGAGTAAGGCTGCCGAGTGCTCTTCTTTGAACTCAGACATATCAAAACGGATAATGGCGTTCTCATCTTGGAAAAGGAATTCGGCTAAAGATTTAGCCAATTCTGTCTTCCCTGTTCCTGTAGGTCCCAAAAAGAAGAAAGAACCTATCGGTTGTCCTGCTTTGCTCAATCCGGAGCGATTTTCGAGTACAGCCTCACTGATAATAGCAATAGCGTGGTCTTGCCCTACTACCCGTTCGGAAAGAATAGCATCCATATCACTCAAACGCTGTTTTTCTTCTTCTTTGAGTTTGCCTATAGGAATATTCGTTTTTTGAGAGATGAGTACGGCTAAATCCCATTCGGTGATGTGAGAACGTTTTTCTTGAGCTACTTTTTCAGCTTCGGTAATGAGTTTGCGTCCATAGCTCAATAGGTTATCAGCAGTTTCAAAAGTAGTAGTTTGTTCCTCTTCTAAAAGGGTAGAGGCATCTAACAAAAAGGGAATGCGCTGTTTGATATCATTCAATAACCAAGCAGCGTTCTTTTTGCGTTGCTCTTCTGTAAAACCTTGTGTATTGTCCTCCAAGTGAATTATTTGTGTAAGCAAGGCATTTTTTTCTTTTAAGAAAGATGCTCCTGCTGTTTTCACAACTGACATTGTATGGTCTATGAGGTCTATCGCTGAGGCAGGCAGACTTTTCTCTTTTAAATACCTTTTAGAAAGACGTATGGCTTCCCAAATTGCCTCATCGGTTATGGCTATATGATGGTGGTTTTCATAAGCTGAAAGGGTTTGACGCAACATTCTAAAATGGGTTTCATCATCACTTTCTTGCAATTCTACCTTTTCAAACAAAGGTTCTAAACCTGATTTTTCTATTTTTTTGGTAAATTCATCGATAGTAGAAGTGCCTATGACAGTGAGTCCTTTAGTAAGTTCACTTTTAAGTAGATTTGCCATAGAGGAATCAAAAGAGTTACCTAAAAGTGCGTGTAATTCCTCGATGATAAGTACTGATTTAGGATATTGCTTGAGTTCTTGGGCTATGTTCTTGATACGGTCTTCTATTTCACCTTTATAGGAAGCTCCTGCTATGAGGGCTCCCATATCCAATTCAAATACAGCTAAGTTAGACAACA
Source organism: Capnocytophaga sputigena (assembly GCF_900446695.1). Classification (GTDB taxonomy): domain Bacteria; phylum Bacteroidota; class Bacteroidia; order Flavobacteriales; family Flavobacteriaceae; genus Capnocytophaga; species Capnocytophaga sputigena. The sequence goes on from NZ_UAVP01000011.1 coordinate 50,006, forward strand.
CATCGGGGACTTGGTTAGATATAACCTTCTGTACAAAACTATTGATAAGGGTAGTTTTTCCTATACCTGAATCGCCTATGATAAGCACATTTTGTTTGCTAAATCTGCACAGTATTTCGGTAATTTTTTGAGTTTCGGCAACTCTGCCAACAGGTATTTCTTTTGAGGCTTTAGCTTTGAGGACATCTTTTTTATTAACACAATATTTTTGCAAAAACCCTTTAGCCGTGGAAGAAAGAGGAGCAGAAGAAAAAGGTTTTTCGGCAGAGGCAGCAGGAAGAGGGGTCGTTTCTAAGAGTTCAGCACGAGTTACAGGATAGGTTTTCATTTGGTCGAAATTAAAAGCTACTCCTTGAGTACTCAATGCTATAAATACATCCCATAAGGAGATTTCCTCCTCATCTAAAATTTCTCGAATAGCTTCTGCTTCAGTGAAGATAGTGTCTATCACTTCATCGGGGTCACAGGAATAAGTGTTGGTAGCTTTTAGAGCTTCCTCAATGCGCACTTCAGCCCATTCTTCTAAATAGAACACATCGACACCTTTAGATTCCAAGAGCTTTAAGAGTGGTAAATCTCTGTTGAGAACGGCTTTCAATAAGTGCCCGCCAGAGTAACGAGCATTCATATTTTCACGAGCTATTTTCTGTGCTATCTCTAATGCTTTAGTAACCTCTGGGGCATAGCTCAATTTCTTTTCTTCCATTGTTTTGTATTTTTTATGATTGTTATTATCCTTTTTTCCAAAATATTTTTCCTTTTACTTTGTAATAAACATATATATTTTGGATACAAGCGTTATTAACGTCCTTTTGCAGGCGCAAATTTTCTATTTTTACTTTCTTTCCAGAAATTTCTTTGCAAAACTGTGCAAAGGGTACGATTTTATCGTCATTGATAACTACAGGGACTTGGTAGTTCTCACAAAGATAGTCTTTGAAATCATCTTTGGTTTTAGCTTGAGAGGCTACCCCATTGAGAAGTAGGATAAACTGTTCATTAGAGATATCAGGGACTTTTTTTGCAGAAGGAGGTGTGTCCTCTTTTTTAGGAGCTTTTGGAGCTACGGGAATATTGGTAAGCATATCTACCAAGGGGTCTTTCTGTGCTTTCCCCATAGGCAGCGAAAAATTGCTATGAGGTTGTTCATATACATAACTCTCCATATCTATAGGCTCTTTAGCCACTACGTGTTTAGGGGCTACATAAATAGTTTTGGTAGCAATGTGGTCTAAATCGCCATTGACGATAAGAGTTATCTTCTTTTGTCCTACGCGTTTGAACTTATAGGTTACAGAATCACCCACAGCATCAGTAGAGGAAGTTTCTCCAAAACTCCACTCAAATGAGATGCCTCCTTGTTTTTGTCCTATGAATTTAGTGGTTTCACCTAAGAAGACCACATCAGGAGCTTTGATGGTAGGCAGGTAGCCTACTTGTTGATTGAGAGAGGTAATGGTAAGCACCTTTTGAGAAGTACAAGAGCCGTTGATAGTAAGAGTTACCACATATTCTCCAGTCTTTTCATAGGTGTGAAAAGTACGCTGTCTAAAATCGGCAGGAGAACCATCGCCAAAATCCCATTTCCACGATTTAGCATTTTTTGTTTTATCACCAAACTCAATGACTTCCTTCACAGCATAGTTATCAGCAAAGACATAGAAGTTAGCCTCCTCGCAATCTACGTGACGAGAGCATTGGAAAATGAATAAGAAAATACCAAGACAAAGGAGTACTCCAAAACTCCAATAGATTTTAGGGTCAAATTTAGGAAAAAAACCAGTAGAATTATAATTCATATATCTTCTTATTAAAGAAACAATAGTAATTTAGAGGCGCAAATTAATATTTTTTGACGAAACAACCAACAAAAAAGAAAATATTTTTCAGTTTTTTAGGTAATTAAATTTTAAAATGTTGAATATTAATTAAATGTAAAACAAAGGAATTAAAGTATTTTTTACTTATAGATGTTCTATAGGTACTTTCTTTTAAGATGATTTTTCTAATATTTTTTGTTTTATCTCTGATTATATGTAATCTAAAAGAATATTTTTTTGAAATTACTAATTAAATGTGTATCTTTGCACAATCAAATCAATAACTTAACATTAACATTTTAATACTTAACAACAATGGTAAAGAAAATATTTTTACTCACCTTTATGGCAATTGGAATGACTGCCTGCTCTAAGTCTGACGACACTCCTACTAATACTAATAATGGAGATAACAATAAGCTGCTAGGAACTTGGGTAGGTACAGCAGAAGTTATTGCAGAAAAACCTGCACAACAAAGTAAAGTATTAGAACTTTTTAAAAAATCGTATGGAGCTTTATTAGGTAGTCCTGAAAGTAATTATCAAACCTATACAGTTAAAGTAGTTTTTGACAATGAAAAGAGACTAAAAATCACCGATAAAACGGGGCAGTATTCTTTTCAAGAAATAAAATACTCAACTTTAGGCAACAAAATAGTTAATGAAGAAAATAAGTTGCCTTTAGCTACTTATTCTATTGAGAATAACAGATTATTAGCTGAAAACACAGACTTTTTCTATTTAATAACAGATACTAATTTGGATAATTTAACTAATGCCGAAGAATATCTAAAGGAATTTGCACAGTTAGACACAACAGCTCCTGACTACGCTAACAAGCTAATAGAATTGCAATTAAAATATGGTTTAGCCTACAAGTACAAATATAAGTACAATCTTGTACGCCAATAGATATAAAAATACCCCTGATAAGTATAAGCTTGTCAGGGGTATTTTATTATCGTTTAAAAGCTTTGTAAGTGCGCTGCTGCTCATCTTGAGATGTTTTATTTTCTACAACCTTATTCTCAGGATTTTCAGCAGTTGGACGAAGTTTAAAGAATGTTTTATTCTCTTCAGCCCGTTCTTCTACAAAGTTTATTTGCGGGGCATTGAGGCGCTCTTGCTTTTCTTGTTTGTACTGCGTAATAAGTCTTTCGCGGATAATCGGTAATTCCTCATTGATTGCTTTGTCTATAGAGGCTATTTTATTTTCTACAATCTCTTGCTGATGTTGAAAATCGGCTATATTGACACCCTTTTTCGCCAGTTTTTCAATTACTTGCTCGATTTCTTTTTTAGCCCTTTCTACTTGTAGTTGTTCATAAGGTACTTTCTCTTTCCAATAATCACTTGCTTCTTCTTTAGCCCAATCTTTTACTCTTTTATAGTGCTTTTGAGCGTTTACATATACTTCGTACACTTTGTTGTATTCCTCAAATTTGCGAGAGATAAAACCTAAATCGGCAGCATGTTTGGTTTTCTCATTCTCATAGCGTTTTTTCATTAACTCTACTTCAATTTCAGCCCGTGTTTCGGGGTTGGTGATGATAGCAGTTTTGAGTTCCTGTGTATCCACATCAGACACATCAATGATATTTGCCCCTTTTTTGATAGCTTCCATATAACGAGATTGCTTGGCTTGTAGTTTTTGGAGCATAAACACATCAATACTATCGTTGGTGAGCATATAATTCACACGTACATTTTCCCATTTGTTGCCTTGTCGCCACATTCGTCCCTCTGTTTGTCGTAAAGAGGTAAAGTTGTAAGGTAGCGTTAAAAGGTACATATCGGTAGTGTTTTCTTGCAAGTTCATTCCCTCTTGGATAGCTTCTGAGCCAATAACTATCTTTATCTTACCCGCATTGAATTTTTCTTGAATATCCAAACGTTGGTTTTTGTTGGTAGCCCCAGTGATGATACCTACTTCATCGGATTTGTAGCCTACTTGGTCTACCAAATACTCTTTGAGACGAGGAAATTGTTGTACTGCCAACTCAGAATAGATGATTTGCCCCGCTTCAGGCTTGTCGGTTTTGTTCTGACGAATTAAGTCCATTGTAGTTTTGAGTTTGGGAGAGTTCTCTATAAAATCTTTAGTACTTACTTTGTCTACATCACCTTCGTAATTTTTAGAGAGGTAAGGAGAAAAAGCGATGAGTCTTGCATTGAGGATGTGAGAAAGAATAGCCCCTTCTTCACTTTCGTCAAAAAGGAGGTTTAGGGTGTCATATTCTTTTCTTGTAAACTCATTTTGTTCAATCTTGTATTCCTTATTGATACGGTTAGGGCGTACCAATTGCGGGTTATCCTCTTCGCCTTTAATATCAATAAACTCGGATAGAAGTTGTTGAAACAGCGCGTTGTTCTTAAACCTGCGTACATTGGTTTTAAACTTTACATCACCTTTGGCATCAATTTCCATATCGTTGTCGGCTTCCATAAAGGTCTCAAAAAAGTTATTTACATTGAAATAGCCTGATTTTTCTAATCGCTGATTGGCAATAAGGGATAATACAGAATAATACTCTAACGGCTTGTTAGTGAAAGGAGTTGCAGAAAGTAAAGTAACATTACGCCCATCGTAATTTTCTTGTATATACTGAGAAGCTACCCAAGTGTTGAGTCCCAATTTTGATGGGCGTTGGTTCTGACTGCGGAAATCGGAGGCAAAACGCCTATCCTCGATACGTACCTTATCTACGATATGGTTGGCGTTGTGTACTTCATCAAAAGTAAGGTGGTCAAAACCAAAATCTTCCCAGTCGTATACCTTGCCTCGTTTCATTATTCCCTGCATTTTCTTTTTTTTTGCAATAGCTATTTCTATCTCACGCATCGTTTCATCGGAAACACCTCCCGTAATAGGATTTTCTAAGCTATCAACATCCTTTTTGTTGATATAAGAGAATTTTTCAGCCAATCGTTGGGTAATTTCATCACTAAAGCCGATATTCTGAAACCCCTCGTAAGTTACTAAGGTTATTTCACCGTCTTTATTGTCAAAATGAGACAAATCGTAATCTTTACCAAGGTTGCCTAATACATTCACTTTGGCATTAGGAATAGCTTCAAAAATAGTTTCTACCCACTGTTTTAAGATACTATCATTAGGTACGACAATAAGAGGACGTTTGGCATTGCCACGCTCCATAGCCTCGTGCATAGAAAGTACCCCTGAAAGGGTTTTACCAAATCCTACTTCGTGGGCTAATAGCCCAACTCCTTTGGTAGTAAGACGACCGATACCCGCTTTTTGAACTTCTGTTAGCTCTAAAGGTTTGCCTTTGAAGTTTTGGTTTATTTTAGAGAACAAAGGGAACTGAGAATAGTCAGGTATATGGAGGTTGTTGTATTTGCGGTTGAACTCGTTTACAAAACGCTCTTTAAGGCCATTAGGAAGTTCTTCACGTAGAAACTTTTGAAAGAGGTTATTAGCCACTTCTTTACGGCGTTCACGTATCAAAGCATTGCGCTCTTTATCACTACCTGTTACCGCCTGGTTGTCTACAAATTCTCTGACCTCCCAAGAAGAAGAGGGCTCAAGGGCTTGGCTTGGTAATTTTAAAACAAAGTCTTTGAACTTATCCGCTAAATTATAATCTACTTTGACCATATCATAGCGCCTCATATAGCTGTTATAGACCTCTTTCTCCACTTTTCCTAAATCAAAATTATGTACAAACTCGTGATTAGGTGAAATGATAATATCTTCTAACTGTTTTTTAGGAGGTAAAACGCTTTGTAAGAGAGATTTTTGTTTGTTATATTGTGCTTTTAGTTTTTCATCATCTAATCTACCTGCAAAATCAACTGTTAGACGTTCTAATTTTTCGTAAATATCTCCTTCGGCATAGTAAAAATCGTGAATGTACTTTCCCTTGTAATAATTAGCATACTGGGCGTGTATTTCAGGATTGGCTATTTCGCCATTGTAATTGGTATCAGTAAAGGCTTTTACTTGCTCAGGAGTGATGTTATGACTATTCTGTAAAGCTGTATCTACCACGATATCATCTTTTACAAAATGATATTTGAGTGTCTTTTTGCTAATCTCTGGAGTGGATTGTACTTTGTACTCACCAGTATTTTCTATGGCTTGTTTTTTGCTTTTAGCAACAACTTCAATATCCGTTGCTTCTTGTGCCTTTTTAAATTTCGGGGTATGCTCTTGAATAATGCTATCCGCTTTCTTGCTAATATCCGAAAGTTCTTCTTTGGTAAATTTAGTATTTTTTCTATCGAGTTTTCTCAGTAAGGCAGCATAATTATCCCATTCAGTAATGACTGCTAATGATTTAAACTTGATATTCCTAAAGATATTAATTGCTTGTCCTACTTTTTCTTTAGCTTCAACAAGTAAATTGTTATACTCTTCATTAGGGACAGTAGTCACAACAACATCTTCTTCTTTTTCTGCAATAGGTTCTTTGGCAGGAGCACTCTCAAAAGTTGAAAACATATCAAGTTGTACCTCTCGTGTTGTTTGAGTTTGTTCAGGTTGTATGACTTTTTTGGTAGTAAACTCTTGTAGGCGTGTAAGGGCATCATCTAAGTTGCCTTTCACGTAGTCCTCCTCACGACCAAAGCGGTTTTTGCGCTGTAAAGTATCACCTAATATCTGTTGAGGGTGTTCCTTAAAATAGTTGCTGATATTTTGGGTTTGCGCCTGACTATTCTTTCTAAGAATTACAATATCAGTACCTACATCGGTGGCTTTGAAAACTCCGTTAGGCAGACGATACGCCTCAGAGAGTTCAGCACCTGAGAGTTTATCCTGTCTATTGAGCCAACCTGAAGGAAGTACCATTGCGAGAGTAGCCCCTTCGTTCATTACATCAAGGGAGCGTTTTACAAAATAATCTTCGTAGCGGGGGAGTTTAGTTTCTTCACCTAAACCCAAATAAAGTCCTCTATGGTTTCCATAAGGAGGGTTACCTATCACTAAATCGTATTGAGGAGAAAAGTCTTTTTTAATACCTTTATCGGTTATAAATTCCGTTTCAAAGGAACGTAGATTGATAGAGGCTTCGGGGTGTAGAAGTTTGGCTATTTTGGCAGTAGTTTCATTGATTTCAAAGGCAGAGACATTGGTTTTTAGTCCTAAATTATCGGTAGCATGCAAGAAGTTACCCGTACCTACACTGGGTTCTAATACATTGATAGACTGCTTACCTGAGAAATTGTTTTTGATAAGGTTGCGTACAGCATTCACTAACTTTTCATCGGTGTAGTATTCATCTAATACCCCGCGATTATCTTTGGTAATACCGCCACTTTTATATTCGCTAATGGTGTTTTTTATCTCATCAGTGATTTGTATACCTTCATTGAGTTGGATAGTATTATCATCAGCAACGAAAGTCAGCGAATTGACTAAGGTTGTTATTTCCTCGTTGCTGACTTTCGTGTTGTTAGGTTTGTTTAAAAGGGTAGGTCGTACAGATTCTTTAGGTAATTGTTTGCCATCTCCTTGAGGTTGAGATCGGTCTCCGTTTGGAATATCTCTTCCAGAGCTTTGATGTTCTTCTGTTGAAAGAGGTCTTTGATTAGGTAGAATTTGCGGTTGTGCTCCGTTGTGGCTGCCCATTTGGGGTCTTCCTGTTCGTCTTCCCAAATAGCTCCGCTCTGAGCTGCTAAGTCCATTTCCAACATTGTCGCTGCCCATTGCTTGTCGGCTTGGGTTATCTCCTTCTTGCTGGGATTGGCTTGGCGTGAGAGGTTCTCTAAGGTTTGGTTCAAGTGGTTGCTCTCCCATTGGCTGAGATGAGGATACTCGATTGGGTTCAATTGTAGTGCTTCCATTTTGTGTGTGAATTTGTATGTTATTATTATCGGCAAAGATAGTGTTTTTTGAAGAAAGAAACAATCTTTTATTGTTAAAATCAAAAAAATCATAATCGTTGAAAAGTTCACTGAGTTGATGAAAATGAACGCTATTTACTTTAGCGATATGACTATCGTATTCACGTTTCAAATCTATATAATTATCAGCTGTATAGCTAATGACAAAAGTCTCATTCGTACTTTTGTTTACCGCTTTCATTCCTTTTTGTAATTTTATTTCTTCAGAGGCATTACTTTGCTCTATGTTTTTCTTGTAGTTAAAAACTTTTAAATGATAGTCGTTCAAGTCTTTTACTTCACTTTTACCTATTCCATAAGCCCCTCTTTGGTCTATGCTGTTCTTCAGATTGTTGAGTATGTTTTGAGTAGCATCGTTACCTGCTTTATCTCCATCTAAAAACAAATGTATTTTACCTGTATAGTTTTGAAATTGCTCAATAAAAGTACCTGTGTTGGTAATAGAGTTTAGCACTACCAATGTACGGTCGTTAGGTTTGCCATTATCTTTAGCCATTTGCAGATAAGAAAACATATCGGTCATTCCTTCAAAGACAACCATTTCATTGCGAGTACCAGTTATAATGCTTATATCACTTGCTCCTACTTTGGCTTTGACATAAGGATTACGTACATCATAACCTCCTGATTGATTGCGTAAACCAATACCAAAATAGTTTTTACCATCACTATTATTGCGGTAATGTACCTGTTGAGCGTATTGTTGTAGAATTTCTTTTGAGATACCACGCCCTGCGAAGTATTCTAACAACTTATCATTGTTAGGTATAGTCACTTGAGTAATCTTAGTGCTGGGGGCTTTTTCTGTGTAATGCTGAGTGGGAGTAGGTCTTTTATTTTCTGTTTTTTGATTTTTAACACTTTGGCTAATAGTAGTATTAGAAAAGTCTTTCAGAAACTCAACAGCTTCTTTCCAAGTTTTCTTTTCAAGCTCCATTACAGCTTTGAAAATTTGACCGCCTTTACCCGCTTTAAAGTCATAATAGCCTTTTTCATCTACTGAAAATTTCTCGTTATCCGTAAGAAAATAGTAGTCGTGTCCGCGTTGGCGGTCAAATTTCACTCTGCCTTGTCTTTCAAGGTAGAAGAAATAGTCGACAATGGAAGTGTTATTCACAATATTTTCAATATCTTGTGGTGAAAATGTAGCCATAGGATAAATTTATTTGTGTTTTTCTATAAAATCATTGAACTCAAAAATGTTTTTAGCCTTACTATCCCACTCTTTACGAGGGAGGAGTTGTAAGGATATAAACACATCGTTTAGTTTGTTGTATAAATCTATACGCTCTATACGCCCTCCATATTTATCCCCTTCTTTTTTATATAGTGTGTAAGGTAAAAGGGTATCAGTTGGATGAATATAATAAGTTGTGTAATTCTCAGGAGTAATTATCCTAAAACGCTTGTATTCTTTTTTAAAAAGAATAGTATCACTGAGGTCTTTTCGGTAATCGAAATTCAAAAGGTGTTGCGATTTGAATACTGCTCCTTGTTCTTTTTTGTGTTTAGGGATAGAAGGAACATTAGAAAGCGTTGAAAATATGAACTGCTGAGGGTTTCTGTCAGTGATATCAAAGGCAAGTGAGTCGGTAATGATAAAGATTTTTTCAGTGAGTTCAGGTTCATCAACATAAGGAACAAGTTCTACAAGGGTGTCACCTTTGTAATTGAGTTTAGAGATAACAACGCTTTTCATATCATCTAAGCCTTTGGAGGCATTGAAATAGATGTTGGACACTATATCAATACCTCCCTTTTCGGCTTTAATCTCCTTTTTACTACAAGAAAAGCACAGCAATGCAGAAAAGAGAAAAAGAGTTTTTTTCATTGTTTATCAATTAAAGTGTTATCGTGAAATACTATGTTCAGGAACGTTGTTCTTTTGTTGAGACTGAGTAACTTCGGGTTTTACCAATTGATTTTGGATAGTTAGCCTATTCATAGTGCTGTCGTACAAATTGAGCATTTTCCACTGAGGGTTTAACACTGCAAAACCTTGTATTTGACGGTTTTCTTGTTGGAAAGTTACCTGAGTGATATTGCCTTTTTCCAAATGTTTTTTAGTGCGTTCTCTCTCAATATCATTAGCAAATGTTAAGTTGGATTTTTGCATAATGTTATCTATATCCACACCATAGGCATTCTTGTTGTACCACTCGTATTTGTAGTTGCCATAGTCTGTTTTAGGCTCTTTCATATTGAGTTTGATAAAGCTTTCCGTACGTGAAAGCTCTCCCGTTTCTTTATTCACTACATCGTGCTCTATTTTTACTGAGCGCCCTTCAAGTAAGTTGATAGCTTCTTTGGCAGTAATGTTGTTTTCTTTCTGCACTTTAAAGGTTTGAGAGCGTTCCTCGCCATTTTTAGTGGTGAGGTTTGCGCGATAAGAGTTTAAAAACACGCCTCCTTGTTCGGTTTTAGTGAGGTTCAAGTCGAATGAGACGGTATTTCCTTTCATCAGTCGGTCGGGGTAGTTGTAATCAGCGCGAACAGTTACTTTATCTTCAGGAGATAGTATAGCATTCTCTAAGTTCTTGTGCAGTTTAGTGTCTTCGCCTAAACCAAGATATTTTACTTGGTTTTTGAGGTAGTTTAGCTGGTTGGATTGCTGCTCTGAAAGCTGAGGAGAGGATTGTGCTTGTTGCTGGGTAATCTCTACCACTTTTCCTTCCTTAATGGCAGTATCTAAAGCTAACTTGCTCCAGTTGAACTCTTGGTTACCTACATTTACGCCTATAGGTTTCATTGTTAGCTCATCGCTACCATCTCGGTGAGCATTTTTATCAATCTTAACAACTTCTAAAACTGAGTTACTCTCTTTGAATTGGAATTTTTGACCTACTTTTACATCATTGTTTTGACTTTGTTGCTGTTCAATGTTGTCAAGAATGCCTACAATGTTGGCTACATATACTTTATTAACTTCTTTGCTTTGTGTATAGGTATTGTCATCAACCATTTTTTCTACACTCTTTACAACTTCTTCAGGGAAGTTTTGTTTTAAAGCTTTGTATGCTTCAATTTTGTCAGATTTAGTATTACCCCAGTCTGCATTATAATTATCAAACTCTTGGTCTTCAGAAAGAGCATAAGCTTTTGCTAAAGGATAGAGTTCTTTAGGCATTTCTTTGAATTTTTCGGCTACTTCTTGTTCTGCTGTATTCATTTGTTTGATAGGATTTATTTCGGCAAGTTTGTATTGCCCGTTATTTATTACTTCTTCTAATTTTGACCGATACCAAGGGATTTCTATTCCACTTCCTATAGAAGGGTCTTTTAGAATGACCATATCTTGGCCATTTTTATCTTTTGCAAATTTTGTTACTTCAAAAACGTCCTCTTGGTAATGGAGTTTTTGACCTATTTGCAAGTCTATTGTAGGCTGTTGTTTTGCTTCCTTTTGTTCTGTTGTTTCCATTTGTTTTACAGTGTTTAAAAAGTTATTAATCTTGTTTTCTAATTTCTCTTTTTCGTCCTTTGATAGTACTTTTTCAAAGACTTCTTCAATAGAGTTTGCACCTTCTCTCACAGCGTTTTTATCTACAAAATCTCTCTCTTGAGGAGAAAATGATAGGTAGACTTGCTTGAGTCTGTTCATTTCAGTATCATTTCCCCAAGCTAAATCACCCATAAAACTATTGAGAATATCGGTATTTAAAGATTTTTTAGGTGTATTCACCTCTTTTAATCTCTCTTCATTAAGAAGTCGCACAATGTCAGACTTATAAAGAGTAACTTCTCTATTAGAAGAGGTACCACTTAGATAGATTTTAGGGTTGGGTTGCTCACGGATACTATGCACTTGTAGTGTTTCATCGTAATCTTTGGAATAGAATTGCTGTCCGATACTGATTTGTATGTCTTGCATTTGATTAGTTTTTTAGGTTATTATCTTCTAAAACCACGATGGCGGTGTTGTTCTTGTTCTTGTTGCTCTTCTCGTTCACGGTGACGATTAGCATCTTGATAGAGGTCGTCGTCATTCACATCTAAACAGAGTTTAGACTGCTGTTGCTTTTGTGATTGGCTTTCATTAGGTGTAGTATCGTCTATGGTACTGATGGTTTTGGATACAATGTTTAGATTATTGGTGATTTCTTTGCCAATCTCAGGGAACTTGTCAATTTTATCCTGGAAATAGCCTTTGAGTTTGAGAAGCTCATTTTTAAAACGGTTACTTTCCTGAATATCTTTTTTTTCTGCAACCACTTGAGCGATTTTCTCAGTATCCTTGAGCAGGTCATATTCGGTTACTTGTTGTGTTTTTTGGTCGTAGATAAAGGCTTTTTTCTCAATATCTATGGACTTACTATTGGTGAGTTCATTTAGCTGACTATAGACAATTTCCTTTTGACTTTGTTTTACAATCTCGTCAATGGTTTTGTCACGCTGATAGATATTCACATTTAGACGAGTTTTGTTATCCGTCAGGAGGAAAATCAAACGGTCTTTACCATTATCGGCAATCATAGCGTGTCCTTTAAGGAAATTTTCAATATCCTTGTTGGAGAGCTTTTTAGAGAAGGTATTGTCTTCACTCATAATACCATACTCTTTTAGGTCTAATGTAGGTAATTGTTCGTTCATATTGTTACTGATTTATTTGTTTTTAAATTTAATTAACTGTTTCACCATCTTGATTAATTCAGGAGCTAATAGCCCTATACATACTCCCAACATTAGATTAACAGGAGCTATAGATTTTTTAATAAGAATAGCTAACTCATTAGCCATTTGAGCTTCTTTAGAGGTAATGAGAGTCGAATCATCGATAGATTGTAAAGTACCTACAACCAAGCTATTAAAATAAACTACTGATACAACAATTACTATAAAAATCAATAGTAATATAACGTTGCAAATAATTTCTAATTTCTGTTGTTTTGTCATTTTTTCTTATTGTTTTTAAATTCAAAATCTACTTTATAATTTTTGAGTACTAAGTACGCTTCAAAGTCTTTACCCGCCTTGCTTTTAAAGCCTTTTAGCAAACTTGTTTTGCCTTTGGCAATAAGGTCGGCCACTTGCTTGGCGGTGATGGTTTTATGGGCTACTTCTTTCCAAATGGTAAAGTCGCAACCGTTTTTATAGTTGGTGCAGCCAAAGGCTTTTTTACCCTCCACGATTTGCCCTTGTTTACATTTGGGACAAGTTCCCAAGGTAGGGCGTTCCACCTTAACAGTAGCCTCAATGCTAAAGATGTTATGTACCATATTCTGCACGTATTGCAATAGGTTATTGTAATACTGTGTTACTAATAACTTTCCTTCTGTTATCTGCTTTAGCTGATACTCAAGGCGAGCCGTTTGGGCTACATTCACCACTTCTAAATCTTTGATAGCATTGTAAAACTGTAGCCCCAACTCTGTAGGCAAATACTTGTTCTTCTGCAAGGTGATAAACTGCCTTTTTTGAATAAGTGTATCAAGTATGCCAGGGCGAGTTCCTTTGGTACCAATTTGTAAGCCTTTTAGTTCAAACTGAGATGATAATTTCTTGTGTAATTCGGGCGATTGTTCTTGTAGGAACTTGTCCAAGTTACATAAATCATCGGTAAGGGTTGCAGGTGTGTATATAGCGGGAGGTCTGCTCTCAATTTCACGAACGTTTTTCGCCTCGATAGCGACCGCGTCGCCCTGCCTGTAAGGTAGATCCAAAACAGTAATTTTTTCATCGTCTGCTTCACCCTCTTCATCAGTAGCTGCTGTTTTGTTTTTAGGCGTGTAACGCTCCCAACCTGCATATAACAGTTTGTTAGTATTGGTTTTAAAAGGCGTTCCTTGATTGTCAAAAAGATATATTCCTTTTTCATATTGAGAGCTCTCGGAAAAGCTCTCTAAACAGCGATATAGGATAAGTTCAAATACACGGCGTTCCCGCTCGGCTAAACTCTCTAAACCATTGGTGTAACCTGTAGGTATTAAAGCATCGTGTGAACCTGTTATTTTGCTATCATCTACCGATTTGGGTTTTCCCATAAAAGAAAAGTTGGTAACGCCCAAAAAATCTCTACACAAACCGACAAAGAACTTTTGGAGGTTGTAATATCCTTCTTCAGTGATATAGGGGTCTTCAGTACGCGGGTAGGACAAATATTTACCTTCATACAGCTTTTGAGCAGACGCCAACACTTGGTCGGGCGTGTACTTATAGAGTTTGTTAGCTACAATCGTCAAACTGTCCAACGTATGCAATAGAGGCGGGTTTTTAGACACTTTTTTCACCTCGTGAGACACAAAGCTATGAGCGGGCAAAAGTCCGTTAAAAACGGCTTGGGCTTGCTCTTTGCTCTCATATATGGGGCTCTCGGTCGTATAGGTAGTACCATTGTAAGAATGATTAGTGATAATTTTGTAAGTATAGGTTTTTTCGTGCCCCTTATTCTTGATGTACCTATCACAAATAATCTTTAAAATAGTACTTTGTACGCGTCCTATCGATAGCAATTTACCTTGCCCTAATTGGAGGGTGGCTGCTTGGGTGGCGTTTACGCCAATGAGCCAATCGGTAAAAGTACGAGCATAGCCACTTTTACAAAGGTTTTCCAAAAATGGGTCACCCTGCTTGTAGATAGGGTGGGCAAAGGCTTCACGAATATTTTCATCAACTAATGCCGATACCCACACACGAATAAAGGGTTTCTTGCACTTAAAATAGTTGTAGATGTACCTAAAAATAAGCTCTCCCTCGCGGTCGGAGTCAGTAGCAACAATGATATTACCGATTTCAGGACTGTTCAGTAAGCTGCCTAACTTGTTGAGTTGGGCTTGTCGGTTCTCCTCTTTCTTAGGTACGTACTTATAATCTTTTATCTGCAGGAGCAGGGGCAAATAGGATTTATCCCATTTTCCTTCCCCTCGATAGGCGGTATCTTCAGCAAGTTCTAACAAGTGTCCAGCTGCACAGGAAAGGATAGTATCGCCTTTCTCGTAATGGCCTCCTTTGAGGGTAAAACCTAATGCGCGGGCGTACTCACGCATTTGAGTTGATTTTTCGGCTATGATTAGGGTTTTAGACATAATCAATTATTTTATAGAGTTTCTTTTGTAGATAAAATCACGTAAATGATACATTATATCTACATATACATCTCTTGCGTCTATTTCTCCTTCTGTAGAGATAAAACCATTAGGGCGCATTGATTTTAGATATCCCAATAGATTTTTTACGGCATCTAACGCCTCTTGCTTAAGATTGTCTAAATATTCTTTTTGTTCTTCGTTCATAGTTTTGTTATTTTAGAGATATTAAATTGTTTAGAAATGTTACTGGGTTGATATATTTATTATTCTGTTTCACTGAAAAATGCAAATGAGGTGCGGTAGAGAGTCCGGTATTACCGCTTTTTCCTATGATAAACCCCGCTTTTACGGCTTCTCCTTCTCGGTAATAGACTTCAGATAGGTGACAGTAGGTTGTTTCAAAATTCTGATGTTTAACTTTGATGTATACGCCTCCGCCTTTGCTATCCCTGCCTACCCCGCTAATTACCCCGTCTAAAACAGCGTATATGTGTTGGTAGTTAGCCCTTAAATCAATGCCGTTGTGCATACGCTCTTGCTTTAGAATGGGGTGAAAACGCTCTCCAAAATGAGAGGTAACGTACAATTCTCCCTTCAGAGGCAGTGAGAGCCGTACGGCTTCTTTGGTAGGAGTAGGTTGCTCATTGTCCTGCTGTTTGGTATGTGTTTCAGTTACTGCCTTTTTAGCAAGGGATAAGATAATAGAGTCTTGCACCTGTTTGAGGATATTAGGTGCAGTAGGTTGTGATTGACGGATAAGTGTCTTCAGCGAATCTACCTCTTTGCGAAGGGCTGCCTTTTCACTTCGAAACAATCGCTTCCACACGCCACTGCCTTTTTTTTCTGCACTTACATTGCTATCACTTAGTTCATTATTCTCTACTACTCTAAATTTCTGGTACTCTTTTTCGGGCGCTACTTTTGGGGTGAGTGTATTGAACTGCGCATAAGTGCTACCTATTGCAGAAAGGAAAAGGTATAGGGCAATTGTTTTGATATGTTTTTTATTGGGTTGCATTCCTCAGGTGTTAGGTTTTAGGTGTCAGTTAGGCTACAGCTTCTCTAATTTCATTAATCATTATTTCAACTTCTTTGTTGATACGACGGAAATTGGTCATAAGGATTTCGTTTTTGCGGTCGTTGCCTGCATTGTCTTTGAATGAATAGTAGGTAGGCATTTTCACGTAATTGGCTTCCTCGTGTTTGATAGCTTTCATATCAAGGTTGATTTTACCTGAAATAGCTGATGTTTTAAACTCTTCGGTGGCATTGTCTTCGCCTTGTACGACCATACCTACCATTTCACCTGTGCGTTGCCCTGCAATTTTGCCCGCGGGTATCATTACATCCATCTTTTCGCTGATGGTCATATTGGTACCTTGGTTGGAGATAGATTCCGAGTAGCTTTTTTGTTTGATTTTACCAAAGAGTTTTTCAAGCCAATCAAGGGTACCCTTGTCGCGCACAGCTCCTGAGAGGATATTCCCCATAATAGCTGAAATGGTTTCGGCTACTTCTTTTTTGTAGAATTGTCGCAATTGAGGCTGCTCTTGTAAGCCAAGCATTACTGCTACTTTATTGCTACGTGCAGTAGCGACGAGGTTGTCTATCTTGTGAATATAGATAGTAGGGAACTCATCGGCGATAAGTCCGCTGTAGAGATTACCTTTGTCGTTTATCTGACTTATCACTCTATTGAGCACTGCTGAATACAAAGCTGAATTGATGTCCTGTGTGCGCGGGTTGGAGGCGAGAATGAGGATAGAGGGATTTTCAGGATCGGATATTTTGAGTTGCACTTCGTTGCCACTGAACACCCAAAAGCTTTCTTTGGTTGCCAAGCGAGATAGGAAAATCTTTATAGTGCCTATTTGTCCTTCAAGCTGGTCAAAGGCTTTGTTTTCATAGGCTGATTTGAAAGGCGACATAAGCGATACTAACTCTTCATTGGTAAAGAGAGTATCGAATATCTCTTCGTAACTGCGATTCATAAAGGCTAATATATGAGGTAGGTCAGAGTATTTGCCATTCTCATAGGTAGCAAAGTAATAGATAGTAGAGGCAAGAAAATTCACCGCTGACTGCGTAAAGAACTGTTCAGAGCCACCCCCGCCAGAACTGCCTCCTTTTTGCAAGGCACTTACCATAGATTCAGCCATTTCTTGGGCTTGTGCTAAGGTGTTGATATATTCTTTTTTAAAAGGATTTACTCTTCGGGAGTACTCTACCTCATCAAGGTTTACCACGTGAAATTTGTGCTTGTAGTTAGGGTCGGTTTTCTTCTTTAGTAAGTGGTGGTAATAGGCAATTTCGCCTAAGCTTGGAAACTTAAAGTCGTAGATACACAAACAAAAACCTTTGCCTACCAACTGACGAATAGCAGGGTTAATCACCCCAAAGGACTTACCAGAACCAGGGACTCCAATGACCATTGAACCACGGAAAGGGTCGATATTCATCCAGCCTTGGTGCGTTTGTTTTTGGTAGCGGAACTTGTAAGGGATGTTTACAGAGGTAGGTGTTTCTACAAGTTCCCTATTTTGGTCGAAACTCTCCTCTTCGGTATTCCAACGGTCTTTATCCATTTTAGTTTGCATTAGTTTAGAAATACTATCAGCACCTTTTTGAGTGATCATCGTCCCTGCATACGAAAGCAGGAGGTAGCCTAATTGATAACCATTGAGATAGGGCACTACATAAGGTAAATTGGGATTGCCCGCTCCCCATACAAGGGCTAAAGAGCTTATGATCATTATCAGTCCCACAGATATGGGCAAAAAGATTTCTTTGGTTGCATCTAAGTCGCGTTTCTTTTTAGCTCGTGTGCCTATAGCTACCAAGGTAATTAGTACAAGAGTGCTCTGCTTGGCATTGATAGGAGGAAAGAATACGCCCATCTTTGCAAAGCTTTGCAAGATATTAGATAGCACAGGTATCTCGGCATTTTGAAAGAAAAGAATTAGGCAATCCAAGGTTACGACTCCATAGACCATTTTTTGGAAGAAGTCGTATATTTTGATTTGGTTTTGTTGTTCTTGCATACTCATAGGCTTCAGGTTTTAGGTTTCAGGTTGTAGGGGTTAGAAAGTATCGGCTTGTAATACATCGGAGTAATTGACTTTCATATCAATCACACGCCCTGAGATTTGTTCCTCGATAAGGCGTATCTTTAGTATTTTGCTATTGGGAAAAGTAAATTTCTCAAACACAAAAATATTGCGATAGTTCTTGCGTATTTTAGTTTGATTATTGAGTGCATATAAAGGGGTTAGCAAAATACTTTGGTTGTTGGTAGCTTTGTAAATCTTTTTATCCTCGATACTGAACTTCATAGCGTCGATATTGCAAGGTAGGTTAGTAAGGTTTTCGATACTGATGTCTAAGAAGATGTAATCATCTATCACATAAACATTGTTTAGTAGCATTTTGAGTTTCAGCTTCTTTTTCTTGCGAATAGGCTTCTTGATTTTCTTTGCTTGAATATCCAAGGCAAAGCGTTTGAGCTCGTAATTAGAGTATTTGAGTTTAGGATATTCTAATGGTTGCATATCTTCGGCTTTGATATGAATATTAGAGGCTAACCAGTTGTGCTCTTGCTCTTGGTAAATGGCGCGGTATTGCGCTAAAAACGATTGTCCTACTACTGTGATAATCCCTATATCCATTCCTGAACGCAATTCCTTTTTTTGAGTTGCATTTTCGATTAATTCATCTCCACTCTGTTCCACTTTAATGCGGGCAATGTTCTCAGAGGGCAAATCACCTATGAGGTAGTTGGTAGAGAGGTCTACAAACTGAATGGGTTCGGGGGCGATGATGTGAATATTTACCTCTTTACCCATAAAGATAATGGGGAGGTTATCTACATTAATTTGATTGACAAGGGTTTGTGCTTGTGCTTGTCCTCCCCCAAGAATGGCAAATAATGCTATAGAGAGTTTTGTAATGATATTATTCTTCATTTTTGTTTAAATCTTGTTCGTTAATTAAATAGATGTAAGAGTTGTACTTGAGTTTTACTTTATTCTTGCGAATGATAGCTGCTACAGCTTCGGAGGTAGAACGGAATAGATTAGAGGCAAGGCTGGTAAAGAAACCTTGACCTGTTTCTACATTCACTCCTTGTACGGAGCTCGCTCCTAACTCTCGAATCATTTCTCTAAAGGCACTCGCAGGCACGTATAGCCCTTTGAGCCCGTCCATATCGTAAATGGAAAGATTGATAGGGTAAATCTCATTATTGGTCATTATCGATACGATACTCAGGTAAACGCGCTGTTGTGAAAAGCCTGCAATCTCAGCATATAGGAAGCTACCTTTTCTCACCAATCTCTTCTGCTTTTTACCTATGAAAATATCTTCCAAAAGGCGTATACGAATGCGACTTCCTAAATAGCCTTTGATGTTTTCATCTATTACCGCTTTGATGTTGTTACCCTCTTTCTCTTTAGAGATATGATTAAAATTCCCTAAGTTATTTGCTTTGGTAACCTCTAAACTGCGATTGAGAAAGGCTTCGCGTTTTTCTTTATTGGCTTTTAAACGCTCTGAAGCTGCTTTCTGCCTTATTGCTTCAGGGTCTTTAGATTTCTCCAATGAGTCTAAGAATAACATCTGCTCTCGTAAGCCCTTTACAGGATCGTACTCTTTCTCCTCTTTTTCTTGCTTGCTACTCGCTGTAGGCTGTTGCGACTCATTAAGCATACGAATCATCTCTTTAGAACGTTCATAATCTTTATCGTCTTGTGATTGCAATGAAGATTGAGAAAAAGCACTGTTGTTAGGGCGGTAATAGGTGTTATCTCCTATCTTTGTAACTTTGCTATTAGCGTTGCGCTTGCGCTCGTATTCCAAAGAATCCAAATAACGCTTTTGAGCATCATTCAAATTGTCGGAGTAGTTGTAAAGGCTATCGCTTTCCTTCTCAAAATCTTGAATCATAGAACGACTATCGTTTGTATTCTCAAACATCTTGTCGTAAGCGTCGTTTTTGTTCATTATGGGCGTTTCCACCTTTCCTAAAGAGGTACTCAGGTCTTTCTGTGCTTGCTCCTTTTTATCGTCTTTACTAAATAGGTCTATTGCTTGATAACCTATGAAGCACACAAAAGGCAAAGCAATGAGAGGAAAGATATACTTGGGTTGCTTGAAGTTGATTTTTTTCATTGCTGACTTTGGTTTTGTAGGGTTTGATACTGCTGATATAAAAACTCAATTCTAAGGCTATCAGAAGGGGTGAGCTCTCCTAATTCGCGTTTAGCTTTATATCCTTTTAGTTCCTCAGTAATGTTTTGCATTTGCTCTTGTCTGTTCTCGTTTTGCCTGATAATTTTGCTACTTTGCTCATAAAGCATTGGTATCATACCATTGTTAGCTTGCTGAGACAAACGTATATCCCAAATAGTACTTCCTATAAACGACAGCACTAAGAAAGTCATCGCATAGAAATAAAACTTTTTAGGATTGGCATACAACCATTTACCTACTGAGGTTTCTTTAAATCTCTCTTTGAGTCTTTCTTTGAGCTTTTTATTAGGTTGCTGTTCTTGTTCCTCTGTTTGAGGCTCTATTGAGGTGTTTTGTTCTACTTCTTTTTCCATTCTAATAGCTGTATTTTTGTTTGACAGATAGTTCAGTATTATCTAAGATATTCCAGTTTTCTAAGAGCACTCCGTGTGCATTGTTAGGCGTTCTGGGTATATCCTTAAAAGTACCTTGTGTAATGAGCTTTCGTATGATAAGACTTGTCTTTCTATTAATCATCTGTGTACCATAGTACATAAACCTTTTGCTGTTCAAATCAATATTGATAGAGTCTGTTTGTATGGACACAGTTGCATTAGAGGAGATGATTTGGTTATACCAACCTTTTTCGGTTAAGTTACTTCGCTCTTTTTTTGCTGAATCATCCATAAGATAGAGTGCTTTATCAATATTCTTATTGATATACTCATCATCAGGAGCTAAAGTGAAAAATAAGCGGTGAAATAGTTCCACTTGTGCCTTGTACTCTACGGGGCGATTTAGGAGTTCATCAGTTTGTTTGACCAACACGGGTACTCCATTGTCTAAGATATAGATAGACTTTCGAGAGTCCTGCACGATTTTGTAGGAATAGCTAAACCCTACGATCACGATAACAATAGCAAATATCACGGTAGCTATAGCCATTGTTTTGTTGATTTTGATACGTTTTTCTATGTTTTTTACTATCATTGTGAATTGAATTTGTTATCTAGATTTAGGTACATCAGGCATTCTGTTGATATTCTTGCTAACAGCATCAAAAGTACTATTTGCTACTGAGTTTTTCACGCTATTTGCTAGTGAACGTCCCGCGTTTACAGTACCTCCTACAGCCTTACCACCTGCTGAAACTGCACTAGCTGCTTTGCTTGCTGCTCCTTTGGCTTTGGTCATTATACTAGCTCCTCCAGCTGAAACTACTGAGTCGGCAATAGTAGGTGTCATTAGTACGGCTAATCCAGTTATTACATAGCCTACGCAAGGGAAAATCACAGAGTTCATCATACCGCCATAGGTGGTATATGCCATTAGAAGTCCTTGATTGATCACGTTGCCATTGGCATCGACTATCGTTGAAAGACGTGTAATATCCATAGTGTAGCCTGCCATTATAATCTGTTGCCCTATATTGATAATCGTATAGGCTATAAAAGTGTATAGATTGATATTGATAAACTTAGAAACCCAGTTCGTCAGCGAACTTTCAAAACCTGGTATGAGCGACATCCCAACGGCTATAGGCCCTAAAACTATCAGTATATACGACCATACCTTTTGTATAAAGAAGATGAGATAGACCCCCACCCTTAAAATCATTAAACATATTAACTCAATAGCTTCTCCTATGATTTTTTGCATTTTATAATTGAGTCTCTCCAATCCATCTTCAATAGGTGCTGTAAGTTTATCCCATTGATCGCCAAAAGCTTCTCCTACATCACCATTGCCTACTTTTGTCCAAAAGTCCTGCTTTTTAGCCATAAGAGCTGCTCTTTCTTTGATAGTAGCATCTAATACTTGCATTTGTTTGGTATAGCGAGTTGTCCGAAGATTATTGGTTGTCTTCTCTATCTCTTGGAAAACACCCTTGGGCATTTCAGCAAGTTTTAGAAAAGGATATTGTACCATTTGGGTGAAAGGTACCCAGTAGATGAGTATAAGTCCTATGATAACGGGTTTAATCATTGGCTCTACGTCCCATTCGGCACTTCCGCTTTGCATTCTAAAACCTATGATTGAAAAGTAAATAAGCATTCCGAGTGCTCCGATAGCTTTTCCCAGTATAGAGGCTTGGTAGGCGTAACTTTCTATAAAAGTATCCAAGTGCGTAAAGGCTTCCATAAACCACTCTTCAAAGTCGCCACTACCTTTCATAAACTTTACGGTTTTATCTCCTTGTTCCATACTAGGTGGTGGCGGGCCTATTATAGATGAGCCCGCCCCTGAATAAGGAGGTCTGGGTTGTGCTAAAGAAGCAGGAGTTGCTAATATAAAGAGCAAACTTGCTATAATGATTGTAATTTTCTTTAAGTTCATATACTTAGAATTTATGTTTGTATTGTCGCATTATACCTTTCATTATTTGTACATCTTCAACATAAGGAGCTATTTCATCGGTAGCCTTATAAGAATCATTGAGGAGTCGTTCTGTTTCTAAAAACCACTGATTGATATTCCCCGTGTTCTGTAGCATACGTTTAAATTCTCGCCAGCCTATCAGTGCTTTGTGATACATTAAAAATCGCTTGCCTCGTGGCATATCCAATGTAGTTGCCTTTTCGTAAATTCCTTTGATGATGTCTAACTTCTCTTGCAAAGGCTGTAATTGTCCTGTGTGTTTAGCATTCTCAAACGCTTTTTCATCTTTAAAACCCCATTGTGAATAAGTCTCAGGTTTGTCTGGAAACTCTTTAAGAGGGGTGAGCATTCTTTTATAGTACAACAAGAATAATGGGTCGGCTTTGACGGTTAAAGATGTCCAATGTGCCATATCACTGAGACTGCGTTTATAAATACTATCTACGTGCTTTTTGATGGTTTCTGCTTCTCTTTGCATTACTATAGCTTTGAGCTGCCGTTGTGTCTCTAAGCCTGTAGCACTGAGCGGACGGATATCCTCACCATCCATATAACGGTGGTTATACTTGCGCCCGTTGTAAGAAAGCCATCCCCATACCATTGAATGGTTCTTGCTCAATTGAGGACCAACCTTCGTCCCAAATATTGTATAATACTCTGCTTCGGGCTTAAAATCTCCCCACTGTTGAAATACCTGCCGTTTTTCTTGTGCATTGAGGGCTTCATCTCTTACCTTGGTAATTTTATACTGAGCAAAGACCACAGTAGAAGCTAATAGGCACACATAAAGAATAGTTTGTTTCATCGTATTAATATTAATAATGTTTATAACGTCTATACTTTTGCATAATCTCTTCAACAAGTTGTTTGTCGTGTTCTACAAAGTTGTTGAATACAGGTATAGAATAGATGTAAGCACGACTCTTGTTAAACTCTATGATATTGATAACGTTTAAAATAGACACATTTAATAAACGTAACTTCATATATATACGGTCGAGAAGTGCATCTCTATCGGCTGAGTCCATCAATCGTTTTCTGTCTTCTGTTAAGAAAGCTTTCCGCTCTTCAATAATTGACAATACTTTAGAATACACTTGATCTGTTTCTTTTTTGATCCAAAAACTGTATTGAGGGTTTTCTACAGCTAATCTGTTCATCTTTCTAAGATTCCCTATAACACTAAAAACATAATCTTTTATATATTTGATTTGCTTGCTTTGACCAAAAAGAGAATTAACATTATATAGATTTTGGTAAATTTTCTCGTGGATAGCTACTACTTGTACTATTTTTTTATTAGACTCTTCATAAAACTCTTTCTGTTTTTTAAAGATACTATTAAAGTTTGCTAAACTCGCTTCCCTTGTTACGTGATTGGCACTGATATGTGCCAATAAGGAACTATTGATCACCGTCTCATAGTAGCTTTGGGCTTGTAGTGTAGTTACTGCAGAAAAGAAAAGCAATACAGATAGTTGGATAATTTGTTTCATATACCAAGGCTTTTTACATTTTTTAAAATATCTTGTGCTAACTCCTTATCTCGGTCTATATAGTACTGAAATAAGCTTCTTCTGCGCTGTATAGCATAACTTGTCTCACGAATGACCGTAAGAGTAGCATAAGAATCATTATAGAGTCTATCAACTTCACTGAGAGCATAGTCCAATAATATTTGGCGTTCAGCCCGTTCCATTTGGTTGATAGCCCCGTAAGAGAGTACTATACCTGCTAAAAATCGGGTAACCATTTGCAAATCGTCTATAAAATTGATTTGTTTGGGCAGGATAATAGGAAAAGCTTCTCTAAAAACATCAGGTGCATTGTGCATTTCTCTGTAAATCTTCTGTTGCACTTGTTTTATTTCTTTGGCTCGCTCACTTATTACATAGCCCGTAGGAATTGCTTGTAGGGTAAAATCTACTATCCGCAAGCGGTCTTGTATCTTGCGACCTGTTTCCTTATACTTCTCCCATTGACTTCTATTAAGTGCTTCAGTAGTAGTATTGAGCGTTTGTTTGTTGTTCAGCGTTTTTTGTCGCTCGTTTTCATCTACTGACCGTTCTACCTCGTTGTTAATCATTACGGGGGATAACGATTCTTTTTCCAAAGGAGCTCTACTTCTCCCTCCTGAAGAGCTGAGCCAAAAACCTAGAGTACATACTCCGATGAGATAAATAACCTTTTTCATTAGAAAGTGTGTTTGAATTTTCGCATTATGTTTTCTACTATATCCTTATCGGTATTGATATATTGGTCGAAAGGACTGATAGCCCTCCAAAAGCCAATACGCTGAGCATTTTCCATTCCTATTTGAATGGTCAAAAGCCATAGTTTAAAGGAACGTATTTTGCTCTCTATAGAATCTAATAACCTATAACGGTCACCAGCTGTCATTAGGTTTTTACCCTTACTATCAATCACGCTGTTAATCTCTGCCGTGAGCTTGAGTATTTCCTCGTAAGCCTTTTCACTTGCTTTTACTCCAAAGACAGCGTACTGAGGATGTTTCTTAGCAAGGGTGAGTACATTAGAAGAATACTCTTGGCATTGCTTGAGTTGCTCCCATATATTTTTGAGTTGCATTCCGTTGGTAATGGTAGTAGAGACTTCTGTAAGTCCTTTATATACTTTTTCTTGTACCTGATTAACCAATGCCATTTGACCACTTATAAAGGTTTGCGCTTTTTGCAATTTGGTTTGCTCATCGGCAATTTTGTTCTGACCATTTTTAAGCGAAATAGCATAACCTGCCATTGAGGCTGTAACAGCTGGATCAAAATAAATGGTTTGTGCCTCTCCTATCGCAGGCAACAACATTGTGGTAAGTAATAATTTAAATAGCTTGTTTTTCATACTGTTGTGTGTTTATAAGTTCAGATAAGGGTAATTCTCTGTCTTTTACATATTGGTCAAATTTCTTTAAGGTATCTTTAGGGTGCTCCTTCTTGAACTCCTTAAAGAATGCTACTACTTTTTCATCTAAAGGCTTTTTATAGAGGTTTACCAAGGCAAATATGGCATCTGTCTTTTCTTTGTATTTTTTTACATCGGCTACAAAAGCGTCTAAGGCTTTGTCGTAATTACCTAATGCTTTTACATAGTACAGAATAGCTGATTTTTCAGGCTTTTCAGTAGTATAGGTAAGATATTGTTCCATAGATACTTCGTTACCATATACCTCTCCTTTAGCCCCTCGCTTTAGATAAAACTCTTTAAAACGCCCTCTACCTGTTTTGTTGTTTAGGTTATTAATCGTAAAGATTTTGTTTTGCTCTACTTTGTTGAGCGACAATAAAGCTGCTATACGGTCGAAATTGTCCTTAAACTTGGTTTGGTCAAGTAGTATGAACGTATCGGAGTTATTGATAATAGAGTCCTTTACTACCGTATTACCGATGATATCGTCTAACTCTTGGGTAACTACTACCGCTTCACCCCAAAACTTGCGCACTGTTTTGTACAGATAGAGTATATAACCTCCCATTAGTTTAGAGGCAATGGCTTTCCACGCTTCCTCAATAATGAGGGCTTTACGCCTATCACTGCGCAAACGCATTTTTTGAATGAACGTATCCATAATAATGAGTGTTACTATGGGGAACAGCTTTGGATTGTCTTTCACGTTGTCTATCTCAAAGACAATAAATGGCTCGTAAAACAAAGAACTATCGGCATTTTCGTTGAGTGTGGTACCATAGCGTCCACCTCTGTAAAAATCTTTGAGTACAAAGAGAAAAGTACGCAGGTTAAACTCTTGTTCCGTAATGCGGTGGTGCTTGTTGTTCATATACACAGGCAGGAACTTCTCGCAAAAGTCGTAGAAGGTATTAAACGATAGCTCTTGTATTTTAAATTCTTCTGCTACCTTTTTCACGCGTTTTACAATTGCTTGTCTTTGTCTATCAGTCTCTAATTCTTCATCATCTAAGGGGATTATTTCTCGTTTTACAGTAATAAGAGCTGCACTTTCATTATAGGCTTTGCGCCTTTTTTCATCAGAAAGAGTGTCGTAAGCTTCATATATTTTATAAAACAAGTCGTCCGTATTAACATCTAACTTTTCTTTGCGCTTATCAGGGTGATACTCTTTTAAAAGTTTGCGCCCTCTTTCTTTTATCTCTTCAGTGCTGGCATCTAAAGGAAGTCCCAGTATATCATAGAAAGTCTCTTCCTCGTTGTTGTCTAAATCTTCTTCATAGATGTTGAACTTATTGAGATAGAGCAATAACTCCTCATTTGTTTTGGCTTTGTACCACTGGGTATCTCCCTCAAAATGTTGATGATAGTAGGCAAGGAGCGCGTTGTCTATAATGGATTTCTGAGCGGGGGACATTGTTGCATCAGCTCCTTGCCATATTAAGAAAATGAGATTGGTGAGAAATTCAGTTTTTTCAATGTTAAACTCTTCTTTGCCTACTGCAAAAGGATTCATTGTAATGGGCTTTTCCTCTGTATACTGCACATAGCGACCTCCTTTATAGGAACAAGTACCTGAATAAGAATCACCCGTGTCTACGATTACTACATCGTAGTTATAAGTGAGGTATTGCTCTACAATATTGTTCATCAAGAACGATTTACCACTTCCCGAAGGTCCTAAAACAAACTTGTTGCGATTGTTGATTCGTCCTGTTTGGTAAGGTAAATCTGAAGTGTCTACCTTTAATGGTACTCCTTGTCTATCAGCAAAACGCAAGTAAAAATTAGATTTTTCACTTATTGGGTAGCTCTCTTTAAAAAAAAAACACAAGCCCGCTTCGCTCGTCGTGGTAAACAAATCGTAGTCCTGCAACTCTACCGCATTGCCTATAATAGCTGACCGAAATAACTCCATTTGGTTGTAAGCATTCTTAGAAATGATGATTCCCTTGGTAAAGAGTTTGCTCTCAATAGTGGATTGTGTTTTCTCCATTTTCTCCAAGGTATCACAAGCAAAAACTAACGAAAAGTGAGCGTCTACTATAATCTGTCCATTGACAGCTATATCGTGCAAAAGCTCCTGAATTTCTTGGGCTACTATAGCATTGGAAGGGGCATTTTTAGCTACTCCATCGTGTTTTTTCATTTTCTTTTCTAACTCTCGTTGGCGTGATACTTGGGGAGG
The DNA here is from genome assembly GCF_900446695.1 of Capnocytophaga sputigena. Taxonomy (GTDB): domain Bacteria; phylum Bacteroidota; class Bacteroidia; order Flavobacteriales; family Flavobacteriaceae; genus Capnocytophaga; species Capnocytophaga sputigena. The sequence goes on from NZ_UAVP01000011.1 coordinate 77,434, forward strand.
AATAGCAATTACTTGATTGTAGACAATTGTTTGATATGCTTCTAACTCGTTGAGAAAAGAAAAATTATCTACTGCTAAATAGGCTACTGTACTGCTACCGCCTAAGCGTGAATAGGTTTCTATTTCATTAGGTAACTCTATGTTTTCTACATCCACGAAAGAGACTGTTTTGACAAATGAGCTGCCTATGCGCAAATACTCATTGGTAGATTTGATATTGTCAAACACGGGTACTTCAGCAAACTGCATTGTGAGAGTACCTCCGATGTAATACTCAAAATCTTTCTCAAATAACCAATCGGGGTCACATTCATTTTGCTCTAACAACATATAGACCTTTTCGCACTTGTCTCGTAGCTCCTTGTAAGCCCTTTCTGAAAATTTATATTTGCTTTTCTTCTTATCCAATAAATCGGTGAAAAGTAGTAAGGTGTCTATGGTCTTATAAATGCGTCCGTTGAAATGGTCAGAGTATTTCTGTTGTAAATAGGTATTTTCTTTTTCAGATACATATCGCTTTTTGGCAAAAATATCTACTTTCTGCACGATGTGTCCTTCTCCTACAATAGCAATTACTTGATTGAGAATAGTGTGAAACTGCTCATAACGTTCGGGGTCGGCTGAGTATTGTTCTACTATATTTTTAATACGAATGCCTATCACAGGATTGCCATACTGCCCAATGAGCACATCGTACTTCCAACCGTGTTCACTGCCATAGTCGTACCCTATAAAAGGAAATTCAAAAGCCTTTGTCTTCATTTTGATATTCTTTTCTTGTTAAAAAGGAACGTTATCATCTGATTGATTTGCAAGTGCTTGTCCAAAAGCGTTAAAAAACTCTCCCTGCTGTGCTTGTTGATTTATTGGAAAAGGCGTTGTCTGTGTTTGTGTTTGTGCAGGAACAAATTGTCCTTGGCTTGGGTTGTAAGACACCTGTTGCATTTGTATAAGGTCTATTTTCCAACCTTCTACTGTGTTGAAATACTTTACCTCTCCTTGAGGAGATACCCATTCACGCCCTCTAAGGTTATAATGTACTTTTACTAACTGTCCTTTTTGCAAATTGTCTAAAAGTGCACAACGCCCTTGTGTGAACTGAATGATAATATCATTAGGGTATTGCTCTTCTGTGATGATAACTAAATCTCTTTTTTGGAAGCCATTGCTACCAACTGTCTCTAAAGAAAAAATTTCTTTAATACGTCCTTGTATTTCCATAGTTATAATGATTTAATTTGTTGTTTCTTTTGTGATGATTTTCTGAATTTTTTAGGAAAGATGTGTATTTCATCATTGTTTCTCATCTTGTTATACAAACCTTTCGTCTTCTGATTGTGAAAGGTGTACCATACCCCTCCTATGCCTATACCTGCTCCTATAAGAGCTCCAAAAAAGCCAATGAAAGAGGGTAAGGAAGCTAAACAGATAAGTCCTCCTAAGGCTGATCCTAAAGCGTAATAGATGTACTTATCTTTGAGTCCGAAAAAGACAAGGGGTTTTTTAAGCCCCTTGTACAGATAGAAGCCCATAGGTTGATACTTTTTTAGTTGAGACCAAAGAATGCTCCTACGAAAATAGGCACTAAGATGAGGAACAAACAAGCACCTCCCCAACCGAGGATTTCCTTGTTGATGTCTTGATCACCATTTGTCCACTTGTTGTAGATACGTAACCCTCCAATGAGACCTACAATACCTCCAATCATCATAATGAGTATTTTCAAAGGCCCCCAATAGCTCTTAATACTATTGGCAGCATCAGTAATAGCACCTGCACCTTGTGCAAGTATAGGAGTCGTGACACAGATTCCTAAAAGTAACAAGAGTAGTAGTTGCTTCCTCGTTACAGATTTTTGAATGTTTAACATATACAAAAAATTAAAATTAGTTTTTTTTATTTAGGTTGTACAGAGGCTTTGTATACCTTAATCCCATCATCTCCCTCTCCACTAACCACGACTTGTACACTGGTCTCTGCCATATTCAAAATGTCTTTAAATCGCTCTCTATTAGCTTTTAAGTACTCTTGCTTCTGTTCTTTGGTAAGCTCTGTACTTTCGTCTCCAGTATTTTCTGGAGTTGTATGGGTGTCGGTATTATCAGCCTCATTAGTGTTGAGTTGTTCTTCCTCTTGGTGTTTTCTCATCATCGCTTTCAACACTTCGTCAGGTGCTGTGGCAGTTTCATTAGCAGTAGAAGGAAATAAATCATTCTCATCTATTTCTGTACTACTGCTGGTTGCCATCTCTTCGACATCGCTAAAGTCTATATTAGTGACTTTGTTTTCCTGTCCTATCCCCGATAGAGAAAACTCTTGTTTGTCTTCCTCCTCTATAGGAAGTTTTTCTTTTTTGAAGTACAAGTCGTATAGGATATTCCCTGCATAATAAAGGATGTAAACAATAATTACTATTTGAAAAAATGTTGTCATTAGTGTATTAATTAATGGGTTAAGTAACTACTTTTATAGGCAATCAGTTGTGCTATCATACCTCTAAACTCTCGTTTGCTAAGGGCATAGCGCAAACCTATATCAATGATTTCATTGAGGTCTACTTCAAAAGTGCCAAACTTCACCAATTCGATGTGTAAATCATTGCTCATACTAATGGTTCTATCACGCCTATTTTCCTCATTTTCTATCCAGTCTCTGAGGAAGTCCTCCGTGTTTATTTCGTTGTATTTCCGCTCCAATTGTATGTTAAAAGGCAGTTTAAATGGTTTCATTGATGTATTGGGTTAATTCTTCAAAGGTTTGTTTAACAGCATTCTTTTGTCCATACGAAAGGAGACGAGTGTTAATGCTCTGCAAGTCATTGCGCTTGTAGATAGGCGTAGGTAATAATCTACCATACTTGCCAATCTCCTCGTCCATTGCTTGCTGATTGCGGTAAAAATATCCTTTGTCGTACTTAGAACGCACAAATACCCTATTTGCTTGGCTTTCTATCATTCCCAATAGATTGATAAATACCATTGTAGATTTTACCGATACATCAGAATACTCAAAAGGAATGATGATAAAGTCACTGTATATGAGCAAATCAATATAACGCTCGTCTAATGTTCCTGCTAAGTCAAAGAGGTATACTGTCTCTTCTTTTTTCATATCCATTAAGGTCTGAAAATCTAAAAGACTCTCTTGGTTGTCGTCGCCTATCACCTCTACCTCATAGAGTTGGGGGATAGAAAGCATTTTATCTTCTTCCCATTTTTGATGGAAAGATTTCTGAAAGTCAAAGTCAAAAGCTTTTACTTTTTTCTCCTTTACTAAGGTGAGGTAGTTAGCAAAAGCAACCGCTAAGGTAGTCTTGCCTACCCCTCCTTTTTGGGTAGCAAATGTTATAACCATTTTATTTTCGTTTTTTACGTCGTTTTTTTAATTGTTTATCTAATTCGTCTTCTGTGGTATTGCGTGGAGCATAAGTACTTTTACCCAAAGCTTTAAAGATGTCTGCTACATCGTTTAAAACCTCTGAGATTTTTCCGCTTGGGCTGTGTTTGAGGTCAGTTTGGCTTCTAATCTCAGAGGTACTGTGTATGGATGTTCCTACGATAAATGCTTGGTATTCCTCTTTATCTAAAAGAAAGGATAGCTTGTGTATTTGGTGATAACGCTCGTGTATAGTGTAATACGCTCCGTTATCGTCTTGCTCTAAAATGACAAAATCATCGTCCTGTGCATTATGAATATGTTGTCTTACATCTTCTTTGAGCTGCTGAAAATCAGGATTGCTCTCTTTGCTTTTAAAGCGTTTGTTTTCAAACAACATAAAATCTTTAACTCCTACTCCTTCTTTGAGCAAGTACTGTATAAGTATTTGCTTTTCTTTATCGCTTCTCAGATTGTAGTCCTTTAGGCGTTCAAACTCTCTTTTGTCAATACTATTTTCTGTAAAGTCAAAGATGTCTTTCATCTTAGCTATCTCACTGCCTTTATACACCTGTTGGTTTTTATTGTCAATAAGCGTATAACCAAAAGGCTGTTTATCGTCTTTAAAGTGAAAAACGATGTCTATCCCAAAGATTTGGCACAGTTTTTCTTGTAACTCACTCACATATTCTATCTGTGGCGGAATAGGCTCTTGCGATAGAATGTTTCGTTCGTATAGTCCCTGTTGAACTCTATCATCTATCACCTTAAAAACTTTATTGCTGTACAAGTCTTTGTACTTATCTATAAAGGCTTTGATTTGCTTAATGCGCTTATCGCCTTTTTGCTTCTCTTGGTAATGGAGTTTATCACTGAAAAGTGTTTTCTGAACAACACCATTGTACAATATATCCACCTGATTAGGGGTGTCATCACTTTGAACTAGTTTAAAACCATTACGTGTGAGTAGCATTTCTAACTGCTGAAGGTTGCTAAACCTATATTGCAAAAGCTTCTCTATAGTAGCTTGATGATTTGTGCCTAATACCTTTTCCATTGCCTTTGCTAAGGCTTGTTGGGATTTAAGTCGCTCAAAGCTGTCGTTTATCTTCTTGCCTGTGTTTTTATCTACACGGGTAGAAACAATATGCACGTGGTTGTTTTCGGTGTCCTTGTGAAAGACTACAAGATAAGGTTGCTGTCCATAGCCCATCTCTTGCATAAAATTATCGGCTATCTCAGTGAGCTGCTCCTTACTGTGTTCTTGGTACTTTGTTGATATTACCGCGTGAAATTGTGGTTTTCGGGTGCGTTCACTTTCTGAGATGGCTTTAAAGTAATTTCTTACCTCCTCTTGAGAGCTGCTCTCATTGATAAATGAAGGAAAGTTTTTCATCAGCATTAGCTCGCCCTTCTCGTTATGTACTTTCTTGTCGTTGTACTTTACTCCGTGAAAGTCCCTGCTTGCTGAGCTAAGAATTTTTACTATCATTCGCAATGAGTTTATATATCTGCCTAAAGATTTGGTTTTGTTCAGCCTTGAGCTTTACAATCTCGTCTAAACGCTGAGTAAAGGCAATGAGCTCTGCTCGGTGTACCTCCTTCTTGGCGTTGGCTACATAAGCGAACTGATTGATATTGTTTTCAATCTTAGCAAAGATGTTGTCTTGTTTTTCAATAAACTTTAAAACCTCACGTCGTTCTTGTACGTTTATATTACCTTCCACTGCTGATATTATCAAATCGGTGAGGGTAGTTTTTCTTTCTGCACTTAACCTTTTCCACCGTTCTTTCTGACTTTCAGTAATTCTAAGAATAAGGTATTTTGATTTGTTAAGAGCTGTCTTTTCCAACGTCTTTAGGTTTAAATTTTTGGCAAAGTAAGAGAGGTTTTTTAAGGTGCGCAATAGGTGAAGAGGGGGTGTAGACTATAATAGACTATAAACAGCACAAATGGACGTAACTTTTTAAAAAATAGACTATTTTATACATAAATAGACACAAATAGACGGTATTGGTGTTTATTGGATTCTATTGGTACGTATTAGAACGTAAAATATTGGGTTTTTGAAGATTTTTTGATGTATGATTTCTATTTCCGTTGCAGAAAGAAAAACAAGTTCCGCAGTTTTTCTCCCCTTTTAGCTTCCTTTGTAAAAATGCAGACGATAGGCAAATTTTTCAAAGAAGCTAAAAGGCAAGATGAGTCTTTGTATACCGTTTTTTCAAAACTGTGTATATACAAAGACACATCTTGCTCCCAAAACCGCGACCAAATACAGAATTGAAGAATATTGTTGATTAATAATGAGTTATAGTTTTAGAGGATTTTAGTTGCAGAAAAAGAAGAAATGGGAGGTCGGTGTACTATATGTTTTTATATAAATATAATATATAATAATATAGGAATTTTCTTGTAAATTTTATAAACACTTATAAGCCAGAAGTTTAATGAATTGACCCTATACTATTTTACGCACCCCTTTAGGGATACCCTGTACTATTTTACGCAGGTTAGCAATTGACCCTATATTATTTTACGCCCCCTTTAGGGATACCCTGCACTATTTTACGCAGGTTAGCAATTAACCCTATATCATTTTACGCATCCTTTTGAGGATACCCTGTACTATTTTACGCAGGTTAGCAATTGACCCTATATTATTTTACGCACCCTTTTGGGGATACCCTGCATTATTTTACGCAGGTTAGCAATTGACCCTATACTATTTTACGCACCCTTTTGGGGATACCCTGCACTATTTTACGCAGGTTAGCAATTGACCCTATACTATTTTACGCACCCCTTTAGGGATACCCTGTACTATTTTACGCAGGATAGGGATTGACCCTATATTATTTTACGCACCCTTTAGGGATACCCTGCACTATTTTACGCAGGTCTTAAGAATTTTGTAATAAGTGAGAGTAATCCTCAGGAAGTTCTGCATCTATTTCTCTCAAATATTGTTGCAAAGCTGAAAGGGTAGCGTGCCCTGTAATGAGCATTAATCTATCATAAGTTTCATATTGAGAATATTGTGTGCGTAACTCTCGATATAGTTTCGTGATAAAGGTATGTCTAAAAGAATAAAGACCATAATCTTTACCCAAATTTAGTTCGTCTTTTACTTTCTTAAACCTTTTAGTCCAATAATCTCGTTTATTCATTTCTTCAGTCTGCCAATCTCCTACACCAGTAGGAGTAAATAAATAATGATTAGGGCTAAGTCCTTTAAAATGTTGTATTTCATTGAGCAAAATTTCAGGTATGATTTTTATTTTTACCAACTTATTTTTAGCTCTCACGTTTAGTTTAGCACCATCAAAATCAATATCCTTAACTTGTAATCTACAAACTTCAATAGGACGCAAAAAATTATAAGAAACGAATTTTACAAATAGTAGTAAATCTCTATCTTTTTCTTCCATAAGAGTAAAAATATCGTCTTGCTGATTTTGAGTATAGGTTTTGTTACGTTCAGGTTTAGCTTGTAACTTCTTGATTTTTTCAACATTATTATGCTGAATAATCTCATTTTCTTCTAATGTACTAAAAATGGCATTCAGTACCGCAAGAGTGTTATTTCGGTTACGAGGACTTGATTTTAACAGTACTGAATTGAGAAAGTCATTTATTTCTTTCTTAGTAATATTACCTATGGGAGTATTTTCTAATCCATTACTTTTTAGAAACTTTTGAAACTGACCTATCCTATATTTGTAATCGGAAAAGGTCTTGTCCGAAACACTACTTTTCTTTAGGTTTAAAGCAAAATCAAGGGCTGAGATTGCAGTATACCCACTGTTTTGAGCAATGGTTTCAGGACTAATTTCAGGTTGTTCAGCATTAGGAGTATAACCACTCTCCAAAATATTCTCTATGATATTTCGCAAAGAGTGGATTTTTATATACCTGCTATCAAAATCCTTGTGCTCTTGGTTTATCTTAAAGAAGATAGAAGGCTGTTTTATCATTTTGCCATCTTCATTTCTGAAATAGTAATAAACATACCATCGTTTGTGCTTTTTTAGAATCTCTTCTTTTTCTCTTTCAGAAAAAGCTGAAAGTCTTTTTTCAGAAATAATTTTTGGATAAATTTTAGGGGCAGAATATTTCTTCTTCATAAGTTCTTTCAATTTTGTATACTCGGAAATATACTCGGTTTTATACTCGCTTTGTATAAGTTGGTAAAGTGTAGACATAAAAAAATACGCTCTAAGGCGTATTTTTATTAGGTTTTTAGTTTAGTAGCGGGAACTGGACTCGAACCAGTGACCTTCGGGTTATGAGCCCGACGAGCTACCTACTGCTCTATCCCGCGATTTCTGGGTGCAAAAGTACAACCTTTTTTTTAAATACCAAACTTTTGGAAAACTTTTTTTGTACTTTTTTAATCTTCTAAATATATTCTCTTGATTCTGTGTGCCATAGAGGTGATCAATTCATAAGAAATAGTACCTGCTGATTCGGCTAAAGTTTCAGCTGTATGAGTTTTATCAAATACAATTACTTCATCACCTTCTTGACAAGAAATTTCAGTAACATCTACTAAGATCATATCCATACACACATTACCTATGATAGAAGCTTTTTTTCCATTGATAAATACGAAACCTTTCCCCTTGCCATAAATACGATTGATACCATCTGCATGACCTACAGGAATTGTAGCAGTTCTGGTAATATGATCGGCAATGTATCCTCGATTATAGCCCAAACTTTCACCTATTTGCAAAGTGTGTAGTTGTGAAATAACACTTTTCAGCGTCATAATAGGTGTAAGATATTGCTGCAATTTGACATCATTAGCGAAACCATACATACCTATACCACAACGCACCATATCAAATTGTGCTTGAGGATAGTTTAGTATACCTGAAGTATTGCATTGATGATAGATTACTTTATGAGTAAATGTTTTGTTTATTTTTTCTTGAAAAGCTATAAAAGTATTGATTTGATTTTCTGTAAATTCTTTCTCATTCATATCTTCAGAAGCAGCTAAATGAGAATAAGCAGTTTTCACTTTTACAGTAGTATTGTTTTTTAACAGAGCAAGTGTTTCTTCTATTTCACTTAAGTCAAAACCTAAACGATTGAGTCCTGTATTACATTTAAGGTGTACTGGATAATTTGCTAACTGTTGAATTTTAGCATAGTCTAAAAATAATTGGGCAATACGCTGTGAATATAAAGTAGGTTCTAAGTTATATTTTACAATATCATTAAAGTTTATAGGTTGTGGATGTAATACTAAAATAGGAAGAGTTATTCCAGCTTTTCTAAGAGCAATTCCTTCAGAAGTATAAGCTACTGCAAAATAATTAACTAATCCTTTTTTTTGCAAATGAGAAGCTATAGCTACAGAATTATTTCCATAGGAAGAGGCTTTCACTACAGCTAAGAACAAAGTTGTAGGTTTAAGTCGGTTTTTTAGGTAATGAATATTTTTTTCTAAGGCAGTAAGGTTGATTTCTAAAGTGGTTTCTTCTGTTTTCATTTTTTCTTTAATTTTTCTAACATTAATTTTGTTTGTTCTGAAAGTACTAATCTACCTGAAATAGCAGCATTATCAATCAGTTCTTTTTCCCAATGTTCAGTGTGTTGCCAAGTAATACGTTTCATTTCAGACAAAGCTATAGGATTAGATTTTAGCAAGGTGGTTATGAAGTGGTCTATAGCTTCATCCATATCTTTTGTATTTTCAAATACGCGAGCTACCAGTCCTTTTTGTTGAGCCCAGTATGCACTTTTCCATTGATCAGGAGCCATAAATAGTTCATTGAGAGTTGATTGTCCTGCTTTTCGAAGAATGGCAGGAGCTATTACAAAAGGACCTATACCTAATGATAGTTCAGAGAGTTTGATACTTAAAGTTTCGGTAGTAAACACATAATCTAATGCAGCGAGTAACCCTACTCCTCCTCCAACAGCTTTACCTTGTACACGACCAATAATGAGTTTTTTGCAACGACGTATTGCTAAAAAAAGGTGAGCAAAGCCCTCAAAAAATTGTTTACCTTCTTCTTCATTTGTAACCGCTAAAAGCTCATCAAAAGAAGCGCCTGCACAAAAAGCTCCATCTCCTTCACTTTTGAGTAGAATAACACTTACCTCTTCATTTTCAGAAAGAATATTGATTTCTTTAGTGAGTCTGTTAAGTAGCTCTAGAGGGAAGGAGTTTGCATTTGGATGTCCAAAAGTAGTAACAGCTAGCTGTTTATCTATTTTTGTATATAAAGAACCTTGTAATCTATCAGTCATATATTATTGTATAATTTGGGGGCAAAAATAAAACTTTTTTTATAAATAGGTTTGGTAATTCAAAAAAATATTTTACCTTTGCCGCGCAAATGGGGATGTAGCTCAGTTGGCTAGAGCGTTTGGCTGGCAGCCAAAAGGTCGTGGGTTCGAGCCCCATCTTCTCCACAAATAAAAAAGCTATCCTTTGGGATAGCTTTTTTATTTTTCAATTACATTTAAAATTAGTGAAATCTTGTTTCTAATTTGATATATTCTAAAAATTCCTTTCTAACTTCAGGATCTTTAAACTTACCACCAAACTCAGCAGTAACAGTACTGCTATCAATATCTTCTATACCACGAGAATTGACACATAAGTGTTTAGCATCTATGATACAAGCTACATCTTCGGTTCCTAAAGCTTGTTGCATTTCTTGTACAATTTGCATTGTAAGCCGCTCCTGAACTTGTGGACGTTTCGCGTAATACTCTACTATACGATTCATCTTAGAAAGCCCTAAGACTTTACCATTAGAAATATAACCTACATGGGCACGTCCTACTATAGGTAACAAATGGTGTTCACAAGTGGAATATACTACTATATTCTTCTCTACTAACATTTCCCCATAGTGGTAAGAATTATTGAAAGTAGACATTGAAGGTTTTCGTTCAGGAAGTAAACCTCCAAAAATTTCTTTTACAAACATTTTTGCTACACGTTTTGGGGTACCTTTTAAACTATCATCATTTAAGTCCATTCCCAAAGTGTGGAGGATAGCACGTACATGCGTTTCTATCTCAGCTATTTTTTCAGTTTCATTTAACTGAAAAGCATCTGCTCTAAGAGGTGTGACAGCTGAAGTAGCAATATGGTTGTCACCTAATATATCTTCTTTTTGATTTTTATTCATTACTTATTTTTATATTATGAAAGTGCAAAGTTACTAATTATTCATCAAAAGTTAAAACTTTTTTGTGTTTTACATCTTGGTTAGTAATAGCTAAATGTATTACTTCTTCCATATCAGTTACATAGTGAAAAGTAAGTCCTTTAAGGTATTCTTGTTTGATTTCTAAAATGTCTTTCTTATTGTCTTTACATAAGATATATTCTTTGATACCAGCGCGTTTTCCTGCTAGAATTTTTTCTTTGAGACCTCCTACGGGAAGTACTTTTCCACGCAAGGTAATTTCTCCAGTCATAGCAAGGTGCTTTTTCACGCGTTTTTGAGTAAAGAGAGACATTAGAGAGGTGAGCATTGCAATACCTGCACTTGGACCATCTTTAGGAGTAGCTCCTTCTGGTACATGTATATGTACATCGTAATTGCTAAAAAGCTTAGGGTTAAGGTTATATCTTTCGGCATTTGCTTTTAGATATTCCCAAGCGATGGTTGCTGATTCTTTCATTACTTGACCTAAATTACCCGTGATATTAAGCCCCCCCTTACCTTTCGATAAGGCAGATTCTATAAAAAGAATATCACCTCCTACACTCGTCCACGCCAATCCTGTAACTACACCTGCAACCTCATTGTCTTCATATTTATCACGTTCTAAACGAGCTGGTCCTAATATCTTTTCTATAGTTTCTATAGTAATTTTAGGGTCATAGGTTTCTTCCATTGCAAGATTTTTAGCTCCATAACGTACTACTTTAGCAATTTCTTTTTCTAAAGCACGTACACCAGATTCACGAGTGTAGCCTTCTACAATACGTTCTATTTCTTTTTTACCTAACTGCAAATCAGTATCTTTCATGCCATGCTCCTCTAATTGTTTAGGCAATAAATGACGTTTAGCAATTTCAGTCTTTTCTTCTATAGTATAGCCTGTTACATTGATGAGTTCCATACGGTCTAGTAACGCTGGTTGTATGGTGGAAAGATCATTGGCAGTAGCAATAAACATTACTTTAGAGAGATCATATCCCATTTCGAGGAAATTGTCATAAAATTCCTTGTTCTGTTCAGGGTCAAGTACTTCGAGCATTGCTGAAGAAGGATCGCCATGGTAACTATTATTGCCTAATTTATCAATTTCATCCAAAACAAAAACAGGGTTAGAAGTTTTGGCTTTTTTGAGTTGTTGTAGGATACGACCAGGCATAGCACCTATATAAGTTTTACGATGTCCACGTATTTCAGCCTCATCGTGTAAACCTCCTAACGACATACGAACATACTCACGATTTAAGGCTTTAGCTATAGAGCGACCTAAGGAGGTTTTTCCTACCCCAGGAGGTCCATAGAAACATAAAATAGGCGATTTCATATCATTACGGAGTTTGAGTACTGCTAAATACTCTATGATACGACGTTTTACCTCTTCTAATCCATAATGTTCTTTATCAAGAATTCTCTGAGCTCTTTTTAAGTCGAAGTTATCTTTAGAATATTCATTCCAAGGTAATTCTAATAGCACTTCTAAGTAATTTCGTTGAATACCATAGTCGGGACTATTAGGATTAGTTCGTTGTAATTTACTGAGTTCTTTTTCAAAAAGTTCTTTTATATTATCATCCCATTTCTTAGTCTTAGCTTTCTTTTTGAGTTCTTCTATCTCTTGCTCATACGATACTCCCCCTAATTCTTCTTGAATAGTGCGCATCTGCTGGTGCAGGAAGTATTCACGTTGTTGTTGGTCTATATCAAAACGTGTTTTAGATTGCACTTCATTACGCAAGGTAAGACGTTGCAAATCAATATTTAGATATTTTAAGATCGCTGTAGCACGTTCTTTAAGTTCATCAATCTCTAATACACCTTGTTTTTCTAAAACAGTGGCATTCATATTAGAGGAAATAAAGTTGATGAGGAATGAGTAGCTTTCTATATTGCGAATAGCAAAAGCAGCCTCTGAAGGGATATTTGGATTTTCCTGTATAATTTTGATAGAGAGGTCTTTTACAGCATCAATAGTCGCTTCAAACTCTTTATCGTTTGGTTCAGGTTTTACATCAGACATCTCTTTGATCACTGCTTTGATATAGGGTTTTTCTTCTACAATACTCTCTATTTCAAAACGTTTTTTACCTTGAATAATAATGGTTACATTACCATCAGGCATTTTTAGTACTCTAAGAATGCGAGCTACTGTACCGAAACGGAAAAGATCTTTTCCTTCAGGTATTTCGGTTTTTTCGTCTAATTGAGCAACTACTCCAATTGTTTTAGTAGTAGCATAGGCTTCATTAATTAGATGAATAGAAGCATCACGTCCAGCAGATATAGGTACTACTACCCCTGGAAAAAGCACAGTGTTTTTCAAGGGAAGAATTGGTAATACATGCGGAATGCGTTCACGCTCTATTTCTTCCTCATCTTCCAAAGTGAGAAGTGGTATAAATTCAGTATCTTCATCAATATGTTCAGCAACAAGGCTGTCAAAATTTCCTATATTCATATTTATATTGTTAGTAAGTGTCATTTTGTCAGTAGTTATTGTTTTATATAAATGAGATTATAATATTTACCATACTGACAAACAAGACTCTAAATAAAAAAAACTAATGTTACGGAGATATATTGCAATAGATGTGCCAAGATTAGGAAATAACTAAGTTCATTATAGGTTGAAATAGGAGACTTTTTATAGGAATTAGAATCTTTAGTAGCTTTTTCAATCAATTAATAAAGAAATAAGATATTCTCTAATAAAAATATATTTTTGGAAACTTTTTTTGTTTATTAAGTTTTTTTATTGTATTTTTGCCGCCGATTTAGAACAAATAAACAAATGGATTTAATTAAACTTTCTATTAAGCGCCCTAGTGTGCTTATTGTAATGCTTTCCTTATTACTTATAGGTGGTTTTTATTCTTATAAGTTGCTGAATTATGAGTTGATTCCTAAATTTGAGGTAAATGTAGTAACAATCTCTACTGTCTATGCTGGAGCTTCACCATCTGAGATAGAGAGTACTATTACCAAAAGGATTGAGGATGCGGTTTCAGCCTTAGAAAATATTAAGAAAATACAATCGTATTCGTATGAAAGTCTTTCAGTGGTAGTAGTACAGCTTACTAATGATGCTAATGTAGATAATACTCTTAATGAGGCACAAAGAAAAATTAATGCTATTCGTGCTTACCTACCTACTGATGCTAAAGAACCTTCACTTAGTAAATTTTCTCTTTCAGATTTACCAATCATTTCTATAGGGGTGACTTCTAAGTTATCTGCTCAAGAGTTGTATGACTTAGTAGATAAGAAGATACAACCTGAACTCTCACGTGTACCAGGGGTAGCACAAGTAAATATAATAGGTGGTCGGAAACGCGAAATACGTGTGAGTATTGATGCTAAGAAATTAGAAGGTTATGGGCTTTCTATTGCTCAAGTACAACAATTGATTGCTGCTTCAAATATGGAAATTCCTGCGGGTAAAATCAAGACTCGTGAGAATAGTACTTCTATACGTTTGCTTGGTAAAATACAAGATGTAGATCAGTTGCGTAACCTTATACTTGCTTCACAAAACGGAGTAGAAATACGTCTTTCGGATATAGCTGATGTACAAGATACAGAAGAAGAGGCTGAAAAGATAGCTCGTATAGACCAAGAAAATACTCTTTTGTTGCAAGTACTCAAACAAACTGATGCTAATGCTGTATCAGTGAGTGAATTGGTACGAAAAAAAATGAATCAAGTAGAGCAGACTTACAAAAATGAAGGAGTGAAAATGCTATTAGCAGAAGATACTAGTGAATTTACGTTAGAAGCATCAAATGCAGTAATGTTTGACTTAGTATTAGCAATTGTGTTGGTAGCTGTAGTAATGTTTTTCTTTCTTCATAGTTTGCGTAATGCTCTTATTGTAATGGTATCTATTCCTACCTCATTAATTGCTACTTTTATAGGTATGTATTTCTTTGGATTTACGTTGAACTTGATGAGTTTGGTAGCCCTTTCAATGGTAGTAGGTATATTAGTAGATGATGCTATTGTAGTATTAGAAAATATTCACCGCCATATGGAAATGGGTAAGAATAAAGTTCGTGCTGCTTTTGACGGATCTAAGGAAATTGTACTTACTGTAATGGCTATTACCTTAGTAATTGTAGTAGTATTTGTACCAATTTCTATAGGGAATAGCATAGTTGTAAATATCGTAAGAGAGTTTTGTATGACGGTAGCCATTGCTACAATGCTATCATTGTTAATGTCATTTACAGTAGTACCTTGGCTGTACTCACGTTTTGGGAAGTTAGAACATGCTAACTCTAATTCTCTGTTAGGAAAGGTATCTATTGGATTTGAAGGGTATCTTAAGCGTTTTACACAATTTTTCTCAGACCTATTGGTATGGGTATTTGCTAATAAATGGAAAACTATTATTTTAGTATTTTTTCTTTTTATAGGTTCTTGTTCATTGATTCCTACAGGATTTGTAGGGACTGAATTTATGCCTAATATGGATAGAGGCAAATTTTTAATACAATTTGAATTGAATAAAGATGCTTCTCTTGAACAAACAAACTTCATTACTCAAAAAGCAGAGAACTATCTTCGTAACTTGAAAGTAAAAGGTACAGATAAACCTTTGGTAGAAAGTATGATTACTACTGTAGGGCAATCTACTAGCGGTATGGGGGCTTCACAAGCAACAGCTTATAAATCAGAAATACAACTTACTATAATTGATAAAAAAGAGCGTAGTGAATCAACTAATGTGATTGCAGCAAAGTTAAAACGCGAATTGAGTCAGTTTTTAATAGAAGCTAAAGTAAAAACAGTACCAGTAGGAATGATGGGAGCTGAACAAGCCCCTATTGCTCTTGTGGTTACTTCTGACAATGTAGAAGCAGCTCAACAATATGCTGAAAAAACGGCAGAACTACTTAAAACTATAGAAGGAGCTACCGAAATAAAACTTACCTCAGAATCAGGTAATCCTGAAATAAGCGTACAGTTAGATCGTGATAAAATGACGATGTTAGGACTCAATATTGCTACTGTAGGAGGAACAATACGAACTGCTTTTAATGGTAATGATGATAGTAAGTTTCGCACGGGAGATTCTGAATATGATATCAATATAATATTTGAAGATGGCAGCCGTCAATCAATGGATGATATAGAGAATATGATGTTCATCAATTCAGTAGGACAACAGATAAAGCTATCGCAATTTGCAACTATTGTTTACGCTTCAGGTCCTACGCAATTAGAACGTTATGACAAATCTCCATCAGTAACAGTACAAGCTCAATCGGTAGGTCGTCCTACTGGTACTATAGTTTCAGAATGGAAGAGCAAAATAAACCAATTAGAAAAACCAACTAATGTACATTTTGTATTTACGGGAGACCAAGAAATGCAAGATGAAGGTTTTGGCACTTTGTTTGTATCACTTTTTGCAGCTATTCTCTTGGTATATATGGTAATGGTTGTATTATATGACAGTTTTTCACGTCCATTTGTAGTATTATTCTCTATCCCATTATCTTTTATTGGAGCCTTGGTAGCTTTAGCATTAGCTAATATGTCTCTCAATACCTTTACTCTTTTAGGTATGATTATGCTCATTGGGCTAGTTGCTAAGAATGCGATTATGTTAGTTGACTTTGCTAACCATCGTAAGCAAGAAGGAGAAGATACTGTAACTGCATTGATACAGGCAAATCACGCTCGTTTGCGCCCGATATTAATGACAACTATTGCGATGGTAGCAGGAATGATACCTTTGGCGATAGCAAGTAGTGCGGGAGCTGAAGTAAATAATGGTTTGGCTATTGTAACTATTGGAGGATTGTTATCTTCACTGTTCCTAACTTTAATTGTGGTACCTTTGGTATATCTCATTTTTGACAATATAAGCAAACGTTTTGGTAAAGGCACTAAAACTGATTACGAAAAACTGATGATTGCTGATTACGACCATATAGATATCAAAGGAGAACACGAAATATAACAAATATTTATCTTTATAAAAAGAAAAAAGGGATACCCAATTGAGGGTACCCCTTTTTTATATCTTATAGTTAAGCTTCTAGTTAACAAAATTCATCGTAAGCTTGTTGAAGATTTTCTGCTATTACTTCAGCCATACGACCTTCTATATGGTGACGCTCTAGCATATGCACCAATTCTCCATCTTTGAACAAAGCAATACTTGGAGAAGAAGGAGGAAAAGGTAGCATATATTGGCGTGCCTCTTCAGTGGCCTCTCTATCAACCCCTGCAAAAACTGTAGTGAGATGATCAGGTTTTTTTGCATTTTGCAAACTGTAAAGTACTGCAGGTCGTGCATTGCGAGCTGCACAACCGCAAACAGAATTTACCACTACAAGTGTAGTTCCTTCTTGTTCAATTGCATTTTTTACAGCTTCAACTGTTTTTAATTCTTTAAAACCAACATTTGTTAGTTCTTCTATCATTGGTTTTACCAATTCAGGTGGATACATAATACTTCATTTTTAAATTGGGTGCAAAGGTAATAAAAAAAAATATATCACAAATTATTTTGTCAATTAGAAATTATGTTGTACTTTTGAACCACTAATAAAGCATTAATTTTCAATGGCAAAAATTACAACAGCTAAAGAAGCCCTAAAAGTAGTAAAAAATGGTGATTTTGTGTATATACACGGAGGAGCTGCTGTGCCAGAAATATTAGTAGAAGCGCTTGTTGCACGAGCTCCTGAACTAAAAAATATTACTATTGGGCATATCCATATAGAAGGAGAAGCTTCTTTTGCTGATCCTAAGTATAAAGATAGTTTCTACATAAATTCTTTCTTTTTGTCTAAAAGTGTACGACATATAATAAAAGCAGGTAATGGGTCGTATACTCCTGTTTTTCTAAGTGATATGCCACTACTATTCGACCGAAAACATGTAAAAGTGGATGTAGTTCTAATACAAGTATCTCCCCCTGATAAGTTTGGATTTTGTTCTATGGGGGTAAGTGTAGAGGCTTGTAAGTCAGCTATTCGCAATGCTAAATACGTTATTGCAAAAGTAAATAAGAAAATGCCCCGTACCTATGGTGATGCTCTTGTTCACATAGATGAGATAGATTACTTAGTGGAATATGATGCTCCTATTTTCTCCCTACACCTCTCAGAACCCAATGTTATAGAAAAACAAATAGCTCAACATATAGTCCCTCTTATAGAAGATGGTAGTACTTTGCAATTGGGTATTGGTAATATACCCAATGCTACTTTAGGTGAAATGGGGCACCTTAAAAATTTGGGGATTCATACAGAACTTCTTACTGAAGGTGTACTTGATTTGGTGAAAAAAGGAGTTATTAATGGTTATGAAAAGAAGATTGATAAAGGTAAAATTATTGCCTCATTCGCAATGGGGTCACAAGAGTTATACGATTTTATAGATCATAATCCCTCGGTAGAAATGGCTGAGGCTTCATATACTAATGAAGTATCTGTTATTCGTCAGAATCCTAAGATGATTTCTATCAATTCAGCTATAGAGGTAGATATTACAGGGCAAGTATGTGCTGACTCTATAGGGACAACTATCTATTCAGGCTTTGGAGGACAAATAGATTTTGTGCGTGGAGCAATGTTAAGTGAAGGAGGTAAATCTATTATTACATTCCCTTCAGTAACCAACAAGGGAGAAAGTAAGATTGTACCTTTTCTCAAACAAGGAGCAGGTGTAGTTACTACCCGAGCACATGTGCAGTACATAGTAACCGAATATGGAGTTGCAGAACTATTTGGTAAAAATTTAAAAGATCGTGCTAAAGCATTAATAGCTATAGCTCACCCTAATTATAGGGAAGCCTTGGAAAGAGCAGCTTTTGAAATGTACAAGTAAATAATTAACTTTAAATATTGATTTGCTTATGGAAACAAAAAATGTAAACTTCTTAAGTATTGTACTTAAAAATGGACTTTTATTAGGGCTTGCTTCAGTAGCCTTTAATGTAGTGTTGTATGTAACTGACCTTTTGTACACTGATAGTACTTTGATGGGTATTCTTACCTGGTTGGTAGCTACAGCTATTTCTGTAGTTTTTATTATAATGGCTATAGAACAATACAAAAAAGCTAATGAAGGGTTTCTCTCTATAGGAGAAGCTATAAAAGTAGGGGTAGTAGTAGCTGTCATAGCAGGAGTGATAGGTGCTATTTATCAAGTGATATATACTACTATTATTGATCCTGATTATTATGAAAAGGTTGTAGAAGTTACAATGAAGAAAATGAGTGGGATAACTTCTAATTTTACCGAAGAACAGATGGAAGAGTTCCAAGATAAAATGTATGCTAACAAACCTTCTATCGTTTCATCATTTTCTACTTCTGTAATATTTTCGGCTATTGGAGGACTCATCATCTCAGCTATTGTAGGAGCTGTGAAGAAAAAAGAACAGCCAATGTCTCTTTAAAAAGCAACAAAATAACTTAAATTAAACTTTGCTGAAATCTAAGGATTTTAGCAAAGTTTTTTTGTTTATAAAAAAGATAACTTCTTAGCTATTACTTGCTAATTACCAATTATTTTGTACCTTTGCAGCCTCTTTATGACATTATAATTATGGAAAAAATAAAGAAATTTAGACTTGATTTCATTGATGTAATTCGTGCCTTTGCTATTTGTATGATGTTACAAGGGCACTTTGTAAATGGACTTATTGCTGAACGTTATCGTGATGAAAACAATCTTATCTATTGGTTTTGGCATTATTGTACAGGTATTACAGCTCCTGTTTTCTTCACCGTCTCAGGATTTATCTTCACCTTTTTATTAGTGAAAGAAAGTGATATTACCAAAATAGGATGGAATAACCCTCGTGTAATGAAGGGAATACGTCGTGGTTTATTGCTTATTGGTATTGCTTACTTCTTACGTATGAGTTTCCAAAGTGTAGATGTACTGCACTGTATAGGTCTTTCGCTTCTGATGCTGATTGCTACATACCTCATTTCATACAACAGAAAATCATGGGTGATGCCTACCATACTCATTACTACTACTATATTGGCTTTTACCTTTGAGCCTTTTTATAAAGAATTTGCTTTTAGCTGGCTACCACTGCCTATTGCTAATTACTTCACAAAAGTACACGGTACTCTCTTTACGATATTTCCTTGGTATGGTTATGTATCATTTGGTGGCTTTATGGGATATTTATTTCAGCGAAATAAAAATCACCCTCACCTATACCGCAATGCTATTCTATTATTCTTAAGTGTAGGAGCATTCTTGTTATGGGGCTTTCACTTTATGATAGAACAACTGTTCTATATCAACCATTCTCCATTTTTTGAGCGATTAATGCAGGACTTTGTTTATTTGCGTTTAGGCAATGTGTTACTTGTGTTTGGATTTTTTGCCTTAATGCGCAATGTGATTACTTCACAACTCATTAAAACTATTGGGCAAAATACCTTATCAATTTATGTGATACACTGCTTTATCATATATGGTAGTATCACTTCTTACGGACTTATACAGCACTTTGGCGGGCAACTAAAACCTTATCAATTATTTTTAGGAGCACCTACCTTTATAGCTGTATGTGTATGCTTGTCATTTATTTATAATCGTATAAAACCTGTTATTAAATCAGGTCTTGCTTTTGTACTCAAAGAAATAAGAGCATTCTTGATAGAAAGTTATCAATTTATTGTAAAACTATTAGAAAGGCTTCTCGCCTTATTTGTTAAGGAATGAAAAAACATCTAATTATTTTGGCTTCAGTTATGACATTGAATGGTTTACAGGCACAACAACCACTTACTCCTGAAAAACTATGGGAACTACATCGGGTGAGTGCCATAGCACTTACTCCCGATCAACAATATGTATTGGTGAGTGTGAGTACTCCAAATGTAAAGGAAAATACTTTTAACAAAGAATACTATAAACTTGCTGTAAAAGGAGGTGTACCCATTCCTATAAGCAAAGAAGAGGTAGAAAAGCTCACGGCTAAATACAATACTGATAAAAGCCTAAAGCTGACTCATAAGGAAGTAAAATTAAAGTCGGTTTTAGGGAAAGATATCTATACTGATTTAGATAAATCATCAGGGAAACTATACAGTAACTTAGATCACCGTCATTGGGACACATGGAATGAAGGTAGTTACAATCACGTGATGATAGAAGATAGTAATGGTAAACAAACTGATATAATGGAAGGATTACCTTATTACTGTCCGCAGTTGCCTTTTGGAGGTGATGAGGATTATATATGGAGTCTCGATGGTAAAAAGGTTCTTTATGTTACCAAAGCCAAAGTGGGTACAGATTATGTACTGAGCACTAATACTGATATCTATGAATACGACCTCACTTCCAAAAAAACAACAAACCTTACCGAAGGAATGATGGGGTATGACACTAACCCTCAGTATAGTAAAGAGGGCGTATTGGCGTGGCTCAGTATGGCACACAATGGGAATGAATCTGATAAGAATGACCTATATATACTAAAGAACGGCAAACGCATCAACCTTACTGCACAATGGGATAACACCATATTTAGTTACCGCTGGAGTAATGACGGTAAACGAATTTATTTAATAGCTCCTACTCAAGGTACTGAACAGCTATTTGTAGTAGATGTTTATAGTAAAAATACCACTCCAATACAACTCACACAAGGCGTTTTTGACGTTAATAGTATAGTAGGACAAGCAGGCGACCAATTGGTTGTGATACGTACGGATATGAACCACGCAGCAGAACTATATACTATTAGCTTAAAAGAGAAGAAAAAAGAATATCTATCTCTCACACAGCTCTCACACTTTAATGATGAACAATATAAGCAGATAGCTCAATGCCCTATAAAGGAACGTATCATCAAGACCACTGACGGCAAAGATATGCACGCTTGGGTGATTTACCCTCCAGACTTTGATCCTAATAAGAAGTACCCTACCCTACTCTACTGCCAAGGAGGTCCACAATCAATTGTAAGTCAGTTTTACAGTTTTCGTTGGAATTTTCAACTAATGGCATCACAAGGTTATATAGTGATAGCCCCTAACAGACGTGGTTTGCCAGGGTTTGGAGTAGAATGGAATGCACAAATCAGTGGAGATTGGGGCGGACAGCCAATGCGTGATTACCTATCGGCTATTGATGATATTGCTAAAGAGCCTTATGTAGATAAAGATAGATTAGGAGCTGTAGGGGCAAGTTATGGTGGATATTCAATCTATTACTTAGCAGGTATTCATCAAAAACGCTTTAAGACATTTATTGCCCATTGTGGGGTTTTCAATTTAGAAAGTATGTATGGCACTACTGAAGAGCTTTTCTTTAACAATAATGAAATAGGAGGAGCTTATTGGGAAGAGCGTAATGCAGTAGCTCAAAAATCGTATAAAGAGTTTAACCCTATAAAGAAAATTAATAATTGGGATACTCCCATACTAATTATTCACGGAGGTAAAGATTACCGAGTACCTGAAGAACAAGGATTTCAAGCCTTTACTGCCGCACAATTAAAAGGCATTAGAAGTGAGTTACTTTATTTTCCTGATGAAAACCACTGGGTATTACAACCTCAAAACGGATTGTTATGGCAACGAACTTTCTTTAAATGGTTGAAAGAAACACTATAACATAATAGAACAACAATAGAAAAGCTGATTAAGAAATAAATCTTAGTCAGCTTTTTATTCATTAGTAACTTAATTTAACTTGTTATCTTATTTCTTTAAAACACATCACCTTCTTTGAGTTTTTCAGCGTTTTCAGCAAGTTGTAATTCATCAATGAGGCGTTGTACATCTCCATTGATAACATTCTGTAAATCATAGAGAGTAAGCCCGATACGGTGGTCAGTTACGCGACCTTGAGGATAATTGTAAGTGCGTATTTTAGCTGAACGGTCACCACTGGATACCATTGACTTACGGCGAGCAGAATCAGCTTCCATTTTTTTAGCAAGCTCTAATTCGTAGAGGCGAGAACGCAATACTTTTAATGCTTTTTCAAGGTTTTTGTGTTGAGATTTTTCATCTTGGCAACGTACCTCTATACCTGTAGGAATATGCTGGAGTTGAATAGCAGAATAAGTAGTATTCACCGATTGTCCACCAGGTCCTGTAGAGGTTGTACGAATAATATTCACATCTGCCATATTGAGTTCTACATCAAACTCTTCAGCCTCTGGCAATACCATCACAGTAGCAGCTGAAGTATGTACACGTCCCTGCGTTTCAGTTTGAGGAACACGCTGTACACGGTGTACTCCTGCTTCAAACTTCAAAGTACCATATACATTATCACCTGTAACTTCAAAAATAATCTCTTTGTAGCCCCCTGCAGTTCCTTCATTGAAATCCATTACTGATGTACTCCATCCTTTGCTTTGGCAATATTTAGTATACATACGATAGAGGTCGCCAGCAAAAATAGAAGCCTCATCTCCACCTGTGCCAGCACGTATTTCCATTACAGCATTCTTCGCATCTTCAGGGTCTTTAGGAATCAACATATATTTGATTTCTTCCTCTAATTGAGGTAAGCGTTCTTTACTTTCATCTAATTGCAGCTTAGCCATTTCCACCATTTCGGCATCACTACCATCAGCAATGATTTCTTCGGCTTCAGCGAGATTACCAGTCACATTGATGTACTCTTCTCGCTTGTCCATCAACTCTTTTAAGTCCTTATATTCCTTATTAAGTTGAATGTAACGTTTTTGGTCGGCTATCACATCAGGTTGGATAATCAAATCCGATACCTCATCAAAGCGTTGTTTAACAATGTTTAATTTATCAAGCATTTTATTCTAATAATAATCTTTTTGAGGGCGCAAAGGTAACAATTAATTAGCTAATTAGCAAATTGCAGAATTATCGCTATAAAAAAACTCTTAAAAAAATTTTAATATTTAGAAAATAAAATATACCTTTGTAGCGTTTTTTAAAAGAAGATTATTTTAACTAATACAAACAAAATGAATTATAGAATTGAAAAAGACACTTTGGGTGAAGTGAAGGTGCCTGCCGATAAATATTGGGGAGCACAAACAGAACGTTCACGTAACAACTTCAAAATCGGTGCACCTGCTTCTATGCCGATTGAAATTATCCGCGGCTTTGCCTATCTTAAAAAAGCTGCTGCATACGCTAACTTCGATTTAAGCGTACTTTCTGCCGAAAAACGCGATGCTATTGCTCAAGTTTGTGACGAGATTCTCGAAGGCAAACTTGATGACCAATTCCCATTGGTAATTTGGCAAACCGGATCAGGTACTCAATCTAATATGAATGTGAATGAGGTAATTGCCAATCGTGCTCAAGTGTTAGCTGGCAAACAAATAGGAGAAGGAGACCCCGTATTAAAGGCTAATGATGATGTGAATAAATCACAATCTTCTAACGATACTTTCCCTACAGGTATGCACATTGCTTGCTACAAAATGGTAGTTGAAAAAACTATTCCTGGGGTTCAAAAACTACGCGATACCCTTGCCGCTAAAGCTGAAGCCTTTAAAGATGTTGTAAAGATAGGTCGTACACACCTTATGGATGCTACACCACTTACTTTAGGACAAGAGCTTTCAGGCTATGTAGCTCAGCTTGATCATGCTATTCGCGCTATCAAAAATACTTTAGCACACCTCTCAGAACTCGCTTTAGGTGGAACTGCTGTAGGTACAGGGCTCAACACTCCTAAAGGTTATGATGTGAAAGTAGCTGAGTATATTGCTAAATTCACCGGTCTACCTTTTGTAACTGCTCCTAACAAATTTGAAGCTTTAGCTTCTCACGACGCCATTGTAGAAAGCCATGGTGCCCTCAAGCAATTAGCTGTATCATTAAACAAGATTGCAAATGACATTCGTATGATGGCTTCAGGACCTCGTTCTGGTATTGGTGAAATTCTCATCCCTGCTAACGAACCAGGTAGTTCTATTATGCCAGGTAAAGTGAATCCTACCCAATGTGAAGCGATGACAATGGTTGCAGCACAAGTAATGGGTAACGATGTAGCTATTTCAGTAGGTGGTACTCAAGGTCATTACGAATTGAATGTATTTAAACCATTAATGGCTTCTAACTTCCTTAAATCAGCTGAGTTGTTAGGTGATGTTTGTGTATCATTTGAAGAACATTGCGCAAGTGGTATTGAACCTAATTACAAGCGTATTAAAGAATTAGTAGACAACTCGTTGATGCTTGTCACAGCTCTTAATACTAAAATAGGTTATTACAAAGCTGCCGAAATTGCTCAAACAGCGCACCGCAATGGTACTACCCTCAAAGAAGAAGCTGTACGTCTTGGCTATGTTACTCCTGAGGACTTTGATAAATGGGTACGTCCTGAAGATATGGTAGGAAGCCTTAAATAATTAATAAGTAATAACTTATATAACAAATAAAGGGTATCTGGAAACAACTTTTTAGATACCCTTTTCTTTTAATACACATCTTAAAACTATATTTTTATGCTAAAAAGAAATCTATTTTTATGGCTGTTTACTATAGCCATATCGTTTGGGGCTACTGCTCAAAACTATGAGTGGAAAGAAGCCCAAAGTGGCGGGTATACTTACAAATATGTAACCCACGACCCCACCAATGCAAGGTTCTATACCTTGAAAAATGGACTTACAGTCATCTTAAGTCCTACTAATAAAGAACCTCGCATTCAGTGTTATGTAGCAGTGAAAGCAGGTAGTAAAACCGACCCTGCTACCAATACAGGGTTGGCTCACTACTTAGAGCACTTGCTCTTCAAAGGTACTGACAAATATGGTTCTCTTGATTGGAACAAAGAAAAGGTACAATTAGACAAAATTGATGCCCTTTATGAAGAGTACAATCACACCAAAGACCCTGCTAAACGTAAGGCTATTTATAAGAAAATTGATTCAGTATCGGGGGTAGCTAGCAAGTATGCAATTGCTAATGAGTACGACAAGATGATGACTGCTATGGGAGCACAAGGTACTAATGCGTTTACTTCTTTTGAGAAAACTGTTTATACTGATGATGTACCAGCAAATGCTATCAATAAGTATATTGCTGTACAAGCTGAACGTTTTCGCAATCCTGTGCTTCGTATTTTCCATACCGAATTAGAAGCTGTATATGAAGAAAAAAATCGCTCTTTGGATAGCGATAATAGTGAAGTATTTGAAACTCTCTTCTCTGAGTTGTTCAAAAAACACAATTATGGCTTGCAAACTACTATTGGTACGGTAGAACATTTAAAAAATCCTTCATTAAAAGAAATCCGCAAGTACTTCCAAACCTATTATGTACCTAATAATATGGCAGTAATATTGGCTGGTGATTTCAATCCTGATAAAGCTATTGCTGAAATTGATAAGGCTTTTAGCTATATGCAACCTAAACCTGTACCTCAATATACTTTTGAGAAAGAAGCGCCTATCACTGCCCCTATCATCAAAAAAGTAGTAGGTCCTGATGCTGAAAGTGTTTCTATAGCATTCCGTTTGCCAGGTAACCAAGATAAAGATGCTCTATTAGCTGATTTAGTAGGTGAAATCCTCACCAATGGCAATGCAGGGCTTATCGATTTGAATCTTGTAAAGAAACAAAAATTACTAAAAGCTAGTGCCTTTGCTTATACACTTATAGATTATGGAGTACTATATCTATCAGGAGCTCCTTTACAAGGACAGTCGTTAGAACAAGTAAAAGATCTTATGTTAGGACAAATAGAAAACCTTAAAAAAGGTAATTTTGATGATGATCTCATCCCTTCTATTATCAACAATTTGAAAAAACAAACAATTCAAGCAACCGAATCTTATAGCAATCGTGCTAATATGTTGATGGCAGCTTTTACTGATAATCTCAACTGGAAAGACCAAGTAGCTTATGTAAATAATCTTTCTAAACTTACTAAAGCCGATATTGTCGCTTTTGCTAATAAATACTTAGGTAATAACTATGTGGCTATTTATAAAGAGAAAGGACAACGTACCAATGTAGAAAAAATTGAAAAACCTGCTATCACTCCTGTTGAAACTAATGCCGATAAACAATCAGCTTTTGTGAAAATGATCAACGAGATGCCAAGTACTCCGGTAGCTCCTGTATTCTTAAATTACAGTAAAGATTTACAAAAAGGTAAATTAGGTAATGCCGAAGTATTGTATGTGCAAAATAAAGATAATGAGTTGTATCGTTTGAGTTTCCGCTACAAAATAGGTTCAGCTAATGATTTGAAAATGCCTATAGCAGCCCAATACATCCAATTTTTAGGAACTGATAAGAAATCAGCTGAACAAATTTCAAAAGAATTTTATAAGATAGCATCCAGCTTCCAAATCTCTACAGAAGAAGAATATACTTATGTATCAATAGAAGGTTTACAAGAGAATTTTGAAGCTGCTGTTAAACTTTATGAAGATTTAGTTCTCAATGCTAAACCAGATGAACAAGTATTACAAGCACTTAAAGCACGTGTTGCTAAATCACGTGTAGATGTAAAAGCTAATCGTGGAGCTATTATGCAAGCACTTACTAATTATGCTCTTTATGGTTCTAAAAATAAGGTGAACAATGTACTTTCTAATACCGAAATTAATGCGATTAGTGCAAAGGAACTGGTAGATAGAGTTAAAAATTTGAATAATGTAGAGCAAACCGTTATTTATTATGGACCTGCTACACTTTCAGAACTTACAACTAAACTAAAACCTTTACATAAAGTACCAACTAAGTTCGCTAAAGTAGCTCCTAAAAAAGAGTTTAAACAAGTAGAACAGACTAAAAACCAAGTACTCTTTACTGATTATGAAATGGTACAAGCTGAAACACGCTGGGTGCGCAATACTGTTCCTTTCAACCCTGCTGAAAGTACTGTAATTAGTGCATTCAACAACTATTTTGGTGGAGGTATGGGGTCTTTGGTATTCCAAACCATTCGCGAAAGTAAAGCGTTAGCATATAGTACTTATGGTTATTATGCTTCACCAAGAAAGAAAACTGATAAATACTATGTGCTTGCCTATGTAGGTTCGCAAGCTGACAAATTTAAAGAAGCTGTAGAAGCTATGAATGAACTGCTCAATACAATGCCTGAATTACCAGCTAATCTCGAATTAGCCAAGCTACAAATCAAACAAGAAATAGAAACTGAGCGTATTACACAGGACGGCATTATTTATAGCTATTTAGCAGCACAAGAATTAGGTCTTAAGGATGATATACGCAAGCAAGTATATCAAAATATAGATGGTATTACAATGAAAGAGATAAAAACTTTCCACGATAAATACCTTTCTAAAAAACCTTATACTTATGTGATTTTAGCTTCTGAAAAGAAACTTTCAAAAGATGAACTTCAAAAAATAGGAGATTTCAAAAAACTCTCTTTAGAAGAACTCTTCGGATACTAAAAATAAAAACGAGGCTCATCAAAAAAGGTGAGCCTCATTTTTTTTGTTATTTTCTTCAGTTTTTACTTTTTCATAGCTTCTTTGATATGAGCTACTTCAGCTCCTATATCACCTGCTCCTACAGCTAATAATAATTGAGGATGTTTTTTGAGTAGAAGAGGAATAAGTTCAGTTTTGTTTACTAAAGTTTTTTTAGGAGTAGTAATTTTCTCTAATAAAACTTGTGAAGTAATTCCTTCTATAGGTAATTCACGTGCAGGATAGATATCTAGCAATATCACCTCATCAAATTGTGATAGACTTTTTGCAAAATCATCCATAAAATCACGTGTACGAGTGAAAAGGTGAGGTTGGAAAACAATAGTTTTAGGAGTATTAGGATACATTTCGGCTACTGCTTGATATAGTGCATTGATTTCGGAAGGGTGATGGGCATAATCATCAATGAAAACAAAGTCTTTTTCTTTAATGATATATGAAAAACGACGTTTTACCCCTTTAAAAGTAGCTAAGTGAGGCAACAATTTTTCAGGAGCAATTCCTGCTTTTACAGCCATAGCAATAGCTGCCAAAGCATTGAGTAAGTTGTGTCGCCCTGGTTTCATAAAGGTAATATCTTTATAAATACCTCCTGCATATTTGAAATCAAAATGATAAATACCATCTACAATATGAATGTTTTGGAAACTGTAATCAGAATTATCTTCTAAACCATACGTTTCACCAGCTATATTTAGTCCATTGCGCACAATGAGACTGCCTCCTGGTTTAATTTTTCCAGCAAATTCGTGAAAACCTTCTATAAGATGTTGCTCATCACCATAAATATCGAGGTGATCAGCGTCCATAGAGGTAATACAAGCAATGTTAGGTGAAAGTCGCAAAAATGAACGGTCAAACTCATCGGCTTCAACTACTGTATATTCACTACCTTTGAGCACCAAATTACTATTGAAATTTTCAGCTATACCTCCTAAAAAAGCACTTACTGAAGCTCCACTTTCTACCATAATATGGGCTAAAATACTTGATGTAGTTGTCTTACCATGAGTACCTGCGACAGCTAAACAAAAAGTGTTTTTTGTGATAAATCCTAACACTTCTGAGCGTTTTACTACTTGGTAGCCATTTTCTTGAAAAAAAACTAACTCTTTATGATCTTTAGGAACAGCAGGGGTATATACCACTAAAGTAGTTTCTACATTTTTAAATGAATTAGGAATAGCATCTAACTCATCGGTAAAGTGTACTTTTATACCTTCTTTTTCTAGCATTTCAGTAATATCGGTAGGAGTACGATCGTAGCCAGCTACCACTTTACCATTGGTATTGAAATAACGTGCAAGGGCAGACATTCCTATGCCTCCAATACCTATAAAATAAACGTTTGTTATTGGTTGTAAATTCATAATTTCCTTGTTTCTAATAATTTACCATTTTTATAAGTGCTCACAGTGGTTTCTTTTATACTGCGATCTTCACATATTTTTTGAGAAATTACCCCTTTTTCATATAACTCTTTGCAGTTACCTTTTTCAGTAACATACCATTTTTCAGTTATTTTCCCTTCAGGGTCATATTTGGTAGTAGTTTTACTATTTATTTGTTCGAGTTTGAGTTTGCCATTTTGATAATACTCTTTGGTAGTGTTTTTAATAGTATTTACTTCTTTACTGGGGTTGCCATTCTTGTGATAATTAGTTACTATTTGGTCAGCGCCTTCTTTTAAATTAGTGTATATTTCTATTTTTTGAGCAATATTTCCAGCGTGGTCATACACCAATCCTTCTATAGTATTACCTTTGAAGATATTTTTTTTGCGTAATCTTCCTTCAGGAGTAAAAATATGAATTTCAGCAAGTTTTCCATTGTTAAAAATATAAGTAGAAGGAATGTTACGCTTTTTATTTACAAATTTACCTTCACCTACTAATTGACCACTATTACCTATTTCAAACTCGAAATGTTGTTCGTTGTTATCAATGATGTAAGTACCTTTTTGTAAAGCTATCTTTCTCGTGATAAATGCCTGACGTATCATATCAGCATTGATAGCAGCTGAGTTACCTGATTTGAGATTGCGTTGTAATTGTTGATATACTTCATAGTTTGTATATTCTTTGATTTCTACAATACCTTTTTTGAAATCATCACTTTTAGTATCTATAAATACAGAGGGTTTTAAGGTAGTTTGTGCTATAGAAAGCACTCCTCCTCCTAAGAGAGCTATAAAGGTTAAAAATTTAGTCATCTGTTATTTATTATTAAATCTACAATTTCTTTGTTTGCATTGGGTTGAGCTAGCGCTTTTATATGAGACGAAAGATTTTGCTGTTGAGTTTCATCAGTTATCAAGCTGCTAAAAGTATCTGCAAATTTACTATCTAATTCATTTTCTTTTATTAAAATAGCAGCTTGTTTATCAGCTATAGCACGTGCATTTTTAGTTTGATGATCTTCGGCTACATTAGGTGAGGGAATAAATATTACTGGTTTGCCTACTACACATAATTCACTTACAGAACTTGCACCTGCTCGTGAAATAATTACATCGGCAACGGCATAAGCTTGTTCCATACGATCAATAAAAGCTAAAACACGCACTTGTGGACTATTGTACTTTTTGTATTCATCATAGTAAAGTTTGCCACATTGCCATAGTACTTGTACACCTAACTTTTCAAATAAAGGCAACTGTGTTTCTACTAACTGATTAATGCGTCGTGCTCCTAAACTTCCTCCTAATATCAAAAGTGTTTTTTGATGAGAATTAAGTTGGAAATACGATAAACCTTCTTCGCGATGTTGCTCTATATTTAATAAACCTCCACGAATAGGATTACCCGTTTTTACGATTTTCTCTTTTGGAAAGAAAACTTCCATACAATCATAAGCAACACATATTTTCTTTGCCTTTTGGGCAAGCATCTTGTTGGTAATGCCAGCATAGGAATTTTGTTCTTGAATAAAAGTAGGGATTCCCATTTGTCCTGCTACTTTCACTACAGCTCCACTAGCAAACCCTCCTGTACCTATGACGGCATCAGGCTTAAAACGATTGATGATTTGTCGGGATTTCCATAGACTATGGATAAACTTTAGTGGAAAAATCAAATTTTGCCAAGTGAGTTTACGTTGAATTCCTGAAATCCACAAGCCTTCAATAGGATAACCAGCTTGAGGTACCTTTTGCATTTCCATACGATCTTTAGCCCCTACAAAAAGTATTTCGGCTTCAGGTAAACGTTTTTTTATTTCATCGGCAATAGCGATGGCAGGGAATATATGTCCGCCAGTACCACCTCCTGAGATAATAAATTTTTTCATAGAATTTAGTTATTTAGTTTTTAGTTCAATAACTGTGATTTCAGGCCATACTCCTAAACGACCAGGGAAAGCGTGATAACCAAAACCTCTATTTACATTCAGGTATTTACCATCCTCCTCATACATTCCTCCCCAATATTTGTAAATATATTGTGAAGGGCTCCATTTTAGCCACCCAGGTATTTCAATACCGCATTGCATCCCGTGTGTATGACCACTGAGAGTAAGTTGAATATCTTTATTTTCAGGTAACACAACCTCTTGCCAATGAGTTGGATCGTGACTCATTAATATTTTAAAATCTTCGGTATTTACACCTTCCATAGCCTTATTCAAATCGCCATATTTAGAAAATCGACCGTGTCCCCAGTTTTCTACCCCTATTAAAGCTATTTTTTCGCCATTACGTTCTAAATAACAATGTTTGTTAAGCAATAGTTGCCATCCCATTTGTTTTTGTAATTGGAATAAATGCTCTAAATTCTGTTGTTTAGCTTCAGGAGTTTCCCAAGAGGAATAATCACCATAGTCGTGGTTACCCATAATAGAAAATACTCCATCAGGTGCTTGGAGAGTAGCAAAAAGTGATTTCCAATTGTGTACCTCATTTGCTAAATTATTTACCAAATCGCCAGTAAAAAGGATTACATCACTTTTTTGTGAGTTGATAAGCTCTACTCCATAGCGTATTTTCTCATAGTTGTCAAAGCTACCACAATGAATATCGGATATTTGAGTAATGCGATAGCCATCAAATGCTTTAGGGAGATTATCGAAATACAATGTGTATTTCCAAACTTTATAGTTATATTTTCCTTTGAAAATACTATAGAGGATAGAAGCAAAAGGAATAGCTGCCAATCCCCAACCTAAAGTACTTACAAACTTACGACGAGAAGGAATACGTGGTGCATTAGTAGGTTTGCGAAATATAGCTTTTATAAGTCGTGTAATATCTTCTAATAACAAAGGAAGAGTTACAAACAAACAGATAATAAGCCACGTAAGTAGCCCTGCAATAGCATATTGTTGAGGGGCACTCCATACAACTTTTCCTCTACAGAACCAATGGTACAACAAGTGAATTACCACTCCTATTGTGATGAGCCAAAATAGCCATTCTACCCAACGGGGAACTTTGAGGGTTTTTAAACTTCTACTTGCATAAAATGTTAGTAGAAAATAAATGATAAAAATACCAATAAGAATTATATAAACCATATTCATTTGTCAATTTACCAATTTGCTAATTGACAACAAACTGGCTAATTATTCATAATTTTTTTGATGTTTTCAACATTAGAAATAGGGCGTTTTGTTTCGTCTAAAAACGCCTCTGTTTTAAATGAGAAAGGCAAAGATGTACCCAAATCCTCAAAAACTGTACCTGAAAAGTGCACTTGGGTAAAACCAGCAGCTTTTATCTGTATAATGCTCTGTGGATTGATACCTCCCCCAGGCATAATTGTAGGTTGACCTGCAGCTATGCGGTTGAGTTCTTTAAGTAGCTCTAATCCTTCGATAGCTGATTTTTTACCCCCTGAGGTAAGAATACGTTCAACTCCCAAACGTTTTAGGGTTTTAATTGCAGCAATGGGATCGGGAGCACAATCAAAAGCACGATGATAGATAAATTCCATAGTACCTGCAGCTTCTTTGAGGCGTGCAGTACGTTCTTCATCAATTGTGTTATCGCGATGTAACACTCCTGTTACTACTCCTTGGCAACCTAATTCACGACAGAGATTGATGTCGCGTAACATCACATCAAACTCCTCATCGGTATAAGTAAAATTACCACTACGAGGACGTATCAGTACACAGTTACCGATAGAGAGTTCATCCATTACTTTTTTAATTAATCCATAGCTGGGGGTTACCCCTCCTACACCTAATTCGCTACACAACTCTATACGGGTAGCACCTGATATTTCAGCATTTTTAGCCGACTCAAAAGAGCTGGCACATATTTCATAAATCATAGTCTTTGTTAATTTAGAGCGCAAATGTACAAAACAATTGATAATTAGCAATGAAGAATGAGTAATTAATATAAAAATATCCGAGAAAAGTATTATACTTCCTCCGATATTTATATTTGAAGATGTTTCTTTAGTTGTTAGTTTTGTTAAGATCTTCTAATACTGAATCAAAGAACAATAACATTTCGTGAGCGTGGTATTTGCCGTATTTGTTGAAAGTTGCTTGTGTTTTAGTATCAGGTTTCCAATCGAAGAAAGCGTGATTGGCACCTCCTACTTGTATATACTCCACCCTCTGACCGGATTTGGAAAGGGCGCGTTCGTAAGCTTTGACCTCTTCATCTTTTATAAGTCCATCTTCTGAACCTCTAAACAATAATTGGGGTATAGCTCTTTTAGAAGCCTCGGGAATATTATTGATAGGAGCTATTTCGTTCAAAAAAGGATAGTTCTTAAACATAAAAGCAAGAGTTTCTGGACGAAAAACTCCATAACTAGGGGCAGCAGCTTTGATAGCATTAGTTAACTCATCACGCACTTGAGTTACTGTTTTTCCTTTAGGCATATAGGTAGGCATAAACTCATACACACCTTGTATTTTACCAAAACCTTTATCACCTATACTTTCTACAAAGTTAGCTGCTGAGGCAGATAGATGTCCTCCCGCACTATCACCTGTAAGGAATAACTTACTGCTATCGCCTCCATATTTAGCAGCGTTTTCAGCAATGTGTAACAAAGCTCCATACACATCTTCTATAATTTGGTGCAATTGAGTAGGAGTACTATCTCCGTCTAGTTTGTCTATCCAGCGATAATCAATGTTGAAAACCACATATCTGCCACTGTTTGCTAATTCGCGTGCCAAACCTCTCATCACCGATTCAGTATTGGAGCTCCATCCACCTCCGTGGATAATTACAACACAAGGTAGGTTTTGCTTACCTTTAGGACTATATACATCGTATTTTAGCAGTTTTACTCCCGGTTTAGCATAAACAATATCTTGCACTACTTTCAGATTAGCTTCCGCTTTTTTAGGTACAAAACAAGCTCCTACATTCATATCTTTGTCTACTTTCACTTTGAACTCAGGTGTAGATTGTTCATAAAACATAGCCCCCCACTATTCTGGTAAGGAGTAATAGCCACTATCAAAAATATAGCCAGTGGCAGGGGTTGCTTTGAGTGTAAGAACCGTGCCTGCTTTTACCATTCCGTCCTTAGGTAAAGTAGGGCTAATAGTATACGAACCATTACGTGCCTCATCAGGCGTTACTTTGAATTTGTTTTGTGCTTGTAGCCCTATAACAAATAAGGTTATAGCACTGAATAGTATGTATTTTTTCATATCTGTTTATTTTAACTATAAAAACAATTCATTTACTTTCCCATATTCTGCCCATTGCATATCATACACTTCATCGGCGAGAGCTTTATCGCTTACTACCTGTAATCCTTGAGCTTCGGCTTTGAGGGTTAGCAGGTTGCCGATAGTAGTTTTAGCATTTAATTTATTGAGTAGAGCTTTTACAGTATCGAGAGATAGATCATTAGCAAGCTGTCCTTGGAAAGGGAGTTCCATCCAAATAATCTCTTTAGCCTCTACCTCTAAGATACCAAAGATGAGTCCTTTTTGTAATGATTGAGCGATACGCACCTGATGAATCACGGTAGAAGGATCATAGGCTACCCCTGTACGCTCAGATACTTTCATTTTATGCTTACTATCCATCCAACCTACTACTAAATTAGGTGATAGAGCTCCATTAGAATAAGCATTGCATACAAAGGTTACGTACTTAGCTTTCTTTTGGCGCAAGATATTTACATCGATATTGATATACTCGGCGGTACCTACTTTATTAGGAATACTACGAATATCACCACTGTGTTGGCAACCCGTAGCGGTAAGTCTACCAAAAAAGCAGATCTCATTTTCCATTCTACATTCTTCGTCAAAGGTAATATAGCAAGACAAGTCCATATCGAGATGTTGGGCAGGGAGGTCTTTACCCCATTGCATAAAAAGGCGTATCTCGTTGCCTTCTAAAGGAAATTTCGTACCCATTAGGGTTGCATTGAAGTCGTGTATATTATTGCTTCTATCACCTATAGGCAAAGGGATATGATACAGCTGTTCATCTATAAATATCGTTTTATGAGGATTGGGTTGTTTAGCAAACTTTCGGCGTATTGTCCACAAACAAAGGTCTTCTACAGCTGTTTTCATCTGGGCTAATTGCTCTTCGTTATAACCTAAATTTACCCATTGATTTTTAGGAGCATTTATATAATCACCTGTGATGATTTTTATAGGGCGTGTACCCTGTGATGTAAAGTAAAGGTCGGCATAATTATTAAGGGTAAAGAGCAAACGCATAGGTACTTGGTCTATTACTTCTTTGAAGGCGATAATCGTATCATCTGCACCCACCCATAACATAGTAGCGAATAGCGAACGTGCAAACTCGGAAGGGCGTTCTTTTAGATATTCTAAAACAGTATCAGTATCTACATTTAAGTAAGCCTGTTGAACCTTGCCTTGCCACACTTCGTATTTCTGATGATAGAAAATATCTAATAGTGTAGCAAGCTTTTCAAAGCCTTTTTTCTTGCTATACTCGGCTAAACGCAAGGCACGAATAAAGCGCACCCACATTTCGCGCTTAGGGTGCATTAATTCACAAGCCTTCTCAGCTGAAAGAGACAAATTATTTAGCCAGCGTGCTACTCGGGTACATTCCTCACGAGAGTACTTGAGTTTAAGAGCTTGTTTTGCTTCAGTTGTAGCTTGCTCACTCTTATCTAATTGACGCATTATATGCTGGTTGTTTTTAGCATTTTTAGCAACAATTGTTTTAGGAGGGATTATCTGTAAGAAGCCTGTTTTTTTATACCACAAATAGCGTAAAATATCGGTAGGGGTACGAAAACAAGTGCCTGCTTCAGTTTCTTTTCCTTCAGATAAGTAACTATCGA
Organism: Capnocytophaga sputigena; assembly: GCF_900446695.1. GTDB lineage: Bacteria > Bacteroidota > Bacteroidia > Flavobacteriales > Flavobacteriaceae > Capnocytophaga > Capnocytophaga sputigena. The sequence continues at coordinate 113,671 of NZ_UAVP01000011.1, forward strand.
CTACTAAGATGAGTGTTTCTTTCATCTGGATAGTTGTTTCTTTGGCTACTGAGAAGTAAGGCAACAAGAGCTTAAGAGAATCGGATTGGGTAGCATCTAAAGCAGTTTTGGAAGCTAATAGATTTTGGTAATATGTATTAGCCTCTCCCTCTCTCCAAAGGTCTAGAATTTTGAGTTTGCTACCTTGCTCGGTATGTTCTATCTTACCTGACTCAAAAGGTGTGCCACAGAAAGGACAGCCATTATAACGCCACAAAGGGAAAGTACCATAAGGAATATAGTGTCCACAAGCTAAAAATCGCTCGTGTTTAGGTATGTAAGAATCGTTATATCTTTCATCTTCGTCTTGATAGTAATCGTAATAATAGCTAGAGTACTCATCATCATATTTTATTAGGTCAGGATACTGATTGTAGAAAGCAGTGATGATATGATCTATTGCACTCTCGCCTGTAGGTACTTCCCAATTCTTAATGAGAGGAGTCCAATTGAGATTGACATTGAGTACTTCTTTAATAATGCGTATCACCTCTTGACGAAACTCGCTATTAGTACCATTGATAGCATGCAAAAGGTCTTCAGTAACCCCAAAGCCATGTTGTCGTAGGGCAGCTACTAGTTCCAAGGTACCTGGCTGTATGGCTCTTTGTGAGACCATAGTATGAGGAATATAAAGGGCGTTTTGCCTAAGGGCAACTTTTTGTATGTTGATTGTTTTTCCCATAGTATAAAATAAAAAAAGAAAGGTAATCACGGAAGTAAGTTCTTACCAAAAGAGAAATGAAGTAACTTCCGTTTGACCTTTCTTTATTAATTATGAACACAGATTTTTATTCTTCGGTAGGAGGTGTTACTTCCTCAGCAGCATCGGTTTCATCATCGTCTTCTTTCATTACTTTGGTAACAGCAGCAATAGAGTCTTTACCTTTGATGTTGATGAGTTTTACACCTTGAGTAGCACGTCCAGAGATGCGCAGTGTATCGATGGAGAGGCGTATTGCAATACCTGATTTGTTGATAATCATTAAATCTTCGCCTTCCAAAACACTCTTGATAGCAACTAACTGACCTGTTTTCTCAGTAATAGAAATAGTTTTTACCCCTTTACCTCCACGGTTAGTAATACGATATACCGCTTCGTGTGTTTCGGGTTCATCAATGTATGAACGTTTTCCATAACCGTTTTCAGAGACAACTAATACGGTTTCTTCGCGTGGGTTTTCGATAGCTATCATACCTACTACTTCATCGTTTTCGGTGTCGAGGTCGATACCACGTACTCCTTGAGAATTACGCCCTACAGCACGTACTTTGTCTTCTCCAAAACGTATTGCACGACCTGATTTCACTGCTAACATCAGCTGGCTACTGCCTGAGGTAAGTTTAGCTTCGATAAGCTCATCGCCTTCTTTAATAGTAATGGCATTGATACCATTCTGACGTGGACGGGAGTATTCTTTGAGCAAGGTTTTCTTTACAGTACCTTGTTTGGTAGCCATAATGAGGTAGTTATTATTGATATACTCTTCATCTTTGAGATTTTGAACGCTCACAAAGGCTTTAATTTTGTCATCTTGTTCTATATTGATAAGATTTTGTACAGCACGACCTTTGGCAGTTTTGCTACCTTCAGGGATTTCGTAGACACGCATCCAAAAACATTTACCTTTCTGGGTAAAGAACAATAGATATTGGTGATTAGAACTTACAAATAGGTGTTCTAAGAAATCTTGGTCGCGAGTGGTAGAGGCTTTTTGACCTACCCCTCCCCTACTTTGTATTTTATACTCACTGAGGGAAGTGCGTTTGATATAACCTGCATGAGAAATGGTAATGACCATTTTATCATCAGGGATCATATCTTCTACACTAAACTCGCCTCCTGCATACTCAATAGTAGAGCGACGTGCATCGCCGTATTTTTCTTTTATTTCAAGAAGTTCTTCTTTGATAATTTCAGTTCGACGTTCTTTACGAGCTAAGATATCTTCTAAATCACGTATTTCTGCTAACTTTTGTTCGTATTCTTCTTTAGTTTGCAAGATTAACGCTTTGTTGATACGGCGTAGAGCTAAGGCTAAGATAGCTTCGGCTTGAATATCTGTAAGATCAAATTCAGCTATCAAATCTTCTTTAGGTTTATCGTGAAAACGGATGATTTCAATAGCTTTACCCATTGTATTTTCTGTAGCCATCACTTTCATAAAACCTTCCAAGATATGGATACGTTCTTTAGCTTTACGCAACTCGTAATCAGTGCGACGATACACTACCTCGTGACGGTGCTCTACAAAGTGATAAATAAGGTCTTTGAGGTTTAACTGCTCTGGGCGACCTTTTACTAAAGCAATATTATTGATACTGAAAGAAGTTTGTAGTTCGGTATGTTTAAAAAGGTTGTTCAGCACCACATTAGGTACAGCATCGCGCTTTAGGATATAAACAATACGAATCTTACCACGAGCTGATTCATCGCGTACATCAGTAATACCCTCTAACTTACCTTCTTTTACCAAATCGGAGGTTTTTTTCAGTAAGATAGATGTATCTACTTGATAAGGTACTTCGGTAACGACTATACATTCTTTGCCTCTTACCTCTTGAAATTCAGCTTTAGCACGAACAATCACACGACCGCGACCGGTTTTGAAGGCTTCTTTTACGCCCTCGTAGCCGTAGATAATACCACCTGTAGGGAAATCAGGAGCTTTGATATATTTGATAAGTTCGTCAATTTCTATATCGTTATTATTAATATAAGCTATAGTACCATCGATTACCTCAGAAAGGTTATGAGGCGCCATATTGGTAGCCATACCCACAGCGATACCTGCAGAACCATTTACTAATAGGTTAGGGATACGAGTAGGGAGTACGGTAGGCTCTTCGCGTGAGTCATCGTAAGTAAGCTGGTGATCGACTGTTTCTTTGTCGATATCAATAAGCATATCTTCAGAGAGTTTGCGCATACGGGCTTCGGTATAACGCATAGCTGCGGGAGGGTCGCCCCCCATAGAACCGAAGTTACCTTGTCCGTCTACGAGCCTATAGCGTAGACTCCATTCTTGTGCCATACGCACCATAGTGTCATAGACAGCCGTATCGCCGTGTGGGTGGTACTTACCGAGCACATCACCTACGATAGCAGCTGATTTTTTATAGGGACGATTGCTGAGTACGCCCATATCGAACATACCATAGAGCACGCGACGGTGAACAGGTTTCAACCCATCACGCACATCGGGTAGTGCGCGCGAAACGATTACTGACATCGAATAATCGATGTAAGCGGATTTCATCTCTTCGCTGATATCAACAGGAATCAATTTTTCTCCTTCTGTCATAATTATTTACTATATAAAAGTAAGGTTTTTATTACAATTAGCGGGCTAAGATACAAAGTTTTTTTGAGATAGCAATAAAAAAGTTGATGTTTTTTTTTTGATTTTTTTTTAAGTTTTTGATATTCAATATGTAATTAATAATTTTCTATTAGCGATTAGCTAAAATATTTTAGCAAATTAGATGGAAGTTAAATGGCTATTTCTGCGGAATATACAAAGAAAAATGAGGTTCTGTTTTGAAATAGGTAATAGCCTGATTTACAAGATTAGTTAATTTTTTACACTTTAAAAATCAGTTATTTAAAAATGTTTTCTAAAAAATAATTCTTTTTTTTCTTGGCGTATTCAAAAAAACACGTACTTTTGCAAAATAAAAGAACATAAAACAATAATTTATGGCAACATTTATTAATTACACAATTATTATTATCTATTGTACAGCTTTGATAGGCATTTTTTTATATAGTCTTTCAATGCTTAGTTTGCTACTGAACTATTTAAAACACCGCAAACAAAATGATGAGTCTCCTAAGTTTAACCTCCTTGACCCTAAAGAGATACCTTATGTAACCATCCAACTACCACTTTATAATGAAAAGTATGTAGTACCTCGTTTACTTGAAAATATTGCAAAACTAGAGTATCCACGTACTAAACTTGAAATACAAGTACTTGATGATTCTACTGACGAATCAGTAGCTGAAACAGCTGAAATTATCAAAAATTTGCAAGCTACAGGCTTAGATATTCAGCATATACGACGTGAAAATCGTCAAGGTTTCAAAGCTGGAGCTCTAAAAGAAGGTTTAGCTATTGCTAAAGGTGATTTTATAGCTATCTTCGATGCTGATTTTTTACCACAACCTGACTGGCTTAAACGTACTGTTATTTACTTCAAAGATCCTGAAATAGGGGTAGTGCAAACCCGTTGGGGACACATCAATCGTAATTACTCTATCCTTACTAAAATACAAGCCCTAGCTCTTGATGTTCACTTCACTCTTGAACAAGTAGGGCGTAACTCTAAAGGCTATTTTATCAATTTCAATGGTACTGCAGGTATTTGGCGCAAAACGTGTATATATGATGCAGGTAACTGGGAAGGTGATACTCTAACCGAAGACCTTGACCTTAGTTATCGCGCTCAATTGAAAAATTGGAAATTCAAATATTTGGAAGATGTTGAAACTCCTGCTGAACTTCCTGTAGTTATCTCGGCAGCACGCTCACAACAATTCCGTTGGAACAAAGGAGGAGCTGAAAACTTCCGAAAAAGTGTAGGTCGTTTACTTGCTGCTAAAAATATTGGATGGAAAACTAAATTTCACGGAGTAATGCACCTCTTGAATAGTTCAATGTTTTTATGGGTGTTTATCACTGCTATTTTCAGTATCCCAATGTTATACCTCAAAAATCAATATGGTCATTTAGGATGGATATTCCACTTCACTAGTTTCTTTATTACAAGTACTATTATTTTGTTTATCTGCTATTGGTTTACTTATAAGAACTTGCAAGGGAAGACTTTTGATGACTTTTTGAACTATGTGAAGCTATTCTTTACATTCTTCTCAGTGGCTTTAGGATTTTCTTTCCACAATACTATTGCTGTACTTGAAGGACATAGTGGCAAACGCAGCGAGTTTGTACGTACCCCTAAGTTCAACATCAGTTCGCTAAGTGATAGCTGGAAAAACAATAAATATATCAACACCAAACTATCACCTAATATGATAGTAGAGTTTTTGTTAATGTTGTACTTTGCTTTTGGATTATATAGTGCTGTTCGTCTCAATGACTTTGGTATGTTTCCTTTCCACTGTATGCTTACTTTAGGTTTTGGATTCGTATTTTTCAAATCACTTACCTCAAAAGCCTGATTAGATTAGTAAATTAGAATATAAATTAAAAAGGGTTGTCTATTAAAAAAGGCGACCCTTTTTTAGAATTTTATGGAAGGACTGGTTGGATTATATGAAGCGTTTAGTAAGGAGGGTACTTTTTTGGATATAGAGAAAGAGTGCCATTATATAAAGTTCCTTATGAATTTTTGGGAAAAGGAAATCAAAGAGCACCCTACTTTATTTTTTGATATGGTAGATAGGATTGATATTTCTCATCAGCAGAATGTATTTGAAGCTCCTTTTTATAGGGAAGTATACTATAATTTTGCTTACTATCTAATGAAGATAAGAGTATTTTTCCCTGAGCAGAAAGATTTCTTAGGGATGGTAGTTGAGAATATACGTGCTGAAGTATGGCAGGTTGAGATTTCTATCAAGGATTTTGACAGTTATACAAAACTAATCAGAAGAGAGACTGCAAGTATTCCAGAATATAATCTGCTTTTTTGGGGGTGCTGGATAGTAGAAAGACTATGGGAGAGGTGTAGTGATGTATTAACTATCTTTTTTGATACAGAAGAAGTAGCGTGCTTAAGGGATATTTTGGATTATTTATGGCAGGTAATAGATGAGAATAGTTTGTGGAACAAAGAAAAGATGCAACAATATTATGAAGTTCTACAAGGTATTGATAAGAAAATCCTAGATAAGACAGATTTTGAGGAAAAAGCTATTTATGAATTGCTAAGGGCTTTAGAGGTATTGTTACAATATTGTATCAGAAAGGAAAGAGGTTTTGAAAGCACTATTTGGCAACCAGTGATTGATGTGATAGATGTAAAGATGCAGATGGATGGCAAGGATATACATACCTCAGAGGGATTCGCTGATGAGAAACTGCAATACGAGATGGAATGTTTGCGTTATATACTTTACTTTTCTCAAGGATTTAAAAAAGATTCGTATGATAAACAACTTTTCTCTAAAGGCAGAAGGATACACCTAAGCAAAGGAAAAGCACTAAAAATAGCAAAGGCTTATCAAGAGCAATACTTTCCTAAATTAGTAGGTGAAGAAGTGCTTAACCATATACAACTCAGTCCGCGATTTGGGGTAGAAGGAGAGATAGCGTGGATTATAACGGGAGCACATAATTTTTTGGGTGATGTTTGGGAACAATGGTATGTAATATCGGATATTACAGAGGAAGTTGATAATGTGTTTGATAAGTTTGGTAATTGTTATTACCCGCATAAGGAAAATTTAAATAAACGTTAGAATACAATGATCGCAAAATATTTTTATATATCATTTTTATTGCTTTTTACCGCTTGTGGACAATCATCTAATGTACAGAATAACACAATAAACCACGAACAGGATAGTATTAAGGAAATAGTAGTAAATAATGATAGTGTTTTAAAAAAGATTCCAATAAAAGTTTTTTATAGAGCCTTAGTTTCTAATGAACAACGGATTGAAATAGATACTCTATCTTCCTTAACAATTTACAAAGACTATATAATAGATAAATTGAGTATGGATTACTATCTTATCAATATAGATAGTATTGAACAAGGAGATACCAAGATATATTTTACATCAAGTAAAGAAAGCTCTTATGTAGATTTTGAAGAAAATCAACTTATTAAATGGAATACACTAACTCTTGAATGGTATAGAAATACCATAATAGAAAAGGATAAAAAGAAGAGGTTTATTTGGAATTTGCAACATGATAAAAGTCTTTATAATATGCTTATTGATAGTATAGATATAAAGAAATCAAAATATCCTATATACGAGTGGAAAGAGTAAGGAAGTTAAGAGTATAATAGTAAAGTATTTTGAAGTTAGTTATAATCCTTTTTAGGAACTTGATGATAATAATAATTTTAAATTATAGACAATGAAAACACGTATTACAGAACTTTTTAATATTCAATATCCTATCATTCAGGGAGGAATGATATGGGCAAGTGGGTGGCGATTAGCCTCAGCAGTGAGCAATGCAGGCGGTTTGGGACTATTGGGCGCAGGCTCTATGCATCCCGAAACCCTTGTAGAACACATACGCAAGTGCAAAGCGGCTACTGATAAACCTTTTGGAGTAAATATACCAATTATGTACCCCGAAATGGATAAGGCTATTGAAGTGATTTTACGCGAGGGAGTAAAAATTGTATTTACTTCAGCAGGAAATCCAGCTACTTATACTTCTTTATTACAAAAAGAAGGTATAAAAGTAGCTCACGTAGTGAGTAGTAGTAAGTTTGCCCTCAAAGCACAAGCAGCAGGTGTTGATGCGGTAGTAGCAGAAGGTTTTGAAGCAGGTGGCCACAATGGACGTGAAGAAACCAGCACAATGGTGCTCATTCCTGCGGTGCGTAGAGTATTAGAAGTTCCACTTATTGCAGCGGGAGGAATCGCTACAGGTAGTGGTATGTTAGCTGCAATAGCATTGGGAGCTGATGGTGTGCAAATAGGTAGTAGATTTGTAGCTACTACTGAAGCGTCTGTACACCCCGCATTCAAAGAGAAGGTTATAGCAGCTGGTGAAGGAGACACAGAACTTACACTAAAAGAATTAGCCCCTGTGAGATTACTAAAGAATGGTTTTTATGAACAAGTGAAAGAGCTATACAATACCCAAAAAGCTACTATTGAGAACCTAAAAGCCTTAGTAGGTAGTCGTCGTACCAAACAAGGAATGTTTGAAGGAGATATGGAGCAAGGGGAATTGGAAATAGGGCAAGTAGCTTCACTTATCACTAAAGTACAAAGTGTACAAGAAGTTATCAATGAGATTATAACAGAGTATCATAAAGGTATAGAAAGACTTACAGCTTTAAAATAAAACAATGGAGCGAATAGAAATCTTTACTAGTAAAAAGAAAAACATCTTTTTACTATTCTTAGTCATTATTTTCTTAGCCGTAGGGATATTTTGTTTCCTAAATGCTAATGAATTATCTAATGATGGCAAAAGGAGCATTGTTTTTATAGAAGTTATAAGTATTATCGTTATGGTTTTTGCTTTAACAGTTCTATTTTTTATTATAAAAAACTTGCTAAACAATCAATGGGTACTTGCTATAGATGAAAAAGCCCTACATATAAGAATACAAAAGTATTATCTTATTCCTTGGCAAGAAATAATAGGCTTTCAAGAATTAGAGATCAAAGGGAATAAGAGTATTTTGATACAAGTCAAAAATCCAGAAACTCTTATTGCTAATGAAAAGAACTTTTTTGTAAAAAAGATGATGCAATGGAGTCAGAAAATCTATGGATCTCCTATTAGTATTGCAAGTTCTACAATGAAAATCAGTCATAAAGAACTTTTTTCGCTACTTTTAGTAAGTTTTGCTACTTATAAAGATAAAAATTAGTAAGAATATGCACTTTAAAACTTTATGCAAAGTAATTATACTATTGTCATTTGTTATATTTGCAACTTGTATAGCATTCTTAGTTTATATACTTGGAGAAAAAGCTTATATCGATTGGTTAAAAGCTGATACAAACAAAGCTTGGGGGTGGGGTTTTACAGTGGGACTTATATTATTTTATGCCTTACCTTTATGTTTGCTTATCAGTAGCTTTTTATTCTTAAAAAAAACAATCTTATTTTGGATTCCTTATATTATATTGTTGATTTATGCTATTGATGAAAGTTTTATAGGTAGTTGGACTCACCCTTTACGTGGAACTTTATTATTATTATCCATAAATGCTGGGTATTTATCTTCATACATTTGTCTTTACTTTTATCTAAAGAAAAATAATAAGAAAAAAAGCATTGATTTATAAGTGTTTACTTTTATTTACAGAAAACTCAACAAAAAAAGTATTAAAAAAATTTGGAATATAATAGCAAATGCCCGTATATTTGCACTCGAAAAATTATCTATATCATTATAATTGCGGGAGTAGCTCAGTTGGTAGAGCGTCAGCCTTCCAAGCTGAATGTCGCGAGTTCGAACCTCGTCTCCCGCTCTATAAAAAAGCCTGATAACAATATGTTATCAGGCTTTTTGTTTATCATTTCTAATTTTATTTTTATAACATTGTATAGTTCCTGAGCTTCATTGCTAACTCCCAAATAGCAATTCCTGCACTCACCGAAATATTCAGGGAATGTTTAGTGCCATACTGTGGGATTTCTATCACCTCATCAGAAGCTGATACTACTTCTTGTTCCACTCCTTTTACCTCGTTGCCAAAGATAATAGCATATTTTTGCTTTCCGTTAGATTGAAAATCATTCAGCATTGTAGAATTTTCAGCTTGCTCAATACTGATAATATAAACCCCTTGCTCTTTTAGCTTTTCTACTACCGAAAGTGTGTTTTCTACATATTCCCACGCCACACTATCAGTCGCACCCAAAGCTGTTTTATGAATCTCTTTGTTTGGAGGAGTGGCGGTAATCCCACAGAGGTATATCTTTTCAATTAAAAAAGCATCGCAAGTGCGAAAAACAGAACCTATATTGTTCAAACTTCTCACATTATCCAAAATTACTATTAGAGGTGTCTTTTCTGCCTTCTTAAATTGCTCAATATCCAATCTATTGAGTTCATTATTCGCTAATTTACGCATATTACAGTCTGTTTACTTTATCTACTCCTTTGATGTTCTTAATATCTTGCATCAGTTTTTTTAAAGTAGCATTGTTGTTGATTGAAATAGAGACTTTTCCACTGAATACATTACCTTCTGTATCTATATTAATATTGGTAAGTTTTACAAATTTGCTATCCAAAATCACTTTTGAGATATCACTGATAAGTCCATCGCGGTCAATACCACTAATTCTAAGACTCACTTTGAAATCTCTTTCATCAGATTTTACCCATTTAGCTTGAATAATACGATAAGCATAATTCGATTGCATCGAAATGGCATTCGGACAAGTTTTTTTATGTACCTTTACCCCTTCATTGATAGTAACAAACCCAAAAATAGGATCACCAGGGATAGGATTGCAACATTTTGAAAAAGTATAGTCTAAAGATTCTTCTTCTTTACCAAACACAATGCTATCATAGTGAACGTTGGGCGAATAAATAGGTTCGTCGGTAGGTTTTTTAACTACTTTATTTTTGAATAAGCCAAAGAAAGACGTGCGATGAGACACAAATTCTTTCAGCATTTGGTTGCTGATTTCTCCCGTTCCTGCTTGATAGTAAATATCTAAACTAGTCTTTGTTTTGAAGTAACTCACTAGCTCATTCATTACTTCTTCATTAAGAGTAACCTTCAATTGCTTTAATTTTCGAACTAAAATCTCTTTTCCTTCAGCAGCAACAGCTTTTGTTTCTTCTTTCAAAGCATTTTTTATCTTACTACGTGCTTTAGCCGTTGTAGCATAGTTTAACCAGTTCTTAGTGGGTTTGGCATTTTCAGCAGTGATAATTTCTACTGTTTCACCGCTCTTTAATACATAGTTTAGGGGCACTAATTTATTGTTTACTTTGGCTCCACGTGTTTTTAAACCCACTCCTGTATGTATTGAAAAAGCAAAATCAAGTGGTGTAGCACCTTTCGGGAGAGATTTTATCTCACCATTAGGGGTAAAGACGAAAATCTCTTTAGAATACAAGTTGAGTTTGAAATCTTCTACAAAGTCTACAGCATTTGCCTCGCTGTTTTCAAAGACTTCTTGCAACCTATTAAGCCACATTTCGATGCCTTCTTCTTTTTGGTCGCCGTGTTTATACTTAAAATGGGCTGCATAACCTTTTTCAGCGATTTCGTGCATACGTTCGCTGCGTATTTGCACCTCTACCCATTTGCCTTTTGGACCCATTACAGTAATATGTAAGGCTTCATAACCTGTAGATTTAGGTGAGGAAATCCAATCACGCAATCGGGTGGGATTAGGACGGAAGTGGTCGGTAACAATAGAGTATATTTTCCAAGCCAAAAACTTTTCTTCAGCTGGTTCACTTTTATAGATGATGCGAATTGCAAATTTATCGTAAACTTCTTCAAAACTCACACCTTGCGATTCCATTTTCCTATAAATAGAATAGATTGATTTGGGGCGCCCTTTAATGTAATAATCAATTTTTTGTTGTGTTAAAGAGGTTTCTACTATTTTGGTAAACGCCTCAATGTATTCCTGTTGTTCTTCTTTGGATTCCTCCATTTTGTTTAGGATACTATTGTAGCGTTCGGGGTCAGTATATTTAAGGGCGAGGTCTTCTAATTCTGTTTTGATGTTATACAATCCAATGCGGTGAGCAATAGGGGCATAAATATAGAGTGTTTCGGAAGCTATTTTGGCTTGTTTATAGTCTGCCATCGAATCCATTGTTTGCATATTGTGGAGTCTGTCAGCAATTTTTATGAGAATCACGCGCACATCGTCATTCATTGTAAGAAGGAGCTTTCGGAAGTTCTCGGCTTGTAAAGAGATGTCATTTTCGCGGCTCATACTCGAAATTTTGGTAAGTCCTTCTACAATATGAGCTACAGTTTTACCAAAAAGCCGTTCCATATCTTCAATTGTATAGTCGGTATCTTCTACTACATCATGTAACAAAGCAGATGCAATGGCTATAGCGTCTAATCCTATTTGTGAAGCAACAATTTTAGCTACGGCAATAGGGTGAAAAATATAAGGCTCCCCACTTTTTCGGCGTTGATTCTTGTGCGCATCAACAGCGGTGTCAAACGCCAAGCGAATGAGTTTTTTATCTTCATCACTCAAGGTTTGATAACTAATACGCAAGAGTTCTTTATACTCGCGGGCAATGGCTTTGTTTTCTTCTTCTAAGTCGGTGTTTGTTTCCATAAATAAAAATGAATGTAGAAAAATCTAACTTTAGCAAAATTTGGAACTTTACTGAAGTTTTAGAACTATTTTTTATTTAATAGTAGCCGATAATTTGCGGAGCTTGATAGCCGTAAGGATTTTTTTAGTATACAATGGGAAGTCGGCACCGAGAAGCCAACCAAAATATCCTGGTTCTTCGTCAAAAATATCTTCTACACGTTTGCCTTTGTGTTTCCCAAAGGTAAAGATTTCCTCACCTTTGTCATTATAGCCAATAAACCCAGCAAAGTCGGCTATTTGTTTGCGATAAGTAAACTCGCTGAGTTTTTTGATATTGTTCTCTAAGCTGTCATAACGGTCGAGCTGGGCTTTGAGGATTTCATAAGTGGCATTAGTATCTGCCGAAGCTGTATGCGCATCAATAAGGTCTTTACCACAATAGAACTTATAGGCTGCCGAGAGGGTACGCTGTTCCATTTTGTGAAAAATAGTTTGTACATCTACCGATACGCGGTTTCCCAAATCAAAATCTACTTCAGCACGCAACATTTCTTCGGCAAGCAAAGGAATATCAAATCGGTCGGAATTGTAGCCAGCAAGGTCGGAATCTTTTATCATATTATGGATTTGCTTGGCGAGTTCTTTAAAAGTAGGCTCACACGCAACACGTTCATCGGTAATGCCGTGCACATCTGAGGCAGCTTTTGGGATAGGAATAGTAGGGTTTACGAGCCATGTTTTACTTTCCTTATTGCCATTGGGGTAGACTTTTAAAATAGATATTTCAACGATACGGTCTTTGGTAATATCAATGCCCGTAGTTTCAAGGTCAAAAAAACAAATAGGTTTTGATAGTTTTAGTTCCACGATTTTAGTGAATAGTTAAAGGTGAATAATTTTTAAAATGGTAATTATTAATTTTCTATTTGAGCAGAGAGTCCAGCATCAAGAAGCGCGGTGCAAAGAGGTTCTAGATATTCATAACTTCCTGTTTTTACATCGCATTTTCCCTTGAAATGCACAATAATAGCACATTGCTCGGCTTGCTCAAAAGTGTGATGACAAACCTCTACTAAGGTATCGATAACGTGATCAAAAGTATTGACATCATCATTGTATAAAATGAGATGACATTCATCATCTATAAGCTCTATCACGTCTTCCTCAGCAAAGGTTTCTTCTTGGTAATTATTTTGTAACATAATTTGCTTTTATAATGATACAAAAGTATGGTAAATAAATGAATTGTGCAAATGTTTAATAGATATAATAAAAAAATAACAAAGATTATAAACTTAAAAGCACTAAAAGAAAAGGTCTTCCTTTAGTGCTTTATTTATTATTTTATTATGATATCACTATTAAAAAATTACATTTCTAAAAGTTTTGTTTTTACACTTCCTTTATCACTTTCTGATAAAGTAACATTTATCAAATTTCCAATACTTAAAAAGTTAATAATGCAATGAATTGATAGTTTTATTTGAAGAAGTAAATATTTTGACAAAAGAAATAATTGTTAAACTATTTTTTTTGTTCTTTCTTTTAATTTCTCAATTGTTTTTTCAATACTATAATTCATTTCATCTTCTGAATCATTTCTAAATATTTTATATATAAAATCAGGTATTAAAACGCTTAATTTCCTATTGTAATAAATCATATCTTGAACTTCTCGTAAATCCTGTGTCTCAATTATTCCATCTATAGATAATCCTTCTAATAGTCCTTCTATTTTTTCTTTTAGATTCTTTAAGTTATTTATTGAAGTATTTACTTCTTTTATTTCTTCATATAAAAATGATACTATTGGTAACATTGGAATAAGCACTTTATATAACAATGCCTCTATAGTAAATCCTTTTATAAGAGACATAAACAATAATACGATAAAGTTCAGTATTGATAAAACAATAAGACCTCTTTTATATCTTATCCTCACTGTTTTGTCATAATTAACATTTGCATTTTGACATAATAAAATAGATATACTTGTTTTAACTTTTCTAATTTCTGTTGGATACCAATTTTTAACAGCTTCAACTTTATTTGTATTTTCTTTATCTTTTTTTGAGTATTTCCTAATAATATTTGGATTAGCATCTATCATATTAATGAGATATTTCCTTTTGGGTATAGAAAAAACAGAAATATCAAATTCTTCTTGTATTACAGCTGCTATATCTTTATAATTATTTGTAAGATTATCAAATATTATACCTATAATAAAAGCTATAACCACATAAATAATATAAATATTTTTCCATTCTTTTATTTCCACAACTCTAAAATTATCCAAAAGAGAAATTATTATAGGAAAAATAATTGTTATTAATACAAATGACCATTTAAAAGTTTTTGCCTTAGAATATAATCTCCTTTGAGCAAGTAATTTATCTATATTAGTTTCTGTATTTTGTTGTTTTAATATTTCTTTTCCTTTATTCATATTTAGGGAATTTATTACCAAAGATTTCTCTCCATTTATTGATTGCTTTTTCTTGATTTTTTTCATTTGTTTCTGCAAAAATAGCTTCATTTGCTTTAGTGAAAGCCCAATTTACTTTTATCGAAATTAAAATCTGTTCTCCAATGGTTAAATCATTTATATCTCCTTGAATATTTTTAGGATCATAAACAGGACTAAAAATATTATTTGACAAATAAGAGAAAAAATCACGAATATCAAAGTTTATCCATTGTGATAATTTTGTTTTTTGCTTTACAAAATTTATAACAATCTGTTCAAATAAATAAGACCCAATCGTATTTGTTGAATTATGTCTATTCCAATACTTCAATGTTCTTATTAATTGCAAAACCAGTCCATTATATTCTTGATTCACATTAGTTATTAATTCTTGATCAATATTCGGATTTGTAGCTTTCCAATTTCCTTTCCCATCAGGAATTAAATAGAAGTTCTTATCTGTATAAAAACAAGGAACAATATCAAAATTCCACTCATAAGAAGTTAATTTCAATGTTGCGGCCTCTCCTCTCTTGTGTATATCTGCTGAACTATAGTGCTCAACATTTAACAAGGCTGATAAAAATTTATTTATAACTCTTGTAGAATTCAAAATATTATTATCAGATATTTTTTTTAATCTATCTCCTGCATTTTCTGTATGAATATAATATATTCCATCGTTATATGAATACGTAGCATAATTACCCGATAAACAAAACATTAAATCTATATCATCTAATTCTCTAATTTTAGTTTTTCTAGCAAAAGAACCAAATTTTATATGTTTTTCTGCATATTCAAAAGGAAAGTAAAGACCTTCTTTTTGGTCAAAATTACTTAATTTCTTTATTAACCAATCTCTACTATCTCTTGCTTTCTTTGTTCTATCAGGAGCTAAATTAACAACCTCTTTATTAAACTCTTCAAACGCACTTCCAACTGTCTTTGCCATAAGATAATATTTTATTATTTTGGTTGCAAAAGTAAATAATTTCTGAGCATTAAAATCACATTCATTTTGTAAGTTATCAACAAAGTTTTCAACAGGAAAAAATATGATTACTATTTTCTAAAAATATTATTCTCTAATCAACAAATATTACTATCTCCAATTAAAAAGATTGCCAAAGTTTGAAACCAAAACTGTAAGGAAGATTTATAAAGCACTGATTTTTAACTATGTTTTTTTGTAAGAATACTATGTAAGTATTATCTTTGCAAAAAAAAAGTTATGACCACAAACATGTTTAAACTTTTTGAGGAACTTGGAGATAAACCCTAATAGGAGCATTCTAATCCAAGTTATATCAAGATACTCATATCTCATTATCAAACCTTTATATCCGTCAAGCCAACCATTTGCTTGTTCAATTTTAAACCTATTTTTGTACAATTCTTCATCAAAATAAACATCTGCTTGCTCTCCATTTCGGGGATTAGGTTTAATATTTGCTATAATTTCTTTACTTTCTAAAAACTCTCTAAGAGACTTACTATCAAATCCTGTGTCAGCATTGAGAAACAGACCTTTGTGTTCTATCCCTGCTTCTTCTAATAAAGCTAAGATTTCTTTTAGTACTTCTTCTATTTCATATAGGTCATTGTAATTTCCAGCTTTAGGGCTTCCCATAGCTATCATTTGCCCTTTATTATCACACAAAAAAATACTATTTGTAGTTACGGCTTTTTTTCTTGCTTGATAACCTGCAGATTCTCCTTTTTGGCGACAACGTGTATGACTACCTTCCAATTGAACGCAAGACATATCTAATTTTCTTTTCTTCTTGCTTAATAGATTCAACCATACTCGCTGAAAACTACCATCTTTACTCCATTTATTGAAGTAGTAATAGACATTTTGCCAAGAGATTTCTCCTTTTTCAAAATAGCTCTCAATTGGAAGTTCTCTCCATTGCACCCCTGTTTTTAATCTCTTGAGAATCAATAAAAATATTGAAGCTAAATCAAAATTACTTTTAAATCCTCTTTTTCCTACACTTAAAAAAGGAATAATCCAATTATTTATTTTATCTTTGCCCAAAGTTCCTGAATTTTGGTGTTTTTTCTCAAACACAAAATTACTAATTTTCGTGAACTTTTACTTTATTATAGGAAAAAGTTTAAACAGCTTCAATGTTAACACCTAAAATATTATTTTGTAAGCATCCTAAAATTTTGATTGTGAAAGTACTTATTACACTTTTCAAAATCATTTTGTATTATTATCAGTAAAAATTTAGCATTTAAATCACATTTATTTAATAAATTATTAAATTTTTTTTCTCTATTAGAGCTTATCACCTTTTGAATAAAGTTATTGGTTTCCTAATATAGTTTATTCTTATAACCCGTTTATCACCTAAACGATACAACATTTGGTAATCGTTGAGAAAAACTATGTAATCTAAAATCGTCGTTGGTAATCCCTGTAAATTTAAAGATATTCCTACCCGTTCCAGGTATATTAGGGTAATACCCAAATGAAAACTCTATAGCACCAAAGGGTAAGTAGTCATTAGATATATAGAACCCCAAAGATACTTTAGAATAGACTTCAGTTTTTAAAAAAGCTGTATTATTTCTACCTATAAAACCTGCATCGGCTGATAGGAATGGGCTGAACCTAAAACCTAATAACTGAAAAGGTGCATAAACTTGTGTTTGAGAAGTAAAAATTAGTTTACGTGTGCCATATACTTCACTACTATTGAAACCTAAAATACCATTAGAATCATTTAAGTTGATATTATTGCGCTGGTATATACTTCCATTGAATCCTATTACGAATGAAGAACGTAAAAACTGACGAAAATGCCAATCGCCTATTGTAAATAACTTAGTAAAATAGGTGCCTTGTCCTCGTAGAATAGTTTCTTTACTATTACCATTTTCAAAGAAAGATCCTACTTCAAAATTTATAGAGTGATAGCCCTTTTTATTATAGTTTGCTGAGGTAAATCCAATTCCAAGATATGGTAATGTTGCCTTATTTTTCCATAAAATACCTGAAGTGAGAAATATAGAATGTCCTATCCCTACATCCTCAATATCACCATTGCGGAAAATATAACGTTCTTTCATAAATCCTGTACTATTTAAGCTAAATTGAGTGAGATATAAATTTTCATTGCTGTAATATTGTTTTGGATCTATATCTAAAGAAGGTTTTTCGTAATAACTGATATTGCGAAATCTTGCTGCTGCAATAAAATTGTGAATGAGTTTAGAATCTCCTTTTTTAATAGGTTTTACCCAACTACCAAAAGCATCGAAAGTTCGTGTCATTAACGTAAGGGTATAAACAGAATCGCGATACCTAATACCTTCATCTTTAAAACGATTCTCATAATATCCTAAACGTCCCGACCAACGTGCTAAAGGTGAATAGAGAGGTCGTTCTACTTGTATATTTTTTGAAAACTCATTTTCATAATCAGAATAATAACCTGTTCGTACATTGATATAAGAATTTCTGATATTTCTCACTACATAATTGAATCCTTTACCATTGTTTTCAATCCCTGAAAAGTATTGTTGATAAGTAAGCGAAAGTTCGTGTCCTATCCCGAAGAGATTCTGTTCAGTAAGCCTTGTCCAGCCTCTATTGCCTGCTAAATCTCCATCAAAGTACATAGACCAACTATCAAGCACATTTACTTGTACATCTATGGAATCGGAAGTTCCTTCTATAGGCGTTGCTTTCACTTGTGCTCTACGAATATACCGTTGATTACGCAATATACGTTCAGTTTCACTCAGTAGAAGAGTGTCTAAAGGTTTGTCCTTTTTAAACAAAAGCATCCTACGCACTGTACTCTCACGGGTTTTTATATGTAAAGCATTGCCATAACGTTCTAACCGAGTACGAGTAGATTTGCTCAAATCTCTTTCATCAAAACCAAAAGGATCTAAGGTAGTGATAACAATGTTTCTAATGATTTTCCCTTGATAAGAAAAAGTTTTCTTAGGGGTAATAATTGTAGTAGATGTAATAGTAAATATACTTATTCCTTCAGGAACTTTTTTTTCTTCAATAACAATAAGATCATTTAAGTTCTTAGTGAGTTTATATTTTCCAAAAAAGTTTTTTATTTTTTTATAAAATGCTCTGTTTTTCATTTCTCTTTGAGGAGAAATGCCTTGTGGTAGAGAATCTTTTCCTCTTAAAGTATCTATTTCTTGAGAAAGAAGATAATTCATTCCCAAGAGAAAGAGTGCTATAAGAGTAAAGGTTTTTCTCATTTCCTTTTTTGCTGAAAAAATTGCTTTAATAAAGTAGTAGCTTCTTCAGATAAAATACCCATAACAACCTCTGTTTTAGGATGTAATTTACCTCCCATTGCTTTAAAACCTCTATGAGGGTCATCAGCAGCATAAACTAATCGCGATAACTGGCTCCAATACAGAGCTCCTGCACACATTGCACAAGGCTCTAAAGTGATATACATAGTACAATCTGTGAGATATTTACCTCCCAAATAGTGAGCAGCCATAGTTATAGCCTGCATTTCGGCATGTGCAGTTACATCTTTTAGGCGTTCAGTAAGATTATGAGCCTTGGCTATAATTCTATTGTCAATTGTTATAATAGCTCCTACAGGGATTTCGTCTTCTTCAAAAGCGATTTGAGCTTCCTCCAAAGCTTTTTGCATAAAGTACTCGTCAGTATTCATCTGAAATAAAAATTACTTTGGCAAAGTACAAAAACTCTGCCAAAGTAATAAGATTTTAGTGTATGAGAATTATTATTTGTTTCCTCCAAATAGGTTACCTATACCTCCCATTATATCATCCATTACATTGCCATCTTTGTTCTTGTCGAAGAAAGAAGTAATCATTTCACCAATATTTCCACCTTTACCTGAGAAAAAGTTAGAAATCATTGGGGTTAAATTCTCAAAAATTTTACTCACACCATCTAATGAAACGCCTGTTTTCTCACTGATAGCGTTCAAAGTAGACGATTTACCATCGCCAGTGAGTTTGTTTAAGATATCATTGCCTTCAGCATTGCCAAACATAGATTTGAATGAATCTACTACTGAGCTTACTTTATCAGCACCAATACCTGTTTTCTCGCTCAATCCTTTCACGAGTTGTTGGAGGTTATCACCTCCTAAAAAATCTAAAATTCCTGCCATAGTATAAATTATTTTAATAAGGTTGCAATTTGTGAAGCTAATTCAAAACCTATACGATTTTGAGCTTCGTTAGTAGATGCCCCTATGTGTGGGGTGAGTGATATTTGAGGATGCATTAGTACTTGTATAGCGGGGTTAGGTTCGTTTTCAAACACATCTAAACCTGCAAAAGCTACCTTGCCGTGCTCCAAGGCTTCTATAAGAGCTACCTCATTTAAGGCACCTCCTCTTGCCAAGTTTATTACACCTACCCCTTCTTTCATCAAGTTAAATTCAGGAGTATCAAGCACATAACCTCCTTGAGCTGGACTATTATTGAGGGTAATAAAATCAGATTCCATCAATAAACGTTCTTTTTCTACCGTTTTGATGGTGAATGGTATGGTTTGTCCATTGAAAAAATCAAGTGTTACTATAGCTTCTTTTACTTTAGGGTCGTAAGCTAATACATTCATTCCTAAACCTATAGCAATACGAGCTACTGCTTGCCCACTACGTCCAAAACCTATAATACCTATGGTTTTACCACGAAGTTCAGTACCATTGGTATAGTTTTTTTTCAGTTCGTTGAACTGAGTATCACCTTCTAAAGGCATATTGCGGTTAGCATCGTGCAAAAAGCGCACTCCTGTAAAAAGGTGGGCAAATACGAGTTCTGCTACCGAGTTAGCTGAAGAAGCAGGAGTATTGATTACGTGTAGATTTTTGCTTTGAGCATAATCTACATCTATGTTGTCCATACCTACTCCTCCCCTACCGATGAGTTTCAGTGAAGGGCAACCATCGATAATATCCTTGCGCACTTGAGTAGCTGAACGCACTAAAAGTACATCAATGGCGTATTTGTTTATATAATCTATCAATTGGTTTTGAGCTACTTTTGTAGTGATTACCTCAAAACCTTCTTTTTCCAATGCTTCTTTTCCTGAATCGGAAATGCCATCATTTGCTAATATTTTTATTGCCATTATTATCTGTCTATTTAAATATACTATATTTTTATTTATTTTTTATTCTTCGCTTTTTACTCTTCTTTGTACTACTTCAAAGATACGTTCACCATCACATTTTAATGTTTTAGATGGAAATTTAAGAATAAGAGCATAGTCGTGAGTTGCCATTAGTATAGTGCGCCCTGAGGCATTAATTTCCTTGAGTACTTGCATTACTTCAACGCTGGTTTCAGGATCTAAATTACCTGTAGGCTCATCGGCTAAAATAAGTTCTGGATTGTTCAATAAGGCACGTGCAATGGCTACTCTTTGTTGTTCACCCCCTGAGAGTTCGTGAGGAAATTTAAATCCTGCATTCTGCATTTTCACCTTAGCGAGTACTTCCTCAATGCGTTTATCTATTTTAGTTTTGTCAGTCCATCCTGTAGCTTTTAGAACAAAAGCAAGATTATCATATACACTTCTATCTGTAAGTAATTTAAAATCTTGGAATACTACCCCTAACTTACGGCGAAGCAGAGGAATTTCATCTTCTGTAAGATTTTTAAGATTAAAACCTACTACTTTTCCTTGTCCTTTAGTAAGGGGTAAATCACCATAAAGTAACTTGATTAAGCTACTTTTTCCAGAGCCTGTCTTACCGATGAGATATACTAATTCTCCTTTTCCAACAGTGAGATTTACATTGGATAAAATAATATTATTTTTCTGATATACAGACACTTCTTTTAAATGTAATACTGGATTTTCCATTGATATAAATACTAAAAGTTGTGTGTTTTACTTTAAAAAATTCTTGCAAAGGTAGTAAAATTATTTAGATAACAGAAATATAAGCAGACTTTTATTCATCAAAAACTAAAGCACGATCTGCTTGACTGTATGCCCAAGGAGCTCCATTATTTTCTATATTAGTCATCATTACATTGAGTTCGGCAGGAGCTGTTGATTGTTCCATTACTAAATATTGTCTCATATCCATAATAATAGATAGTGGGTTAATTCCTACAGGACAGACTTCTACACAAGCATTACAAGTAGTGCAAGCCCATAATTCTTCAGGAGTAATATAATCACCTAACAATTGTTTGCCGTCAGGTTGAAAAGTGTCGTGCTTGTCGATATTGCGACCTATTTCTTCTAATCGGTCACGAGTTTTCATCATAATAGCGCGAGGAGAAAGTTTTTTACCTGTGAGATTCGCTGGACACTCATCAGTACAACGCCCACACTCGGTGCAAGTATACGCATTCATCAGTTGTATCCACGTAAGATCGGTTACGTCCGAAGCTCCAAACTTATCTGGAGGGTTAGTATCTTGAGGCATTGCAAAAGAATCGGTATTAGGGTCTAACATTAGTTTCACCTCTTGTGTTACCACAGGGTTTACCTTAGAGGTGCCTAACGGACGCATAGAAGCAAAATAAGTATTAGGAAATGCTAATAGAATATGTAGGTGTTTAGAATAATATAAGTAGTTTAAAAAACACAATATCCCAATGATATGTAACCACCAACAACTGCGTTCTATGATAATAAGAGTTCCTACAGAAATATTTTGTAATAATGGGTGTAGCCATTGACTTATGGGGAAAGTTCCTGCTTGTATATAATGAGGTAGTTGCAGTGCTTGTAATTGGGCATCGGCAGCATTCATCAGCAAGAAAAGGCTCATCATTAGCATTTCGGCATAGAGGATATTACTTGCATCTTTTTTAGCCCAACCTTTGAGTTCTGTTTTGTGAAATCGAGGTATTTTTAGGATATGTCTTCTTATCCAAAACACAATTACTGAAACAATTACTAAAAGAGCTAATATCTCAAAAGAAGCTATCAGAAAATTATAAAATTTTCCTAAAGGAGCAAATACTCTATGAGTACCCAAAATACCGTCTATGAGAATTTCTAACAACTCAATATTGATAATCAAAAAACCTGCATATACAACAATATGTAGTATTCCTACTATGGGACGTACTAACATTTTTTGTTGTCCTAAGGCAAGCCATAACATATTCTTGAGTCGCTCTTTGTGATTACCAGAGGTATTTTCAGCTTTTCCTAAACGGATATTCCTAATAAGTTTGCGTATATTATAAATAAAAAAGCCTCCTCCTATACAGAGAAGTATTAAAAATACTATGTTAGGAAGGAAGCTCATCAATATGTTTATTCAGCTTTTTCTTCGTCGTTTGGTTCGTATACTTTAGCTTTTTTACCAAAAACAGAGAAGTGAAGGTAACGTTTAGGATTCAAACGCAAATCTTGTAATAGTAGTTCAAGTTGTTTAGCCGATTTATCCAAATTTTTATAGAGAGCCTCATCTTTTAGTAGTTTACCAATAGTGCCTTTACCTCCTTCTACATCAGCCAAAAGAGTGTTGAGATTGGTAAGTGTAGTTTGAGCATTGGCAATTACTTTGTTGAGTTCAGCTTCTGAAAGCTGTCCTGATACTTTTGATAAATCAGTAGTGATTTTATTAGCATTGGTTAAAGTAGCATTCAAATTAGTTTGATTAGCAACTAACATTTTGTTGAGGGTAGCTGAAGCTTGATTGAGATTGCGCATAGTTGCACTGAGTTCAGTTATTGCATTTTTCAAATCGTTAGTAGTTTTAGCATCTAAAATACTATTAACTCCTGTAAGGGTAGTATCAGCTTGCCCTAAAAGATGATTGAGTTTATCTTGTGTAGGTTTGATTGATGATGAGAGAGAAGCTAACATATCTTCTTGTACACGTGCTTCTAATATATCACCTGATACAGCTGTGGGTGCATTATCAAAAGCAGGAATAATTTGTAATCCTGCTCCTCCAAGCAAACTATTGTAGAGTTCAGCTACACTATTTTTAGAGAATTTGAAATCATCTGAACACTCCATAGTAATTTTTATCTTAGCACTTTTTTCTTCTAAGTCTACCGCTTCTACGCTTCCCACTTTCACTCCATTCACAGTGATTTGTGTACCAGTTTTCAATCCACCTGAATGAGGAAAATAAGCGTAATAAGTATTCGTTTTATTAAATAATGACTTAGACTTCAAAAAGTTGAAGCCTACATAGAAAGCGACAATACCCGCTACTACTATAATTGCTGTTTTTATTTCTCTAGATAGTTTCATCTGTTTCTATTTTCAATAAGTTTTACTTTTCTAATTGTTTAGCTTTCTCTATTGTAATGCGTTTTTTCTGATAAAATGCTATAATATAAGCATCTTTATAGCCTTTTTTTTTTGCTTTGTTTAGTAAATCAAGTGCGTCTCGGTGTTTAGATGCATTTCCATAATAATACACATATACATTTCCATCTTTTTCTGCAGATATAGGAGAGAGTCCTTTGAAGTTAAAAGGTTTAGTTTCTAATTTCTTAGGACTTGAAGAAATCTGTATTTTATAACTCAACTCATTGTTGTTTATTCTATTATTAGTAATGACTTGTTTTGAGCCTCTCCCTCTTACTTGAGAAACACTATCATCTGGTGCAATATAAGAGCTTTTACCTTGTACCCACTTTTTATAAGCAAGAATCGCTTCTGCTATATTTTCAGCGAACTCTTCTTGTCCTTTAGGCGAAGTGAGAAACTTGCGTTCTTCATTATTAGTCAAAAAAGCAGTTTCTATTAGGATACTAGGCATATAAGTTTGATGTAGTACAATAAACCCTGCTTGTCTCACTCCTCTATTAGTACGTTTCATAACTCCTGTAAGTTGATTTTGTACTATTTTAGCCAGCTGAATACTCTGTTCTAAAAATTCCTCTTGCATAATAGAAACACCTATCACTGATTCTGGAGAGTTGATGTTGTATTTAGCGTATTTCTTTTTGTAATCTTCTTCTAAATAAATTACTGAGTTTTCGGCTTTAGCAACCTCAAAGTTTTGCTCATTGGCGTGTAGCCCTAATACATAGGTTTCTGCTCCATCTACTTGAGTTTCGTGAGCATTACAATGTACAGAAACAAACACATCAGCTTTATTTCTATTGGCAATAGCACCACGTTCATAAAGATCAATCAACTCATCGGTTTTACGTGTGTAGATAACCTTTATATCAGGATAGGCTTCTAACTTTTTGCCTACTAATAATACTATTTTAAGTACTACATCTTTTTCGTAAATGTTTTTATTTACTACCTTGCCAGGGTCTTTACCTCCGTGCCCAGCATCTAAAACTACTTTAAATACAGGTGTTTTTTGAGATAGTCCCAACATTGGTAATGTACATAGTACCCATAAGAAGATATAATGGACAAATTTCATCAATTCTTACATTTTCATTTAATAGGCGGCAAAGGTAAGATTTTTACCTTAATACACCAAAATTGAACAGATATTTAACTGATTATTAACGATTGAAATTCTTCTTCACTAATCATTTTCACTCCTAATTGTTCAGCTTTCTCTTTTTTGCTAGGTCCCATATTATCGCCTACTATCACGTAATTAGTTTTTGATGAGATAGATGACCCTACTTTACCTCCGTGTTGTTCAATGAGGGCTTTTAGTTCATCGCGAGAATATAAGTGAAAGACTCCAGAAACTACAAAAGTAAGTCCTTTAAGGGTATCTGTATGTCCTTCAGTAGATTCCTCTGAAAGAGCAAATTGCAATCCATAGCTTTTGAGTCTATCAATAAGTTTACGGTTATAGTCGTCTGCAAAGAAATTTACTACACTGGTAGCTATTTGGTTGCCTATTTCGTCTACTTCTACTAATTGTTCTATCGTAGCATTTTCGAGCGCTTCAATATTTTTATAGTGACGTGCCAGCTTCTTGGCAACAGTCTCACCTACATATCTAATTCCTAAAGCAAAAAGTACGCGTTCAAAAGGTATTTCTTTTGATTTTTGAATACCTTTTACAATATTCTCAGCACTCTTTTGTGCCATACGTTCTAAAGGTAACAATTTCTCTACTGTTACCTCATAGAGATCAGCATAAGTATGGATAATACCAGCACGGAAGAGTTGTTCTACAGTCTCTTCACCTAAGCCTTCTATATCCATTGCTTTACGTGAGATAAAATGTTGTATTTTACCTGTAATTTGGGGTGGACAGCTATAGGTATTAGGACAATAGTGTTGCGCTTCACCTTCGTTACGTATTAACTCAGTACTACATTCAGGACAATGGGTGATATATTGCACGGGTTGAGCATCAGCCTCACGCTTATCTAAGTTCACTCCTACAATTTTAGGGATAATTTCTCCTCCTTTTTCTACATATACCGAGTCTCCTATGCGAATATCGAGTTTTTCAATCTGGTCAGCATTATGTAATGAAGCACGCTTTACTACAGTTCCCGCTAATAACACGGGTTTGAGATTTGCCACTGGAGTAATAGCTCCTGTACGCCCCACTTGGTAGGAAATACTCTCTAAAATAGTGTCTACTTGTTCTGCTTTGAACTTGTAAGCCATTGCCCAACGCGGTGATTTTGAGGTATATCCTAACTCTTCTTGCTGGGCAATACTATCTACCTTTATCACTACTCCATCTGTTTCATAAGGTAAAGTGTGACGTTTGGTATCCCATTCGTTGATAAAGTCCATTACTTCGGCAGTAGAATGGCACAATTTGGAAATATTAGGTACTTTAAAGCCCCATTCGCGCGCTTTTTCTAAACTCTCAAACTGACTCTTTACACCTGTGTTCCCTACCAAAAAGTACAACAAGCAATCTAAACCTCGTTTAGCAACCTCGGCAGTATCTTGCAATTTGAGACTACCACTGGCGGTGTTACGAGGGTTCATAAAAGGGTCTTCGCCAGCTGCTATACGTTCCTTATTGAGGTTTTCAAAGGCTTTTTTAGGCATTACTATCTCTCCGCGAATATAAAAACGTTCCGGATAATCGCCTTTGAGTTGCAAGGGTACTGAACGAATTGTACGCACATTAGCGGTAATATCGTCACCTTGAATACCATCACCACGAGTAGTAGCTTGTTTAAGCTTGCCGTTTTCGTATAATAAATCTATAGAAGCACCATCGTATTTCAGTTCACAAGTAAAATTGATTTGGTCACTTCCCAATGTTTTAATAATACGTTGTTCCCATTCCTCTAAGTCTTCTTTAGAATAAGAGTTATCTAAGGAATACATACGATATTCGTGTACTACAGTGGGGAAACTTTTAGTTATAGTTCCTCCCACACGTACAGTAGGTGAATTCTCATCATAAAACTCAGGATGTGCTTGCTCAAGAGCTTGCAACTCTTTAAGTTTTTGGTCAAACTCATAATCCGAAATTGTAGGATTATCTAGTATATAGTAGTTATAATTGTGTTGATTAAGCTCTTCACGAAGCTGTTGTATCTTTTCTTTCATAGCATAGTTATTAAATAATTGTCTATGTAGTTCACATTTATCTTAGTACTCTATCAGGTTCTTTGTTTTTCTCCCACTTCAAATCTGAAAGCATTGAAGCTTTGATACCAATAAAGAAGTACCATGAGCTACGATAACCAAAGGGGGTAAATTGAAAACTCATACGAAAACTGTTCAGATCGCGTTCAAAACGTACTTGAGTATAGGTGAAACCTTGATTTACAAAATCATAACCACTGGAAAGCCCCACTTGCCACTTAGGTGTAAGTGATACATTCCCTGAGAACATTAGAGAATTATTAGATATAGTACTTTCACGTGCTTGATTACTATAAGTAAGTGAGTGTGCAAGAGTAATATCCCAAGGTATAGCCGCTTTGTAGTAGGTTTTTTTCTCTTCTTTATCTTCGCTTTCTTTGCGGTTCTTATCCATATCTTGCACTTCACTTAGTGGTTTTGATGAGCCAAAGAGATCATCTGTACGACCTCCAGCTACAGTGCCTGTCTGTTTGTTTTTGTCTTTATTTTTATCCTTTTTATCTTTGTTTGAGAATGAATAATTAGTAGAAATATTGGCATTAGTAAGTCTAAAGAGACTACCTCCATTATTGATATTCCATTTCTCCATTTGTCGTCCATTGTTGTCTATTGCATAAGGATTTAGAGTAGCTCCAAAATTTACTCCAAGTTTATTGTTGAAAAATGAAGTCCCTCCTGTAATATTTAGAGGACTAAATTGTTTAGTGATTACATTATAATTAGAACTAAAGTTTAGACTATTCAAGAGCATTACCTTTTTCGGTTCAGCATCAGTGCTATCTTTTTGTTTCACTTTGGCTTCAAAGGTATTTGCAAGTGAGAACCCTATCGATTGTGACTCACCCAAACTTGGCGTACCGTAGATACCCCCCTCAAAACGCGTGTATTGTGAGCGGTTACCATAAGCATCCGAAATGTAATAATCATAATATTGGTCAAAAGAAGGATTATAACCATAACTTACCGAGGGTCGCATTACGTGACGAATAGCTTGAATTTTAGCATTCTTACCAAAACGAAAAGTACCATAGATGGTTGTACCAAGACTCGCCCCGAGGTTGTACGTCATAAAGCGGTCAAAACCACTGAGAGTATCAATTCCTACCTTACCAGTATTACTATTAAAGTCTTTGCGGCGAATTGTTTTAAACTGCCACGTTTCGTTCAAAGAAGAATTTAACCCCAAGGTAACATACTTAAATAGTTTAGCTGTTGTGCTCATAGGTATAGAGTGTCGTACTCCATTCTTAGCATCATCAAACATCTTTTTGCTAAAAAATAAGCTGTCATAAGTTGCAAATCGATTGTCAGCTTGCATACTGTATTGAAAATTCAAACTCTTGATAAGTCCTTTCTTTGCTTGCCCTTCACGAGCAAAAGGGTAAATGCGTTCCATACTTGCACGCATTGAAGGTAAGGTCATATCAATACTTTTGGTATTCGTATTTTGTGAATGTGATGCCGATAGTGATAAGTTAATTGAAGGATATGCTGGAAACGTCTTGGAATACGAGATAGACGACATCATCGTGTTGTTTAAAAAGTTCGACGTGTTCACTTGATTGTAGGATTCTTGGTAATACCTACTATTACTTGATAAATTTACTGAAGCCGAAAAATTAGAATTAGGATTGGCTTTCCCATCTTTGGAATGCGACCATTGTATGTTATACATACGGCTACCTGAATAATCAGGTAACCCCTTCATACTATAGATGTTATTCTCGAAAGAAAGATTAAAACTTCCCGAATACTTATATCGTTTCACATAAGCCGATTGAGCCCTAAGACCATAGCTGCCATTAGTATAATAGTCACCTGTAAGTGAAAGATCAAAATTATCGCTAATCACAAAATAATAACCTATATTTTGTAAGAAATAACCACGGTTATTCACTTCTCCAAAAGTAGGGAAGATAAGTCCTGAAGAACGTCCTGATACCATAGGATAATAAGCAAAAGGAATAGCTAAAGGGGTAGGAATATCCACGATATACATATTGCTAAACCCCGCAATAATCTTTTTCTTAGGTACAAACTTCGCTTTGCGTACTTTGATGTAATAATCAGGATCGTCAAGGTCTTCAGCAGTAGTGATAATTGCATTTCTCATAAAGTAAGTAGAGTCATTCTCCTTTTTTATGATCTCACCTTTTATATTATTTTCGTCCTGCTTGGTATAAGCATTGCGGATAATCGCCTTCTGGTTACGATAGTTAAAGCGAATAGAATCAGGCTCTATCACATCACTACCCTGCTTAAATACAGGATGTTGACTATATTCTCCTAAACTATCTTTCAAACGTCCAGCATACACCTCTCCTTTCTCATAATTAATCACATCTACGCCTGCTGTAATGTCAATATCAGTATATTGCACATTAGTTTCATTATACAAGATGATTTCATTCTTTACCCTATTGAACACAATACTATCCTTAGCTTTGTATTTCACTATATCTTCCAAAGTATTCTTAGGTTTCTTAATAGTATCGTTTTTAAGGGAGTCTTTAGCCTTTCCTGAAGTCTTTTTGGGCTTGATACGTCGTCCACGACGGTCATTCTTAGGCTCTATAGTGTCTTTTTTAATAGTATCGCGTGCTACCCAAGGATAGGTATAGTTAAAACCACCTGTCCTAAAGGCAAATGATTCAGCATACCAAAAGCAACAGCTTACTACTAACAAGCTGATAATAAAAGCGAGTTGACGTTTATAGTGTAACAAAGTTTTTCCGAATATAGTTTTATTGAGGCGACAAAAATACAACTTTTTTTTGAAATGCCAAGAACTATATCGCAACTTACTATAGGAAATGCCTCTACTAGCCTCCAAAACTGCCATTTATTAGTCTCTTTTACTTAAATTATCATATTCATAACGAAATCGCCTTTTTATTAAATTTTCCGCAATAACTGTAATAACGAATAATGAACGAACAAAGAACGAACAATAAAAGAAGAAAATACATACTTTACTTATTGACGAATACTTAACAAATTGAACAAATCATTGATAATAATGTAAAACTAAAAATATTTGAACACTACTTGTTTTATTACCTATCACCTAAAAAAATCTCTCTCTTCATTCATAATTCCTAATTATTTTGTACTTTTGCCCTTACTTTAACAAAGTAAATGATGATGACTCTCAAAAATATCAAAGTATTTATTAAAAAATCCCTTGTTTTCAAGATTTTAGCCTTTGTCATAGCCTTAGTGCTTATCTTGCAAGTATTCCCCGAAAAAGCAAAATTCAAATACGAATTTCGCAAGGGTGAACTTTGGCAACACGACAATCTATATGCTCCTTTTGATTTCCCCCTAAAAAAAACAGAGCAACAAATAAACTCTGAAAAACAACAAATTACCAATCAATCTACCGTTTATTACAAACAAGATACAACTGCCTTTATAAGTGCTAAACAGAAGTTTGAACAGAAAAAAAATAGCTATTTCAATCAATTGTCTAAACACAAAAAAGAGCTTTTACTCGACAAAGCTGAAACATTTTTAACTGAAAGCTATCACAATGGGATAATGCTCAACCCTCCTGTGTTCAAAACTTCCGAAATCGCAATTATCAAGCAAAACAACCAAATTATTGAGGTCTCAGCCTCTCGCGTATTATACCTTCAACAGCTAAATAATGCCATTAAAAACTATTTCAATACAGCTCCTTACAACGAACATCTCAAAAATTACTACGACCTTTTCTTTGATATCCTCACCCCTAATCTTGTAATCGACCAAAATTTTACCCAAAAAGCCCTAAATCAAAACCTCAAAGAGATTGTCTATACGCGTGGATGGGTGAACAAAGGAAAACTTATCATTGCCAAAGGTGAATTGGTAGAAGGTGAAAAACTAAACACTCTCTTATCTCTTAAAGAAGAATATGAGACTCAAACGTGGAGTCAAAATAACTATAATTGGTCGCTCTCAGGTTATTACACATTAGTAGCTATGGTATTGATACTAATGGCTTTATACTTAAAAATATACGAAAAGAAGATATACAAAAGCAACCTCAAATTGAGCGTTATCTTGCTCAATATGCTCACGATGATTCTTTTCGTCGGACTCATCTCTCGCTATTTTCCCGATTATATCTATATTGTCCCCGTAGGAATGATGGTGCTCATTCTCAAGTCGTTTTTCGATTTGCGTACCGTCCTCTTTGTATATATCAGCACCATACTCATCACGGGCTTCATTGTGCCCAATAGCTTCCAGTTTGTGTTCATACAAATTGTAGCTGCTATGGCTATCATCCTCACTCCTAAGGGAATGCACTACCGATTGAGTAGTTTTGTATCAGCGGGACTCATCACGGCTGCCTATTTAATTATTTATATCGCTTTCCATACCATTACCGAAGGAACTCTCAAAGGGCTCGATATCTCTCTGCTTACTCTTTTCATTCTCAATGGTATAGGAATCTTATTTTCACAACCTTTTACCTATATCTATGAACGTACTTTTGGCTTAGTTTCCGATGTCTCTCTCTTGGAACTTTCCGACACGAACACCAAACTTTTGCGCCAACTCTCCGAAAAAGCTCCTGGTACTTTCCAACACTCTATGCAGGTGGCAAATCTTGCCGAAGCTGCTGCTGCCGAAATTGGTGCTAATACGCTATTGGTACGTGTAGGAGCACTATATCACGACATAGGTAAGATGGAAAATCCTATTTATTTTACTGAAAACCAAAAAACAAGCCTCAACCCTCACGACCAGCTCACTCCTGAACAAAGTGCTAAGGTGATTATCAAACACGTTGCCGATGGTGTCGAACTCGCTCATAAAAACAAACTGCCTAAACGCATCATCGATTTCATCAAAACTCATCACGGACGCAGTCTTACCTATTATTTCTATCGCAAAGCCTTAGATCTAAATCCCGAAGGCACTAAAGAAGAAGATTTCCGCTACCCAGGTCCTATTCCTTTCTCCAAAGAAACAGCTATACTGATGATGGCTGATTCGGTGGAAGCCGCTACCAAAAGTCTTAAAAACCCTACTTTTGAAGCTCTCAATGAGTTCGTCGATCGTATCATCAAAAAACAATTAGATGACAATCAATTTGCTAATTCCGATATATCTTTCAAAGAAATCGAAGCTATCAAACGCATATTTAAAAACAAACTCACCAATATCTACCACGTGCGTATCGAATACCCCGAGTAATTGGCACTCTTATTAACATCCGATTCTCCTAGACTCTCCAAGTCTCTCCGAGATTCTAAAAATCTAAAATAAACATCAAAAAAATATGAAACACTACTTTGTATTATTTTCGCTAATATCAACAATGGCAATAGCACAAAACCAAACGCCTACCGTCGAAGTTGTAGGCGAAGGTATCGTATATGCAACCCCCGATATGGTAAATATCTCTATCAGTATCGAAAAAGAAGGGCTTGATTTGAAGAACCTCCGACAAAAGAACGGCGAAGCTGTAGCTCAAGTATTACAACTTTTGAGTAAGGAACTCCCTATGGAGAATTTCCAAACCAGCTATGTATCTCTTTATAAAGACGATTATAACAAACTGAATAAATATCGTGTCGTGCAAAATATCAATATCAAATTAGAAGATATCAGCAAGTACGATAACTTGATGAATGCTATTTTCGATGCAGGAGTAAACCGAATTGACGGCATCAGTTTTGGAGTAAAAAACAAAGAAAAACTCTTACAAGAAGCCCGCGTAGCTGCTATTGACGATGCCCGTAAAAAAGCCCTGCTCTACGCAGTAAGTTTAGATCAGAACATTGGCAAAGCTATCAAAATCAAGGAATTAAACTCTCATTTCAATGATATACAACCCGTTGAAAGAATGAGCAAAATGAGTTTAGGAAGCCCCGCCAACGGAAGTGATAATACTTTAGCCGTAGGTAAAATAGCTATAGAAGCTCAAGTAAATGTAGCATTCGAACTTTTAAAATAAATTCACTATGGGAACACAAGAAATTATAGCCTATATTTTAGTAGCAATAGCAGCTGTTTTCTTAGTAAAAAAATTGTTTTTTAACAAAAAGAAAGGCTGTTCTGGAGGCGCTAATTGCAACTGCGGACACTAAATAATTAAAAAAAATGCTATTTCACAAATTTGCTAATTGACAAATTATTCGTACCTTTGCGCCCTCAATTTTAAAAAATATAAATTATATCTATGACCGCTATTAGAAATATAGCTATTATTGCCCACGTTGACCACGGAAAAACTACCCTCGTTGATAAAATCTTGCACCATTGTGCACTCTTTCGCGACAATCAAGATTCAGGCGAACTGATATTAGATAATAACGACCTCGAACGCGAACGCGGTATTACCATCCTCTCTAAAAACGTATCTGTTGTTTATAAAGACATCAAAATCAACATCATCGATACCCCTGGTCACGCCGACTTTGGTGGTGAGGTTGAACGTGTCCTCAATATGGCTGATGGCGTACTTCTATTAGTAGATGCCTTTGAAGGTCCTATGCCTCAAACGCGCTTTGTACTCCAAAAAGCTATCGAAATGAAGTTGAAACCTATTGTGGTAATCAACAAAGTCGATAAAGAAAACTGTACACCTGATGAGGTACACGAAGCTGTATTCGACCTGATGTTTGAACTCGGTGCCGAAGATTGGCAACTCGATTTCCCTACTGTCTATGGTTCAGCTAAACAAAACTGGATGTCTGAAGACTGGCACAAAAAAACAGATAGCATCGCTCCTCTACTCGATATGGTGGTAGAGCACATCCCTGCTCCTCAAATTGAAGAAGGTAGCTTGCAAATGCTCATCACTTCTCTTGATTATTCTACCTTTACAGGTCGTATCGCTATCGGTCGCTTGCACCGTGGTATCCTAAAAGCTGGTATGAATATTTCATTAGTGAAACGTGATGGAAGTATTGTAAAATCTAAAATTAAAGAACTACACTTATTTGATGGTTTAGGGCGTAAAAAAGTAGAGGAAGTACAAGCAGGCGACATTTGTGCGATTGCTGGCTTAGAAGGCTTTGAAATTGGTGACACCATCGCCGATTATGAAAATCCCGAAGCACTTCCTACTATCGCTATTGATGAACCTACAATGAGTATGCTCTTCACTATCAACGATTCTCCTTTCTTCGGTAAGGACGGTAAGTTCGTAACCTCTCGCCATATCAAAGAACGTTTGGAACGCGAATTAGAGAAAAACCTCGCTTTACGTGTAGAACCTACCGATAGTGCCGATAAGTTTATTGTTTATGGTCGTGGGGTATTACACCTCTCAGTGCTCATCGAAACAATGCGCCGTGAAGGTTACGAATTACAAATAGGTCAGCCTCAAGTAATTATCAAAGAAATCGATGGTGTAAAATGTGAACCTGTAGAAGAACTCACAATCGATTTACCTGAGAACGTAAGTGGTAAAGCCGTCGATTTGGTAACCCTTCGTAAAGGTGAAATGCTAAGTATGGAGCCTAAAGGTGAACGTATGATTATCAAGTTCATCATTCCTTCTCGCGGTATCATCGGTTTGCGTAACCAATTGCTTACAGCTACTGCTGGTGAAGCTATTATCCACCACCGTTTCTTGGAATTCCAACCTTTCAAAGGTGAAATCGCAGGGCGTATCAATGGGTCGCTCATCTCTATGGAACAAGGTACTGCTATCCCCTACTCTCTCGATAAATTGCAAGACCGTGGTAAATTCTTCATCTTCCCAGGTGAAGATATCTATACAGGACAAGTAATTGGCGAAAACTCTCGTAGTGGAGATATTGTTGTGAATGTTACGAAGACTAAAAAACTTACAAACGTACGTGCTGCTGGTTCTGATGAAAAAGTGAGGTTAGCACCCCCTATTAAGTTTTCATTAGAAGAAGCTTTGGAATATATCCAAAAAGACGAATACGTTGAAGTAACACC
Organism: Capnocytophaga sputigena; assembly: GCF_900446695.1. Classification (GTDB taxonomy): domain Bacteria; phylum Bacteroidota; class Bacteroidia; order Flavobacteriales; family Flavobacteriaceae; genus Capnocytophaga; species Capnocytophaga sputigena. The sequence goes on from NZ_UAVP01000011.1 coordinate 148,487, forward strand.
AAAAAATATGCGCTTGCGTAAAATCTACTTAGATGAAAATGAACGCAAACGCCACGAAAAAGAGTTTAAATAATTAAGCAAATATTTTCTAAAAACAAAAGAGGTTGCCCAATATTGAGCAACCTCTTTTTTATTTTTAATTGTTAATTTTTAATTGTTTAATTGTTTTATTGTTTCCTCCACAGTCTTGTCATAGTCAATCCCTAAACCTTCTTGTTGCGATACCAATTCTCCTTTCTTGTTAAACACACTGATGATGTTAGAATGCGAGAAATCCACTGGCGATATTTGCTTGTAGTTCACGGCAAGTACTGCAGCAAACTCTCGTGTTTGTTCTTCATTAGAACGAAGGAATAGCCACTGTTCGTCGTCCATTTGCCTTTCTTTGGCAAAGGCTTTTAAGTGCTCTGGCGTATCCGTCTCGGGATCTATACTCACCAAAAGATATTTCACTTGTTTGCGTTTATCTCCAGCTTGTTCATCTACGCGCTTGCGTATTTCGCGCATATCTTTAATAAGGATAGGACAAGCGGTCTTGCAAGAGGTGTAGATCATTACCACCACCAATACATTCCCTTTGAGGTCTTTAAGCTCTATGTTATCCCCATTCTGGGTCGTCCATACCGCTGGCAAGTGATATACTGATAAGTCCGAAAAACTATCAGTCGTCTTTGCAGCAGTGCTATCTGCCACTGCTTTTGTATTTGTTGTAGCAGTGTTGCTATTGTGGTTATTACAATTGAGTAATAACAAACTCAGTAAAATAAAATATAGTGTTTTCATTAATAGTAATTTTTTCTAAGGTTTATCTTCATTTTATCATATTTTGCTTCTAATATTTCTAAAAATTCCTCCAAAACATCGGCTACATCTTCATAATTCTCATAAAGATATTTATCGTCAATTCCTTGTTCCATAATCCCTTTTATTTCTTTCAATTTAGCTCTTATATATCCATACGAGCTTGTTGTCCCATCATAGTATAGAAATTCTTCTACATATTCTCTCAATATATCATAATCCGCATTAGCTTCTACAATCATAGTCTTGATATAGATATTCACCAATGCTATAATCGTCAGCTCTGCCGATTGTTTATACACCTCTACTATCACATAATTACAGATTTCGTCTATATCGTTATATGACATATTCTTTAAGTTGTCATTATCACCTAATAACAACTCGCAATCTTCTATAACAGCTCTATATTTTGTCTCAATATCTTTCATTATTAAAGCTACCTCCTCTGCATTTCCCAGAGATCCTCAGAGTTCCTCCTATTTTCTTAAAATCTCTCCAAAAATTCTGAAACTCATTTGTCAATTATTATAGTAAGTCAGAATTGGTTTGCAAAATTTTCATCACTACATTTTGCAAAAGTTTTAGGTTTTATCAAAAATGATTACCTGATAATCAATTATTTTTAAAGTATGTTATTTAGGAAAGGCAGCGATAGCTGGGTATATGCTGCAAATGCCCCTAAAAGAAAACTTTTTTATTCACAATCTATTTTTTGTTTAACTATAATTTCGTAAATTTGTATCTCGTCATTCATAATTCGTCATTTATTCCCATTAAGACAAATAGCAATCGCTTTTGCAGCTTGTCCCCCTTCGGGGGTTCGGGGGTTATCTCGTCATTCGTCCCTCGTCATTCGTATTTCGTATCTCGTCATTCGTAACTCGTAATTTATAAAGCACATCTAAACCCCATATTCAGCATCGTATAGTTCGCTTTAAGACTCCCTCTCAGCGCATAACGCATAAAAGCTCCATAGTTAGTAAGGTCGGAAGCATTGAGCGCACTCCCACCACAAAAAAGAGCATCATCTCCTTGCTTGTCTTTGCGCGAGTCGCCCGAGAGTAGCACACTGTTGAAGTCCGCCACCCATTCCCATACCAAGCCGTGCATGTCATACACGCCCCAATAGTTCTTGGGCGTGCTCCCCACTTTCTGTAGGTAGGTTTTGGGTGTTTGCATGCTCCGCACTATATACTCTTGATAATGTTTCTTCTTCCGTGCATCTATACTTTGGGCATCGGCTTGGGCTACGTACTCCCACTCGTCGGTGGTAGGAAGCCGCTTTCCTTCACACTCACAATATTTCTTGGCAGCAAACCACGAAATGTGAGTTACTGGAGCTTGTGCCTCCAGCGGACTAAATTCTAAGTCGCTCTTCCAGTGCGAAAGATAACTCTTCTGCGCAAAGATTCCCTTCACTCGAGAGCGCCGCCACTCGGGGTATTTCTCCAAAAAAGCTTTGTATTGTGCATTGGTCACTGGATATATATCTAGCTGAAAGCTCTTTACATTTACGGGCTTTGTCGCTTTATCCTCCCCTTTCACTCCATACAAAGGCACATAGCTTCCTCCTTTTATCGTTACCATAGGAGTAGAAGTTTGTCCTAGTAGCCATCCACAAAAGCATAAAGTTATTATGTTAATAAGGTATTTTTTCATCATTATCACCCAGTTAACGTTTTTCTCTTACTTTCTTCACTCTTTCAGGGCTTACTACGGTTTTATTGTTCTCCCAGTTGTGATATACGTAGGTGAGCACATCAGCTATTTGTTCTGGGGTAAGTGGTTGAGGAGGCATCATACTGTTGTACTGTTTGCCATTCACAGTAATCCCCCCCGTATGCCCTTTCAATACGGTCTCTATTGCTCTGTCTACATCAGCGTTCAGGTAGTCAGCTTTTGCCAAAGGCGGAAAAGCTCCTTCCAACCCTTGCCCTTGTGCCTGATGACAAGCCACACAAGTACGCTGATACACTTTCTTCCCATCTTCCATCTGTTGTGCCAAAGTCTTATTCCCTGACTCCTGTCCCCTATCTCCTGACACCTGTTCCCTGACACCTGATATCTGTTCCCTGACACCTGTCACCTGATAAGGCACTGCCTCTTGCTTGCCGTAAATAACTGGATTTTCTCTCCCTTGCGCGATGAGTTGCCCTAATGCTCCTTTGTTGAAAGCACGGAAAATAGCGTGGTCTACTAGCGTATATGAACCAGGCACTTCTACTTTGAATTCTACTATAGCTGCCCCTCCTGCAGGAATAACTGTCGTCTGTACATTTTCGTTTACGAGCTTGCCTCCTTCTACCTGCACTCGGTCAAAGATTTCTCCTATCACGTGGAAAGAAGAGATGAGGTTAGGACCTCCATTCCCTACAAAAAGGCGTACCGTTTCACCTGCATTCACCGTGAGGGCTTTATCGCCTGCAATAGCACCTACTTTTCCGTTGAAAAGCACATAATCAGGCTTTTCCGCAAGGGCTTTTTCTTGGCTGAAGGCTTGCAATCCTTGGGTTCCATAGTCTCCTTCGGTATAGAAATCGCCTTGCATCACATAGTATTCCATATCTACTGGGGGCAGACCGCCTTCGGGCTCTACCAATATGAGTCCATACATCCCATTGGCAATATGCAAAGGCACAGGCGCTTGAGCACAATGATATACAAAAAGCCCTGGGTTCAAACATTTAAAAGTGAAGGTGCGTTGCTGCCCTGGGGCTACCAATGATGCATCGGCTCCTCCTCCTGTACCCGTTACTGCGTGAAGGTCAATATTGTGTGCCAATTTGTTATCTGGATGATTTTTAAGTGTAAACGATACTTCATCGCCTACACGAGCCCGAATAAAACTCCCTGGCACAGTACCGCCAAATGTCCAAAAAAGGTATTTAGTACCATCTGCCAATTCGCCTTCTTTTTCTATGATTTCGAGGGTAATACTCAGTTTGGTAGCCTTCCGATTGCCTACTGGGGCAGGTACGAAAGGAGGTGAAGTAAGTTGGGCTACCATTTCCCCTTCTACGGGAATGTCAGCAGTAGAAGTATAAGTAGTTTGTTCATTACAAGCACTTAACAATAAAGAAGCACTCAACAGTAATAAATTGTATTTCATAAAATCTTTTCTTATCATTATATATTTAGTTATATAGAACCAATTAAAATATGAGGCAAATATAATACTTTTTCATCTAATAATCTCTATCCCAATATCGCTTTTTAGTTCCCACTATTCTCCCAGCTCCCATTACTCCCATTAAAACTGCCCGTGCGGCTCGCACCCCACTGCTCTCACCACTAAAGGTCAAACACTGAAGTCCGTTTCACAAAAAACACATCTTTAATTCTCAACAAAGAAGCCAATAATAAATAAACACCAAAACCAGCCCCTAAAGTAGCAAAAGTACCATAAATGAAGAAAATACGCACATCTTTAGCGTGTACACCTAATTTCTCAGCCAATCGAGCCGATACTGCAAAGCCGTATTTCTCTAAAAAAAATCTAAACTTTGAAATCATATCTAATTATTTGTTACCCCTTGTTTGTTTGTCTTAAAAAGTAAAATTATGCCAAGTCCGAAGAAGATGATCAATGAGACAGTCGCATTGCGCATATTATTCGTAAATTGGTCAATGAGTCCATAAATTCCCATCCCTATCACGATTCCTATTTTTTCAGTCACATCGTAAAAACTGAAGAACGAAGTTGTATCTTTAGTATCAGGTAAATAAGCCGAATAAGTAGAGCGAGAAAGCGTTTGTATACCCCCCATCACAAGCCCTACTAAAGTAGCAATGATGTAGAATTGCATCGGTTTGTACACATAATATGAAAGTAAACAAATCCCCACCCATATAGCATTGAGTGCTATCAATACCCCAATATTCCCCCATTTGCGCACAGCAATAACCGTGAGTCGTGCTCCTACTATAGCCACTAATTGAATTATAAGTACACTCACTATCAGTCCTATAGTACTTTCTTCAGAACTTGCCCATTGTATTTCTTGTTCTCCGAAATAGGTAGCTACCAGCATTACGGTTTGCACCCCCATACTATATACAAAAAAAGCAATGAGATACCATTTCAATCGTGGTGAAGTAGTGAGTTGTTGCCATACTTTGCGCAATTCCTTAAACCCATTAAAAAAAATATTTTTTGTAACTTTAGCTCCATTCTTTTTATGTGATGGAAGGTAGTAAAAAGGAATACTACTGAAGCCTATCCACCATATTCCTACAGTGATAAATGAAATCCGCATAGTCGTGAGTGTTGTTTCGGTATTAGTAGTAGTAAAACCTATCCATTCAGGCTTCATTACCATTATCAAATTGAAAATCAATAGCAACACACTCCCCGCATAGCCTAAACTATAACCTTTAGCACTTACTGCGTCATATTGTTCTGGCAAAGCGATATCTGGTAAATAGGAATTGTAGAATACAATACTTCCCCAAAAACCTAACACACCACAAAAATAACAGAATAAACTAAAATAGATATGCTCTAACGAAAACCAGTACAAACCTATACTTGAAAGAGCTCCCATATAGCAAAAAAAGCGCATAAATGTCTTTTTGTTGCCTAAATAATCGGCTATACCACTCAAAATAGGCGAGAGTACCACCACCATAGCAAAAGCCAAAGCTGTTACGAAAGCAATTACCGATGTACTTTTGATTATCATCCCAAAAAGGGCTATATGAGTCAGTCCTGCAGTGCGAAATAATAGTCCGTAAAAAATAGGAAAAATAGTGGATACAATAGTAAGTGAATATACTGAGTTCGCCCAGTCATAGAACGCCCAAGCGTTGAGTAGTTTTTTGTCACCTCTTGCTAATTTGTTCATAGTTTAGTGTTTTTTGCTTCGTTTGCTACTCCATTTCTCAAGTAGATAAATCACCAAAAAGCCTGCTATTCCTAATAGTAATGAAATAAGAATTTGTGGTTCATTATGAGTAATCTCTTTAAAAACACAAGGCGATACGCTCTTTTCCCACACAGCTACAGCATTGCCTTGAGCATCTGTATCCCATTTCAAAACTTCTTTCCAAGGCCATACTTTGTTTAGAGAGCCTACAATAAAACCAGTCAGTCCTGCAAAAGTAAGAGTGCGGTATTTGGCAAACAACCATTTCAGTGCTTTAGAAAAACTCAAAATACCCGTAATTGCTCCTATCCCAAAAATACCTATGAGTTTAAAATTCAACGAACTCAAAGCGTCAAGAACTGTGTGATAAGCTCCTAACAACACTAGTATAAAGGCTCCTGAGATTCCTGGTAATATCATTGCGCAAATAGCCAAAGCACCACAGAAGAAAATAAATATCAAATTCTGGTTACCACCATTCACTAAGGGCGGAATAATCGTAATAAAATAGGCAACTCCCCCCGATATGAGCATCACGAGTATTGTAGCTAAATTCCAACGCTTAATTTCTTTTATCAAAAAAAGCACACTGGCGATCATCAATCCAAAGAAAAAAGCCCATATCATTATAGGTTCATTCTCTAAAAGCCATTTCATTCCTTTGGCAAGCGATAGGATGCTAACCCCTATTCCCGCTAAGAGTGCTACAAAAAAATTACCGTTAATATGCTTCCAAAAAGCTACAATGCCTTCGCTGAACAAAAGTTTAAACGCTTGTAAATTAATCTTGCTAATAGACCCTACAAGCTCTTCATAAATCCCCGATATAAAGGCTATAGTACCCCCAGAAACTCCTGGTACTACATCGGCTGCTCCCATTGCTATTCCTTTGGAAGTGATAAATAAATAATCTAAAAAATTGCGTTTCATAACAATTTATAATGTCTCTTTCTAATTTAAACGGCGCAAAGATAATAATATTTTGCTAATTAATAGTCTATCAGTATTGATTTGTAAATTTTTCGTTTTACACTTTACCAAAGTTTTTGCCCGTGCTGATCTCACCTTTCCCTAAATTAATTTTGATAATCAATTGATTTTAATTGTAGGGGCGTTTTGCAAACGCCCTCACAAAAAGGGTAAAACACCTTATCAGAGTTTTTCTGATGTCCACTGAGTACTTCAAAATTCATTTTTGCATAAATCCATAGAATCTGCACGCAACTTTTGCAACAAAGCTGCCTATTGCGTAATTTAGTATAATATTCCACTTCTGGATTCTCTCCTTCGGGAAAAGTTTGTGATGAAAGCTGCAATTTTTCTAACTATCAAATTTGTTAATTTGCTAATTACTTCGTATCTTTGCAAAATAAAAGCATTTTCTTATGAAAACGGAACATCAATTACATATCAAATATAATGTTTTTAATAGTTTAACCGACCTACCTGAGAAAGCTCAAAATCTGATGAAACAAGCTATAACCACTCGTGAAAAGGCTTATGCTCCTTACTCTAAATTCAAAGTGGGTGCTGCTGTTTTGCTTAAAAATGGACAAACTTTTATAGGTTCTAATCAAGAAAATGCTGCCTACCCTTCAGGTCTTTGTGCCGAAAGAGTAGCTATATATCAGGCTTCTACTCAGTATCCCGATGAGGAAATCGAAATGATTGCAATCTCTGGGTCTGCACAGGATCCTACGGCTCATCCGGTATCGCCTTGTGGAGCTTGCCGCCAATCACTCTCCGAATACGAAACCAAACAAAAAAAACTCATCCCTGTCTATTTTATGGGAGCAGAAGGTGAAATTGTTCAAACTGAATCTATTAAAGATCTCTTACCTTTCCTTTTCGATGGGAGCCTGATGTAATATACGAACAACTAAAAACTATAACGAATGAACTCAGAAGAAATTATTACCTCTGCCAAACAAACTATTACTGAAGAAGCTCAAGCTATTGCTAAACTAATTGATTATATCGACGACGATTTTACTAAGTCAGTACAATATATATTGCAATCCAAAGGTCGTGTAGTGATTACAGGTATAGGTAAAAGTGCCATTATCGCTAATAAAATAGTAGCTACAATGAACTCTACCGGCACTCCCGCTATCTTTATGCATGCCGCCGATGCAATCCACGGTGATTTAGGTATTATACAGCAAGATGATGTAGTAATATGCATCTCTAAAAGTGGTAACACCCCCGAAATAAAAGTGTTAGTACCTTTGCTCAAACGCGGTAATAACAAGTTGATAGCCATTACCTCTAATAAAAACTCTGTCTTAGCACAACAAGCTGATAGTGTGCTTTATGCTCACGTCGATAAAGAGGCTTGCCCTAACAATTTAGCCCCTACTACTAGTACTACGGCTCAATTAGTATTAGGTGATGCGTTGGCAGTTTGTCTGTTGGAAATGAAACATTTTGGCAGTAGTGACTTTGCTAAATACCATCCTGGTGGTGCATTAGGAAAACGTTTATACCTAAAAGTGTCTGATATTGTATCTCATAACCAAAAACCTGAGGTCTCTCCTGATACCGATATTAAAAAGGTAATTGTAGAAATATCTGAAAAAATGCTCGGAGTTACTGCTGTGCTCAATAATCATCAGATAGTTGGAATAGTAACGGATGGCGATATCCGCCGAATGCTTAGTAAAACGGATAGTATCAAAGGGCTTACCGCTAAAGATATAATGAGCGTTAACCCCAAAACTATTGAGGTCGATTGTTTAGCAATTGATGCCCTACACCTGATGGAGAAAAATAAAATCACACAACTGTTAGCAACTAAACAAGGTGAATATGTGGGAATTATACACCTGCATAACCTTATTCAAGAAGGACTTATTTAAAAACTAAGAATATTAATTATTTAAAAAATGAGAGATCTATCCAAAATGACAAACATTGAGGACTTGCGCGTTGTTTGCAAACGCAATGTTCCTAAAATGTTCTACGAGTATGTAGACACCGGCTCTTGGACTGAAGCAACTTACAAACAGAATGTTTCAGACTTCAACCCTATCAAATTCCGTCAACGTATCTTAGTGGATATGGACAACCGTACTCTCGAAAGTACACTCCTTGGCAAGAAAGTTAAATTCCCTGCAATGACGGCTCCTGTCGGATTTATGGGAATGATGTGGGCTGACGGTGAAATCCACATGGCTAAAGCTGCCCAAAAATTCGGTATCCCCTTCACCCTATCTACTATGTCTATCTGCTCTATCGAGGATTTAGTAGAAGCTGGTGTCGAACCTTTCTGGTTTCAGCTTTATGTAATGCGTGACCGCGAGTTTATGAAGGACCTTATCCGTCGTGCTAAAGAAGCTAAATGTTCTGCTTTGATGATTACTGTCGATTTACAAGTGTTAGGTAATCGCCACCGCGACATCAAAAACGGACTTTCTACTCCTCCTAAGTTCACCATTCCTAATATGTTGAACCTTTCTACTAAAATTCCTTGGGGATTGCGCTATGTCTTCGGTAACCGCCGATGGACTTTCCGCAATATTGCTGGACACGCTAAAAACGTATCCGACCTTTCTTCTCTATCTTCTTGGACAAAAGAACAATTCGACCCTAGCCTTAGCTGGAAAGATATTGCTGAAATCAAAGAACTTTGGGGAGGACCTATCATCTTAAAAGGAATTATGACCCCTGAAGATGCTATAGAAGCAGTAAAATACGGTGCTGATGCTATCATCGTCTCTAACCATGGTGGTCGCCAGATGGATGATACTATTTCCACTATAAAAGCCCTTCCCGATATCGTAAGTGCTGTAGGTAGCCAAACTGAAGTATGGATAGACTCTGGCTTCTATACAGGTCAAAACATGCTCAAAGCGTGGGCTTTAGGAGCTAAAGGTATTATGCTCGGTCGTGCTCCTGTATATGGTCTCGGTGCTTATGGCGAAGAAGGGGTAACCCGTGCTTTGCAAATACTCTATGACGAAATGGATACTACTATGGCTTTCGCTGGTCATCGTAACCTCCAAGATGTAGATAGCAGTATCTTAGTAGAAGGTACTTATCCTCTACCAAGTAACCGATAATTCAAAAAAATAATGTACCTTTGCCCCCGCAATGAGTAAAAAGAAAAATATAACCATAGAAAATGTTATCGTTACCGATGCGGGGGCTAAAGGCAAAAGCGTTGCCAAAGCTCCTGATGGTCGCATTATTTTTATCAACAATGCTATCCCTGGCGATGTAGTCGATGTACAAACTACTAAGAAAAAATCGGCTTATTACGAGGGATTTGCTACTAAATTCCACGAGTATTCTAATCGCCGTGTAACTCCCGTATGTGCCCATTTTGGCTATTGTGGTGGATGCAAATGGCAAGATATGAACTACGAAAGTCAGCTGTTCTACAAACAAAAAGAAGTCGAAAACAACTTAGTGCGTTTAGGAAAAATAACAATCCCTGAACTGATGCCTATTGTAGCTTCCGAGAATATCTATTTCTATCGCAATAAAATGGAATTCTCCTTCTCCGATATGCGCTGGCTTACTCCCGAAGAAATTCAAAATGCCGATACAATTGAACAACGCAATGGTCTAGGTTTCCATATCGCTGGTGCTTGGGATAAAATCCTCGACATTGATAAATGTTACTTACAAGAAGACCCTTCTAACGCTATACGTTTGGAAATCAAACGTTTTGCTTTAGAAAATAACATAGCTTTCTATAGCCCACGTCAGCAAACAGGCGTCTTGCGTTCTATGATGATACGTATCTCTTCTACAGGCGAAATAATGCTGGTAATACAATTCTTTAGTGATAGTAAAAAATGTAATTTGCTATTAGAACATATAGCTCAAACATTCCCTCAAATCACTTCTTTGCAGTATTGTATTAATAGCAAAGGGAACGATGCTATCTACGATCAAGATTTAAAAATCTATAAAGGTACCGATTGTATTTATGAAGAAATGGAAGGTTTGCGCTTCAAAATCAATGCAAAATCTTTCTATCAAACGAACTCTAAACAAGCTCACAAACTATATCAAATAACCCGTGACTTTGCCGATTTAAAAGGTGATGAATTGGTATATGACCTCTATACTGGTACAGGTACTATCGCTCAGTTTGTAGCAAGAAAAGCTAAAAAAGTAGTTGGTGTCGAAGCTGTACCCGAAGCCATTGCCGATGCCAAAGCCAATGCCAAAGCTAATGGTATTGAGAATGTGAGTTTTTATGTAGGGGATATGAAAAACGTTTTCAACGATACATTTATCAAAGCCAATGGTACCCCCGATGTAATCATCACCGATCCTCCTCGTGATGGAATGCATAAAGATGTGGTAGAGCAAATTCTGCAAATCGCCCCCCCTAAAATAGTATATGTAAGCTGTAACAGTGCTACTCAAGCACGTGATTTAGCTTTGTTAGACGAAATGTATAAGGTGACAAAAGTACAACCCGTCGATATGTTCCCTCAAACTTACCACGTTGAAAATGTTGTACTTTTAGAAAAAAGAAATCTCTCCTAAAATCTGTAAAACAAAAGTTTTTAGTTACATTTTGCAGCTAATTAAAAATAATGTTGTACTTTCGCGCCATTATGAATATATACGATATAGAAGCTACCAAAATATTATTGGAAAAGCAACCTAAAATAAGTATTATACCCCACAAAAACCCCGATGGTGATGCCATAGGTAGTTGCTTGGGGCTTTACCATTATCTCAAGTTGCATCACTGTGATGTAACAGTGGTTTCTCCTAATGATTTTCCTGACTTTCTCAAATGGTTACCTGCCGCAGATCAGATTCTTATCTACGACAACAATCCCAAAAAAGCAACAGAGCAGATAGAAGCCTCCAAACTTATTTTCACACTCGATTTCAACGCTCTTAAAAGAGCGGATTCCCTTACCCCTTTGCTAGAAAACTCTAAAGCAACTTTTGTGATGATTGATCATCATCAAGAGCCTGATGACTATGCCAAAGTTACTTTTTCTAATCCTAAAGCGAGTTCTACTTGTGAAATGATTTATGCTTTTATTGATGCAATGGGCAATAAAAATCAAATTGATAAAGATATAGCTACTTGTTTGTATACGGGGATTATGACGGATACAGGTAATTTCAAATACCCTATCACTACTAGCAACACACTCAAAATCGGTGCTTTCTTAATAGAAAAAGGAGCTAATAATAGTCAAATCAATAGCAATGTATTTGATAACAATTCTTATAATAAATTGCAATTGCTTAGTACCGCTCTCAAAAATTTAGTGTATATCAAAGAGTTTGACACCGCCTATATAACACTTTCTTCCGAAGAATTACAAAAATACGATCATCAAAAAGGAGATACTGAAGGATTTGTAAACTATGGGCTCACTATTAAAAACACTAAATTAGCTATCATCTTTATCCAAGAAGGTGATTTCGTAAAAATGTCTTTGCGTTCTAAAGGTAATAATGATGTGAATCTATTTGCTCGAAAATGTTTCAATGGAGGCGGACACGTAAATGCAGCTGGAGGAAGATTTGATGGGTCTATAGAAGAAGCGGTAGCTTATTTCAAACAAGTGTTACCTGATTTTATCCACAAAAATATGTAAAACGATACAATGAATATACTCAAAAAAATAATAGCTCTAAGTGCCATCGGCATAGTATTGACAAGTTGTGCCGATAGGCAAGCGCGTCATCCTATAACTAAAAAAACAAGTACTTTTTTAAAAGAATCAGCTATGAAAAACAAAGCATTATTAGCCTCCGAAGAAGCGCTGATAGATTCTATCATCAAAAAAGATACGCTACATAATTTTATAGATTCACAACACGGATTTAAGTTCTACTATCTAAATCAAAACCCTGAAGCTCATTATACTGCTCAGTTTGGCGATATTGTAACTTATGATTACAGCCTTTCCGATTTGCAGGGTAACCAGCTTTATCAAGAAAAACCCGATGGTGAATACAAATATTATGTAGATAAAGAAGAAGTATTCCAAGGCTTGCGTTCTGCATTAAAATTGCTAAAAGAAAAAGAAAGTGGAGTTTTCTATTTCCCCTCAAGTGTAGCTTATGGCTATCGTGGCGATAAAGATAAAATCTCTTTCAATCAACCTATTATAGCTAAAATCGAAGTCTTCAAGATTGAAAAAAATCAAGAAGATGTAAAACCTCGACCCGAATAAATAAACATTTTTAATTAATTATTATATTATGAGACGACTCAATTTAGTAGCATTGCTCTCTGCAATGTTTGTATTTTTCAGTTGTAATTCGCAAAAAAAAGCCTACAAAGATTTAGGTGATGGCTTATTTGCCGATATCGAAACTACTCAAGGAAATATCATTGTAAAACTCAACTACAAAGAAACTCCTATAACAGTAGCCAACTTTGTTACTTTAGCCGAAGGTAAAAACTCTTTCGTAAAAGCCGAATACAAAGGTAAACCTTTCTACAACGGAACGATCTTCCATCGTGTGATCAAAGATTTTATGATTCAAGGGGGTGACCCTACTGGTACAGGTATGGGAGATCCTGGATATCGTTTTGAAGATGAATTTGTTCCTACTTTACAACACGATAAAAAAGGAATTTTATCAATGGCTAATGCAGGTCCTGGCACAAATGGCAGCCAGTTTTTCATCACTCAAGTACCTACTCCTCACCTCAATGGTCGTCATACTGTTTTCGGTGAAACTATGAAAGGTTTAGAAGTAATCGATGCAATTGCTAATACTAAAACTGTAGCTAATGATAAACCTGAAAAAGATATCAAAATCAATAAAATTACAATCATTGCTAATGGTAAAGACGCTAAAAACTTCAATGCTGTAAAAGTTTTTGAAAACTATTTCAAAGATATCGCTAAAAGAGAACAAGAAAAAGAAGCTAAAACCAAAGCTGCAGCTGCTAAATTCTTAGAAGAGGTTAAAACTCAAGAACCTCAAGCTAAAGCACTTCCTTCTGGAGTAAAAATGTTTACTTTAGTAGAAGGTAAAGGCAAACAGCCTAACCACACTCAACAAGTAATGGTAAACTATGCTGGATATTTGGCAAATGGTACTCTCTTCGATTCTAATGTAAAAGAAATAGAAGAAACTTATGGCAAATACAATGCAATGCGTGAGCAACAAGGCGGCTACCAAGCATTCCCTATGGAATATAATTCCAATGCTCCTCTTATCCCTGGTTTCAAAGAAGCTCTTCTTAAAATGAAAGTAGGTGATAAAGTGCGTGTATTTATCCCTGCTGCCTTAGGTTATGGCGAAAGAGGTGCTGGTGAGGTAATCCCACCTAATAGCGACCTTATTTTCGACATCGAAATCACCGACATAGCTAAATAACCCCTAAAACCTAACCACTCACACCTAAAAAATGGTATATAAATTCAGAGTAATACTTGACGTTAAAGAAGACGTTTTTAGAGATATTGCAATCCAAGGTGATGCTACTTTGGAAGATTTACACAATGTAATCAACCAGTCATTCGGCTTTGCTGGCAATGAAATGGCTTCCTTCTACCTTACTGACGATGATTGGAATCAAGGCGAAGAAATCACCCTTTTCGATGTATCCGAGAGTGGTGAAATACGCTTAATGGAAGAGACTACTATCGAGTCTGTCGTAAGTGAAGATGAACCTAAATTGTTGTATGTGTATGACTTTATGTCAATGTGGACATTCTTCGTAGAATTGGTAGATATTGAGGAGGAAAAATCTGGTGTATCCTACCCTGCTTTGATACACGCTCACGGATCTATCCCTGCCGAAGCTCCCGAAAAGTCATTTGTCGCCGATGATTTTGATGAATTTGAAGATGAGTTCAATGATTTCGACCTCGATGAAGACGATTATGGTAGCTTCAGTGAAGAGGAATACTATTAATTTCGATAACATCTATGCTTAACTTATATACAACAAACATCGAAACGCTTTCTATTCACAGAGTAGGTAATTTGAGCAAAGGGGAACCTCTATTCTTTTCTGAAAAACCTTATGCGTTAAACGACGAAATTATAGGCTTGCTTAAAGAATATTTTTTCAAACCTTTTCGTGAAAAAGAAGAAAACTACTTCCATTTTGTGCACGATGCCGATGTAGAATTCAATACTCTTTACCAGTTGGTAACCCCTATTTTTGAGGATGAAAGTACAATTCACGAACAATCAGGAAAAATTGCTCAACACTTGTACAACCAGTCTAATCATCCTCATATCAAAAGCGGAGAAGTCTACATTGCTCTTTTGCACGATACTTATTTGGATAACGAAAAGGTAAAAGCTGTTGGTATTTTCAAATCTGAGGTAAAAAATAGTTTCCTACAATTTGAAGAACAAGGTAATCAGTTGGAAATGATTATCCAAGAAGGTGTAAACATCCATCGTTTGGATAAAGGTTGTATCATTTTCAATGTAAATAAAGAAGATGGCTACAAAATACTTTCTATTGATAGCAATCGCTATGACACTAAGTATTGGTTAGAAAATTTCTTGAATGTGGATGCTTTGGTCGATGACAACTTCTACACTAAAAAGTACTTAAAATTCAGTCAAGATTTCGCAAAAGATGTGATTTTACCTGCTGAAGATAAAAAAGAAGAAGTACTCTTTATGAATCGCGCAATCAACTACTTTGCTAAGAATGATGATTTTGAAGAAACCTCATTTATGAATGAAGTTTTTGAGAATCCTGAACTTATACCTGAGTTCAAACACTACAAAGTAGAAAAAGGTCCTAAGTATCAAATAGAAGATGTATCAACCTTCCCCATTGCTAACAAAGCGGTCTCCGATGTACGTAAAAAAATTAAAAACGTAATCGATTTAGATACTAATATTCAAATACGTATGGACTTCATCAATCCTGAATCAGTAGATAAATTCATAGAGAAAGGTTGGGATGAGGAAAAACAAATGTACTACTATTTAGTGTATTTTAACAAAGAACAAAAAGGTTCATAAAAATAATCTTATCAAAAATAAAATGGCATATAGTTTTTTATATGCCTTTTTTTTTATACTTTTGCGTCTTAAAAACATAAAGCTATGATAGACGCAAATAAACTGTCAATAGGAATTCTTTTGCCTATTGAATCGTACGAAGGGGCTATCCCTAAAATGGAGAACCAAGTGCAACTTATTCAGCGTGCCGAAGCCTTAGGATATGACACTGTATGGGTGCGTGACATCCCCCTCAACAACCCCGATTTTAAAGAAGTAGGGCAAATGTTTGACCCTTGGATTTATTTAGCTCATATAGCATCTCTCACACTCTCTATCAAAATAGGCATAGCAAGTGTAATTTTGCCTTTGCGTCACCCTTTGCACGTTGCTAAAGCCTCTGCAAGTCTTGATGTTTTGTTCCCTAACCGTTTTGTTTTGGGGATAGCTTCAGGCGACCGTCCTGTAGAATACCCCGCATTCAACAAACCTTTTGAACTCCGTAGTGCTCACGTCGCTGAACATATTCAAATGCTTAAAAAATTATGGAGTACAGACTTTCCTACTTATAATAACGACTATGGTACTCTAATGGAAAAAGTAGGTGATGTACTTCCTAAACCTATTCACAAAAACATACCAATGTACGCCACAGGGCACATAGGCGGTGTAAATTTAGATTGGATAGCAAAACACACCGATGGTTGGATTTACTATCCTCGTGACTTTGCTTTTACTAAAAAAATAGTAGAAGATTGGCACGAAGCTCTTAAAAAAGAAGGCGAACCTGCTAAACCTTATATACAACCTGTATATATAGACCTTATGGAAGACCCTGACTTCGAACCTCAAAAAATGGATTTAGGTTTTCGTCTTGGTCGTAATTATCTCGTAGATATGTTTCACGAACTCGGAAAAATAGGGGTCAACCATATTATGTTAGTACTCAAGTATTGTAGTCGCCCTGCTGGTGAAGTACTTGAAGAAATCGGAAAAGAAGTATTGCCACAACTCAGATAGTACTATGAGAAATTTTATATTACTCTACTTTTTAGTTTTTTGCATTGGTGTATATGCCAATGATGGTGCTTTCTATATGGCAGGTAACCAACTTGTTCCTATTAATGAAACAGATATTTCAGTAAAGAAAGAAATTTTGTATATCAAAAAAACACAAGAATTTGCGGAAGTATCAGTGTATTACGAGTTTTTCAATCCTAAAGAAACAAAAGAAATCATAGTTGGTTTTGAGGCTGGACGCCCCAGTGGTGATGTGGATGGAGCTCCTATCAATGGACATCATCCTTATATGTTTGATTTTACGGTATCACTTAACGGTAACTTTTTGCCTTATCAAATAGCTTATGTAGCGGATTCTCTTTATGCTAAAAATGGGAATGTGGAGAGTATAGACTTGAAAACTTTCAAAGGAGAAACCGATGGTAATTATATTGATTTTATGTATGTTTATCATTTCAAGGCAAAGTTTAAAAAAGGAAAAAACATTGTAAAGCACACCTATAGATACAAACTATCAGGAGGAGTATGTAATTACTATGATTTCGATTATGTGCTTACCGCTGCCAAACGCTGGGCTAACAAGCAAATCGATGATTTTACCCTGATCTTGGATATGGGAAGTATACAAACAGCTTCTATCCGTAAGACTTTCTTTAAAAATGGCAATGATTGGATTTTCAATGGGGTTGGAAAAGTAACTGAAAAGCAAGATTACACTAATTTTTATATTCAACAAGGTATTTTGACCTTTGAGAGAAAGAACTTTGCTCCTAAAGATGAATTGTATGTTACGGAGATGCGCCCGTGGGGTTGTCAAGAGAAAGAAAGTGGACAAAAATTTCTTTTTTCATTAGGAAAAAACCAAGAATTAGGAGACCCCAATGAAAAAACTCCCGAAGAAAAACGCCTCATCCGCAACCTACCTTTCGCACGACGTGGGTATATTTTCAAAGATAAAACTTTGCAAGACGCTTTTAAAACAGAAGATTGGTATCAACCTAACCCTTCCTATGTACCCGAAGTTGAAGCCCTTACTGAAGAGGAAAAACAACTCATTTATACATTTAAATAATACCTTTTTTATTATGACCATTACTCAATACCAATATGTGCTAGCAGTAGCCAAA
Source organism: Capnocytophaga sputigena (assembly GCF_900446695.1). GTDB lineage: Bacteria > Bacteroidota > Bacteroidia > Flavobacteriales > Flavobacteriaceae > Capnocytophaga > Capnocytophaga sputigena. Next base: position 166,224 of record NZ_UAVP01000011.1, read on the forward strand.
TATAAAAATTTTACTACTGCTGCCGAACACAGCTTTGTTACCCAGCCTACCTTGAGTATGCAAGTGCAGAAATTGGAAGAAGAGTTGGGCGTAACTATTTTCGACAGAAGTAAAAAACCTCTACAAGTTACTGAAATAGGTGAACAAATTATCAAACAAGCCCAAATAATAGTAAACGAAGCTGGGCGAATGAACGATATCGTCGCTCAACAAAAAGGTTATATAGGTGGTGAGTTCCGCGTAGGGATTATCCCTACCGTCTCCCCTACTCTGCTGCCTATGTTCCTTACCAATTTCATTAACAAATATCCTAAAGTTTGCCTAAAAATCGAGGAACAAACCACTGAAAATATCTTGAAGAAAATTGAAGATGGTAGTTATGATGCAGGTATTTTAGCAACTCCCTTACACAATTCATCAATTGTAGAACGCCCGTTGTACTATGAACCTTTTGTTGCTTATATTCCTGTAAATCACCGTCTACAAAATTCTAAAACTATCTACTCTGAAGATTTAGATATCAACGATATTTTAATGCTTGAGGATGGTCATTGCTTTAAAGATAGCGTACTCAATATCTGCAACCAAGATGTAATCGACTCTAAAGAACATTTCCAACTAAAAAGTGGAAGTTTTGAAACTTTAGTGCGATTAGCTAACGAAGGCTTAGGAATGACCCTCTTACCCTATCTACACTCTTTGGAACTGAAAGAGGAAGAAAAGAAACGCATTCACTATTTTGCCGAGTCCTATCCCGCTCGCGAAATTAGCTTAGTTTATCACAAAAATGAACTGAAATTGCAAATTATCAAAGCTTTACACGATACTATTGCAGGGGTAATTCGTGGAGCTATTGTATTTCAAAATGTAAAAATTGTCAGTCCTATAAGAGAAAGGCACAAAATTTGATAGAAACAAAAAATTAAAAAAAACAGGATATATGAAAAATGTTAGCTAATTAGCTAACTTCTATTTTCCATCCTAATAAAAACAAATAACATTTTATGATGAAGAATATTTCAGCAGCATTATTTTTATTATTTATCTCATTTGCTTCTTGTAGCTTTACAAGCAAAAAGTTCGACAATCCTAATAAGGATAAGGACACTGTACTATTAGAAATTATTGAGCACGTGCTCGAAAATGCTCATTTTAGTCCCGTGAAAATGGATGATGCTTTCTCTAAGAAAGTATTTGATAGTTATCTAAAAAATATTGATGGGCAAAAACGCTATTTACTCCAATCTGATATCAATGAGTTAAAAAAATACGAAACTCGTTTAGATGATGATTTGAAAAAAGGCGATATCTCTTTTTTCAATCTTTCTTACAATCGCCTTAAACAGCGTATGAAAGAAGCTGAAGCCATTACTAAAGCTATCTTCGCTAAACCTATCAATCTCAACACCAATGAGACCATCAATACTGATTATGATAAATTGCCTTTTGTAAAAAATAAAGCTGAATTACAAAATCGATGGAAACAAGTTATCATTTTCACTACACTTTCTACTTACATCACTAAACAAAAAGAAGAAGCAACTAAGAAGGAAAAAGATGCTAAATATCAGCCTAAAAGTGACGAGGTTCTGAAAAAAGAATCTGTAGAGTCTACCCAAAAAACATTGGCTGATATGTTCAGTATGTACAACGACATTACTCGTGAAGAGTGGTTCGCTATGTTCGTGAATGCTATAACTGAAACTTTTGACCCTCACTCTAACTATATGGCGCCCGACATCAAAGAAGGTTTCGACCGCGATATGTCTGGTAAATTTGAAGGTATTGGCGCTCAATTACAAAAGAAAACTGATGGTATAGCTATTACTAATGTAATTTTAGGAGGACCTGTTTGGAAAGGTAAACTCTTAGAAGTAGGTGACCAAATCCTAAAAGTAGGTCAAGGTGCTGCCGAACCTGTTGATGTAGTTGGTATGCGTTTAGATGATGCTGTAAAGCTCATTAAAGGTCCTAAAGGTACCGAAGTACGCCTAACTGTAAAACGTGTAGATGGTACCATCGAAGTGGTTCCTATCATCCGCGATGTAGTAGAAATCGAAGAAACTTATGCTAAATCAGCTGTGATTACCGCTAATGGTAAACGTTATGGACTCATCAATCTTCCTAAATTCTATATCGATTTTGAAGATGTAAACCGTCGCAATGCTGCTACCGATGTAGCCCTCGAAATTGAAAAACTTAAAAAAGAAAATATCGATGGATTAATTATCGATTTGCGTTCCAATGGTGGTGGTTCTCTAAAAACTGTAGTAGATATAGGAGGTCTATTCATCCCTAAAGGTCCTATCGTACAAGTAAAATCATCACGTGGTAGTCGCGATGTCCTTTCTGACAACGACCCTAAAACCCAATGGGATGGTTCTTTAGTAATTCTTACCAATGAACTTTCTGCTTCAGCCTCTGAAATTTTAGCAGCAGCTATGCAAGACTACAAACGCGCTATTATCATAGGTGGTAAACAAACTTTCGGTAAAGGTACTGTACAAAGTTTTATAGACCTAAACGAGTTCCTACGTCAAAACAATTACGGTGACCTTGGTGCTTTGAAAATCACTATCCAAAAATTCTACCGTATCAATGGAGGATCTACCCAGCTCAAAGGAGTTGAAAGTGATATTGTTGTCCCCGATAAATACAAATATATCGATATAGGTGAACGTGATATGCCTAATGCTATGCCTTGGGATAAAATAGAACCTGCTAAGTACACCCCTTGGGCAAACAATGCCAATTTTGATATGGCTATCGAAAACAGTAAAAAGCGTATAAGTGAAAATGAATACTTAAAGCTAATTGATGAAAATGCTCAATGGGTAAAACAACAACAAAAAGATAATGTTTTCCCTCTCAACTATGAGGCTTATAAAAAAGTAATAGATAAAAATGAAGAGCAAGCTAAGAAATTCAAAGCAATTAGCGACTATAAATCTAACTTAAAATTCTTTTCTGTAGCTTCCGATGAAGCTAAAATTAAAAATAGTGAAGAATTAAAACTTCGTCGTGATCGTTGGCACGAAAGTCTTGAAAAAGATGTATATATAGACGAAGCTGTAAAAGTTTTAGAAGATTTGAATAAATAAAACAATAACTAACAGATTACAAAAACATTGGCAAAGCTAAATACTTTGTCAATGTTTTTTATTTTGGGTATATGATATTTTTGTTATATCTTTGCACTACATTTTGCCCTTTAGCTAAATAAAATGCATTTGAAAATCTTCGTTTTTATATATTTATTTTGCGTTGCGTACATACAAGCACAGCAACCAGATAGTCTTTCTAAACAAGAAATTCGCAAAGAGTTAGAAACTATCAAGCAATTCCGCCAGAAGGATTCCATACGTATTGCAATGCTCTTAAACGAAATTCAACTGCTCATCAACAACGAGAAAAATACACCTTCAATTACTAATTCTTCTACTACCAATGAAAAAGAAATAGAAAAACTACGCAATAAAATGCGTGGGCGACCTATTGTTTTTGAAAAAGATACCTTATACTATCTCTATACTTCTTATGGACCTTACGATATTGATACTCGCGTAAAATACGTAGAAGAAAAACTCAAAGAATTATATAACGACCCCTATTTTGTTGCCGATTCTATCAAAATAAAACCTGCTAGCGACTATTTATCAGTAATGTATAACGATAAAACCATTACTGGGGTTTCAATGGTAGATGCGCTTTGGGAAAATAGCTCCCAAACTGAATTAGCTCAAAGATATGCTAATATAATAAAAAATACAATTGTAAAGTATAAAGAACAAAATAGCTTAAAAAGTGTCCTAATCCGCTTAGCTGAATTGTTATTAGTACTCTTCATTGCCTTTATACTTGTATGGGCTATCAACCGATTGTTCGATTTCTTAAAAAAAATCACCCTCAACTCCGAGCATCGCTTCCTTACAAGTATACGTATCAGAAACTACGATTTTATCAAAAAACCAGGAATTGTAAAAGTTTTAGTGAAATTACTCGCTATACTGCGTATTGTATTTCTACTTTTCTTGTTAATAACAATTATCCCCCTAATTTTTGACATTTTTCCTTCTACTCAATATTTGTCTAAAATCATAGTACAATGGATTTCTGAACCTATAAAAAACGTTGGTATAGCAATTATTGGGTATTTGCCTCATTTGTTCTATATAGTCATCATTGCTGTTATCACACGCTATGTATTGAAAATATTGCGCTTTTTTGCTTTAGAAATAGAACGTGGTATCTTAAAAATAAAAGGCTTTCATCCGGAGTGGGCTCATACTACTTATGTCCTAGCACGTATGATGTTATGGGTATTAGCATTAGTAATAATGTTTCCACACCTTCCTGGCTCCGATAGTGATGCTTTCAAAGGAATTTCTGTCTTTTTAGGGGTGTTGATTTCTTTAGGTTCTTCTTCTGCTATTTCCAATGCTATTGCAGGTATTGTAATCAGTTATATGCGTCCATTTCAAGTAGGTGATTGGATTAAATCTGGAGAAATTATCGGAGCAGTGATAGAAAAAAATGCCTTAGTAACAAGATTAAAAACTATCAACAACAAAGATATTACCATCCCTAATTCGGCTATTTTGAGCGGTGCTACTATGAACTTTACTTCTATAGGCAAAGAAATAGGTTTAGCACTAAATGTACAGGTAAAAGTACGTTATGATTATTCTGATAATTTAGTAGAAGAACTTCTTATAGAAGCTGCTTTGAAAACTAATGGTATTTCTCCTAAACCTCATCCTTACATTTTCCAAATTTCACTCAGTGAACTGAACGCTGTTTATGAACTCAATGCTTATACTTTTCATCCTGAAAAATATGTATTTTATAAAATCTGATCTAACTAAAAATATCCAAAGTACTTTTAGACAAGCCAATATAGAGATATTCTCAACACAATACATAGAAATAAGAACTCCCTTTTCAAATACTAAAAAACAAAATTCATAATGAAGCAACGACTCATTTTTATAGACGTTATACGCGCTTATGCCATCTGTATGATGTTACAAGGGCACTTTATTACTGCCCTACTCGCTGAACAATATTGTGACGAAAGTAATCCTTACTATCATATTTGGCATTATTTCACAGGTATTACTGCTCCTGTGTTCCTTACCATCTCTGGATTTATTTTTACCTATTTACTCATTCGTGAAGGAGAACGCAGTGGTGTAGGCTTCAAGAATCCTCGTGTGTTAAAAGGAGCTAAACGTGGTTTAATGCTTATTGTGGTAGCTTGTATTTTGCGTAAAAGTATTTATTTTGTAGATATATTGCATTGTATAGGGTTAGCACTCATTATAATGGTGGGACTTTATTTGTTAGCTCGAAATCACGTGAGGCACTTCCTTCCTGCAATGCTCATTGCTATTACCCTAATACTCTTTACTTTCAACGAAACTTATAACAAATATGAGTACTCTTGGTTACCTCAAGTTGTAGCAAATTATTTCACCCCTAAATATGGTACTTTCTTTACTATTTTTCCGTGGTTAGGTTTCGTAACCTTAGGAGGCTTTATGGGGTCTCTTTTCTATTATTTTAGAAATGCCAAACATCTATATATAGTATATACCTTACTACTTATTATTTTTGGTGCTATTTTTCACTTCCAATACCACACCTTTCACTTCTTATATAGTATTACAGGATGGACTCATTTTGAAAGTTTAGCACGTAATGGTTTTCTTTTCTTAAGGATGGGTGATACTCTCTGGACATTTGCAGTATTTGTAATCTTGCGAAATGTGCTTACTGCTCAATTCTTACAGCGTATCGGGCAAAATACTCTTTCTATTTACATTATCCATAGTATTGCGCTCTATCACTTTATTCCATATTTCAACTTAGACCATTATTTTCATAAGAGCCTAAATCCTAAGCAAGCTGTAATAGGTGCTATTCTCTTTGTGATTACTATACTCATCGTATCGTTCTACTATCACAAATTCAGTAAATACATAAAAGAAAAATATCCTAAAAACAATTGATAGAAAAATTAAAAATTTTCTTACATAAATTACTTAAAACTAAATACAAATGAAAAAGCTTTACATTTTATTATTTACAATATTCTTGTTAGCTTGCAATAACAAAGAACAAGCTCAAGAACGCCCTGTTACCCCTCCTAATAATATTATAGTGCCTAAAGCACTACAAAACTATTACAAAGGAATTCATTTTGCTAAAAATGGAAAAGCTTTGTACGATGATTTAGCGGTACTTACTATCAGCAAACATACTAATTTTTTAAGTTATTATGATCGTCACAAATACCTATACAAAGCCGATGCTAGTCTTAAAAATCCTGAAAATGTAGTATTAGTCTACACTGGGGAAGAGCGTTATTGGAAGGAATATAAGAGTGGTAGCAATAATTATGAACCTCAAACTTTCAACACCGAACATATTTTCCCTCAATCAAAATACAGTAAAGGAGATGCTAAAGGTGATTTGCACCACCTAAAAGCTTGTGATAGCAAGCTCAATAGCAGTAGAGGAAATATACCTTTTACCAATGGCTCTGGAAAAGCTGGACGTATCAATAGCGCTTGGTATCCTGGCGACGAATGGAAAGGTGATGTCGCTCGAATGATTATGTATATCAATTTGCGTTATAACGATAAAATCGACAATAAAATTGTTATAGGGGGAATTGAAACACTCTTAAAATGGAATGATGAAGACCTCGTTTCCGACCTCGAGCGCCAACGTAATAGTGTAATTGAACAAGCCCAAGGCAACCGCAATCCGTTTATAGATTTTCCTCAATTAGCACGCTCTGTTTATAAAAATTACTAAGAGTAATACTATGGAAAATGAACCTCTATACACACTAAAAAAATATTGGGGATACGATAATTTTCGCAACTCTCAAGAAGCTGTAATCAAATCAGTTTTAGAAAGTAATGATACCTTAGCCTTATTGCCTACAGGTGGAGGAAAATCTATTACTTTCCAAGTACCCGCTATGATGCGCAAAGGTATATGTATAGTGGTCTCTCCACTGATAGCCCTGATGACCGACCAAGTTGAAGCGCTTAAAAACAGAGAAATACGTGCATTATCATTAGCCGGAGGTCTACCCTACCCCGAGTTAGAACGCCTGCTAAACAACGCTCTCTATGGGCAATACAAATTCTTATACCTTTCTCCTGAACGTCTACAACAAGAAGTCGTTCGTAATTACCTCAAAGTAATGCCTATCAATCTAATAGTGATAGATGAAGCCCATTGCGTATCGCTCTGGGGCAAGGATTTCCGCCCTGCTTATTTACAGTGTAAATGGCTCAAAGAACAATTCCCTAATATACCTTTATTAGCTCTCACCGCTTCTGCTACCCCTCAAGTACAACAAGATATTTTACATCAATTAGGCATCGAAAAAGCAAATGTAATTAGTACTTCTTTAGCTCGCCCTAATATAGCCTACAAAGTATATAAAGTAAAAAGCAAATTTCACCACCTTTTGCAACTGCTAAGAACAACCGAAGGTACAGTCATTATATATTTGCGAAGTAGAAATGGTTGTGTACAGTTAGCTCATTTGTTAGAAAGTCACGATATTTCAGCTACTTATTTCCACGGTGGACTCCCAGCTGAAGAAAAAAATAACAAACTGAGTATGTGGTTACTAAACGATGTACGTGTAATGGTAGCTACAAATGCCTTTGGTATGGGAATTGATAAACCTGATGTCCGTTGGGTGATTCATTGGGATATCCCTCAAACCTTAGAAGATTATTTCCAAGAGGCAGGACGTGCTGGTAGAGATGGCAACCCTGCCGAGGCTATCGTTTTCTACAACGAGGTAGATATAAAAAATGCCGAAAAACTTCTAAATGAATATCTTATAGACATTCCTTATCTAAAAATTGTTTATAGTAAACTCAATAGTTACTTTCAAATAGCCATAGGAGAAGGTACTGAAAACACTTATAGCTTCCTATTTCCCGATTTTTGCAAACGCTACAACTTATTGCCTTTAAAAACTTATAATGCTTTACAAGTATTAGATAGGTTTTCTATCATTTCCTTCAACCACCATTTCTACAACAAGGTTACTTTCCAAATGAAAGCTTCACCAGAACAATTAGTGAAGTATATAACTACTCATCGATATATCAAAAATATAACAATTTATCTTATGAGATGCTATGAACTAATTTTTCATTTCCCAGTAGAGTTAGAAATGGCTAAATTGATGGAACGTACCGAAAAATCTCACAAAGAAATTATGGGATATTTAGAAACTCTACACAATGATGGAATAGGTATTTTAAAATGTGAAACTGCCGATATACAACTTATTTTCAACGTGCCTCGTGACGACGATCGCACAATCAATAGCATTGGCAAACATATCAAAGAATACAATCATACCAAACAATTATTACAAAACAAAGTATATCAATACTTAGAAGATGAAAGCACTTGTCGAAGTGTATTCTTATTAGAGTATTTTGGTGAGAAAAATGGAAAAAATTGTGGTATATGTTCTAATTGTCTTACGCAAACGCACTCCCCTAAAAACGATAAACAAAAAATAGAAGCTGATATTCTTCAATTATTATCATATAAACCTCTCAATTGCAACGATTTAATAAATACCCTACCCTATTCTGAGCAACAGATTAATACTGTCTTAGACGAACTTTTTGCAATGAAGAAAATAACATTCAACATTTTCAATGAATTGTGCTTAAAATGAAATATTTTTTAATAAGATTTTGTTTTATGATAATTATTTACTACCTTTGCCGTGTTTTAGCCCTATTATGGGATTTTAATACAAAAGGAGAATTTTACTATGAACGATAACTTTTCACCAAGAGTTAAAAGAATATTCACATATAGCAAGGAAGAAGCAGTACGTTTAGGGCAATCTACTGTGGGCACTGAGCATTTCATATTAGCAATACTTCAAGAAAATGAAGGTAGTGCTATCAATTTGTTGCGCAACTTAAGCATTGATATGGAGAAACTCAGGCAAAACATCCACACCCTTACTTCAGCACGTGGTCTCAACCCTCCTAATTTCAATGCTGTTCACTTCACTGTACAAGCCGAAAGAGCAATGCAAGCTACATATTTAGAAGCAAAAAGAATGCAATCTGATGTGATAAACACAGCTCACCTACTTTTGAGTATCTTGCGTAACGAAAACGACCCTACTACAAAAGTTTTTAATAAATTAGGACTAAACTACGAAACTGCTCGCGACAGCTTTCAACCTATTGAGGATAACAACTCAAAACTTATTACCCCTACAATGCCTACTAACGAAGTTGATGAATATGATAGAGACTATCGCTTGCCTCACGAAAGTAGAAACAATAGAAATTTACAAGGGCAAGGTCAAGGACAATACAACCAACGAAAAAATACAGTTTTAGATAATTTTGGTAGAGACTTAACCTCTCTCGCTGAACAAGGTCAGTTAGACCCCGTTGTAGGACGAGATAAAGAAATAGAACGCGTATCCCAAATATTGAGCCGTCGCAAAAAAAATAACCCCATCCTCATCGGTGAACCTGGTGTGGGAAAAAGTGCTATAGCCGAAGGGTTAGCTTTGCGTATCGTACAGAGAAAAGTGGCACGAGTATTGTATAACAAACGTGTCGTAACTCTTGATTTAGCTTCTTTAGTAGCTGGTACAAAATACCGTGGTCAGTTTGAAGAACGCCTCAAAGCAATAATGAATGAACTCGAAAAAAATAGAGACATCATTCTTTTTATAGACGAAATCCACACTTTAGTAGGCGCTGGAGGCGCTTCAGGAAGTTTAGATGCCTCTAATATGTTCAAACCTGCCTTGGCAAGAGGCGAAATACAATGTATTGGGGCTACCACTTTAGATGAGTACCGACAATCTATCGAAAAAGATGGCGCTTTAGAACGTCGATTCCAAAAAGTTTTGGTAGAACCTACTAGTGTAGACGAAACCATTCAGATTCTTCAAAATATCAAAGCTAAATACGAAGAACACCACAATGTAATTTATACCGAAGATGCTATCGAGGCGTGTGTAAAACTCACCAATCGCTACCTCACCGATCGTTATTTACCTGATAAAGCTCTTGATGCCTTAGACGAAGCTGGAGCGCGAATCCATATTATGCAGGTAAAAGTACCTCAGTATATTTTAGACGTAGAAGAACGATTAGAACAAGCTACACAAGCTAAAAATAGAGCCGTTTCTCGTCAACAGTTTGAAGAAGCTGCACGCTTGCGCGATAATGAAAAACACATCGAAAAATCATTAATAGATCTCAACAAACGATGGGATGAGGATTCTAAACTACATCGCGACACGGTAACAGCTGAACATATCGCCGATGTCGTCTCTATGATGAGTGGCATCCCCGTGAATAGAATCGCTCAAACTGAAATCAACAAACTCTCTGGCTTATCTACTGCTATGAAATCTAAAATCATAGGACAAGATGAAGCTGTGGAAAAAGTTGTAAAATCTATCAAACGCAATCGTACAGGACTTAAAGACCCTAATAAACCTATAGGTTCCTTTATTTTCTTAGGACAAACAGGTGTTGGAAAAACTCAACTTGCTAAAGTACTCTCTAAAGAACTTTTTGATTCTGAAGATGCTATGGTGCGTATTGATATGAGCGAGTATATGGAAAAATTCTCTATCTCTCGACTCATAGGAGCACCTCCAGGATATATTGGATATGAAGAAGGTGGACAACTTACTGAAAAAATACGCCGCAAACCTTACTCTGTAGTGCTTTTAGACGAAATCGAGAAAGCTCACCCCGATGTTTTCAATATGCTCTTGCAAGTGTTAGACGATGGCTTCCTAACTGATAGCTTAGGACGAAAAATTGACTTTAGAAATACCATCATCATTATGACCTCTAACATAGGTGCTCGCCAAGTAAAAGAATTCGGACAAGGTGTCGGTTTTGGTACTTCTGCGCGATTGGCTCAATCTGAGGCTAATGAAAAATCAATCGTTGAAAATGCTTTGAAAAAAGTCTTTGCACCCGAGTTTCTCAATCGTATTGATGATGTCATCACTTTTAACCCACTTAGTAAAGAAGACATCTTCAAAATTATTGATATTGAACTCTCTAAACTTTATTCTCGTATCAACGATTTAGGTTACCACGTAGAACTGAGCGAAAAAGCTAAAAACTTTATAGCTGATAAAGGTTACGACAAACAATATGGAGCACGCCCTCTAAAACGTGCCATACAAAAATATATTGAAGACCCTTTGGCTGAAGAAATTGTATCTAACCAAATACACGCAGGCGACAGCATCGTATTTGATTTAGATGAAAAAGGTGAAAACCTAATTATTGCAGAAAAAACACTAATTTAATAACTTTATAACCCCTTATCTATGTACATATTAAGACTTTTAGGACTATTTACACTACTATTTTGCCTTTCTTCTTTTACAGAAAGCATACAAAAAAATGAAAAAAGCACTACTGTGAAAGTAAGTGCTGAAAATACTGTGATAGCAAGTAAAAAACCTAAAAAGAAAACTTACAGCCCTCCTAAAAAAGGAAAAACTAAGGTAGCTGTCTCTACTACTAAAGGAAAAAAAACACCTCCTAAACATAGAGTAGCAAGCCATAGTACTAAAAAGAAAGCTGTAGCTAAAAACAGAAGAGCAGTTGCCGCTAAAAGAAAAACTCCAGTAAGAGGACGTGCAGTAGCTTCAAATAAGAGATATACTCCTAAAAAAACAAGTCAACAGTATGCTGAAAATATGGCTATTGCTGAAGAAAATTTAGATGATGATTTGGAAGAAGAAGAACTACTTGATGAAGAAGAAATCGTAGATAATACTGATATAGCTCTTCCTGCTCTATCAAAAAGTAAAGTTGATACTAAACAACAAAAAATATTGCTCGACACTGCTTTTTCATACTTAGGAACTCCTTATCGCCACGGAGGGGTTACTCGCAAAGGAATGGACTGCTCTGGCTTTGTAAGTACTACTTTCAAATCTATAGCTGTACCTCTTTCTCGTTCTTCACAAGAAATGGCTACCCAAGGACGTAAAATACGCTTAGAAAATGTACAAGTAGGTGATTTATTATTCTTCAAAACTACTCGCCGAAATAGAATTTCTCACGTTGGTATGGTAGTAGATGTAGATGGTGATGTGAAATTCATTCATTCTTCCTCTAAAAGAGGGGTTGTAATATCTTCATTGAGTGATGCTTATTACAAAAAAGCCTTTCGTATGGCAAAACGTGTAATGTGAAATTCGTAAATATTCCCATATTAACCATATTATTAGGACTCATAGGAGGGATTGCTATTACTGATGTAATAGTTCCCTCTTTTTTGTTTGTTATAAGTAGTAGTTTATGTTTGTTAGCTACCCTAACAATACATTACCTATTAACTACCAAGCGATATGCTTTTCGTCACGGAATTCTATTCCACATAGGTCTCACTTCTGTAGCTGTAGGTATGCTGATAACGTACCTTCACACTCCTACTTATAACCCTAATCATTACACACAAAAATTAAATACCAATGAATATTACACCTTAGAAGCCGAGGTAATAGAGCTTATTTCACAAACCAATTATGGTACTACCTTTAAAGCTCACCTCTTAACAGCAAATCATAACAGTACCGAAGGTAAAATCTTGTGTTTTTTCCCTTCTAAAGCAATTAGCGATGATGTAAAACAATTAGTTCCAACCGATAGATTAATTTTTGTAGGAAAATATACACTTATACCACCTCCTAAAAATCCATATCAGTTTAATTATAAACGATATATGGAACGAAAAGGAGTATTGGGTCGGGCGGAAATAATAACATTTTCTATTGTTAAAAATAATACAGTAGATTTTATGGGAAATATTGAAAAAATGCGTTCTCATCTAACTGCTGTAATCAACCAAAATTTCAATCGCGAGTCTGCTGCTCTCTTAAATACATTACTCTTAGGAAAGCGTAGTGATTTAGATGAAAATATTTATCAACAATATGTAGATGCTGGTGCAGTACATATTTTAGCTATTTCGGGCTTACACGTCGGAATTATCACGGCTATACTTCTATTACTGCTGCAAAAAATGCCTAATTTGGGATTTTATCGCCCATTGCGATACTTCATCTTGTTAGCAGGATTGTGGACTTTTGCTTTAATAGCTGGGGCTTCTCCTTCTGTATTGAGAGCAACTATAATGTTTAGTTTCGTAGGGTTGGGTACCCTTATACGCCGAAAACAAGGGCGATTCGATGCTTTAATGCTCTCAATGTTGTTTTTGTTGCTTATCAATCCTTATTATTTATATGATGTAGGCTTCCAGTTGAGTTATGCAGCTGTATTTTCTATAATGAAATTCTACCCTGTAATGCGGAAATGGTGGCTACCTAAAAATAAATACATCCGATGGATTTGGTCTTTATTTTTGGTAGGATTATCTGCTCAAATAGTTGTTTTGCCCATCAGTTTATACTATTTTCATCAATTTCCTATTTTGTTCTTTGTTGCTAACTTGGTAGTAGTACCTTTGTTACAACCTATACTTATAGGAGGTATCATTGCTCTATGTTTGGGAGGTTTAGATATTTTGCCTTACCCTATAATTTTTGTCTTAGAAAAATTAATAACTCTGATGAACATTTTAGTAGCTTTTATAGCACATCAAGAAATGTTTATCATACGCAATATACCTTTCACAACTCCCCTACTTCTTTCTTCTTTAGTAATAGTACTAGTACTCATCATCTTTGTACATTATAGGAAATATAAAGTATTGGTAGCTCTTCTCGTTTCTGTACTTTTGTTTCAAGGGGTACTTTTCTATCACAAATACCAATTAGAAACTACCGAAGAAATGTTAGTATTTAGTAAGTACAAAGATAAGATAATCACTATTAGGCAAGGTAATAAACTGAGTGTCTATCAGGTCGATATAACTTCTATCAATCCAATGGTAAACAACTACATTAAAAACAAAGGCATCAGTGATATTACACTTTACAAAATGCCCTATATATTGCGCTTCAAACAAAAAAACTACTTGCTAATGGATAGTTTAGGGGTATACCCAAAATCCAAGCAAGTAGTTATTGATAGTGTTATCTTCTTACAAAAACCTAAAATCAATTTAGATAGAATGAAGCGTGATTTATCGCTTAGGTAGTAAGGAAAGAATAATATACAATAAAATGATTATAGGGATAGCAATCATTTTTAAACTTACAAGTAGAATAACACAAAGTGCTAAAAATATATACTTCAATACATTATTCTTAAATGAATAATCACTGAACTTCAATGCAAAGAGGGCTATTTCAGCATTCAGTAAATATGCACTCAACAATGTAATTCCTAATAAAACCCAACTATTATGCAATAAACTATCAAATAGTTCTGTTGATTGGTATTGCATTATAAGCGGTAGAGAAAGGATAAACATTGTATTAGCTGGAGTAGGAAGTCCTATAAAACCAGAAGTTTGCCGCGTATCTATGTTAAAATTCGCCAATCGATAGGCTGATGCTAAAGTGATAAGGAAACCTATATAAGGTAAGTAGGCTGCCCAAGTTGTTGGATTTTCTACTACATAACTACTTTGGTTAAACAACTGAAACATCACAACACCTGGTACTACTCCTGAGGTAACCATATCAGCTAAAGAATCTAACTGTAACCCCATTTCTGATTTCACGTGTAGCAAACGGGCAAAAAAACCATCAAAAAAATCAAGGAAAATACCTATCGCTACAAAGAGAGCTGCCCAATCAAGTGCCCCCTTCACGGTAAAAATAATTGCCACTGTTCCGCAAAAGAGGTTTCCTAAAGTAATTAAATTAGGGATATGCTTTTTCATTTTACTTACAATCGGCATCTAAATAATCTGGAAGATATGATTGATCTTTCTTCTCATCACAATCAGGATAAGTAACCACTCCATAGTTATCACGTACAATTTCATCTTTAGATGGTTTGCCGTCGTGATCGTGATCGGCATGACGAGCAGCGATAAGTCTTACTGTAAAAATTAAAGGTGAATAAGCTGGTATTTTTGCCTGACTATTATTGAAGTAGCCTAAACCTGATGGAATGAAGAACACCCCTACCCCTCCATCGGTAGGAGCGGTGAGTGTACCATCTGAATTTTGTGTGAGTTTAGTTACTGAAGGTTTTAGTTGAGCAACTCCCTCTCTAAATCCTCTGATAGTACCTGAAGGGCGATTGGTAACAATATTTCCCAGTAAATCCATCCAATTAGATGCTGATTGAGTTGTAGTATCATCAAATACAGTTAAGTTGAGTAACTGACCTTTATAGTTTACATATACCGAGTCAGCAATAGAAGTAGTATGGGAGCTAGTACCTTCTTGTAATACCATATAGTACAAGGTATGACGAATGCGATTGTTGTTGGCATCAAATACATCTAATTCCATTTTCTTTAGATTACTATTATTAAAAATGGATTGTGAAACATTAGTTGTACTTGTGAAGGTAACAGCATCCGAAATAGCTGCCGTGGCGGAATATGTGTAAGTATGTGTTTTTAAGAATGTTTCAATAGCTTGATTGTTTTCATTCCTCACTTCTGTAACATCTCTTGGTGGTGTTACATTAGAACTGTCGTTTTTCTTACAACCTATAGTTAATAACAAAGCTATTAAACTAATGCTAAATAGAATTTTGTTTATCATATAAAATATTGTCTTATTTTTGGGGCGCAAGATACAAATTATTTCTTACTTTTGCACCTCATTGTTATTTTTAAAATTATAAAAGAATGCGAATTGATAAATATTTATGGTGTGTACGTTACTTCAAAACACGCAATATTGCTACTGAAGCTTGTAAAAAAGGTCACATCAAAGTAAATGGCGAAACAGTAAAACCTTCACGTGAGATTTATAAAAACGACCAAATAGTAGTACGTAAAAACCAAATCAACTACCAATTAGAGGTTTTAGACATCCCCGAAAGCCGTGTGGGAGCTAAGTTAGTAGACCTTTATCGTCAAGATAACACACCTCCTGAAGCTTTTGAGCAAGCCGAAATACAAAAACTCGCTCAGGACTATTACCGTGAAAAAGGAGAAGGTCGCCCTACTAAAAAAGATCGTCGTGCTATTGATAATCTCTTAAATGATTTTCAAGAAGATGATGATTAAAATTCACTTTGTCAAAGTCCTAAAACTTTGACAAAGTGAAAAATACAATACTACAACAATGTAGGGTATTTTGTAGGATTAACTTCGTGCATTATACTGTATATCTTCTCAATGATGCTATCGGCATTAGGTTTAGAGAAGTAATCGCCATCAGTTGCATACGCAGGGCGGTGATTACCTGCCGCCAAAGTTTGCGGTGCACTATCTAAATACTGATAAGCATTTTGTTCTTCTAAAATTTTCTGCAAAATATATGCCGAAGTAGCTCCAGGCATATCTTCATCAACTACTAATAATCTGTTGGTTTTCTGTATGCTCTTCACTATATCGTGACGCACATCAAATGGTGCTAATGATTGTACATCAATAATTTCAATATCAATACCCAAGGCAGCCAACTCATCAGCAACCTCACACACAATACGCAAAGTAGACCCGTAGGATACTACAGTAATATCTTTTCCTTCACGAAGTGTTTCTACTACCCCTATAGGAGTCTTAAACTCAGTGAGATTACTAGGCAACGCTTCTTTCAAACGATATCCATTGAGGCATTCCACCACTACAGCTGGTTGATTACCCTCCAAGAGTGTATTGTAGAAACCCGCTGCTTTCACCATATTACGTGGGGTGAGAATATACATTCCTCTTAAAGAAGCCAACAATACCCCCATAGGTGAACCTGCATGCCAAATACCTTGCAAACGATGTCCTCTCGTTCTGATGATAAGAGGTGCCATTTGCTTACCAAAAGTGCGATAGTGCAAACTGGCTAAATCATCACTTAGCGTTTGTAATCCATAAAGAATATAGTCTAAATACTGAATTTCAGCAATTGGGCGCAAACCTCGCATTGCCATACCTATACCTTGTCCCACTATAGCTGTTTCACGAATACTTGTATCAGCTACTTTTACGGCTCCGTGTTTCTTTTGCAAACCTTCTAATCCTTGGTTTACATCGCCTATATTGCCTACATCTTCACCAAATATCAAAAGATTAGGATATTTAGTAAGTAAAGCATCGAAATTCTCTCTCAATACTATACGCCCATCTACAGGTTCTTCTGATGCGTCATAAGTAGGAAGTACCTCTGCTATGTGAATAGGATTTTGCTCATTCTCTGTGTGGAGAAATCGACTATATTTAGGCTCATTTTCCTTTATATAGTTCTTTATCCATTCTTGTAAAGGAAGTATTTTATTTTGACCCTCTGGCAATAACAATCTCAAGGCTTTTCTCGCGCTACTCAACACATCTTTGCGATTAGGTAAAGCTATTTCCAAAAGAGATTTTGATAAACTCTTTACTCTTTCTTTTATAGTATTATCGTCCGTATTGGTTAACAATGAGGAGAGAAGAGCAACAAGTTCTTTTCTTTCTTTTTCAATAGGTTTAATATAAGATTCCCAAGCTCTTTTTTTACCTTCATTCACACGTTTCTTAGCTTGTTGTTCTATAGCTACCAATTCTTCTTCAGTAGCATATTTTTCAGCTATAATCCATTCGCGCATTTTGGTAATACAGTCAAATTCTTTTTCCCACTGAAGTCGTTCAGCACTTTTGTAACGCTCATGTGAGCCTGAAGTTGAGTGTCCTTGAGGTTGAGTAAGTTCTTTTACGTGTACTAATACAGGTATATGTTCCTCACGGGCTATTTTGGCTGCCTTTTGGTAAATGTCATACAAAGTAGGATAATCCCAACCATTAGCAACAAATAGTTCGAACCCTTTGTGTTTTTTATCACGCACAAAACCTTTTAAAGCTTCTGAAATACTTTGTTTAATAGTGTGAAATTCTTTAGGAACTGAAATACCATACTCATCATCCCAAACCGACATTACTAAGGGTACTTGCATTACCCCTGCCGCATTAAGGATTTCAAAAAAGTGTCCTTCGCTAGTACTCGCATTACCAATAGTCCCCCAAGCTACTTCGTTACCATGATTTGAGAAGCCTTTACTTTCTGCATTAGGTAAGTCGCGATACACTTTAGAAGCCTGTGCTAAACCTAACAATCGAGGCATTTGACCAGCAGTACACGATATATCACTACTGCTATTCTTTTGTTTTAATAAATCTTTCCAATGTCCTTCATCATCTAAACTATGGGTAGCAAAATGCCCCCCCATTTGGCGTCCAGCACTGGTAGGGTCTGCCTCTATGTCAGCGTGTGCATATATTCCTGCAAAGAAATTCTCTACAGTATGTACGCCAAGAGCCATCATTAGTGTTTGATCGCGATAATAACCGCTCCTGAAATCACCATCTTGAAAAGCTCTTGCTAAAGCTACTTGAGGCACCTCTTTTCCTTCCCCAAAAATACCAAATTTAGCTTTACCTGTAAGCACTTCTTTTCTTCCCATCAAGCTGCATTCTCTACTGAGAACAGCGATGCCATAGTCTTCTAGAATATCTTCTTTTTTCATCGGTTTTATCCTCTTTTAATAGTTTTAAAAAAAATTAATATAGAGTGGTTTATTTTGTTTGAATAAAAAATATTGGGCAAATGTAATACTTTTTTAAAAGTAAACAAAAGAAAAGTATTTTAATTTTCGATTTTAGTAATAGTTATATATACTAGTGTCTTGCTTCAGAAAAAGAAAAATCTCAAAGAAACTATCATCTATCTACACAAAAAACACTGATATAAAAGCTCTTATATAAAATAATATAATGAACTCAATTATCAATTGTTAATTTTCAATTATTTCTTATCTTTGCCAAATGAAACATACAATTCTTTTTTTCGTTTTTGTAATATTATTGACAAATTGTCAACAGCAAAAAACTATTAGCATACAGAAGGGTACTACTACTCAAAGTAGCACTGCTATAGTTATGTCTATTGATAGCACTGTTGTTGCAAAAGCTAATACCACTAAACCTAAAGTTAAACTCTCAAAAAATGATAGCTTATTAAAAATCTTGCAAGAAAAATATGGTGAGGACTACGAGAGTTACCAGAGAGCTGTGCGAAAATTAGTTTTGCAACAAATGAAATACAGTATTCTAAAAAATACTTGTTTAGAAGAGTTTTACTTACAAGGATTCGCTAAGACTACTAAGGACAGTATCAAAGTACATTTGCCTTTCAATCTTCACACTTTCGATTGTGGAGCCCCCGATTGTTATACTACCGAAGTGAGTTTTCGTCTAACAAATGAAAAACCTATTGTATTCCCCGATTCACTTCCTTTCCATGGGGATGTATGGAAAAATATCAATTCAGTGATGTTTATGAGCTTATAGAAGCTACAGATAAACACGTAATTTACCATTGCCCTACAAAACGACGTACTTTAGTGCTTTATTTTCCTAAAATTAAGGGTAGTTGGAACGGTGATGCTTATTATTTTGTAGGAGTAGGTCAAAAGAGATTTAATGGCAAAAACATTTATACAGTACGCGAGAATTACAATGATAATAAGCCTGAAAGTGAATGGAATAATACCCTATATGATTACTAACTTCAACCGATTAGAGTACGAGTTTATGCTAAAAGAATAAATATTTTTTCACTTTTTTCATAAAAAAATTTGGAGGTTTCAAAAAAAGTAGTACCTTTGCACCCGATTTAAAAACATAAGGGTTCTTAGCTCAGCTGGTTCAGAGCATCTGCCTTACAAGCAGAGGGTCACTGGTTCGAATCCAGTAGGACCCACTTAGGTTTAAAATTTTTATCATTGTTATTTTTGGGGTTCTTAGCTCAGCTGGTTCAGAGCATCTGCCTTACAAGCAGAGGGTCACTGGTTCGAATCCAGTAGGACCCACCAAAATTCAGATTTTATTGTTGTTTTCATAATTAAAAAAAGGATTCTTAGCTCAGCTGGTTCAGAGCATCTGCCTTACAAGCAGAGGGTCACTGGTTCGAATCCAGTAGAGTCCACTAAAAGCTACTCGAATATTGAGTAGCTTTTTTTATTAGCAATATATTAAATACAGAATTGATTATCAAATATTTACATTTTTAATAATTGTTAATTAATTATTAATAATTGTATATTGATAATTATTTCTTACTTTTGCGATATTTTTAAACAGAAAACTATAAAAATATGTTAGGATTACAAACTTCTGTAGATGTTGCTACAACTGCAACCGACACTCTTCCAGCTCAAGAAAAAACACTTTCTATAATGGATATGATTGTAGATGGTGGCACTGCTAATATTGTGATTATTGGCATTCTATTCGTAATGCTCGCTGTAGCTCTTTTCCTCTATTTCGAACGCCTTTTTGCTATCAAGGCTGCCTCTAAAGTGGATAAAACTTTTATGTATAAAATACGTGATTGTATCTCTGCTGGACGGTTGGATGCAGCCAAAATGCTTTGTGTGCAATCTAATACCTCTGTGGCACGACTTATTGAGAAAGGTGTCTCTCGTATAGGTAAACCGCTCGAAGATATCAATAAAGCTATTGAGAATGCAGGTACTTTGGAAGTGTACAAACTAGAAAAAAACACTGCTATTTTAGCTACTATTGCAGGGGCTGGACCTATGATTGGATTCTTAGGCACGGTTGTTGGTATGATTATGTCATTCCACGAAATGGCGTCTGCTGGCGGTCAAGCCGAAATGGGTGCTTTAGCAGGAGGTATTTATACCGCAATGGCTACTACTGTAGCTGGTCTTATAGTAGGGATTATCGCTTATGTAGGTTACAACCATTTAGTGGTCAAAACTGATAAAGTGGTACACCTTATGGAAGCCAATGCTGTTGAATTCTTAGACTTGTTGAACGAACCTCTATAGGTTTCAAAAACTACTTGTACAATTATGAAATTAAAAGGTAGAAATAAAGTAAGTCCTGAGTTCAGTATGTCGTCTATGACGGATATTGTGTTCTTGTTGTTAGTATTCTTTATGATCACTGCCAATAGCCCCAATGCACTCGATTTGTTATTGCCTAAGGCTAAAGGAAAAAGCACAAATACACAAAATGTTTCGGTAAGTATCGATAAAGATTTGAATTTTTTTATCGACAAAAAACCTATATCTGTAGATAATCTTGATGCAGAACTCAAGTCGGCACTAAAAGGAGTAGAAAACCCTACCATTATTTTACGCGTAGAAGAAAGTGTGCCTATTGAAAATGCAGTAACTGTGATGGATGTAGCAAACCAAAATCAATTTAAGGTAATTTTGGCTGTACGTCCTAAATAGCAAAGTATATGAACTTATTCAATACAGAACATAAACGTAAAGCTTTAGCACTCACTACAGTTGTGATGTGTTTGGTTATCTTTATCCTATTTTTCGCAGGAATGAAGTACTTAGATCCTCCACCCGAAAATGGGGTAGAGGTTATCTATGGGGTAGATATAACTGGAATGGGAGAGCGTACCCCTCCCCCAAGTGCTGCCAAACAAGAAGAAACCCAAACACCACAAACACAACCTGAACAAAGTACTTCACAAGAAGTGAAAGAGAATCTTTTAGCTCAAGATAACAACGAAGAAGTTTCTGTACCCGAAGTTCCTAAAAAACAAGAAAAGAAAAAAGAAACACCTAAAAAAGACCCTCCTAAAGAAACACCTAAACCCGCTCCTAAACCTTCACGAGAAACTTCTGATGCACTTTCTAACATTTTAGGAGCTGCTAATGCAGGAGGCAGTGGAACTGCAGGACAAGGTGATGGCAACCAACCTGGCTATCAAGGTCAAATAGATGGTAGTCAATATGCTAATTCTTACTATGGATCTGGTGGTGGCAGCGGTTCTGGCAAAGGCTGGGGTCTCAATGGGCGCTTCATTGCTTCACAAGGTAAAGTTCCTCAAAATTGTAATGAAGAAGGACGTGTAGTTGTACAAATAGAAGTAGATCGTAGCGGTAGAGTTGTAAAAGCTACTGCAGGCGTAAAAGGAACTACTAATTCTGCCCCTTGTTTATTAGATGCCGCTCGAAAAACAGCAGCTTTGCACCATTGGAATGCCGATGATAATGCCCCTGCACGTCAAATTGGTTTTATTGTTATTAACTTTAAACTTGGAGAATAAAAAAATCAATTAACAATTATAAATAACAAGATGAGATAATAGTTATATGATAACTAATTATCTCATTTTTGATTGTATAATAACTAAAAATTATTTTTAACATTGAATTATCAAGAAACTCTTTCGTGGATGTTCAACCGCTTACCTATGTTTCAAACACAAGGCAAAAATGCTCTGAACAACAAATTAGATAATATCCTCACCTTTACTTCAGCGTTAGGAAACCCTCAAACAAAATTCAAAAGTTTGCATATCGCTGGCACTAATGGCAAAGGTTCTTCCAGCAGTATGCTCGCCTCTATTTTACAAGAGGCAGGATATAAGGTAGGATTATATACTTCTCCTCACCTCAAAGACTTTCGTGAGCGTATTAAAATTGATGGAAAAGAAATCCCCGAAAGCTATGTGGTAAACTTTATAACCAAAAACAAATCTTTCTTGGAAGAACATTCATTGTCATTTTTTGAAATGACTGTAGGAATGGCTTTCAGTTATTTTGCTGAAGAAAAAGTAGATATCGCTGTAATAGAGGTAGGTTTAGGAGGTCGTTTTGATTCTACTAATATTATCACTCCCGAAGTTTCTCTTATTACTAATATTTCCAAAGATCATACAGATATTTTAGGAGATACATTGCCTAAAATAGCTTTTGAAAAAGCTGGTATTATCAAACAAAATGTACCTGTAGTAATCAGTGAATATCAAGAGGAAACAGCTCCCGTTTTCACAGCAAGAGCTAAAGAAATAAAGGCTCCTATTATTTTTGCCAATCATATAGAAACTTCTCTTACAACTGACTTGCAAGGTGCTTACCAAGAGAAAAACATTAAAGGAGTAATAGCTGTTATTGAATTGCTTATTCACCAGGGGTGGGATATTACTCCGGAGAATATTGCACAAGGGCTTTTACACGTGGTGCACAATACAAATCTGAAAGGTCGTTGGCAAACCCTTGGCTCCTACCCTACTATCGTATGTGACACAGGACATAATGTGGGTGGACTTACCTATGTGATGGAACAACTCAAAAAGCAAACCTATACAAATTTACATATAGTTGTAGGTTTTGTAAAAGAAAAAGATGTAAATAGTGTTTTAGAACTTTTTCCAAAAGAAGCTACCTATTATTTTTGTAGTCCTGCTATTGCAAGAGGGCTTAATGTCAACACATTAAAGGAAATTGCTACTGCAAAAGGACTACAAGGAGAGGCGTATTCTTCAGTTGCAGAAGCCTTAAATGTCGCTAAAGCACAAGCGCTTCCTACCGACTTTATCTTTGTAGGAGGAAGCACTTTTGTAGTTGCAGAAGTAGTGTAAAATAACAAAAAGTGAATATTGAAAAACAAATAAAGGTTGTTTTAAAACCCTAATATCATTTTTGCAATAAAAAAGTAAATCAAAATACCCAAAACATCGTTGCTGGTAGTGATAAATGGACCCGTAGCAACCGCTGGGTCAATACCGCGTTTGTGGAGAAGTATCGGAATAAAAGTACCTATCACAGCAGCATTTACAATCACTGTTATGAGTGCTATGGCTACTGTAATACTTACCAAATATTCAGCTTTAAAAGCAAAATGGCTTACTAATATCACTATTCCTGCAATAGTTCCCCCGTTGATGAGTCCTAATAGAAATTCTTTAAGCAATCGCTTGATAAGTTCGCCATCGATAGAATTATTTGCCAACCCTTGTACTATTATCGCTGATGATTGTACCCCCACATTTCCCGCAGTAGCTTGAATAAGCGGAATGAATATCAATAATATAGGGTAAACCATCATCGTATCCTGAAAACCATTGATAATACTCGCTGCTCCTAATCCTCCAAACATTCCAATAAGTAACCAAGGCAAGCGCGCTTTAGTGAGTTTCCATATATTATCATCTGCCTCTACATCATTGGTAATACCCGCTGCTAATTGATAGTCTTTTTCAGCTTCTTCTCTAATTACATCCACCACGTCATCAATAGTGATACGTCCTACAAGGCGTTTCATCTCATCAACTACTGGAATCGCCTCCAAGTCATACTTACTCATTATGTGAGCTACTTCTTCAGCAGTATCAGTAACATATACGTAGTCTACTTTTGGAATATAAATATCTTTCACTTCTGATCGTGTGGAAGTAGTAAGCAAATCTTTAAGTGAAAGTCTGCCTTTTAGCACATCATTATCATCTACCACATAAATAGAATGTACACGAGTAACATGAGCCGCTTGTTCTCGCATTTCTTTCACACATTTGAGTACATTCCAATTCTCATTTACCTTTACGAGCTCCTTCGCCATTAGTCCCCCAGCAGTATCTTCATCATAACGAAGCAAATCTACGATATCTTTTGCATGTTCTACATCCTTGATATGCGAAATAACTTCTGTTTTTCTATCTTCTGGCAGTTCAGAAATGATATCTACAGCATCGTCAGTGTCTAACTCGATAATTTCATCAGCAATTTCTTTTGCTGAAAGATTTTTTAAGATATTTTCGCGGTAATCATCGTCTAATTCAGTGAGTACATCCGATGTTTTTTGTGCATCTATAAGACGAATAATATATACTCCCTCTTCAGTATCTAATTCGTGAATGATTTCTGCTATATCAGCATAGTGCAAATCACTTAGGAGGGTTGTTAGTTCTTTATTTTGTTTTTGTTCAATGAGTTGCTGAATCTTTTCAATGAGCTCATCTGTTATCTTAAAAGTTGTCATATTATCTCCTAAATTCTATTTTTGCAAAATTATAAAATAATTGTGAATACCGAATAAAGAATCTCAAAATATTTTATATTTTTAAGAACTTAATCTACATTCTAAGTATTGAATATGTAGTTAAAATAGCTTCTCAATATATCCAACTTGAGATAGTAATTTCAGATTATCAAATAAATAAGCTCCATAGATAAAATTTTTCTATTTATTTATTTGGTGGTTTCAATAAAAAGTAATACTTTTGCGCTCTGAAAAATAAAAATCGGGATGTGGCGCAGTTGGTAGCGTACACGTATGGGGTGCGTGTGGTCGCTGGTTCGAGTCCAGTCATCCCGACTTTTTTTCTTTTATACAATAGCTATTTTTATAAAGAAATGAACAAAGTTTATTTTCTTTTTTTATTTTCCCTATTCACCTTTTTTTCTCAGGCACAAGCTCTTAAAAACAATTTTGTTATAGGGGCACAACTTCCTTTTTTATATAATAACGATCGAGAAAAACCAGATAATGACTCTTCTTCATCAACTTCTTTATCTTTTCGCCCACGTATAAATATATATGTTCAAGCCGATAGATATGATGCCGAAAAGTATGGACAATTATCTAAATTTAGCACTCGTGTAGATTACACTTTCCTGCAAACTCAACAAAATGATGATTACGATCGTTATAATTATATTCATCAAGTATCTTTTCTCTATATTTTAGGTGGAATGCACAAAACTAATGGTTTGCAAGTAGGCATAGGTCCTAACATCAACTTTGGAGATGCAAAAGGGGTAAATGCACGCTTGTTTTTAGGAGGTTATGGTGAGTGGAAAAGACTTATAGGTAGTGTAGATATCAACTTCTATATTCCTAATGCTAAAAGAAAAGAAGGTATCCCAAATGATAATTATAAATATGGGCACATAGCGATAGGAGTGGGATACCGTTTATAAACTAACAATAATTTTGTAGAAAATATATGAAACTTTCAAACTTTAATTTTGATCTTCCTAAAGAGTTATTAGCTGAATATCCCAGCGAAAACCGCGATGAAGCTCGCTTAATGGTGGTACATCGCAAAACAGGAGAAATTGAACACAAATTGTTCAAAGATGTAATTGATTATTTTGATGATGGCGATGTGTTTGTACTCAACAACACCAAAGTATTCCCAGCTCGCTTATATGGTAATAAAGAAAAAACTAAAGCAAAAATAGAAGTTTTTTTATTACGTGAATTGAGCGCTGAACAACGTTTGTGGGATGTACTTGTAGATCCTGCACGCAAGATACGTATAGGCAATAAACTCTACTTTGGTAAAAATGCCGAATTAGTAGCCGAGGTAATCGACAATACGACCTCTCGTGGTCGTACCCTTCGTTTCTTATATGATGGTACTTATGAAGAGTTTCGCCAGCATCTCACTGAGCTCGGACAAACTCCACTACCTAAATACATTTCCCGTCCTGTAGAACCTGAAGACGAGGAACGTTACCAAACTATCTACGCTAAACACGAAGGCGCTGTTGCTGCTCCTACAGCTGGTTTGCACTTCTCTAAACACTTGATGAAACGTTTAGAAATAAAAGGTATTACCTTCGCCGAAGTAACATTACACGTTGGTTTAGGAACTTTCAACCCTGTGGAGGTAGAAGATCTTTCTAAACACAAAATGGATAGCGAAGAGATTCATATTCCTGAAAGTCAAACAAAAATCATCAACACCGCTAAGGAAAATAAAAAACGTGTTTGTGCTGTAGGAACTACTGTAATGCGTGTTTTAGAGAGTTCTGTATCTTCTGACTGCTTTGTAAATCCGTTTGATGGATGGACAAATAAATTTATTTTCCCTCCTTACGATTTTAGTGTGGCCAATGCGATGATCACTAATTTCCACACTCCTAAATCAACTTTACTGATGATGGTATCAGCTTTTGCTGGTCACGATCTCATTATGCGTGCCTATAAAGAAGCTGTAGAACAAAAATACAAGTTTTATTCTTATGGCGATGCAATGCTAATCTTGTAAAAATCAATAACTAAAAATAATCATTAATGAAAAAATTTTTTATCACTATGGCGTTAGGAATGAGCACCCTAACATTTTTTGCGCAAGAAACGCCTAAAGAACTTTACACTGCTCATAACAAAGGTAAATTTTTCTTCTTCTGGGGTGGCAATCGCGGCTGGTACTCTAATTCTGATATTACTTTCACTGGTAATGGCTACGATTTTACCATCAAAGATGTTGAAGCGGTAGACCGTCCTAAAGGTTGGCATATCGATTATATCAATCCCTTGCGAATGACTATCCCTCAAACCAATTTTCACATAGGATATTACATTTCTGATCATTACACTGTTTCTGTAGGAGTAGACCATATGAAATATGTAATGAAAAACGGTCAAACTGTGAAAATGAATGGATATATCAATGGATCTGGCACTTCACACGATGGTGTATATAACAATGCCGATAAATTGCTCAGTGAAGACTTCCTTACTTTTGAACATACTGATGGACTCAACTATGTAGTAGTGGAAGGGGCTCGTATTGATGACATTTCTCGCTTGTTTGGTATCCGTAACACTGATATATTACAAGTGAGCTTAACCGAAGGACTTGGTTTTGGTGCTTTATATCCAAAATCTAACACCAAACTTCTTAATAAAGAACGTTACGACGAATTTCACATTGCAGGGGTAGGAGTAAATGCTAAAGCTGGATTACACCTCACTTTCTTAAAGTATTTTCGTGTAGTTGGTGAACTTAAAGGTGGTTATATCAATATGTACGACGTACGCACTACTTACGATATAGCCGATAAAGCTAAACACGATTTCTTTTTCTTTGAAACTGTATTAGGTATTGGCGGCGTCTTTAGATTCTAAAATTTCACATAAGATAGATAATAAAAACTGGCGTAGTTTTGAACTATACCAGTTTTTTTATTATTTTTGCACCAAATTTACTAATCACTATATTAGCTAATTACATTATGGCAGACGATAAAAAGATTATTTTTTCGATGAATAAGGTAAGCAAAACCTATTCATCTACTAATAAACAAGTTCTAAAAGACATCTACTTGAGTTTCTTTTATGGAGCTAAAATAGGTATTTTAGGTCTCAATGGCTCTGGTAAGTCTTCTTTACTAAAAATTATAGCAGGAATTGATAAAAACTATCAGGGCGAAGTGGTTTTCGCTCCTAACTACACTGTAGGGTATTTGGAACAAGAACCACACCTTGATGATGAGAAAACTGTGATAGAGGTAGTACGCGAAGGCGTAGCTGAAACCGTAAAACTACTTGATGAGTTTAACCATATCAACGACCTTTTTAGCTTGGAAGAAAATTATTCTGACCCCGATAAGATGCAAAAGTTGATGGATAAACAAGCCGAGCTACAAGATAAGATTGATGCCTTGAACGCTTGGGAACTCGATAACCAGCTGGAAGTAGCTATGGAAGCCCTCCGCACCCCTGAGCCCGATACACCTATCAAAGTGCTTTCGGGAGGAGAACGCCGTAGGGTAGCACTCTGTCGTCTGCTCTTACAACAACCCGATGTCTTGTTACTTGATGAGCCTACGAACCACCTCGATGCCGAATCGGTATTGTGGTTAGAACAACACTTGCAACAGTACGCCGGTACCGTGATAGCTGTAACCCACGACCGTTATTTCTTGGATAATGTAGCGGGCTGGATATTGGAGCTCGACCGTGGAGAAGGAATTCCGTGGAAAGGTAACTATTCTTCTTGGCTTGACCAGAAAGCTAAACGACTCGCCCAAGAACAGAAAACCGAAAGCAAACGCCAAAAGGTGTTGGAGCGCGAGCTTGAATGGGTACGACAAGGCGCTAAAGGGCGACAAGCCAAACAAAAGGCACGTTTGCAAAACTACGACCGCCTGCTCAATGAAGATCAAAAACAATTAGAAGAAAAACTTGAAATATACATCCCTAACGGACCTCGTTTGGGAACCAACGTGATAGAAGCACGCCACGTAGCTAAAGCCTTTGGTGATAAATTATTATATGACGACCTTAATTTTGTATTGCCACAAGCAGGAATTGTAGGGGTAATAGGACCTAATGGAGCAGGTAAATCTACCATTTTCCGTATGATTATGGGGGAAGAAAAACCTGATAGCGGTGAGTTTTTGGTAGGCGAAACTGTAAAAATTGCTTATGTAGACCAAACTCATAAACAGATAGACCCTGAAAAATCTATTTGGGAGAACTTCTCGGGTGGACAAGACCTGATAATGATGGGTGGCAGACAGGTGAACTCGCGTGCTTACCTAAGTCGTTTTAACTTTGGCGGTAGTGAGCAAAACAAGAAAGTAGCGACCCTCTCAGGAGGTGAACGCAATCGCTTGCACCTTGCGATGACCCTAAAAGAAGAAGGTAACGTATTGCTGTTGGACGAGCCTACCAACGATTTAGATGTAAATACACTCCGTGCTTTAGAAGAAGGTTTGGAAAACTTTGCTGGCTGTGCGGTAGTAATCTCGCACGATCGTTGGTTCTTAGACCGTATCTGCACCCATATTTTAGCTTTTGAAGGCGACTCTCAAGTGTATTTCTTTGAAGGTAGCTTCTCAGAATATGAAGAGAACAAGAAAAAACGCCTTGGCAAAGAGGTAACACCTACAAGGATTAAATACAAGAAATTGGTACGATGAAAGAAAATGATAACAATATTATTATCGGAGTAATTGCCATCGTAATGGTTCTTTTAGTCTTAATATTCTTCCTTTAAAATGCCAAAAAAGAAGTACTATGTAGTGTGGGAAGGACACAAAACGGGTATCTTTAGCTCGTGGGATAAGTGCAAAAAAGCCGTTGAAGGTTATCCGTATGCTAAATTTAAGAGTTTTGAGAGTCAAGCAATTGCTGAAAAAGCCTTCAATGAGAGCTTTGAGCAATACAAAGGCAAGAAAGTAGCCTCCTCTCCTACCCTATCCCCCTTAGAATTAGAGCGTATAGGTTCTCCCATATTGCCTTCTATAGCTGTTGATGCTGCTTGCAGTGGTAACCCTGGAATTATGGAATACCGAGGGGTAGATACCGAAACTCAAGCCGAAATATTTAGAATTGCACCAATAAAAGACGGCACGAACAACATAGGGGAGTTTTTGGCTATCGTACACGCTTTAGCCTTTATGAAGCAACGCAACCTCAGCTTACCGGTCTATTCTGATAGCAAAATAGCGATGAGCTGGGTGCGCCAAAAGGTATGCAAAACTAAAGTGCCACGCACCTCTCATAACGAAAAAATATTTGAATTAATAGCCCGTGCTGAACAATGGCTACACAACAATACTTATCCTAACCCTATTTTAAAATGGGAAACCCAAGCGTGGGGCGAAAATCCTGCCGATTTCGGACGTAAAGACAAATAAAATGACAGACCTTACCCTGAAAATACAACCTACTGCTAACCCCGACATCATCAAACTCGAAGCTAACAGACCTTTGGTAAAAGGGAGTTATGAGTTTAAAAACATAGATGAAGCTAAAAACGCTCCTTTAGCTAAGGAGCTCTTTTATTTGCCCTTTGTAAAAACTGTTTATATTTCGAGTAATTTCATTGCTTTGAAACGCTTTCCCATTGTTGAATGGAAAGAAGTGCAGGAAGAGGTTGCTCAGCAAGTATTAGTGTATTTACAATCGGGTAAAGATATATTATTAGGCGAAGCTAGAAAACCTATGGGGGAAGCTATTACTGTATATACTGAAACAACTCCCAACCCCACCGTGATGAAGTTCGTCGCCAACAAGCGTTTGGTACCTACTGTAATAGAGTATAAATCAATAGAAGAAGCCACAGAGGCACCTATGGCAGCAACTCTCTTAACGCGTTTTCCATTTATTGAAGAAGTTTTTTTTGATGATAATTATATATCGCTCACCAAAAAAGGTATGGAAGAATGGGAAATGATAGCTGCTGACTTGCGCGATTATATCCGTAAATACCTAAGTGAAGGTCGCCCTATCATTAACCCCTCCGAGATAAAAAGGCGACAAGAAGAAGCTCAAGCTCGCTTGCTCTCTATGGTTACTACCGACGAAATATCGCAACAAATAGTAGCTATCATAGAACAATATGTAAAACCCGCTGTAGCATCTGATGGAGGTAACATACAATTTATTTCTTACAACCGCGACACCCATCACGTAGAAGTACTCTTACAAGGGGCTTGCAGTGGCTGTCCGTCATCTACTCAAACCTTAAAAAAAGGCATTGAAGTTATTTTGAAAGACAAGTTAAACAATCCGCTTATCAACGTTGAAGCACTACTTTAATATTTTATAATTTACTGTGAAATCATTCCTACAACAATTTACTGAAAACAGTACCTATCAATCCCTATTAAAACACCTACAAACAAAAGAAAATGCAGAGGTTACAGGATTGGCAGGGGCTTCTTTGTCAATAGTAATAACTAACTTGTTCAATACAGTCCATAGACCTCTATTAGTACTGCTACCCGATAAAGAAGAAAGTGCCTACATACTCAATGATTTAGAAACCTTAGTAGGAGAACAACAGGTACTTTTCTTTCCTGATAGCTATCGTCGACCTTATCAAATTGAAGATACCGATAATGCCAATGTGTTATTGCGTGCTGAAGTCCTCAACCAATTGAGTCATAGTACAAAACCATTGCTCATAGTCTCCTACCCCGAAGCTCTTTTCGAAAAGGTCATCACGCGAAAGCAATTAGAAAAAAATACGCTAAAAATTCAAAAAGGAGACTCACTCACTATTGATTTCCTCAATGAGGTGCTTTTCAGCTACCATTTCAACCGCACTGATTTTGTTACCGAACCTGGTGAGTTCTCGGTACGTGGTGGGATTGTAGATGTATTTTCTTTTTCAAATAATGAACCTTATCGCATTGAATTTTTTGGAAACGAAGTTGATAGCATCCGTACATTCGATGTAGAAAGTCAGTTGTCTACTGCTCAACTATCAAAAATTACAATTATCCCTAATGTAGAAAACAAAGAAAGTGATGAGATTCGACAGTCATTCTTGGAGTATATCAGTGAGCAGACGCTATTCATTGGTAAGGATATGGGATTTTTTGATGCCAAGATTGAGAAACTCTTTGCTAAAGCTACCGATATTTATCAAAAGCTCCCCAATGAAGTAAAACGCACCCCCCCAGAGGAACTCTATTGTCAAGCAACAGATTTATTAAAACAAATCCAGAGATTCCAACAAGTAAACATCAATGCTACAACTCCCACTTCTAAAAACAAAAAGGAGTTCTCTTTTCATACCACCCCGCAACCTTCTTTTAACAAACAGTTTGAACTCCTTATTAGTTACTTCAACGACAAACACGAAGAAGGATTTCAAAACTATATCCTCTGCGGAAGTGAACAACAAGCCAAGCGATTTCAGGATATTTTTGAGGAAATGGAGCAAAAAGTACCTTACCAAACGGTACAATTATTGCTACACGCTGGCTTTGTAGATACTGAATTGAAATGCAATGTTTTCACCGATCATCAAATCTTTGAGCGCTATTATAAATTTCAACTAAAGAATGGTTATGCCAAAAAACAAGCCATTACACTTAAAGAACTGATGCAATTAGAGGTAGGTGATTATGTTACACATATAGACCACGGTATTGGTAAGTTCGCTGGTTTACAAAAGATTGAAGTAGAAGGCAAACAACAAGAAGCTATCAAACTGATTTATGGAGACCGCGATGTGTTATTCGTTAGCATTCACGCGCTACATAAGATTACTAAATATAACGGAAAAGACGGCAAACCTCCTAAGATTTATAAATTAGGTTCAGGAGCGTGGAAAGCCCTCAAACAGAAAACCAAGGCTCGTGTAAAAGAAATTGCGTTCAACCTCATTCAGTTATATGCCAAACGAAAAGAAGCTCAAGGATTTGCTTTTGCTCACGACAGTTATATGCAAAACGAGTTGGAAGCCTCATTCTTGTATGAGGATACTCCCGACCAAAGTAAGGCTACTGCCGAAGTAAAAGCTGATATGGAAAGCTCTAAACCTATGGATAGGTTGGTGTGTGGTGATGTAGGCTTTGGGAAAACTGAAGTAGCCATTCGCGCTGCCTTCAAAGCTGTCGATAATGGCAAGCAAGTAGCCGTACTTGTACCTACTACTGTGCTGGCTTTCCAACACTTTCAAACATTTAGCCAGCGTATGAAAGACTTCCCTGTGCGCATCGATTATCTCAACCGATTCCGCACAGCCAAGGAAAAGAAAATCATCTTAGAAGAACTAGCTAAAGGTCAGTTAGATATTATCATCGGCACACATCAAATAGTAGGCGAAAAGGTTACTTATAAAGATTTAGGATTACTGATTGTTGATGAAGAGCAAAAGTTTGGCGTAGGTGTAAAAGATAAGCTCAAAACCCTCAAAGAAAACCTCGATGTACTTACACTCACTGCTACACCTATCCCACGCACACTACAATTCAGTTTGATGGCTGCCCGCGATCTTTCGGTTATCAATACCCCTCCTCCTAACCGCTACCCTATTGATTCGCAAGTAGTACCTTTCAATGAAGAGGTAATACGCGATGGTATTCGTTATGAAATTCAGCGTGGCGGACAAGTATTCTTTATGCACAATAGGGTTGAAAATATTCAAGAGGTGGCTGGAATGATTCAGCGATTGCTCCCTGATGCTCGTATCGCCATTGGTCACGGACAAATGGACGGAAAGAAATTAGAAGAGACTATGCTCGCCTTTATGGAAGGTAGATATGATGTATTGGTTGCTACCACTATTATTGAAAGTGGTTTAGATGTTCCTAATGCCAACACTATCTTTATCAACAATGCACATAATTTTGGCTTATCCGATTTACACCAAATGCGCGGTCGCGTAGGTAGAAGTAATAAAAAGGCTTTTTGCTACTTCATCACGCCTCCTCTGATAGCGATGAGCGACGATGCCCGCAAGCGTATTGAAGCTATAGCTCAGTTCTCCGATTTAGGAAGCGGACTTAATATCGCTATGAAAGATTTAGAGATTAGAGGAGCTGGCGACCTCTTGGGGGGAGAGCAAAGTGGTTTTATCAATGAAATAGGCTTTGATACCTACCAAAAGATATTACAAGAAGCCATAACAGAACTCAAAGAAAATGAGTTTTCTGAACTATACCACACCGCCGAAGAAGATAAAACTTACCTCACCGATACTCAAATAGATACTGACTTTGAACTGCTCTTCCCTGACACTTATGTCAATAGAGTAGCCGAACGACTCAATCTTTATAACGAACTGAGTAATCTGCCCAATGAGGAAGCCTTACAAGTCTATGAACGCAACCTTATCGACCGTTTTGGCAAGTTACCCCCTCAAGCTATCGACTTGCTC
Source organism: Capnocytophaga sputigena (assembly GCF_900446695.1). GTDB lineage: Bacteria > Bacteroidota > Bacteroidia > Flavobacteriales > Flavobacteriaceae > Capnocytophaga > Capnocytophaga sputigena. The sequence continues at coordinate 200,485 of NZ_UAVP01000011.1, forward strand.
AATAGCGTACGTGTAAAATGGTTGGCTACTCGTATGGGAATTGAGAAACTCGTAATGAAAAACGGAAAAATGACTGGCTATTTCATTGCCGACCAAAATAGTCCGTTCTATCAAAGTGCGCGCTTCCAAAAGCTACTGCTCTTTGTACAACGTTACCCCGATAAGTGTCGTATGCAAGAGAAAGAAACCCGCAACGGCTTGCGTCTATTGCTTATTTTCGAAAACATCAACAGTGTATACCAAGCTCTAAAAGTTATGCAAATGATAGAAGCATAAGTATCGTTACACTTTGATAATCATTCGCTTTTTTGGGCATATGATAGGAGCGATTTGCCAATCGCCCTCTAAAAATAAGTTTATTATTTTTGTTTGTCTATAATATTAAACACTATGGAAACATTTAAAAATTGGGTAGGTAAAAACCCTATTACATTTGGTGGTATTGTAGCTCTTTTGCTCGCTACTTTTGGTATTTGCCTCATCATAGGCGCTCTAAAAAACTGGGATTGGCTATACGAACCCGATAAACATTACCAAAATAATTGGACTATGGGGCAAATAAGCCGTTATTTAGGTCATGATATGGCGCGTGTTATTGGTTTTATTACAGGTGTTTTCTTTATAATCGTAGGAATTTACTTCTCCTATATAGCTTTTACCTATAAAGCATAAATAATATGAAAGATTTTTGTAAATGGGTGCAGTCATTAGGTCTTTATTATTCTTTCCATAAGATAGAAGATTTACATACCCTTGCCCAAAATACAACTAATATTTCTTGGGCTTTTCTCAAGAGCTCAGCTATTAATACCGCCAATTTAAATAACGTAAATCCTAAAATAATTGAGTTAAAGGGTGCGTTTCTAAACATAGGTTTTTCCTTCAAAAGTATTAGTAAAAAGATATTGAATGTAAAAAACGAAACTATTTTCCTTGATTTTACAACTTTATCTATTGGCGAGTTAGAAAGTTTAATGAAGTTGAGAATTTTCAATCAAAATATAGGGGGTATACTTATAGAAAATCAAGACGACTTTTTCTCCAAAATAGAAATATTAGAAAAAATGGTATCAGATTATTATTCTGATAAGAATTTAGATGAAATAAAGGCTATATTCTTTAAAACAATAGTTTCAAAACATTGCTTTTTGCCTATTATAGCTACAGACTTATACGAAGAGAAAATCCTAATACTTATTTCAAAAGAAAGAATAAAAGACAGCATTAATATCTCTCTTGATAGTTATGATAGAGTTCAAATACCTTTTTCTCTAAAAACAAGTGACCTATCCTATTTTTATAAATGGTAACCCTCCTCTCTACCTCCTAACCATCCTACTTCCCTATTGTCTCAAACTTGTATATTTATAATGAAAAATAAAGTGAAATTATCACGAATATTATGAAAGAAGAATTGTTTATATGGTTTTATTCAAACCCCAATGCGTTACCTAAAGGAGTTCCTGCTACTGTAATGACAACTATTACAGAAGAATTTTACCCTAAAAACCCTACTAAAATCAAGCGTGGAGAATGGATTAAATACTCTCCTATGTATTTCTCTTTTCCTCCAGAAGAGAAATACAAATTGCCTGAGGAATTGATTTTAGTAGTAAAACGACAGAAAGAAGTGTTGTTTGATTTCTTAGGATATTATGAAGGGATAAGAGTTTTCTCTGATAGATTATTAAATCTTCTGATAGAGAATGACTTAAATCTTCAATTTGAAAAAGCAACCTTGAATGTTGTAAATACTAAAGGAGAAAATATTGCTAAACAGCCCTATTATTTACTACGCTTCTGTAGGGCTGATAACGAATTATTTGCCTTTAATGAGAACTCAAAAATAGCTGCAAGAGATTGGGAAGACACTTTTCTTTATCCTGATTTGCACTTAAAAGAGCCTACTGATAGGAATATTTTTGTCTTAGGAAATGTATTACCTGATGATTATTTTTGCTATCAAAATGCCTTAGTTATTAAAAAATCATTAAAAGAGGAAATAGAAAAGCTCTGCTATGCTCCTGAGATATATTCAGTAAGTGAGTTCCCAGAAGTGTATAATACTTGTTTAAAGTGGTAATGCATCATTAATGTTAGCTCAAATAAAATAGCTGACCTATTAGATGCTATAGAATATGATCGTGTTTGAAACAAAGAATATTTTGTACATAGTATAAAACAAAACAAACATAAATATGCAAAATACAACCCATTACAATCAGAGATTGAATATCAATGAACTAAATAACACTACTAATTTAGAGGATGCTATAAAAAATGCCGAACATCTGTATATTAGTAACCTATTAGGGGATGAAGAGCTTTTGTCATCTATTAATTCCTATTTAAAGAAGTACAATAAGAAACTTTGGCTGTCTTTAAATAAAAGTACAGAGATGAATCAGGAGAATTTAAAACAATTACGCTATTTAACCAATGTAAAGAAACTAAAAATAATCGTATTCAATGGCTTTATAGAGGATTTATCGGAGTTATCACATATTGATGATTTAGAGGAGTTCACGATATATGATAACGTAAAAAAAGGTATATCCTTAGTTCCTTTGGCTAAATTTAAAAACTTATCGTCTTTAAGTTTATATACTGGGTTGACTATAAAACAATACGCTGTACTCAATACATTTGAAAAGTTAGAGCATTTGAGCGCTCGAGAGATAGATTTTTCTAAACTCAATAATTTACCTATTAAAGAACTTACTGTTGATAGTAAGTTTATCCATAGTGATTTGATTGCTGAGAAATTTCCTGATATAGAATATATTTCTTTACAGAACTGTAAAGATGTTAGTATAGAAAATATTGCGTCCTTACCTCAGCTTTCTGATGTGCGATTGAGGTATATGCCTCATATTACAAGGCTTACTTCTTTTAAAAATAAAGAAAATATATTTCATCTCGAATGTGTGCATCTTAAGAATCTTGAAAATATAGAAGCTATTTTCGAACTAAAACAACTAAAATATCTGATGATTACAGATTTAGAGAAACTTAAAGCTGAAGATTTTTATAGATTAAAGGAACTTCCTAATTTAAAAGTAGCTTATATAACATTTAAAAATGCAAAAGAAAATGACAAATTTATAACATTTGCTAATACTCATAATTGGATATATAAACAGCCTTCTTTAGCTAAAACAACTCTTTAACCCTACCTTAGAGAAAGCTTGGAAGAACCTTGGAGCTATCTTAGAGAAACCTTTGTTTTTGTCAAAATACTTATTATACCAATTTTTTCCGTACTTTTGCCCCTCGATAATATCATCATTTCAAAATGAAGAAGAAAACTACAAATATCACCCCTGTAGAAAACCTTGAAGTTCAAGGCGCACGGGTGCATAACCTCAAAAATATAGACCTTTCCATACCTCGCGAAAAGCTTGTAGTCTTCACTGGGCTTTCTGGTAGTGGCAAGTCCTCATTGGCTTTTGATACTATTTATGCCGAAGGACAACGCCGTTATATTGAGACTTTCTCGGCTTATGCTCGCCAGTTTCTTGGGGGATTAGAGCGCCCCGATGTAGATAAAATCGACGGACTATCGCCTGTGATTGCTATCGAACAGAAAACTACCTCCAAATCACCGCGCTCTACAGTGGGTACTATCACCGAAATCTACGACTTCTTGCGCCTGCTCTTTGCCCGTGCTTCCGATGCTTATAGCTATGCTACAGGCGAAAAAATGGTAAGTTATACCGATAGCCAAATTCAGGAACTCATTACCAAAGAATACAAAGGCAAACGCATTAACCTATTAGCGCCTGTGGTTCAATCGAGAAAAGGACACTACCGCGAACTTTTTGAGCAGATAGCCAAACAAGGCTTTGTAAAGGTGCGTACCGATGGCGAAATCCGTGATATCGAAAAAGGTATGAAGCTCGACCGATACAAAACACACGATATTGAAATCGTGATCGACCGTATGCTAATTGATGATACTGACAACACCCAAAAACGCCTACAAGAAAGTATCAAAATCGCAATGAACTACGGCGACGATGTGCTAATGGTTTTAGAACACGACCAAAAAAAAGCTCACTATTTCAGCCGACATTTGATGTGTCCTTCTTCGGGCATCTCATATCCTCTTCCTGAACCTAATACCTTCTCTTTCAATTCTCCTAAAGGAATGTGCCCGCACTGCAATGGGTTGGGTGAGGTGCAAGAAATCAACCTCTCCAAGATTATCCCTGATCCTTCTATCTCTATCAAGAATGGCGGGATTACAGCAGTAGGAGAGCAAAAGAACACTTGGATATTCAAACAATTAGAGCTCATTGTACAAAAGTTCGGTCATAAACTCTCCGACCCTATTGAAACACTTCCTAAAGAAGCGATAGATATTATTCTCTATGGTGGTAAAGATAAATACGCTATCAAATCGGATGTATTAGGCATTACGCGCAATTTTGAAATTGATTTCGAAGGTATCATCAACTTCATCAAAAGCCAGCACGAAAATGCCGATATGGCAGCTATCAAGCGCTGGGCTGAAGAGTTTATGGATACTATTCCTTGCGAGGAATGTCACGGCACTCGCTTGCGTAAAGAGGCGCTTTACTTTAAAATAGCTGATAAAAATATAGCTGAACTATCTGCCTTAGATATTGCAGATTTATTGGCGTGGTTCAAATCTCTACCTGAGCATCTCTCTACCAAACAGCGCAAAATAGCAGAAGAAATTATCAAAGAAATTACCACCCGACTCCAATTCCTCATAGATGTAGGGCTTACTTATTTAGCTCTTAACAGAAGTTCTAAATCGTTGTCTGGAGGAGAAGCTCAGCGTATCAGACTGGCAACGCAGATAGGCTCTCAACTCACAGGGGTACTCTATATACTAGATGAACCTAGCATTGGTTTGCATCAGCGAGATAACAAAAGGCTTATCAACTCGCTGAAATCACTCAGAGATATTGGCAACTCAGTAATCGTAGTAGAACACGATGAAGAGATGATACAAGAAGCTGATTATGTAGTAGATATAGGACCTAAAGCAGGCGTAAATGGAGGGGATATCATCTTTCAAGGAACGCCTAAAGAGTTGCTAAAAGCAAATACCATCACCGCCGACTATATGAGTGGGAGAAAGAAGATTGAAATACCCACCCAAAGGCGCAAAGGCAATGGCAAAGAAATTATCTTAAAAGGCTGTACGGGCAACAACTTGAAGAACGTAACCGTAAAATTCCCCTTAGGGGTAATGATCGGGGTAACAGGTGTATCGGGAAGTGGTAAATCAACGCTTATTAACGAGACTCTGTACCCTATCTTAAACGCTCATTTCTTTAATGGCGTAAAAAAACCGATGCCTTACAAAAGTATTGAAGGCTTAGAACATATTGATAAGGTAATCGATATCGACCAGTCACCTATTGGGCGTACACCGCGTTCAAATCCTGCTACCTATACAGGTGTTTTCAGTGAAATACGCAACCTTTTCACCCAAGTACCCGAAGCGCAAATACGTGGCTACAAACCAGGTAGATTTAGTTTCAACGTGAAAGGCGGTAGATGTGAAACTTGCGAAGGCTCAGGTTTAAAGGTGATTGAAATGAACTTCCTCCCTGATGTCTATGTGCCTTGCGAAACTTGTAAAGGCAAACGCTTCAACCGCGAGACACTTGAGGTGCGCTACAAAGGAAAATCTATTGCCGATGTGCTAGATATGACCATAAGTGAGGCTGTAAAATTCTTTGAACCTATTCCTAAAATATATCGCAAATTAAAAACTATAGAAGATGTAGGCTTAGGTTATATTACCCTTGGACAACAATCTACTACCTTATCAGGAGGAGAAGCCCAACGGGTGAAGTTAGCTACAGAACTTTCTAAAATAGACACGGGCAATACTTTTTATATATTAGATGAACCCACCACAGGACTGCATTTCGAAGATGTGAAGGTACTCCTCGAAGTACTCGACCGTTTGGTAGATAAGGGCAATACTGTTCTGGTAATAGAGCACAACCTCGATGTTATTAGAAAAGTAGACTATATCATTGATATAGGGCACGATGGGGGTACAGCAGGTGGCGAAGTAATAGCCTTTGGTACTCCTGAAGAAGTAGCTAAAAACAAGAAGAGTTTCACTGCTGAGTACCTAAAATAAAAAGGGCGTGCTTTAATAGCACGCCTCTTCTTTATAAAGATTTCTCTATTTGCTCTGCTATATCTTTAAAGAAATCGCTCTTTGTTTTCTCGTGTAATTCGCGGAACTTCTTTACGTATTCCTTAGGGAAAGGCTTCCAAAAGTTTTCATCTTCTACTATATTATGATAATAATAATGGTATCCTTTAGGTATCTTTGCTATCGATTCATATAGCACTTCAAACTTGTTAGGTATATTGCTTTTCGCAATAAGATAGTACAGAATTTCTTTCTTATAAATAGATGCTTTAGGAAGTATTTCCAAAATAAGTTTGTTAAGACGAGAACTATTTTCTTCTAAATTAGAAAGAACTTTAAGAGCTTCTAAACTATAATTATCATCGCATTTCTTAAGGCTTAACAGATAATTATAGAATAAATCAGCCCAACGTGAGTCTATTTTATCAGGTGTAATAGGACGTAATTTTTTATAGAAAAAACCTACGGCATATCCCCCTTTAGTCCCTGCTAATCCTTCTATAGCATCATAATGAGCAAGTACCTTTCCAAATTGAGGAGCAAAAATCTCATAGATTTTCTCTTTGCTATATTCGGCTTCTCCGTTAAGAATACGATAAAAATAATCAGTAAAAAGAGGATATGCCCAATCACTATGTACTAATGTGTCAGTGTATTGTTCATAAAAAGGTATGATTTTCTCTTGTTTAAATGTATCTAATACATCTACAAGGCGTGGTATAATATGATAATTAGTAAGTGAACGCTTCTTAGCCATCACATTGAAGAGTTTATTACCAAACATTTCTCCCAAAAGTGCATAAGTCTCAGGGTAATCTTTGTATTTCAACACTTCCAACTCTATAGGCAAACGTTCAAAAGCTGCTACTACTGCTTTCTCGTCAGAGTCATCCATTGCAAGTAACGCTTCAAAGTATTCACGCACTTTTTGAACAAACGACTGATAGTGCGAGGGTAGCGGAACTGTAGCAATAGCATTTGCTAAGAGTTCCGCATTTCCTTTCTGTTTGTTATTGCTGTACAATTCGTAAAGTTTGTCAATACTGCGTTGCGTACCGAGTTTGGCTAACGCTTTATAAGCTGCTCCTCGTACCACTTTATTCTTATCACTTGCCAAACTGATGATAAAGTCTTCTGTCTTTTCATCTTTCTTGTCTGAAAGTATAATGACGGCTTCAGCTTGTAAGTTAGGTAGATTTTCAGCAAATATTTTATCTACCAAAGCATCTATTCCTTCATAACCTAATTGGTGTAGCAAACGCAATCGGCGTACGTGTTCTGTTTTGTCCTCCAAACGAAAGTCTGATAAAAGGAAGGGGAGCATTGCTTTCCCACAAGTAGGGATAATAGTTTCCTCTACATAATCGGCAAGTTCGGTGTATTTATCTGCTAAAGCATAACTCAAGTAACCATAAGTCCGCGAATCGTCAAACAGCTTGCGTTCAAAAGCATCTTTAAGCACCTCTAATCGTCCTGATTTGCTCTCAGTAAGAGCTTGTAACATGGGTTTCAGCTGTAAATAAGAATAGGTAGTATTCACATCTGCCAGAGCGACAGTGGGAACCTGCTCGCTCTTTTCGGCTTCAGCCTCTACAGTAACACCTTGTGTGTAGAGTACTGAATAGAGCAAAGTAGCGACATTTACTAACTTTTCGGCAGCTTGTGTGCTTTCTACTTGTAGCAAAGATTCTACTTCTTGGGCTAACTTATTGAATACAGGAGCTTTTTCACCTAACTTTTTCAGTATAGGAACGTGCTTCTGCAAGCGTGGATCATTCTTCGCAAACTTACTTCCCGCTATAAACAAGCGATTCAGTTCTTGTTGTAAATCGTATAAGGGTTTCATTTTAATCTGCTATTTAACTGATTTCTCAATTTCGTCTGCTATGTCTTCAAATACATTTAGCCTATTCTTCTTTGCCAAAGCTCTAAACTTCTCTAAATATTCCTTAGGAAACTGATTCCAAAAGTCTGAATTAGAAAGATAGTAAAGATAGTAATAAGAATTACCTGCTTTTATTTTTTCTAATGAGTGATAAATTAATTCGAACTTATTAGGCAAATTGCGCTTTAATACCAAGCGGAACATCCATATCATATCATCTGAATACGATTGAGACAGAGCTTTCAATAGCAAATCATCTAATCTTTGGCTTGTTCCTTCTAAAGCATCAAGTATAAAGAGTACTATATGGGTATAACTATTATTGAGCTTTTTAAGACTTTCGATAAAAGAATAGAAAGTGTTTACCCAGCGAGGGTCTAATCTATCCACTCTCACTTTTGATTCTTTAAAGGAATTATAAGCATAACTACCCTCTATACCACTAAAAGCGCGTAATATCTCTTCCGTAGCAGCTGATTTTCCCAATTGAGAACTGAATACCTCAAAGAGCTTTTCTTTACTATAGTTCTCATTCTTGAAAGCACTACAGAAATAGTTAATCCACATATCGCTATAGCCATTGGTATAGGTGAGAAGTTGCTTATGGGTATCATAAAAGGCGAGTACTTTATCGCTTTTCAAGGTATTTAATACCCCCATCATATTGGTAGCGGTAGGGTCATACGTATTCTTGAACACTTTCTTGCGTCGTGCATTAAACTCTTTGTTCTGCAACATCTCCGCGAAGAGTGTATATACTTCTTCACAATCCTTATTTGCCAAAATATCTATATCAATAACAAAGCGTTCAAAAGCTGCGCTAAGCGCTTTCTCATCTGAATCATCTATGGTTAATAACTGCTGATAACGTTCTTGAATTTTCTCCACAAATGGCAGGAAATACTCAGGAACAGCTACTTTGGCGATAGCTTCTGCCAAGAGCTCTGCATTGCCTTTCTGCTTATTGGTGTTATACAATTCGTAGAGCTTATCAATACTGCGTTGCGTACCGAGTTTTGCTAAGGCACTATATGCTGCCCCTCGTACGGCTTTGTTCTTATCACCCGTCAAACTGATGATAAATGCTTCGGTTTGTTCATCCTTCTTGTCTGCTATAATGTTAATAGCTTCTGCTTGCAGATTGGGGAGATTTTCACTAAATATTTTGTCTACTAAGGTGCCTATTTCTGCATATCCTAATTGATGTAACAAGCGCAATCGGCGTACATTCTCATTTTTGTCTTCTAAACGGAAGTCGGCAATGAGGAAAGGGAGCATCGCTTTTCCACAAGCTGGAATGATAGTGTTTTCAACGTAATAAGTGAGCTCTGAATACTTGTCAGCTAAAGCATAACTCAAGTACCCATAAGTGCGTGAATCGTCAAATACCCTGCGTTCAAAGGCATCTTGCAATATTTCCAAACGACCTGAGTTGCTTTGGGTAAGGGCTTGTAGTACAGGTTTCAGCTGTAAATAGGAATAGGTAGTATTCACATTCGCCAATTGTATTGTAGGGATTTGGCTTTCTTTTGTAGCCTCTGCCTCTACAGTAACGCCTTGAGTATAGAGCACTGAATAGAGCAAAGTAGAAACACCCAATAGTTTTTCGGCAGCTTGTGTGCTCTCTACTTGTAGCAAAGCTTCTACTTCTTGGGCTAATTTATTGAATACAGGAGCTTTTTCACCTAACTTTTTCAGTATAGGAACGTGCTTCTGTAGGCGTGGGTCGTTCTTAGCAAACTTACTTCCCGCTATAAACAAGCGGTTCAGTTCTTGTTGTAAATCGTATAAAGGCTTCATAATAATTGACAATTGATAATTAACAATTAACCCAAAGTCCGCATTAAAATAATTATTTGCTAATAAATTCTTGCTTTTGCGGATTGTCCCCCTTCGGGGGAACGGGGGCTTTTTAGCTATTGTATAATTTAGTATTAGTAGAGTAGTCTAATTACTTTCTCTGCTGTGATAAGTGAAAGAGGTTGCGCTGATAGCAATCCGCTGGCTACATCGTTGTGCATCATTACCACAAGGGAAAGCCCCTCGGCATTTGCTGGCAAAAACGACTTCAGATTGCCCGTTGGTGATACAGCGCCTTCCTCAATATCTCTTAGGGTGATAGCAAAACCATTAGCATCTTCTACTACCAAGTCCTCCCCTACTCTATAAGCCTTATGCAACGCCAAAAGCACTACAGGGTGTTTATCCATTAGCGGATTCTTAATAGTGTTCTTTACAGCCTTTATCGTCTCGGCAAATTGCCCCGAAGCAAAACCTTTCACTGTTGCAAGGTCAGCTTGTGATAGCGGACGCTCTGAAGCTCCATCAGCCTCCCAACGAATACGCGGATTGGTATCTCCAGGATAGATGTAAAGGTCTTTTAGTTGCAACACACTGAACATACTGTTGTCTTCTTTAATATACTTCGCAGCTTTATAAGGACGATAGTTCAACGTTTTATAGATTTTACCCGTTTTGAGATTGAGCCATACCCCCTCATCTACATACTCTTTGCGTGCCTCGTTGTCATAACTGTTGAATGACAATTGCACCAAAGAAGCATTCTCTTCATATTGCCCATACTGCATCAACTCAACGAGTTTCCACACATAGCCTATTTGCTCTTCAATTGCTGAAGACAGTTCAGGCGTTCCTTCAGGGTCTTCCTTGCGCGCCTTGAGGTAGTCAGTAGCTTTTTTAAGCAAAGCCGAAAGATAGTTTAAGTTGTCTACCACCGCAGTATATTCCTCATTCTTTACCTCCTCAATAGAAAGCAATAGATTGTTGAAAGCCGTTTGAATACCGCCTATATAGTAGTTTCCTAAGTCTTTTATCTGTGTTTTGAGGGTCGCACGCATTTTAGCATCCACTGATGAAAGCCCCGTATTCACCATATCGCGCAACAGCTTTTGGGCAGTTTCAATACCAGTGAGCTGGGCATCAATCTTCTTAGTGAAAGCCGCCTTATTCACCTTCTTAGGTTTCTCGGCTTTCTCTTTGATAGATTCCTTTTCTTGGGCTTTCTTCTCTTGTTTTTTCTCTATCTTCTCACGTTTAGAGAGAATGTCCTCAGGTACTTCTCCTTCGGTAAACTGACCTGCATTCGCTTCAAAACAGTAAAGCAAACCCACAGAGTGTTTACACGGAAACTGACGACTCGGGCAGTTACAGCGGAATACAGGGTTGTTAGGGTCTACATAATCGGCAGAGCAGTAGTAAGGATTCTTTCCACTCCCTGCGCATTCACCCCATATAAGGTTCTTTTCTGCGTTGATTTTTAAGTTGCTAAATTTGTTTTTCTTCACCAACTCACGTCCTTTTTTAGCCGCCTCTGCATTGGGGGCAAGCTCTTCAATCTTCTGTTGCGTTACTTCTATCATATTTTATATTGTGATTTTTATATACTTTAAAGCGCAAAGATACTAAAAACAATCTAAAAAGCAAGTATTACTCTTTATGAACTCTATCTAATTTCAATCAACCTTCCAATGTGTGATTCCTCCCATAGAACCCTATGTTATTCAGGTATTTCATCATATTTCTTATCGTCTTTAAAGTCTAAAATAGGGATAATATCCCCCGAAACAGGCTCTATAATCCGGATATCATTGCCATTATTCCTATTTACATAAAGAATATAATACGTTTCAAACCGAATAGAACTATCGTACCCTATCCTAATTTCATAAAACTCTTTATCGTCAATAGTAGCAGCATCCGAAAAATAACTAATACCCCTCTTCCCATCCGAAATCATCTCTATATACTTACCCACTCGTTTAGCCAAAGGCAAAGCAAGCACTCTATCCTCAGCTTCTTCTAAACTGATATAAGCCGAAGTATCTTTCACAACAAGTGAATCAACATCAGGCACACCTTCCTTAGCCTCCTGACTACCAAACCATTGACAACCAAAAAGACCACCAATACATAGTAATAATAGAATCTTTACCTTATTCATAATGTAACTTATTACTTAAAAAAAGTGCAAAAAAATATAATAAAATCTTCAATTACAAAATTTTACCCTTAAATTATCAATAAATTCACTCTGTTTCTTATTTTCTATTTATAAATATTTCTTACCTTTGCCCCCAATTTACAAATCAGCTAATATACGAATCGACAAATAAACACTATGTCTTTAAAACAAGAAATACAAAAGCGCCGTACCTTTGGCATCATATCTCACCCCGACGCCGGAAAAACTACCCTTACCGAAAAACTCCTACTCTTCGGAGGAGCTATACAAGAAGCTGGCGCCGTAAAATCTAATAAAATAAAAAAAGGAGCTACCTCCGACTTTATGGAGATTGAGCGACAACGCGGCATTTCCGTTGCCACTTCAGTACTCGCTTTTAACTACAAAGAGCACAAAATAAACATATTAGACACCCCTGGTCACAAGGATTTCGCCGAAGACACCTTCCGCACTCTCACCGCCGTCGATAGTGTCATCGTAGTCATCGACGTCGCCAAAGGGGTAGAAGAGCAAACCGAAAAGCTTGTCGAAGTATGCCGTATGCGTAACATCCCTATGATTGTCTTCATCAACAAGTTAGACCGTGAAGGGAAAGACGCCTTCGACCTCTTAGACGAAGTAGAGCAAAAACTCGGCTTAAAGGTAACTCCACTGAGTTTTCCCATAGGTATAGGCTATGATTTCAAAGGAATTTATAACATTTGGGAGAAGAATATCAACCTATTCTCTGGCGATAGCCGAAAGAACATAGAAGAAACTATCGCCTTTACCGACATCAACAGCCCCGAATTAGAGAAGATAATATCCAAACAATCAGCCGAAAATCTCCGCTCCGATTTAGAGTTAGTATATGAAGTATACCCAAAATTCGACCGTGAAGCCTACCTCAATGGAGAGCAGCAACCCGTTTTTTTTGGCTCTGCACTCAACAACTTTGGCGTACGTGAGCTACTCGATTGCTTTGTCGAAATCGCCCCTTCACCACGCCCCAAAGCCAGCGAAGAGCGTATCGTAAACCCCGATGAACCCTCCTTCACAGGTTTCGTCTTCAAGATTCACGCCAATATGGACCCTAACCACCGCGATCGTTTAGCATTCGTGAAGATTGTTTCAGGCACTTTTGAACGCAATAAACCCTATTTGCACACACGCCTTAGCAAGAAGCTGAAGTTCTCCAGCCCGAATGCATTCTTTGCCGAAAAGAAAGAAGTAGTGGATATATCTTATGCAGGAGATATTGTAGGCTTGCACGACACAGGGAATTTTAAAATAGGAGATACACTCACCAAAGGCGAAATGCTACACTTCAAGGGAATACCGAGTTTCTCTCCTGAACATTTCCGTTACATCAATAACGCCGACCCTCTGAAATCCAAACAATTAGAAAAGGGCATCGACCAGCTAATGGACGAAGGCGTAGCACAGCTCTTCAAATTAGATTTCAATGGTCGCAAGGTCATCGGAACAGTAGGAGCACTTCAATATGAGGTCATTCAATACCGATTGGAACACGAATACGGAGCGAAGTGTAGTTATGAAAACTTCCCTATCTACAAAGCCTGCTGGGTAGAAGCGCCCGAAAACCCTAAAGACCCCGAATATCTTGATTTCCTACGTGTAAAACAGAAGTTCTTAGCACGCGACAAACAGAACCAATTAGTCTTCCTCGCCGACTCTGCATTCTCTATTGAGATGGTAAAACAAAAATACCCGAACCTGAAGCTACACTTCACATCCGAGTACTAATTCCTAACACTTGTCCCCTGACACCTGACATCTATTACCTACCTCCTGTTACCTGAATAAACGTTTCCTCCAAGTCTCTATGTTTATGGTTGATTTGGAGGATTTTTAATCCGTTCTCCTTAGCAAAGTCAAACACAACAGGGCGCATATCTTCCTCCGTGTCAAAGGTGATTTGATATAAGAAATCGTATACGTTTTGTGCTGCCGACACATTAGGCAAAGCGCGTAAAAGGCGTTCCTCTACACGAAAATCGAATGCTACTTCTATCACCTGTTCCTTGCCTTGCAGCTCGCTCATCTTTTTATCAAGCACTATATTGCCTTTATGCAGTACGATTACTCTATCGGCAACCGCCTGAATTTCCTGCATAATATGCGACGAAAGCAAAACCGTCTTCTCTTTGCCAAGCTCCTTAATGATATGGCGTATCTCAACCAACTGATTTGGGTCAAGTCCTGTTGTCGGCTCATCGAGAATCAGTATCTCAGGATCGTGAATAAGAGCTGAAGCAAGTCCCACACGTTGGCGATAACCTTTTGAGAGTGCCTCTATCTTCTTATTGCTCTCTGGTGTGAGTCCCGTAAGGGCAATCACCTCCTCCACCCTACTCTTAGGCACGTTGGAATATAAGTCAGCGGTGAAGCGCAAATATTCTCTCACATACATTTCGGTATACAGAGGATTATGTTCAGGCAAATAGCCAATAGTCTTCTGTGCCTCAATAGGATGCTGAAGTATATCAATACCGTTAATAGTAACCGAGCCACTGGTAGGGATCAAAGCCCCCGTGATCATCTTCATTGTTGTAGATTTCCCTGCTCCATTAGGACCTAAAAAACCGGTAATTTCTCCCTTCTGGAGCTCAAAGCTAATAGCATTTACAGCCGTTTGCTGTCCATATATCTTTGTTAATTGATTGACTTTTACTGACATTTCTATTTATTTTGGGCTCAAAAGTACAATATTTCTCTATTCTAACAAATTATTTCTAAATATATTTTAATTCCTCTCCTCAATTTTCTCATTTGCTAATTAATCTGCTTGTGCGGCTCGCACATTTGTTAATTTGCTAATTATCTCGTACCTTTGCCCCCTAATAAATCATTATATCACTTTTTTATGAAGAAAATAAGTCTTATGTTATTGGCTTTCTTGTTGCTCACTCCCATAGCAAAAGCCGATGAAGGAATGTGGTTCTTGATGTTCATTGAACGTCTCAACCAAAGAGATATGCAGAAGTTAGGCTTACAACTCACTGCTCAAGAAATTTATAGCATCAACAACAACAGCCTTAAGGACGCCATCGTGCAGTTCAATGGAGGTTGTACTGCGAGCATCATCTCCAAAGATGGCTTAGTACTCACAAACCATCATTGTGGCTATAGCAATATTGCTCAGCTTTCTACCCCCGAAAGCAACCACTTAAAGAACGGATTTTGGGCGCGCTCTCACGCCGAGGAACTCTCCCCTAAACAGTCATTCGTCCGTTTCTTCGTCCGTATGGATAATGTAACCGACCGTATGTTGGCTGCTGTTACTCCCTCAATGAACGAAAAAGAACGCGAAGCTGCTCTCAACCAAGAAATGTCTAAAATACAAAAAGAAAACAGCGAAGGTGGTAAATATGTAGTTTCTGTGCGTTCATTCTTCCAAGGCAATGAATATTATTACTTTGTATATCAAGACTTCAAAGATGTACGCCTCGTAGGTACACCTCCTGAAAACATTGGAAAATTTGGTGGTGATACCGACAACTGGGAATGGCCTCGCCAAACAGGTGATTTCTCTCTCTTCCGTGTATACACTGATAAAGATGGAAATGCCGCCAACTATTCTCCTAACAACATACCTCTTAAAGCCAAACGTTACCTTAAAGTGAGCCTCAAAGGCGTACAAGATAAAGACTTTGCGATGATTATGGGCTACCCTGGGCGTACCAACCGTTGGGAAAGTTCTTATTGGGTAGATCAAAAGGTGAAATATGCTTATCCTGCTTGGGTTGAAGCCTCCAAAACAGCAATGGATGCAATGAAGCGTTATATGGATAAGGACGATGCTGTGCGCTTGCAATATGCCTCTTTGTACTCTCAATTAGCTAACTATTGGAAAAACCGCCAAGGTATGATTGATGCCCTCACAGCACATAAAACAGCTGCTACGAAACGTAAAGCTGAAGCTAAATTCGGGAAATGGGCTAAGAAAGCTGAAAATAAAGCCGAATATGGCGAGGTGCTCAGCACATTAGCTAACTATTTTGAAAAGACAAACTTGCGTTCTGCCGATGAGAACTATGTAAGCATTTTATCTCGTGCATCTTTCTTTATCAAAATGCCTTCCCGATACATCAATACTATTGCAGCCGCCCAACGTGGAAATATGCCCGAAAATGACTTGCAAAATAAAATTGATAACATCCTTATCGATTATGATAAAGTAAACTTAAACGTTGAAAAAGAGATTCTTGCCGATATGTTGCAACTCTATGCTAATAAAGGCAATAATGTACCCACAATGCTAAAAGACATCAAAACAAAATACAATGGTAACTTCCACAAGTATGTAGATGACCTTTTAGCAAACAGTATTTACCGCAGTAAAGAAGCCTTACAAACCAACACCCAACGCAATATAGAAGAATTGTTAAAAGACCCTATATTGCAACTTGCAGAAGCACTTGTCGAAGACTTCCGATCTCCCTCTCAAGAGCTTGTTAACTTGGAAGATAGTTATGCTAAGGCTTACCGTAAATTCGTAAAAGGTATGCGTGATGGTAAAATGAGCACCATCCTATACCCTGATGCCAATTCTACCTTGCGCCTTACCTATGGTACAGTAATTCCTTTAGCAAAAGATAAACGCAACCCCGATGTGAAAAAGAATTACTATACTACTTTCAACACCTTAATAGCTAAATACAAAAAAGACGATCCTGAGTTTGATATGTCTCAACGTATGCTCGATTTGTATCAAAACAAAGAGTTCGGCAGATATATAGACAAAGATGGCTCTATGCACGTAAACTTCCTTACCAATAACGACATTACTGGTGGCAACTCTGGATCACCCGTAATGAATGGTAAAGGCGAACTCATAGGTCTCGCTTTCGATGGTAATATCGAAGCCATGGCAGGCGATGTAATTTTCGATAAGAAACTACAGCGCACCATCAATGTCGATATCCGCTATGTACTTTGGGTAATCGATATATATGCCAACGCTAAAAACATCATCAACGAAATTGAAACAGTACAATAAAGAGTAAAAATTAGAAATTAGGAGTTAGAGGATAGGGTAACACCTATCCCCTGACACCTGATACCTGACACCTGATACCTGACACCTAACACCTGATGCCTAACTTATCAAACTATACAAAAGAATTTAAATACAACTTCAAGATTGCTTACCCTGTCATATTGGGAATGTTGGGGCATACCCTTGTGGGATTTGTAGATAATGTGATGGTAGGCAAGGTCGGTATTACCGAACTTGGAGCTGCAGCTCTCGGAAATACAGCTATCTTTATCGCAATGTCTTTCGCTATAGGTTTTTCGGTGGCTACTACTTCTTTGGTAGCTATGAACGACGAAGCAGGCGATAAACAAGCCGTACAATCCATTCTCAACCATAGTATGTTGCTCAATATCATACTCAGCACGGTGCTTTTCTTGCTGATGTTCTTTGTTGAACCCGTGATGAGAATCACAGGGCAAAGTGAAAATGTAATTGCTTTAGCAGTCCCCTACACTCATTTGGTTGCCTTTTCATTGATACCTTTAGGTGTATTCAGCACTTTCAAACAATTCGCCGATGGTCTCTCAATGACTAAATATGCAATGTATGTTACCCTATTGGCAAACCTTATCAATATATTTGGTAATTATCTCTTCATCTATGGTAATTGGGGTTGCCCAAAATTAGGAGTATTAGGTGCTGGAGTAGGAACGCTCATTTCGCGTATAGCAATGCCTATAATGCTCTATTATATGCTCAAGTATTTACCTAAAACTAAAGAATACGTTACCCATATCAGTTTCAAAAACATCACTAAACCAATGATAAGAAAGATAAGTAATATCGGGCTACCTACAGGATTACAGATGATTTTTGAAACAGGTATTTTCTCTGCTGCTATATGGATAAGCGGTGTATTGGGTGAAAACCAACTCTCAGCTAATCAAATAGCTCTCAACTTAGCAAGTATGACCTTTATGGTTGCCAACGGATTAGGTATCACAGCTATGATACGTGTCGGCAATCAGTTAGGAGCTAAAAACTATGTCAATTTACGTCGGGTAGCCTTTTCTGTATTCTTATTAGTGTTGTGTACCCAAGTCTTTTTTGCAGGACTCTTAGCCTTATTACGCGATTGGTTACCCTCATTGTATTTAGAGATGGACAATATCGAAAAAGCAGCTACCAATGCAGCTGTAATAAGCGAAGCAGCCAATCTATTGTTGATTGCTGCTATTTTCCAAATCTCCGATGGATTACAAGTTACAGCTCTTGGGGCATTGCGTGGAGTCCAAGATGCCAAAATTCCTATGGTCATTACCTTTATAGCCTATTGGCTCATTGCCTTCCCTATTCTTTGTTTTTTAGGGCTTCACACTTCTTTAGGTACTATGGGTATTTGGATAGGATTACTCACAGGACTCACTGCTGCTGCTATATCCCTCTTGTATAGGTTCAACCATATCAGCTTGCGACTCATCGCCAACCGCCATAAATTACCTAATTAACAAATTGCCTAATTGACAAATTATTATTACCTTTGCACGCTCTTTAATTTAAAAAACGAATATGAAAGCAGGAATTGTTGGACTGCCCAACGTGGGAAAGTCTACTCTATTTAATTGTTTATCAAATGCTAAAGCTCAAAGTGCTAACTTCCCGTTTTGCACTATAGAACCTAATTTAGGGGTAGTAAATGTACCCGATCCCCGTTTAGAAAAACTCGAAACTCTTGTAAAACCTGAACGTGTATTACCTGCAACCGTAGAAATTGTAGACATCGCAGGTCTTGTAAAAGGTGCGAGCAAAGGTGAAGGTTTAGGCAACCAATTTTTAGGAAATATACGTGAGTGTAATGCTATTATTCACGTGTTGCGCTGCTTTGAAAACGACAATATCGTACACGTCGATGGCAGTGTAGACCCCATCCGTGATAAAGAAACTATTGATATAGAACTACAACTAAAAGACCTCGAAACTGTCGAAAAACGCCTCGAAAAAGTAACCCGTGCTGCCAAAGCTGGCGATAAAAAAGCCGCTAAGGAAATGGACTTGCTTAATCGTGTGAAAGACGCTTTGCTCACTGGCGTTTCTGCCCGCGCTGTACAAGTAGCCGACGATGAAAAAGAATTATTAGAGAGCTTTCAATTGCTCACTGCTAAACCTGTGTTATACGTGTGTAATGTCGATGAAAAATCAGCTAAAAATGGTAATGCTTATGTAGAACGTGTAAAAGAAGTCGTGAAAAATGAAGAAGCCGAAATCATCGTTTTAGCTGTAGCTACTGAAGCTGATATCACCGAATTAGAAAGCTATGAAGAACGCCAAATGTTCTTGGAAGATATAGGATTGGACGAGCCTGGTGCTTCTAAATTGATTCGTGCTGCTTATCATTTGCTAAACTTGCAAACTTACTTCACTGCAGGAGTAAAAGAAGTACGTGCTTGGACAATCCACAAAGGAGATACAGCTCCTCAAGCAGCTGGCGTTATCCATACTGATTTCGAAAAAGGATTTATTCGCGCCGAAGTAATTGCTTATGATGATTTTATCACCTATGGTAGTGAAGCCAAAGTAAAAGAAGCTGGAAAAATGCGCGTCGAAGGTAAAGAATATATTGTAAAAGATGGTGATATTATGCACTTCCGCTTCAATGTATAACCAAAATTGCTAATTATAAATATTTCATTATATGAGAAAAAAAATTGTAGCAGGTAACTGGAAAATGAACAACGACCTCAATAAATCGTTAGCCCTCATTTCCGACCTATTGAAAAAAGTACCTCAAACTGATGCCGAGGTAATGATTGCCCCTACCTTTGTAAACCTTATCCCAGCAGTAGATGCTGCTAAAGGTAGCAAAATCGAAGTAATTGCCCAAAATATGCACTTTGCCGAAAGCGGTGCTTATACTGGTGAGATTTCAGCTGAAATGTTGAATAGTATTGGCGTAAAAACCACTATTTTAGGTCACTCCGAACGCCGTGCTTACTTCAACGAAACCGACGAAAATTTGGCTAAAAAAGTAGACACAGCCCTCAAACACAATATGCGTGTAGTATTCTGCATCGGTGAAGAATTAGCCGAACGTAAAGCTAACAAACACTTCGACGTTGTAGGTAGCCAAATCAAAAACGGCTTGTTCCACTTGCCTACTGAGGCTTGGCAACACATCATATTGGCTTATGAACCCGTATGGGCAATTGGTACAGGCGAAACTGCAACCCCAGAACAAGCGCAAGAAATCCACCATTTCATCCGCAAAACTATTGCCGATAAATATGGTAAAGAAGTAGCCGATAAAGTATCTATCTTGTATGGTGGTAGCGTAAAACCTGATAATGCTAAAGAAATCTTCGCTAAAGAAGACGTTGATGGCGGTCTCATCGGAGGCGCTGCCCTCAAAGCCGATGATTTTGTTACTATCATCAAAAGTATTTAATTGTTAATACACAAACTTTGCCAAAGTTTCCTGCCTCTGCGGCTCGCACCTTTGGCAAAGTTGATTATTCTAATAATCAATTACTTTTTGGGGTATGTTCTGTAGGGGCGTTTTGCAAACGCCCTTATAATATAGAACTTTTTGGACAGCCTCAAAGTCTATTTTCTTAAATCTAAAAAATGTTACAAAACGACTTATTCCTTAGAGTACTCAACGGCGAAACTACCCAGCGTCCTCCCGTGTGGATGATGCGTCAAGCTGGCAGATACCTTCCTGAATTTAGAGCCCTACGCGACAAATACGACTTCTTCACACGTTGCCAAACCCCTGAGTTAGCAGCCGAAATTACCATACAACCTGTCGATATAGTAGGTGTAGATGCTGCTATCTTATTTTCTGATATATTGGTAGTACCCCAAGCGATGAATATACCTTTTGAAATGAAAAAAGGTGTCGGACCTTGGTTGCCTAACCCTATTCGTACTGCTAAGGATGTAGCGCAAGTAACAATTCCTAATATCCAAGAGCGTTTGGGTTATGTGATAGAAGCTGTCAAACTTACCAAACAAATGCTCAACAATCGTGTGCCTCTCATCGGCTTTGCTGGATCTCCTTGGACGATACTCTGCTATGCCGTCGAAGGAGCTGGTTCACGCGACTATGCTACTGCCAAAGAGTTTTGCTTCACGCAACCTGAATTAGCACATCAACTATTGCAAAAAATTACCGATACTACCATTCTCTACCTCAAAGAAAAAGTAAAAGCAGGTGTCGATGCCGTACAATTGTTCGATAGCTGGGGGGGCGTTTTAGCCCCTGACGACTATCGTACTTTTTCTTGGCAATACCTTAACCAAATAGTAGAAGCACTTGCTCCGCTTACCAAAGTGATAGTATTTGCTAAAGGTTGTTGGTATGCTCTCCCCGAAATGGCTACTTCTAAAGCCGCTGCTTTAGGTGTCGATTGGACTTGTGCTCCAAAAACAGCACGTCAGCTCACGGGTGGCAATAAAGTACTACAAGGTAACTTCGACCCTTCACAATTGCTTGCTCCTCCTGCTCAAATTAAGAAAAAAGTAAAAGAAATGATCGATGCTTTTGGCAAAGACCACTACATCGCCAACTTAGGACACGGCATCCTGCCTAATGTCCCCATTGAAAACGCTATCGCCTTTGTAGAAGCTGTAAAAGAATATCATTAAGAAAAAAATATGAAATTAAAACACGCATTCCTTATTATTCTGTTGGTACTTATCGTCGACCAATGGAGCAAAATATACATCAAAACACACTTTATCCTCAACGAAGCCGTAACCGTTTTCAGTTGGTTTCAAATCTACTTTGTAGAAAACGAAGGCGCAGCTTGGGGTACTAAAATTCCCGGCGAATACGGCAAACTCATTCTTACCCTCTTTCGCATTGTAGCGGTAATAGGTATCGGCTATTGGCTGGTATCGGCAGTGAGAAAGCAACAACCTAAGATACTTATCATTTGCATTTCTTTGATATTGGCAGGAGCACTGGGCAATATCATCGATTCGGTGTTTTACGGCATAATTTTCGACCATAGTTATGGTAACATTGCTACCCTATTTGCCGAAAATCCTTACGGAACCCTCTTGCACGGCAAAGTGGTGGATATGTTCTACTTCCCTATTATCGATACTACACTTCCCAGCTGGGTACCCTTTTGGGGAGGCGAACGCTTTCGTTTCTTCGAGCCCGTGTTCAATGTGGCTGACTCTGCAATATGTATAGCAGTGGGGCTGATGATTTTATATCACAAAAAGATATTTCCTAAAAACTAAATGAATACAAAAACACTTGAAGACTTAGAGTTCCCTATGGTACTCTCTCATTTGTCTGACCTTTGCCTTACTGAACTCGGCAAGAAATATGCCTTACATATCAAACCTTTCGACAATCAGGAGAGCCTGTTATTGGCACTGAATCAAACCAATGAATACCTATCGTCTTTTGATAATAACAACACAATCCCTTCACACTATTGCGAATCTATCACTTCCGAAATTAAACTTCTATCTATTGAAAACGCCTTGTTAGAAGTGTCGAGTATTAGGAAGATTCATCGTATCAGCGAGGTTGTAAACACTCAAATTCTCTTCTTTAAGAAGTTCAAAACGCTATACCCTACCCTTTTCGAAACCGCTGATAGTATCGAGTATACTACCGAACTGCTGAACGCTATCGATAAAGTGCTGGACAAGTACGGCGAGATAAAAAACGAAGCCTCTCCTACACTTGGCAATATACGTCGCGAGCTGAGCGCCTTGAAAGGAAAACTCAACGAAAGTTTCAACCGTGCTCTCGCCGAGTATAACACTGCCGACTATCTCGATGATATCCGCGAAACCGTAGTAGAAAACCGCCGCGTATTGGCAGTGAAAGCAATGTACCGCCGAAAAGTACAGGGTACCGTATGGGGGAGCTCAAAAACGGGTAGCATAGTGTATATAGAACCGCGACAAACCGAAATCTACTCTCGCGAACTCTCCAATCTGCTTTATGACGAAAAAGAGGAAATCCAGCGTATATTAAGAGAACTTACTGCCTTCATCAGTCAGTTTGCCGATTTGCTGAAAGACTATCAGCGATACATCACAGCCGTTGATATTATTTGCGCCAAAGCCAAGTACGCTCACCAAATGAACGCACTTTTGCCAGAAATCACTCAGGAGCGCGAACTATTCCTCCGTGAAGCATATCACCCTTTGCTGTACCTTAGCAATGCTAAAAAAGGTGTTACTACCTTCCCTCAAACCATAGAATTGAATGATGAAAATCGTATTATCGTCATCTCGGGACCTAATGCGGGCGGAAAAAGTATTACGCTTAAAACCATTGGCTTATTGCAATTAATGTTACAAAGTGGAATGCTCGTTCCGGTACATCATCGTTCTAAAATGTGTTTGTTTGAACGCATTCTTACCGATATCGGCGATAACCAATCTATTGAAAACCACCTTAGCACATACAGCTACCGACTCAAAAATATGAATTACTTCCTCAAAAAGTGCAATCACCGCACCTTGTTTTTGATAGATGAGTTCGGGACAGGTAGCGATCCCGAATTAGGAGGTGCTTTGGCTGAAATATTCTTAGAAGAGTTCTACTACCGAAAGGCTTTTGGGGTGATTACCACTCATTACACCAATTTAAAAATGCTGGCAGATGAATTGCCTCACGCCAGCAATGCCAATATGCTTTTCAACGATAAAACCTTAGAACCCATCTATAAGCTGATAATAGGCGAAGCGGGAAGTTCTTTCACTTTTGAAGTGGCGCAGAAAAACGGTATTCCGTTTAGCCTCATCAATCGGGCTAAGAAAAAAATAGAGAAAGGAAAAGTGCGTTTTGATGCCACTATCGCCAAATTGCAGAAAGAACGCTCCAAAATGGAAAAAACTGCCGAAACCCTGAAAGATGAGGAAACCAAAGCCCGCGAAGAAGCCAAACGTTTAGAAGAACTCAATGATAAAATAAAAAGCAAGCTCATAAATTATCAAGAGCTCTATGACCAAAGCCAACGTATGATTAGCTTAGGTAGTAAGGTAGACCAGATAGCCGAACGTTATTTCTACGATGGTAAGCGTCGCCCTTTGGTATCCGAATTTCTTAAACTCATTGAAATGGAAAATGCCAAGCGCAAACAAATGAGCAAAGAGGAACGTACCAAGCAAAAAGAGGAGAAAAAAACTACTACCCAAGAAGTTCATAAGCAAATGGAGGCTATCCGCCAGCAACGCAAAGAAGAGAAGAAAGAGCGCATTGCCCAAGAACGCGCCGAAAAAGAAAAGCTACAACGCGCCCTTTCAGTAGGCGACCGTGTGCGCATTAAAGACAGCCGAAGCGTGGGAAGTATCGATAAGATTGAAAAAGGTAAAGCCATAGTAAATTACGGGGCGTTTACTACCTCTGTTTCTTTGGACGAATTGGAGCTTGTACAAAAAATAAGATAATTTTATCGAAATTTTATTTGCTACATAAAATATAATTACTAATTTTGCATCATTCTAAATTAATAACTATATTTTATGTTCAAACACATCATATTATTTGTAATGCTCGTGATCAGCCCACTGCTTTTTGGGCAACATCACAAAATCAAAGGAACTATTTTAGATGAAAACAAGTTCCCTGTAGCTGGGGTAATTATCCAACTGCAAAACAACCCTAGTATTGCCACTCAAACCGATGCTAATGGGCTGTATACCCTCAACTTTATACCCAGCAGCAAAGAGATAACCTTAGAAATTATCGAAGAAGGGTTTGAAAAACAAACGGTCGTTGTTACACTTCAAAACAACGAAAACCGCGTCACTTACGTAGATTTTACACTCCCAAAGGAGACTATTACTTTGGAAGAAGTAGTAGTGAGCGATAACCCTAGCTTGATTGCTAACTCCGAGAGTTTATCGCGAAAAAAATTAGATAAAGTTCCTGGGGGTACCAATATAGCCAACTTAAAGGATTTGTCCGAAAAGCGTTCTCAAACCCTCAAAGATGCTCTTGTGCGTCAACCAGGGGTAGTTATTCAAGAGTTCTTTGGTGGTAACGACCAGCCTCGCCTTAATATCAGAGGCTCAGGAATACAAAGCAATCCACAATCGCGTGGGGTTGCCCTATATCAAGATGGTATTCCCATTAATTTCGCTGATGGATCGTACATTATAGGTGTTTTAGAACCTCAAGCTTCTAATTTAGTAGAAGTATACCGCGGAGCTAATGCTATGGAATATGGCGGAGCTACCTTAGGAGGTGCTATGAACTTCGTAACCAAAAATGGATATAACGCCTCTCCTCTTAGTGTAAAAATGGAAGCGGGTAGTTTCAATTACTTCAACAGTAGTCTTTCCTCTGGATTCTCCTCTGGCAAAAACGATGGTTTTATTTCTACCTCCTATAGTAAAAGTGATGGATACCGCACCTACAACTCCTCCAAACGCTTCAATGCATTGCTAAATATTGGCAGACAGTTTACCAATAAGTTTGAAACTCGCCTATATGCCTCATTTACTGATTTGTATTTCGATATTCCAGGTCCTCTTACCAAACAACAATACGAAAGTGATAGCAAACAAATAAACGGAGCTCCTAAACTCACCGTTCCTTATGCTTTTGGACCTAATGTACAACGCGATAAACCTAATAGATCAAGCAAAATCGCACGTTTTGGTAGCAAGTCGGCTTATAAATTTAACAACCATAGTTTGCTCACTGCCACTTTGTATTACCAATATACTGATGATGCCTTTGTATATCCCATAGCTACCAATATACGTCACGATTACAACAACGATTATGGTTTGCGTCTTACTTATGACTACAATACTCGTAAAAACGATTTATCAATAGGGGTACAACTCAGCCAAGGCAAAATGCATCAATTGCGAAACATCAACGAAAAAGGAAGTTTCGGTGCATTATTTGCCAAACAAGACCTCTTATCAAACCACGCTGTAGCCTACATTTCCGATGTATACAAAATCACCGATAAATTCCTTGTGAATGTAGCCGTACAAGGTAGTTACGACACCCGAAAGGTAGAAGATAAATTTGAGGGTAGCAGCCGACCTATATCCTTCTTTGCTGGTCAAAATTTACGCCGTGTTCAAAGCCCTTCTCCTGTAAAAAAACTTGATAATGAGTATACGTACAACGCTGTCAATCCCAAAGCAGGTGTGATTTATAAGTTTAGCGATAATGCCCAAGTATATGGTAATTATAGCTTTAGTTATGAACCCCCTACCTTCCTTGAAATCATTCGCTTAACAGGAGGTGCTGCAATGAGTGGTACACAAGTAATTTTCCCTAATAGTAGCAATGCCAATTCCAGTGCTAAAAATATTGCAGCCTTTGAATTGAAAGCTCAAAAAGCACAAACTGCCGAAATTGGAACTAAAGGAAATATTAATGATGTCTTCGTGTGGAATGTAAGTGCCTATCACTCTTGGGTAAAAGATGAGATTTTTACCCTCACCGATGGCGAAATTGGCATCAATGGTATTACTGTAAACGCTCCTTATACCACTGTCCACCGAGGAGTTGAGGCGTCATTGCAATCTACCTTTGCTAAACGTGTATTTTCAAGCAAAGGCGATGCCTTTACTCTTTTTGTAAACTACAATTACAGCGATTTCTTCTTTGATGGAGGCGCTCTAAAAGGCAACCAAATAGCAGGTATCCCTAAACATTACATCTATGGCACTTTAGACTACAAACACCCTTCTGGATTCTTTGCCGAGTTCAACGTTGAAGCACTCCCTGAAGATACCCCTACCGACCATAAAAATACTTATTACCAAGATGCCTATCAACTGTTAGGCGCTAAAATAGGATTTAAAAAAGGAAACTGGACGTTCTTCTTCCAAGGTAATAATTTAGCCGATACAGTTTATGCATCCAGCTATTTAATTCAAGACCAAGTAACTCCTCCTCCTGCAAAAGTAGGCAACAGAGTCTTGCGACCTACCCCCACCATTGTCGATAAAACAAACTTTATCCCTGGTGTCGGACGCAACTTTGTAGGTGGTATAACTTACACTTGGTAAAAATCTTACAATTTAGTTTTGTACATATCAAAAAAGATTGTATCTTTGCGCCCGAATTAATAACCGAGGTCGTGAACCTCACTAATTAAATTTTTTATGCCAGTAAAAATCAGATTACAACGTCACGGTAAAAAAGGCAAACCTTTCTATTGGATTGTAGCCGCCAACTCACGTGCGAAAAGAGATGGTAAATTCCTTGAAAAATTAGGTACTTACAACCCAGTTTCTAACCCTGCTCAAATCGAAATTGATGTAGATGCAGCAGTAAAATGGTTGAAAAACGGTGCTCAACCAAGTGATACAGCTCGCCGTATCCTTTCTTACAAAGGTGTATTGCTTAAATATCACTTGTTAGGCGGTGTTGCCAAAGGTGCCCTTACCGAAGAACAAGCTGAAGCTAAATTCAAAGCTTGGTTAGACGAAAAAGCTAACAAAGTATCTTCTAAAGAACAAAAATTAGCTAAAGAAAAAGCAGATGCTAAAGCTAAAGCGTTAAGTGCTGAAAAAGAAGCTAACGAAAAACGTAAAAACGACGCTGCTGCTAAAGCTGCTGAGGCTGCTGCCGAAGCTACCGCTGAACAAGCTGAAGCTGAAGCTCCTGCCGAAGAAAACAACGAAACTGAAGCATAGACTCATAATATGACCATTAAAGATTGTTTTTATGTAGGAACAATTGTGTCAAAGTTTAGCTTTAAAGGGGAAGTGCTCATCAAATTAGATTCTGACGACCCCGAAATGTACGAAGAATTGGAATCAGTTTTTATTGCTTTAGGCAATAATCTGGTTCCTTTTTTTGTTGAAAAAAGCTCTTTGCACAAATCCGATTTACTCCGTGTAAAATTTGAAGAAGTTAATAGTGAAGCCGATGCCGATGCTTTGCTAAAACACAAAATCTACTTGCCCTTAGCGGCTCTTCCTAAACTTTCGGGTAATAAGTTCTATTACCACGAAGTAATAGGATTTGAAGTCGAAGATATAAACTATGGAAAAGTAGGTAAAATTGTGAGTATCAACGATACTACTTTCCAACCCTTATTCGAAATAGAAAATGAAGAAGGCAAAGAAATCCTTATCCCTATGAACGATGAGTTTATTGAAAAAGTAGATCGCCCTAACCAAAAAATCATCGTAAAAACCCCCGACGGTCTTATCGATTTATATGTAAATTAAACTTTTTATTAGGAGAAATTAATAAAAAGCATTACCTTTGTCGCTCAATAACATTAACACTCATTTTTCCAATGAAAAAATATATCGATACAGGAAAAAAAGATACCCGAAGTGGCTTCGGCGCTGGACTTGCCGAATTAGGTCGCAAAAACCCTAACGTAGTAGCCCTTTGTGCCGACTTGATTGGCTCTCTAAAAATGGAAAAATTTATCGAAGAAAACCCTACCCGTTTCTTCCAAATAGGTATTGCTGAAGCTAATATGATGGGCATTGCTGCTGGTCTTACTATCGGTGGTAAAATCCCCTTTACAGGCACTTTCGCAGCTTTCTCTACAGGTCGTGTTTATGACCAAATACGTCAATCAATTGCCTATTCTAATAAAAATGTAAAAATATGCGCCTCTCACGCCGGACTTACCTTAGGCGAAGACGGAGCTACTCACCAAATATTGGAGGACATCGGACTGATGAAAATGTTGCCTAATATGGTGGTTATCAATCCTTGTGACTATAATCAAACTAAAGCTGCAACCCTTGCTATTGCCGATTATGTAGGTCCCGTATACCTCCGCTTCGGTCGCCCTACCGTAGCTAACTTTACTCCCGAAAACCAAACTTTTGAAATAGGCAAAGGAATCTTGCTAAACGAAGGTTCTGATGTTACCATCGTTGCTACAGGTCATTTAGTTTGGGAAGCGCTTTTAGCTTGTGAAGCCTTAGAACAACAAGGCATCTCTGCCGAAGTGATTAATATCCATACTATCAAACCTTTAGACGAAGAAATCATCCTCAATTCTGTAAAGAAAACCAAAGCAATCGTTACTTGTGAAGAACATAATTACTACGGAGGTCTGGGTGAAAGTGTAGCTCGTGTACTTGCACAACACTACCCTACTCCACAAGAGTTTGTTGCCGTAAACGACACCTTTGGTGAAAGCGGTACGCCTGCTCAGCTTATGCAAAAATATGGGTTAGACAAAGAGGGTATTTTAAAAGCAGTTCAAAAAGTACTGAAAAGAAAATAAATAGTATGATACAATCAATGACAGGATTCGGAAAGAGCGTGTTATCTCTTGCCGATAAACATATTAGTATAGAAATCAAATCTTTAAACAGCAAGAGTATTGATATCAACACACGTATTCCTCAGGTATATCGCGAAAAAGAACTCGACTTTCGCAAACTTATTGCTGAACAATTGCAACGCGGAAAAGTAGATTTTAGCATCTTCATAGAAAATACAGGTACTCAAACACCTTCTAAAATCAATCCTAACATCGTAAAATCGTACATAGAACAAATGCGTACGATTGTGGATGGCGACCTTACCGAGTTGCTTAAAATGGCAGTGCGTATGCCTGATGCCTTGCAAACCACTTCCGAAAGTATTTCTGAAGAAGAACTTTCTGTTATTTTTCAACATATCAACCTTGCCATTACCGATTTGCAAAACTTTCGCTCTCAGGAAGGTAAAGTGTTAGAAAAGGATTTTATTTTGCGTATTAACAATATCAACCGCCTATTACAAGAAGTACAAGGTCTTGATGAAGAGCGCTTAGCTTTGATACGCGAACGACTTGAAAAAGCAGTTGCCGATATCCAAAATGTAGATGCCAATCGCTTTGAACAAGAACTTATTTTCTATTTAGAAAAATTGGATATTACCGAAGAAAAAATCCGACTCAAAAAGCACTTAGACTATTTTCTAGAAACCCTCCATAGCGAAGAATCTAACGGACGAAAACTGAGTTTTATTGCACAAGAAATTGGACGAGAGGTAAATACCTTAGGATCTAAGGCTAACTTTGCCCCTATGCAACAGTTAGTTGTCCAAATGAAAGACGAACTCGAAAAAATTAAAGAACAAGTATTAAACGTCTTGTAACCTGACACCTATCACCTGACACCTAAAATGAACAAACTAATTATTTTCTCAGCCCCCTCAGGGAGTGGCAAAACTACCATAGTAAAACACTTGTTATCTCTTGAAAATCTTAACTTAGCCTTTTCTATTTCGGCTACCTCTCGCGCACCTCGCGGTGTGGAACAACACGGCAAAGAATACTATTTCCTTTCAGCCGATGAGTTCAAAAATCGCATACAGCACGATGATTTTATGGAATGGGAAGAAGTATATGCTAGCTGTTACTATGGCACCCTAAAATCTGAAGTAGAACGTCTTTGGGCAAATGGTAAAAATGTAGTATTTGACCTTGATGTTGCTGGAGGTCTCCGCTTGAAAAAAAAATACCCTGACCAAACCTTAGCAATTTTTGTAGAACCACCAAGCCTCGTTGCCTTAGAAGAACGTTTGCGCAATCGTAAAACCGAAACAGAAGAAAAAATACAAATGCGCCTCAACAAAGCCGAACAAGAAATGGCTACAGCTCATCAATTTGATGTAATTATCAAAAACGATGATTTGCAACAAGCTCTACAAGAGGCTGAACGTATAGTAACCGATTTTATCAACCGATGAAAAAACAAATAGGCTTATTCTTTGGCTCGTTTAACCCTATTCATATAGGGCATCTCATCATTGCCAATCATCTGGTAGAACACAGTGCGATGGACGAATTGTGGTTAGTCGTAACTCCTCAAAACCCATTTAAAGAAAAACAATCGCTGTTAGACAACCACTTGCGGTTAGAAATGACAAATTTAGCAATAGATGAATATCCCAAGTTAAGAGCTTCAAACATCGAATTTCAGTTGCCTCAACCCAATTATACAGTAAACACTTTAGCCTATTTGGAAGAAAAACACCCTCAAGCTAACTTTGCCTTAATTATGGGGGAAGACAACCTAAAGAGCTTTCACAAATGGAAAAACTACGAGTATATTTTAGCTAATTACCCTATTTATGTATATCCTCGTATTTCAGAGGGAGATATCCCAGAATCCTTAATCAATCACCCACAAATCACCCGTATAAATGCCCCTATTATTGAACTCTCTGCTACTTTTATACGTGAAGAACTCAAAGTAGGGCGCAATATACGTCCATTACTCCCCGAAAAAGTATGGCAATATATCGATAAACTGGGACTCTATAGATAAAAAATTTATCAATGTCTCTCCAAGATACTCCAAGTCTCTCCGAGATACTCCCAAAACTTCATTTTTCAGTAATTTGATCATCAATAAAATTAAAACAAAATGCCAAAAACAAAAATACTAATGGTTTGCTTAGGCAATATTTGCCGTTCACCTTTAGCCGAAGGTGTGATGAGAAGCAAACTCCCTTCCGATAACTTTGAAGTAGATTCAGCTGGTACTGCCAATTATCACGTTGGTGATGCCCCTGATGATCGTTCTATTGCTTCTGGTAAACAACACGGAATAGACATCTCTATGCTTAGAGGACGACAATTTTCTGCCAAAGATTTCTCACACTTCGATTATATCTTCGTAATGGACAGAAGTAACTACCAAAACGTAATCCGTCTTGCTAAAAACGAAAAAGAACGTGCTAAAGTACATTTTTTAGCCGATGCTTTAGGAGGAATGGCTCAACGCGAAATCCCCGACCCTTATTACGGTACAGAAGCCGATTTTGAGAATGTTTATCAACTCATTGATGAAGCCTGCACAAAAGTTGCTCACAAACTATCTAACCCCTAACTACTATCTCCTAAAATGGACTTCTCATCTAAACTCTTAGAAAACGCCGTATACGAAATAGCACAATTACCCTCTATAGGCAAGCGCACCGCCTTGCGTTTAGCACTGCATTTGCTCAAGCAACCCGAAGAGCAATCCTTGCAGTTAGCACAAGCCATTGTAGCATTACGAACCCATATACAGTACTGCAAAAATTGCCACAACATCTCCGATGTAGATATTTGTGAAATATGCGCCAATCCCACTCGTGACATAGGCATCATTTGTGTTGTAGAGGATTTCCGCGATGTAATGGCAATAGAGAACACTGGTCAGTTCAAAGGACAATACCACGTTTTAGGAGGTAAAATATCTCCCATTGATGGGATTGCCCCCTCCAATCTACACATTGCCTCACTGATAGAAAAAGTAAAGGCAGGCAAAGTAACAGAACTCATTCTCGCCCTGAGCAACACTATGGAAGGTGATACAACCAACTTTTATATCTACAAACAAGTAGAGCCCTATCATATCACTATCTCCACCATTGCACGCGGCATAGCTGTAGGCAGCGAACTCGAATACACTGATGAAGTAACCTTAGGTCGCAGCATCGCCCATCGCATCCCCTTTGAAAAAGCGATCAAAGCAGTATAACCCCACCCCTCCCATTACTCCCACCCCTCCCACCCCTCCCATTACTCCCACCCCTCCCATTACTCCCACCCCTCCCATTACTCCCACCCCTCCCATTACTCCCACCCCTCCCATTACTCCCACCATTCCCACCGCTCCCACCGCTCCCACCACTCCCACCACTCCCATCCCTGCCCGTGCTGCTCACTCCCCTCTTTAAAAATTCCCTAAAAAAATCCTATTTCATTAGGTTATTCAACTTTTTTACATTACATTTGCCGCACTGTATAAAATAAAGATATAATAACCTGATTATGAGTTCCAAGTTTTTTACTAATACAGAAGGAAATACCTTGTTCAAGAAATTTGAAGGGATTATTAAAGCAATGAAACCAGCAGCTTTTAAAGCTGTTTCAGCTTATTTTCGTTCTTCAGGCTACTTTAAAATGCGTGAGATGCTAAAAGAAGTAGAAGAAGTTAAAATCTTAGTAGGTATCAATGTAGATACTCTTATAGCTGATGCTCAAAAAAGAGGAATTCTCTACTTTAAAAATTCGGATAAAACTAAAGAAGAGTTTGAAAAGTGGTTTATTGAGGATGTAAAAGAAGCTCAATACTCTAAAGAAGTAGAAGAAAGTATCTTGCAGTTTATTCAAGATATTGTAGATAAGCGCATTGAAGTAAGGGTACACAATAGTCAATCTATTCACGCTAAATTCTATATTATTTTACCAAAAGAACATAGTGAATATACTGATGGTTGGGTAGTAATGGGCTCTTCTAATCTTACTGATGCAGGTATTGGTAGTAAAAAAGCTCCTAACTATGAATTGAATATAGCTTTAAAGGACTTTGATGATGTAGAATTTGCAAAAAAAGAGTTTGATAAACTATGGGAAGACTCTGATGTATTACTTCCTGCTGATGTAGACGGACTAATTAAGAAAACTTATATTGGGCAAGCGTTTACTCCTTTTGAAATATTTATAAAACTACTTATAGAGTATTTTGGAAAAAATATTGATTACGACCCTAATACAGTGGGCGACTTACCCTCAACTTACAAAAAATTAAGTTATCAAATAGACGCTGTAAACCAAGGGTTTGAAATGCTACAAAAGCACAATGGTTTTTTCTTAGCCGATGTGGTTGGATTAGGAAAAACAGTTATAGCTTCGATGATAGCAAAACGTTTTTGTATAGCTAATGGTTTTGCACAAACTAAAATATTAGTAGTTACTCCTCCAGCAGTAGAAAAGAACTGGAAGCAAACTTTTAAACTTTTTAGGTTAGATAAAAATACTAAGTTTATCACTAATGGTAGTCTCAATAAAATAGTAGATGAAAAGGATTTGGATAACTATTGGGAAATAGATGAATATGATTTAATTTTAGTAGATGAAGCACATAAATATCGCAATCATAGATCGCAAGGTTTTGATTACTTACAACGAATTTGTAAAACCCCACGAAAAGCGGAAGGACTTATAGAAGGAGATAAGAAAAAAGTAATACTTATTTCAGCGACCCCTCTTAATAACCGTCCGGAAGATCTTTATTATCAAGTACAACTATTCCAAGATATTCGTACAAGTACTTTAGAAAAAGTAAATAATTTGCAAAACTTTTTTGCTCCATTGATTCGTGAATACAAAGATATTATGAATACTACCACTCCTGATATGGGAAAAGTAAGGAATATCTATAAGCAAATTCGTGAAAAAGTAATAGCTGAGATTACAGTGCGCAGGACACGAAAAGACCTTAAGAAATATCCTAAATATTTAGATGATTTAAAAGACCAAGGTATTATTTTCCCTGAAATTGCACCTTTACAAACTGTCGAATACCAATTTGATATTCCTCTTGGTAGATTGTTTTATGATACAATATTTAACTTAACAGATGATGATAAAATAGGTTATTATCGTTATCAGGCTATTCGCTTTTTGAACAAAGAGATACAAGAAAAATACTATGAAAAAGCTGAATTAGTATCTCAATCGTTAGCGGGTATTATGAAAACTTTAATGGTGAAGCGTTTGGAAAGTAGTTTCGTAGCATTTAAGAAAACATTAGAGAACTTATTAAAATCAACCCAACGGATGATTGAAATGTTTGAAAATGACAGAGTTTATATTGCGCCTGACTTAAATATCAACACTCTATATGAAAAAGGTTTTTCGGAAGAGGAAATAGAAGAGATAATCCTTCAGAAAAATGCAAAAAATGCAAGAAATAATATCTTTTCGGCAGATGATTTTGATCCTGCTCTCTTAGAAGGATTAAAAAAAGATGCAAGTTCACTGAAAACACTTTTTGAAAAATGGGAAAAAATAAAGAATGACCCTAAAATAGATAAGTTATTTAGTATTCTAAATAGTACTTTACTTGATAAAGAAAAGAATCCTTCACAACAGTTAATTATTTTTACTGAAAGTAATGATACAGCTGATTATTTAACAGAAAAACTTTCAACTAAAATAGCACCTAACAAAATATTGAAAGTTTCTTCAGAAAATAGAAGTAAAATATTTGATGATATTCAAGCTAACTTTGATGCCAACTATACAAAAGAACGAAAAAATGATTTGCAAATACTCATTACTACCGATGTGCTTGCTGAGGGTATCAACTTGCATCGTGCCAATGTATTGTTAAATTATGATACCCCTTGGAATGCTACTAAGCTAATGCAACGACTTGGACGTATCAACCGAATAGGAAGTGAAGCAGGGATTGTGTATAACTTTATTTTTTACCCTTCAGCACAAGGTGATGAAGAAATCAAATTATACAAAAAAGCCTATATCAAACTGCAAGGTTTCCATTCTGCTTTTGGAGAAGATGCACAAGTATTCTCTAAAGAAGAATTAGTAGAACAATTTGAGCTTTTTAAAGAAGGAGGTGAAGGAGAAGAAGACAAACGTTTGCACTATCTGCGTTTTATTCGTGAATTTAAAGATAATAACCCTAAGGAATTTAAACGTATTTCTAACATTCCTTTCAAAGCCCGTACAGCTCGTAAAAACGAAAACACTCCATTTGATGATGTGAAAAATGGTTCTATCATTTTTATGAAATCACCCTATAAAAGTGAGTTTTATAGAGTAAATGGGAAAGAAGAAATAGAAAGTATTGATTTTTTGGAAGCAGCCGAACGCTTCGAAGCTACTGTTTCGGAGAAAGGTTTTGAGGTGCCTGCATCTCATTATAAAGATGTAAATTTGGCACAAAGTAAGTTCGAAAACGATACCATACAAGCTAATATTGAAACTGTAACTCCGACTGATAAAGCAGATGGAAATACAATGCAAGCTAAAAAATTCTTACGTGATATAAAAGGAACTTTAAATAACGAAGAACTAAAAATAGCTTGTGATCAGCTTATCAAACTTATTGACAAAGGTACTTTTACAAATATACCTACTGATGTAAAGAAGATACGACAGCAGTTAGATAAACAAAAAATAACATTTGGAAATGCTCAACAACTTATTCTGAATTTAGCTAATAAATACGTAGTATCATCTTTTGATAGTATAAAAAATAATAAGGAAAAAGCATTGGATATATTACCCGAAATAGTAATCACTGAAACATTTATTAAATAGTATGAAAAATTTAAGACAAATACTCTCATCTCCTTATCATCAGGAAGATTGGATTAGCTTCTTGAAAGAACTTTTTGCTCATAATTCAGGTACAGGAGTTATATTGCAAAAACCTCAAAGAATAGAGCTTTCTAAAAGTGAAAAAGTGAAAGAAGCTTATGAATTAGGTAATTATGAAACTACCGAAGGGAGGCTTATTGGTATTTACCAAGTAAATATTAGTGAAGATATGTTGCTTTATCGCAACAAAGTAGGACTTCGCCAATTGATGAAGAATATCTACAAATATAATGTAGATGGTGTGTTGGTAGTTTTTGTACAAGAAAAGAAATGGCGGTTGTCATATATTTCTGAAATCATAAAAGAAGTAGATGAGAAAGGTAAGATTATTAAGGAAATTACGAATGAAAAACGCTTTACCTACTTGTTAGGAGAAGGAGAAAAGACAAAAACAGCCACAGATAGACTTCAACTTTTAGTAGGAAAAGAACTTTCGTTAGAAGATTTTAAAAATGCCTTCGCAGTAGAGGCACTTAACAATGATTTCTTTGATAGATATAAGGATATCTATGAAGATTTTGTACAACATATTATAGGGGTTCGTTATGAAATGGATAAAAAAACAAAAAAATATATTGAGATAAAGAAACACGAACCACACCCTAATTTTGATGGTTATAAGAACTATAAAGATTATCCTATGCCACATCCTGATAGTGAAACACAACCTTTTAAAAATAAGGAATATCCTAATCTTTTTAATGGAAATAAAAAAGCTGTTCGTGATTTTGTAAAACGAATGATGGGACGGATTGTCTTTTTGTACTTTATACAAAAGAAAGGCTGGTTAGCAGTACCTAAGGGTAAAAATTGGGGAGAAGGTAATTATGATTATTTATACCAATTGTATAAAGAAACACCTAGAGAAGACCAACCCTATTTTTATGAAAAACGTTTAGCTCCATTATTTTTTGAATGTTTTACAGATAAAAAGTCAGAGAGTGAAACAAATGACTTGCGTTTCCCTTATCTTAATGGTGGGTTATTTGATAAAACACAAGACCAACACTTTGATAAGGTAAATTTGCCTTACTCTATTTTTACTGAACTTTTTGATACCTTTAACTCCTACAACTTCACCGTCTATGAAGATGCTCCTAATGAGCATACCATAGCGGTAGACCCTGAAATGTTGGGACATATCTTTGAAAACCTTTTGGAAGACAATAAGGATAAAGGAGCTTTCTACACCCCTAAAGAAATTGTACATTATATGTGCAAAGAAAGCCTAAAAAACTTTTTACTTTCAAAAATAATCCCTAATGGTCAATCAGAAAAAGCAAAAGATGTTATTACAAAAATAATAGAGCATCAACCCCTTAATGAAGAGGAAAGAAAATATATAAAAGAAAAAGGGGATGTTATTACTACCTCTTTAGAAAATGTAAAAATATGTGATCCTGCTATTGGGTCTGGGGCTTTCCCTATGGGACTTTTGCAAGAAATATACTATATCAAAATTACCTTGCAACAATTAGGAATAACTCTAGAACAAACTGATGCTCAGATTAAAAAACATATCATTGAGCAAAATATCTATGGAGTTGATATTGATGCAGGTGCAGTAGACATAGCCCGCTTGCGATTTTGGTTAAGTTTAGTAGTAGATGAACAACTTCCACAACCACTTCCAAACTTAGACTTTAAGATTATGCAAGGTAATAGTTTGTTAGAAAGCTATCAGGGAGTAGATCTGAGTCATATAGGAAGTGAGGAAGAAATTATAGTAGATGACCTCATTGACTATGGAGACGAATATAAAAGCTTCCAACAACTAACATTTTTTAGTGAAGCTCATAGAGAAAAGATACAAGAACTTATCAAAGACTACTTCACTACAACAGAAGACAAAAACCTAAAGCGCAAAGAGATTAATGATCTTATAGAAGGAAAAATACACTATAAAATTATCTTTGAAAAACACCTAATAGAGAAAAAAGTAAATGATTTTGAGAAGAAATTTGGTATCTCCTCTGAAGAAGAGCTAACTAAAAAACTTCAAAAAGGTATTCTTACTTCAAAAGGGAAAGAGTACAAAGCCTATATAGCTAATAAAAAACGGCTCTTAGAACTTGATTACATAGAAAACGAACTTATCAGTTTCCAAACCAAAATAGAACGTCCTTATTTTCTTTGGCATTTATACTTTAAGAAAGTTTTTGACAAAGGAGGCTTCGATATTGTGATTGGAAACCCACCGTATGTTTCAACAAAAGGAGTCCCTGAGGAAGATAAACCTCTATTAGAATATGAATTTGGTTTTTCTGATGACTTGTATAACCATTTCTTTTTTAAAGGATATCAAATATTAAGGGATAAAGGGGTACTTTCTTTTATTACTTCTAAAACCTTTTGGACTACACAAACTAAAAGGAACTTACGGGATTTATTGCTTTCTCAGCGATTAGAATATATTTTTGATACTGGTAATCCGTTTAAGTCGGCTATGGTAGATACTTGTATTACCTCTTTTTCTAAAGTAAAACCTGAAAATAATATTCTCTTGTTTTTAGATGGTAGTAAAGATTTAGAAAATCCTTTACATTATGACGTAGCCCAAAATGTATTTATTGATACCCAAAATTCAGTGATATTTAAACCTACTGAGTACAATATGAAAATTCATAGTTTGTATGGCAAAAAAGTAAAAGAACTTTATGAACAGTGGTGGGATAAAATATCAACCAGCAAGAACATTAATAAGTACAGCAAAGAATTAGAGGCTTATAGACAAAGTTTGCAATCTGGTGATATTGCTTTGTTAGGTTGTTTGACTGAAGGAGGACAAGGATTGGCTACTGCTAATAACGGTAAATATATAGCAGTAAGAAAATCTACCAAATGGGCTAAAAATATATTAGAATCGCGTCCTAAAAAACTTTTAGAGGTAGTAAAACGGTATAAAACAGCTGTTAAGGTTGCTAATGAGGAAGAAGCAAAAGACTATTTAGCCGCTCTTTCGGAAGAACAGATAGCAACACTTTTTGATGAACTAAAAGAGAAGTTTGGTAGAGATATTTTTGGGCAAGGCTATATTTACAGGCTTATAGAAGATGACGAAATGGCTGATGTAGAAACTCTTACTCAAGATGAAAAAGACAATGGTATAGAGCCTACTAAGAAATTCTATGTACCTTATGATAAGGGTGATAAAGACGGAAATCGCTGGTATTTAGAAACACCTTTTGCCATTGCTTGGAGCAAAGAAAATGTCGGATATCTTAAAACTGACCCAAAAGCAAGGTATCAAGGGTATCAGTTCTATTTTAGAGAGGGATTTTGTTGGACTAATGTTCTAAATCCACAAGCAAGATTACTGAAAACAAAATTAAAAGTAAAATCTGTAAATGTGATGTAGGTTCAATGTCTTTAAGTTCTATTATTGACAAAATTCCAGATTTTTATTTTGTGATTCTTCTTAACTCAGATATACTATTTGATTATTACAGAGATTTTTTAAATATTACTGTAAATATACAAATTAATGATATTAGACAATTGCCTATTATAATTCCCACACAAGAACAATTACAAATTTATAAGAAATTATTTGATGAAATAATTGTAATCAAAAAACAAGAATTTAATAGTATAATTGATGATATTACCTTTGAAAATAGAATAAAAAGAAAAGAATTTCAATTAAATAAATTAGTAAATGAGCTATATAGCATATAACTCATTTACCAAAATATCTATTTCTTGTTGAATGTTATCTAGTTCTACCTCATTTGAATACCTTTTTTTAATTTGGACAGCTTGTTTAAAAAGTTTTTCAAATTTATCTAAGGTAGTTTTATTAGGTATAATAATGGGTAATTGCCGAGCATCGTTGATCTGAAAGTGAGAGGTGTTATTGATGAAATTATCCACATATAAACTAATTAACCTTGAGTTTATTAAACAAACATAATACCAATCAGGTAATGAAGAAACTAAAGTAAATAAACTCATACTTAATACATCAAAAACACCATTCTTTTTGAGCCTTGATTTTAGATAAGTGCTATTTACATCTGTCCAACAAAATCCCTCCTTAAAGTAAAACTGAGGATTTCTGACTACAGGCATACCTTCCCCTTTTTTACCTGAGTTGGATTTTAAAAAGCCGACACTATAATTGGTACAATTTTATTATATTAAAAGAAAAACTAATTTTTATGGTGTACGGATATATTAGGGTCAGCACAGACCGACAAACAGTAGAAAACCAACGTTTTGAGATTAAAAACTTTTGTAAGAAAGAAGCTCTAAAAGTAGATACTTGGATAGAAGAAACTATTAGTGGCACTAAAGATGTAGATAAGCGAAAATTGGGGGATTTACTTGCTAAAATGCAAAAAGGAGATATTCTTATTTGTTCAGAGCTCTCCCGTTTAGGGCGTAATTTACTTATGATAATGGCAATCCTAAATGAATGTATGAAAAACGACATTCAAGTATGGACAATCAAAGATAATTACCGTTTAGGTAGTGACATTAGTAGTAAAGTATTAGCCTTTGCTTTTGGTTTATCCGCAGAAATTGAGAGAAACCTTATCAGTCAGCGTACCAAAGAGGCGTTGGCTCGTAAAAAGGCAGAAGGGGTATTTATTGGTCGCCCCAAAGGAAGTCTTTCAAAAAAAGTTAAGCTAACGGGAAACGAGGATAAAATACGGAAGTATATAAAGCAAGGTATGTCTCAGCGTGAAATTAGCTTAAAACTAAAAGTTTCTAAGGGTACAGTAAATCGTTTTATCAAAAGGGAAAAACTACATATTTATAAGAAAAATTAGCTTTGTCAAAAAGTATAGTACAGCAGAAGTACACCATCTTACAGTAAGTACTTTTGTAAAAGAACGGTTGTAGGTGTGGCGCCT
Organism: Capnocytophaga sputigena; assembly: GCF_900446695.1. Taxonomy (GTDB): domain Bacteria; phylum Bacteroidota; class Bacteroidia; order Flavobacteriales; family Flavobacteriaceae; genus Capnocytophaga; species Capnocytophaga sputigena. Next base: position 241,440 of record NZ_UAVP01000011.1, read on the forward strand.
GCTTTATTAGGATATTTAACTTTTTATAATACATCTGCAACTCTTATCTAAACTCTTTACAAAGATATGAAACACTTTTTAATCACTCTTTTAGCAATATTATTTGCTCAACTTAGCGAGGCTCAAACTCAAAAGTATTCGACTTTTTATGTACAGCGGGCTAACTTGTTTAGAGAGTTGGCTATCACTTTTAAGGACATTGTTTTCATCGGCAATAGTATTACCAATGGCGCTGAATGGAATGAACTTTTTCCACGAAAACGAGTGAAAAACAGAGGTATTAGCGGTGATACTTCCGGAGGGGTGTATGACCGATTAGATGCTATCGTAAAAGGTAAGCCTGCTAAAATATTTATCCTCATCGGGATTAATGATATTTCTCGTGGGATAGAGGTGGAAACTATTGTGCAGAATATGAAGCAAATTGTTGAGAAAATACAAAACGAATCTCCCAAAACGAAGATTTACAAAATAATTCACCGTCAGGTAAAAATTCGTGAGATAATGTAAAGCAAAAAGTTTTTTGCAGTCCTTATTTCGTGCAAATTCGTGTTCACATACCCAGCTGTGAGCCCTCGCTGGCTTTGTGGAAGATAAAAACTATACTTCTCCCACCGCTCCCACCTCTCCCATTATTCCCACACCTCCCATTAATCTCTTTTCCAGATTGTCCCCCCTTCGAGGGATCGGGGGCTATCCCATCACTCCCACACCTCCCATCATTCCCACACCCCCCATCATTCCCACACCCCCCATCATTCCCACACCCCCCATCACTCCCACACCTCCCATCACTCCCATCACTCCCATCACTCCCATCACTCCCATCTCTGCCCGTGCGGCTCGCACCTGCCTGTGCAACTTGTATTAAATCACAAGTTATCTCCTTTACAGATTGTCTCCTTTCAATGAAATTGGCAGGCAACACTTTTTTTATTAAAATTTTTTGTGGTTTAGAAAAATGTCGTATATTTGTAAAATATATTCTGATAACAGAAAAACTCAACACTAAAACAGGAGAATATTTAATATGAAAATGACAAAAAATGATTTACACAATGCCCTGAAACACTACTTTGGGTTTGAAGCGTTCAAAGGGCATCAAGAAGAAATTATTACCAGCGTGATCAACAAAGAAAATACCTTTGTAATTATGCCCACAGGTGGTGGTAAATCATTGTGCTACCAATTGCCTGCCTTAGTTCTGGAGGGAACTGCTATTGTGATTTCCCCCCTTATCGCCTTGATGAAAAACCAAGTAGACGCGATGCGTGGTATTTCATCTACCGATAGTATTGCCCACGTACTCAACTCTTCTCTTACCAAAAACGAAATCCGCGAGGTAATGGAGGATATCAGCGCTGGCAAAACCAAATTGCTATATGTCGCCCCTGAGTCCCTCATCAAAGAGGAATATGCTAACTTTCTCAAAACCGTTCCTATCTCCTTTGTCGCTGTAGACGAGGCGCATTGCATCTCTGAATGGGGACACGATTTCCGCCCTGAGTACCGCAATATCAAAACCATTATTGAGCGTCTGGGCAGCAATATCCCTATCGTCGCGCTTACAGCTACAGCTACCCCAAAAGTGCAAGAGGATATCCTCAAAAACTTGGGAATGCTCGAAGCCAATGTATTTAAATCATCATTCAACCGCCCTAATCTCTATTATGAAGTACGCCCTAAAACCAAAAATGTAGATGCCGATATAATCCGTTTTGTAAAACAGAACAGCAAAAAATCAGGAATTATATACTGTCTCAGCCGTAAAAAGGTAGAAGACCTTGCACAAACCTTACAAGTAAATGGTATTTCGGCGGTACCTTACCACGCGGGATTAGATGCCAAAACACGCGCCAAACACCAAGATATGTTCTTGATGGAAGAGGTAGATGTGGTGGTAGCAACCATCGCCTTTGGTATGGGTATCGATAAACCCGATGTACGCTTTGTAATCCACCATGATATCCCAAAAAGTATTGAAAGTTACTATCAAGAAACAGGACGTGCTGGTCGTGATGGTGGTGAAGGGCATTGCTTGGCTTTCTACTCTTATAAAGATGTAGAGAAACTGGAAAAGTTTATGATAGGCAAACCTATAGCCGAGCAGGAAATAGGACAAGCACTCTTGCAGGATATTGTAGCTTACGCCGAAACCTCTAGTTCTCGCCGTAAATTTATCTTGCATTACTTTGGCGAAGAGTTTGACGAGGTAAATGGCGAAGGTGCTAATATGGACGACAATGTGCGTTTTCCTAAAGAGAAGAAGGAAGCCAAAGATGATGTAGTAAAATTGCTCAACGTGATTATTGCTACCAAACAAAAGTTCAAAGCTAAAGAAATTGTAAATACACTTATCGGTAAAGTGAGTGCCCTTATCAAAGCACATCGTATTGATGAACAAGACTTCTTTGGTATTGGTAAAGATAAAGATGATGCTTATTGGATGGCTCTCCTTCGTCAGGTAATGGTAAACGGACTCATACGCAAGGATATAGAAACTTACGGAGTAATGTTTATCACCGATAAAGGAAAGGAATTCTTAAAAGAAGTGCCTTCATTTATGATGACTGAAGACCATAGTTATGAAGAAGAACCTGAAGATATCAATAGTGCTAATGCAGTAGCCGCCGACCCTGTATTGTTGGATATGCTAAAAGATTTGCGCAAAAAGGTAGCCAAACAGAAAGGGGTGCCTCCATTTGTGGTATTCCAAGACCCTTCACTCGAAGATATGGCACTCAAATATCCTATTACCATTCAGGAACTTACCAATGTACACGGAATAGGAGAAGGCAAAGCTAAGAAATACGGTAGTGAGTTTGTAAAACTCATTGAGCGTTATGTAGAGGAAAATGATATTGTACGCGCTGAGGATTTAATAGTAAAAACTACAGGATCTAACTCAGCTTTAAAATTATTTATCATTCAGAATATAGACCGCAAATTGCCATTGCCTGATATTGCTCAAGCAAAAGGGTTGGAAATGGACGAGTTTCTCAAAGAAATGGAACAAATCGTATACAGCGGTACCAAGCTAAATATTGATTATTGGGTAAACGAAATCTTTGATGAAGAACAACAAGAAGAGCTTCACGAATACTTTATGGAAGCTGAAAGTGACAAAATATCTTTAGCTTCTAAAGAATTTGCTGGTGAATACGAAGATGATGAACTAAGAATCTACCGATTGAAGTTTATCAGTGAAGTAGCAAATTAACTGAAGTACACATAAAATAAAAAAAGAGAATTAGGCAAAATGCTTAATTCTCTTTTTTATCGTTACACTTTGCCAAAGTTTAAAATTCCCTGTGCGAATCACACCTTTGGCAAAACCCATTAATTTGATTATCAATAATTTTTGTAGTATGTTATGGGCGTTTTGCAAACGCCCACATAAATAGAACTTTTTGGACAACCTCTTTTTTATATCTTATAAAAACAATAAATGTAGTGGTTTACAAGGTAATCCAAACCATTCTGAAACAGTACTATGGGTAAGGATTCCGTGGTAAGAATAAAGTCCGTTTCTAAAGCCTTTATCTATTTGTAAGAAGTTTTCTACTCCTCCCTCCTCCCCTATTTTCAGCAGATAGGGCAATAAAATATTACTCAACGACGTTGAAGCTGTACGGGCATAACGTGAAGAAAGGTTAGGCACCCCACAATGTACAACTTCGTATTTAGTAAAGGTGAGTTGTTCTAAAGTCGTAAGTCCGCTTGTTTCCACACAACCTCCATTGCCTATACTTGTATCTACAATCACAGCACCTCGTGGCATCTGTTGTACCATATCTTCTGCAACAATTATAGGTGAGCGATGAGTTCCTGTCATAGCACCTATAAGCACATTACAACACTTCAAAGATTCACGAAGTAATTGAGGTTGTAAGGTTGCAGTATATACTGAGGAAGGTAAATGTGTGCGTAGTTCCCTTAAATCGGTAAGGGAGGAAGCAAATATCTTTACATTAGCACCTAATCCTAAGGCAGCTTTAGCAGCGGCTTCTGTGATATTATTAGCTCCCAAAAGTACCACCTCTATAGGAGGTACTCCTGTAATATTCCCAAATAAAAGTCGATTTTCTTCTGTGATGAGTTCTGAAGCGGTAAGCACAGCAGCTATCCCCGTGAGCTCATCTACCGATTGTTGTATAGGATAATTTTCAGCCTCATCTTTGATATATTCAAAAGCTAAAGCAGTAATTTGCTTTTGTGTAAGCATCTCAAAGTAGGCTATATCTTGTGTATTGAGTTGTAAAGCTGAAAGCAATACAGTTTGAGGGTTGAAGTAAGCAAGTTCTTCAGTAGTAGGAGGCTCAACTTTCAGTACCATTGGACAAGCAAAAACTGCTTCGGTATCATACACAATTTCAGCACCTGCCTCGCTGTAATCAGCATCAGGAAAGTGAGCTTCTTCACCTGCCCCAGCCTCTACGAGAATTTGGTGACCATTAGTTACTAATACCGCTACTTCATCTGGTGTTAAGCAAATTCGTTTCTCTTGAAAAGTGCGTTCTTTAGGAAGTCCTATTTTCAAAGATTGTTGCTCATTGCTCACCGCTAAGCGTTCTTCTTGTGGTAATAGTTGAGATATGGTTTGCATCAGTCTGAGAATTTAGTTTCTAAATCACTCACATATTTCTTGAAAGCGCGATCGGTTTCTATTAAGTTTTCCACTGTTTTGCAAGCGTGTAGCACCGTGGCGTGATCACGTTGCCCTATCTGGCTTCCAATGGTAGAAAGTGAGTTTTTAGTGTATTTCTTCGAGAAAAACATCGCCAATTGTCGGGCTTGTACTACATTGCGTTTACGGGTCTTGGAATGTAGTGATTCGATATCTAAATTGAAGTAATCGGCTATAATTTGCTGAATGTGGTCAATAGTTAAATCGTTTTTATTATTTTTCACCGATTTATCAATAATGCTTTGTGCGAGTTCTATAGAATATTCTTTGCGATTAAACGCTGCTTGTGCAATCAATGAGTTGCTCACCCCTTCTAATTCACGTACATTCGTACGTATATTTTCAGCCAAATAAGCAATTATATCTTCTCCTATTTCGGCTCCATCATTATAGAATTTATTTTCTAAAATCTTGTAACGTGTTTCGTAGTCAGGAGTTTGTAATTCAGCCGAAAGCCCCCATTTAAAACGAGAAAGGAGACGTTGTTCTATATCAAATAAATCTACAGGAGCTTTATCCGAAGTGAGGATTACCTGCTTGCCGTTTTGGTGTAGGTGATTGAAGATATGAAAGAAAGCATCTTGAGTTTTTACCTTCCCCGAAAGGAATTGAATATCATCTACGATAAGTACATCGATGAGCTGATAGAAGTGAATAAAGTCGTTAAGAGTATTTTTATCCTTGTCTTTAGCTGTAGAAGCACTGATAAACTGTTGAGTAAACTTTTCAGCAGAAACATAAAGCACTTTTTTCTTGGGGTATTTTTCTTTAATATCCACCCCTATAGCGTGAGCTAAGTGAGTTTTTCCTAAGCCTACCCCTCCAAAAATAAATAGTGGATTAAAAGCCGTTCCACCAGGTTTATTGGCTACTGCCATACCTGCAGAACGTGCCAAACGATTAGAAGCACCTTCTACAAAATTATCAAAGTTTTGATGTAAATTGAGTTGAGGATCAACAGTTATCTCACGAATTCCAGGTATTACAAAAGGATTTTTAAGTCCAGGGTCTTTGGTCTCAGTAGCTAAAGTCAAAGTCTGTTTTGCTAATTCTGGACGATTCGTACTTGGAAGTTGTTCTTTAGTAAGTGGATTATCAACAATATACACAAGGCGGGAGTTTACTCCCAAAGTAAATGTCATTGCTGATTTGAGAAGAGAAATAAAATTTTCTTCTAACCATTCATAAAAGAATCTACTTGGAACTTTGATTTTCAAAGCATTCCCCTCTAATTCAACAGGGACAATAGGAACAAACCAAGTATTAAATTGTTGCTCAGTGATGTTGTCTTTTATAAATTCAAGACACTTACTCCAAACTTTTTCAGCTGCTTCTTTCATTTTTTAGGGTGCTACTTTTTAGCTAAAAATTTGATTATTAGATTTTTTTACTAATTTTGCCGGTGATAATACTGTTCTTTTTTCAGTCAGCAAAATTGTGAATAATTTTTGAATAAAAAAAATATTTAACATTTGTTTTTCTGAATTTATTTTATAAGGGAACGATGTTAATCTTTTGTTAATGTTTATATCTATCTAATTATGAAAGAATTATATTTTGATTATGTACTACGTACTCGCTATGCAGAAACCGACCAAATGGGGGTGGTGTACTATGGTAATTATCCTCAATACCTCGAATTGGGAAGAGTAGAGTGGTTGCGCTCTATTGGTTTTACCTATAAAGCAATAGAAGGAGAAGGTGTTATGATGCCTGTAGTTTCTTTGCAAATTCAATATAAAAAACCAGCCCTATATGATGAGTTGATTACAATTCGCACCAAACTAAAAGAATTACCCTCTACAAAAATTGAGTTTGATTATGAGATTTTTAATGAAAGAGGAGAGTTACTTTCCACAGCTAACACCATATTAGTATTTGTAGATGCAAAAACTTTTAGACCAGTGCGCTGTCCTGAAAAGGTATTAAAACTGATTGAAGAGAAGATGAGTAATTAGTCACTAATAATGAATCGTTAGTCGTTAGTATCTCATTACTAACGACTAACGACTAAAAAGCTAAAGACTATCTGTAGTTTTTAATGAGATTTTTCACTAAAAGAATTACATTAGGCATTGCTATATTAGCTGCATTGAGTACTTCTTCGTGTGATACATCTGGTGAAATTTCTGGACCTCCTAAATCAGTGATGACTGAAAGGGCACACACCTCCATATTTTGATGACGTGCTACAATCACTTCAGGTACAGTACTCATCCCTACTGCATCACCTCCTAAAATACGCACCATACCATATTCGGCTGGCGTTTCAAACGAAGGTCCTTGCAACCCTACATACACACCTTTTTGAAGTTTGATATTGTGCTCTTTAGCTATTTTTTCTAATTCAGCTATCATAGCGTGATTATAAGGTTTGCTCATATCGGGAAAACGCACCCCAAACTGGTCTAAGTTCTTACCTCGCAAAGGGTGTTCTGGAAACATATTGATATGATCGCGAATCACCATTACATCTCCTATAGAAAAATTAGGATTCACTCCTCCCGAAGCATTAGAAACGATGAGACGTTTAATTCCTAATTGTGCAAACACACGTATCGGAAAAGTTACCTCTTGCATTGTATAACCTTCATAGTAGTGCACACGCCCTGCCATCATCAGTACATAACGGTTTTCTATTTTACCATAGATAAGTTTGCCTTTGTGTCCAGCTACAGTCGATTTAGGAAAGTTGGGAATATTGTTGTATTTAATTTCCGAAATAACTTCCACTTCATCTTCTAATTTGTGAAGTCCAGACCCTAAAATAATAGCAAACTCTGGAGTGTGTTCTGTAATGTACGACTGTATGATGCGAGCCGTCTCGTTAATTTTGTCGTAAATTTGTTGCATATTTTTTATTTATTTGTCAACTTTGTAAATTGCCCACCTTTGGAAAAATGGAAATAATTAATAAATTTACTAATTATTGAAAATTAGTAACACCAAATTTAGCCGCTTCTGCTCTTGCTTTAGGTACTAGGGCTGTAAGATTTTTAATCCGTGAATCATCAGAAGGGTGTGTACTAAGTAACGAACTAGTTGATTTACCTCCTTTTAATGCTGCCATACGTTTCCATAACTCAGGAGCTTCAGAAGGATCATAGCCCGCAATTGCCATAATTTGAATACCTATAGCATCAGCCTCTGTTTCATTAGAACGGCTGAAAGGCAACATCACTCCTAAATTAGAACCTAAGCCATAAGCCAGCATAAACTGGTCAGTATAAGCGGCATATTTACTGTTTTGTAAAGCTATAGAACCTGCTATAGCTCCTATCTGCTGCAAGGTAGAGGCACTCATACGTTGTGCACCGTGATCAGCTAAAGCGTGTGCGACCTCGTGTCCCATAACCACAGCTAAACCTGCTTCGGTTTTTGTTACAGGTAAAATCCCTGTATAAACTACAATCTTGCCCCCTGGCATACACCAAGCGTTTACTTCAGGACTATCTACTAAGTTGTACTCCCAGCGATAATCATCTAAATAACCTTGATAACCATTGGTATCGAGCCATAATTTGGCTGCTTTGGCTATACGTTCGCCCACTCGCTTTACCATAGCAGCATCATTAGTACCTTTCAACACCTTATTTGAATTTAAAAAGGTGGAATATTGACTAAATGCCATTGGAAAAACTTTGCTATTAGGCATAAAGTTAAGGGTACTCTTCCCTGTAAAAGGATTCGTTTTACAAGAAGAGATCATTAAAAGTAATGTGATTAAAATTAATTTCTTCATAAAAATTTATTTGAGGGCAAAGATAATAAATAATTAATAACTGACAATCATCAATTAACATTATTTAACAAATTGTAAATTATTCAATTCTCTATCCCTATCTCCTAATCCCTAATTTTTGTCCATTGTTACTTGTTAATTGTTAATTAATTCGTACCTTTGCGCGCAAATTAAATAGAAATGGCAAATACCAAATATATATTTGTAACAGGAGGGGTAACCTCTTCTTTGGGAAAAGGCATCATTGCAGCTTCACTTGCCAAACTCTTGCAAGCTCGTGGCTATAGGGTAACCATACAAAAGTTCGACCCTTATATTAATGTTGACCCTGGTACTCTTAACCCTTATGAACACGGCGAGTGTTTTGTAACTGAAGACGGAGCTGAAACTGACCTCGACTTAGGTCATTACGAACGGTTCCTAAACGTACACACCTCTCAAGCAAACAATGTAACTACTGGACGCGTTTACCAAAGTGTAATTGAAAAAGAACGCCGTGGTGAGTTCTTAGGCAAAACAGTACAAGTAATTCCTCACATTACCAACGAAATTAAAGAACGTATTCAGATACTTGGCAAAACGGGTGAATATGATATTGTGGTTACAGAAATTGGAGGCACAGTGGGTGATATAGAATCTTTGCCTTATATAGAGTCTGTACGTCAACTTTTATGGGATTTAGGAGAGCATAATGGTATCGTGATACATCTCACTTTAGTACCTTACCTCGCTGCTGCAGGTGAACTCAAAACTAAACCTACACAACACAGTGTAAAAACCTTGATGGAAAGTGGTATCCAAGCCGATATATTAGTTTGTCGTACTGAGCACGAACTCTCCGATGACCTTCGTTATAAGTTAGCGCTCTTCTGTAATGTAAAACGTGAGGCTGTAATCCAATCTATTGATGTACCTACAATCTACGATGTACCTAATGTAATGCTCTTAGAAGGATTGGATAAAGTGGCACTCAAGAAGTTAGACCTCCCTTGTAAAAACGAACCTGATCTCACCCAGTGGAATACTTTCTTACAGCGTTACAAGAACCCTAAACACCGCGTAAAAATAGGTTTAGTAGGTAAATATGTAGAATTGCAAGATGCTTATAAATCTATTTTAGAAGCTTTTATACACGCTGGAGCTACTAACGAAGTGCGTGTAGATGTAGAGAGTATTCATTCCGAACATCTCAACGAAGAGAATATTGAAGCTAAATTAGGTCATTTAGATGCTGTACTCGTCGCTCCCGGTTTTGGCGGTCGTGGTATTGAAGGTAAAATAAAAGCTATTGAGTATGTGCGCAAGCATAACATTCCTTTCTTGGGTATTTGTCTTGGAATGCAAATGGCAGTTATTGAATTTGCACGTCACGTAGCAGGATTTAAAGATGCTAACTCTACCGAAATGAATGAACAAACACCTTACCCTGTGATTAGTTTAATGGAAAGTCAAAAAGAAATTACTCACAAAGGTGGTACTATGCGCTTGGGCGCTTGGGATTGTGAACTCACTAAAGGTAGCAAAATATATGAAGCCTATGGTAAAAAAGATATTTCTGAACGCCACCGTCACCGCTATGAATTTAATAACGACTACAAAGAACAACTTGAGAAAGCTGGCTTACAATGCTCTGGTATCAATCCCGATACAGGTTTAGTAGAGGTTGTAGAATTACCTAATCATCCTTGGTTTGTAGGGGTACAATACCACCCTGAATACAAGAGTACTGTTGCCAATCCTCACCCACTATTTGTAGCTTTTGTAAAAGCCGCTTTGAACAATAAACTTAAAAAGAACTAAACAACAGATAAAAACAATTATATGGACGAAAGAAAATTCGATGTAAAGAGTATTATAGGTTTTGCCTTAATTTTTATACTCTTAATGTGGTTTATGAACAATAATAAACCTTCTCAAGAAGAATTAGCCAAGCACAAAGCTCAACAAGAACAACAAGCTAATAAAACTGCTGCTAATACTCAAAATAATACTTCTACTGTTCAACCTACTGATTTAGGAAACTTTGCCTATTCAACTACCTTACCATCAGCTAAAAATGAGGTAACTGTATTAGAAAATAAAGACCTTAAACTTACTATCAGTAACCGCGGTGGACAGCCTAAAGAAGTGTTGCTCAAAGAATTCAAAACTTATGATGCTTTGCCCGTTTATTTAGTAAAAGATTGGAATGCTACTTTTAGTCTTAACTTTACTACTGCTCAAGACAAAAAATTAAACACCAAAGATTTGTATTTTGAGCCTACCCTAAGTGAAAACAATGGTAGCCAAGTGCTTTCTATGAAGCTTAAAACTTCCGAAAATACTTATTTAGAATATGTATACACCTTGCCTAAAGAGGGATATATGCTCGACTTAGTAGTGCGTTCTCAAGGTTTAGCTGGAGCTGTAAACACTTCTAAACCTATGAACATCGATTGGAAATTGCAAGCTCGCCGTATGGAGAAAAGTGTAACCTATGAAAACCGTTACACTCAAGCTGCTATACAATATGAAGGTGACCGTATCAATCGTATGAGCCAAGCTGGTAACGACGAACAAAAAGAGGAAAAAGTAAGTTGGGTAGCTTATAAACAACACTTGTTTACTTCAGTTCTTATCTCCGACAATCCGTTTGAGAAAGGAAATTTCATTTCTCACAATATTGCTATAAATGAAGGAAAAGAAGTAAAATACACTAAAAACTTTCTTACTTCTTTACCTATAAAAGCTAAAAGTGGAGAATTGAGTGAATCATTACACTTCTATTTCGGACCGAGTGATTACAACGTTCTCAAACAATATAACGATAAATACGAACTTACTGAACTCATACCATTAGGTTGGGGTATCTTTGGTTGGTTGAACAAATGGCTATTTATTCCTCTTTACAATTTCCTTGCTGATTATTTTTCTGTAGGATTAGTAATTATATTGATGACCTTTATCGTACGTATATTGCTATCGCCTATCGTTTATAAATCGTATGTTTCTCAAGCTAAAATGAAGGTATTACGTCCTGAAATTGACGAAATCAACAAAAAATATGATGAGCCTATGAAACGCCAACAAGAAACTATGGCTCTGTATAGCAAAGCAGGAGTAAATCCACTCAGTGGTTGTATCCCAGCCCTCTTACAATTGCCTGTGTTCTTAGCGCTCTTCAACTTCTTCCCTACCGAATTTGGATTGAGGCAAAAAAGTTTCTTATGGGCTCATGATTTGTCATCTTACGACGCTATTTTCGAACTCCCTTTCTCTATACCTTTCTATGGTAGTCATGTGAGTTTATTCCCTTTGTTAGCTTCTATCGCTATATTAATTTATTCATTGATGACTATGGCTCAAACTGTACAGCCTCAACAACCTGGTGTGCCTAATATGAAGTTCCTCATCTATCTATCTCCTATAATGATGTTGTTCTTCTTCAACAACTACGCCAGCGGACTCAGTTTGTACTATTTTATATCTAACTTATTGACTATAGGTATTATGTTAGCTATCAAGTATTGGATTATAGATGAGAAGAAGATTCACGCTCAAATACAAGAAAACAAGAAAAAACCTAAAAAAGAAAGTAAATTCCAAGCTAAAATGCGTGAGATGATGGAACAAGCTGAAGCGCAACGCAAAGCTCAACAAAATAAACGTTAGCCTATAGATTTAACAACTAAAAAACGAATACACTTTGCCAAAGTTCTCTATTGCTATTGCACTACGATCTTTGGCAAAGTTTTTATATAAAACTATATAATGGTATAGTTTTTGCTGCTAATGTTTTCAAACTATGAAAAGAAAATTTATCAACATATTATTATCTACACTCATCTTGTTCTCTAATTCAGGATGGGCTATTTCTTTTCATTATTGTCAAGACCACTTATCGTCAGTTTCTTTAGAATATATCACTTCTTCTGTAGATGAAGTAAGTGATTGTGCTGATATGGACTCTTGTTGTGCTTCTGAGGACGACGATAGTGATGAGAGTAAAACAGAATCTTCACATAAAAAATGCTGTGACAATACAGCTATATCATCTTCTATTTCTGATAGTACTTCAGTAGTAAAAGCGTTGGAACTGCAACTACAATCTTTTGTAGTAAGTTCTTTGGTTTTTCCTACTTTGGAAGTGGTAAGTATTCCTCAGACTGTAAAGAAAGCCATCACGAGAGATTTCTTTACGCAGTTGAATGCGCCACCTCTTTATGAATTATACTGCCAGAGGGTGTTTTATTCAGGTAAGAGATAAGAGGTAAGAAATATACCTCTGTTTTCCAATCCTTAAATTCTAATTTCTAAACTGAATAAAACAAGACAATAATGTACAAAAAATATATCTTTTTAATAGGGCTGTTGTTGCCCTTGTCTGTCTTTGCTCAACATTTTAGCAAAGGGAAAGTGGTAGACGAAAACAACGCACCTCTTATAGGGGCAGATGTGTATTGGGAGGGTACTGAAATAGGTGTATCTACTGATAATGAAGGAGCTTTCACGCTGAAACGCACAGATGCTTCTAATACTTTGGCAGTAAGCTATATTGGTTATAAAAAGAAAACTGTAAAAGTAAGCGGTAATGCGTCTTTACATATTCAATTGGAACCAGAAGCGACTTTGGAAGAGGTGGTAGTAAGCCAGAAGCGTGCTAACACGATGAAATCGCAATGGCAAGTAGCTGATGTGCACACAATGAGTAGTGGGGAATTACTGAAAGCAGCTTGTTGCAACCTATCGGAGAGTTTTTCTACTAACCCATCAATTGATGTGAACTTCTCGGATGCTGTTACGGGTAACAAACAGATAAAGATGCTGGGGTTAACCAGTCCGTACATACTAATGGCAGAAGAGAATATCCCTACAATGCGGGGCGCTTCGCAAGCCTACGGACTCTCATTTGTACCAGGTACGTGGATTGAGAGCATCCAGATAACCAAAGGAGCAGGGAGTGTGATTAATGGGTATGAGAGTATTTCGGGGCAAATCAACTATGAGATAGAAAAGCCTATCAGTAGTCGTCCTTTCTTCTTAAACTTGTATGCTTCAGAAGATAATCGTTATGAACTCAATGCTCATACCAATCAAAAATTATCTGATAAGTGGGCGACTACTCTTTTTGCACACGGCAATGTACGCCAGCAGAAAGCCGACCACAATCACGATGGTTTTATAGATAACCCCATAGGTAATCAAATCAACTTGTTGAATCGTTGGCAGTATGCGAATGCAGAAAAAGGGTGGGTAGGTTTTTTGAATCTCCACTATATGAAAGATGAGCGCCAAGCAGGAGAGTTGCGTTTTAATCGGCTAACGGACAAAGGAACTACCAATGCATGGGGCAGTGAAGTAAACTCCGAGCGCTTTAGTGCATCTAATAAAATAGGGTATGTATTTCCTGACACACCTTATAAGAGTATAGGGTTGCAGAACTCTTTTCAGTCGCATCGTCAAGATTCTTATTTTGGGTTGAACCGCTATGATATACAGCAAAAGAGTTGGTATGGTAATTTGATATACAATTCTATCATCACCGATACCAAACACAAATTTGCCACAGGACTCAATGGAACTTATGACGATTATAATGAGGTGCTCACTACTTCGGCTCTTGCGGGAGATTTCTCACGTGTAGATCGCTCCATAGGTGCCTTCTTTGAATATACTTATGACAATTTGAGTAACTTCAGTTTTGTGGCAGGAGTACGCGCTGATAGTCATAATCATTTAGGAAACTTCATTACGCCACGTTTGCATGTGCGTTATAATCCTTGGAAACAAGCGACTTTCAGAGTATCGGCAGGGCGAGGCAAACGCGCTGCTAATGTGATAGCAGAGAACCAACAACTCTTGGCATCCGCACGCAAGCTTGCTATTATAGGAGGTGATGGAGGGAAGCTCTATGGATTGAATCCCGAAATTGCTTGGAACTACGGAGTGAGCTTTTTGCAAGCATTTAAAATATTAGGTAAAAGTGCAGAGCTTTCAGTAGATTTCTACCGTACAGATTTTGATAATCAAGTAGTAGTAGATTTGGATAACTCACCCCAACAAGCCTTGTTTTACAACCTCAATGGGAATAGTTTTGCGAACTCTCTACAAGCAGAATTTAGTATTACTCCTGCCAAAGGGTTGGACTTCAAGGCTGCCTATAAGTATTATGATGTGCAAACGCAGTTTACTAAAGGACAGATGGAGAAGACCCTTACCCCAAAGCATCGCTGGTTTGCCAATGTAGCTTACGAGACTCCTGAGCGCAACGAGAACAAACATTCTCAATGGAAGTTTGATGTAACCTTCAACTGGTTGGGAGAACAACGTTTGCCTACAACCGCTACGAACCCTATAGCCTATAGGTTAGACGATTATGCGCCATCATTTGCTACACTCAATGCTCAAATCACCAAAGTATTTTCTAAGACATTTGAGGTATATATAGGAGGTGAAAACATCACCAATTATAAACAAGAGAATGGTATTTTGGCAGCCAACAATCCTTTTGGCGCATATTTTGATAGTACAATGCAGTACGCTCCTGCCTTTGGACAGATGTATTATGCAGGATTAAGATTTAAATTATTATAAAATGAAAACACGTATTTTATTATGGATAGCTTTGAGTTTTTTTGGGCTCACTATCGCAAGTGCACAACAAGCACCTAACAAAAGTAAGAAAGTAGAGTTTGCTGTAGGAGGCAACTGTGAACAGTGTAAGGCGCGTATAGAAAAAGCGGCTTATAGCGTAAAGGGCGTAAAGAGCGCTAATTGGAATATCAAGAGTGGCAATATGACCCTTATTTTCGACGAGCGCAAATGCAGTGAAAGCGATGTGCAGAAAGCTATTGCCAAAGTAGGACACGACGCTGGCAAAGAACGCGCTGACGATGAAGTGTACAAAAACTTACACCACTGCTGTTTATACGAAAGATTACCTTAAAATATAGGGAGTCTAAAAAAAACTTTGAAAGTATGATTGCGGTATACTGATAATCAGACATTTTTAGTGATGTTGTAGAGGGGATTTATAAATCACTCCTACAACATCACTTTTTTAGATAGCCTCATTTCGGTATAGATTTTGCTGTTAAGAAAGAAACACTAAATCACAACAAAATGAAAAAGATAACTATTCTACTAATGTTAGCAGTAGCTTTGGGGCTTAGTTCTTGTGCAAGTATTTATGTAGCTACTGATTATGATCGTCAAGCCGATTTTTCAGCGATGAAATCTTTTGCTTTTTTTAAAGAAGGTATTGATAAAGTACAAATATCCGACTTGGATAAGAAACGTATTTTACGTGCTATAGAGCAAAATCTTACTACTAAAGGGCTAACACTTTCTGAGAACCCTGATTTTTTAGTAAACATATTCACTCGAGATCGGGAGAATGTAGATGTGTATGACAATAGTCCGTATTACTGGGGCTGGGGAATGAGTTGGGGTCCATTTTGGGGAGGAGCCACTTATAATGTAAGTCGAAATACAGAAGGTACTCTTTACATTGAGATTATAGATGCGAAGAAGCGTGAATTGGTATGGCAAGGAAAAGGCACGGGGTATTTGCCACAATCAATGGATAAGAAGGAAGAAGCTATCAAAAATTTTGTAAACAAGATATTAGAAAAATATCCACCTTCAGCAGATAAAAAATAACAATCACTAACTTTGTCAGAGTCTAATGACCCCGACAAAGTTTTTATTTTTCATATAGTAATTCGTAATTTATAACCTATGTTTAAAAAACCTTTTTCTTTTGATGGACGTATCAGACGTACTGAATTTGGACTATCCTTTATTATTTTCTATATAATTTTCAATTTTTTAGATGAAGTGTTCAATTTTAATCGTTCATTTTCAATAATCTTTTTTATTCCTATTTTCATCTTCTATTTTGCACAATCAGCAAAGCGTAGCCACGATATAGGTGAAAGTGGGTGGCTATCTTTGATCCCTTTATATAACCCTTTTCTTTTATTATTTAAAGAAGGGAATGTAGGGGAAAATGTGTATGGTGAAGATCCTAAAAAACGTGTAAATAACACATTTTTCAACAATCCTTCTACAACTACCCCTCCACCCATTATATTTTCTCCTATACAAGCAACTCCATCTATTCATACCGAGAAGAAAATTACCCAACAATATCTCCTCAGTGAGGATGGTAAAACTTTATTAAAATGGTTTGATACTCAAGTTACTGCTATAGATATGCAAGCCGACCCCATTTTGAGAAATGTTACAACCATAGGCAGAGATGCTTTCTACAATTGCAACAAACTCAGCAAAATAAACTTCAATGGACAACTCACTACCATACAAAAAGCCGCCTTTGAAGATTGTGAACAATTGCGCCACGTTAGCTTCCCAAGTCGTGTGAGTTTTATAGGTGAATTCCTCTTTGGTAAAAATTGTATTGAGTCTATAAGTATTGAAAGTGAAATACCCCCACGATTAGAAGGCGATTTTTCCTACAATGATGAAAAATTACAAGCTATTTATGTTGCCACAAGTGATATAAGTTTGTATCGCAACAATGAAAATTGGAAAAAATACGCATACCTTATAAAATAAAAACACACTGATTATCAGCGATGTGAAAAAATACACAGAAATATTTTTACAAAAACTTTTGGCTATTTAGAAGATTATCACTACATTTGCCACGATTTTAGGGGAGATAGAGTATTTATTTTATCAATTAAGTTTAACTCTTTCCTATAGTAATCCCCTATAATACTCTAATTACTATCAGGAAATACAAATTTTATCATCAGCAAATGGCTGAAAACACTCAAAATCCAGAAGAATTTTTACAAAACTTCAACTGGGAAAAATACCAAGAAGGTATTGACAGCGTACAAGAAGACCAATTAAAAAACTTCGAAGAATTGGTTAAAAACAATTTCGTTGACACTCAAGACAATGAAGTAGTAGAAGGTGTTGTAACTCGTATTACCGACAGAGAAGCAATTATCGACATCAACGCTAAATCTGAAGGCGTTATCTCTCTCAACGAGTTCCGCTACAACCCTAACCTCAAAGTAGGTGACAAAGTAGAAGTACTTATTGATATCCGCGAAGATAAAAACGGTCAGTTAGTACTTTCTCACCGCAAAGCACGTACGCTTAAGGCTTGGGATAGAATCAATTTAGCACACGAAAACGGCGAAATCGTAAATGGTTTTGTAAAAAGCCGTACCAAAGGCGGTATGATTGTAGATGTATTTGGCATCGAAGCATTCCTCCCTGGTTCACAAATCGATGTGAAACCTATTCGCGATTACGAGCAATTCGTAAACAAAACAATGGAATTCAAGATTGTGAAAGTAAATCACGAGTTCAAAAACGTAGTGGTTTCTCACAAAGCGCTCATCGAAGCAGATATCGAAGAACAAAAGAAAGAAATCATCAGCCAACTCGAAAAAGGTCAAGTACTCGAAGGTGTTGTGAAAAACATCACTTCTTATGGCGTATTTGTAGACCTTGGTGGCGTAGATGGATTGATTCACATCACCGACCTTTCTTGGGCTCGTATCAACCACCCAAGCGAAGTGGTTTCTGTAGATCAAAAATTGAACGTAGTTATCCTCGATTTCGACGACAACAAATCTCGTATCCAATTAGGCTTGAAACAGCTTAGCAAACATCCTTGGGATGCTTTAGCCGACGATCTTAAAGTGGGTGATAAAGTAAAAGGTAAAGTTGTTGTTATTGCCGATTATGGTGCTTTTGTAGAAATCGCTGATGGCGTTGAAGGTCTTATCCACGTTTCTGAAATGTCTTGGAGTACTCACTTGCGTTCTGCTCAAGATTTCGTAAAACTCGGTGACGAAGTAGAGGCTGTTATCTTAACTCTCGACCGCAACGAGCGCAAAATGTCTTTGGGTATCAAACAACTTACCCCAGACCCTTGGATCAACATCACTGAAAAATATCCAGTAGGTTCTAAACACACAGGTACTGTTCGTAACTTCACTAACTTTGGTGTATTCGTAGAACTCGAAGAAGGTATTGATGGTCTTATCCACATCACCGACCTTTCTTGGACTAAGAAAATCAAACACCCATCAGAATTTGTAAACTCTGGTGATAAAATTGAAGTAGTAGTACTCGAATTGGATGCTGAAGGACACAAGTTGTCATTAGGTCACAAACAAACCACTCCTAACCCTTGGGACAAATACGAAGCTGAATTTGCCGTAGGTACTGTACACACTGGTACCATTTCTAAAATGGTAGATAAAGGTGCTACCGTTCCTTTCAACGACGATATTTTAGCCTTTGTTCCTTCACGTCACTTAGAAAAAGAAGACGGAAAAAAATTAGGCAAGGGAGATACTGCTGAGTTCAAAGTAATTGAGTTCAACAAAGAATTTAAACGTGTAGTAGCTTCTCACACCGCTATCTTCAAAGAAGAAGAAGAAAAAATAGCTAAAGAAGCTGCTGTAAGCACCAATTCATCTACTGTTGAAAAATCAACCCTTGGAGACCTTGAAGTATTACAAGAGTTGAAAGACAAGATGGAAAAATAGAAGTAATTTAGTTTTTTTCATAATTTTTTGTTTTAATGAGGAAAAGTCGTTGCTGGGAAGTAACGACTTTTTTTATTCTATATACTTGCTTTTCTTTTTGAATTATTTTATCTTTGCCCTCTGAAAACTAATCATTAATCATTTTATCACGAACCGTTTATCAAAATGCTTAGAATAGAAAATATCAGTAAACAATACAGCAACTACACCGCACTCAACGATGTATCGCTACACATCTCTAAAGGCAGCATCTTTGGATTGCTCGGGCCAAATGGGGCAGGAAAAACTTCTCTTATACGTATCATCAACCAAATTGTACTGCCCGATGCAGGACAAGTTTTTTTTGACGGTGAACCTTTGCAACCCAAGCATACAGCTCAAATAGGCTATTTGCCCGAAGAACGCGGTTTGTATAAATCGATGAAAGTGGGCGAACAAGCCTTGTATTTAGCACAACTCAAAGGATTGAGCAAAGCTGAAGCTAAGGAACGACTTAAATTTTGGTTCAACCGCCTCGATATTGGCGACTGGTGGAACAAAAAAGTACAAGAACTCTCCAAAGGGATGGCTCAAAAAATACAGTTTTTAGTAACTGTACTCCACAACCCCAAACTATTGATATTTGATGAGCCTTTTAGCGGGTTCGACCCTATCAATGCCAATATTATCAAGGACGAAATTCTCTACTTGCGTGACCAAGGTGCTACCATTATCTTCTCTACTCACCGAATGGAATCGGTAGAGGAATTGTGTGATCATATTGCACTCATCAATAAATCACGTAAAATATTAGATGGTAAACTTATTGATATCAAACGTGCTTATAAAAACAATTCTTACGAAGTAGGTTTAAAATTGCCTGAAGACCAGAAACCTGCTCTCTTAAACGAACTGAAAATGCATTTTGAACTAAGTGAAGCGCATTTCAAAACATTGTACGACGAATTAAAACTGCATATCAAGCAAAAAGAAGGACAAACCGCTAACGATTTGTTGCAATACCTTACAACTCGTGCCGAGGTAACTCATTTTGTAGAGGCTATCCCTACCGTTGATGAGATTTTTATCTCAACCATTAATAAATTGTCAAACTAAAAACTGCCCGTGAGGCTCATATTATGAAACATTTAGGAATTATTATTCAAAGAGAATACTTAAATAAAATACGTAATAGGTCATTTGTGATAATGACGTTCGTAAGTCCACTTATATTCGTTTTGTTTGCTTTTATCATTGGCTTTTTAAGTGATATGAACCGAAAGAGCAAGGCTAAGGATATTGTGATTGTAGATGAAAGCGGACTCTATGCTAATACTTTTGAGAATACCGAGACAACTCAGTTTCAATATCTCAATAATATTTCACTCAAAGATGCCAAAGCTAATGTATTAGAAAAAGGTCAATATGGATTGTTATACATTCCTGCTAAAGGTGACAAAAATATAGCTTTCTATAGTGAAGAATCCCCCTCCTTATCACTTACTAATGAGATGACAGCTGCAATAGAACGCACTCTTTTCCAACATAATCTCACTCAAAAAGGAATTGATAAAAAGGAAATAGACTCAGCTAAAGCTCATATTGATATCGAGTTACAGAATTTCACGGGGGAAAAGAGCTCTGAGTTCGATAGCCTGATGAAAATAAGCATTGGAGGAATTGCTGGTTATCTAATTTTTATGTTTATCATCATCTATGGCAATATGATTATGCGCAGCGTAATAGAGGAAAAAACCAATCGAATTATAGAAATTATCATTTCATCTGTCAAACCTTTTGAATTGATGTTAGGAAAGATTTTAGGTACTTCGTTAGCGGGCATCACTCAATTTGTAATATGGGTTGCTATAGGAGGAATATTGTTAGCATTAGCTCCTTCTTTTTTTGATGTAAATACTTCTACACAAGCAGTACAAGGAGCAGGTAACTTATCGGATATCAACAATATAGTAAATTCTTTATACCATTTCCCTTTTGCCGAAACCTTTATAGTCTTCCTCTTGTTCTTCATAGGAGGCTACTTGCTATATAGTTCACTTTATGCAATGATTGGCGCAATGGTTGATAACGAAACCGATACTCAGCAGTTTATGATGCCTATATTAATCCCTTTAATATTAGGCTTCTATGTAGGAATGTTCTCTGTAATCGAAGAGCCCCACGGCACCATTTCAGTAGTATTTTCGTACATTCCCTTCACTTCACCCATAGTAATGTTAATGCGCATACCGTTTGGGGTAGCGTGGTGGGAAGTAGCAATCTCTCTTGTTATTCTGTATCTTTCTTTCTTCGGAATCATCAAATTGGCAGCCAAAATATACCGCATTGGTATCTTGATGTATGGTAAAAAACCTACTTATAAAGAACTGTGGAAATGGCTTAAAATGAAATAAAATGAAAACAGAAAATCAATATATCAACCGCGAATTGAGTTGGCTCAAATTCAATGCACGCGTACTTCAGGAGGCAGCCGATGAACGCGTGCCTCTATTGGAACGCTTGCGCTTCGCGGGTATTTTTTCTAACAACTTAGATGAGTTCTTCAAAGTGCGTTACGCTACAGTGAAACGTGTTGCAATGAATGAAACCTCCGACAAAGAATTGGGAGTACACGCTAAAGAACTTTTAGAAGAAATTACTAAAGAGGTAATACTTCTGCAAGATCAAAGTTTGAAAATCATTGCCTCTATCACCAAAGAATTGGAGAAAGAACAGATTTTTATAGTAGATGAAAAGACCTTGTTACCCGAGCACGAATCTTTTGTAAATACATATTTCTACAATAAAGTACGCCCTGCTCTCTTTACTATTATCCTCAACGATTTGGAAATGTTTCCTCAACTGAAAGATGATGTAGCGTATTTAGCAGTTAAAATGACACTAAAGGAAGAGGACGAAAAAGCATCAGGTATAGAAAAGTTCTTTTCATCACGTGTTTATAAAGAAAAAATACAATATGCACTGATTGAGTTACCTACTACCCTCGACCGTTTTATAGAGCTACCTCAGATAGGTGACAAACACTATATCATTATGCTGGACGATGTAATTCGTTTCTGTTTACATAAAATATTCAACATCTTCAATTACGAATCGCTTACAGCTAATATGATAAAAATCACCCGTGATGCCGAATTGGACATTGATGATGATTTGAGCAAAAGTTTTATCGAAAAAATATCTACTAGTGTGGAAGATCGACGCAAAGGGGAACCTGTGCGTTTTGTATATGACAAAATGATTGATAAGGATACCTTGCAATTCTTATTCGAGAAAATGGGAATTGTAAAAACAGATAGTGTAATACCTGGAGGGCGTTACCACAACCGCCGTGATTTTATGAGCTTTCCCAGCTTAGGTCGTAAGGATTTAACCTATCCTCCCATACAATCTCTACCTGTACAAGGACTTACTTCCGATGAGAGTTTATTAAAAAAAATTGCTGAAAAGGACTATTTGCAATATACTCCTTACCATACTTTTTCTAACATTATATGGTTTTTGAGAGAAGCTGCTCTTGACCCCAAAGTGAAGTCGGTAAAAATAACCATTTATCGTTTGGCAAAAAACTCACAAGTTGTCAATTCACTCATCAATGCGGTGAAAAACGGCAAACAAGTAACTGTACAGATAGAGTTACAAGCACGCTTTGATGAGGAATCAAATATACGATATGCTGAACAACTAAAAGCAGAAGGTGTAAAACTCATTTTTGGCGTACGCGGACTCAAAGTGCATAGTAAAATATGCGTAATTGAACGCAAAGAAGGTAAAGAACTAAAACGTTATGGTTTTATCAGTACGGGTAACTTCAACGAAAGTACAGCTAAAATCTATACTGATTACACACTGTTTACTGCAAATCAAGAGATTCTCAAAGAGGTAAACAAAGTGTTCAACTTCTTTGATACCAACTATAATGTGCAAAAATTCAAGCATCTAATAGTCTCTCCTCACTATACAAAAAAGCAACTTAAACATCTGATAGACGAGGAAATCAAGAATGCTAAAGCGGGTAAAGAGGCGTATATCAAGCTAAAGATGAACAATATCACCAGCTACAAGATGATTGATAAACTATATGAAGCCAGCCGTGCAGGAGTAAAAATACAAATGATTGTACGCGGCATTTGTTGCTTAGTACCTGGTATTGAAGGAATGAGTGAGAATATTGAGGTAATCAGTATCGTCGATAAGTTCTTAGAACACCCACGTTTGTTTATCTTTGGCAATGGAGGTACACCTAAAGTATATATCTCCTCAGCCGATTGGATGACGCGCAATATTTCTTTCAGAGTAGAAGTAGGTTGTCCTATTTACGATAAAACCATACAGCAAGAGTTGATAGATACCTTTGAAATAAGTTGGGCTGATAATGTAAAGGCGCGTATCATCAACAAAGCGCAAGACAATACTTATCGTCCTCACACCACTCCTGCCTTGCGCTCTCAAGTAGCCCTATATGAGTATTATCAGCATAAAAACAAGCTCACTGAATAGATGAAAAGACCACAAATTAAACTAGCTCAACACGTAATAGAAGCCTGTAAAGCCAAACAAATAAAACACATTGTCATCTCTCCAGGGTCGCGTAATGCCCCTTTAACCATTGGTTTTGCCAATAATCCTTATTTTAGCTGTTATAGTATTGTTGATGAGCGTTGCGCCGCTTTCTTTG
Source organism: Capnocytophaga sputigena (assembly GCF_900446695.1). Classification (GTDB taxonomy): domain Bacteria; phylum Bacteroidota; class Bacteroidia; order Flavobacteriales; family Flavobacteriaceae; genus Capnocytophaga; species Capnocytophaga sputigena. Next base: position 265,067 of record NZ_UAVP01000011.1, read on the forward strand.
CCTTAGGCATTGCCCAACAACGGCGTGAGCCTGTGGCAGTAGTATGTACTTCAGGATCTGCTTTACTCAATTACTACCCTGCTTTTTCAGAGGCTTTTTACAGTAATATCCCTTTGGTAGTTATCTCTGCCGACCGCCCATCAAGCAAAATAGATATAGGTGACGGACAAACCATACGTCAGGTGAATGTACTAGCAAACCACAGTGCCTACAATGCCAATCTATCAGATGAAACACATAGTGATAAAAGCAATTTTTATGAACTAAACAGAGCGTTGAATACAGCTATAGAGGAGCAATTACCAGTACATATCAATGTGCCTTTTGAAGAACCCTTATACCTCACTACCGAAGAACAGTATCCTTTTGAGAACATCGTTGCAGAAATCAAAAATCCTATTATTAATAAGGATAAAGCCACTAATTTTGTGAAACATTGGAACTCTTCGGCTAAAAAAATGGTATTAGTAGGAGTATTAACACCCAATAGTGTAGAATCTCAATATGTTGAATGGCTTGCCAAAGACCCCTCCGTAGTAGTACTCACTGAAACTACATCAAACTTGCACCATTCGCATTTTATTCCTTATATCGATAAATTGCTCACTTATACTGAAAAAGACCCTACTCTAAAAGAATCCTTACACCCTGATCTGTTACTTACTTTTGGTGGTCTGGTAGTTTCCAAAAAGATAAAACAGTTCTTGCGTTCTTATCAACCTACCTATCACTATAATGTAGATTTACACAAAGATTATAATTCATATTTCTGTTTAACAGCTCATTTTAAAGCGGACATCAATACTTTTTTGAGAGAGGTAACACCTAATTTAATTAATGTATCTTCTACTTATCAACAACAGTGGTTAGAGATAAAAAATGAAATACAGCAAATTCATTTGGAGTATATTAACCAAATTCCTTTCTCCGATTTCAAAGTCTACAATGAGGTGTTCAACAATATTCCTAATGATCATATCGTGCAGATAAGTAATAGTTCAGCAATCAGATATGCCCAACTGATGAAAGCACATCCTTCTTGGAAAGTATTTTGCAATCGAGGTACCAGCGGTATTGATGGTAGTATGAGCACTGCTATTGGAGCTGCTGTTGGGAGTGCATCGCCTACTGTTTTTATCACGGGTGATTTAAGTTTTTTCTACGATAGTAATGCTCTTTGGAACAAATATATTCCACAAAACTTCAGAGTGATTCTCCTTAACAATCAAGGAGGAGGTATCTTTAGAATACTACCAGGTGATAAAACCGATTCTAACTTTGAATATTTTTTTGAGACACCTCACAAACTCACAGCTGAGCATTTTTGTAAAATGTACAACATAAATTATCAGTCAGCTACTAATCTTACTGATTTACAGAGGAAAATAGGTGAATTTTACGAAAAATCCGACGTACCAAAGCTATTAGAAGTACATACACCACGAAAAATAAATGATAAAGTTTTGTTAAAATATTTTGAGTTTATAAAAAAATAACTACTTTTACCGCATTAATAATTTTAAATATAAAAAATTATGAGTAAACGTGATGATTTAATCGCTGTGTACACCCAAGATTTAAAAGAAAAATGTGGTGAAAAGAACCCAGATGTAGAGTTCTTAACAAAAGTAACGGTAGGTTTAGGACCTTGTATTTACAACAATGATGCTTCTAAAGTATCTGGCTCTGACCAAACTGAGTTAGACCGTGTAAAACAAAACTTCCTAATCAAAAAATTAGGCTTAAAAGATGGTCCTGAGTTAGATAAGGCTATTGATGCTGTACTCGAAAAATACGGCAAATCTAACAAAAGCAAGTACCGTGCAGTTGTGTATTATCTGTTGGCTAAACACTTCAAAAAAGAAAGCGTTTACAACAAATAAAAATCAAAAAAGGCTGCTCAATGGATGAACAGCCTTTTTTATCAGATAACAAGTAATAAATGGAGAATAAAAAAAGAAAACTACAACACCACAAAAATATAGCTACAGGACTCTTTGTTTTGATGCTCGTCATTTATATAGTAATGGTAATAGCTCATAAAAAAGCTCTTGAACTCACTTTTATAGGTTATATAAAGGCTTTTTCTGAAGCTGCTATGGTAGGAGCACTTGCCGATTGGTTTGCAGTTACAGCTCTCTTTCACAAGCCTTTAGGATTAAACATTCCTCATACTAACCTCATTGAGGAACGAAAAAATGATATAGGTGAAAACTTAGGTGATTTTGTAGTAGAGAACTTTTTGAAACCTAAACAAATACGTCCTTACATTACCAATATTAAAGTCTCTACCTTTATAATAGAGCAACTTTCAAAAGAAAGTACACTAACTAAGATTAAATCTTTTGTAAAGGACATTCCTCTCAATAAAAAAGTAAGTGAAGCTCTGATTTCGTTTTTAGATGAGAATAAACACCAAGAATTTCTCCAACAATTTTTTGAAAAAATAGCCACATATCTCTTTGAAAATGAAGAACTCATACATCAAGAAATCAAAGAACAGTTTTCTTCTCTTACTCCTTCATTTGTAAAAAACAAAGTTGCTAAAAAAGTTGCCAATGGACTTTACTTATTAGCTTTAAAAACTTCACAAGATAAAACTCACCCTATCAGGGCTGAAATTACAGCACAATTATATGAATTTGCTGAAAAACTCAATGCCCCTGAAGGAGAATTACAACTTACAAAACTCTTGCAAAAAGGAGTTGAACAACTTACTGATGAACTGCAACACAACACTGTTTTACAATACCAAATAGACATTTGGGCACAGAAAACTGCCTATCAATTTGTGCTAAAAAACAAAGAGGAAGTCGGAAAACTCATCAGTCATACGGTAGAGAATTGGGAAGGACGTGAATTGAGCGAAAAACTTGAATTAGAAGTAGGTAAAGACCTCCAATTTATCCGTATCAATGGTACTTTGGTAGGTGGTTTAGTCGGTTTGGCTATTTACGCCATCACTCAATTATTCTAAAAGATAATATACTAACTAATTCGCTAATTCTGCTAATTTGCTAATTTGCAAATTCTTCCCTACCTTTGCGCCCGAAAATATTTCAACTATGGAATTTGAATTACTAAAAACAGATGAACATACTAAAGCACGTGCTGGAAAGATTACTACCAGCCACGGCGTGATTGAAACTCCTATTTTTATGCCTGTGGGAACGGTAGGAAGTGTGAAAGGAGTGCACCAACGCGAATTAAAAGATGATATCAACGCTGATATCATATTGGGGAACACTTATCACCTCTATTTACGACCTCAAACCCCCATTTTAGAAAAAGCAGGAGGCTTACATAAGTTTATTAATTGGGATAGAAACATACTTACCGATAGTGGTGGTTATCAAGTATATTCATTGGCTGCCAACCGAAAGATAAAAGAAGAAGGCGTGAAATTTAAAAGTCATATTGATGGCTCTTTTCACTTTTTTTCACCTGAAAATGTAATGGAAATAGAGCGCAGTATAGGTGCTGATATTATGATGGCTTTTGATGAATGTACGCCTTACCCTTGTGAATATGGTTATGCAAAACGTTCAATGCATCTCACGCATAGGTGGCTTGATAGATGCATTGCTCACCTCGAAAAAGTACCTCCTAAATACGGTTATCATCAAAGTTTATTCCCGATAGTACAAGGGTCAGTCTATAAAGACCTTCGTACACAGTCTGCCGAATATATTGCAAGCAAAAATGCCGACGGAAACGCTATCGGGGGGCTATCAGTAGGAGAACCTGTTGAACAAATGTATGAAATGACTGAACTTGTATGTGATATTCTCCCCAAAGACAAACCTCGATACCTTATGGGAGTGGGAACCCCCATTAATATATTGGAAAATATTGCTTTGGGAGTGGATATGATGGATTGTGTAATGCCTACGCGCAATGCTCGTAACGGAATGCTCTTTACTGCAAAAGGAATTATCAATATTAAAAACAAAAAATGGGAAGATGATTTTTCACCCATAGACCCTGATGGGCATACTTATGTAGACACCTATTACACAAAAGCCTATTTGCGTCATTTATTTGCTGCCAATGAATTTCTTGGCAAGCAAATTGCTTCTATTCATAATCTCGGTTTCTATTTGTGGCTTGTGAGAGAAGCTCGCCGACAAATTATAGCGGGTACTTTCCTTCAGTGGAAAACCAAAATGGTTGCCAATATGTCAAATCGTCTATAAAAAAAATAAAAAAATGAAAATACTCGACTGGTACATCTTAAAACGCTATCTTCTTACCTTCTTTATAATGATAGTTCTCTTCATTCCTATTGGAATTATTGTAGATTTATCTGAAAAAGTAGATAAAATGATAGAAAGAAAAGCACCAATGAATGAAATACTGTGGTATTACCTTAGTTTTATTGTTTATTTTGCCAATATTTTATTCCCTATCTTGTTATTTCTCTCTATTATTTGGTTTACATCAAAGTTAGCTAATAATACAGAAATTATTGCTATCCAGAGCTCAGGTGTATCGTATATGCGCTTTTTGCGTCCATATATCGTGGGTGCGAGCATCATTTCTGTGATAGTGTTCTTTATGGGAATGTTTATTGTACCAGCTGCTAGTACTGTATATAACGACTTTTGGAATAAGTACATACGTTCTTCAAAGGTAGAAAGTGTTTCAGACCTCTACAATCAGTTTTCTGATAATGATTATTTATATGTAAGCTCATTTAATTACCAAGAACAAAAAGGGTACAACTTTTCAGTAGAGCACTTTGATGGTATTAAGATGAAGGAAAAAATAAATGCTGAGACAATTCAGTGGATAGATAGTACAAAAACTTACAGGCTTACCAATTATTCCAAAAGAAAAATAGGTGAAGGTGATGATATATTAGTGAAACGCGACCAGTTAGATACTATATTCAATTTCAAACCTGATGACCTAATGCCGATGGAATATACGGCAGAAAACAAGAACTTGTTTGAGCTAAACAAGTTTATTGAACGCGAAAAGATGAAAGGTTCGCCCAATTTAAATATGTATCTATTGGTAAAATACCGTCGTTGGGGTGCTATAAGTACAGCCTTTATTCTTACACTTATCGGTGTAGCTGTTTCATCGGTAAAAAAACGCGGAGGAATGGGAATCAACCTAATGGTAGGAGTAGTTGTAGGATTTAGTTTTGTATTCTTCGACCGTGTATTTGGAACCCTTGCCCAAACCTCAGGAGGACTTTCTCCTCTAATGGCTGTCGTCTTGCCTAACCTTATTTTCCTTACCTTAGCTATTTTGTTACTCCGAAAAGTAAGAAGTTAGATTTATGGAATTAGTAAAAGCAAAAAAACATTTAGGGCAACATTTCTTAAAGGATTTAAACATCGCTCAAAAAATAGCTGATACACTATCATTAAAAGGTTATAATAAAGTGATAGAAATAGGGGCAGGAATGGGGGTACTCACTCAGTTTTTACTCAAAAAAGATGTTGATGTACACATAGTTGAAATTGATAAGGAATCTGTAGCCTATTTAGAAACTCATTACCCCGAACTCAAAGGAAAAATTATTGCTGATGATTTCTTGAAATACAATATAGCTGATTATATAGGGGAACCCTTTGCTATTATTGGTAATTTTCCATACAATATTTCTACTCAAATTGTTTTCAAATTGCTTGAACTGCGAGAATATGTTCCCGAGTTCAGCGGAATGTTTCAAAAAGAAGTAGCCGAGCGTATATGTGAACACGAAGGTAGCAAAACGTATGGTATATTATCAGTTTTAGTACAAGCCTTCTACGATGCTAGCTACTTATTCACTGTTTCAGAAGGAGTTTTTAATCCTCCTCCAAAAGTAAAAAGTGGAGTGATACGATTGGTACGCAAAACTAACTTCCATTTAGATTGCGATGAAAGTTTGTTCTTTACAGTTGTTAAAACAGCATTTAATCAAAGGCGCAAAACTCTCCGCAATAGTCTAAAACAATTTCTTATAGATGAGAATTTAAAACAAGACTCTATATTCGATAAACGCCCTGAGCAATTGCCTTGGCAAGATTTTGTGCGTATTACTAAAGTAATAAGTGAGCAACATTAATTTGTTAGGTCACTATTTTTTTGCCAAATCTCCCACGATTTTTCAGCTTGTAACACTAACATCTGCAAACCATTACAAATGGTAGCCCCTCGCTGTTTCCCTTTTTGTAAAAAAGTAGTTTCTGCAGGATTATAGATGAGATCATAGAGCAAGTGTTGTGGAGTGATATATTCATAAGGAATTGGAGGACAATCTGTAATATTTGGAAAAGTTCCTAAGGGAGTACAATTTACAATCAAAGTATACTTTTGAAAAAGTTCAGGGGTGAGTTTATCATAAGCTAACTGACCTTCTTTAGGAGTACGGGATACAAATTGAGCTCTAATTCTTAATTGCTTAAGAGCGTACGCTACAGCACTTGAAGCCCCTCCTGTACCCAATATAAGAGCAAAAGTGTGATGGGGTTGCAAGAGCGGACGTAATGATTCTCGAAAGCCATAACAATCAGTATTGTAGCCTATAAGTCCTTTAGGCGTTACTTGTATGGTATTTACAGCTCCTATATCATAAGCAGTAGGATCTACCGCTATTAGGAACTTGATAATATCACGCTTATAAGGAATGGTTACATTCATTCCTTTTAAATTAGGTGTAGCACGCAATAAATCTGTCAGTTCATCAATATTTTGGATATCAAAATTCACATACTGACTGTTTTTCACATCTTCGCGTTTAAATTTTTCGGTAAAATAATTTCTTGAAAAAGAATAATCTATATTCTTACCTACTAATGCATATATGTCATTCATTTCTTTTTTTGGCAAAGATAAGGATAATTAATTAATTTGCCAATTTGCTAATTGACAAATTATTCTTACCTTTGCCTCTCAAAATTAAACTATAATGGAAGTAAGTAAACGCTATGCACAACGTGGAGTTTCGGCTGCGAAAGACGAAGTGCATAAAGCTATCAAAAATATCAATAAAGGATTGTTCCCTAGAGCTTTCTGCAAAATAGTCCCCGATTATCTTACTGGTGATGACCAATATTGCCTTGTAATGCACGCTGATGGTGCAGGTACTAAGTCGGCTTTGGCTTATATGTATTGGAAAACTACGGGCGATTTAAGTGTTTGGAAAGGCATTGCTCAAGATGCCCTCATAATGAATATAGATGATTTATTGTGTGTAGGAGCAGTAGATAACATTATGCTTTCTTCTACCATAGGGCGCAACAAAAACCTCATTCCTGCAGAAGTTATTTCAGCAATCATCAATGGTACTGAAGAACTTATCAATGAATTAGCTAATTTTGGGGTACATATTCACTCTACAGGAGGTGAAACTGCCGATGTAGGTGATTTAGTCCGCACTATTATTGTCGATTCCACTGTAACAGCACGTATGAAACGTAGTAAAGTGATTGATAATGCAAACATCAAAGCAGGCAATGTAATTGTAGGATTGGCTTCTTATGGGCAAGCTACTTATGAAACTTCTTATAATGGTGGTATGGGTAGCAACGGACTTACCTCAGCTCGACACGATGTTTTCAACAAATCATTAGCAAATCAATTCCCTGAAAGTTTTGATCCCTCAGTTCCTGAAGAGCTCGTATATGCAGGAACTAAACACCTCACTGATAGTGTTGTAGGTTCTCCTATAGACGCGGGGAAACTCGTCCTCTCCCCTACCCGCACCTACGCACCTATTATCAAAAAGATATTAGAAAAATACGACAATACCCAAATATGTGGAATGGTACATTGTAGTGGAGGAGCACAAACTAAAATATTGCATTTTATAGATAACTTGCATATTGTTAAAAACAATCTCTTCCCCGTTCCTCCTCTCTTTCAACTTATTCAAGAAGAATCTAAAACCGATTGGAAGGAAATGTACCAAGTATTTAACTGTGGTCATCGTATGGAACTCTATGTACCTGAAGCTATTGCCGAGGATTTGATAGCTATATCAGAATCTTTTGGCGTACCTGCTCAAGTAATAGGATATGTAGAAGCTTCTGATAAAAAATGTCTAACTATAAAAAGCGAATACGGTACTTTTGAATACTAAATTAAACATACAAACCGATATACGATGGGCATTTGCTTATTTTGCCATAGTTGTGTGCTTGGGTATCTTTATGCGCTCAGTACAAGTAGCCGACTATCCTTTTGTATTCAATTATCGGAATATTGTGCATACCCATTCTCATTTAGCGCTTTTAGGATTTGTATATGTAATGCTTTCAGCTATTTTGGCGCGAACTTTCATTCCTTTCAACACTCAACTACACAAACGCTACCGATGGCTGTTCTACATTACCCAATTCTCAGTATTAGGTATGCTCTGTAGCTTCCCTTTTCAAGGATATGGAGCCATTTCTATCAGTTTTTCATCAGTATTTATCATTTGTACTTACTTCTTTGCGAAATTCTTTATAAAATATGCTACTTCCCCTTTTGTAAAGATGGGCATCTTTTATCTTATTCTATCAAGTTTAGGAATATGGTTTATGCCTGTAACTATTGTAAAGTTTGGTAAATTTTCTGAAATGTATATGTGTTCCATTGCTTTCTTTTTGCACTTTCAATACAATGGATGGATGCTCAGTAGCCTAATGGGACTTTTTGTAAAAAAATATGGTTGGGATATACAATACCCTCAACTTATCAAGCGCATATTTATTCTATTTCAAGCGGGAATTATAGGGTCGCTTTTTATCTCGTGGGTAGGCTATTTTAGTTATCCTATCTACTATATCGTTGGGGGAGTTTCTGTGCTTATTTGGCTTACCTCTGTAATAATGATATTGCGCCTATACCTAAAAACTCAACCAAAGAGCTTTTTAGCAACAGTTTTTATCTGTTTTTTTATTGCCAAAGTAGCAATGATGTTCACTGGTGCTTTCCCCGTGCTTACCCCCTATTTATTTAAAAATATCGACCTACTAATTAGTTATTTGCACTTCAATTTTCTAGGAATTGTAACCATAGGTCTCTTGCTGTTTTTAGAAGAAGTATATAAAGTAAATCGTTGGCTTATTTATCTATTTCTCTTTTGTTTTATCACCACCGAAGGATTAATCGTCTATAAGGGATTTTCAGTTATTGGAAACTACCCTATTTTTAGCAATTTTTATGAGTATTTATGGTTATTCACTGCTCCTTTTTATTTCCCTGCAATAGGGTGGCTCATCGGTAGTTTTAAAATAAAATAACGTAGAATGTTTCGTTTTTCCAATATAAATACTACTTTTGCAAATTAGTTAGTGCAATTAGGCACATCTTTTGATATGATAATAGAACGTTTAAAGTTAATAACAAAGTTTATGAATAAAACAAAAATTTGGTCGATTCTTGTAATGTTGTTGTTTACCACTCCATTTTTTGCCCAAAACAACGAGCGTAAAAAGGTAGATGGCGTGGCAGCTGTAGTAGGTGATTATCTAATTTTGGAATCAGATATAGACAAGGCGTATATTGATTTGCAACAACAAGAAGTAGATACCCGTGAAATCAACCGTTGCCAGATGTTAGGCAAACTGATGGAGGATAAACTCTATGCTCACCAAGCTGTGCAAGATAGTGTGAAGCTCACCGATAGCGAAGTACGCGACCAAGTGAACCAACGTATTGAGTTTTTAACTGCTCAATTAGGTGGTGATATCAAAAAACTATTACAGTTCTACAAAAAAGATGACGAACAATCTATGCGTGACGAACTTTTCAACCTTTTGAAGGTGAGTATGCTCGCTCAGCGTATGAAACAACAAATTATTAAAGATGTAGAAGTAACTCCTGAAGAAATACGCACCTTCTTCAATGCTATACCAGCCGATGAGCGTCCGCATTTTGGTACTGAATTAGAAATAGCTCAAATTGTGGTAAACCCAGTTGCCCCTAAGAGTTCAGTACAAAAAGTAATAGATCAACTCAATGATATTAAAAAGGATGTAGAAGAAAATGGTATGAGTTTTTCTACCAAAGCCATTCTCTACTCTCAAGACCGTGCTACTGGCGGACAAGTCCTTACTTTCAATCGTAATTCTGCTTTCGATAAAGCTTTTAAAGATGTAGCTTTTACTTTGCAAGAAGGCGAAATATCTAAACCTTTTGAGTCAAGTTTCGGTTGGCATATTATTCAAATGGACAAGATTCGTGGTAAAGAAGTGAGTGTACGCCACATTTTATTAATGCCTGATATCCCTGAGGAAGCTCTCAACGAAGCTAAAGAAAAAATATCCAAAATACGCGAACGCATCATTAACAAAGAACTCACTTTTGATGAGGCTGCACGTAATTTCTCTGATGAAAAAGAAACTCGTAATGATGGTGGTCAGCTTATCAACCCTGAAGATCTTTCTACTCGTTTTGAACTTACCCGTATAGAGCCTACTCTTTACGCACGTATTTCAGACCTAAAAGATAATGAGGTGTCAGTTCCTTTTCTAGATGAAGACAGAACTGGTAAAAAGACTTATAAGATTTACCAAATTACAAATCGTATTGATGAACACCAAGCCGATTTTGTAAAGGATTACGTAAAAATACAAGATTTAGCCCTCAAAGAAAAACAGCTAAAAGCTATCAACAAGTGGATGAAAGAACACATTGAAAAGACTTACATTTCAGTAAATGGAGAATATAAAAATTGTAAGTTTGAAAATAACTGGCTGAAGAAATAATTTCCCCTTACTTCAATGGGAAAATATCTAAAAAAAATAAAAAGTGAGAAACAAAACTATCATAAGTTTTATTTCTCACTTTTTTATTACCAATATAAATACTTTATCAAGAAATTCTAAACACTAAAGACTCCAAAGGGGCTATATCCACTCGCAATCTTCCTTTGCCATTTTCTATATATAGGGTAGTTTGCTTTTCGTAGTAAAGAGCATCGTTAAGGGTATATGTACCGTCATTCAAGAACCAACTGCCTAACAAATAGGCTGGCAATTGCAAGTCAAAACCATAACTTTCGTGTTCACTAAAATTGCATACCATCACCCATTGTTCTTCTTCATTCCCTCTCGCAAAACTATACACTTTGTCGTTGTAATAAACAGTGTGTTCTCGATTGTATTGATGCAAATCAATATAAGCACCATTAATCTTTAAATTGAGTAATCGCTGATAGAAATCGTGTAATGCTCGTTCCGAATTACTAAGTTGTCCTCCGTCATACTGCTTGTGGTTCACCCATCGTTGATGAGCAGGAACTCCTATATAATCAAAGATAGAAGTACGCGACGAACTGCCAAAACCTGCCCATTCTGCCGCTCTCTCTCCCACCTCCTGACCAAAGTACACCATAACCGGCGACTCGCTAATAAGGGTAGAAACTACCATTGCAGGTTTAGCCTTTTCGGCATAGCCCGCAAATTCTGGTGAGGCTATACGTTGCTCATCGTGGTTTTCTAAGAAATGTAACATACGGTCTGAAATATCAGAAAGTTCACGTTGTATAGGAGCAATGGCATCAGTACTATGTTCGTGTGCTACAATATTGCGCAAAGTGTCATACAATTGCACTTTGTCATACAAGTAATCCATCTTCCCTAAGTGCAGGTAAGAGCGATATTCATTGGGGTTATATACCTCAGCCAGCAGAAAAGCCTCTGAGTTATGATGTTTAATAGCCGAATTGAAATAACTCCAAAACTCTACAGGTACCATTTCAGCCATATCATAACGGAATCCATCTACACCTTTCTCAAGCCAATACAAAGCAATATCTTTGAACTTTTGCCAAGTATTAGGCACAGTTTTGTCTTGCCAAAAATGGTAATGCACTTCTGTATCTTCACTCTCAAAACCTATAGGTAGTTCTGGAAAATCCTTAATACCATCAGGGCGTACCCCATAGTTGAGCTTTACGGTTTCATACCAATCATTGCGATCGGGCTGAGAAGCACGCGCCCCATTACCTGTCCATTTAGCAGGAAACTCGTGATATTCGCCATAAATACCTTCAGGTAGTTTAAAAGCCTCATTGGGGTTGTAATAGAAATTGTTATTTACTGCATAAGTTACCGAAATATCATCATCTTCTCCAAAACCTCTTATTCCCTCAGGTTTAGCAATACTCTCATAACGGCGTGCCACGTGATTAGGCACTATATCCATAATCACTTTCAGTCCGCACTGGTGCGTACGTGCAATAAGGGCTTCCCACTCCTCCAAACGTTGTGCGGGATTGTCAGCAAGATCTGGGTTTACAGTGTAATAATCCTTTATGGCATAAGGAGAGCCCGCGCGTCCTTTTACTACCGCCGGAAAGTCATTACTGATGCCATAAGCTGTATAATCAGTAGTGAGTGCGTGATGTAATACTCCTGTAAACCATATATATGTAGCTCCTAACTTTTTTATTTCTAATAGAGCCTTCTCAGTAAAATCCGAGAACTTACCCACTCCATTTTCATCTTTAGTGCCCCACGCTTTATTGGTAGTATTAGTATTCCCAAAAAGTCTCGTTAGCACTTGGTAAACTACTATTTTGTTATTCATTTTAAACTATTTTTAGCTTCTTCTAATAACTTAATAAATACATTGTAATCAACTTTATGAGTTACCATATCCTCATTAATTAGTTTGATAGTAGGTGTTTCTACAAAGAAATTACCATTATTATCATAACTAACTAATGCTATATATTTATCATCTATATAAATCTCAGCTACTAAATTGTCATAATTACAATCGTTACATATTAATATTTCTTTCTTCATATAGCAACTCTTCTTCAAAAAATCTTCTACTGCTACCTAATAAAATGTAAAAAGGCTTACTATCTTTAAAATGCCAATATCGATCTTTTATAATAGCTTGTTTTCCACTGGCTACTACCGATACCAAAGTACCTATTTCTAAAAAACTACCTTCTATAACTTTCATAGCTTCTTTTCGTATAATGAATGCTTTATCACCATAAGATATTTTATAATATGTACTTAAATCTTCAAGGATAGTAAATAACTTTCCTTGTGGATTCAAAGCTTCAAACATTTCTATTCCACTGTTGTCTAATAAAATATTGTCTTTATTCTTGTTCAACAACCAAAAACAAATTCCATATAGCATCACTAAAATAGTTTTAATCGTTGTATTTCTTTTAATCTAATCGTATTGTATCTTACCTATCTCGGGAAATCTCTCCAAAAAGTTCCTCGTTTCTTTCATCGTTTTGAGTTTTATTGTAATACTTTCCAAAAAAGGAAATACTTCAGGAACAAGCCAAGACAAATCTTCTAATCTAAACGAATTGGTAGCAATACGTAAATGGCGCAGTTGCTTCACCTCTTTAATACTGAAAATATCAGTGAGTTCTTTCATATTCATCAGCGAAAGATAGGTAAGTTGTTTTAGTTCAGAAAGTGAAGGGAGTATAGCAATTTTATTAGCTCCCAAAAATGATAAACTTTCTAAATGTATTAACCCCGAAATAAAACTGATGTCTTCTAACTTATTGCTATTGAATAGCAACAATTCTTTTAAATTAGGCATCTTCTTGTCGAGGTCTGTACTTTGTAGCCCTTGCACTTCCAAAAACTCCATAGCGGGCATTGCTTGAAGTAAATCTGTTTGTAAGCCTCTCACATTCATTTTCTTTAATGATTGCAACATCGATAGCTCTTGATGTTGTTTTTTTGTTAGAGGAAGTTCTAAGTTAATCTTTTCTAATTTATAGCAAGCTTCCAAAGGTGTAAGACTTAGATTTTTATCATACCGAAGTACCAAAACTAATTCTTTTAGGTTTTGAAAATACTCAATACCTTTGAGCGAATCAAATCCCCAATCTCTATTGCTAATAAACAGTTACTCTACATTCCATACACTTTTAAAATCCTCTATATTTATCCAAGCCTCTTGATTGTTTTCTCTTAGCAATTGCAATATAAACACCGATTTATGAGGCTGTGCCAGCACCTCTGATAGCACTTGTAACTTCTCAGATTTAGGAGATTCCTCAAAACGAAGCCTAATAATATGATTCTCTATTTCTTTTAGTTGTAAAATAGTTTCGTCACTCGCATTATTTATCTCTAATAAAGCGAGATTATTTCCATCATAATCTGAATAAAATTGAATTTCTTTGTTCATTATCAACTCTCATCTGGTATTATCCAAAGTGCAATATCTCGTTTCTCTATTTCATCTATTATTTTTAGAACCTTATGTTTTTCTATCTCTAATACTTTCAAATTCTTAATAAACGATATATCATCTATTTCTTTGATAAATTCATTGTCATACAAACAGAGCTTTTTTAAATTTGGCAATTGCTCTAAGCCTTCTAAACTTTCTATTTCGGAGCCATAACTCACATCCAAATGCTCAAGAGACTTCAACTTGCTAAACGGAAGAAAGTTTTTAAAAGGACAAGATAACATCTCAATATATTTTAATTTTTTGCATACCTCCAAGCCATCAAAAGTTTGTTGATCATCATAATAAGTATGAATAGCATACAATTCTCTCAAATTAGGGGTATTTTTGAGTGAATAGAAATCAAAACCTTTCAATTTTATATGTAATTTTTTGAGCTTAGGCAATGCAACATCTATTTCTTTAAGATGTTCAGCATCCAATTTCTCAAGCAAAGGAATATAAGCTCCTTTCAAACTATTAACTGAATAAGGCAATACCAACTCCCGTAAAGAAGGTAAATATACATCTTTTAAACTATCTGTTTCAAAACTTCCTATGGCTAAACTCCTCAGAGAAGGCAAATGAGCCTCTGCTAACGAATGTATATAAGGATTTTCTTCTGGATAGTTTTGATTAGAAATAGTCAATTCTTTTAAAGAAGGTAACTGAAGAAATTGACAAAATCGCTTTGAATGGATAATGCTATCAGAAATATATAATTCCTTGAGCTTTTTAAATTCAGTAAGTGCACTCAAATCATCTAAAGCGCACCTCAAAAAATTTATACTTTTTATAGTATCAGCAAAAGGCAAAAAATCATCAAATGATTTTATATCCTTATCCATAAAAAATAATTCCACAGGTATTCCTCTGTATAATCGTATGAAATTGCCATACCCTTGATGGGAATAAATGATTTTTAAATTGTATTTGTCGGTAAAATAGCTGTACATAAATAGATGTATTATTAAAAAATACTTTGCCAAAGGTTTTATAGCCTGTTGTGCTACAACCTTTGGCAAAGTTATATTCTATTAATCAGTATCGCCCGTGCGACTTGTGCCCATAAGCATTAAGTAGGCTTTAAGAAATTCGTCGAGTTCGCCGTTCATTACGCTATCTACATCAGTAGATTCGTAATTAGTGCGTACATCCTTCACGAGTTTATAGGGGTGCATCACATAGTTGCGTATTTGCGAACCCCACTCTATCTTCATCTTGCCTGCCTCTATCTCATCGCGTTTAGCCTGACGCTTTTTGAGTTCTATCTCATACAACTGCGATTTGAGCAATTGCAACGCCTTGTTTTTATTATCAAGCTGACTGCGGGTCTCGGAGTTCTCAATAATAATTCCCGTAGGGTGGTGACGTAAGCGCACTGCGGTCTCTACTTTGTTTACATTCTGCCCGCCTGCTCCACTTGAGCGCATTGTCTCAAAGGTAATATCCGCAGGGTTGATTTCTATTTCAATAGTATCATCTGCCAGCGGGTATACATATACCGAGGCAAATGAGGTATGGCGTTTAGCATTGCTATCAAAAGGTGAAATGCGCACCAAGCGATGTACACCATTCTCTCCTTTGAGATAACCAAAAGCATATTCACCTTCAATTTCAATAGTAACTGTTTTAATACCTGCTACATCACCTTCTTGGAAGTTGAGCGTCTTTACCTTATACTTTTGGTTGTTGCACCACATTGTGTACATTCGCAAGAGCATTGAAGCCCAGTCGCAACTTTCAGTACCGCCTGCTCCTGCAGTAATTTGCAGTACAGCACTCATCGCATCGCCTTCATCAGAGAGCATATTGCGAAATTCCAATGCCTCAATAGCGTGTAGGGCTTGTGCGTATTGCTGGTCTACCTCGTCGGCAGTAGCTTCACCTTCTTTAAAGAAGTCGAGCAACACCTCCACATCCGAGGTAAGACTTTCAGCTTCCTCATAATCTTCTACCCATTTCTTTTGAGTGCGAAGTTCACGCATCACCTTTTCAGCCTCTTTGGCATTATCCCAAAAGTCAGGTGCAAAAGTCTTCTCTTCTTCGTTACTTATTTCAATACGTTTGGCATCTATGTCAAAGATACCTCCTTAACGCACCCAGGCGATTCACTAAATCCTTAACTTGTTCGTTATTTGTCATTTCTGATTACTTATTATATTACTATACCCTATCCTCTCTTACCTCTTATCTCTTACCTAAACCTAAACTTTTAGTATCTCAGCTTCTTTTGCAGCTAATACTTCCTCTACCTTTTTGATGTATTTATCGGTGAGTTTTTGTACGCGCTCTTCAGCATCTTTCTTGATGTCGTCTGAAGTTTCTACTTTTTTGATTTCTTTGTTAGCATCTTGTCGAGCATTGCGCACACTGATTTTAGCGTCTTCGCCTTCACCTTTAGCTTGTTTTACAAGTTCACGACGACGCTCTTCAGTAAGCGGTGGAACAGTGATAATCACCATTTCGCCATTGTTCATTGGGTTAAAGCCTAAGTTAGCTATCTGGATAGCTTTCTCAATAGGTTGAATCATTTTCTTTTCCCAAGGCTGAATAGAAATGGTACGCGAGTCAGGAGCTGATACGTTAGCTACCTGACTAAGAGGGGTTTGCGCTCCGTAATAATCTACCATTACGCTACTTACCATTTGCGGACTTGCCTTACCTGCGCGAATATTGCCCAAAGCCTTGTCCAAGTGTTGCAACGCCTCTTGCATCGCCTCGTTTGTAGTGTCTAAGATAATATTAATTTCTTCGTTCATTGTATATTGTTTTATTTATTAGTATTAGTTTTATTAGATAATAACTTTTTAATTTTCATTTGTAGATTATTGTTCTTCTTATAAAAGAAGAAAATACCTACAATCAATAAAATTGTCAATAATGGTTGTATAATCACAAACAAATAGATGTTCACTGCTTCATAAGTAGTTCCAAAAGAATCTGCTAATAAATACAAGCCTTCCACTGCAAGGTCAAAACATCTATGTAATAGATTTTGTTCCATTAGCATTGTGCTTCTAATTGTTTAATAAAGCGCTTTTTCTCTCTGTATTGTACATATTTAACTACAAAAAGTAGCAAAAGAGCAATATCTACCATAGGCATTAGAAAAATAAAGACAATAACATTCACTTCTTTATAGGTAAACCCTGTAAAATTTGCCAATGATTGCATTACTTCACAACACCAATTGAACAATACTTCCATTAATCATTAACTACGGTTCCTACATTTTCCCCTGCTACTACTTTAGCGAGGTTGCCTTTTTTGTTCATATCAAATACAATAATAGGCAAATGGTTCTCTTGGCTAAGAGTAAAAGCCGTCATATCCATTACTTTAAGGTTTTTATCAATACATTCATTGAAAGAGACGTGGCTAAACTTCACTGCATCAGGGTTTTTCTCAGGGTCTGCAGTATAGATACCATCTACGCGAGTCCCTTTGAGGATTACATCCGCATTGATTTCAATAGCACGAAGTACAGCTGCCGAGTCAGTTGTAAAGTAAGGATTACCAGTTCCTGCCCCGAAAATAACTACACGTCCTTTCTCTAAGTGGCGTACAGCACGACGCTTGATAAAAGGCTCAGCGATAGCTTCCATCTTAATAGCTGTTTGCAAACGGGTGAAGATACCTTCATCTTCCAATGCACTTTGTAGAGCGAGCGAGTTGATAACAGTCGCAAGCATTCCCATATAGTCGCCTTGCACTCTGTCCATACCATTGCTGGCACCTGCTACCCCACGAAAAATATTCCCGCCACCAATCACGATAGCTACTTCTACTCCTTGTTTTACTACCTCTTTTATTTCGGTAGCGTATTCTTTTAATCGAGCAGGGTCAATACCGTACTGGCGACTCCCCATAAGGGCTTCCCCGCTGAGTTTAAGTAAAATTCTTTTATATTTCATTTCAATTGATAATTGACTTAATTCACTAATTTTGAGGGCAAAAATAAAGAAAATAAGAGTATTACACAAATTATTTAGAGGATTTATAGAACACTTTGTCAAAGACTTAGAACTTTAATAAAGCTTCTATAAGTCAAAAACAACTGATAATCATTCAATTGTTATAATTTTTTCTGGGGTTGCTATATGCGTAAGACGAACATCAGTAGAGAGAGAAATAGACGAAAAATTCTCTTCAGGTAAAAAAAATGAAAGCCCTATTTTAAGGGTTTCTGGACGACATTCTGCTAAAAATCGGTCATAGTAGCCTCCTCCATAACCTATACGATTACCATAGAGGTCGTAAGCAAGAAGAGGAACAAACACTACTTCTATTTTATGTGCAGAAATAGCCATTCCATCTTTAGGTTCTGGCACTCCCCAACTATTTGTTTGTAAAAGAGTATCTTTGGCAAATGGTATAGAAGTAAGAGTTCTCTTTTCAGAGTTCATTTTTGGTACCACTACTTGTTTGTTTTTTTCATAAAGAAGTTGTAGAATAGGGGTTGTATCAACCTCATTGAGTTTTTTAATAGATAGGAATAGGTGATAACAATTATATCCCCATATATCGCATATTGAAAGTTGCTGAGCAATTTGTAGGCTCATCATTTCTAGCTCAGCTACCGATAAGGCTGTGCGTTTTTGTTTGTAGAGTTGCCGTAATTCTTTCTTGGTCATTTGATTAAAAGGGATTGTATTTCGGTAATATCTCCATTGAAAACATTGAAGTCTATCTTCACTTTAGCCCCTGCGGTAATACCATTTTCAGTAAATTGCCACATCTTCCAAGTAAATACTGAGGTAGGTACCGATACATTGTTGTAGTTAGCTACCCAAAGAGGATAACTCTTAAAAGTAGGGTACAAATAATCTTCGTAAAAACTAATATAGGTATAAAGTATAGGTTTGCGTTTATAGCGCTTTTCAACGAGGTCTAACCACGTTTGTATATCTTTAAGGAACTGTTCTTTTGTTTTTTTCTTAGGCAATTGTTCTACATCTAATATAGGCAGGAAATCACCCTTTTCAAGCGTAGTGTTTTTGAGGTAAGATTGAGCTTGTAATATAGGATCTTCATCGGGACGATAGTAGTGATAAGCCCCTCGTATCAGTTGATGTTTTTTAGCTTCCTTCCAAAAGTGAATGAAGTTTTTATCGGTAGCTTCGTTGCCCATTGTCGCCCTAAAAATAGTAAATTGTAAGGGGTAACGAACTGTTTTGTTTTTGATGTAAAGACTATCCCATTGTATTTCATCGCGTTCCTGATAGTGAGAAAGGTCAATACCGAATACTTTATCATAATACAAACTCACTATGCGTTCAATACGCGCACTCTCATAAGTAGAATTCATTTTGCGAGAAGTGAGTTTATTAAGAATTTTTTGATAAAGGGCTGGATAATAGTTTCTAATATAAAAAGCACCTCCTATCCCCAACAACAAAAGACACGCTAAAAATACACTTATGTATTTGAAAGCGTTAGACTTGTTTCTTCTGAGGGTATGAGGTGCTTTTCTTTGTTTTTTTCTCATTTATATTATAGAGAGGTTATTATTTTATAGGAGTTTGGGGTAGGGTTACCTCTCCTGGGTCTTTCCAAAGACCATCTTTAATAGCACGTTTTTTAGCAGCTTCAGCACGTTTTTCGCTATCGGGGTGAGAACTCATCATTTTTTGGAATTTGCTTTGAGTATCACCACCTGAAAGTAATGCCATCTTTTTGAAAGCAGTGTAAACAGCTACTACGTTGTAACCGTGTTTTTTCATAAAGTTATAAGCGTATTCATCAGCTTGTGACTCTTGTTTTTTACTATGTTTAGCTTCAAGCATAGCATTAGCCATCTCTCCAAGTTCAGTGTCGCTTAAGGCTCTTACTGCTCCTGAAGCTGCTCCTGCAGCATCTTGAGCTGCTGCACGCATATAAGCTGATTTAATAGCATCTTTAGTATCTTCATTTTTTACGTGACCTATTTCATGACCAATAATTGCTAAAAGTTCATCATCAGTCATCAAATCCATCAATGAAGAGAACACACGCACACTGCCATCAGCACAAGCAAAAGCGTTGATATCAATCACGTGATACACTTTGTAATTAAGCTCTAAACCATCTTCACTTTTGTGCTTGCCAAAAAGGCGATTCAAACGTTTGGTATAAGGACTTTTACTATCGGTTACTGGATTGTGTTTATCCATCCATTCTACCGATTCTTTTGAAAGTTTTTTAGCATCTTCATTACTAAAAGCAAGTGCTTGAGCTCCTTTAGAAACAGCACTTGCAGCCTTTCCTAAATTGATTTTCTGAGCTTGGCAAAAACCAAATACTCCTACGCATAACGCAGTTAAGATAATTTTTTTCATCAAAAAATTCTTTTTAATTAATGCGACAAATGTAATACTTTTTTTATACACTACAAAATGTTTCTTATTTTTTTATTTTTTTAATCCCCTCTTTTTTACTAATTTTGCCCCAAAATTTTTAAAAATGCTTATCATAGGAATTACAGGCGGTACTGGTTGTGGTAAGACTACCGTTGTCAATCAAATAATTAAAGAACTTTCTGGCGAAGAAGTAACTGTTATCTCACAAGATTCTTATTATAAAGATTTGAGTCATTTATCGTTTGCCGATCGCACTAAAATAAATTTCGATCACCCCAATTCTATAGATTTTGAATTACTAAAAGAACACCTTTTAGCTCTTAAAGAAGGCAAATCAATAGAAAGTCCTACCTATTCATTTGTAGAACACAACCGCACTCCCGAAACTATTTTGGTAAAACCTACAAAAGTGGTGATTGTAGAGGGCATTCTAATCTTCTCCCATCCTGATATTCGCCAATTATTTGATATTAAAATTTTTGTTCATGCCGACTCCGATGAGCGACTTATCCGCCGTATCAAACGCGACATTACTGAACGTGGTAGAGATGTGAGCGAAGTACTTAACCGCTACCAAACGACCCTTAAACCTATGCACCTCGAATTTATAGAACCTGCTAAAGAATTTGCCGATATCATTATCCCTAACAATCGCCGCAATACTGTAGCTATAGAAATCCTTAAAACTCTTGTTCACAATCGTATTTTTCAACAATAATGAAAAAAACAGCTAATTTTTCGTCTATTTTCAAAGGATATAAAAAATACCTTGTCGTAGGAGGGGTATTTACTATCTATATGCTCTTTTTTGACAATGCTTCATTTTTGGTACATAGAAATATGAACAGTGAATTAGATAAACTCACTCGACAAAAACAATTCTTGCAAAAAGAAATTGAAAAAGACAAAAAAGAATTAGAGGCTCTCTATACTGACGAAGGTAAAGAAAAATTAGGACGTGAAGTGTATTATTTAAAACATGATGATGAAGAAGTTTTTATCATTGAATATGATACCATTAATTAGGTGTTAGAAATTAGTACAATAGTTCTATCTGTTTGAGAGAAAATTTTTTAATTGTCTCTTCAGTTGCTACTATCAATTCTCCTATAGATGTAACTCCTTTTATAATTCCCATAAAATGTATTCCTTCTGGCGACCTAAAAGTAGATACTTTTTCTAAACGAAACAAATAATTTCTGTACTCATTATATATCTCCTCAAAGGAAAATTTCTCTATTACAGTTAATTCTTTTTCTAGATTACTAATAATGCGCTTCATTAGCTGTTCTATATCTAAATTCTTCTTGATAATATTCTTTAATGAAGAAGCTTTAGGCAACCCTTCAAACTCTATTTGATTCACATTCAATCCTATACCTATGACACTTTTAGCCATTTGTTGTCCTTGTAATACATTTTCTATCAGTATCCCTCCTACTTTTTTATTATTAATTAAAATATCATTAGGCCATTTGATGTAGAGCTCTTCAGTGAGTGAGTGTTCTCTTAAAACATCTTCTACTGCCCTCACCACAGCTATAGCAACCGACATGTTTAGCAAAAAAGCCTGCTGTAGCAACAGGTTTTTAGGGATAAAAAGCATACTAAAAGTAAGATTTTGATAAGGTTCTGTTTGCCATTTTGCCCCATACTGTCCTACACCTGCCGTTTGTTGAGGCGTCCATATAGTGAGAAAGTTAGGTAATGAAGTTTCAGAATGTACAAGCTCTTTTAGATAGCGATTTGTAGAATCTACAGTTTTTAATTCAATAATATTCATAGTGCAAAAGTATAAATAATTTGTCAATTTATCAATTTGTTTATTAACAAATTAAAAAAATATTACTACTTTTGTCCTTTCTATAATTTGTTAAAATGAAAACACCTATTTCTTACTATACTTTACAAGGTAATCTCTCTAACAAAACACTTGTATTTCTTCATGGTTTCTTAGAAGATAGCATTGTATGGAATGCACTTTCTAAATCGCTTTCTGATACTTATAAAATATTATGTATAGACCTTTTAGGACACGGAAAAACCCCTACTATTGCCCCCATACACACTATGGAAATGATGGCTGATGAAGTAAAAGCTGTTTTAGACTATGAGAACATTACTCAATGCACTTTAGTAGGACACTCTATGGGAGGTTACGTAGCACTTGCTTTTGCAGAGCGTTTTCCAAAAAATGTTGAAGGTTTGGTATTGCTCAACTCTACTCCTCTACCCGACTCTGAAGAAAAAAAAGCCAATCGCGACCGTGTATTGAAAATTATTGAAAAAGAAAAAGAACTATTTGTACGTACAGCTGTTACTAATTTGTTTAGTGAAAAAAACCGCACTACAATGACAGTTGCTCTACAACAACTCATCAATATTGGTGTCACAACACCTAATGAGGGGATTGTAGCCGCTTCTTTAGGAATGAAAGAGCGTCCCGATCGCACTTTTGTACTCCAACATCTTTCATCTAAAAAACTCTTTATCTTAGGAAAAGAAGATGCTTTAATTCCTTACCAAAAAATGACAGCTTTAGGCGAATCTATAGGAATGCAAAGCACTGTATTAGAGGGTGGACATCTGGTATATATTGAAAATGAAGCAGCCACTATAGAGGTGTTGCGTAATTTTATGAAACAAATATGAGAAAATGCTTATTATTGATAGGCTTATTAACTGTAGCTTGTAACGAGCCTTCACCTAAAACAACTACTACACAAAGTAGTACAACAACTTCAAAAGACACTACAACAACTGTTGCAGAAGAAAAGGTAGCTCCTATAGAAACACTCACTACTGATAATGTAATCCCCTTTCTCAATCAATATGAGAAAGAAAACAAAGAGCGCTTTGTACGAATCATTACCGATTATGGGAATATCGATATTGAATTGTTTAATGAAACTCCCTACCACCGCGCTAACTTTATCTTTCTCACCAAACAAAAATATTTTGACGGCACTGTTTTTCACCGAGTGGTAAAAAATTTTGTCATACAAGGAGGCAATTCCGAAACTTGGGAAATAAGCCGTCGGAGAGCTGCCATAGGGTCTTATTTATTACCTCCAGATACTAAAAAAGGATTCAAACACCATCGCGGTATTGTTTCTATGCCTAGTAGCGATATCGACAATCCACACCAATTCGCTTCACCCTATGAGTTTTTTATTGTAGTACAAAAACCTGGTGCATATCATTTAGACGGTAACTATACAGCTTTTGGCAAAGTAATAGCAGGTATGGACGTGGTAGATAAAATCAACCAAGTCCCCACTGAAGGCAGAGATAATTGGCCTACTAAAGACATCAAAATGAAAGTAATAATCCTTAATAAATAAACAAATGAAATACTATATTATCGCTGGAGAAGCATCGGGTGACTTGCACGCTGCTAACCTAATGAAAGCCCTTTTAGCTAAAGATCCTCAGGCAAACTTTCGATTTTGGGGAGGCGATCGTATGCAAGCAGTGGGAGGCACCCTCGTAAAACACTACAAAGATCTAGCCTTTATGGGTTTTTTAGAGGTATTACTCAACTTGCGTACTATCCTCAGAAATATTAGTTTTTGTAAGAAAGACATCTCTGAATTTAAACCCGATATACTCATTTTCGTAGATTATCCTGGGTTCAATATGCGTATCGCCAAATGGGCTAAGCAGCAAGGTATCCCTACTCATTATTATATATCTCCTCAAATATGGGCGTGGAAAGAAAATCGCATCAAAGCCATAAAACGAGATGTAGATGCTATGTACGTAATCTTGCCTTTTGAAAAAGACTTCTACGAAAAGAAACATCAATATCGTGTACACTTTGTAGGACATCCCCTCCTCGATGCTATTGCTCAACGACAAGAAGTAGATGAGGCTATTTTTAAAGCTGAAAACGGTTTAGACCATCGTCCTATTATAGCCTTACTCCCTGGCAGTAGAAAACAAGAAATTGCTAAAATGTTAAAGATAATGCTCTCCATAGTAGATGATTATCACCAATACCAATTTGTAATTGCAGGAGCTCCTTCTATCGACTACGATTTTTACCAGCGTTTCATCAAAGAGGAAAATGTACACTTTGTAAGCGGAAAAACCTACGATTTATTGTCAATTTCGTATGCTGCTTTGGTAACCAGTGGTACAGCTACCCTCGAAACAGCCTTATTAAATATCCCCGAAGTAGTATGTTACAAAGGAAATTGGATTTCTTATCACATCGCTAAACGTATTATCAAACTAAAATATATCTCATTAGTGAATCTCATTATGGATAAACCAGTTGTAACCGAACTCATTCAAGGAGATCTTACTAAAAAGAACCTCAAAATAGAATTAGATAAACTTTCTACCTATCGCCATCGGTATGAAGTATTTAAAGATTATGTACAACTCAGAGAGAAATTAGGAGGTGAAGGTGCTAGTGAAAAGACAGCATCACTCATACTAAAACAACAACAATGAATTCCTTATCACAAAAATTCAATGCCGCTAATAATGTGATTATATTCACACTGATAGTATTTGGTGTCACCCAAGGTTTAGTATATGGAGGAATATTCTCTAAATCACAACTAAACCAATGGCTATGTGTTCCTCAACAACTACCCTTGTTCTTAGAACGGCCTTGGACATTATTTACTTATGCTTTTTATCACATAAGTATAGAACATCTGTTTTGGAATATGCTTTTCCTCTTTTTCTCAGGGCATATTTTCTTCAGGCTTTTTAAAACAAAAATCTTCTTAAACACTTATTTTTTCAGTCTGATGGGTGGAGGTATTGCCTTTTTATTATGGGGTCACATCAGTCCAGAAACTAACTACAATGCCTTACTAGGTGCTTCAGCAGCTGTTATAGGTCTTTTATTCTTCGTGGTTACTATTTTTCCATCCTATAAAATATACGTTTTCACTTTTAGAATACAATTACTATATTTTCTTCTTGCTCTTATATTATTTGATTGTATAGATATTTCTACAAATATCGGAGGAAAAATAGCTCATTTTGGAGGAATTTTAAGCGGACTACTAATAGGTTTCATTTATAAATATTTCTTTTTATACAAAAAAAAGCCCCATATTGTTTCGCCTCCCACTATTACAGAACCGCAAACACCTCATTTATCTGAAAATCAGAAAATAAAACAACATCAGATACAAAAATTATTTAATAAGATAAGTACTAGCGGCTACGATAGTCTTACTGATGAAGAAAAAAAATACCTCTTTCAAGCTACTAAAGAAAATGAGTAATCGTATGTTAAAAAAGATGTAAAAAAGTTAATTAATATTAATATTTCACATTGACTATTTATTTAACATGTATTTAACTTTTTAGATTAGATAGTTTTTGTACTTTTGCATCCAATAGTTGAATGTTTTTTTTGATTTATGAAGATGAGAAGAGTTTTATTATTAACCTTAATTATTGCCTTGTCAGGCTGTAAAAAACAACATACAAATAGTACTTTTTTTACAGTTTTTTTTCCAAACTCTAAGGACTCATTAGTGATTTTATACGCTAATGATATTGCTATTGATACCACTTTCCTTAACAAAGATAAGAATTTTACTTTCTCTTTAAATATTAAAGAAAGTAAACTGTATAATTTTGAAATAGGAGGTAAATATCAATATATTTATTTAGAACCTTTGGATAGTTTAGTAGTATATGCCAATATTTTGCGTTTCGAGGAAAGTATTTCCTTTTCAGGAAAGGGGGCTGCTATCAATAACTTTTTGCTCTCACAGCTAAACAACATTGATATCCAAAGTGACGAGTTAAAAAAATATCATTCCCTCCCTCCTATAGCATATAAAGAAAAAATTGATTCTATTTTGATGATAAAGAAAAGGGAATGTGATAATTTTATAAAAAACCATCCTTATCTCTCTGATAAAGCTAAAAATATAGCCTTAGTGAGCAGTATGTTTCCTCTCTACAAAGAGATTGAAATATATCCATTTATATATCAAGATAAGAATAAAAATCTTATAAACCACCTTTTACCCTCTGAATTCTACAACTATAGAAAACAAATTGACTATAACAACTCTTTTTTAGAGTATTACCGACCTTATTACAGCTATATGGTAATGTATGTGAACAACTTAGCCTTTACAAAGTACACTCACAACAATAGTACTTTAGTAGATGTAAACCGAGAGTTAGGTTTTCACTTAGAAAAAATTAAAATCATTGATAGCTTATTTGATAAAGGAAGTCTGAGAGATAATCTATACCGAAATGCAGCTTATGCTTATATCTTTAATATCCAAGAACATGCACAATATCAAGATTATTTTGATAAATTTGCAAAGTATAATAAAGATAATGAACACAAAGCCGAATTAGACAAAGTATTCAAAAATGTAATTGCTTTGCAGGCTGGACAAATCCCTCCCGATTTCGATTTAATAGACACCAAAGGCACTCTCACTAAGTTTTCTGAAATACAAAAACCTGAAGTAACTATATACTACTTTTGGTCAGTAAACCAAAGGGAACTCTCTAACTTGATTTTTGATAGGATTGCCCAACTTAAAAGTCTATTCCCTAATGTAAAGTTTGTGGGTATTGATATAGGGCAAGATAAAACCCAATGGCGCAAAAGAATTTCTGAAAATCAATGGACAGACCAATACCATTCTACCAACTTTATGGATTTGTCACAGAAATTCCTTATCAACAATATCAACAAATCAGTAATTATAGATAAAAATGGGCGTATTATATCAGCTTTTGAAGATATATTCAGCCCTAACTTAGAAAAAATTTTATTATATAAAGCATCTTAAACTTATGTCTGACCAAATTGTCAATTTCATTATGTATTGTATTCCTGCGCTTATTGTAGGAGCAATCTCTTTCTATTTCTTTAGAATGCACATTCAAAACGAGGACAAAAAACGTTTCTTTTTACTACAAAAGGAAAATCAAAAGTACGCCTTACCTATTCGCTTGCAAGCTTATGAGCGTATGACACTTTTCTTAGAACGTATTACTCCACAACAACTCTTTTTGCGCGTTCCTCCTCACAATTTTTCTAAACAAGAGTATGAAATACTTCTCATCAATTCTATAGATGAAGAATTTGAACATAATTTGGCTCAACAAATATATTTAAGCAATCAATTATGGCAAATCATCAGAACGGCAAAAATAGCCACTATACACATGATTAGAAAAGCTGCTCACAACGATGAACTAAAAGATTCACAAGCAATGGTAGAATCCGTATTCAAAGAATTTGCCGAAAAAGCTACTCCTTCAGCTAATGCCCTAAGTCACTTAAAAGAAGAAGTAAAACAATTTTTAAGATAATTGTAACATTACTAAATATTATATAAATTAGCCAAAGTTTTGAACTTTGGCTAATTTATTTTCACATATCAAGCAACTGACATATAGATAATTTATCTAATTGATTTATTTCAAACCAATTAATATCTTTATTTTTATGAAACCAAGTGTATTGACGTTTAGCAAAACGACGAGTATTTTTCTTTATTTCTTCAATTGCAAAATCTAAAGAAGTTTTTCCTTCAAAAAAGTTAAATAATTCTCTATAGCCCACTGTTTGTAAAGCATTGAGTTTCTTATGAGGAAAAAGTGTTTGAGCCTCTATCAGTAATCCATTTTCAAGCATTAGCTCTACCCGCTCGTTAATGCGATTATACACAACTTCACGTTCGGCAGTAAGTCCAATGGTGATATTTGTAAAATCTCTAAGAGTTTCCTTTTTGTTTAAGAAAGATGAATAAGGCTTACCTGAAGCTATACACACTTCTAAAGCACGCATCATTCGCTGAGGATTTTGGACATCCATTTGGGTATATTGTATGGGGTCTAAATCTTTGAGTCTTGTTTGCAGATAAGTAATACCTTGTTTTTGATAAAGTTTATTCAATCCATTCCTAATCTCAGGGGAAACTTCAGGAAAATCATCTAATCCATAAAGCACTGCATCGGCATAGAGTCCACTTCCTCCCACCATTATCACTACATCATTTCGCTGAAAAAGTTCAGTGAGCAAAGTAATAGCATCGCGTTCAAAATCACCCACTGAGTAAGGTTCGTATATCGATTTATGTTGTATAAAATGATGTTTTGCTTGTGCTAATTCTTTAGCAGAAGGAACAGCAGTACCTATACTCATCTCTTTGAAGAACTGACGAGAATCACAAGAAATAATTTCTGTACCAAAGTGCAACGCTAAGTCTATCGCCAAACTCGTTTTGCCTATAGCTGTAGGACCTACTATAGTGAGGAGTGTTTTCTTATTTTTTATCGACATCTGTTATAGGTTCATTCAGTGGTGAGCCACATTGGTTACAATATTTTGCTTCAGGAGGATTTTGAAAGTTACAATGTTTACAGCGTCGGCGTTGAGTTTTCATTTTAGTATATTCAGCAGTAACAATACCTGTAGGCACAGCAACAATACCATACCCCAGAATCATTATAAGCGAAGCTAACATTTGTCCTAAAGTAGTTGCAGGAGCTATATCACCATACCCTACAGTAGTCATCGTAACTATACACCAATAAATACTACGTGGAATACTAGTAAAACCGTTTTGGTGTCCTTCTATTACATACATCAACGAACCAAAGAGCACACATATCACCGATACAAAGTAGATAAAAATAATAATCTTATTTCTGCTGGTACGTAATGCCATTTTTAGCTCCTCACCTTGATTCATAAAGCTCACCAAATCTAAAATCCGAAAAATTCTAAGCAATCGCAAAGCACGTGTTACCGATATAGCCTTAGCTCCTGGAGCAATAAACGACAAGTACATAGGCAATATAGAAATCAAATCGATAATACCATAAAGACTGAAAATATAGCGATAAGGTTTTTTATTAGTAATAATTCTCAAGGCATATTCCATTGAGAAGAAAATAGTAATCACCCATTCCATAAACACGAGTACTCCGTGCAAATGTTCATTTACTCCTTGCACTGTTTCAAGCATTACCATTATTACACTGATAACAATCAGTGCTAATAGCACCAAGTCAAACAACTTGCCTAAAGGTGTATTAGTGCCATAAATAATGATATAGGCTTTCCTTTTAAAAAGTTCGTATTTAGTGTTGAATACCTTTTTATCCATAGCATTACTCGATAAGCCAATCACGGAAAGAATAGAAGTTTTGTGGTGAAACACCGTGCCCTACAGGAAACTCCTCATATTTGTATTTAATACCCAAATTCTTTAGAAATTCTGAAGTTCGGCGTGCCCATTCCACAGGAATCACTTGATCACTTGCCCCATGTGATACATAAAAACGAGTAGCTGAATGATTTTCAAGAGCATAACCTTCTTTTAAAATATCTTTATTCACATATCCACTAAGTGCAATTACATTGTGTATTTTCTTAGGATAAGAAAGAGCTATCGCTATACTGAGGATGCTTCCTTGACTAAAACCTAATAGTGTAATATTTTTGTTATCTAAATCGTATAACTTGCAAAGCTCCTCTATACACTGCATAATAAGGTCGCGTGAAGCTATTGCTTGTTCATTATCACTAAAATTCTCTTGCTCAGCATCAAAATTAATCATATACCAAGCATAGCCAAAAGTCACCAAATGATAAGGTGCTCTAAAAGAGATAATCATATATTCAGCAGGTAGAGCATCAGCAAAAGAAAAAAGATCTTCTTCATTACTACCATATCCGTGTAACATAAAGATTACAGGCGGACGTTTAGTTCTCACTTGAGGTTCTCTAACAATATATTCTAATGGGATTTTTTTGTTGTTACTCATTTTAATTATAAGTTTTCTTTTTGTAGTTTCTAATTCAACACCAACTGATTACGAGCTATTACTCCTATAACTTTTCCTTTCATTGTCTCTCCTATAAAGGCACTATTTTTAGAAGCCGACAAAATATCATTTATTGTAAAAACTAAAGAATTTTCGGGAGTAAATAAAGTCATATCAGCAGAAGTTCCTTCAGTAATAGGTGTAGAAGGAATGCCAAAACGTTTGCGAGCTGAAGTAAGTAATTGTATAACTCGTTCTATAGAAGTGTATTGGGTAAGAATACCAAAGGCATTTTCTAGACCTATTGTACCAAAAGCTGCCCAATCAAACTCTTTAAATTTCAATTCTATATCTAATGGATTATGGTCGGAAGTAACGAAGTCTATAACTCCCTCGTTCAATGCCTCTCTAAGTGCTTGTACATTAGCAGTATCACGTAAAGGAGGTAATACTTTGTAGTTAGTATTAAAATTCTCCAACACTTCATCTGTAAAATGTAAGTTATGTATTGCTACACTACAACTTACATCTAATCCTTTAGCTTTAGCTTCTCTAATTAAGGCAACCGATTTTGCTGTAGAAATTGTTGGGATATGCAATTTTCCCCCTGCATATTCTAATACAGCCAAATCACGTGCAACGATAAGTTCTTCAGCTAAAGCAGGAATTCCTTTCAGTCCCAAACGAGTGGCTTCAATATGTTCATTCACCACTCCTTTACCCATAATTTTAGTATCATTAGGAAAAGAAATTACAATACCTCCAAAAGGTTGAGTGTATTGTAAGGCTATTTTTAACAAATTACTGTTGTTAATAGTTTTTTTATAATCTCCAAAAGCCACTGCTCCTCCATTTTTCATATCAAAAAGCTCAGCAAGATACTCACCTTTGCTTTCTATGGTAAGTGCACCAATAGGATGAGCTGTTGCAGCACAATGGGCTGTCTTATTCTTTATATATACTACCCCCGACTGACTATCTACTACAGGATGTGTGAGTGGATTGATTAACAAATGAGTAAAACCACTTTTCTCTGCTGTACGCATCCCATTAGCTAAAGTTTCTCTTTCTTCAAACCCTGGTTCTCCAAAACAAACACTACTATCTGTCCATCCTTGTGAAACATAAATATTCTCTAATACTTGTATTTCATTAGTAAGAGGAATAGATTCACTAACTTGCTGAATAACACCTCCCGAGATAAGAATATCTCTAACTTTATTGTGATAGGCACTTTCTGAATCAATAATCCGTGCTGATTTTAATAGAATATCCATAGTCGCTTTTTAGGCTTTCATAAATTTTATGGGCAAAGGTACAAATTAATTAACAATTAACAATCAACAATTAACAATTTTAACAATTAAATTTAGATAAACTATCTAACTCATCATAGTTTAATATGTAACTTGCTAATTGACAAATTTGCTAATTGACAAATTATTCGTATCTTTGCCCGAAAAAAATATAAATATATGAAAGTAGCTGTGGTAATGGGAAGCAAAAGTGATTTACCCGTAATGCAAGACGCTATTGATGTTCTCAAAAACTTTGGCATTACAACAGTTGTAGATATTGTATCAGCACATCGCACCCCCGAAAAACTGATGAATTTCAGCACAAATGCTCATAAAAATGGCATTCAGGTAATTATTGCAGGAGCAGGAGGTGCAGCTCACTTGCCTGGTATGGTTGCCGCTATGTCGCCACTACCTGTAATAGGGGTACCTGTAAAGAGTAGTAATTCTATTGATGGTTGGGATTCTATCCTTTCTATTTTGCAAATGCCAAATGGAGTACCCGTCGCTACTGTAGCTTTGAATGCTGCTAAAAATGCTGGCTTATTAGCTGTACAAATATTAGCTAGTGCCAATACTGTACTTTTACAAAAAATGATTGATTACAAAGAAAGTTTGAAACAAGCAGTGCTCACTGCTGCCGCAACCCTTAACGATGAATAACAACACTTTTCAAGGCTCACGCCTTTTATTATTAGATTTTGGGTCACAATACACTCAGCTTATCGCTCGTCGAGTACGTGAATTAAATGTGTATTGCGAAATGCACCCTTATAACCATTTACCCGAGAATTTAAATGATTTCTCAGCTGTAATACTCTCTGGTTCTCCCTATTCAGTGCGAAGTGCAGAAGCTTTACACCCTGACTTATCAGCATTGAAAGGTAAAATGCCACTTTTAGCAGTATGTTATGGAGCTCAGTATTTAGCTCACTTTGGTGGTGGTGAAGTAGCACCTTCTAACATACGAGAATACGGTCGTGCTCACCTCACTTATATCAAACCTGAAGAACCTCTTTTTGAAGGAATTGCTGAAGGAAGTGTAGTATGGATGAGTCATAGTGATACTATCAAACAATTACCCACTGGTGCGGTCTGTTTAGCAAGTACTCCTGATGTAACAAACGCTGCTTATCGCATAGAAGGTGAAGAAACTTACGCTATACAGTTTCACCCTGAAGTAACTCACTCTATTGATGGTATGAAGCTATTAGCTAACTTTCTTTTCAAAATAGCTAAACTCACTCCTAATTGGACTTCTAGTAATTTTGTAGAAATGACAGTTGCCCAACTGAAAACTCAAATAGGTAATGAAAAAGTTATTTTAGGTTTATCAGGAGGGGTCGACTCAACAGTAGCTGCTGTGTTACTTAATAAAGCCATAGGCAAACAATTACATTGTATATTCGTAAATAACGGACTTTTACGTAAGAATGAATTTGAAAGTGTTCTAAAACAATACGAAGGAATGGGATTAAATGTAAAAGGAGTAGATGCTTCAACTCGTTTTCTCTCTGCTTTAGCAGGTAAAACCGAACCTGAGGAAAAACGTAAAACCATCGGACGCGTGTTTATTGAAGTATTTGATGATGAAGCTCATAAAATAACTGATGCCCAATGGTTAGCACAAGGCACTATTTATCCTGATGTGATTGAATCATTATCAGTAAAAGGTCCTTCAGCAACTATAAAATCTCATCATAATGTAGGTGGATTGCCCGATTATATGAAACTAAAGGTAGTAGAGCCTTTGCGTATGCTCTTCAAAGATGAAGTCCGTCGAGTAGGTCGTAGTTTGGGCATTAGTGATGAATTATTAGGGAGACATCCTTTCCCTGGCCCTGGTTTAGCCATCCGTATTTTAGGTGATATCACTGCCGAAAAAGTAGCCATTTTACAAGAAGTAGATGCTATATTTATCAATGCACTAAAAGAACACAATCTATACGACAAAGTATGGCAAGCTGGTGCTATATTACTTCCTATCAATAGTGTGGGAGTAATGGGAGATGAGCGTACATATGAAAAAGTAGTTGCTCTACGTGCTGTAGAAAGTGTAGATGGTATGACTGCCGATTGGGTAGATTTACCTTATAAATTCCTCCAAAAAGTATCTAATGATATCATCAATAAAGTAAAAGGTGTAAACCGCGTTGTGTACGATATCAGCAGCAAACCACCCGCCACTATAGAATGGGAATAAATAATTAATAGTTAAACAATTTAATAATTAAATCATAAGCCATTATGAAACGATTTTTAACACTAACCGCCTTACTATGTATTACCTTAAGTTTTGCTCAACAAAAGCATACTGCTAGTAATTATGAAAGTATTGAAAGCATTGCTAAAATTTATCGCTTTTCGCCTGCCGATATTCTCAAACTCAACCCTGGAGTAAAAGATGGAATCCAGAAAGGTGTAACTATCAATATTCCTACCAGCAAGATAAAACACTACAGTACCCAGCGTCCAGTAGGTTTTACCTCTCATCTGGTAAAATCAGGAGAAACTTTCTTTGGACTTTCTCAGAAGTACAACATTTCTATAGACGATTTGAAGCGCTATAACTTAGACCTTTACACTCGTGAACTCCAAGAGAACGAGCGCATTACTATTCCACTTTTCAACAAAACAAACGATATGGTACAAAAAGGGGTACAAGGACAAAAACGCTATGTGGTAAAACCTCAGGAAACTTTGTGGAAAATTGCTAAAAACCACAATGTAAGTATTGAAGAATTGGAACGTATTAACAAAAAAGAAAAAGGTTTTAACCCCAATAATCTAAAAGAAGGACAAGAAATATGGGTACCTGCTTCAGCTGTAGATAGTTCTGAGCCTGAAGTTCCTACTCGTCCTACTACCAATAAAGAATTAGTACTTTATCTCATAGAAAAAGGGGAAGGATTTTACAGTTTAGAACGCAAATTTGGTTTATCACAATCTGATATTGTAAAACTCAACCCTACAATGAAAGATGGTCTAAAAAATGATGCCCAAATATGGATTCCTAAAGAGAATTATGATCGCTATAAAAACACAGCTTTTACTAGTACCCCTAATTACGATTTTGAAAACTCTAACAACACTTTGCGCTCAGCTTCATCTCCTAACAACGTAAAGGAAATTAGCTATATCTTGCCTTTCAAAGTAGCTGATATAGGAGCTACAAACAAAGCTGCTGTCCTAAAAGCACGCCTTACTGATAATAAAATCACACCTGTCGCTACTGATTTTTATTCTGGCGCGCTTATCGCTTTGGATTCTCTCCAAAAAATGGGATACAAGTTCAAAGTAAATGTTTATGATAGTGAAGGTGACATCAAAAAGATTACTTCTAATGCTGGCGTACAAAACTCACAAGTGGTAATAGGTCCCTTTACTACCAAATCCTTTAATGCTGTAGCCGAGCTAATTACAAACAACAAAACTGCGGTATTAGCTCCATTAGCAAACAAGAACATTGTGTTAAATCCTAATGTATATCAAACCTTACCTTCTGACGAAGTTCAACAAGCTCAGATGATTAGCTACCTCAACAAGAATTATTCTGATGAGAATATGATTATCTTAGCTGATAGTAAAAACACAGGTTTACGAGACAAATTAGAACGTGCATTTCCTAACGCCAAAGTAGTAACAGAAATGTCAGCAAATGGATTTGCTAATGCATTGAACTACAGCAAAGAAAATGTAGTATTGTTACAATCTAACGATATAGGTTATGTATCATTAGCGGTACGCTTATTACACAATGCTTTGAAAGTGAAGAAAAACAATACCTTCCCTAAAATTATATTAGCAACAGTAGAAAGAGGTAATGTGTTTGATTCAAGTAGTTTGTCTAACAATCAACTTTCTGATTTACACTTCACCTACCCCACTGTAAACAAATACTCTAATGGTAGTGATAGTTTTTCAGTTCGCTATCAAAAAACTTATGGTATTTTGCCTAATAAATATGCTATTCGTGGCTTTGATCTCACTATGGACGCTGTATTGCGTTTAGGAGTATCTGGTAACTTAAATAGTACCAATACCCGTATAGGTGAAACCTCATTCTTAGAGAACAAGTTTGCCTACCTCAAAAACTCTTATAAAGGAGGAGGTTACGAAAATCAAGGTGTTTACATTGTTCAGTACGACAATATGGAAATCAAAGAAGTAAAATAATGAATGTACAAATAGATTCAAGTTGGAAAGCGGTATTAGAAGATGAATTTAGCAAACCGTATTTCAATAAACTCACCGAATATGTAAAACAACAATATGCCGAAAATATCTGTTATCCCAAAGGAAAGCAAATATTTTCGGCTTTCAACCACTGTCCGCTAAATAAGGTAAAAGTAGTAATTATAGGGCAAGATCCTTATCATGGTGAGGGACAAGCAAATGGTTTGTGCTTTTCAGTACACGATGGCATAGCGCACCCTCCTTCTCTTGTAAATATTTTTAGAGAAATAACACAAGACTTAGGAGTCCCCTATCCCATCAGTGGTAATTTAGAACGTTGGGCATCGCAAGGAGTCTTACTACTCAACGCAACCCTCACGGTAAGAGCCAACGAAGCAGGTAGTCACCAAAATCAAGGTTGGGAAACATTCACTGATGCTGTTATTAAAGCTGTTTCAACACATTGTAATAATGTAGTATTTATGTTATGGGGAAGCTATGCTAAAAAGAAAGCTAGCCTTATTGATAG
This sequence comes from Capnocytophaga sputigena, assembly GCF_900446695.1. Lineage (GTDB taxonomy): Bacteria > Bacteroidota > Bacteroidia > Flavobacteriales > Flavobacteriaceae > Capnocytophaga > Capnocytophaga sputigena. The sequence continues at coordinate 301,354 of NZ_UAVP01000011.1, forward strand.
TTCCAAACACTGCATACTCACCTCTGGTCATCCTTCACCTTTGAGTGCTAATAGAGGGCATTGGTTTGGTAACAAACATTTCAGCAAGGCTAATGTCTATCTTACATCTGTAGGTAAAGAAACCATAAACTGGTAATTAGATAGTGTTAAAAGATAAGATATAATAAGGCAATAATATTGTAGAAAATGATACAATCCATCATCGAAAAATATAAAGACAGAATAGCTGTAGGAACCAAAGACTTCATAAATATAACTTGGATTGAGCAAACGGAAAAGAAATTAGGTTTCCCCTTGCCTGATAGTTATAAAGAGATGTTATTAAACTATGAATTTATCACTATTTGTGGAGTTGATTTTAAAACTATTGCGCCACCTGAATATCAAGAGGATGCTGATATTGATATTTATTATACTTATCTAGTAAATTTGCAAAATAATCTATTTCAAAAAGATGAATTGGCATTCTTAGAAATGGACGAAGAAGCCTATTTCTTTAAAATAGAAGAAGCTGGTCAAGCTAATGAATATCCTGTTTACATTCGAGATTATATGATGAATGAAGATCATCTATATGCTAATAACTTTCAAGAATTTTTAGAACATTTTTTTAGTATAATACTGGGGAATGATTAAAAAAATATGAATAAAAAAAGTAACTAAATCTAATTGTATCAAATATGAAGCCATTACAACTAAGTGATTTTACAGTAGATCCTGAAAATGAAAATATACATTACGCTACATTTTCAAATAAAGGTTTTATAATAGAAGTAGAACTTGTACACGAAAACTGGGATTTTAATAAAGTCTTTGAGTTATGTACTTCTGTATTTGAAAATTTTGATCAATTAGATAATAAAGCAAAGTCATTTTTAACAACTATTCAAGTAAAGATCATTAATGAACAAGAAGAATTAAAAAAGAACAATTTAGTTGTTATTGAAGAAGATTTCGAAAAGTTAATGACTATAGCAAAGATTGAAATTTATGATCAAAAAATAGAATTCGATTATATTGTTTCTGTTGAAAATTTCCTTATAGGTGCAGCAATGCTTGCTGAAAATGGCTTAGACAATCCTAAGTTTACGTATGTATTAATAGAAAGTGAAATAGAGGATATTGACGAAAATGGAAATAAAACATTTAAAATTATAGATAAGAAATTCTATAGATTAACAGAAGAAAAATCAAAAAATTCTACTTCTTCCTCTAACAATTTTTTGCAAGTATATAATAATAAAAACTTTTTTGAACGAATAGTTTCATTCTTCAAAGGATTATTCAAATAGATATAATTACTATGCAGTACCAAATAAAAACCGTCAAGGAAATCAAACATCTCATTCCAAACGATAGCGAATATGCTGGTTATTGCCAGTTCTACTCTTATGCTCATACTTTTTATGAAAATAGGTATGTAGTAGTAGTGCAAGGTGATTGGCATCCTAAAAGTACTGTAAATTTAGACAATATCAGCACACACTTCCCTGATTATCATTATCAAGAATTAGATGTCCCTGCTTTTATCCTCGTACAAGGCAATGTTGTAGTGAGTAATCTCTTCAATCAGCGTAATGAAGGAGCTTGTGGACTTATTGTTTTGGGCAACCTATCAGCTGAAAATATAGCAGTTAGCGGACAGGAACTATATGTACAAGGCAATCTTTTTGTAGAAGGCTTCTTTTGGGGGGACACAGCTATCGGGAAACTCACCGTAAAAAAAGCATTAGATATTCGAGTATTTATAGAAACTGAATATGTTTATCCCCTTGAACGTTTTGAAACTGCCGATGAGGTAACAGTAAGTTATTGGCTCAAAAAAGATGATCCTGATAGATTTAAGAAAAATCATTTATTAAAATCATTACTCCCTAAAACCTTCCTCTACACTAAAAAAGAGGTTGAGGAAGAGAAAATAGAACTATGGAATTGGTCAGCTTGGTTAAAACGCAATAAACTTTTTGAAGCCTTAGAAAAAGGAAGTCCAATTCTTTATGAAGAAGAGCAAATTGAGGAAAAGATTTTAAACAATGATGGTTTTACTTTCTTATTTAAGAGTACCGATATCAATTTAGAAAACTTACAACGTTTCATTAACCCCGAAGATTTTGCCCTACTTGAAAACAATGATGATGAAACGGGAAGATATTATGAATATTGGGAAGGAGAAATCTTCTATCGCATTACACTTTCTAAAATAAATCCTGCTATAGGAGGCGTATATTTCTATTGCAACGAACGAGTTTTCTATTTATTTACTGATGGTGAAAAGTTGCATATCTCTTGGCAACCTAATGAGGCATCACCTTTTGTATACTTAGAAGCTCATAAAAACCCTCGTGAATATTATTTCGTACAAGAGTGCTGGCAATACTTTCAGCGTAGGTATAGTGAAGTAGTGCATTATGTAAGACTTTTTAGGAATAATGTAACAGTAGAACGTTATAACCAGCTGCTTTCACTCTCTGAAGTACAAAAATATTACAGTGATTATACTGATGTTGATGCTGTGCTTTATATAGGGCGATATGGTTTTCAGTTCCGAAAAGCTGAAGGTAATACTCCTTCACGAATGACGATTACTAAAGAATATTGGGATGATAAGTTATGCGATTACCAGTTTGTTTTTTATCATTATGAGCCAAACAAAGAAGGTACTGCTATCAACCTATTTACACAAGATGGCAATGGTTATGAATTTAGCACTTATAAAGTAGATGCTCAACATAGCAAATTCTACAAATTAGCAACTGCTATATTCAAACGAGCTGAAAGAGTACTCCTCACCGATGAATTCCTCACTGAAAGAGAAGCATCTGCACGTGAAATGGATGAGATAAGAAAACCTAAATCTATATTCAAACGCTTAGCAGAGAATATAGGTGCTTTTTTCAGCAGACGACGAAAATAAAATATGAGTTTCAACTTTAATCAATATATAGGTTTTCTACTTTTTGTAGTCATTTTCCTAATAGGTTTTTGGCTATTGTGCTTTTTGTGTTCGGTACTCCCTTATTGGTTGATAGGAGTAATAAAAGAGCGATTCAAAGAACGAAAATCTACTAAAAATATAGATTCCTCCTCTCAAAACTAAACTACTGATGACATTGAAAGAAAGAATACAAAACCTCCCTATCATCAAGCAATTCGTCGGATTTCTAAAAAAAATACGTTTAGCTAAGAATGCTTTTTCTTTATATGATTTGCTTGAGTTATATATTGTAGGGATTATGAAAGGTACTCTCACATATCGCGCGAGTGCCATTTCATACAGCTTCTTTTTAGCTATATTTCCTTTTTTATTGTTTATCTTAAACCTCATTCCATATATTCCCATTGATGATTTTCAAGTAGATTTTTGGGGCTTTATTGATGATATGCTACCCCCTGGTACTCATGATTTCTTTTCTGATATCTTTTTTGATATTGCCGAAAAAAAACGAGGGGGATTGTTATCATCTGTATTTTTCCTATCCATTTTCTTGATGACCAATGGTATTATGGCTATCTTTGGTGGATTTGAATTTTCGTACCACCGACAAATCACACGCACCTATGTCAAACAATATCTTTATGCTCTAATGGTTGCTATCATCTTGTCATTATTAGTGTTGTTTGCAGTAGTTACCTTCATTTACTACGAAATATATTTATTCCCTTACCTTGATAAAATCAATTTTATTACCGATTACGAAACACTTCTGAAAATATCAAAAATTGTATTTGTCGCCTTGATCACCTACTTTGGTACAGGTGTGTTATTCTATTTTGGTACAGTAGAAGGCAAAGAAAGTAAATTCTTTTCAGCAGGCTCTCTCCTTACAGTGTTACTTTTCGGTTTAACTACGTTTTTATTTGGTATTTATATCGAAAACTTCTCGCAATATAACCAGTTGTATGGGTCTATTGGAGCTCTGCTTATTTTCTTGTTGTATATTTGGATTAATGCCAATATTCTCTTGTTAGGATTTGAACTAAATGCTTCTCTTTTAAAACTTAAAAAACACGACTAATGTACTTTGTAGAAGTCATATTACCACTTCCACTTCCTAAATTGTACACTTATCGTATCAACGAGGATGAAGCGCATTTCTTGCAAATGGGAATGCGTGTAGCTGTTTCGTTTGGTAAATCAAAAGTATATACAGCTTTAGTTCATAAAGTGCATACCAATGAACCTACTTATGAAACTAAAGATATTGAATATATTTTAGACGAAACTCCCATCGTTACTCCTGAACAAATTACTCATTGGCAGTGGATTGCCAATTATTATATGTGTACTTTAGGTGAAGTGATAAAATCGGCTTTACCATCAGCTTTTTTGTTAGAAAGTGAAACTATTATCGAAATTGCTGAAAAAGACCTCAATCCCAATCTATTTAGCGATGATGAATTTCAGGTGTACGAAGTACTACACTACAAAACAGCCTTAAAAGGAAGTGAAGTGAGTAAAATCATTCCTAAAAAGAAGACCTTAAAGGTCATAAAGAGTTTGGTAGAAAAAGGTGCTGCTCGTATTTCAGAAAGAATTTTTGAAAAATATGTACCAAAGCTCGTAAAATACATACGTTTAGCGGAAGACTACCAATCTCAAGAGGGACTACAAAAAGCTTTAGAATTGCTGAAAGGTGAAAAGCAAAAAAAACTGATAATGGCTTACTTCAATTATATCAATAGAGAGGTTTTACCTTTAAAAGTTGAAAATCTATTAGAAGAAGCTAAGGTTTCAAATGCGGTACTCAAATCGGTGGTAGAAAAAGGTATTTTAGAAATATATTACCTGCAAAAAGATCGTGTAAGTTTTGCTGATAGCGATGTTTTAGCAAAAAAAATACTTAACAATATACAAAACGAAGCTCTTTACCAAGTACAGCAACAGTTTCAAACTAAAAACACAGTACTTTTACAAGGGGTTACTGCTTCTGGTAAAACCGAAATTTATATTGAACTCATTGATCAATACCTAAAGGCAGGTAAACAAGTACTTTACTTGCTCCCCGAAATCGCCTTGACAATCCATATCATCAATCGATTGAAAAAACACTTTGGTGAAAATCTATCAGTATATCATTCTAAATATAATACGAACGAGCGTGTAGAGGTTTGGAACAACGTGTTGAACAATCACCCTAAAGCACAATTAGTGGTTGGGGTACGTTCTTCAGTATATCTACCTTTCAAAAACTTAGGTTTAGTAGTAATTGATGAGGAACACGATAGTTCTTATCGCCAGTTCGACCCTGCTCCTCGCTTGCAAGCACGTGATAGTGCTATTATGCTAGCTAACCTCTTCAAAGCTAAAACTTTATTAGGTACAGCTACTCCCTCAATAGAAAGTATGTACAACGTAAAGGTAGGTAAATATGGTTTTGTCTATCTATCAAAACGTTATGCTAATTTTCTCCCCCCTATCATCGAACTTATCGACATCAAGGACAAGCAACATCGCAAACGTATGAACGGGCATTTTTCCGATATTCTTATTGAAGAAATGACCAATACTTTATCACAAGGAAAACAAGTGCTTTTGTTCCAAAACCGAAGAGGTTATGCGCCTATTGTACAGTGTATGCATTGCGGCACAGTCCCTCAATGCCCACATTGTGATGTGAGCCTCACTTTCCACCATAGTAGCAATCAGTTGAGATGTCATTATTGTGGCTATGCAATACCTATGCCCAAAACTTGCATTGCTTGTGGAAGTGTAGATTTAAAAACAAAAGGTTTTGGCACTGAACAGATTAGTAAAGAATTAGAAATACTTTTCCCTCAAGTAGCCATTGACCGAATGGATCAAGATACTACCAATGGCAAATATGGATATGAAAAAATATTAGCCAAATTTGAACAGCAAGAAACCCAAATATTGGTAGGTACTCAAATGATTTCTAAAGGATTAGATTTTGAAAATATTGGTTTAGTAGGGGTGATGAATGCTGATGCTCTCATTCATTCCCCCGACTATCGAGCTTATGAACGTAGTTTTCAGTTATTATTACAAGTCTCAGGACGTGCAGGGAGAAGTGCCCTACAGGGAAAGGTAATGATACAAACCTACAATCCTCAACACCCTGTAATTCAGCAAGTATTACAAAATGATTTCAAGGGGATGTATCAAAGTCAAATAGAGGAACGCCAATCTTTCTCGTATCCTCCATTTGTACAAATGATTAAAATAACACTGAAACACACAAACTTCAATCGTACAAACGAAGGTGCTGAATGGTTTGCTAATGCTCTTAAAGAAGCTTTTGCTTCCAAAAAAGGAATAGAAATTTTAGGTCCTGAGTTTCCCTTAATTTCACGCATCAGGAACGAATATATGAAAGATGTTTTAGTGAAGGTAAAACCTTCTGAACTTTCTATACATCATACTAAAGAACAAATCAAACGTATAGAAACCAGTTTTCAGTCTATTAGTAATTTTCGTGCTATAAGAGTTAGTTATTTGATTGATTAATTTTTAGTTTGCTAATTTGCTAATCAACAAATTGGCTAATTGACAAATTATTCTTACTTTTGCACTCTGATTGAGAATTTAAGCCAATGGCACATCTGAAACATATACGTAAATATTTTTTTAAATATAAATACCACTTACTACTTGGGATACTCATTACTATAGTATCACGCGTGTTTTCTCTCTTTATGCCGCGATATGTAAAAAACTCTATCGCAGCCATTGAGGACTTTGCTAAATCTACTAACAAAGATGCCTCTCAAATGACTTCCTTACTTATAGAATACGCGCTCATTATCATTGGTACAACTATCATATCAGCGGTGCTAATGTTCTTTATGCGTCAGCTTATCATCAATGTATCTCGTTACATCGAATACGATATGAAAAACGAGATATTTAAAAAATACGAACAGTTATCACTTAGCTTCTACAAACGCAACCGAGTAGGTGACCTGATGAACCGTATCAGCGAGGACGTATCGAAAGTGCGTATGTACGCAGGTCCTGCTATTATGTATAGTGTGCAAACTATTACACTTTTTGCTTGCGTAATTCCGCTAATGTTTATCATCTCTCCCAAACTTACTATCTACACCCTTATCCCATTGCCTATTCTCTCTTTGCTTATCTACAAAATGAGCAAAAAGATTAATATCGAAACGATGAAGGTACAAGCCTACCTATCCGACCTTTCTACTTTCTCACAAGAAACTTTCTCGGGTATTGGGGTGATAAAATCGTATAATAATGAGGCGGCTACCGATGCGCAATTAGCAGTACTTGCCGAAGATGGTCGTCAGAAAAATATTAAACTCGCTAAGATACAGGCTTTCTTTATCCCTACAATGATACTGATGATAGGATTGAGTCTTATCTTTGTAATCTTTATTGGAGGAAAGCTCTATTACACCGGTGAAATACAATCTATTGGAGTAATTGTAGAGTTCAGTATTTACGTGATGATGCTCACTTGGCCTGTGGCTACCGTAGGTTGGGTAAGTTCCATTGTACAACAAGCTGAAGCCTCTCAAAAGCGCATCAATGAGTTCCTTTCCGAAGTACCTCAGATACGCAATCAGGTAGGAGAGCTTACACCTATTAAAGGAGATATTACATTTGATAAAGTATCTTTCCGTTATGAAGATACGGGAATAGAAGCTCTCAATGATGTATCTTTCCATATAGAAGCAGGACAAACTGTAGCAGTTATAGGCAAAACTGGTAGTGGTAAGACTACACTATTAGATCTCATTGCACGTATGTATGATGCAAATCAGGGTGAAATACTGATAGGAGGTAAACCTATAAGAGAATTAAATCTACATAGCTTGCGCAAGGCTATTTCGGTAGTACCTCAAGAGAACTTTTTGTTTTCGGACACTATTCGCAACAACTTGCGTTTTGGAAATAGTAACGCTACTGAAGAACAGATAATTGACGCCTGCCAAAAAGCGGTAGTGCATAATAATATTATAGAGTTTACAAACCAATACGACTCAGTACTTGGAGAACGCGGGGTATCACTCAGTGGTGGGCAACGCCAGCGTGTAGCCATCGCAAGAGCTTTACTCAAAGAAGCTGAAATCTATTTGTTAGACGATTGTTTATCAGCCGTAGATACCGATACCGAAGAGAAGATTTTAACTAATTTGCGCGATACCTTAAAAGGCAAAACCGTAATTATAGTGAGTCATCGTGTGTCTATCACTAAATACGCCGATAAAATATTAATGCTCGACAAAGGAAAATTAGTAGAACAAGGTACCAAAGATGAACTTTTAGCTCAAAATGGCGTCTTCAAAGCATTTTACGATACCCAAACCATATAAGCTGTTATGCAATTTAACTTATGAGAATAGAAACTGAAGATTATATTTCGTTTGAAGAACTTCTAAAACAAGTACAGCACAAATATGCTGAAAATTTACCTTTTGTGTGCTACAAACCTCCACATCACACTTCAGTAATATTGTTGGAGCAAGAAAATGATACACTTCATTTTTTTACCGTTGGTAAAGAAGAACAAGAGGGATTTGTTTTCGCTCCTTTCGATGCTAACGAACCTGCTGTTATCATCACTCCTAACAAATTAACCATAAGTTATTTACCTATACTATCAATTGTAGAAAATACTAATATTGATATTTTAGAAGATACCAAAACCGAAAAACAAAAGCATATAGATTTAGTAACCAAAGCTATTAATGAAATACATCAAGGAACTTTTGAGAAAGTAGTTCTTTCGCGCAAGATAACTATCAAAAAAGTGGTAAATCCTTTTAAGAGCTTTACTAATATGGTAATACGATACCCTTCAGCATTTTGCTATTTGTTTTATCACCCTAAAGTGGGAACTTGGCTCGCTGCTACTCCCGAAACACTTTTTCAAAGTAATGGTAACAATTTTCAAACAATGGCATTAGCAGGAACACAACCCTTCAAAGAAGGTGAGGTTCATTGGCTTTCTAAAGAAAAAGAAGAACAGCAAATAGTTACCGATACCATTGTACAACAGTTACAAGGATATGCTGAAAAATTTGAAGTTTCAGCCCCCAAAACCGTACAAGCTGGAAAAGTAATGCACTTATGCACTATAATCAAAGGAAAAATAAAAGAAAATAAAGCTTTTGAAATAATCCAACGCCTCCACCCTACCCCTGCTGTCTGTGGCTACCCTACTGATAAAGCTCATAAATTTATTATAGAAAATGAACTTTATAATAGACAATATTACACAGGTTATTGTGGATGGGTATCTAATAATAACCAAGCGCTCTATGTAAATCTACGCTGTATGCAAATCACTGCTAACGAAACCTCTTTATATGTAGGAGGTGGCATTACCAAAGATTCCATACCCGAAAAAGAATACGAGGAAACACAGAACAAAGCTCAAACAATGATAACAATTCTGTAACATCACACTTTTTAATAACTAAAAACTAAATTATAATGAAGAGATTAGTAATGGCAATGTCGGCACTATTGATGATAGTAGCTTGTGAGAAGGACGACAAAAACACGATGATTGTAGAAGGCAATATCGAAGGGTTAAAAATGGGAACTATCTATTTACAACAATATGTAAATGATAAACTTACCAATATCGACTCAGTAGTAGCCAATGGTGATGGTAAATTTACTTTCAAACGACATTTAGAAAGTCCTGAAATTTTTTACATCTACCTCGATTTGAAGAAACAAGCTGGCACTGACCTCGGTGACCGCTTGATGTTTTTTGGTGAACCTACCACTATCAACATCAATAGCGCTTATGATATGTTTGAGGTAAGAGCCAATATCAGTGGCTCTCAATCACAAAAGGAATACAATGAATACCTACACACTATGCGACAATTTGGGATGCGTAATGCTCAACTACTTGAACAACAAGTAAATGCTTTCAAAGCTGGCAAAACTTCCTTAGTCGATTCACTAAACGCTGCTTCCGAGAAGAATAACTTCCGTCGCCACCTTTTTGTGTTAAATTACGCCCTCTCTCACCCCAATTCTTATGTAACTCCTTATGTAGTATTAGCCGATGCTCCTAATACCCGTGTAAAATATTTAGATTCTATCTACGGGAAACTGAACAAAGATGTCGCTAATTCTAAATACGGTAAAGAGTTCAAAACTTATATAGAAATAGCTCGAAAAGCTGAAAATGAGAGTATTAAAAATTAAAATCTACCATAAAGTATTCTCCTCAACCATTTCACTCGCTGTATGAGACGTTGTATAATATCACAGGCGATAACAGCTAAAACCGTAAAAATCACTACGTTCAAATAGAAGTTATCGCCTATATATTCTTTGATATAGGCTACCAAAAAACGCATATAGTAATGAGTGACATATATTTCTAATGAAATACTTCCTAAATACTTCAAACATTGTGTCACTTTATTTTCTGAACGACAGATCCCTTCCCATAGAACATAAGAAGCTGCAATGCCCGTAAGTGCCAGAGCATACAAACGAAGAGAATCGAGTATATAATGAGATTTATCAACTGAAAAAAACAATAAAAGTGGAAAGATCACAAATCCTGCCCAGCCTATAGGGCGCAAAATTTTTAAGGCTTGAGATTTATATTTATGGGTAGCATAACCTAATGAAAAATAGATAAAATACCAGCACAATTGAGGTAAACCATAGAAGATAGGTTGTGCCCCTGTGGCACGATGCAAAAATACAAGAATACTCCATAAACCTATCATTACCCATATTTCGCGGTATTTGTTGATTTTCAAAGCAAGATAAAGCAGAACGCACTCCCAGAAAAGCAACCACAAGAACCACATTCCTCGTGTAGGTTCATAAATAAGCCTACAAAGATTTTTCCATAATTCTATTTCATCAAAAATATATTCGTGATAGATAGCCGAAATTAAAAACCATACAAAAAAAGGAATCACTAATACTTGAAAGCGTTTGCTGAGATTCAACTCACCTCGTGCATTAAAGTTCACATAGCCTGAAAGAAACATAAATAAAGGCATATGAAAAGCGTAAATAGTTACATAAAAAGGATTTGTACGGTCATCACCTGAAAACCATTGCGAAGCGTGTCCCATCACTACCAATATGATAGTAAAACCTTTGAGCACATCAATAAGAGGATTGCGTTCTTTCATACCTATTTCTTTATAGGAGCAAAAATACTTTCTTTTTTTTAATTAGCAAAAATACTTTCTGTTTAAAGCTTTCTTCTTTCTTAATAAAAACACTTTAAACTATTGATTTTTAATAATTAAAACTCTTTTCCTCTTTTTATACAAACAAAAAATGTTATCTTTTTTTTAAGAATATTTTTGTAATCCCCACAAAATATGTATTTTTGCCGTTTGAAGAAGTAAAACAAGTAAATTATCAATTAAAAAATGCAAAACAAAGGACTTGTAAAACTATTTGCCATATTGTTTGGATTGATATGTATTTATCAACTTTCATTCACCTATGTGGCAGGTAGAGTAGAAGATGAAGCCAAAGCTTTTGCTGAGGCTAAAGTGCCTAATACTCAAGCTGACTATATTGCTAAACGCGAGGCTATAGAAGCTAAGTATTTGGACGATAAAATGGGACAAGAGGTCTACAACCTCGGAATTGCAAAATTCACTCTCTCCGAAGTGAAGGAAAAAGAATTAAACCGTGGTCTCGACCTTAAAGGCGGTATCAATGTAATTCTGCAAATCTCCGTAAAAGACATCTTAAAAGGTCTTGCTGACAACTCTAAAGACCCTATTTTCAACAAATCATTAGCCGAAGCCGATGAACAGCTCCGTAAAACTGACAAAACCTACTTGGATTTGTTCTTCGAGGCTTACGCTAAAAATGGTGGTAAGTTAGCCTCCCCTGATGTGTTCGCTAATAAAACTCTCAGCGACCAAATCAACTTCCAAATGAGTGATAGTGAAGTACGTCCTATCATCAGAAAACGTGTAGATGAGTCTATCGTATCTGCTTTTGAAGTATTGCGCAAACGTATTGATAAATTTGGCGTTTCTCAACCTAACATCCAACGCCTTGGAAACTCTGGTCGTATCCTTGTAGAACTCCCAGGTGCTAAAGATATCACTCGTGTACAAGCTCTTTTACAAAGTACTGCTCAACTTGAGTTCTGGGAAACTTATAAAAACACTGATGTATTCCCTTACTTACAAGCCCTCAATGAGCAACTTAAATCTACTGCTAAAAATACAGATAAAGTAAAAGATACTCTCGCTGCAGCTACTCAATCTGGTAGCAGTGCTATCGATTCTCTACTTACTGATGTAAAAAAGGATTCTGTTCCAACTCAAAAAACAGATGGCGCAAATCCATTGTTTGATTTGTTCAAATCTGCTCCTAACTATGAATCTCCTGTTCTTTTTGCAGTAAGTTTGAAAGATACTGCCCAAGTAAACAGCTATCTCAACTCATCTGAAGCAAAACGATTGATTCCTGCTTCATTACAATACGTACGTTTTGCTTGGGGTAAACCTGATAAAAAAACCTCTCTTATCGAACTTTATGCCCTTAGAGGTAACCGCGATAACACTCCTCCTCTTACAGGAAATGTGGTAACTCAGGCTGAACAAACTTATGACGTGCGCAACCAACCTGCTGTATCTATGCAAATGGATGGCAAAGGAGCACGTATTTGGGAAGTTCTTACAGGCAAAGCCTTCTCTCAAAACACCAATATCGCTATCGTGCTCGATAACATCGTCTATTCAGCACCAGGAGTAACTACAGGTGCTATTTCAGGAGGTCGTTCTGAAATTACTGGACATTTTACTTTGAATGAAGCTGTCGACCTTGCTAACGTACTTCGTGCTGGTAAATTACCTGCAAGTGCTGATATTGTGCAATCTGAAATTGTAGGACCTTCTTTAGGTCAAGAAGCCATTGATAGTGGTATGAACTCTTTCCTTATCGCTACTATCTTCATCTTTGCTTGGATGATATTCTATTATGGTCGTGCAGGTGTTTATGCCGATCTTGCTCTCGTATTTAATATTCTCCTCATATTTGGAGTATTGGCAAGTATTGGTGCAGTACTCACCTTGCCTGGTATTGCAGGTATCGTACTTACCATTGGTATGGCAGTCGACTCGAACGTGCTGATATTCGAGCGGTCTAAAGAGGAATTACGCAAAGGTAAAAACATCAACCAAGCAGTAGTCGATGGTTTCAAACACGCCTTATCATCTATCTTAGACTCTAACATTACTACAGCACTTACTGCTCTTATCTTGTTGTTCTTTGGTAGTGGTCCTATCCAAGGTTTTGCTACTACTTTGCTTATTGGTATTGCAACTACTTTGTTCTCCGCTATCTTCATCACTCGCTTGTTTATCGACTATAGCGTTGAGAAAAAACATTCCCTTACTTTCAGCACTCCTATTACCAAAAATTGGTTTAGTAATATCAATCTTAACTTTATTGGTAAACGTAAAATAGGATATGCTTTTTCTATTATCTTATCAGTAATAGGTATCATCTCTCTCTTTACTCGTGGTCTCGACCAAGGCATTGACTTTGTGGGGGGTAGAACTTACCAAATTCGTTTTGAACACGAAGTAAACCCTACTCAAATAGCTGATGCACTCAAACTTACTTTAGGAAATGTAGAAGTAAAAACTTTCGGTGCTCCTAACCAAGTGAAAATCTCTACCAAATACAAAGTACAAGAAGAAAGTACTGAGGTAGATAATGAAGTACAACAACTCTTGTTCAAAGGATTACAAAAATTCTTACCTGAAGGTACATCATTTGATAGCTTTGCCAAAGCCACCTCTACTGATAAGATTGGTATTATGCAATCTATGAAAGTAGGACCTACTATTGCTGAAGATATCAAGAGCAGTGCATTCTGGTCTGTTATTGGATCTCTTATCGTAATTGGTCTATACATCTTATTCCGTTTCCGCAAATGGCAGTTCTCTATGGGTGCGATTGTATCTTCAGCACACGACGTGCTAATGGTACTCGGTATCTACTCGCTTACTTATAGCATTATGCCATTCAATATGGAAATCGACCAAGCCTTTATTGCAGCTATCCTTACTGTAGTAGGTTATTCACTGAACGATACTGTGATTATCTACGACCGTATTAGGGAAGTAATGCGTGAGCCTCATTGGTCAAGAGAAAAAATTAATCACGCTCTCAATACTACCCTCAGCCGTACTTTGAACACCTCATTCACTACTTTAGCAGTACTCGTTACTATTTTCATCTTTGGTGGTGAAACCTTACGTGGCTTTATGTTCGCAATGATTATCGGGGTTTTCATCGGTACTTACTCTTCTATATTTGTAGCAGCTCCTCTCATTTACGATACTGTAAAAGATGAAGCTGACCACACTAAAGAAGAAGAACATAAAAAGTAATACCTAATTACTAAATATAAAAAAGGCTGTCCAAATTATTTCGGACAGCCTTTTTAATTTTATATCAATTTCATCTTCTTTGCTTTCTCCATCATAAAAGTTTTAGCAGCTTCGTACTCATTGGGGATTTTACCTTCTAAAATCGCTTCTTTTATCGCTTCTTTTAGTACCCCTACAGGTCGTGATGGAGGTAAATTGAAGGTTTTCATTATTTCTTCACCACTCACTGGTGGTTGAAAATTTCTAATGTGGTCTTTTTCCTCTACCTCCACTACTTTCTGACGTACTATTTGAAAATTGTCGTGATATTTTTTAAACTTTTTAGGATTTTTAGTAGTGATATCAGCTTCACAGAGGGTCATCAAATCTTCAAATTCCTCTCCAGCATCAAACACTAAACGCCGTACTGCCGAATCGGTTACAATATCTTCTGCAATGATGATAGGGCGCGAACTCATTTTCACAATTTTTTGTACATATTTCATCTTATCATTCAGTGGCATTCGCAAGCGTTTAAAAAGGTGATACACCATCTTGCTTCCCACAAATTCGTGTCCGTGAAATGTCCAGCCAATCTTCTTGTCAAAACGTTTAGTAGGAGCTTTACCTATGTCGTGCAATAATGCCGCCCATCGCAGCCATAAGTTATCAGTATGTTCTGAAATATTATCTACCACTTCTAAAGTATGCCAAAAATTATCTTTATGGCGTTGTCCGTCTTGTTCTTGTACTCCTTGTAGTGCAATAAGTTCAGGAAGGATATAATGCAATAAACCTGTTTCATATAGCAATTTCAGTCCTATAGAAGGTTTAGGTGAGGCTAATATTTTATTCAGTTCTTCTACAATACGCTCATTAGAAATGATCTTCAATCGTTCCTTATTATCAGTAATAGCTTTTAGAGATTGTTCTTCTATCTCAAAATTCAGCTGAGTAGCAAACCTTATTGCACGCATCATACGCAATGGATCATCTGAATAGGTAATATCTGGATTTAAAGGCGTACGAATGAGTTTCCGTTCTAAGTCTCCTAAGCCGTCAAAAGGGTCAATAAGGTCACCAAAAGTATCTTTGTTCAGTGAAAAAGCCATTGCATTGATAGTAAAATCACGGCGGTTTTGGTCATCTTGCAGTGTGCCACTCTCTACATAAGGTTTGCGAGAGTTTGATTCATAACTCTCACGGCGTGCTCCTACAAACTCTATATCTAATCCATCGGCTTTAATCATCGCTGTACCAAAGTTTTTGAATATAGATACCTTAGGATTATTAGGCAATTGTTCAGCTACTTTTTCAGCTAATGAAATACCACTACCAATAGACACTATATCAATGTCTTTAGGGAGTTTTTTCTTTAGTAAATAATCGCGTACAAACCCTCCAATCACGTAACTTTCAAGCGGTATTTCAGCTGAAATATTACTGATAAGTTCAAATATAGGATTAGAGAGTGCTTCAGTATAGTTCATTAAAATTCGTTAATTGTTTTGCGAATGGCAACCAAACGCGTTAAAAGTCCTTCAAGGAGGTCAAGATGTAGCATATTAGCCCCATCGCTTTTAGCATTAGCAGGGTCAAAATGAGTTTCAATAAATAGCCCATCAGCATTGTTCACTATGGCTGCACGAGCAATGGTTTCAATCATATCGGGGCGACCTCCTGTTACCCCAGTAGTTTGGTTAGGTTGTTGTAACGAATGTGTTACATCCATCACAACAGGAGCAAATTGGCGCATTGTAGGAATACCTCTAAAATCTACTATCAAATCCTGATAGCCAAACATCGTTCCACGATCGGTAATCAAAGCTTTTTTATTACCACTATCAAATACCTTTTGGACAGCAAATTGCATACTTTCAGGGCTCATAAACTGACCTTTTTTTAGATTTACTACTTTACCAGTTTCAGCTGCTGCCACCACTAAATCGGTTTGACGTACCAAAAAAGCTGGTATTTGCAGTACATCTACATACTCAGCTGCCATTACTGCATCACTTACCTGATGAATATCAGTAACTGTAGGCACACCAAAAGTTTGCCCTACTTTTTGGAGTATTTTCAGTGCTTTTTCATCGCCTATACCTGTGAACGAATCTACACGACTGCGATTGGCTTTCTTAAAACTCCCCTTAAAAGTATAAGGAATATTTAGTTTTTGAGTGATATTCACTATACGTTCAGCGATTTTCATCGCCATATCTTCTCCTTCTATGGCACAAGGTCCTGCTAAGAGAAAAAAATTATCTGCTTTATTTAACATTTTATTTAGGTGTTAGGGGTTAAGAAAAATGTTTTGTCATCATTAGTGGGAATTTTAGGCAAGTTGAGTTTTTCCTCAACTGGAGCTGTATGTTTTGAAAAGAACATCTCTTTGATATTAGCTGTAAAGAGGTTTACAGCAATAGCTAAAAGAATAACCCCAAAAAGGTTGTGAAGTACAGTAATACCTTGCTTGCCTAAGAATTTTTCTATTCGTTCCGACGATTTAAGTACTATATAAACGATAATCATATTGATAATTATCGCTACAATAATATTCTCTACATAGAATTTTGCTCTGAGTGAAAGCACTGTTGTCAGTGCACCCGCTCCTGCTACCATAGGAAATGCTAATGGCACAATAGAGGCACTTTCGGGGGTTGTTCCTTTGTAAAGGGTAATGCCTAATATCATCTCTAAGGCAAGAAAAAAAAGAATAAACGCTCCAGCTACAGCAAAAGCTTCAACGGTTACTCCGAATAAGTTTAGTAATTGCTTACCAAGAAATAGAAACACTACCAACAAGCCTCCCGCAACAATAGCTGTTTTCTCAGATTGTATACGTCCCGCTTTTTTGCGTAGATTGATAATAATTGGCACACTCCCAATGATATCTACCACCGCAAAGAGTACCATAGTAGCGGAGATAATCTCCTTTATATCAAAATTCATAACTTAAAAAATTTGCGCAAAAGTACAAATTAATTAGCAAATTAACAAATTGACAATTGGCTATTTAATAAATTATTGTTACTTTTGCCCCCACTCTCACCTCTTAATTTCTAAAATGAACTTACTATCTGTAGAAAACATATCTAAAGCCTTTGGCGAACGCATAATTCTTGAAAACATCTCTTTTGGCATCAATAAAGACCAAAAAATAGCCTTTATAGCCAAAAATGGCACTGGAAAAACTACTCTTCTCAACATTATCGCTGGGAAAGATCTCCCCGATAGTGGTCAAGTAGTATTCCGCAAAGGGATACACATTGGTTTTCTATCACAAAACCCTTATTTTGATGAAGAATTAACAGTAGAAGAAGCTATTTTTGCTACTGATAATCCTATTTTGCGCCTTATCCAAGAATATGAACACGCCTTGCAGTACCCCGAAAATGAAGATGCTTACCAAAAAGCATTTGAACAAATGGAACGCCATAACGCGTGGGATTTTGAAACACAATACAAACAAATCCTCTCGCGTCTTAAATTAGATAATCTTCAGCTGAAAGTAAAAAGCCTCTCTGGCGGACAAAAAAAGCGCCTTGCCTTAGCCAATGTACTCATCAGTAAACCCGATTTATTGATATTAGATGAACCTACTAACCATCTTGATTTAGAGATGATAGAATGGCTCGAACAGTATTTCGCTAAAGAGAACCTTACCCTTTTCATCGTTACTCACGACCGTTATTTCTTAGAACATGTCTGCAACGAAATATTAGAATTAGATAACGGCGAACTCTTCAGTTATAAAGGAAACTATTCCTATTTCTTAGAGAAGAAAGAACAACGACTTGCACAAGAACAAGCCTCTGTAGAGAAAGCTAAAAACCTATATGTAAAAGAACTCGACTGGATGCGCCGTCAGCCCAAAGCGCGTACTACCAAATCTAAATCGCGCATAGACGACTTCTATAAAATTAAAGAAGCTGCTCACAAAAGACGCAAAGAGCATTCCGTGCAATTGGAAATCAATATGGAACGCTTGGGAAGCAAGACTGTAGAATTTCATAACGTGTGCAAGGCTTTCGATGAGCTTTGCATACTTGATAAGTTCAGCTACAATTTCTTACGAGGAGAACGAGTAGGCATTATAGGCAAAAACGGCACTGGAAAGTCTACATTCTTAAACCTTCTTACAGGAACGATCACCCCCGATAGTGGTAAAATAGTAGTAGGTGATACTATCAAATTTGGCTACTATACTCAGGAGGGTATAGAGGTATTACAAGGGCAAAAAGTAATAGAGGTAATACAAAAATACGGCGACTATATCCCTTTGCTCAAAGGGCGTACCCTCTCGGCAGGACAACTCTTAGAGCGCTTTCTCTTCGACCGTAAAAAACAGTATGATTATGTCGAAAAACTCAGCGGAGGTGAGCTCAAACGCTTATATCTCTGCACTGTGCTTATACAAAATCCTAATTTTCTAATCCTCGACGAGCCTACAAACGACCTCGACATTGTTACCCTAAATGTCTTAGAAGACTTTTTGTTAGACTACCCTGGTTGCTTGGTAGTAGTCTCTCACGACCGCTATTTTATGGATAAAATTGTAGATCACCTTTTTGTTTTCAGAGGCAATGGCGAAGTAGAAGATTTTCCTGGTAATTACACTGATTATCGTGTATATGAAGAGAGTACTCCACCGGTAGATGAATCTCCTAAAAAAGAAACTACTAAAAATACTTGGCGTAAGGACGGAATGAAAGGTTTATCATTTAATGAACAGAAAGAATACAACCGTTTAGAAAAAGAAATTGCCCAATTAGAAGAGCAAAAAGCAAGTATTGAAGCAGCTTTTAGTGAAGGAACACTTAGCAATGATGAAATACAAAACCAATCAATTGCCCTACAGCAAACGCTTACTGCTATAGAGGAAAAAACAGAACGTTGGTTTGAATTAACTGAAAAATTAGAACAATAATTAAACCGATTTGCGATAAGTACGCCACCAACGATCAGGAACAATACCGCGAATAGCTTCTTCATAATCTTGTGGTAAACAAGGCACAAGCCCTGAAGGCACGTGATTTTGAGGAGAAGAATATTTATCGCCTCCTGGTTTCATCCACCAACGTTCAGTTTGGGTACTTTTGAAAAACTCTATTTGTATATCGTCTATGGGTACAATATATTTAGTGTAATTCTCATCGTTGATTACTGGCAATTCCTTAATGCGGAAAGTAAAACCTTCATAAAAATACCAAACTATTTCTGCGAGTAATTGGGCTGCCAAATCGGTATTGGGAATATCAAAAATACCTGCTACTTGCACATTACTACTAATACCTGCATAACGCGCAATAGCACATATTTCTCTGCTATTAAATCCGTTTACATTACCCACAGCCATCATATCCTTTGCTTGTACTGAAGTCATATCCACACTCACTATATCAGCATCGCGCATAGCTGGCTCTATAATCTTCAAATCATTCACTATATTACCTAAACGATGTACCTCAAAACACATTTTCTCAAGCAAATCTAACTCCTCTTGGGCTACATAATACGATTGATAACCTAAATTTGTAAAATCTAATAGATTTACAGGCGGTTCTGAAATGAGTTTACTCATATACGAACTCTCTACAAACAACTCTTCTGTATTGCCAAAATCAAATTTAGAATCCACACACACAAGATTTACCATTTGTTCAAGGCTATCAAAAGCGCGATAGAGTGAATAGGTAAAATCTTGTGAACCTCCTAACACTATAGGAATGACCCCTTCTTTAATCAAATCAGCTACAATCTCTTTGATAGCAAAATGTGTATCTTCTTCTGTAGCTCCTAAGGGCAAGTTTCCTAAATCTGCAATACCAAAATTCCAATTGCCCATAAAAAGTGAATACAAATGCTGGCGAAAACGGTAAAACGACTGCCCCATCGTTTCTATACAAAAGAATGCTATTTTTATATCTGTAAGATCTGGCAATCCTAAAGATGGAAGGTGTTTTTGAAGTTGAAAACCTACTTGTTGTGGTTTGTAGTCATCTAAGGTAAAAGACTCATCTATAGGTTGTAAATAGGATAATGACATAATTTTTTTATTATTAGACGGCAAAGGTAGGAGATAATTAGCAAATTAGCAAATTTGTGAATTAGTAAATTATTTGTATTTTCTCACTTGTAGTTTATAATTATTTTGTACTTTTGCCGAACAAATAAGACGATTATTAGGTTTTAGACATTTAGTTATGAATGATATCACAACTATACTCAACGATGTATCACACCGTCCTTGGGAGATTCCTAAAGGTAACCTCGCTTATTATCAAGAGTGGAATGATGCTCTATTCCTGCATTTTAGAGTAGATGAAAAAAACTTACGAGAATTAGTTCCTGCAGAGATAGAACTTGATACCTTTCAAGGAAAAACCTATGTATCAGTAGTTTGTTTTCGTATGGAACAGATACATCCTATACATTTGCCTGCAGTAGGTTTTCTCTCAAATTTTTATGAGATAAATGTACGTACATACGTGAAGAAAGGAGATAAAACAGGCGTATATTTCTTGAATATAGAAGCTGAAAAAGCTTTTTCAGCTTGGGTAGCACGTACTTTATCGGGGCTTCCTTACGAGAAATCAATAATCAAACGCACTAATAGAGGCTATACAAATGCTAATTCTCAAAAGAATTTCCATTTAGATGTAGGTTTTAATATCTCCTCACGTATAGAAGACAAAACTCCTTTTGACTTGTGGCTTACTGAGCGTTATTGTTTATACTTAAAGCATAATAATAACCTCTACCGCTATCAAATTCATCATAGAGAATGGCAACTGAACTCTGTAAAACTTTACAATGTGGATATGGTCTATCAGTTAGGAGCTATAGAACTTTCATCTAATGATTTAGTAGCTGTCCATTATTCAAGAGAACTCCCTGTTGTATCTTGGAAACGAGAAAAAATTTTATAACATTGCATTAGCTAATATTCAATAAAAAAAAATGAAAATATTACATATAGATAAAAATCACCCCTTGATGCTTTCCCAACTCTCAGCACAAGGTTTTGAAAACTATGAAGATTACACCAGCTCTAAAGAAACTATAGAAGCCAAAATCGCTGATTACGATGGGATTATCATCCGCAGTCGTTTTCCTATAGATAAAACTTTTTTAGACAAGGCTACTCGATTAAAATTCATAGGCAGAGTAGGTGCTGGTCTTGAAAATATAGATTGTAATTATGCTGAAAGCAAAGGAATTACTCTCATTGCAGCTCCTGAAGGCAACCGCAATGCTGTAGGAGAACACGCTCTTGGTATGCTTTTAGCTCTTTTGAACAAGTTTAAAAAAGCTAACAACGAAATTAAAAATGGTAAATGGTTGCGTGAGGAAAACCGTGGTTGGGAACTCGATGGGAAGACTGTTGGTATCATAGGCTATGGCAATATGGGTAAGAGTTTTGCTAAAAAATTACGAGGTTTCGACTGCAATGTAATTTGTTACGACATTCTTCCCGATAAAGGCGATGAGAATGCTAAGCAAGTAACTTTGGTAGATTTTTTCCGTCAAGCCGATATAGTGAGCTTGCACACCCCTCAAACTCCTCAAACTGAAAAAATGATTAATGCAGCGTTTATCAATAGTTTTGCCAAAAGTTTCTGGTTCCTAAATACTGCTCGTGGCAAGAGTGTTGTTACCGATGATTTGGTGCACGCTCTTCAAAATGGCAAAGTGTTGGGAGCTGCTTTAGATGTATTAGAATACGAAAAAGCTTCTTTTGAAGATTTCTTTAGCGATGGTCAAATGCCTGAATCTTTTAAATACCTATTAGAGGCTGATAATGTGATTCTCACCCCTCACATCGCAGGCTGGACACTTGAAAGCAAAGAAAAACTCGCACAAATAATAGTAGACAAAATAATCGACCAATTTGCTTGGCGAATTGGCTTATTTGAAAATTAACAAATCGACAAATTAAATAGAAATGAAAAAAAATTATTTACTCATTGGGGTAGCCGCTTTATTACTTAGTTGCAACGCTACCAAAAACACCACTACAACACAAACTACTTCTGGCGAAAGTCCCCTAATTGCTAATGGCAAATTGTGGTCATCTTATTTCCAACAAAATGCCGCCGAATACGAAGCCTTATGCTTGCAAGCCTTCAATGTTGCTCAACTGCGATTAGATGAGGCTCTTGCTAAAAAAGGAGATAAACCTTTGGCTATTGTTACCGATATAGACGAAACCTTTTTAGACAACTCTCCTTTTGAAGCCTATTGTGCCAAACAAGGGATTAGCTATTCACAAAAAGCGTGGGAAGAATGGACTGTATTGGGCGAAGCTAAACCTCTAACAGGTGCTTTAGAATTTTTCAAATATGCTGATAGCAAAGGAGTAGCTATTTTTTATGTGACTAACCGTCTTGAAAAAGAACGTGAAGGCACTGCTAAAAACCTAAAAAGATACAACTTCCCTTTACCTTCTGATAGCCACCTCATCTTGCGTTCTGCCGAAAAAAGTAAAGAAAATCGCCGATTGCAAATCGCCAAGGATTACGACATCGTACTCTTGATGGGTGATAACCTTTCCGATTTTTCTAAAGATTTTGATGGAGGTACTCCTCAACAACGTTCTAAAGCAGTCCACAACAATAAAACAGAGTTTGGAAAGCGTTTCATAGTACTACCTAACTACTCTTATGGCGATTGGGAAGGCGCTGCATACAATCATAAATATAATATGCCTGCTGCTGAAAAAGAAGCAATTATCAAAAATAATACAAAGGCTTTTAAATAAAGATCTCCTAACAAGTAACACATAGTGGAAAAAGAGTTTATCATTCCTAAAAGAGAAGTAACTTCTATTGATATAAATGAAGTGAATAAATTGTTGGAAGGACACTCGTATTTTGAGCTTTTAACAGAAGCTCCTACGACCACCTACCAAGCTCAGCTTTTTGACTCCGAAGGTATGGGTACATCACTGATGTTCAGGATAGTACTAAGAGAAGATTTTACTTCTTATATCGGTATTCAGATGTTGGGTGCAGGTTAACAACCTAAAGATGATGAGTGGCGGGCAAAATTTTTCGGACTTTTGCCTAATAAAGATACAATCGAAAAAGAAATAGCCAACGAGATACTTGTTCTTCTACGTAAGATTTACAAGTTAGGAGCTGAGAAGAAAATAGAAAAATCAGTTTAATTGCTCATTGTTACTTGCTAATTAATAATTAATTACTATTTTTGCCAAAAATTAAGCATATATGTCTGAAAATACCGTTACGCCCTACCAAGGATCAACAGATGGAAAAAAACAACAAGTAACCCAAATGTTCAATACTATCTCGGAAACTTATGATGGTTTGAATCGTGTAATTTCTTGGGGGTCAGACGTAAAATGGCGTAAATTCGTCGTCCAAAAAGTAGCTGAAATCAATCCTTCTACAGTATTAGATGTCGCTACAGGTACAGGTGATTTAGCTATTGCGCTTACAACTATACCTGAGGTAAAAATTACGGGGTTAGACATCTCTGAAGGAATGCTTGCGGTAGGACGTGAAAAGATTGCTAAAAAACAACTTTCAAACCGCATAAACTTGGTACAAGGTGACAGCGAAGAATTACCTTTTGCTGATGCAACTTTTGATGCCGTAACTGTTGGCTTTGGAGTACGCAATTTCGAGGATTTAGAAAAAGGGCTTTCTGAAATATTTAGAGTGCTAAAACCTAATGGAAGATTAGTAGTTTTAGAAACTTCTATACCCGAGAAATTCCCTTTCAAACAAGGATACTATTGTTATACCAATTACATAATGCCTCTTATTGGTAAACTCTTTTCTAAAGACCGTTCAGCCTACCGATACCTATCTAACTCGGCAATTCATTTCCCTTATGGAAAAAAATTCCAACAAATATTAGATAAAGTAGGTTATCAACAAACTAAATATTACCCTAAAACCTTAGGAGGGGTTGCCACCATCTATATTGCTAATAAATAGAATTTTTTAATAAATAATGAGTAAAATAAATTTTAAGAAAATCCTTTTATTTTTGTTCCTTTGTGTAGGTTTCGCCAATTTGTATGCACAATTCAAAGAACCTATGGTAAACTTGGAACACTTTGATGAAAAACGCTACCAATGGGGTTATTACTTTGGTGCTAATACCTTCGATTTCAAAATCGATTACAAAGATCTCAACTACAGAAATGCAAGTTTGCGAGAAATCCAAACCGACCGTAAAGTGGGATTCAATGTAGGGCTTACTGGCTCTGCTCGCTTGATGAAGTACCTCGATTTGCGTATAGAACCAGGATTAGTATACAACAAACGTGTACTTATCTTCCCTGGTTTTGCTGATAGCAAAGATGCACTACGTGATGCTCAATCTACCTATATCTATATTCCTTTATTATTGAAATTCAGCGCAAAACGTTGGTATAACTTCAAACCTTATGTAACAGCAGGAGCTTCTGTAGTTTTCAACCTAAGTAGTAATGACAAACTTACTATCGATAACTCCGAAAAAACTTTCCGTGCTACTAAAAACGTATTTTTCTATGAAATGGGGATAGGTTTAGATATCTATACTCATTACTTTAGGGTATCCCCTTCCCTCAGAGCTTTGTTCTCTGTAAACAACGAATTAATCCCCGATAAAGACGCTAATAGTAGATGGACAGGTAATATCAACGGACTCAAAACACGTGGTTTCTTGTTAAATCTCAATTTTGAATAGTATGAAAAAAATCGTATTTCTTATAGGTATTTTAGCAAGTTGCATCTCTTATGCCCAGAACTTTAGCTACCCAATGGCGAGTCCGCGACAAGTAATTACTCAACAATTTTCAGTAAGTCAAGTAACGGTAGACTATGGTCGCCCTAGTGTGCGAGGTAGAAAGATTTTCGGTGAATTGGTTCCTTACGGAAAAGTATGGCGTGCAGGAGCTAATCAAGCTACGAGTATCAGCTTTTTACAACCTGTTAAAGTAGGTGGTAAACCAGTAAAAAAAGGAGATTATGCCATTTTCATAACTCCCGAACAACACCAATGGAAAATAGTACTGAACTACGATGCTGATGCTTGGGGTGCTTATAGTTATGACCCTAATGAAAACGCTATAGAGTTTACAGTTCCTGTAATACAAACTAAAGATTTACAAGAGTCCTTAGAATTTTCTTTTGAGAGTCTTTCTAATGAAAAACTGAACCTCATCATCCGTTGGGAATACACCAAAGTAGAAATCCCTATTGAGATAGATAAGAAAGAAATTATTGATAAAATTATTGAACAACTCAAAGAAGTAAAACAATTTGAGAGAGATTTAGAAGGTAAAGATAATTAGTAATGGAAAGAAAACAAGTGCGAAAATATGGTATATTAGCTATTTACATAGCAATCTGGCTCATTTTTCGCAGCTTCCCCTCTGTTACTGAACATATCTACAGTAAAGGTATCTACCCGTATATAGCTAAAGTGCTTCACTTTCTATTGGGGTGGATACCTTTCTCTATCGGTGATATTTTGTACACTTTGGTTATTATTGGTTTAGTTATAACAGTGGTAAAACACTTCAAGAAACTATGGACAGAACCTCTAAATACCTTAGATAAAATATTCTCTAAAAGTGTGCGTATAGTCTTTGCTTTTTTCTTTTTATGGGGCTTCAACTATTTTAGAATACCTTTGGAGGACTCATTAAAAATTTCTAAACAATATAGCGAGGAACAACTACTTAAAGCTACCCAAATATGTATAAACAGAGCCAATGCTCTCCATTCACGATTAGCTCCTAATGATAGTACCAAAGTAGATTTTTGGCTTTCTCAAAAGGAAATATACCGCATTGCTACTGAAGGCTACCCACTAACAATACAAGGTATTAGTGATTTTAAAGCCATAAAAAGTGTAAAACCTTCTATTTATAGTACTTTGCTCACCTATACGGGATATAGTGGATATTTAAATCCATTTACTAATGAAGCACAAGTGAATGGAAAGATGATAGGCTATAGTACTCCTATTACTGCTTGTCACGAAATAGCTCACCAAATGGGATATGCTGCTGAAGAAGAAGCTAATTACTTAGGTTATTTAGCTGCAAAAAAAACAAAAAATCCTTATTTTGATTATAGTGCTGAACTATTTGCTCTCCGTTATTTCCTAAACGAAGTAGCTGTAGTAGCCCCCGCCGAGTATGAAGCTCTTCACTCACAAGTACACAAAGGAATTTTTGAAAATTATAAAGAAGTACGTTTGTTTTGGAAACAATATGAAAACAAAGCTGAACCTGTTTTCAAAGCCAGCTATGATGCATTCTTAAAAGCAAACAAACAAAAACAAGGTATCAATAGTTATGATTTAGTAATAGGATTACTAATACCACATTATAACCATTAAGAAGAATTAGAGTTTAGGTATTAGCAAGACAATAGAAACTTTGCTAAAGTCTAGAACTTTAGCAAAGTCGTTTTTTTATATTCAATATTATTAAAGAAATTTATTGAGCTCCATTAGTAATATTTCACTATCTTGGAAGCCCTCAGCGCGCCAAATAAGGCTTAGTTTATTGAAAATAATAACTGTTGGCAAAGCACTTATCTTCAATGCCTTGCTCAATTCAGCATTCTTGTTTACATCTATTTTCACTACCTTTACACGCTCTCTAAGTACCGAAGCCACTTCGCGTAACACTGCGTTCATATGTAGTGAAACCTCTATACCTTCTGAGTAGAAACAAAGGAGTACTGGGGTATTTACATTGATGACATCACCAAATTTCTTCATAATTCTGTGTTTAATAATGCGACAAAAGTACAAAGTTTTTTTGAATTACAAACACATTTTATTTATTTTTTATCTCTATACTTTTTAGTTTCCACTTTTTTTTCTACCTTTGCCCAAGTTTTTAAACCAGAAAAAAATGTTTGATAATTTAAGTGATAAATTAGAGAAAGCCCTACATAATCTAAAGGGACATGGAAAAATTACTGAAATAAATGTAGCTGAAACGCTAAAAGAAGTACGTCGTGCTTTATTAGATGCGGATGTAAATTATAAGATAGCCAAAGATTTCACTAACAATGTAAAAGAAAAAGCCTTAGGTCAGCAGGTACTCACCTCCTTACAACCTGGTCAGCTAATGGTGAAAATCGTAAAAGACGAACTCACCCAGCTAATGGGAGGCGATGCTGCAGGTATAAACCTATCAGGGAACCCTACTATTATCCTAATGTCAGGATTACAAGGTTCTGGTAAAACTACTTTCTCAGGAAAATTAGCTAACTACCTCAAAAACAAGAAAAATAAAAAACCTTTGCTCGTTGCTTGCGATGTCTATCGTCCTGCTGCGATTGACCAATTACATATCGTTGGTGAACAAGTAGGGGTACCCGTATTCTCCGATAAAGGCAACAGCAACCCCGTAGATATTGCTCAAAAAGGGGTGCAGTACGCTAAAGAAAACCACTTAAATGTAGTGATAGTAGATACCGCTGGTCGATTAGCCGTTGATGAGCAAATGATGACCGAAATATCTAATATTCACAAAGCTCTCAACCCACAAGAAACCCTTTTTGTAGTTGATGCAATGACGGGACAAGACGCCGTGAATACCGCCAAAGCATTCAACGATGTACTCAACTTCGATGGGGTTATCCTCACCAAACTCGATGGTGACACCCGCGGTGGGGCAGCGATTACTATCAAATCAGTAGTAAATAAACCTATCAAATTTGTAGGTACAGGTGAAAAAATGGACGCTATTGATGTGTTCTATCCTGAACGTATGGCTGACCGTATCCTCGGAATGGGGGACGTTGTATCATTAGTAGAACGTGCTCAAGAACAGTTTGATGAGGAACAAGCACGCAAATTGCAAAAGAAAATTGCTAAAAACCAATTTGGCTTCGACGACTTCCTCGAACAAATTCAACAAATCAAACGTATGGGTAGTATGAAAGACCTCCTCGGTATGCTCCCTGGCGTTGGTAAAGCTGTAAAAGACCTCGATATCAAAGACGATGCCTTCAAACACATCGAAGCTATTATACACTCAATGACTCCAAAAGAGCGTAGTACTCCTGCTATTATAGATTTAAGCCGCAAAAAACGCATTGCTAAAGGTAGTGGTCGTGATATTCAAGAAGTAAACCAACTGATGAAACAATTTGAGCAAATGAGTAAAATGATGAAAATGATGCAAGGCGGCGGCGGTAGAAAAATGATGCAGATGATGCAAGGTATGAGATAAATAAATTAATACAAATATGTTAAAGAAATTCATTGAAACCGTAGTAAAGAATAAAAAAGTGTTCTACTTAGAGGTAGACGAATCCTTTGCAATGTGTGGCTCACAAGCTTTCTATATTGAAGAAAGCAAAGAGGCTATTCCTGTAGCTCTCTTTTGGGAAGATGAAAAACAAGCTGCCGCTTGTAAAGCCGACGAATGGGCTAAAGGAATCGTAAAATCTGCTACTTTAGAAGAGTTTATCGAAATTTGCTTTGGAATGCAAGTAGAAACAATGGCTATTGGTATTGGTTTTAATGCCGATTTATCAGGAGGAGAGGAACTTGTACCTGTTGATTTAGTAAAAGCATTGGTATACGAAATCGAAAGAACCAAAACAGCCGTTACTTTTAGCGACTCATTCGAATCATTAGCCCAAGTAAAACAACTCTTAAATCAAATAGAGCTCGATATCACTGATGAAGAAGCTCTCTAACCTATAAAAACAGAACTCTTAATGACTATTTTAGATGGAAAAAAAACTTCTGAAGCTCTTAAACAAGAAATCGCTGAAGAGGTAAAACAACTTAAAAACCAAGGTAAAAAAGTACCTCATTTAGCAGCTGTATTAGTAGGCGACGATGGTGCAAGCCTCACTTATGTAGGTAGTAAAGTAAAGGCTTGTGAGCAAGTGGGTTTTGCTTCTACTTTGGTAAAACTTCCCGCTGATATTAGTGAAGAAAAATTACTACAAGAAATTGCAAAGCTAAATGCCAATCCTGAAATCGATGGTTATATTGTGCAATTACCTCTGCCTAAACACATCAATGAGCAGAAAATACTTTTAGCCATCGACCCTACAAAAGATGTAGATGGTTTTCATCCTGCTAACTTCGGCAGAATGGCATTGGATATGGAGGCTTTCATTCCTGCTACTCCCTTTGGTATTATGGAATTGCTAAAACGCTACAAAGTGCCTACCCAAGGCAAACACGTAGTAGTAGTAGGGCGTTCACACATTGTAGGTCGTCCTATTAGTATATTACTTAGCCAAAAAGGAGCCCAAGGCAATGCAACAGTTACCCTCACCCACAGTCATACCTCTAACCTCGCTGACCTCACCCGTCAAGCCGATATTGTGGTGATGGCATTGGGTATTCCAGAATTTCTAAAAGGCGATATGGTAAAAGAAGGCGTAACTGTAATAGATGTAGGAATTACACGCCTAAAAGACGATAGCATCCCTAAAGGATACCGTATAGTAGGCGATGTAGCTTTCAATGAAGTAAAAGAAAAAGCGAGCTACATTACTCCTGTTCCTGGTGGTGTAGGACCTATGACTATAGCAATGCTACTGAAAAACACACTATTAGCTTACAAATGGTATAGAAATTGATACTTTAAAGAATAAACATTTAAATTTAGAATATTATGGCAAAAACAGCAAATGTATTATTAGGTTTGGCAGCAGGTACTGCCATTGGAGTAGGATTAGGCATTCTTTTCGCTCCCGACAAAGGAAAAAACACTCGCGAAAAAATTAAAGACTCTGTGAGTGATAAAGCTGATAAACTAAAAGAACAACTTGAACGTTTAACCGATAGTGTAAAAGAAAAATCAGCTGAGTTTAAAGGTTCTTTAGAAGATAAAGTAGAATCTTTACTTTCTAAATCAAGCTACAAAGCTGAAGATGTGATTACTTTCTTAGAAAAAAAATTAGCTGCTTTAAAAGAAGCTAACGCTAAACTACAGAAATAAACACTTATGTCTATCCATTCTATCAAAGAATCTTTTGAGGAAGTTCCTACAAAAGCAAATTCCGCCCTCGATTCGCAAATCGCTTACTATAAATTATTTATTTTCAGATTCATAGGTAAATCATCCTATGCTCTCATCACTTTTTTTATAGTAGCTTTTGTTAGTTTGTTGGTATTGTTTTTCTTGTCCTTTGCTATAGCCTATGCAGTAGGCGAAGCATTGGGTAGCAACGCTTTAGGATTTGTTATTGTAGGAGCTTTCTATATATTGATTGCTATAATAATATTGGCTTTCCGCAAAAAACTTATTGAAAGACCTCTATTAGAAAAACTCTCCGAAATCTATTTTAAAGTAGAACCCGATGACGAAGAATAAAATCTATCGCTCTTTTGAAGAAATCGATAACGACCTAAAAATACTACGTTTAGAAAAGGAAATAGACCGTTTGTCACTCACCCAACAAGTATCAGCAGCTACTAAGAGCCTCACTCTTGGAAATCTACTTGCTAATACTTGGTTCTCTTTCTTGACCAACGAAAAAAGATGGCTTAACTTAGCTATTGAATACGCCTTGTTTTTCCTTTTTCGTAAAAAACTCAAATAATCTTATAACTATCAATGAAACATAGCCTTATAAAGAATCTCGATTGGATTTCGGTAATATTGTATTTATTATTAGTAATGTGCGGGTGGATTGCTATTTTCTCCACTACTTATAGTGACCTAAATGTTACTTCCATTTTCGACATCAATCAGTTTTATGGAAAACAGATGCTTTTTATAGGGCTCAGCTTCTTACTGATTACTTTTATTTTGGCTTTAGACCCCAAAATATACTCTAACTTTTCAGTACTCTTCTATCTCATTGCTATTGTTTTATTAGCGGGGTTATTTATTTTTGGTAAAGAGACCAATGGCGCCAAAGCGTGGTATGCTATAGGCTCTATTACGGTGCAACCCAGTGAATTTGCTAAAGTAGCTACGGCACTTGCTTTTTCTCGCTATGTAAGTGATATCCACACTGATATTCGGCGTACTCCCGACCTCTTACGCGCTATTGCCATCATTTGTGTACCTGCATTTCTCATCTTGTTACAACCCGATGTAGGGAGTTTATTAGTATTCTTCTCATTAGCATTTGCACTCTTCCGTGAAGGAATGCCTTCTGCCCTACTTTTCTACCTCTTTTTATCAGGGGTAGTGTTTATCTCTTCACTGAAATTTGGCACTACTTTCACTGTTTTAGCCTCTATTATCAGTATTGGGGCTTATGGATTTTGGCATAAAAAGAAAACTAACCGAATTCCCTTTCAGAATATTTTTATACTTTCGGTATTGTGCTTGCTAACAGCCTTCGCTACTCACCCCGTGTATGATAATGTACTGAAACAGCACCACCGCAATCGTCTAAACCTGTGGTTACGCCTCGAAACCGACCCTCAAAAAATTGCAGCTATGAAGCGTGATTTTGCTTATAATACCAATATGGCGGAATCGGCGATTACCTCTGGAGGTGCCTTAGGAAAAGGATTCTTGGAAGGCACACGTACTAAAGGAAGTTTTATCCCTGAACAACACACCGATTATATTTTCACCACCATAGGTGAAGAATGGGGATTTGTTGGTACAGCTACTGTAGTAATACTATTTACCTTCTTACTCTTGCGACTCATTGTACTCGCCGAACGACAGAAAACAAAATTCAATAGGGTTTATGGTTATTGTGTAATCTCAATTCTGTTTGTACACTTCTGTATCAATATAGGTATGGTAATTAGTTTGATACCTACCATTGGTATTCCGTTGCCTTTCTTTAGTTATGGGGGGTCTGGACTTTGGGCATTTACTATCCTACTTTTTATCTTCTTACGATTAGATGCTAATCGCTTGAATGATTGGATTCGATAATAATTACGAATGACAAAAAATGACAAACTCATATAAAGAAAAACTTACAGAAGCCACAACACAATACCAAAAACTCAACAAGCAATACAACCAAATGGGGTTGCTACGATTAGCTGATATGCTACTAATTATTGCTCTGGGTTACCAAGTTATCAAAGCCCCCTCTATACTGATGGGGCTCTTTTGTGCATTAGCTATTATTGTTTTCTTTTTATTGATTGTAAAACATAAAAAGATAAGCGCCCGTCGCACCATTGCTAAAACCAAAATACGCATCAATGAACAGGAAATTGCTTTTTTAGAAGAATACATTTTCTTCACTGATAATGGTAGCGTTTTTCAGCAAGAAAATCACCCTTACGCTTATGATTTAGATATTTTAGGTGAACGCTCGCTCTATCACTACCTCAATCGCACACATACTTTTTTAGGGAGAAAACTATTAGCTGAACGCCTCCTCTCCCCTACTCCAGAGCGTATTCTCGATACTCAAAAACAAATACAAGCCCTTACCCCCGACCTCACTTGGCGACAAACCTTTACTGCTTATGCCCAACAAATAGACGATAGTGAGGAGTTCTATACCAAACTGAGTGCGTGGGCAAAAGCCCCTATTAAACTATTGAGTAATACAATGCGTTATACACTTATAGCCTTACCTATACTGCTTGTTGTATGTCTGTTAATAAGTTATGGTTGGGATAACGAACTGCTAAAAACTATAGGAAAACTATTGCTCACTGTCAATTTAGTAACTTTCTTTAGTTTTATAGGCAAAATAGCTAAGGAAAAATTAGGATTTGAGCGGACTTATACAATGCTTTATGCTTTTAGAGAGTGTATTGCCCAAGTAGAAGCACGTTTTCCTGAAAGAAACCAGCAAGCAAGCACTAAAATAGCCCAACTTTCACGTTTGTTAGACGATTTAGACAGCGTAGGCAATATATTAGTATCTATACCTCTCAACGCATTTTCTTTCTATCACATACATCGTTACCAACAGCTTTTGCAATGGAAAGCTCGTTATGCAGCCCATATAGAAGAGTGGTTGCAATCGGTAGGGGAGATTGAAGTGTTATGTAGTTTTGCTAATTTTAGCTATAATCACCCTAATTTTGTATATCCTACTCTTAATAATAAGTACAAAATAGCTTTTGAGGCGATAGGACACCCTCTTATTCCTTCAGAACAGTGCATTACTAACGATATTATCCTCAATGAGCAGGCTTTTATACTGCTCACAGGCTCTAATATGTCGGGGAAGAGTACTTTTCTGCGTACTTTGGGAGTGAATATGTTGCTCACTTTGGTAGGTTTGCCCGTTTGTGCGCGTAAAGCCAATGTACACCCTTTGCGATTGCTCGTTTCTATGCGTCTCGCCGATTCTCTCAGCGATGGCAAATCATATTTCTTTGCCGAAATCAACCGTATACAGCAAATTGTAAAAACTTTAGAAAGCGAACGTTGCTTTGTACTCTTAGACGAAGTATTGCGCGGCACCAATTCTGAAGATAAACAGCAAGGCACTATCAAAATTGTAGAACGCTTGCTCTCTTTACAGGCTTTAGGGGTACTTGCCACTCACGATATAGAAGTGTGTAACCTCAGCGAACAATATCCGCAGCAATTGCAGAATAAGTGTTTTGAATCAATCATTGAAAATGGGGAACTCACTTTTGATTACAAACTGAGAGATGGGGTGTGCAAAAACAAAAACGCTACCTTCTTGATGAAGAAATTAGGCATTATATAAAGAAATTACTAAAAAAAGAAAACTTATGATTAAAAAACTGTGGCCTCTTGCTATAGGAGGTTTAGCTTTAGGAGCTACCGAGTTCCTAATAATGGGATTATTACGTGTAATAGGCGAAGATATGCATTTAGAAGATGCTATCACAGGGCGGCTTATTTCGGCTTACGCTATAGGTGTAGTTGTAGGTGCTCCAACACTCATCGCTTTGGCTGCCTCATACAATCCTAAGAAGATACTATTGTTTTTTATGTTTCTCTTCACGCTCTTCAACGGGCTTTCAGCTTTTTCACCTAATTATACTACTTTGCTTTTAGCGCGTTTCTTTTCGGGGTTACCCCACGGTGCATTCTTTGGGGTAGGTGCCATTGTAGCCAAGCAGTTAGCCCCTAAAGGTAAAGAGGCTTTTGCCATTTCGATTATGTTTGCAGGGCTTACTGTCGCCAATTTGATAATGGTACCTTTACTTACTTACATAGGAGCGTGGATAGGCTGGAGAACAGCGATGGGCTGTGTATCGTCGTTAGGATTACTTACAATGCTATCGATATTCTTTTTCTTACCCAATATAGAAAACAAAAGAGACCTTGGTATCAAACGCGAAGTACGTTTATTTTTCAATCCAAGGTCGTTATTAGTTTTAGGTATTACTGCTTTAGGTTGTGGCGGACTTTTTGCGTGGTTCAGCTATATACAACCCTTGATGATAGAGACGGCACATATCAACCCTGATATGAAATCGGTGGTGATGATAGTTGCGGGTGTGGGAATGGTAGTAGGCAATCTCTTAGGAGGCTGGATTACTGACCGACTATCGCCTATCAAAGCGACTATTTACATCTCGTTGATGCTCATCAGTGTATTGCTATTGGTCTTCTTTTTCTCACATATTCAGCCTATAGCGTGGGTGCTTACATTTGTATGTGGTGCAATGTCGATGTCATTAGGTTCTCCGTTGAATATGCTCATTTTCCGCTGCGCACCTCAATCCGAAATGATGGGAGCCGCTTTTATGCAAGCGGGATTCAACACTGCTAACTCTATTGGAGCTTATGTAGGAGGATTGCCACTGCTCTATGGGCTCAGCACCAATTACCCATCGCTTATGGGGGCAGGTTTGGCAAGTTTAGGGTTGCTCTTGACTTTCTACCTTTGGCGTATTCTCAGATTCTAATTTTTTTACTTTGAGGAATGATTCGTGTTGTTCGATAGCCATTTCGATTTGGGTTACAATTTCTTCAACCGTATCATTTTCATAATCTATCTGCAAAGGGGGTTTGATAATCATTGATTGTTGAATCCCTTTCTTTTTGATATTGATCCCTTTTTTATCAAACGAACGGCGGAAACCATCAATTACAATGGGCACTACCACGGGTTTGTATTGCTTGATAAGGTGTGCCGTACCTTTGCGGATAGGCTTCCAAGGCGATGTAGTACCTTGCGGAAAGGTAATCACCCAGCCATCGGCAAGAGCAATTCCTATATTCTCTACATCTACTTGGCGTACTTCACGATGTACTTCTTTCCCTTTTTCACGCCACGTTCTATTGACAGGAATAGCCCCCGCATACCCTAATATTTTGGGCAATATCCCTGATTTCA
Organism: Capnocytophaga sputigena; assembly: GCF_900446695.1. Taxonomy (GTDB): domain Bacteria; phylum Bacteroidota; class Bacteroidia; order Flavobacteriales; family Flavobacteriaceae; genus Capnocytophaga; species Capnocytophaga sputigena. The sequence goes on from NZ_UAVP01000011.1 coordinate 336,897, forward strand.
TCGTTTCGGAGGCTGCCACATAATAAATATTAAGTTTGGGATTCCACAAATAGCCTATATTATCTAAGGTATCTTTACGTCCTTTCAAACTGGCGTTGAATACGTGATACATAGCTGTTACATCGGCGAAATACGTTTGGTGATTAGAAATGAACATCACATTTTGTGGAGGCAATTCACGAATGATATCCGAGCCTTCAATCTTCAGTTGATTGAAACCATCATACCTGCTATGGGTAATGAGTCCAAAAACGCGAATGAGCCATTTCTTTACGAAAAGTGTATGTCCGAAAGGGTCTTGTTTGAATAAAGGCATTGGTCAATTTATTGATTAGGTAATGAGGCAATGAGTTGATTTGTACATCAACTCATTGCCTCATTAGTTTAGTTTATTGAAAAATTTTTGCCACTATTGACATAGCGTTCTTTACATTCGTGATAAATTTTCACTGCTTCATTTAGATCACCCCAACCGTTGATCGCTACTTTCTTCTTTTCTAAATCTTTATATACGCTAAAGAAGTGTTCGATTTCTTTGATAAGGTGAGGGTTCAAATCATTGAGGTCGTTCATTTTATTCCATATTGGGTCGGAAACGGGTACGCAAATCACCTTTTCATCAGGACCTTTTTCATCAGCCATGTGGAATACTCCTATAGGTTTAACTTCCATTACACAGCCAGGGAAAGTAGGTTCGGTTACTAATACGAGCACGTCTAACGGGTCGGAATCTAAAGCTAAGGTTTCGGGCACAAAGCCATAATCGGCAGGATACATCATTGATGAGAAAATCATACGATCGTAACGCACTTTGCGCAACTCAAAATCATACTCGTATTTATTGCGACTCCCTTTGGGAATTTCGATGAGTACATCAAAAGATAGTGATTTGTTTTCTGACATTTCTTTTTTATTCAATTAGTGTTTAGGGGGCAAAAGTAGTAAAAAAAGTGATATATACCCTATAAACCCTATTTTTTTTTGTTTTATAGTCTATTTGGTTTACTATTGAGATTTGTAAAGTTTATTTTGCCTTTTTCATTTATAAGCTCCTGTCCTGCAGATAGTTTTCCATACCAAAGACCATCAGACATATACCAATTAAGCGTTTTTAAACTTCTATTTGGTTCACCTAAGAGGTGAGAGTAATAAGTAGAATAGCTATCAAACAAAGTGTTTCCGTTTTCAAATTCTTCTTTATAAAGAGCTAAGACATCGGTTATAGACATTGGTGTATTGAGGGTTACACTTCCAAAAGTAGGTGTTTTAAGGGTAATTTTGTTTATTCGCGTATTGTCGTCTGACGAAAGGCTTTCCCAAAAAGTAAAGACATCAGTTTGTGGAGCGAGTTCTGGTTTAAACAGATACAGCACAGGCGTTCCCTTGTAAATAGGCAAAGGGTAATCTTTGAGCATTTTGTTTATATTCACAGGTTCTTTACGGCTGATGAGAGGTTTTCTATTAAGTTCAGGCAGAGCATAATAGCGTACTTTTTGAGCTCCTACCACGGCATATTCTAAGGTAGTAGTAGAAGTGTTTTTTATCACCAGATAATCACTTCCTTTAGGCTGATAATCATAATAAGGTTCATTGTAGAGATGCCACCTATCTCTACCATTAGATTCGTATATACTGTCGTATTTTGCCATTACTTTCTCTCCTCCTATCACGAAAGGAGTAGTTTTGCGTTCTGTTATCACAGTATTTTCTTTATTCCCAGCGATATAAACCGAATAACTCACCTCAACTTCAGCAGGAGTGCCATCAGTAGTGTTCACGATGAGATAGTTGTGTTGCAAGAGTGCTTGTTTTTTTTCAGTTTGAAAATCGTCTTGTTTTTCACAATGGAATTGAAAACTGAAAATGATAGCTGTAAAAATGAATAATCGTTTGAAATATGTCTTCATCGTTTTTCTTATTGTGTGACTACAAAAGTAGTATATTCTGTTTGATTAAGCAAATTATTTGTGTAATTGTGTGTGTTTTGTTATCTTTGCCACAAATTTAAGCGATGGAAGATAAAACACTTATAAAAAAACGTATTGATTGGTTTTGCAAGAACAAAATCAATGCTTTTTCGCCTACAATTTCACCAGCTCCTAAATCGGTAGGGCGCAATGAAATTGAAAGTCTTTATGAGGGCTTGCGATGGTTCTTTGACAGAGACATCAAAGAGATTTTAATACAGAAGAAATATATGGGTTCTTATTGTGATATTTACTTACATAAGAACTTAGAAGATAGTTATTTAGTAAGCCGAAATGGTTATAAAATCAATCATTTAGATCGTTCACAATGGGTGTCAGCGCTCGCTCAGTTACACGCTAAGTTCAGCTGGGAGAACACAACTATTCGCATTATCCAATCGGAATTGATGCCGTGGTCGGCTTTAGGTAAAGGACTTATTACCAATGAGTTTTCGGCTTATTACATCTCTCATCAGATACATTGCGACTACTTGCAACAGAGCGACTTATATGAAAAAATAAACGCTATCAAGCAAAAACCTGAATACCTCGCTTTTGTGGCTGACACCAAAGTACTTTCGGGCAAGGAACTGAAAGATAAATACCCTACCCACATCATTCGTCAGTACCAATCGATACGCGATATGAAGCTACTCGATTTGCCTCACTATGAGAAGAATATTGCTCTGTTTAAAAGACAATTGGACATCTTTGGCAAAGATGCAACTGTTTACTTCAAACCTTTTAATATTTTAAAGGAAATCTACGATGATGGGACTGAACATTTTGTGAATGACAACCTCAGTTTTGCACGTATTAACAGTGATGAATTTTTGCACTACACTTTTACGGATACCGCTGACTTTGAAGCCAAATACCCCGAGATACGCGCTTGGGTAGACCAAATGAACGCAAATGACGAAGAGGGGGTAGTTATTAAACCTCGTAAGGCTTTTATACAGGGCATACCGCCTGCTTTCAAGGTGCGCAACAACGATTACCTCACACTCATTTACGGGGTGGATTTTCAAGACCGATTAGAAGAACAAATCGCTAAACGCAATATCAAAGGTAAACTGAAATGTTCTATCAACGATTGGGCTATTAATGCCAAACTTTTGCAAACGCCTTATAATGAAATTCACGAGGAGAATTACGAATTTAAAAACTTAGTACTCGACCGCATTTTAGGGGAAGAGGTAGAAAATCAATTAGACAGCAGACTATGAGTAAACTTCTTATATTGGTGGGTGCCCCGGGGTCGGGTAAATCTACCTTTGCACGTTATTTTTTACGTACCGAAGACAATTGGATACGCGTGAATCGCGATGACTTTCGCTTGATGCAGTTTGGTGATTCGCTAATGATTCCGTTCTATGAAGAGCGCATTAGCAAAATGGTAGAAGCCTCGGTGCTCACCTTGCTAAAAAGTGATACCAATGTGATTATCGATGCTACAAACACATCGCTGCGCACCATTCAGGATATGATTCACACTTATACTGAATACGCTGATATCAGTTTTAAAGTATTTGATTTACCTGTAGACGAATTAGTAAAACGCTGTGATAAACGCTATGAAGAAACGGGAAAATTCATATCTAAAAGTGTGGTAGAGAGAAATGTGGCTAACCTAAAGCACACTCTCGAAAAATTTGATTTTGCTCCTATTCCTCGCAAAGTACAAGTGGCTACTACCAGCTATGCTACTCAAGATAAGAACTTACCTAAGGCTGTGATTTGCGATTTAGATGGTACACTTTCCTTGCTCAATGGTCGTGATCCTTACAACGCGGCAACTTGTGATAACGACTTGCTGAACGAACCTGTAGCTGCTGCATTGAAAATGGCTAAACAACAGGGCTATCAAGTGATTTTACTCTCGGGACGCGAAGATAAATTCCGCGAACCTACAATGCGTTTTCTCGATAAACACCAAATAGGTTACGACTTACTGCTGATGCGCACCTCTAACGATTTCCGCAAAGATAACATCATTAAAAGGGAACTTTTTGAGGGTGAAATACAAGGAAAATACTTTGTAGAATTTCTTTTAGATGACCGCAATCAAGTGGTAGATATGTGGCGCAAGGATTTGCATTTACCTTGTTTCCAAGTCAATTACGGGGATTTTTAGGTTGATTATTGTTTTGGGGAGAATCGCAGGGATTATTTTAGAGAATTGTAGAAAAACTCGGAGAATCGCAGGGGTTTTGGACAAGGTCAGACAAAGCGGACAAGGCGGAGAAGGACTAATGTGAAGAAAAAGGTAAAGTTTTATTTAAGTGGGCGTTTGCAAAACTCCCCTACATAACATACTTCAAAAAATTATTGATAATCAGAGTATTTTAGAGAATTGCAAAAAAACTCAGAGAATCGCAGGGGTTTTGGACAAGGTGGACGAGGCGGAGATGGACTGATGTACCGTTTTGCGTTTTAAAGCCTACCCCCGTTCCCCCTTCCTTCGGAAGGGGGCAATCCGCAAAAGCGATTTTGAGACTTTTTGGACAGCCTCGTAATACGCAAAAGCTACCTTTTTGATGAGAAAACATCTTCTACATTTAAGTTATTAAGGTATCTTTTTTATATCAATTCAGCTTCAAACATTTCTTTGAAATGCTTTAGGATATGCGATTTTACTTCGGCTATATCCACTTTATCTTTGGCTAATTCTACATTTAGTGAGGTTACTGCCTTACCGCGAATTCCACAAGGGATAATATTATCAAAATATCCTAAATCAGTATTTACATTTAGGGCAAATCCGTGCATCGTTACCCAACGGGAACAGCGGACGCCCATTGCACAAATTTTGCGAGCAAAAGGAGTTCCTACATCGAGCCAAACGCCTGTTTCACCTTCACTGCGCTCTGCTTTGAGACCATAATCGGCAAGAGTGCGAATGATCACTTCTTCTAAAAAGCGGAGGTACTTGTGAATGTCAGTAAAAAAGTTATCTAAATCTAAAATAGGATAGCCTACAATTTGACCAGGACCGTGATAGGTGATATCCCCTCCCCTATTAATTTTATAGAAAGTAGCTCCTTTTTTCTTTAATCCCTCTTCATCAATGAGCAAATTCTCTATATGTCCGCTTTTACCCAAGGTATAGACGTGAGGATGCTCTACAAAGAGAAAATAATTATCGGTAGGTAAGAGAGTGTTATTAGCTCGGTTATTTGTTTTCTGCTCGACAATTTTTTGAAAGAGGTTTTCTTGGTAGTCCCAAGTTTCTTTATAGTCTTTATTGCCTAAATCTCTAACGATTACTTGTTTGTTCATAAATAGTTTGAATATTACCCTGACGAATGTCGCCAGTGTTATAGCCTTTGGTAAACCAATATTTTCGTTGTTCAGAAGTACCGTGAGTAAAGGAATCGGGGACTACGTGTCCTTGCATACGTTTTTGTATAGCATCATCACCTACAGCATTTGCGGCACTAAGTGCTTCGTCGATATCATCGGTATCCAAATATTTTTGATTATGGTGCGCCCAAACCCCTGCATAGAAATCGGCTTGCAACTCTTGAGCTACTGACCATTTATTGGCAGCAGCCTTGGAGAGCCCTTGTTGTTTTTGGCGTACTTGCTGAGAGGTACCCAAGAGCGTTTGAATATGATGCCCCACCTCGTGAGCCATCACATAAGCGATGGCAAAGTCGCCGCCTTTAGCTCCGAATCGAGATTTGAGTTCTTCAAAAAAGTCCATATCCATATAGAGCTTTTGGTCGGCAGGACAATAAAAAGGACCTACAGCTGCCGTAGCATTACCGCAACCAGTGCTGACATTTTCGGTGAAGAGTACTAAGGTAGGTTTTTTATAGGTACCTAATCCATTTTGAGAGAATACTTTTTCCCAAACATCTTCGGTATCAGCGAGTACTGTGGCAGTAAATTCGCCTATTTTTTTCTGTTCGGCAGTGAGTTCTACACGTTCTACTGCTTGTTGTGTTTGGTTACCACCTGCTACTTGGTTTACAACAGAGGCTACTTGTTGTCCTGTTTCGCCACCAAATAGTTGCAATAATACAACGATGATACCGACAATACCACCGCCAGCGATAAGTCCGCCTTTGCCGCGCATACCACGGCGATCGTCAACATTGCTACTTTGACGTCTTCCTTCCCATTTCATAGTTTTTTCTTATTTTGAGTTTTCGGGGGCAAATGTAGTAATAATTTGTGAATTTGCCAATTTGCGGGGGAGAATTGTGAGGCATTTGTATTTAAAAGCCTACCCCCGTTCCCCTTCCGAGAGGAAGGGGGGCAATCCGCAAAAGTGACTTAAAAAATATCTAATATTTCCTACTATTTTTTGTAGTTTGATAATAAAGTATAAACCTATTATCTTAAATACAAATGTCGTGGAAGAATTGTAGGGGGACGAGCCGCACGGGCAAGAAACTTTAGTAAAGTGTGGTGATGAGGGGGGAGGGAGAGACTTAGAGAATCTCGGAGAATCGCTGGGGATTTAGACGAGTTGGACAAGTTAGACGAGTTGGACAAGTTAGACGAGTTGGACAAGTTAGACGAGTTGGACAAGTTAGACAAGTTAGACGAGTTAGACAAGTTAGACGAGTTAGACAAGTCGGATGAGTTGGACAAGTCGGACGAGTTGGACGAGTCAGACAGGTCAGACGAGTCGGATGGAAGAAGGAGTGTTGTTTTGAGAAATTTAGATTACTGATGATGATAGGGTTCGTTTTTGAGAATTGTAAAAGCACGGTAGAGTTGTTCTACAAAAAATAGGCGTATCATTTGGTGTGAAAATGTGAGTTTGGATAGCGAGAGCTTACCATTAGCACGGTCGTATACTTCTTTTGAAAAACCATAAGGTCCGCCAATCACAAAAGTGAGCTGCTTGATGCCGGCATTCATTTTCTTTTGCAATTCATCGGCAAAAGCTACTGAAGTAAACTCTTTGCCACGTTCGTCTAAGAGTATCAAATGATGAGAAGAGGCTATATTACTGAGAATCAGTTCGCCTTCTTTTGTTTTTTGTTGTTCTTCTGATAGTGATTTGCTATTCTTAATATCAGGCAAAAGTTGCAATTCAAAATTGATGTAGTACGAAAGTCGCTTTTCGTAGGTGGTGATGAGCTCTTGTAAGGCTGAATTATCGGTTTTTCCTACTGCTATAAGTTTGATATTCATCGGTTAAGTGAAAAGTGAATAGTGAAAAATTATAAGTCGCAGACAAATACTTCTATATTTTTTTCTAAAAGGGTTTCATTGATAATAGCTTCGATTTTATCCCAAGTACCTCCTGCTAATCCGCAACCTATGCGGGGCATTTGTACTTTGGCATTGTTTTCAAGAGCAAAATTGGCTACTTGTTGTAAGGCTTTTTTCACTGCTTCATAACGAATGGGGGGATTGCCGTTCTCATCTTTATATATTTTATGTTGCCCAATGAGATTAGCAACCCATATATCACTTTCTACTTTTACAAACTGCACTGCACCCAAAGCGAAACCTTCGCCTTGTTTATACCATTGTTTATATTGCTTTTCAGGTGTTTTCCAGCGTTTGGAAAGTGCTAACACAAAACCTTTACCCCAAGCACCTATATCATTACAAATATGGGTGATGATAATGTTACCTTCGGTTTGTGGTGCCGTAGCATCGGCTTTTAAATAGTGTATCATTGTTGATTTTTTTTATTATTATGAGATTTGAGAGAGTTGGAAAATCTTGGAGGGACTTGGAGGGCTTGGAGAGACTCGGAGAGACTTGGAGGGGCTTGGAAAATCTCGGAGGAACTCGGAGGAACTCGGACGAGGCTGACAAGTCGGACGAAGCGGACAAGGCAGACGAAGCGGACAAGGCAGACGAGGCTGACAAGGCAGACGAGGCTGATAAGTTGGACAAGGCTGACGAGCTGGAGGAGGGTAATTATATGAGGATGTCCGAAAAGTTCTATTTGTAAGGGTATTTGCAAAACACTCTTACTTTTACTCAAAAGGCTCTAAAAGTGATTGATTATCACGATAATCAACTTTGACGGGCAAGAAACTTTGGCAAAGATAGGGATGCAAATACGATTTTGAGACTTTTCGGACAACTTCATTGAATATTTATTAGAAGAAGAATCTTTCTTTTTCTCCTTTTTCGTTTAGGAATTCTAACGAGTTGCGATTGCGTGAAGAAAGATTAGACATTATATTTTTCAATTCATCTACATCTTTAATGGTTTTTCCATTCACTGAAAGCAACACTTTTCCTACTATATTGATATTGTTGTACTCATAGAACTGACCTGCAGCGGTAACCTTCACTCCGTTTTTAGTTTTAAAACGTTTTTGGTCAGCTTCTGAGAGGTTTTTCACTTCCAACCCTAAGGATTGTATCACATAAGTAGTGTTTTTCTTGAGGGTGATATTGGCAGTGCGTTCTTTACCTTCACGTACATAAATTACTTTTAGCATATCGCCAGGACGTTTGGAAGCGATGTGACCACTAAGATCAGAGTATTTATGTATCTTCACATTATCGATTTGCTTGATAATGTCACCTTTTTTAAGTCCGACAGCTCCTGCTCCTGATTCATCATCTACAGAATCCACATAGAATCCTTCAGTTTCTTTGATGTTGAGTTTTTTGGCTACTTCGGAGTCTAATCCTTGTCCGCGTACACCCATCACTCCGCGTTGTACATTTCCGTATTCTATCAAATCTTCTACCACTTTTTTAGCGATATTGCTAGGCACAGCAAATGAGTAGCCCATATATACCCCTGTAGTAGATGAGATTGCGGTATTGATACCAATGAGGTCGCCATTGAGGTTTACCAAAGCTCCCCCACTGTTTCCCATATTCACTACGGCATCGGTTTGTATAAACGATTCTATTTTATCACTACCGCGCTCGCTGATGTTACGCGCTTTTGCACTGATAATTCCCGCAGTAACAGTAGAATTTAAATTGAAAGGATTCCCTACTGCAAGTACCCATTCGCCTACTTGTGTATTATCGGAGTCGGCAAAAGTAAGGAAAGGCAATTTTTCATCAGCTTCTATTTTTAGTAAGGCAATATCGGAAGCGGCATCTGTACCTATGAGTTTAGCTGCATAGGTTTTATTGTTATTAAGGGTAACCTCCAAAGTAGTGGCATTGGCAATCACGTGATTATTAGTCACTATATAGCCATCGGGAGTGATAATTACTCCTGAACCTGTACCTACTTGGGTTTGTTCGTCTCCCCCATTACCGTAAAAAAGATCGAAGATAGAGGTAACGCCTCCTTGTGATTTTACAGTGTTCTTTACGTGCACAACACTATTTACCGTTTTGTTAGCTGCTTCCACAAAGTTGGTTTCACCTGCTACTGTTCTTTGAGGAGTAGTGTGATTCGTTTGTACCAAAGCAGGACGCGAGAGCAAATCAAGTGCCTCTTGTTTAGCGTCGTGTTTATCTATAAAGAGTTTATACCCTCCTAAGGTCATAGCTCCACCAAGGAAGGCAGTAGCTATCATTGTTACATAATTTTTCATCATATTCTTTGTTTTACTAATTTGTTTTTATATCATAAAATGATTAGGCAACAACTATGCCAAAGTTAGGGACAGGTTTCAGGTATTAGGTATCAGGAAATAAGAGATAGAAAAAGGCTGCTCCCGATGGGAAGCAGCCTTTTTCAAACTATGTCCTTTAAAGTTAAATTACAATTTAGGAGCACCAGCGAGGACGTCAGCACTTGCACCTTCAGCGAATTTTTTATCTTTGAAGTTTTGTACAAATGATTCAGCCAATTCTTTGAGTTTAGCGCTGAATTGAGCTTTGTCGTCCCAAGTGTTTTCTGAGTTCAAGATGCTTTGATCTGAAACACCTTCGCAAGATTGAGGTACTTTGAAACCGAAGATAGGTAATTCTTTGTACTCAACGTTGTTAAGTTTGCCAGTAAGAGCCGCAGTGATAAGAGCGCGGGTATCTTTCAAGCTGCATCTTTTCATTTTACCATTGTAACCGGTGTTTACCAACCATACGTTTACGCCAGTTTCTTTGATTTTTTCAGCCAAACGTTTTCCATATTCAGCTGGGTGAAGAGGCATAAAGGCTGCTCCGAAGCAAGCAGAGAAAGTTTTTTGAGGAGTAGTGATACCTACCTCAGTACCAGCAACTTTAGAAGTATAACCAGAAACGAATTGGTAAGCAGCTTGTTCAGGAGTCAATTTAGAGATTGGAGGCAATACACCATAAGCATCAAAAGTAAGGAAGAAGATGTTTTTAGGGTTATGACCTATTGAACCTGGTTGGATATTAGCGATGTGATAGATAGGATAAGAAACACGAGTGTTTTCAGTGATATCAGTGCGAGCAAAATCAACAACACCTTTATCATCCATAATTACGTTCTCGAGGATAGCACCTTTTTTGATAGCGGCGAAGATTTCAGGTTCTTTTTCAGCGGTAAGGTCTACTACTTTAGCGTAGCAACCACCTTCGAAGTTGAATACGGTATTTTCAGGAGTCCAACCGTGTTCGTCATCACCGATAAGGTGGCGGTTAGGGTCAGCAGAAAGGGTAGTTTTACCAGTACCAGAAAGACCAAAGAAGATAGCAGTATCGCCGTCTTTACCAACGTTAGCAGAACAGTGCATTGGCATAGTGTTGCGGAACACAGGCAATTCAAAGTTCATAGCAGAGAAGATACCTTTTTTAATTTCGCCGGTATAACCAGTACCACCGATAAGGGCGATTTTTTTAGTAAAGTTAAGGATTGCGAAGTTAGCTTGACGAGTGCCATCTACAGCTGGGTCAGCTTTGAAACCAGGAGCATTAACAACTAACCAATCTTCATTGAAAGAAGCGAGTTCGCTATCTTCTACACGTAAGAACATATTAAAAGCGAAAAGGTTGCTCCAAGGAAGTTCAGTAATAGTACGGATATTGGTGCGGTATTTAGGGTCGGCGCAAACATAGCCATCGTGAACGTAAATTTCTTTACTTGAAAGATAAGCTACTACTTTTTCGTATAGTTTATCGAATTTTTCAGGTTCGAAAGGGATGTTGATGTTACCCCACCATACGCGATCTTTGGTGATATCATCTTTTACGATGAAGCGGTCTTTAGGAGAACGACCAGTAAACTCACCTGTGTTGATAGCGATAGCTCCAGAAGATGCTTCAACACCTAATTTTTTGTCCAAAGTTTCTTGGTGAAGTTCGTCAGCAGACAATTGGTAACGAACATTAGCGTTTTTAATTCCGTATTTATCAACGGAAAGTGTTTTTGGTTTACTCATAATGTCTTAAATTTTTTATTTAAAATTCTATAATTTACTAACTTATGTTTTTTGAGTTTTAGACAAGGTAAAAGTTCCTCTGAAAAACGCTGCAAATGTACGCATAAAAATTGTAATAAAAAAATATTTTTAACATTTTTTAAGGGGTATATACTAAAAACCAAATATCAGGGTCTTTCACGCTTATTAGATATGTGTAATTAGCGTTATAAACTGATTTTTTATAAGGACCTAACTTAGCTAAGTCTAAAAATAATCGTTCTGCTTCTCTGTAGTAGTAAAGACTATTTTTGTAAGTGCTATCACCTTCATTAGGCATATCTTTTATAAGAATTTCAACTTGTTCTTCATTAGCATTATTAGCAACGCCTACAAAGTCCATTTCATAGTATACACTACTTGTATTATCAAGATTATTTTTTTCAGCTACGTAAGCGTGCATTCCTGCTGTTTGTTGTTGATCATTCCCCATTATATTTACTAACCTGATATAATTCAGTAGGGTGTGGGTTTTGTTTTTTGATTGTTCTACTGCTCTCTTAGCCTTGTTGAAAATATCCATTATTTTTTCAGAAGCGTTATATGTATCAAAAGTTACATATAAAGCATTACTACTGATAGTGATAGGAGAGTTCACAAAGTTAGTGGTTATGTTTCCATCAGTGGTTACTAAGGCAGTTTTACCTTGATTAAAATAAAATTCATCAAAGGTTACCCCATTAATGTTTATAGGTTCATACAATTTAATACCTTTTTCAGTAATGATGAAAGCTGATTGTACATATTTTTGATTGTTGTCATATATAAAAGTGAGCTGCCTATAACTAGGAAATAATTTAAGGGTTACCTCAGTGCCTCCTACATTTATAGGAGAAAGACCTTTGTACTGAAGAGTAGTGCTATTATCACGTATTTTATTCAAATAGGTTTCTCTATCACCTGTGAATTTTTTCAAGGTCATAATATTGTTAGAGGTACGACCTCGCAAAGTAAAGGTATCATTTTCGTACTTTAGAACTATAAAGTCGGTTTCACCTCCACGAGCATTAGGAAATGACGATGAGACAAATCGGAAATGATGCAATACACTATTAAAAGTATCAAAACTAATAGTAGGACCTTCAGTTATGTCATACGAAAAGTATGAAGTTTCTTCATCATTAGTATAACTTGCTTCTGATGAAGCTGTTACTTGACCATCTTTCAGCTTTATCAAAAAATTGTAGCCTCCTATACTTCTGTGGGCTTTTGGAAAATCTTTATCGGTAGCAAAGACCTCTGGTTGATAGGGATATACCCAATAACCTACACGGTATTGCTCAGGATAGTAAGTCAGCAGCCAATAGCTATCATTTTCTAAAGTCTTTTTGTAACTATTGAGTGAGTTTACAGTACGCTCTGAAGCCTTTTGCTCAAAAGTCTCTTCCTCTTTATAATTACAGCTTACAAAGATGAGAAATGAGAGTGATAAGAATATATATTTTTTCATTGTTGTATTAACGTGTTAATCGGGTGAAATCTTTTCTTTGTACGGGTACGCCATCAAAGGTCTTACCTGCTACGTAAGGATATCTGCTACGTATTTCGGCACGTAGTTCATCAAGATTGATATTCCATTCGTCTTGTAGGTATTTTTTCATTATGGCTATTTTTTGTTCTATTTTCTGTTTGCCTGTATATGTTTCAGTAGGTCTTATTTTTCTATCTGCTTTTTTCAGTACCTCTTCCCATACACTAGTTGATTCATAAGGCGTATAATCTTCTGAAATGAGATTACCATAGTTGCTGAATTTAGCTTTCCAAGCGGTATATAAAGCATCGTTAAAACCATCGCCATTAGTATCTAAACTACTATCGGTAGTAGCACAATTGCAATCCAAAGTAGCGTTGTAGTAGACTATGTAACGTGCTAATAGTTCTACAAAATCCTCATCGTGGTCAAAACTTGAATACGCAGTTATAAAGCCTGCTCTTAGATAGTTCTTAGTATTTAAGTTCCACTCGTTTACCCAGCGATCGTTCTTGTAATCACTTGCAGATATTTTTTCATAATCGGTAGTATATAACTTTGCTTGATGCCAAGTATGAGCATTCTCGTGGTAGAGGGTAGCCAAGATATTGTCGTTCAACCAATAGATATTATTAGGCTCTAAGTGGTTTATATCAGTTAGGTGTATTTTTATACCTGCCGCAGCAAGTCCTACTAACTTAGTACCTGTAGGGTTAAATGCAGGCTCCCCTATTAGAATAAGAGTATTGAATGAATGCTCTTTCATAAAAGGTTTAGAGGTAAGCTTTACATAAGGTTCTATAAATAGATAGTTGAACACATTAGCAAACTCTATTGCTTTGTTGTATTTAGTAGGTGTGTAAGTATAAATTCTACTGATTTCTCGTTCCAAAAAACGGTATAATATCTGTATGTTATACGGTTTAGCAAAAGTCTCATCTAAATACTTGTCCAAATCATTTTGTAGATTCAAACTTTGGCTCTCTTCTCCATTGCGAATAATAACACTCTCATCAGCAAGTTTGTCATCATTATCACAGCCTAAAAATGATAAGGCTAAAAATATGTATAGTATTTTTTTCATAGTTTATATTTTTGTTATCTTGGGTTTGCTTGCATTCCTTTGCCTATTACTGCATCGGGCAGCTGAATTGTTCTTCGCAAATCATTAGCAGGTAATACTGCTTTCACAGTAGCATCATTACGATTTGAGTTGTCGTTCTGATAACGGGCTACTTCTATATTATAGCGGCGTACATCTTGCCAACGCAAACCTTCTCCTAAAGTAAGTACACGTCGACACTGTAGTACATAGTGCAATAGAGGCTCTTGTACTCCATCGCTACTGATAGTAAATGAAGGACTAAGATGCTTTTTTTGAGTAGCTCCATTTACCGTACTTTCTGAGTAGGCTATACCATTATAAAAATCTACGATTTCGGCTTTCGTTACTGTATTGCTGCTAGTATAACCATTGATAGTGGTTTGCTGAATAAATTTAGAGGTAAACATATTCAAGTCGGTTATGGCACTATCATACTGCCCTAAAAGCACTTTGGCTTCAGCCCTCACCAATAAGGTTTCATCAGTAGTAAAAGGTATCATTATTGTACGAGTACTATTGTCTTTGAATGTGGGGAACTTGCCATAGATTACTGCATCACGTCTGTTATCAAACACATCAAAAGGAGTGAACCAGTAGAATTCATAGCCGTAGTTAGGTTTGCCTGAATTACCTTGTTTATCCCATAGATTAGTAGTTGCTAATGTCTCACCTGCTATACGATGATTGTGAATAAATCGTCTAGCGTTAGAGGTTGAAAAATACGATGTTGAAATCACTGAAATAACTGGATGCAACATTAAGTTGGCTGTCTCATCTTCACGGGTATAATAAATAGCAAATTTCTCTATATCAGTACCTCCAGTTTTGGTAGCATCTCTAAAATCTTGCCAATTACGCAACATATTTTTAGTAGTATTGTTATTAGTAGTAAGCACTACATTAGCAGCATCTAAGGCTTTTTGCCATTGTTGATAATACAGATAGAAACGTGCAGCAAAAGCATAGGCCGCTTTCTTGTTGAAGTGATACTTAGGCATCTCATAACTGCTATCATCTATCAAGGGCAGACCCGCAGTTAGGTCGGCATCTATTTGTGCATATACTTGAGCTACTGTTCCTCTACTATATCTACCATCTAATTCTGTTTCAGGAACTAACATATAAGGAATACCTAAATCAGTAGCACTTGTAGTGGGATTATAGGGGTTAGAAAAAAGATTAACTAACGAAAAGTGTGCATAAGCTCTTGCTACTAAGGCTTCCCCTTTACTAGCTTTAGTAGCTTCGGGGTTACCCATTTTTTCAATTGCTTCCAAAGCGGTATTTGCATGATTGATAGCCTTATAGTGGCTTGTCCAAATATTCTGAAGTCCATCGGAGTCAGAGTATTCTTGTATACGTTGCCAATAAGCAGATTCTTGGCTTAAGAAATTCGAATAGGATATTATTGTACCTATATCAGCTATATTATCTGACGACAATTCACTTACTACTGCTGTACTAGCAGTAGGATATGCATTTGTAACTACCCTTCTTACTTTTTCGGGAGTATCAATACGCACTTGGTTATCGGGTAGCTCATCAAGTAATGAATTACAAGCAGTAAGTGTTAGTATTAAGACAGCTATTAATATATATGTTTTTTTCATTTCTTTTGTATTTAAAAATTAAAGTCCTACTCGTAAGGTAAAAATAAGTCGTTTAGCAGCGATAGGCGAATAACCATTAGCTAAATAGTCGGGATCATCGCCATTTAGTTTTTTATCGGCGTAAAGCAAGGCAAGATTAGTACCTTGTAGCTTCATACTGAGTTGGCGTAATTTATTTCTCTTTAGAAAATCTCTATCAAAAGTGTAGCCTATAGAAATTTCTTTCAATCTTATATTATCGCCCTTAGCTATACGAACATTAGAGTAATCATAAGTATTATAAGCCTGTATGATGTTGTTATACCCACCGTAAAGGTCATACATATAAGTAGTGTAGAGTACAGGTATATTAGTACGATGCTCATCACCTGGATACTGCCAACGATTGTTTAGTTCACGAGGTGCTACCCAAAAGTCGTTGTACGAATTTGTAAGTTTACGCAAACGTACCACATTACCATAAGAATAAGTAAACACAACACCTAATGAAATCCCTTTATAGGTAAAATAGTTGCTAAAACTACCTTTATCGGTAGGGATGAGTGTACCTGAATATTCTAAGAAATCTACATTGCGATTGTCAAAACGGATTCCACTTACTGTGCTATTGCCATTAGCATCTAAGAATGTGGGCAATCCTTTATCATTCAATCCATTGAAAGGCACTGAAAAAATAGAACGGAGTGGATAACCTTCTTTGGCAAATCCTCCTACTGATTTAGAACTACTTGAGTAACCTATCATATTGCGTACAGTAGGATTGGTTAGCAGTTTGGTTATCTCATTTTTAGAACGTGAGTAGATGAATGAGGTTTTCCAACTAAAATCTTTGGTTTTGAAATTAGTAGTTTCTAATCCGAGTTCTACTCCGTGTATACGTAACTCTGCCATATTTCCCTTCTTGGTAATAGTACCCCCTACCCCTTGTGTTACGATGTTACCTATCAAATCATAACTTCTGCGATTAAACCATTCAGCTGATATATTAATACGATTGTTAAACAATCCAAACTGAGTACCTAGGTTTAACTCTTGGTTTTTTTCATAGGTAAGGTCATGATTAGCATTATCCACTATGTTCAATCCAATTTCGCGTTTAGAAGAGTTGCGCCAAGGCATATTAGTGTAAATTTGAGAGAGTGAATTGCTCACTGATGGTGAAATAGCTGTTACCCCAAAAGAGGCTTTGAACGATAAATGAGAAAGAGGTTTTAGCTTATCAAAGAATTTTTCATTAGTTACATTCCAATTCACCCCTACGTTCCAAGTAGGCATCCAGCGTATATAGCGCGATTCAGCAAACTTGTTAGAAGCATCATAACGCAAAGTTCCATTTATAGTATAACGATTACCGAAAGTATAGCTACCATTAGTGAAGAATGCTTGATAGTTATTTGTAGTATTGTAGATACTATAGTAAGTACTATTTTCCTCTTGTAGTTTTTTAAAAAACAAATAGGTATAATAGCTATAATTACCAGAACTAAATAGTACTCCATAGTTTTGGTTTTTATCATCGGTACTTTTGTAGTTATCCATTTCTGCTCCAGCATATAGCGATACATTATGAAGTCCTCCTTTAAAACTATCATTATAACGCAATGTTGCACGGAAGTGGTTACTGGTAATAGTACGATCTCTTCGCTCACGTATTCCTCCTTCAGGTAATACTACACTAGGTAGGTCGTAAGGGTCATTAGGATCATCATAGAGTCTAGGATTATAGCTACGTACTAATGAGTTAGGCATTGCTCTATACGATAGTGCGTAGTTTGAGTTTTCTTTATATTCTGTATTTTGTTGATTAGTATAATATCTAATAGCCCCCATCATTGTAGCTTCTACTTTTTTAGTAATCTTGTAGGTAAGTTCTGTTTGTAGTCTGAGGTTGGCTATATTGATATTTTTATAAGCGTTATCTATTTCGTTGAAAATATTGTAAGGAGCAAAATCATTTACGTAATACTCCTTAGAGTCGATACTACGTGAGTGTGTTACAGCATAGTCATAGATATCTTGCTTAGGGGTAGTTTGTTTTTGATAGGAAAGATCTGAAATAACATTAAGTTTAAACTTAGGAGATAAATTATAATTGGCATTTAGGTTTCCTGAATACTGACTAAGTTTGTCTCCTTTTGTCCATCCTGGGTCGAACAATGCACTTAAAGAAGCGTAATATGTTGATTTCTCTGTTCCTGAAGAAAAAGAAAGAGTGTGGTTCTGCATTATACTAGTTTGAAATAATTTGTTGAACCAATTTGTATTTCTGCGTTCAGCAGCTTGTAGATAAGCTGTACGCCCTGCTTCAGTATTAGGTACTACCGAATTACCATTGCGGTCTAATACATAAAACAAATCGTACATTCGCCCTATGACTCCTTTATTTTCAGTAATTGATTGGTTTTCGGACTTAAAGTGCCCACCTCTTATGAGTTCTTGTATCACCGACATTTGGTCTTGCGAGTTCATAATATTATACTCCCCATAAGTAGGTATAAATCGAAAGGTAGATTCATTAGTATAAGTAATACTACTACCGCCCGTAGTACCTCGTTTAGTGGTAATCGCGACCACACCGCCTATAGCACGCTGTCCATAGATAGCCGTAGCCGAAGCATCTTTAAGCACTTTAAAGCTCTCTATACTTTCGGCAGTAAGCCCTGGTATAGCTGCAGCAATAAGCATTTTAGCATCTTCTGACACAAGATCCTCAGGTTTGAGATCTATTGAACCTTCTAACACTACTCCATTGAGCACCCATAGAGGCTTCGTACTACCCGATATAGAAGTAGCCCCTCGAGTATTAGTATTCATAGGAGCTTGTGCTGTAGTAGTAGTCTGAGTAGTGGTTTGAGTAGTAGTAGCTGTTCGTGTTTGGGCAGCAGCCCATTGAGCTAGAAGTACAAAAATGCACAACAGCAAGAGTGTTTTTAAATTTAGTACCTTCATATTAACTTTTTGTGGTATGAGGTCGCAAATATACGACATCAAACGAAACCATGCAAATATTTTAAATAAAAATAACCTAACACCCAAAATTTTATTTTTCTCAAAAGCTGTTAATAGTATAGATATTAGAAGAAATGAACTTAAGTTTGCTCTACTTTCGTTGTAGAATTAAATAGAAAGTTTTAATCTTTTAGAGAATATTATTAAAAAAACAAAAGAACAATGACAGGTAAGACCTACTAAATTGCAAATTAACAAATTATTACTACCTTTGCACTTCAAATAAATGAAGATGATAATGAAAATACTACCAGTTTCTTTTCTTTTAATATTAAGTTTCTTTTTTTCATTAGTAGGACATACTCAAAACCCCACTACTGAATACTATTTTAAACGTATTTCTATAGAACACGGTTTGTCACAATCAGGAGTTACTACTATGGTACGCGACCATAAAGGGCTTTTGTGGATAGGCACTCGACAAGGCATCAATAGAGTGGATAGGAATCACCTTAAGAAGTATATTGACGATTATGTTTACCAGCTCTTGGAAGATGCTCAACAAAACCTTTGGGCTATCACCCCCAAAGGTGTATTACGCTACAATTCAGACCAAGATGTTTTTCTTCCTATTATCAACCAGCAGTTATTTTCTATCTGTACTACCCAAAAAGGTGTGTACTTTGGAGGTTATGCTGCTATCTATCAATATGATTACGCTACTAAGAAGATTGAGCGTTTACCTCTGCGCAAAGACCCTCTCTCTAAAGATAAAGAATGTCTCATCACACATTTATTTCCTATAGATAGCGATACACTTTTAGCAGGTACAGAAAGTGATGGTTTATATCTTTATTCTTTTAAAGATGAATTGCTAAAGGCTTTTATCACTGAAAATGCTAGTCCGTTGAGCAGTCTTTATTACGACACTAATCGCAAAGAAGTATTGTTTTCAGTTTTTCAAAAAGGGCTTTTTCGCTATAGTCTTTCAGGAGCATTTATAGGGCATTACCACACTCAAAACAGTTCCTTACCTAATGATATTATTTTAGATATCAAGCCTTATAAAAATACAATATGGCTTGCCACTGATGGCGGAGGGGTATCAGTATTCAATCCTGCTGATCAGCATTTCTTCAACATACAACATAGTGCGGGTAATGTGCACTCCATTCCTGTAAACTCTATCACTGTACTTTACGAAGACCCTAATCACAATATGTGGGCGGGTACCGTGCGCGATGGTATTTTTCTCTTTAAAGAAACCTATATCAAAACCTATACTGATAGTGCCTTGGGTAGTAATAATGGACTTTCGGAACGCGCTGTCATCAGCCTCTATGAAGCCCCTAATGGCATACTATGGATAGGTACTGATGGTGGAGGTATCAATGCTTTTAACCCTCAAAAAGAACATTTTACACATCATTTAAACACTTATACCGACAAGGTATCGTCTATCACCTACTTTTCACCTAATGAGCTTTTAGTATCTCTCTATAGTAAAGGGCTTTTTATATACAACACTACCGTTCGTAAGTACAAACCTTTTCTACTTCGTGATGAAACGACTAACCAGCAAGAATGTCACACTGGGTTTACTCCTTTTGTATACCGAATTAGCGATAATCTAATACTTATCACTGCTAAAAATACCTATCTCTATCGACTAAGTAACAAGCAGTTCACTAAAATATCTTTTGCCCCAAATGTCGCTCCTAAAATAGCTCTACAATTAAAAACAGAAGTAGGTAACACTCTCTATCTTAGCAAAGGCAACACTCTTTACCAAATGGATGTACAGCATCCTGACCTAAAATTTTTTCTTAGTTTAGAGAATGAGTGTAACATCAGTGCGGTGTGTTATGATAGCACTCAAAATACCTTTTGGATTGCAACTGATAAGGGGCTTTTTAGCTATACCTTATCCAATAAAAAACTTGTGAATGTAGCCACTGAAAACCTTTTTAGGCAAATCAGCTATATGCAATTAGATGATGCACAACGCTTATGGATAAATGCTAGCAATGTACTCTTTTCTTACCATATTCCCGACAAAAAAATAATGATATGGGATGACAATGATGGATTTTTGCCTAACGAGGTACTCACAGGTTATGTACAGACTAAAGCTTCTCCTTACATCTATATGGCAGGAGTGGGAGGATTAGCAAAAATCAATAAAGCGATACGCTCAAGTGAGAATACTTCTCCCTTACTCTTCTTACAAAACATTGAACTAAATGGCAAAATATACAGCGCTCACAATTTTCCTAAAGAAATACCTCCTTATTTTAACTCATTGAAAATAAATGTAGGTCTTAATGAAAAGGATATGTTCCGCCGTTTGCTTTTCCGTTTCAAAATTAAGAATAAAGAACAGACTTCTGTGATTGAAACTTACGACAATCGCCTTGATATCTCTCTTCTATCAGTAGGCAAATACCAAGTTGCAGTAGCTTGTATGACTCAAAATGGATCGTGGACTCCCGATACACCTTTGCTTTCTTTTGAAGTATTACCTGTATGGTATCAACGGACTTGGTTTTTTGTAAGCGTGGGTTTGTTGCTATTAGCTATCACAGCAGGAGTAATATGGGGCTATCTGCGCCGCAAAAAGCAACAACTGAAATGGCAAATTGCTCTTCATCAGCAAGAACTGAACGAAGATAAGATTCAGTTTCTCACCAATGTAAGTCACGAACTACGCACGCCTCTAACTCTTATCTATGCCCCTTTGAAACGACTACTAAGTGATAACAATACCTCCACACTACCTCCTGCCCAAAAAACACAATTAGAAGGAGCTTTTAGACAAGCCAATACAATGAAAAACATCATCAATTGGATATTAGACTACAATCGCTCTACCTCATTAGAAAATACACTTTCTAAAACCTATACAGATCTCAATCATCTTATCACTGATTGTAGTAAGGATTTTGAACAAGAATTTGAAAGCAAACATATACAATTAAACCTACAATTAGACAAAAACTTACCGCCTATAGCTATTGACACAGCTAAAATACGTGTAGTGCTCTCTAATTTACTTATGAATGCCGTAAAATTTAGCAATGAAGGAGCCACTATAAGACTACACAGTACTCATACTTCCGAAATAGTACGTTTTCAAGTAGAAAATACAGGTATCGGACTCCAAAACATAGATCCCAACAAACTCTTTAGTCGTTTTCAGCAAGGAAAACACCAGCAAGGTGGTAGCGGTATAGGTCTTGCTTATTGTAAAGAATTAGTAGAAAAACACGATGGCAGAATAGGAGCTTATGACGAAGGAGCACAAACTATTTTTTATGTGGAATTGCCTTACAATAATAGTAATGTATTAGAGAAATTCGACAACGAAGAAACAGATATCCAAGTACCCGAAAAAACTGCTGTGAGTGATATGAGTCAATACAGTATACTTTTAGTAGATGACAACACCGATTTTCTCAACTATCTTTATAGTGAAGTTCGTCCGTTGTTTAAGAATGTGCTTAAAGCGGTGAATGGAGAAGAAGCTCTATTGCTTTTAAAAACTCACCAACCCGATCTTATCGTAAGCGATGTGATGATGCCTATAATGAATGGATATCAGTTGTGTAAAGAAGTAAAAGAACAGCTCAACATCAGTCATATACCAATAATATTACTCACTGCTAAGAGTGATGGTGAGAGTCAGAAAATAGGCTATAAATTAGGTGCTGATGCTTATCTTTCTAAGCCTTTTGACATTGACTTATTGCTATCAGTGATAGGTAATTTGCTTAAACAGAAAGAGCTCATCAAGCAACGATACGAAAAAGAAGTGCTTCTCCCCTCGCCTGCCCTCACTACCATTAGTAATGCCGACGAACAGTTTATGATGAAACTCAACCAGCTCATCAAAAAACGCTACAACGAAATTGACCTTGATGCTAATAATATAGCTGAAGCAATGGCGATGAGTCGTGCCAGTTTGTACAACAAAATGAAACAAATTACAGGTTTAGGTATTGCCGAGTACCTAAATAAATACCGTATAGAAGTAGCTTGTCAACTCCTCAAAACTACCGATTTATCTATCAGTGATATCGCTACTGATATAGGTTTCAACTCATCTAAATATTTCAGCACTGCTTTTAAGCTAGCTACTGGGTTAAGCCCAAGAGAGTACAGAAATAACAAATAAAAAAATCACTATGGCACATTTTTTGATGATAGTAACAAATTTGTTTTTTAACATTTATTAATAATTCAAGATTATTATCATTCTAACATTTATGAAAAAGATTGTTTTTTTAACAATGTTTATAAGTTTTAGTCTTACAGCCGTACAATGTACTAAAACTATAGAAGAACGTATTGTAGAGCGTGAGCGTACTAATACTATCCTCTCAGGCGCTACAGTCCCTACTGCTACTATAGGTAGTGTAGGCGATTACTATATAGATCTTACTTCCGTAAACCTATACGGACCTAAAACTGCTGAAGGCTGGGGAACCCCCGTAAGTCTTAGAGGGTTACAAGGAGAAAAAGGATCTAATGGTCAAGATGCTCCTATTCCACATATCGGAAATGATGGTTATTGGTATATAGGCAATACTAAAACTACTGTAAAAGCTCAAGGAACTAATGGTACTAATGGCATTACTCCTACTATCTCTGAAGATGGTTATTGGATAGTAAATGGTCAAAAAACTAATGTAAAAGCCAAAGGTGATGATGGTCAAAATGGTACTAACGGTCAAAATGGCACAACTCCCTCTATCTCTATTGATAATAATGGTTATTGGGTAATCAATGGCATAAAAACTGATGTTAAAGCCAAAGGTGAAAAAGGAGACAAAGGTAATGACGGGCAAAATGGCACAACTCCCTCTATTTCTATTGATAATAACGGTTATTGGGTAATCAATGGCATAAAAACTGATGTTAAAGCCAAAGGCGAAAAAGGAGATAAAGGTAATGACGGGCAAAACGGCTCTAACGGTAAAGATGGGACTACCCCTATCATCTCTATTGATAATAATGGTTATTGGATAATCAATGGTACAAAAACTGATATTAAAGCCAAAGGTGAAAAAGGAGATAAAGGTGAGAACGGCACTAATGGTAAAGATGGTACGACTCCTACCATTACAATTGATAATAATGGTTATTGGGTAATCAATGGCACAAAAACTGATGTTAAAGCCAAAGGTGAAAAAGGAGATAAAGGCGAGAATGGAACTAATGGTAAAGATGGTACAACTCCTATTATTACAATTGATAATGATGGCTACTGGGTAATCAATGGCATAAAATCAAACACTAAAGCTAAAGGTGAAAAAGGTAATGACGGTCAAAATGGAGCTGATGCACCTAAACCAAACATCAAAAATGGCTATTGGTATATAGGAACTGAAAATACAGGAGTAAAAGCTCAAGGAGATCAAGGCGAAAGAGGACTCCCTGGTAAAGACGGCTCTAAAATATATGCAGGCCAAGGTAATCCGCCTGTTAATACTGGTAGAGAAGGCGATTACTACATTGATACCGAAGCTAAAATATTCTATGGACCTAAAACCAATACTGGCTGGCCTTCTACTGGTATATCTCTCTCTGCACAACAAATAATCACTACCGATTATGAGCTTAGCCCTGACGGCAAAACACTTCTAAAATGGAAAAATTCCAATACTCATTTTATTGATATGAACGCAGACCCTAAGTTAAAAGATGTTGAAAATATAGCTGAATTAGCTTTTAATGGAGAGCAAGTGTCATATGAATTGAGAACTTTTGTCATTGGAAACAAAGTGAAAAGTATAGGAGCTAAGGCTTTCAATGGATGTTTTAGATTAACAACTGTTGAAGCTGATGAAAATAAAACTACACAGATTACAGAAATAAAGGAACAAACTTTTGCTAATTGTAATCATTTGCAAAATATAGATATTCCTTCAAGTGTTACTACTATCGGTAAAAGAGCTTTTATAGGTTGTTATAAACTTACAACTGTTATACTCCCTGAAAAAGTAAATAAAATAGAAGATCAGGCCTTTATGCAATGTAAGAATTTGCACACTCTAATTGCACATAACCCTACTGCTTTTAGTATAAATAAAAAGGCATTTATTCAAACACACTTACGTAATATTTATGTACCCTCTCAAAAAGTAGATAGTTATAAAGCACTAAATATAGATTACAAAGATATTATCAAATAGAATTGAAAATAAAAAAGCTACCAAATGGTAGCTTTTTTTATTACCTATTACTCACATACCCAGCTGTGAGCCCTCACTGGCTTTATTTGTTACCTGAATAAACGCTTCTTCTAAATTAAATGCTTGTACTTCTTTGATAAGGTTTTCAGGAGTATCTTCTTTTATCAACTGCCCCTCACTCAATATCCCTATGCGGTCGCAAAAATCCTGCGCCTCCTGTAAATGGTGTGAAGTATACAATACCGACATTCCTCTTGCATTCAACTCTTTTAAATAATCAATGATTATGTTTTTAGATTGTACATCTACCCCTACAGTAGGTTCGTCCAAAAAAAGCACTTTGGGCGTATGTAGTATCCCCGCTACTAAGTTAATACGGCGTTTCATTCCTCCTGAAAAATGAGCAATCTTCTTATCGGCTACAGCTGATAAAGCAACACGCTCAAGAGCTTCATCTGTTTTTGCTTTTAGCTCCTTCCCTTTGAGTCCATATAGGCTCCCAAAGTAATGTAAATTCTCTCTTGCGGTAAGTGTGGGGTATAATGCATATTCTTGCGGCACAACGCCTATTTTATATCTTAAAGAGGGGTCTTTATAGGTAAGTCCTGCAATAGTAAAACTCCCCATTGTAGGCTTAATACTTCCAAAAAGTATTGACATTAGGGTCGTTTTCCCTGCCCCATTAGGTCCTAAAATACCGTAAACTTCTCCTTTCCTCACCTCAAATGATACATCATTCAAGGCAAGAACTGTAGATTCTTTATATTGTTTGCTGAGGTGTTGTACCTCAATTGCATTGGGGGTTGTATTCATAACATAAAAAACTTAAAAGCGGGGCAAGTTAGCGAAAATTTGTCAATGAGCAAAGTTTTTTCTATTTTTGCCCTCTGTTACCTACCTACTATCACCTGATTACCTAATTGAATATGACCCAAAAAATACAACTCAAAGTAGCAACCCCAGCCGATGCTTCTGCCATTTGGGCAATCTTATCCGCTGCTATCCAGCGTCGCAAAACCGAAGGTAGCAATCAGTGGCAAGATGGTTACCCTAATGAACAAGTAATAGCGAACGATATTGCCAAAGGTTATGGCTATGTACTTGTAGAAGATGACGAAATAGTAGGTTATTGTGCCTTGCTTATCAACGATGAACCCGAATATGCCCGTATCAAAGGCAAATGGCTCACCTCTGGCGATTTTGTAGTTTTTCATAGGGTGGCTATTGCACCTAATCATTTAGGAAGAGGTTTAGCAAAAATACTATTGCAACAAATAGAACAATTCACTTGCGATAATGGCATTCACTCTCTGCGCGCTGATACCAATTTTGACAATACCCCTATGTTACACCTCTTTGAGAAATTAGGTTATCAGTATTGTGGTGAAGTTACTTTCAGAGGAAGTTCCCGTAAAGCTTTTGAAAAAATATTATGAACAAAAAACTACTTTCTTACTTAGAACGATTTATTACTGAAGAGCGCAAAGAGCGTTTTTTAGAGATTATAGTACAGCGTACCAATCACTTTACGGTAGCGATGGAAGATGTATTCCAAATGCACAACACTAGTGCCGTTGTGCGTACCTGCGAGGTTTTTGGCGTGCAACAAGCACATAGCATTGAAGGGCGCTTTGGCAAACGCCTTGATGCCAAAATAGCAATGGGAGCTCAAAAATGGGTAGATGTATTCCGTTATAATGACACTCAAAGTTGTATAGATACGCTTCGCACACAAGGTTACCAAATTGTTGCCACCACTCCGCATAAAAACGCCTATTTTCTCAATGATTTTGATATTACTAAAAAAAGTGCTTTCTTCTTTGGTACTGAAAAAGAAGGACTCTCAGCACAAGTACTTTCACAAGCCGATACTTTCTTAAAAATACCAATGGTCGGATTTACCGAAAGTTTAAACATCTCAGTAGCCGTGGCTATTGTCTTGCAACAGCTCACCGATAAACTCCGTCGCAGTGAAGTAGCTTGGCAACTCAGCGATGAAGAACGACTTAATACGCTTATTCACTGGACAAAACAATCAATTCGCAATGTGGATGATGTCCTTACACGATATGAAGAAATAAAAAATACCTTATGAAAAAAACACTTCTAATTTGCTTTATTTTATTTGCTTTGCTACCTCTATGGTCACAACATAAGGCAACGCTCATTCACGCCGATGCTAATTTGTACAAAGTGGATAGTTTGCTCTACAGAAGCGAACAATTAGTAACTGAGGATAAGGCTATTATTAAGAATATTCCTATCAAATCAATTGTAAATCTACGCTATTTCACCCGTTCAGGTGACAAAAAGATTTTCAACGCTTCAGATAATATCAAGCTCATCAATCACCCTTTGCTCACTTGGCGTATCAAAGCTCCTGAAATAGCACAAACACTGAAAATTATACGCGAACACCAAAAACAAGGAGCTGTACTAATTCATTGTTATCACGGTGCCGACCGCACAGGTATAATGGTGGCAATGTATCGTATTATTTATCACAATTGGACGATAGAACAAGCTAAAAAAGAAATGCTTAATGGTCCTTATGGCTACCATAGTGTATGGAAAAACTTAGAAGCACTATTCACTGAAAGCACAGTTAAAGAAGTGCGTAAACATTTAGGAATGCAATGAAAATAACAGACATTATTCAAGAATTAGAAAAACTCGCTCCTCTGCAATATGCTGAAGGGTTTGACAATGTTGGTTTATTAGTAGGTGATGCCAATGCTGAAGTAAAAGGGGTACTCATTACCTTAGATACTCTCGAAGCAGTTGTAGATGAGGCTATTGCCAAAAAATGCAACCTTATTGTGAGTTTTCACCCTATTATCTTTAGCGGACTCAAATCTCTCACAGGAAAAAACTATGTAGAACGTGTGGTGATGAAAGCCATTCAGCATCAAATTGCGATCTATAGTATGCACACGGCTCTTGATAATCAGTTCTTAGGAGTAAATGCATCTATCTGCAATCGTTTAGAATTGCGAAACAGACGTATTCTCATTCCTCAACCTCATACCATTCAAAAACTTATCACTTATGTACCAAAATCCGACGCCGAAAACCTTCGCAAGGCTCTTTTTGCAGCAGGTGCGGGCAATATAGGCAACTATGCTGAGTGTAGCTTCAATCTTGAAGGCAAAGGCACTTATAAAGGGAATGAGGATTCTCACCCTACCATTGGCGAACCTAATGTATTCCATACTGAAGATGAAACTCAAATAGGAGTAATTTTCCCTAAACACTTACAACGACAAATATTACAGGCTCTTCGTCAAAATCACCCTTATGAAGAAGTAGCTTTTGAGATATATACACTCGAAAATGAACACCAACATATCGGGATGGGAATGATAGGTGAACTTAATAAATCTATGCCCGAAAAAGATTTTTTAGCTTACCTCAAAGAACGTATGCAAGTGAGTGTAGTGCGTCACTCGGCATTGCTTGGTAAAGATGTAAAAAAAGTAGCAGTTTTAGGTGGAAGTGGTGCTTTTGCTATAGAAAATGCCAAACGTGCAAAAGCTGATGTTTATATAACAGCCGACCTCAAATACCACGAATTTTTCAAGGCTGAAGGGCAAATTCTCCTTGCCGATATAGGTCATTTTGAAAGTGAACAATACATAAAATCACTTTTATTTGACTATCTTTCAAAAATTTTTCCTACCTTTGCCCTCTCAATATCAAATGTGGATACCAATCCTATCAAATATTATTCGTAAATATGGCACAAAAAGTGGATATTACTGTAGAAGAAAAACTAAGAGCTCTGTACGATTTACAGCTAATCGACTCAAAAATTGACGAGTTGCAATACACTCGTGGCGAACTACCTTTAGAGGTATCTGACCTTGAAGATGAGGTAGAAGGACTCAAAAAACGTCACGCTAAATTCAAAGAAGAATTAGATGCTTTACAAGCGGGTATCGCTGAGAAAAAAGCAACAATTGAAGAGGCTAAAGCCCTCATCAAAAAGTACACTACCCAGCAAAAAAATGTCCGCAACAACCGCGAGTACACTTCTTTGTCTAAAGAAATTGAATTCCAAGAATTGGAAGTACAGTTGGCTGAAAAACGCATCAAAGAAGGTAAAGCGCAAGTTGACCAAAAGAAAGAGGCTATCAAACAAGTAGACGAACGCAAAGCCCAACGCGATGCCCATCTCAAACACAAAAAAGCAGAACTCAACTCGGTATTAGCCGAAACTGAAAAAGAAGAAGCCTTCCTTAAAGAAAAAGCTGAAGAATATGCAGCTAAAATAGAGGATCGTTTGCTAAAAGCCTACCAACGCATCCGCAGCAGTGTAATGAATAAATTGGCAGTAGTACCTATCCAGCGCGGTGCTTCTGGTGGTTCTTTCTTCACTATCCCTCCACAAGTTCAAGTGGAAATTGCTTCTCGTAAAAAAATCATCACTGATGAACATAGCGGACGTATTTTAGTGGATGCTGCTTTAGCCGAAGAAGAAAAAGAAAAAATGGAAGCTCTCTTCAAAAGTTTCAAAGCATCTTAATAAAGAAATATAAAAATCAAAAATCACAAAATCAGCTGTTTAGTATAATACTAAACAGCTTTTTTCACTTCTTACCTTCTATCTTTTACTTCCTATCTATTAAAATCTTTTGCTTTTATGAAAGGAAAGTATTATCTTTGCGCGCTTTCAAGAAGCACTTGTAAATTTAAACTATAAAAACAAAAAACATTGAATAAAGAAATATCATCAAACCAGCTTATTAGCAATATTATTGCTGGTATAGAAAAAGTAAAAGGCACTGATATCACTATTATGGATTTACGCGAGGTTGAAAATACCGTATGCGATTATTTTATCTTGTGTAATGGTTCTTCTAACACCCAAGTATCAGCTATTTCAGGAGCTATCCAAAAAATGGTTAGCCAAGCCGATGGACATCAACACCCTTGGCACGTTGAAGGCGAAGCCAACGCCGAATGGATTCTCATCGATTATGTAGATGTAGTCGTTCATATCTTCCAAACAAAAGTACGTGAGCATTACGACCTCGAAGGTCTTTGGGGTGATGCCAAATTTATCAATTTAGAAACTAACTATTAAATATATGTCGGATAACAAAAGTAACGGAAATCGCTTTTCAGCCTACTGGCTATACGGCGTATTACTGCTCATTCTCATAGGATTCAATTACTATTCAGGAGCGAGCTTTTGGTCTCAACCTAAAGAAATTCCTCAATCTAAATTTGAGGAATACCTCAGCAATGGTGATGTAGCTAAAATCATCATCTTAAACCGCAAAGAGGCTAATGTATACCTCACCGAGGATGCCCTTAAAAAAGAAGAACACAAAGAGGTGAAACCTACGGGCAATTCTCTTATGCAGGGGGCTAATGCGGGCGAAGTACCTCAATATCGCTTTGAATTAGGTGACTTGAGCAATTTCGAAAATCGCTTCGACCAAATTGTAAAAGATAACAACCTTAGCACTACTCGTGAGAATAAAACCCAACAAAATGTAATTGGCGATTTGCTATTCACTCTCTTGCCTATTATAGTTGTCATAGGTTTATGGATATTTGTTATGCGCCGTATGGCAGGTGCTGGCGGACCTGGTGGAATATTCAGTATCGGGAAATCTAAAGCGCGTATGTTCGACGAAAAGAAAGAAACTCGCGTAACTTTCCAAGATGTAGCTGGTTTAGAAGGTGCTAAAGAAGAGGTACAAGAGATTGTAGACTTCCTCAAAAACCCCGACAAATATACCTCATTAGGGGGGAAAATACCTCGTGGAGCTCTGCTTGTAGGTCCTCCAGGGACAGGTAAAACACTCCTTGCTAAAGCGGTAGCAGGTGAGGCTCAAGTACCTTTCTTCTCTCTGTCTGGTTCTGATTTTGTAGAGATGTTCGTAGGAGTGGGAGCTTCTCGCGTGCGCGACCTCTTCAAGCAAGCTAAAGAAAAATCTCCATCTATTATTTTTATAGACGAGATTGATGCTATAGGTCGTGCTCGTGGTAAAAATGCAATGACTGGTGCTAACGATGAGCGTGAAAATACGCTCAACCAATTACTTACTGAAATGGATGGCTTTGGCTCTCACACCAATGTAATTGTGCTTGCTGCTACTAATCGCGCCGATATTTTGGATAAAGCCCTAATGCGTGCTGGTCGTTTCGATCGCCAAATTTATGTGGAACTTCCTAACCTAAACGAACGCAAACAGATTTTCCAAGTACATTTGCGCCCTATAAAAACTGCTGAAACCTTAGATATCGATTTCTTAGCCAAACAAACTCCTGGTTTCTCAGGTGCTGATATTGCCAACGTTTGTAACGAAGCAGCCCTTATTGCAGCGCGTAAAGGTAAAACAGCTGTGAGCAAACAAGAGTTCCTTGATGCAGTAGATAGAATTGTAGGTGGTTTGGAAAAGAAAACTAAAATCCTTACCCCTGAAGAACGTGAGGCTATTGCTTTCCACGAAGCAGGTCACGCTACCGTAAGCTGGTTGTTAGAACACGCTGCTCCATTGGTAAAAGTAACTATTGTGCCTCGCGGGCAGTCACTCGGTGCAGCTTGGTATCTACCGGAAGAGCGACAAATTGTACGCACCGAACAAATACTCGATGAGATGTGTGCTGCCCTTGGCGGTAGAGCTGCAGAAAAAGTAGTATTCAATAAAATATCTACAGGTGCTCTCAGCGACCTCGAAAAAGTAACCAAACAAGCCCGCGCAATGGTAACTATTTATGGGCTTAACGAAAAAATTGGCAATCTTACCTACTACGATTCTGCCCAGTCCGATTATAGTTTTACCAAACCGTATAGTGAGAAAACAGCTCACCTCATCGATGAAGAAATTTCTAAAATCATAGAAGAGCAATACCAACGTGCTATTGATATCCTCACCGAGAATAAAGATAAACTCACCACTTTGGCTAACTTGCTATTAGATCGTGAAGTTATCTTCCGAGATGACCTTGAGAATATTTTTGGAAAACGCAAGTTTAAAGACCCTCACAATAGTAATGAAGAGGAAACTCCTTTAAAAACTGAAAATACTTCTCCAACAGAATAGAGTTTTAAAAGGCTTCCTTTTACAAAAGGAAGCCTTATTTATATAAAACAAAATGAAAATAACTGCTCAAATAAAAGAACCTATACGCGAAGAAATGGAACTTTTTGAACAGAAGTTCCGCAATTCAATGTCGTCTAAAGTAGCCTTGCTAAATCGCATCACCTATTATATAGTAAATCGCAAAGGCAAGCAAATGCGACCTATGTTTGTTTTCTTAGTAGCCAAAATGCTTTCTGATGATAGTAAAGTAAGTGAACGTACTTATAGGGGTGCTTCAGTTATAGAACTCATTCACACCGCTACTTTGGTGCACGATGATGTGGTAGACGATAGTAACAAACGCCGTGGTTTCTTTTCCATTAATGCACTTTGGAAAAACAAAATAGCTGTATTAGTAGGTGATTATCTGCTTTCTAAAGGCTTGCTCCTCTCTATAGACAATGGTGATTTCGATCTATTGCGCATTATCTCAGTTGCTGTGCGCGAAATGAGTGAAGGTGAGCTTTTACAAATAGAAAAAGCGCGCCGGTTAGATATTGTAGAGGATGTTTACTACGAAATTATCCGTCAAAAAACAGCGACCCTCATTGCGGCTTGTTGTGCAATGGGAGCTTGCTCAGTACAGCCCGAACAACCTGAACTCATAGAAAAAATGCGCCTCTTTGGCGAGTATATAGGAATGGCTTTTCAAATAAAAGATGACCTCTTCGATTATACCGAAGATGCAATCGGGAAACCTACTGGTATAGACATCAAAGAGCAGAAAATGACCCTCCCTCTTATCTATGTACTCAATACTTGTACAGAAAAAGAAAAGCAATGGCTCATCAATTCGGTAAAGAAATACAACAAAGACAAAAAGCGTGTAAAAGAAGTGATTTCCTTTGTGAAAACTCACAACGGATTAGAATATGCTACTGCCAAAATGAAAGAGTTTCAACAAAAAGCTCTCAATATTCTCAACGATTTCCCTGCTTCCTCTTATAAAGAAGCTCTTACCTTAATGGTAAATTACGTAATCGATAGAAAAATTTAGTCCCTGTATTACAAAATAAAATACTAAACTGTTTTGTATAATTCTAAATAATTACTATCTTTGCACCGTTAAAATTAAAACATATAAAAACTAAAAAATATGAGATTACAATTTTTAGCCCCTGCAATTATAGCAGGATTAATGATGTTTACTACTTCTTGTAGTAAAGACGACAAAAAAACGGAAGCTCCTAAACTCCCTTACAAAGAGCAAAAAGTTGATGCTTCATCTTATGACAAATGGGTGTACTTTTCTTTTGAAAATGGTGTAGTAACTTCCACTACAGCAACCCCTACCACTACCGATTGGGATATCGCTTTCAATCGTTATAGTGTAAGAACTAACAGCGGTACTTCTGGCAGTGGTAATGGTGGCGCACTAACTACTAATGAAACCGATTGGGACAAAGTTGCTACCGCTTCTTCTACCGCTTCCTTTACAGTAGATGGCTCTATCTATGTTTTTGAAAGAGGTCAAAACAATCAAGGAGGATTAGGGACTACAAATGCCTCTCGCGTAATATCTGGCGCACACGGAGAAAACTTCTGGAATATGATTTCTAGAATGCCTAATGTTGCAAAAATAGATAAATCCTCTATCGTTCACAACAATGGCTGGCTCACAATGGACTATAAACCCAATGGAAATCAACTTGCCCCTAGTTACACCTATAACAATTGGGTATATATAGTAAAAACACCTGCTGGTAAATTTGTTAAAATCCAACTTACTGATTATAAAAATGCCAAAGATGAAACAGGTTACATAACCTTTAAATACCAAATCGCTAACGATAAAAACGAGTTTAAATAATATTTAAAAACAAGCTTTATAACTGAGGCTGTCTGCTATAGGCAGCCTCTTTTCTATAAATCTACCCAATATGCAAAAGTTTTATATTGCTGCCTTTATATTTTTATATTCCTCACTTATCTTCGCTCAAAACGATACACTTCAAAACGACCTTATCAACTTAAAAGAAGTGATCGTAACAGCTACACGTGCTCAAAAAAACTTAAAAAATGTACCTATTACAGTACAAGTTGTAACTGCTGAAGGTATCCGTAAATCACAAGCAATCAACTTTCAATCGTTTTTAGAAACAGAGTTTGCTGGTATCAACTTTACGTACAATGGGGGAATGCCTAACATCAATATGATGGGATTTGGAGGTAAATACGTGCTTTTCTTAATAGATGGTGAGCGTATGGCAGGTGAAACTTTTGATAATATCGATTATAACCGAATCAACTTGGAGGATATAGAGCGCATTGAAATTATCAAAGGGGCGAGTTCTTCTCTCTATGGATCGAATGCACTGGGAGGTGTTATCAATATCATTACTAAAAATGCCAAAAAATCTTTTGAAGGCGACCTCAGCTATCAGTATGAAACTATTGAAAGTCATAGGGCTAACATAGGTATTGGAAGCAAACAACGATGGGGCAATATCCGCCTTACTTCTTTCTATAATTTCCGCGAACCTTATCTCTTAAAAGATCGTGAACCACTCATTACCTACAAAAATGGTGTAGCAGAACCCTCTCCTAAAAGTGAACTGAACATTGCTGGTTTTACAACCTATGGGGTTACCCCAAAACTCTCTTTTAATTTATCTCCTAAAACCGACCTTACTCTTACACCTAACTACTATTTCAGCGAACGTAACCAAGGCGACCGTGATGCCGAAAGAAAAAGAGAACGCTACTACAATTATACTATGTCGGCTAAACTAAATACAGCTCTCACCGAAAGCAAAAAACTAAGTCTCTCAGGAGCTTTTGATCGCTACGACAAGTTTAACTATTTCCCCTTATTAAAAGAAAAAGAAAAGAATTACGAGAACACTTTAGCACGTGCAGGAGCACAATACAACCAATCGTTATGGACGAAACATTCCTTAGTAGCAGGAGCTGAAATATTTTCAGATGAACTCCTCAGCTTCCGTTTCAACGAAACAGGTACTGAAGCTAAAGAAAATGCTCAAAACTATACCCTTTTCACCCAACAAGAATGGACGCTCTCTCCCGCCTTTACTTTGGTTACTGGGGTGCGTGTAGACTACCATTCTCTCTTTAAAGAACATTTTACCTATCGTCTTTCGGGAATGCTAAAAGTAGAATCTTTCACCTTTAGAGGGGGCTTTTCTTCGGGCTTCCGCTCCCCTACCCTTAAAGAACTCTACACCAATTGGTTTCACCCTTGGGGAGGTGGTTTCCAAATAATAGGTAACAAAGACCTCAAACCCGAAAGTAGTAACAATTTTAATTTTTCCGTAGATTTTGATAGTCCCAAAGTAAATATTACCGCTATGACGCAACTCTCACTGATGAAAGACAAAATAGACTATCGTTGGACAGTTGCCAGCGACACCATCCGTTATATCAATTTCAAGGACAAAACACAAATTATAAGCTCTGAACTCGCAGCTACTTATCGTCCTACTAAAGCATTGCGTTTCAAAGCCTCGTATGCGTACTATTACATTAGCAATAGCGCGAACGAAAACCGTCCGCATACTCTTACCCTAAAAGCTGAATATATACCCAAACACAACGCTCTATACATTCCTAATATAGTGTTTAGTGGCAAGTACGTAAGTGCTACCCGTATTCACGAAACCGACACCAGCAACAACCAACTCTATACCTATTACGAACCTTATAGTATATGGCAGTTACAAGTTTTTTCCAAACTGCCCTACCACCTCACCCTCACCGCTGGAATTGACAACCTTTTCAACTACATCACCCCTACTACCAGTTTCTACTCCAGCATTTCAAAAGGTAGAACCTACTCATTAGGACTCAAATGGAACTATTAAATGAAGAGTGAAAAGTGAAAAATGAAATTTTATGACCTTTCGCAAAGTTGATTATATTGATAACCAACAATTTTGAAGAGTTTTATACAAAAGTATTTGATACCCCCTCTAAGTTTATAGACACTATAGCACAAAAGAAACCCCCGCCGCATTTCCGCACAGCGAGGGTTATAGTTGGTTTAAAAAGTGTTTAAACAAGTTATAAAACAGCTTTAGATAAGTTTCTCAAACAAAGGAATGAACTCATAATACAACATTGCATAAGATTCTACTACATTTGTTATAGGATTTTTATTCAAATCAATAATTTCTTTTGTTTGTGTAGGGGGATTGATTTTTTTCAATTCCTCTTTGCAGAATTCTTCAATAACTTCTTTGGGACGACCTTCATCTCTTATTGTAGTGATGAATATATCATAACCTTTATTTTTGTTATTATTATAAAAATTTACAAACTCAGTTATTGTATTATAGTCTGACAAAGTATTAATAATAACTCGTTTATTCCCTCCTATAGAAAACTGTATATCATATACAGCATAGAAATCATTATTAGGTAAAATCTGTTTTATAACCTCTATTTTAGTAATTTCTTTAATAGAAAAATTTTGCCCATTTTTCCTATTATTTATTAATTGTTGTAGTTCATATATTCTATTATTTAGCAACCACTCATCTATTCTGTTGCACAATGTAGTTTTACCTGTATTTGCTTTTCCTTGAATAAGTATTACTTTCATACTTGTTATTTTATTGTTATGGTTTGTACTCAGTTAGAAATTTTACAAGCAGTTTAAAAAGTATTTAAACGTTTTTGTAAAACAATTCAAAAAGTTAGTTTTAGTATTTACAGCTTTTTCTCTTGGAGGTTCTCTGCTTTTGTAGATCGAACCTACTTTTTCTTGGGGTATTGCTACTTTCATTTTATACATTATCTTATAGGTTATAGAATATAAATCATAGTTATTTTGAGAAAATTCTGACATATCTACCTAATCTAGGAATTGTTTCTCTCCATTTTCTTTCATACCTATAAACACTTCCTTCTGGAACATAAACTTTTAATATTCTATTTTCTGTATTTTTGTAGAAAAAGGAATTATCTACTATAGTAGGAGGAATAGTAGACTCAAAAATTAAGGTTTCAACCCCACTTTCATCAAAAAGGGAAGCTTGAATATATATTAAACTTCTAGGAAATGTTAAAGTTTTTAAAGATTTATATCCATTAAAAACACGACTATAAATATGTGTTACAGTGTTAGAAAATGAGACTTCCTTTAGATTACTTAATTTTTTCGGAAAAGAATAAATTTTTTCTACTCCATTAAGTAAGATAATATGCTCGACATTTTCCATAGAAATACTCATTAAACTTATTGATTCATTCCCTAAAATTAATTGTTTAACATTAGTATTGACAAAAGCTTCTTTATCAATATTGTAATTGTCACAAAGTATTGTAACAGTTTCTAATGCTCTACAATTAGAAAACACATAATTACTCAGTTTTTTAACTTTTCTAGGAATTGTAACAGATGTTATTTTAGTACCTGAAAAGGCATATTCTTCAATAGTTTCAATATTTTCAGGAAGTGTAAAAGTTGTTAAGTTAGAGCAATCTCTAAAAGCATTTTTCTCAACACTTATTACACTATTAGGAATAACTATAGATTTCAAAGATGTACAACCTGAAAAAGCACTCTCCCCTATACTTGTTACACTATTAGGAATAGCTATAGATTTCAAAGATGTACAAGCTTTAAAAGCATTTTTCTCAATACTTATTACACTATTAGGAATAACTATAGATTTCAAAGATGTACAACCTGAAAAAGCACTCTCCCCAATACTTGTTACACTATTAGGAATAGTAACAGATGCTAAAGAAGTACAACCATTAAAAGCTCCTGAAATATCTGTTACGCTATTAGGAATAGTAACAGATGCTAAAGAAGTACAACCTCCAAAGGCTCCTGAAATTTTTGTTACACTATTAGGAATAGTAACAGATGCTAAAGAAGTACAACCAACAAAGACTCCTGAAATATCTGTTAAACTATTAGGAATAGTAACAGATGCTAAAGAAGTACAACCGTTAAAAGCCCAATTTTTTATACTTGTTACGCTATTAGGAATAGTAATAGATTTCAAAGAAGTACATCTCTCAAAAGTTGAATACCCAATACTTGTTACACCATTACCAATAGTAACAGATATTAAAGAAGTACACCCCCAAAAAGCATTACTTCCTATACTTGTTACACCATTACCAATAGTAACAGATATTAAAGAAGTACAACCATTAAAAGCATGACTTCCTACACTTGTTACACTATTAGGTATAGTAACAGTTTTTAAAGAAGTACAACCTCTAAAAACATTACTTCCTATACTTGTTACACTATTAGGAATAGTAACAGATTTCAAAGAAATACAACTATCAAAAACACCTTCCTTATGATCATAATAATTTCTATAATAAGAATCTTCAAGAGTCGTTACTTTATCAGATATTTTTATATTTACCAAATTCTTACAATTTTGAAAAGCCCCTGCTTTTATTATCTTGACATTTTTAAAGTCTGAAATAATATTCATATCTATAAAAGTAGTTCTCAAATTATTCCAACGTATCAATTCAGTTTTATCTTCGTTAAGCGTATAATCAGAACTGTTAATTATAGAATGTTCATATTCATCTATGTACTCTTGCCAACCATTGTATTTTTTAGGTCCATAGATACGTTTGTTTTGGCTATCTACATACCAATCTCCTATGTTTCCTATATTGCTATCGGGAGCTCCTTGCCCTAAATGAATACGTGTAGCAGGTGCTCCATCTGCTCCTTTTTGCCCTTTAGTGCCACCGTGCTCTCCTTGATCTCCCGTTGCTCCTTTTTCACCACGATCTCCTTGGTAACCTTTGTCTCCTTTAATACCTTTTTCTCCGTGCTCTCCTTTGTTACCTTGTTCCCCTTTGTCGCCTATAAGTCCTTTATCACCTTGAGCTCCTTTATCGCCTTTTTCGCCTTTGTCACCTGCTTCTCCTTTTTCACCTTTCTCTCCTTGTGCTCCTTGTTCTCCACGCTCACCTCGATCTCCTTTTAGGCTAACAGGATCACCCCAACCGCTTTCGGTTTTAGCTCCATAGAGATCGGATACTGAAAGGTCAAAATAGTAATCCCCTATTTCGCCTATGGTAGAAGAAGGAGCTCCACTGCCATAATGTACTATGTTTCCTCGCTGGTACTCTACTTTTTCTACAACGCTTTCTTTGTTACACTGCCAAAAGAGGAAAGCTACACAAGTGCAAAACACCGTTATAATAATACTTCTTTTCATTGTGTTTGTTGTTTAATTGTTAAAAATACTTACACCTTGCCCCCAACCACTATTAGTTTTAGGTCCGTAGAGTTTTTTGTTTAAGGTATCAATATACCAATCACCTTCTACTCCTAAAGAAGGATTAGGTACAGAGGTTCCTCCATAAATTCTAGCGCCATCTTTTCCTTTGTCTCCTTTCTCACCAGTGCTAGCTCCTTTGTCTCCTTTTTGCCCTATCTCACCCTTTTCACCTTTGTCGCCTTTATCTCCTTTTTCTCCACGATCTCCTTTTTCTCCTTGATCACCTTTCTCGCCTTGGTCGCCTTTTTGTCCACGGTCACCTTTTTCACCTTGGTCACCTTTTTGCCCACGATCGCCTTTATCACCTTTATCACCTTGCCACCCCATAAAACCTTTTTCACCACGGTCGCCTTTTTCACCTTTTAGGTTGATAGGGGTACCCCAGCCTTGTGAGGTTTTGGCTCCGTAGAGATGTATGTTTTGTAGGTCGATATAATAATCGCCTATTTCTCCCAAAGAAGCTGAGGGAACTCCATAACCAGAGTGAATAAGGTTGCCTTTGCGTACTTCTATACGCTCGGTAATGGTTTCTTTACCACAACTCACATTGGTAAGCATTGCAAACATAGCTACTGCTATAAAAAACATCTTTTTCATTAGTATAATTATTTAGAATTGTTTACGATACACGTAAAAAAGCGAAGAGGACTTTATTCTAAATTTAGAAGAAGTTGCTTACGGCAAAGGAAAGCACTTTTTTGGTGCTTCCTTTGCACTGAGTGGCTAACCTATTCTGTGTTGCAATTTTGAAAATTTCCAGTTTTCAGGCAACAGAACAAAGCTAACGCTTTTTGCGATATAATTTAAATAGAAGACAATAAAAAAAGCGTGAGTAACACTGTTTGCCGCCTGAGGTACTGGAATCACCTTACAACACAAATAGGTTTCACTCACGCCTATAAAGGCGATGAGCATTAAACCTTTTGCTCTGTGTTGTAGTGAAAGTTTCCAGTTTCCAGCACGACAGGACAAAAGCTAACGCTTCTTATCTTTTCTATATTTTAGGGTGCATAATTACAACAAATATTTGTAGTGTGCAAATTTTCTGTTAATTTTTTACCATAAAAATAGTAACATTTTTATTAAACACTTGATAATGAGATTGTATTTTTTACACATAGAAGAGTTTAATGAATTTACTAATTGCAAATTTGCTAATTTACAAATTATTTGTACCTTTGTCCTCAAATTGTTAAAAAACATAACTATATGAAAAGAAATATAAGCACTTTAGACAAGAATATCCGCTTGCTTATTATCGTGATTACGGCAATTTTGGGGTATTTCAACGAGTTTTCTATAACTATTGCATCGGTGTTATCAGGCGTTTCTATTTTGCTATTGGTAACCATTCTCATCAATTTTTCTCCTATTTATGCGCTATTAGGTATCAGCACCTATAAGCCTAAAGAAAAAAATAGTTAGATTATGACTTCTTTTTTTAACGAAACTCCTTTTGTCTTCCCTTATAATAAGAATTCGGTAAAACGCTGGGTGAAAAGCGTTGCTAAATCTGAAGGTAAAGAGACAGGCAATATCAACTATATTTTTTGCGATGATGAGTATTTGCATAAAATAAATGTAGAGTATTTGCAACACGATACCCTCACCGATATCATCACCTTTGATTATACTGAGGAAAAAGTACTCCATTCGGATATTTATATTTCGGTAGAACGCGTAAAGGAAAACGCCGAAATCTTTAAAGTGCCTTTCCAAAGAGAACTGTTGCGAGTATTGGCACACGGGTTGTTGCACCTCTGTGGGTATAAAGATAAAACCCCCAAAGACAGTGCGCTAATGCGACAAAAAGAAGAGGAAATGATGTTGCTATTTGACCAACTTTAACTGCCTATCGCGCTACGCTTTTGACCGCAACGCTTTTAGCTTGATTGCAAAGCTCGCTAAATAGCCATAGATAAGCAGAAACAAAATACCTATATAAATGCTATTGCCA
The DNA here is from genome assembly GCF_900446695.1 of Capnocytophaga sputigena. Taxonomy (GTDB): domain Bacteria; phylum Bacteroidota; class Bacteroidia; order Flavobacteriales; family Flavobacteriaceae; genus Capnocytophaga; species Capnocytophaga sputigena. The sequence goes on from NZ_UAVP01000011.1 coordinate 377,760, forward strand.
AAGGCATAGAAATTTATAAAAGAGAAGAGTACACTCATACCAAGGAAGATTTTTATCTTCCTTTTTTTGTAGGGTACCGGGTAGTATTTTTGTCCGTAGTAATACGAAATACTCATCATTGCAGCATAGGTGATGAGGGTAGCCAAAGCGGCTCCTTTATAGCTAAGCCAAGGAATAAGTGCAAAGTTGAACACTACCGTGATAGCCATTCCTATCAAGGATACAATCGCTCCAAAGCTCGTGCGATCGGTTACTTTGTACCATACCGAAAGACTGTGATAAATACCTAAACATAGGTTGGCTAACAAGATAATAGGCACAATCCAGAGCGCATCCCAGTAGGCTTTATTAGGTATCAAAATAAGTTTAAAAACATCGGTGAATACGGTAATAAAGAGCAAGATAAAGCCTCCGCACACAATGAAGTATTCCGTGATACGTGCATAAGTTTTAGGTGCATTCTTATCTTGGGAACTACTGAAAAAGAAAGGTTCTATACCAAGTTTATAGGCTGTCACAAAAAGATTCATAAACACTCCCATTTTGTAGCAAGCCGAGTAGATACCTATCGTTCCATCGGCTGTATCAGCAGGGAGGAGCATACGCAAAAACACACGGTCAAAACCCTCGTTCACTGCAAAAGCGATGCCCGCCAAAAGTACGGGAAAAGCGTAGATCATCATCTCTTTCCAAAGAGGATAGTAGAATTTGAAACGTATTTTGAGGTAGATGGGTAGCAACACAATAAATGTCGCTAAACTAGCAATCACATTGGCTAAAAAAATGTAGTATACACCACCGTTTGTTGCGAGTTTTTCAGCAGACAAATAATTTAGATAATAGATATTAAGCGCTAAATTTAAGGCTGTATTCCCTATCTTTACCATTGCGTAGAGTTTGGCTTTACCTTTATTTCTGAGCCAAGCAAAAGGAATGACCACTAAGGCATCGAGCACCAATATATAAATGGCAAAGACAATATACTGTACATCATAGTTCAGCCAAGAGGCAATAGCATACCTAAGTAGATAAGCTAGTAATAAAAAAACTAAGGAACTAATAGTAAGCGAAGTAAGCGCGGTAGATTGCACTTTTTTCTTCTGTTCTCCTTTATTCATAAAACGGAAGAAAGCTGTTTCCATACCATAAGACAGCAGTACATTCCCCAAGATAAGGTAGACAAACAACCCTGAATAGATACCAAAATCAGCAGTATCAAGTTTATTTACGTATAGCCTTGTGAGCAATAGGGTTAGCACACGAGGAAGTACAGTAGCAATGCCGTAAATAATGGTATCTTTAAAGAGTTTTCTCAACATAAGGCGTTCTTCTTATCCAAATAATTCTTGTATCGCATCTTCTATTTTAGCGACCGTTATAACTTTTATCTTCGTATTTTTAAGAGCTATTTTGTTGTATTTAGAAACAAAAATCGTATTAAATCCTAATTTTTCAGCTTCAGTAATGCGTTGCTCTACACGTTGTACAGGGCGTATTTCACCGCCTAAACCCACTTCACCAGCAAAACACACATTTTTTTCAATGGCTATATCTTCGTTGGACGATAGTATAGCCATCGCCACCCCTAAATCGGTTGCAGGGTCGTCGATGGTGATGCCCCCCGTGATATTTAGGAAGACGTCCTTAGCCCCTAAGCGAAATCCTGCCCGTTTTTCAAGCACTGCCAAAAGCATATTGAGGCGTTTGGCATTGAAGCCCGTAGTACTGCGTTGAGGCGTACCATAAACCGCTGTACTCACCAAGGCTTGTATTTCAATCATTAGCGGACGCATACCTTCTAAGGTGGCTGCTATAGAAGTACCACTAATAGTTTCATCGGTTTTGGAAATGAGAATTTCTGAAGGGTTATTTACCTCGCGCAATCCGTTGCTAAGCATCTCGTAAATGCCCAATTCGGAAGTAGAACCAAAACGATTTTTGAGAGAACGCAGGATACGATATACGTGGTTGCGATCGCCTTCAAACTGCAGAACGGTATCCACCATGTGCTCTAATATTTTAGGTCCTGCTATTTGTCCGTCTTTAGTGATATGTCCAATGAGTATTACAGGGGTATGAGTAGTTTTAGCAAACTTAATCAGTTCAGAAGTACATTCCCTAATTTGAGAAATACTCCCCGCCGAAGCCTCTATATAATCGGATTGAAGGGTTTGGATAGAGTCGATAATCACGATTTCGGGCAAGAGTTCTTTTATCTGCTGAAAGATATTTTGCGTCTTAGTTTCAGTGAGAATAAAGCAATTATCGAGCTTATGCGGAATACGGTCAGCGCGCATTTTTATCTGTTTCTCACTTTCCTCCCCCGATACGTAGAGCGTACGATAGGGCAAGTTAAGAGCTATTTGCAATAATAGTGTACTCTTGCCTATCCCTGGTTCCCCGCCTAAAAGCGTTACCGACCCTGGCACTATGCCCCCACCTAGCACGTTGTTCAGTTCGTGATTGTTGCTGTTGAGGCGTGGCTCTTGCTGGGTATCGATTTGGGAAATAGGGATGTACTTAGGAGCCTTATTTTTGATAGGAGATTCTTTTTCTTGCCAAGCAGGAGCCGTGTCTTTCTGTACGACTTCTTCCACAATGGTATTCCACTGCTTACAAGTGTAACATTGTCCTTGCCATTTGCTATATTGCGCACCGCAATTCTGACAGAAATATGCTGTTTTTAGTTTTGCCATATTACTTGTTACCTATTACTTGTTATCTGCAAAAGGTATTGTCCATATTGGTTTTTGAGCATTGGTTTGGCGAGTTCTTGCAGTTTTTCGGCGGTAATCCACCCCTTGCGATAGGCTATTTCTTCCAAACAAGAAATTTTGAGTCCTTGGCGTTTTTCTAGGGTCTCTACAAAGTTAGATGCTTCGCTAAGTGAATCGTGAGTACCTGTATCAAGCCACGCAAAACCACGCCCTAAAAGTTGTACTTTTAGTTCTCCATCATTCAGAAATTCCTGATTTACCGTAGTAATCTCTAATTCTCCACGAGCTGAAGGTTTGATGTTTTTAGCTACTTTCACCACCTTATTAGGATAGAAATAAAGCCCTACTACTGCATAGTTAGATTTAGGGTGTGCTGGTTTTTCCTCAATGCTAAGCACATTACCTGCATTATCAAACTCGGCTACTCCATAGCGTTCAGGGTCTTTTACGTAATAGCCAAAAACAGTAGCTTTACGCTCTTTTGTTACATTTTCTACTGCTTGAGAAAGCATTTTTGAAAAACTCTGTCCGTAGAAAATATTATCTCCTAATACCAAGCACACATCGTCATCCCCTATAAACTCTTCGCCTATGATAAACGCTTGAGCTAAGCCATCGGGACTGGGTTGTTCGGCATAACTAAGGCGAATGCCAAAATCAGAGCCATCTCCTAATAGACGCTCAAAACCTGGTAAATCTTGAGGGGTAGAAATTACCAATATCTCACGAATACCCGATAACATCAATACCGATAGTGGGTAGTAAATCATTGGTTTATCATAAATAGGGAGCAATTGTTTAGAAACTCCTTTTGTAATAGGGTAAAGGCGTGTACCTGAACCTCCTGCTAATATAATTCCTTTCATTTGTTGTTAGTTTTTATTTGTTAGTCATCGTCTTCAGGGATAGAAGCGTTTTCTATTATTGTTGTTTTATTACCTTGGTTATCTACTTTATATTCGTTGCCATTTTCTATCAGCAAACCTTGTATCACTCCTTTAGCGTGAGCTACATCAAGGTCGATAACGCATTTGTTCATCAGGTAAGTTACCTCGCTATGAAGTGTGTGCCCTATAACAAACTTACCTACTTGCCAACGTTCTAAAATAGTTTCAGCTTCAGTAATATCAATAGTCTGTTTGCCCCAACCTCTATACCACGTAGGACTTATACCAAACTGATAGAGAATACTATACAAACTATCTTTGCGTTTTCGTGCTTTTAGATTATCAAAATAGTAGTCACGAGCTTTATCATTTAGTTCTTGTACAGTGAGTCCTAAATTGGCAATTTCTATAGAAATACCGGCGTGTACAAACACATAATCACCTATTTTTTCAACGATATTTTTGGTAGCCAACCAGCGTCCTAATTCTGTATTAGGTTTGTAGAAGTGTAGATATTCATCTTGTAATAAAGAAGCATTCTGGAAGTATTTTTTGCGCACATAGCGGAAGTCGTTATTCATATTCATCAAGTCGTGGTTGCCAAGTATAAAGTGTACTTTACCTCCTGCTTTTTCAGCTTGTTGTTCTAAATGATAGATAAGCCAAAGTGTTTGTGTAACCCATAGTCCGCGATCAAAAAAATCACCTACTGTCACTAAATGCCCCTTACCATATTTCCATTGGTATTTAGCATTCATTACTCCATTAGCTATCAAAAACTGCTTAAAAGCCTCAAATTCTCCTTCAATATCCGAAATAGCAATGAGTTTTTCAGGCATATTATACACAGCTGTTTCATTCTTTAGTTCTTTTTTTATTTTAAAACTAAAAGATTCTTTCTCACTGAGTTGTGCCGTAAATTTTTTACCTTTTATATCTTTAGTAAATGTTTGAATAGAGGGTGCTACTACACCTTTTTTTTCACTAACTTGTTTTACAACAATTCCTTTATCAGTATAAAAAATATAAGGTCCATCAAAGCCTGATTTAGAATTATCTTTGTGCAAACGAGCCTGACTGAGAATGGGCACTAACTCTTGTGCTTGTAACCAATTATTGCCTAAAACAAAACAGCATAAAAATGCTAAAAAAGTGATATATGTTTTTTTCATTAGGTAAAAAAGTGAAAAACTTTGGCAAAGGTATAGTATTTATTTGAAAATAACAAATTTACAGATTAGTAAATTTGCAAAATCAAAAATAAAGTACTACCTTTGTAGTCTTAAAACATTAAAAAAAGAAAATTATGAATAAATTAGTATCCTTAGTAGCTTTTCTATGGCTCATTATCGCCTGTGAAAAATCAGGGGAAGACAACGAACCCTCTACGCAGACTTCAACTACACAAAGCACAACTACACAAACTCCTACAAGTCCTCCTATTACTCCCCCTACCCCTCCTCAACCACCACAAAACAACATCCCTTATGATTGGGATTTCTATTTAGAACCTTCTCGTTTGAATGCTGTAAAGAAAGAACCTAACGTAGAACTGAAAAAACTCTATTACCAAGTGTATGGTATCCCTTGTGGCGGATGGTATGACGGTATGAGTCCTAATAGTGAGAAGAACAATGGTTGGCTGAAAAACTTTGTAGAGGGAGCTGAACGTGCTCACAAAACACCTATAGTAGTACTTTATGGTATTCCTGAACGTGATTGTGGGTCATTTTCTAAAGGTGGGCACCCTAATGCGGCTTCTTATAAAGCGTGGATTGATCGTGTGAGTGCTATCATTGGGCAACGTCGTGCTATAGTAATTATAGAACCCGATGCCATTAACTACTGCGGACATAAAAAAGGCTCGGCTAAATACAATGAGCGTGCTGAATTGCTAAGGTACGCTGCCGAAAAATTAAATAAGAACAACCCTAAAGTAATGAGTTATATCCACGCAGGGAATGGTCCTTTAGTTACTAATAATCCTGAAGCTATTGCTACTGCTATTATAGACGGAGGTTTAAAATATATGCGAGGTTTTGCATTGAATGTTTCAGGTTTGGGAGGTACTGCCGAAGAACAAGCAGCAGCTGAAAAATTTGTAACTTACTTAGCTACTAAAGGTTTTAAAAATGTGCATTACGTGATTGACACAGGTCGCAGTGGCATCAACCGTCCTAAACACCAGAATGCCAATGCTCCTTATAACTCTTGCAACAACTTCAATGCAGCTTTAGGTCCGCGTAGCACTACCAAAACTACTGGGGCACACGCCGATGCTTATTTGTGGATTAATGGTGGAGGGGGTTCCGATGGTGAATGTAATATGGGGGCTCCAGCAGCAGGACAACCTTACCCTGAATATACTCGTGCTTTGATAAACAACGCAATTAGAGTTAAGAGTATACAGATTTTAGAACTCCCTAACAATCTCAAATAACACCTCGTAATTCGTAATTATTCACATTGCCATTGGAAGTTTTCAACTTTGGATTGCATTTCAGGGCGGTATTCGTAATGCCACCACTCCGAATAAATAGATTTGAAGTTGTATTTGTTGAGTATATCTTTTAGCAACTTGCGATTTTCGAGTACTTTTTTAGGAAGAGTGGTACAAGTATGATGAGCTTTCTCACCAAAAAAATCAAAAGGAGTCCCCATATCCAATTCTTTACCATCCTTATCTACTAAAGTGAGATCAACTGCTGCTCCACGGTTGTGTTTAGAACCTTTGGCAGGATTAGCTACATAATGAGTTCCTGGAAGTATTTTCCACATCTTTTTTTGTACTTCAAGAGGTCTGTAGCAATCAAATAATTTAATGCGATATCCCAAAGTTTTAAACTCCTCATTAGCTTTTACCAAGGCTTCCGCTGTTTTTTTGCGCAGATAGCATTCTCCACACTCATAAACAGCTTGTTTAAGAAAGTTATCAGGAGTTGCATATTTCATATCAAATACAAAATCGGAAGAAAGACCTTTGAGGAGCACAAAATCAGTTTGTTGTGCCGTAGCAATAAAAGTGACAAAAAATGCAAGAATATATTTCATAAATAAAAGAATTTTTAAAAGTTATAAGTATTTTTTGTGAATTATCCCCTTCGGAGAACAGGAATACCAAATAAAATAAAAGCGACTTTTTTTCGGAAAAGTCGCTTTTATTCTAATTTTAAGGTCTTAAGGCAGACTATAACACACTTGCTAAAGCTTTATTTACTTCACGTACTGCTTCAGTACTTTCTGCAAATTTAGCTTTTTCAGCATCGTTAAGTTTTACCTCTACAATTTTTTCAACACCATCTCTACCGATGATTACAGGAACCCCTACGCACACATCTTTTTGTCCGTATTCGCCTTCTAGTAATACTGAGCAAGGGAAAAGTTTCTTTTGGTCGCAGGCGATTGCTTGTACTAAGGCTGATACAGCAGCTCCTGGAGCATACCAAGCTGAAGTTCCTAAAAGTTTAGTAAGGGTTGCTCCACCTACTTTAGTATCTTCAGCTACTTGGTTAAGACGATCAGCACTCAAAAACTCGGTTACTGGCACTCCGCGATAGCTTGCCAAACGTGTAAGAGGCAACATACCACTATCACTGTGAGCAGCGATTACCATACCATCTACGTCTGAAATCGGACTATTAAGCGCTTCTGCCAAACGGTATTTAAAGCGTGCGCTATCAAGTGCTCCACCCATACCGATGATGTGGTTTTTAGGTAATTTAGTAGCTTTGTGTACCAAATAAGCCATAGTGTCCATAGGGTTGCTCACTACAATTACAATCACATTAGGTGAATATTTCACCAATTGTTCAACAACTGATTTTACAATGTTTGCATTGGTACCAATAAGCTCTTCACGAGTCATACCTGGTTTACGAGGAATACCAGAGGTAATCACAGCTACATCACTGCCTGCAGTTTTTGAATAATCATTGGTTACCCCTGTAATACGAGTATCAAACCCATTGAGGGAAGCGGTTTGCATCAAATCCATAGCTTTACCTTCTGCAAAACCTTCTTTGATGTCAATTAATACTACTTCAGACGCGAAGTCTTTAATAGCAATGTACTCTGCGCAACTTGCTCCTACGGCACCTGCGCCTACTACTGTAACTTTCATATAATCTATTATTTAAAGATGATGAGTTATAAAAAACTCAATCAATGGTTATTTTCACGCCACAAAAGTAGATAGTTTTTAATAATTATGCAAATATTTTTAAGAAAATTTTTGGATTTTAAAAACTAAAAACTAATCGCTATTTTTTGCTCATTTGCCAATTACTTTGTACTTTTGCGCTCTCAAAACAAACCATTCAAAATGAAAGATACTTATTTCGTGGTGGGTATCTCCACCGAAGTTGGCAAAACCATCGTTTCAGCAATTCTTACAGAGGCTTTTCAAGCTGATTATTGGAAACCTATACAATCAGGGGACTTAGAGAACTCAGATACTGACAAGGTTAAACGACTCATCAGCAATACACGCACTGTATTTCACCCTAATAGCTATGGGCTACATACCCCTGCAAGTCCACATCTTTCAGCTCAATTAGACGGTATACGAATTGAACTTTCTAAAATTGTACGCCCTGAAACCAATAATACACTTGTTATAGAAGCAGCTGGTGGATTGTATGTTCCTCTCAATGAAAAAGATATGATGCTTGATCTAATTCACCCTACTGATAAAGTCATTTTAGTTTCTCGTCATTATTTGGGTAGTATCAACCACACATTACTCACTTATGAAACACTAAAAAATAGAGGCTTAAACATTCATAGTATAGTATTTAGCGGATCCCCTACCCCATCTACTGAAGAAGTGATTTTACACCATACTAACTTGCCCGTATTACTACATATTGATGAAGAACCTTATTTTGACAAACGAGTTATTTCAGAATACGCTACAAAAGTTAATAACCCTTGAGATTGATAAATTAATATATGCAAAATTTAAATGACATCCTAAAACAACATATACTACAAGCCGTACAAGAACTGTACAACGTAAGTTTAGAAAATGTAGAATTGCAACAAACTAAAAAAGAGTTTGTAGGTGATGTGACCCTCGTAGTCTTCTCACTTTTGCGCCACATCAAAGGCAATCCTGTGCAAATAGGCGAACAAATAGGAACTTACCTCAAAGAAAAAGCAGGTAATTTAGTAACCGATTTCAATGTGATTAAAGGCTTTCTAAACCTTGTTATCGCTGATACTTATTACCTCAACTTTTTAACAGAAATAAAAGACAATCCTCAGTTTGGATTAGCAACGCCTAATAGCAAAGAGGCTATTTTAGTAGAATACTCATCTCCTAACACTAATAAGCCTTTGCACTTAGGACATATCCGTAACAATCTCTTAGGTTATTCAGTAGCCGAAATCTTAAAAGCTGCCGGACATAAAGTGTATAAAACCCAAATCATCAACGATAGAGGAATACACATTTGCAAATCTATGGTAGCTTGGCAACGTTTTGGCAATGGAGAAACTCCTGAAAACACAGGATTAAAAGGAGATAAACTGGTAGGAAACTACTATGTTGCATTTGATAAAGCGTATAAAGAAGAAATACAAGAACTAATAGCTCAAGGAAAATCCAAAGAAGAAGCTGAAAAACAAGCACCTATATTTGTAGCAGCTCAAGAGATGCTTCGCCAATGGGAAGCAGGCAACCCTGAAGTAATGAAACTTTGGAAACAAATGAACGGATGGGTATACGATGGTTTTGCGGTTACTTATAAGAATTTAGGAGTAGATTTCAACTCGTACTACTACGAAAGCAATACCTATTTATTAGGAAAAGACATCGTAGAACAAGGTCTACAAAAAGGGGTATTCTTCAAAAAAGAAGATGGCTCTGTTTGGTGCGATCTCACCGCCGATGGTTTAGATGAGAAATTAGTACTCCGCGCCGATGGTACTTCAGTATATATAACCCAAGATATGGGTACTGCCATCCAACGTGTAAAGGACTATCCCGATGTGAAAGGAATGGTTTATACTGTGGGTAACGAACAAGACTATCACTTCAAAGTACTTTTTCTTATTTTGAAAAAATTGGGTTACGATTGGGCTTCACACTTGTACCACCTCAGCTATGGTATGGTAGATTTGCCTAGTGGAAAGATGAAAAGCCGTGAAGGAACCGTTGTAGATGCCGATGACTTAATTGCTGAAATGGAACAGACTGCCAAAGTAATTTCACAGGAACTCGGCAAACTCGATGGCTATACCGAAGCTCAAAAAGAAGATTTGTATCACACTATTGGCTTAGGAGCCTTGAAATACTATATATTAAAGGTAGATCCTAAAAAACGCATCTTGTTTGACCCTAAAGAATCTATCGATTTTCAAGGAAACACAGGTCCGTTTATCCAATACACATACGCTCGTATCCAATCTATTTTGCGTAAATATGCTGAAACGAACAATAGCAAAGAAATAACTGTTATACAACCTGATGCTCTACAAGAAAAAGAAAAAAACTTACTGAAAAGCATCACTCTTTTTCCTTCTATTGTGCAAGATGCCGCTGATAACTATAGCCCCGCTGTAGTTGCTAATTACGTATACGATTTGGTAAAAGACTTCAATTCATTCTATCAAAACGTTTCCATTTTAGGTGAAGAAGACGCTAACAAACGCCATTTTAGAGTAGCTCTTAGCAAAAAAATAGGCGAAATCATCGCAGAATCTTTTAAAATGTTAGGAATACAAGTACCTGAAAGAATGTAGGTTATAAAAAAGATATAAAAAAAGTTAAAAAAAAGTTGCTCAAAAATTTGCAGGAATAGATATTTGTCGTACCTTTGCACCGCAAATGAGAAACAAAGTAACTCCTCAAATGCAAATTTACTGAAACAAATAACAAGCGAAAATAGCTCAGTTGGTAGAGCGCAACCTTGCCAAGGTTGAGGTCGCGGGTTCGAACCCCGTTTTTCGCTCTTTTTTTATGTCTATCATAAAAAAGCTCGGATGGTGGAATCGGTAGACACGCTGGACTTAAAATCCAGTGGGCAGTAATGCCTGTGCGGGTTCAAGTCCCGCTCCGAGTACAATTTTAAATCACTACTTTTTTAAGTAGTGATTTTTTTTGCTCTTCATACAAACTATAAGCCCTTATTAAAAAATAAGCAGCTATTACAATAAAAAAATACTGATTATCAACACAATAAATTTTATTTAAATTTAAATCTTTGATAAAATCCAACCTATAAAAACAATTAAAAAAAACTTCCCTCTCTTTCTTTCTTTATGAAAACGAAAATAAAATTTGCATAATCAAAAGCAAAATATTACTTTTGCCTCATCAACTGTTAATTGAAAAATTGTTATGAGTACACGTTTCTCCGACACTCAAACGGCTTTTGCCCTCAAAAGCCAATCTGAACTCAACTGGGCTTACCGCCTCTTTAAACTCATAGGTAGTAACACCCTTACTCGTGTGGGCACTGCCCTCACTAACTTCTCTCTAAAACTGCGCCTACCCGTAGAAGGGCTAATCAAGCGCACAGTTTTCAAACAATTCTGTGGTGGCATCTCCGAACAAGACTGTCTACCTGTAATCAAAAAAATGCACCAAAAAGGCGTTGGCTCTGTGCTCGATTACTCTGTAGAAGGAAAAGACGAAGAGAGCTCTATCGAAGCTACTTTTGAAAAGACGATGGAAACCATTGATTTTGGCAATCTCCACCGCGACGAAGGCATCCCTATTGTAGTATTTAAACCTACAGGATTTGGACGTTTTGCTATCTTTCAAAAACTCACTGAAAATAAACCCCTCACTGATGAAGAAGCAAAAGAATGGGAACGTATTAAAGCACGTTTTGATGCTGCTTGTAAACGTGCCTACGAGTACAAAATACCTATTTTAGTAGATGCTGAAGAAAGCTGGATGCAAACCGCTGCCGATAACCTTGTAGAAGAAATGATGGAAAAGTACAACAAAGAAGAACCCATCGTATACAACACTTTGCAAATGTATCGTCACGACCGTTTACCTTATTTAAAAGGTCTCTATGAACGTGCCGTAAACAAAGGATTCTATATAGGTGTAAAAATCGTACGGGGTGCGTATATGGAAAAAGAAAATGAACGTGCAGCCGAACAAGGTTACCCTACCCCTATTTGTCCTAATAAGCAAGCTACTGATGATAATTACAACGCTGTTGTACGATATATCATTGAACATATCGACCGAATTGCGCTTTTTGCAGGTACTCACAACGAAGAAAGTGCTGCTCTTGTAATGGACTTAATGAAAGAAAAAGGATTACAACCTAACGACAAACGTATATGGATAGCTCAACTATACGGAATGAGTGATCATATTAGTTTCAATGCTTCTAAGGAAGGTTATAATGTAGCTAAATACTTACCTTTCGGACCTGTACGTGAGGTGATGCCTTACTTAATACGTCGAGCTGAAGAAAATACCTCAGTAGCCGGACAAACAGGACGCGAGCTTTCTCTTCTAAGAGCAGAAAAAAAACGTCGTAGTCAAGAAAAAAAGTAATAAACAGAATATTTTTTTAAGGTTATAGTTGCTATTATCATTAATATTTGTAATTTTGCGCCCTGAAAAATTAGAAGTTTTTATACCTTAATGCTTACTGATAAAAATGTTTAGTGAAACCATCCCTAATTCAAAAATCTTCGCTTGTTCTAAAAGCATAGAACTTGCTGAGAAAATTGCAGAAAAATACGGCACTCAGCTCGGTGAAGTTAAACTATCTTATTATAGTGATGGCGAGTTTCAGCCCTCTTTTGAGGAATCAATTAGAGGGGCACGCGTTTTCTTAATATGCTCTACTTTCCCTAATTCGGATAATTTAATGGAGCTTTTGCTAATGATAGACGCTGCCAAACGCGCTTCAGCACGCCATATCACTGCGGTAATGCCATACTTCGGTTGGGCTCGCCAAGATAGAAAAGATAAACCTAGAGTGCCCATAGGAGCAAAATTGGTAGCTAACCTCTTACAAGCGGCAGGTGCTACTCGTATTATGACAATGGATTTGCACGCCGACCAAATTCAAGGTTTCTTTGAACGCCCCGTAGATCACCTTTTTGCTTCAAGTATTTTCTTACCTTATTTGCAAAGTTTGAATTTAAATAACTTGTGTATCGCTTCACCTGATATGGGTGGTTCTAAAAGAGCCTATGCGTATTCTAAGTTTTTAAAATGTGATGTAGTAATTTGCTACAAACAGCGCAAACAAGCCAATGTGATTGAAACAATGGAACTTATTGGAGATGTAGAAGGTAAAAATGTAGTATTAGTCGATGATATGGTTGATACTGCTGGCACTTTAGTAAAAGCTGCCCAACTAATGAAAGATAGAGGTGCTGTAAGTGTAAGAGCTGTTGCTACTCACCCTATCCTTAGTGGTAATGCTCACGAACGCATAGAAAATTCAGCTTTAGAAGAATTAATCGTAACTGATTCAATACCTCTAAAACAACCTTCAAGCAAAATAAAAGTATTGAGCTGTGCTGAACTATTCGCCGACGTAATGCACAAAGTACACCACAATGAACCTATCAGTTCTAAATTTATAATGTAAAAATTAGGGATTAGCTAAAAATAAGTAACTTAATAACTATATATAAATAAATGAAATCAATTACAATCAAAGGATCTCAAAGAGAAAGCGTGGGCAAAGCAGCTAGCAAAGCCTTACGTAATGCTGGACAGGTTCCTTGCGTACTATACGGAGGAGACAATGTTCTGCATTTTTCAGCACCTGAATTAGCATTCAAAAACATCGTGTACACTCCTAATGTATACACCGCTGCGATTGAATTAAATGGTAAAACTTACGATGCCATTCTACAAGACATTCAGTTTGACCCTGTAACTGATAAAATCATCCACATCGATTTCTATCAGTTGAACAAGAACAAAGAAATTACTATTGAAGTACCTATCCAAATCGAAGGAACTTCTCCTGGTATTATGGCTGGTGGTACTTTGCGTATTGTTAACCGCAAACTCAAAGTAAAAGCACTTCCTGATAACTTGCCTGACTTCGTTCCTGTAAACATTTCAGGTTTGGAAATGGGTAACAAATTATATGTTACTAAATTGGCTCAAGAAAACTACAAAATTATGCACCCAGATAACACTGTAGTTTGCCAAATAAGAGTATCTCGTGCTGCAATGAAAGCTGCTCAAGACGCTGCCAAAGCTGAAAAAGCTGCTAAAAAGAAATAATATTTAGTAAATAGATTTTCTTACAGAAAGAGGCTGTCTAAAAAGTTTAGTTTTAACTTTTTTAGACAGTCTCTTTCATATTAATTCAACTAAAAAAGAAATTTTATAGTGAGTATAATACTTTTTTCACTATATTTGTCGCCTGATTTTATACATTACTATTTTTTATGGAAAGTATTTTTAAACATTGTCCTAATTGTACTTCTACTCATATAGAGTTTCCTAACAACGTACGCTTTCTCTGCCACGATTGTGGTTTTACCTATTTTCATAATATTGCTGCTGCTGTAGCTGTAGTATTTCGCCATCAAGATAAAATACTCTTTACAGTGCGCAATATGGATCCCGATAAAGGCAAACTAGACCTCCCAGGAGGATTTATCGACCCCGAGGAAACTGCTCAAGAAGCTGCTTGCCGTGAAGTAAAAGAAGAAATGGGAATGATTATAAAGCCTGAACAATTGCGATTTATCACTACTTTTCCTAACAACTATCTGTACAAAAACGTACCTTACCGCACTATGGATATTTTCTTTGAGTGCAAATTAGCTGAAGAACAAGTACACATTGTTGCCCCCGACGAAATCAAAGCCTTAGAATGGTTCAAACTTCAAGAAATACCTGAAGAAAAAATAGGTTTTGTGTCGGTGAGAACAGTAATCCAACAATTAAAAAAATCTGCCCTATGAAAACAGTAGAACAATACAGAGAAGCCTTCTTAGACCATCTCAACTCTAAACTTTTTGTAAAAGAACCCCGCAATTTGTATGAACCTATGCGTTACATTTTGCAATTGGGAGGCAAACGATTGCGCCCCATTCTCACTCTCATAGCAACCGATCTTTTTGATGCTGATTACCACAAAGCTCTTAATGCAGCTATGGCTATAGAAATGTTCCATAATTTTTCCCTCGTTCACGATGATATTATGGACAAGGCTTCTTTACGACGTGGAGAGACTACTGTACACAAAAAATGGAACACTAATATTGCTATCCTCTCTGGCGATGCAATGCTGGTTAAAGCCTATCAATTATTAGACGACTATCCTTCTGATGTTTTTTCTCTTCTTACTAAAATACTTTCACGTACTGCTTTAAAAGTATGTGAAGGACAACAATGGGATATGGATTTTGAAACTCAAACCGAAGTAAGTATCCCCGATTATTTACAGATGATACGTTACAAAACAGCTGTACTAATAGGGGCTGCTTTACAAATGGGGGTTATCATAGCTAATGCTTCTCCTGAAAATCAAATGCCAATCTATACTTTTGGCGAAGAATTAGGTTTAGCATTCCAACTGCAAGATGACTATTTAGACGCTTTTGGCGATGAGTCTTTTGGCAAACGTATAGGTGGTGATATCATCGAAAATAAGAAGACAATCCTTTATCTAACTGCCTTAAAATTAGCCGATGAACAACAGCGAAAAACACTGTTACAACACTACGCTACTACCGAAGATAGTCAGCAGAAAATCAACACAGTAAAAGCATTATTCGAAGCCACTGGTGCAACTACAGCTGTACGCCAAGAAATAGAGCATACTACCCGTAGAGCTCTCAGTACACTTTCCGAGCTTACCATCAGTGATGAAAAACGTCATTATCTAAAAGAATTTGCTCTAAAGCTAATGGATAGAAAGGTGTAACTTAAATTTGCTAATTGGCAAATTATTCTTATTTTTGCGCGCTAATTTAAAGAAGAGACCCAAATGTTTAAATGGATAAAAGCCAGTTTTTGGAGTACCATAGCTGGCTTAATATTGCGCAACCGAATTGCTTTTCTACTACTCATAATTGCTATCACTGGGGGGTTAGTTTCTCAGTGGAAAAACGTTCGCTTTACCTTCACCGAGGCGAATATGCTCCCTGATGATCACCTCGTGAATATGGAGTACAAACACTTCCTCAAAAAGTTTGGCGAAGAAGGTAACTTGATATTAATGGCGTTAGACGATAAAAAAATCTATACGCCTGAGGTGCTCAACAAATGGATTGCTCTTAGTAATGAATTAAAGCAATTTAAGCAAATAGATGCTGTTATCTGTATTAATAATCTGCCTATTTTGGTAAAGGATACAGCTCAGCAACGCTTTGTTACTCATAAATTCATTGAAGGAGAAGTAAAAACTCAAGCGCAAGCTGATAGTCTCCAGCAAATACTCTCCGAAAAATTGCCTTTCTACGAAGGTCTTATCTACAACAAGAAAAATAACACCTTGCAAACAGCCGTGTATATGAACAAGAAAATTGTCAATACACAAGCTCGCAAGGATTTTATCCTCAACGATTTCATTCCTATTGTCAAAAAATTTGAACAGCAAACTGGACTCAAAGTGCACACTTCGGGTATGCCTTATATTCGTACCCTTAGCGCTCAAAATATAATGGATGAGATAGGGCTATTTATCTTGGCTGCCTTACTTTCTACCTCAGCCATTTTCTTTTTCTTCTTCCGTTCGTTCAGAGCAATGTTTATCTCTATGAGCGTTGTATCTATTGCGGTAATGTGGGTATTTGGATTTTTGGGGCTTTTCGGTTACGAAATTACTATTCTCACAGGATTGATTCCACCGTTAGTGATTGTAATTGGCATCCCTAACTGTGTGTTTCTCATCAATAAATATCAGCAAGAAATTAGTAAACACGGCAACCAAGCCAAGTCGCTTATTAGGGTTATCCGTAATGTGGGGAATGTAACCCTGCTCACCAATCTCACTACTGCTATCGGTTTTGCTACCTTCATTTTTACTGAAAGTACTTTGCTCAAGCAGTTTGGGGTGATTGCTTCTATCAATGTAGTATCTATTTTCTTCATCTCACTATTAGTTATCCCCATTATTTATAGCTATATGAGTATTCCTAAGGAAAAACACCTTAGGCATTTGCACCGCAACTGGATTGGCGGACTCATCAAATTCATTGAAAATACAGTTAAACACCATCGCATTGCGGTATTTACAAGCGCTATTGCGTTGCTTATTCTCAGTATCATAGGCATTTACAAAATTAAAATTTCAGGGAGTCTCATTGAAGATATGCCTAAATCAGCTGCTTTCTTTGATGATATTGGCTTCTTTGAGAAAAATTATGGAGGGATTATGCCTTTGGAAATCACCATTAATACTAAACAAAAAAATGGCGTTACTAAATTAGCTAACCTCAAACGCATTGATGAACTCTGCACTCATATTGAGGAAATCCCTGAAATATCAAAACCTCTATCCTTAGTAAACTTAGTAAAATACGCCAAACAAGCCTATTACAACGGCAACCCTAAATATTACAGTTTACCTACTACTCAAGAGCAAAATTTCATTCTTTCGTATGTAAAGAACTCTAAAGGCAATGCCAATATGCTTTCTGCTTATATAGATTCTTTAGGGCAAACAGCACGTATCACTACCTTTATGAAGGATATTGGTACTGAAAAGATGCAACAAATAGAGGAAAACATCTACACCAAAGCCCAAAAGCTCTTCCCTAGTGATCGTTTTGATGTAAAAATAACAGGAAAAGCCTATTTATTTACCAAAGGAACAAGCTATTTGGCTACCAACCTGATTTGGTCATTAGCCTTAGCCATTTTGCTCATTGCACTCATTATGGCGTATATGTTCCGTTCATTCAAAATGATAGTAGTTTCGCTCATTCCTAACCTATTACCGCTACTCATCACCGCAGGACTGATGGGCTATTTTGGTATTCCGCTCAAGCCTTCTACTATCCTTGTGTTCAGTATTGCCTTTGGTATTTCGGTAGATGATACCATTCACTTCTTGGCTAAATACCGCTTGGAATTGGTAGCGCGCAATTGGAAGATTAGCAAATCAGTATATGCTGCTTTGCGCGAAACAGGGGTAAGTATGTTCTACACTTCTATTGTACTACTCTGCGGTTTCTCAGTATTTTTGCTCTCCAGCTTTGGGGGTACCAAAGCCCTCGGCGGACTCATATCGGCTACTTTGCTCTTTGCAATGATGACCAACTTATTGCTCTTACCAAGTTTACTTTTGTCGTTAGAACGCAGCTTGTCTAACAAAGAAACTATCAAAGAGCCCAAAATTGAGATTTTCCCAAAAGAAGAAGAAGAAGAAGAAAACAGCGAAAAGTAAAAAATCAGTTTAATATTTAATAATCAAAATAATAAAAAGAAACAACAATTAGTCTTTACCAAATTGGCAAATTGACTAATTAGCAATAATCATTATGGAAAACAAAAAACATATTGTGATTGTAGGCGGTGGTTTTGCTGGCTTAGAGTTAGTAAAAGAACTAAACCGCTCTGGAAAATATAAAATTACCTTGGTGGATATGAATAACTACAACTTCTTTCCACCCTTATTATACCAATTGGCAGCAGGATTTATGGAGCCTTCATCCATTTCTTACCCTTTCCGTCGCTTATTCCGAAAGTATAAAAACGCACGTTTTAGGATGGCTACTTTGCAAGAAGTCGTTCCTTCAGAAAACAAAATTATTTTGAGCAATGGCGAATTGCAGTACGACATATTAGTAATGGCTACGGGAGCAGAATCTAACTTCTTTGGCAACAAGAATGTAGAAGAAAAAGCTATGCCTATGAAAACCGTAGGTGATGCTTTGATGCTCCGCAACTTAGTATACACCCGCTTAGAGCGTGCTACCCGTACTCAAGATAAAGAATTACGCCGCAAATTGCTCTCTTTTGCCATTGCAGGAGCAGGACCTACTGGAGTAGAACTTTCAGGTATTTTTGCTGAAATGAAACAGAACATTATGCGCAAAGATTACCCTGAACTCACTTATGATGATTTAGGCGACATCTACCTCATCGACGGACAAGATACTGTACTTGCCCCAATGAGTAAAAAAGCGCAAGAATATACCGAAAAATCTTTGCTTAAAAAAGGGGTAAAACTCAAATTAGGAGTACTCGTAACCGATTTTGTAAATGACGAAGTACACCTTTCGGACGGCACTATACTCGATGCGCGCAACCTGATATGGGCAGCAGGAATTTCGGCTAAAGCCTTTAAAGGAATTGACGATAAACAATACTTAGGTCGCGGACGACGTATGAAAACTGATGCTTATAACAAAATGGAGGGCTTTGATAACATCTATGCAGTAGGCGACTCAAGCATTATGACTGCCGACCCCAACTTCCCTGAAGGTCACCCACAGCTTGCGCAAGTAGCCATACAACAAGCAAACAACTTAGGAAAGAACTTCAATAAAGATTTTGTAAACCCTACCCCTTTCAGTTATGTAGATAAAGGTTCAATGGCAATCATTGGTCGCAACCAAGCCGTTGCCGATTTGCCTAAGAATATCTTCCTCAAAGGCTTTATCGCGTGGGCTATATGGGCATTTATACACATTATGTCACTGGTAAACTTCCGTAACAAAATGAGAGCTTTGTACAACTGGGTAGGTTATTATATCAGTAAAGACCAATCATATCGTATGGTGTTGCGCCCCAACGAAAAAGCAAAAGGATAGAGCGACAGACAATAGGTGTTAGGTAATAGATAAATAGGAATGGATATCGTTGCAAAACAATGGAAACAACAATTGCAATATCTGCTGGAGGGAAGAGACTACGAGTCGCTTATATTCACTTCAGCAGAAGATATTCCTATTTTGCCTTTTTACACTGCTGAAAATATAAAAAGTCCTTATGCTATCAACACTAAAACGCAAGTAGCTGTCCCTCTTTTCATATCTGATAAAGAAGCAACACTCAAGCGTATCGCTTTTTGGCAAGACCAATCGGTATCTTTCTTTTTGTTGGATATACATCCTAAATTTACTCAAAAAGAAGTAGAAGAATGGCTACCTGCAAACTTGCAGTATTTATTTACTAACTCATTTGCTATTAACACTACAATTTACCAAAAAGCAGGCGCCTCGATGGTGCAACAAATTGCCTTTGGGGTAGCCCAAATCAAAGAAAATCCTCACACTGCTGATGTACTCAATGTAAAAGTAGCAGTAGGAGGCACTTTTTTATTAGAAATAGCTAAATTGCGTGCTTTTCGCCGGTTACTAAGTGAGCAAGCCCCTACCCTACCCCTTTGCCTTATCGCTGAAGTATCAAGTAGAGGTTTATCGCTACTGAAATCATCGTACAACGAAAACTATGTACAATTAGCTTATGAAGCTGCCGTGTTAGGAGGTGCTGATTATCTACTGCCTAAAAATCCTCTTTTCTTTAAAAATAACAATCTAAATACTGAAAAAGCGAATGTAGCAACCATTCAAAACATCACAGCTACACGCAACGCTACTCTGCTTAATGGGATGTATGCTATAGAAAGTCTCAGTTATGAAATGTACAAAAAAGCCCTTGTGATGCTAGACCAGATTACAAAAAAGGGCGGACTTTCTGCTATCACAAAAAACTTTAGCTTGATAAAGGACATAAAACAGAAATCACAACGAGAGCAAGCACTTTTTAATGAGCAGTGCGCTTCTTTACCTCCCATAGATTTATACAGCCGTAAAGATTGGGATTTCTATCCTTTTAGCAAAAAAAAATCATCTGAAGTATTAGAGCTCAAACGCTTGTGGGAACCTTTTGAAAAACGCTTAAAACAAGAAGACTATGACAGAAACGCATAATGCCATAGCTGGCGTGCCACCTTATGAACGCGGATTTCACGCAATGGGGTATTTAAAAGAAGTGCCCCCTTTGCGCATTATCACCGATGAACTAATGGTTGTTAGTACTTTTGAAGAACTACCTCAAGTACTTACTTGTGAAGAAACATACACTTATATTCCTGCTTCCCTTCTTTTAGAAAACAGTACTCAACAAGATTTTATCAGAGAGTTACCTTTTAACGACAAACTGCGCATTTTAGTAGATAGTCCTGCGAATAGCTTTGAAATGATTGTACTCCTCCGCCAATTGCGTGCTATTGCCAAAATACCTATCAGCTGCTGGGTACATTCTATCACTGATTATCTCTACGCCCTCATTGCCCAAGCCGATGATTTGATTACCAAAAATAAAGAGTTGGCTTTACCAGAAAACCAACTCTTGATAGCAAATAGTTTAGTTACAAAAACTATTGATCCTTTTTATCTATAATTCTTCTTCGGTATCTAAACCAAGTTCTCTTGCGGATATTTCACGCATTTCCACCTTGCGTATTTTACCCGAGATAGTCATTGGAAATTCCTCGACAAACTTCCAATAACGAGGTACTTTATAGTGGGCAATACGACCTTTACAGAAATCGTGGAGTTCTTGTTCAGTGAGGGTTACTCCTTCTTTAGTTTTGATCCAAGCCATTACTTCTTCACCGTATTTCTTGCTTGGTACTCCAATAACTTGAGCATCCATCACCCCTTCATACGTGTAGAGGAAGTCCTCTATTTCTTTAGGAGAAATGTTCTCACCTCCGCGAATAATCAAATCTTTGATACGACCTGAAATGTGGATATAACCATCTTCATCCATCATCGCCAAATCACCTGAGTGCATCCAGCGTTGTTCATCTATTACCTGTTGTGTAGCCTGCGGACTATTCCAATACTTCAACATCACTGAATAGCCACGTGTACAGAGTTCTCCACTTTCTCCACGTTTTACAATTGCTTTAGTCTCAGGATTGATAATTTTAATCTCCAAATGGTCGTGGATAGTACCCACTGAGTGAATTTGTTTCTCGAAAGGTGCTCCTATTTTGGTTTGTGTAGATACAGGAGAGGTTTCGGTCATACCATAACATATCGTGATTTCGTGCATATTCATTTGCTCTTTCACGCGTTTCATAATCTCTGGAGGACACAAAGCTCCTGCCATTACACCTGTGCGCAAACTCGACAAATCGTAAGGATGTTTGTCTAATATATAGAGTTCTGAAATGAACATTGTTGGCACTCCATAAAGCGATGTACACTTTTCCTTTTCTACCGCTTCAAGAGTTTTGGTAGCATCAAAACTATCGTTAGGGATTACCATTGTAGCCCCGTGAACTGTGCAAGCGAGATTTCCGATTACCATCCCAAAACAATGGTAAAAAGGCACTGGAATACACACCCTATCCTTCTCGGTATAATTCATACGGATACCAATAAAATAGGCATTATTGAGGATATTGTGATGGGAAAGAGTAACTCCTTTGGGGTTGCCTGTAGTACCTGAAGTATACTGTATATTTACAGGATCGTCGAACTGTACTTTTTCTTCAAAAGAAAGTAATTTCTCGTCTGTAACTTTTTTACCATTCTCTAAGAAACGCTCCCAGCTATCTCCCCAATAGACTTCTTTTCTAAGGGTTTCAGTAAATTCACGCGCATCATCAATCATTTTTTTATAGTTACTACTCTTAAACTCAGGAGCTGCAAAAATAAATGATATTCCTGATTGGTTGATTACATAAATCAGTTCACTGGTACGATAAGCAGGATTGATATTCACCATTATCACGCCTATTTTGGCAGTAGCATATTGCAAGAGTGTCCACTCATAGCAGTTAGGAGACCAAATACCTACTCTATCACTTGGCTTTGCACCTAAAGCAATGAGCCCTTTGGCTACTGCTGTTACTTGCTCATAAAATTCAGTGTAAGTAACTCTATAGTTTTGATGTACGGAGATAAGCGCCTCTTTATGAGGAAATTTTTCTACTGTTCGGCGGAGGTTCTGGTCGATTGTTTCTCCTAAAAGAGAGACATCAGAAGCTCCATAAGTGTAAGCTAAGTTTTTATTCATAAGGATTATTTTTTACTCCAACAAATCAGGGCGTTTGGCTTTAGTGTGTTTATAAGCCATATCTTCACGCCATTGTTCTATTTTAGGTGTATTACCGCTGGTGAGGATTTCGGGTACTTCCCAACCTTTGTAGTTAGCTGGACGCGTATAGACTGGAGGTGCTAACAAATTGTCTTGAAACGAATCAGTAAGGGCTGAAGTTTCATCGGAGAGAACACCAGGGATGAGACGAATAATTGCATCGCAGAGCACAGCTGCCCCTAATTCTCCCCCTGAAAGCACATAGTCGCCTATGGAGATTTCTTTAGTGATAAAATGGTCGCGCACACGCTGGTCTACCCCTTTGAAGTGCCCACATAAAATAATAATATTTTCAGCTAACGAAAGCTGATTAGCCATCTTTTGTTGGAGTGTATCGCCATCGGGGGTGAGGAATATTACCTCGTCATAATCTCTTTCAGCTTTTAAGGCTGAAATACACTTATCAATAGGTTCTATCATCAACACCATTCCTGCTCCTCCACCAAACTGATAATCATCTACTTGACGATAAGCATTATTAGCATAGTCGTGAAGATTGTGGAAATGCACTTCCACTAATTGTTTATCAATAGCACGCTTCATAATAGAGTAGGCAAAGGGGCTCTCCATTATTTCGGGGACTACTGATATGATATCAATACGCATCGGTTTAACGGTGTTTATTTATTTCGTCTTGCAACTGGCGACGCACTTTTTGTTCACGCTCAATAGCTGCTTTGCGATAGTTTTCGTATTCTTCTTGTAATTCAGCTAAGTCACTGATAGATTTTTTAGTAACTACATTTCCGTTAGCATATCTATAGATATAGAAAATGAGTAACACCGCCAAAACTAACACTATTCCCCACATAATAGTATTATACAGACCTTTGGAAAGCAAAGCACCAAAGAAGTTCATACTATCTTTTTGGTTTTTAGTTTCATCAAGTGTTGTTTGTAGCTCTGTGATATTATCGTTGAGGGTTTTGATAGTATTTTCGTGTGTTTTTACTGTTTGCTTTTCTGCTTCAAGTCGAGACTTCACACTGTTGATACTATCATTCATACTGCGTTGAAAAACAGCCAATTTAGTTTTATCAATCAGTTTAAATCTCTCGTAAGAGTTCGACTTATCGACCATATACTGAAACTGTTCAGATAGTGTAGTAGGGATTTTTTCCTCTTGTACTACTTCTATAGAAGTCGTTTGAGTTGTAGAACGCGTAGTAGTGCGTGTAGAAGTTCCTTCTTGGGCTGTAGCTGAAAAGAAAGACAATGCAGCTATTGCAACAAAAGTAAGTTTTTTCATATTAAAATTATTATTATATAGTTTCTAAAATCTTCTTGAAATCATCTACAATGGTAGCACCTTTATCTTGGTTGTACCATCTTTGTAGTTCTTCTTTGAACTCAGGAGAAAGTTTGCCATTTTTAGCTTTTTCTTCTTCTACCATTTTGGTAGCCACTGACGGACGAGAGCCCCAATGTGCCAACACCTTATCCTCTAAGTCTAAGAACACTACTATTGGAATTGCCTTACCACCATTGGTTAGGAAAAGATTCATCAACTCTTCATTTTCATCTCTAAAAACGAGTTTCATAGTGATTTTAGGGTTGAGTTCAGCTATTTTATGCACTACGGGTACAATTTGAGCTGCATCACCACACCAACTTTCGGTAATCACCAACAAGCAAACGCTTTTAGGGTAGTTTATAAAGAATTGCGCCTTTTCTTCGGGTATTTCTATCGTTTTATCCAAACGTTTATAGCGTTTTTGGTTGAGCGCTGTGTAATACACACGTTCTTCAGTCTGTTCTTCTCCACTTGACTTACCTTCGGCTTCATACTTATCTATTAGATTGCGATAGGTCTCGTAGGAAACAGCTTTTAGTAGACTATTGCGGATGATTTGTGTTTTTTCCATTGTTATTTAGGTAAGAGTTAAGAGTTAGGAAGCAATTTGCAAAGTTGATTTATTGAGTTTTTCTTCAGCGTACTCTTTAGTAACTTTCAGTTCTTTGACACCTGAGTTAGGGAGCTCAAACATTGCATCGGTGAGGATATTCTCACATAGTGAACGCAATCCACGAGCACCGAGTTTATACTCTAAGGCTTTTTCGACAATAAAATCGAGAGCTTCTTCAGTTATATCAAAATTGATACCATCCATTTCAAAGAGTTTTTTGTACTGCTTGATAATGGCATTCTTAGGTTCGGTGAGAATCATACGTAACGTGTGCTTATCCAATGGGTTCATATAAGTAAGCACTGGCAAACGACCTATAATTTCGGGGATTAAACCAAAATCTTTTAAGTCTTTTGGTATGATATACTGTACCAAATTTTTCCTATCTACTTGTGTATTTTTGGACGAATTGTAACCCACAGATTGCATATTGAGGCGTTTAGAAATCACGCGTTCAATACCATCAAAAGCTCCTCCTGCTATGAACAAAATATGTTCGGTATTTACCTCTATATATTTTTGATCGGGGTGTTTGCGTCCACCTTTAGGAGGTACGTTCACCACAGATCCTTCAAGAAGTTTAAGCAGCGCTTGTTGCACTCCTTCACCTGATACATCACGAGTGATAGAAGGGTTGTCGCTCTTACGGGCAATCTTGTCGATTTCGTCTATAAACACAATACCTCTTTCAGCTTTTTCCACATCATAGTCGGCTGCTTGTAAGAGGCGTGTGAGGATACTTTCCACATCTTCACCCACGTAGCCAGCTTCAGTAAGCACTGTAGCATCTACAATAGCGATAGGCACATTGAGCATTTTGGCAATAGTACGGGCTACCAAGGTTTTACCAGTACCTGTTTCACCTACCATTATCACGTTGCTCTTTTGGATTTCTACCTCATCATCGGCATTGGGTTGTTGCAGACGTTTGTAGTGGTTATATACCGCTACAGAGAGTATTTTTTTAGTAAAATCCTGACCTATCACATATTGGTCGAGGAATTGTTTAATTTCTTGAGGTGTTTTGAGAGTCATATCACCTGATACGGTCTCTTTTTCTTTTTGAGCTTTAGCTCCAAATGCTTCTTCTATAATGATATTGGCTTGTTCTACACAATAGTTGCATATATTACCAGCCATACCGCGTATAAGCATCTCGGTTTCGGGTTCTGCACGACCGCAGAATGAACAATATTCTACTTGTTTTTTAGCCATTATTTTCTTTCTAATACTTCGTCTATCATACCATACTCTTTAGCTTCGTGAGCTATCATCCAATAGTCACGCTCAGAATCTTTATACACCTTAGCAAAAGGTTGTTTAGAGTGTTTGGCTATGATTTCATAAAGTTCATTTTTAAGTTTCAACATTTCTTTGAGATTGATTTCCATATCGCTGGCTACCCCTTGTGCTCCTCCTGAAGGTTGGTGTATCATCACACGAGAGTGTGGCAATGCTGAGCGTTTGCCTTCAGCGCCTGCACATAGTAATACGGCAGCCATTGAGGCAGCGATACCTGTACAGATAGTAGCTACATCGGGTTTGATAAACTGCATAGTGTCGTACATACCCAATCCTGCATATACGCTACCACCAGGAGAATTGATATAGATTTGGATATCTTTGGCACTATCCACGCTTTCCAAGAAAAGCAATTGAGCGGTAACGATATTCGCTACTTGATCGTTTACATCAGTGCCAAGGAAGATGATTCTGTCCATCATCAAGCGGGAGAAAACATCCATTTGAGCTACGTTTAGCTGGCGTTCTTCCATAATATAGGGAGTCATACTACCTACAATTTTATCGTAGTAAAGGCTATTTACTCCGTGCTGTTTAATTGCGTATTTTTTAAATTCGTCTGATAAATTCATTTGTTTAGTTATTAGTTGTTAGTTTGTTAGCCATTAGTATTGTGATAATTAAGATTTATAATCCACTAATGCTTTTTCTACAATATTGATAAGTTCCTCTGGGGTCATCAGAGTATTGAGATAGTCTTCCAAAGAACCCATATTATCTATTTCTCCAAAAAATACCTCGTGATCGGTACCAAAAAGGGTGGGATTTTCAGGATTGGGGTCACTTAAGGCTATGTATATATGGTCAGGATAGCCAGAGGTATAAAACAATTGTATAAGATCAGGAGTCTCGTCGCCTGTAACTTCAACGATTTCTGTAAGATCTGTAAATTCATCATCAGAAAAATCATCATACCACTCTTCATAATCCTCAGTACCTTCTTTGAAGGGGGTAAAGAGACGCGCTGTCCAAAAGTGTTGTCCGTAAGGTTTTTCCGTAAGTTGATAAAACTCAGCAATCATTTGATCATAGAAAGCCTTTTTATCAGTTTGGTAAAGTTTAATATTAGCGTCTACCCATTCACCTAATCCATAAATAGGTTCTTTTTCATCGGCTTTTGCCCAAGGAGTATCCTGAGGCTTGGGATAAAGCACTGTATTGAAGGTAATAGCTAATAGGTCATCGGCTAATGAAGTACCTTTTACCTTGCTAATATCACCTCCAAGAGCTTGTATTCGGTTGAGAATTTCTTGTTTCATCTTTTAATAAATGTAGTCCAAAATTGCTAAATTAAGATACAAAATAGTATTTATCATTAGCAATTTTGGACTGGTTTATAGTATTTTGTAAAAATTACTATTCAGGGAAAGCTACTTTTACAAACTCATCAAAAGTTACTTTTTTAACTTCTGTTTTAACATTTTCTTTGTAGAAGTCGATGAGTTTTTTAAATACTAATTGTTGCTGAATACGTTGTACTTCTTCACGGTTTTGCAATACGCGATCAACGATACCATCTACATAGCTATCGTCATCAGTAGGCATACCATATTGCGCTAATTGACCTTTGATATAATCACGAGCAAAATCTTTCAACTCTTCGAACTTAGGATGTAAGTTATTTTCCTCCAATACTTTACCTTCTATAAGCTGGTAGCGCAAACCTTTTTCTGAACGGCTGTACTCTTCCTCAGCTTCTTGTTCAGTAAGTTCTTTTTCACCTGCTGTACGTAACCATTTTTTAAGGAAAGTTTCAGGGAGGTCAAATTTAGTATTATCTACTAAATAATCGGTAACTGTGTTGAGGAAATGCTGGTCGGCTTGCTCGTTGTATTGGTGTTGAGCGCCTTCTTTTATTTTGTCACGCAATTGTTGCTCAGTAGTTACACTTCCATCAGGGAAGAGTTTGTCGAACAATTCTTGATCTAAAGCAGCACCTTGACGTTCGTTTACCTCTTCCAAAGTGAAAGTAACTTCCACCTCCAAGTGGTGAGCCTCATCGTGAGATACTTTGAGGTAGTGCATTAGACTATGAACATCTTTGAACAAACCTTTAGTTTGCAATTGGAATTGGTCTCCTATTTTTTTACCGATGAACTCTTTGCGTGCAGCATCACTAAGTTCTTCTAAAGTGAAAGTAGCTTGAGAATCGATAGATTTTTCTTCGTTGAAGAAAGTACCTGTAATTTCAAGGCTATCATCATTGATTACTTCACCTTTAGCAACGAGTTTACCAAATTGTTTTTGGATACGTTCTACTTGTTTATCGATTTGGTCATCGGCTACTTCTATTTCATAGCGAACTATAGCTTTTTTAGGTTTTAAATTCACTTCGATAGTAGGAGTTAAGCCAATTTCGAACTCAAAAGTAAAATCGTCGGCATCTATGTTGATATCTTGTTTTTCTTTAGGTAGTGGATTACCCAAGATATTGAGTTTTTCGTCGTTTATATATTTATACAACGAGTCTTGCAACACACGGTTGATCTCGTCGAACTTCACAGCTTTACCGTACTGTCTTTTAATCATTCCCGCAGGCACGTGACCTTTTCTAAATCCAGGGATAGAAGCGGTTTTTCTGTAATCGTTTAGTACTTTCTCTACTTTATCGGCGTAGTCGTTTTTTTCAATTGCTATCTTAATGACAGCATTTAAAGCATCTACTTGCTCTCTGTTAATATTCATTTTTAAAAATATTTAATCTAAAATTTCAATTTGCAAAGGTAGTACAAAATGTTTATATACACAAGGTTTTATGTATTTTTTTAGAAATTAGGAATTAGGAATTAGAATTTTGGCAATTCCCAATGATATTTCACCGAGAGCAATCGGACAGAAATCACTACTATTATAGTGATGAACACTACTAAATTATGATTGACGAAATCATCAATAAGAAAATAGACTGTACCTCCTGCAATACAAGCAGTTGCATAAATTTCTTTATGAAAGAGGGCTGGCAATTTGTTAGCTAATATATCTCGTATCACTCCTCCAAAACTACCCGTCATTGTACCTAAAATAATAGCGATGGTAGGCGATAAGCCAAAACGCAGGGCTTTTTCTATACCAATGATAGTAAAAACCCCCAGCCCAATGGTATCAAACAACATTAGCGATTTGCTCCAGTGTTCTGAGAACTGTTTTTTAAAGAGAATAGTAATCACTACACTAATGACAATCATCAATATATAAGTGAGGTTATTCATCCAAAATACGGGTACACTACCTATCATAATATCGCGGAGAGTCCCCCCTCCTACCCCTGTTACAAAGGCTAAGATGAGCATTCCAAAGATATCCATACGGCGTTCTAAGCCTACTAATACACCAGAAACGCCAAAGACAGCCGTTCCGATTAAATCCCAGAGATAAATCTGGTCGATTTGTGATAAAAATTGAATCAAATCATCCATTTTAATGCCAAATTTGAGTAAGTTTCCAAGTGTTTCCTATAGGAATAAAGACGAGTGTCATTGATTTTTCAGTATTTTCACACAACACACTATCAGGATAATAACTAAAGTTATATGTTTGCAATTCGTTGAACTCATCGGTAAGGAGTTCTTCTTCGGTAAGAAGTACACTGCCATCTTTCTGCCTCAATAAGCGCAAGAGAGGTTCAGCTAAGTGTTGTTGTCTGAAAGCTATATCTGTAATGAATTGTTTAAAAAAAGCGGGAAATTGTTTCTGTTGAGTTATTGCTTGTTTCGTTTGTTTTTCGATTTCGGCATAAGGCAATAGAGTCCCTTTTTTTTGTTCCCAAAACACTTGTTTACAATCATCTTTTGGCACTGCAAAAGTATAGAGATGCACATCGGTATACGACAATTTGTTAAGCAATCGCAAACGATAATAGGTTTTGTTATCTCTTTGTATACTATCCTGCACCCAATAAGTAGGATTATTTCCTATAAGTGTTTCTAATTGCTTTATTTTAGCTTTTACTTCTGCTAATTCGGCAACTGTTTGCTTTGCTGTTTCGGCATTGCAAGATTTTTTGAAGCTAATCACAGAGTTATTGCAGGAAAAAAGCAGTAGAGATAGGGTAATTGTTAAAAGGATTTTCATCTTTCAGATATTACTTTTACTTTATAATCCAACTTATCTACATCTATATTTTCAGGAATTATAGGCAAAGTATCCATCTTTTCAAAAAACAATTCATAGCCACACTTACTCTCAAAAATATCAGGTTCATTTACATCTAAGAAGCCTAATACTTTTACCCCGTAATTACCTGCTGGAATATCAAATCTATCTCCTGTGTCTCCATTTAATTCTACACCTTCTACAGCGAGTTGAGGATTTAGGCTCTTTTCATTAGCAAAATCGGAATAATTACTTTCGTAATCCCAACTCATTATCATAAAGATATCTTCCACAGCTAATCTTCCGCTTTTTACTTGTAGAGGTAATGAGACTTCATTTTTGAAAACTACCCATTCGGTAGGAATTTCACTTTTGGCAGTTGTGTTTATGAGTATTTCATAATCAAAAGGCTCTATATTATAGATAGGTAGTAATATTCCTCGTTGGATACTTTCCTCACCTATAGTAGGATTATTGATGAAATATTTCAGTAAATCGTCATCTTCTATACCTTTTTCGAGTAGGAACTCTTGTAGTACTACTGGATCGAAGAGTACAAACCCAGGGAATTCTAACATTAATTCTGTTTTATAGTGTACCATTGTTGTTTTATTATTTCTAATTTTCTTTGTTCTACTTATACAAACTCAAAGCGCACCATTCCGTCTACATCTATTTTGGTAAGTTTTACTTTGTGGAGGGTATTCACTAAAGCAGGATCCCAAGGAGCTTTTACCTTTACATAATTCTCAGTAAACCCGTGAATATATCCCTGCTTGTTGTCGCTCTCGAAAAGGACTGTTTTTTCTTTACCTAACTGACTCTCATAAAAAGCATTGCGTTTCTTAACTGACAATCCGCGTAACATTTTGCTGCGTTTAGCACGTACGGCATCAGGGACTACCCCCTCCATAAGTACAGCTTCAGTATTGTCACGCTCGGAATAAGTAAATACGTGCAAGTAAGAAATATCTAATTCGTTTAGAAAATGATAGGTTTCTAAGAAATGTTCATCAGTTTCGCCAGGGAAACCTACAATCACATCTACCCCGATGCAAGCATCAGGCATCACTTCACGTATTTTAGCTACCCTACTTACATAGAGTTCACGCAAATAGCGGCGTTTCATCTTTTTGAGGATTTCGTTACTTCCACTCTGTAATGGGATATGAAAGTGAGGTACAAAACTTTTAGACTGTGCTATGAAGTCGATAGTTTCATCTTTGATAAGATTGGGTTCAATAGAGGAAATGCGCAGGCGTTCGATACCTTCGACCTTATCAAGAGCCTGCACTAATTCTAAAAAGGTGTGTTCGTGTTTTTTATTACCAAATTCACCTTTGCCGTAATCGCCTATATTCACCCCCGTAAGCACTATTTCTTTGATACCTTTATCAGATATTTTTTTAGCGTTGCTCAATATATTTTCGATGGTATCACTTCGTGAAATACCACGTGCCATTGGGATAGTACAATAAGTGCATTTGTAGTCGCAACCATCTTGCACTTTAAGGAAAGCCCTTGTGCGGTCGCCAATGGAGTAGCTTCCGACATAGAAATCGGTTTCGGAAATTTCGCAGGAGTGTACGATACCTTCGTTGTTTTTGGTGAGGTCATCAATATATTGAGTGATATTGAACTTTTCTTTGGCACCTAATACCAAGTCCACCCCGTCTACTGAAGCGAGTTCTTCTGGTTTTAATTGAGCATAACAACCTACTGCCGCCAAGAATGCCTTAGGGTTTGTTTTCAGTGCTTTGCGTACAATTTGTTTAAATTGTTTATCTGCGTTTTCGGTAACTGAGCAGGTGTTAATCACATATATATCGGCAGGGTCATCGAAATCAACACGAATATAGCCATCCTCTTCAAAGCTACGTGCGATAGTAGAGGTTTCGGCAAAGTTGAGTTTACAACCCAAAGTATAGAATGCTACTTTTTTCATTTAGTTGTTAGCGTTTAGTCATTAGTTGTTAGAAAAAAAGTCTCTATCCAAAAAGTATTGGACGATGGCTTTTTTCATCAATATAGTTTGTTCTCCAGGTTTGAGAGCTGGTAGCTCTTGTACTAAACTATAATGAGGCCAACCATCAGGGTCAGTAAATTCATATTTATAATAACCAAAGGGTTCTAAGAGTTTGCAAATAGCAATGTGCATTAGGTCTACTTTTTCATCTTTGGCATAAGGGCGACCTATTTGTCCGAGTTCTTGAACTCCAATGAGGTAGATGATACCATCGACATTTAGAGTTTCACCCTCTGTAAAAGTATCGGAGAGGCGTTGTACAATTTCCTCCCAACGGGCTTTTAGCAGCTCGTGTTCCGTCATAATAAAAATCATTTTGGGGGCAAAAATACAAAATAATTACGAATTACGAATTACGAAATACAAATTATGAAATAATAACAAGAGAGCTACTCTAGTGAATAGCTCTCTCATTATTTTATCAGTTTGCTTTATTATCTGAACAAAGTAAAGTTACCATAGAACTCACGTTTGTCGTACAACTGATCGTTGATTTCGATGATATACCAGTAGTCTCCTGATGGCATTGGACGTTTTTCGTAAGTACCGTCCCAACCTTGACCTGATTCTAACACCACTAATCGACGACCATAACGATCGAATATGTAGATACGGGCATTTACATTATTGTCTAAATACTTAGGCTTCCATACCTCATTTTCTCCATCTCCATTAGGTGTAAAGTAATTAGGAACTTCTATATCAAAGTACTCTACCTCGTAAGTCGCTGTAACAGTACAACCTTCGGCATCTTCTACACGTACATTCACTACCTTGTAACGACGTCCTCCAATTTCTTTTTCAGGATCATTATGGTTGACTTTGTACACCGGATTATCTCCCTTACTTACCTCATTGAAGTAGTATGTATAACCTCTAAAGTTATTCGTTCTACCTCCTTGTGCCAAGACCTCTAAAGTGTTTAGAGTTGTATTGGTCGTTACTCGTGTAACAGTAAGCGGTGTGTAAGGATCAATTGTGATTGTTTCGGAAGCACTACAACTGCCTGTCATTCCTGGAATAGATGAAACTATTGTATAAGTTACTTCTACCGTTTGGGTAACTGAACCTCTGTTGAAATTATCAATATAAGCTATATTACCTACTGTACGTGTGAATGTTGCTGATGCCCCTCCATTCAAACTATAAGTAATCTTACTATAGTCTGGTGATGGATTGTTGAAATGTACCTCTAAATAATCTACATAACTATTTGAGTTCGCTTGACAAGTACCATAGTATTTAAATTCGTTGATACTAACATCTGGTAACTCTTCCACTGTGAAGGTCAAAGTCTTAGTCATTGTACAATCATTAGCATCTTTTATTACAACTTGATAGTAACTATCCTTAGGACTTGGACCTAAATCATTGAAAGTATGACTTGTTCCTGTGGTTTCTACTTCAGGAGTTACCTTTTGTCTGTTGTCGGCTCTAATTATTGTAAGGGTATAAGTAGGTGTACCTCCTGCTATATTTGTAATTTCTACCTTACCACTATCACTTCCTTTACAAGTTACAAACGTAGAATTGAGTGTGTTTATATCAGCAGTGATAGGCGATGGATTTACAAAGGTATAGCTTCCTGACACTGTAACTGAACAGTTTTGTGCATCATAAATATCTACTCGATAAGTTCCTGGTTCTATACCTGTAAATGTCGCTTCGCTATCAGTAGTATTTATTTTTGGCAAATCACTACCTGTTGCTGAAGTTCTCACTAACGTATAGTTATAAGGTGGTGCACCTCCAGTTACTCCTGACACTTTGAGTTTTCCATCTTTAGCATCGATACAAGTAATAGAAGTTGTCGCTACAGTAATGCTCGCTGTATTGATAGCATTATATGGGGCTACTGTTACACTAAGGGTTCCAGTAGCTGTTGTACAACCTAAAGCGTCTATTACGGTAATATTATAATTACCCGCTTTCACTTGTGTGATTTCTACTCCTGGTGAGCCTTCTGGAATATCTGGTTTGGTATATACATTTCCTGTTGTTGGATCTGTAAGGGTTACTGTATAAACTTGTTGACCTCCGATGACTGTAAGGGCTACAACCCCATTTTCATTATTACAGTCTACCGATACTTTTTGTGATACATAAATCACTTTTATCTCGGCTGGGTTTGATGGAACTACAAAACGATGTTTAGCTACCTTACAACCTGTAGCATTTGATATTGCTTCAATATCGTAAGAGCCTCCCACTAGGGTAAGTGTTGTGGTATTACCCGATACTGTACCCGTAGTTGTCGCTCCGCCACTTACTGCTGTAACAGTATATGTAAAGCCTGCTGTTGATTGGTCGCCATTAGAAAGATCTTTATCTACTAAGGTTATCGCAATGCTACCATTATCGTTATGACAAACAGCTCTTACTGGGTTATGAGAGGTCATCTCAAATGTATTAGCATCTTTTACAGTATAAACTCCCGTAATACTACAGCCTGTCTTCTCATTGAAGACCTCTATCGTATAGTTCGAACCTGCCAAGTTTTGTGAACCTGTGAGGGTCAAACTCAAGCTGGTTGCTGTTGTTGTGGTAATAGTTGCAAAGGCATTATCTGTTCCTTTTATCACATAACGCAATGGTGTACCTGCTATATATGTAGGTGTAGCTGTTACACTGATATTTATCACCTCGTCTACCACACAAGTAGCTGATGTTGTTGTGGTAATACTTAGAGTTTGCAACTCGAAGGCTGGTGCTACTGTTACGCTTGTTGTACTTGTTGCACAAGTGCCTGAAGCATCTTTTACTGTAGCATAGAAAGTGCCTCCATTCAAGTTCGGAAGGGTATATTCTGTACCATTTCCTAAACTATTGCCGCCATTATCAAAGAACTCTATTGTATATGGTGGTATACCTCCGCGTATCTTGCTCGTATCTACACTTACTTTAGGCGTTGATAATCCATTGGTGCCCTCACATACATATTGAGTCACGGTAATTACTCCCGCTTGTAATTCTAATGGCTCTGGAGAGGTGATTTCAGCTGTGAAATTAGCTATACAACCTGTTGAGTTTACTGTAAGTTGCAATACATATAATACTCCTATAGGAGTACCGTGCAACTGAGTGAAGGTAGCATTGTGAGTTCCTGCAGAGCTTGGCGTAGCTGTGAATGGAACTGCTGCTCCCGTAGTACGATCGGTAGCACTAAGGATACGGAATGTGTAACTATCACTATCAGTAGGCATTGCAACCTCTATAACACCAGTACCGGTAGCTGTAAGACCTAAATTACATTTTTCGTGATAAGATTGTACTACTAAATTATCTATATTAGGCAATACAGGAGCAGGAAGGGTTACTTCTTTTACTATAGGACAACTTTCTGTTTCGGCATCATAGATAGTAATGCGGTAAACACCTTCATCGGCTGGTGCTGGAATTGTAATGGTAGTAGTTCCTGCTGACAATGCTTGATTTTGAACAATGATTTGTCCAGCTATACTACCATTGTCTATATGTTCTAAAGTATAGCTATAAGTACCTGTTCCTCCAGCTACAGTTACACTGATAGCAGCTGTAGGGGTTGCACAAGTTTTGACTTTGCTAAGTGTAGCCGAAGCGGTGATAATAGCTGTAGTACTGAAAGTAGCTGTAGTTACACAACCATTTACATCTTTTACTGTAATAGTATGTGTTATAATAGGATCTACTTCTACCTCAAACGCTTGGTTAGCTATCGTCCAAACAATCACTCTTTCGGCACTGCCATCTAAGCTATAGTAGTGTGCCCCTTGACCTATCTTATCAAGAGTCACCTTCACAGGGACTTTACCATTATGGTTGTTATATGCTTGACAAGACAATGTGGCAACATTATCAATATGAGGGGTATCAAAAGCCCCTATGGTAACCGTAGCAGATTGCAAGCAACCATAGGCATCGCGTACATATACATCCCAAGTACCCGCAGGTAATTTGATATAATCTGAAGCCTGAATAGTACGAGTCATTACAGATGGAGCTGCTCCTCCTGAAACTACATAACCATAAGTGTAAGTAGCTGTACCTCCTGTGATATTCAACCACGCTTCACCCAAAATATTACAAGAAGCTTTTTGAGTAGCTGTTGCAGATATCTGCATTTGCAAACGAGATTTTTTCACTTCGAAGTGAAGAGCTTGTGTACAATTGCTTGGGCTTTCGGTAAATACGATATAGTAATGACCTGCAGGCAAAGAACTTCCAGCGGTTTGCTGTGTAGCTACTGCTGCCGCTGTACCTGCATCTGCTTGCTGATGAGTATTATTATTGTATATCTTCCAAGTAATAGTACTACCAGCTTGCCAGCCACTAAGGGTATAATTTACTTTACCATCATTAGCCCCAGCACAAGAGGTTGTAGGCGTTTGAGATAAAGTTACTGCCAAAGTAGACTGTGTAGGCACTGGTACAGTAGCCTCGTGTGTATAACGGCAACCTGTATCAGCATTGTATACTACAAAGGTATAACGCACTCCTGGAGTAAGGTTAGGTACATTAGCCTCTACTCCACCTGCTACTGGGCTACCTTTATACCAAGTATCATTACCTCCTGTACTATTAGGAACTACCTTAGTAGGCGTCCAAGGAGCTATTGGGTTTTGGATACCTGTACGATATACCGCAAAGTAAGCATTGGCAGTAGTAGTGAATGAGGCTGTACCTGCTGCTTTCACGTAAGCATTATGGGTAATACTACAAGCTGTAGGTGTATCATAACGTACCGTAATAGAGGTAGTATTTGCATTCACCACTGTTTGCAAGTGAGTTTCACAACCATTAGCATCGACAATAGTAATATTGTAGTTACCATAGTTCAATCCTGTAAATGGCAATGTAGTATTAGCTGCCTGACTATTATGAGTTACACTTTGTGTAGTGTTATGAGTTGTATTTTCTACTTTAATAGTATAAGGGGCTTTACCACCTGTAATCAATTTCACTGCTAAATCGGCAGTAGAAGAGTTACAGCTAATTTGCTTGGTAACTGTAACTGTAGCTGTAAGTTGAGGCTCGCCATTTACTGTAAAGTTTTGTGTAAACACACAACCTCTGTCATCAGTGATTTTGAGAGTATAAACTCCAGGAGCTAAAGCCGTCATTGTATGTACTGCATTAGCAGCATCAAGTACTTGTACAGTGTATGAAGACGTTTCTACATAATAATCGGATGGAGATAGCTGTAAAGTTCCATTAGCACGACCACAAGTAGCTGCTGTAACAGTGAGTGTTCCTACAAGCAAACGCGGAGGATCACTGCGCAAAGTTACATACTGTTCTGCCTTACACTCACTACCATCAGGATAGTAAAGCACTTGGAATTTGAAATCAGTATTAGTTGTTGCATTTGTAGAATAAGGTATTTGACTTACAGCTGTACCTATTGTAGTATAGGTAGCTCCATTATCAGTGCTCACTCTAAAGGTTTTGATAGCTGCTAGGTCACCACCTTTTGCTGTAAGGGTATAGGTTACGCTTCCTCCTTTACAATCAGCGTACTGTTGATGAGTAGGCGATACTTGCAAGCTAAGAGCATCAAATACTTTAGTGCTTACAGTTGTAGCACAACCATAGCCATCGGTAATTGTAAAGGTGTGAGTGCCAGAAGCTACTTCTTCAGGATAAGTAAAGCTACCTGAAGAGAAAGCATAAACACTTGTACTACCTTGTTTTTGTACTTTGTAATTACCATTACCGCTCAAGACATTAATCAATACATATTTGGCATCACCAAATTGATAGCAATAAGAAGCAGGTTCGGCAGTAGCTGAAATAGTAGTTGGAGCTACAATCTCAAAAGTAGTTTGGGTAGTACAATTATTGTTATCGGTTACTACTAAACTATAAGTACCAGGTGAAAGGTTAGGGAACTCTACTGGATTGATAGAAGGAGCTGACATTGCACTAAGTGTACCTGTTACAAGCCCTACTTGGAAACGATAATTAGGAGTACCCCCCGTAGCCGAAACTCTCACTTTTGCTTTCTGATTATTGAAACAAGTAGCTTTATCGGTTACTACTACAGTAGGAGTAATTACACTAGGTTCACCTATTTTATAACCTCCAGCAAGTGATACTACACAAGAATTTTGAGTTGCATCTTGTACAGTAACTACACCATTTTGGGTAGCTGAAAGACCTGTGATGGTAAAGACTCCTTGAGCATTGAGTGTAGTGGTAGTCCAAGTAGTTTGATAAGGATCAATAGTATATTTCACTTGGTTAGAAACTGGATTCACTACCCTTATACCTATAGCACCATCGTGGCTACCATAACAGCTTACATTCTTCTCAGCTCCATATTTTTCAATACGCATTTGCTTATTAGCTTCTATATTGATGAGTTGAGTAATGCTATTACCACAAACTTTAGGTTGCTGGAATACTGTTATATTATCAATTACATAATCGTTACCTAAATTATTATAGGTATTGACTGCTATATTTATAATTCTAATGATAAGTTGGTTATCACTAAATCCAGTTATTTCGGCAGCTGAAAAATCAGCTTTTAGAGTTGTCCAACCAGCTCCATTAGCAGCAGTACCTGCATATCTACTAACTAATAGAGAGCCATCACTCTTGCGAATTTCTACATTGAAACGCGGTGCTACTCCTGCTGTAGGGATTAGACTCATCGCATCTAAACTCACAGTAAGAGGTTTATTCACTTCTAGTCCATTCAAACGTTTTTCATATACCATTTCATTACCTCCACTACCTGCTATCGCCATATAGCGACCGCCTGAAGCGTCGGCAGGAGGAGTTGTTACCCAACCAGATTGGAGGGTTACTGCTTTGGTGAGGATATAGTTACCATCTGAAAGAGTTCCAGTAGTTGCACAAGTGAAAGCTGTGTTAGCACCAGAGAGACATTCGTCATTACCTGTACCAAAATCTTCTCTAAAGAGCACATTGGTAGTAGTATCGGTAACTACAGTTTTGTAGTATACTGTAAGAGAGTGTACTCCTGGGGTGAGTTCACGCATTACAGTAGTACCATTGATAGTTTGTGGAGTTTCACCATCAATGCTATATTCATAAGTTTGAGAAACTGTAGCTGAAATTGTAAGGGTTACTACCCCATTACCACTATCACAACGATAGGTAATAGAGCTTATTCCTACTGAAGGAATTACCTCAGGAGCTACCTTAATAGGTAATGTTATGCGACAGCCTTTGCTATCTTCTACTAATACATTACCAGAGCCTCCCATATATCCTATAGCAGTTGTTCCAAAACTAGCTCCACCATCGAAACTATAACGGTAAGGAGCAGTTCCTCCTGACATATTAGCTACAGCTACTTTATATTGTTTAGGATTATTAGTATCACAAGATTTATCGGCTACTATAGAAGCAAAACCTTGTAATGGATTTTGAGTAGGTTTAATTACAATTGGTTTCTT
The DNA here is from genome assembly GCF_900446695.1 of Capnocytophaga sputigena. Classification (GTDB taxonomy): domain Bacteria; phylum Bacteroidota; class Bacteroidia; order Flavobacteriales; family Flavobacteriaceae; genus Capnocytophaga; species Capnocytophaga sputigena. The sequence goes on from NZ_UAVP01000011.1 coordinate 417,115, forward strand.
GCTATAAGTACAAGTTGTAACCCCTACTTGGGCTTCTATAAATATCTCGTAAGTACCTGCCGTTAAGCCTGTAAAAAGACCTCCTGGACTTGTACGTGGGTTTGGCAATCGATTGCCATTAGCATCAAGAGTATAGAGGCTCACTTTGCGTTTTTGGTTAGGAATATCGAATATAGTATTGATAATTCCTGTATTAGATTGGGTTGCACAAGCAATCTCGGCAGTTGCCGATACGGTAAATTTATGAGGATCTGGTGGTGTAACCATCACCTTATTAGAAAGTGCAAATGCACCATTACGCACATCACCTACTAAGAATACATATTCTCCTATTTGGGTGATATTAGGCACATCTATAGTTTTAGAACTTTCACCTACACTTTGAGTAGCAATAGGCGTAGAGGCTAAAGCTGCAGGCTCGTTAGCGTGCTGTTGTACACCATCTATCGTCCATAAGAAGAAACGATAAGGAGCTTCTCCTCCTTCTGCTTTAAATTCAAAGGTTGCTGTATTACACTGTTTAAATCCTTTGAAAGTAGCAGTCATTGTCATCTTGTTGAGTTTTTTAATCTCAAAAGAACCATTGAACTCACAACCTACCACTTGAGGAGAAGTTACTTTCACTGTATAATTACCTTTTGAAAGTCCGTTTATACGGGTTTCGTTACTAGTAGTAGTGATATTTTTCACTTCTGCACCATTCTCATCAAATATACGAATGTTATAGCTGATACCACTAGTATTCATTGATACTTTTACAGAGCCTTGGCTAAAATCAGTTTGGTGAATTACATCACCTACATTACCACCTAAACCAGCTGTGAAAACTTCAAAATAAAAGAAATTGGTACAACTACCACTTTGTACTTTTAAGCGGTATTTACCTGAAGTATTGAGTTGGAAACTATTATTAGTGTGTAATGGCAACCAACATTGGTCTTCTAAATTTCTACAATCAGAAGAAGATTCAGTACAAGAGCCATTCCATTGTTGCCATTGGAAAGTAGTGTTCACATAGTTTACACTAATGGTTTTGCTATTACCATCACACAAATAGAAGTGGCTTGTCCAAATATTATTATCAGGACAAGTAACCCCTACATTGTTCGCTTGAGAACGGATAGGATCGGTTGCTGTAGTAGCAGCTTGGAAATTAATCACTTCTTCACTAGTGATTTGTACCCCATCACAAACTTTTGTTTTCTCTACTCTGTAAGTACCAGCTGTTCCAGCTCCTGTATACTGATAAGTAGTATAAGCTGGTTGATGAGAACCATTTACAAACCATTTATAAGTATCAAAACCTTGTTCGGCAGTAAGATTAAGTGTACCACCTGGGCAGAACACTTCTTGACGTGAGCAACCCGCTGTGTTGATAGTCATAGAATGAGTTCTTTCTTTGGCTTGAGGTGCTATATTACAACCAGGAGTTACGCTACCATAATTCATTTGGTATCCCATAGTGAAGTAGTTACCACAAGGTTTAGAGGCTTCTACACAACCGCCAGTGTGTTTCATTGGGATTTTGATTACCTTAACAGCACCACCTAAAGGAATAGTAGCCCCCGGTATATTGAATAAGTAGGTTTTAGTTATAGGGTCATAACTTTGTCCAGGGGCAATAGCTCCTTGGGTAGCTCCTGTTAGATTAGGGCTACCATTAGTAATTATTTTTGCATTAGTAGGCAATTTCACAGTGAGTGAAGCCGTACTAATAGCATTCTGACCTGTATTTTGGTAAGAAATTTCGTATATAAACTCATCATTAGGATTGAGTTGTGTTACTGTTGCCCCTGCGCTATTGGTATAACGAGCATTTACAGTCATTTCTAAAGCACGTGATTGTACAATCACCTTGAAAGTACAAGTGCTTATATTACCATAAATATCAGAGAATGTATATACTACGGTATGAGTACCAATGCCAAACTCAGTATTAGGAGCGTGAGAGCGAGTTACACGTGTAGCATCATAACAAGTATCAGTAGCAGTAGGTTCTGTCCACGATACTTTTTTGCTACATTTGCCAGCATCAGCTATTACTGTAATATCAGAAGGACAACCTGAAATTACTGGAGGCGTTGTATCCTTAGGTAATGTAACCGTTACGGTTTTGGTCATCAAAGTATTAGTTCCTGAACAGCCTATATTATCTTTTAGTTTATATTCTACTTCAAAAGTAGTGGTTTCGGAGATAGGATTACTAAATACTTGCCCTGTACCAAGTGGAGTACTTGTGGTACGTTGTCCTGATGAGTTAAGTTGATACCAACGGATATCAAACAATAAGTCTGAAAGACTGAGGTAAAGAATAGCTTGGTCTCCTCTACAAGAAGGGGCAGCCCTAAGTGACACTATAGGATTAGAAACGTTATCAATTTTTACCTCTTCATCAAATTGTACTGTTTGACATTGATGCCTTACTCTTACCAAATAACTTCCATCTTGTAAGTTTCTAAATACAGTATAAGTATTATTAGGGTCTGTTTCTTGGAAAGTTTTAGTATCTATAGGTGTAGTAAGATTAGGTTTTTTATACAATGAAAAAGTAAGTGGATAAGTAATTTGTTGTCCTGTAACATCTACAGAAATAATACCAGAACCACTTGCTGCACTACAAGCCGCTGATGAGTGTTGAGGCACTATTGAGGCTTGTGGTTTCAGTGTAAATTGTTTTTCTATATAATGATCGAATACATCAAATGTATTTTTCTTTGTTTGTAGAGCTGATTTTACATTACCATCTACTATTTTGTTATTAGGTAATTGATAATATAAGTGAGTAAGTTGCAAAGCATAATTACCTGGTGATAAGTTTGAAAAAGTATGAACTGGTAACCTACTCATAGTAGCTGGAGTATTGATAGCTTTGTAAACTCCAGGAGAAATCTCACTTTTTAATATCATTTGTAAATTAGTAGTGGTTCCATACATTTCTCCTACATCATAGGTAACATAACCACTATTACAATTAGAATTAACAGTAAGTTTATCGGTAAGTTTTCTCACCATACTTATTACTATAGTTTTGGTAGCAGTATTACCACAATTATCAGTAACAGAAAGAGAGTAAGTACCTGCTGGTAAATCTCCCCAACCAGAATAATTGATAGTTCCAGGATTTGTGAGAGTAAGTGGGAAAACAATTGTTTTAGTAACGGTTTCAGTAAAAGGCAAACGCGTAGCAAATGAAATGGCTTTACGTCCATCGGCTGGTGTTAAATTGATAGTAACAGGATAGCTTATATTTTTATCGCTACCTATAAATTGCCTAAATATAGTACCTGTATTTTCATAGATACCATAAGCGAACTGCCAATCATCTAATGCTTTTGCAGGATTAGAAGTATTAGGAAGCTGTGCATCAAACTCACGAGAGCAAATATCACTACAATTATTAGGGTGTTTATAACGGAAACGGTATCTACCAGGTCCAGAAGCAGTTAAATCGGCAGTAGCTCGACGTTGAACTTCTTGATATGTTCCTTGTCCACTCCAAGTTACTCCAGTGACTGTATTCCAAGTACCTCCTGTTAATTTTTCTACTGTAAAATTATATGGAAAGGTTCCCTCTGTATTATGAAAAGTTACATAAACATTTTTTTTAGTGCTTGTTACGAGATCTGTTAATTCACGAGAAGTATAAGAAGTAATTACTTCCCAAAGAAGTCGAGCGCCCCCTGGCACACAAGCATTTTGAGACAAATCGGCAACTGCCAATCCTCTATCATTAGTAGGAGCATTGCAAGAAGGAGGTGTTAAAAAATCATTAGAAAGTTCATAAGTTTCAGTAATAGTATTTACCCCTCCTACTACTGTAATACGTATTTTATCTCCTTTTTTGAATATATAATTTTTTACCTTATAAATTCCTTTTTCGAAATCAGGTATTATAGGACCTGCTGCTCTATTAAGGAACTCTATTTTTGCTTTACCATTAAAATAAGTAGTGTGTTGATAAGGAGCTTCTGTTACAAGACCTCCTGTTGTTTTATTTAATGAAAACTGAAGGTTAAAATTACAATTGTTCCCCATATTAAAATAGTAGGCACCTATTTTTATAGGGAAACACTCAGGAGTGTTTTGTGCGGCAGGTATATCCACAGGTATACGTTGGGTATCTCCACAGTCGGGGTTACCATTGGCTAAATCCTTAATTTCAACCGTCACCTTGCCCGAACGCAATTCTTTGCCTGCTTCTCCTTTTATACTAATAAAATTAGTAACAGGAGAAGGGCGTGTATAGGTTTTAGCAGGTACTAATATTGTACCTGCACTATTGAAGATAGTTATTTGAAAAGGACCTATACCTCCTGAAGGTATTTTAAATTCTATTTGTCCATCTATCAAACTATTACAACTAGGAGCTTTTACTTGCAAACTATTGATATTCATAGTTTTGTAGGTAGTAGTAAGCGCAATTTTCTTTACTACTTTCCTACCTGTAACAGCATCATTAACTGTTACAGTATAAGCACCTGCTTGTAAGCTATTAAACTCATAAGTTGCGGGATTGCCCGATATATTTTGCACACTTGGTGCTCCAGCAGGCTTTACAAGCTCTACTAAATAGTTCCCAGAGGCTGTACAACCTGAAGGCATAGGTGACTTAGGTTGCACTGTTACTTTCAACTTTGCATCTGAAAAACACTGCCCTGCTGTAGGTGTTAGTTGTACATCAAAACACTCTTGCGCATAAGTAGTGAATCCTGTTAAAAAACATACGATTGCTATTAGAAACTTTTTCATAAGGTAATATGAACTTTTATTGATACACATAAATATTTTTACAAAAGTATATTTTTTTTATGAGAGTAACAATAGTTTTACATACACTTATAAATATATAAGAAGAATTTCCAAAATAAACATTTGTTTATCAGTGTTTTAAATAAAGGTTAAACCTTGTTAAACTATTGTTAAAACAAGTAACACTCATAAGTATACAGAAAAAGTCTTTTTTCATTTTGAGTTTTTAAAAAGTTATTAAGTTGGATGTCTTTAGAGGAGATTTTTTCTGTTTTTGTAAGATTAGTTTTAATTTTTAAAGAAGGTAAAATTAGAGTTTTTGGATATAAAAAGAGGCTGCCAATTCGACAGTAGCAAAGATACTATGAATTGGCAGCAAATATTGTAATAAGTGACTTGTTGATTGATTACAAGAATATCAAAATGTATATCAATCTTTATTATTATTTTATAAATTCTTTAATTGGCACTTTTTGGAAGTACAAATCTCCATCACCTTCGTAAAGAATACCTATATATTTATTATCTATTACTGTAAGACAAGAGTAACCCATAGCAGCTTGCTCATACAATAATACTGAGGGAAGTTTATCCCAAGTATTACCATCGTCATCACTTGTTTTGATAGTCATTTTTATTCTATTTTTTGCATCGTTAGGATTAGAGAAGAATAAATACTTTTTTCCCTTTTTATCTTTATAAGAAATAATGCTTGCCATACAATTAGGTTCAGTAAGAGCAGTGCGAGAGGTATTGTGCTCTACCCACGTTTTGCCCATATCGGTTGTAACGGCTACAGAACGCCCGTGATAATTATCAGAAAGTTCATAATTAGAGCGATTGCGGTCGTCGCGCATATTGAGCATTAGTGAACCATCGGAGAGTTCTACTACTTGCGCCTCAGTAGTGTGTGATTTGGCTCCTGTACCTACGTGCCACGTCTTGCCGTGGTCTTTACTATAAATAATAGTTGAATGAGGCACTTGGTCTTTATCTTTAAACTGACCCGCAAACACCAAAGTACCATTACTCATCGAGATACCTCTTCCAGGTCCTTGGAAAAAGAGTCTCCATTCGGGATTTTTGATTTGAGAGGTAATATTGATAGGTTCACTCCACGTTTTACCATCATCTTCACTTTTTACTACTACTATTTGTCCTGTTTCCTCAGGAGCCATTCCACTTTTAGAGCCCCACCAACTCATTGTTTGGGGATCTAAGCCGTGTTGCCACAAGCCTATCACCCAAATAGTGTTGGTTTGTTCATCTACCAAAACAGCGGGATCTCCTACCCCATTAAGGCGGTTAGGTTTTCCTCCCCATTCGCCCATATCAATCACTTTTTTCATTGGTTCCCACGTTTGTCCGCCATCAGTACTACGACTCATCCCCACATCAATATCTTCTTGCAAATCCTTGCAGTTGTTGTAACGATTGTCGTAAACGGCTATCAGCGTACCTTTATTAGTGGTTACAAGCCCCGGTATACGGTAGCATTCTATGCCGTCTTGTTTACGTTGACGAAGCGCAATAGCAAAACGCTGTCCTTCTTTTTTAGCATTATTAAGCGTGATTTTTGTCTCATTAGTGGTGAGTTTTACCTTTGACAGGTAGAGTTTTTGCAAGAGGTCTGGTTTTTGAGTAGTACGAACAGAAACCCAAACAAAAAGGGTATCATTAGTAGCTTTGAAGTTTCCTTGTAGTTTGGTATTACAACTGAGATTTGAAGTTTTAGCAAAAAGTGTTGCTTGTTCTCTTTTAACGTTAGCACCTACATAAACAGAGAGTTCTGAAAGGTTGAGTTTTTTACTTTTGAATTGTAAAGAGAGTTCTTTTAATTCTGTTCCTTGCTTTATAGGTAGCACAAATGAGGTAATAGGATTATCTTTATCAGTAGCCAGAGGCATTTGGGTTTGAGTAAAAGTCATTCCTTTTTGGGCATAGCCAAAGCTAAGGAAGCATAATGCAATAATGGTAAATAGTTGTTTCATTTATTAATTTGTTGATTTAGAGATTGATTATTAATATTATAGAGAGGCGTCCTAAAAGTTTTTCTTGAGGGGCGTTTGCAAAACGCCCGTACATAATAGATCCTAAAAGCAATTGATTATCAAGTTTATGATGCAAAAGCGATTTTTAGACTTTTAGGACAGCCCCTTGTAATGCAAATTCATACAATATTATGCCTTTTTCACGTATTGAGTGAGGATAACTATTTGTTGTCCATCAACTTTGCCTTCTATATATTCAGCATTTTCGGGGTCGAGAGTGATTTTGCGCACTACAGTACCTTGTTTAGCTGTCATACTAGTGCCTTTTACTTTCAGGTCTTTGATGAGTACAACGTTATCACCATTAGCGAGTACTGCCCCGTTGCTATCTTTGTGGATTACCTTTTCGCTATCTTCTAAATGATCGTCGGAGGCTTGAGCGAAAGCCAATTCATCCTCATCTAAATACATCATATTCAAAAGGTCGAGCGACCAGCCTTCGTTTTTGAGTCGGTTGAGGAGACGCCACGCCATTATCTTTACAGGGCGGTGTTCGCTCCACATACTATCGTTGAGGCAACGCCAATGGTTGCTATCCATCGTATCGGGATTTTGTATTTGACTAAGGCAAGTAGCACATACCAAAAGGCTATCATCTGTACTTTCGTTTCTAGCAGGAGGTACTGTATATACACTTAGGTTTTCAGTAGCTCCACAGAGCTCACAACAATTACCACTACGGGATTTTAAGATTTCTATCATTATTATTTTAAATTATCGTTTTTCAATTAATCAATGTGCAAATATATAACTTTCTTTTAAACTACACAAAAAGGCTCTATCTTTCCAAAATAAAAAACTTTGCCAAAGGTCGTAGCACAACAAGCTACTAAAACCTTTGGCAAAGTGTAATGGTGTTCATTTACTAATTTGCTAATTTGTTAATTTCCCAATTTCTTTTTACAAAGTCAGCAAGTTCTTTACCTTTGAGGAGACCCTGTGAAAGTCGTGCTAAATCAAAGGCTTGTTTAATAAGGTTTTCTTTTTGAACTTCATCTTTAGAGTGGAGAATAGCATCGGCTAAAGAAGAATTGCTATTTACTACTACGTGATACACTTCGGGGAAACCTCCCATAGCGAACATACCACCTCCTCCGGTAGCACTCATTTCCTTCATACGGCGCATAAACTCGGGTTGATTGATAACGAACGGCGTATCATTGCTATCTAAATCTTCTAACTGCACCATATAGCCTTCTTTAGGAATTACCTTCTCGATTTCAACTTTCAGCGTATTTTTCTCTTCATCTGAGAGTTTAGCAATAGTAGGTTCTTCTTTTTGAATTAACTTAGCTACAGGAGCAGCATCTACACGAGTGAAAGTAAGTTTTTCATTATCACCTTCTAACTTCTGTATCAAGTGCGATACGATAGGGCTATCCAATAACAATACTTCGTAGCCCTTTTCTTTAGCTTGCTCAATAGCTGTGTATTGTTGTTCTTTATTTTGAGCGTATAACACTACCAATGTATCATTTTTGTCAGTTTGCTTAGCTTTTATTGTTTCTTTTAGTTCTGCCAAAGTGTAATACTTGCCATCAGTAGTGGGGTACAACATAAAATCGGCTGCTTTTTCATAGAATTTATCATCGGTAAGCATACCATATTCGAGCACTATCTTGATGTCGTTCCACTTGTTTTGGAAGTCGTCGCGATTATTGGTAAAGAGTGATTTCAGTTTATCAGCTACCTTACGAGTGATGTAATTAGCAATCTTCTTTACATTACCATCGGATTGGAGGTAAGAACGCGATACATTTAGCGGGATATCTGGCGAATCTATCACCCCTTTGAGCATTGTTAAGAACTCGGGCACTATACCTTCGACGTTATCGGTAACAAATACTTGGTTTTGATACAACTGTATGCGGTCTTTCTGTAACTGCATATCATTAGTGAGCTTAGGAAAATAGAGGATACCGGTAAGGTGGAACGGATAATCTACGTTTAGATGAATGTGAAACAGGGGTTCATCGAACTGCATTGGGTAGAGTTCGTGATAAAATGCCTTATAATCCTCATCTTTCAAATCGGCTGGCTGTTTTGTCCAAGCAGGATTAGGGTTATTTACAATATTATCAACCGTTACATATTCCGTTTTATAGTCGTCAGGGGCATTTTCAGGACGAGGTAACGGCTCTTGTTTCGTACCAAATTTAATTGGTATAGGCATAAAGCGGTTGTACTTGCGCAATAACTCTTCGATACGGAAGTCTTCCAAAAACTCAGTAGAATCATCGGCGATGTGCAAGATAATTTCAGTACCGCGTTCGGCGCGTAGGTCGGTTTCCTCTAAAGTAAATTCAGGACTACCGTCGCATACCCAGCGCACGGCTGGAGCATCGGTGTAGGATTTGGTGATGATTTCCACTTGTTTGGCTACCATAAAAGCAGAGTAGAAGCCTAACCCAAAATGACCTATCACTCCAGCGTCTTTGGCAGTATCTTTATATTTCTCCAAAAACTCCTCAGCTCCTGAAAAAGCAATTTGGTTGATGTACTTTTCAACCTCTTCAGCGGTCATACCAATACCTTGGTCGATTATATGGAGGGTTTTATTATCCTTATCGACCTTCACTTCGATGATAGGGTTCCCATATTCTACTTTTGCCTCGCCTATGCTAGTGAGGTGTTTCAGTTTAAGAGTAGCATCGGTAGCGTTAGAGATGAGTTCGCGCAAGAATATCTCGTGGTCGCTGTACAAGAATTTTTTAATAAGTGGAAAGATGTTTTCCACAGAGACGTTTATATTTCCTTTCATTTTTATTTAGTTAAGAGGTAAGAGATAAGAGGTAAGAATCTTATCACTTCGCTTGTTATTTATCGGGGGAGGCATAGCGAAAAGAATACCAAAGTAGGAGAAGGTGACAAAATGGCAGGTGTTTTTTTTATATTTTTCTACTCCCCTCATTATTAATATGGTATAAATTTTGTGGTTTCCTTTCACTGTCAATTCACCAAATCAGAAAATCAACTCATTATGATTATCATTCCTAAAAACTACTCATCGCCTTATGGCATTATGGACACTGAGCGTGCGATCAAACTCATCAAAGATACTTTTGAAAAAGCTTTAGCTGAAGCCTTACATCTCACTCGTATCTCCGCCCCTCTATTCGTGAAACGCAATACAGGTCTCAACGATGACCTCAACGGAGTAGAACGACCCGTGAGTTTTGAAATGAAAGACGCCGAAGGTCAAACTATCGAAATCATTCACTCTCTTGCCAAATGGAAACGCTTGGCACTGAAACGCTATAGCATCGCACTACACGAAGGCATCTATACTGATATGAATGCCATCCGTCGCGATGAAACTTTAGATAATACCCATTCTATTTACGTTGACCAATGGGATTGGGAAAAAGTTATCGCTCCTTCCGATCGTTCCTTGGAATACTTACAACAAACAGTCAACCAGCTTTATAACGCATTTTTAGAAACTGAAGCTGCTCTCGTTGCTCACTACCCTAAATGTAAGGCTTTTTTGCCGAAAGAAATAACCTTCATCAGTTCGCAGGAGTTAGAAGACCGCTACCCTACTCTATCGCCTCAAAAACGCGAAGAAGTATTTGCCAAAGAAAAAGGGGCTATTTTTATCACTCAAATAGGTAAAACCTTACGCTCTGGTAAAAAACACGACAACCGTGCCCCCGATTATGACGATTGGGAACTCAACGGCGACCTTATCATCTGGAATCCCGTGTTAAACAGCGCGTTAGAACTCTCGTCTATGGGTATACGAGTAGACGAAAAATCATTAGCACACCAATTGCAACTCGCTAATGCCGAACACCGCAAAACCTTAGACTATCACCAAATGTTGCTCAAAGGTGAACTCCCGCTCACCATCGGTGGGGGTATCGGTCAGTCGCGTATTTGTATGCTACTGATGCAAAAAGCGCATATAGGCGAAGTTCAAGCCTCTATCTGGACAGATGATATGCTGCAACTTTGCGAAGAAAACGGTATTCAGCTATTATAATTCAATAAATTATTGTACTTTTGCAGTTATAAAACCAAATTATGCAATAGCCGAAAATTGAAAAAGAAGATGGCTAAAAAGATAAAATGCTTCAAGAATTTATACAAAACATAAAAACATATCAAAAAATTCCTATAACAGATGAACATATACAATACGATGCTGATAAAGGAAGTGTTGAAGTAACTTTTCAAACCAATAAAACGCATTTAAAACGATTTACTGCCTATAACAGTGGAAGTTGCACTTATGAAGTTTTCAATATAGAAACTCAAAAAACAGACGTTTCAGAAACTACAGAATTTCAGACTTTCAATAGTTTAACAAGTATTTTTCATCGTTTTTACTATGCTGATTTTTCTGAAATAAGCACTTTTATTGATACGCTTTTCGCTGAAGGTTTTAACAGATTTAAAGGAAGAGAAGAAATACAAGGTTTTGACTCTGGAGATTTCTTTCAGAAAGAAGAAGAAGAGACTATGTATTTCAAATACTTTCAAATCGTATGGAAAGATGCTTATTTAAATGAAAGAGATATGGATTTGTGTAATATAGAAGTATCTTATAGATTTTTAGACAACAAGAAGATAAAAGTATGGGTAGAATTGTGTGGAGGTGCTGATGGTATCATCTATAAAGAATTTTCAGCTGAAGGTCGCTTTAAAGAATTCAAACCTCAAATAACTGCCTTTGTATATGAGTGTTACAATCATTATAACGAATTGATAAAAGAATATATTGCATTCCCTATTACTTCAAATCAATAAAGTATATTCATTACTATGAAAAACAATATCTTTTGTACTATATCCTTATTAATAAGCAGTGTAACCCTTACCGCTCAAGAGTTACTCCCTCTGCCTTTACGCCAAAAAGAAGAACTCAAAGTGCGTTCGTGGGTGCGTGAAACGCCTTTTGAACAGGTAATCGTAAAAGAAATAGGTAACCGTATCAGTGCGCTGAATGTAAACCCTAAAAACAATAACGAGTTTCTCGTCACTCCTGAAAACGGAGGTATCTGGCTCACCCAAAATGGCGGCGAGACCTATACTCCTCTCTGCCCTACCCTTCCTACCCAATCTATCAGCGCTATCGCCATGGACTGGACTTCAAGCACTTTAGCACTTGCTACCCCCTACGGCATCTTCATCTCTGCTGATAAAGGCAAAACAACCAAATTCAGCGGATTGGCTAACGCACAGCACATCAGCAGTTTGTACATCAATCCTCTCAATCCTCAAGAAATTATCGCCGGAATATTAGGCAACCCCTACAAAGCCGACGAAAAACGCGGTATCTTCAAAACTACCGACGGTGGTAAAACTTGGCAACAAAAGCTATTTGTGAGCACCCGTGCTGGTATTAGCCAAATCAGCCCCTCCCCCGATGGCAGTGTGCTTTTAGCCGTTGCTTGGGATGTGAACAGCAGTCAGTGGGACGACCTCCCTTATGGCAGCTATAGCGCTGTTTACAAGAGTGTTGATGGTGGAAATTCGTGGACAAAAATCACTGCAAACAACGGATTTATCAAAGGAAATAACATCGGCAAAATAGGGGTTACTTGTTTCAATTCGCAAATTTATTATGCCGTGGTTGATAACCGCAATCCTAAGAAAAAAGAAAACAATAACAGTCTGCAAAAAACAGCGCGTATCCACCTTACCGCTCAGGATTTCGATGCGATGAGCAAAGCCGATTTTCTCACTTTAGACAACAACCGATTGAACATCTTCCTGCACAATATCGGTCAGGATAAGAAATATACTGCACAAAACTTCAAGGATATGATAGCCGCCGAGGTTACTTCGCCTGCTAAAATTCTTAGTTATTTAGGCGTTAGCACTCAAGAGATTATAGGTGCTGAAGTGTATGTAACTAACGACGGCGGCAACTCTTGGCAAAAAGCTAACAGCCAACCTCTCAACGATATGTACTACCAAAACGGAGAACAATTCGGAGGCATTGCCGTAAACCTCACGAATAAAAACCACTTGTTTATAGGGGGGTATCCTCTACTCGAATCTGACGACGGTGGCAAAACGTGGAGAAGCAAGCAGCCGCTCTCTTTACAAAATAGTTATGAACAACTCTACTTACAACAAGGCACTTTGTTCTGTACTACCCCTAACGGACTACAACTCTCTTACGACAATGGTAAAAGTTTTGCAACTAAAAACGTACCTCAAGCTATAGCCTTCAATCAGTTGTGTTATGACCAAGCGAGCAAAACGCCTTATTATGTGAGTGATCAAGCCGTATTAGCTCAGAACAACAGCCATTGGAATACTTTCAAAAGAAACATACATTCCCTTTCGTTTGGCAACGACAGCTATGCCGCCGAACCTTATGGCAAATTCTTCACTTTCTTCCCCGATAGAGACCAACTTTTCCCTCTCGGAAGCGCTTACTATGGCGAGAATAAAGCCCCTTTGCGCTTTGGTGAAAAAGCACCACTGCTCATATCCCCTCAAAATAAAGATATCATCTACATCGGAAGCAACAAGCTACATATCTCAATGGACAAAGGTCGCAATTGGCGCACTATTTCCGACGATGTAACTAACGGTAACAAGCAGGGTAACAAGGCTTATGGCACTATTTCGGCTATTGCCGAATCGCCTTTTATGTTTGGCTTGCTCTATACAGGTAGCGATGATGGTATGATTTACACCACCGATAATGGGGGCGTATCGTGGAAACAGATATACAACGCCTTCCCTCGCGCCCTAAAAGTGAACAACCTTATCGCCTCTAAGCACCAACGCAACCGCGTATTGGCAACCCTCATCAGCACCGACGAAACTCAGGGCGACCCCATTATTTTTATGAGTAACGACAACGGAAAAAGCTGGACAGATATTCACTCTAACCTCCCCGATGCTAAAGTGAACGTTCTCAAAGAAGACCCTAAGAACGAGCAAATTCTGTATGCCGGAACCGATAACGGCTTGTATATCAGCTTCAATTTAGGCGAAAGCTGGCAACCTTTCAGCCAAGGGCTACCCGAAACAGGTGTGAATGATATTTATATCAATGACTCAAACGGTGAAATGACCGTCGCTACTTTAGGACGTGGCATCTATCGCACTTCAGTGAAAATGATGCAAGAGCTCCGTGCTGCCATTGTAACTCAAGCCTTTTTCCCGTTAGAAACCCCCATCACAATCCCCTATTCACCCAATTGGGGCAATGCTGCAAGTGAATGGGATGACCCTGTACAACCCAAAGTGTATTTCTATGCTTTTGCTGCCAACGACAATGTGGAAGTGCCTATTAAAATAATGAAAGGCAGAGTAACACTCCAAACCTTCAACTACAAGAGCAACAAAGGTTTTAACTATATTCCTTACGACCTGAGCATCTCGCCTGAAGGTAAATTAGCTTATGAAAAAAGCCTCCAAAAGATATTTCTATCCACCGCTACCGATGGCAAAGTATATCTCCCAAAAGGGCGCTACACTGTAGTTTTCACCCTCCCCGACGGCTTTGAAGAAGAGAGAACTCTCGATATATTCTAAAGTTTCCTGTCCGTGCATTTCGCACCTTTAGCAAAGTTGATTAAAGTTAACTATTCTGATAATCAATCACTTTTATGTAGGAGCTGGGTATGTACTGCAAATGCCATTAAAAGTAAACTTATTTATTCACAATCTTTTGTTTGATTATATAACAAACTTGGATAAACACCAATGATATGAGAGATTTTTTAGAAAAATGCAAAGAGGATTACACCTTTAAAATACCTCAATTACTGAAGGAAGTGAGGCTAAAAACTCAATATACAAAATGGTCTAAAACTGTACTTCCAGCTTATCAATTAGAACCATTTGACACTGAATTATTGGGTTATAAGTTAGGTAGATTTTTGAAAAATGAGCCCCAAATAAATAAACACGTAAAACACTATTTCTTTGATAGTGAAGATAAGATTGTAGGTAGATTAGAGTATGATTTTTATAATAACTACGAAAAAGAATGGGTAGTTACAAGGTTTCTATATATCTATGTTCAAGAAGGTATTTTTGAATTAAAATTATCTAGTTCTCATATAACTGAAGAGCCGACAAAAATTAATCGTATAACTTATGTAAGATTATTTAATGATAAAGTAATCGAAAGCTATAACTTACATAATGATAACAGATTTTCAAAGCTTGTATATAAATATTCTGACAATAAAATAGTATCTATTGAGCGAGATTTATGGATACCCAATCTTCTAAAAAGTATCTATGAAATTGAATATCCAGACGAAAATACTTATATTATTTGGGAAATAGATAATGATACTAGGGTAAAAATATATCCTAAAGAAATCTAACAGCACCAACTGCCCAGCCAAGAGTCCTAAACCTCAAATATATTCTAATGAAACGATATACCGAAAAACATATTATTCTTTGGAAAGACGACACTTGGGTAACCTGTCCCGAGTGCCAAAAAATCGCCGTTGTTACCAATTGCCAAGTACATTGCCCGCACTGTGGTTTTGAAAAGAAAGCTGAAGAATTAGAGTTGTTCGCAGCTATCGTAAAACTCAATTGCCCCAATTGTGGCACCCCAATTGAACAACGACAAGGCGGACTAAAAGAAACCAATGAATTCCGGCAAGTAAAATGCCCCAAGTGCAGCGAAGAATATCTCGTAAAACCTCAATACGAATCCTACCGACAGCCCAACCCCACTCCCTCTAACGGACTGAAATGCGATAGTACTTTCGGGTTGCCCTATTTTTTCCAAGAGAATGTGCGCAGCAACCTATTTTGGGCAAGAAATATGAGCCATTTAGAGGTAATGGAAGATTACATCGCCTCTGACCTACGCGAACGTGAAGGAATGACAATGGTAGCCAAACTCCCCACTTTTGTAAAAAGTAAAAAGAACCGTGACTTAATACTAAAAATCTTGCGCAAATGGAAAGAAAAAGTATCAACCCCCGATTATAAGCTCCCTCCTTCCATAGCTGCCGACCAAGTATACCTATTTTTCGCCGATGGCAATGTAACCATTAGCGATTATTTAAAAGATATTTCTCACAAAATAACAAGTTCGGTAAATTACACCCAAGTATATTCCCATAAAAACGGTTATCAATGGGTGTGTTTCTACAAATACAATCGTATAAAGAGAGCATTTGCTAAGGAATGGTTAGCGCAAATCCCTTTTGAAGTAAAAACTATCTACCTATATCATTACTACGATACTTTCAACGATGTCCAAAACATACTAAAAACCTTTCTACAACACTACCTACAAGCAAACACACCCAACAGTCTATATATCAGCATTGGCGAAAAGTTACTCCCAGCTGATGAATTTTTTCTAAAAAATCAGTTTTAGAAAATATCAATTGACAAATTGACAGGTTTATAGATTGGTATTATTTTTGTACTTTTGCAGCCTAAATTTAAAAAAGGAAAAATCACTATGGCAAACATCGAAAAAATAAAATGCCTCATTATAGGCTCAGGTCCTGCGGGCTATACCGCGGCTATCTATGCCTCTCGCGCAAACCTTAATCCTGTTCTCTACCAAGGAGAACAACCTGGCGGACAGCTCACTACTACCAACGAGGTAGAAAACTTCCCCGGCTATCCTGAAGGTGTGATGGGCACCGAGATGATGATGCAATTAGAGCAACAAGCTAAACGTTTTGGTACTGATATTCGCAACGGTTGGGTAACTAAAGTAGACTTCTCAACTCATCCTCACAAAGTATGGGTAGACGACCAAGAACTCCACGCCGATGCGGTGATTATCGCTACAGGAGCTTCAGCTAAATACTTGGGGTTACCCTCCGAACAACACTACCTCCAAACAGGAGGCGGCGTATCGGCTTGCGCTGTGTGCGATGGTTTCTTCTACCGCAATCAACACGTGGCTATTGTAGGGGCAGGCGACTCGGCTTGTGAAGAAGCCCTTTATTTGGCAAACCTTTGTTCAAAAGTAACTATGCTCGTACGTCGTGATGAGTTCCGCGCTTCGCAAATTATGAAAGAACGTGTACTCAATTCGCCAAAAATAGAAGTGCTTTTCAACACCGAAACTGAAGAAATTCTCGGTGATGGACAAGTTGTTACAGGTATGAAAGTCCGCAACAACAAAACGGGAGAAATAAGCGAAATAGCTATCACAGGTTTCTTTGTAGCTATCGGGCATAAACCTAATACCGATGTCTTTAAACCTTATATTGATACTGATGAAGTAGGCTATATCAAAAACGTAGCGGGCACTTCGCTCACCAATGTAGCAGGAGTATTTGTTGCAGGTGATGCCGCCGATACTCGCTACCGCCAAGCCATTACTGCTGCCGGTTCAGGCTGTATGGCAGCGTTGGACGCAGAGAAATACCTTCTTACTCTTGAATAGGTAAAAGGTAAGAGATAAAAGATAAGAAAGCGCGATGTTTATCATTTGAAACACCGCGCTTTTTCATTTGCTAATTTATTTGCTTGTGCTGCTGACACCTAATTTGCTAATTTATGGTGGATAATCCTGTCCATATAATCCTGCATAAAGGCTTTCAGATCTTTGATACCTTTTTGAATTTCGGCATTATCTTCTTTGCCTAAAAGATTGTTTTTAAGAGCTGTATCTTCTCCTTTATACACACCATTCACCTTGCCATATTCATCTATAATATAGATATAATTACCTTGTTTCATTTGGTATACGTGAGCATCCGAGATGAAAGCACGAGGAGTTTCGTCTGGTAGTTTTGTAAACACACTATGTCCCCAAGAACGGAAAGGTTTTTTATACCCCATCAAATCCACCAATGAAGGGTAAATATCTATTTGTTGAGTAACTTCAGAATATACCCCTGTAGGAACTAAATCAGGATTAGGACTATAGAACATAATGGCTGCTCCTTTGCCACCTATAGGCTCTTTGTAATGCTCGTAATAAGGCATTGCAGGGTGATCGTTCACAAAAGCAAAAATTGTATTTTTAAACCAAGGCTCTTTTTTAGCGCATTCAAAAAAGCGTTTTAAGGAGTAATCGGTGTAACCAATACACTGATGAATTTCCACATTCCCTTTAGGAAATTTACCTTCGTATTTTTCAGGTACTTTGAAAGGATGGTGAGATGATACCGTGAAGATAGTGCCTAAAAAAGGTTGCTTCTTTTGGTTGTATACACTGCACATATATTGGAAAAAAGGCTCGTCCCAAATACCCCACATACCATCAAAATCGGCATCATTGTTATATTCGTTTTTCCCATAATAATGGTCAAAACCTAAAATATTGGAAAAGCCTAAAAATCCCATAGAACCATTAGGTGCTGAGTGGAAAAATGAAGTATCATACCCCATTTCTTTGGCTATAGACACCAAAGATTGTACTTTTTGTTGTGAATAAGGCGACGACATATAGGCTACTTGTATGGTAGGAATTCCCGCCAATACCGATGACATTCCGTGAATAGATTGGCGACCTGTAGAATAAGCATCATCTAACACATAAGAATATTGTGCCAAAGAATCTAAGAAAGGTGTATAGCTTTGAAAATTAGGAATATTCGTTCTCTTATTCATTGCACCCCAATATTCTTTGCTAAAACTCTCTAAGATGAACACCACCACATTAGGTTGGTTAGGCACATCTCTATTATACTGCTTGATAGGTTTCAAATTTTTGTTTATATAAGCCTCATCTACAAAATGATACTCTCTAAAACCTTTATTCTTACCCAAAGTGCGAATAAGCGTGAAAGGCGTATTGAGAATCGCATCGGCTTGCCCTGAAATATTAGTATGGCGACTTGCATCTACTATATTGATAGGACGAGAAGAGTGATCCCAAGTACCCCCACGAATAGCATACACTATCCCCACTGCTGCCAAAGCTAAAGCCAATACAGAGGTGATAAAATAAGGCTTAGGCGCCAGCTGCACTTCGGTTACTTTCACTCGTTTGTAAAGGAATATCCAAAGCCAAATGAGTAAAATAAAGAGTAAAAACATATACCAGTAACCTACTAAAAAGCTGCCAAATAAACTCATTTTGTTCTGCTCGTTTTCAATCACAGCAAACGAAGCACTCGTAAGGCGTGATTTACTAAAAGGATAATACAATATATCAACGAAATTCGTAGCATAAGCTAGTCCGTTAGTAATAAAATAAATGTAGAACAGTACTTTTTGGTAAATGGGCTTTGTATTGATACGCAAAGGAATCAAACTCAAGAAGATAAAAAGTAAGTTCACATAGAAAATACCGGAATTATCAAATTG
This sequence comes from Capnocytophaga sputigena, assembly GCF_900446695.1. Lineage (GTDB taxonomy): Bacteria > Bacteroidota > Bacteroidia > Flavobacteriales > Flavobacteriaceae > Capnocytophaga > Capnocytophaga sputigena. Next base: position 436,140 of record NZ_UAVP01000011.1, read on the forward strand.
TAGTCCATAGTAAAAGAGCTTTAGAATCACTCCGAAACTCATATCATCGCCCATTGCACTCATATTAAAAGCAATGAACAAGCCACGAGCTATGGCGTAAAAGAGATATACCAATAAAATTCGGTATAAAAACACTAAATATTCTCTAATTCTCATAATATTAATTGTTTTTTAAGTAAATTGCAATATTAAAATAATGATTGTAAGCACTGCCGAAGCAATAAGTACCCCTCTGGCACGTTCGTTTTCATAACGATTGATAAAAAAGAAGAAAACAGCAAGGTCTAACAAGGCTCCCAACATAATGAGTTTTCCTAAATAGCCTCTGTAATAAGCATCTTGAAGGGTAAGAGCAATACTATTTTTAGAAAAAATAAGGATATAAGCTAATATTCCTATTGCATTAGCTAATATCCCTATAATAAACCCTATGAGTTGATTTTTTTGGTTATGGTTCATATCTATAAGTCCCATTGTTTTAACGGTTCAATATTTTGGTGAGCAGTAAGGTCAAACTGAATAGGTACAACCGATATATAGCCGTTTTCAAGCGCCCATTGGTCGGTGTCAGTACCTTTATCTTCATTCACAAAAGTACCTGTCATCCAATAGTATACTCTTCCCTGCGGATTTATACGTTTGTCAAAACTTTCTATCCATCGAGAGCGTGCTTGTCGGCATATTTTCACCCCTTTAATTTCTTCCTTCTTGATATTTGGGATGTTTACGTTCAGCACTGTTCCTTTAGGCAACCCATTGGCAAGCACCTTCTCAGCAATATTTTTAATATAAGAGCGCGCTTGAGAGAAATCAGCATTCCAACTGGGGTCTAACAACGAAAAACCAATAGCAGGAATTCCCTCAGTACCCGCCTCAATAGCTGCACTCATTGTACCAGAGTAAATCACGTTTATAGAGGCATTTGAGCCGTGGTTGATACCACTCACACACAAATCAGGCATACGACCGTGCAAAACCTCGTGTTTGGCGATCTTCACACAATCGGCAGGTGTACCACTACAAGCGTATTCTTTAGTTCCTTCTTGACTTGTGGGTACAGGATCGCAATACATAGTAGTATCAAGGGTAACAGCGTGACCTTTACCACTTTGAGGCGAATCAGGGGCTACTACCACCACATCGCCTAATTCTTTCATTATATCAATTAAATAACGGATACCAGGAGCGGTAATACCATCATCGTTTGTTACTAATATCAAAGGTTTTTGCATATTCAAAAAAACGTAAAAAATATTAAGCGCACAAAAGTACAAAATAATTAACAATTTACAATCAACAATTTACAACTATTCAAAAAAAGATGTAATTTTGCTATTTCAACAAACCTCCTAACCAAAGATAAAAAGTAATTACCAACATTTAAAAATCTTTATTTTTTGTATCTATCAAAATCGTTACTGGACCATCGTTACAGAGATTTACCTGCATCATTGCTCCGAATTGCCCCGTAGGCACTTGCTTGCCAAGTAATGTTTCCACTTGTCTTACAAATGCCTCATAGATAGGGATTGCCACCTCAGGTCGTGCTGCCCTGATATAGCTGGGGCGATTACCTTTTTTAGTAGCTGCATGCAAAGTGAATTGCGACACAACAAGCACCTCGCCATCTACATCCTTCACCGAGAGGTTCATCACACCATTTTCATCTTCAAAAACGCGTAAATTCACTATCTTCGCTGATAGCCACGCAATATCCTCATCAGTATCACTATCTTCTATCCCTACCAATACTAATAAGCCTTTATTGATAGAGGCTACCCTTTGCTTCTCTATATCCACTGAAGCGTGGGTTACTTTTTGAATAACTACTCTCATAAAAATCTTTCTTTAAGTCCTAACATTAAAGCCTTTTTCTTAATATGAATCAAGAGTTGAATAATAATCCGTGATTAACAGAATGTTATCGCTTTTGCATCGCATCTCCCCCTTTGGAGGGGGCTGGGGGAGGTTTGAAATCAACAAGTTAATTTAACCCTTGATTGGCATTCTTAAAATCAGCAATCACTTGTGATGGTATTTGAGATTCATACTTAACATTCAAATTTAGTTTTATGATTTCGTTTTCAAAAATATCACCCCCATCCTCCTTATAAGCATAAATCCACAAGCAGAAACCTTTATACTTTAAAGTAAACTCATCATACTGTTTATCAAAATAAATATGCTCTTCTTTAAAAAGATTTTTAAGAATATTTAAAGAAGTTTCCATAGTAAAAAGTCCTTCTTTTGCCATAAATATTTAATCAAATAGAGGAAAGTTAAGATTTTAACAACATACCTGAAAAACATTACTATAACCATTTATTAAAATAAATCATTTATAGTAATGTCATAATTGTTTCTTATTGGAATAAAAAATCTTTGTAAGTTATTATTATTCAGAAGATGCTTGATGCGATTATCCTTTACATAAGTTTTCCCGATAAAACGAACTTCTTTTAGGTTAGGTAAATTAGAGAGAAAATCAATAGAAGATATTTCACCAGCATTCTCTATAATGATGGTCTCTAAATTTGACAAATTACCTAACATTTCCCAATTAGTAATCTTACTACAATTACTGATTGCAACTGATTTCAAAGTCGGTGCTTTCTTTATCCAACTAATATCTGTCATTTTTGAATTATACCCCATCCCAAGATGTTCTATATTACACATATTCTCAATAGCATTAAATTCAGAGAGTTTAAATTTCATCAAGCCTAATCTTTTTAATTTGCTAAACACTACAAAATCTTCTGAGGATTTCCCTACATAATTATCTATGAATAAATATTCCAGCTGTTGAGCTTTGAAAATAGAAGTACAAGTTTTTTTATCATAATTCAAATAAACACACCATAACTTAGGGAGGAAATCAAAAGGAATAGGCGTCCCTGATTTTCCCTGAATTTTTAAATAGATTATATGAGACAACTTTTTTAGCACATCAAGTGTAGGGTAATATACATCAGGAAATGAAAGTCCCTCTAAAAAAGGTAGATTACTTAAATCTTCTAACTTATTTATTTCTTCATTTGTAGACATTCTTATGACCAAACTATTAATATGATTAGACATTAGAAAGTCCTTATCTATTTTTTCTGTACCTATATCTAAAGTAAGACCTCTAAAAAGTTTACCAAAAACATCTTTTCTATGTATATATGTCATAAATAATTATTCTTATAACCTAAATAGCCCACAAGAAATATGCCACCAGATTTTTTTCTACTCCATACCTACTCAAAAGTACAAAACACTATAAAGGCTTTTGCAAAAAAGTATCACTTAAACATTAAATAATAAAAAAAGAGCAATTCTTTATCTGAATTGCTCTTTATAAGAAGGCGGCGACATACTCTCCCACGTGACCGTAGTACCATCTGCGCTAAAAGGTTTAACTGCTCTGTTCGGAATGGTAAGAGGTGAGACCTTTGACTATAACCACCTTAAACTTTTTAGGTGTTAGGGGTTAGGGATTAGGTTTCAGGGGAATCCCTGATGCCTATAACCTACAACCTGTAACCTTATTTTTTTAACATATAGGGATAAAAAACATATTTTTCAATTAACAATTGATAATTAATAATTAACAATTGTTGTGACTAAGATTTTTGTAAAAAAGAATCTCTACGCGCGAAAAGTCTACGGGTGATTAGTATTACTCGGCTATGATGTTACCACCGTTACACCTGTAACCTATCAACGTGGTCATCTCCCACGACCCTTAAAAGAAATCTCATCTTGTGGCGGGTTTCGTACTTATATGCTTTCAGCACTTATCCCATCCGCACTTAGCTACTCTGCTATGCCCTTGGCAAGACAACAGATACACCAGAGGTGCGTCCAACTCGGTCCTCTCGTACTAGAGTCAGATCCACGCAAATTTCTAACGCCCACAGTAGATAGAGACCGAACTGTCTCACGACGTTCTGAACCCAGCTCGCGTGCCACTTTAATGGGCGAACAGCCCAACCCTTGGGACCTTCTCCAGCCCCAGGATGTGACGAGCCGACATCGAGGTGCCAAACCCCCCCGTCGATGTGAGCTCTTGGGGGAGATCAGCCTGTTATCCCCGGCGTACCTTTTATCCTTTGAGCGATGGCCCTTCCATACGGAACCACCGGATCACTATGCTCTACTTTCGTACCTGATCGACTTGTGGGTCTCTCAGTCAAGCTCCCTTATGCCATTGCACTCTACGCACGGTTACCAAGCGTGCTGAGGGAACCTTTAGAAGCCTCCGTTACTCTTTTGGAGGCGACCACCCCAGTCAAACTACCCTCCACGAATTGTCCCCTGCTCCTAGCAGGGTTAGACCTCAGATAAGCAAAGGGTGGTATTTCAACAATGACTCCACAACTACCGGAATAGCCGCTTCTTAGTCTCCCACCTATCCTACGCATCACTTATCCAAGACCAATACGAAGATATAGTAAAGGTGCACAGGGTCTTTTCGTCCCACTGCGGGTAATCGGCATCTTCACCGATACTACAATTTCACCGAGCTCATGGCCGAGACAGTGTCCAAATCGTTACACCATTCGTGCAGGTCGGAACTTACCCGACAAGGAATTTCGCTACCTTAGGACCGTTATAGTTACGGCCGCCGTTTACTGGGGCTTCAATTCAAACCTTCGCTTACGCTAAGCTCTCCTCTTAACCTTCCAGCACCGGGCAGGTGTCAGACCCTATACCTCATCTTTCGATTTTGCAGAGTCCTGTGTTTTTGATAAACAGTCGCTTGGACCTTTTCACTGCGGCCTATCGCTAGATAGGCGACCTTTCTCCCGAAGTTACAGGTCTATTTTGCCTAGTTCCTTAGCCATGAATCTCTCGAGCGCCTTAGAATTCTCATCCCAATCACCTGTGTCGGTTTACGGTACGGGCATTAATCTTCGCTTTTCTTGGAAACGTTGTCGCCACTCTCACATCAGCCGAAGCCTCAGTGTACTTTTGAAGTCATAACAACTCCTTAAACGTACTATTCCGTCAGTACGCGGTAGCTATCTCATTCCGTCACTTTTAGTAGATTAATGGTACAGGAATATTAACCTGTTGTACATCCACTACCCCTACTCGGGTTCGCGTTAGTCCCCGACTAACCCTCAGCTGATTAGCATAGCTGAGGAAACCTTGATCTTTCGGCGGGCAGGTTTCTCGCCTGCCTTATCGTTACTTATGCCTACATTTTCTTTTCTATTAGGCTCCACTATGGCTCACGCCTTTAGCTTCAACGCCAATAGAATGCTCCCCTACCGGTATATTACTTATGTAATAACCCCATAGCTTCGGTAATATGCTTATGCCCGTTTATTATCCATGCCCAACCGCTCGACTAGTGAGCTGTTACGCACTCTTTAAATGTATGGCTGCTTCCAAGCCAACATCCTAGCTGTCAGTGCAGTCAGACCGCGTTTGGTCAACTTAGCATATATTTGGGGACCTTAGCTGATGGTCCGGGTTCTTTCCCTCTCGGATATGGACCTTAGCACCCATACCCTCACTGCTGATGAGCATTTAATAGCATTCGGAGTTTGTCAGGAATTGGTAGGCGATGAAACCCCCGCATCCAATCAGTAGCTCTACCTCTATTAAACTCACATCAACGCTGCACCTAAATGCATTTCGGGGAGTACGAGCTATTTCCCAGTTTGATTGGCCTTTCACCCCTACCCTCAGGTCATCCGAAGTCTTTTCAACGACAACCAGTTCGGTCCTCCACGCTGTGTTACCAGCGCTTCAACCTGCCCAAGGGTAGATCACCAGGTTTCGCGTCTACTACTACCAACTATTGTCGCCCTATTCAGACTCGCTTTCGCTGCGGATTCGTATCTGAAATACTTATCCTCGCTGGTAACAGTAACTCGTAGGCTCATTATGCAAAAGGCACGCCGTCACAGCCTAAGCTGCTCCGACCGCTTGTAGGCGTATGGTTTCAGGGTCTATTTCACTCCGTTATTCACGGTTCTTTTCACCTTTCCCTCACGGTACTAGTTCACTATCGGTCTCTCAGGAGTATTTAGCCTTACCGGATGGTCCCGGTGGATTCAGTCAAGGTTCCACGTGCCCCGACCTACTCAGGATACCCATAAGATTTATAAAACTGTGCCTATACGAGACTATCACTCTCTATGGTGTGTCTTTCCAAACACTTCTAATCCAGCTTTACAACCTATATCTGGGTCCTACAACCCCCATATTGCCGTAACAATATGGGTTTGGGCTGTTCCCATTTCGCTCGCCACTACTTTGGGAATCACTTTTGTTTTCTTCTCCTCCGCCTACTTAGATGTTTCAGTTCAGCGGGTTTGCCCATCTTTACGATGTAGTACATCTTCAATGTACTGGGTTGCCCCATTCGGATATTTGCGTATCAACTCGTATGTGCCAATCCACGCAACTTTTCGCAGCTTATCACGTCCTTCTTCGCCTCTGAGAGCCTAGGCATCCCCCATACGCCCTTACATAACTTTTCGCGCTTGTAGTTTTATTCAATTAACAATTAACAATTATCAATTAAATAAATACCTCGTTCTCTTTGATTCTTTTTAATATTTTTCGTTAGATTATCAATAATCTATTATTGAATCTCTTATGCTCTTTATCCCAATATGTCAATGTACTTGTTGTTGTGGAGAATAAGGATTCGACCCTTGACCCCCTGCGTGCAAGGCAGGTGCTCTAGCCAGCTGAGCTAATTCCCCGTGCTTAATGACGAGTTACGAATTACGAATTACGATTTATGCTATTCGTCTCTCTTCAGCTTCTAGAATTTCCTTCTTTAGCTTATTGTAGTCCCAGGCAGACTCGAACTGCCGACTACATTATCAGTGTAGCGCTCTAACCAGCTGAGCTATGACTGCTTATTTTTTTGTTGTCAGCAAGATTTAAAGAATGAGTTAGTCCGATGTTCAATTATCGGTCATCTCTAGAAAGGAGGGTGTTCCAGCCGCACCTTCCGGTACGGCT
>NZ_UAVP01000001.1 GCF_900446695.1 Capnocytophaga sputigena
TAGCAAATTTGGCATAATTATAGCTATAAAAAAGTAAATGCTCAAACATTATGAAATATTTATGCTTGTACATATTACTTTTATTAGGATGCTTAGCTGCTCAGGCTCAACCGTTTGAAACACGGAAAAAGATGAGAAGGTTGTCATTCCTTTAGAAAAATCACCTGAGCTGGAGTACAAGGGTAGCCCTATCAATCTGCGGGTAGCTCCTAAAAAAGAAAACAACCCTTGGATGAAGGTGCCCGAAAAAAGCATTGATTTTACAGGAAAAAGCAATTTAGTACAGCGTAAAGTAGAGTTCAAACCTAATTATGAGGTACTGAACGACCATAAGCGAGAAGATTACGAAGCTCCTAAAGGCGACCAGTTTTTTGGTGACTTCACTAATAATGGAAAGTTTGTAAATGTATATTGTCGCGACTTCGCTGCTATTGATGGCGATCGAGTGAGTTTATATGTGAATGGAGTAGAAGAAGTTCGCGACATTTTTCTCCTTGGAGAGTTCAGAGGTTTTAAAGTAGAATTAAAACCTGGCTTCAACAAAGTAGAGTTTTTAGCGCTCAACCAAGGCGAATCGGGTCCTAATACAGCCGAGTTTATGGTGCTGGATGACAAAGGCAATACCATTATACGCAACCGTTGGGATTTAGCAACAGGATCAAAAGCGCAACTCGTAATTGTAAAAGACCAATAAAAGAGAAGAATTATTTTTATTTGTTACTTTTTTTAGCTCATATTTTTATAGGAAATTTCCTATAAAGATATGAGCTTTTTTGTAAAATCGTTTAAAGAGGTTTTTGAACAACAAGAGCAATAGCATCTAAGTTCTTTTGGTGTTTTCTAAACGTTTTCTTCATATTCATTACGCGTTTGCGCAAATCGGGGTGGGTAAAGAGATTGAAGAAGAATTTAAGCGTGCGGAATATCCCTTCATCTTGCCATACACGCTTGTTTTCAAGTAGGAGCATTGCGTTGTGCTGTTCTTTCACTACCTTAAAACCTTGCTCTTCAAAAAGAGCTTTCCACTCACTGGGGGTCATTGGGCGTGCGTGCACACGTATATTAGCACTTAGTTCTTTAAAAACATCGTTTTTCACCTCGTCGCTCACATTGTCTGGTTGTAAGCCTAATTCGTGAATAGCGTAATAACCTCCTGGTTTGAGTATCCTAAAAGCCTCTGCAATAATAGCTTTTTTGTGTTCAAGAGGTTGCATAGTGAGCATCGCCTCTCCATACACTTTATTAGCAAAAGCATCAGGAAGTGTAGAAGCTGCGGCATCAGCTACAATCACGCGTGAATTCTCATAGTGAATATTCTTTTTAGCCAAAGCAGCAGCTGCCTCATTCATATCTACTCCCGTATAGCTGAAAGGCTTGTAAGAACAGGCTATATTAGCCGTAAATCCTAAGCCTGGGGCAAACTCTACAATATCATCTTTGGAGGTAATCTCTAAGTTTTTTACTAACCATTCGCTGAGTACTCTTCCTCCTGGGCGCAACACTTTCTTGCCGAGTTTGGCGAGAATCCAGTGCCCTTGTTTTTCATTTAATGATGTTTCTGTCTTCATCGTTTCAATGGTTTTTATAATTTAGGAGACAAAAGTACGAATTTATTTTGAAACATTCAAAATAAATTAACAAATCTGCTAATTAAAAGAAAGTCGCGCTTGAGCAGTGACTTCTTGTGCTACAAAATTTCCTTCCAAAAACTTGTGATAACCTACGATACCTATCATCGCTGCATTATCGGTACAATACTGAAATTTAGGCACAAAGGTTTGCCAACTGTATTGCTGTCCTAAAGCTGTGAGAGCATTGCGAATACCCGAATTAGCCGATACTCCCCCTCCAATAGCCACTTGCTTGATACCTGTTTCTTTTACAGCTTTTTTGAGTTTGCTCATCAGTATTTCCACAATCGTGTGTTGTACTGAAGCACAAATATCAGCTAAATGTTCAGTTATAAAATTAGGATTTTCCTCAGTGTTTTTCTGCACAAAATAGAGAATACCTGTTTTAAGTCCAGAAAAACTGAAGTTAAGACCTGGTATATTAGGCTTAGAGAAGGTAAAGGCTTTAGGGTTACCCTCTTGGGCGTATTTATCGATGAGAGGTCCCCCAGGGTAAGGAAAAACGCTACTTTGAATTTGCCTTCGTGTTTTTTGATGAGTTCTAACAAGAGGGCGTTGGCAGGCAGATAGCAATGTTCTGCCAAATCTTCAAGTTCTGAACGATTGGCGTAGTTATCGAAATAGTTGTGTTTTTTACCTATGTCAAAGAATTGGTATTTTCTAAGACGTTCGGGGTGATGGATTTGGAAATAAATACAAATTGACTTTTTCATCGTTGGTTATTTTATATTAAAGATTCGTAAATGTTTTTAAGTTTCAAGGAGGCGTTTTCCCATTTGAGTTTATTACCTCGTCGTAGCCTTCGCGTTGCATATAGTGAGCAAGTGTAGGGTAAGCCAAGATACCATAAATAGCATCGGCAAGGGCGTTGATATCCCAATAATCCACTTTGATAGCGTGGTCTAATACCTCAGCCACCCCCGATTGTTTGGAGATGATAGTAGGTACCCCTGAGCGCATCGCCTCTAAAGGAGAAATCCCAAAAGGCTCGGATACTGAGGGCATTACATATACATCGCTGTATTGGAACATACGTTGTACATCGTTACCTCTAAGGAAGCCTGTGAAGTGGAAGCGGGTGCCCAATCCTAATTGTGCTACACGGCGCACTAAGGGGTTCATTTTCTCACCGCTACCTGCCATTACAAAGCGTACGTTAGGCACGCGTTTCATCACTTTGGCAGCTGCCTCTACAAAGTACTCAGGACCTTTTTGCAAGGTGATACGCCCTAAGAAAGTGACGATTTTATCTTTGATGCCGCGTTCTTCTTTGGTATCGGTTTCGGCTTTGAAATCTACTGCATTGTGCACGGTAATCACTTTTTCGGCAGGGATGCCGTATTTTTCAATGACGATATTGCGCGTCCAGTTGCTCACGGTTACCACTTTATCGGCAGCTTCCATACCGCGTTTTTCGATGTCGTACACCAGTGTATTGCGGTTGTACTCGCCCCCGCGGTCGTATT
>NZ_UAVP01000002.1 GCF_900446695.1 Capnocytophaga sputigena
TTCGCACTGAATAGGGAGAACCAGAGAGTATTAACAGCTGAGAAATCATTTAAATTCTCGGGTAAATGGTTATAAGGGTGCATTTCGCAATACACATTTAATTCACGTACTCGACGAGCGATAAGCTGAGTGTATTGTGACCCAAAATCTAATAATAAAAGGCGTGAGCCTTGAAAAGTGTTGTTATTCATCGTTAAGGGTTGCGGCAGCAGTGAGCACTGCTTGTTTCAAACTTTCTTTGTAATCAATCATTTTTTGTAAAAGTACAGTATTGGCACTAGCTAATATTTGTACAGCTAATAAGCCAGCATTTTTAGCAGCATTCAAGCTACAGTAGCGACGGGTACTCCATTTGGCATTTGCAAAATAGAAAGGATAGAATCCCAACCATCATAGAATTACTACTCTTTACAGGTACCCCTATTACAGGTAGTGGCGACATAGCGGCAACCATACCAGGCAAGTGAGCTGCACCTCCTGCTCCTGCAATAATTACCTGAATGCCATTTTTATGAGCATTTGTGCTGAAATTCATCAGTTTTTCGGGGGTGCGATGTGCTGATACAATATCTACAACTGTTGTAATGCCAAGTTTTTGAGAACATCAATAGCGTCTTGCATTACGGGTAAATCACTTTTGCTTCCCATTACCACAGCTACTTTCATATATTTATATTTTTTCGGGCAAAGATACGAATAATTTGTCAATTAGCAAATTTGTCAATTAGCAAGTTACATATTAAACTATGATGAGTTAGATAGTTTATCTAAATTTAATTGTTAAAATTGTTAATTGTTGATTGTTAATTGTTAATTAATTTGTACCTTTGCCCATAAAATTTATGAAAGCCTAAAAAGCGACTATGGATATTCTATTAAAATCAGCACGGATTATTGATTCAGAAAGTGCCTATCACAATAAAGTTAGAGATATTCTTATCTCGGGAGGTGTTATTCAGCAAGTTAGTGAATCTATTCCTCTTACTAATGAAATACAAGTATTAGAGAATATTTATGTTTCACAAGGATGGACAGATAGTAGTGTTTGTTTTGGAGAACCAGGGTTTGAAGAAAGAGAAACTTTAGCTAATGGGATGCGTACAGCAGAGAAAAGTGGTTTTACTCATTTGTTAATCAATCCACTCACACATCCTGTAGTAGATAGTCAGTCGGGGGTAGTATATATAAAGAATAAGACAGCCCATTGTGCTGCAACAGCTCATCCTATTGGTGCACTTACCATAGAAAGCAAAGGTGAGTATCTTGCTGAGCTTTTTGATATGAAAAATGGAGGAGCAGTGGCTTTTGGAGATTATAAAAAAACTATTAACAACAGTAATTTGTTAAAAATAGCCTTACAATACACTCAACCTTTTGGAGGTATTGTAATTTCTTTTCCTAATGATACTAAAATTATGGGTAAAGGAGTGGTGAATGAACATATTGAAGCCACTCGTTTGGGACTGAAAGGAATTCCTGCTTTAGCTGAAGAACTTATCGTTGCACGTGATTTGGCTGTATTAGAATATGCAGGGGGAAAATTGCATATCCCAACAATTTCTACAGCAAAATCGGTTGCCTTAATTAGAGAAGCTAAAGCTAAAGGATTAGATGTAAGTTGTAGTGTAGCAATACATAACTTACATTTTACAGATGAAGTGTTGGAGAATTTTAATACTAACTACAAAGTATTACCTCCTTTACGTGATACTGCTAATGTACAAGCACTTAGAGAGGCATTGAACGAGGGAGTTATAGACTTCGTTACTTCCGACCATAATCCATTAGATATAGAATTGAAATTTAAAGAGTTTGATTGGGCAGCTTTTGGTACAATAGGTCTAGAAAATGCCTTTGGTATTCTTACCCAATACACTTCTATAGAACGAGTTATACAATTACTTACTTCAGCTCGCAAACGTTTTGGCATTCCTTCTACACCTATTACTGAAGGAACTTCTGCTGATATGACTTTATTTACTCCCGAAAATTCTTTAGTTTTACAATAAATGATATTTTGTCGGCTTCTAAAAATAGTGCCTTTATAGGAGAGACAATGAAAGGAAAAGTTATAGGAGTAATAGCTCGTAATCAGTTGGTGTTGAATTAGAAACTACAAAAAGAAAACTTATAATTAAAATGAGTAACAACAAAAAAATCCCATTAGAATATATTGTTAGAGAACCTCAAGTGAGAACTAAACGTCCGCCTGTAATCTTTATGTTACACGGATATGGTAGTAATGAAGAAGATCTTTTTTCTTTCACTTGATGTAATAGCATCTATCTCCTCACAACTTACAACACTATAAGTTGTTGCATTACGTTCCATTACCACATAACCATCTATAAGCCAAGCATGACCATTATAAGTATTATATATATTGAATCCTAAAAAATTATGACTTTTTTCTATAGCCCGCCCTCTTATATAAACGGGGTGATTCCTTTTTATTAAATCAGTAACTAAATTCCCATCATAATTTGTTTGTCTTACAGGATACCCTAAACTAGCAAGCGTTGTTGCAGCTCTATATATAGTACTTCCGCTTCCCCCACATCCATAGTCCATATTTAGATAATCACCATCTCCTAAATGCGCTAAAAGGTATTGTATATCTTCTTTTGCAGTAGTGTTATATCCTACGCTATAGTTATCAATGGTAGAAAACATATCACCTACATCTACTTTAGTCATATCATCCCAATGCATTTTTCTACCTTTAAAATCAGTAGGTTTTTTATAATATGCCATAAATTGTCCTACTGCAGTAGCCACACACCCTACAGGAGCTTGGTCATTACCACATTGCATAGAAACTTTATTATTATAAGTTCCTATTTGATTCCAAAGAGTCTTTATTAAAGGTGCTTTTACATATTTAGTTTGCCATTCTCCATATTTAGTATATCCTTTATCCATATATTCAGGACCTCTATTTTTTTGTGACAAAACCACTCCCAATACTCTTGATGAGAGTTAAATCCTTCCCTAGGATATGAATCATCACCATAATAATTATAGTATTTTGTTTTCACTCTCTTTCCTCTCCTATCAAAAAGTCCTCGTAAGATAAGTTCTTCTTGTTGTCCTTTTGAGAGTCGTTTGAAAATAGCTTCTTCTGCCTCAGTCGCCAAATTCTCTTTATTAGCTTCAAAAGCGGCACGTTGTTCTTCTATGTACTCCTGCATATAGCTAAACAGTATTGCTTGTCCTGGGTTGCTAATAGTGTCGCCTAAATGTCCGTAGGAATTATAGGCTAATACACTAGGAACGCGCCTATCTGCTGAGGTAATTACATACCCTTGGTTGTTGGCAAAGTTTACAATGTACACATCGGCTTGTTCGGGTTTTGCGTTGCCTTTGGTGGGTACGTAAGGCTTGCGAGTGTCGCCTTTTACTACCTCAATCGAGCCAATTTTTAAGGGAGCTTTGGTAACAATACCCTCTACTTCACGCATTTGCATAGCGGTAGCGAGAGCAGTTTCTTGGGCTTCTTCTGCCGAAATATAGGTTTGCCCTGTG
>NZ_UAVP01000003.1:0-847500 GCF_900446695.1 Capnocytophaga sputigena
AGTGGGGAGAATAAAGCCTACAAAAAACCAAAAGCCAAGTAATGATAGAAATACATAAGATAATACAACAAGTAAAACCTTGTTTCAATGTCAATTAGTACGTACTTAATCTGACATCTCAAAAAAAATGTTTTTCAAATAATACATAGAAGCTGTTTAAATTTCAAAAAAAGTAAAAATGTCTAAAGGAGTAAAACGTATAAAAATAATAAAAGGAGCCTATACCCCTAAAACAGAGGTTTTAGGTGAAAAAATTACGGTAAATTTCGATCAAAACAACAAAGAAATCCTTTTCCTTGTTTCGGAGTGGTTTGAGCATACTACTCCTAAAGAAAAACAAGGACAAGTAAGGTGGTTTGTACAAAACGAAAATAGAACAATTCTCAAAAAAGAAGTACTACCTTCTTCATCCCCTTTCCATTTTACAATAGAAAAAAAACTCTGCGGAAATTATCTCTTCTATGTGGAGGCTAGTCTCTCTGATAATAGAGCTAATAAGGGCAACACAGGAGTATACATCCAAGGAAAGTGCCAAGCTAAAATTATAAGTTCCAAATGGGCAAGAGAATCTGAAGGGAAAAGTATTAAAAATAATAATAAGCAAGACTATATTTGTTATGGACACCCTGTCTTTTTGCATTTAGAAACCGAAGGATTAAACAATCACAACTTAACAATAGAAATATGGAATAATAGACGTTTCCTTTTTGAGGATGAAAAAATTTACTCCTATTCCAATGTTATGGTTAATGAAGGAAGAGTAATCTTAGCAATATTAGATACCTTCAAATGGAAGAGTAGAGTTAAGGGTGTGATGTTAGATGTAGAAGAATTTTTTATCAAAGTAAAAGATAATGCTACAGGAAAATACATCAAAGATGATAGAAATCAAGAAGTCCACGCTATTTTTCTGAATGTAAAAAATAAAATAGTTTCCACAAAAACAGAGCCTCCCAAAAATATAACACCTTCTAAAGTAGGTAAACTCGATAAAAATGCAAAAAGTAACCACATTTGCAAGTTTAAAGAAATTACTATAAAAGACAATGATGAGTATTTTTCAGTTTTTAAAGAAGGAAAAACACCTTTGAAAAAAGTTTCTTCTGAAAACAAAACAGTAAAATCTAATGTATATTTTGATTTTGATAAATCTAATATACGTTCAGATGCTAAGAACACATTAGATGGACTATTGAATTTCTTGTGTTTCAATCAGCATTTAAATATGGTGCTCACTGGTCACGCCGATGATAGAGGCTCTTTAGATTACAATCAAGCCTTATCTGAAAGAAGAGCGCAAGCCGTAAAAGATTTCTTTATAGCAGGTGGATTAGACCCTAATAGAATTAAAATTTCTGGAGAAGGGGAAGGTAATCCTGCCGTAAAAGGAAATACAGAAGAAGCTTACCAGAAAAATCGCCGCGTAGAAATTGATTTCCGCTATTTAGAATACAATCAAGATGCTTTGATATACGAAACCATAGCAGGTAACTCTCTAAAATATAAAAAACTCGAAATAAAAATTGGCGAATGGTCTGATAAAGCTTGCTTTAGAAATCCTAAACACCAAAAAAATACCGTAATAGTAAAAAAATTTGGACAGGTTGTAGCCACAAAAAAAGAAAGTCAATTTTCTCAATTGGTTTTCGCCAAACATGAAAATTTCCCTAACAACTATTTCTATTTGTTAGTAGATTTCCTAAACCCTAAGGCTATTATCTATACCTCCGAAGCCTATCATATCAACAGTTGTGCCTATTTTGCCAATCCTAACAAAGCTACATTAGAGGTAAGAACCTACCCCGATGTGGTGTGGATAGGGCATTTCCAGTATAACTATGGAAAAGAAAAACCAAGCTATTACTTCCACCAAAAAGAACAGTTTAGTGATTTAACCATAGGAATTACCGACGTTCTAAATGAACTAAGACAAAGTGTCTTTTATAAAATTTTCGAAATCATTAGTCCTTTAGGATTCATTTTAGCTGACTCGATACTGGACTATATAGAAGAACAAGCTAAAGACTTTGTCTATGGCTTACACACAATTCACAACCGCACCTTAGAGAAAAAAGGAACAAAAGTTTCTTTAGTAGGTAAGCAAACTAATATTATCAAAGAAACTAGCTATACTAGGTATCTAGCTGCTGCTGCTATATATGAACTAGTAGCAATTGGTATAATTATAGATTTATTGCTTATCTACCTCACACGAGGAAAGAATTTGGGAAATAAACTCAAAAAAATCTCTAAAATGGTACGAAATGGGAAAGCTGTGCTTAAAAAGTTAGACGATGCAGGTGTAGAGTTTATCCCGCCTTCTATAGCCATTAATGCTGGAATGTACTACCAAAAACAAGAAAATGGAAAAGTAGCTTTAATCTACGAAGCAAACCTAAAAGCAGACCCCGTATTGGCAGTGAATTTCAAGCGAGAGTTTAATTTGTTAGAGCTGCTTCAAAAAGGAAGAGATATCAAGAATGCCAAATACCCTAAAGCAAATGAAAATAAGGAGAACAACAAGCTTATTGTCGAAAATTTCAAGGAAAAGAACGTATTCAATATCATAGGAAATATCGAAATACGTGGGGATTTAATATTCGAAGACAACGTGCGTTACAATATGCTTACCAATACCTATACCTTCGATGAGAAAATGCAAAACCTAAAAACAACTGCTAAAAACGAACGCACTTTAACAGGAAAAATAACTTTCAAAGCTATGATTAAAGGTAGGATGGAGGCTGAATTTTTTTTCACTAAAGTTGAAGCAGAGGCAGGAGCTGAGATAAATGGAGAGGCAAGTCTAAAACTGAAGTATGGTGTAAACAAAGAAGAAAACAAAAGTTTTTTTGTAGACTTGTCTTTACATTGTTCAAGCATAAAAGGTACTTATTGGGGAAAAATAAAAGCTAAGAGTTATCTTTTTGGAGATATTATTGATGAGTCAAAATATGTACCATTTACGCTAATTGAAAAATTTGATCTCCCTATTTCTAAAATTGAATTATTTAAATCTCAAGCATAATGAAAAAAGCAATATTAACACTATTTTTATTACTCAGCTTACAAAGCTGTTTACAAAAAAAAGAAACTATGATAACACAAAATCCAAACATTACCGCCGATAATCTCGTTGAAGAGATTGCAAAACAAGTAAAACACTATCCATCTGAGAAAGTATATAAAATCAGATATTCAAATGACAATTGTTATTTCGAAATGTTTGTGGATGGGATTAGAGTTCATAAGCTTTTTGTAAGAGGAGGTAGCACAGCAGTAGAGGTAAGTAATTTGTTATTTCACTCGGGGAAACATACAATTTCTTATAAAATGTATCCTCTCTATACCTTAGAAGAGGAAGGAAAAATTGTTAAACAAAATACTCTTGTAGACAAGTCTTATGTAACACTTGAGGTATGTTCTTATGATTTAAAGAATGAAGAGGCAGAAGATATTTCTTATGCAGAATATGCCACTCCCAATATAGCTACTAAAAACGCTCAAGGAGATACCATTTATAAGTTTGCTGGCGCTGGTAAAACTTATTACGAAGGGAGTTTTGAAGTAGAATTGGATGTTCCTTATCAGCTACAACCTCCTTTTGCAACAGCACAAGATTTGCGCAAAATGGATCAAAAACTACTAATGACCAAATTGTTAGCCAAATACAAAGAAGTATGGCAAATCTATAAAAATAGAGAACTTGATAATATTGCAAGATTAGAGTTTGATAACTTAAAACATTATGCAATTTCTAATTATGAAACCAAAGAAACTATAGCAGAGGACTGGGAAGTTTTTTATAATGTTTTTAAAAGTAATAATACTTTAGAGATGCAGCCCTTAGAAAATTACAAGTTAGAGTTTTTTGCAGACGGGAAATTAGTAGCCTTAATGTTAGATACTAAAGATAATCGCTTTAGAGGTAACACAGCACTTTGGGCAAAGGTGGATTACGAAGGTGGAATACGTCCCTTATTCTTAAATAAGTATTTCTATATTCCTCAAGGCGAAACGGAATTTAAAGTGTATTGATATGAAGCATTGGTTCCTTTGGGGCTTTGTGTTGCTAATGTTCTATAGCTGTTCAAGCCCCACCCCCGTAAATCAAAATCCAAACATCACCGCCGATAATCTCGTTGAAGAGATTGCAAAACAAGTAAAGCACTATCCATCTGAAAAAGTGTACAAAATCAGATATTCAAATGACAATTGTTATTTTGAAATGTTTGTGGATGGTATTAGAGCTTACAAACTTCCAGGAAGGGGAGTTATTGGTAGTACAGCAGTAGAGGTAAGTGAATTATTATTTCACTCGGGGAAACATACAATTTCTTATAAAATGTACCCTCTCTATACCTTAGAAGAAAGGGGAGTAACCACTACACAAAACACTCTTGTAGACAAGTCTTATGTAACACTTGAGGTATGTTCTTATGATTTAAAGAACGAAGAAGCTGCGGATATTTCTTATGCAGAGGAATATGTCACTCCCAATATAGCAATTAAAAACGCTCAAGGAGATACCATTTATAAGTTTGCAGGCGCTGGTAAAACTTATTACGAAGGGAGTTTTGAAGTAGAGTTGGATGTTCCTTACCAGCTACAACCTCCTTTTGCAACAGCACAAGATTTGCGCAAAATGGATCAAAAACTACTAATGACCAAATTGTTAGCCAAATACAAAGAAGTATGGCAAATCTATAAAAACAGAGAAATTAACAATATCGCAAGATTAGAGTTTGATATGTTGAAAGATTATGCAGTTTCACATTACGCTACAAAGGAAGTCATAAAGAAAAATTGGGAATATCTTTATGATAACTACAAGAACACTTCTTTTGAGATGCAACCTATAACAAATTACAAATTAGAGTTTTTTGCAGATGGTAAATTAGTAGCCTTAATGTTAGATACTAAAGATAACAAGATTCGTGGCAATACAGCACTTTGGATAAAATTAAAAGACGAGGAAAACACTCCCGTCTTTTTCAATAGGTATTTCTATATTCCTCAAGGCGAAACAGAATTTAAAGTGTATTGATATGAAGCATTGGTTCCTTTGTGTCTTTGTGTCAGTAGTTTTTCATAGCTGCTCACAACCCACCCCCGTAAATCAAAATTCAAACATCACTGCTGACAATCTCGTTGAAGAAATTGCAAAACAAGTAAAGCACTATCCTTCTGAGAGAATTTATGGACTTGGCTACTCTAATAACAATTGTTATTTTGATATGTTTATCAATGACATTAAGGTTCATACATTTCCTGGTAGAGGATTGATTGGTAGTACAGCAGTAGAGGTAAACCAATTGCTACCCCATTCAGGAAAATATACAATTTCCTACAAAATGTATCCTCTCTATACCTTAGAAGAAGAAGGAAAAACTGTTACACTAAACACCCTTGTAGACAGCTCTTATGTAGCACTTGATGTCTATTCTTATAATTTAAAAGATAAAAACGAAGGAGATATCTTTTATGCAAAATATGGTACGCCTAATATAGCAATTAAAAACGCCCAAGGAGACACCATTTATAAGTTTGCAGGTGCTGGTAAAACTTATTACGAAGGGAGTTTTGAAGTAGAATTGGAAGTTCCTTACCAGCTACAACCTCCTTTTGCAACAGCACAAGATTTGCGCAAAATGGATCAAAAACTATTAATGACCAAATTGTTAGCCAAATACAAAGAAGTATGGCAAATCTATAAAAACAGAGAACTTGACAATATCGCAAGATTAGAATACGATAGTTTGAAAGATTTGTTTATTTCTCATTATGCCACCCCAAAAACTATAAAGGAGAATTGGGCAGTAATTTACGACAACTATAAAAATGGGACTTTTGAAATACAGCCCATAGAGAATTACAAATTAGAGTTTTTTGCAGATGGAAAATTAGCAGCCTTAATGTTAGATACTAAAGATAACAAGATTCGTGGCAATACAGTGCTTTGGGCAAAACTAATATATGAAAATGGAGAGTTTGGTATGCCCGTCTTTTTCAATAGGTATTTCTACATCCCTCAAGGCGAAACAGAATTTAAAGTGTATTAATCATAATGAAACATATCATCTTTACCCTTTTAGTTTTAACAGCTTTTTATAGCTGCTCACAACCCACCCCCGTAAATCAAAATCCAAACATCACCGCCGATAATCTCGTCGAAGAGATTGCAAAACAAGTAAAACACTATCCATCTGAGAAAATTTATGGGATTGACTACTCTAATGACAATTGTTATTTTGATATGTTTATTGATAATATTAAAGTCCCCTACAATCGTGGTCGAGGGATAATTACAGGTGGAGCAATAGATGTAAACGAATTGCTACCTCATTCAGGAAAATATAGAATTTCCTACAAAATGTATCCTCTCTATACCTTAGAAGAAAGAGGAGTAACCATTACACAAAACACCCTTGTAGACAAGTCTTATGTAACACTTAAAGTTAAATCGTATGATTTAAAGAATGAAGAGGCAGAAGATATTCTTTATGCAGAATATACTACTCCCAATATAGCTATTAAAAACGCTCAAGGAGATAGCATTTCTTATAAGTTTGCTGGCTCTGGTAAAACTTATTATGAAGGGAGTTTTGAAGTAGAAGTAGACCTACCTTACCAACTACAGCCCCCTTTTGCAACAGCACAAGATTTGCGCAAAATGGATCAAAAACTACTAATGACCAAATTGTTAGCCAAATACAAAGAAGTATGGCAAATCTATAAAAACAGAGAACTTGACAATATCGCAAGAATAGAGTTTGATAACTTAAAAAATCTGTTTGTTTCTACTTATGCTGATATAGAAACAATAAGGGAAAATTGGAACGCTTATTATGAAATTTATAAAAAAGCTCCTTTAGAGATGCAGCCTATAGCAAATTATAAGTTAGAGTTTTTTGCAGATGGTAAGTTAGTAGCCTTAATGTTAGATACTAAAGATAATAATTTGCGTGGCAATACAGCACTTTGGGCAAAGATAGAATATGAAGGTGATATACATCCTTTATTTTTCAATAGTTATTTCTACATTCCTCAAGGCGAAACAGAATTTAAAGTATATTAATATGAAGCATTGGTTCCTTTGGGTCTTTGTGTTGCTAGCTTTTCAAAGTTGTTCAAGCCCCACCCCCATAAATCAAAATCCAAACATCACTGCCGATAATCTCGTTGAAGAGATTGCAAAACAAGTAAATCACTATCCTTCTGAGAGAATTTATGTAGTAGAGTATAACAGTATTCAAGTCATAAAGGTAACTTGATTTTAGATTTAAAATGCTTCAATTTTGTTCATTACACCAAAAGCTATGAGTTACACAGAATTATACAAAACTATAAAAGAGAACACTCTTATTCAAGGAGGAAGTATAGAACATCTTGAAAGAAAAGAAACTCTATACTATGATGAAACTGAAAATGTAAAGCATTTGATCATTAAAAATGGATCTCTCAATGCAAAATTTGATACAGTATTTGTACTTGGAGGTATTCAAGCTGAGGATACAATTTCTATTGAAAGTCTTAAATCAAGACTTGGAAAACAACCTACAACAGAACTTAAGGCAACAAATGACTTAAAAGGTGATTTTATTGCAATTCTGAGAAAAGATAATTTCCGTCAGATTTTAGAGTTGATACAAGAAAAAAAATGGCACATTCATTTCAGTGCTGCGCAAATCCTATACTATGCTTTTGTAGATATTGTAGATTCTATAGAGGGTACTGAAATACGGTCTAGGGAATTTAAGGCTGAATTATATCAAGTGCTAAAAAAAGACTGTAGAAAAACCGTAGAACATTTTAAAAAGTATAAATATCCAAATATAAAGGACTCAGAAAAAGAAGAATTTTTAGAGGGCATAATAAGAATGATAGAAGAACAAATTAAAGAGTCAGCATCAAAATACTTGACAAATCCTTTATTAATGTCATTGAAAAAACTTATCTGTACAGCTAAAAGACAAAAAGAGCTTACTTTTATCCAAAAGGAGGAGACTGGTACATGGGTAGAGTCTTTTATTCAATTCTACAGGCAAGAAATTATAAAATTCCATAGAAAGAATTTAATATTTGATGAAGAAAAACAAGTACAGAGAGGACTCAAGGAAGAGGATCTTGAAATAAATAGGAAACTTTTAACTAATTATAGTTTTATAGATTCTAAAACAAATGCAATGATACAGGTATCTGATTATGTAGTTTCTATAATTAAAAAGTACATAATGTTTCTTGACAGAACAGAGTTAGAGATTGAACAAGATATCAAAAACTTTGATGATATACAAAAAAGAAACTATGTTCTTTTGAATACTATTCTTAAAGATTCTTTAGACTATAACCCTTTGTTTCTGAATTTTACTGTTTGTTTGTACACTTACAAAAAAATTATGAAGTATATAAAAGAATATAGTTGTAAGTGATAGAGAATGTGAATTTTTGTATAATAATTAAATGAGAGATTTTTTTAAAGAATATAAGAAATATATTATAAAGCATCCTAAGAAAGTAGAATATAAACCTACAAGCAATAATTTTGATATAAAAGAGCTATGTAAAGTAGTAGAAAAAGTAAATACAAATATTCCATATACAGAGGAAGATCAAACAGCTATAGAATATTTTATAGAAATGTCCGATAACCTGCATAACTTGTGTGTAGAGTTTTATAAGCATATAGAGGACAACTATAAACACTTGAATCTAAAAGGTTGTCATATTGCAGAATATATAATAGCTTGGATAAATAGGGAGTATAAAGTTGTATGGGATAAGCGAAAAGTAGCTTTACAAAAAGCAGGAAAGGGAATATTTCTTCTATCAGATTTGACGAACTTTAAACTTCCATCTATAGATCCTAAAGTAGGGTTACTTGATGCTCGTGCTTGTTTAGAAAGTATGACAGATTCATGCAGTTTGTTGCTAAATTATCTGAGATACTTTCTTAATAAAGAACTAAGTTATAAAGATTCTAAACCAGAAGAGTTTTCCGGTAGAATTATAAACTTAATACAAAATAGTCAAATGCTTGTTGCATTAAAGCATTCTTATAATGACATACTCTATAATGATGGTTTTGTAAATATAGATAAAAAGAATAGACTTATTACTTTTGACTACGAGAATAAGAATAATCTTAAACTGCTTTTAGCAGGCAATATGATGTTTACAGAACGCCAAGCTTATGTAATGAGTCGTGCACGTGAAGAAGGTATCAATCCAAGACTTTTTAAGTACATTTCTAGCTATCGCATAAAGAATGTAATAATCAATAATAGTTCTATCACACTAGGTTTTGGAAAAGGATATTCAAAAGAATATAAATTAATAGTCATTGAAATACAGTCTTATATAGATGCTTACTATGAGTTTCTTGTAGGTAGCACAATATTACCAAAACTTAATAACTGTACAATAGATGAGGCAATTTCAGTATGGTGTGCTATACAATATATTGTTGAGTATGTACTCTTAAATGTTAATTATAATGTATCTATAATTTATCAAAAGGATTTTTCTTCTGTTCCAAGTAAGATACTAAAGAAAGACCTCATATCATACATTGAAAAACTTACTAATATCAAACGTTCAAAAATAAAAGCAGTAATAACTATATTAGAAGCAGATTGGACAAAATTCAATGATATTTGGACATCTATGCTATATCCTGTTGAAGAATATTATCTTTTGCCATTTTACCCTATTACCTGTTCTTCTCCCTATAATGTTATTGATAAAATTATGTTCAAAGGAGGTTTTAACCTTGATGACAGAGGAGTACAGTTTGAAAATTTTCTTCATAATCAGTTAACACAAAAAGAGACTTCATACCCTATAACTTGTATACCAACAGGGAAATATGGAAAAAAAGGTAGTGAAGAAGAAATAGATATTCTTATCTCAATGAAAAATGTGGTTTTAGTAGCTGAGGCGAAATGTATTCACTATTCAATAGAGCCACTTAATTATGCTGAGGCATGGGAAAGATTAGAAGAAGGTTGCGAACAGGCTATTAGAAAAGCTGAATTTATAAAAAACAACCCACAATATTTCAATAAGTTAGGCGATTATTCTTCAAAAGAAATCATCCCTTTTGTAGTAACAAACTATCCGACATTTTCTGGTTTTTCTCATAAAGATGTGTATGTAATAGACTCATATAGTTTTTTATCATATATGCATTGTGGCACCTTGTCAATAAGACAGTTAACATCAACGATTGATCCAATTTTAGGGATAAAATTTTTCTATCATAATGAAGACCAATTCTCAAATAAGTTTATAGAATATTTGTCAAATAATCCTATAAAACAGATACTCTTGAAACAAATTTATATTCACGATCTACCTATAACGACAGGAAATAATGGTTGGAATACTGTTAGCAAATCAGCTCAGGTGAATAATGATCCAATCTTCAATATACCAAATGATATCTAATAGTATTTGCAATGGTAACCATAAAAACAATACTGTTATTATAGATTGATAAGCTAAATTAGTCACATAACCCACTATAAAAAATACACAAGAATGGTTGTAAGTCTCATCATACTCGATAAGATTTTCCAGAGGCTTTAGTAAGGTGATTCACTACATCTGCTACACTTGCATAGGTTTCTTATTTTTATCAACAAAAGAGAAGTATCGCTCTACATTGCGCTAATTTCCTTTTTTAAATCTCTAAACTTTGAAGTAGCCATACTCACAACACAACGCTCAGAGAGAATGCCCCCGTGTCGGTTCTTGGAAATGATGATTTCTACCTCATTTTTAGTACTTTCATTATTGTATTCCTTATCCCAATGGTCAATACCGTAATATTCGGGGCGATAGAGGAATACCACTTCATCGGCATCTTGTTCAATAGCGCCAGAGTCTCTTAGGTCAGAAAGAAAAGGACGCTTGTCTGTGCGCTGTTCTACATTTCGTGACAGCTGAGAAAGAGCAATCACAGGGATATCGAGTTCTTTTGCAAGTCCTTTCAAACTGCGAGAAATAAAAGAAATCTCCTGCTCTCTATTACTAGCTTTGGGATAGGTAATAAGCTGTAGATAATCAACAAACAATATATTGATATGATAGCGAAGAGCCATTGACTTTGCCTTCATTTTAAGATTTTCAATTGAAATAGACGAAGTGTCATCTATATGTATTTTCATTTGGGTAAGATTGTCTTTCAGAGAGATATAGCGATACACTTCCTCATCTTTAAGTCCTTTGCGAAGAATGGAAGAATTAGGAATATCAGTATAATTAGTAATAATTTTAGAGGCAATTTGCTCTGCCGACATTTCCAACGAAAATACCCCTACCGAATATCCTTGAGCTACCATATCTACAATTTGTTGTACTAAAAAAGTAGTTTTCCCCATACCAGGGCGACCTGCAACAATGGTAAGATTAGATTTCTGCCAACCTCCAAATACTTTATTGATAATAGTTAGAGAACTTTGTAATCCTGTGAGCTTCCCTTGATGAATACTCTCGAAATTCTTTTGCACTGCCTCTACTAATTCAGGAAACTCACGCGTTTGACGGTTATTTTCAATAAACTTATCAATAAAAAGGTTATTAAAGTATTCAAAAGCCTTATCGCGTATGTCGAATATATCATTCTCTTTCTTTTGAGCCATACTGAGAAGTAGGGAGAATTTATTGATAAAATCCCGTTTTACAGATTCTTGTACCAAAAGCATTATATGGTACTCTATATTAGCAGATGAAATCGCAAAATTAGCTAAATCAATACAGTAAACAGTGTATGAATTTAGTTTTTTCTTCTCAAATTCTTTTCCTAATAGTATCAAATCTACAGTGCCGTATTGTTTCCAAACTCGCACAATAGTTTCGTAAATAGCTTGATGTTGTGGTGCAGAAAAAAGATAAACACTCAGCATATTATAGTATTGCGCAATGAGTTGGGACTCACTCACAAGATTGCCAAGTACGTATTTTTCTATATCTATATCGATGTTTTCATTCATTGTAAGTAGATTTAGGTCTGTTTATTTTTGGAACATTAAAGATGTTTTTATTGTTTGACCTTAGATAAGGCATAGTGTTTTTAAGAGTTTGTTTCCAATTTACAATAGGTTTGTTATAACCACTTACCCAGCCATCATCTTTCCAAGTTTCATATTTTATTTTTAAGTGTACATCTAACCCTTCTTCATAAATATCTAATGTTTTTGCATAGTTCATAAATTCTTCAAAAGAAGGAATATCAATGTTTTTAGAAATGTTTTCTTTAGGAACTTCTCTTGGAAGTGTTAGACTTTCTTTTTTAGGCATTTCACTTGTTTTTAGAAATTCTCCTAATTGAGAAACAGACTTCTCACCCCGTTTTTTAATAACTTGTTTAACGCTTGTTTTTTCTCTTTCTACAGCAAAATTTCTAACAAGGTAGTCAGGAATAATTCTGTATAAGGTAGGAAATCCATTAGTAATCTGAAAACTAATAAGACCTAAATTCCGTAAAGTATCTTTACTTGTTTTTATGGTCTTTCTATTTATTTTTAATCTTTTACTCATTACTTTGTCAGAAAATTCAAAATCTTTACCTCCTACCTTATCCCAATTGTCTAACAGAAAAAGATAAATAGCCACTATAGGTGCTGATAGTGGATAAACATCATTAAAAGTCCAAAACTTTTTTGTTAAACTGAGATAGTCCATTACTCTTTGCTTTTTTTGAGTAGCTCTAAGGCTTTTTCTTTATCAATTATTATGAGTTTACCATTCTGACAAATAGCTTCATCTAAAATCCCTGAACTCTTTATCTTACTTGCTGTAGAGCGTGAACAACCTAATATTTTAGCTAGTCCCTTTAGCCCATATTCATACTTTTTATTCTTAGCCACTAAAGCAAGTTGTATTTCTGTTTTCTGAAGTTCCAAGAACTCTCCAACAGTAAGCTGCCATAAAGGTGTATTGTTATCTAGCATATCCATAGCATAATTCAAGAAAGATGTTTAAAATACTTTTATTCCCTTGTGATAACCATTCCATTTTTTAGGAGGAAAAAGCTGTTTTCTCTTCAAAAGCTCTCTAAGAACTTCTACTTCCTCCAAAAGCTCTTTAGGAACTTTTTTTAATTTTTTGCTATATTGTTTTTCTTTTTGCTCTTGTTCTGAACCTTGTAACATATTAATAAGAGCTTGAGTATCTTTTTCCGATAGCTCAAACTGATGAATTGTTTTATAGGCTATTTGTACAAGAGGGTTCATTAGCTAATTTTATCTATAAAAATAATTGTAACATATATTTTATATATAAAAAATATTATTTAATATAAAAGTTAGCGTTTTAGCAATATAAGCTTTTTATTCTTCTGACATAGAATTTAAAGTTTCTGCTTTAGAATCACAAAAAATTTCTTCCTCAGTAAAGCCTTGTTCCTTATAAAATAGAACAGCTTCCCAAAGGGTTAAATTACGGCTGTTTCTGCGAGCTAAACCTAACACTGACTGTTGTTGGTTACCTAATCTTTTAGCTAACTCAATGCTAAAATTATTGTCATTCAAAATTTTTTCGATGATAATTTTACTTACTTTCATTTTTTATTTATATATTTGCAAAATAATTTTAAATACAAATGTATTTTAAAATGTAAAATTGTTTTTGTTTTCGGCTGCAAATATATAACAAGTTATATAATATAACAAACTTTTAAATATAAATATTGACTAAAAAATAATTAAAATATTAAATTTCAGTATATTATGGAAGAGATTGATAATTTATTAATGTATGTGTTAGGCTTAATAAAAGAATACAATGTTACGGCCTATGAAATTGAACGAAATACAGGTTTAAGTGCTGTTGGAGTTCAAAAAATAATAAATGGTGAAACAAAAAGACCTCAATCTAATACTTTAAATACCATTATGGAGTACATTGAAGGGAAGTATATAAACGTGAAAATATCAAAGAGCAATTTAATCGCAGGTGGCAAACAAAAAATAAATCAGGGAGGAGTGTATAATGATGGCGAAGATATCAAAGAACTCATCTCCGATTTAATGAATATGATTCGTGAAAAGGATAAACAAATTTCAAAGAAAGATGAACAAATACAACAGCTACTACAAATCATAGCAGGGAAAAGCCAACAGCTATAGTTTTGGTAAATTCAAAATTTATAGAAATAAACGACAGTTTATTAACCATTGTAACACAGATGTTTTTGTGTGTAAATTAATAATAAAATAGAGTATATAACCGAGTATTTTTATTGGGTTTTTGGGTGTTTTTTGAATCTAAAAAGCATTGATAATCAATATTTTTATTAATGATTGTAAAACTCATAACCCGAAGGTCACTGGTTCGAGTCCAGTTCCCGCTACAAAATAGGCGTAATTAGTCTGATAGTCAACTAATTACGCCTAACTTCTTAAAATAGCTGGGTCAAATTTGGGGCTATTTTCTTGTACCTAACTATCAAAAACTTCAAAATGATTATCTTCATAAAAAAAGATAATGCGCTTAATTTTCTTTCCCACAGTATTATTCACTATAGAAGGTAAATGAGATAATTCTGATACCTCTTTATCTAAACTAACTTTTTTTTCTTCTTTAATAGGAGAAGATAGAGTAGGAGAGGAGCTTTCCATTTCTATTTCTGGAATATCACTAAATAAGTCTGGCTGTTGTATTTTTTTAGGTACAGAAACTTCTTTCTCTTCTTTGCGAGGGAAAGTTCCTTTTCCTTGAGTAATCCAGTACATATCCACATCTGGAAATTTTTCTATGAGTTTTAGTATAAAGTCTAAACTCGGTTTATTGCGCTCCGATAAAAGATGTGATATCCCTGAACGTTGAATTTCTAAAGCATCAGCAAAAGCTGCCGCATTTAATCCATAATAATCCATCACTTGTTGCAAGCGAATGGAAAAGTCTGATGTGTTTAACATTGTAATTTTTATCAATTTTATCAATAATGCACAAATGTAAATCAATATTTTGATATATACAAATTTAAACAAAATTATTTATTTCAAAAATTTAAGTATCAATTTATATTATCAATGTAATTATATCATATATAATTATTTATATATTCATTATAAAAATAATTTATATGTATTTTCCTGGGAGTTATCTACTATAAATACTTATTCTCTATTTTTATAGATGTTACAACTGTAATTTCTTACATTGTAAAATTGTATACAAATGTAATTAGATAGATGTTTATGTAATAAAATATCCTAATCAAAATTTTATGTATATATAATTGTTATCTACTAAATATTTCTTACTTTTGTCCTTATAATAATCTATATAAAAAGGGAAAAGAAAATGGAAAAAGAACTTTTAGGACGTTATATTACCTATCAAATGATTACCCCTCTTTTAGATGAATATCCTTTTGATGAAGTTATTCATTTGGGTAGTTCAGTGAAAGGTATACCTATCAACTTGTATAGAGTAGGTAAGGGGAATAAAAAAATACTACTTTGGTCACAAATGCACGGTAATGAATCAACTACAACTAAGGCTCTTTTTGATGTTTTGCTGAGACTTCAAACAGCTAATGTTTTATCGGAATTGAGTATCTATTGTATACCAATGCTCAATCCTGACGGATCTGAACTGTTTACACGTGTGAACTTTAACAATGTCGACCTCAATCGTGATGCTCACGAACTTACACAGCCTGAAAGCAAATGTTTGCGTAAAGCTTATGACCTTGTGCAGCCTGATTATTGTTTTAATTTACACGACCAAAGAACTATTTTTAGTGTAGGGCAAACCCCTTTTCCTGCTACTGTTTCTTTCTTAGCTCCTGCTTATAATAAAGAACGTAGTGTCAATGAAATCCGTCAAAAGGCAATGGAAGTTATTGTTGTAATGAATAGCATTTTACAACATCATATACCCAATCAAATAGCACGTTTTGATGATAGTTTTAATATCAACTGTACAGGAGATAAATATACTTCATTAGGTACACCTACAATCCTTTTTGAAGCAGGACATTACCCCAATGATTACAATCGTGAACATACAAGATCTTACATAGCGATAGCAATTTTAACAGCATTAGAATATATTGCTACTTCTTATGTTACAAATGTAAATTATACGGATTATTTCAATATACCAGAAAACGACAAATGTTTTTATGATATTATCTTACGTGATGATACACATAGTGGTAATGATGTAGGTATTCTTTACAAAGAAATCTTAGAAAATGCTAAAATTTTGTTTGTCCCTTATATTGCCGAAATAGGAGATTTATCCACTAAATATGGACATAGAGAAATGCCTCTGTCTAAATATCTAATAGCTCCTATCAATAAAAGTTCTATTGAAAATAGTTTAGATTTACAAAACCTTTAACACAAAATAAGAAAGAAAATGCAAAATATAAGTCTTTTTATTTGGATAATTCAAAATAAAATACTTACTTTGCACGCTGAGTAAATTATAAAAATATAATAGATGGCGAGATACAAATTAGATGAAACTGATCATCAAATATTAGATCTATTGATTGATGATACCCGAACCCCTTTTACTGAGATAGCCAAGCAGTTGGAAATTTCAGCAGGGACTGTTCACGTGAGAGTACGAAAAATGGAGGAACTTGGTATCATTAAAGGCTCTACACTCACAGTAGATTATGAACGATTGGGCTATACTTTTATAGCGTATGTAGGAATTTTTTTAGAGCGTAATCATCAAGCTCAGTTTGTATTAGAACGTTTGGAAGAAATTCCTTTTGTAACAGTAGCACATATTACTTCAGGACAGTACAATATCTTTTGTAAAATCCGAGCTCGTGACACTAAACACGCCAAAGAAGTGATCTATATGATAGATGATATTCAAGGGGTAGCTCGTTCTGAAACTATGATTTCTATGGAAGAATCTATTAACGACAAGCGTCGTCTATTGCATAAAGCTTTTCGTGAATTACAATAAAATAATATTTAAACAACTTTGAAAGAGCTACCTAAAAATAGGCAGCTCTTTTGTTATAAAAATATTTTATTATTTAAAAATCTGTTATTTATTATGTCAAAATTCTACAACGAAATTGCTGAAAAATACGACTTTATCTTTCCGTTATCTCCAGCTCATCAAACATTTTTTGCGGATGAACTCCAAGGGCATACCGTCCTCGATGTAGGTGCTGCTACGGGCAATCTTACCGCTTACCTAAACTCACAAGGATACGAAGTTACCGCTATCGACCTCAGTGAACGATTGATTGCCAAAGCTGCCGAAAAAGGTATTACTGTACAACAGCGCAATATGCTTACTATTGATGAGCTTTCCACCTTTGATAACATTGTTTGTATCGGTAATACGCTCCCACATTTGGATAGTAAGGCTTCCATACAGCTCTTTTTGCAAAAAGTTTATGGACAACTCACCCAAGAGGGTAAACTTGTCCTGCAATTGGTCAATTTTGAAAAATATTTTGCCCAGCAACAAGGCGATTACCTCGGTAATCTCCCCTTGATAGCCAACGATAAGGTGAAGTTTGAGCGATTTTACTATCTCAATAAGGAAGGAAAAATTCGTTTCAAGACTATTTTGGACGATACCATAGAAAATGAGGAACTGTTACAGCCTATTTTCGCCGATGAACTTACCCAGTGGCTCTCCCAAATAGGATTTCAAGCCATCAACCTATATGGTAATTTCAAAAAAGACTCTTTTGATAAAGAAAAATCCATGGCACTAATAATCACTGCAGAAAAGTAATTTCCATATCTTACAAATATTCCGTACTTTTGCATTTTTTAAACTTTAGAATAAACGATATGGCACGATTAGGCGTTTTTTATGCACTTAGTGATGAGCAAGTAGATGCTATTGCAGAACAAGATGATGACAAGATGTATGCTTATATGCTCAACACTATTGAAGAAAATCTCTTGGGTACACCCAAAAGTTATCAGATAGATAAAGCGTGGGAAGGCATTCACTATTGTCTTTGTGAGGGTGATTGGTACAAAGAAGAAGGAATAGCTCCTAATATTGTTTTTGGAGGTTATTTATTATTGGATCATAATGATTGTGTAATATTTGTAAATGACCTCGATAATATTCAAAAAATTGTAGACTATCTTGAAGAGAATAATCTACAAGAGATAATCAAAAAGAATTTTGACAAAATTCCCTCAGACTACTCATATACTAAAAACGAGGAAGAACTTAACTATTTGTTGAGTTGGAGCAAAGGGGTATTAGATTTTTATAAATATGCTTTGAAGAACCAACTAAATACTATTTTTACCGTAGACCTTTAATTAATCATTAAACATTAATCATTAACAATGTTATCAGTATCCAATTTATCCGTACAATTCGGAAAACGCGTCCTCTTCGACGAGGTAAACGTAACCTTTACACAAGGCAACTGCTACGGCATCATCGGTGCCAATGGGGCAGGCAAATCTACTTTCCTTAAAATCCTTTCAGGCAAGCAAGAACCTACTTCGGGGCGTGTGATCCTCGAACCGGGCAAGCGTATGTCGGTGCTTGAGCAAGACCACTACGCTTATGACGATTACACCGTTTTAGACACGGTGATTATGGGCAACAAAGTCCTCTCCAAAGTCAAAAAAGAGATGGACGACCTCTATGCCGACTATTCCGATGAGCACGCCGAACGCATTGGTGAGCTACAAATACAGTTCGACGAGATGAATGGCTGGAATGCCGAGAGTGATGCGGCAGCCCTGCTCTCCAATTTGGGCATCTCTGAGGATATGCACTATACCCTAATGTCCGAAATGGACGGCAAGCTTAAAGTTCGTGTACTTTTGGCACAAGCACTCTTTGGCAACCCCGATGTACTCATAATGGACGAGCCTACGAACGACCTCGACTTCGAGACTATCAGCTGGCTGGAGAACTTTTTGGCAAATTACGACAATACAGTGATTGTCGTTTCCCACGACCGCCACTTCCTTGATGCCGTTTGTACCCATATCTCCGATATTGACTTCGGAAAAATTAACCATTTTTCGGGTAACTATACTTTCTGGTACGAAAGTAGTCAGTTGGCAGCCCGTCAGCGTGCGCAACAGAACAAAAAGGCGGAAGAGAAAGCCAAAGAGTTGCAAGAATTTATCGCACGCTTTAGTGCCAACGTGGCCAAATCAAAACAGGCAACCTCTCGTAAGAAGATGCTGGAGAAACTCAATATTGAGGAAATCAAACCGTCCTCTCGTCGTTACCCTGCGATCATCTTTGACCGCGACCGTGAGGCGGGCGACCAAATCCTACATGTGGAAAACCTCGCCGCGTCTGTGGACGGACAGGTATTGTTTAAGAATGTGGATATCAATTTGGCCAAAGACGACAAAGTAGCCGTGATTTCTAAGGATTCACGTGCCACCACTGCTTTTTATGAGATTCTCAACGGCAACCTCAAGCCCGATGCGGGTACCTTTGCTTGGGGAATTACCACTTCGCAGTCTTATCTGCCCGTGGATAACTCCGATTTCTTCACTCAAGACCTTTCCTTGGTGGATTGGTTACGCCAATGGGCAAAAACAGAGGAAGAACGCGAGGAAGTATATGTGCGCGGGTTCTTGGGCAAGATGCTTTTCAGTGGCGAGGAAGCCCTCAAAAACTGTAAAGTGCTCTCAGGAGGCGAGAAAGTGCGCTGTATGCTCAGCCGTATGATGATGTTGCGCGCCAATGTGCTAATGCTCAACGAACCTACCAACCACTTGGATTTGGAGAGCATCACCGCCTTCAACAACTCGCTGAAAAACTTCAAAGGTACCGTGCTTTTCACCACTCACGACCACGAATTTTCGCAAACCGTTGCTAATCGTATCATCGAACTCACCCCTAGTGGTATTATCGACCGTTATATGACCTTTGATGAGTATATGGACGACAAAAATATTCAGGAATTGAGAGAAAAAATGTACAAACAATAACAATTATACTTGACTTTGACAAAGTTTAAAAACTTTGTCAAAGTCTTTAAGTAAATTACTATTGATCAAACTATAGAAAAAACAAAAATATCTCTAACAAACTTCAAAGAATTTTCGCCTGATGAAACCCCTCATTGGGTAATAAATGTCATTATAAGTGATACAGAGAAGGAATATAGTAAATTTTGCGAATCTATCTTTGAAATTCTTCAACCTTTAGCTGAAAAAACAATATTTGAATTGAAAAATCCTATACATGTCAGGGATGTAGGCTTTATAGAAGAAGAGGACGATACAATATCTTACCATCTATGGGATAAAATAAAAGAATTAGCAAGACTAAAAGGCAAAGGTGCTACTCTAAGAGCTGTAGTTAAGGACTTATATGGGAATGAGTACACCTCTAATGAAATAAATATTGATGTTTTTTTTATTTAACTGAACAATCAAAAAAATAGACTATGCAGCGAATAGTATTCTTATTTTTGTTAATTTCCCAGTGTGCTTTTGGTCAATTCTTTGTGGTAAAGGACAAAGATAGCTATGTAAATATCCGTGAAAAAGAAAATGTCAAAAGTAAAATACTAGGGACACTCCCTAATAATAAACTTGTTTATATATTTCATGCTGATGAAGATATAAGTAAGTGGCATTACATAGATAAAGGGTATATTCATAACAGCAGACTGAAACCTACTTATACATTTCTTTCCATTAAGAAAGAAAAAGAAAGCGATAATGCCATTACTTTTTCAGGTATGGGAATTCGTGTAGAGCTTACTGCTCAAAAATACGATAAGAAAAAACATGTCTTTACCAAAGAAAACAAAGGCGACCATTACGAATACAAAATAGATGGAAAACCTTTTGAAGGAACTGATGGCTCTGAGCCAGAGACGGAATATAAGAGTTTTGTGGTGAGCATTAATGGCAAACAAGTGAATATTCCTAAAAGTGCTTATACGGATATGTATGTACCTGCCTTTAGTGAAACATCCGTTTATTATGACAAAGAAGACGATATTATCTATATAGAGGCTCAAAATGGTACAGGAGCAGGGGGCTATGATGTTTGTTGGCAGATTGTAAAGGGTGTTTATAAAACAAGAGAGGTAGGCCATTTTAATTAAAAGGAAGACAAACCCCAACTTTTAGAGAGTATTGGCAAGTTTGTAAGGAGTTAAAAAGAATTTATTAAAAACTATTAAATACAAAGAAAATGAAAATCGTTGGAATTAGTGTACGCACTACCAATCAGAACGGACAAGCGATGCAAGACATCGGGAACCTTTGGCAACGCTTTTTT
Organism: Capnocytophaga sputigena; assembly: GCF_900446695.1. Classification (GTDB taxonomy): domain Bacteria; phylum Bacteroidota; class Bacteroidia; order Flavobacteriales; family Flavobacteriaceae; genus Capnocytophaga; species Capnocytophaga sputigena. The sequence continues at coordinate 21,235 of NZ_UAVP01000003.1, forward strand.
AGCGAGCAAATTTTGGCAAAAATACCCAATAAGGTAAGCGATACCATTTACAGCATTTACACTGATTACCAAAAGGACTATACCGAGCCTTACACTTGTATAATAGGAGTGGAAGTTACCTCGCTCAGCACGATTCCCGACGGCTTAGAGGGCAGGGAATTCCCAGAACAAACCTTTCAAAAGTTTGTAGCCAAAGGTGCTATGCCTCAGGCAGTAGGGGCAATGTGGCAACATATCTGGGACAACGACGCCACACTCAATCGTACTTATATATATGACTATGAGCGCTACACCGAGAAATCTCAGCAAGGAGATACCTCCGAAGTAGATATTTTTATAGGTGTAAAAGAGAACAAATAACTCTAAATAAGCAAATGAAAAATTTATATAACGAAGCAGATAAGAACGAAATACTCAATCGGTTAGAAAATCTGAAAGTAGATGCTGTGCGTCAGTGGGGAAAGATGAACATTGTACAGATGTTAGCCCATTTGAACGTTTCTTTAGAAACTCCTTTAGGGAAAAACTTCCCCAAGCGAGCATTTATCGGTAGGCTTATAGGAAAATTAGTAAAGAAAAAATTTATCAATGACCAGCCTATGCCCAAAAATTCCCCTACTGATAAGATGTATGTCATCACAGACATCTCTATGGAGGATTTTGAGAAAGAAAAGCAACGAGCTAAAGAGCTGATAACCCTTTTTTATAACAATGGAAGGGAAAAATGCAGTCAACATCCACATTCTTTCTTTGGTAAACTCACTCCTGATGAGTGGGGAATCCTACAATGGAAGCATTTTGACCATCATCTGCGACAATTTGGAGCGTAACAAGGATTTTCAAAGTGCAAAAGAGCAAATTCCAGAGAGAAAAATTTGCACTTTGAATTGCACTTTGGAGAAAACAAACAATTATTTTAAAAAAAAAATAAATAGCATTATGGCGATACCCTTCAATTTTGAGCTTTTTAAAAAGCGTTTAAACCTATTTTTAGAAAAGATAGAAGACCTTGGTGGTGAGACTGACCCTCTTACGATAGAAAAACCTGCTACCGAGGAAGAAATCAAAGCTGTAGAGGCAAAATTAGGCTATACATTGCCTCCGCATTTCCGCGAAGTGCTCTTGGAAAATACCGCCCATTTGGAATTTTATTGGAGTATCTATACAGATGAAGACGAGGACTATGAGGACGAAGAAAATGGAGTTTTTCTCCCTGATGAATTAGCAGAAATCTCCTCTGGAGAGTTGCTTTTTGGATTGGATTTGCTTTTAGGCTATGAAGAAAGTCGCAAGGGCTGGGAAGAGGACGTATATCCCGATTACAATAACGAATACGATCGTGTTTGGCATAACAAAATGGCTTTTCACCAAGTAGGCAACGGCGATTATATTGCTATTGAGTTAGAACCAGAGAATTATGGCAAGGTTGTGTATGTGAGCCACGATGGTAGTGAAAACCACGGGCTTTATATAGCCGATAACTTTAAGGAATTCCTGATGAACTACGCTGCTGTGGGTTGTACTGGAGGAGACGATTGGCAATGGGAGTCTTTTTATTCTAAAAGCAAAGGCATAGACCCTACCTCAAAGAACGCCAAAACCTGGTATAAGGTATTGGGGATAGACCCAAAGGAGTTGGAAGGGTAAAAAAGTATTAGTTACACTAAAAAAATAGAAATATGTTAGGTAATCTATTCAAAAAGAAACCTACTTTTACCCCTGCAATGCAAGAGTTATTTGTAAAAATAAGTCTTGCACTGCCTCAGCGTTTTCATTTCCTGCAAAAACAACTTACAGAAGGAATTATCAAAGGAATAAAGAAGCCCGAAGGACAGCGCTACCAACTGCGTTTGGATATTCCTTTGCTCAACAAGTATGAAGACAAAAAAGGACGGAATTTCTTGATTGAAAATATCGTAATACAGTCGGTTGAGACAGGCAAAAGTAGTGTGGTGAGTTGGAATGTAGCTTATGGATTGTTATTGGTGTATATTACAGCTAATAACGACTTTCTGAAGTGGCAAGCTGAGGCGGTAGGGATAGATACTTCCCGCATTCGCATAAAGTATTTAGATGATAGCCCTATTGAAAAGCTCCTTCCCAAAGAAGCACGGCAATATATAACTCCTAATGACTTATACGAAGTGTCTTTAAACGACAAAATCTATTATCACATACAGGATATAACCGATGGAGACGGCGATTTTATCGGGATAGATGCCAATAAGAATGTTTATGAGTTTAGGCACGACCCTTTTGAAATCACTTTACTAACAGAACCCTTAGAAACCATCTTAAAAAATAATAAATAACCTCAAAAAATGAAGATACCCTTTAATTTTGAGCTTTTTAAAAAGCGTTTAAACCTATTTTTAGAAAAGATAGAAGACCTTGGTGGCGAGGTAGAACCTCTTACAATAGAAAAACCCGCTACAGAGGACGAAATCAAAGCCGTAGAATCAAAATTAGGCTATACATTGCCTCCTCATTTCCGCGAAGTACTCTTGGAAAACACCGCCCATTTGGAATTTTATTGGGATATCAACGACATTACAGATGAAGATGAGGACTTTCCTCCTGATGATTTAAACGCAATCTTTTGTGGGGTCTTGCGTTTTGGATTAGACCTCTTATTACTTTATGAAAAACGCAGAGCAAGTTGGCAAAAAGATGTTTTTCCTAATTATGAAGATAAATACGACCGTGTTTGGCATAATAAAATGGCTTTTCAAAAAGTAAGAAACGGTGATTTTATCGCTATTGAGCTGGAACCTGAGAATTATGGAAAGGTTGTGTATCTCAGCCACGATGGTAGTGAAAATCACGGACTTTATATAGCCGATAACTTTAAGGAATTCCTAATGAACTATGCTGCTGTGGGTTGTACTGGAGGAGAAGATTGGCAATGGGAGTCTTTTTATACCCAAGACAAAGGCATAGACCCTACCTCAAAGAACGCTAAAACTTGGTATAAGGTATTGCGGATAAACCCAAAGGAGTTGGAAGGGTAAAAAGTAAGAAAATGAATAACAAAAAGATGAAATGGATAGAATACTTTTCGGAAAATGGCGACCTATGGCAATTATTTGTAGAGGATGATTACCAAGAAACGCAAGCAGATACCTTAGCTCACAATGGCAATGAAGCTGTGACAAGAAGAGAAATGCCTGCCATAGATAAAGTACAAGTTACCATAATCCCAGCCGCTCGTATTGTAGACAAAGTAAAAGGGCAAGTAGCAGGAGAAAAACTTTTTCACCTCAAGCTGAGCCTTATCAATGGGGATGATTGGTTTGCTATCAGTCAACAGGCATTTTCTAAGGAAGAGATATTACAATGTGCTTCTCTTTTTGTAGGATTGAACAAATTCCAAGCCGAAAGGGTATGGAAATCCAAGAAATTAGGCGAAGTCAATACAATAAGACTTGAAGATAAGGAGGAAACAAACAATTAATAAATAGCATTATGGCGATACCCTTTAATTTTGAGCTTTTTAAAAAGCGTTTAAACCTATTTTTAGAAAAGATAGAAGACCTTGGTGGGGCTACAGAACCTCTTGCGATAGAAAAACCCGCTACAGAAGAGGAAGTTAAAGCTATAGAGGAGCAATTGGGTTATACATTGCCTCCTCATTTCCGCGAAGTGCTTTTGGAAAACACCGCTCATTTGGAGTTTTATTGGGATGTGAATGATGTAACTATTGAAGATGAATCTATAATACCCGATGCCTTGGCACACATCTATTGTGGAGAATTGCTCTTTGGATTGGATTTACTTTTAGACTATGAGGAACATCGCAAGGAATGGGCAGCTGATGTCTTCCCTAATTACGAAGACCCCGAAGACCGTATTTGGTACAACAAATTGTGTTTTCATATCAATGTTAACGGCGATTATATCGCTATTGAGTTAGAGCCAGAGAACTATGGTAAGGTTGTGTATCTCAGCCACGATGGTGCAAGCAATCTCGGCACTTATTTAGCTGATAATTTTAAGGAATTCCTGATGAACTACGCTGCTGTAGGTTGTACTGGAGGAGAAGATTGGCAATGGGAGCCTTTTTATACCGCAGGCAAAGGCATAGACCCCACCTGTGAGAACGCCCAAGCGTGGCACAAGGTATTGGGGATAGATCCTAAGGAGTTGGAGGGGTAAAACAATTAAAACATTACAGTTATGTCTATGGAGCAAAAAGACAAAGAGCAAATGGAGCAACTCATTGCTTCTGAAAAGTATCAGCAGATATTAGATAAGCTTTGCACTATTATAGATATAGTATTTGAGGAAGAAATGCCTAGCTTTACCGTGCTAAATTACACGCACAAAGCGCTAAAAGATGCAGGTGTTACCTTGGAGGAAATCGCCCCAGTGGCATTGGCGGACGATCACTTCTTGAACTTTAGTATTCTCAAGATGGATTATATCAAGAGTGGAAAAACGATGTGTTTTAGCAAGGACTTTCTCATTCGCAATATGATAGAATTCTATTTTCTAAAAACAAATCCCAAAGCACTGCCTGATTATTTGAAGAAAGTAGGATTAAAAAACTATAGTGCTCCTCTAAAAAAATGGTTCACAGAGGCTACTGATACAGAGCTTGTCACAGCTGTTTCCGCTTCTCTCAAAGAACTCAAAGAGAAAAGGGAAAAAACAGAACAGGCAAGCCCTCAAATCGCTACTTCTGAAGATTGGGAGCGACTTTCAGCTGTATATCCCAAACTTACCAAGCAGGTACTGAAGGATTTTGATGAATATAATGTGGTTACCGCAGGCATTCCTTTAGCGGAGATTAGCCAAAAGAGCCAAGACTTGGGAGTTGCTTTCTCTGAGGAGCTTACTTTGTTCTTCCAGCATATAGGGGAACTCAGATTAGAAGGGGTAGAAATCCGCTTTACCGACTTATATACCGATACGTTCAACGGCAAAGACTATTTAGTACTTGGAGAGTTTTGGAAATACGGTGATGGCGATAAGTTGCTCTATATTCCTGACAATCAGCAGATATTTTGCTTTGCCCACGAATACGCCAAACCCAAGGTCATCAAGCAAGCTGATACTATGACCGAATTTGTAGAAAAGAAATTAGTAACTTATTTAAAAAATTATTAGGCCATTATGAATATAGAAATATTAGCACCTTATTGTACTACTCCAAAACAGCAAAAACTCATTGAAAAGCTCCGCAAAAAGCTTTCTCTCAAGAGTAGTAAAGACCTACAAACTGTTTATGAACTTGTAGGATGTCTATTTGTAAGCAAACAATACGAAGGCTTATTAGCTTTCTTACCAGAAGTGCTTGCAGTACCTTTTGCAGAAAATTTTGATCTATGGTATCCTATAGAAAATTCTTTTTGTTTGATTGCAGCCATACCTACCATATCTCCAGAAGAGCGTAAAGCGTGTTTCTCTCATTTTAAAACCGTAAGCGATTTTAAAAGCACCAAAGGAGCTCAGGAGGCTTTTGATTACTATTTTCATCGATATTTATCACTCTATTTTGTTAATGAAAATTTAGACGATTTAGAAGAAATAGATGAATATCCTGCCTCTTCTCAACTTTGGATTCATATAGCAATTATTGCCAGCGCTTCTGCTGTAAAACTCATTAATGAAGAAGTTGATTATAAAACGCTCGACTTCCCCAATTGGCTCTCAAAACCTACTTATAACAGCAGGGAAGAGCTCCAAAACTATATGGATATCCTTATAGCGGAACAACTCACTGCCTTGCTGGATAAGAAATTTATAAAGTATTACTAAGAATATCTTTAAAATAAATGTTACCAGAAGAAGAAAACTACGCCGTTAGCAAATTTGAATCAATGCTCAAAGAGAATAATATTCTCTTTTTTGACGTGGATGAATTTGAGGAGATTGTAGAATATTACGTAGAATATGGGCGCATTAGTAAAGCCAAACGTGCCTTAGAGATTGGATTATCGCAACACCCCGATGCGTCTTCACTGAAATTGCTAAATGCTGAGCAACTGGTGTTTGAAGACCGTTTGGAGGAAGCGTCAGAAATTCTCAATGAATTGCTCGTGCTTGAACCTATGAATGCCGAAGTACACGCACAGCAGGCTAATCTGTATTCTAAAATGAATAAACATCATCGTGCTATTGAGTTGTTGCAATATGCCCTCACTCTTACTGATGATGCTTCCAATATTTATGCCTTAATAGCAATGGAATACCTCTATGTAGAGGATTATACCAATGCTAAAAACTATTTTATCAGATGTTTAGAACAAGACCCTCAGGACTATACAGCGCTACAACAGTTAGTATTCTGTTATGAAGTTTTAGGCGATGTACAAGAGGCTACTTCTTTCTTAAATCATTACTTGGATCAAAATCCTTATTGTGAAGTTGCTTGGTATTATCTCGGCAGACTCTATTTGGCTATTGGTGATTACAAAAATGCTTTGCGTTGCCTCGATTTTGCTATTATCAGTGACGATACTTTCACGGGGGCTTATTTTGAAAAAGCACGTGTACTCGAAATGATGGAAGATTACGAAAAAGCCATTGAGAACTACAAAATTACTCTCACTCTTGACGATCCTTCAGCTTTAGCTTATTTACATATAGGTCGTTGCTATGAAAAAATGCATAATGATACTAAAGCAGAAGAGTATTATTTTAGAGCTACTCACGAAGATCCTCAATTAGACAAAGCGTGGATTACCTTAGCCGACTTTTATTACTTGCGACATAATCACAGCAAAGCCTTGAAATATATTCAGAAAGTACTCACTTTTGAACCTAATGAGCCTTATTATTGGCGTCGATATGCCGAATTGAATTATTTTGAATTCCAAAATCTTGAAGAAGCTGAATATGGCTATCGCAAGGCTGTACAAAATGGCGATTATTCTTATAATACGCTTATTGAATGGGTAGATTTGATGTTCCTCACCAAAAAATATGGAGATGCATTGCCTATTGTTGCAGATATAGTACATATTTATCCACACGAACTCAACAATTATTTTCGTCTTTCCTTAGCTTATTATGGTGTAGGTGATGAGCATACAGCATTGCAATATTATCAAATGGGCGTTACTAAAGCTCCCGAATGGCAATCTTTCTTTGAAAACAAGTTTAACTTCAAAATGTAATTATTATGGGCATAGTGCTCCGTCAGTCGTTTAAGAATGTAGTGGCTACCTATTTGGGGTTTGCCATAGGGGCACTGAACACCCTTTTCTTATTTACTTATTTCCTTTCCAAAGCACAATATGGCTTGGTGAGTTATGTTACTTCCACTGCTACTATTCTTTCTCCACTTATCGCTTTTGGAGTAAATAATACTTTAGTACGTTATTATACGGCTTACCAGCATAAGGAAGAGCAAGCAAAATTCAACCTAATGCTTTGCTTTTTACCTTTGCTCATCATTGTACCTGCTACCTTTATTGGGGTAATCGGGTACGAACAAATCGCTCAATGGCTTTCGGCAAAGAATACAGAAGTGCGCAATTACGTTTTACTCATTTTCCTCACTTCAGTAGCAATGGCTTACTTTGAGATTGCTTATGCGTGGACACGTGTACAGCTAAAAACTGTCTTTGGCAATTTCCTCAAAGAAGTATTCCATAGGGTAGGGGTGATGCTTTTATTAGTAGCCATTTACTTTGGTATTATTGACTTTTACCAACTGATGTGGGGGGTGTTCTGGGTGTATGCCTTGCGTATGCTCTTGATGTTCGTTTTCGCTTTCTATGTACGCCGACCAGAATTTGCTTGGGGATTGCCAAAGAACAAGAAAGAAGTTTTTTTATATAGTCTTTTTGTGATTTTATCGGGGTCTGTAGCTTCTGTATTGATGGACATAGATAAGTTTATGCTCAACCAATACCTGCCTATTAGTGAGATTGCGGTGTATAATGTAGCTATCTTTACCGCCACAGTGATTGCTATTCCTTACCGCAGTATGTACCAGATTGTAAGTCCCCTCACAGCACAATTTATGAACCAACAGAAGCCTCAAGAGCTTGCGGATTTGTACAAGCGCAGTACGGTAAATACTTACTTTGTGAGTATGGTCATTTGTGTGCTTATTGTGGTGAATGCCCAGCAGTGTTACGCCCTCCTATCCGATAAGGATTATAGCACAGGGCTTGGCGTGCTTATCATCATATCCGTAGTGAAACTCTCTGATGCCCTAGTAGGTTTCAGCAATGCAGTATTACTCAATTCTCCTTACTATCGCACAGTGCTATTTTTGGGCATTTTCTTGGTCATAGGCACTGTTTTAATGAATATGTGGCTCATTCCTATTTATGGGATTAATGGAGCTGGATTTGCTACTCTTTTAGCTTTTACTTCGTATAATCTTCTTAAGTCGGGTTTTGTGTATCGCAAATACAACTTACAACCTTTTTATAAAGAAACACTACAGACCACCTTCTTTGGTATCGTAGCCATAGGAGGTTTCTTCTTCTGGGATTTTCCGTTTCACCCGCTGATTAATATTGGTTTGAAATCATTGTTTGTAGGAGTCTTTTGGTTATGGGCACTTATCAAATTTTGTTTGTCAGAAGAACTATTAAAAATACTTAAATAAATATGCATCCACGTATCAAAAACATTCTTGAAAATTACACTTATCCTATTATCAAATCTATTACTTACCCTAATGGTGATATGTTTGTTTTAGAAGGGCAATGGTTAGGGGAAGAGTATCACCTGCGTATATTGTGTCAATCTACTTTAGATAGTTATTTTAAGTATAATGAAGCGGATTATGTTTCTAATCTCTATCCACAAATGGTGGCAGAAAATGCTCAATATGAAGTGTATGGAGGTGAATGTAGTTGGGAAGGAGATGGTTTTATTTACCTTATCCATAAAGAGAGTAGCGAACTTTTATGGTTTTTGTTTTTAGATAATAGCGAGTACTTTAAGGAAGCCTATTTTGAAGATACAAACCATATAATCACTCGTTCTGAACTTAACTTACAACTAAGAATTCCTATTAATGCCCCAGAAAAACTAAGTGTAATAAAATGACTTCAGAAGAAATAAAAGCTATTGTCTATTATATCCAAGGCTTACAAGCTCTTTGGAAAGAAGGTTATAATGCGGAAAAAGTTGCCCTTTACAACTATCAATTTAGCTTAAGGGCAGAAATGGATATGCCTGATGGCTTACTTGATGTTATTGAAATGTTGGAGATGTGGGACGATAATTGGATATATGGAACAGTTCCTCTTACTGAAAAAGAAGCTACTACAATTATTCAAGAGGAATTAAATATTGATATATACCACCCAGAGAAAGATACTATAGCATTGGTTACCAATGAGTTCATTAGTCAGCTAAAAGAGGAGTGTTCCTCAAATAAAATTGTGGTTAAAGCGCTTGAAAATGCCCAAGAACTTATTTCCTATGATGAATATCTTGTAGCCCTTCAAAATGTATTAAACGAATTGCTCACTCATCACATCCGTATTCCAGCTCATATTTTAGCTATTATTGATGTAGTGGAAGACCCTCATATTCAGAGATTGCAAGCTTCTTTATGGGGAATATAAAACATTATTGATTATGAAAAACATCACTACTTTAGAACTTCTTAGATATATGAAATATCGAGCACCAATGTATATTAGGAAGTATGATATATTTTACCTCAAAACTTTTTTCAATGGTTGGGCTCTTCGCTATAAAGGGGAAGATGTAGGGCTTCGATTGCTGCAACAAGGATTTTTCCCTTGGTTACAAGAAAAATACCCAAGGGATATTGATAATTGGGCAGAAAAGCTTTTTGTTATGTGGAAAAGTGAAAAAGCAGCTTTGCTCTACTTCTTCCTATTATTCGATGAATTCTATAATAAGTATTTTTCTGAACATTCTCAGGATTTATCAATAGAGGAACTGATAGCTTTTTTAGAACCTCACCCTGAGCTACATATTAGCAAAAAGAGTATTTTCGCTTTGGAAATATTTCTCAATAATTGGCAAGAAGCACACCCTGCAATACAAACAAAAGTATTAGGCGACTTTTATCTTTGGCTACAACAGATATATCCTAATGAAAAAACTAATAACTGGTCAAATTTGCTGTTTTCAGTTTTCAAAACAGAAGAGAATGCCTTAAAGCAGTTTTTCGAACTCTTTGGTGATTTTTGTTTAGAAAACAGTAAAAAAGATAGTAACTCTTTGACATTGATTGAGCTAATTGAGCTTGTGAGAACTTCACCTGAGAAGTATATAGAGAAATATGATGTTGAATGTTTTCACGTTTTTCTAATAGGATATATGTTGCGAGATAACACCAAAATTCCTGGTGAAAAAATATTAACTGAATTCTACCATTGGTTACAGAAAAGATATATTATTTATGATAGTAGAGGATGGTCGGGTATACTTTTATTGGAAGCCAAAACAAGAGAAAAAGCATTAGATATGTTTTTTGAATTGTTTGATGTTTTCCTTGGAAGAACTACAGAAGTAGTACCTCCTCCTCTAACACCTAAAGAAGTTGCCACTAAAGCAAAATATATACGAGGTCTGCAAAAAATCCTAAAGAAGAAAGAATACAAACAAGGGGATGCTGAAACTTATACCTTATTCTTTGCAAGTGATCATAGAAAAACTGCAAGAGGATTACAGGACATTATAGCTGATTTGTGTACTGATTATGAGAAGAAAAGAGATAAACAAGAAATTGAGCTTCTTGCTCGTGAGCGTTTGGGAATAGTAGATTTACATAAATCTATATTTATTGAAAACAACGAAATTCGACAATAAAAACTATCGCTTTTCTTTGGTAGGTTACTCTTTTTTACGTACCTTTGTCGGTGCATTTTTAAATTACTTTGAATTTTAAACTTACCAAAATATTATGCCTAAAGAATTAGAAAATGTAATGACCAATCACTTTGAAAAAAAACACCTCATCGCCTTAATGTGTATAGTGTTTTTAACCATTGTAGTGTGGAATCTCCCTACCGACATATTCCATATCAATGGTCTAACAGTGATACATCAGCGAATTATCGCTATTTTTGTATTTGCCACCCTAATGTGGATTAGTGAAGCAATCCCTTCGTGGGCTACTTCATTGGGTATTATCGCTCTAATGTGTTTAACGGTTTCTAACCACAGTCTGTTTTTCTTTAAAGCTGAAGAGAATGAGATTTTTGGAAAGCTGCTTAGTAGTGAAGAAATTATGGCTACTTTTGCTAACCCTGTGATTATCCTCTTTCTTGGAGGATTCTTCTTGGCTATTGCTGCCACTAAATCAGGTTTAGATGTATTGCTCGCCAAGAATCTAATACGTCCATTTGGGCGCAAGAGCGAAAATGTACTATTAGGCTTTCTGCTTATCACGGGTATTTTCTCAATGTTTGTAAGCAATACGGCTACAGCGGCGATGATGCTCACTTTCCTTACACCTGTTTTTGTAGTACTACCTGCGAGTGGTAAAGGACGTACAGCGCTCACGATGAGTATCCCCATTGCTGCTAATTTAGGCGGTATGGCTACCCCTATCGGTACACCTCCTAATGCCATTGCTTTGCAAGCTCTCAACAATCCTAAAGGACTAAATATGGGTATTGATTTCGGTGAGTGGATGGCATTTATGTTCCCCTTAGTACTTTTGTTGCTCTTCATCTCGTGGCGATTGATACTGAAATTCTTTCCTTTGAAAGAAAAGACAATCAACTTACACATTTTGGGTAAAGTACACCGCGGCTGGCGTATGTGGGTAGTGAGTGGTACTTTTGTCATTACCATTTTTTTATGGCTAATTCCCAGTGAATTAACGGGTATTGATGCCAATACCGTAGCCTTAATACCTATGGGTATTTTTGCTGCTACAGGAGTGATTACTGCTAAAGACTTACAATCGATTGATTGGAGTGTTATTTGGATGGTAGCAGGTGGTTTTGCTTTAGGTTTAGGCATCAACGAATCAGGATTAGCTAAATTGGCTATCGCTACCATACCCTTTGGATCGTGGTCACCTATTGTAGTGTTGATTGCCTCAGGACTTATTTGTTACGTTCTCAGTAACTTTATTTCTAACACAGCAGCAGCAGCTTTGTTAATCCCTATTTTGGTGGCTATTTGTAATGGAATGCAAGAAAGATTGGGCGAAATAGGAGGTACCTCTACCATACTTATCGGTATAGCTTTATCGGCTTCAGCAGCAATGTGTTTGCCTATATCAACACCCCCCAATGCAATTGCGTACTCTACAGGTTTAGTAAAACAAAATGATATGCTAAAAATAGGACTTATTATAGGTATCATCAGTATGATAATAGGCTATCTTACCTTGTTTTTAGTAGGTGAAATGCATTTATTAGGATAATATGAAAAGCATCATTATCTTACTTGTATATATTAGATAAATAAATTATAAATTATGAATTACGATAATTTTTTTCTTCCTGCAGAAAATTTTGAGGAAAGCAAGCGGTTTTTTACAGAAGTCTTAAAATTGAAAATCAAGTTTGATTTTTCAGAAATAGGAATGATAGCTTTCAGTGTGGGAGATGAAGAACCTGCCATTATTTTAAAAGATAAAAAGAAATTCCCTAACACGAAACCAACTATTTGGATCGAAGTGGATGATGTAAAACAAATATATGATGAGTTACAAGGAAAGGGGGTATCGTTTTTGAGTCCACCGTTTTCCATCAGAACAGGGTGGGCGATTGAGTTTTTAGACCCATCGGGAAATGTATTAGGTTTTACAGATTACAAAGTAGAAAAATAAAACCTCTCTTAGGATAATAAATTATGGCACTTTGGCAATATCAATTTACAATCATACCTAATCAATATATATTGAAAGATATATCTAATGACGAGTTTGAATATGAATTATGGGAACACGCTAATATTCATAAAGAAGATTTTATGCAGGTGAACTCTTTTCTGCCAAAGACTAAATCTTGGAGTGAGAATTTAGATATATATATGGCAATACTGATTCTAACTGTTTGGAAGTATTTTTTGATAGAGAAAATAGGGTTACTTCAGTTTCTTTAAGAATAGATTTCAGAAGTGATTGCAATAAAATACTTTATCATTTATTATCTTTTTTCAAAGCAAAAGATTATACTTTATTGGATGAGAACTTACAACCAATAAAAACAATAAATAATGAAAGTTTGGAAGTAATTATGAAACAATCTGTTCAATACGAAAAATATAATAGATTAGCATCTTGTAAATTTTAAAAAGTAAGGAACATTAAAAAAATGAAGAACATTATCATCACAGGTACCAGCCGAGGAATAGGCTTTGAATTGGTACAACAGTTGGCATCTCAAGGGCATAACATCTTAGCTCTTTCTCGGCATACAGCTCCTATAGAAGCACTGAAGTTACCCAAAGTACGTTGTTTCTCTTTTGACATTACCTTAGCTACGGATAGAGAAGCCGTAGCGCAGTTTGTAAAAGAGCAATGGCAAAAGGTAGATATCTTGATTCACAACGCAGGAAAACTCATCAACAAACCTTTTGAAGCCCTTACAGAAACCGACTTTTTAGAAGTATATAAAGTGAATGTATTTGGGGTAGCACTCCTCACACAACAACTACTGCCTTTTATGGAGAAAGGTGCACACGTGGTGAGTATTAGCAGTATGGGAGGCATACAAGGGAGCTTGAAGTTCGGTGGTTTGGCAGCATATAGCTCCTCCAAAGGTGCCTTGATTACCCTATCGGAGCTTTTAGCCGAAGAGTATAAAGAGCGTGGTATTATCTTCAATACCTTAGCCTTAGGAGCCGTACAGACTGAGATGCTCACCGAAGCCTTCCCTGATTATAAAGCTAATATCACCCCACAACAAATGGCGCGCTACATCGCTGATTTTGCTTTCAATGGGGGAGAAGTATTCAACGGAAAGGTTTTACAAGTAGCCAATACAACGCCTTAAAACACTAACGAGTAAAGAATAAAAACTAATATCTAATAATATGTATATCATTATTTTAACGTATCAGAAAGACCTTTCAGAGGTTGAAAAACACTTAGAAGCCCATCGCGCTTACTTAGATAAGTATTATGCTTCAGGGCATTTTGTTGCTTCAGGAGCACAGGTGCCTCGCAAGGGAGGGGTAATTTTGTGTAAGGGGGGCAGTAAGGAAGAAATACTAGACATCATTACTCAAGATCCTTTTCACGAGCATCGAATAGCTACCTATCAAATTATTGAATTTATCCCTACCAAATTCTCTGAAGCATTCGAGAAGGTACTCTCTTAAAACTATAATAACAAATGGACTTACAACAACTAATTAAAAATTTCCCTTGGCGAAGATTTGGTACCCCTTATGAAACCAATGCTAATATAGTAAAGCAAAGTATAGTAAAAATACTTGATGGAGCAGCTACTGAAAAAGACTATCAAAACCTTATCTATAGTTTTGAATCACAAGCGTGGCTAATAAAGCTCTCTCCTTGGGGAATGAGATTTTATCTCGCTTTGTTAGAAGAGGATAAAGCAAACAAAGTTATATTGTTACGTGATATGCTCACACTTTTTGAGGCAGCAAATTATAGTTCTCAGTCTCCACAAACTAAAGATTTTAAAGCTACGAAAGGAAAAGTTGCCAAATATGAAGCCTACAAAGAAAAACTATTCAATGATACCTATGATGGCACTATGGATGAAGAGTTTTTAAAACTTGTCAAATCCTTAGATCGACACTATTACCACGTGGCTATTATGGAATTATTAGAAGCAAATATCCCTTTGCTTCAGTCCTTAAATACTTCCAAAAATAAGACAATAGCCCAGAGAGTCACTGCATTGATAGAAGCAATTAAGCATCCTAAAATATATCCTATTAATCAGTAACCTCTTCTAAATCTAAACTTTGGCAAAGTCTATTAATTATACATTAAAAATGAAACCACTTTTTATAAGTATTCTTCTATTTTTACTACTTGGTAGCTGTGAAAATAGGGTAGAGGAGAAGCAATATTTTGCAAGTGAAGAACCTCCTGCTACACCATTGCCTGATAAGGCACCTCCTATACCCTACGTAGATATCCTAAAGCTCAATTACGAAGATTATATCAATCGTTATGAAGACAAGTATCACCCTAAAAGTGAAGTTACTTTTATTATGAATGACTTGTTCGATGGAATCATCAGCGAGTTTAGAGTGGGACTATACAATTGTTTCAGTCAAAAAGAAAGTAAAGAGAATGATATTCTCATCAAAGAAGTAACTTGGGATATTTCCTATTTAGATAACAAATATTTGACAGTATGGTACCACCGAGAAGGAAAACACTGGGTACCTATAGAACATTTGCTTTATTCAAAAGATACGAGATTCTAACTATGATAACAAATGTTTTACTAAAACTTTAATAATGTTATTTCATTGGTATAAAGTTATTTATGAAGAAAAAATGAATCTTTTATTCAATTAATATTTCATAAAGTATTTATGTACTATGTATGTGTTTATGTAAACAAACTAATAATCAGTGTATTAACCGTTAATTTAAACAAAAGCAACAAGCATTTATTACGCTTACTAACGCTTTCGCTTTTGTTACAATAGTTACACTTTAACTTTAAAATATCTTGATAAAATATTAATAACCAGTATTTTAATATAATAATTATATATGAGTAAAAATATAGTCTCTACTACCAAGAAGAAACGCAAGGCAAATCGCTCTAAAAAGGTAGGTTTACCTGCAGGTAGTTTGGTGTATTTTGGTAACAAAGAAAAGCCTCTTAATATAGAAGTCATTAGTTATAATGATTCCTCTTATTCAATGAAGAAAGTAGTATCAGCAGAAGAGGCTTTGAACTTTATAACAGACAACTGCATAACTTGGCTCAATGTAAATGGATTGAATAATATTGAGGAAGTAAAGAAATTAGGAAATTACGTACAGTTAAACAACTTACTTTTAGAAGATATCTTAGATACCGAACACCGCCCCAAAGTGGAAATACTTGATGAGCATATTTTGGTAATCATCAAAATGCTTTATTACGGTAAAGACGAACAACTCATTTCAGAGCACTTAGCCTTGGTATTAGGTAAAAACTATCTTATCACTTTTCAAGAAAGTGAAGGAGAAGACGTATTTGAACCCGTACGTAAACGTTTGCAAAGTGCTGATAGCAGTCTGCGCAAACGCCCAGCTGACTATTTGCTATTTGGACTCTTAGATGCTATTGTAGACAACTATTTTGTGATTTTGGATAAAGTAAGCGATAAGATTGAAACCATTGAAGACGAGATTATCATTCACGCTCGTGAAGATATGATTTCCGAAATTCAGTTGCTGAAAAAGAGTGCTATCTTTTTGCAAAAATCAATTGTGCCTTCTCGTGAGGTAGTAAACAAGATTGAGAAAACCCCTCATTATCTTATCAACACCGATACTAAACACTATTTCCGTGACCTCCACGACCACACAGTGCAAATTGTGGAAACACTCAGCACCTACCGCGATATCCTTTGGGGACTTACTGATACCTATATGGGGGCAATGAGTAACAAAATGAACAACATTATGCGCTTGCTTACCCTTATTTCTACTATTTTTATTCCACTTACTTTTATTGTTGGAGTATATGGAATGAATTTTAAATATATGCCTGAATTAGAAGTATGGTGGGCATATCCATTAGTATGGTTGGTGATGATAGCTATTTCATTAGCAATGATTTTCTACTTCAAACGTAAAAAATGGCTTTGATTTTCATAAAAATACACTATCTTTGCACGCTATGAATTTGTTAGACAAGAACGTACAACACTTTATCAAGGAATATAAAGGGGCAACTACCGATTTGCTCCTGAAAAAAACTGTGTTCAATGGCATTTCTAACAAAGAATTAGTACAACAGATTGAAGGCAGACGTACAGCAGGTAAAAAATTACCTTTCTTGCTTGTTAAAGAGAACGTATTGTTTCCGCCAACACTCAATTTAGAACAAACCTCCTCTGAGGCAACCGCTCAGTATAAGGCACAAAACTTACAAGGAGAACGTTTTTTAGATCTTACTTGTGGGTTCGGTATTGATGCATTCTTTCTTTCTGAAAAGTTTAAAGAAGTTACTTTAGTAGAGGAAAATGAGGAGCTTCTCAGCAAAGTAAAACATAATTGGCAGGTATTAGAGTGCAAGGCAACCTTTATAAATGGAAGCGCAGAAGCTTTTTTGAAAGCAACAACAGGACATTACAACCTTATTTATCTTGATCCTGATCGTAGAGACGCACTCAAACAAAAGAAGTTTCTCTTAGAAGACCTCTCACCTAATATCTTAGAGTTACAGTCTGTACTATTGCAAAAAGCAGATAAAGTGCTTACCAAACTCTCACCTATGATAGATATTAGTTATCTGTTGCATACGCTACCCAAGATAACACATATACATTTGGTAGCCTTACGCAATGAAGTAAAGGAGGTGTTAGTAGTACAAGAAGCTAAAACAGAAATAGAAACACAAGTACAAATACATTGTGTAAATTTGGAGACTGAAGAGCCTATTTTGCAATTTGCAGAAGAAGTGTTGCATAGTTCTCAAGTGGTGTATAGTGCGCCTAAAAAGTACTTATATATTCCTAATAATGCTTTGTTGAAATCAGGAGCTTTTAATTATATAACGCAGCATTTTGAAGTAAAGAAGTTGGACGTAAATACTCATCTATACACCTCCGAGCAGCTTAAAAAGTCCTTTGCTGGACGTGTTTTGGAGGTAACTCCTATCAATCCTAAAGAGTTGAAGAAAGGTAGTAAATATTGTATTCTCTCTAAAAACTATCCGTTATCGGTAGCAGAAATTAAAAAGAAATATTGTATCGTGGAAGGTGGTAATAAATATCTTATCTTTACCCGTTCTGTTGAAGGGCTGGTCGTACTTTTAGGGAAGGTAATCGAGTGAGGAAGTTTTTCCTTTTGAGGTAAAAATGCTTAGTAAAGGATAATTGTATACTAGGAGTAATCAAGCGAATAGGTTTGCTATCCATAGGATAAACTGACTTGTTATTAAAAATTCCCGATAAGGCTACAGTCCAATCATCTTTCAAATACACAAATGAAAAGCGCGTTATAGAAGTAGGATAAATCTTAATATTGAAATCCTGAAGAACATCGATTTGGTTACCAAAATTCAGTCCACCAATAAACGCCCCTGTAAGTAACCAATGTTTACCAGCCACCCACGAATAGCCATAACCCACGTGAAAACCTATTTGAAAATTCTCAAAAGCTTCAGTGCTCACATTTTCTGTTTTAGCATCAGGTTCTATGCGATGCCAATAGAAACCACTGCCAAAAAGTAAACTACCCGCCGATTTCACTTGGCGTTCGCTTTGCTC
This sequence comes from Capnocytophaga sputigena, assembly GCF_900446695.1. Classification (GTDB taxonomy): domain Bacteria; phylum Bacteroidota; class Bacteroidia; order Flavobacteriales; family Flavobacteriaceae; genus Capnocytophaga; species Capnocytophaga sputigena. Next base: position 39,562 of record NZ_UAVP01000003.1, read on the forward strand.
AAAGGCAGCCCGTGCCGAGAACTTGTCAGCACGCATACGTAAGTGCTTTCTACACCTATTTGCTGGGTAGAAAGAGTAGGGAAGAGGGTGTAATTCTCTTTGCCTCTATCGATATAAAATCCTGTATAATCCTGATAATAAGCATCTATAAGTATACGTTTACCATATTTATGAGCTTGTATATCTATACTGCGAGTTTTTAGGTTAGTTTTATTTTTTAGTCGGAATAAGTTCTGTGCATAAAGTACGTTAAGTCCTAATATCTTGCGCAAACCTATTCCTAATCCTAAACTAAATGGGTAGTTAGGCGAATAAACCTTTTTCCCTTGCGTAAGTATGAGCATTTTAGTAGGTGCATATGCTCTGAGCCATATTTCTTGCGAATAAGGTTGAATATAAGTGGTATCTTGCTCTTGAGCATAACTCAAAGGGCTGCTGCCCCATAAAAAAATCAATAATAAAGCTCGTAAATTCATTGTTAAATATAAAAACGGGTACAAAAGTAATATATTTTTAGCAACTATGGAAATCATACTCAAATACTTTCCCTCACTTAGTGAACAACAACAACAACAATTCACACAGCTCAAAACATTGTATGAAAAGTGGAATGCTCAAATAAACGTCATCTCACGCAAAGATATTGATGATTTTTATGAACGACACGTATTACATAGTTTGGCAATAGCTAAATGCATTCAATTCCGTGATGGTACTCAAATATTAGATGTAGGTACTGGTGGAGGCTTCCCTGGTATACCTTTAGCTATAATGTTTCCTAACTGCCAGTTTACATTAGTTGATTCTATTGGAAAAAAAATAAAAGTAGTACAAGAAGTAGTAAAAGCTTTAAAGCTCACCAATGTAACGGCTATGCAAATAAGAGCCGAAGAACTAAAAGATACTTACGACTTTGTAGTAAGTCGTGCTGTTACTCAAATGAAGGATTTTGTACCTTGGGTAAAAGGAAAGTTCAAGAAGACTTCTAAAAACGTTCTCTCTAATGGTATTCTTTATTTAAAAGGTGGCGAACTTACTGAGGAGTTAGCACCTTTTCCTAAGGCAGTACTGACTGACATCAGTAGTTATTACGATGAACCTTTCTTCGAGACTAAGAAAATAGTGTATTTACCTTTCTAAGCCCCTATTATAAAGATTGTAGGTCGTTTTTGTATATCAATTTTTACCTTTCTCCAAAGATGTATTGGGAGTGTTTTTATTTCTTCAGTAGGAAGTGTAATATCACAAGCTATACATAAAAGAGTATCAGCTTGTAAGTTATCCATAAGGTTACTAAACATTTGTTGGTTACGATAAGGAGTTTCTATAAATAGTTGAGACTGTCCTTCACTTGCTTTGCGTTCTAGGGCTTTCAGTATTTTCTTGCGTTCTTGTTTATCAATAGGTAAATAACCATTGAAAGCAAAATTTTGCCCATTGAGCCCGCTTGCCATCATTGCTAATAAAAGTGAAGAAGGACCTACTAAGGGGATAACTTTTAATCCTTTTTGATGAGCTATACGCACTATATCAGCACCAGGATCGGCAATGCCAGGACAACCAGCTTCCGAGATAATACCTATAGAATTTCCTTCCATACAAGGAGCGAAAAAGTTACTAAAATCACTATTACGCTGGTGCTTATCAATTACAGCAATTTGTAAATCAGCTTGTTTTTTATCTGGTACCATCAGTTTGATAAACTTTCTTGCTGATTTTTCATTTTCTACTACAAAATAAGTAAGTGAACACAGTATATTGCTCACTTGTGCTGGTAATACATCAAGAGCGCTATCTCCCAACAAATTGGGGATTAAGTATATATTTCCTTTTGTTTGTTCCATTTATCTGTTATAAAATTTGCTAAAAATTCCTTTCCAACGATATTGCCTTACCCATTTACCTTCTTCTGCAGAGAGTAAGTAAGGTTGTTTTTCTTGTTTTGCTTTGTAAAAACCTTTGCAATAATCTAAGAAGAGTTTGCCTCTACGTTTCTTTACAGCTAATTTTACTGCAGCAAGTAATGTAAGAAGTACACCATATCGCATACGATAAAATACGCTTCCTTGTAAATAACGGGCATTGCTTTTATAACCTGCTCCTGTAGGACGAAGATGTTTTACGTGAAGAGTTTCATCAGTTTGTACTATCCATCCGTGATAGCGTGCTAATAACTCATCAGCTGTATCCCACCCCATTGCCATTTTTAATCCTCCTATGGCTTCAAAACACGCTTTCCGATATGATTTTACAGCACCTCTCAAATGGTCTTTATTTGTGAGATTTTCAAGTACCCACAAGCCATTTTTCTCAATATAACAAAAGCCTCCAAACATTCCTAATTGAGGATTTTTGCTATATTGTAGATTTAGTATTTCAAGATAATCATCAGGAAAAATAAGGTCTGCATCAAATTTACAAATCACTTCTATATCTTCTTTTAGATAAGAAAGTCCATAGTTGAAAGTTTGTACAACTTTAGCTCCAGGTAAGTGTTCTCCTTTTTCACCACGTTGTATCAATTGTACTATAGGATACTTAGAAGCAATGTGATTTACTACCTCAGCAGTGCTATCAGTAGAACCATCATCTACTACTATAATTTGAGAAGGAAGATAAGTTTGATTGAGCAGAGAATGTAGAGTAGTACCAATGCTTTCTGCCTCATTATAAGCAGGGATAACAATTCCGATATTCATTTTACTTAGCACTATCGGTTTCTATAAGTCCGTCTTTTAATCGGATAATACGCTTGGCATACTGTGCTATATCTTCCTCGTGAGTAACCAAGATAACGGTATTTCCTTTTTGGTAAATTTCGTCAAAAAGGTTCATTATTTCATAAGAAGTTTTAGAGTCGAGATTTCCTGTAGGTTCATCTGCTAAAATAATAGAAGGGTGATTTACCAAAGCACGTGCGACAGCCACTCTTTGGCGTTGTCCTCCTGATAACTCATTAGGTTTGTGAAGCATACGATTATCTAAGCCTACTAATTTCAATACCTCTTTAGCACGCTCGTGTCGTTTTTCTTTCTTAACACCAGCGTATACCATTGGGAGAGCCACATTATCTAAAGCTGTAGTACGTGGCATCAAATTAAAAGTTTGAAATACGAAACCTATTTCTTTATTACGTATATCAGCTAACTCTGAATCACTCATCTTGCTCACATCTTTTCCGTTTAAGATATATTCACCAGAAGTGGGAGTATCTAAGCAGCCTAAGATATTCATTAAGGTAGATTTGCCTGATCCTGATGGTCCCATTAGAGCAACATACTCTCCTTTTTCTATGGAAAGATTGATACCTTTTAGTACGTGTAGTATTTCAGAACCTAATCTAAAATCGCGTTTGATATTTTTAATTTCTAGTAAACTCATCTTTTCCTTACTGAATTTTTTGATTTAAGAAATCTAACAACTTTTCAAAAGCTTTTCCACGGTGACTGATACAATTTTTTTCGTCTTGAGTGAGTTCAGCAAAAGTTTTATCAGAGTTTTCAGGAATAAATATAGGGTCATACCCAAAACCATTAGTTCCTATGGGAGTTGTACCTATATTTCCTTTTGCAATACCTTCAAAAGTATATACAACACCTTCTAAGCACAAGGCTATAACAGTTTTAAATTGAGCTTCTCGGTGAGAGATTCCCTCCATATTTCTCAAAAGCAATTGCATATTATCTGCATCGCTTTTGTGTTCACCTGCATAACGTGCTGAATATACCCCTGGAGCATTATTTAATGCTTGAACTTCTAAACCTGTATCATCAGCAAAAACATTACAATGATAGTGTTTTTGGATGTATTGTACTTTTAGTAAGGCATTGCCCTCAATGGTAGTAGCTGTTTCGGGAATATCTTCATCACAGCCGATATCATCCAAACTCAACAATTGAATGTTTGAAGGTAAAAGAGCTTGTATTTCCCTCAATTTATGCTGATTATGGGTAGCAAATACTAATTTCACAACTAAAACTATTCTTTTTCTTCTGTGTTTTCCCCAGCTGTTTCAACTAATTGTGCTTTTTGCAAATGTTTTAGCTCTCGAAGTTTATTTTCCCAAGTTTTAAGAGCCTCTTTTTGATTATTGATGTTCTTAATCACATCACGCACTAATGGATTCTTCTCATCGATATTACCAAAGAAAGCCAAGTTATTTTCTAATCGCAATACTTCCGACTTGAGTTCCTCAATACGACGTTTTACAAAGATTACCTCATTGTTGAGAGAATTCTCATTATCATCATTGATAAGTCGTTCTAATTTATTGTTGTATTTAATAATCTCAATTTCTTGTTTATCAAAATTGAGTTTTTTGTACAATGCATCAATTATTTTGTGGAATTTGATGTCAATAGTTCTCTTAGAATGATGAGTAGCTCCTAAAGCATTCCATTCATTCACAAAATTCTGTAAGGTTTCTATTTCCTTATCTCTATCAGTGCTTAATTGGTATTCTTTTAGTTTGTCTAAGAAGGCTTTCTTTTGTTCAAGAGCATTATTTTCCTTATTCTTAGAATGTTGGATTGCTTCTGCAAAATGAGAAAAATAAGTATCACAGGCCTTTTTGAACTCTTTCCAAATTTTTTCGGTGTTTCTAAGAGGTACACTTCCTATTTCTTTCCACTCTTTCTGAATGTTTTTCATCAATTCAGTAGTAGTTTCCCAGTCGGTGCTATTTTGGTTTGCTTTAGCTATTTCTACTAAGGCTAGTTTTTTGGTCAAATTTTCTTGTTGTTCTTTTTTAAGAACTTTGTAGAACTGGTTTTTCTTTTTGTTGAAGCTTCGCAAAGCTACATTGAAGTTTTTCCACACTTCATCAGCTTGTTGCAAAGGAACTTTTCCTACGTTTAAGAAGTTTTGTCTCAATTCTTCTACTTGTTTAGAAAGTTGCTTCCAAGCATTATGTGTAGTAGGTTCTTTTTCTCCTATTTTTTTAATACGATCGATAATGCTTTGTTTTTTCACAGCATTTTCCTCGTATATTTTATCTAAATTTTTGAGGTAATATTGACGTTTGTCATGTATTTTTTTTGTCAGTTCGCTAAAACGTTGCCATATACTCTCACGGTGTTCTTTATCTACAGGACCTATTTCTTCCTTCCAAATACGATGTAAGACTTGCAGTTCACGTGAGGCAAGTAGCGCATCTACATCATCTTGAGCGAGAGCTTCAGCTCGTTGAATGATTTTTAATTTTTCTTCCAAATTGCGTTTGAAGTCAATATCACGTAAATCTTTACTTAGGTGGATATAGTCATAGAAATTTTCTACATGGTGGTGGTAGGTATTCCACAAGTCTTCATAATCGGCATTAGAAACAGCACCTGCTTTGCGCCAGCGTTCTTGCAATTGCTGGAATTGTTTAAAAGTTGTGCCTATGTGTTCCTCTGTATTGATAAGGTTCTTTAGCTCTTCTATAATTTCTCGACGCTTAGCAAGATTTTCCTTATGAGTTTTTTCCATTTCCTTGTAGTACTGATTACGCTTTTCACGATAGTTATTGAAAGCTGTGTAGAACTCCTTATAGATAGGAATTTCATAAGAAAAGTTATGAGGTTCACCTCCATCGGCAATGAACTCTTCTCTTTTCTCTTCTACCAGTGCATCGTACTTTTTATCAAATTCATAGCGGATAGCATCCACTTGTTTTTTGATAGCTTGAGTTTTCTCGGTAAGGAGCAGTTCTTTCAACTCTTTAGTTAATTCACTAAGAGACATTGCCTCATAATTCACTAATGAAGCTTCTTCTAAACGATTGTCCTCTATGGCTAATGTGTTTTTTTCCTCTGACATATCTAAGATTTAAATACAACTATTGTTTAAAAACGCTACTAAATTACAACAATATTTTGATATACGTACTTTTTTTTGAAAATATTTTCACTTTTATTCTCTATAATAAACATAAGTAGTTTATTATCAGTATTTATTAAGGGAGATTTCTTTAAGACTTTCTATGAGAAAATCTACTTCTTCTATTGTATTAAAAGCTGAAAATGAGAAGCGCAACGAAGGATATTGTAGTGCTTCTTTTGGCATAAAAGCCGATAATACATGTGAAACTTGTACGCTACCGCTTTGGCAAGCACTTCCTTTTGAGCAGGCAATACCTTTTAGATCTAACTGAAAAAGCAAAGTGTTATCTTGCTGTTGTAATGCAGGAAAGCCTACGTTCACTATAGCATAACTACTTTCCTTTAAACTCTCTGATGTTCCATTGAATACTATCTCAGGAAAATGATGTTTGAGTTGATGTATAAAATATTGTTTCAAGTTTTTGAGTTTTTCAGTATTCTTGTCTAAATTTTTATAGCACAAGTTAAAAGCTACTTCCATACCCACTATGTTATGTACAGCTTCTGTACCTGCACGCAAACCTTTTTCTTGTTCTCCTCCAGTAATGATGCTATGTAAAGCTATACCTTTTCTAATAAAAGCAAATCCTACTCCTTTAGGTCCGTGAAACTTATGAGCTGAAGCTGTGATAAAATCTACAGGAATCTCTTGTAAGTTAATAGAATAATGTCCTACAGATTGTACTGTATCAGAATGAAAATACGCTCCTTTTTCTTTGCAAAGTGTAGCTACTTCCTTCAAAGGCAAAATGTTTCCTATCTCATTATTTAGATGCATCAAACTTACTAATACCTTTTTTTCAGTATATTGCTCAAGTAAGTTCTTTAAATGTTGAAGATCTATATCTCCTCTTTCCGTGAGATTCACATAAACTATTTGTATAGGATATTTCTTAGCTAATACTTCCAATGTATGTAGTACAGCGTGATGTTCTATAAGTGAAGAAATAACTACTTGTACGCCTAAATCACGTACGCAACTGTGGAGAATAAAATTATCAGCTTCAGTACCCCCTGAAGTAAAAATAATTTCAGAGGGTAAAGCATTTAGTTCTTTTGCTATTTGCTTGCGACTGTATTCAATAAGTGATTTTGCACCACGCCCCAAGGCGTGAGTAGATGATGGATTACCATAAATATTATTCAATACTTCTGTTATTTTTTCTACAACCTCAGGATAAAGGGGAGTAGTAGCCGCATTATCAAAATAGACTTTCATAGTTTTTGAAGGAGAAATTGTTATGCTTTGTTGGCAGCAGTGTTATTATTCCTATTGTTATTATTTTTGCGATAATTTTTATTGCGGTTATTGTTATTTTTATTTCCTAATCCTTTTTTCTGTTTAGAGAGGAAAAGTCCTACTATAAGAGCTAATATAGCTACTATAAAAGCACACCAGCAAGCTTCATTACATATAAAAGAAGAGTTAAATAATGGAGCTATTAACAAGCCTGCAAATACGTATTTAGAAACGTCTAACAAAAAATCTGAAATTCTTTTTTTCATTCTTTATTTTTAATAATTTTCGGCAAAGATACAACTTTTTATCAAAATGGAAATAATAGCGGTAAAACAAACACCATTACAATCCCCATAATAATTTGTAATGGTAAGCCTACTTTTACATAATCGGAAAATGTATAACGTCCTGCTGACATTACTAAAGCATTGGGTGGAGTAGAAAATGGTGAAGCAAAACACATACTCGCTCCAACAGCTACTGCAAACATAAATGCTTGAGGTTGTAAACCTAACGATAAAGCTGTTTTCATAGCAATAGGTGCTAAAAGTACTGCTGTGGCTGTATTACTAATAAACATCGTCATTAGTGAAGTGGTGAAATATACCCCTGCTAATAGTATATATGGACTTTTATCACCTAAACTTCCTACTAATGCATTAGAAACTAAAGCAGATACTCCTGTTTTTTCTAAGGCTAATGCCATTGGCAACATACCAGCAATAAGCACAATACTCTCCCAATTAATCGTTTTGTAAGCTGCTTCTATATTGCGTAAAGCACCTGAAATAACCATTAGAAGAGAGGCTATGAGTACAGCTGTTATAGGAGCTATAGGAATAAAATCGAACATCATTGCTACTACCATTGCTACCATTATTAGCGCTGCTATAGGAGCTTTATGAGTGAGGGTTACTTTCGATGCCTCGGCAAGAGGTTGACCTAATACTACTAACTGACTTCTTTCGGCATCTAACTTGGCTATATGATCCCAAGTTCCTTGTACCAATAATATATCACCTGCGTGCATCTTTTCGTCTTTCAAGTTCTGCAAAATATAGGTATCCTTACGTTGAATACCTAAGATATTAAGTCCATAGTGCTCACGCAGTTTGCTATCACTAATACGAGTATTTACTAATTTAGAAGCGGGCATTATCAACACTTCAGCTATTCCTATATCATGGAAGTGTAATTCATTAGGTAAGCGTTGTTCAGGATGGTGTGTATCAAGGAAGTTCAAGTGATTTTCAACATTCATTTGTTTAATTGACTCAAAATCACCTCGTAAATAAAGAATATCTCCTTCATAAATTACAGTATCAGCATTTACAATCTCCTGATTGCCTGTTTTAAAGAAAGGATTATTAGAAGTAGGTTTGCGCCTAATTTCTAATACTGAAATATGATAACGTTGTGAAAGATTAATTTCTTTAAGTGTCTTACCTTTGAATAAAGTATTTTCGTTTACTAATACGCGATATAAGTTCTTAGATAATTGATATTCACCTACTAAATCACTCAGCGATTTTCCTCCTTTTCCTTTATCACTTCCTCCTTCTCCTTTTTTAGTTAAAAAGATTTTAGTAATAGGTATCAATACTAACATCCCTACTAATAAACATACCAATCCTATAGGGGTGAATGAGAAAAAAGTGAGTTTGTCATAGCCATTTTTCACTAATTCTCCATCGATTACTAAGTTAGGAGGTGTACCGATGAGCGTCATCATACCGCCCATACTACTTGCAAAAGCCATAGGCATCAGCAACCTACTACTATTGATATTACCACTCATTGCCATACTCACAACAATAGGCATCATCAAGGCTACTGTGCCTGTATTGCTTACAAAAGCTCCAATAAAAGCTGTAACAAGCATCACCAGAACAAGGAGTTTCACCTCACTATCACCTGCTAAACGCAAGATTTTACTACTCATCATCTTTGCTAATCCCGTTTGGAAGATAGCACCTCCTACTACAAAAAGTCCTATCATCATCACCACTACCTTATCCGAAAAACCTGACAAGGCTTGTTCGGGTGTAAGAATACCAAAAAGTACTAAAAGCACTAAGGCACACATTGCTACCAAATCGGAACGGACTTTACCGCTCATAAAAAACAAGGCTGATATAAAGAGAATGATGAGTGTTGTGTACATAACAAATTAAATGATTAATTCGACAAATCTACACTATAATTACTTGGTTCAAAAGTTACTGAAACGTGTTCTTGTAAGGAAGTAGATAATGAAATACCTTTAAAATCAGCTTTTATAGGATAATCTTTATGATTGCGATTCACTAACACTGCTGTTGTAATTCGTTTTAAAGGTACTTCTAAGAAGTGTTTCACTCCATAGATAAGTGTACGCCCTGAATTGAGCACATCATCTACCACTATCACTGCTTTATCAGTATATTGTTCAGCAGGAATAGAAATCGTAGTACCTATCAATGGATTCTTTTTATCCATTATAATTTGGCATAAAACCACTTTTAAAGGTGAAATACCTGCCAATGCTACTGCAAGTTTCTCTGCAAATACATATCCATTGCCATTGATACCTGCTAACACGATTTCCTCTTCATTAAGATGTGTTTCATAAATTTGATAAGCAATGCGCCTTATCTTGTGTTCAATATCGGCGTGATTTAATATTTGTGTCATATACATATAATTTATTAAACGCGACAAAGTTACAAACTATTTCCATAAAAAGCAAGATTTTTTATCTGAACTTCTATCATTTATCATTTATTTTGTACATTTGCCTCACCAATTATTTATCATTATGTTTATAACAGAACGTCTTCTAGCTTTAGCTGATATTCCTTATCGCGATTTTACTGCTAAACTTATCCCTACCATTAATAAAGAACGTATCATTGGAGTACGAACCCCAGCAATGCGCTCTTTAGCTAAAGAATTACTGAAACAACAACCTAAGGAGGCTATGGCTTTCTTGGAAAAATTGCCTCATTATTACTACGAAGAAAATAATCTGCACGCCTTTATCATAGCTCAATTGAAAGATTTTGAAAAGGTAATACGATACACTACACAATTTTTACCATACATCGACAATTGGGCTACTTGCGATACTTTTGCCCCTAAAATTTTCTTGAAATACCCTGAAGAAGTGTTGAGTTATGTTCTAAAATGGCTCAAAAGTAATGAAACTTATACAGTGCGTTATGCTATTGGGGTATTACTCTCTAATTACTTAGATAAGCATTTTAAAATAACTCATTTAGATTGGATAGCTGCCATACGTTCAGAAGAATATTACATCAATATGATGATAGCGTGGTATTTCGCTACAGCTTTAGCTAAACAATACAAGGCTACAATCCCTTATATAGAAGCTAAAACACTTACGCCTTTTGTACAAAACAAAACCATACAAAAGGCGAGAGAAAGTTTGCGTATTTCAGCTGAAACAAAAGAATACTTACTTCAATTTAAATTGACAAATTGAAAATTATTCAAACATACTAAACACACAACCTCCATATTTTTTAGAGGTTACAAAGTGAGGTAAATTTGAAAGGTCAGTACGAGAAGAATGTTCTATAATGAGAGTGCCATTTTCATTAAGAAAATCTCTTTCAAAAATAAGCTCGGCAATCTCAGTAAATTTTTCTATAGGAAGTTCATAAGGAGGGTCAGCAAAGATTACATCAAAACGCTGTACAGTGCGTTTGAGGTATTCATACACATCAGCTTTGAGCACCGTGATAGGATAGTCAAGCTCACGTGCTGTTTTGTTAATAAAATGCACGCAACCACTATGACTATCCACTGCAATAAGTGAAGGACACCCCCTGCTAGCAAATTCATAACTGATATTTCCTGTACCCGCAAAAAGATCAAGTACCGAAAGTTCATCAAAATAGTAATAGTTGTTAAGAATATTGAACAAAGCCTCCTTGGCAAAATCGGTTGTAGGTCGAACAGGGAGTTTGGCTGGTGCTATTAATTGTTTACCTTTATTTTTTCCTGAAATGATGCGCATTTTTCATTAATTATATCTGGCGACAAAAGTACTAAAAAATACGAATACATACAAATTGCTTGTGCATTCAATAAAAAGTTGTACTTTTACGCCCTCAAAACTATCACTATATGATTGCTTTAAATTTTATATGGAATTCTAATGAAATTCTCGCTACTATAGACTTACCTTTTGTACATGCTTTTTCTCTTCGTTATTACAGTTTGATGTTTATCGTCGCTTTTAGTTTGGGGTGGTATCTCACCAAAAAAATATATCTCAATGAAGGTAAAACTGTACAACAGCTTGATACTTTATTTGTCTATACAGCAGTTGCTACCTTAGTAGGTGCACGTTTAGGTGATTGTTTCTTCTACAATTGGGATTATTTCAAAGACCATTTGCTAGAGATCTTTTTACCTATCAAAGAAAAGGCAGGAGGAGGCTGGGAACTTACTGGATTTTCAGGTTTAGCAAGTCACGGAGCTGCCGTAGGGATTATTATCGCTATGATACTATATGTACGTAAATATAAAGATATCAGTCTATCATGGATATTAGACCGTGTAGTAATTCCTATTACTATTGGAGGAATGTTTGTACGTTTTGGGAATTTTTTCAATTCTGAAATCAATGGTAAAGAAGTAAGTGACACTTTTCCTTTAGGGGTGAAATTTGTACAAGGGGGAGCTATCTCTCCACGCCAAGCAATGGAAATCACTCAACAATCTGACCCACAATCGGCTTACCAACTCATTGCTCACGACCCACGTTTCTCCGAAATATTAGCCTCCATTCCTTACCAACACCCTGCACAATTATACGAAGCCTTTGGTTATTTCTGTCTGTTTTGGGTATTGTGGTACGTGTATTGGAAAACTGACAAGAAGAATAAACCTTACTTTATTTTCGGTCTTTTCTTAATAGCTTTGTGGAGCATCCGTTTTGCGGTAGAATTTGTAAAAGAAAGTCAAGGAGGATTTGAAAGTTCTTTAGGTTTATTTTCTACAGGTCAATGGCTGAGTATTCCATTTATCATAGCAGGCTTTTATTTACTATTTAGAAAAACACAAAAAGTATAATTATATTCAAAAACAAAAATGCAATTTTTTAGAAAACACTTTGTAACAGTAGCTTTAGCATTAGTTGCCTTAGCTGCAATCGCTCTCATTTTGCCTCGTTTTTTTGGCAGTAATAAAACTGAACAAATCGTAGAGATTACTCCTGATGACATTCAGTTTACTAAAGATGGAGAGCTTTCTATTTTCAAAAATGATTCTCTTATCCAAACCATTGATGTAGAGTTTGCAAAAAATGAAATGGAACGTTCCTTAGGATTGATGTATCGTTCTTCAATGGATGAACATCAAGGAATGTGGTTTATATTCCCTGAAGAAGCTCCACGCTCTTTTTATATGAGAAATACTGAAATTTCTTTGGATATCATCTATTTAGACAAAGATAAGAAGGTAGTAAGTATTGCTAAAAACGCTCGCCCATACGATGAAACCTCTTTACCTTCAGAAAAACCAGCGATGTATGTACTCGAAATTAATGGAGGTTTAGCTGATAAATGGGGAATTGATAAAGGTGATAGGGTAGAAGTAAAATAAACCTTTGCGATGGAAGAAAAAGTAATATTAGTAGACGAACAAGACAACCCTATAGGCTTGATGGAGAAGCTTGAAGCACATCAAAAAGCACTATTGCATAGGGCTTTCTCTGTATTTATACTTAACGATAAAGGGGAGATTATGCTGCAACAAAGAGCTGCTAATAAGTACCATTCACCTAATTTGTGGACAAACACTTGTTGCAGTCATCCACGTGAAGGAGAGACTACTATTGAAGCTGGTAAACGCCGATTACAAGAAGAAATGGGATTTGTTACAGAGCTTAGTGAAGTGTTAAGTTTTATTTACAAAGCCCCTTTTGACAATGGGCTTACTGAACACGAACTCGACCATATTCTTATAGGTTATTACAATAATTCACCTATTATTAACCTTGATGAAGTATCTAGTTGGCGTTGGGAATCTCCCAAAAACATCAAAGCTGATATTACAAAATATCCTCATCAATATACTGAATGGTTTAAAATTATTTTTGATAAATTCTACAATCAGATTAGTCAATAAAAAAGGGGATGAATTAATCATCCCTTTTTTAATAGCTCTATTGCGTGGTTTCGTGCTGAAACTCCACTATTTTTACCTTCTAACATTTCTGATAGTTCAGTAATACGTTCTTCTTCAGTGAGTAATTTCAAATGTGTAGTAGTCTTACCATTCTTATCTTCTTTAAATACTTTAAAATGATAATTCCCTTTAGCAGCTATTTGCGGCAAGTGAGTAATTGCAAATACTTGTCGGTTTTTACTCATTGTTTTCATTATATCACCCATTTTCTGAGAAATTTCTCCAGACACTCCTGTATCTATTTCATCAAACATTATAGTAGGCAAGGCAGTATGCTCTGCCATTATAGCTTTTACTGCTAACATTATACGTGAGAGTTCTCCTCCTGAAGCTACTTTTTTCAAAGTACCAAAATCTCCACCTTTATTAGCTGAAAAAAGGAATGATAACTCATCATTGCCATTAGTAAAGAAACTATCAGTAGTTTTGAGCTCTATAGCAAATTTACCATTTGGCATACCAAGTTCGCGCATAAAGTGTGTGAGTTTCTTATCTAAAGCAGGAATTACCTTTTCACGTGCATTGTGAATCTCGGTAGCTTTTTCTAAAGTAGCAACCCTTTGGGCTTCTACTGCTTTTTGTTGCTGATTGAGATCTATATCTACACTTTCAGTTTTAGATACTGCTTCTTCTAATTCCTTCTGAATTTTAATGAGTTCAGTAATTGTTGTTACTTTGTGTTTCTTTTGGAGTGCGTATATTTTGTTGAGTTGAGCCGATATTTCTTCTAAACTCTCAGGATCAGTTTCTATATTTTCGTCTATATAGGCTATTTCACTGTTCAAATCTTCGAGTTCTAAAAATGCAGATTCTATACGTTCATAGAGCTCTCTGTATTGCTGCTTGTATTCTGTAAGATTAGAAAATGCACGCTTGAGTTCACGTAAGTTATTGAGTATCCCTACTTCCTCATCATTGAGCAACTGTATACTTTCTGTTACACTTTCTTTTATATCTTCTATATTTGAAGCTTCTTGATAACTCTCTTCTAATTCCTCCAGAATGCCTTCTTCTAATGTGACTGATTTAAATTCTTTTAGTTGGTGCAAATTATAATCATATTCCTTAGTTGCATTTTTTTGAAATTCGATAAGTTCTTGTAATTTTTTCTGTTCCTTCTTCAATAATTGATGAAGCTGTGAATATGCTATAAGAAGTGATTGGTCGTCAGCCATAGCATCAATAATTTCAAACTGAAAAGAAGTATCACTCAAGGCTAAAGTTTGATGTTGAGAGTGAATATCTACTAAAAGTTCTCCTAAACGAGAAAGTACTTCTAAAGTAGCAGGGACATCATTTATGAAAGCCCTTGATTTACCTGAAGGGAGTATCTCTCTACGGATAATTGTTTGTGGATCGTAGTCAAGATCTAATTCGTTAAACAACGATTGAAAACTATATTTTTGTAGTGAAAATTCTGCTTCTATTACACATTTTTCTTCTTTATTACGAAGAGAAGCCATATCGGCACGTTTTCCTAAAATAAGAGAGAGAGCATCAAGCATAATTGATTTTCCCGAACCTGTTTCACCAGTAATTATAATAAAACCTTCAGGAAAATCTACTTTCAAGTCATCTATAAGAGCATAGTTTTTTATAGAAAGTGATGTGAGCATAGTCGTTATTTAATTTCTCCCCATTTACTGTTTTGAGTTGGGGCTAATTTTTGTAAGGTTTCTTTTAGTTTTTTAGTATCTACCATTGCCCCTCCTGCAAAAATAGCTGTAATCTCATCAGTTTTTGCATTGAAAAAGAGCGTCATTGCATAAGAATTAAGGCGAAGACTTGGTATTCTATCTAATAACAAGATAGCATTCTGGATTGTTTCTTTAGCTTGTTTTTCATTAGAACTCATTTGGTCTAAGCCTAAGCGATGGTACTGATATAGTGCTTTATGATAATCATCATAATTCTCAGAAATGAGTTCGTTTATAAGTGAAAAACGATTATTTCTACCATTGTCTGTCCATCCTTCATAACCGCTATTTTGTCCTAAATTAGCAATTTGTTTGGCTTTCGTAAAATAGGAATGACCTCCTTTTTCTGAAAAAGTATCACTATCAAAGCCTAACAACAAATAGGCATAGTATGCAACTACTGAAGTAAGATTAGACTCAAAAGAACTTTCATTAAATGAAAGTGGTGCAAATTCTTGATATTCAAAAGATACTTCTTTATCTTGCAAGTTAAAAATAGGTGATTGATAAGCACTATTATACACAGGTCGAGACGATTGTACCAAAAGAGTAGCCTCATAACGTGTATTTTCAAACTTAGTAATCACCAATGTAAAACTACAACGCAAGCGTTCATTTTCACGTACTTTTATATCTGTCCATCGCGTTTGATTGATAAACTCTTGCAATGACTTTTCTAAAGTTTTGAATACTGAACGATTGCTCAAATTCACTTGCTGAGTATTTACTGTCACTATAGCATTAAGCTCTTGTGAATGAGCAAAAACACAACTGAATAATCCGAAAAAGAATAGTATTTTTTTCATCAATTTGTTTTTAATAAGGAATTTCTTCCGTGATTTCAAGTCCGTAGCCTGACATACCTACATAATTTGAAGCATTTTTAGAATTGCTGAGTAAGCGTAATTTGCGAATACCTAAATCATTGAGTATTTGAGCTCCCATACCTATATCTTTAGTGTCTTTATCTATTTGAGGTAGCGGATTCCCTTTTTGATTTTCTTTCATTTGAGCAATATGTTGTAATAGGTTTTTAGAATACCCTTCTTTATTGATTACAATTACAGCACCTTTGCCTTCCTCGTTTATTTTCTTAAAGATACGTTCTAATGGATTATCTTTATCACCAGCTAAGACTTCTAAAATGTCATTGCTAATAAACGAAGCGTGTACACGAGTGAGAACAGCTTCATCGTTTTTCCAAGTACCTTTTGTAAATGCCAAATGGATTTGTTTGTTAGTAGTTTGCTCATAAGCACGTAAGCGAAATTCTCCATAAGGAGTTTGTAATAAGAAGTCTTCTTTTTTTACCACTAAAGTATCCTTACGCATACGATAGGCAATGAGATCTTCTATAGATATAATTTTAAGGTTAAAATTTTTAGCTACTTCTACCAATTGAGGCAAGCGAGCCATCGTACCATCTTCATTTAGTATTTCTACTAAAATACCTGCAGGATAAAGTCCTGCTATACGTGTGAGGTCTATAGCAGCTTCAGTGTGTCCTGAACGGCGTAACACACCTCCTTGTTTAGCACGGAGTGGAAATATATGTCCAGGGCGTCCTAAATCAAATGGTTTAGTTTCAGGATTTACTAGTGCTTGGATAGTTTTAGCCCTATCGAAAGCCGAAATACCTGTAGTACAGCCATTTCCTTTTAAATCTACTGATACAGTGAACTGAGTTTCGTGTAGTACAGTATTGTTCTGCACCATCATCGGTAGGTCTAATTCTGCACATCTTTTTTCAGTAAGTGGTGCACATACTAATCCGCGACCGTGAGTAATCATAAAGTTAATCATTTCTGGAGTTACTTTCTCAGCGGCTGCTATAAAGTCTCCTTCATTTTCACGGTTTTCATCATCTACTACAATGATTACTTTTCCTTTTTTTATATCCTCTACAGCTTCTTCTATGCTGTTTAGTTTAAAATTATTCATTTTTTTTATATAATATATAACTTTAAAAGTTGATAGTGATATGTTTGATTTTAGCGCCCTCTTCTATATCATCCTTAGAGATATTATCAGTAAGACTGAAAGCAGTTTTGATTGCAGTTTTATCGAATGTAAAATAGAAATTTTGACCTTTAGGAGTAACAAGCACACTACTGATAGAGGGTTGTATTTCTAAATCAGAATATTTATCCTTCACATCTTTAAAAGTACTCTCTAACGATATACCTTTTTCGGTAATATACAAAGGAGAGAGTACTAATACACTCTCTATCACTTCTACGCCTTTTTCATTGGTAGTAGGAGTGATTTCAAGAAGTTCTTTTCCTTCTTTACTAAAGATTGTAATGCGCTCAGAACTTGCATAACGCAACTCTCCTTCCACATTAGAATTTACAATTGAATCTTTAGCAAAAATAGAATCTAATTTTTGTATAGGTGTATTTTTTTGAAGTACCCCTATACTGTTATTGGTAATCAGAAAATTATTTTTGTTGTTGTTACAAGCGATAAGCCCGATCAAGGCTATAGTGGTGATGATAAACTTTTTCATTATTTCTTAATAATTTTATTCAATATTCCTAATACACCTCGTATAAAAGTAGCACTAGTTACCATTTTTATTAATGGATTTTGTCCTGAGCGTTTTGCTGGAGCTTTAGCATTGTTGTTAGATGATGTTTTTTCTACTTTTTCTGCCCTATCAGCCTCTTCTTTCGCTGCTTTTTGCTTTTGTTCTTCCTCATTAACTTCTTCAATTTTTTTATTGAGTAACTCATAAGCACTTTCACGATCGATAACTTCGTTGTATTTACGTACTAATTCAGAGTTATTTACAAGGTTTTCTATTTCAGTATCGGTAAGTATATCCATTCTACTCATAGGAGCACGCATCATTGTGGCTACCAAAGGTGTAGGGATTCCTTTTTCGTTTAATGCCGTCACTAAAGCCTCTCCCGTACCAAGTGTTGTAAGAGTTTCTGTAGTGTCGTAAAATTCTGATGAAGGATAATTTTCAGCGATTAGCTTAATAGCTTTACGATCTTTAGCTGTGAATGCACGAAGTGAGTGTTGCACTTTCATACCTAACTGTGAGAGCACTGCATCAGGTATATCTGTTGGATTTTGAGTACAAAATATCAATCCTACGCCCTTAGAACGTATGAGTTTTACAATATTTTCTAATTGGTTTAGGAGAGTTTTTGAGGCTTCGTTGAAGATAAGATGTGCTTCATCTATAAAGATAACCAATTTTGGTTTCTCCATATCACCTACTTCTGGGAAAGTAGTGTATATTTCAGCCAACAGACTCAACATAAAGGTAGAGAACATCTTAGGACGATCTTGTATATCAGTAAGTCTAATGATATTCACATAGCCTTCACCTTGGCTATTTGTACGCAACAAATCTTGGGGCTCAAAACTACGTTCTCCAAAGAAGAGCTCTGCACCTTGATGTTCTAACTCTACTAATTTACGTAGGATTGCACTAGTAGAGGTTTTAGAGATAGAACCATATTCTTTTTCAAAACTCGTTTTACCCTCTTCAGTAGCATATTGAAGAATTTTTTTAAGATCTTTAAGATCTAGAAGAGGTAATGCGTGATCATCACAATATTTGAAAACAACCGCAAGAACGCCCTCTTGTATATCACTTAGATCCAAAATGCGCGAGAGCAATACAGCTCCAAATTCTGAAATGGTAGCACGCATACGCACTCCTTTCTGGTTTGAAATGGTGAGTAATTCAGTAGGAAATGCTTGTGGTTGAAAGTCTAATCCTATTTTACCTAATCGCTCTAAAATAAAAGGTTTTACTTCACCCGATGCTGCAATTCCACTGAGATCACCTTTCAGGTCCATTAAAAGTACTGGAACGCCTTTTTTAGAAAGATTTTCAGCAATTACTTGTAATGTTTTAGTTTTTCCTGTACCTGTAGCTCCTGCAATAAGCCCGTGGCGGTTTAAAGTTTTTAAAGGTAGTTTTACTAAAGCATTTTCAATAGGTTGCCCTTCATATACTGCTCCACCTAAAGTGATAGCATCGCCTTTAAAAGTATAGCCGTTGGTAATGGTTTCTTTGAAAGATTCTATATTAGTCATTTCGTTTAGTTATCTAAAGTGTTTCAAGCGACAAAGATACATACTTTTATCGAAATATACAAATTTCTCTTATTTTACTCTTGATACTGTAATGCCGTCACGAATAGGCAATAACACTGTCTCTACCCGTGAATCATCTTTTAACTTCTGATTATATATCATTAGTGCTTGAGTATGCTTATCGTTGTGTTTTACTTCTTCTATGACCTTACCACTCCACAACACATTATCCGAAAGAATGATGCCTCCTCGGTTCATTTTTTCGATAACCAAATCAAAATAAAGACTGTAGTTTTGCTTATCAGCATCAATAAAAACAAGGTCGAAAGTAGTGTTGAGAGTAGGAATAATATCGGCAGCTTTACCGAGATGTTGTACTATTTGACTTCCATAGCCACTACAGTCAAAAAATTCACGTTGCAAATCGATGAGTTCTTCTTTGATATCAATAGTATGTAATACCCCATTTGCTGATAATCCTTCTGCCAAGCAAAGAGTGGCATAGCCTGTATAAGTACCTATTTCCAAAATAACTTTAGGCTGTACTAACTTAGATAACAAACTGAGAAAACGCCCTTGTAAATGCCCACTAATCATTCGCGGTTGAAGTACAGTAAGGTGTGTACGTTTACTGAGCTCTTGCAATAAAATAGGCTCATTATCAGTATGTTCATTGGCATAATTTTCTAAATCTTCTGATAAAAAGTGCATTAGCGAAATATTTTTTAGGGCAAAGATAGTAATAATATTAGAAAATATTGTAATTTTGGGCGCAAATTCACAACAATATGAAAGCACTTATTATCATTGATGTACAAAATGACTTTATGCCTACAGGATCTTTACCTGTGAAAGAGGGAGATCAAATTATACCTTTTATCAATGCAGAAATGCAGAAAGGTTATGACCTTGTAGTTGCTACTCAGGATTGGCACCCTGCTACCCATAAAAGTTTTGCAAGTCAGCATAAGGGTAAAAAGCCTTTTGATGTAGTTCAGTTAAATGGTATAGAACAAATATTGTGGCCAGATCATTGTGTGCAAGGGACTTTTGGTGCTCAACTACATAAAGACCTTGACATAAGACCTATTTCAGCCATTTTTAGAAAAGGAATGAACCCCGAAATAGATAGTTACAGTGCTTTTTTCGACAATAACAAACTTAATAATACAGGGTTGCACGGCTTTTTGCAGGACAAAGGTATTACAGAACTCGTATTTTGTGGTTTAGCAGGTGATTTTTGTGTGGCTTATAGTGCCAATGATGCTAAAGCCTTGGGCTACAAAGTAAGTTTGTTTGACAAAGGAATAAGATCTATTAATTAAGAAATGGTTCAAATAATTTCATATCAGAGAGAAGGTGCAACTGTAAAAGAAGGAATGCAAGTTTCTGTTTTTGATTTTGACTCTGATGAAAATAATAATCCAGATAATCTATTAGCTGATGGTATTGTAGTTTTGAATGAAACAGGAACATATACCAATACGAAATGGCTTATGAAAGTACTTCCTAATGAAAAATATAGGAAATACTATTGGGTATCAGATACTAAAAAGTAAAAAATAAATTGTATAAAATGAAATATATCACCTACATACTATCAGCCTTACTCCTCGCAAGTTGCGAAACTCCTTTTTTTTCATCACCTGAGAAATATGAAACTCCTTTTGAAAATAAAGATGGTTTAAAAAGCTCTTCGTATGAGGAAGTGATTGATTATTACAAACAACTTTCGCAAGACTTTGCTTCTATATCTTTCAAAACAATGGGACAAACTGACAATGGTGTACCCTTACATTTGGTGATATACAGCCCTGATGCTGAATTTAACTTCAATAAATACCACAAAGAACGAACTATTATCTTCATCAACAATGCAGTTCACGGCAATGAACCTGACGGTGTGGACGCTACGATGTTGCTTTTCCGTAATTTAGCCCAGAATGAAATCAAACTTTCTGGGAATGTTATGGTAGTAACCATTCCTGCCTATAATATAGGAGGAATGCAAGAAAACAGGAAAGAGAGTGCTGCTCATTATAATTTAGACAACGATTTTGTAAAAGCTGATGTAGAAAATACTTTATCTTTCGCTAAAATCTTTCAAGAAGTACAACCCGATATTTTTATAGACAACCAAGTAAGCCGAAAAGAAGAGTATCAATACACTCTTAGCTACTCATTTTCTAACAAACAAAAGTTAGGAGCTTTCTTAGGAGGGTATATTGAAAATGTATTGACACCACGCCTTGCTGATACCCTCTTAAATAGAAGCGATATTTTCAAAAAAGATACGCTCCACAAACCTTTTCGACGTTTAATTGTTGATGAAACTATCGGTAGAGCAAACAATGCTATTGGCTATGCTTCACTTTGGAATTGTATAGGTGTTCGCTTGAATACTCACATATTTCAATCATATAAACAACGCGTAGAAGCTAACTATGAAACTATGAAAACTATTATAGAAGTTGCCGACGCTGATAATCAGTACATTAAACAACTAAAAATAAAACAAGCTCAGACTGATGCTAAAGAAGTATCGCCTGAATACTACATAATCCCCAAAGCGTGGCAACAAGTAATTGCACGACTCAACGCTCACAATATAGAAATGAAAGAGCTCACAAAAGATACTTTGATGAATGTAAATTATTATCAAATAGAAGACTTTAAGACTATAACACATCCATTTGAAGGGCATTATTTACATTATGACACCCAAGTGAGTAATCATAAAGAAAAAATGCAGTTTTACAAAGGTGATTATGTGGTACCTACTTCACAATTTGCCAAACGATATTTGTTAGAAACCTTGGAACCTACTGCTACTGATTCTTTCTTCAACTGGAACTTTTTTGATAGTATTTTTGGAGAAGGAGTACAAGAAGAAAATAAAATTATTTATCCAATTTACCGAAAAGAGTAATGTGTATTATGAAGAACATAATTAATTATTTTATCTTCTTATGTTGTATCTTACTAATTTCTTCTTGCAAACAAAAATCTAAAGAAGAAACCTCAGAAAAGGAACTGTCTACCTCTATTTCTGATACCATTTCTTAAAAAGAACAACTTTCCTGTGAAGAATGGCTTACAAAAGTGATGCGCTCTTCAAATTTTATTCCTTTAGCTGAAGTATCTATTGCTGATTGTTATCTCTATATAGATGAAGCAGAGTTAGATAACATTACTATGTGCGTATACCTTCCTACTGATGGAGATAGCAAGACAATGCCTGTAGGTTGGTTACAATTGAATGTTACTGAGAAGAAACTTTATGATATATTTTCAGATCCCGATAACCCTAAAGAGTTAAAGTTTAACACTTCTTTATTAGACCAATACGATTTTGAAACATTTTGTGGAGTATCATCTCAAATAGAAGAAAAAGTTAATGAAAAACGCAAAAATTGTAAAGATATAGCTAACCATCATAATTTCACTTTTACTACTATATGCGAATACCCTAATATTACAAACTTTACTGCCTTATATGATTCTCTTAGAGCAGTTGAAAAAGATCAGAATTTATTAAAGAAATTACCAAAAAAAGATACATTATTCACTAAAAATAAATCTATAGAAATTAAATATCGATTGTATAAAGATAGTATAACAGTGAATATGCTCTGGATTGAATCAGCAGGAAGTATTGATTACAAGATTTATAAAGAAGGAAATAAAGGAGTTACTCTAACAATTAACGCTCCAGATTAATAAAATACAACCTTTAAAATATCTGACTTATATGAAACAATTATTATTTATTTTATGTATTTTACCTGCTCTTACTGTAGCACAAAACTTAAGCGTAATGACTTACAACATTCGCTATGACAACAGCTACGATGGTGTAAACTCTTGGACAGAAGGCAATAGAAAAGAAAAGGTATTTACTATTATCAATGATGCAAATCCTGATATCTTTGGGGTACAAGAAGCCTTAGCTCATCAGCTTAAATTCTTAGAAGAGCGTTTTCCTAGCTATCAGCGTGAAGGTGTGGGACGTGATGATGGTAAAGAAGCTGGTGAACACTCAGCTATCTTCTTCAAAAAAAATCGTTTTGTCTTACTTGATAAAGGTAACTTTTGGCTCTCTCAAACACCTGATGTCCCTTCCTTAGGTTGGGATGCTATTTGCTGTAATCGCATCTGTTCTTGGGTGAAACTCAAAGACAAGAAAACAATCTTTTGGGTATTCAATCTTCATTTTGACCACGAAGGCAAAGTAGCTCAAATACAAAGTGCTGACTTGGTTTTACGAAAAATCAAAGAAATTGCAAAAAATGGAAAAGTCATTTTAATGGGTGATTTCAATCTTCCTACTGAACACCCTGCTGTTCAAAAAATAGCATCTCAATTGTACGATACTCAGTTATCACCTACTAATAAAACTCCTAATATGGGTACTTTCAATGCTTTTAAAACTGATGAACCTTTGAAAGGACATATAGATTTTATCTTTGTCCAAAAATCTATCAAAGTAAAACAATACAAAATTATAGAAACCCGCATCGATAGTCTCTATCCCTCTGACCACTTACCTGTATGGGTACAATTACAACTAAAATAAAATAACAAAACGATATGAAACAGTATTTATCCGACCGTATCAACGCTATGGAAGTTTCAGCTACCTTAGGAATGGCAGCTAAAACACGAGAACTCAAAGCTGAAGGCAAGGATATCATTGGTCTTAGTTTAGGAGAACCCGATTTTGATATTCCTGATTTTATAAAAGAAGCCGCTATTGAGGCTATACAGCAAAATTATAGCAAATACACACCTATTGACGGGTATTTAGAGCTGAGAGAGGCAATTTGTGAGAAGTTCAAACGAGACAACAACCTCAATTACAAACCTTCACAAATTGTAGTTTCTACAGGCGCTAAACAATGTCTAGCTAATGTAGCTTTGGCGATGCTCAACCCTGGTGATGAGGTAATTTTTCCTGCACCTTATTGGGTGAGTTATAAAGAAATAGCTAAAATGGCAGGAGGTGTTCCAATAGAAGTTCACACAACCATTGAGAATAACTTCAAGATAACTCCTGCTCAGTTAGAAGCGGCTATTACTTCTAAAACTAAAATGGTATGGTTCAATACCCCTTGTAACCCCAGTGGTTCTATCTACAGCAAAGCCGAATTAGAAGCCCTTGCTGTAGTACTTAGGAAATATCCTCATATTTTCATCCTTTCTGACGAAATTTATGAATACATCAACTTTACCAATGAGAGAGTAACTAGTGTTGCTGAAATCGATAGTCTTTATGAACGTACTATTACTGTAAATGGAATGTCTAAAGCATTTGCAATGACAGGTTGGCGTATAGGTTATATGGGAGCCCCCGAATGGATTTCCAAAGCTTGTGCTAAAGTACAAGGACAAGTAACGAGTGGTACTAATGCCATAGCACAACGAGCTTCTATTGCGGCTTTAAAAGCTCCTAAGAGCAAAATACAATATATGGTAGATGAGTTCAAACGTAGGAGAGACTTAGTATTACAACTTTTAAATGAGATTGAAGGCTTTAAACTCAACATTCCTGAAGGAGCTTTTTATGTGTTTCCAGATATATCATCTTTCTTTGGTAAAACCTTGAGAGGTCGCGTTATAAACAATGCTACTGATTTTTCTTTATATCTATTAGAAGAGGCAATGGTAGCTACTGTTACAGGAGAAGCTTTTGGAGATGCTAATTGCATTCGTTTTTCGTATGCAGCTTCTGAGAAAGATTTGAGAGAAGCTATCCGTCGTATCAAAGAAAGT
This sequence comes from Capnocytophaga sputigena, assembly GCF_900446695.1. Taxonomy (GTDB): domain Bacteria; phylum Bacteroidota; class Bacteroidia; order Flavobacteriales; family Flavobacteriaceae; genus Capnocytophaga; species Capnocytophaga sputigena. The sequence continues at coordinate 64,389 of NZ_UAVP01000003.1, forward strand.
TTACAATAATTTTGTTTGGCAATTCAATGAAAAGTATTACTTTTGCGCCGTTTCTTAAAAATAAGAACATTTATTCTTTTAAATTCTTACATCAATGGCTATATCAGAGAGTAGAACTATTAAATACTTAAAATCTTTTTATCTAAGAGATTACCTTACTATATTTGTAGGATTAGTATCTTATGCTGTGGGTATTACAGGCTTTATAATGCCTAATGGAATAGTAACAGGAGGTTTAGCAGGTATCTGCCTTATCTTAAATTACAAATTAGGGTTAGATTTTGCTATTACCTATTGGACAATTAATATCTCCCTATTGTTAATAGGTTTTAAAGCAGTGAGCAAACAGTTCACTTACCGAACTTTTATCTCCATATCTATTTTATCAGGATTGATTTGGGCAGGAAAAGAGTATTTAATGCCTTACTTTTTGGAACACCCTCCTTTGAGTGGTGATTTTCTTTCTGTAATTATGGGAGGTTTACTCTGTGGCACGGGTTTAGGTTTAGTATATTCGGCTAATGGAAGTACTGGTGGTACCGATATTATAGGATTTATACTCACTAAATATTGGAATATGAGTATTGCACGTATTCTCTTGGTAGTGGATGTGTGTATTGTATTATCCTCTTTCTTCATTTTAGAACATCAAGACAATTCAATTGAAAAAACTGTTTATGGGCTCATCCTTCTTCCATTGATGTGGCAAATGGTTGAGATTGTTATCAATGGGGCAAGACAATCAGTACAGTTATTTATATTTTCAAAACACTACGATGAAATTGCAAACCATATCAATAGTGAACTAAAGCGTGGTTGTACTATTATCGATGGTATTGGTTGGTACTCTAAATCTTCACAGAAAATAGTGATTGTAATTGCTCGCAGAACAGAAGCTACTTCTATTTTCCGCTTAGTACGTACTATAGACCCTTCAGCGTTTGTAACCAAAACAAATGTTATGGGAGTTTATGGTAATGGCTTTGATAAATTGAAATAATTTTTCCTATTTTCAAGAAAAGTAGTATATTTGCCCACTGAAAAAACAATAACAAATGATTCAGAGAATACAAACAGTTTATATGCTGATAGTTGCAATAGTAGCAGGTCTTCCCGTTCTTTTTGGGTTAGATTGGATCAGAACGATAGTCTTTGCTCTTTCAGCTGTATTAGCTATCTATAGCATATTTAAATATAAGAAAAGAAGTGTTCAGCAGTGGCTCAACTGGCTGAATATACTTATAAATTTTACTTTACTAGGAATATTTGTATATCGAATGCTAAACTCACCTGGAGAAAGCTTTATTTCTGAGAAAGGTGTTGGGGTTTTCGCACCCGTGCTTTCTATCGTTTTTTTGTTTATGGCCAACAAGGCTATCAGACGGGACGAGAAGCTCGTAAAATCTGCAGACCGATTGCGATAGACCTATAATCTTAGTAGTGTTGTGCGTTAAAAAAATCCTAAGTATATAAACTTAGGATTTTTTTATTACCTTTGCACTTTATTCGCTAAATATATAAACAATGAAAAGAACGTATGCTGGAATTCCAGAGGAAAATGCAACACTGGAAAATGCCAAAGTAATGTTAGTAACAGTACCTTATGATGGTACATCTACATGGGGCAAAGGAGCTGACAAAGGTCCTGAATTATTTTTAGATGCCTCAGAAAATATGGAGTTATATGATATTGAAACTGATACTGAACCTTACCTCAATGGAGTGTATTTAGCAGGTGAAGTAACTGAAAATAGTTCGCCTGAAGCAATGACTCAAGCCGTTTATGAAAAGACCCAAGAACTATTGAAGCACGAAGATAAGCTCTTTACTCTTTTTGGTGGGGAACACTCAGTGTCTATTGGTTCAATACGGGCTGTAGGTGAGAAATATGAAAAACTCACTGTATTACAACTTGATGCTCATACTGATTTACGCCCTGAGTATCACGGCTCTACTTCTAATCACGCTTGTGCTGTGTTTGAAGCGAACCAAAAGCACAAATTGGTACAAGTAGGTATCCGCTCAATGGATGCAGAAGAAAAACAATATTTGCCTAAAGGGCGTGTGTTCTTTGCTCACGAAATTGCTAAAAATAACAATTGGATAGATGATGTATTAGACAAAGTATCTGGTAATGTATATATCACTATTGACTTAGATGCTTTTGATCCAGCAATAGCACCTTCAACAGGAACTCCTGAACCAGGTGGTTTACAATGGTATCCTACGCTCAAACTCTTGCGTAAAGTGTTTAAAAAATGTAATGTAGTAGCATTTGATATTGTAGAACTAATGGATAGTCCGCAAGCAAAACCAACAGCTTTTTTAGCTGCAAAACTCTATTACAAAATGTTAGCTTATTATTTTAAATATAACAAGAAAAAAGGTGTCTCATAACGACACCTTTTTTATTCATTTATTATAGTGAGTTTCGCAAAACGCAATAGTATATTTTTCAGTCCTCCTGACTCAAAATTAACTTGTGCTTTTTTATCATTGCCTACTCCTTCAAGAGCTTTGATGATTCCCTTTCCGAAACGTTCGTGATAAACAGTTGTTCCTACTTCTAATTCGTTGTAGATACTTCTATTAGGTGAAGCATTTTGTATACTATTCACAGGTTTAAGCTTGCGTAATCGCTGTTGTTCATCACCCGTAGGGGCATTTTTAGAAGGAGGAGTACCACTGATAGGCTTTTGTAAACGCAATTTACTCTTATCTACTTCACCAAAAATATCTCTATCTATCAAAGGTTTATAACGATAGTTAGGATTAGACAAAGTATGTGTAAGGTAATGTAAGTAACGTTCATCTATTTCCTCTATAAACCTACTTGGTTCAGTATCTGATAAATTTCCAAAACGATAGCGTCTTTCAGCATAGGTGAGATAAGCTTGTTTTTCAGCACGTGTAAGCGCCACATAAAACAAGCGACGTTCTTCTTCTAATTCATCACGTGATTGTATACTTTTTGCCAAAGGAAAAAGATCTTCTTCCATCCCCACTATATATACATACGGAAACTCCAAGCCTTTAGCTAAGTGAATCGTCATTAAGGCTACTCGATCGTCATCTCCTATCTCTTTATCGCTATCCGTAGCTAAAGATACATCTTCTAAATATTCAGCTAAACTACCTGTACTATCGGCTACATCTTCTTGTCCAATCACAAAGTCTTTCATACCATTAAGCATCTCCTCTATGTTTTCCATTTTAGCGATACCCTCAGGAGTTCCATCTTTTTTAAATTCTTGCAATAAACCTGTTTTTTTAGCTACTTGTTCTGCTACCTCAAATACATTCGCTCGCTGATTGAGTGCTTGCAAGTTGAATATCATTACCACAAAATCTGTGAGTTTTTGCTTGGTTGTACTATTAATATGTAATTCAGGTAACTTATTCACATTGTACATTATCTCAAAGATAGACTTCTTATAGTGATTAGCTGCCAATGTAAGTTTCTCCATTGTAGTTTCTCCAATACCACGAGCTGGAAAATTGATAATGCGTACCAATGCTTCTTCATCATTAGGATTGATAATCAAACGCAAATAAGCAAGCATATCTTTAATTTCTTTGCGTTGGTAGAATGAAAGTCCTCCATAAATGCGATAAGGTATATCACGTTTTCTAAGAGCATCTTCTATAGCACGCGATTGTGAATTGGTTCGATAAAGTACAGCAAATTTCCCATTAGCTAACTGGTGCTGCATCTTATTTTCAAAGATAGAACTCGCTACAAAACGTCCTTCATCGGCATCAGTAGGACTGCGATGTACTTTGATAAGCTCTCCCATCTCATTTTCAGTGAATACTACCTTATCTAACCGTACTTTGTTGTGTTCAATTACACTGTTAGCTGCTTCCACTATATTTTTAGTAGAGCGGTAGTTCTGTTCCAATTTATATTCTTTAGCTTCAGGATAATCACTTTTAAAATTCAGTATATTATTGATATTTGCCCCACGGAAAGCATAAATACTTTGAGCATCATCACCTACCACACAAATATTGTGAAAACGGTCAGCGAGAGCTTTTACAATAAGATACTGAGAGTGGTTTGTATCTTGATACTCATCTACAAGTATGTACTGAAAGCGATTTTGGTATTTAGCTAATACTTCAGGGTATACATTCAGCAATTCATTTGTCTTCAGCAGTAAATCATCAAAGTCCATTGCTCCTGCTTTAAAACATCTTTCTACATACTCCTGATAGATTTCTCCAAAACGCGGTTGCTTCCTAATAGCATCGTTTTCTACAAGTTCAGGATTATTGAAATAAGCTCGTACTGTAATAAGATTATTTTTTAAAGAAGAAATGCGTTGTTGTATTTGTTTGTATTTGTATACATCTTTATCCAACTCCTTTTCTTTAATAATTCCATTAATAAGTCGTTGAGAGTCTTGTGTATCATAGATAGTAAAGTTCTGAGGATAGCCTAATTTATCAGCTTCAAAACGCAATATTTTAGCAAATACAGAGTGAAAAGTACCCATCCATAGATTCTTAGCCTCGCTATTGCCCACAATATCTGCAATACGTTTTTTCATTTCGTTAGCCGCTTTATTAGTGAAGGTAAGTGCAAGTATATGAAAAGCATCTACTCCTTGTCGCATTAGGTTAGCAATACGATAAGTAAGTACACGAGTTTTGCCTGAACCTGCTCCAGCAATTACAATAATAGGACCTTCTTTCTGAAGTACTGCTGCGCGTTGTGGTGCATTAAGCCTATTGAGTTCCTTTTCAAATGTATCCATAAATAGTGTGTTTTTAAGGGCGCAAAGGTAGCGATAATTTAGCAATTAGACAATTTCGGAACTGATAGTAATTTTGCTTCTCTCATAATTATTTAGTACTTTTGCAGCCTAACATTCAACAATCGATGAAAAAACTTTTATTAGCTAGTACCTCAACTGTATATGGTGGTACTTATCTCTCTTATTTGCGTGATGAACTCAGCAATTTTTTCCAAGAAACTAATGAAATTCTTTTTGTACCTTATGCACGTCCCAGTGGAATTTCTCACGATGAGTATACTCAAATAGCCGCTAATTTTTTTCAACAATTAGACAAAAGGGTAGTAGGTTTACACACTTTTGTCAATCCTAAACAAGCTATAGAACAGGCAGAAGCTATTTTTACAGGAGGTGGTAATACCTTTGTATTAGTAAATGCTCTATATCAATTAGATATTATAAACTCTTTACGCAAAGTAGTATTAGGAGGTACACCCTATATGGGCACGAGTGCAGGAAGTAATATAGCAGGACAAACAATGCAAACTACTAATGATATGCCTATTGTCTATCCTCCTTCTTTCCGTACTTTAGAGCTTATTTCTTTCAATATCAACCCTCATTATCTTGATCCCGACCCTCATAGCAAACACAAAGGCGAAACTCGCGAAACACGTATTAAAGAATTTCACGTGTTCAACAATATACCAGTAATAGGGTTGCGTGAAGGCTCTTGGCTGCGCGTAATGGGAGATGAAATAAATTTAAAAGGAGAATTTACTGCCCGTTGGTTTGAAAAAGATAAAGAACCAATAGAAATTAGCAATTTTGATAGATCACTATGACAAATATTCAATATATAAAAGCCCAAACACAACTACCTGAAAAAGTTATTGAAAACACACTTTCACTATTAACTGAAGGCTGTACTATTCCCTTCATTGCACGCTATCGAAAAGATAGTACCCAGAATTTAGATGAAGTAGCCATTGAGCATATAGCCAAATCCCAAGCTGATTACGACAATATCTGTAAGCGCAAAGAAACGATTCTCTCTTCTATTGAAGAACAAGGAAAACTTACAGACGATTTGCGCAAACGTATTGAGAACTCTTTTGAGCTCAATGAATTAGAAGACCTATACCTACCTTACAAAAAACGACGTAAAACTAAAGCTGATGTAGCCAAAGAAAACGGCTTAGAACCTCTTGCAAAACAGATAATGAGTCAGTGTGTAACCGACTTGGAACTATTAGCAGGGCGTTATCTTTCCGATAAAGTACCTACTGAAGAAGAAGCTTTACAAGGGGCTTCGGATATTATAGCTGAATGGATTAACGAGAATACGTTTATACGTCGCACTCTTCGCCGAATATTTCAGCGCAAAGCAATCATCAGTAGTGAAGTAGCCAAAGGTAAAAACGAAGAGGAAGAAGCTCAGAAATACGCTCAGTATTTCGATTGGGAAGAAGCCCTTAACAAAGCGCCCTCTCACCGTGTATTAGCAATGTTGCGTGCTGAAAAAGAAGGATTTGTAAAACTAAAAGTACAAGTAGATAGTGAAGAAACCTTACCTTTTATGGAAGAAAACATCATAAAGAGTAGGGGAGAGGTAGCCGATTTCTTGAAGAAAACGGTAAAAGACAGCTACAAACGCTTATTAGAGCCTTCTATTTCCAACGAAACACTACAAGAGGCAAAAGATAAAGCCGATGCGAAAGCTATCAGTGTGTTTGCCGAGAACCTTTCACAGTTGTTATTAGCGTCTCCTTTGGGTGAAAAGCGCATTTTGGCTATTGACCCAGGATATCGTACAGGTTGTAAGGTAGTGTGTTTAGATGAAAAAGGCGACCTTTTGCATCACGATGTTATCTACCCTCACGCTCCCCAGAATGATATAACTATGGCTACTAAAAAGCTCAGCACAATGGTTTCTCAATACAACATCCAAGCCATTAGTATAGGCAATGGTACTGCTTCTCGCGAAACGGAGTCGTTTGTAAGAAGTATTGCTTTCCCTAAAAAGGTGGAAGTATTTGTGGTGAGTGAAGCAGGAGCATCGGTGTATTCAGCTTCTAAAATAGCTCGCGATGAGTTCCCCGATTACGATGTAACTGTACGTGGGGCAGTATCCATAGGCAGGCGTCTTGCCGACCCATTAGCTGAATTAGTGAAGATAGACCCTAAAAGCATAGGAGTAGGTCAATACCAACACGATGTAAACCAGTCGTTATTGAAAGAAGAGCTCGATGCAACCGTAGTGCGTTGCGTGAACAAAGTAGGGGTAAACCTCAACACAGCAAGCAAATCACTACTCAGTTATGTATCAGGAATAGGGGAGAAGATGGCTGAAAACATAGTAGCTTACCGCTCGGCTAATGGTGCTTTTAGTAAGCGAGAAGACTTAAAAAAGGTACCTCGTTTGGGTGATAAAGTATACCAGCAGGCAGTAGCTTTCTTACGTGTACACAACAGTGAGAACCCGCTCGACAATTCAGCAGTACACCCCGAAGCCTATCCTATCATCAAACAAATGGCGAAGGACACGGGTATCTCAGTTACACAACTTATAGGTAACAAGCAAGCTATTGCCACTATTGATATTCAAAAGTACAAAACAGATAAGGTGGGTGAACTTTATTTGAAGGACGTATTAAAGGAATTAGAAAAACCAGGGCTCGACCCTCGTACTACTGCTAAAGCCTTTGCCTTCGACCCTAATGTAAAAACCTTTGATGATGTACGTATAGGAATGATATTACCTGGTATAGTAAACAATATTACTGCCTTTGGTTGCTTTGTGGATATAGGTGTTAAAGAAAGTGGATTAGTACACATCTCTCAACTGAAAGATGGTTATGTCTCTGATGTAAATGAAGTAGTAAAACTCCACCAACAAGTGCAAGTAAAAGTAACAGAAGTAGATGAGTTGCGCAAACGCATCTCATTAACAATGATAATATAAAAATCGATAAATATGAAAACACTTTTTATCCCTTATACTAAAAAAAGAACAATATTAAAAAGCTTTATAATAGTATCTATTTTACTGCTAATATTCCTGTTCTTTTTTATCTATTTAACAATAGATATAAGTGTAATAGATGCAGGAAAAAGAGAGGTAAGCTACATCTTTGTTATAGTAGTACTATTAGTTTCATTGGGTATGTTTACCACTTATGCTATACCAATGTTTGCTTCAAAATTGAGCATTTCTTTAAATGATAAAGGCATAACTCTTAATAATGAAGCTCTAAAAGGCTTGGTGAAGTGGCAAGACATATTAGCTATCCATTTTGTAACTAAAGATGATAATTATAAGCTTCAAGAGTTTCATCAGAAAATAATAATAGATTTAAAAGACCGAAACACATCACTGATTACTTATCGTCTAATAGGTAAAGAATACAATAATACACGAATTGTAATACCTATTAGAAACTTTAAAAATGATATAAGCGACGAATTAGATAGTATTATCGATTATATTTTAGATAATACCGATAGGTTTATAGCAGCAAAATCCGATTACGGTATCGTACTTGCTGATAAAACAAAAGTAGTAATAGAAGAAGTTGAAGAAGAAGATTAGTAATATGAGACAAATGGAAAAATCCAATTTATAATATCCAAAGTAAGATTTTTGAACTTTGATAGGTTCATTAATATTATGTTTTACTTTGGTAAACTGGACTTTTCCACTATAAATTTAGTATAACCTCTATTTTGTAGGAATATTTTGGAGTATTGCTAACAAGAACTTCCAAAACTTCTGTACAGAGGCTATATTCACTCTTTCTGCTGGTGAATGTGCTCCTTTGATAGTAGGACCAAAGCTCACCATTTCCATTTTGGGATAATTGGTTCCTAAAATACCGCACTCTAAACCTGCATGACAAGCTACTACATTAGGCGTTTCACTAAAAAGTGTTTCGTATTGTGCTTTTACAATCTTTAAGATTTCAGCATCTACTTTAGGCTCCCAACCTGGATAACTACCTGTGTATTCTACTTCAAATCCTGCTAATTCAAAGGCTGAGCGAATAGTATCTGCTAAGTCATACTTAGAGCTTTCAGAAGCTGAACGAGTAAGACAATACACATTAATCTCACCATCCTTGATGATTACTCTTGCTACATTATTACTTGTCTCTACAAGATCAGCTATTGTTTGGCTCATCTTATACACTCCATTGAAAGCTGCATAAAGAGCTCGCAACACATCTTCTTGTTCTTCTTGTTCCATTACCTTCTCTGGGAGTACAGTAGGCTCTAACAATACAGTAAGAGTCGGTTCGGTTACTGAATACTCGTGTTGAAGTGTTTGAGTAAGTGTAACGACTTCTTTTTTAAAAGCCTTTTCGTCATTTTTATCAATAGTTACCACTGCTATGCTCTCTCTCGGAATAGCATTGCGCAAACCACCTCCATCTACACTTGCAATGCGCAAACCAAACTTCTCTGTAAAAGTAAACAAGAGACGGTTCATCAGTTTGTTAGCATTAGCATAACCTTTATGTATATCCATACCACTATGCCCTCCGTGAAGACCTTTTAAAGTAAGTGTATAGGCTACCGAATTAATTGGTGTATCTACCACATCGTACTCTCTAAATGCCGAAACATCTACACCTCCAGCACAACCTATATCAATTTCGTCATCCTCTTCAGTATCTAAGTTAAGCAAATAAGCTCCAGAGAGTAATCCTCCTTTAAGACCTTTAGCTCCAGTCATTCCTGTTTCTTCATCAATAGTAAAAAGGGCTTCAAGAGCAGGGTGAGGAATATCCTTACTTTGGAGTATTGCCATAATACTTGCCACCCCAATGCCATTATCAGCTCCTAAAGTTGTACCATCAGCACGTACCCAATCACCATCCACTAACATTTTAATACCTTCAGTACTGAAATCAAAGACCGTATCATTATTCTTTTGGTGTACCATATCAAGATGTGATTGTAGCACCACTGTTTTACGGTTCTCCATTCCTGCTGTAGCAGGCTTTTTGATAATCACATTACCCGTTTCGTCTTGGTAGGTATCAAGACCTAAATTTTTACCGAAAGCCACCATAAAAGCAATGACTTTTTCTTCTTTTTTTGATGGACGAGGTACTGCATTTAAGTTTGCAAAATTGGTCCATAATTGTTTTGGCTCTAATTCTGTTATTTTCATTATATTTAGTTTTTTAATTATCAGTTATTATATATTTTTTAGTCGCTAACATCTTTTCACTCTTCATTTTTCTATTTTCACTTTAAAACCAATATCCTATATTAAATAGCCATATTGCTTGTTGTATTTCAGGTGAGTATGTGCATTTTAACTCTATAGGACCTAAAAAACTTTCAATACCATACCCTATACCATAACCTGAATAATCAGGATATTTTTCCCATTGAAAACTCTTAAAAAGGTTATTATCAGCTTTGGCTACATTAGCTAATAAAAGCAAGTGATGTTTTTTAAATGGTTGAAAATCTATTACCCATTCTGTTTTCAGGTAGTTCTTAGCTCCTATACTCAAAAAATCATACCCATAGAAAGGTGAGTAGTTAGAAAATACATTCTTATTATATCCTCCTAAAAAGAAGTCTAATGAATAGCTATTAGAGTTTCCTATGGTAACACCTCCTTCAAATCCTATTCGTGTATTCAACCTTGGTAGGATAGGAATAGCAAATGATAATTCTGCTTTACCTGTGGTAAATTTCTTAAAGTTTTCATCATTAGAAGCAAGTGCATAAAGATTAAATTGTGTATTAAAATACACTCCTTTATTTGGAAAAAAACCATTGTCAAAACTATCGTATTTCAAGTAAGAATATAAACTGCCAAAATGGTTCTTTTCAGAATATGAAGCGATAGTACTTACTGAATATATTTGCTCAGCATCAAATTGTATTTTGCGATGTTCTACACCTAATCCAAACACAAAACCATTACCTAAGAGTGTTTGTAAGTACAACTGATTTACCCAATCATAAGCCTCTACATCCATTCGATTGAGTTCAGATTGTTCTATTCTGTAATTAGATAAACGTCTTGTATTCAAATTACGGTCAAACTGCAAAAATTTAGAACGTAATCCATAACTGATATAAAATCCTTTATCTACAAAATAATCAAACTGATAACGTATATTATCACCTACAATAAGATCAAGGGAAAGAAAATCACTATCTTGTAAAAAATAATTCTGTGTATAGTTCATCAAGAACCCTGTTTTCAACAAGTTGTCATAATGAATACCAAATTTCAAGAAAGTACGTTGTGGGTTTTCTTTCAGAAAAAAATCAATATGTTCCCCTTCAAAAGTATGTCTAATTTGGTGATTGATAGAATGAAAGTTATTTGTTGCCATTAGGTTAGACAATCCATCATTCAGTTCTTCAAAAGAAATTTTACGATTCAAGTGTTTTAAGTGGAGTTTCCCACGTAAATAACTACGTGTAAAGTGTTCGTTATTATGGAAGTGAATATCTTTTAGAAAAAAAGAATCAATTTTTTCTATAGGTTCCCTCCGTTGGGTAGTATGTTTTTGGTGAGCAGCTATTTCACGCAAACGAGGCAAAAAATGTTCTGCAGCAATTTTTCCATTGTTAATAATTGTCTCACCCTTATCAAAAGAAATCACATTAAACCCTTCTATATTAGGCTTGATATACACATCAGTTTGTTTTATTTTCTGTGGCATATTATCCACCATTGGAAAAGTAGTTATTTGTGAAAAGATACTCAAAAAAGAGTTAATTTCCTCATGTTTTGCTAATGGACTCTGTACATCCACCCCTATAATAATATCCATTCCTTTCTTTTTCACCTCATCTACAGGATAATTATTAGCTATACCACCATCTGTAAGCCATTTCTCATCTATTTCTACTAAATCAAACAACGAAGGGAACGACCCGCTGGCTTGTATAGCTTGAGGTAGAAAACCATCTTCTAAAATCACCTCTTTTCCTGTCTCTATATCAGTAGCAATACATAAAAAAGGAATTGGTAACTTAGAAAAATCATAAATTTCATTTACTGGATATAGAAGTTTAACAAATTCATTGTAGATATTTTGACCTTTAGAAACTGCACGAGGTAACCCTACTTTGAAATTATTGAAAGGCAATGCTACTGCATAGCGATCATATATATAACGTTCGTGTAATGACTTTGCATGACGTGAAGTTTTGTCTTGTAAAAGTTTATCAAAGTCTAATTGTCGGAAGATAGAATCTAATTCATTAGCCGAATATCCTGCAGCATACATAGCACCTACCATTGCGCCCATACTCGTACCTCCAATGTAATCAATACGTACTCCTGCTTCCTCCAATACTTTCAATACTCCTATATGTGCTAATCCTTTTGCTCCTCCTCCACTGAGTACTAAACCTACTTTTAAATCTTTTTTAGAAATATTTGCCTGACTATAAACTACATAAGGAGTAATTATAAGGAGTATGATAAACAATAAAATTCTCATACATTATCTTCTTTTATAAACTTGGCACAAAAGTACAAATAATTAGTTAATTAACAAATTTTAAATTAGCAAATTAAAAAGAATTTCATAAAATATATTTCAAAAACTCTTTCTTTTAAAATTACTGGTTGCAAAATTTCGTCATTCGTAATTTGTCATTCGCAATTATTTTTATACCTTTGCCCCAAAAATAGTAATAAATGAAAGAAACAGATATCATTATTATAGGGGCAGGACCTACAGGACTCTTTGCTGTATTTGAGGCTGGACTTCTTCGTCTAAAATGCCACTTGATAGATACACTCCCTCAAGTAGGTGGACAGCTTACTGAATTATATCCTAAAAAACCTATTTTTGACATACCAGGATACCCTAGTGTAGGCGCCTTAGAATTGATAGATAACCTAATGGATCAAATCAAACAATTCCAACCTGAATTTACCCTTGGTGAAACTGCAATAACACTCACTAAAAATAATGATGATACATTCATAGTAACTACAGATAAAGGTACTCAAATAAAAGGAAAAGCTGTAGCTATAGCCGGTGGATTAGGCACTTTTGAACCTCGTAAACCTGAATTACCTAATATTGAACAATATGAAGGTAAAGGTATAGCTTATTTTGTAAAAAATCCAGAAAACTATATTGGAAAACACGTTGTAATTGCAGGTGGAGGAGACTCCGCTCTAGACTGGAGTATATATTTAGCTGAAAAAGTAGCTACTGCTTCAGTTACTTTGGTGCACCGCCGCAATGAATTTCGAGGAGCTTTAGATTCAGTTGAAAAAGTAAAAGCCTTAAAAGAAGCTGGTAAAATCAATCTAAAAACACCCTATGAAGTAGTAGGGTTAGAAGGAAATGGACATTTGGAATCATTAGTATTAGAACAAGAAGGGGGTAACAAAGAGATTCTTTTAGCAGATACTTTTATTCCACTCTTTGGACTTACTCCTAAATTAGGACCTATTGCTACTTGGGGAGTAGAAATTGAAAAAAATGCTGTGAAAGTAAATAATGCCTTAGACTATCAAACTTGTATAGAAGGTGTATATGCCATAGGTGATGTGAATACCTACCCTGGTAAACTGAAACTCATCCTCTGTGGTTTTCACGAAGCTACTCTAATGTGCCAAAGTGTCTACAACCGTATTTATCCCAATAAAAAATACGTATTAAAGTATACTACCGTAGTAGGAATTGATGGATTTGATGGTAGTAGAAAAGAAGCCGAAAAAGCTGTAGTAAAAGCAATTTAAACAATAAATATATCTTATAGCAAACTAATAACTAAATAAAATGAAGAATATAAATATACTATTAACAGGCACATTTTTAGCTTTTTCTGTCTCTCTATATGCTCAAATAGATACAATTAGTAGTAAAACTTTACTATTGAAAGGTAAAATAAAAAAAGTAGAAGACTATTCTTTTTTTCTCGACCCCGACCCCAAAGGTACTAAAACTTTTGATGGAAAAACCTACACTGTTTTTCCTTATGTCGAAGATTGGAAGATTGAAAAAGATGAAACTAAATTATCTAAAACCAATATTGCTTATATTTTTGACAATACAGGTCGTAATCTTGAAGTAATTACTTACAATACCGAAAACCAACCTTTCGGAGGAATGCGATTCTACTATGATAAAAAAGGAAGAGTAAATAAAAGTCAATCATCTTTTTCCTTAGGAGATGGAGAGCTTTTAGTAAACCAACAATATTTTTACAACGAGAAAAATCAATTAGTAAAAATAGATGAAACTGATGGCAATACTAATGAATGGCTTATTACCACTACATTCAAATATGATGATTTAGGTAATTGTATTGAAAAGAACAAAGTAGCAAGCAATTCAGCTTTAGAAAAAGACATACAACTATATGAAAAGAAAAATATTGTATTAGAAAAGAAAATACGTCCAGATTACACACGTGAAAAATCTTATAAATACAACCAACTCAACAAAGTTTCAGAAACAGAAGATAAAATATTGAACAAAAATGTATATCTAAAAACTGAAAATGAATATAATAAAGAAGGTTTACTTTCTAAGTCTAAATTTCTAAATGCTTCAAATCAAGAAACTATCTGTACTTATAAATATAACAAAGAGGGACGTCTTATTCAATCAATTTGTACTGCTACTGATGACCCTAATTTTTATGTAGAGACTAACTATATGTTTAATAAATCAGGTGAGACTCAAGTTATGAAAACCCATACAGAAGTTGTCTCTACCAAAGTATATGATGAACATAATCTACTCACTTCATATATTACAACAGAACTTAATTACAAATATCGTTATACTTTTGATAAAATGGGAAACTGGACACAAATATTGATGTTTGAAAATGATAAACCTATTTGTGCCCGTGTTCGTAAAATAGAATACTTTACTAAATAAATGAACGAAATACATCTAAAAATAACCGATCGTGAGGGGCTTCTATACGAAATAGAAGCCCCTACCGATATGAATATGAATTTAATGGAAGTAATGCGTGCCTACGAAATCGCTCAAGATGGCGAAATAGGCATCTGTGGTGGTATGGCAATGTGTGCTTCTTGTCAGTGCTATGTACAAAATGAAAACGAAGTCACACTACCTGAAATGGGTGAAGAAGAACAAGCAATGCTTTTTGAAGCTTTTCATGTAAAACCTAATAGTAGGTTAGGATGTCAAATATCTATTACACCTGAAATCAATGGGTTAGAAGTTGTATTAGCTCCTTTTTCTTAAATAATAGGCTTTTGTATATTATTTTTTTATATCTTTGCCAAAATATTAAAATTGAATGAATAGAAAAATACTTTTATTTGCTTTTATAATAGGGTTTTTTGCTATGGCTTGCAATGACGGTGATATGGAGGTCGAATCTATCTCTTTTGAAAATTCCGACGTTCTTTCTTGTAGAGCAAATGATACCGCTGTTGATTTTCTCTATAAGTATAATCAAAAACAAGCCCTTTATCTCACAATTCCTGCAGGTGTCTTAGAAAATAAAGAAAAAACAGTTACAGGTACAATACCTAATAACTATAAATTGTATTACCGCACCTTTAGTGATGTAGTAAGCAGTAGTTATTTTTGTAATACCATATACCCTGCTTCTCCTCAAATTACTTTTAATAGCGAAGCTACGGGAGGAACAGTGACCATCGCAACTCGTCCTATTTACAACGAAAATACTGGGGCTTTATTGCGTTATGATCATCAAATAACAATTAGTAACTTAGTACTCCTAAAAGAAGATGGTAATAAGTTAGTAGAATCTAACCTCGTCTTTGGTACTTATCAAACTAACAAACAGTAACAATGAACCACTTTGTAGTATCAGCACGCAAATATCGTCCTCAATCATTTCATGATGTAGTAGGGCAACAAGCTATCACCAATACCCTTCTCAACGCCATTGAAAACAATCATTTGGCGCAGGCACTTCTTTTCACAGGACCGCGTGGTGTAGGTAAAACAACTTGTGCCCGTATCTTAGCCAAAAAAATAAATGAACAAACTGCTGGCGTAGAAGATGAAAATGATTTTGCTTTCAATATTTTTGAACTCGATGCTGCTTCTAATAATAGTGTAGACGATATACGCAAACTTATTGAACAAGTACGCATCCCCCCTCAAGTAGGCAAATACAAAGTATATATTATTGATGAGGTACACATGTTATCTCCTTCTGCTTTCAACGCTTTTCTAAAAACTTTAGAAGAGCCCCCTAAGCACGCTATTTTCATCTTAGCTACTACTGAAAAACATAAAATTATTCCTACTATTTTATCACGTTGCCAAATATTTGATTTCAAAAGAATTACCATCAATGATATTCGAGAATATCTAAAATATATAGCACAACAACAAGGAATAGCTGCTGAAGATGAAGCCTTACAAATCATCGCACAAAAAGCTGATGGTGCTATGCGTGATGCTCTTTCTATTTTTGACCGTGTAGTAAGTTTTTCAGGAGAGAAAATTACCAGACAAGCTACTTCTGAAATACTAAATGTACTTGATTATGAAGTTTATTTTAAAGTAACCGACCTTATTTTAGACAATAAACTTCCTGAGTTGTTAATTACATTCAATGATACGATAGCACAAGGTTTTGATGGCAATCACTTTATAGCTGGTTTAGCAAGTCATTTTCGTGATCTAATGGTATGCAAAAACCCTACTACTATTGATTTAATGGAAGTAGGAGAGGAGACTCAGAAAAAATATACAGAGCAAAGTACACGCGCTACCGTCCCTTTTTTAATGGAAGCTATTACAATAGCTAACGATTGTGACCTGAAATACCGTACTAGTAAAAACCAAAGACTATTGGTAGAAATAGCTTTAATACAACTCGCCTCTATAACCTACCAAGGAGATAAAAAAAAAATGATGGACGCTTCGTAATTCCAGCTCACGTTTTTAATAGGCAAGAACAAAACTCTAATGAAGTTACAAAAGTGGTCCAACCATCACAACCTATTATAACAACTACTGCTTCTCCCATTCCTAATATTCCTTCTATTAGTAAAGAACAACGTAGTAATGTAGTTTCTGGTTTTTCCATAAAAAGTGTACACGTAAAAACAGAACACCAAAAGAATAATAAAGAGATTATAATAGATCCTAATTCTTTACCTAAAGAACCATTTACTCAAGAGGCTTTTCAAAACTATTGGGATAATTATATAGAAGAACTACTTACAAAAGGAGAACGTATACAAGCCTCTATTCTAAAGATAGCCAATTTAAAACTAGATGGAACTACCATTGATTTGGAAGTGTCTAGTAATACTGCAAAAATTGGAATACTGAATATGGAACACCATTTATTGGATTATCTACATAGATCATTACGTAATTATGATATAAATATTCAGATAAATGTAAATGAAGAGATTGCTAAGAAAATAGCGGTTACTCCTGAGGATAAATATGAGCGATTATTAGAAGAAAATCCTCTGTTACAAGATTTTAAAAATGCTTTTAGCTTAATGTTAAAACCTTAATTATCTGTATTGTAAAATATTATTGCTATTGTATTTAACTGCAATAGCATTTTTTTATTTCTAAAACTTTTGTTTTTTTCAGTATAATGTTTAACTTTGCCGTCAAATTGTTAATATAGGACTTTTTTGAACTAACTATTTTCAATACGAATATTAATAAAATTATAAAATATGAAAGTACTTAATGAACGACAGTCTAAGATTTTGGAGAGCTTAGAAACCAAAAAGTACATCAGCGTAAATGAACTGAGTGAAAAACTTAAAGTTTCAGTAGTTACTATACGTAAAGACTTAACGCTCTTAGAACAAGAAGGCTACCTACACCGTACTCACGGGGGTGCTAGTAAGCAAATGCGCTATGTGTTTGACCAAACAGTAACTGAGAAAGAAACTCAAAATGTAGAAGAAAAAACGCGGATTATTACTAAAGCGTTAGACTTTATCAAAGAAAATGAGTTTATCATACTTTCATCAGGAACTACAGTTAATTTATTAGCTCAAAAACTTTATGGCTTCCGTAATCTTACTGTATTAACCCCTTCATTAAGGGTTGCCTTAGAAGTATGCAAAAACCCTAACGTAAACACTATCCACCTAGGAGGTGAGGTACGCAAAAATTCTACCTCTACTATAGGCGTACTCGCCGAAGAAACTCTTAGCAACTTCTCTTGTACTACTTTATTCTTAGGAATAGAAGGTATAGATCTTGATTATGGCTTGAGTTCTACCAATGTAGGAGAAGCTCATCTCAACAAAAAAATGATGGAACGTGTAGATAAAACTATCGTCCTTGCTGACTCCTCAAAAATACATAAACGCGGTTTTGGATTCATTTGTTACGTCGAAAAAATAGATATGCTCATCACCGATAGTAACGTAGACCCTGAATTTGTAGAAGAACTCGAAAAAAGAGGTGTAGAAGTAGTAATTTGCTAACTAACAAATTCACAAATTAATAAATTGTTTATGATACAAATATATCACAATCCTAAATGCTCCAAATCGCGTTGTGGTTTGGAGCTTTTAAAAGAATCTAATAAAGCATATCAAGTTGTAGATTACCTTAAAGAAGGTATTTCTAAAGAACAAATTAAAGAGTTACTCACTAAATTACAACTATCTCCTATTGAATTAGTTCGTACTAAAGAAAATGTCTGGAAAGAACATTTTAAAGGAAAAACACTTACTGATGAACAAATCATAGAAGCAATGGTACAATATCCTCAGCTTATCGAACGCCCTATCGTTGTGGTAGGTGATAAAGCTGTAATAGGTCGCCCTACTGAAAAAATAAATGATATTATATAATTAACAAATGAGAAAAACACTATTATGTGCCATTGCTTTCGTTTGGGGAGCAACAGCTATGTACTCACAAGCATACATTTCTGTGAGTGGTGGGTATGGATTTAAAGCTCACGAAAAGACATTAGGTAGAGATGCTTCCAATCCTACTGCCATTACTGATTTAAAAGGAAGCTATGGCGAAGGTTATCAAGCACAATTGCGCGGAGGTTATTTCTTCCACAAACGTTGGGGAGCTGAATTAGCTTTGGGATATCTCCACGGTGAGGATATGCCTACTAATAAAAATCAAGTATTAAATATGAAAGGACACGGTCGTGCTTATGGAGCTTCCCTTTCATTAGTATTCAATATTACTGATAATTTGTATGTACGTGCCGGAGGTGTAACCAAAATAGGTGGTAAAACCGAAATACAAACAGAACTTAATGCTAAATTACCTTTAAGAATGTTCAACCCAATGGCTCCTGCTACAACTATGGTAGATATGAAAGCTGATTTCAACAATAATTTCCATGGAAAAATACCTTTTGGTTTTATAGGAGGAATCGGTTATCGTTTTAAAGTGGCTGATAAAGTAGCTTTTTTTATAGAAGGTGAGTACCTCAACATCAATGTACCACGCAAGGAATCTAAACTAAAAGATTTTTCAGCTACACGCACTATACAAGGTAATACAGCGGCTATCAGTCTTCAGGAATTTAAAACTTATATGACTGCTTTGCAGAATATACCATCTTCTTCTCCACAAATAGAACGTTATAAACAATTAGCTACCCAAGTAGCTCCGCTTCTTGAAGACTCTTATAGTTGGGAAGGAAAGGGAGCTCCTGATGCTCCTTACTCATCTATAGGAGTTCATTTTGGAGTAACCTATACTTTTTAGAAAATTTTCTTCACTATAATAAAAAAACACTTATCAGTTGAAAGTTTATCAAAACTGATAGGTGTTTTCTTACTAAAAGTAATCAATAAAAGAAAAATACTCAGTAAAAAATTTGCTTCATATATAAAAAAAGAAGTACATTTGCACGCAACTAAATTCTCTTTTTTAAAATGAATTTCCAAGATAAAATTATTAATGAGGGGCTTACCTATGATGATGTCCTTCTTATCCCCAATTACTCTGAGGTATTACCTCGAGAAGTATCAATTACCTCACATTTTACTCGTAATATCACTCTAAATGTACCCATTATCTCTGCAGCAATGGATACTGTAACTGAAGCTGCTATGGCTATAGCTATGGCACGTGAAGGAGGTATAGGAGTGCTCCACAAAAATATGACTATTGAGGAGCAAGCTAAACAAATACGCAAAGTCAAACGTGCCGAAAGCGGTATGATTATCGACCCCGTTACACTTCCATTAAACAGCAAAGTGAGTGATGCAAAACGCTGTATGAAAGAAAATAGTATTGGAGGTATTCCTATCGTTGATGACAATGGAATATTAAAAGGCATTGTAACTAACCGTGATCTACGCTTTGAACACGATAACAATCGCCCTATAACTGAAGTAATGACCTCCAAAAACCTCGTAATTGCCAATGAAGGTACTTCTATGAAGGAAGCTGAGGGGATTTTGCAACGCAGTAAGGTAGAAAAACTACCAGTAGTAGATAAAAATTATAAATTAGTAGGGCTTATAACTTTCCGTGACATTGCTAACTTGCAAGAAAAATCTATTTCTAACAAAGATAGCTTAGGGCGCTTACGTGTAGCTGCAGCCTTAGGTGTTACTGCTGATGTGGTAGATCGCGCCGAAGCCCTTGTACAAGCAGGAGTTGATGCTGTAGTTATCGATACAGCTCACGGACATACAAAAGGCGTAGTAAATGCTCTCAAAGCCGTAAAAAGCAAGTTTGCTGACTTAGAAGTAGTAGTAGGAAACATTGCCACTGCTGAGGCTGCTCTTTATTTAGCCGAAAATGGCGCCGATGCAGTGAAAGTGGGTATAGGACCAGGCTCTATATGCACTACTAGAGTCGTAGCAGGCGTGGGGTATCCTCAATTATCCGCAGTAATGAATGTTGCTTCTGCACTTAAAGGCAAAGGAATCCCTGTAATTGCCGACGGAGGTATTCGTTACACTGGTGATATTGTAAAAGCTATCGCCGCAGGTGCCAATAGTGTGATGCTTGGCTCTCTGCTTGCTGGCACTAAGGAATCACCAGGGGAAACTATCATTTTTGAAGGTAGAAAATATAAATCTTATCGTGGTATGGGGTCGGTAGAAGCAATGAACCAAGGTAGTAAAGACCGCTATTTTCAGGATGTTGAAGACGATATCAAAAAACTCGTTCCAGAAGGTATTGTAGGACGTGTGGCATATAAAGGCGAACTACAAGAAAGTATGCATCAGTTCATTGGAGGTTTGCGTGCAGGTATGGGATACTGTGGTGCCAAGGATATCGAAACATTGCAAGCTGTGAGTCGCTTTGTACGTATCACTACAAGCGGAATTACCGAAAGCCATCCTCATAATATTACCATCACCAAAGAAGCTCCTAATTATTCAAGATAATAATGATTACTAACATTATAAAAGCTGGATTTTAAATGAATCCAGCTTTTTCTATATTAAAAATACTTTGTTAATTCTTAATTATTTCATACATTTGTCACCAAAATAAGTTTGATAATGAAAAAAGTATATAGTAAAGAACAATTACAAACCATTACCTTGCGCAATGTTAACGGAATGGAGGTAAGTATAATGAACTTTGGTGGAATCATTAACTCCATAAAAGTACCAGTAAATGGAAAAATAGTAGAATGTGTATTAGGATTTGATACCTTTGAAGAATACATAAGCGATACTTATCGAGTTGAATACCCTTATTTAGGAGCAATCATCGGTCGTAATGCAGGACGTATTAAGTATGGAAAGGTAATTATCGAAGGAAAAGAAATACAACTACATTGCAATTTAGGTGAAAACCAAATACATGGAGGCTTTATAGGCTTTGATAGTGTATTTTGGAAAGTAATTGATCAAGTAAAAGGTGAAAATCCTTCTGTAACTTTACAATATGTTAGTAAAGAGGGTGAAGAAGGCTACCCTGGTGAGGTAACTGTATTAGTTACTTATATGCTTACTACTGATAATCGTTTGCGAATAGATTACCACGGAATTACTACTGCCCCTACTATACTCAACTTAACCCAACACACTTATTTCAACCTTAATGAGAATGATAATAATGTACTCAACAATACTCTACAAATAAAAGCTGAAAAATACGTTCCTTTAGAGGAAGGTTTTTTCACGCCTACTGGCGAGCGCCCTTCTGTAGTAGGTACACCTTTAGATTACCGCAACGGACAGAATGTATATCCTCACACCGATAATTCCTTTATACGTGAAATATCTGCTGACGAGGTAATGGCAACTCTCATTAATGGAGAGGGAACACTAAAAATGGATGTACGTACCAATCACCCTGTACTGCATATCTATGCAGGCTACTACTTACCTGAATTACATCCTGCACATCGCAAAACTTTAGGGCAAAACAAAGGCATCTGCTTTGAAGCACAAGGTTACGCCGATGCTACTAAACATCCTCAGTTCAACAATGTAGTCCTACTACCCAATGAGGTATATGAGTTCTTCACTGAGTTTAAATTCCAAGTAATCGATAAAAATAACAAGTGAGAAGATGAAATATTTAGCAACCAAAAATCCGTTTTTTAATGTCTCTGGACTTACATCATCAGAGGCTAATTATGTATGTGAACGTATCAAAGAACGACTTAAACCTATTCAAGACCTTGTTAGTTCTATAGAAACTCATACTTCTAGCATCGATGGAGAACCTTTAGATACTTTCACAAAGGTAGATGATATAGGTGGCAAACTCAATGAAATCGGTTCATTATATGCCATTTCAGCTTATTTGCGTACGGCTATCAAAGAAAAAGAAAACCGTTTAGAAATAGTAAATAAAAAACTAAACGAAGTACTTGTTAAAGCTGAACAAGAAGTAAAACCTATTGATTATGAACCTCTAAACCAACTTAGAGATGTTACTATTGAGGATTATCTCAAAACTCTTTCATTAGAAGATATGGTTTGTTATAAAGAGGCAGAAGCTAAAGCTGCTCATATAGGAAAATACATTCATAATTTTGATGAAGTGCGCAACCAACTCAACAAAAAAGAACTCATTACCTTTAAAGAAGTAGGAGAGCAGGTCTTCAAGATTAAAAACACTCCTTTATACGAACTCTCTGAACTACAACAGTTACAAGAACAGCTTCTGGCTGAACATCGTGAGTACGAAAGTGAAGTAAACTTCTATAAAGCACAATTCCGTACTTACCAAAACAATTGTAAATTGCAATATGAACAAGAGTTACAATGCTTGCTACAAGAACGTCAAGCAAAAGTAAATGCTTTGGTTGTAGAAAAAACAGCCGAACTTACTAAACTCAAAGAAACTATTGCTAATTACAGAATAGTAGTACCAAATGTTTATAAAGAAACTATTGGAACACTACTAAAAAAATGAGGTTAAGTACAAACAAAATAGTTAACTTATAACAGATTTGCTTTGTACTTATTTAGAAAACTACAAATCGGATTTCATTTGATAGCAAACACACCTCATAGGATATTCTCGCTCTATACCCAAAATAGTTTTAAAAGGGAATGGTGTTATCCCCAAAAAGAGAGTTTATCTCCCTTTCATCAAAAACTTCACTTTAGACTTTACCTTTGTGGGTATAGAGAACTTAAACTTTATTTTTGTCATCAGCTGCGTTCCGCTTTGTAGTTCTCACTTATATAATTCATCAATTCGTTAATGCAAAAAATAGACAATTATATTTTTTATTAAAGAAATATTAAATATTTGTATTTTTTATTACCTTTGCAAAGTAATATAATGTAGTAGTGTATAACAAAAAAAGATAAAAGATTATGGCTATAATTGATGTCGTGAGTTGGTCTCCTCAAGGTAGTAGAGTAGTTTATGCTTGGAAATTCCCCGAAACTAATTTAGCTACTTATACCCAACTAATTGTACAAGAATCTCAAGAGGCTGTATTGTTTTCTAAAGGACAAATCATAGGAAAATTTGGACCAGGCAAGCATACTCTCAACACTGAAAATATACCTATTTTGCGTAATTTATTCGGAATTCCTTTCGGAGGAAAAAATCCCTTTACTGCAGAAGTATGGTTTGTAAACAAAGTACAATCGTTTAGTATTGATTGGAATGTGAGTGGAATGCCCATACACGACCCTGATTATAACACCCAATTACCCCTTGTAGCCGTTGGTAGATATGGTTTGAAAGTAAATGACTCCGAAACATTCCTTATTAAAGCTGTAGGTACAAAATCTGAATTTACACAAGATGATCTTACAAATCAATTTTTTGGAGAATTCTCTACTAAAACAAAATCACAAATAGCCCAATATGTTATCAAACATCGGGTAGGGTATAAATACATTTCAGCTTTTTTAGATGAATTATCAGGTTATCTCAAAAATGTACTCAATCCTTTTTGGACGAACTTAGGTTTAGAACTCCTTCAATTCAATATCACTAATATCGATATTGATAAATCTACTGAAGAAGGTAGAAAGGTAGCTGAGGCAATTGCTACCCAAGCCTCAATGTCAATTACAGGACACACTTGGCAACAAGAACAAATGTTCAATACTGCTAACAATGCGATTGAAGGATTCGGAAATGGCAATGGAGGTTTATTAGGAGGATTAATGGCAATGAGTATGATGGGAGGTATGAATAATTCTGGAATGGCAGGAGGAATGATGCAACCTCAATATAACCAACCTACTTTTGGAGGTAATCAACAAGTAGGACAACAAGGAGAACAAGCTCCTATAAAAATGGTTTTCTGTTCTAATTGTGCTAAAAAATACCCAAGTAATAGTAGTTTTTGCCCTCACTGTGGCAATCCTTACAATCCTTGTCCCAATTGTGGTGCCGACAATGATACCAATGCCAAACGTTGTGTGAGCTGTGGCACCCAATTACAACAAACAAACAATATTACTCCTGAGCAAACTATAGCCGATGTTTGTAATCGTTGTGGAACTGTATTCCCTCCTTCAGCAAAGTTTTGTCCAAAATGTGGGAATAAACGATAATATTCAGCAAACAAATAATAGGTAACAAAATGAATATACGTCGAAAATTATCATTAATAGCCTTAGTTTTAGGTGAAATATTATTGATAACAGCCTTTCTGTTATTGGGTACAAATTTAGCTACAAATATACTTATTCTAAATATTATAGTAGCCTCATTAGTCTATGCCTTGTTTTTTATTGATGTGCTCTTCCCTTGGATACATTTAGGGAAACAGCAACCTATTGAAGTAGGTTCATTGGGTGTAAGATGGTTTTTCACTTGGATTTATGCCTTTGCTGCTATAGGAGTGATGCTATGTGCTAATATATTCTTCAGTTGGTTCTTTGTCCTGCAATTTGTTATACAAACAACTCTTATTTTCTTATTAATTTTAGGTATGATTGCTGTATTATCAGCAGCCGATAGAGTAGGGGAGGTGCCTATCTTTGAAAACAGTATTGGGGCGGGTATTTCTGAAATGAAACAAGTGATGAACAATTTAAAAATACAAATCAGCACACTCCCCGATTTACCCGAAAACCTTGTACATCGAATTAACTCTTTAAATGAAAACTTGCGATACATTTCACCTGCAAATACAATAGAAGCTCGTGAAATAGAAAAACTTTTTTGCCAAGAAGCTAATGATATGTTAATCGTTATCAGTGATTATAAGTACAATACAACAACCATTGAAAATCATCTAAAAAAAATGGAATTATTGTATCAAAACAGAAAATCAGTCTATTCAATTTAAAAAAAATAAAAATATGTTAGGAAAAATCTTTTCAGAATCCGATAGTATCTATCACGATCAAGCTAAAGTACTATTAGATTATTATAGCGCAGCAGCTGAAAAAATAGTAGCCGAAGAGGAATGCATCGAAAAACAAATTGCAATTTTGGAAGAAGAAAAAGCAATGTTGCAAAAACAAATTGATGGACTTTGGGTGTGGTTTCTCACCTTAATATTTTTCTTTGTGTATTATATTAAAAAAAATACCCTTGAAAAAGAAATTGCTGACAAAGAAATACGTATTGCTGAGTTCAAGAAACAACATAGCGAAATCTTTAGAGATTACAAAGTAACCAAACTTGGTTTAGCTTATGTACCTATTGCTGAACAAATAAAATATACTGATAAAAGTTTTATAGTAGATTATACAGGACAAATAGACGAATCTGAAGTTGTACTTCAAATCCCTCGCCAAAACGATTTGCTGGTAGAAACCATTGAAAAACTTGAAAAACTATCAGAACAAGCCCCTATAGTAGAAACTTCTTACAACACTGAAACTATCGAAACCGACCAATACTCTACTTCATTCCAAAAAATCAATCAACACGACTATTTTGGAAGTTTAGAACGTTCATTGCGTACCATTTCCTATTGTATGGATGATTTGAACACTACTTCAGTATCTTTGCCTTTAGTAGCCGATAAGAGCGAGTATTTAGCTTACCTGAATGAATATGCTACCGATAATGTTCCACAGGGTGCTGTTATAATTCCTGTTTTCAACAAAGAACGATATGCCGATAGTATCAACAAATTTCAGGAAATCAATCAACTAAGAGATTCTTTATCTAATAAAACTGAGCAATTCGAAAATGTATTAAAGAGTTTAATGCTCACTATGGCTACTTCTGTACAAGCTATTTCAGCATTGAAGGTAGCTTCAGCTAATAAAATGATTACTGCTTCTAACAAAGTGTTATATCAACTCTTGAAATCTCCTTATAATCATTATTCACCTGTTTTAGAACACGAAGAAATAGAACGTATTCGCAATGAAAAGTTTGATTATAGCGAGTCTGTACAAGAGTACATTCCTTTCCATCTAAAACAGAGTTCTCGTGTGTATTACAACCTAACTTCAGGAATGTGGACTGCAGAAGATGGTAGCACTACCAATCTTCCTTTTGGAGTACATCAAATCTATGAAGAAATTGTAGCTCCTATGGTACAAAACTTAATGCAAGAAAACCGATTAGAACGCCTCAAAATCTACAATCATATTCACGATCAAAAAACACATTATCTAAATGAGTGGCATAAAGATACCGAAGCTTTCTATCGCTCAAACCGATTGGAAAGTGCCGATATCATCAACTTAATGCAAGAAAATTTGCGAAAATACGTAGCCGAATACAACACTTTGATTTCTTATCAACGCACTGAAGATAGTATGATACAAACAGAAGATAACTTAAACAGTGCTGTAGTGGATGTAGCCAACAATTCAGCTGAAACTCTCGCTGCTTTTGAGATGCAATCTCAAGAATTTAAAACAATACAAGATAATTTTGAGGAATATATGGAACGCCTAAAAGAGGATATAGAACTCAAAGCTATGAAGTTTGGACATATAGAGTATTATGATGCTAAATTGCGTGATGGACACTCAAATGAAATAGCTGTAGCCACTAATGAAGTGCATGACTTAGAAAATCGCCGAAAACCTCTTGCTCTTGTAAATCCACTTTTTGCTAAAACATCTGAATTGCCTCCTGTGCCTAATGTAGAAGAAGTTACTTTTGAACACATTTCATTGAACTTACCTGTTATAGCCAAAAATGCACTCAACAATTTGAATAATTTCAGTAATAACAAATAAAACTATAGAATTATGGCTCGAATTGATTGTGTAGTAGACACCCAACCAATGGCAGATGAAATACAATCTGTCTCCCATCAGATAAATGACACTACCACAGCCGTGGTAGCAATGAAAGCTGCTATAGTTTTAGCTGAACAACAAGCAGCTGATATGGTCTGCAGAAATGTAAACAAAGGTTTTTACACCCTTATGCGTTCCCAAATATCTCAAAAAATAGCTAAACTACAAAGCGAAGTCGATTCTCAACTGATGCAACTCAATGCGCAACGCAAACAACTTTTAGCAATTAAAAATCGTATGGAACGCGATTACAATATGCTTTCTGACAGATATTTGAAGCTCTTCAACGGAATAAACCAAAATCTTAAACAACGTATTTTAGAACTTGACCGTCCTGTATTTAATTTTGCAGTTCAGGAAGTAGGAAAAGTATCAAATAGAACTAAATACTTAGCTGCTACAGTACCTATTTCTCAGTTAGAATCGCTCATTACAAGCCAGCAGATTGTAATATCTAATATAAAATATCGTGCAGAAAAAGTGATTGAGTCAATGACTAACTTTTTAGCTAATACTTCTGAGCAAAAAAAATTATCAGAACGTGTATTACTAAAAAATGAAAAAGTTCAAAATACAACATTACTCATACCTGCCTTAGTATGTGAGTCCAATTTCGACAGTTTCGATAATAAAAAACTCGAAGTAATTGTGAGCAAAGAACAACTCAATACCTCTGTACAATCAGCAATGAAAAACACACTAAATCAACACTTAGAACAACTAGTATGGAATGATGCCTGCGAGCCTCACCAAGAAGTAAAAAGTGAATTTAGTAAGATGCTTGCAACTAGCAATACCTCTCAAAGAGTGAAAGATATGGCTAACAAGCTTTTTATAGCGACTCATTTCCAAACCATTAAAAACGAACAGCTATGAGTTATACTAAAACCATTAGAAAAACAGTTAGAATTCCCTATTCAGGAAGTGTATCGTATGGTCCTTCACAAAGTGGAGGTAGTGTGAGTTATAGTGGTACTGTAACTGAGGAAATAGAGGTAAATGTAGAAGTAGATACTGAACCTTTTGAAGAAAGTATCTATAATTGTAACCAATCAATAGGTGGACTTACAGGAGCTGTTGTAGCTACCGAAGCTGCTCAAATAGCTTCAATAAATGCTAATGCTAAAAAAGTAAGTGGCGCTATTGTTAAAGGTTTTTTCAGTACAATCCGTTCAGAAATTACTCAGCAAATTGCAGAACTAAAATCACAAGTTGATGCAACTCTCATACATTTGCGCGGACTTGCTCAACGTTGTGTTGAAAAGCAAAAACAAATGGAACGAGATTACAATAGCATTGCTAAACGCTATTTAAAAACTTTTGAAGACCTGAATAATGAACTTTCTAATCGCATATATGAACTGAATAAACCTGCCTTTGCCTTCAGTAAACAAAGTAATCAGCAGAACAATCGTGCTTATGAAAACGATTTGGTGAGTACTGTAGCTGTTTTTGGCAAAGAGGGAGCTGAATTAGAAGCAAAAATCAGTGCTTCAATAGTCAAAAAAAGAGCTCTTGATACTATTGAAAAAGCTAATACTTTTTTGTTAAAACAAAAACAATTAGAAGAACTTATCAATCGAAATATGCTAAAAGAAAGTAAAAATGCTACAGCATACGCTCCTATTTGTTTTATAGAAATGGAAAATGAACAAAAACAGATAGATAAAAAGTTGTATCAACAAGAGTTTATCTCTCA
The DNA here is from genome assembly GCF_900446695.1 of Capnocytophaga sputigena. Lineage (GTDB taxonomy): Bacteria > Bacteroidota > Bacteroidia > Flavobacteriales > Flavobacteriaceae > Capnocytophaga > Capnocytophaga sputigena. The sequence continues at coordinate 93,421 of NZ_UAVP01000003.1, forward strand.
GATGCCAACAAATGAGCTTATGGATAACTTTTTGAAACAGAATTGGCATAAATTACCTGAAGAAAACATCGTGCAACTCAAAAGGTATTTTAATATTGAAATAGATAATCGTTATTCCAATAGTGATAACCATAACTCACGAGTGAAAGGTCATATCTTAAAAATGCTACAACTCAATGAAATAGAATGTATATAACCCTAAAAATCAACTTATTACAATGAAAGAATTAAAAGAAATTCGTTTTAACGAAAGCAATATACAACTAAAAGATAATTTAGTAAAAGGAAGTATATTACCTGAAAAAGTAGCCGAATTAACTCGTACCATTACAGTACAAGGAGATACCGTGATAGAAGGTCCTGTATACGCCCATAAACTCGAAATACAAAATGGAGACTTAGAAATCCAAGGTGCCGTCTTTACTCAATTGGAACTCTATGTAAATAGTGAAGCTCAAGGAAATGTAGCTTTCCAAAAAAGTGTAGGTTCTGCTAACTCTATCGTTTCAAGAGCTGATAAATTAAAACTTATATTTCATTCCGATATCAATGCTAAAAGTGTAACTCTCTATAATGCTTTTATAGCAGGTAGCATCTATGCCGATGAAATTGTATTAGATAATTGTGTCGTATGTGGAGGAGTATTTGCTACTCAACAAATAGACTTGAAAAACAGTGTGGTTGGCACATTCAACACTCCTTCTATACGTATAGAAGGCTCTGTGTATCTATTACTTCCAAGCGCTTTTTCTATAGAAAAAATGCTTGCTACTGCCAATGCGCAACTATACAACCTCAGTTTAGCTGATTTAGGAGCTCTCTACAAAGGATTACCTCAAACACCTAATTCAGGAAAAATAACAATGGATATTGAAACTGATGAGGTAAAAAGCACTCTTGTAAATAACGAAATACAGAAAACTCTTCGCAGTTATACTGTTGTGGGCAAAGTATTAGCTGTAGATTTGATAGATACCGATAAGTTTGAAAATCATTTCTTACTTACTGCAGCGAGTTTAGGAGCTCAGCTTCTCAAAACTTATGATTTAGGAGTAGATAAAAATGGTAATGCAGCAACTCTTACTCTTAATAAAATCCGCGACTTCTTTTTTGATATTCTCAATGGTAAAATAAGTGTTCAAGATATTGATGGCAAGTTTGATATTTCACAGTTAAATAAGTAGTCTTACTCTTTTTTGTTGTAGTGTTATTTTATTTTTGTATTTTTGCACGCTGAAAAATCACTAAGAATAAAGGTAAGTTGCTTTCACAACTATTTACCTTTTATCTCTTACTTCTTAACTATAAAAATGTACGCACTATTCAAAAAAGAAATCCGTTATTTCTTCACTTCGCCCATTGGTCTTACTATCATTGGGCTCTTTATCGTGCTCAATGGCTTGTTCCTATGGGTCTTTAAAACAGATTACAACATTTTCAATGCTGGTTTCGCCGATATGTTGCCTTTTTTTAGGCTTTCATCTTGGGTTTTCGTCTTTTTAGTACCCGCCATTACGATGAGAAGCATCTCCGAAGAGAAAAAAAGCGGTATGTTAGCCCTTTTGTTCACCAAACCGGTCAGCACTCTGCAAATGGTGCTCGGCAAGTACTTAGGCATCCTCTTCTTGCTCTTTGTAATCCTTTTGCCATCAGTCCTATATGTCTATATGGTATGGGTGTTGGGTAACCCCGTAGGCAACTTAGATATAGCTGGCACTGTGGGGTCTTATATTGCTTTGTTTTTACTGGTCGCCACCTTTGCCTCAGTAGGCTTATGGGCGTCATCTATAAGTAGTAACCAAATCATTTCCTTTGTGTTAGCGGCCTTTCTGTGCTTCTTTTTCTTCTTTGGCATCGACCAGCTTATTGCTTTTATAGCCCCCGAAGATTTTGGTGGGGTAGGCTTCCAAACGCATTTCGACGCTATCAGTAGGGGAGTGCTCGACACCCGAAATATCGTATATTTCCTCTCTGTTATCTCATTTTTCATATATCTCACTACCTTATCACTCAAAGCCTACAAACGATGAAAAAACTCTTTCAAAACTCTATTAGCAAGGTAGTTATAGCCTTAGTATGCCTCCTTGCAGTCAATTATATCGCCAAACAATGGCACACGCGGATAGACCTCACCCAAGACAAACGTTATACGCTCTCTGAGGTGAGCAAGAAAATACTTGCTAAAATACAGAATCCTATCGTGATTGATGTATTGCTCAAAGGCAATATCCCTACCGAATTTAAGAAATTACAGACTGAAACAATTCAGTTATTAGACGAGTATGCAGCTGCCAATAACAACATTATCGTCAATTTTATAAACCCATTAGAAGGGGAGGAGCACCCCGAAAGTGTGATTCAAGAACTGATAAATAATGGCTATCAGCCCTTGCAAATCACCCAAAATGAAGCAGGAAAATCTTCTATTGAGTATATTTTCCCTTGGGCAGTCATTAGCGATGGCAAGAAGAGTGAGCGTGTGCGTCTCTTTGTAAACAAACTTGGCTCTACTGACCAAGAGCAGGTACAGAACTCTGTTCAGAAGTTAGAATACAATTTTACCGATGCGTTATATAAGTTTGCCTTAGATAAAAAGAAGAAAATCGCAATACTTAGAAGTAATGGTGCCCTAGAAGATATCTATATGGCCGACTTCCTCAAAACAGCGCGCGAATACTACTTTATAGCACCTTTCACCCTCGATTCAGTGGCTACCAACCCCGAGAAGACTCTACACGACCTCGAAAAATTCGATTTACTACTCGTGCCTAAGCCTACTGAGCCTTTCACCGATGCCCAAAAGCAGGTCGTAGACCAATATATAATGAATGGCGGTCGTGCTCTATGGCTGATAGATAATGTGGCGGTTTCCTTGGAGGATATGTACAAAACAGGCGGAATGACAATGGCAATGCCCATCAATCTAAATCTTACCGATATGTTTTTCCAATATGGTTTCCGTATCAATTACACCTTGGTAAACGATTTGTACTTTTCTGAAATCATAGTAGCCACAGGCGATGGCTCTCAAACCCGTTATATGCCTATTCCTTGGGTATATAATCCGTTGGTGATTTCAGGTAATAATCACCTTATCAACAATCATTTAGATGCAGTGAGGTTTCAGTTTGCCAATAGCATCGATACGCTGAAAAATGGAGTGAAGAAAACAGTGCTTCTCGCTAGTTCACCTTTTTCAAAAGCAGATGGCACCCCACGCGAAATCAACTTGCGCTTCGACCCCAATAACCAGAATAAAGAAGCCTATAAACACGGAAATATTCCCTTAGCAGTGCTTTTGGAAGGAGAGTTTAACTCAGTTTATAAAGATCGCATTCGCCCCATAAACCTCAAAGAAAAATCCGATAGAAGCAAGCCTACCAAAATGTTGGTAGTCGCCGATGGCGATATTATCAAAAACGATATAGATAGCAAAAATAATATCCCCTTAGAACTCGGTTTTGATAAATGGACAAGCAAATATTATGACAATAAATCCTTCTTGCAGAATGCTTTAAACTATCTTTTAGACGATACTGAGTTTTTGAGTTTACGCAATAAGAAAGTTCAATTAGCTTTCTTAGACAAACAAAAAGTAGCTGAAAGTATCAATAGTTGGCAAATAAAAGTATTTGTGTATCCATTATTGCTTTTGATATTGGTAATGCTATCAGTGTTATATTTTTATAGGAAGAAGAACATAAGAAAAGTATAATGCAAAACTACATTGATATTTTAGCACTAAATCAGGATTTTCAAGAATTTATTTTTGATAAGAAACTGTCAAGAATAACAGAAAATTGTTCTTTACTGACTGATTTCTCAAAGATTTACAAAGAAGAGTTATCGAAAATACCTTTTAGAACTAATCTTTTGGATAGTTTTAATGTAAACGAAAATGCACACAGTCGTTTGCTGATTTCATTGTTAAAATATAAACCTGTATTGCATCACTTTTTGAATTTTCTTACAAAGAAAAAATTAAATTTTGATATATCTTTAATTGATAAACCTATTCTTACAGTAGAAAAATGGCGTATTGATGGACTTGTCCAAGAAGAAGGAAAATATGCTTTCATCATAGAAAACAAGATTCATAATGCTGTTGAACAGAAAGAGCAAATTGGTCGTTACATTGATATATGCAAACAATTAGGGTATAAATTAAACCAGATTTATATTCTATACCTAACACGTTATGCTGGAAATGAACCTACAATACAAACGTGGGGAAATTATAAAGAAAGTGATTTTGCAGGACGTTATGTAAAAATAGCCTATAAAGAAGATATTATTGTTTGGCTTGAAGAATATTTACAAGCAATATCTGAAAGAGAAACTATTGTAAAAAGTGCAGTAATACAATATATAGATTATTTGAAGCACGTTTTTAATAGCAGAGAAATATTTAAAGAGATGGACAACAAGTTACAAGATTTCTTAGTTAAAAAGTTACAACTAACTGATGACAATAATGTTAAAAATATAGAATATTATTACCACAAAAATTAGTGAAATTGATGAGCTTCAAAAACATTTGAAAGCATTAGTTGAAATAACAAGAGAGAAATGTCTTTTTGAATGGAAAAACCGTTTACATTCACAAGAAGAATTTAAAAACTGTAATTTTGTAGTGAATACAGATGATAAATATCCTAATATTTATGTTGTACTTGAATATAAAGGGAAATCTTTTGCTGCTGCAATTGAATATTACCGTTTAAATAATGAGATTTACTTTGGATTAGGGAGACATTTTTCTTCTCAAACTTTAAATGAAGAGATAAAGTACTTTTTCAGCGATTTTCTAAAAGATAGAGAATTTCAATCTAATGATTGGTGGTATGGCTGGAAAGATACTACTTTTCAAGAAGCTTATACAGATTTTTCTTTTTTTCTCAAAGAAGTATTAGATAAATTAGAAACTCAAAATAATTAAATAATTAAATGAAAAGAGTAGTAGTAGGACTTAGTGGGGGAGTAGATAGTAGCGTAGCTGCCTATTTGTTAAAAGAACAAGGCTATGAGGTAATAGGCCTTTTTATGAAAAATTGGCACGATGATTCAGTTACTATTTCCGACGAATGTCCTTGGTTAGAAGATAGTAATGATGCGCTTTTAGTAGCCGAAAAACTCGGCATTCCATTCCAAACAGTGGATATGAGTGAGCCCTACAAAGCCCGTATTGTTGATTATATGTTCAATGAATACGAGCACGGTAGAACACCCAATCCCGATGTGTTATGTAATCGGGAAATCAAGTTTGATGTTTTTATGAAACTTGCCCTTAGTTTAGGTGCCGATTATGTAGCAACAGGACATTATTGTCGCAAAGAAGAAATAGAAATAAACGGTAAAAAAATCTACCGATTGCTATCGGGGAAAGATGAAAATAAAGATCAATCATATTTCCTATGTCAGCTTTCACAAGAGCAACTTAGTAAAGCACTTTTCCCTATCGGGGAATTACAGAAATCAGAAGTAAGAGCCATTGCCAAAGCTCAAGATTTGATAACCGCTGATAAAAAAGATTCTCAGGGACTTTGCTTTGTAGGAAAAGTGCGTTTACCTGAGTTTCTACAACAAAAACTACAACCCAAACAAGGCGATATTATTGAAATCCCCAATGATTGGAAAGGATATGCAGAATTTGATATGCTACGCCTTTTTGAAACTTATGAAGATGAATTAAAATATTTATCACAACGTTTTGTATATCAACCTGAAGACGGTAAAAAAGTAGGTACTCATCAAGGAGCTCATTATTTCACCAAAGGACAGCGCAAAGGCTTAAATGTGGGTGGAACCAAAGAACCTTTGTTCATCATAGAAACTGATATTGAGAAGAATATCATCTATACAGGACAAGGACATACACATCGTGGATTATTCCGCAGTGCTTTGTTTATCGCAACCCCTGATGAACATTGGATTCGTGAAGATTTGGCATTAAAAGTATATGAATCGAAAGAGTTTATGGTACGTATACGCTATCGTCAGCCATTACAGAAAGCAGTTTTATACAAAGTGAAAAATGGTTTATATATTCATTTTTCAGAACCTCAAAGTGCTATTACTGAGGGACAATTTGCGGCTTGGTACAGCGGAGATGAATTGGTGGGTAGCGGTGTGATTTCATAGCAAAAAAACATCTTTACCAAATAAACTATAATGTATATTATGTAAAATAGAGAATTGGAAAAAGGATATGAGAAAGGTACTTATCATCACTTATTATTGGGCACCTGCTGGCGGACCTGGTGTACAACGTTGGTTAAAATTCGTAAAATATTTACGAGATTTTAATATAGAACCTATTGTATATATTCCTGAAAATCCAACTTATCCTATCATCGACAATGAAATAGGAAACGATTTGCCTACCGATATACAAATTATCAAACATCCTATATGGGAACCTTATACTTGGGCTTCATTATTCTCTAAAAAGAAAACCAAAAAAATTAGTTCAGGTATCATTCCACGTAAAAAAGTTTCTATTTTAGATAAAGTATTACTTTGGATACGTGGTAATTGCTTCATTCCTGATGCTCGCAAATTCTGGGTAAAACCTTCTGTAAAGTATTTGAATAAGTTTATAAAAGAAAACCAGATAGAAACTATTATCACCACTTCACCTCCTCACAGCGTACACCTTATAGGCTATGAGTTAAAGAAACAAATTTCTCATCTCAAATGGATTAGCGATTTCCGTGACCCGTGGACAACTATTGGTTATTACAAAGATTTACGCCTTACTAAATGGGCAGATAAACGTCAGCATTATTGGGAAAAAGAAGTGTTACAACAATCAGACTTGGTGATTACAACAAGTTTCAAGACGCAAAAAGACTTTCAGCAACTTACCAATACTCCTATCGAGGTGATTACCAATGGTTATGATGAGGAAAAAACAATCACCCCTCCCCTATCCAATAAATTCCTTATTTCGCATATAGGTTCCTTATTATCAGATAGAAACCCCAAAATGTTGTGGAAAATATTAGCCGAATTAGTACGTGAGGAACCTCATTTTGCCGAAGATTTCACACTTTGTTTTGCAGGCAAAGTAAGTGAAGAAATCGAAGAAGATATTCGCCATAACGGACTTACTCCTTATTATATTAATAAAGGTTATATTAGCCATCAAGAAGCTATTAGTCTGCAAAAGCAATCGCAAGTATTGTTGCTCATCGAGATAGATTCTGAAGAAACACAAGGTATTATTGCGGGTAAATTATTTGAATATATGATTTCAGGACGACCTATTCTCGCCATAGGACCTCATAACTGGGATGTTACTCCTATTCTCACTGAAACACAAACAGGTACCTTTGTAGGATATACCGATGCCTCTCAAATGAAAGCCAAAATACTAGAGTTCTATCATCAATTTCAGCACAGAACACTTAAAACCAGCCCCACAAAAGTAGAACAGTACAGCCGTAAATCCCTTACTCAGCGGTTGGCTAAGTGCATAGAAAGCAATCTTTCAAGTTAAATTTTCTGCTAAAAACTTGTCTTTTCAAAAAAATATACTACTTTTGTCAAAAAAATAAATCAACCGAAGAATATGTTAGTAAAAGTATACGGAAGTGCAGTGTTTGGAGTAGAAGCTACTACCATTACTATAGAAGTAAATATTGTTAAAGGAATTGGCTATCACCTTGTTGGACTACCCGATATTGCTATTAAAGAAAGTAACTTTCGCATTGCTGCTGCCTTACAGAATACAGGGTATAAAATCCCAGGAAAGAAAATCACTATCAATATGGCTCCTGCCGATATGCGTAAAGAAGGTTCAGCCTATGATCTTAGTCTTGCAATAGGCATATTGGCTGCCAACGAACAAATACAAAGTGACGAGATAGAAAAATATATTATTATGGGAGAACTCTCTTTAGATGGAGGACTACAACCTATCAAAGGAGCACTCCCTATTGCTATTCAAGCACGTAAAGAAGGTTTTAAAGGTTTTATTTTGCCTGCACAAAACGCCAAAGAAGCTGCTATTGTAGATAATTTAGAGGTTTATGGTGTTGAAAATATCAAAGAAGTAATTGATTTTTTCAATGGTGAAAGAGAGCTTGTTCGTACAATAGTGGATACTCGTAAAGAATTTTATAAAAATTTAGAATTTCCTGAATTTGATTTTGCTGATGTAAAAGGACAAGAAACTGTAAAACGCTGTATGGAAATAGCTGCGGCAGGAGGTCATAACATCATTCTCATAGGTCCTCCTGGTTCTGGTAAAACAATGTTAGCCAAAAGATTACCTAGTATCCTCCCTCCTATGACACTTCACGAAGCTCTCGAAACTACTAAAATACATAGTGTTGTAGGTCGTATCAAAGATACAGGTTTGATGAGTCATCGTCCTTTCCGTAGTCCACATCACACAATTTCGGATGTAGCCCTTGTAGGGGGTGGTACATACCCTCAACCTGGTGAAATATCCTTAGCGCATAATGGTGTACTTTTCCTTGATGAATTGCCTGAATTTAAACGTGCTGTATTAGAAGTGATGCGTCAACCTTTAGAGGATAGAGAGGTTACTATTTCGCGTGCTAAATTCTCTATCACATACCCTTCTTCATTTATGTTAGTAGCGAGTATGAACCCCAGCCCTAGTGGCTATTTCAATGATCCTGAGGCACCTGTAAACTCTACTCCTGCCGAAATGCAACGTTATATGAGTAAGATTTCAGGTCCCCTATTAGATAGAATAGATATTCATATAGAAGTCAACCCTGTTCCTTTTGAAAAACTTTCTGATGATCGCAAAGGGGAAAGTAGCACCGAAATACGCAAGCGAGTAATTGCCGCGCGCAACATTCAAACAGAGCGTTTTAAAGAATATGAACACATTCATTACAACGCCCAAATGAATACTAAACAAATACAAAAATTCTGTAAAGTAAGTGAGGAATCTTTAAAACTTTTAAAAAATGCAATGATGAAACTCAACCTCTCCGCACGCGCTTATGATCGTATTTTGAAGGTAGCTCGTACTATTGCCGACTTAGAAGGTACTGAAAATGTACAACCTCACCACATAGGTGAAGCCATTCAGTATCGAAGTTTAGATCGTGAAGGATGGTTTGGTAACAGTTAACAATGGATAATTAACATTAATACACTATAACAATGAAAAAAAATCTTATAGCGATAGCTACCATTTTTATTACTTTGGTAGCTTGTAACACAAGCAACAAAATCGATACTGATGAAGCTACTACACTCATCACCGAATATTTAGAGGAAAACCCTCTCTATGAAACCGGCAAATTCAATACTAATAAACAAAAATTAGTAACCAATAAGGATAAAGAACTCATTGAGAGCATTCAGCGATTATCTGATGAGGGATTGATAGCTATCAACAATGAAAAAACACGTAAAAAGTGGTTTTCTAAGGATAGTGTATATGTGATCTCCCCTACCCTAACTGAAGAGGCTCTCCCTTATTTAGTAAAACAAAACAAAAATAGTGCTCAAGTAAAGACCATTATCTACAAACTAAATAATAAAAAAATAACTCTCGAAAAAAGTACTGAAAAAATGGCTACTTGTGTAGTAGTTTTAGATAAGGAAAAAACTCCTTTCTATAGTTTTGGAAAAGACCCCTATCCCAATAGCAACTTTATTACTCAAAAGTTTAAACTAAAATACAACGAGAAATCAGGGTGGAAAATCATAAAAAAATAAACTATGAAAAATTTTAGTATCCTTACTCTCATACAAGCTGTAATGAGCCTCATTTCAGCTATCCTTATCTCTAAAATGTCGTTTATAGGTAAGATAGGGGTAAGTACTTTCTACAGCCAGTATGCAGTGTTTAAAACGTGGTGGAAAACAGCTATTTTGCTATTTATAGTACAATTTATCTTACTGTTATTTCTGCAAACTTTCCGCTCAAGAGTAAGTTCAGGATTTGCTCGTGCTTTAGCAGTTTTACTTGCTGTTATAGGGGCTGTAGGGTTCTATCTCTCCTATGTAGATTTCACCACTACTTCTCATAAGATGATGAAATTCAGTTTTCATTTTGGATTTTATCTCTTTTGGATAGCGTGGCTCATTACTTGTGGTTATTTTCTTTTAGCCAAGGAAGCAAAGCAAACGCTCCCCCCCCAAGAAGAAGTGTTATAGCAAATTGTGAAGTCCAAACAAGCCATCCAAAAGCTGTACCTATAGGAGTTGGAACTCCAAAGAGAAATAATACTTCTGCTATAAAAAATGGGTAAGCACCAAATCCTGCATTAGTAAAAGTCATAGCAAAACTACCTATGACAAAAGCTGTAAGTACGTTTGGTAAACTTATATTAGTAGTCTCTGGTAAGGCGAAGAAAGGAATATAAAACATCAAAAAGTACATTGCCCATATAAATAATGTATGCGCCAAAAAAATCCAACGATGGCGTATTTTCAACACTGAAAATACGCCTTCTTTTATACCGTTTAAAAACGTCTTCACTTTTATAAAAAACTTGCGTTCTGAAGTATATATAAGGTATAAGAAAATCACAAACGATAGCCCTCCTATTAGCAAAATCCACAAGAGTTTTTCAAACGGAATTTTAGAAAGTATAAAGTTGCTTATCACCTCAAATTGCAATACAAAAGCTGTAGCGGTAAACAAAAATAACAAAAGTAAATCAATCACACGTTCAGAGATAATCGTTCCAAATGATTTTTCAAAAGGTACTCCATCATAATTGCTTACTAATAAAGCCCGTGATACTTCACCTGAACGCGGTATGGTTACATTTACTAAATACCCCATAAACACTGCCATTATTCGATGTAATAAAGAAGTTTTATACCCCATTGGTCTAAACATCAATTCCCAACGAACTGCTCGCGATATATCTGCTAAGAATCCTAAAAACACAGCTAAAATTATATAAAAATAATCAGCAACAAGAAATGTTTTTTTTATCTCAGTAAATTGTTCTTCAGTAAATTGCTGATAAGCATACCAACATAAAAACCCTCCCACAAGTAGTGGAAGGGTAATCTTTAACCATTTTTTCATTCCAAAAGATTTGTTTGTTCATTAGGGAAGATTATAGAAGGTTTAAAGGTTTTTGCTTCTTCAAAATCCATTAAAGCATACGAGATGATAATTACTATATCTCCTCTTTGTACCCTACGCGCTGCAGGTCCATTTAGTACAATAGCTCCTGAATTTCGTTTCCCTTTGATGATATAAGTATCAAAACGTTCCCCATTATTCACATTTACTATTGATACTTTCTCACCTTCTATCATTCCTGCAGCCTCTACCAAAGCTTCATCTATGGTAATGCTACCTATGTAATCTAAATCTGCCCCTGTAACTTTCACACGGTGAATTTTAGATTTCAATACTTCTATTTGCATTTTTATTGTATTAAAAAACGCGGCAAAAGTAGGAATAATTTGTCAATTAGCCAATTTGTTAAATTATCATTTTGTTAATTTATTAATTTCAAAATTCTAAACAAACTGATTATGAGTAATATACAAAACTTCTTTATATTATTCTTTTTATTTTATTGCATAACAATTGTATATATCAAAAAAAACATCTACCTTTGCTTCTGTTAAAACTAAAAAAACAAATACAATGAGTGTATTAGTCAACAAAAATTCTAAAATTATTGTACAAGGCTTTACTGGTAGTGAGGGTACTTTTCACGCCGAACAAATGATTGCTTATGGCACTAACATTGTAGGTGGTATAACCCCTAATAAAGGCGGACAAACGCACTTAGGAAAGCCCGTATTCAATACTGTTGCCGATGCCGTAAAAGCTACCGGTGCTGATGTTTCTATCATTTTCGTACCTCCTGCCTTTGCTGCCGATGCTATTATGGAAGCTGCTGATGCTGGTATCAAAGTGATTATCACTATTACTGAAGGCATTCCTGTTGCCGATATGGTAAAAGTAGCTGCCTACATCAAAAATCGTGAGTGCCGTTTGGTAGGTCCTAACTGTCCTGGAGTCATTACTCCTGAGGAAGCAAAAGTAGGTATTATGCCTGGCTTTATCTTCAAAAAGGGAAATGTAGGTATTGTTTCTAAATCGGGAACTCTTACCTATGAGGCAGCCGATCAAATTGTACGTCAAGGTTTAGGTATTACTACTGCTATCGGTATAGGTGGTGACCCTATCATCGGGACTACTACTAAAGAAGCTGTAGAACTACTGATGAACGACCCTGAAACTCATTGTATTGTAATGATAGGTGAGATAGGAGGCCAGTTAGAACCTGAAGCAGCTCGTTGGATCAAAGCTAATGGCAACCAAAAACCTGTAGTGAGCTTTATAGCAGGTGAAACAGCACCTAAAGGGCGTACTATGGGGCACGCTGGAGCTATTGTAGGTGGTGCCGATGATACTGCCGAAGCTAAAAAACGTATCTTGAGAGAATGCGGTATCCACGTAGTCGATTCACCTGCTAAAATAGGTGAAAAAGTAGCTGAAATACTCAAAAAATAGAAATACTCAAACTGTTTAATAACTGTCTAAAAAGGTTTCCTATATACACTTTTTAGACAGTTTTTTTGTGCTATTTTTGATTAACTCATTCAATATTTGTACTTTTGCGCCCCGAAAAGTAAAACATTACATTACAATGAAAAAACTAATATCTATTGTTTTGATTTCTACAATTATATCTTTCTTCAACAACCTTTTTGGTCAAAAAAAACTACTTGATACTGATGTATTCCGAAAAAACCCTTCTGAGGTAACTTCTTTTGAAGAAGCTCAAAAAGAAGCTGAAAAAATATTGCAATACCTCATACAAGAAGAATTAATTCCTGGAGCCTCTATCACAGTTACCAAACAAGGAAAAACAATATGGCAAAGCGGATATGGATATGCTGACCTTTCTAAAAAGACACCTATTGACCCTAAAACTACAATTTTTAGGGTGGCAAGTATGTCTAAAGCTATTACTGGGGTTGTTTTAGCTCGTTTGCAAGAACAGAAAAAATTCGATTGGAATATGTCTCTCTACGAATATATACCCGATTTCCCTGAAAAACCTTTTGATTTTACTGTGAAACAATTAGCAGGACACTTAGCAGGAATTCGCTCCTACAAAGCTAATGAATATACACTCAACAAGCCTTATACTATAGCACAAGGAGTTGATTTGTTTAAGGATGATATCTTACAATCTGCCCCTGGCACAAAGTTCTTGTATAGCAGTTATGGCATCAACCTTATTTCATTAGCTATTGAAAAATGTCTCAACAAAAAGTTTGAAGATGTAGCCAAAGAAGAAGTTTTTAAACCTCTAAATATGTGGCGTACTTTCCCCGATAGAGGTAAAATTATTCAAGATGAAGCTATTCCTTACACGCGTAGTAAAAAAGGATTGGATAAAGCTACCGATGTGAATAACTATTTCAAGCTTGCGGGCGGTGGTTTTCTTTCTACATCCAATGATATAGCAAAAATGGGTACAGCTATAGAACGCCATAACTTTCTTTCTCAACCTATCGAAAACGAAATGCTTAAAAAACAATGTACCATAGACGATACTGAAATAAGTTATGGTATTGGCTGGCAAGTCCAACGCGATTGGAACGGACGTGATTATTTTGGTCATACAGGTATGGGGGTAGGAGGATTTGGCTGGTTATCAGTATATCCTAATGAAGAAGTTGTAATAGTAATGCTCTTCAATGTAACCGACCCACAAATTAGTATCTATTTGCAGCGTCTCACCGATTTTATTTTAGAAGGAGCTGAACATATCCCTTCTATTTATGAATAAGCATTTTACTTTTTTATTCTGTGATTTTTCTTACCTTTTCCCTAAAAAATATTTCACAATGAAACAACTATTTTTCACATTTATTTTTTTGCTTTGCTCTTATGTGGTAAAAGCTCAAGAGAACGTACAAGTTTACAATCAAGTTATCAAGACTTTAGAAATACCTAAAGATAAGATAGATAAAGACTTGTATACCGAAAAGGTTTTGCCTTATGACACAGATAAAAAAGTTATGGTATTTCTTATAAAAAAAGGAGATGAAAACAAGGCTACATTTGACCTTTATGTAGTGTTGTATAACCTTTTAGATCAGCGAATAGTTCAATCGTACAAAGGAATTGATGAATATCATTCAGATGCTATTGCGTTAGAAAACATTAGCATTGATACTGCTAAGTTTATTCTCACTGAGGGGGCACGGGCTTTTGGCATTCGGTCTTTCTATAAAAATGGTAGCAAAGTAAATCCTTATTCTGAAGAAACATTTAGTTTATTTTTACCTCAAGGAAACTCTATTAAAAAGGTATTAAACCAATATACACTAAGTACTTCCAGTGGGGAATGGAGTTATGATGACTGTGAAAGAATTTGGTCAGATGAAAACCAATCTATGTTTATGATGGATAGCGAAAAGACTAATGGCTATTTCAATATCAAAAATAAACAGACTTTTATTGGAAAGGGAACTGATAAAGATTGTAATGAAGGAATTATGCAGAAAAACACTAAAACCGTATTTTTGAGATACAATGGTAAGGAATATAAAGAGGAATAAACTTTCGTTATTTAGGTATTAAAATAAAAATATTATTTTCGCTTGTTTTCTTAAATTATATTATTACCTTTGCAACTTATAACATTTAACACTAAAAAGTAAATAAAAAATGAATAAATCTGTTTATGTCATTGCTGCAAATACCCATAGTGGTAAGTCAGTAGTGAGTTTGGGAGTCTTGCAAATGATTATGTGCAACACTGCCAAGGTAGGTTATTTTAGACCTATTGTAGAAAGTAAATCTAAAAAAGATACTTTCATCGAAACTGTTTTAGAACATTTTAAACTCGATATGAGTTATGATGAAGCCTATGCCTACACACGTCAAGAGGTTATCGCTCTTAAAAACGAAGGTAATATAGGCGAAGTGTATGATACTATCATCAAAAAATACAAAGCCTTAGAAAGTAAGTTTGACTTTGTATTAGTCGATAGTTCAAGTGCCGTAGACGATAGCTATTTCGATGCAAACTTCAACGCTTCAGTAGCTCAAAGTCTAAACATTCCTGCATTGGTAGTACTTAAAGACAATTTTGCTTCAGAAGATGAACTCGCTAACCAAGTACAAGCTACCCTAAACAATTTTATAGAAAAAGATGTTCGCGTACTCAGCGTGTTTGTAAACAAAGCTACTAATGCTACTGCTGCTACTATCAACTGTTTAGAACAGCGCTTCAGCGATACTACTTTTACCGTTATTCCGCGCAAAGAAGAACTCTCTCGCCCTACCATTCGCGAGATTGCTAACGCTCTCAATGCCGAATTCCTTTATAAAGGTGATAATATTGATGTTACTACCAAACGAACTATCGTAGGAGCTATGCAATTATCTAACTATTTAGCCAAGCTAAACGAAGATACTTTAGCAGTACTCCCCATCGACCGTATCGACCTCATAGCTGGATCTTTAGTAGCTAACTATTCTAACTTCTCTAATATTAAAGGAGTAGTACTCTATGGTGATTTAACACTCAATGCTTCTATGAGTAAGATTTTCGATGGTATCCAAAAGAATATCCCTATAATGGTAGCTAAAACCGATACTTTCGAAACTGCTAATATCATCGGTAATACCCAAGCACATATCTACCCTGAAAATACTGAAAAAGTAAAAATGTTACTTCAGTTATTTGATGAAAATGTAGATGCTGAAAAACTCAACAATAGTATTGCTTCTTTCAAATCAGAAACTATTACCCCTCGTATGTTCCAATACAATATGGTACAAAAAGCTCGTGCAGGACAAAAACATATTGTATTACCAGAGGGTACTGACGATCGTATTCTTACTGCAGCCTCACAATTGGCTGAAGACGAACTCGTTTACCTCACTATCTTAGGAGAACCCGAAGCTATTAAAACACGCGCTAAGAACATTTTGGGCTTGAAATGGAATGAGGATCGTATCAACATCATCAATCCTGCTGAGAGTGAAAAATACGAAGCGTATGCTGAAAAACTATACGAGTTGCGCAAAAGCAAAGGATTGGAGCTTTCGCAAGCTAAAGATTTAATGCTCGATGCTTCTTATTTTGGTACAATGATGGTATTCCTCGGTGATGCCGATGGTATGGTATCAGGAGCTGTAAATACAACCGCTCACACTATCCGTCCATCTTTACAATTCGTAAAAACTAAACCAGGAGTAAACACAGTGTCATCAGTATTCTTTATGTTGTTGCACGACCGCGTATTGGTATATGGAGACTGTGCTGTAGTGCCAAACCCTACTGCTGAACAGTTGGCTGACATAGCTATCAGCTCTGCCGACTCTGCTATTGCCTTTGGTATTGAACCTAAAGTAGCTCTCCTCTCCTACTCTTCTGGTAACTCAGGTAGTGGTGCCGATGTTGATAAAGTGCGTGAAGCAACTGCACTTGTAAAAGAACGTCGTCCTGAACTACTCGTAGAAGGACCTATACAATATGACGCTGCGGTAGACCCTAAAGTAGGTAAACAAAAGATGCCAAATTCACCTGTGGCAGGACAAGCTAATGTACTTATCTTCCCTGATCTTAACACCGGTAATAACACCTATAAAGCAGTACAACGCGAAACAGGTGGTCTGGCTATAGGACCTATGTTACAAGGATTGAAAAAACCTGTAAACGACCTCAGTCGTGGCGCTCTTATTCCTGATATCTACAACACTGTACTTATCACAGCAATACAATCAGAATTTTAGCCTCACCTACCTCCTCTCCAAAGGAGGGGAAAACTTACAACTAATAACAAAAGACTAAAATGGAAATATTAATCATTAATTCAGGGAGTTCATCTCTCAAATATCAGCTTATTGACTCTAAAACAGGAGAATCAAAAGCAAAAGGAATTGTAGACCGCATCAATATCGACGGTAGCTATGTGAAATATGTAGCTGTGAAGAACGGCGAGGAAGTAGAAGTGAAGAAAGAGCAACCTATCCCTACTCACGAAGTGGGTATGAATTTAGTAGCAGAACTTCTTACAGACCCCAAAGTAGGTGTTATCCACAACCCCAGTGATATCAAAGGGGTAGGGCATCGTGTAGTACACGGAGGTGAGAAATTCGTTCAACCTACTGTAATTACCGATGAAGTAGTAGCCGAAATCAAACGCCTCATTCCGCTATCACCTTTGCACAACCCAGGACATTTAGAAGGGATACGTGTAGCACAAAAACTTTTTGACAAAGCTACTCACGTAGCCGTATTTGATACTGCTTTCCATCAAACAATGCCCGCCAAAGCCTTCCGCTATGCCATTCCTAATGAATACTATGAAAAATACGGATTGCGCGCTTATGGATTCCACGGCACCAGTCATAAATATGTAGATGCTCAAGCTCGTAAACACCTCAACAACCCACATATCAAAAATATTACCATTCACTTGGGTAATGGGGCGAGTATGGCTGCTGTAAATGAGGAAGGTAAATGTGTAGATACTTCTATGGGACTTACCCCTCTAGATGGACTCATTATGGGAACACGCACCGGACAGATTGATGCTTCAGTTGCTTTCTTCTTGGGGCAAGAATTGGGTATGAGCTATGAGGAAGTGAAAACACTCTTTAACAAGAAGAGTGGTATGCTTGGACTTACAGGACACTCTGATGCTCGTGATGTAGCAGCTCTATATCGTTCAGGTGATGCCAATGCAGCCCTTTGCTATGAGATGTATGGCTACCGCATTCAGAAGTTTATAGGTGCTTATTCAGCAGCTCTAAATGGCTTAGATAGTATTGTGTTTACTGCTGGTTTAGGGGAAAATGATGCCCTTACCCGTTCATTTGCTTGTAAGAATATGGAATTCTTTGGAATAAAACTTGATGAGAAGAAAAACGAAGAGCTCAACCATCCTACTAAACCTGTAGAGATTCAAGCCGCTGATAGCCGCGTGAAGATACTTATCATCCCTACTAATGAAGAATTGCAAATAGTAAATGAGATAGTAGATTTAGTAAAATAGCAAATCATTAGACTATACTTTGCCAAAGATACAAACTTGATAATTTGTATCTTTGGCTTTTTTATAAATAGTTCCTTTTTTAAGGAGCTTTAGTAACTCTATCAATTACGTTTTCGTTAGAGAGTATAATCAAAAGGTCATCCTTATTGAGTTTAACATTGGGGTCAGGAGTAACATTCATTTTGCCATTAGAGTGTTTTACTGCCAAAATATTTATCTCATATTTGTGCCTTAAATTAAGTTCCATCAACGATTTTCCTACATAACTTTTGGGTACTTTTACTTCATAGATAAAATAATCTTCAGCAAATTTAAAATATTCTATAATAGTAGGTCGCAAAACGGAATAAGCTACTTTTTCTCCCATCAATTCTTCAGGAAATACTACTTGTGTAGCACCAATTTTATACAATACCTTTTCTTGGGTGTGATTCACAGCTTTACAAATCACATTTTTTACCCCCATTTCTCTCAACTGCAAGGTAATAAGTATACTTGCCTGAATATTATCTCCTACGCTCACAAAAGCAGTATCAAAATCATCGCGCACTACTTTTTTAAGAGCTATTTCATCTGTAGCATCTAGAATGATTGCTTCCTCTATAATTCCCTCATTGAGAGCCTGCTTGATTACGCCTTCACGCGAATCTATTGCCAATACTGTAGCTTTGTTTTTATAGAGCGTTTTAGCTACTGATTTGCCAAACTCTCCTAATCCAATGACTAAAAAATTCTTCATAATCTATCCTATTAAAATATTTTCTTTGGGATATTTGTAATTTCCTTCTGCTCGTGGTCTTGAAAGGGCTAACATTATAGTAAGAGGTCCTACCCTACCAAGAAACATCGTAAAAATCAATATTAATTTAGAAAAAGTACACAACTCTGGAGTTATTCCAGTTGAAAGTCCACAAGTACTAAATGCCGAAATAAGCTCAAAAGCTATTTTAGTAAATTCTATGTTAGGTTCTAAAGCTGTAAGTATAATAATTGTTGTTAGTACGTACATCATTGCTATAAAAACAAGAGCTGAAGCTTTGTTAAAAAGTTTCCAAGAAATACGCCTTTTAGAAAATTCAATATAATTCTTGTTAAACAACGCTGTTTTTATACCTAAAAACAAGATACCAATAGTAGTAGTTTTCACCCCAGAGCCTGTGGAATTAGGCGAGGCTCCTATAAACATAAAAGTTACGCAAAAAAGAATAGTAGCACTACTCAAATGTTCTAACGGAATAGTATCAAAACCTGCTGTACGCAAACTCACCGAATGAAAAAAACTAATAAGTAAACGATTGAAAGTACTCTTACCATATAAAGTGTAATAATTGCTATATTCCAAAGTAAAAAACAAAAAAGTCCCCGCTACAAGCAAAATAATTGTAGTAATAATCGAAAACTGTGAGTTGATATCCAACCTCCGACGTTTTTTGCGCAAATATTCATACGATTGAATAATAGTAGTAAAACCTAAACCTCCAAAAATAATAAGAAAAGCAATCACTCCATTTACAAAAATATTATAAGTATAGCCCTCAAAACTATTAGGAAACAATGAAATACCAGCATTACAAAATGCCGAAACCGAGTGAAATACTGCCATAAACAATGCCTGTCCAAAGGAATAGTCTTGAATAAATGAACAAAATAAAAACACTGCTCCTACTGCCTCAAAAAGTAAAGTAATAAGCACTACACGCTTAGTAATAGCATAAATATCGTAGGTCTTGTTGTGATTAAGTCCTTCGGCAACCAAGCGTTTAGTATAAAAACCAATACGTTTGGCAATAAGTAATACCAAAACAGAAGAAATAGTAAGTACTCCCAATCCTCCAAACTGAATGAGAATTAACAAAATAAGTTTCCCCCAGACAGTAAATGTAGCCCCTATATTTATTATCGATAGTCCTGTAACAGTTACTGCTGAAGTAGCTGTAAAAAAAGCCTCTAAAAAGGATAAGTCTTTTTCGGGTATATGTGCAAAAGGCATCATCAGCAATAAGGCTCCTAATACTATCAAAGCAAAGAAGGAAAGCATTATTAGCGTATAAGGGGATATTCTTTTTAACATCTGTTACAATTATTAACGTAGCGTTTCTGTATTTTCAGCGGACAAAAGTACAAAAAATTATCTTATCTAAAAGAAACTATCTTTCTCATACCATCTCATCATAAGGAATACAAATATCAAACCCCTTAGATAAAAAATAATTTGGGGTGTCCTCAGTTTTAGAAATAGCTAATACAAAATCACCCCCCCAAGCTCCTAAACTCTTTACTGTACCTTTATAATCAGGGAAAAGACGTTCTTTTACTGTAGGAATCCCCAGATACTCACTAATGAGCATTTCGTGTTCATTGAGTATAGCACAAAAATCGGTTATGGTATATACTAATAAAAGGCGTTCTGTAAGGCGTGTAATGCTTTCAGCAAGTTTGCGTTTGCTTTTATTTACTGAGCGATAGCGTGCAATACCTTCTCGGCTATTTTGTTTTTGGTTGAGATAAACAAAGTAAATTTGATGGGTATGAGGGAAAAGAAAACGCAAGGGGTAACTATGCGGTTTGTCCTCTTGAAGACGATATAATAGGGGTGTTTGGCTCTTAGCACAAGCAATATCATAACCACTACCACCAAAACTCTTAAAAAGAAGTTCATACGGGTTTACCGCTGCCCATTGGGCTATATTATTGATAAGTGTAGAAGATGTTCCTAACCCCCAGAAACGAGGAAATTCTAAATGCGTCTGCACTTGTGAATGTATCCATTTGTCTTTAAAATCAGGATTGAGTTCTGCAGCTGTAGTGAGTATTTTTTGTAGAGTTTGAGCCACTTTCTGGTCATCATCTGTTGTAAGCACAGCACTATCAAACCACAAATTACCATTGCTATCAAAGGCTTGCCAGCGTCCTTGCTCATTATTTTCAGTCACTTCTAATGTTTGTCCTTTTCGGGTAGGAAGAGCAAAAGCAAGTGCCCCATCAAGCACTGCGTATTCACCTGTGATAAGCAATTTACCATTGCTATGAAAAGAATAAGTTTGTGTTACTCTCATATTTTTTATATCTTTGCACTCTGAAAGTACAAAAGTAATAATTATTTACAGATAAAAAGTAAAACAATGAAAAAAATAAAACAACTTTTATGCTCCTTTATCATCGCAATTCCTATGTTTATTCAAGCACAATCTATACGAGTAAACATTGCCACTTTCGATGGTAACGAACTTAATATCAACTCAGTTGATGAATTGACAAAAGCTAACTTTGCTAATTTCAAAGAAGTAAAGATTTATAGTAACGACCAAGTACAATTAGATGAAAATTTGCTAAAAAAACTACTCACCGAGGCAAAACAATTAGAATATTTAGAAATAAAAGAAGTGGGCATCCCTACTTTTCCTGAATTGAGTGCCGAAAATAAATCACTAAAAACATTAGTATTACGCCTCAATAACCTCACTAAACTACCCGAAAATATTGGTCATTTTTCTGCTCTACAAACTATAGACATCTACAATCCTATTACTGAAATTCCTAATTCTTTCATCAACTTACAACAATTAGAAAATTTAAAGTTTGAGGGAGCTGAATTAATTGTTTTCCCTGAACAAGTATTTATTTTGTCTAAACTAAAATCACTCATCATTAGTCAGTTCGACACTAAAAATAAAATCAAAACTCTTCCTGATAATTTCGACAAATTGCCTTTGCTCGAAGAACTATCTTTGCGCAATGCTGCACTTACTGAAGTTCCTGCTTCTATAGGGCGTTTGCAACACTTGGAAAACGTATATTTCAATGCGAACAATCTTACTAAATTACCTCAAGCATTAGCTGAAAATTCTCATTTAACTTATGTAAATATCAATAACAACCCGCTTGATTTTAAACAATTTATAAAATCTGTAGAAAAAGTACAATGGAAAGGGGTTTTGTATATAAACAACCGTAATTTTACTACCCAACAATATGAAGAAGTAGAAAAACGCCTACCTAAAATAACCGTATTCTACAATCAAAAAGAAGAATAATACTCTAAAAACATCTCAATTTTTATGAAAGATAAACTGATAAAAGTAGGTATTTCCATTGGTGATATGAATGGAATAGGGCTTGAGATTATCCTCAAAACCTTTGAAGACCACCAAATATTGGAATTGTGTACCCCTATTATTTTTGCTTCTAATAAATTAGTTTCTTTCCAAAAGAAACATTTCAATACAATGGCTAATTTTCAAGGTATCGATAGTGTAGATGCCGCCATTGAAGGTAAACTAAATGTACTCAACTGCTGGAAAGAAACTCCTACAGTTACCTTTGGTCAGGAAACTGAAGAAGGTGGAAAATATGCTTTCCTATCGTTACAAGCTGCTGTAGAAGCCCTTAAAAATAACGAAATTGATGTATTAGTAACTGCTCCTATCAATAAAAACAACATCCAATCGGATAATTTTCATTTCCCTGGTCACACTGATTACTTAGCTAAAGAACTCAATGGTACCAGCCTAATGTTTATGGTAAGTGAAGACTTAAAGGTAGGATTACTTACAGATCACGTGCCTCTAAAAAACGTATCCTCTCTCATTACCGAATCACTCATTATGGAGAAAGCTCGTTTGATAAATGAATCTCTCATCAAAGATTTCCGCTTGCAACGCCCTAAAATAGCTGTATTAGGTATCAATCCTCATTGTGGAGACAAAGGGGTTATTGGCAATGAAGATGATGAAGTGCTACGTCCTGCCTTAAAAAAACTGTATTTCGATGAAAATATATTAGTTTTTGGTCCTTTTGCTGCCGATAGTTTCTTTGGTTCTCAAACTTATCGCAACTACGATGCTATACTTGCTCCTTATCACGACCAAGGGCTTATAGCTTTCAAAACCATTGCTTTTGGCAGTGGTGTGAACTACACAGCTGGACTTAGCAAAGTACGCACTTCCCCCGATCACGGTACTGCTTACGAGATAGCAGGTAAGGGTATTGCCGAACCTGAGTCATTCCGCCACTCTATTTACACTGCCTTAGATGTATTCAGAAATCGGGAAGAATATGCCGAGCTAACTAAAAACCCTCTGAAAGTACGTACTTTAGAAGCTGATAAAGATAAATAATTACAATATGAATATCAAAAAGTTAGGAGCTATAGACATAGGGTCTAATGGGGTGAGATTGCTCATCTCTAACGTTTTAGAAGAACCTAATGAAGCTCCAAAATTCACCAAAGCGAGCTTAGTGCGTGTGCCTATCCGTTTGGGAGCTGATGTGTTTTTAGATGGACTTATCTCTCCTGAAAATACTGATAGATTAGCTGATGCTATGCAAGCCTTTAGCTTGCTGATGAAAATAAATCAAGTAGAAAATTATCGCGCTTGTGCTACTTCGGCAATGCGTGAATCTACTAATGGACAAGAAGTAGCCGATGAGGTTTATAAACGCACTGGCGTACGCATTGAAATTATAGATGGCGCTGAAGAGGCGAGCATCATTGCTTCTACCGATATTTCAAGTTTGATACAAAAAGATAAAGATTATCTGTATATAGATGTGGGAGGAGGTAGTACTGAGTTCACTGTTTTTTCTAAAGGAAAAGTAAAAAAATCGCGTTCATTCCCTATTGGTACAGTGCGTTTATTAGATAACAAGGTGAGCAACAAAACGTGGGAAGATGTTGAAAAATGGATAAAAAAACACACTAAAGATTGTGAACATATAGAAGCCATAGGCTCTGGCGGAAATATCAATAAAATCCATAAGAACTCTAATAGTAAAGAAGGTGAACCTCTTAGCTATCAGTATCTCACCGATTATCACAACTATGTTTCTGGTTTTTCTTATGAAGAACGCATTAGGCTCTTAGGATTCAATCCCGATCGCGCCGACGTAATCCTCTATGCTCTCACTGTATTCACTAATGCAATGAAATGGTCGGGAGCTGAGATTGTTCACGTACCTCGTATTGGTCTCGCCGATGGTATCGTAAGGACTATTTACAACAAAGAAAACAACGTTATAAAATAAGCTCAAAATAATTATATTTATCTTATTATCAGTAGTTTGTAAATTTAACTACTCTGTAAATTACACTTTAAAACCTCAAAAAATAAACGATTTATTTTTATAAATCATTTTTTTGTAATACTTTTGAGCCCTAAAAACATTTAATACACATTCAATTATGAAATTTTACTTTTGTTTTTTAGCTTTATTCTTAGCCTTTGCTTCTTGCAAAAAGAATGGTTCTCAACTCACTCCTGAACAGAAAGAAGCTGAGTTACAAAAAAAATTAGACTCTCTTGCTAAGATTAAATTTGATGAAGTAATAAAAGAAGACGTAGATACTTACCCTATTTTTAAAGGGGTATGCGATACCGCTACTACTAAACCTACTCAAAAAGAATGCTTTGAGAAAACTTTTGCAGCTCTCTTTGAAGAACGCTTGCGAAAAGACCCTTACGAAGTGTCTGAACCTATTAAAGATAGTGTTATTCTCAACATAAAAGTAGATAATATCGGAAAAATAGTGCTCATAGATATTAAAGCTGATGAGAAAACTAAAAAATTACTCAGTACCGAAAACGAAAGTTTTGAAGATTCTTTGCGCGCTAATCTATCAATGTTATCTGATAATGATGCCATTGCCCCTGCTACTAAAAACGGACAAAATGTGAGCACTCAATTTGAACTCCCTATTAAAATTAACGTTAAATAATCTGTAGTAGCTTTTGGAACGTATTATTTTAGGTATCGACCCTGGTACTACTATTATGGGCTTTGGACTTATTCAGGTGGAAAGAGATACTATGAAACTCTTACAACTGAATGAACTTCAACTCAGTAAATACAGCAATCACTACTTAAAACTAAGTGTGATTTTCAATCGTACTTTAGAACTAATTGACACTTACAAACCCGATGAATTAGCTATTGAAGCACCTTTCTTTGGTAAAAATGTACAATCAATGTTGAAATTAGGACGAGCACAAGGGGTAGCAATGGCCGCAGGCTTATCGCGCCAAATTCCTATTACTGAATACGAACCTAAAAAGGTAAAAATGGCTATTACGGGCAATGGTAGTGCTTCTAAGGAACAAGTAGCCAAAATGCTTCAACAACTTCTAAACATAAAAGAACTTCCCAAACACTTCGATGCAACCGATGGATTAGCTGTAGCTGTTTGTCACTTTTTTAATGGTGGTAAGGCACAAAAACAGCAAAGCTATAGTGGTTGGGATGCTTTTGTAAAACAAAACCAAGACCGTATAGGTTAAAAAAACACTTCACTTTGTATAGCTTATACATTCATATTCCTTTTTGTAGGCGTGCTTGTCATTATTGTGATTTCCATTTTTCAACTACTCTAAAAAGAAAAGGAGAAATGGTGAATGCCCTTTGTAAGGAACTCATTTTGCGCAAGGATGAAGCTATAAATAGTGAATTACAAACAGTCTACTTAGGAGGAGGGACACCCAGTATCCTTTCGTATGACGAATTACAACAACTTTTTCATACAATCTTCACATATTACAAGGTAAGTCCCTCAGCCGAAATTACCTTGGAAGCTAATCCTGATGACTTTTTTAGAGACTCCTCTCCCCAACAAATGTTAGAACAATTGCGCTCTTTAGGTATCAATAGGTTAAGTTTGGGTGTACAATCGTTTTTTGAAGAGGACTTACAATTGATGAACAGAGTACATAGTGTAGCTCAAGTAGAAACTTTATTGCAGATAACTCCACAATATTTTGATAACATCACTATTGATTTAATTTATGGCATTCCTCAAATGAGTAAGGAACGTTGGCAGGAAAATATCAATAAGGCGCTGTCTTTTGATATTCCACATATCTCAGCCTATGCTCTTACAGTTGAAGAAAAAACAGCTTTGCACAAGTTTATAGCTACGGGAAAAATACCACCTATAAACGATGAGCAAGCCTATACACACTTTCAAATACTGATAGACACTCTTGAAAAAGAAGGGTTTATACAATATGAGTTTTCAAATTTTGGTAAAGAGGGGTATTTTAGTAAGAATAACACAGCGTATTGGTTTGGCAAACCTTATATGGGAATAGGTCCTTCAGCTCATAGTTTTAATGGAAAAGAACGCAGTTGGAATATTGCTCACAACATTAAGTATATACAACAGATACAACAGGGAATATTACCTCAGGAAAAAGAAGAACTTACCCTCAACAACCGATATAACGAACTCATCATCACACGTATACGCACGATTGTAGGAATTGATTTAGAAGAAGTGAGAATAGTATTTGGGGATGATTACCGTCAATATTTATTACAGCAAGCACAGAAGTACCTTGCCGATGAGCTTTTAACAATAGAAGAAAACCACCTGAAAGTAACGCACAAGGGTAAGTTTCTTTCAGATGGTATAGCTTCCGATTTATTTAGGGTGGATGACCTCATCTAAGGCTTTAAAGGTAACATTTTGGTTGCCATCAATGTGGTATTCCAAAAGTAGGTCGCCCCACAATTCACCATCAGTAAATTCACAAATCACCCATTTTTCATTGAGTATTCTTATTTTATTAAATAAGAATTTGCCGTTAGACTCTGATTTGATATAAGGGTTATGATCCTTTACATTCATTTCCATTAGCGCATTTATAACAATTTGTGAAGGATTGTCAATTTTTAAATCTTCAAAATATTGTTGTGCTAATTCATTAGTTTCAAGACTGAAATTCAATGCTTCAAGGCGTTGTTCGTCAATCTTTTTTATAGAATCAGTAAGTTTTGAAATCTTTTCAGCCGATTCCTTTAATGCTGTGGCACTTTCATTGTTCGTTGAGTTACAACTTGCCAAAACAGCAGTTCCTAAGAGTGTAATAAAAAAATGTTTATTCATTATGATAAGGTTTTTGTTCGCTTAGTTTGAGTACCTTCACCTTGGAGTTCTTGCGGAGATAAGAGTGTAAAAGGTGTTGGTTGAGTAAAGAGTTAGCTAAAGGAGTGATAAGGGTTTCTAAAATAGAACGTTGTGTGAGTTGGTAGTTCAGATTTAAAAATCCATACCCTTTGATATTGCCATCTATTACTAAAATCATACTTTTTTCACCTACTACTCTGCCTTTATCTACAATTGCTACATCTTCATTTTGTAGTCCGTATTTAGCAAAAATCTCTTTAACTCGTTTATTATATATTTCAGGAGATTCGTTATTGAAATCTACTTCGTTGAGTTGAAATTCTTTTTCTATGCGCTTCAAAAAAAACAATCCTTCTTTTAGTGTTTCAAAAGTAGTGATAAAATTGTTTTGCGATTGCAACAATTCTATAGAAAAACAGAGGTATCCTCTTTTGTTGTAATGAGAAGTAAGTATATAGTTGATATTCTTTAATTTATCAATACTCCGGTTGTTGCATTTAGGATTGTTAAGTTGTATAAGTTCTAATTCTTTAAGGGTTGCAATGAGTTCATTTCCCATTTCTTCATAAGTTACCTTATAAGTATGGCGTTGCAAATATCTATCGCGTTTAGAGGGAGAGGTGAGCAATTGGTTCACCCGTCCTTTGATGTTTTTATGTTTTCCTACATAGATAATTTTACCTTCTTTGTTGTGGATATAGAATACGCCTAAGGTTTCAGGGAGTGCATCGAGTATTTTTAGGTGTCGTGAAGCCATTTCTAAACGCACATCATTCTTCACTGAAGCAGTTATAATACTCTTTTTAGTGTCTTTTTCAAGTAAATATTTAAAAAGATTGAGGGTAGCCATAGCATCGCCCGAAGCACGATGGCGTTCACTCATCGGGATACCTAAAGAACGTACTAATTTTCCTAAGCTATACGATTCTTTATCAGGAATGAGTTGTTGTGAAAGTTCTACTGTACAGAGTGTGGTTTTGATGTACTCATACCCTAAACGGCGAAATTCAGTTTGTAAAATGCGATAATCAAAGGCAGCATTATGCCCAACGATGATACACCCCTCTGTAATTTCCACTATGCGTTTGGCTATCTCATAAAACTTTGGTGCATTGCGCAACATCTTGTTGTTAATGCCTGTAAGTTTAGTAACATAGTCTTGTATAGGGCGTTCGGGATTGATAAGAGAGATAAACTGATCGGTAATAGTATGTCCATCAAATTGATAAATAGCAATTTCGGTAATACCTTCTTCATCGTATTTACCTCCCGTAGTTTCTATGTCGAGTATTGCGTACAAATGTTTAAGTGTTAGGGATTAGACATTTATTCATTAGTAAATGAAAAAAAGCAAAGAGAAAGGCATACTTTACTCTTTGCTTTTATGTTGTTCATCAATTTTATTTTAGCGAACTTCTTTAATACGGGCTTTTTTACCTGTAAGTCCTCTAAAGTAATAGATGCGAGCACGTCTAACTTTACCTTTTTTGTTTACTTCAATTTTTTGAAGGGCAGGCATATTGATAGGGAAGATACGTTCTACCCCTACTGTACCAGACATTTTGCGAATGGTAAATGTAGCAGTTACGCCGTGACCTTTGCGTTGTATTACAACACCTTTAAAAAACTGAGTACGTTTTTTGTCCCCCTCTTTGATTTCATAATACACAGTGATAGTATCACCTGCTGAAAATTCGGGGAATTCTTTTTTCTCAATAAAGTTGTCTTGTACGTACTTTAATAATGGTTCCATAAAAAATATAAAATAATTATGTTATCATTGGGTAACATTCACGACTCTCGCCAGAGGTTACTCCAAATCGGGGGCAAAGGTACTATTTTTTTTTGAATTAGCAAGTTTTTTCGTACTTTTGTCGCCTAACGAATATGATAGTTATATTTTTTAATAAACTTTTTTATTGTTTTTAGGGTATAAAATTTGCTTGAAGAAGTTATAACCGATTGTTATACATCAAAAACAAATATCACTTATTATGAATAAGAAAAATACAATATATAATAGCGATACTATTGTTGCTTTAGCAACTGCTTCAGGAATGGGTGCCATTGCTGTTATCCGATTATCAGGCGCAAATGCTATAGAAATTGCAGACCAAATATTCAAGAGCTACAGCAAAAAGTCTTTAGTTGACGCTCCCTCTCACACAGTACATTTAGGAATTTTAGAAGCTAAAAATCAAGTAATTGATGAATGTTTAGCTACTATTTTCAAAGGTACAAAATCATATACCGGAGAACCCGTAGTAGAGTTTTCTTGTCACGGAAGTAATTACATTGTAGAAGAAGTTATTAAATTGTGTTTAGCCAATGGCACTCGTTTAGCTGAAGCTGGAGAATTTACCAAACGAGCTTTCTTAAATGGGAAGTTAGCCCTCAACCAAGCAGAAGCGGTAGCCGACCTAATTGCCTCTGATAGTAAAGCCTCTCATCAAGTAGCCTTGCAACAAATGCGTGGAGGCTTTACTTCTGAAATAGAAGCATTACGACAAGAATTACTCAATTTTGCCTCACTAATAGAACTTGAGTTAGATTTTTCGGAAGAAGATGTAGAATTTGCTGATAGAAGTCAGTTTAAAAGCCTTTTAAAAACTATTAAAACTACTTTATCATCACTTATCCAATCGTTTTCAGTAGGAAATGTTTTGAAAAATGGTATTCCAGTGGCAATTGTAGGAAAACCCAATGCAGGCAAATCAACCTTGCTAAATGCTTTACTAAATGAAGAGCGTGCTATTGTATCGGATATTGCAGGCACGACTCGTGATACCATTGAAGAAACCTTGCATATAGGAGGTATTGCTTTTCGTTTTATTGATACTGCAGGTATTCGTGACACACAAGATCAAATAGAAGCAATAGGGGTACAGAAAGCCAAAGAAAAAATAGAAAAAGCCTCAGTGATATTATTTCTATTTGATGACAAAGATAATACAGTGAGTGAAATTACTACTTTTGTAAAGGAAAACTACCGAGAGGGTACTAAATATGTTTTACTACACAACAAAACAGACTTATCACCAGAAGAAACAACTGCTTTTGATGATGAGATTCTACAATCTCTCAAAGGCTATACTGATACTTTATTAAGAATATCAGCTAAAGAAGGGCAAAACATCACTGAGTTAAAAAGATTTCTCGCTGATTATGCCCAAACGCTTAGTCATATTGGCAAAGCAACTGTAGTAACGAATATCCGCCATTACGAAGCTCTTTCCAATGCCTTACAAGCTATTGAAAAAGTAGAAGAAGGAATGCAAATGCATTTATCGGGTGATTTATTAGCTATTGATATACGCGAAACACTCTATCATTTGGGCAGTATCACTGGAGAAGTAAGTAATGAGGAGGTTTTAGGAAACATATTTTCCCGCTTCTGTATCGGGAAATAAGTGAAAATAAAAACTTTGCCAAAGGTGCGAACTGTACTGACAGAAACCTTTGGCAAAGTTTATAATGTTTGTGCTATTTGTTATTGTCTTGCTTTAAGTTTTTCAATGAGTTTAGGAACTACCTCAAAAGCATCACCTACAACACCATAATCGGCAGCTTTGAAAAAAGGTGCTTCAGGATCAGAATTGATAACTAATTTCACTTTAGAGGCATTTACGCCTGCCAAGTGCTGTATAGCTCCTGAAATACCTATAGCTATATAGAGATTAGGCGCTACAGGTTTACCCGTTTGTCCTACGTGTTCAGAATGAGGTCGCCATCCCATATCAGCAACAGGTTTAGAACAAGCGGTTGCTGCACCTAATACTTCAGCAAGTCCTTCCACTATCTGCCAATTCTCGGCAGCTTTCAACCCTCTTCCTCCTGAAACCACTATAGTAGCATCGTCTAACGACACTTTACCCGAGGTTTTCTCTGTAGTGATTACTTGTATCCCCCAATCACTATCAGGAAGTGTAGGAGCAAAAGGTTCTACTGTAAGTTCAACATTTTTTTCTTCTGTTTTAAAAGCATTAGGAGCTAATCCTAATATTTTTATAGGGGTATTGATTTGACTAAGACTAATCGCTTTGTTTGAGAACACATTACTTTTTACAATAAAATCTTCAGTAGGTAAAGAAATGACATTAGATACATACCCCGCTTGCAAGCTATTAGCTAATAAAGGAGCTACTTCTTTGGCTTGTGAAGAAGTGCTAAATACCACTATCGTACTACTTTCTTTTGCTACTGCTTGTTGCAATAGATGATTAAGTGTATTGGCAGAAATATGTTGTAGTTGGTCATTGGTAATGCTAAGCACTTTATTTACCCCATAAGCAGCTAATACTTCAGGTTGAGGTACATTTATAGTTACAGCTACTACTTTTGTTTGTTGTTTATCGGCAATTGCACGAGCATAAGTAGCTACTTCAAAAGCGCTTTTTTTCACTTTTCCATTTTCGGAATCTATATATATGAGTACTGACATTTTTAATTAAATTACTTTTGCTTCGTTATGTAATAAATCAATAAGGGTATCTAAATCATCGGCAGATACTATTTTCACAGGTTGTTTTGCAGGAAGTTTCTCAAATCCTACAGTTGTTACCCTCACATCGGTAGCCTCAGCAGGTAATACCGTGATTGCTTTAGTGCGTGCTGCCATTAAGTTACGCATATTGGGGATGCGGAGATCTTTCTCTTGAGTAAGACCTTTTTGCCCTGCAATTACCAAAGGAAGTGTAGCAGTTAGTTTTTCTCTGCCGCCATCTATTTCTCGTTGGGCAGTTACTTTGTTGCCTTCAATTTCTAAACCTATACATTTGTTTATAAAAGGAAGATTTAAAAGCGAAGATAAATAACCTCCTACCATTCCTCCATTGTAGTCAATAGATTCCTTACCAGTAATGATAAGGTCATAATTACCTTCTTTGGCAACTCTTGCAAGTTGAGTAGCTACAAAAAAAGCATCAGTAGGGGCGGCATCTATACGAATGATATCGTCAGCTCCTATAGCTGAAGCTTTTCTTAGTACTGGTTCTGTTTCTTGTGTTCCCACATTCACAAGGGTAACATTTGCCCCTAATTGTTCTTTAAGCATAATAGCTTTAGTGAGGCAAAACTCATCATTAGGATTGATAATAAACTGTACCCCTGAAGGGTTAAACTGTTTGTTATCTTCCGTAAAGTTTATTTTAGAAGTAGTGTCGGGAACACTACTGATACATACTAATATCTTCATAATCTTATAGATAATAGGATTAAATTGAACTTAATGTTTTAATTTTAAAGGCGTAAAAGTACTATGTTTTTACTAACTACACAAATTATTATACAAAAAATCGTAATTTTGCCGTTCTAATTAATTGAAATACTATAAGAAATAATGACTCCTCCCATTACTGATATGCGCCTATTAGGACAACTATTTCGTTATCCTGAAGGAGACTACGCCAAAGAAGTAGGCGATTTTATTTTTGCTTCCAATAGTGCTATGATAAATTGTACTATTGATTGTTTAGCACTGCAACCTCATCAAAAAGTTTTAGAGATAGGTTTTGGTAATGGCAAACATCTCCCATATTTATTTAAAAAGGAAAGTTCCCTACAATATATAGGAGTAGAAACTTCTTCCGCAATGATAACTGAAGCAACTGAGTACAACAACGTTTTAGTTGGTCTACAAAAAGTACATTTTTTAGAAGTAGCTGCTGATGAGCTCCCTAATTTTGATTATTCTTTTGATGTATGTTTTTCAGTAAATACTCTTTATTTTTTAGAAAACCCATTATATTATTACAAAAAGATTCACGCTTTACTCAATTCACAAGGTAAAGTAGCGATTGGTTTTATAGATAAAAGTACAGGAGAGAAAGCGCCTTTTGCACAGGAAGGTTTTAGGTTTTATACTGCTGAAGAAGTAGCTGAAATACTTAAAGCAGCTGGTTTTGAACATATAACAAAATTGCCTTTTGAAGAAACTCTTGTTTCAGCAAAAGGCAAAAATATCCAACGAAAATATTGGG
This sequence comes from Capnocytophaga sputigena, assembly GCF_900446695.1. GTDB lineage: Bacteria > Bacteroidota > Bacteroidia > Flavobacteriales > Flavobacteriaceae > Capnocytophaga > Capnocytophaga sputigena. Next base: position 126,295 of record NZ_UAVP01000003.1, read on the forward strand.
TGGTAATAGGTGATAAGTAGAAAAAATATCTTATCTCTATGGTTTCAGAAGTTTAAAATCATCTTTGTTCTCAATAGGTGTGTTTTGGTATTCTAATGTCCAACCTACGGCACGAGTGGCAAAGATAAGGTTAGAAAGCTCAGTAAGTAATCTGTTTTGAGCATTGCTCTTCAAAGTAGAAGCATCTACCTTGCGTTGTAATTCTGCTTTTACTTTTTTCTGTATTTTCTCTACATCGGCTGGGGTAAATGGGTTTACCTGACTCTGACTTACATCGTAATACTTCATTGTAGGGTAAATCTTCACCTCAGCTTCTGGTAACGATTTAATGATAACTTTCTTTTGTTCTTCGTTTACTTCATAGTCGATTTTGTGCAAATCATAAGCTACTGTTACATCAGCATTTACTACTGTGAGGATTTTCTTATCAAACGATAGCAAATCCATAAAGTACTTTTGAGTATCGGTATACGAGAGTACTTCAGCAAAATGACCTTCAGTAACTACCAGTTTGCTCACATTTGCGATTTGTGTTTGTATTAGGGCTGTATCAGCTTCTAATCGTTCTTGACTTTCTTTTTTATCGCTAAAATATTTTATAAGTAGCAATACGGCGACCGCTACGACTACTCCTAATAAAAATTTCTTCATTATTTTTATACTTTATTTATTACCTACAATACACCCCAAAAAGCACGCCAAAATACCAATTCCTACACTAACTATTACATAAAGAATGGCTTTTAGTAGTTCATTTTGTTGATATAACTGCAGTACCTCCAATGAAAAAGTAGAGAATGTTGTAAAACCTCCCAAAACACCTGTCATCAGCAATAAGGGTAAAAAGCTCTCCCCTACTCTATTCTTAAAATAGCTATACAATACACCTATAAGAAAGCATCCTAATACATTTACTACCAAAATGCCTATTGGGAATGTACAAGTACGTGCTATCTTGTTAAAGGCTATTGAAAGCATATAACGCAATGTGCCTCCTACAAAGCTACCAAGTCCAACTATTAGTATATCTTTTATCATATCAACGCAAACTCTGCACAATCCTCATACGATATATATAGAATCCACTTCATTCTTTCAGATAAAAAGTAATGATGTTCAGGTATATTATCCAATATATCTACTATGACTTTTTCTAAATATTTAAATGAGAATATATAGGTTAGGTTCGATACATTATCTCCTAAATACACCACTTTTTCATCTGGTGCTATCCCCGCCTCCATTGCAATACTCTTTACAAAAGCTACAATGGCTTCATTCTCATCAAAAAACATTCTTTGATACTCATCCAATAGCTCAAAATCTACCCTACTCCCCACAAAAGGTAAGTTAGCATTCACCTTATCTACATAAATATCAGAGCTTATTATTTGAAAATCTCCATCTTCTATATGCTCTTCTAATATTTTGATAAGCTCTAAATCATAAAAATTCTTTTCCATCTCTAACGCCTAATACCAATTGAATATTCTTATACGAGTTCTTCACCAATTCTTTTGCCTCTGCCTCATCTTTCCAACATACTTTCTCTATACCTTCCTCTGTTTGGGGGACTAACTTCTTCTTGTAAGTAGTGGTCATATCATACCAATAGGTTTCTTTCAAAAAGTAGTGTCCATCGCGCTTAAACAGGTGGTAAGTAATTGTCCTAAAACGCTGTATCAAGAGTTTTTTTACCCCTGTTTCTTCCTCTACTTCACGCAAGGCACAAGTGGCTATATTTTCACCCTTTTCTTTCTTCCCTTTGGGCAAATCCCAATTGCCGTGTCGCTTGATAAGTAGTACTTTTCCTTCCTCATTATACACCACGCCTCCTCCCGCTTTTATAGTGGGTACAAGCTTCTTAAATTTCTTTATAAGTTTCTCTTCCTTAGGGTGATAGAGATATATTCTACTTACCTCTTTACGACCTAATTCCTTGATGATTTCATCAAAGGTTACATCTTTTAATGGAAAATATTTGACGTTCTCAATATTTTCTCGTACATTTGTCAAAATAATCGACTTATCGTCTAAAAATATTTCATACATAAGCTTATGATTTTAGATAACATTACGGCACAACGTACTGCCGAATTTTTACTGCAAATTAACGCAATAAAATTGAATTCTGAAAATTATTTTACGTGGGCAAGTGGTTGGAAGTCGCCTATTTATTGCGACAATCGCATAATCCTCTCATTCCCAGAGATTCGCAATTACATTGCTAACACTATGGCCACCTATATCAAAAACCATTATCCCTCTACCGAGGTGGTAGCAGGGGTTGCTACAGGAGCTATCGGAATGGGAATGTTAGTAGCTAATGCACTCAAATTGCCCTTTGTCTATGTGCGTCCTGAACCTAAAAAACACGGTCGTCAAAACCAAATAGAGGGATTACTCTCTGCAGGACAACAAGTAATTGTTATAGAAGACCTCATCAGCACAGGTATGAGTAGCCTCAATGCTGTAAAAGCCCTTCGCGACTTCGGCGCTGAAGTTTTAGGTATGGTGGCTATCTTCTCGTATAACTTTCAGGTGGCAAATGCCAATTTTGCTTCCGAAAAACTCTCCCTTCATACCCTCAGTGACTACGACCATCTGCTGGTTAAAGCTTTAGAAATAGGCTACATCAGCGAGTATGAACTCGATACTCTTAAAGAATGGCGCAAAAGCCCCGACACTTGGAAGAATTAACAAATTGAAAAATCAGTAAATTAATATGACTCAAAAAACAGAAATCCCTGAAAACTGGGCTGTCTACATCGGTAGAGTAGAAGATAAACCCGCCGTATTTCGCCTTAATTTAGGTTTAGGCGAAACTGATTTACCGCTCCCTCAATTCACTCATTGTGTGAGAGTAAACATCGTGCTAAAAAATCCTGATGAACACGGCTTTTCATCCGACCAAGAACGCGAGCTTCTCTATGATATAGAAGATACACGCCTAATGCCTCTACTCAAGGAAACCGACCTATTAGCTGGGGTTTTAACTTTTGATGGGGCGGTTACTTGGTATTTCTACTCTCAAAATGCGGCTGCCTTAGCTCCCTCGTTAGAAGAGGCTTTTAATACAAGCAATTATACTCCTGAAGTAGAAGTAGCCAACGACCCCGAATGGAAAACCTATACAGAATTTCTTTACCCAAATATCTACGAACATCAAAGCATCAAAAACAGTGCTGTACGACACCATTGCGAGCAGTCTGGCGACCATACTGACCAAGAGCGCCCTATAGACCATTGGTTGTATTTCAACACTGAAAAGGATATGGCTGAAGCTATCGATAAGGTGAAAGCCTTAGGCTATGAAATACAAGAAAGTGGCAAAATAGAACCCGAAGAAGGTGATGACCCTAACGAAGATTTAGGCTACCAATTGATAATTACCAAAGTAAATACCATAGAGGCTATCGACCCCGATACTTGGGACTTGATAGATGTAGCTCTCGATACCAATGGCCAGTACGACGGCTGGGAAACCGTTTTAGTAAAATAACAAATTGCCCGTGCGGCTCGTACCAAATTGACAAATTATCCAATGAATTTAGAAACCCAAAAAACAATCATCCCCAAGAGTGCTAAAGACCTCTTTACTCTCTTAGAAAAAGTAGAAACCTTTGAACGCTTGATGCCCGAAAACATCAGCAAATTTGAAAAACTCAGCGACACTTCTTTTGTGTTTGCCTTAAAAGGAATGCCTGAGATTTATTTAGAAAAGAAAAGTAGTACCCCCCATAGCCAGCTAGTATTAGGAGAAGCAAATGGTAAAATCCCCTTTCAGCTCACTACCAATATTGCTGAAATATCAGATAAAGAAAGCGAAGTGCAACTACTCTTCAAAGGGGATTTTAATCCCATAATGGCAATGATGGTCAAAACGCCCATCAGCAAGTTTATAGAGGTATTAGTAACAAAAATGAAAGACTTATAATGGCAGGCAATAGCTTTGGCACTCTTTTTAGGCTCACCTCCTTTGGCGAGTCACACGGCGAGGCATTAGGAGGCATCATTGATGGCTGTCCCCCCAATATTCTTTTAGATTTTGAAGCCATACAGCACGAGCTTGATCGGCGCCGTCCAGGGCAGTCGGCTATTGTTACCCAGCGCAAAGAGGGCGACAAAGTACGCTTCCTTTCGGGTATTTTAAACGGCAAGACTACAGGCACCCCTATTGGCTTTATCATTGAAAACGAAAATCAGCATTCAGCCGATTATGCCCATATAGCCGAGGTATACCGTCCCAGCCACGCCGATTATGTATATCAACAGAAATACGGTATTCGTGATGTTCGTGGAGGCGGACGCTCATCAGCACGCGAGACCGTAAGCCGTGTGGTAGCAGGATCTATTGCCAAACAAGTACTCAAAGGAATACAAATCAACGCTTATGTATCAAGTGTAGGCGAGCTTTCCCTTACTAAACCCTATACCGACCTCGATTTAGCCATAGCCGAAACCAATGCCGTGCGCTGTCCCGATCCTATCTTAGCAGAACAAATGGAAGCCTATATCAAAGCTATTCGTAAAGAAGGCGACACAGTGGGCGGAGTAGTAAGCTGTGTAGTAAAAGGTGTGCCTATAGGTTGGGGCGAACCTGTGTTCGACAAGCTCCACGCACAACTCGGCAAGGCGATGCTCTCTATCAATGCCGTAAAAGGCTTTGAATATGGTAGTGGCTTTGCGGGTACTACAATGCGTGGTAGTCAGCACAACGACCTTTTCAACCCCGATGGCTCTACACAAACCAACTATTCAGGCGGTATACAAGGGGGTATCAGCAATAGTATGGATATTTATTTTAGAGTAGCTTTCAAGCCTGTAGCTACCCTTATGCAAGAACAACCTGCCCTCGATAGCAAAGGCAACATAGTAACTATGCAAGGTAAAGGCAGACACGACCCCTGTGTAGTACCCCGCGCTGTACCTATTGTTGAGGCAATGACAGCAATGGTACTATTAGATTTTTGTTTGTTAAATAAAAAACACTAAATTATTTTGATAGTTCAATAGATTTTTTATATCTTTGCGGTCTCAATTTGAAAACTAATTATATCTTAATAAAGAAATGGCACATAACATTAAAAAAGGCGTAATTCTTGGAAAAGAAGTACAAGAAGTATTCAAATACGCCAAAGAAAAAGGCTTTGCTCTTCCTGCAGCCAACGTTATCAGTTCTAACTCTATCAATGCTGCTTTAGAAACTGCTGTAGCAGTAAACGCCCCAATGATTATCCAATTCTCTAATGGCGGCGCTCAGTTTATGGCTGGTAAAGGTCTTTCTAACGACAACCAACGTGCTTCAGTTCTTGGAGCTGTAGCTGGAGCAAAACACGTTCACCAACTAGCCGAAGCTTACGGCGCTTCTATCATCTTGCATACTGACCACTGTGCTAAAAAATTACTTCCTTGGTTAGACGGTATGCTCGAAGCTTCTGAAAAACACTTCAAAGAAACAGGAAAACCTCTTTTTAGCTCTCATATGATTGACCTCTCTGAAGAGCCTATCAAAGAAAATATCGAAACTTGCAAACGTTACCTCGAACGTATGAGCAAAATGGATATGACTTTGGAAATCGAACTCGGTATGACTGGTGGTGAAGAAGATGGAGTGGATAACTCTCACGTTGATAGCAACAAACTCTTTACACAACCTGAAGATGTAGCTTTCGCTTATGAAGAACTTTCTAAAGTAAGCTCTCAATTCACTATCGCTGCCGCTTTTGGTAACGTTCACGGAGTGTACAAACCTGGTAACGTAAAATTAACTCCTAAAATCTTAAGAGATTCTCAAGACTACGTTTCTAAAAAATACAACTTAGGTCATAATGCTCTTGACCTCGTATTCCACGGCGGTTCTGGATCTACTCTCGAAGAAATCCGCGAGGCTATTTCTTACGGTGTTATCAAAATGAACATTGATACCGACTTGCAATACGCTTTCACCGAAGGTGTTCGCGACTATATGAAAGCCAAAGCTGCTTACTTGCAAGGTCAAATAGGTAACCCTGAAGGTCCTGAAGCTCCTAACAAAAAATACTACGATCCTCGTGTATGGCTTCGTGAAGGTGAAAAAACTTTCGTTACCCGCTTGAAAAAAGCTTTCGAAGATCTTAACAACGTAAATACTTTATAGTATTCCCCTTGATAAACTTTGCCAAAAGGCTACTCAGTATCAGGGTAGATCTTTTGGCAAAGTTTTTGATTTACTAAAAAAAACAAATACTTTTAAAATAATTTTTTATGAGCAACAACAATTACAATCTAAACAACAATAGTAATAGCAACAATAGCTATAACTTGAATTTCAACAACAACTACAATACTAACTATCAGAACAACAATGCTCCTGAATTAGTATCGTATGCAACTAATATAGAACAAGCTACTTTCTACCGTAAAACCTACTCTCACGTAGCAATAGCACTTTTGGCTTTTATAGTAGTAGAAGCTATTTTGATAAATATAGTACCCCCAAAATTAATTATCTCTATGGTAAGTAGTCCTTTCGTATGGTTGCTTATCTTGGGCGGGTTCTGGTTGGGCTCTATGCTTGCTAATAAATGGACACAAGCCCAAGATAGAAGTACCCAATATAGAGGCTTAGGTATTTATGTACTTTTAGAAGCAATCATCTTCTTACCGATGATTTACATAGCAATGGATCTTAGTGAAGGTTTAGCTATCATTTCTCAAGCGGGTATCATTACCTTATCATTGTTTGCGGGACTTACTGCTGTAGTGTTTCTCACTCGTGTAGATTTCTCATTCTTGCGTAGTGTATTAGTAATAGGAGGTTTCGTTGCATTAGGATTGATCGTTGCAGGGGCTATCTTTAGTTTTGACTTAGGACTTTGGTTTTCAGTAGCAATGGTAGCTTTAGCTGCTGGAGGAATTCTATACGAAACCTATAACATCAAAAACGTATATAGCACCGACCAATATGTAGCTGCAGCCTTACAATTGTTCTCATCAGTAATGTTACTATTCTGGTACGTATTGAGAATCTTACTATCAAGAAGAAACTAAGAATTAGCCAAATTTTCTAATTAGTTAATTTGCTAATGAAAAACAACATATTGAAACTTTGCTGAAGGTCGTCCTTTGGCAAAGTTTTTTATTTTATAAAGTTTGCTAATTTATAAATTATATACTACTTTTGCAACTTATTATTTTGCTTATGAAAATAAAAGAATCTAAATATTATCACCCTGTTAATATCCTACAACTTGATAGTGATGACCATATAGATGTATATGATAAATATCGCCTCCTTACTTTTTCAAACCCGTTTCGCTCTTTACTTGACGATTTGATGGCTCACATCTATCTGGGAAGTGATGATTTGGTAATCCAACGTGATAAACTGAAACATTTTGAAAAATGCACAGATTATTATACTGTAGATTATGCTTCTAAACAAAATGAATTATATGAATCGGAAGAATGCTATTATCATCCTGCTTTAGAGGTTTTTATATTAATAGATAAAAATCTTTCTAATGAGTATGACAATCAGATTTTTGAAGATGGACTTTACAGAGTGAGTTGTGTACATTATCAGAATACCAATCCTAAGGCTAAGGAACATCTTACTACTTTGTTTTCAGAGTATATAGAGAAGTATGTTTCTAAAGATTCTAAGGTTTCTATTTTGTTGAAGACACAAGTAGGGCTTGAGGTTAGGACGCATACTATCAAGCCTTATCGCATTGATTTCGAGACAATGTATAATGATGATTTCTTTGAGGTACACAATAGAGTGAAGAATGCCCTTACCAATGAAAATAAAGGTGTCGTGCTCTTTCACGGAATTGCAGGATCAGGAAAAACTAATTATATCAAATGGCTTACAAGTCAAATCCCTAATAAGAAATTTATCTTTGTGCCTACCTCAATGATTGGCTCTCTTACCGACCCTACCTTTATCGGTTTACTAATAGACAATAAAAATTCAGTATTAGTACTCGAAGACTGTGAAAACTACATAGCCGAACGTACTGCTCTCAACAGCAATACCGATGTTGTATCCTCTATCCTAAACATAGCCGATGGTATGCTCTCTGATGTCTTGGAATGCCAATTGATATGTACTTTCAATTCCGATATTTCTAAAATAGACTCTGCCCTATTGCGCAAAGGAAGATTAATAGCCGAATATAAGTTTAAAGAACTAACAGTCGAAAAATGCAATAAGTATTTACAATCTACTGATAGAGAATTCATTGTAGATAAACCTTATTCTTTGGCTGAACTCACCAATATAGATGTAAAAGAACTAAAAGAACAAAACAAACAAACTAAAATAGGTTTTAAATGATACGCATATTACTCACTTTTCTCTTCTTTTCAATAAGCTTTGCTCAAGAAACTAGTAGCCGAATGTCGTTGCTCTTTATGGGGGATGTAATGGGGCATATCCCTCAAGTAGAAGGAGCTTACAACGCTGATACTAAGCAATATGACTATATGCCTGTGTTTGACAAAATTAAACACAAATTCGCTCAAGTAGATTTTGCAATTGCCAATCTGGAAGTTACTTTAGCAGGAAAACCTTACAAAGGATACCCTCAATTCTCCTCTCCCGATGCCTTGGCTGCCGCTTGTAGAGATAGCGGGATAGATGTGTTAGTAACTGCTAACAATCACACCTGTGATAGAGGTAAAAAAGGAATCATCCGCACTTTAGATGTGCTCGACTCTCTTAAAATAGCTCATACAGGCACTTTCCGCAACAAAGCAGAGTTTGATAAAAAAAATCTTTTAGTGCTTTCTAAAAATGGAATTTCAGTTGGTATTCTCAATTATACCTATGGAACTAATGGCTTACCCGTCCCTGAACCTACTATAGTAAACCGTATAGACTTTAATCTAATGAAAGAAGATATCGAGAAAGCTAAAAAAACACATCTCGACAAGTTGATAGTAGTAATACATTGGGGAATAGAATACCAACAAAAACAAAACAAAAAACAGGAAGATGTAGCTCAATTTCTTTTTGATAATGGTGTAGATATCATTATAGGTGGACACCCTCACGTGCTACAACCTATGTACTATTATCCACAAACAGGACTTCATAAGGAACAGCTTGTTGTCTATTCTCTCGGTAATTTTATATCTAACCAACGTAAATCCCCTTCCGATGGAGGCGCTATGGTAGAACTAACTCTCTTTAAGGACGCGCGAGGCACTCATATCGCCGATAAAGGATATTATTTAGTTTGGGTGAATCGTACCCTTAAAACTAATAAAAAATACCTTTTTGAAATATTGCCTTGCAAAGAATATGAAACAGCTTCCTACAAAGAGCTCTCCGAGACTGCCAAAGATAGTATGAATATCTTTATAGACAACTCGCGTAAACTATTTAAAAAGAATATTTTTATCAACGAAAAAGAATAATCATCATCAATCATTCACAATTATGAAAAAATTTTTATTTTTAGCATCAGCACTTTGCTTGATAACTTGTAAAAATCCTGAAGCTCCAAAACCTGTGGGAGCTCTTCCTCCTTCATATCAATTACCTTGGCACGAAATGGAGTACTACGCTTTTATCCATTTCAATATGAACTCTTTCACCGATATGGAATGGGGTACGGGTGGTGAAGATCCTGCCTTGTTTAACCCCACTGAGTTAGATGTAAATCAATGGGTGAAAGTAATTAAAGATGCTGGTATGAAAGGGGTAATTATTACCGCTAAACACCACGATGGCTTCTGCTTATGGCCATCAAAATACACAGAACATTCTGTAAAAAACTCCCCTTGGAAAAACGGTAAAGGCGATGTAATTAGAGAACTTTCCGATGCTTGCAAAAAAGCAGGACTCAAGTTCGGTGTATACCTCTCCCCTTGGGATAGAAACCACGCCGAGTATGGCAGACCCGAATATGTAACCTATTTCCATAATCAACTCCGAGAATTACTCACCAATTATGGCGAAATATTTGAAGTATGGTTCGATGGAGCTAATGGCGGTTCTGGCTATTATGGTGGTGCTAACGAAACCCGCACTATCGATGCTCATACATATTACCAATGGGATAAAACATTCGCTATAGTACGCGAATTACAGCCCAATGCCACTATTTTTGGCGATGAAGGTCCTAATATCCGATGGATAGGCAATGAATTAGGCTATGGTACACCTACTAATTGGAATCCTTTTACCTCTAACCCTTCCTTACAAGGAAAAGAGCATCTACATCACTTAGGCGAAGGCGATGAAAATGGCATCAATTGGATTCCCGCTGAAGCCGATGTATCTATCCGTCCAGGTTGGTATTACCACGCACGTGAAGACCACCAAGTGCGCCCCTTAGAAAAAATGGTTGATATATACTACGCTTCAGTAGGTCGTGGTTACAATTTATTGCTGAATCTACCTATAGATAGACACGGTTTAGTACACGAAAACGACATCAAGAGATTAATGGAACTCAAAAAAGTTATAGAAGCAGATTTTGCACATAACCTCGTAACTGATGCCTCTATAACGGCTTCTAATATTCGCGAAAATCACAAGTTTTTCAGCGCTGAAAAAACTATTGACAACGATAAAAATACCTATTGGGCAACCGATGAAGGCCTAACCGAAGCTTCCATTGATATAAACTTTACCAAGCCTACAACCTTCAATCGCTTTATGGCTCAAGAATACATCCCTTTAGGACAACGCATAAAAAAATTCAAATTAGAATACCAAAAAGATGGAAAATGGGAAACTATAGATGAACAAACTACTATTGGCTACAAGCGCTTATTGCGTTTTCCCCCTGTAACAGCTACTAAAGTACGCTTTACAATATTAGACGCCAAAGCCTCTCCTCTCATTAGCAACATAGGGTTGTATAATGCTCCTGCCTTATTAGTAACACCTAAGTTTAGCCGTGATAAAAACGGACAAGTAACGCTTACCCCTGCCGATGAATCTACCGAAATTTTCTACACTTTAGACGGCAGTAATCCTACCGATAAATCGTTGCGTTACACTACTCCTTTTTCTGTTACTCATCCTACAACTCTCAAGTTTGTAGCCTACGACCAAAGTAAAAAATTGTATAGTGAAGTAGCTTCTTATTCGTTAGATATTCCTAAAACAAAATGGAAAGTACTCTCTACTATCAATGATATTCAAAAAATAGTAGATGAAGACCCCATTTCTTGGTTTATCCAAGAAAAAAGCAAAACACCTACAGCTGTTACTATTGATTTAGGAGAACTTTTAAACCTAAAAGGATTTATCTATTTACCTTCACAAGACCGTTGGGCAGAAGGAACTATCAGCCATTATATTTTTGAAGTAAGTACTGATAATATTCATTGGAAGAAAGTAAGCGAAGGAGAGTTTGGTAATATAAAAAACAATCCTATTGAACAACGTATTACATTTGCTGAAGAAAAAGCTCGTTACATCAAACTCACAGCTGTAAAAACAGTCGATGATACCAATAGAGTATCGTATGCCGAAATAGGAATCATTACACAATAAAGTAAAGTTATGTATCTTACAAACGGAAGATTATCACAAAGCCCAAAATGGCTTTATATTATAGTTTCAACCCTGTTCTTTGCCTTTACAGGGTTGAACTTTTTTGTAGCACAATTTTTAGACACTACAGCACTTATCCAGCAAGAAATTTCTCAAAAAGGAGAATTACAATTCTTATTTGAAAATTTAGTAATCTTTGCTATTTTCTTAGGATTATTATTGTTATGGGTAAAATACGTTCATCGTCAGCCGTTAGTAGCCCTCATCACCGCCCGACCAAGCATCAGTTGGAAACGATTTTGGTTTGCTTTTGGGCTATGGGGAAGCATAACCATAGCAATGACTTGTATAGACTATTTATTCATCAGTCCCAATGATTATATTTGGAACTTCCAATGGATACCTTTCTTGAAATTACTTGTAATAGTAGTATTGTTCATCCCTTTACAAACAAGTTTTGAAGAAATATTCTTTAGAGGCTATTTAATGCAAGGCTTAGGACTTGCAACGCGAAGTGCGTGGTTTCCATTGCTTTTTACCTCTATTACTTTTGGTTTAATGCATATAGCCAATCCCGAGGTAGAAAAATTAGGCTACAATTTACTTATTTATTACATCGGTACAGGTCTGTTTTTAGGTATCACAACCCTAATGGATGACGGTTTAGAATTAGCCTTAGGATTTCACGCCGCTAATAACCTTTTTACTGCCCTTTTAGTCACCTCCGATTGGACAGTATTTCAAGTACCTTCCATACTACGCGATATTTCAGAACCAACCTTAGGTTTCAGTATTTGGATGCCTTTAATATTGTGTTTCCCCCTTTTATTGTATATCTATGCTAAGAAATACAGTTGGAAAGAATGGAAAGAACGATTATTAAATTAAATACTATATTTGATAATCAGATACTTTTATAAATCTATACATATTACAATTAAAAAAGTTGAATAAAAATTTGTCGATATAAAAAAAAGTAGTACATTTGCACCCGCAAAGAAATGATAAACGAAAAATGGCGAGGTAGCTCAGGTGGTTAGAGCGTTGGATTCATAACCCAAAGGTCACGGGTTCAAATCCCGTCTTCGCTACAAAATAGGCGTAATTAGTTTGATAATCAACTAATTACGCCTAACTTCTTAAAATAGCTGTGTCAGTTTTTAGTTTTCTCTATGTTCATTATCACTTTTTCAAATGTTCTGCTATAAGTTCTAATTTTTTATACCATTCTTCTCCAAATTTTCTAATAAGGGCTTCTTTTACAAATTTATAGATTGGCATCTCTAACTCTTTCCCTAAAGTACAAGCTTCATCACATATAGGACTCCAACGATGATAATTTACCGCTGTAAATGAACTATACTCTTGCAAACGTATGGGATATAAATGACAAGATATAGGTTTTTTCCATTCTATTTTTTTATCATTATATGCTTGTTCAATAGCACAAAGTGCCCAACCTTTTTCATTTCGTACTACATAAGCACATTCTCCCCCATTTATCAATGGGGTTTCCCAATCTCCATCTTCTCCTTTTACATATATTCCTTGTTCCTCTATGGCTCTCTTTCCTTCTTCTGTAAGGTATGGTGCTACTTCTGGATAAATACGTTTCATTATATTGAGTTCTCGCTCTTCTATAGGTGCTCCCGCATCTCCTTCTATACAACAAGCTCCTTTACAAGCACTGAGGTTGCAAACAAAATCTCTTTCTACTATATCTTCTGAAATAATGGTATTAGCTATTTGTATCATTTTTATTAAGTTACTATGTTAACAATAAAAAAATAAAAGAGCAAAATGTTACTTTTAACTCTTTTATCTGTTTTAAAATTTTTAAAATCAATATACTGACCTACTCTTAATTTAGATTTTCTTAAGTTGTTGTTGCATCATTTTTATCTGTTCGGTCATAAGGTTTTGTTTGTCTAATTTTTTAGCTTCTGTAAGAAGTTCTTGGGCTTCGCGTTTTTTGCGTTTTTGCATCATTATACCTGCTAAACTCAATTTTGCCATTGCTACATCGTAACTCATTGTAAGCCCTAATTGCAAGGCTTTACGAAAGTATTTTTCAGCTTGTGTAAGATTTTTTTGTGAATAAATAATTCCGTACATATAGTTGTAATAGCCTTGTTGTTTACGTAATAAGGCTGTTTCAGGGTCTACGATTTTGCCAAGCCATTTTTCCATTCCTGCGAAATCTTGTTTTCGCAAACGCAAAAAGGTAAGTAATATAAACTCATTGCGAAAATACAATAAAATAGGAATAAGTGATAGAAAAATGAGAGCAATGCCATTTCCTATATTTCCTCGAGTGAATTGGTATACTGCCCAAGCTACAATAAGGACAGCTACAACTATTTTTAAGTATTTGTTTTGTAGATATTTCATTTCTAGTTTTATTTAAAAAAGTTTGCAAAAGTAATGAATTTCACTGAATAATACTAATAATTTAATTGATTTTTTGAATAAAGAGCTCTTCAGGATATTCTATATGAGTGAGAAACAATCCACAAGCTGGCACTGAAGCTCCTGCTTTACTTCTATTCTTACTGAGAATAATATCTTCAAAGTCTGTGAGTGATAGCTTTTGTAATCCAACATCTATAAGAGTTCCTACAATAGCACGCACCATATTGCGCAAGAAACGATCGGCTATGATGGTAAAGACTAGTTGTTTGTCTATTTTCTCCCAATGTGCTTTATAAATTTTGCATATAAAAGTCTTTACATCGGTATGAGTTTTAGAAAAACATTGAAAATCGCTATAATCAAGAAGAATTTGAGCAGCTTCATTCATTATTGCTATATTTAATGTATGAGTGAAAAACATTGCATAATCATAAGCAAACACATCTTTTTGAGTACTAATATGATACTGATAGGTACGTTTGAGGGCATCAAATCGGGTATGAGCATTTGGTTTCATCTCATATATGTTATGAACAGCAATATCTTTTGGTAAGAAAGCGTTTAATCTATGTACAAAGTTGGTAGGTAAAGGTTCGGTTACATCAAAATGAGCAAACATTTGTGAAGCATGTACACCACTATCAGTACGCCCTGCTCCTACTACACTTATAGGAGTTCGAAGTATTGTTGAAAGTCCTTGCTCTAAAACTTCTTGCACAGAAATAGCCTTTGGTTGAGATTGCCAACCGTGATAATTTTTACCAAAGAAAGAGAGTTCTATAAAATAACGCATTTCGACAAAATAAAATATTTTATTGAATAGGAATAAAAAAATAGGAATTAGACTTTTCTCTCTAATTCCTATTTTTCATTTTCATAGGATTCAATTATTGTCCTAAAAGTTTTTTTACACGTTGGAAATTAGCACTATCTCCTAAAGCTCCATAGATGTTTTTCAATTGTTCTAAGATGTTTTCAACATTACCATTTGCTTTAGTATAATTCTCTAATACTTCAGCACCTTTTTTGAATAAACCATCTTTTTGGTCTCTTAATGCTTCAAATTTAGCAATATCTGCTTTAGAATTTCCTAATTTGTTCATTTGCTCAATCAAACCATTACCTTCATTGATGTAGGTAGTAGAGATATTCAAAGCTGCATCAGCGTAGTTAGGTTTAATTTTAAGTGCTTGTTCAAAACCTTTGCGTGCTTCCAAAATATTACCTTGTTGCATATTGATTACTCCAATATTGTAGTGAAGGTCAGCATTATTTGGATCTAATTGAGCAGCTTCTTGCATTAGTTGTTTGAATTTTTCTTTATTATCTAACTGCAAGTATACATTAGCTTCAGCAAGGATGATGTTTGCATCTTTAGGATATGCTTTTTTAGCATCTTCAAATGCTTTGATAGCCTCATCAACTTTCTTTTGTTCTACATAGATAAAGGCTATGTTTTTTATGATATCGGCGCGTTTAGAAGGTGTTTTTTCAACTCTTGCTTTTTCGTGAGTCCCTGCTTTTACCATTAGTTCAGCTTGGTTTTTATCAGAGAAAGTCTCATCTTGTTTAGTTTGTTTATTGGTTGCGATATAAAGTGTTTCAGCTCCATCATAACCAAGGTCTTTAAGTTCTGAGTACAATTTCACGGCTTTATCATAGTCTTTGCCTTCTACTGCTACTACAGCAGCATTGTACAAGAACACAGTATCGCGAGCGCTAAGGCGATATACTTGTTCAAAAGCTACTGAAGCATTTTTGTAATCCTTAGCTTTGTACTTTTCTTGAGCTTGTCCTACTGCAAAGTTTATAGCTTCATCAGCTAATGATTGTAACTGATTAGTATATTTTCCTTTACCGCCTTCTAATTGTTTTACTTTAGCAAAAGCAGCGGTAGCGTTTTGCAAAGAAGCCAAACTTTTGTTTTTCTTAGTTAGCTCGATATTAGCTTGAGCTTCTAAAAAATAAAACTGAGGAGCAAATTCAGTGCCTTCTACACTTCCTTTGATGGCATTTAAACCACTTTGAGCTGATGTTAAATCACCTTTACGGATTTGTTTTTCAATCTCTTTAAGTTCTTTTTTTTGTCCGAATGCGACTGCCGAAATAAGTAGCGCAGCAGCCATTAATAATGGTTTTCTCATATTGTTTTGCAATTTTAAAACAGTTTTTTGTTTTATGTATTTATTTATAATTCGCAAATGTAGTGCTTTATTTTAAAAATACCAAATATTTTTAACTTTTTATTTAGAAACAAATATTATACCAATTGTATTATTTTGATTATTAGATTATTGTTTTCTCAAAAGGAATAGATTACATTCCTAAGAACCTCATCACTTTGTTGTTATGGCGAGTAGTTACATTGAGTTGTTGTGTAAAACTAATTCTAAAAGTAGAGTTTTTAATACTTACAAGGTCGGAATTATTAAAATATACTCGTTTATTATTATGTAGTATTGAAAAATCTATTGTTGAGTTTTTAATTTTGTAAGTAAGAGCAATATTGTATCTAAAATTTACATATTGATTAATTTTCATTTTACTTATAGGAGCTGTTTCTCCCCCAAAATAGAATCCTAATCCTACTAAACCACTAAAGGTGAGATTAGGGGCAATTTGCCAAAGATTGGCTACCCCTCCACTTAACCCAGTTTGTATATGCTTGAAATCGTCAGTTCTATCTGGATCTATAAGAGGCAAACTGAGTTTATGATAGAAAACGCCTCCTCCAACATAAAAACTAAATAAAGGTTTTAATTGATTACCTTCTGGATTAAAAATATTTTTTAAAGAGGTTTCTCTCCATTTGGTGAAGTATAAAAATTCACTTCCTATCTGTTGTACACGAGCATCTTTGAGAAGATGTATATTTTGACCATTTTCATAATAGAAACCTTTATAACTTTGGTAATAAAGGTCTAACAAAAACTTATTGCTAATAAAAGAATGTATTTGAAAATCAAAATAGCTCGTTTTTCCATATTTATTTTCATTGCGCAAAGGCATTAAACCTCTGGCATAGTCTAGGTTTACATAGGTATTATGCACTCCTAAACCCAACCCCATTGTAAGAGGATAGTTGGGCAATATTGTTTTATTTTTTAGATTTATATTTATAGGAGAATCTTCTATATCAACTGCGAGATAATTAATACTCAATGACGGTTTTATCCACACTTTATATTGATACCTTTTAGTAGTAGTGGTATCTTGTGCCCATAAAGTAGTGATTGATAAGAAAAAAAGAACTATATATTTCATCCTGTTAGAAGTTAAAAAGGAAAGGTTTTGTTGAACTTTGCTAAAGTCTCGTAAGAGACTTTAGCAAAGTTTATACCTTAAATTTTAGTAACCTAAGATTTTTAACATTTCGTCAGCTTTTTGCTGTTCCATAAAGAGACGAGAGGTGAGGTTACCATTTTTATCTTTATCAATAAGTACTATTTTAGGTTGTGGAATGAGGCAGTGTTGCAATCCCCCTACCCCACCAATACTATCCTGATATGCCCCTGTATTGAAGAAACCTATATAGAGTGGTTTATTTTTGTTATATTTAGGTAAATAGATAGCGTTCATATTTTGTTCGCTATTGTAATAATCATCACCATCACAAGTAAGCCCACCAAGGAGTACGCGTTCATACTCATCATTCCAACGGTTGATAGGCAATAATACAAAACGTTTATTAATAGCCCAAGAATCAGGCAAAGTAGTAATGAAAGAGGAATTAATCATATTCCATTTTTCACGGTCGTTTTGTTGTTTTTGGTACATTATCTCGTAGATAGCGCCTCCAGCTTCTCCCACTGTGAAACTTCCAAATTCAGTAAAGATATTAGGCACAGGTACTTTTTCTTGATCGCAAGTAATTTTTATCTGGCGGATAATCTCATCAACCATATAGGCATAATCATACTCAAAAGCTAATGAACTTTTGATTGGAAAACCACCACCTATATTAAGGCTATCAAGTTCAGGAGCTACTTTTTTGAGCTGGATATATACACGCAAACACTTCAAAAGTTCATTCCAATAGTAGGCATTATCTTTAATACCTGTATTGATAAAGAAGTGCAACATTTTGAGGCGCACTTTTGGATTGTCCTTAATTTCACGATTGTAGAAAGGTACAATATTTTTATAACCAATTCCTAAACGGCTAGTGTAAAACTCTGAACGAGGATCTTCTTCAGAGGCAATACGAATACCAATATTGTACGATCCTTCTATTTTTTCTTCAAACAAATTGATTTCCTCATAGTTATCAATAATTGGAATACAATTTTGATAGCCACGATTGATAAGATCGGCAATGCCATCAATATAAGCATCACGTTTGAAACCATTACACAAAATATAGTTCTCTTTGGTAATCAATCCTTCGCTGATAAGGTTGTTGATAATATTGATATCAAAAGCTGAAGAGGTTTCCATGTGGATATCATTCTTCAAAGCTTCTACCATTACGTGTTTGAAATGAGAACTTTTGGTGCAATAACAATAGTTATAAGCCCCTTTATATTTGTGTTTTTTAATAGCTTTTTCAAACCATTTTTTGGCACGTTGAATATTCTCGGATATTCTGGGTAGATACATAAATTTGAGGGGAGCTCCATACTTGCGTACAAGTTCCATCAAATCAATATTGTGAAAGCGAAGTTCATCGCCATCTAAAGTAAATTCATCTTGTGGAAAATAGTAGGTTTGGTCAATTAGGTCAATATATTTATTTTTCATTTGTACAGTGTAAATTAAATAATGAGTGATTTTTAGTAAAAAACATTTGAGGTAACCTTAATTTGTCACCTATTTATTACCTAACTACACCTGATTCAAATACGAAGTGGTGAAAGACTTTTAGCCTTAAATTTAATTTGTAGAGAATGAGTGCGTGCAGAGTGAAAATAACTTAAAAATAAAATGTTCATTTTCAGCGACCAAAGGTTTTAGTAATTAAATTATCTTATACTTCAGAAATAGTATATTACTATTCGAGTGCAAAAATAATTATTATTTTTGAATTACAAACACATTGAATAGAAAAAAGTGAGGAATATTTTATTGTCTAGAACATTAATCTAAATATTTTTAAGGTTCAAGTTGTGGAATATACTCATTTTATAGAGTACAAAAATACCTCCAGAAAGGATAAAATTTCTTGGAGGTATTTTTTATAAAAACAAATACTATTTTGATTTTCCTTGATTTGCAACGCTATTAATAGCAGCAGCAATTGCTTCTTGGTCACCTAAGTAATAGTGCTTGATAGGTTTTAAGTTAGCATCGAGTTCATACACCAAAGGCACCCCTGTAGGGATGTTGAGTTTAAGGATTTCATCCTCAGAAAGTCCGTCGAGGTATTGAACTAATGAGCGCAAACTATTACCGTGAGCTGCAATGATTACACTTTTACCAGCTTTAATATCAGGAGCTATTTCATTGAACCATATAGGCAACATACGATCATAGCAATCTTTCAAACTTTCACCAGCTGTTTTTTCTTCTTTAGTAAGGGCAGCATAGCGACGGTCGTGTGATGGGTGACGTTCATCGGATTCTTCAATAAATGGAGGACGTACATCATAAGAGCGACGCCATAAAAGCACTTGGTCTTCACCATATTTAGCAGCTGTTTCAGCTTTGTTTAAACCTTGTAGTGCTCCATAACTTTTTTCATTGAGTCTCCAGCTTTTGTGAGTAGGTACCCAAAGGTCACCCATTGCTTCTAAAGCATTGTTCAAAGTTTTGATAGCTCTTTTAAGTACAGATGTGTAGGCAACATCGAATTTGAAACCTTCTTCTTTCATTACACGTCCTGCTTCGCGAGCTTCTTGTACTCCTTGCTCAGTTAAATCTACATCTTGCCACCCTGTGAATAGGTTGAGCTTGTTCCATTCACTTTGTCCGTGGCGTAAAAGTACTACTTTATACATATATAATTCAATTAATTTTATTTTTATTCGCCTTCATTTTTTCCGCCTAAGCCTTTAAGGAAGTTACCTAATTGTTTTTTAGCTTCTTTTTTAGCCTCCTCTTTAGCTTTTTCTTTCACTTTAGTCATTGTGCTGTCTCTATTTTTCATCAGTCCACCAACAGTTTTGGTTATTTCGCCTGCTGTACCTGAACTGGTTTTACTTCCTAACGCTTGTTGTAGTGCATCAGTACCTTTAGCAGTAAGATTATTAATTTGGTTTTTAGCTATTTGAGTAGCTAAATCTTTTACTACGGTTTTGGCATCAGTGCTTACTTGAGGTTTTTTAAAAGTTCCTCCAACGGTTGCAACTACAGGTAAGTTGGTTATTTTTTTCTGATTTTCAGGAGTGAGTTTTGATAACAAACCTTCGGCTTCTTTACCTAACATTTGAGGGGGAACATTGAAAGTGAGTTTGTAATTCATCTGTTGGTCGAATCCATGAGACCCCGCTACCTCTATAGCTACATCTTTATATTTAATAGTAAAAGGTTTTATTTTTACTTTTCCATCCTCAAAATCAACTGCTGCTTTCACATCTTTGAGGTTAAGATTATTTAAATTCAATCCTGTAAATTGGCTATCTAAGGCTGAAAGTAAGGCTGAACCGTGACTATCAATCTTAGAGTCGATGAGAGCTGCAAATAAATCACCTGAGACACTATTGATTTCAGGAGTTAAATCGTTTTTCAAAGAACCTTTCACATTGATAACAGTATTTACTTTACCTTGTACTACTTTAGCAATAGGCGCAATTTTTTCTAACATCGTGATTTGAGAGAACGCTTCGGGAATATTGACACGATTGAGGTTTAAATCTACATCAAAAGTAGGTGTTTTCTCTTTGGTAGAGACATCACCTGAGAGGGCTATGTTACCTCCAAAAATATCTGATTTTAGGTTTTCTAAAGCTACTTTTTCATCTTTTATTATCAGTTTTCCTGATACATTACTCAACTTCAAATTGTCGTATAACACTGTATTAGCTTTAGCTGCAAGAGTACAATCCAAGAAAGCAGGTACTTTTATAGCTGCTTGATCAGTAGCCTTAGTAGTTGTTTTGGGAGCTTCTTTAGTTTCTTTTTTAGGAGTTGTTGTTTCGGCAGTAGCAGGTTGCATAAAATCGTTTACTACCAATTTATTAGAAGAAAGATTGAAGTTTCCTTTGAGAATTTCTTTTCTAAAAGCAAATCCGTATAGATTATCAATTGTTCCAGTAAGATGCAAATCGGTTTCACCTGTACGGGCATCGAATTGAGATAGCCCAATGTGTGAAGGACTAAATGCTACATTCAAATTATCAATATGAAAAGGCTTCACAAACTCTTCGCCTGCATATACAAATTGAGAAAGGGATAAATTACCTTGTGCTTTAATATTTTGATAGTTTTTAGTTTCTACTGATTTCATATCCAGCTGTGTAGCGATATCAGCACGAAGAATACCTGAGAACTTCTTATCTAACGAAATTGGATAAGCTTGAGATAAATTAGCTAAATTGATAGTACCTTTTACTGCTAAATCAACAAATGGATTTACTACTATATTACTCACATTGGCACGAGCTGAGAAGTGATCTTGGTCGATACTCATTGTAAATTTATTGAGATTTACTTTGGTATCGTTGGTAATACCCGTAGTGTTGTTTACTTTTAGGTCGATAGTGATGTCACGCACCGTTTTAGGCAGGTTCGGATATTTAAAAGAAGCATTGTCTGCATACATTTCAAGTCCGAAAGTAGGAATTTTATCACCTACCATATCTCCTTTTGCAAAACCTTTGAGAGTGAGATTACCTGTAGTTTTTACATTTTCAATACTTTTGGAGTACTCTTCAGGAATAAGAGCTAAGAAGTTTTGAAATGAATTAGTAGGAGTGCTAAAAGTAAGATCGTAACGTTGTCCTTCTTCTAATAGCTGAATAAATCCATCAAACACCAAATCTAAGCGGTTTACAGTAGCTTTATTTTGTTTGAAAGTGTACTTTTGATTTTTTAGGTCAATACCTAAAATAGCTTGAAGTGTAATAGGTACTTGTTTCATAAAAGTACTTTTATCCATTGCAAAAGTTACGTTGGCTTTAGTTTGTGTATCTAAATCCAACACTTCTTCAGCAAAGTTACCTTTTCCGCTATGATAGATGTCGGCTACTTCCATAAAGAGGTTACCGTCATCCATTTTAAAAGTAAATTTTAAATTTTCAACGTTATATTGTTGAATATCGAGTTTGATAGGAGCAGATTCTTCTTCAGGTTTATCGGAAGGGATGGCGATATCAAAGTTACCAACTCCTTCTTTATTAAGGTGTATGTATACAGAAGCATCTTTCACATTAGCACCTAACAAATTGTAGTTACCCGCTAATAAATCTTTTATACTCAAAGTTACATCAATATGTTTAGCAGCAAAAAGAGTATCACCTACAAAGGGTTCTTTATTTACTAATACAAAATCATTTAGGGTTACTTGAGCTTTAGGAAAGTTTTTAAATAGACTGATATCTACATCTTGCAAAGCAAGATTTGCTTTTAAATTCTTATTTGCCATCTCAATCACCTTTTCTTTAATAGTATCTTTAAAGAAAAAAGGAATAGCAATCATTGCAATGATGAGGAGCAAAAGTGTAATACCTCCCCACTTAAATATTTTTTTAGCTATTTTCATTGTGTTTACAATTATATTTTATAGAGGGCAAAGGTACGAAATAATTTTGAATTGTTACAATCGTTCTACAAATAAAACGGCATCGTCTATAGAAATTATTTTCACGATGGTGTTAGAAGGAAGCCGCTCACCAGTGGTCATAGCGTCTAATTCGTGTATAGTTCCGCGTACACTAATGGTTACTTTACCCCTCCCCTGTTTATATTCAGGTATAGGAATATAAACTTCAGCCGTTTTTCCTATAGTTTCTGAGAGTTTGAAAGTATTGTCTTCTGAAAGTCTCATTAGAGCTCTGATAATAAGGAAAAATAAGTATACAAACAAAACTCCTACTACAATAGCTAAAGTTATGAGTAGGAGTTGATTGTTAATAATTTTATAAAATGAAATACCAGTCCAGCTAAATCCTAACAAGAAGTTCATCAAATTACGAAAAGAGAAAAGCTGGAAAGGTGTGTCGCCTCCGTTGAGATCACCATCGAAATCGGCGGAAGTACCATCGGAGGCGTCACTTCCTATAAATGTAAGTATCATTTGGATAATAAAAATCACAGAACTAGGGATTGCTACCATCCAAAATCCTTTTAAAAGAGTATCAAAGTTATTGAAAACTTCTAACATAGTATATAGTTTTTATGGTTATTATCGTATTGATTTAGGTTCTACACCTGTATTGATAATTGCCTGACGAATATCAGTAAAAGTTTTGAGATTTGTTTTTCCTTTTACAATTTTAAAATTATCCCCTCTCTTAAGAAAATAGATTATATTTGATTGTCCTCCAAAATAGGGCGGTTTAAGATTTTCTATGGAACCTCCTGTTTTTACGGCAGTAAAGAATGCTACATATTGTCTCACACGTTCCTCAATTTCATTTTTGTTTTGATTAAAATCGTAAGATACAACTTCCCAATCACTATTACTTAGACGTTTTGCATTAATTTTTACTTTATCCACCACTTCTTCAGAGCAAGAAGGAGAGTTGAAACGTTTTAAATCAGCAATAAACTCCTCTGTGAGGCTTACATTAGTAGCGTGAGGTCTTGCCCCTGTTCTAGTACGTCTCACTACTGTTTTAGAATCTCCTCCCTCTACTATAACTGTAGTAGTCTCAATAGGATGAGAAGTAGGAATATTCTTCTTAGGTTTAGGGTTGCTTTTAGGTGTTGTTGCAACAGGTTTAGATTCTCTTATAGGTGCAGGAGTATCAACAGGCATAGGGGTTGCTACTTCTACTATATTATCTTCCTGATTCTCGCGACTTTTAGTTTGAGAAATAATTTGTTCCAAATCTTTTTGATAGGATTTTAATTCGGAAGCCCCTCCTCTTAAATAAGGACGCAAAAGACTATCTACTTGTTCACTATTATAAGCTGAATAATCAAAATCTTTCAAGAAATTCTCCCATACTGCTTTTTCAAACTCAGGACGTAATTTCTCAGTAAGATAGTTTCGTTTTTTTGCTTCAGCTAAGAAAAGAGCTCCTTTAGGATCGGCGTGAGTATTTTTCCAATTTTGCACTTCAGCAAGAAAGAAACGAGCAGGAGATACTATATCAATTTTAAGAGTATCTTTATTACCTTGTTGTACCATTGTCGCCAATTTAGATAGTTGTTCTCTATTAAAAACAACAGTATCTTTTCCTTCTTCAGCAAAAGTAATTACCAGTTTAGTTTCAGTTTCAGGTAATCCTTTTTTTAAGCGGATACAAGCACTGTCAATCTCATAAGTACGTTCATCTATATTTGTTAAGAAATGAATATCTTCAATTTTGCTTTCAGAATTAAAAGCAATGTAAGCCTTGGTAGGATCTTTGAGCATAGGAAATATAAACCAATAACCTATACCTACTAATGCCAAAACAAATACTACAATAGATGCTATTTTTAGCCAGAAGAAGCGAGATTTGTGTACAGGCTTATTCTTGTCATCTCCAATAATAGCCAAGCTATTATTATTCACTACAGCAAGTTGATTTTTTGCTTGAGGGCTTTCAGAAGCAAGCATTTGAGGATTGTGTACATTACCCTCAATTTCATAGTTTATCTCACCACTTTTAGAAATACTTATCACCCTCTTTGTATCTTGATTCTCAAACTCAAAGTGATACAAGTGTTCAGGAAGAACTATCTCTATAGGAGAGTCACTACGCAAGGAGTTGCTAAATAAAATCCCATTGATTTTCAGAGCTACAGATACTATTTTATTGGAAACAACTGTAAAATGATATTGTTCAAAAGGAATAGATAGAGGGACTTTTTCATCTACTACATAATTACTTCTAAAAACAATTCCATTATAACTGATATTGAATATCTTTTGAGCCTCTTCACCTTTAAAAAGGAAATAAAAGCCTTTGCTATCACTATGAGGTTTAATTTTGAAGCTACCACTTTCTAAAGTTAAGAAAGTAATATATTTTTGAAAATCATACTGAGGAGTTTCGACATAGAGTTTTGTTTCTTTTTCTACAAAAGGGACATACTCTAAACTATAACTATTATCAGTACGTTTGATATAACCTTTTTTAATTGCTTTTTTAATAGTATCATTATAAGAGAACATTTGGTGATACTTAGATTTTTCAAGGAGTAATTCTATAGTATCATCATCTGAAAAAATCTCACTTCTATAAGTAGAACTTACATCTCTACCATTTCTCATAAAAGCTAAAACTTTTATTCTTTTATCAGAGATAGTAAAGTGAGATGTTCCGCTATTACTTGCTGTACTTGCAGCTGTATTTGAGAGAGTTCTATATTCGGGGAAAAGAAGCTCTATACTATAAGCAAAAGGATTTTCGACGAATTCATTTCGCAAGAATAAGATATCCTGAAGGTTGCTAAACTCAGGACGATATGGTGTATTGAAGTATTTATCTACTTCATAAATATCTCTGTAAGAAAAAACCTTAGGTGCATAGGGCATTTCTAAAGTGCAAGGTTTTGCATCTAGCTCTTCAGTAAGTTGTTTTTCATAACCTCGTAGGAGATTGAAATAAGGGAAGATATCTTCTTTTTCATTAAGCAATGGCGCCCCATTTTCGTAGTTTATATGTTCTGCAAAGTACATATCCATCAACAAGTTGAGTACTTGCCGAACTCCACGCCATTGCAAAGAATGAGGAATATACAAAGAAATAGCTATATACACTCCTGTTTGACCATTCACCTCACGAGAAGAGCGATATTGGGTGTATATTTTATAATTTTGCGTAAATTGAAGTGTGTAAAAATCTACACGAGGAATATGGATACGAATAAAAGCACTAAGGTCCTTTAATCTGTCCTTTATTTCTTTAAGTTGAAAATTAACTCCTTGAGAAGCTAAAACTTTACAACCTTGCTTGTAGCCCCATATAGTTAGGCCGACTGTATTAATTTTTGATTCCATTGTAATAAGAAACTTGCTAAAAAACGAGGCAAAAGTAGATATTATTTTTGAGAAAAAAAAATATATTTGTAAAAAAAATACCTATTAAAGATTTCACTTCTTTAATAGGTATCAAAAATTATAATTGATATGAACTATTTACTACTTATAATTTATTAGTTTTCAGTAGATTGCTCAGCAGACACTTCTACTTTAGGTTCTTCTACTTTTTCAGTAGGTTTAGCTTCAACTTTGGCTACTTCTGCTACAATTTCGAATGGGAAATCAACGATTACTTCACGGTGTAAACGGATAGCAGCGTTGTATTTACCTGTACGTTTGATAGTGTTACCTGCGATAGAGATAAATTTTTTATCGATATTGTGACCAGCTTTAGCTAATTCTTGAGCAACATCAGCGTGATTAACAGAACCAAAGAGTTTATCACCAGCACCTACTTTGGCTACAATTTTCACTGCTAAGTTAGCTAGAGCTTTAGCAGTTTTCTTAGCTTCTTCAATGATGTGTTGCTCTTTATAAGCTTTTTGTTTTAAGTTTTCAGCTAATACCTTTTTTGCTGAGGGAGTAGCTAAAATTGCGAATCCTTGCGGAATGAGGTAATTACGACCATAGCCATTCTTTACAGTAACGACATCGTCTTTAAAACCTAAATTATGTACGTCTTGTTTAAGTATAATTTCCATAGTTTCTACTCCTTGTTATTATTTTAATAAATCGGCTACATAAGGCATTAAAGCCAAGTGGCGAGCTCTTTTTACGGCGGTAGCCACTTTGCGTTGGAACTTCAATGAAGTACCAGTAAGGCGACGAGGTAGCAATTTACCTTGTTCGTTCACAAACTTCAAGAGGAAGTCAGCATCTTTGTAATCAATGTATTTAATACCTGATTTTTTAAAGCGACAATATTTCTTTTGTTTAGAAGTGTCGATGTTTAGTGGAGTGAGGTATTTGATATCTCCTTTTTTTTGTTCTACTGCCATTTTCTTACGCTTTTTTAGTGTTTAACTTAGCTCTTCTTTTTTCAGCCCACTCGATGGCGTGCTTGTCTAATTTCACAGTGAGGTAACGCATAACACGTTCGTCACGACGGAATTCCAATTCGAAAGCGTCGATTACTTCACCAGCTACTTTAAATTCAAAGAGGTGATAAAATCCGCTTTTTTTGTTTTGGATTGGGTAAGCTAATTTTTTCAAGCCCCAATTCTCTTTTGCTACAAATTCTGCACCCCTTGAAGTAAGAAAATTTTCAAACTTTTCTACTGCTTCCTTTATCTGAGTTTCAGATAAAACGGGATTCAAAATGAAAACAGTTTCGTATTGATTCATAAAAATAAAATGATTAAATGATTTTTAATTCAGGGCGCAAAAGTAGTATATTTATTTGAAGTAACAAAATAAAATACATTTTTTTTGCAATAAATCAAATTAATTAACTGATAATAAATATATTAATATTCTATTTCTTTCTCTATTAACATCTCTCCCCTATATATTTTTTGGTAACGAGTTAGTTTTTCACCTTTGTAATAACCTATATAGTAGGCACGTTCTTCTTGGTGTGCCTCAGCTTCCTGCTGGCTTATTTCATCATATAGGTAGGTAGAGCGATTCGTCTTTTGTTTGTGCACATCAGAACAGCTAAGGAAATAACGCAGTACGATATCTCCCTTATACAAATAGAGCTTTTGTCCATTCATAGGAATTTCGGCAAAAACCTTTTCTTGTTCAACGGGGGTAATAGGTATTTTAGGCTCAAAAGAGGGATCAGCGTGGAAAGCATATTGAGGATCAATGTATATTTCTGAGCTTTTTATTTTGAACACTTTACGCTCCCAACTATTCCCCAATAAGAAATACTGAAAACCATCCTTTTCTCCACAATACTCATAAGTAAATAAGGATTGCAAGGGAAAGGCTTCGGTAGCTTTTCGCTCTTCTGGCATTTTTTTGCAAGAGAATAAGGCTAACAAAGAGGCTAATAAGGATATTTTTTTCATTCTTTTTTACTAAATATATAGGTATCTGCTTCTTGAAAATTAGGGTATTGCCCTCCAAATACTTCTCTTACTACAATTTTACCGAGGTAACGTTCTAAAGGTAAGTATATATCCTCAGCATCTGTACAAACAAACTCTAAATAAGGCATTTTTAGCAAAGGAGAAGCATCTTTTATAGGATTAAAACATATCTTTAGGTTTCTAAGTGTTTCTATACCTACCAAATCGCTAAGGTCTTCTATCTTGTTTTGCTCTAAGTTCAATTCCTCTAAAGATAAATGCTTCAAAGGAGAAAGGTCTTTTACTTCATTGTGATACAAATATAAAGTATTGAGCTTCTTGAGGGCTTTCAATGGAGATAAATCGCTAATTTGGTTCCTATCTAATTGCAAATATTCAAGATTGGACAACCACGTTAAAGGGGATATATCGGTGATTTGGTTTCTATCCAACCAAAGTTCGGTAAGGTTTTGTAATCGTTGTATGCCCTCGAAAGAAATGAGTTTATTGCACGATAGTTTTAATTCTTTTAGCTTGGATAGTTCGCAAAAAGGAGTTATATCGCTCACTCCACTGTCATAAACCTCTACTTTTTTCAGTTTTTTATACTTGGCAAGAGGCGTATAATCTGTTGCCTTGACATTCAAATAGAGTTTTTGTAGCTTCTCCAAGGGTGGTAAGGATTCTAAATCAGTAATATTCTCCGATAGCAACTCTAATTCCTTTATATTAGGAAACATTTGCAAGTCGGCTAAGTCCTCCGAGTGCAAATCATCGTTATGAATGAGCATTTTGGTAATCAAAGGCGCTCCTTCTTCTTTGACTAACACCCTCCTCCCCTCTTTTACAAGAAGGTCAGCGTGTTTCTTTTTCAGATATTGCTTTACTTTCTGCTCTATGAGCTTGCTTTTAAAGGTAATGTAACTCATTTAGTTTAATTTTAATATTTCTTCAAAACTAAGTATCTCGTATTCTTCGTTCAAGTGATATTTTTCTTTGGTTTGTCTGTACCAAACGTCGTGTTCTTCCTGAAAACCATTAGTATCAGAGGGCGTTCCATCCTTCCAATACATATCTCCTTTGGCTATCTCCATTGCGTTGTGATAGGTAAGCTCGTGTGTAATACAAAACAAAGCCTCAATATCTTTAGGTGGGGTTGCAAAAAGACTATTTTGAGCTAATTTCTCAGTAGCTTCTTCCCTGCTAAGCCCTGCATAGTGCATCATATAGTGCTTGAGCCATTCGCAATAAGAATAGTGGTTATAAATCCAATAATATCGGTCTTCTGTATCTTCATATACTATTCCGTCACACAAGCCATTTTCGTGAGGCTCAGTTCCTATTTGTGCTAATCGTTTTTGTAAGACATTCATTTAGTTATTTTTCTAAAAGTGATTCCATAAAACTTGTTATTCCAGAATAATTCTGTTTTCTTTTCAACCACTGACGTTGGGATACATTGTTCTATGGCGTTCAAATCAACCGTTTTGCCTTCAAAATAGGATTTAGAAAAGACGCTTTTCTTGTATTGGGTCTCCACAAAGTCGGCTGTCTCATCGGCGATAAGCAACTTGCTTCCTGGTTTGGCAACTCGGAGCATTTCGCTCATAGCAAGAGCTTTATCGTTGAAAAAATTGATACCACCGTTGTGAAAAACAATATCAAACATATTATCAGCAAAAGGTAACTCTTCAGCGGGACATTGCACAAGAGTAAGGTTTGTTTTCTTTTGCCACTGTTTCTTACATCTTTTGAGCATTCCCATAGAAATATCAGCTCCTACAAGGTCTATTGTTTTCAGATCAATCCCTTGCGGTAGATAACGCAAGTCTGCCCCTGTACCTATGGAAACATAAAGTACCGAAATAGCATTCTTCCATTCCAAGCGGCTCATCAATTCCGTACGCAGGCGGTCAATGCCATTTCCATACTTGAGTTTTCCTATCCATTTTTCTCCAAAATCATAAAAGAAAGACATCCAATCATACATTTTCATATATTTTTGATTATCTCCACTGACAAAATGGTCATTCATACAGCAAAAAATACCATCTTCTATTTTTATATCAGCTTTTAATATTTGGGATATATCCTTCATTGTATTTATATTTTTAAATTATCTTTTCTTAATCAAAATATCTCCTTCACAAAGCCAAAGAGGTTCATTTTCTATCTTTAACTCCTCCCACCATTGTTTTTCTTCTGTTTCAGCATCATCTACAATACGAAAATTAGCAAAATCTGTACGAGGCGGAGGCAATACAACAATATGCTCTATCTCTTTAGGTTCTAAATGATAAGTATCCGAAAGTTTTTTGAGAAACAATAATTGCTCCAACTCCTTTTTATAGCTTACAAGTGCTTGTTTCTCCTCTTGCAAAAGAGAAACTTCTTTAAGCTGATGAATTGTTTTGTGAAGTTCGTCTTCTATGAGTTGTTTTGCTGTTTTCATTCTTTAGTAAGTTCATCAACCATTGTAATAAGTTTGCTCAAAGTATTAAAATTACGCGTTGTAGCTACTATTTTAAGTCTCTTTTCCACATAATTGTTATTCAATTTAGACCTTGAAGCATCCTTAGGAAGATATAGATATATTTTATCACCCACTATAGCCAATTCTTCTCCATCAAAAGTTTCTTTCTTCAACTTTTCTACTAAATCAGGTGCTAAAACACTATTTGTGAGCGTAAAAAATACCCGAGCTATATCATAATTTTCTCCTATAAAAGGATTCATATCAAGCATTTCCTGTACTTCCTTACGAGTTGCTACAACAGTTGGTAAGTCAGGACCTATATGTTCTTTTATTAATTGGGAGACTTTGGGGGCTATTTCATCACGTATTTTGTCAGATAAGAACACTATATTTCCGCTTTGGATATAAGTGCGTACCCCTTCAAATTCTGAGGAGAGTAATTCTTGTAGCTCTGCCATTTTGGGGATTCTGTTTTTCCCCGTAGGCATTACTCCTCGCAATAAAGCTATATAAGGTTTTTTGTCTTTTGTTTTCATTATTATAATCCGTATTTAGTCCACCCCCCATCGTGCCTTTGACAGTCATCTATCTTCCACTCACCATCTTTTCTAATGATAAGAAAGCGAAACTGATCATCACGATCATTTTGGGTATAGAGGTATATTTTATTTTTAGTTACGGTCTCGCTATCAATGATTTGATGCGCTCTATAAGTACCTCCCTCGTTTAGTGAAAAATGAATTCCCTCAGGACGATAGCCCGCCCTGCGCTTATCGGTACAATACTTTTGGAAGAGGGCTTTGCATTTTTCCTCTACCAAAAGCTCACCCTCTTCTGTATCATCATTCTTGGCAGCAAAAGCCTCCCACTCAGTCATTGCCGCAAAAAAGTCCAAAAGCAGTTGCTTTACTATGGGTAAATCATCAGTAGGGATTGCCGCTGGTTTCTTCTTGCCTGCTATGCGTTGGGCTTGTTCAAAGGCTTTTATCTGCTCCTCAGTGAAAGGTTTATCAAGGTAGAAACTCACCTTGTTATAATGTGCTACTGCCATTAGCCCTTCAAAAGTAACTCGTGTTCTCTTTAGCGAAAGAGACTTCAGGCGTGGTACTTGCAAGACGATTTTTAGTGTCTCATCAGTTACGGGACAACCGTCCAGCGAGATATGGTCAATAGGTTTGTTGGCAAAGTACTTAAAGCCTTCGCCTGTAACTTGCTTATTATCCTCTAAGAAAAGAAGTTTTAGTTTGGGCAAAGTCGCCAAGTACTGGAGGGCTTCATCAGTAATCGCGGTATTGATAAAGCCCATATTGACCAACGACTTTACTTGTACGATCTGTTCAACCATCTCATCTGTTAGGGCGACATCCTTGTAATGATGTCCTTTGCAAAAACGCTCCTCGGTTACTTCCTTGAGCGCGGTTTCTAAGGTTATGGGGCGTTTGTATGTTGCCATAATATTTTATTTTTCTTTTATAGCATTGTAGTAAAGAGCTTCATACATCGGTATAATTTTCTCTTCATCAAAACGAGCTGCTACTTTGCGAGCATTCTGTTTGAATTGCGCCAAGCGGTTTTTATCACTTAAAATATAAATAGCTTTTTCAGCCATTGTTTGCACATCTCCTATGGGGCATAAGTAGCCTGATACACCTTCTTCATTTACCTCCGATAAGCCTCCTGCGTTACTAGACACTACCGGAACGCCCGCAGCCATTGCCTCTAAGGCTGAAAGTCCAAAGCTTTCGGATTCTGAGGGGAGTAAAAACAAATCTGTAAAACATAATATACGGTCTATATCAGATGTGTTTCCCAAGAAGAGTACCTTTTTCTTGATACCTAAATCCTTACATAGCTGGTCGGCTATCTCACGCTCAGGTCCGTCACCTACCATTATCAATTTAGCAGGAAGTTGTTGCTGAATGCCATAGAACACCCTTACTACATCATCTACACGCTTCACTTTCCTGAAATTACTAATATGAGTAACGATAAGTTCATCAGCACTTGCCATTACACTTCTTTTACAAGGAGAAACACTCTCTGTTTTTTGTAATCCAATAAAGTTAGGAATAACTTTTATATCTTTATCTACATTAAAAAGACGCAATGTATCTCGTTTCAAACTCTCTGAAACTGAGGTTACTACATCCGATTCGTTAATGCTAAACGTTACCGCTTCTTTATAAGTGGGGTGATTACCTACAAGAGTAATATCAGTGCCGTGCAGGGTTGTAATCATAGGTACTTCTATTCCTTCACGTTTGAGCATTTGCTTTGCCATATAACCTGCATAAGCATGCGGAATAGCATAATGCACGTGTAAAATATCGATATTGTAAGTCTTTACCACATAAGCCATTTTGCTTGATAACGCTAATTCGTAAGGCTGATAATGAAACAAGGGGTATTCCTCTACGTGTACCTCGTGAAAGTGAATGTTCATTTCCAAGAAGTCTAAACGCACAGGATAACTATAAGTAATAAAGTGTACTTGATGACCTTTACGGGCTAAAGCGAGCCCTAATTCGGTAGCAACGACACCGCTACCTCCAAAGGTAGGATAACACACTATGGCTATATTCATTTTTTTATGTATTAGATAGGCAAAAGTACTATTTTTCTGTTGGGTATAAAAAATATTAACAAAAAATTATATCTTTGCGGTTGGATAACAAGAGATAAAATGAAAAAAACAACTTCTTTTTTAGACACTCATAATGGAGATTTCCTTCTCATAGAAAGTGAAATCATCACAACTAATACAACTTTTTCTAATCTTAGAGAACGTTTTCCAAATAATGAAATATGGGAGGTAGGTACAGGATACTATTGGCTATATTTTTACAATTGTTCTTTTGAAGGAAAACTCTTTGATGTTTCTCTTTGTTTTAAAGGAGAGCTACTAGAATGTTTATGTTTTGCGATGAACGAACGGCAGACTTCGTGGGAAGATTGGAGTGAGGAATATGAATTGAAAACTGAAAAATATTACAAACAATGGATCACAGCCCATATTGGTGATAATCATTCTTTTGAATGGGGAGAAATTGAGGCTCTTTATGACCGTAAAGGAGGACGTACAGCTATTTGGTTAAGTTATAAAAGATGAAATATTCAAACAAATTAAGCCCTTATATAGAAGAAGCCTATCAGCTTTTTTCTACTTATTCGATAGATAAACATCTATCGGTATGTGATTGTGGTAATTGCATTACTCCTACTGAAATAGATGATTTATGCCGTATTCCCCTTAGGGAGCTCTCACTTCAACAAATTAGTACCTACATAGAAGCTATGTTAGTAAGTACAGATAAGGCTATTGTAGAAGTTCATTATTTTCTACCACGTATGCTCGAGTTCCTTTGTGAGGGTAAAGTATTTTATATAGATGAGGGGTTCTCGCTCTCTAAATGTCATTTTGAACGTCTTGACTTGTGGAAAACTCCCGAAATAGATTTTTTAAAGCGGTTTTCTCTCGTTTTTTTTGAAGAAGTTCTCAGTGAAAAATACTCCGAAATCACCACGGCTGAAGATTGGTTGGTTTGTTTTGGATTAGCAGGATTGCCCATTCAACCTTTATTAGACTGTTGGATAGCTAATGCTTATAAAATAAATGCAATTCGTTATTTTGAAGAAATTTTTATGTATAGCTTACAAGCTAGAGGAATAGAGTATCATCATACCTATTTTAAAGACGAACATAGAGAACTGAATATACAAATTACAGAATGGCTTAACAACAGTAAAACATTAAAGATTTTTTATGAAGCTATAGAAAAATTATTATTATCAGATATAGTTTTAAATGAAAAGGTTGTATATCAACTTGAGAATATGTATAATATATTAGAATTTGAATTAAAAAATCGCTAATCATCAATTGATAATAATAAAAAATCCATTATAACACTTTATTTTGTTATAATGGATTTTTTTTGCGGAGAGAGAGGGATTCGAACCCCCGGAGGTGTTACCCTCAACGGTTTTCAAGACCGCCGCATTCGACCGCTCTGCCATCTCTCCAATTGCACAACTGCTATTGTCATTTCAATTATGCGGGTGCAAAGGTACAACTATTTTTATTACTTGCAAATTTTTGAGGTAAAAAATTGCGATGTTTTTTTAACTTATTTTATAACTTATTGTTTTACAAGAAATACAAAAAACAACTTTTAAATGATTAGTTATTCATTGTCGCTAAAAACTCTTCGTTATTTCGAGTTTGTTTGATTTGTTTTTCCATAAACTCCATTGCTTCTATAGGGTTCATATCAGCTAAATATTTACGCAATACCCAGATGCGATTGAGCGTATTTTCCTCTAAAAGCAAATCGTCACGACGAGTAGATGATGCCATTAGATCTATAGCAGGGAAGACACGGCGGTTAGCAATACGGCGGTCTAACTGCAACTCCATATTACCGGTTCCTTTAAACTCTTCAAATATTACCTCATCCATTTTAGAACCTGTTTCAGTAAGTGCGGTAGCTATAATAGAAAGAGAACCACCATTTTCTATATTGCGGGCAGCCCCAAAGAAACGTTTAGGTTTATGAAGTGCATTGGCATCTACCCCACCTGTAAGCACTTTCCCTGAAGCTGGCTGTACAGTGTTATAAGCTCGAGCCAATCGTGTAATAGAATCTAATAGTATCACCACATCGTGACCACATTCTACTAATCGTTTAGCTTTTTCAAGGACTATATTGGCTATTTTCACATGTTCAGAAGCTTCTTTATCAAAGGTAGAGGAAATAATTTCTCCACGTACACTACGTTGCATATCTGTTACCTCTTCAGGACGTTCGTCAATGAGAAGCACCATCAAATATACTTCAGGGTGATTTTTGCTGATAGCATTAGCAATATCCTTCAACAACATTGTTTTCCCCGTTTTAGGTTGTGCTACAATCATTCCACGCTGTCCTTTTCCTATAGGTGCAAAAAGGTCGATAAGACGTGTAGAAATCGTTGCTCCTTTACCTGCTAATTCAAATTTTTCGGTAGGAAAAAGTGGAGTGAGGTGTTCAAAAAGTACGCGATCACGCACTACTTGAGGATCTAAACCATTAATTTTAATCACTTTAAGAAGTGGATAATATTTTTCTCCATCTTTAGGTGGACGTACTTCTCCGTGAACTGTATCTCCTGTTTGCAAACCAAACAAACGGATTTGAGAAGCTGATACATAGATATCATCAGGAGAAGCCAAGTAGTTATAATCAGAAGAGCGCAAGAAACCGTAGCCTTCTGGGGTAATATCCAAAACACCTTCACAATCTACAATACTATCAAACTCAAAATCAGGAGCTCTATAGCGATTTTTTTTCTCCTTATCAAAGTTTTCATTATTGATATTCACATAGTTATAACTACTATTATTTGCAATATTACCATTATTGTTATTATTTGAAGGGAGAGGTGTTTTAGATTGATTATTGTTAGTAGAAGGAGGTGTAGGAGTATTATTTTTTCGTTGAAAATTAGGTTTGGTGTCTGTTTTTATCTCTACTTTATTGTCTTCCGTAGTTTCTTTATTTATTGCATTTTTGGGTAGATTTTCTTGTTTAGAGCTTCCTACTTTTTGAGGGGCATCTATTTTTTTCTTTCGTTCTTTTTTAGATGGTGAGTTAGAGTTTTTAGCTGTTATAGCAGCAGTTTTTTTAGGAAGTTCTTGAGGAATTTGATTAGTTTGATTAGTTTGATTGGTTTGATTGGTTTGTTTTTCTTGAAAATCAATAATTTGATTGATAAGTTCGGGCTTGTTTAAGTAACGATACTTAGGCACATTTAGCCCCTTTGCTATTTCCTGTAATTCAGGTAGCTTTTTAGATTTTAAATCTGTAATGTTAGACATTTTATAAAATAGTTGTTAATAAAGTAAATGATTTTTTTCAGTAGAATAAGATAGTGTTTTTTTCCTCTTTTTAAATTAAGATATTATTGAATAGAATTTTGTAGAGGTACTGAAAACGCGGCAAAGATACGAAATATTTTTGATATACAAAATATTAATTTGCTAAATTGATAGATTATTTATATCTTTGCCGAATAATTTAGATTTTTAAACTAATCAAAGATGAGTAAAGGACCTATTTCTCAATTCATTGAGAAAAACTTTTTACACTTCAATGCAGCAGCTTTAGTAGATGCAGCTAAAGGGTATGAAACCCATATTACTGAAGGCGGAAAAATGCTCGTGGCACTTGCTGGAGCAATGAGTACGGCAGAATTAGGAATTTCACTTGCTGAGATGATTCGTGCGGGCAAAGTAGATATCATCTCGTGTACAGGGGCTAACCTTGAAGAGGATGTAATGAACCTTGTGGCACACTCTCATTACAAACGTGTACCACACTATCGTGACCTCACTCCTGAGCAAGAAAGAGAGCTTCTTGATGGACATTACAATCGTGTAACTGATACTTGTATTCCTGAGGAAGAAGCTTTTCGTCGTTTACAAAAACACTTGGAAGATGTATGGCATGCAGCCGAAAGTAAAGGTGAACGCTATTTCCCTCACGAATTTTTATACCAAGTAGTAAAATCAGGTGTATTAGAGCAATATTACGAAATTGACCCTAAAAATTCTTGGATATTAGCAGCTGCCGAAAAGAATTTACCTATCGTTTGCCCAGGTTGGGAAGATTCAACCACTGGTAATATTTTTGCAGCCAATGTAATCAAAGGGAATTTAAAAGCCTCTACTGTAAAAACTGGTATTGAGTATATGATTTACCTTACTGAGTGGTATCGTGCAAATTCAGGAGGTAAAGGTGTAGGTTTCTTCCAAATAGGAGGTGGTATTGCTGGAGATTTTCCTATTTGCGTAGTACCTATGATGTATCAAGACTTAGAATGGGAAGATGTACCATTTTGGTCATACTTCTGTCAGATTTCTGACTCAACTACTAGCTATGGCTCATACTCAGGAGCTGTACCTAATGAGAAAATCACTTGGGGTAAATTAGATATTGACACCCCTAAATTTATTGTAGAATCGGATGCTACTATTGTAGCTCCACTTATTTTTGCCTATCTTCTTGGCAAATAAGAAATAGAAATAAGAGGTAAGATTTTATTTTTCTTACCTCTTATCTTATATAAAAAACCTCTTTAGGCTGTTCTCTTCTTATAAAAATATACCCTTGATAATATACATTTATACAAGCAGTAACTTTTTCATTTTCTATAAGTTTTCTCCATAAAGGTTCATTTTCTTTTCGGTGAATATTATTGATGATGAAAATACTATCATTGTGCATATAATTCAAATAAAAATCCAAATTTTCTTTCGGATAATTGATAAAAATAAGATCGTAAGTCGTTACAGTTTGTAATTGGGTTACAAGACTACAATTTTCGTTTACAGAGAGTTCCTTTTCATCTGTAAAAATAGTTTTCACTTCCAAATAACGAATTATCTTCAGCAATGAAATAAATTGTTTTCTAGATATCATTGATGGATAATTAGCAAATTCTTTTGGTTTTACTAACTGTTTATTGTACAAACAACGAGTTACAAAGTTGTAGATAAAAGGAGAATGCACTCCGTGTTGATTTGTTGATTTTATAAGAAATTTTAAATAACTTATGAACGACATATTTTTCTATAATTTACAAGCACGGCAAAGATAAAGAAAATTCACGAGTTTATAAATTTACAATTGATTATTTTTTTTGCAGATGTAAAATATTATTTGTACATTTGCAGACTATGAGAGAAATTTTATTTAAATATTTACCCGAAAACGCTGTAACTCCTTGTTTTGAGCTCATTAAGGCAAATAATATTTATTTGCGTATTGTAAACGAGCGAAAAACAAGGCACGGAGATTATCGGCAACTTCCTAACGGGCAACATCTCATTACAATGAATGCTACTGCTAATAAATACCGCTTTTTGATAACCTTTATTCACGAAGTAGCACATTTGATAGCTTTTGAACGGTTTGGCAGACTTATCAAGCCACACGGCAACGAATGGAAATACACTTTCCAACAGCTAATGATACCTTTTATCACTCCAGAAATATTTCCCCAACAATTATTACGTGTATTGCAACGACATTTTTTAAACCCTATGTCCAGCAGTGATGTTGACCCCGTATTGGCTATAGCTCTCAAGCAATTTGACACGAGTGAAAATGTAAGTTTTGTTTATGAAATTCCGATAGGAAGTACATTTCGCATCAAGGATGGACGCGTATTTCGCAAAGGGCAACGCCGCGTGAAATGTTATGATTGTGTAGAAATAAGTTCTGGCAAAAAATACATTTTTCAACCTCACGCTGAGGTTGAACTTATTAAAAGTTAAAAAACTGAATTAAAATATTACAAATATATGGTGAACAATTATTATGCAGTGATTATGGCTGGCGGAGTAGGTTCGCGCTTTTGGCCTGTAAGTACTACTGAATACCCTAAACAATTCCACGATATGCTCGGTACAGGGCAAACGCTCTTACAACGTACTTATTCTCGCTTACAGAAGTTTATTCCACAGGAAAATATTCTTATTCTTACAAACGAACGATACAAAGAAATTGTAGAAGAACAAATTCCTAATATTTTACCTAAAAATTTGGTTTTAGAGCCTTGTATGCGCAATACAGCTCCTTGTATACTCTATGCCGCAATGAAGGTGAACAAGCGCAACCCTAATGGAGTAATGATTGTAGCCCCCAGTGATGCATGGATTGAAGACGAAAAGGCTTTTATGCACAATGTGATTACGTGTTTTAATGCTGCTCAAAAGGCTGATAATATCTTCACTTTAGGAATTGTACCTACCTTCCCTAACACGGGTTACGGCTATATACAATACGATAAAGATGACAAAACCAATATCAAAAAAGTAAATCAGTTTCGTGAAAAACCCGATTACACTACTGCTAAAGAGTTTTTAAAACAAGGTAACTTTTTGTGGAATGCAGGTATTTTTATATGGAGTACCCAAACTGTACTCAACGCTTATAAAGTCTATCAACCTACTATGTATAAACTCTTTGAAAAAGGAGAAGATACTTATAATACTGAAAATGAAGTAGACTTTATAGCTAAAGCCTACCCTGAAGCTGAAAATATATCGGTAGACTATGCTATTTTAGAACCTTCTACTAATATTTACGTACTTCCTGCTAATTTTGATTGGAATGACTTAGGTTCTTGGGGGTCTTTACACGAGAAATCACCAAAAGATAGTGCTCAAAATGCCGTTATCAATGCAAGAGTATTACTCAAAGATGCTGAAAACAATATTATCCGTACTGAAGGGGCTAAATGTGTAGTAATAGATGGACTTAAAGACTACATTGTAGTAGACAGAGATGATGTTTTGCTCATCTACCCAAAAGCAAAAGAACAGAATATTAAGGAAATAGTAAATGAAGTAAAAAGCAAATGGGACTTACATTAAACAAATTACTCCTAGAGAAAGGATATATCACCATCCCTCTTGAACTTACTCTTAATCAACATCTTATAGTGCAAGCCAAAATCAATGGTATTGAAGGACGTTTTATTTTAGACTCAGGAGCTTCTAATACGTGTGTAGGAATAGAATGGATAACCTATTTCAATTTAGAAGCTGAAGATTCAGAAATAAAAGCTGCTGGTGCAGGAGCAAGTGCTATGGAAACACAAGTCGCTATAAAAAATCACTTAGAAATAGGTTCGTTAAGTATTCGCAGGATTCCTTTAGTTTTATTTAATTTGACTCACGTAAACGAAGCATTACAACAATTTAATTTACTTCCCGTACATGGTGTTATAGGAGCTGATTTACTCCTGAAGAAGAAAGCTGTGATAGATTACTCCAAAAAGAAGTTGTATTTACTTCGTTAAAACTTATAAAAAGAGGCTACCAAAATTTTGTTTAGGTAGCCTTTTTTTTCTTCTATGATTTGATATGGAATTTCTTACTTCATCGTCTCTAACTTCCCTTGTGATTTTAGCAGTTCAATTTCTGCCAACTTATAGTCTAACAAGGCAGTAGTATAGTTATTTTTAGCATCAGATAGTGAGCGTTCAGCTTCTAATAAATCAGTGAGAGAAGCTAATCCTTGTCGATAATTGTTTTGAGTATTGAGTAACACCTCTTCAGCGAGTTTTACGTTTTCTTTTTGTGAATCAATAGTAAGGAGGTTATTAGTGAGCTGGCTACGAGCATTTTCATAAGCCAAATCCATTGCCAAACGAGTATCTTTGAGCGTAGCTTCAAGCGCTTGACTTTCTATCTGAGCTTGACGTATTTTGGCACGTGTACCAAAACCTGAGAAAATAGGTATGTTCAATCCTAAAGTGATAGCTGAATAATCAGAACCATATACTTTATCTTTTTTACCGTAAAAAATAGGCGTTTTAGGTCCCATACTCAAATATCCATAGGTAGCTTGCAAAGCTAATGACGGATAAAGTGCTGCGCGTTGTACCTTTACATTAATATCTAAAAGTTGTTTTTGTTTTTCAAGCACTTGCAACTCTATACGATTATTGGTATTTCCTTTATCGAAAGCCAAATCATAATTAGCTTCAAATCCTTCTTTAGGCAATGTAATCGCTTCATTCATAGGCATACCTATCATATATTTAAGTGCATTTTCGGAGAGTTGTAATCCGTTAAGTGCTTGCTGACGTGCCGATTTGAGATTATTTACAGCCACTGTGGTGCGATCGAGATCTATTTTTTTAGATAAACCAGATTGGTTTAATCCTTTTACTACATTAGCTGTTTTCTCGGTAAGTGCCAAATTACTTTCTATATTTTCCAATGTTTGCCGGGTTTGATATACTTGATAGTAAGCTTTGGCTACCTTTTCTATAATATCATTTTCAGTAAGTTGTTGATTGAGTATATAGAATTCACGGGTAGTACGCGCTGCTTTTAGTCCCATAAATACCGATTGATTGAAGAGTACTTGGGTAAGTTTAGCTTCAGCATTAGCAGACCATTTTTGTCCCATTTCCATTTTTAATGGTTCATCACTTGCTGGCATACCTGGAAAAGCAAAGGTACTACCATCAATATAAGTGGCTTGTAATTTAGGATTGTATACCATACCGCCTGAAGCCGAAATATTAGGCAATGCATTAGCACGTACTTCTTGTATCTTATAATTGGCTTTGGTTACTTCTAATCGCGCTTTCTCAGCATCTGCTTTATTTTCTAAAGCATAACGAATAGCCTCTTTTAAAGTCAACTCTTTTTGTTGTGCAAAGCTCACAAAACTGAGGCACAACAAAGCACTCGTAATGATTTTTTTCATTGATATTTGTTTTTAGTCATTAGTTGTTAGCAACTGAAATTAGTTTATTTTTTGTTTTCTTTCTTGTTCTAATACTCGCTCTAATTCTTTAAGTCCTTTTTCATTGACAAGTATCCTGAAAAAGTACTCTAAAATGGTATAGATAGTTTCCCAGAAGGGAAATTCTCTTTCAGGGAAAGTATGTGTTATGGAACGGAGACGTTGTACACTAGTATAGAAAACTTTATAGAAGTTCACATTGATATCTTTTCTAAAAAGACCTTCTTGCCAACCCTTTTCTAAGAGTTTATCTATAAAAAGTGCATCAGTTTTAGCAAACTCGCCTTCCATACGTTCGTATGTTTTAGGATAGTATTTTTGTAGCTCCCAAATAGGGCGGTCGCTATTGATGTTAAAAACTTCCTGAACCTTTTTTTGGTTGCGGTATACATTTTCTATCACAGAACCTTCTCCTTGTACAAAAGTATCTGCATTTTTACAACTGATCTCTAAAGCGTAATCTAATGTAGCTTCTACCAAGTCGTTTTTAGAGGGAAAATACTCATAAAGTGTCTTTTTAGACATCCCCATTTTGTTAGCCAAATCATCCATAGTAAAGGTTTTAAACCCGTACTGCATAAAGTCATTTAAAGCGCGCTTTACAATATCCTCTTTCATACTATATTAATTTGTTGATTTACTGATTTATTAATCATCTTGTTTTCGGGGGCAAAGATACAATGAAAAAACTTAATAAACAAAAAAAGTTTCCTTTATTTTAGATAAGAAGTAAGAGGTAAAGGGTAAGATTGTTTTACTTAAAGGCTTAAGAAGGTAAATCCTACGCCTACAACTGTTTGTTTATAATTATAATCGATAAGGGAATCGCCATAACCGTGGGATGCCTGCAAGAGAATACGAAGATCGCGACTGAGCGGGTATATCCAGTTCAGCTCTACGTGTCCACGATTATTATTAAAATTTAAATTATTCCTCACTCTCAAATTAAAAACATTTTTACGGAAGGGGTAAGCAATGCTCAATTCACAACGTCCTATATAATTCTCAATATCGGGATTGTCATCTTCTCTTGCCTTTTCTGAGAAACGCCACCAGAAACGGCTATTAACCATTAAATCATTCCATAGGAAAATACCTGATAAAATAATCCTGTTCCAACTGCGGGAATGTGCCGCTTCTTTACCATTTGACTGGTGATTTACGGATAAGCCTATCATTTTCATTTTTAGGTTCCCTGCTGAGAAGTTGAGTGGATAGGTAAAGATGAGTTCGGGTTCATAATTCAATTCTCTAAATGGACGTGAGAGTTCGCCATTATACATCTGCCAATAGGATTGTTGAGTAAAAGCAACCCAGACATCGCCTTTACCAAAAGCGTCTTGCATAATTTTAGCTTTTAGGCTTACTTGAAATTTTGTTTCTATGTGTTGATAATCTCTCCATTCAGGTATTGGACGATTAGGGTTAAGACTTACAGGTTGTTCTGTGGGTTTATCAGTAAAACGGAAAGGCATTACATACATAGGGAGGTATTCTACGAGTTTAAAAGTACCGCGTTGGTCTTCGCGGTCGAGTTCCCACATTTTTGACAAAGTGCGTTCTAATTGCGCTTTTCTATAAGCTTTCTGATCTACTTTAGGGAGTTCCTGTAGAGAATCTTTTATTGTATCTTGGGAAAAAATAAAAGGTGATGCTGCTAAAAATAGTATAAATAAGGAGTGTTTCATTATTCTGTTCTTTGTTTTGCGGGTGCAAAGGTACTGACAAAAAACTTTATAAACAAAAAAAGTTTTCTAAAATAAAAAGGGAGACTTGCTCTTTAAAACAAAATAACGCAGAGCGGAAACTCTGCGTTATTTCGAACATAAATTTTAATACAAAATGAAACAAATTCTCGTGATCACGACAGGATTCGAACCTGTGACCGTCTGCTTAGAAGGCAGATGCTCTATCCAGCTGAGCTACGTGACCCTATATTTCAAAAAAAATATTTCAAAAATGTCACTAAAAGGAACATTAATGAAATATTTTATTGTCGGGGCGGCAGGATTCGAACCTGCGACCTCCTGGTCCCAAACCAGGCGCGATGACCGGACTACGCTACGCCCCGATAAACTTATCTAATGAGTACATTTAGATGCGGAGAGACTGGGACTCGAACCCAGGCGACGGTTACCCGCCGACAGATTAGCAATCTGCTCCGTTACCACTCCGGCACCTCTCCGTTTATGTATATGAACTTATTATTTCTGTTTTGCGGTTGCAAAGGTATAACGATTTTTCATTTCTTGCAAGTTTTTCGCAAACTTTTTTTAATATTTTTTATAAAATATTTAGTAAACAGTTATTTATCAAATACATAGTATTTATATATTTTTATTTTAGAAAGAATATATCACTTATTTTTCTATACCTTTTCTCTTCCAAAATTGTACTTCGTCATTTATTTTATATTGAATGTAGAAGATACCAAACAGCAAGGTGAAATACCAATTTCTAAATTGTATAATTTTACTCTTCTTTTCAATCTGTTCTTGTAAAAAAAATAGTATTACTATTGTCCAAATAATCAGTGAGAAAATACTAATAATATACAATATATTTAGATTTCCAATTTGGGAATTATTCCAATCGGTAATACCTATAAAGTTAAAGCGCAGGTGGTATAGATATAAATATACCAATACTATCCAGAAGTATTTGGTGTTGATATTGTATTGTTTGTATTTTTTCATTATCCAAATAGGTACATAAGCACCTAATGAGAATACGCTTACCAGCAACAATACCCATATATTCATATCGTAACGTGGTGCTTTATCTGTTTCTAAAAAATAAGCTACCAACCCATAGAAAAAATAAATACCTGAAGCATATCCAAAAAAGTAAAAAAACTCTAAACCTTTTAGGTTTAATGGATATATATTTACTACTAAGCTTATTATGGATAAAAAAATATTAACAGCAAATAGTTGATAACTCATTCGTTTCCAATCGCTTCTATTTTTAATTAGATAGTAGATTAAAAATGCATATAGAAAAGTTCGATAGCTAAAAAATAGCTTTAGAAAGACTTCTTTATAATCAATGTATTCTAACATAATAAAGTTTTTTTTTAAAAAAACTCCAAGCAATTGTGTTACTTGGAGTTTTTAGATATTTGTTTAAATTTGTAAGTACTGATTAAATATCAATAGCTTCACCATAAGCAGCGGCTACAGCTTCTTTTACGCCTTCGCTCATAGTAGGGTGAGGGTGCACAGCTTTGATAATTTCGTGACCTGTAGTTTCTAACT
Organism: Capnocytophaga sputigena; assembly: GCF_900446695.1. GTDB lineage: Bacteria > Bacteroidota > Bacteroidia > Flavobacteriales > Flavobacteriaceae > Capnocytophaga > Capnocytophaga sputigena. The sequence goes on from NZ_UAVP01000003.1 coordinate 171,274, forward strand.
TGCGGGCTACTACGGCTTCAGCAATCATATCGGTAACACCAGCTCCAATCATATGGCAGCCTAACCATTCACCATATTTAGCATCGAAGATTACTTTGATGAAACCTTCGGTAGTTCCTGCGGCATTAGCTTTACCAGAGGCTGTGAATGGGAATTTACCTACTTTTATTTCATAGCCTTTTTCTTTAGCTTGTTTTTCAGTAAGACCTACTGAAGCTATTTCAGGAGTACAATAAGTACAACCAGGTATGTTGCCATAGTTAAGAGGTTCTACGTGCATACCTTTGATTTTTTCTACACAGATGATACCTTCAGCAGAAGCTACGTGTGCTAAGGCTTGTCCTGGTACTACGTCACCAATAGCATAATAACCAGGAACGTTAGTTTGATAGAATTCATTTACTTGAATTTTATCACGTTCAGTTTTGATACCAACTGCTTCTAAACCAATATTTTCTATATTCGTTTTGATACCTACAGCAGAGAGCAAAATATCAGCTTCGAGCACTTCTTCTCCTTTAGCAGTTTTCACGAATGCTTTTACACCTTTACCTGAAGTATCAACTTTGGTTACTTCTGCAGAAGTCATAATATTGATACCTGATTTTTTGAGGCTCTTTTCAAGTTGTTTTGAAATATCCTCATCTTCTACAGGAACTATATTAGGCATAAACTCTACAATAGTTACTTCGGTACCCATAGCATTGTAGAAGTAAGCGAACTCAATACCAATAGCACCACTACCTACTACAATCATTTTTTTAGGTTGCTCTGGAAGAGTAAGTGCTTGACGATAACCAATGATTTTTTTACCGTCTTGGGGAAGAGCAGGTAACTCACGTGAACGAGCTCCAGTAGCGATAATGATATGGTCGGCACTGTATTCAGTTACTTTACCATCTTTATCTTTTACATCTACTTTTTTACCTGGTTTAAGTGTACCATAGCCCATAATAACATCTATTTTGTTCTTTTTCATTAAGAACTGTACACCTTTGCTCATTGTAGATGCTACATCGCGGCTACGTTTGATTACTGCAGAAAAGTCTTTATCGAAAGACCCTTTTTTTACTGTAATACCATAATTTTCAGCGTGTTTTAAGTATTCAAATACTTGTGCTGATTTTAGCAAAGCTTTAGTAGGGATACAACCCCAGTTAAGGCAGATACCACCAAGATTTTCTTTTTCGATAACAGCGGTTTTAAAACCTAACTGAGAAGCGCGAATAGCAGTAACATAACCACCAGGACCACTTCCTAATACAATAACGTCGTATTTACTCATTTCTTTTAAAATTTATCAATTTTGATATTAGGCTACAAAGTTACAAATATTTTTTTGAATAGCCACCTATTATTTTCTTTTTTTTGATATTTTTCATTATTATTTATCCTTTAAATCTCTGAAAAATAGCTCATTGAGTTTATTCCCTAAGAAGCGAATTTTAGCATCACCTCCTAATTCAGCAAGCCAATACCCCTCACTATTTTTCAACAAATAGTAATTGGTATAAGGATCATCGTGACTACAAGATGGACGATACCCTGTGTAAATAGCCAATATTTCTACATTTTGATTCTTGATAAGTTTTCTCCTACCAAAATACAGATAGTTTTTATCTGCTAGAAGATTATTACCAATACTTTTTAGGGTAGAGATATCGTCATAACCTTTGAAAATAATAAGTTTTTCTTTATCGTCCCAAATATCATAATAGTAAACATTATTTTTATCTTTATAGAAGATACTGGTTAGCTTCTCAAAAGTAGCAGTATCTACATTCTGAGGGGTTGTTCCTATGTATATAGTATTATTTGCCTTATACAAATCCTCATAAAATAGTTTTTCTTCTTTAATTCGTCTATTACGCAATGTATTAATAATAACTGTATTCCCCTCTTTTACTTGTTGCACTTGTTCCTGAGTAAGATTTTTAACAAGCAAATCTTCAAAAGGAAAAAACAACTGATTCTCATAAAGGATTACATCATTTTCATTGATATAGAAAAGATTTTCTCCATACACAGGTTGTTTTGTACAATCAATAGGATATTTCCGAAGTCCATCATATATACCATTTTTGTCATACACATAAAATTGATTATTAGGAAATCCGCCAAAAGTAACTGGGTCATATTCTTGTATAGGCAAATTCCCTCTATAAACAATTTGCTCATCAGTAATATAACGATTAAAAACTTTTACTTTATTAAAATTTTCTTTTGGAATAGGGAGTCTAAAGTCTTTAGTATTGATAGGATTCTCATAGTAGATATAGTTTTTATCTATTAAGTAGCAATCACTTAAAGCCTTGAGGGTAGGAATATCAAGATAGTTAGGGAGTTCTTCAAAAGTTTTTTTATCATTACCACAATATCGCAATACATGTTTAGAAGTTTTTAAAATTAATGTTGTGAGTTGTTGTACTTTTTCTCCCCTGTATATCAGAGGCTTCCCCCTGAAATAAGTAGTATTTTTATCCGACAAAAGGTCGTAATAATATATACCTCGAATACTATTAGGGTCTGCTTCTTTTATTTTTTTGTCATAATAGTAGAGATGTTGTTTATCTTTATAATAATGATATGTTACTTGTTGAAAAGTAGCTGGATCAGAAACTTTAATTTCTTTGTTAGCAAAGAAAACTTTATGGTTTGTACGCCAAAAGTAGCCCTCATTATTATAAGTATATATTTTTTTAGGGAATTTTTCTTTCTGGCGACTCAAAATCTTAACCCCAAAAGTATCAGAAGTAACAAGTTTGTCTTCATAATAAACACCCTTTTTATCTATAGCCAATATATTTTCTCCCTTAACCTTAAAACTTGCTATATCGGGGATAAAAATCCTTCTACTATCACAAGTTTGGTATATTACATAATTCTTATTGATTATATATCCCTCAAAATACTTACAAGAAGTTCTCCATTTTTTTTCTATCACTAAATGTTTATCTGCATACGCATCAAACACATAGAGTGTATCTTGTTGTGCTAAAAGGTTTTTCTGAAAGCAAAGAAACAATGACAGTAAAATAAGCTGTTTCATAACTATAGATTTTTAGTGAGTAACTCTACAATCTTATTATTAGGAAAAAATTCTTTTAAAACTACTTTCAGTACGGTGTAGGCTGGGATAGCCACTACCATTCCTACCATACCGAAAAGTGTGCCACTGATAAGCGTGATGAGAAAAATCTCCAAGGCAGTAGATTTTACGGAGTTCGAAAATATAAGAGGTTGCGAGAAAACATTGTCTACTAACTGTCCTATTAAGAAACCTACCAATACATAAATAGTTGTAGGCAGACTAACACTCATAAAATCGTTTTGCAGATTACTGCTCATTGTGAGGAGAGCCATTAATACAAAGCCTATCATTGGTCCTACGTAAGGAATAAGGTTGAGCAATGCACAAAGTAGTGCGATAATAAAAGCGTTCTCTACTCCAAAAATAAGCAATATAACAGTGTAGATCACAAAAAGTATGGTGATTTGAAGTATCAATCCTACAAAATAACGCGATAAGAGGTTGTTTATTTTAAAAATAGAGGTTTTGAGTTTTCGTTTTCTATGAGTAGAAAAGGTAGAAAGAAGGGCTATAAGAATTTTTTCACCATCTTTCATAAAGAAAAAGCTAATAAAGAGTACTGAAAATGCCCCCACTCCAAAATCACTAATAAAAGAGATAAAAGAATTAAGAAAGTTAGGTATGTCAATGAAATTTAACATTTCTTGTACTCCAAAAGAATAATCTTCTTTTTGAAGACCTACCTTACTGAGGGTTTGTTGAATAAGATTGTCTATATTAGTTTTGAGTAAATCGATATTAAGTCCTGATAGGTTCTTGCCTTGTGAAACAAGTAGTGGGATAAACAAGCTAAAAACACTTAAGGCTAACAAGATAAAAATTGTCATTGTAAGGATAACACAGACGGTTTTACTCTTTATTTTTAGTCTTTTATAGAAGAACTGAATAAGAGGTTTCCCCATTAGTGTCAGTACCAATGATACTATGAGATAAATAATAATAGATTGTAGCAAGTAGAGTGTATAGAGCCCTAATACTACCAAAACAATGATTCCTACGGCACGGAGTATGCCATTTGCTATTTCTTTTGAGTTCATAATTAATTTATTGATAACCAAAATCCTCTCCGTCTTCATCTTGAAAAACGATAGGGGTTTGTTTTCTTATCCAATTTAAAAATTGTAAGAGAGTTTTTTCAATACTTGGAGGGTGTGCACTGATTTCTATAAAAATATAGTCCTCTTGATCTAAAAAGATACGTACACTATATGGCCAATCAGCTAGTGGAGGCTTACTCTCAATACCTTTTAGCCAATATTCGCCTCCTTTCATTAGATAGGAGCCTATTTGCATTGGATGATGTACATAAGTATCTAATGAAATAATCTGTTCTTTAATTTCTTCTTTATGCTTTTGATACCAAGTAGCATCTTCAAATATTACATAACCTTCTGCTGCCATAGTTAATGCGTGAAAAATGAAAAGCATACAATTTCTTTATTTGTCCAAGCTGATAGAATATCTATTTGACAAATAGTATTATTTTCTTCTTTCCAAAAAGAAGAATGTATCTCACTAATATCTTCATTGAGATAATTCTCAAATGATAATGTAATGACATTCTCAAAAAGGTACTCATATATTATATTTTGATAGTCTTTTAACGCTAATAGTAAAGTTCCTTTCTGATAGGATACATCTACTATCTGTGCATCACTCCAATTATTTTTGAGGATATCAAGCTCCATAATTGCTAATAAAACTATAATATGTTGCAAATATACTTCTTTTAGATTTATAGTTCCAAATTTTTAGTTAGTTTTTTATCTTTTACCATCTTAGCTAACAAGCGAAGAATCAATGTTAAATTTGCTAATTTGCTAATTATCTCTTACCTTTGCGCGGTGATTTTAGATAAGCCGTTATGCAAATACCTAACACTTTCAATATCAATACCAAAGCAAACATTTACCTCCCTATACACAGCGAAGAGGCTTTAGTTGAGGCTTTGCAACAACACAAAAATCCTTTTGTTTTAGGTGGAGGGAGCAATATGTTACTCACCCAAGATATCACACAACCTGTATTACATATTCTCCTGAAAGGTATTAGCATTGTAAAAGAAAATAATGATAATGTATGGATTAAAGCACAAGCAGGTGAAAACTGGCATCAGTTTGTGCAATATACCCTAACTCAAGGTTATGGTGGACTTGAAAACCTCTCACTCATCTATGGAAATGTAGGTACTACTCCTATACAAAACATTGGAGCTTATGGAGTTGAAATCAAAGATATAATGGAAAGTTGTGAAGCTATCAATGTTCACACTTTACAAAAACGCACTTTCACCAATGCTGAATGTAGTTTTGGCTATCGAGAATCTATCTTCAAAGGAAAAGAAAAAGGCAATTACATTATCTCAGCAGTTACTTTCAAACTCACCAAACGCAATCATCTTTTGCATACCGAATATGGGGCTATCCAACAGCTACTCACAGAAAGAGGGCTCTCCTCTCCTACTCCTAAACAACTCTCGGAAGTAATAATAAGCATACGCCAAAGCAAACTGCCTAATCCTGATACATTAGGGAACTGTGGTAGTTTTTTCAAAAATCCTATCATTTCAAAAACTAATTACGAAGAATTAAAAATTCAATATCCAGATATTCCTTCTTACCCTATTGATGAAACACAAGTGAAAGTGCCTGCAGGTTGGTTGATAGATCGCGCAGGGCTCAAAGGATATAGAAAGGGAGATGCAGGAGTACACAACTTACAAGCCTTAGTGCTTGTGAACTATGGAAAAGCTACAGGCAAAGAAATTTTAGCAGTAGCTCATTATGTACAAGCAACTGTACTCAAACAATTTGGCATTACCTTAGAATTTGAAGTAAATATTTTCTAATGAATATATCAATTGTCATACCACTACTCAATGAACAAGAATCGTTACCCGAACTTTATCAGTGGTTACATAAAGTACTTACTGAACATAGTTATTCCTACGAAATTATTTTTGTAGATGACGGTAGTACTGATAATTCTTGGCAGGTGATTGAAGAATTATCGGCTAAAGATAGTAACATAAAGGGTATTCGCTTTTTGCGCAACTACGGTAAATCACAAGCGCTTCACGCCGGCTTTAAACAAGCACAAGGAGATGTGGTGATCACTATGGATGCCGACCTGCAGGACAGTCCTGATGAGATTCCTGCTCTTTACAATATGATTACCCAAGAAGGGTATGACCTCGTATCAGGCTGGAAGAAAAAACGTTACGACTCAGTTTTAGCAAAGAACTTACCTTCTAAACTTTTCAATTGGGCAGCACGTAAAACCTCAGGTCTCACACTTCACGACTTTAATTGTGGGCTTAAAGCCTACAAACAAGAGGTTGTAAAGAATGTTGAAGTATCAGGAGAGATGCATCGCTATATTCCCGTATTAGCAAAGAATGCGGGGTTCAATCGTATTACTGAGAAAGTAGTGCAACATCAAGCTCGCAAATATGGTGTTACCAAATTTGGTATGAGTAGGTTTATCAACGGATTTTTAGACCTTATCACTATTAGTTTCTTGTCGCATTTTGGCAAACGACCAATGCATTTTTTTGGAGCATTGGGGGTACTGATGTTCTTTATAGGTTTCTTATTTTCAGCTTACCTTGGAATTGATAAATTATTTATCAACCCTAATGGTCGCCTTATTGCTGATAGACCTCAGTTTTATCTTGCACTTACTACTATGCTTATTGGTACACAGTTATTCATTGCTGGTTTTTTAGGAGAAATCATCTTAAAGACTAAGAGTAATGAAGAGAGGTATAAAATTAGAGAAAAAACAAATAACAAGTGACAAATTACGAATTACGAGTTACAAAAAAAATAGTAAATATAAATAAACTTAAATAACATCAGAATGAATCATCAATTAAAAATATTCAATTCTTTAACAGGAGAAAAAGAAGTTTTTGTACCCTTACACGAAAACAATGTAGGAATGTATGTATGTGGTCCTACTGTGTACAGCAATGTGCATTTAGGTAATGTACGCACCTTTATGTCATTTGATTTTATATATCGCACACTCAAGTTTTTAGGCTATAAAGTACGTTATGTGCGTAATATCACTGATGCAGGACATCTTACCGATGATGGCGATGTGAATAACGACCGCTTTGTGAAACAATCTCGTCTTGAAAAACTTGAACCTATGGAGATTGTACAAAAGTACACTGTAGATTTTCATAAAGTTTTAGAGATATTCAACTTACTGCCTCCTACCATTGAACCTACTGCTACAGGACATATACTAGAACAAATACAACTTACCGAAAAACTACTGAAAGATGGCTTTGCTTATGAAAGCAATGGTTCTGTATACTTTGATGTACTTGAATACAATAAACGCGGGCTCAACTATGGAGAACTTTCTCGTCGTAACATAGAAGAACTCTTTGCTAATACTCGAGATTTAGATGGGCAAGGAGAAAAACACAATCCTCAGGACTTTGCGCTTTGGAAAAAGGCTTCTCCAGCTCATATTATGCGCTGGGCGTCGCCTTGGGGTGATGGTTTTCCAGGTTGGCACTTAGAATGTACCGTGATGAGTACTAAATATCTTGGCAATCAGTTTGATATTCACGGAGGAGGTATGGATTTGAAATTCCCACACCACGAATGTGAAATTGCACAAGGAAAAGCAGGACACGGAGAAAGTCCCGTTCGTTATTGGATGCACGCTAATATGCTCACTATGAATGGACAACGTATGAGTAAATCTACTGGTAATTATATATTGCCAATGCAACTCATCAGTGGAGAGAATAGTTTCTTTGAAAAACCTTTTGCTCCTGCTGTGATACGCTTCTGCTTTATGCAAGCCCACTACCGCAGTGTGCTTGACATTTCTAATGAGGCAATGCTTGCTGCTGAAAAAGGCTTCTCAAGGCTTATGGAAGCTGTAAAAACATTGAATGAAATGTCTACCGATTTAGAACACCCAGGTCCCCTTTCGTATGAAATTGATCAATGGAAACAAAAATGCTATGATGCCCTTTTAGACGATTTCAATTCACCTATTCTCATAGCTCATCTTTTTGAAATGGTAAAATGGATAAATAGTGATGAGAAGATTTCGGTAGATGAGCTCAACGAACTGAAAACTCTAATGAATGCTTTTGTTTTTGATGTTTTAGGTCTACAAAGTGAGCAACAAACTGTTAATAACAACGACAAACTCGATGGAGTGCTCCAATTGCTTATTAATATGCGAATGGAAGCTCGTGCTAATAAAGATTGGGCGCTTTCTGACAAGATTAGAGATGAACTCCTTGCAATGGGTATCCAACTCAAAGATGGTAAGGAAGGAACAAGTTACATTGTAAATTAAAAAGAATCTTTAAGCTAACTGCTATGTACAAGTTATTCATACGTCCGTTACTTTTTAGTCTCGACCCCGAGAAGGCACATCACTTTACTTTCAAATATTTGAAGTTGATACACAAAATACCTTTTGTACCCTCTCTCATTCGGTTTATCTATCAAGTAGAACATCCTTCTTTGCACCGAGAAGTTTTTGGATTACACTTCAAAAACCCTGTGGGATTAGCAGCTGGGCTCGACAAGGACGCTACTTTATACCAAGAGTTATCCAACTTAGGCTTTGGTTTTATAGAAATAGGTACCATCACTCCTAAACCACAACCAGGAAACCCCCAAAAACGACTTTTTCGCCTTATAGACGATCAAGGAATTATCAATCGTATGGGGTTTAATAATGAAGGAGTAGTAGCGGCTGTAGAGAGACTCAAAAAAAACAAAGGTGTATTAATAGGAGGCAACATAGGGAAGAATAAAATTACTCCTAATGAGGAAGCTGTAAATGATTATCTCATTTGTTTTGAACAGCTTTTTGATTATGTGGATTATTTTGTAGTGAATGTGAGCTCTCCGAATACCCCTAACTTACGTTCATTACAAGAAAAAGAACCTCTTAAGCAGTTGTTAAACACCCTCCAAGATAAGAATTTAGCCAAAGAAAACTCCAAACCTATTCTCTTAAAAATTGCTCCAGATCTCACTGATGAACAACTATTAGACATCATAGAAATTGTAAAAGAAACAAATATTGCTGGAGTAATTGCAACCAACACAACTATTAACAGAGATGGATTACTATCCAATAACAAGAAAGAAACTGGCGGACTTAGTGGGAAACCACTTAAAAATCGTGCTACGGAAGTAATTCGCTTTTTAAGTGAGAAAAGCGGAAAAGCCTTTCCAATCATAGGTGTAGGAGGTATTTTTAGTGAAGAGGATGCTATTGAAAAATTAGAAGCAGGAGCTTCATTAGTACAACTTTACACTGGATTTATCTACGAAGGAGCGGGACTTATAAAGCGTATTAATAAAAAACTTATAAAAAAGAACCACGCCTTATAAAATAGGGCGTGGTTTTAATTAAACAATTGTTGAAATGTGTAGTGTTGCGGTTACACGAAAATTTTTTATTTATTTTTCAATAAATCTCTAATTTCAGCCAATAGTTCTTCCTGAGTAGGACCAGCAGGAGCTGCTGGAGCTTCTTCTTCTTTTTTCTTCAATTTGTTAATACCTTTTACAAGCATAAATAATACAAAAGCAATACACAAGAAGTTGATTACAGCAGCTAAAAACTTACCATAAGCTACTCCATTCCATACCAAGCCTTCTAAATTTGCAGCACCTGTAGCTTTCAAAGCAGGTGTTAACAACAAAGGTGTAATAACATCAGTTACTAATGATGAGACAATAGCACCAAAAGCACCCCCTATGATAACCCCAATGGCTAAATCTACTACGTTGCCTTTTACTGCAAACTCTTTAAATTCTTTTAAAAATCCCATAATAATTCAATTTTTAAGTTAAAAAAAATGATTTGTTTTTATTCTGGGGGCAAAAATAATACTTTTTTCTGAAATAAAAAAAGAAAAGGGACGAATTTCACAACTGTCCCTTTTCATCACTAACTAAAAAACTCAATCACTATGACGGTTAAGTATAACTTTTTAAACTGTCATACTAAATATTTTGGTGTTAGGCATTTTGCGTTGTAAATGTAAATCAAAAGCCATACATATATTTCTAATAAAAGGTTTACCTGCATCAGGAACTTCTATATGATTATTTGCTATATGCAACAATCCATCATTTTGCATTTCCTGCAAGTGCATTATTACTTCATTTATTTCAGGAAATTGAAGTGCCTCATCACTCCAAGAGGTCTCAAACTGACACATTAGATTAAGAATATGACGCCTTATAATCAAATCTTCTTTATTAAGGATATGTCCTTTACAAACAGGGATTTCATTCTTTTCAAGACGTGCATAATAGTCGTCTAAATCTTTTTCATTCTGTGCAAAACCATACCAACTATCACTGATAGACGACATTCCTAAACCTATCATCACTTGGGTTTTAGAGGCTGTATACCCCATAAAGTTACGATGCAACTGTTTATTTTTAAATGCGTAGTACATACTATCAGCAGGTAAAGCAAAGTGATCCATCCCTATTTCTATATAGCCTGCCTCAAGTAGATGTTGTTTACCTACTTCATACAATTGACGCTTCACTTCTCCTGTAGGTAGATCTTCATCTTTAAAACCGCGTTGTCCACTACCTTTTATCCAAGGCACATGTGCATAACTATAGAAAGCTATACGATCTGGACGAAGGGTATTACTTTTATCAATAGTAAAGAGTACATCATCTAAGGTTTGAAATGGCAATCCAAAGACCAAATCATGGCTCACTGAGGTATAGCCGATAGTTCTGGCTTGTTCGGTAACACGCTGTACATTCTCAAAAGGTTGCAAACGATGAATGGCTTTTTGCACTTTAGGTGAATAATCTTGCACACCATAACTCACACGTTTGAAACCTAAATTGTAAAGTGTTTGTAAATGAGCTTCAGTGGTGTTATTAGGATGCCCTTCAAAGCTAAACTCATAGTTTTCTACTCTATCAGCTCGCTCAAAAATGCCTTCTATCAATCGGCGTAATTGAGAAGGTTGAAAAAAGGTAGGAGTACCACCTCCTAAATGTATTTCTTTAATACGAGGGCGTTCTTTCAAAAAATCAGTATACAATTGCCACTCTTTGAGTACTGCTTCTATATAAGGTATTTCCATTTCGTGACGTTTGGTAATACGCTTATGACAACCACAAAAAGTACAAAGGCTCTCACAAAAAGGTAAATGAATGTAAAGACTAATACCTTCAGTACTATTACTCTCAGAATATGATTTGGATAAACTCTCTAACCATTTTTCAGTGGAAAAAGTACTACTATCCCAATAAGGAACAGTAGGGTAGCTAGTATAGCGAGGACCTGCTACATTGTATTTTTGAATGAGAGATATTGGCATTTTTGTTAAAAAAACGAGGCAAAGATATAAAAAAAAGTGAACAATGAAAAATGAAAAATGAAAAATAAATAGAATCAAAAATATAATCTTCTGAAAACCAACACTTCATATAGATTTTTGTATTTCTCCAAAGAAGTTTTCAAACTCTTTTTCATATAAACTTTCATCTTTGCACAAATCATTGGCAGCATATTGCATTTTGGAAATAAATCCCGTACGCCTATCCATTTGGTAGAGTATTGATGCTATTCCTTCAATAGTCTGATATTTTTCTAACCAATGTTCTGCTATGATATATTTGCTCAAATTCTGTGCTTTTTCACTTAACAAGAGTTGATGTTTTTGTAAAGAGTTGTAAAAACGTTGGGCATATTGTTCTAAAGATATAGTAGAATATTCTTTCCAATGTTTAGCAAGAAAGTAATCGTAGTAAATATCTACTAAAACTCCTGCATAATGATTATATGTAGGCACTAGGCGATGTTTACTTTGTCGGAAAATAGGATGCGCATCAGTGAATGTATCAATTTTGCGATGTAATAAAATACCCCGTTGCATTGCTTCGGGGTATTGTAAGTATTCTTTACCTCGTACGGTATCGGCAATAAAGTTACCAATGGTAAGTAATTCATCACCTTCTCCTGAGAGATAAATATGGGCTAAAAAATTCATTATAGAAAGTCTTTTACTTTAAATAATGCTTCGGCAATACCTTCAGGTTTTTTACCTCCTGCAGTGGCGAAGAATGGTTGACCACCTCCACCTCCGTGAATGTATTTACCTAATTCGCGTACTATTTTGCCAGCGTCTAAACCTTTAGCTTGAGCTAATTCTTTATTGATATAACACAATAAGAGTGCTTTACCCTCTTCGTGAGCTGAAGCAAAGAATACAAAAGCATCTTTCACCTCATTACCTAATTCAAAAGCAAGGTCTTTAAGTGTTGCTACCTCAGCATCTACTTGCTTGATAAGGCATTGAATAGCATTAATTTCTGTAAATTCAGCTTTGAGATTAGCTTTGAGTTGTTTAGCTTGTTCTTTTTTCAGTTGTTCCAATTCTCTGTGCAAAGCTGCATTTTCTTCTTGTAAATGTGTGATAGCTTTCACAGGGTCTTGTGTATTTTTAACTGTTTCTTTGATTCGCTCTACCAGCTGTTCTTGTTCAATGAAATACTGCATAGCTCCTCCACGAGTGATTGCCTCAATACGACGAATACCTGCTGCTACGGCTCCTTCTGAGATAATTTTGAAAAACCAAATATCACCTGTATTTTTCACGTGAGTACCCCCACAGAGTTCTTTACTATCTCCAAACTGAATCATACGTACACGGTCGCCATATTTTTCACCAAAGAGCGCCATAGCCCCTGATTCTACCGCTTGTTGGATAGGAATATTTCGGTGTTCTTGCAAAGGAATTTTCTCAAAAATACGTTTGTTTACCAAACGCTCTACTTCTTTAAGTTCATCAGAAGTGAGTTTAGCAAAGTGAGAGAAGTCGAAACGCAAAGCTTCAGGGGCTACACGTGAACCTTTTTGCTCTACGTGTGTGCCTAATACCTCACGCAAAGCTTGATGTAACAAGTGTGTCGCACTGTGGTTGGCTTCTGCCATTTCACGAGCTACTAGATGTACTTCGGCTTTGAATGGGTCGTTGAGTTCAGTAGGAAGATGCTCTGCTATGTGAATGATGAGGTTGTTTTCTTTTTTAGTATCTAAAATATAAATAAGTTCACCATTAGCAGCTTGTAATGTACCTTTATCGCCTACTTGCCCTCCCCCTTCAGGATAAAAAGGCGTGGTATTGAATACTAACTGGAAGTGTGTACCATCTTTCTGACTTTCTACACGGCGATATTTCACTAAACGCACTACAGCCTCTAAGGTGTCATACCCTATAAACTCTTCTTCATCGTCGTCACGAAGCACTACCCAATCATCAGTTTTTACTTGAGCAGCCGCACGCGAACGTTCTTTTTGTTTTTGTAATTGTACTTCAAACCCTTCCTCATCCATAGTGAGCCCTTTTTCAGAAAGAATGAGTGCCGTTAAATCTTTAGGAAAACCATAAGTATCATACAATTCAAAGGCTTTACCACCTGACAGTTGCTTATCAGGACTATTTTGTATCATCACATCAAGCATCAACAAACCTTGTTCAAGAGTACGCAAGAAAGAAGCCTCTTCCTCTTTTATCACACTCATAATCAAGAATTGTTGTTTCTCTAATTCGGGGAAAGTAGCCCCCATTTGAGCGGCAAGGGTTTCTACTAATTTATAAATAAATGGTTCTTTTTGGTTTAAAAAAGTGAAACCATAACGAATAGCACGACGCAAGATACGGCGAATTACATAACCCGCTCCGTTGTTAGACGGTAGTTGACCATCGGCTATAGCAAAAGCTACTGCTCTAATATGATCTGAAATCACACGAATTGCAATATTTACCTGTTCTTGTTCAGGAGTTACACGACCATTACTATTATAATGACTTTTGGTAATCTCTTCTACTTTGTGAATAAGTGGAGTAAAGACATCGGTATCGTAGTTTGATTGTTTGTTTTGGAGTACCATACAGAGGCGCTCAAAACCCATCCCTGTATCTACATTGCGTGAAGGAAGTTTTTCAAGACTACCGTCAGCCTTGCGGTTGAACTCCATAAACACATTATTCCAAATCTCAATAACTTGAGGGTGGTCGTTATTCACCAAATCACGCCCTGCTACTTTAGCTTTTTCCTCATCTGAACGGATATCTACGTGAATTTCAGTACAAGGTCCACAAGGTCCTTGATCTCCCATTTCCCAAAAGTTATCCTTCTTATTTCCAAGCAAGATATGATCTTCAGCAATGCGTTCTTTCCAAATATCGAATGCTTCTTGGTCAAAAGGTACACCATCTTCTTCGCTGCCTTCAAAAACGGTTACATAGAGATTTTCTTTAGGAATCTTATATATTTCAGTTAGTAATTCCCAAGCCCAGCTAATGGCTTCTCTTTTGAAGTAATCACCAAATGACCAGTTGCCGAGCATCTCAAACATCGTATGGTGATACGTATCGCGACCTACTTCTTCCAAATCGTTATGTTTGCCTGATACACGCAAACATTTTTGAGTATCAGCTACACGTTTGTGTTTAGGTTTTGCGTGTCCTAAGAAAAACTCTTTAAACTGGTTCATACCTGCGTTAGTAAACATCAAGGTAGGGTCATTTTTGATTACCATAGGAGCTGAAGGAACAATGGTATGTCCTTTGCTTTCGAAGAATTTTAGGAATAGATTTCTTATTTCTTGTGAAGTCATATATTTTCGATTAACAGTTGATAATTAACTTTTTCAGGGCGCAAAAGTAACAATATTTTTTTCAATTAGCAAATTTGCTCATTTACTAATTATTCACTACTTTTGCCCTTATGATTTCAGAAAATATCCTACATACTTCTATAAGTCATCTACGCGGGGTGGGCGCTCAGCGAGCTGAACTCCTGAAAACGGAACTCGGTATTTATGAGTATCAAGATTTGTTGAACCTCTTCCCTAATAGGTATATCGACCGAACTAAGTTCTACAAAATCAATGAGCTACAAAACAATAATGCTGAGGTACAACTC
Organism: Capnocytophaga sputigena; assembly: GCF_900446695.1. Taxonomy (GTDB): domain Bacteria; phylum Bacteroidota; class Bacteroidia; order Flavobacteriales; family Flavobacteriaceae; genus Capnocytophaga; species Capnocytophaga sputigena. Next base: position 186,334 of record NZ_UAVP01000003.1, read on the forward strand.
GTGGGTAAAATAGTAAATCTACGTACTGTAGAGTCGGCTCATCAAAAAAGCAACCGCCTTGTCGCTACCTTTGTAGACGAGACAGGAACTATGGAACTCGTGTGGTTCAAAGGGCTAAAATGGTTGCGTGATTCTCTAAAAATCAACGAGCCTTATGTTATTTTTGGCAAGTTGAATTTCTTTGGAGGAACTTTTTCTATGCCTCACCCCGAAATGGATTTACTCAGCGAGTTCAAAAAAACAGGACATAACAGCATTCAGCCCGTTTATCCATCTACTGAAAAATTAGCTAAACGCAACATCACCAATAGAGTAATGCGCCAATTAGTACAAACTGTTTTTGAAGAAATAGGGTATAATTTCACAGAGAATCTACCCGATACAATACTCACTGCTATGAATCTCATTTCTAAGCAAGAGGCGATGTGTAATATTCATTTTCCTACCAACCAATCCTTGCTTACCAAAGCCTCTATACGATTGAAATTTGAAGAACTCTTTTATATACAAGTACAGTTAGTACGCAAAAATCTGTTACACAAACAGAAATTTCAAGGACAACCTTTCAAAAAAGTAGGTGATGCTTTTATGAACTTCTACAACTATCACCTCCCTTTTCCTCTCACCAATGCCCAAAAGCGAGCACTGAAAGAAATACGTGCTGATGTAGGCTCCAATGCCCAAATGAACCGTTTGTTACAAGGCGATGTTGGGTCTGGAAAAACAATTGTTGCTCTAATGACAATGCTTTTGGCAGTAGATAATCATTGTCAAGCTTGTTTAATGGCTCCTACCGAAATTCTCGCTAACCAGCATTATCAAACCATTAGTGAGTTGCTAAAAAACACTGGGATAACGGTTGCTCTACTCACAGGCTCCTCTAAAACAAAAGAACGCAGAATATTAGATGAACAATTACAATCTGGAGAACTTTCTATTCTCATAGGCACTCACGCTCTATTAGAAGAGAAGGTTCAATTTCAGAATTTAGGACTTGCTATTATTGATGAACAACACCGTTTCGGGGTAGAACAAAGAGCAAAACTATGGCGTAAAAACACTATACCTCCTCATATTTTGGTAATGACAGCTACTCCCATTCCGCGTACTTTAGCAATGAGTGTATATGGCGATTTAGATGTATCGGTAATTGATGAACTTCCTCCGGGGCGTAAACCTATCAAAACCTTACACCAATATGAAAACCGACGTGCAGAGACTTATGAATTTATCAAAAGAGAAATAGATAAAGGCAGGCAGGCTTATGTGGTATATCCTCTCATAGAAGAATCAGAAGCTCTAGATTTTAAGAATCTTACTGAAGGTTATGAGTATATCACAGCAAGTTTCCCATTACCCAAATACAAAGTATCGATTGTGCACGGCAAACTTAAACCCGCTGAAAAAGATGCTGAAATGGAGCGTTTCCTGCGCAATGAAACACAAATAATGGTAGCTACCACTGTAATAGAAGTAGGTGTAAATGTACCTAATGCTTCAGTAATGGTAATTGAAAGTGCTGAACGTTTTGGTCTTTCACAACTACACCAATTGCGCGGGCGTGTAGGCCGTGGTAGTGAACAGAGTTATTGCATATTGCTCACAGGTAACAAAATGAGTAACGAAACTCGCATCCGTATGGAAACAATGGTGCGCACTAATGATGGTTTCGAAATTGCTGAAGTAGATCTTAAACTGCGAGGTCCTGGCGACCTGATGGGAACTCAACAAAGTGGAGTGCTTGCCTTAAAAATAGCCGATCTCGTGAAAGACCAAGATATACTAAAAGCTGCTCGCTTTCAAGCTATCGACCTAGTCAAAGCTGACCCTAATTTAGAATTACCTCAAAACCAACGGGTTGCTTATACTCTTAATCAGTTACAACGACACAAGAATTTATGGACATATATTTCATAATCCTATAAAATAAATGAAAACATTCAGCATAAAAGAAACTACTGATAACTCATTTGAAGCACTAAAGATATTTGGAAATAGTTTACCTTATTAAAAAGAAAATGAACAAAATAAAAATTTGGATAGGTACTTTCGAAGGTACTAATGAGGAGTTTCAATCTTATTTTGATGAAGATAATAACTGCCTTTTTTGTAAAGATATTAACGAAGAAGAATATGACCCCGACTTTATAGGTATCATTCCTTTATTTGATAGGGTTTTAGATGTAGAATTCTTAGCAAAAGAAACACCTTTGGGAGCTAAAAATAGAACTTTATTAGTAGAAAAATGTAAAGAAATGGGTATTTATCAAGGGAATGCTGTTTTTTTCTATTCAGGAGATACTCGCGATATTGTAGAAGGTGAAATTTTTAATCAATTAGTATATGTAGGACAATATGATTTTAATAAGGAACCTATTAAAATAGAAGAAATTACAAGAGGAAATATTATAGTATCTTACAAAGGTAATTACTATAAAATTTTAGGAGAAGGATTGTTGTTATCAGCAAAAAACATTTACAGTTATGTTATTTATCGCAATTCAATAGATAATACCCTCTCTTATATAGAACAAGAAGAAATATTACAAGCTATTATAGATTATTTTTCAAAGCAAGGACAAAAAATAATAGTTGAATAGTGCAATGAATGTAGATAAATATACACCATTTAAAGACTTTGGCTTCTATTTAATAGTAGCCCTCTTATTATTGCTCACCAGTTATATAACACTCTTTCCTTATCTGCTACAATATGAGGAAAGTAACCATCCCTCAAAAAGAGCAATCTTGAGCAATAGTATTTTTGAGATAGTTTTTTTCTCTTATAACTTCTTGGAAAAGATTACTATTTATGCTCTACCATTGGCTTTTATCACCTCTTTGTTTTCAATAGCGACATTACTATCAATTTTAGCAAATCTGATAAAATATGTATACCATAAAAACAACTGATTTCTTTACAAGTAAAGGCATAAATAAAGTATTATACAACAAAACTTTTATTCAAACTATAGCCGATGTATGGTCTGAAAACGAAAATCTTTTAGCTATCTACCATACTCATTACAAGATAGAGTTTAGTTTTACTAAAAACAACACACTTCATTATGTAATGATTGAAGAAATAACTCCTCAAGAGCAAAAACAGTCTACTCAGTGTGAGTTTATTGACGATATAGCTATCTTTCAAAAGAGTTTAAACAATATTAAAACACTTTTTAAACTAACTTCTACTGATAACAACATTACTATAGATAAAGTTCTTATTCATTTTGAAGATGGAAAAGTAGATAGCTTGTACTATTTTCCTTATTCTGCAAGTATAACAAACACTGAAATTAGAACAACAGATGCACCACTGTAGGAGCTAATACAGCTGTAAAAATACCATTGAATATCATCCCCAAACTCGCATATACAGCATATTTTTCACTGAGGTTAAACGCTGCCATTATACCCAATGCGTGAGAAGCTGTACCTAAGGAAATGCCTTTTGCCATCGGACTCTTGATACGAAACCAATTGAGAAAAGTAATTCCAAAAATATTCCCCAAAAAGCCCGTAGTCATCACTGCCATCACGGTGATAGGCTCTATGCCGTGGAGCACACGTGATACTTCTAATGCAATAGGAGTTGTTACTGATTTTGGTGCTAAAGAAATAGCTATATCATTGGAAAGTCCTAACCATTTGGCTATTAGACACACTGTTATAATCCCTACTAAACTACCAGCAAACTGAGAAACTACTAACGGAATCAGTTGTTTTTTTATCTTAGAAAGTTGGAGATAAAGAGGCACTCCTAAGGCTACAATAGAAGGTTTGAGCCAAAAATCAATATACTGTCCTGCTTCTTCGTATTTTTCTGGAGATATTCCAAAAATAATAAGATATGAAACTAATACCAAAACTGTAATGAGTACAGGGTTTAAGAATACTGAATTATATTTTTTTTGTAGTAGCAATACCCCATAATAAAGAATAAAGGTAATACCTAATAATACTACTTGATTTTCTGCGAGTGCTTTCATTTTATTTGAGACGTTTACGGAAAAATTGATATATGTGACCAGTAACTACAATCACTACTACAGTACTGATAATGATGGAGATGAAGATAGCCCAAAAGTTTTCTCCTATCTGTTTAAAATAGGCCATAATGCCTATACTTGGAGGAACAAAAAAGAGACCTAAATTAGAAATTAGCAAATCGGAGAGGGCTTTAATTGATTGCAGTTTTATCCATCCGAGTTGCAAAAATAAGGTGAGAAAAAGCATTCCAATGATACTAGAAGGAAAAGGAATGTGTGTAAGGGTTACAATCAATTCACCTATACCTAAACAGCCAAAAATAATAGCAAAATAACGTATTAACATAACTCTTCTACATTAAAAAACGGTGGCAAAATTACAACTTCTTTTTCTAAAGTGAATAAAAAAATGTGAAAAATTTGCATTGTATACATTTTTATTACTACATTTGCAAGATTATTAAAAATAATGTCTTATGAGCAATAACTACGACAAACCCCTTTTTTTAGAACAAGCTAACAATAGTTTAACGGAAAGAGGAAGTGATCACTCTCTTCCTGCTTATGGAATCCCTGAAGACGACAAGCCCAGAGGAGGAGGTGTTTTATCAAAGATACTTATCGCTATATTAGCTATTGCTACTAGCGGTTTAGGGTATTACACTTACTCTCTCAATAAGGATAGGCAAATTACTGAAAACGAACTCACTACACAAAAGAAACAAGTGATGAGCGATTTAGAATTACTACGTGACAGCTATGACAAAGTAGTAATTGAAAACAAAGATGTAAAAGAAGATTTATTGCAAGCCCGCAATAAAATTGACCAATACATTGACTCTTTACAAAATATGAAAGTGAGTATTTCATCTTTAGCTCGCTTCAAAAGTCAGGCATTTGCTTTAGCTAAAGAACGTGACCTTTTGATTAGAAAGAATGACTCACTAATGCGTGCCAATTCAGCTATCAAAAAAGATTTAGATAGTATGAGTGTAAAATTAGATTTAGCTAGTGCCAAAGTAGACTCTCTTGCTCGTCAAACTAATCAACTGAAGAAGGTAGTTGAAACAGGATCAGCTTTGCAAATTAGTAAACTCATTGCCGAAGCTGTAAAAGGTTCTAAAAACAAAACTACTGATAGAGGTAGAGCTGCCAATAAATTGAAAATATGTTTTACTGTAGGTGCCAATAAGATAGCTAAATCAGGATCTAGATATTTCTATATACAAGTAACAAATCCTTCAGGAAATATTTTAGGCAGTAACGAAAGTTTTTCTGCTGGTGAAGAAAAAGTGAATTATAGTATAGCCACTCACTTTATTTACGACAATAAAAGTGTAGATATTTGTGACTTTATTGCTAAAGTAGGTAAAGAGTTTGAAAAAGGTACCTATAAAATAACTGTTTATGATGACAAACTTAACCAAGTAGGTACTACAGATCTACTATTGAAATAATACAGCCTTTTAAATTATGAAAACTATTAGTTTTTTTATATCCTTATTTATTGGATTATCTCTTTATGCTCAACCTCAAGATGTTTCAGTAGTATTTCACAAACCTGCTGAACATTTTACTGAAAGCCTACCTATTGGTAATGGACGATTAGGAGCTATGTTCTTTGGTAAAACTGATGTTGATAGAATTGTACTCAATGAGATTTCACTTTGGTCAGGAGGAACACAGGATGCTGATGATCCTAATGCTCATATACATCTAAAAACCATACAACAATTACTATTAGAAGGTAAAAATTTAGAAGCTCAAGCCCTTTTGCAAAAACACTTTATCGCTAAAGGTGAAGGGTCTTGTAAGGGCAATGGGGCAAATTGTAGCTATGGCTGTTATCAAATATTAGGTGAGTTACTATTAGATTGGAAAAGCACCCTCCCTACAGAGAACTACCAACGTATTCTTCGTTTAGACCAAGCTACAGCTTTTACTTCGTTCAAGCGAGGCAATAACTATATTCAACAAATTGCTTTCGCTGATTTTAAAAACGACCTTATTTGGATTAGAATTACAGCTTCTCAGCCCTTAGATATAGATATTTCTCTACATCGCAGAGAAAATGCTACAACATCTTATAAATCAAACAAAATTACACTATCAGGGGTACTTCCTAATGAAAACACTGAAGGAATGCAATTTGCTTCGGAGATAGACGTTCAAACAGATGGAAATCTTCAAAATACAACCAATGCTACCTCTATACAAAAAGCTAAAGAAATAGTACTTAAAATAAGTGCTGCAACTAATTATAATTTTACTAAAGGGGGACTTACACAAAACGATGTGCTGCAAAAAGCTAATGATTACCTACAAAAAGCAACTATCCCTTTTGAGAACGCAATTATAGAAAGCCAAAAGGCTTATCAAGTGTTTTTTAATCGTAATCGCTGGTATAGTGAAGCTAATACTGATACAAGCTCTCTTAGCACCTTTGAACGACTACAACGATTTTACAAAGGCAAAAAAGACGCTCTGCTTCCTGTATTATATTACAATTTTGGTAGATATCTACTTATTTCTTCCTCTCGTGAAGGTCTTCTTCCCGCTAATCTGCAAGGCTTATGGGCAGAGGAATACCAAACCCCTTGGAATGGCGATTACCATTTGAATATCAATCTACAAATGAACTATTGGTTAGCCGAAAGCACAAACCTTTCTGAACTCACAACACCTTTACATAAGTTCACTAAAAACTTAGTTGCTAACGGACGCAAAACTGCAAGAGCTTATTACAATGCCAATGGCTGGATGGCACACGTGATTAGTAATCCTTGGTTTTACACCTCCCCTGGTGAATCGGCTGAATGGGGCTCAACACTTACTGGAGGTGCGTGGCTATGTGAGCACATCTGGCAACATTACCTCTACACCCTCAACACTGATTTTTTAAGAGAATATTATCCCGTACTAAAAGAAGCAGCCGATTTTTTCCAAAGTTTGTTAATCAAAGATCCTAAAACGGGCTATTGGGTAACAGCTCCCTCTAACTCACCCGAAAATGCTTATATAATGCCTCAGCTAAAAGATGGTAAAAAGCAAATAGGTAACACTTGTATTGCCCCTACTATGGATATGCAAATAGTGCGAGAGCTCTTTAGCAACACTCTACAAGCTGCCAAAATATTAGGTGTAGATAATGAACTTTACTCTCAATGGCAAGAAATAATAACTCATACCGTTCCTAACCGTATTGGAAAGAAAGGAGACCTCAATGAATGGTTAGATGATTGGAAAGATGCTGAACCGAATCATCGCCACATATCACATCTCTATGGACTATATCCATACGACGAGATTACCCCTTGGGATACACCTGCTTTAGCCACAGCTGCTAAAAAAACACTCAAAATGCGAGGAGATGGAGGTACTGGTTGGTCACGTGCATGGAAGATAAATTTCTGGGCGCGCTTACATGATGGCAATCATGCTCTAGTATTATTACGACAATTGTTACATCCTGTAGACCCCAATAGTACTAGCGGACAAAATGGTGGTACTTATCCTAATCTATTTTGTGCTCACCCTCCTTTTCAAATAGATGGCAATTTAGGAGGAGCAGCAGGTATTGCTGAGATGCTTTTGCAAAGTCATGGAAAAAACTATACTATTCGCTTTTTACCAGCACTCCCCTCCCACCCCGATTGGAAAAATGGTACTATGCAAGGAATGAAAGTTCGCAATGGTTTTGAAGTAAGTTTCGATTGGGAAAAACACCGTCTAAAAACAGCTACTATCACCTCTCTCAATGGTACTGATTGCAGCGTTTTACTCCCTGCAGGTAAAAGCATTTACTACAAAAAAACTTTATTAATACCTTCTAAAAAGAAAGAACAAATAGTGAGTTTCCCTACTGAAAAAGGTGCTACTTATAGTATTCAATAATACAAAAAAAGGCTGTACAGCAATCCGCTATACAGCCCTTTTTGCAAACAAATTAATCTATGTTATGCTTCGCAACTACTACAGTTCACAAAGTTCATTATCATCTCTTTAGCTACTGATTGACTACGTTGATAGTACAAACTCTTCACTCCTAACTTCCATGCTTCTATCATCACTTTGTTCACATCTTTGATAGGCATCACCGATGGAATATTTAAGTTCAAACTCTGCGTTTGATCTATATACGCTTGGCGTTGTGCAGCCTGCGATATAATTTCCATAGGAGATATTTCTTTAAAAGTTTTAAACACGTTCTTCTCTTGTTGTGTAAGCTCTTGCAAGTGTTGCACCGAACCATTATTCAAACGAATAGAACGCCATACATCCTCGTTGTTAAGTCCTTTTTCTTCTAACAGTTGAGTGAGGTATTTGTTTTTGCGCATAAAGTTTCCTTTGGAAAGTCCTACCTTATAGTAATTACTTGAATAAGGTTCAATACCAGGAGAAACTTGCCCTAAAATAGCCGAACTAGAAGTAGTAGGAGCAATTGCCATAGTAGTAGTATTACGTCTGCCATATCCTTTTAGCACCTCAGGTTCTCCATAAATATGTGCTAACTCTTTAGTTGCTTTTTCTGCTTCTTCACGAATATATTTAAAAGCACGTGCATTGAATTGAGTAGCTTCAAAACTTTCAAAAGGTATCATATTGCGTTGCAAATACGAATGATAGCCTAATACTCCTAAGCCCAAAGCACGGTGGCGAATAGCAAAATTGCGCGCTGCCTGCAAATAGTAATTCCCTTTTGTTTTCTCAATAAATTCTGAAAGTACAGCATCTAAGAAGAAAACTGCCAATTTCACGGCTTTAGTATCTTTCCATTCATCAAAAAGTTCTAAGTTCATTGATGAAAGGCAACAGATAAATGATTCGTCTTCACTTGAAGGCAGCATAATCTCACTGCACAAATTACTTGAGCGAATAATCATATCTTTATCTTTATATACCTGAGGACGATTGCGATTGGCATTATCTGTAAAGATAATATAAGGCAAACCTTTTTGTTGGCGAGATTCTAATACCCGAGCCCACAAACGGCGTTTTTCTACATCTCCATCTATCATCTCCTGCATCCAATAATCAGGTACGCAAATCCCGAAGAAAAGGTTTTGAATAGGGAACTCTACATCTTTAATCTGCAAAAATTCTTCAGCATCAGGATGGTCGATATCGAGATAAGCCGCAAAAGCACCGCGTCTTACCCCTCCTTGTGACACCACATCCATAGCCGAATCGAACAATTTCATAAAGCTCACTGCCCCACTTGATTTACCATTATCAGTAACTGCCGAACCGCGACTACGCAATTCACCAAAATAACCAGAAGTCCCCCCCCCTATTTTGGTTTGCATAATCACCTCGCCAAGTTTGTGAGTAATTCCCTCAATACTATCAGGCACGTGTACATTAAAACACGAAATAGGTAAGCCGCGCTCAGTACCCATATTTGCCCAAATAGGTGACGAGAAACTAATCCAGCCTTTAGTGATCATTTCTTTAAAAGCTGGCTGTAACTCAGGCTTATACAAGCGTTGTGCAGCAGCGCGTGTGATGCGATCTATTGCTCCTTCCACGCTCTCACCTTTTAATAAATAGCCTCTATTGAGGATTTGTTCAGACTCTTCGTTGAGCCACCAAATATCTTTTTCTTCGTTCATAACTTTTTATTTTCGGGCTGCAAAGTAACGGCTTTCTATTCGATTTTCACACCCTCTCACGAATAAGTTATTAACAAAGTTTTCAACAATCGATAAAAATCAGTGATTTTGAGTTGGGTATTCCAATTGAATACTATACCTTTGCAGTCTCATTCTCATCAAATATGAAAATCATCACTCTTACCACCGATTTTGGTTTGCGCGACTATTCGGTTGCCGCTGTGAAGGGAGCTCTCTACAACAAGTGTCCTAATGCCACTATTGTAGATATTTCTCATTATATTTCTCCTTTCAATATTTTAGAAACTTTTTATATCCTCCAGAATAGTTATATGCACTTCCCAAAAGGGAGTATTCATATTATAGGAGTAGATACTGAGCGCACTGCTACAAAAAAACATCTGCTAATGTCACTCAATGGTCATTATTTTATAGGTGCTGATAATGGTATTTTTCATCTACTTTCTGAAAATTGTACTAATGTAGCTCTATATGAGTTTGATACCCAACCTTCTACACCTCTTTTTCCCACACTTTATAGTTTTACTTCAATAGCTGAGCAAATTTACAAAGAAACTCCTCTTAATCAAATAGGTATTCCTATTGAAAAATGTAATTCAGTATCATATTTCAAACCAGAAGTATCCACAGACGAAAATTTTATTCACGGGATAATTATCTATATAGACCATTACGGCAATGCAGTGAGTAACATTTCACATTCTCTCTTTGAAGAAACAAGAAAAGGGCGAAATTTTGAAGTAATATTCAATTTGTACTCTTTCAAAAAAGTATATAACAACTATAGTGAAATAAACGATGATGGTAAAATGATGATTCTCTTCAATGAACTGAACTTGCTGCAATGTAGCATCTACAAAAGTGATACCCGTTCAGTAGGAGGTGCTTCTTCTTTATTAGGTATCAATTGCCTCGATAGAGTAATTGTTCAATTCAAATAAAAAATAATTTTTGGAAACTTTTTTTGTTTATTAAGTTTTTTTATCGTACCTTTGCCCCCGATTTAGAACACTTAATATATTATTGTAAGAAAAATGAAAAAAGTAATTACTATAGTTGTAATAGTAGCCCTTATGGGATTAATGGCTTTCCGCCTATATTCTAACAAGCAAAAGAATGCTGAAGAAGTGGCTATCGTTGCCCAAAAAGAAGCTCAAGTAGCCGTTCGAGCTGCTAAGGTAGCAGAAGAAAAAGTAGCTGACCTTTTTACAGCTAATGGTACTTTTGTAGCTGAACAAGATTTGAATGTTTCTTCAGAAATGGGAGGACAAGTAATAAAAATCTACGTAAAAGAAGGTGATTTTGTAAGAGCAGGACAAGTATTGGCTCAAACAAAAGCCGACAGAACTAATGTTCAATTAGATAATGCTAAAGCAGCTCTCGAGACAGCTAAATCAGATTTAAAACGATTTGAAAGTGCTTTCCAAACAGGAGGAGTTACTGCTCAACAATTAGAACAAGCGCGCTTGCAACTCAAAAATGCACAAGCTAACTACAATTCAGCTGCTATTGCCTCGGGAGATACAGCAATTCGCAGTAAAATCAACGGAATTGTGACCAGCAAAGAAGTGGAAGAAGGAACACTTGTAGCAGCAGGACAAACACTTTTTAATGTAGTAAATATTGACAATCTAAAATTGAAAATTACAGTAGATGAAAGTCAAGTAGGGCAACTAAAAGTGGGGGATGTTGTTAAAATTAAACCTAGTACCTCTACTGAATTAGTAGAAGGAAAAATTACTTTTATTGCTCCCAAATCTAACAGTGCTCTCAAATTTCCTGTAGAAATATTAGTAGCTAACAAAGATAAAAAGCTAAAAGCAGGTATGTACGCCTCTGCTCAATTTGGTAATGACAACAATGAAATTACAGCTCTTGTAGTACCTCATTCTGCTTTCGTAGGTAGTGTTAGTCAAAACAAAATCTTCAAAATTGTAAACAACAAAGCCGAAATGGTAAATGTAAAAAGTGGTCGTAACTTTGGCGATAAAGTGGAAATCATCAGCGGACTTACAGCTGGTGATGAAGTGATTACCAGTGGTCAAATAAATATCGATAATGGTACTCCTATAAAAATAGTGCAATAACTGTACTATTTATCTCAATATTAAAATCTCTCCGTCTGCATCAAAACGTATCAGTCGTGAGGGATTTTTTATTTGGGTATCATCTTGACGATAGGGCACTACATAATCACATTGTGCAATAATTTTAGGGTCAATCAACTGATAATACAAAGGTGTTGGTTCTCCACTGATATTAGCAGATGTAGAGACTATAGGCTTGCCAAAATCAGCAATCATTTGTTGGCAGAAAGCATCTTGTACAACTCTAATGGCTACAGTATCATCAGCAGCTATTACATTTTTAGCCAAATGCAAAGGGTGACTATAGATGATAGTGGTAGGTTCTTGCAAAGTTTGAAGATAAGCGAGTACCTTAGAAGGAACAGCTGTTACATATTGTTGCAACATTTGTATATCACTCACTAAAATGATAAGACTTTTGCTTTCACTCCGCTGTTTTATTTGGAAAATTTTGGCTACTGCTTCAGGATTTGTAGCATCACACCCCAACCCCCAAACTGTATCAGTGGGGTATAGAATTATCTTCCCTTCCTTTAATATTTCAGTTATCAGATGGTTATTTGCCATTAGTTTTGTAATTTTGCCTGCAAATATATGTAAAAAATGTATACCTCCATCATATCTTTCTTTAAAAGTTTTTCTTTTTTCAAAGGCTGCCTGAAAACTATTGCGGTGCTTATTCCCTTAGGATTAGGTCTTTGGCTTGACTTATTGGATATTGGTATCCCTATGGCTTTGAGTGTGATTGCCATTTCTCCCAGTGATATCCCAGGAAATCAAAAACATCTCTATGGAGGGCTTTTTATAGCAACATTGCTAGCAACTCTCAGCTGTGTTTTAGTAAACCTTACTGCTCCTTATGAGTACTTGTTACTGCCTACTATTTTTCTGCTCACCTTTGGCAATGCTTACATTTCGTTATATGGACATCGCGCTACAATGGTAGCTTTTGCAGGTTTGTTTGAGATAGCCTCTACTTTAGCCCACTTACAAACAGGATGGGGCATTGTGTTATACAGCAGTTGTGTGCTATTAGGAGGCTTATGGTACAGTGTGTTAGTATATATATTCTTAAAAATACGTCCGCGTTTATACAGCGAACAGTTATTAGGAAAATGCTTTGCTCTCACAGCGGAGTTTTTTTCAATAAGAGCTGATTTGCTTATTGCTAAAGACAGGACTGAAGGTTTAAAAAAACTCATCAATCTACAAACAAGTCTCAACGAAAATTATGAAAAGCTACGTGAAGCTGTACTTGATTCGCGTAGCAAATCAGGTAAAACTGATTACCTACAACGCCAATTTTTGATGTTTATAGAGTTGGTAGATATCTTTGAATTAGCCTTAGCTAACCCCGTACAATACGAAAAAGTAGACAAGGCTTTTGCTAAACATCAAGAATATTTACAAACTTATGTAGATTTCCTCAAAGAACTATCAAGGCAGTTGCACCAAATGGCAGAATATATTGGTTCACGCAAGAAGATACAATTAGACAACTGTTTGAAAGACTTATTAGCACAAACTAAAGAAAAAAACGAAAAATTAAAAGTACTTTCAGAAGTATCGGAAGAAGATAAAGAGCGCACCTTGCTATTGCGAAATTTTTATATCTATATAGAAAGTCAGTATCATTCTATTGAAAATATCCGACATATTTTTGAAAATTATTACAGCAACGATGCAGGGGTGCGTGATGAGAGTACTTATCGCAAGTTTGTGAGTTACCAAAACTATTCGTGGCGACGTCTCAAAGACCATATATCTTTAAAATCAACCTTTTTTAGGCACGCTATGCGTCTATCTATTGTAGTAATTTTAGGTTACCTCATAGGTGATATATTTCCTATCAACAATGCCTACTGGATTATCCTTACCATCTTCATCATTATGCGCCCTGGTTTTGGTATCACCCAAGAACGTTCGCTTAGTAGAGTATATGGTACTATCATTGGAGGGGTTGCTTCTTTTGCTGTAATCTACCTACTCCCCTACCCCAGTTTATATCTATACGTTGCTATTTTGTGTATGCCTATTGCTTTTGGATTAATCCAAGAGAATTATATGTATGCGTCTATATTTATCACTATTAGTGCAATATTTATTTTTGCACTGATTACCCCTAATGTTTACAGCCTTATTTACGACCGCCTATTGGATACTGTCATAGGAGTTGGGCTATCGTTTGCAGGAAATTATCTCATTTTACCTACTTGGGAACATAGTACTTATAGAGAAGCTGTTACCAAGTCGATAAAAGCTAATATTGCTTATTTACAACAAGTAAAAGAAATTTTTAATACTGAAGAAGGAATTACTACTGCCTATAAAGTATCACGCAAAGAAGCTGTGTTAGCACTTTCTAACCTAAATACCACCTTCCAACGAATGTTACAAGAGCCAAAATTTATGCAATATAAAAATCCATCGGTATACGGAATTATTGTGATACAACAAACTTTCTTAGCTTCAGTGGCGTCGTTTGGTATTAGGTTGAACAGCAAGAAAGTAACCTTTCCTAAGGCAGTATTCAATGAGGCAATTGAGAGTCTTATAGCTGCTTTACAACACGCTTTAACATTGCTTACTAACCCTACAACTACCATTCAAACTGATTATAAAACGCCTATTGAGAAATTCAATCAAGTGATTAAAGAAATTATGGATACCTCTCAAAATACAAATAATTCTTTACCAATTTCAAGGCGTGAGATACAATTCTATGGAGAGCAGTTTAATTATTTATTTGGATTAGCAAAGAACTTAGAACAAAGTATTAAAACAATTAACAATTGATAATTATTAACGGAACTTAAAGATAATACGAGATTGAAAATAAGAAGGTATTGGTCTGCCTCTGTGTTGAGCTGGTATTAACTTAGGAAGTTTTTGAACTGCAAGAATAGCCTCTTTACGAGCATATTCAGTAGTGCCTCTACAACTAAGTACCTTCACAGATCCATCAGTGTTTACACAAAATTGAATAACAGCTTCACCAGCATCCTCAAAAGGTCTTTCAAGATGTACTACCGATTGCAAATGCTTGTTATAATATTCATTAAAACACTTATCTTCTTCAGATTTAGGAACAGCTTTACATTCCATAAATCTAACTTTTTGAGTAATCAATGGATAGTTACAAGCTGCCATTTCAGATACTTCAAAAACAGAAGAATCAACTATAATTTTATCTTTGAATTGAGCATAATTTTTAAGACTCAAAAAACAACATAAACATATAAAGAATCTCATAGTAAAGCATTTTTTAAAACTATGAACAAGGAATATCCAAGAATTATACAATCATAAAGGAGATATATGTACGAAAAAGTTGAAGCTATTGTAATATCAAACTTAAAATATAGTGATAACAGCCTCATTGTAAAGTGTTTTACTAAAACACTTGGCACACGTAGTTATCTACAACAAGGTATTCTTTCTGCTAAAAAGAACAGCCAAACCATAGCACTTTTTCAGCCTTTTACCCTCTTAGAACTCGTTGCTACTCATAAGAGTAATGGTTCCTTAGGTCGTATCAAAGAAGCAAAAGTAACTACCCCTTATCTCTCACTCCATACTGATATATACAAAAGTACAGTAAGCCTTTTTCTTTCTGAAATATGTGCAAATATATGTACTTCTGAGGCTCCTGATATAGAACTTTTCAACTACTTAGAAGAAAAACTTATCTATTTAGACCGCAATGAGTTTTCTGCTAATTTTCATTTAAAGTTCTTGCTTGACCTTAGTAAGTATCTCGGTTTTTACCCCGATGATAACGATTCACATCTCCCTTTTTTCAATTTGGAAGAAGGTCATTTTACAACTATTGAAAGCAGTTCAACAGTTATTTCGGGAACTATACTTGCTCTATTTAAAAGTATTTTAATAACAGATTATCCATCTCTAAATCATATTAAAACTAATAAAAACGAACGCAATGCACTATTACATCAACTACTAAAGTACTACGAATGGCACTTCCCTAACTTTAAGAAAGTAAAATCTTTAGAAGTTTTACAAGTACTTTTTTAAATCTGCTATCTATATTGATTTATAGAATTTTACAATAGTCTATAAGAAGTTTGTATCAGCAAAAAATTGTCAGTTTATAAAAAAGTAGTACTTTTGAAAAATTTTTAGTTTAAAGATTAAAAACAATGAATGCAGAATCACTTGCTATCAATAATATAGAAACAGATATAACCCCTACTAAAAAACCTGAGTGGATACGCGTAAAACTACCTACTGGAAAGAAATACACTGAACTGAGAAGTGTTGTAGATCGTTACAATCTTCATACGATTTGTACTTCTGGTAGTTGCCCTAATATGGGTGAATGCTGGGGAGAAGGTACTGCTACCTTTATGATTTTAGGAAATATTTGTACTCGTTCTTGTGGATTTTGTGGTGTAAAAACAGGTCGACCTGAAAGTTTAGATTGGGAAGAACCTGAAAAAGTAGCACGCTCTATCAAATTAATGAACATCAAACACGCAGTACTCACTTCAGTAGACCGCGATGATTTGAAAGATATGGGAAGTATTATTTGGGCAGAAACTGTAAGAGCAGTACGCCGTATGAACCCCAACACTACTATGGAAACCCTCATTCCTGATTTTCAGGGAGTAGAACGTAATTTAAACCGCATTTTAGATGTTGCTCCTGAAATTATCTCTCATAATATGGAAACTGTACGCCGATTAACGCGTGAAGTACGCATTCAAGCTAAGTATGACCGAAGTTTAGGAGTATTGCGCTATTTAAAAGAAAATGGAGCTAATCGTACTAAATCAGGAATTATGTTAGGGTTAGGTGAAAAGGAAGAAGAAGTAATAGAAACCCTTCACGACTTAAAAGAAGCTAAAGTAGATATTGTAACTATAGGTCAATATTTGCAACCTTCTAAAAAACACTTACCTGTAAAACAATTTGTAACTCCTGAACAATTTGCTAAATACAAAGAAATAGGCTTAGAATTAGGATTCCGTCACGTAGAGAGTGGAGCATTAGTTCGTTCGTCCTATCGTGCTCACAAACACTTGTTATAATAAGTATGATATAAACAAAAAAGGCTGCTCTTTGAAAGGGCAGCCTTTTCTTTATAATAACATTTCTCTTATGCGAGCATCGTTACAGGGTTCTCAATGTATGCTTTGAGAGTTTGCAAGAATTGAGCACCAGTAGCACCATCAATAGTACGGTGGTCGCAAGCAAGGGTTACTTGCATAGTATGACCTACTACTATTTGTCCATTTTTCACTACGGGTTTCTCTACAATTGCACCTACTGAGAGGATAGCTGAGTTAGGCTGATTGATAATAGAAGTAAATACATCTACACCAAACATACCTAAGTTAGACACAGTGAATGTGCTACCTTCCATTTCAGCAGGAGTCAATTTTTTATTACGTGCTTTGCCTGCCAAATCTTTTACTAATGCACCTATTTGAGTAAGTGTTAATGAATCAGTAAATTTGATAACAGGAACTACTAAACCATCTTCAATAGCTACTGCGACCCCTACATTCACGTGTTTGTTGTACACAGTAGTATCTCCTTTCCAAGAAGTGTTTACTTGAGGATGTTTTTTAAGTGCCATTGCACAAGCTTTCACTACCATATCATTGAAAGATATTTTTGTATCAGGCAAGTTGTTGATTTGAGCACGTGATGCCATTGCATTTTCCATATCAATTTCAATTGCTAAATAGTAGTGAGGAGCCGTAAATTTAGATTCTGACAAACGTTTTGCAATTGTTTTGCGCATTTGTGAGTTCTTCACTTCCTCAGTTACTTCTACACCCACAGGAATTACTGTTGGGATAGCTGAACTTGCTGAAACTGAAGCCGTAGTAGGAGCTGCTGCAGCCTTTGCACTTGGAATAAAGTTCTCTACATCTTTCTTCACAATACGTCCATTTTCTCCACTTCCTTTTACTTCAGTAAGGTTAATACCTTTATCTTGAGCAATTTTCTTAGCCAAAGGTGAAGCAAACACACGGTCGTTAGCATTAGCTACTGGAGCAGCAACTGGAGCTGCTGTTTCAGCAGGTTTACTTTCAGCTTTAGGAGCTGCAGCTGCTGCTGGCGCACTACCACCTCCTTGTAATGCAGCTAATACTGTATTCACATCAGTACCTGCAGGACCTATGATTGCCAACAATGAATCTACTGATGCACTTTCTCCCTCTTTCAAACCTACATATAATAAAGTTCCTGAGTAGAAAGATTCAAATTCCATTGTAGCTTTATCAGTTTCGATTTCAGCTAAAATATCACCTTCTTTTACTGTATCTCCTACTTTTTTAAGCCAAGAAGCTACAGTACCTTCAGTCATTGTATCGCTAAGTCGAGGCATTGTTACCACTTCTACACCTGCAGGCATAGTAGCACCTGCAGCAGGAGCTGTAGCTACCTCAGCAACAGGTTTTGCTTCTTCAACTTTAGGAGCTGTTGCAGGAGCACCACCTCCAATAAGTGCTGAGATATCTTCACCTTCTTTACCAATGATAGCCAAAAGTGTATCTACTTTAGCTCCTTCACCTTCTTGTAACCCTATATATAATAAGGTACCTGAGTGAAATGATTCAAACTCCATTGTAGCTTTGTCAGTTTCGATTTCAGCTAAAATGTCGCCTTCATTTACTTTATCGCCTACTTTTTTAAGCCACTTTGCAACAACACCTTCTTCCATAGTGTCGCTAAGACGTGGCATAGTAATAATTTCTGCCATTTATGTTCTTGTATTTAATTAGTGTTTTTATTTTATTAGAGTCTACTTGGCAAGAAAGGATAATTTTCTTGATCGTAAACCACGTCGTACATAATATGTTTTTCTGGGTAAGGTGATTCTTCAGCGAATCTCTCACACTCTGCCACACGTTCTTTTATACGTTCTTCAATCGCTTCTAACTCTGCATCGGTAGCGTATTTTTTCTTTTTGATAACTGCAAGTACATTAGTGATAGGGTCTTGTTTTTTATACTCCTCTACCTCTTCTTTTGTACGATAGTGTTGTGCATCCGACATAGAGTGACCACGATAACGATAAGTACGAATATCAAGTAAAGTAGGACCATCGCCACGGCGAGCTCTTTCTATAGCTTCGTATACTGCTTCTGCTACTGTTTCAGGGTGCATACCATCTACTGCTTGGCAAGGCATTTCATAACCTAAACCAAGTTTCCAAATATCTACGTGGTTTGCTGTTCTTTCTACTGAAGTCCCCATTGCGTAATGGTTGTTTTCCACAATGAAAACTACTGGCAATTTCCATAACATCGCTAAGTTAAGCGTTTCATGAAAAGCACCTTGTCGCACAGCACCATCCCCCATAAAAGTAAGAGTTACTGCATCACGATTGAAGTACTTATCGGCGAAAGCCAAACCTGCCCCAAGAGCAATTTGTCCCCCTACAATACCGTGACCTCCATAAAAATGGTGTTCTTTAGAGAAAATGTGCATAGACCCTCCTAAACCAAGAGAAGTACCTGTAGCTTTGCCATATAATTCTGCCATAATACGTTTAGGATCAACACCCAAACCTATAGGTTGTACGTGGCAACGATAAGATGTAATCATCTTGTCCTTAGTCAAATCCATTGCGTGAAGACAACCTGCAGCCACAGCCTCTTGTCCGCTATAAAGATGCAAGAAACCTCTTACTTTTTGCTGAATATAAACTGCTGCAAGTTTATCTTCAAACTTTCTCCAAAAAAGCATATCCTCGTACCATTTTAGGTACACTTCTTTATCAAATTTTTTCATTTGTTAATGTATATAAAAGTCTATTCGTTTTAAAAATATTTGCAAAGGTGCAAAAAAAAAATAACGTAACCAAAAAATATTTAAAAAAATTTATACCTTTGTCCCATTAATTCAAATTTATAAACGTAATGAAGATAAAATTAACTTCCGCACTTTTGTTATTGATGACGATGATTTCTTGTAAATCAACGACTACCAATGGAGAAGGGAGTACTGCAAACTATGAAATAGTTCCTGCTCCTGAAATGATTACTAACCCTCAAACTGAAGCTGATAAACCTTTTGTTCTTACAGCTGATACCAAGCTCATTTATCCTGAAGGTGATACTGCTTTACAACAGTACGCTGGATTCTTGCAAGAGTACATCAAAAAACAAACAGGAATAGAAGTGAAAGTAGCCCCTAACCAAAACGATGAAGCGAATATTATTTCTCTATCACAAAACTACTCTAACGACAATAAAGAGGCTTACCAAGTAACCATTACTGCCAACAACATTACTATAAATGGAGCTTCTAAAGCTGGAACTTTCTATGGAGTACAATTTTTAAGAAAATCAATCCCCGTACAAAAGGTAAGTAAAGTAACTTTCCCTGCTAAAATAATAACTGATAAACCCTTTTTTGCTTATCGTGGAGCTCATTTAGATAGTGCTCGCCACTTCTTCTCTGCCGACTCTGTACGCATCTATATAGATATGCTCGCTCTTCACAATATCAACAAATTCCATTGGCATCTCACTGATGACCAAGGTTGGCGTTTTGAATCTAAAAAATATCCTGAACTCACTGTGGTAGGTAGTACCCGTAGCCAAACGATGTTAGGTAAAGAATGGGATAAGTTCGACGGCAAACCTCACAGTGGTTTTTATACTCAACAAGAGATGAAAGAGCTTGTAAAATATGCTGCAGAACGCAATATTACCATCATCCCTGAAATTGATCTTCCTGGTCACATGGTAGCTGTTTTAGCTACTTATCCAAAATTAGGCTGTACTGGAGGTCCCTACAAAGTAAGAGAAACTTGGGGAGTTGCTGAAGATGTACTTTGTGCAGGTAATGACGAAACTTATGATTTTATCAAAAACATATTAGAAGAAGTAACCGAAATATTCCCTTCTGAATATATTCATATCGGGGGAGATGAATGCCCTAAAAACAGTTGGAAAAAATGTTCTAAATGTCAAGCTAAAATAAAGGATTTAGGTATCAAGGGTGATGCTAAACATACTGCTGAAGAATATTTGCAAAGCCACATAATCACCTTTGCTGAAGAAGTGTTAGCTAAAAAAGGTCGCAAGATGATTGGTTGGGATGAAATTCTCGAAGGTGGTTTAGCTCCTAATGCTACTGTAATGTCTTGGAGAGGTATTGGCGGTGCTATTGAAGCTGCTAAATCTAACCACGATGCGATTATGACCCCTATGTCATTCTGCTATTTTGATTTTTATCAAACTGATAAAACTGATAAAGAACCTCTTGCTATAGGTAATTATCTTCCTGTAGAACGTGTATACTCTTTCAATCCTTATCCTGAAGCTCTAAATAAAGAACAACAAAAACATATTTTGGGAGTTCAAGCTAATATTTGGACAGAATATATTCAAACTTTTAAACACGTTGAATATATGGCGTTGCCACGTATGGCTGCTTTAGCTGAAGTTCAATGGGTAGCTCCTACTAAACCTAAAAATTATCAAGAATTTTTACAACGTTTAATGCGCTTGCTTCCTATTTATGAAGTGGAAGGTTATACTTATGCTAAACATATTTTTGATCTTCGTGCTGAAGTAAAACCTGGTGTAGATGAAATCAATGTTACTTTCTCTTGTTTGCAAGACACTCCTATTTATTATACTACTGATGGCAGTGAACCTACTAAAAATTCTAATGTATACAAAGAACCTTTAAAACTTACTCAAAACACAAATTTGAAAGCCAAAGTATTTGGCAAAGAAGGTGAAAGTGAGTTCAACCAAGAGTTCTTTTTTAATAAAGCAACTGTACGCCCTATAGAATTCCTTAGCAAGCCTACACAAAATTACGCCTATAATGGTGCTATCACCTTAGTAGATGGAAGAAAAGGAGGTACAAACTCTCGCTCTAGTGAATGGTTAGGTTTTAGTGAAGCTCCTTGTGAAGCACTTATCACCTTAAAAAATAATACTTTAGTAAAAGAAGTGAGTTTCAATGCTTTCATTGAAACTGGTGATTGGATTTATCCTCCTACTAATTTTGAAGTGTGGGGGTCTAAAGATGGCAAAAACTATGAGTTACTCGGTAAAGAAAGTTACGCTCTACCTAAAGAACATTTTAAAGAAATAAAAACTTATACGCTATCTTTTCCTGAAAAAGAAGTTACTTATCTAAAAGTAAAAATCAATGAAGTAAACAAGATTCCTGCTTTTCACGAAGGAGCTGCAGGCAACCCCGGTTTCCTTTTTATTGATGAAATACAAGTAAACTAAGTTTTTTATACTCATAAAAAGAAGCTGTCTGAATAGTTTTTTAGGCAGCTTTCTTTTTGTCACAAACAATCAAACTTTATAATTTTTCTCCAAAACCTTAAAAAACACCAACTTTACTTTCGTAACGGCACAATATTTGTACAATAGATAAACACTAAAAATAATTTATACTATGGAACAAAGAACATCTGTAGATATCAGTCAGATAAACGAAAAAATAGAGCGTGAAAGCGTATTCATTGATGCTCTCACCAATGAAATGAATAAAGTAATTGTAGGGCAAAAGCATATGGTTAACGCCCTACTTATTGGTTTATTAGGTAAAGGGCATATCCTTTTAGAAGGAGTACCTGGGTTAGCTAAAACGCTTTCTATCAATACTCTTGCTAAATCAGTACACGGGTCATTTAGCCGTATCCAGTTTACTCCCGATTTGTTACCTGCCGATGTGATAGGTACAATGACCTACAACATCAAGCAAAATGAATTCTCCATTAAAAAAGGACCTATCTTCGCAAATTTTGTCTTAGCCGACGAAATCAACCGTGCTCCTGCTAAAGTACAATCTGCTCTATTAGAGGCTATGCAAGAACGACAAGTAACCATAGGTGACTCCACTTTTAAACTCGATGCTCCTTTTATGGTTATGGCTACTCAAAACCCTGTAGAACAGGAAGGTACTTATCCTCTTCCTGAAGCCCAAGTAGACCGTTTTATGCTCAAAACAGTTATTGATTATCCTAAATTAGACGAGGAGCAACAGATTATGCGCGATAATCTTAGCAATAGTTATGCAGTAGTAAATCAAACAGTGAGTTTAGAGCAAATTCTCAAAGCTCAATCAGCAGTACGTGAAGTGTATATGGATGAAAAGATTGAAAAGTATATCTTAAACATCATTTTTGCAACTCGTTATCCTGAAAAGTATAATTTGGCTGAACTTAAGCCTCTTATTAGCTTTGGGGCATCACCTCGTGGTAGTATCAATTTAGCTATGGCTGCTAAATGTTATGCTTTTATCAAACGTCGTGGTTATGTAATTCCTGAGGATGTACGAGCTGTAGTGTTTGATGTATTGCGCCATCGTATTGGTATCACCTATGAAGCAGAGGCTGAGAATATTACCTCAGTGGAGATGATTCACAAAATAGTAAATACAATAGAAGTACCTTAGCAGGTAAAGTCAACAAACTGATAAGGGTATGTAAGTAATAAATTAATCGCTTATTTATTTTGGATACTAAAGAAATATTAAAAAAAGTACGTAAGATAGAGATAAAAACACGTAAACTCTCCGATAATATTTTTGGAGGAGAATATCACTCTACCTTCAAAGGTCGTGGTATGACCTTCAGTGAAGTGCGCCCCTACCAGTTTGGCGATGATATCCGTAATATCGATTGGAATGTAACAGCTCGCTACAACGAACCTTTTGTTAAAGTTTTTGAAGAAGAGCGTGAACTTACTCTAATGTTGATGATAGATGTGAGTGGTAGTGAGCTCTTTGGTACCGAACAGCAATTCAAAAGTGAACTCATCACTGAAATAGCAGCTACTTTAGCTTTTTCAGCCCTACAAAACAACGACAAAACAGGTTTGATTCTCTTCTCCGACCAAATAGAGTTGTATATACCTCCTAAAAAAGGTAAATCTCACGTACTACGTATTATCAGAGAACTTATAGAGTTTCAACCCAAAAGTTTGAAGACAAATATTTCTGAAGCCTTACAATTTCTCAGCAGAGTAAGCAAGAAAAAAGCGATTGTGTTTATGCTCTCCGATTTTATGGATAAAGGTTATGAGAAACCTATACAAATAGCTGCTAAAAAACACGATATTACCGGCATTCGCATCTATGACAAAAAAGAAACTGAATTGCCTAATTTGGGATACATAATGGTAAAAGATGCTGAAACAGGAATGCTAATGCGCGTAAATACTTCTTCAGCTGCAGTACGAAAAGAGTATGCAAAGCAATATCGCGAAACAGTAAACTACTTTGAGACTCTTTGGCAAAAATCGGGTGCTGGCGTAGTAAGCTGTAGAGACGATGAGAGTTACACCCAAAAACTATTAGGATACTTCAAAAATAGGAGTTAGGATTTAGAAAGATAAAGGACTAAAAAATGAAACAAATATTATATTTCATATTAATATTATTTGTATTCCCTACTCTTCACGCACAAGAAGTGAAAGTAGCAACTAGTACAAAAAACATAAAGATAGGAGAACAAATAGAGTATAAAATATCTGTACAAGCTCCTGCCGATGCCACTGTGGTATTCCCTGAAGGTCAAACTTTTGGAGCTTTGGAAATGGTAAAAACTAATCCTACCGATACCTTGAAAGAGGCAGGTAAATTCCGTTTGGAAAAAGCCTATTACCTCACTCAATTCGACGAGGGTAAATACACCATCCCACAACAAAAAATACAGATTAGCCATAAAGATTTTTATACTGATTCACTACTCGTAGAAGTACATAATGTAGCCGTAGACACGCTCAAACAGCCTTTATATGACGCTAAACCTATTGCCGATGTAACCTCTCCCTCCTCTTCTCTCCTTTGGCTATGGATTGTTTTAGGTATAGTTGCTCTTCTTTTAACTGCTGCCGCTTCATACTTTTTTGTATTTCGCAAGAAAAAACTATCCGCTGAAGAAGAACGTAAAAAACTACCTCCTTTTGAACGTGCTATTCAGGATTTAAAAGATTTACAAAATTCTAAATACCTTATAGAATCTCAACACAAAGCCTATTATACACGACTTACAGATATTGTAAAAGAATATTTGGAAGACGAGGTACACATTTTAGCTAAAGAAAGTACTACCGATGAACTCTTAGCTAAAATCAACGATTTACAACAAAATGGAAAATTACATTTATCGGCAGAAACTATCAGTAACCTCAAACGCGTATTACAAAATGCCGACTTGGTGAAATTTGCTAAGAGTAAACCTTCTGATAGCAACGCTGAATACGACCGTGAAACTATTGAAAATGTAGTTATCAAAACTAAGGAGGCCATCCCTATAGTAGTTGCAGAAGGAGAAACCCCTGCTCAAGACGCTTTTGTGATGAGTGTACTAAAAATAAGAGAACGCAAGAAAAAACGCAATCGCATAGCCTTGATAGCTTCCCTCTGCTTTATATTGTCAACTCCTGTACTCCTTATTGGATATAATCTATTGAAAAATAAATATTTCAATACTTATGCAAATATCAATCGCAGTGAGTGGGTAACAAGTGATTATGGCTATCCTATTACTGAACTTACTACTCCTGAAGTACTCATTCGTAAGCAAATAGTAGATATTACCGAATACAAATCTATCATAGATAAACAATATACGTTCTATTATGGTAGTATTAATTCACCTCTCTACATAATGACGAATATCATTACTTTTAAAAAAGATACTCAAAATACAACACCTCAACAAGAAGGACAAGACGGCGGACTTACTTTAGACCCGAAAAAAGTGAATGAAATTGTGCTTTCACAATTAGATAAAGCTAAGGCAAAGAATATTTCTACCTTGGCAGAAGAATATACCTCGCCCAGTGGTGCTAAAGGTATGAAAGTATTTGGTAAAATGAGTATTCCTGATGAAAAAGGCAATTATTTTAATGCTTTGTATGAACTCTATAGTTTTACTGAAAATGGTGCTCTGCAACAAGTACTTATCACTCATATAGACGAACCTAACGCCGGAGAAATAGCTCAAAAGGTCATCAATTCTATAGCTTTTAAAACAGAATAGTATGCTTAAAAATATTACATTTGCGAATCCTCAATTCTTTTGGTTACTATTAGTTTTACCACTAATGGTAGTGTGGTATGGTTATTGGAATAAAAAATCTAAACCAAATGTTACTTTATCCTCTACAATCGCGTTTAAAAAGATGAGTTCGTGGAAGGATTACTTATACCATTCTCTTTTTGCTTTCCGTTTGTTTGCTGTTACTTTAATTATTATAGCCTTAGCGCGCCCTCAAACACATTCCGAAAATGCACAAACTAAAATTACCGATGGAATAGATATTGTAATGGCAATAGATGTCTCATCAAGTATGCTTTCTCAAGACCTAAAACCTAACCGTTTTGAAGCCTTGAAAAAAGTAGCCTCCCAGTTTGTAAAAGACCGCCCTAACGATCGTATAGGTTTAGTGGTATACGCTGGAGAAAGTTATACCAAAACACCTGTAACTACAGATAAGGGCATTATTCTTAGTTCATTAGCTGAACTTACTTATGGACAAGTAGAAGATGGCACCGCTATAGGTATGGGGTTAGCCACGGCTGTAAACCGTCTTAAAGAGAGCAAAGCTAAAAGTAGAGTGATTATCCTCCTTACTGATGGGGTAAACAACACAGGAGTAATTGATCCTCTCATTGCTGCTGAATTAGCTGCTGAATATGGTATCAAAGTGTATACCGTAGGCATTGGCACTAATGGTATGGCTCTTTCTCCTTATGCACTCAACCCCGATGGCAGTATAATGTACCGAATGTTACAAGTGGAAATTGATGAATCATTGATGAAAAAAATCGCACAAGTAACTCACGGACGTTATTTCCGCGCTACTAACAACCAAAAACTCCAACAGATTTACGATGAAATCAACAAATTAGAAACCTCTAAAATAGAAGAGTTTAAATATACTGAAGTAGACGAAAAATTCCGCTTGTTAGTAATCATCGCTACTGCTCTATTGTTCCTTGAGTTCCTTTTAAAACATACTGTTTTTAGGAATGAAATATAATACAAATGAAAAAAGCTGAAAAAGTAAAATTTATCATCGATACACTCGAAAGTATCTATCCAGAAATTACTATACCTCTACAACACAAAGATCCTTATACACTACTGATAGCTGTACTCCTATCGGCTCAAACTACCGATGCTCGTGTGAACCAAATCACACCTATTCTATTTAGTAAAGCTGACAATCCTTATGATATGGTACTGCTTTCGGTAGACGAAATACACGAAATTATCAAACCATTAGGGCTTGCCCCTATGAAATCTAAAGGTATTCACGGACTTTCACAAATACTCATTGATAAGTACAATGGCGAAGTCCCTCAAACCTTTGAAGCCTTGGAATCTCTTCCCTCTGTAGGACATAAAACTGCTAGTGTTGTACTTGCTCAAGCTTTTGGCATCCCTACTTTTCCCGTAGACACTCACATACACCGCCTAATGCACCGCTGGAAACTCTCCGATGGTAGTTCGGTTATACAAACTGAAAAAGATGCTAAACGCCTCTTTCCTAAAGAGAAATGGAACAAGTTACACGTACAAATCATCTTGTACGGACGTGAGTATAGCCCTGCACGAGCTTGGGATATAGAAAAGGATATCATAACCAAAACCATCATACAATCAAAAAAATGAATTTACAACAGCGAGACGAAAAACATTTGTGGCACCCGTATACCCAACATCAAACGGCTGCCAAACCCCTCGGAATTGTGAAAGGAAAAGATGCCCTCCTTTGGGATGAAAACGGCAAAGAATACATTGATGCTATTGCCAGTTGGTGGGTAAATCCTTATGGACATAGCAACGAGCGATTAGCTCAAGCTGCCTACAAACAGCTCACTCAATTGGAGCACGTACTTTTTGGAGGCTTCACTCATCAGCCTGCTGTAGAACTTGCTGAAAAACTTATCTGTATTTTGCCTAAAAACCAGCAAAAGGTATTCTTTTCTGACAATGGTTCTACTGCCGTTGAAATAGGCATTAAAATGGCATTACAGTATTTCTTCAACAAAGGTGAAAAACGCTTTACTGTAATTGCTTTTGAAGATGCTTTTCACGGCGATACCTTTGCCGCTATGGCTGCCTCGGGTATTTCTTTTTTCACCGAAGCCTTTAAAGAACACTTACTCAAAGTAGTTCGTATCCCTTTACCTAAAAAAGGAAGTGATGAAGCGGCTAAAAAACTCAAAGAGGTAATTGCTGAACATCACCCTGCTGCCTTTATTTTTGAAGCCTTAGTACAAGGTGCTTCTGGAATGCAAATCTATGAGCCTGAGGCTTTAGATGAACTTATTCACATCGCTCAAGAAAATGGCGTAATTACCATCGCTGATGAGGTAATGACAGGATTCGGTCGTACTGGGCGCACTTTTGCTTCAAATTATCTCACCCATAAACCCGATATTATGTGCTTATCAAAAGCACTTACGGGAGGAACAATCCCATTGGCAGTAACAACAGCTACGCAAGAGATATTTGATGGTTTTTACAGTGAGGACGTAAATAAGGCTCTCTTCCACGGACATACCTTTACAGCCAACCCTACAGGATGTGCCATTGCCTTAGAAGCTATTCGCATTTTAGAAAGTGATGAAATGCAAGCTAATTTACAGCGCATTGCACGCCGCCATCAGGAATTTTTAGCACGTATTGCCAAATATCCATCGGTGGAAAATGCACGTACTTTAGGCGTTATTTTAGCTTTCGATCTCAAAACTACTCAAAACACCGATTACTACGGGTCGTTTAGAGATAAATTGTACAATTTCTTTATCTCTGAAGGCGTGATATTGCGTCCAGTGGGCAACATTATCTACATTTTACCTCCTTACATCATCACCGATAAGCAATTAGACCGAGTGTATAATGTTTTAGAGCAAGCAATACAAAAATTCTCTAATCAATAGATGCACACTTTGCCAAAGGAATTATTATTTAATATAAGAAACTCCTTTGGCAAAGTCTTTTTGTGTATCATTTGTTTAAGTGAAAAAAAAAGAGTATTTTTGCCGCCTAATTGTAACATTTTTTTTCATTCAATGAAAATTAAATTCTATTTTTTAATAGCTACTCTTGCTATACTCCAAAGCTGTAAGAAAAATCCTGCTTCACACCCTGATTCATCACTGAGAGAAAATGGTGAAGAAATTTATACTGAAGCTCTTACTATAGCAGTAGATACTACAGCTGCTACCTTTGAAAATCTTCCTATCTTGGATACTCACTACAAAAAGGGTATCCAATCTGAAACTTATACCTATTATATACAAAATGGAGGCAAAACACGTTGGCTCTACAAAGATATTCCTTCACGCTTGTTTAAAGAGTATCTTTCTGTTCTAGACAGCGTTGCTAACGATGGCTTAGTACCTGAAACTTATAGACGTACTGCTCTAAAAAAAGCAGTAGATAGTAGCTATGCTCACCAGTTATCCGATGATTACAAAGCTTCCTTAGACAAGGAAATCACTGCCTCATTCTTATTGTTTACCAAACATCTCACCAGCGGTAGATTTACGAGAATTGCTTATGGTAAACACACTTGGCGCAAACCTAAATATGATGCTCAGAAAAATATCAACCTATTACTACATATAGGTGATAAAACTTCTTTAGCAGGCATTATTACTCCTCTATTTCCTCATAACAAGCAATATGAGCAAATGAAAGCACTCTACAAGCAGCTCAAACAACAAGTAGTTGATACTTTTATTACTGTTGATTTTCCTGCAAAGGATTTTGTATATGGCTACACTGCTCCCATAGTGGTACAATTGCGCAACAGCCTTAAACAAAAAGGATTTGAAGCAGCCCCTGAAATTGAGGCTCAAATGGTAGATAGTACTCTTATCAGAACAGTACAGCGTTTCCAAAAAAGCAACGGACTCACAGCTGATGGTTTATTGGGAAAACAAACCCTTTATTTCCTAAATATGAACAAAACTCGCGAACGTGATTTGTTACAACTCAATATGGAACGTATGCGTGTGTTCAACAACGATTTAGGTGAACACTATGCTTTGGTGAATATCCCCGATTTTAAGCTATCACTCTTTCACAAGGACTCGTTGCAATTCCAAACACGTGTAGTTGTAGGTAGAACAGAAACCTCTACCCCTATTTTTACTGATACCATTCGCTACGTAGAGTTCCGTCCTACGTGGTCGGTACCACAAAGTATTATCAAAAAGGAGATGTTACCACAAATCATATCACAAGCCGACCCTGAAAAATACCAAAAGAGAGGCTATACTATGTATGAAAAGGGTAAAAAAGTAGATCCTACAACCATTGATTGGACAGACCCTTCTGTTCACAAACGCGGTTTTCACTTTGTAGAAGCTCCATCAGCTAATAACTCCTTGGGATTAGTAAAATTCATACTCACTAATGATATGAGTATTTACCTGCACGACACTCCCTCTAAATATTTCTTTCAGCGTGATGATCGCGCCTTAAGTCACGGTTGTGTGCGTGTGCAAAACCCTAATGAATTAGCTTATCATCTATTAAAAAATGAAGCTACTGAAACACCTTGGACTTTAGAAAAAGTAAATGAAGCAATGAATGGAAAGCGCTCTCAATATCGCATTGCTTTAAAAACGAAGTACAAAATAAATATTCTTTACTACACCGCTTTTATAGATGAAAACGGCGAATTGACTTTGAAAAACGATATCTATGATCTCGATAACGAACAACTAAAAGAAATAAAGCGATTTGAAAGTTAATCTTTCAAATCGCTTATTGCTTTTTTCAATTCTTCTGATGCCTCTACTAAAGGCAAACGCACATAAGGTTCGCACAAACCTTTAACGGCTAACATAGCTTTAATACCTATTGGATTTCCTTCTTTAAAAGCTAATGCTGTTCTAGGGAGCAATTTATATTGAAGTTTATTAGCTTCAACTGTTTTTCCTTGTCGTCCTAAACGCACCATTTCTGAAAATTCTTTAGGATAAGCAATTCCTATCACCGAAATAGCTCCACTACCTCCCATATATACTGCTGGCAAAGTAGTAGCATCATCACCAGAGAGCAAGATGAAATCCTTAGGCATATCTTTGATGATATTCATATCAAGTAACAAATTCCCCGAAGCTTCTTTAATCGCTACAATATTCTGGAAATCATTTGCTAAGCGCACAACAGTTTCAGCTGTCATTGATACTCCTGTACGTCCTGGTACATTGTATAAGATAATAGGGAGTGTACTTTCTTTAGCAATAGCAGCAAAGTGTGCATACAAGCCGTTTTGCGAAGGTTTGTTGTAATAAGGCGTTACCGATAAAATTGCTACAAAAGGTGATAAATCGGTTTGTTTGATTTCATCAATCACATTTTGGGTATTGTTCCCGCCTATACCTAAAACCAAAGGTAAACGCCCTTTATTAGCTTTGATAATCGTTTCGCGTACAATGCGTTTTTCATCTTTAGTAAGTGTTGGGGCTTCACTGGTAGTACCTAACACTACAATAAATTCAACTCCCCCTTCGGTTACATAGTCCACAATGCGGGTAAGAGCTTCGGTATCCACCTGATTGTCTTTTGTGAAAGGTGTAATGAGAGCTACACCTGTTCCTATTAGTTGGTTTGTCATAACTTTTTATTTATGAATAATGGTTCCTAATACTTTTTTTACTTCTTCAGTAAAAATCTTTTCTTCAGTCAGCTTACAAGCAATAGTAATATCGTTGTATTGCATATCAATTCCTTGAAAGCCTATTCTCAGTTTAGCTCTAATAGATGAGGAAAGTAAGAGTAAGGGTAATTTAGGCTCATTAAAGTAATTGATGAGCAAATCGTATTCTTGTTCTGCTAAACGATCAGCGTGATAATTTCTTATATTTCCTTGCCAATTAATTTCTTTATCTACTAAAAAAGGTACTCCATTAGTATGAGTCTCTTCTGAACTGCGTTTATATCCTAAAACAATATAGTTTTCAGGACGTATGGAATAGTGTTTCATTAGTTCTAACAATGGATTTACTTCGTTCACTGCATCCATATCCACAATACAGCCTACTTTCACTAAGTCGCTGTCTAACCTTTTGTTATATTTTTCTAAGGCTTTAAAATTCTTGCGAATTTTATTTTTTAGATAAAAATTTTTTATAATGTCCAAAATATATTGTAATTTTGCGTGTGATTGCAAAGGTAAAAATAATTTTTAAATTAAAAACATATTTATGAGAAAGTTTGACATAATGAAGCATTATTTTTTTGTATTATTTGTAACATTTGTTTTTTTAGCTTCTTGTACCCCTGCTAAATACACTGTTACAAAAGAACGTGGCAAAAATATTCCTGTTACTGAATCTATATCTCAAAAAACTGATATAGATAACTTTATAAGCCCGTATAGAGAGCGTATCAAAGCAGAAATGTCTACTGTTTTAGCTGAAAATGCTCGCGATTTAGTAAAGGATAGAAAAACCACCTTGCTCAACACAGGAATTAGCAATTTTATGGCTGATGCTACCTTTGAAATGGTATCCGAGGCATACAAAAAGCGCACAGGTAAGGAGGTTGATTTTGTGATGCTCAACTGGGGAGGTATCCGCTCCGATTTGCCTAAAGGCACTATCACAATGGAATCAGCATTCAACCTGATGCCTTTTGAAAATGAGGTAATTGTACTCACTATGCCAGGAACTAAAGTAAAAGAACTCGCCGATTACCTCATACAACACCGTCTCCCCCACCCTCTTTCTAAACAAGTGTCGTTACAAATCACTAAGGATGGTAAAATCACGCACTTCACCATTAACGGACAACCTTTTGACCCTAACAAAACTTATGTAGTTGTCACTTCTGATTACCTATACAATGGAGGCGATGAAATGTACTTTTTTAAAGGCGCTTTAGACGCTGATAAAATAGGTTATAAACTCCGCAACGTACTTATCGATTACTTCAAAAAAATAGATGTTTTAAACGCTACTGAAGACCATCGTTTTGAATATAAACCTTAATATATTATGGAAAGAAGAACTTTTTTAAAACACATAGGCGCTTCCTCTCTATTGGTAGGAATGGGAGGATTGGGTTCCTTATCAATGAAACCCGCTAATACCAAGCAAATTACTATCTTGCACACTAACGATGTGCACAGCCATATTGACCCACTACCTACTACCGACCCCTTTAGTCCTAACAAAGGAGGTGTAGCACGCAGGGCTGCCCTCATAGACCAAATACGCGAAGAAAACCCTCATACTCTCCTGTTTGATGCGGGAGATATTTTTCAAGGCACTCCTTATTTCAACTTCTACGGAGGGGAATTAGAGTTCAAACTGATGTCAATGCTCAAATACGACGCGGCAACTCTTGGCAATCACGATTTTGACAATGCTCTCGAAGGTCTTTATGCGCAATTACCTCACGCTAAATTCGATTTTATCATCTCTAATTATGATTTTAGCAATACCATTTTAAATGGACATACGCTCCCTTATAAAATTTACCATCTAAATGGTATCAAAATAGGTGTTTTTGGTATAGGAGTAGAGTTAGAAGGCTTAGTTAATAAACAAATGTACGGCGAAACTGTATATCTCAACCCTATAGAAGTTGCGCAAGATATGGAACGCAAATTGCATAATGAAGAACATTGCGACCTCATTATCTGCCTTTCACACATAGGCTATGAATACAAAGATAATCCTAACAAGGTATGCGACCTAAAAGTGGCAGCACAAACATCATATATCGATTTGATTATTGGCGGACATACACACACTTTCTTGCCAAAACCTACTTTGGTAACCAATCGCCGTGAAAAAACAACTTTAGTAAACCAAGTAGGATGCTATGGTATCAATTTAGGGCGTATTGACTTCTTTTTTGAAGATGAAAAGCTGGTGAAAAATAAATCTGTTAGCATTGAAGTTTAATAAGTTAAAAAATATTTAGCAA
Organism: Capnocytophaga sputigena; assembly: GCF_900446695.1. GTDB lineage: Bacteria > Bacteroidota > Bacteroidia > Flavobacteriales > Flavobacteriaceae > Capnocytophaga > Capnocytophaga sputigena. The sequence continues at coordinate 219,974 of NZ_UAVP01000003.1, forward strand.
AAAAGTTAGGCTTTTTTTTGCATATTCAAAAAACTTATGTACCTTTGCACCCGATTTAAAAAGCAAGCCTGAGTGGCGGAATTGGTAGACGCGCACGACTCAAACTCGTGTTCTTCGGAGTGAGGGTTCGATTCCCTCCTCAGGTACAACAAAAAAAGCTATCCTAATAGGATAGCTTTTTTTATAACGATTAACTTTCAATACAATGAATATCCATTTTATAGTAGCCCCCAGCACTCACTTGCGCCCCTTGATGATGGCTCTAAATGAACGGCACCACATCACTACCTTACCAGAAGAATTGTCTTCTGAAATTCATTATGTAATTGCTGATCCTCACCTATCACCTACTCACCCCGATTTGTTATTGGCTCAAAACTTAGGGCTTTCACCTATATCACCTAATGCTTTTCTATATGAATATTTCAAAAATAAAACCCGTGTAGTACTCAGTGGTGATAAGGGTAAGAAAGAGTGTTTGGCACGTGTGCTACACACTATGGATTTTTATAACCAACCTTTGAGTTATTGTTTAGAAACTCCTATTAATGGCAAACAAGTACATTTTGTAGATACCGAATTTGTTCTTTTTGAAGGAGGAGACAACAGTGCCGCGCTACATCCTACCATTGCCCTCATCAGTGATATCAATAATGAAAAAGTAGAAGAATATCACAACTTTATAGAATCGATTACTAAAGGAGGTATCCTTATTTACAACGAAGAAGATGAAGCTCTCAAAACACTTGTAGAAAACAACGAGAGAGCGATACGTAAAATGGAATACCGCACCCCTCTATTTGAAACGCACAATGGCGAAACTTTTCTTATTACTCTCGAAGGAGAATTGCCCTTAGGCGATGCTTCGGCTACCCAAATAAGCTACATTGAGGCTGCTAAATGGGTATGCCAAAATATGGGCATTGATGAAGCTGATTTCTACGAAGCTATGGTGAGTTTCTAATCCTATTGGAGTTCATTAAGTACGGCTACTGTATGGCAAGCTACTACGGCTGCTGTTTCGGTACGCAAACGCGTATCACCCAATGATATAGGCACAAACGCCTGTTGTAAAGCGGTGTTGAGTTCAGTTGTTGAGAAATCACCTTCAGGACCTATTAGTACTGTGATACGCTCAGGGAACGGAGTGAGTGTTCGTGAGAACAACCGCTTCTCATTTTCGTAACAATGGGCTATATATTTAGCTGAAGTATCTGTCTTCATCGCTTTAAAAAACTGACTTGAAGCAATAGGAGCATTGAGTTTAGGCAAATAACATTGCAGCGATTGTTTCATCGCCGAAAGAAGTATCTTCTCAAAACGCTCTACTTTAATAGTCGTACGCTCAGAATGTTCACAAATAATAGGTGTAATTTCATCTACCCCTATTTCAGTAGCTTTCTCTAAAAACCATTCATAACGTTCATTCATTTTGGTAGGAGCTACTACCAAGTGTAAATAATAAGAACGCGGTGATTGGGTAGTGCATTTCAGTATTCTTACTTCGCATTGTTTAGGAGACGCAAAATCTAATTGTGCTTCAAAAAGTTGCCCCTTACCATTAGTAATATGTAACACATCACCCACTTTTTTGCGCAATACCTTTACTATATGCTGACTTTCTTCCTTATCAAAAAAGCAATTTGTACTATCTAATTGCAGTGCTGGGTGATAAAATAATTGTATACTCATAGTTTAATTTTCTTAGAAATAATAACCTTTTTTAGAGGGCAAAGATACTACAAATTAAAAAAAAATACGTTTTTTATTTTGTAATTATAAAATTTAACTTACTTTCGCCCCGTGAAAAGTAATATTAATATGAAACGCGTAATAGTAGACTACAACAAACTAACCAATGAGATTCTCTCTATGTTAGTAGAAAAATACCCAGATGGGTATACTGATGCAGATGTAATTCGTTTTAAAAACGCCAAAAATGAGACCGTTGATGCCTTAGAAGTACGCACCGAGGACACTATCTATTTAGTGAAAGTAAGTACTCGTTTAGCCGATACAATGGAAAACTTCGACGAGGACGACGACTTTATGAACAATAATGACGATGAAATAGGGGTAGGCGGTTTAGACATCCCCGACGATTCTTCATTAGACGACGAATAAAAACACTTCAAGCGTATGATTTCCGCTTATATTCCTTACTCCAATATTCGGTTTTTCTCTACGCTCATCACTGATTATGTAGATGAGCAAGAAAAACTACGCCCTTTCTACAATCACTTTCCTTCAATAACAGAATTTGAAAAGCAAATAACTGAAAAAGAAGCTGATTTTAGTCAAGAAAAACGCAATGTTTTAGTAAGTAGCTTAAAAACACAATACGCCGAGCTAAAAACGACCCCTAAAGTACTCAAAAATATAGAACTTTTAGCTCAGAGTAATACGTTCACAGTTACTACAGGACATCAGTTGAGTCTTTTTACAGGGCATCTTTATTTTATTTTCAAGATAATTTCAGTAATTAATACTGTTAGACAGCTCACTGAAAAGTACCCCAATAAACATTTTGTTCCTGTGTATTGGATGGCTACAGAAGACCACGATTTTGAGGAAATCAACCATTTTCACCTCAGCAATCGCACCATCTGTTGGAATAGCGACCAAACAGGAGCAACGGGCAACTTTTCCACCAATACACTCAAAGCGGTATTTCAAACGTTTGACAGAGCAATAGGATTGGGTAAAAATGCAGATGAATTGCGAGCTCTCTTCCGCGATAGTTATCTAAAAAACAATAATTTAGCTGAAGCTACTCGCTATTTAGTAAATGCCCTATTTGAAGATTATGGAGTGGTGGTAATCGATGGTAACGACAAAGCTTTAAAAAAGGAATTTATCCCCTATATAAGCAATGATTTGTTACACAGTGTTGCTCATCGTGAAGTAACTAAAAGTATTGAGGCTTTACAAAAGGTGAATAGCACTTATCCTGTGCAAGTAAACCCACGTGAGGTGAATATGTTCTACCTCACCCCTAACGGCAGACACCGCATCATACGTACCACCGAAGTTTTTGAAGTACATGATACAAATATTCGCTTCTCTAAAGAAGCTATTTTAGAAGAACTCAATACCTATCCTGAACGATTTTCTCCTAACGTTATCTTGCGCCCTTTGTATCAAGAGGTGATATTGCCTAATTTGGCTTATATAGGCGGTGGTGGAGAAATAGCTTATTGGTTAGAATTAAAAGGATTTTTTAATAAGGAAAAAGTACCCTTCCCCATACTGATGTTGCGCAATTCGGCAATCCTCGTTTCACAACGACAAGCTGAGAAAATTGAAAAACTACAGCTTTCTCTAAACGATTTATTCTTAAAACCAGAAGAGTTAAAGAATAAAAAAGTACGACAACTCAGTGAATTTCCTATAGATTTTACTCCTGAAAAGGAATTACTCCAAAAGCAATTCAATCATCTATATCAATTAGCTGAACGTACTGACATTACCTTTAAGAATGCCGTAAAAGCCCAAGAAGTCCGACAGTTAAAAGGTTTAGAAAAACTTGAAAAACGACTTTTAAAAGCCCAAAAAAGGAAGTTTAGTGAGGAATTAGAGCGCACTACTATTTTGCAAAGCGAACTATTCCCTAATAACATCTTACAAGAACGCTTTGCTAACTTCACCGATTTCTATTTGCTGAAAGGTAAGGAATTCATCCCTGAATTAGTGAAAGACTTCAATCCCTTTGATTTTAGATTTGTAGTCATACAATACTAACGATACGAAAAAGACGCTCTTTAGCGTCTTTTTTTTGTTATAAATAGGCATAAAAAAAGCTCCCTAATTTCTTAGAGAGCCTTTTTCACAATGCATATAAATACTACTACTAACTCCAAAATGAAGAAAATTTTTCCAGTTTAGAAAAATGTTATTTTATTACCATTGAGTAATAAAGTCTTTTTCACAAGATTTGTTTTAATGAGTATCACACTTAAGGTGATGATGTTTAATTTAGCATTTTTCTGTTTAGTATATAGAAAAATCTGTGCCAAACTTCCTGTTTAATTCATTAAACTATTCAATACACTGATTATCAATAACTAAAATAAAAATCAACCATAATATTTATTTCAATAACCTATAATAAAACGTGTAATTACACACTTTTAAATGTATAGTTGCACACTTTATTACACTATACTATTACTTTCGCCAAATAGTCTTGGGTATTAGGTCCTTCGTGGAACAATAAATCCAATATTGATAAGTTAGGAATAAACCCATATTTATCTGAGAATATTTGATGATAGGAAGGCATTGTTATAGGGTATTCTTTTTTAGCGCTACTTAAAAAGCGATAGTCTTTTACTTCTTGAGGCTCGGCTTCATACCCTTTTGTTTTATCAAAATTGATATGTACCAAGAGGCACGCTAAAATAGTTTCAATAGTATCAAGATTTACATCGAGCAAATAAGTGTATTGTTTTTCAAAAATACGTGCCAAATCGTCCTCGTAATACTCAAAATAAGGTGAAGTGCGATAGGCAGTTTCTAAGCTCTTCCAATGCAATCGTTGCCAAGGAAAATTATTTTCTACCTTTACATCTTTAAACAGCTGTCTGCCAGTATCCCCTCCTACGTGTTTGATAGGTAAATTAAGGGCTTGTTTACCATTCGCACCATAAATATAAGCCCTATTGCGCAAAGTTTGCTTCTGATAATTATCCGAAACTTCTAATACACAAGGGTTGTTCAATATCAAATGAAATTGAGCTATTGAAGGAAAATAAGTGGGGTGCAATAATACTTGTGTTACCATTTATTCTTTTTCTTTTTTCTTTTTCAGCAAACTATAAGCTAACCACAAACCGAGCAAAGCAAACACGATATAACGATACGATACGGGCTCTCCATCACCATTCACAGTGGTGAACAGACGATTCCAACGTATTTTCTTAAAGCCTGAAGCGTTTTGGTCTAAACTCATCCAAACGAGTACTGGTTTTCCTAATACGTGATCTTCAGGTACAAAACCCCAAAAACGGCTATCTTCAGAATTATGACGATTATCACCCATCATCCAATAATAGTCTTGTTTAAAGGTATAGCTATTAGCTTTTTGTCCGTTGATATAAATCTCATTACCTTTTACTTCCAATTGGTTGTGTTCATACACGCTGATAATGCGTTTATACAAAGGTAAATTCTCAATAGTAAGTATTACACTTTTTCCTTTAGCAGGGATGGTAATGGGACCATAATTATCCTCATTCCAAGGGAATGCAGGACTATGAGGGAAGATAGCCTTATTGTACACTCCCGCCTTATTCACATTGCGAGTTACAGATACAATATTAGGATTAGCAGCTAATGCTTTTGCCACATCGTCAGTAAGAGAAGAAAAAATATAGGTATCGTTATTGATAGGATAAGCACGATCGGTCACACCAAATTGTTGGTACATAGCACTCCATACTTCTTCTATAGAGTTAAACAAATTAGGCTGTGTCACCACTATATACGATGTTTGTAGTTTAGCACGTACAGGGTAAATTTCTTTTTTGCCATTGATCCATACATCACCATCTTTTATCTCAAGTACATCACCTGGGATAGCTACCGTGCGTTTCACATAGTTTGATTTCTTATCAATAGGTTTATCAACGTGAATACCCGAATTATCGCGGAAGTATCTTACCGTATCAGTAGGCCAGTTAAATACTGTAATATCATTTCGTTGTACTTTTTGCAAAGCAGGCAAACGCAAATAAGGTAATTGTGGTGTTTTGATGTATGATTTTGTACCTATTATAGGAATAGAATCGTGTACCATAGGTAATGATAAAGGCGTCATAGGCACACGCACTCCGTAATGGAACTTGCTCACAAAGAGGAAATCACCTACTAACAGTGTTTTTTCTAGGGAAGAAGTAGGAATCATATAAGGCTGTATGAAATAGGTGTGAATACCCGAAGCTGCTACCACAGCAAAGAGTACAGCACTTACCCACGATGATACGTTTTTCTTGATTACCTCTACATCCTTACCTACATATTGTGTAGAGGGCAAATAAGTTACGTAGGCAGCAAACAAGCCTAAAGTCACTATCGAAAGCAAGGTATAGCGTTTTTTGCGATAGTTAAACACGTGTAACCATTCGTAGGTCATCACTACTACCATAATATTGCTTATTACAGGTAAGTACAACAAGAAGACCCACCACCACGGACGTGAGATGATACGCAAAAAAATGACAGTATTATAAAAAGGCACAAAGGCTTGCCACGCTCTGTAACCTGCTTTTTCATAACCTTTCCAAAAAAATAGCCCATTGATGAGTTGAGCAATAATTAAAATGTATAAATATACCATCTTTAATTGTTTTTATTAATTGTTAATTGTTTTAAGAAAGCCGCTACTCCATCTTTAGTATGATGTAGTGTTATATGTTTGGCAACTGCTTTCACTTCTTCGTGTGCATTATCCACTGCGACTCCACAACCTACTCCTTTTAGCATTTCTAAATCGTTGTAGTTATCACCAAAAGCAATTGCTTCACTTAGTGGCAAATGATATATTTCATCTAAAACTACCTTCACACCTGTGAGTTTAGAAATACTTATATCCGATACTTCTATATAAGTTTCTTTTGCACGATAAATTTGCATTGTGTGAGCATACTTTTCATTCAATAACTGAAACATTTGGTCTATAAGAGGTTCTTCTCCCATCAACATTAGTTTATGAGCTCCATGTCCCGCTTGTTGCCATTGAGTAAGCACTTCGCGATTAGAACGCACTATAGGAGTTACTAATGTATTTCGTTCTTCTCGTTCTGCCCATTGGTCGTATTGAGGTACATACCACTCATCATTATAATAGAAACTAATATGTATTTGCGATGAAAACTCTTGTTCATTTAGTGTAACAAGTTCTTCTAATATCTGGAGAGAGATAGCTGCAGAGTGCAACACTTTTTCTCCATTGAGTACCAACCCACCATTATAAGCAATAAGAGGTAAGCCCATAATGCCTAAATCTTTTTGTAAGTGGTACATTTGTTTGGGCATACGTGATGACACCAAAATAAAAGGGATTTTCTCATTGAGTAGCTTCACCTCTGTAATAGTAGCTTGAGATAATGTTCGCAAACCACTCAAGAGAGTGCCATCAATATCCGAAAAGATAATTTTATACATTCTTTTAGTTAAAAGTTCTGAGTTTTTAGGTTGCAAAGATAATACCATTTTCTCAAAGAAAACTGGTTTATTCTAAAAAATTATTGAGTTCTTCTATTAAAGTTATTTTATTTTTATAAGGTTCTTAGTTATAGAATATTAAAGTATTGAGTAATTATACTCTATAATCATCTTTATCAATTACTTATTCCAAGTACATCACTCATTTCAAAGACGCCTTGCTTTCCTACAATCCATTCAGCTGCCAGCACAGCACCAAGAGCAAAACCATTGCGATTGTGAGCCGTATGTTTAATTTCTATAGTATCCACCTCACTGCTATAAGTGATGATGTGAGTACCAGGGGTATTATCAATGCGTTTGGCTACGATAGGAATTTCGTTTTCCCCAGCAGTATCTAAATGCCAGCCAGTTTTATCTGTCTCTGCTATGATACCTTCAGCCAAAGTAATTGCCGTACCACTGGGTGCATCGAGTTTTTGAGTATGATGAATTTCCTCAATAGCTACCTCATACTCCTTAAGTCCTAACATTAGTTTAGCTAAAGTTTTATTGAGAGCAAAAAACACATTCACCCCTATACTGAAATTAGATGCATACAAAAAAGCGGTTTGTTGTGCTTTACACAATGCCACCGCCTCGTTATATTGGGATAACCACCCTGTAGTACCTGCTACTACAGGCACTTTATATGTCAAACTATTGCTAATATTTGCAAAAGCACTATTGGGTGTGCTGAACTCTATAGCCACATCGGCTATAGTAATGTCGTAAGGTGTTTCGGCATTATCTATTTTCAAAACAATCTCGTGACCACGCGCAACAGCTATTTGTTCAATAGTCTTGCCCATTTTACCATATCCTAATAAAGCAATCTTCATAGAATTAACATTTTATAATTAATATTTCACCTTCTTGAATTATAGTTACTTAAAAACAATTCTTTTTAAAAGTCGCAACTGATGTGTGTAATTTCTGAGTTCATCATTAAAAATCCCAATATGATCCAAACGATCAATTCGCACTTTCCCAAAAGAATGAATAATTTTATTATCGCCTAACAGAATTCCTACGTGGATGATATTTCCTTCTTCATCATCAAAAAAAGCCAAATCGCCTGCCTCACATTCTTCTATGAAACTAATGAGTTCGCCGTATTTCGCTTGTTTCTCAGCAGTGCGAGGTAGATGTATATTGTTGAGTTTAAACACCATTTGTACCAAACCAGAAGCATCTATGCCAAAAGGAGTTTTTCCTCCTGCCAAAAAAGGAACATTGAGATATTCTAAAGCGGTGGAAACTACCCCTTGATGAGGAGTTCTTTGGGTAGATTGAGAAGTGTGTAAAAGATGATTATGAGAGAAAGTCGCCCCTTTGGGTATGTGCAAAAAGAGATCATCTCCTGTTTTCAAACGGAGTTTAGTAAGCCATCGATGTGCGTATTTCTCTTTCTTCTTAAGACATTTTTTGTAGTCCTTATCCGAAATTTCTGTAAACTGACTGTTATCTACCCAGCCTTCTACATTGTCGAATAACAAGCGCACATAGCTCCAATGTTCTTCTTTATCAATCACTTGTAGCAATTCACCGAATAGTAATTGCGTAATCATCTCGGCTCCTTCAAGGGGCTCTAAGCGTACTGGAACAACGCTCAAATGGCATATTCCATAAGGGGTTTCTAATATTTTCATACTCATCACGCGCGCAAAGGTACGAATAATTTGTCAATTAGCAAATTAGCAAACTATAGAATTAGTAAATATGATGATTCTACTACAAGAGTTCACCTTCTCTATCAAATATACTATTTAAGTTAAAATACACAATTAACAAAAATTTAACATTAACCATTTGGTTAATACAAATGTTTAACTTACCTTTGCCCCCGAAATCAAACAACAATGAGTAACACTAAAGACACATCCACTGAAGATCGCATCAAAGTTGCTGCCCGCAAAGTCTTTCACCAGAAGGGCTATGCAGGCACTCGCACCCGCGACATTGCCGAGGAAGCAGGTATCAATCACGCGATGCTCAACTATTATTTCCGCAGTAAAGAAAAGCTCTTTGAGATTGTAATGATGGAAACAATGGGGCAATTCTTTAAAGGTGTAGGTGTTATCCTCAATGATGAAAGTACCTCTTTAGAGGAGAAAATAGAGCAAGTTGTGGCTAACTATATTGATTTGCTCTTGGAAGAACCTGACCTGCCAACCTTTATACTCAACGAGGTGCGTCCTAATCCGCAATTCTTTGTAGAGCAAAGTCCTATAAGAGAAGTACTTACTAACTCGGCGCTCACCCGTCAATACGCTGAAGCTGTAGCCCGCGGCGAAATCAGCGAGCCTAATTTAATGCACGCTATCCTTAACGTCATTGGACTGGTGATATTCCCTTTTGTTGCCAAGCCTATATTAAGTGCAATTACTAACCTACCTGAGGAACAGTATAAAGCCTTAATGCTTCAGCGCAAAACCCTTATCCCACAATGGATTAAAGCGATATTGTTCCTCCCAAATAGGACTGAATAAAGAGGAGATATATTTTTTTATCTATACCCTAACCAAATGGTTAAACACACTGTATAACGTAAACAACATCTATATATGAGATTTATAGCATTACTTTTACTCTTCCCCATCATAGGTATCGCACAAGAAACGATTACCTTGGAGGATTGTTATCGCTTAGCGCGAGAGAATTACCCTACCGTCAAAAAGCTCGATTTGGTAGCCAAAACCGAAGGCTATACCCTTGCCAATGCCAATCGTGCTTACCTCCCGCAGGTCTCTATCTTGGGGCAAGCCACTTACCAGTCTGAAGTAACCGACCTCTCCAAGTCTGTAGCGGGGGTACTTCCATTACCGCCCAATGTTTCTTTGCCTACCATCGACAAGGAGCAATACAAGGTGGTAGGCGAGGTAAGCCAACTGCTCTATGGGGGTGGTGCAATTCACAGTCAGAAGGCAGTCGCCAAAGCCCAGAATGCCGTACAAGCGCAAGCGGTCGAAACGCAGTTATACACCCTAAAACAGCGTGTGAGCAACCTATATTTTGGGGTGCTCCTCATCAATGCCCAGTTATCGCAAAACCGCCTCAATATCGAAACGCTCGAGTCGCAACTCAAAAAGGCGGAAGTAGCCCTGCAGAACGGAACTACCCTCCCCAGCAATGTCAATGAGCTCAAAGCCGAAATCCTCCGCGTAGCAATGCAGACCACCGAGTACGAAGCCGCCCAAGCTACCTACTTGCAAATGCTGTCTACCTTTATAGACAAAGAGCTCACCAGCGCTTCCCAGCTCACACAGCCTGCGCCTCAGTACCAGTCTCAAACCCTATCCACCGAAGTTTTTCGCCCTGAACTCAAGGGATTTCAGCTACAGGAATCGTTGCTCAAAGCCCAAGAAAAACAGCTCAACAGCGAATATATGCCTAAGCTCAGTGCGTTTTTCCAAGGCGGTTACGGGCGTCCCACGCTCAATATACTCAACAATCAAGCGGATTTCTACTACATCACAGGGCTTCGTTTGCAGTGGAATTTAAGTCCACTATACAACCTGTCGAGTAAGAGACACATCTTGCGCCTGAATCGCGAAAGTATCGCAACCGACCGTCAAGCCTTCTTGCTCAACACAAAACTCGAACTTACCCAGCAGTCCGAGCAACTCAAAAAGCTACAAAAGCTAATAGAACAAGACGAAACATCGGTAACCCTGCGCCATTCCGTCGCCAAAGCAGCCGAAGTACAGTTAGACAACGGGGTCATCACTACCCACGAATACCTGCAGAAAGTCAATGCTTGGCATCTTGCACAACAAACGCTATCGCTTCACAAAATACAACTCTTGCAAGCTCAAGAGCAACAACAATTAATCATAGGAAAATGAAAAAGATAACACTCATCACCGCCCTTGCAGCTCTTATCGCCTGCAACAACAAACCTCAGTTCGATGCTTCTGGCAACTTCACTGCCGACGAAGTCATTGTTTCCGCCCAGCAAACAGGGCAACTCATCGCCTACGAGGTAGAAGAAGGCAAGACCCTCACCGAAGGACAGAAGGTAGGGCAAATAAACGTCGAAGTCCTCAAGATCCAAAAAGAGCAGGTCGAGGCTACCATTTCTTCCCTCAAAGAGAAGACCCTAAACCCTGCCGACCAAGTAGCGCTCATCCGTAGCCAATACGAAGTACAGAAAGCACAACTCGAACAGCAGGAGCGCGAGCTTACCCGTGTGCGACAACTCGTAGCGGGAGGCGCTGCTACCCAAAAGCAATTGGACGACCTCATCGCTTTAGTCGACCAGCTCCGCAAGCAACTTGCCGTTACTCAGAACCAACTCAAGGTCAGTCTCACCAACATCAACACCCAGAACCGCAATGTGCTCAGCCAAGAAGCTCCCTTGCAAAAGAATGCTCAGGCTGTTCAAGAGCAAATCAACCAAGGGGAAATTATCAACCCCATAGTGGGAACAGTACTCGTCAATTACGCTCTCAAAGGGGAAATGCAGACTTTTGGGAAGCCTCTGTACAAAATCGCTAATACCGATGTCCTAACCCTAAAAGCCTACATCACTGGCGACCAGCTGACCCAAATCAAGTTAGGACAGCAAGTTACCGTCCGTACTGATGCCGGCAAAGGCGAATATCGCACCTATCAAGGCGAAATCACTCATATATCTAATAAAGCTGAGTTTACCCCTAAAACCATACAAACCAAATCCGAACGTGCCAACCTGGTCTATGCTATCAAGGTCAAAGTAAAAAATGATGGTTATTTAAAGATAGGAATGTATGGGGAAGTGGTGTTTAAGTAAAAAATAAAAAGTGAAGCCACTGAATACGATGAAATAAGCAAACAAATTCATATATTTGCATTTTATTAGAGTATCACTTTTTTAATATATGTTGTTATGAATAGTTTAGTGTCATACGATAATGCTGTTAAGACAATAAAGACCGCTATCTTACAAGGGCAGTATGAAGCCGCAAAGGATGTAAACCGAGTACAACTTGTTTTGTATTTTGCTATTGGCAAATACCTATCACAGCACACCCGTAATCGCAGTTGGAGGGAAGGCGCCTTAGTGGTTATCAGTGATATGTACGGGAACGCTACTATATCAAGCTTATGGGAGTAGCTACCTATAAGACTTTGGACGATATGCCTGAAAAATTGCGCAAGGCTTTGCCTGATGTAAATAAAATGATAGAAATTTTAAAAAAGAAAGAATAATTGTTTAAGGATTTCTACCCCTAAACAGCCTTTCTTATCTAAAAAACACACTAATGAAAAAACGTCTTTTATACCTAAGTATCACGTTTTTATCCGCAGCCATACTCGCACTTATTATAGTAGCAACGCGCTCACTATGCAACAGTTACTACCATTCACCCCTTGCGACAATCCTATTCAAAGCCGTTTTTATCATAACTTATATCATATTCCCACTATTTTTCATCTATTTAATAATAGCCGAAACCAACCTTAATTTTATGTACCAACACAGCCTTAGAAAGAGGCAACACAAGCGCACAAGCAGTTTCACCCTATCGCTCATCACCTTAGCACTCGTGCTCCTGAGCCTTCTCGCCCGCCTCTTCCTCTGAGATTAATAACATATAAATTAAATTAGTAACAATTATAAAAAAAATATGATACGTAATTATTTCTACCTTGTAGTAGGAGTACTTTGCTTACTCTCTGCCGTTACTCACGAGATGAACGGCTTCACAACCCTTTTCCCTGCCTTGTCAAACACCAACATCGATGCCGAAAGCAAGGTAACATTCAATTATCTTTGGCATATCATAGCCACCGAAAACGTGGTAATGGGTATTGCTTTAGTGCTTATAGCGCTGCGCAAAAACGACAACGCAGGCAAATATATTGCTCAGTTTGTAATGGCTTTATTAGCAGTACGTTGGGCAAGTATTGCATTTAGTACCCTAACAAGTGATGAAGGTAACCTTACCAAAATACTTCCTGAAAGTGTTATAATGTGGCTACTTATATTCCTATTGTGGTTAGGAGCAAGAAAAAAAGAGGAAAAATAAAAAGAAAATCAGTGTCCGCTCGCTTTTGAAAAAAGGTTAATTACCACCACCCCAGCGATGATAAGCAGGGAACCCAATACAAAAGGCAGATCTATTTTGTTCTTAAAAACAAGAATACTCACGATAGCTGTCAGTACAATCCCCACCCCCGACCAGATAGCATAGGCTACCCCCAACGGAATATTCTTGAGGGCTAAGGATAAAAAATAAAAACAAACTCCAAATGAAAGTAGAGAGCCAACGGTAGGTAACCATTTAGAAAACCCCTCCGATTTTCCCAAAAGAGAAGTGCCCAGTACTTCCAAAACAATAGCTAAGGCTAAATACAGATAGTACATATAAGTATATTATTTATTAATTTGTGGCAAAAATACAACTTTTTTAACAATAAAAAAAAAAAACAGCCTGCGTGGCTCACACCTAATTAATAAAATGACAAGCATAAGTATACATAACCTCACCAAGTCCTATGGCACAGTCCAAGCCGTGCAACACCTTTCCTTAGAAGTTAAAAAGGGCGAACTTTTCGGGCTCATCGGTCCCGATGGGGCAGGCAAAACCACCGTCTTTCGTATGCTCACCACCCTCCTTTTGCCTGATGAGGGTACAGCAAGCATCGAGGGCTGGGATATTGTAAAAGATTATAAGGAGATCCGCAAGCACGTGGGCTATATGCCTGGGCGATTCTCTCTGTACCAAGATCTCACTGTCGAAGAGAACCTCTCCTTCTTCGCTACTATTTTTGGCACGACCATCGTCGAGAATTACGACCTTATCAAGGATATTTACGAGCAGATAAAGCCGTTCAGCAACCGTCGTGCGGGCAAGCTCTCAGGGGGTATGAAGCAGAAGTTAGCCCTTTGTTGCGCTCTCATTCACAAGCCCAAAGTTCTTTTGTTAGACGAGCCCACCACAGGGGTAGATGTGGTTTCGCGCAAAGAGTTCTGGGAGATGCTGAAGAAACTGAAGGAGCAAGGCATCAACATACTGGTTTCCACCCCTTATATGGACGAAGCCAGCTTGTGCGACCGCATAGCCTTAATACAATCAGGCAAGGTGCTTTCCACCAGCACCCCCGAGCAAATCATAGCCCAGTACCCCACCGCTCTCTATGCTATCAAGGCTCCCGACCTATACGCACTGCTCCAGCACCTGCGCGAAGACCCCCACATTGATAGCTGTTACCCCTTTGGCGAGTACCTACACCTTACTCTCAAAGAAAACACCAACATTCCCATATTCGAGCAACAGCTGAAAACCACCTTCCCCCACCTCGAATGGGAAGCCATTACCCCCACCATCGAGGATAGTTTTATCCGCCTAATGGAAGAAAATTAAAGCATAATAATTCAATAAATAAACACCCCTAAGAAGCAATGCAAATCGCTTTTGCGGTATGCGCTCCCCTCTCCTTGGGAGAGGGGCAGGGGGAGAGGAACACTATGAACGCAATCCACTGTCATAACCTAACAAAGCAATTCGGCGATTTCAAAGCCGTCAACAGCATATCCTTATCCGTCAAGAAAGGCGAAATCTTCGGCTTCCTTGGCGCTAACGGAGCGGGCAAAACCACCGCTATACGCATCTTCTGCGGGCTTTCCTACCCCACCTCGGGCGAGGCTACCGTAGCAGGCTTCGATGTCTATCGAGAGCAAGAGCAGATAAAAAAGCACATCGGCTATATGAGTCAGAAGTTTTCGCTCTACGACAACCTCACCGTGCAGGAAAACATCACTTTCTACGGAGGTGTCTATGGCTTGAGTCGCAAGGAAATCAAAACCCGCAGTACCCAGCTTATCACCAAGCTCGGCTTGGAGGCTGAAGCCAACAAACTCGTAGGGTCGCTACCTCTGGGCTGGAAGCAGAAGCTCGCCTTCTCAGTGGCTATCTTCCACCGTCCCGAAATCGTGTTCCTCGACGAGCCCACCGGTGGCGTAGACCCGATAACGCGCCGTCAGTTCTGGGATATGATATACGAAGCCTCCGCACAGGGCATCACCGTATTCGTTACCACTCACTATATGGACGAAGCCGAATACTGCCACCGCATCAGCATAATGGTAGACGGCAAAGTGGAAGCAATGGATACGCCCACCCACCTTAAATCACAGTTTAACACTCATTCAATGGACGAGGTGTTCTACCAACTCGCCCGTAAAGCAAAACGTAATGAATAACCCCGTAGGGGCGAATGGCAATTCGCCCATCATTAGATATGAAACAGTTAATAGCCTTTATACGCAAGGAATTCTATCACGTATTCCGCGATCGTCGCACGCTACTGATACTCTTCGGTATCCCCATAGCGCAGATTATCCTTTTCGGTCAAGCCCTCAGCAGCGAGGTCAAGAATATTGGTATCGCTGTATTAGATGAGGCTAACAATACTTATAGCCAAGAAATCACACACCGATTGCAGGCAAGTCCGTATTTTAAGCTAAAGGAGCCTCTGTACCATTACAATCAAGTAGAAGACCAATTCAAGCGTGGCTCCATAAAAGCAGCGCTTATCTTCCCTCCCGATTTCGGTAAAGACCTCTACACCTCCAGTGGCACCTCGCTACAACTCATCACCGATGGGAGCGACCCCAATACGGCTAAAACGGTGCAAAACTACTTCTCAACTATGGTAGCGAGCTATCAGCAAGAGCTGAACCCTACTATGCAACTACCCTACCAGATAACCGTTGAAAACCGAATGCTGTACAACGAGGAGCAAAATGGCTCTATGAACTTCGTCCCTGGGGTGATTGCGCTCGTCTTTATGATAGTGAGCACTGCCCTCACCTCGGTAGCGGTCGTGCGTGAAAAAGAGTTAGGTACTATGGAAATCCTCTTGGTATCGCCTTTCAAACCTATAATGATACTCATTGCCAAAGCCGTGCCTTATCTTATTCTCTCGCTCATCAACTTCACCGTGATACTCCTGCTATCGGTCTATATGCTCGATGTCCCGATACGTGGCAATTTACTACTGCTTTACGCCGAGAGCACTTTGTTTATCATCATCTGTTTGTCGTTGGGACTACTCATTTCCACAAGCACTTCATCACAACAAACCGCTATGCTCATCGCTATGATGGGGATGATGTTACCTACGGCTTTCTTTACCGGCTTTATGTTCCCCATAGAGAATATGCCCCTTATCTTTCAGGGAATATCCAAAGTCTTCCCCTCAAGTTACTACTACGCTATCGTAAAGAAAGTAATGCTCAAAGGATTGGATTTCACTTACGTATGGAAAGAAACGCTGATATTAATAGCAATGGCGGTAATTTTCTTAAGCCTTGCAATGAAGAAGTTTAAGATTAGATTACAATAAAGAAGAAAATGAAAGTATTAAGCTTTATACTACAAAAAGAATTTAAGCAGATATTTCGAGATAAGACGATCTTGGCAATGATGCTTGTGGCACCTATGATGCAACTGATTATACTGCCTTTGGTTGCCAATTTCGACGTGAAGAACATCAACCTTGTGTATATCGACCACGACCAGAGTACCTATTCTCACCAGCTCATACAGAAGATTACTGCGTCAGGGTACTTTAAGCTCGTAGATGCTCCTTTCTCTTATAAGGAAGGTATCGCCCTGATAGAAGACGGCAAAGCTGATGTAGTTTTGGAAGTCCCCGAAGGTTTTGAGCGCAACCTCGTACGCGAAGGAAAACAACCTCTCGGTGTCTCTATCGATGCCATTAACGGGAGTAAGTCGTCGTTAGGAGGGGCTTATTTGCTTTCGGTGATACGCGACTTCAACACTCAGCTCGATGTAAATGTAAAAACACCTCAGCGCATAGGTAATGTAGCCAAACTCAACGTGGAGAGTACCCATTGGTACAACCCCTATATGCAATACACGCGCTATATTGTTCCAGGCATTTTAGCTATATTACTCACCATTATCGGGGGCTTTCTTTCAGCTCTCAATGTAGTTAAAGAAAAGGAAATAGGTACTATCGAACAGATTAATGTAACACCTATCAAGAAGTGGCAGTTTATCTTGGGCAAGCTCACTCCTTTTTTGGTAGTAGGGTTGATCCTCTTTACCTTGGGGCTTGTGGTGATGTATGTAGTCTATAGTATCTTCCCCGCAGGGAATCTACTCACCTTATACGCCTTTGCGATAATGTACCTCATCGCAATTCTCGGCTTCGGACTTCTGGTCTCCACTTATGCTAATTCGCAGTTGCAAGCTATGTTTATCGCCTATTTCTTTATAATGATATTCCTACTGATGAGCGGTTTCCTCACCAGCGTAGATAGTATGCCTGCGTGGAGTAGGCAGGTGAGTAATGCCATTCCGGTAACCCATTTTGTCAATGCAATGCGCCTTATTGTGCTCAAAGGCAGTAGTTTTGCACAACTCAGTACTGAGTTCTTATATTTAGTAGGCTTTGCAATACTGCTGAACAGCTGGGCAATTTGGAACTATAAGAAAACGAGTTAATTACGAATAACGAATTACAAATGACGAGTATACTTTTCATACTCAAATAGGTAATATTCTTCATCTGAAAAATACTGATAACACCCTTTAGTTTCGTTGCTATAACCTATATCCCAACCTACAAATTCAGTTTCACATTGCGCTATCTCGTTAAGGAAAAATGAAGACACTTCAGTTAAGCACAATCTTATACCAAAATCGTGGAATGGAAGTATAATTACATCCCCTACTGTAGTAATAGATTGTATTTTAGAGAGCATCCATTCTTTCTTTTTAACTGAAGTTAGTTCTTCATTCAACGACAACCTATCGTTATAAGGGGTATTGTTCTCATATCGTATAGCCTCTCGTACAAAATCATAAAAAGATATTAGCGTTTCGGCATTTACCAATCCTAATACTTCACAGTAAGGATTAGCTTTATAAGAAATTATTTGTGCTTTTTGAGCAAGTTCTATTCGCTTTTGCTCAATACGATCTTGTAACATCTTAATATATCAATTTTAACTAAAAAAAAGGAAGAATTATACGACAAACAATAAAGATAATGCCATAAAATAAAGGAGGAATGAACATCAATAGAAATCCTTTTTCTGTTTTAAAAATTCTTTCATAATAGTTTATCACAAGCACATTTAACAAAAACACAGCATAGTTGACAAAAGTTTCATAAAACTCCATAATTTCCACAAAGAGGTGGTGGTAACTTACGGGCTTCCCTTCTGTAGCAACACCTATGAGTTTAGGCCTATCAGAAAGACTTGTCTTATAGACAAAATCATCTTCTAACTCGTAATAGGTAATTTTATCTCTAAACTTTATTTCAGGGATGTCTACAAAGTTGAACTTCTTTAACCTTAAACTAATGTCCGCATCACCCTCTCTGCTAGGCTCTTTCATTTGTTTTACCTCCTGTTCTGAAGCCAAATAAATATTTAAATTTTTCTTTTTCCCCATTCCCCAGTACTCATATCCCTTTACCCAACCTGTTTTTTTAGGTAGGGAATCAAGGTTGTCTAACACATTAAAAGTCTTATAAAGAATGAAAATATTGGGCAAACAGAAAATAATAACAACAAGATAGATAAGTAGTTTTTTCATTCTTATTTTTAACTTTTGAAATTACTCATTCCACTTTCTAGCATTGATGCTGTCCAATAGCGGTTGGAAACCGTCAGCAAGGTCGAATTGAGTGCCTATGGCATCAAAAATAGCATCTTGAGTAAGTACCCATTGTGGTACCTCGTCTGGAATTTTGCCATCGTTGCTATCGAAATAGTCTTCACGCCATTGAGGGCTGTCGTAATACGCCTCCAAAGCCTCATACTCGGGTTGTATGGCTTTCCATTCTTCTAAAAGAGTTTCAGCTTTGCTAAGAATACCCTCCAATCGCAAGAGGATATCGTTCATTTTCTTAATGTTTTCGTATCGTTCATTCATTTTAATATTATTTTTAGCTATATTCTACTTCAAACTTATTATTTCTATATCACAGAAAGGCTATTTAAAAAGTCTCAAAATCGTATTTGTATCGCTACACTTTGCCAAAGTTTTTAGACTTTGGCAAAGTTAAACCTAAAAAGAACACATTTTCTTATTAAACTCATATTAAAGACTAAATTTCAGGAAAAATAATCTCTTTAGGAATGAAACTATAGTCTTCTTTATTGATAATTTGAACCTCTTTTAAGTAATTTTCTTTAGAAAACTTAAAACAATAAGGTTTGTCCCTCAAAAAATCCCATTGAACAATAGCTTCTGAATGTGTTACCTTAATTGTTGCCCATCCTCCATCGTCTGCAACACCACAAGCACAAGTAAATAATAGATATTCACCACTTTGTAAGCTACTTTTGTATAATTCAGTGGGGACTATCAGTATATCTTCAAAATCAGGATAAGTAGTTATATCCTCATCGTCAATGAAAAGTTGTAGATAACTACAATTTTCAAAACGAATACTATCGCGAATAAGGTATTCATCTTCTTTTAGTGTAACTACATTGATTTTGAGTCTATTCATTTCTTTTATTTTAACAAATCTACATTCTGATATACCTTTCTAATTTCATCCCTTACTTCCATTAGCGCAAAACCCAAGAGGTTCTTGCCACGCCACGAAGCGATGTTATGTGCTTTCTCATTGTCTTTCCCCAAGCCTATCCCCCAAATGGTATCCATCGGACTTGCTTCTACTAATATTTTATCACCAGTAGAGAGCAAAAAGTCCATCATTTCCTTATTCTGAGTGAATTTGTAGTAATTTCCATTCAGTACAATGCTGTATTTGGCTCTGTCCCACACCTGAGGGTCAAAGTTGCGCACTTTTCTTCCCAAGGCTTTCATCAGTTTAGGGTCGGAGGTGTTCATTATTTCTTCCTCCACCTCTTCATCACCAAACAAACGCGCTTTTTCAGCCATCATATACTGCTCAGCACAATAATATTTATCACCATCTACAGAAAAAGGTGAGGGTTGCCATTGCGAAAAACAAGATTCATCTACTACCTCTGCATTGGGCTTCCAAAAGAATAGAAAATTGAGTTCTTTTGCTGAGTTTAAAAAAAATGTCAGAGAGTATCTGTAGGTTCCTTTAGCCTGCCAAAAGGGAATACGATTATCCCCATAATAGTAATCATTCTTCCCAGAACTTAATTCTTCTATCGTAACTCTTGGCTTCCAAGTATTTAAATGCCAAAAGCAAGGACGAGGATATAGCTCTTGATACTCTTGCTGTTGTGCAGGGGTAAGTGCCCTATACCATTTCCAAAAATCATAAGCATAGGCTTCACCATAGCCCATACGCCAGCCTATGGTAAACTCTGAAAGCTCTGGAAACTTAATCCAAGGAGGGGTCTTAAGTTCAAATGTAGGTTTCATTTTTTCTTCTCCCAATTTTTGCCATATACGGCATAATACATCGCCTCTTGGTAGTAATCCTCTTTGTCTTTCAAAAAGTCGTTGAGGAGTGCTTTGTTTTCAGGATTTTTCATCGCCTCTGTAAGCGACTTGAATATCACATCATCTTGTGAAGAAATCACTCCCTCATATATCGTAGGCAAGGTCTCTACGCTAAACCCATGCCTTTTTATCAGCGCATTCACAAAATTTATGTGTATCATCATCTGGTCCTCATCATCTACTAGCTTAAAGTATTGCTCAACCAAAGGAAAATACTTCTTGCTGGTGAGTCCTAAGCAAAATATAGCATAACTTCCTGTTGCACAACTATTTTCAATATATTCCGTATCGGTATACCATTCAAGCTCTTTTATCGCTACCTTCGCATATTCCTCTAATTTAGGATGCAAGGTCTCATATTGCAATGCCTGTGCAAAAAAGCGATGAGTGCTTGATTTTACAAGACCTTTTATATCCAAAAACTGTTTAGGAGCTTTAGAACTCAGCTTGATTTGATAACTATGGTGGAATCCTGCTTTAAACAGCGCAATGATAAAGTCTAATGCCTTACCATAAGCCTCAGCAGTCTCTTGCTTGATTTTAAGGCTAATAGTAGCAAATACATCATTGGCATCAGCTTCCAATTGGCTATCTTTGTAGTGAATAAGGTCATCGGGTAGCTCGCCCGTACCTTTTTTAAGATATTGCTTAGCTTTCTCCGACCCCAGTTCATTGGCTGCTCGTTCTAAATCTTCTTGAGCAGACTTTACATCCCAACTGTATTGTTTGTATTTGATTTTCCAAAGGGCTTGTTGTATATAGAGGGTTAGCTTATCAGTATCAATTTTTTCAGGGGTGATACCTTCTTTGAGTGTATATTTAGTATTCCATTGAGATCCTTTTTCATCATAGTACAATGGATAGAAAACTTCATACTTCCAATATTTAGCCTTAAAAGTAAGCCATCTTGCACTTTCTTTTAGCCAATCTTTTTTACCAGCATAAAGTTTTAATGTTTTTTCAGCAATAGCTATGATTTGGCTCGCTGTATAGCCATTGAGCTCTGTATCAAATAACTTATCTAAAAAGCTAACTATCTCTCCATCCTCCATTTCTCTACTGGGGTGGTTGATTACCTCTTCCATAAAAGTATCAAAACGATTCTTAAGCTCTGCTTTGCGTGCTTCGTGTACCAGTTTGAACTGTAGTGTGTAATCTTCAAATTCAATATTTACAGATATTTTGTACCGAAACTTTCCAAAAAAAGCTTCTGTAAAGAACATCTTAGTAATTTTCTCTTGCAAAGTATGGGCTATAGCTTCCTTCTCTTTTTTAGAAAGTGTAGAGAAATTAGAGATTACTACTTCCTCAGGGGTACTATACTTTTTAAGTGAAGTATAAAAGAGGATAGTATTATCACGATTTTCATCTTGCTCAATTAAAATATAGTTAGCATAGCCTTCCACAAGGTAGCGATACTGATAAGGAGTTTTTATTTCACTTCCTATCTTTTCTAATATGCCTTGTAGAATTTCTTTAGCGTATTTTTCTGCTGTATTCATTTCTATTTTTTCAGCAAATGTACGTTTTTATAAAGTTTTCTAATCTCATCTCTCACTTCCATCAGGGCAAATCCCAAAAGGTTCTTGCCACGCCACGAAGCGATATTATGTGCTTTCTCATTGTCTTTGCCTAAGCCTATCCCCCAAATAGTATCCATCGGACTCGCCTCTACTAATATTTTATCACCGGTAGAGAGCAAAAAGTCCATCATTTCCTTACTCTGAGTGAATTTGTAGTAATTCCCATTCAGTACGATGCTGTATTTGGCTTTGTCCCACACCTGAGGGTCAAAGTTGCGCACTTTTCTTCCCAAGGCTTTCATCAGTTTAGGGTCGGAGGTGTTCATTATTTCTTCCTCTACCTCTTCATCTCCAAACAAACGCGCTTTTTCTGCCATCATATACTGCTCAGCACAATAATATTTATCACCATCTACAGAAAAAGGTGAGGGTTGCCATTGTGAAAAACAAGATTCATCTACTACCTCTGCATTGGGCTTCCAAAAGAAAACAAACTTGAGCTTCTTTGCCGAATGGATAAAGGTCGCTTTAGAATACTTATAAGCACCTTTGGGTTGCCAAACCGGAATTCCTTCGTAGTAATAATCCTCCTCGTCATCTATATCTTGGTCATCCTCTTCCCATCTGTTGTAATGCCAAAAACAAGGATACGGAAAAAGTGCTTGGTACTCTTTTTGTTGTGCTGGGGTAAGGGACTCATACCAGTCCCAAAACTTGGATTTATAATCTTCGCCAGCGCCCATACGCCAGCCTATCGTAAATTCAGTATAAGCAGGGAACGCAATCCACTGCGGTGCCATATAATTCATAACTAAACTATTAATTATTAATGATTAACAATGGGGCAAAAATAACAATAATTAGTCAATTAGCCAACTTTCTGATTAGCAAATTAGTAAAAATTCGTCATTCGTTATTCGTATTTCACAATTATTTTCTACTTTTGCCTCACCTAAACCCTAATACCTGAAACTTAACACCTAAACTATGGCAGCACATAATGATTTTGGAAAAGAAGGCGAGCAAGATGCTGTAAACTTCCTTATAGAAAATGGTCATACTATTTTAGAACGCAATTTTAGATTCGGTCACGCCGAGATTGATATAATTTCTCGAAAGGACAATATTTTGCATATTGTAGAGGTAAAAACGCGTAATTCAAGTGCTTATGGCGAACCCGAATCGTTTGTGAACCAACAAAAAATCGACCTTTTAGTAAGAGCAACCAACTACTATCTGGAAAAAACCGATTTAGATTTAGAGGTTCAATTTGATATCATTTCTATTGTAAAAAACAATGTTGAGTTTACTATCAATTATATTGAAGATGCTTTTTACCCATTCTAAAAATGTTAAATAAATATAATTTTTTACCCTATATTGTTATAGAATTATTTTTTTTAGTACTTTTGTAACAATTTTAAACCTCAGCAAAATGAAAACAGTAGCCTCAGCCGTTGAACAATACATCAAATCAAAACCTTTTTTGCAAACTGCCCTCTCTCAAGGGATTATCAACCTCACGTCGCTCGCAAGGGTGATTCGCAAAGATATACAAAGCGAAACTACCACACGCGAAGTCCGTAATGGGGCTATAGTAATGGCTCTCAAACGATTATCGGTAGATATGGAGTTCCGTTCTACGCATCGTATCGTTAAAGTATTAAAAAATATAGGCGATATTATCGTGCGATCAAACCTTATTGACTATACTTTCTTACTATCGGATACTTTTATGAACAATCAGGCTGAATTGCTTCAAAAGATTCAAAACAACAAAGATGTGTTCTATGCTGCTACTCGTGGGGTAAATGAAACAAATCTCATTGTAAGTAGTACAATGGAGAGTATTGTGGAAGATATTTTCAAGAAAGAACGCTTATTGCACAAGTTTCCTAATTTAGGGGCTATCAGTGTGAAATTACCTGAAGAAAATATATCAGTACCAGGTATTTATTATTTTATCTTCCAACGCTTAGCGTGGGAAGGTGTGAGTATGAACGAGGTGATTTCCACCGCCAATGAATTTACTATCGTAATCCCCGAATACCACGTGGATATTGCTTTTAAAGTGATTAAAGATTTAAAATTATTATAAAAATAAATGGTTAGAGTTAGATTTGCTCCAAGTCCTACAGGAGCATTGCATATCGGAGGCGTACGTACCGCCTTATTCAATTATTTATTCGCCAAAAAACACGGTGGCGACTTCTTACTTCGCATTGAAGATACCGACCAAAATCGCTATGTACCAGGCGCTGAGCAGTACATCATCAACTCACTGAACTGGTTAGGGCTTACTTACGACGAGGGAGTAGGCAAAGAGGGCAAACACGCTCCCTACCGCCAAAGTGAACGCAAGCCGCTCTACAAACAATATGCCGATGCTCTTATTGAGAATGGTTGGGCGTATTACGCTTTTGATACTGCTGAGGCACTCGATATTGCGCGCAAAGAGGCTGAAGCCAAAGGGGAAACCTTTATATACAATTGGGCAACACGCGATACTTTGCAAAACTCTCTATCGCTGAGTGCTGAAGAAGTACAACAACGCCTACAACGCGGTGATGAATATGTAATTCGATTCAAAATGCCCCACAACGAACAGTTGAAAATGAACGATATGATTCGCGGGGAAGTAACTATTGATACGAGTACCTTAGACGACAAAGTGCTCTTCAAAAGTGACGGAATGCCTACTTACCACTTAGCAAACATCGTAGACGACCACCTTATGGAAATTACTCACGTAATACGCGGTGAAGAATGGTTGCCTTCTATGGCTTTGCACCTAATGCTCTACCGTGCTTTTGGTTGGCAAGCTCCCGCTTTTGCTCATTTGCCTCTTATCCTCAAACCTGTAGGTAATGGCAAACTCAGCAAACGCGATGGTATCAAACTCGGTTTTCCTGTCTTCCCAATGGATTGGACAGAGAATGGCGAAACGCTAAAAGGATTTAGTGGAGAAGGTTATTTTCCTGAAGCTCTTATCAACTTTTTAGCACTTTTAGGGTGGAATCCAGGGAATGATGAGGAGATTTTTTCAATGGAACAACTCATTCAACTATTTGATTTAGAAAAAGTACACAAGGCTGGGGCTCGCTTCGACCCTGAGAAAATCAAATGGTTCAACCACCAATATTTGCAAATGAAACCCAATGGTGAATTGGCTACCCTTTTCCAAAAAGACCTTACCGAAAGAGGTGTAACTGCTCCAATTGCTACCGTAGAAAAAGTAGTTGGACTCATCAAAGAACGCGCTTCCTTTGTAAGTGATTTCTGGGAACTCAGCAAATTCTTCTTTGAAGCACCTACCCAATACGACGAAAAGGCAATTAAAAAACAATGGAAAGAACAAACTCCTACCATTGTGAAAGAAGTAGCTGAAGTACTCCAAAATACGGCTAATTTTACTTCAATTGCCTTAGAAGAGGCGGTAAAGCAATATATGGAAACAAAGGGTTTAGGCTTTGGTCAAGTAATGCCTCCATTGCGCTTGGCATTAGTGGGTGAACTCAAAGGTCCTCACATATTTGATATTATAGAGGTTATAGGTAAAGAAGAAACACTAAGCCGTTTGGACGCAATTCTTTCTGCTGAAAAATAAAAAAATGAAATAATTTTTCACTTTTTATTTGGTAGTTAGAAAAATATTCTTAACTTTGCCCCATCAAATAGAACAATATTATATGACATTGTACACTTTAAACATAATGACGATGTGTTGCACACTCAATTTGAGCAGTGCAAGGCTCGTTATTTCTTAAAGATATGTCAGTTACTATATTTTAACAAACGAAATAACAACCCCCACTGCTTTATAAAGGTAGTGGGGGTATTTTTTTATAACGATGACAAAAATAAATTGTACTGAGAGTCTTATTAATGAACTCTATCGCGAAAGTAGAAACATCAAACACCACGTAAGCAAACAGCGTATTACACGCTTTGTAAACGACCTTTTTCAGTTCTTATTTCTTATTGACGAACGCACCTGCTTATCAAAAGTGAGTATAGAAGCCCGCTATGAAGAATTGCGTTGGGACTTTATCAATATTGTAGACGATTTTCTACAAAACGAATCTCAAAAAGCAAAAACAACTGATTATTACGATTGTATTTTGCCTAATATCTATCAGCAATTGCGAGAAGATGCTCAGTATTTTATTGATAGCGACCCTGCTGCAACTTCTATCAGAGAAGTACAAATCACCTACCCTGGCTTCTTTGCTATTATGGTATATCGCATTGCTCACGAATTGTGGTTGCGCAAAGTACCTCTCTTGCCGCGTATGCTCACTGAATACGCTCATAGCAAAACGGGTATCGACATTCACCCAGGGGCAAGCATCGGAGTCCCTTTTATGATTGACCACGGTACAGGTATTGTAATTGGAGAAACTACAGTAATAGGCAACTATGTAAAAGTATATCAAGGGGTTACTTTGGGAGCTCTATCGGTATCAGTAGATAAGGCTCATACCAAGCGCCACCCTACCATTCAGGATAATGTGGTGATATACTCTGGTGCTACTATTTTAGGTGGCGAAACCGTAATAGGACACGATAGTATCATCGGCGGGAATGTATGGCTCACCAATAGCATCGAACCTTTTACTAAGGTTTTCCACAAAAGTCAGATTATTGTAAAGGACAACGAAGTATATGAAGAACCGATTAATTTTGTTATCTGATTCCTAAACAAGTAACTAATAAATAATTTATATAATGGCGTACAAAAATGTTTTAGAAGTCATCGGGCATACTCCCGAGGTGAAAATCAACAGATTGTTTGGCAATGATGCCAACGTATTTATCAAATTAGAGCGCTTGAACCCTGGCGGTAGTATCAAAGACCGTATTGCGCTCGCTATGGTTGAAGATGCCGAAGCTAAAGGCATCCTCAAAAAAGATAGTGTGATTGTAGAGCCTACCTCTGGCAACACGGGAGTGGGCTTGGCATTAGTAGCGGCTGTAAAGGGCTATAAACTCATCGTGGTAATGCCTGAATCAATGAGTATTGAACGCCGCAAGTTGGTAGCTACTTATGGTGCCGAAGTAGTACTCACGCCTAAAGAAAAAGGTACGGGCGGAGCTGTCGCTAAAGCTTTGGAAATAGCCGAAGACAAACCTAACTATTGGGTACCTCAACAGTTTAAAAATCCTGCTAATCCTGATGTACACGAAAAAACAACTGCTCAGGAAATACTAAAATCTTTCCCCGAAGGTTTTGACTATTTCGTAACGGGAGTAGGTACTGGCGGACATATCTCTGGGGTATCAAAAGTGCTTAAACAACACTTCCCTAACCTCAAAACTGTAGCTGTAGAACCCGATCAATCGGCAGTGTTGAGTGGTGGTGCTCCAGGTCCTCACGCCCTGCAAGGATTGGGCACTGGCTTCATACCCGATAACTATAACCCTGCTGTAGTAGATGAAGTTATCCCTATCTCTAAAGAAGAAGCCTTTGATTACGCTCGCCGATTGGCTAAAGAAGAAGGTATTTTAGGAGGTATCTCTACTGGTGCTGCTTTAGCTGCCGTTGCTAAAGTACTCAAAAGAGACCCCAAAGCGCGTATCCTCACTGTAAATTACGACACAGGAGAACGCTACTGGTCAGTAGAAGGACTTTTTTAGTAAAAAGTGAAAAGTCCTAATAACTAAAAAGCAGTTGGATACTTATTTTATCCAACTGCTTTTTTCGTAATTTGTATTTCGTCATTCGTCATTACAAATTTCCGATTACTTCATTTTTAGGGTATTTTACCTTATAACTAATGCGGAATTTTTTAGTTTCACCTGCTTTGAGGTTGGTATCCCAAGTGAGTATACCCGTTTCCTTATTCACTTCAGCTTTTGAGGTTTCTAAAAGTTCTATTTGTATCTTATCATCAGAGGTAAGTGGATATTGATCTTTTAGTTTCAGGTCTATAGCCTCTTTTTTATTGTTCTTAACGGTAATTTCGTAAGTAAAAGTCTGCTCTTTATAGCTGGAAATAAACTTAGTTGCCGATTTGTCAGCTATTTTTTCGCGTTTTACACTTATCTTCTTATCATTGCCCACAGTGAGTTGCATACTCTCTGAGGTTTGATTAGGGTCTATCAATGTTTTGCCTACATACATATCTTCAAAAATCACATTTGCCTGACCTGTAAGCAGGTTATACTGCGAATAATCATCAACCGAAGCTACCAAATACACTCCATTATCTATGCGTGGTGCAGTGTAATACTCATATTTAGCTTTAATTTTAAGCTCTTTGAGTGATACACTATGCTCTTTGTTGTTAGAGAGTATATCATAAGGCGTAGTAATCTCAAATGAAGTATTGAGTTGATTTTCGTTTAGATTTGTATAATTGGAAATAGTAGCTTCTTCTTGTATCTGTTCTACCATTGCTTCTTTTTTTACTGCTCCTGAACGATAGACATTAGCTCTCACGTAGTCATAGTCGTCATCATATCGCCTGCCAAAATAGAGATACCACGCTTTTAGTAGCGTAAACTGATTATTCTGATTAGGGTTACCACTAGAAAGACTCAGTTTGATATGTTTCCAATCTACCCCAGTGTTTTGTCGCACTTGCGCCTTATACACCAAATTGATAGGTTGAGAGATATTGTCAGCACGCAGATCGTAAAAAGGCACCCACGACGCATTGGGGGTTATATAACTCACACTGAAATCGGCTTTAACAGCTGCATCAGTCATCACTTGCAACACCAATTTGCCATCAGAAAGCGTTTCTTCTTTAGTAACTTCTCCTTTAAGACGTTGTTCCAAATTGTAACGAAGGCTACGCAATTTGTTTTGCTTATCAGTCATCGTATCTATTTTGTCGAGAGAAGTGGTCATTTTATCTTTAGAATAGTCGAGAAACTTAGCGTACTCAGCTACATTGAGTCCCGTACCACCTCCTAACACCGATTTGTTTTCTTTGATAAGCTCTACCACCTGTTTTTCAGCAGCAATTTGGTTGCTGAGTTTATCGATTTGAGAAGTCAGCAAGTCGATACTATCTTTCACTTGTTTCGATTTAGGCAAAAGGTTGTCACCATCAGTAGTATACTGAGTGGTAAATTGAGCCGAAAGTACCGTTACATTTTTAGGAGCTACAATGCGAAGCATATTCTCATTCAGTCTATTAGCAACGTTTTTCACTACAATTTCATTCGTACCCTTGTTAAGGTTCGCACTAAAATAATGAGTAAGTTCAGCTGAATTGAAATATACTGTAGCTGCATCGAGTTTAGCATTAGCGAACTGCGCTTTTTGCGCTAACACAAAAGCTGAACTAAACAATAAAATATAGGTAATAAACTGTTTCATCTACGCATTATTCGTTTTTTGTTTCTCGTCATTCGCAATTCGTCCCTCGTCATTCGTAATTTGTTTCCCTTCTTTAGCCAAATAAGTAGGGAGATTCAATCCTGCCATATTAAAGAGGTCGTTGAGAGGTGGGACAGTTTTCATCATCCCCGATACGAAATTGGCAGTAGAGTTATTGCCATCTTCACCTTTGCCAGAATCCCATACTGTAATCTTATCGATTTTGATATTCTTAACAGCTTCCACTTGGGTTTTAACGAGTTCAGGCAACTTCTCAATAAGGAGCAATTGGAATGCCTTGGTAGGGTCGCCCCCTGCTGCACTAACCACATCTTTATAACCTTCAGCTTGTTTGGTAAGGATTTGGAAGAGACCTTTTGCTTCAGCTTCCATTTTAGCGTAAATAGCATCGGCTTCCCCTTTAGCTTTCTCACGAAGGCGTTCAGCTTCGGCTTGTGCCTCGATAATAGCGCGTTGTTTGTCAATTTCAGCAGGGACAATGATATTTGCCACTTGGGTAGCACGTTCGCGTTCAGAACGAGCAGTTTCAGCTTTTTCTTCAGCTGAATAGGCTTCTTCTAAAGCTTTAGCTTGTTGTACTTTTTCAGCCGAAATAGCAATACGCAACGATTCTGCTTCTTTTTCACGACGTAGCGCTTCGGAGTTGGCAATAGCGATTTTAGCCTCGTTTTCCCCTTTGATAGCCAAGGCATTGGCTTCTGAAATTTTGATACGACTATCACGGTCGGCTTCTGCTTTACCAATAGACTCAAACTTCTTAGCTTCGGCAATCCCTACAGTTTCATCTTTCTTAGCCTCGGCGATGCTAATCTCTTTATCTTTTTGAGTGATAGCGATTTTCACATCTCTATCGCGGTGTGTTTCGGCTATTTGGGTATCTTTCTCACGGTCGGCAAGGGCTTTACCAGTTTCCCCTATTTTCTCTTGTTCAGCCACACTGATTTTTGCCTCGTTGATAGCTTTGGCAGCCGCTTCTTTACCAAGAGCTTCAATATAACCCGACTCGTCTTTGATATCGGTTACGTTTACGTTGATGAGTTTTAAACCTATTTTTTTGAGCTCACTATCTACGTTTTTAGAGATGTTTTCGAGGAACTTATCGCGGTCGGAATTGATTTCCTCAATAGTCATAGTAGCGATAACCAAACGCAACTGACCAAAAAGAATATCTTTAGCCAACTCTTGAATTTGCTCAGGTGAGAGCCCTAAGAGGCGTTCGGCAGCTGCATTCATATTCTCGTGTTCGGTAGAAATCGCAATCGTAAAACGACAAGGTACATCTACGCGAATATTCTGACGGCTCAGCGCATTGGTAAGGTTTGCCTCAATAGAAAGCGGACGCAAATCTAAATAGGCATAATCCTGAATTACAGGCCATACAAAGGCACCACCCCCATGGATACACTTGGCAGATGAACCACCGGTTTTACCGTAGATTACGAGAATTTTGTCGGACGGACAGCGTTTGTAGCGCGCCACGAGCGATGAGATAGTAACGAAGAGGACAACCGCCAAAATAACGATAAGTCCAATTGGTGAAGTGAATGTTTCCATTAAAATATTGTTTTAAATTAAATAATTAACAAATGTTGCGACAAAGATAGAGAATAAGTTACGATTTACCAAATTTTCTAAAGGCTTGAATGGTTTGGTAATAGCCGTAACCTATAAATATACGACCTATGAAAAGAATAAGTAAAGATATACCTGTTACTTCTTTATGATTTATTTTTAAATCTTTCCAACTAATGAAAGTATGTATATTAATAAAATCTCCTATGAAATCATTTACATTCTTTATAGATATTCTAAAGTTAAAATATTTTCCTATGCTACATGTATAGAAAACAAGGACTATTATAGAAAGAATAGTTCCTATAAAATATATCTTTCTTTTAGCCATTAAATCAATAGAAATAAAAAAAGAAACTATAGCTATGTAAATAGAGGATATAATAGTGAAACCTTCAAGTCCTAACATTGAAAAAGATAAAGTCATATACGTTAATATTGTTATACATACAGTAAAAAGAACCCCTTTTACCCAATTAGTTCCAAAATCATTAGATATTTTATTTGCTATTAATATGATTTTATCACTTCCATAATAAGAATAGGCAAGTACCGTATATATAAGAAGAAGCAAAATTAATATTAATGGATTTTCATTCAATATTGTAGTAACATTTGAATCTATAATTTTAAATGGAAAAATAGAGCTTAATGATACTATTAAAAGAAAAGAAGTACTTATTAACCACATAATAATACTTGTGATATTCCTATAAATATTAAAAGTTTTAAGCAAAAAAGATAAACTACCATTTTCTTTATCCTTATTTTTATCTTTACCAATACTTATTTCATAAATTTCCAATTCTCTTTTGTAAAACTTACCTCCTTCAATTTTATTATTTTGTTTGTAGAAATTATCTTTAATAATGCGATAAGTCTCACGAAGTTGTTTATAAACAGAAGGAGCCTCGTCATGAACTTTAAAGTCATTTTTATATTTTATATCATCAATATTCTTAAAAATATATTCTTCTCCTTTTTTTTCTATTGTAATATTCCAAAAATTAAGATTACAATTAAAATTAGAACGAGAAATATCTAATCCTCTTTTAAACTCAGCACTTTCAAATCCTATATATGAATCACTTTTTGTTCGACAATAAATAAATTGAGTTTCTTGATGAAAAATAGTATTAGAAAATATTGCTCTATCAAAGAAGTCTGTTAAATGGAACTGTTGTGGTTTAAAAAATTTAGCATAATAAAAATCTACTAATTTATTAAAGGTAGTATTTTTAAAGGTTACATTATTACAAAATTCACAATAATGGAAACGTGTATTCTCCTCAAACTTTACTCCTCCAAAATTAACTATAATCTTAGAATTATCATCTATTTCTATTTTAGTACTAAACTTCGTACCTGAAAAATTAACAGATTCTTTAAAAATAACCTTAGAAAAGTTTACCCTCTTTTCAAATATAGAAGCATTAGTAATTATTTCTCCTTGATTGTTTTTAATATATGAAAATAAAGACTTTCTGAGAAAAATACAACTTGAAAAATCCACATCTTCTTGAAAGATACAATTTGAAAAATTAACCTCTTTATCAATAGTTTTTTCTATAATTTTAATCTCTTCTGTAAAAACTAAAGTTTCTTCCTTATAAACTTCTCGTAATTTATCAATAACATCAAACAAAGTTTCGTCATTTGGCAAATTATGTAACCAAATACTACCTTTATTTGCGTTAGTTTCATCTGTTAGGATATAATCATTTATATTTATTGTGTTCATTTTTCTGTTTTTCTTTTGTTTTACAATTTATTTTTCAGTTCGTCCAAAAAAGTTCTATCTGTATGGGCGTTTGCAAAACGCCCATACATAACATACTCTAAAAGTAATTGATTTTTAGAGCAATAACTTTGGCAAAGTGTGAAACTTTACCAAAGTATAGCGACTCATTTTCTCTTACCATAGTGTTTTTCATAGTAATCTCTAAATTCTTTTACTTGATCTTCAGTATAATGAAATAAGCCATAACCTTCTTTTAGAGGGCGTTCTACTATGTAATAGTAGGCGTTTTTATCTAAATCTTTTACTAAATGAACTGAAATAAAAAAATCATTACTCCCTGTAATACATATTTCATAGTTCGTGAGTTTTAAGTATTGCGATGCGTAGTTATTAGCGCGTTGTTGCCAAGTCAGCTTGGAAGGCAGTGTTATATTTCCAAAACTATTATAGTTTTTGTTAAGGATTATCTTAAAGTAATCGGCTAATACTTTTGCATAAGTAACTTTTTGTAAATCTTTTGAATGGTCGCCTGTAGTTTTGAGAAGATAAATTTCACTTTCTGATTTTTTATACACATATACACATAATAAGTGTTAGTCTTATTCTTTTTTACCTCCCCTTCATCACGACAATCACCCCAATGTTCTACTTTTTGAATGTGGAAACTAATATATTCCTCACTGATTTTTTTATAAGTACCATAAGAGGTGGTAAAACAATCATTCCCACACGGGGCTGAATACCACGATTTAAAATTTCCATCGGTAGATAACTGTAGGTGATCCCCATAACTCCATTTAGGGTCTTCAGGTTTTGTAAGGATATAAAAATCTTCCTTATTAACATTATCTCCTAATATGTTGTTAATCTCCCATTTAGCACCTATAAGGTCTTGGGCGGAAACCATTCCTATACAGAGAAAATTGAGTATTATAAAAAGTGTTTTCATCATTGTTTTTTCTTCTTTGTTTTACAATTAATTTCAAATACTCCCCAAATACCTTTGAGTCCGTATTTTTTTATAGCTTTAGCACCTTCTGAATAGTAGGCTTCGAATTTGCCTTTATCATATTTTTCTAATAGATTTTTTATTTCCTCATTATCTTCACTGAGTAACTTGCCATTCAAATAAAACAAGCTCCATATTCGGGGATAGTCGTTGCCAAATACTGCTTTGATAGCACTCTCGGAATAATAAGGTCGGTCTTCCCCCGTTAGTCGCAATTCATCTTTGGAGACAACTTCAATAGGGTGATCGAGAAAGAGCGCTACAAGTTCGTTGTTATGTAGCTTTATCCCTACTACTTTATCTGGTTGAGATTTATTGTCGTTGTTAAGCAAGCGTATTTTCTTCCCTTCTTTTACATAAGGATAACAATAAGTTCGATCCAATATTAATGGTTCTACAATACATAAGGTATCTTGCTTTAACACTAGTTGGTGAGGGCTATTGATCACTTTCCTTTGCTCTTTTTTGTCTCTAATAACATAAGTGTAATAAGTTTCTCCCTTAGATTGCGAAAAAGTGTAAAATGGCAAAAAGAATAGCAAAAATAGATATTTCATTGTATTATTGTTGTTTTTTCTGTTCTTTAGCACGTTGTTTTAAGTCTTTTTCAGTAAAGTAATAAACTGTTACTTTATCTTTATAATATTCCTCTCGCAGGTAGTAATAGGTATTGGTTTTCAAGTCTTTGACAAGGTAAAGAGTACTAAAATCATTTGGGTATCCTTTGAGGATTTCGTAAGAGATAAGGTGAAAGAGTTTGCGTACAAGTTTTCCAATGCGCTCGTCCTTAGGTACATCACTTTTCAGTTGGAAAGAAGGATTGGGCGATTTACCATTTCGGCTATATATTTTCATAAAGCGTGCTAAAGCCTCTGCATTTTTAGCCTTTTGTTTATCGGTAATGAGGTTTCCTGTACTTTTGATAAGATAAAATTCATCATTAGATACTTTATGAATGTAGTAACTGCCAATAGCTACCTTCAGATAGTTTTCTCCCACCATTTGGTATTGACCATCATAATGATCTTTATCTATTATACAAGGTGGAAAAAAAGTACTATCAGGGCGAAATAGAATCGTATTATCAGCTACACAAGGATTTTTCTGGCGTGGTTTTTTTAGAAAATAAACATCCGTTACATCGGGGAATTCTCCTAAAAAATTATCAATATCCCAATCCTTGCCTATAAACTCTTGAGCTGAGAGATAGGTGATGGAAAATAAAGCGATTAAGAGTGTTTTCATTTTTAGATTTTTTAGTAATCAAAATTTGTAATACAAAATGCTCATCGTGCCACGACTGTACTATGACCCCGTGCGAATGGCTTCTACAGGATTGAGTCGTGCTGCTGACGAAGCAGGAATGATGCCCGAAAGCAAGCCCACCACAAACGAGATACTCAAACCTATGGCTACATTTTTAAACGATAGTATAAAAGTAAAACCTTCTTCACTACTCGGGATTACAAAGGTGAGCAACCATACGAATAGCAACCCAAAAAGTCCGCCGATAATCGCCAAAAGTACTGCTTCAAACAAAAACTGAAACAAAATAAACTGATTTTTAGCGCCTAACGACTTTTGTACCCCGATGAGGTTTGTGCGTTCTTTCACACTCACAAACATAATGTTGGCAATCCCAAAGCCACCTACCAAAATAGAAAAGCCCCCAATAATCCAGCCTACTACATTCATCATTCCAATAGTTTCGTCTATCATATCAGTAAACGATGAGATTTTGTTGAGGAAAAAATTATCGATATCCTCAGGTTTGAGTCCGCGATAAGTACGAAATTTCTGGCGCAATACGGCTTCATATTCTGCCATATCCACTCCTTTTTTAGGTTTGAGTACGACCCCACTGGGCATCCCTTGCGGACCTGTATTCATAAAACTGCGGACGAAATTAGCTGTTACATAGGCATTATTATCAGGACCTCCCCCTAATTCTCCGTATTTTTTTAGTACCCCAATAACCGTGAGTCGCCTGCCAAATACGCGTATTTCTTTATCAAGAGGATCTTCTTCTCCAAAGAGTTGTTCGGCAGCTTCATAGCCTAATATCGTTACTGCCGTTCCTGCATTGGCTTCCGCATCGTTGTAAAAACGCCCTTTGCCCATACGAATGTCGCTAATCTGTTCCACCCCTGCTGAGGTAGCCTGCACAGACATTGAGGGAATAGTTTTACCGCCGTACTTCACCGCCGAATTGAGACCGAATAACTCGTACACCACTGCTTCGGTATTAGGTAATTCACGTTTGAGAAATTCGTATTCCTGATAAGTAACTTGTGGAAAGCTGAGGCGTTGCCATTGAGGCACAGACGAGGGGGCAAAAGAATATTTAGAAAGGTTAATCATATTCTTATCCAAACCCGAAAGACTCTCCTGAATGCTCCTATTGAGTGAATCAACCGCTGCTAACACCGAGATAATAGAAAAGATACCCACCGTTACACCTAATAGCGATAGGAAAGTGCGGAGCTTGTTGTCGCGCAGTGACTTGATAGCAAAGTTAAAACTCTCTTTTAATAGTTGTAGATAAATGAACATATCGTATTTTTTACATTAATTTCTAAATGTCTTGTCTTTCAATAGAGGAATAGGAGCGTATAAAACTGCTTTTTTCATAGGATATAGGATTGATTTTAGAATTTGCCAATTTGCTAATTTGTTAATTAGCAAATTGGCTCATTAACAAATTTTAATCTCTTTTGTTTGCTTTGTATTGGTAAAAAGTACTATTTTTGTAGCCAAAAATAAAACTTTTTTTTCAAATGAGCACTACAAAACAAGCAAAATCTGCTTTAATATCTGTTTTTGACAAGACAGGATTAGAACCTATCATTCACAGAATGAAAACTTTAGGCATTACCATCTACTCTACTGGGGGTACTGAAGATTTTATCAAAAAATTAGGCGTAGAGGTAATTCCTGTGGAAAGTATTACTGATTATCCCTCTATTTTTGGAGGACGTGTGAAAACACTTCACCCTAAAATTTTTGGAGGCATCCTCAACCGTCAGGACAATGTGCAGGATACTGAAGAAATGAAACAATACGCTATCCCTCAAATTGATATAGTGATTGTAGATTTATATCCTTTTGAAAAAACAGTGGCAAGCGGTGCTAATGAACAAGAGATTATTGAAAAAATTGATATAGGTGGTATTTCGCTCATCCGCGCTGCTGCTAAAAACTATAAAGATGTGCTTTGTGTAGCCTCAGTTGATGAATACAATGACCTTTTGCAGATTTTAGACGAACAACACGGCAGCACTACTTTAGAACAGCGCCGCCACTTTGCTGCTAAAGCCTTCCGCGTATCGTCTCACTACGATACTGCTATCTTCAACTACTTCAACCAAACCGAAGAAATTCCTACTTTAGCTATCAACGAGTGCCACGGACAAGTGTTGCGCTATGGCGAAAACCCTCACCAAAAAGGAGAATTTTACGGTAATTTCGATACCCTTTTCGATAAATTACACGGCAAAGAGCTCTCGTATAATAACTTGTTAGATGTAGATGCTGCTGTAAATCTAATGGCTGAATTTGTAGGCGATGATCCTACTTTTGCTATACTAAAACACAACAATGCTTGTGGCGTAGCAACTCGCAAAACGATACACGAAGCCTATAAAGATGCGCTCGCAGGCGACCCTGTTTCAGCTTTTGGAGGCATTCTTATTTCTAATACAAAAATCGATTCGGCTACTGCAGAAACCATTCACTCACTGTTCTTTGAGGTAATCATTGCACCTTCTTATAGCGATGAAGCTCTAAAAATACTCGAACAGAAGAAAAATCGTATTATTTTAGTACAGAAGAAAGCCAAAATGCCTACAACAAGTGTGCGTTCGTGTCTCAATGGCTATTTGGTGCAGGAAAAAGACCTCAAAACCGATAGCATAGCCGATGTACAATATGTAACTGCTGTTAAACCTTCAGCTGAAGTGCTCGACGACCTTTTCTTCGCTTCTAAAATATGTAAAAACACCAAATCGAATACCATTGTATTAGTTAAAAACAAACAGCTCATCGCCAGCGGTACAGGACAAACCAGCCGTGTTGATGCGCTCAAACAAGCTATCGAAAAGGCTAAAGAATTCAAATTTGATCTCAACAATGCCGTAATGGCAAGTGATGCCTTCTTCCCCTTCCCCGATTGCGTGGAAATAGCTCACAACGAAGGTATTCGCTCAGTAATACAACCTGGTGGCTCTATTAAAGATCAAGCCAGTATCGACTACTGTGATGCTCACCAAATGGGAATGGTATTCACAGGAATACGACACTTTAAACACTAATTAAACGCTATTTAAACAACGTATGAAACACATTGCAGCCGTAGGAGGCTATTTTATAATGCTTTATGATGTCTTTCGCAAACGCACCCGCTGGTCGATTACTAAAGACCTCATATTGCGTGAGATAGACGACCTCATCTTTGGATCTATAGGTATCGTAGCTTTTATCTCTTTCTTCGTGGGAGGGGTAGTAGCTGTACAAACTGCTTTGAATATCGACAATCCATTTATACCTAAATACCTCATAGGTTTTGCTACTCGCCAATCTATTGTATTGGAGTTTGCGCCTACCTTTACAGCAGTAATTTTAGCAGGGAAAATCGGTTCGTTTATCACTTCCAGCATAGGTACAATGCGCGTAACCGAACAGATTGACGCCCTTGATATTATGGGGGTAAACTCGGTGAATTATTTGATATTCCCCAAAATAGTAGCCCTAATGTTAATGCCTTTCCTCATCGCCTTAGGTATGTACTTAGGGGTATTAGGAGGTTGGGCTTCTGCGGTGATGAGTGGCTATACCACCTCTGCCGAATTTGTACAAGGAGTGCAATACGACTTCAAACCTTATAGTATGGTGTATGCCTTCACTAAAACAATAGTTTTTGCATTTTTCTTGGCTACTATTCCGTCCTATCACGGTTATTATATGAAGGGAGGCGCTTTAGATGTTGGAAAAGCTAGTACGGTTTCATTTGTATGGACAAGTATAGTGATTATCCTTGCTAACTCAGTGCTTACACAATTGTTCTACGCTTAGTTTGATCAAGATAATAACAAAAAATCCAGTATAGTGAGTTACTATACTGGATTTTTTGTTTAGTAAAT
This sequence comes from Capnocytophaga sputigena, assembly GCF_900446695.1. Classification (GTDB taxonomy): domain Bacteria; phylum Bacteroidota; class Bacteroidia; order Flavobacteriales; family Flavobacteriaceae; genus Capnocytophaga; species Capnocytophaga sputigena. The sequence goes on from NZ_UAVP01000003.1 coordinate 258,935, forward strand.
AATATCAACATCTCCTTTGCCTTCCCGCAGCACAACAGGTGCATTGCCTGAGAGGTCTATGACAGTGGAGGCTACATTGTCGCCATAACCACCATCAATAACGATATCTACACGGTTTTGCCATTTCTCGAAGATAAGCTCCGGGTCGGTGGTGTACTCAATCACATCATCATCGTCGTAGATAGAGGTAGAGACTATAGGGTTACCTAACTTTTCTACAATAGTACGCGCAATAGTGTTATCGGGGACACGTATCCCTACGGTTTTCTTCTTTTTAAAATCCTTAGGAAGATTGTTATTTCCTTGCATTATAAAGGTATAAGGACCTGGTAAAGCGCGTTTCAACAGTTTGAAAGTGCTCGTATCTATCTGTTTTACATAGTCAGATAGATTTTTTAAATCGGAGCATACAAATGAAAAGTTTGCTTTTTCGAGTTTTACTCCTTTGATGCGAGCAATTTTCTCAAGGGCTTTGGTATTGGTAATATCACAGCCCAAACCGTAAACGGTATCAGTAGGATAGATAATGAGTCCGCCGTGGCGAAGCACTTCCACTACCTTAGCAATCTCCTTTTCGTTGGGATTTTCGTTGTATAATTTAATAAAATCAGCCATTGTTCTAAATATTAGGGGTAATTCTAATAGTGGTGAATTTGCAATAAGAAATCAGTTTTTCCTCCTGATTTGTTACTTTTATTTCCCAAAGTTGGAGCGTACGTCCTGCATTCACACATACAGCTTTAGCGTAAAGGGTATCCCCTACTCTACCTGCTCTCAAGTGATTAGCACTGAGTTCAATACCTCGAATCTGTTCATCATCATTACGGTAAAGTAAGTACGCTCCTATGCTACCTGCTGTTTCAGCTAAAGCTAAAGTAGCCCCTCCGTGTAACACCCCATCTACCTGAGTAACTTTCTCGGTAACAGGCATCGTTATAGTAACACTATCTTCGGTTACTTCGGAAATTTCCATTTGCCAATCGCGCATCAAGTTGTTTGGAGGTAACGCCTGCCACTTCTGTAGTAAAGTTTCTTTGTTAAGCATAGCATATCCTTTTTGTTACTTCAACCCACGTGCTTTAAGTAGTGGCTCAATAGCAGGAGCTTTCCCTCTAAAGGCTAAATACATTTTTTCGTAATCCATTGTATTGCCTTTGGAGAGTATCAAATCTCTGAAACGTTGTCCATTAGCACGAGTAAGTCCTCCGTTTTCTTCAAACCATTGGTAGGCATCGTGGCAAAGCATTTCTGTCCATTGGTAAGAGTAATAGCCTGCTCCATAGCCTCCGCCAAAAATATGAGCAAAGTAAGACGAACGATATCTCGGAGGTACTTCTTTCACCCATAAGCCTGTTCTTTCAAGGGCTTTCTTCTCAAAATCACTTACATTATTGATGATAGTATCCGAAGGAATAGTATGCCATTGCAAGTCTAAATTGGCAGCAGCCAAAACTTCAGTAAAGGCATAGCCCTCATTGAAGGTACTCGCTTTTTTTATCTTATCAATAAGAGCTTGTGGAATAGGTTGTTTGGTCTCGTAATGTACTGCATAGTTTTTAAGAATATCAGGATACAAAGCCCAATGCTCATTGAATTGTGAAGGAAACTCCACAAAATCGCGTGCTACTGCTGTTCCTGATAAACTCGCATACTGTTGATTCGCAAAGAAACCGTGCAATGCGTGACCAAACTCGTGGAAGAGCGTAGTAAGTTCGTCGTAAGTAAGTAAAGCAGGTTTACCTTCGGCAGGTTTTACATAGTTGCACACATTGTAAATAACAGGTTTAGTGCCTAATAACTTCGATTGGTTTACAAAGTTGCTCATCCACGCACCACCGCGTTTGCTTTCACGAGCAAAGAAATCGCCATAGAAAAGTCCTAATGGCGTACCATCTTCTTCAAAAAGTTCATACACCAATACATCGGGGTGATATACGGGTATATCTTTGCGTTCTTTAAAGGTAATGCCATAAAGTTTGGTAGCTGCATAGAATACACCATTTTCAAGAGCATTTTTCAATTCGAAATAAGGTTTGATTTCGTTCTCATCGAGGTCGTATTTAGCTTTGCGAACTTGTTCGGCATAGAAATTCCAATCGTAAGGCTCTAAAGTAAAATTACCTCCCGTTTTGGCGATTTGTGCTTGTATTTCTTTAGCTTCTACTTTGGCTTTACCTACTGAAGCAGGCACTAAATCTTTAAAGAATTGAGCAATAGCAGCAGGAGTTTTAGCCATAGTGCGTTGCAAGCTCCATTCGGCATAGTTTTTAAAGCCCAAGAGTTCAGCTTTTTTAGCACGCAGTAAAGCAATGCGTTTTAGGATATCATTGGTATTATGAGCTCCCCCATCAGTACGATTCCAGCTTGCTTCAAACAATTGTTTACGAGCGTTGCGGTCGGGTAATTCACTAAGGAGCGGTTGCTGAGTAGTATTCACAATTGCTACTTTTTGACCATTGATAGTTTGAGCGGCTGCCAATGAGCCTTCTAAAAGCGTTTGGTTGAAATCAGTTTCTAAAGAAGCTAACTCACTATTGTACTTTTTAAGAGTTTCTTTATCTGTAGCTGATAGGTTAGCACCCGCTACTACAAAATCTTCATAGTAATTTTCTAACAATTTAAGCGATTCAGCATCTAATTTCAAGCTCTCACGTTTATCGTATAAGGCTTTGATACGCGCAAAGAGTTTTTCATTCAGGTGAATACCATCGGCGTGTTCTGCAAACTTAGGTGATAATTCTTTTTGTAATACTTTTAAGGTATCATTAGTATTTGCCTCAGTTAAAGCATTGAATACCGCTGAAGCACGCTCTAATTCTACCCCACTTTTTTCCAAAGCAATTATAGTATTCTCAAAAGTAGGAGTTTCGTTGCTATTAGCGATAGCTGCAATACGTTCGTTTTGCAAAGCCATTCCTTTGAGTAAGGCGGGACGGTAATGCTCGTCTTTAATCTTTGAGAAGTCGGGAGCACCATAAGGCAAAGTGCTTTCTACCAATAGCGGATTGTTCTCTGTTTTTTCTGTCATTTTTGAAGTCTTTGAATCGTTGCAGCCTACCAAAGCAGTGAGCAATATAGCTGCTGAAAATAAAGGTAATTTCATAGTTTTTAGGTGATTATAAAAAGGGTGTTCGAGGAAAAAATTTCCTCAAACACCCCTTTTGAGGTTATATAGTAACTAAAATACTGTTATTTAGCAGTCAAACGTATGTCAATACGTCTGTTTTTAGCTTTGCACTCATCGGTGTCGTTAGCAGGACAAACAGGGTGTTCTTGACCATAACCTTGAGCACTCAATTGTGCTTTGTTAGCTCCCAATGCCACCAATTTGTTTAACACTGAATTAGCACGTCTTTCTGAAAGTTTTAAATTACCTTCGGCACTACCTGTATTATCGGTATAACCTCCTAAACGGATAGCAGCTTTAGGATAGGCTTTCAAAATAGCTACAATGTTCTTTAATTGTTGTTCAGAACCTTCAGTAAGTTCATCACTACCTGTTTTGAAGTAAGTTCTATCCAAAGTAATCCAATTATCTTTGAATTGTTCTGGAGTAGTGAGGCTTTTATCTTCTATTAATTTTACAAGATGAGCTTCAGATGAATTTTTACCTACTTCTAACATTGTATTGTCAAAAAGGCTCAATTGAAATAAATCACCTACATTGTACTCAAAGTTACCATCGGCGTTAAGTTTACCTTCTTCAATAACAACTACTTCGTCTACAGGCATCATTTCCTCACCTTCACCTTGACGGATTTGAGCTTCTATAGGAGTTCCTGAAGCATCAGCAGTATGTCCACCCAAGATAGGAGCGATTACTAAACCTACCAAGCAAGTGAGTTTGATAAGGATATTCATTGAAGGACCTGAAGTATCTTTGAATGGGTCACCTACAGTATCACCAGTAACGGCTGCTTTATGAGCGTCAGAACCTTTGTAAGTCATTTGTCCGTTGATTTCAACACCTGCTTCAAATGATTTCTTAGCATTGTCCCAAGCACCACCAGCGTTGTTTTGGAAGATAGCCCATACAACTCCTGATACAGCTACACCAGCCATATAAGCGCCAAGAGCTTCAGCACCCATCACAAAACCGATGATAATAGGAGTGATGATAGTAATTGCACCAGGTAACATCATTTCGCGTAAAGCAGCTTTAGTAGAAATATCTACACATCTGCCATACTCTGGAGTACCTTTACCTTCCATAATACCAGGGATTTCGCGGAATTGGCGACGTACTTCGTTCACCATATCCATAGCAGCTTTCCCTACTGATTGCATTGCCAAGGCTGAGAAGATTACTGGAATCATACCTCCGATAAACAAAGCAGCTAATACATTCGCTTTGAAAATATTGATACCAGAAATACCTGTAAAGGTTACATAAGCAGCAAATAAAGCTAAAGCAGTAAGTGCAGCTGATGCAATCGCAAATCCTTTACCTACCGCAGCAGTAGTATTACCTACTGAGTCTAAAATATCAGTACGTTGACGCACTTCTTTTGGCAATTCACTCATTTCGGCTACACCACCAGCGTTATCGGCAATAGGACCGAAAGCATCAATAGCCAATTGCATAGCAGTAGTTGCCATCATTGCTGATGCGGCAATCGCTACACCATAGAAACCAGCTAAAGAGTAAGAACCCCAAATAGCCACAGCAAAAAGCAATACAGAACCAAAGGTAGATTTCATACCAGTAGCTAAACCTGCAATAATATTGGTAGCAGCTCCAGTAGATGAATTGCGTACGATATTCAATACCGGTTTTTTACCCAAAGCTGTAAAATGTTCAGTAATAGCTGAAATGAGTAAGCCTACTGCCAAACCTACGATAGTTGCGTAGAATACATTGATACTTGCGATTTCTTTTACTCCTTCACCAAAGAAACTCATTTGGATAGTTTCGGGCAACATATATTTGATAAGGAAATAGCAAGCTACTAAAGTAAGTGCTAAAGCTACATAGTTACCTGTATTTAGTGAACTTTGTACTTGTTTTTCTTTAGCGTCGTTGTTTTTGATACCTACACAGAAAGTACCAATAATTGAAGCAATGATACCTACACCAGCAATTACTAACGGCAATAAGATAGGTCCTAAACCACCGAAAGCATCGGTGAAAGCACCACCATTGGCAGTTGCTATATCTTTAATCACATAGTTACCCAATACCATTGAAGCAAGTACAGTAGCCACATACGAACCAAACAAGTCAGCACCCATACCAGCCACGTCACCTACGTTATCACCTACGTTATCGGCAATAGTAGCAGGGTTACGAGGGTCGTCTTCAGGGATACCAGCTTCTACTTTACCTACGAGGTCAGCTCCTACATCGGCAGCTTTGGTGTAAATACCACCACCTACACGAGCAAAGAGCGCGATAGACTCAGCACCAAGTGAGAAACCAGCTAAGGCTTCGAGTACAAGAGTCATTTCGTCGTAGAAAGGTTTGCCTCCTCCTACAAAAGTGTTTACAAAAAGAATGAAGAACAAGCTCAAGCCCAATACAGCTAAACCTGCTACTCCTAATCCCATTACAGTACCACCTCCAAAGGATACTTTCAAAGCTTTTGGCAAGCTAGTGCGAGCCGCTTCGGTAGTGCGTACATTAGCATTGGTAGCAATACGCATCCCGATATTTCCCGCTAAGGCAGAGAAGAAAGCTCCACACACAAAAGCTACTACAATAAGCCAGTGAGAAGTTTCTACCATACGAGAAACAATAAATAGAGCAATAGAAGCAATAATCACAAAAATACCCAAAATGCGGTACTCAGCATTGAGGAATGCCATTGCCCCTTCTTTGATACTTTTGGAAATACTTTGCATTCGCTCATTGCCTGTGGTTTGTTTGTTCACCCACGAAGCCTTCACAATCATAAAGATAAGTCCAAGAATAGCAAGGACTAACGGTAAATATAACATCATTTTATCCATACAAATATTAGTAATTAGTTAAATTTAGGGCGTAAAAGTACGAAAGATAATTGTAACGAAAAAATAATAGTTAAAAAAATATTAATTTTTAGAAGATAGTAATTAGAAGATAGGAGTTAGAATGCAGTACAATTGTTAATATATTGTTGTTTAAATTCAGAAAAAGAAGAGGCTATAAGTTCTGTTTCTTCATATATTGGCTCATATCCGCGATAAATATTGCCTAAATTATGTTTAGCAATTCCTATAGCCAGATATTCATACCCATTTTTAACTGAGATAAGAAAAGGCAAATGAGCTTTCCAAAACTCACTTACCTTATTTCTTTCGTTGTCATTTTCTGCATATTCTAAGCTCTGTTTTTCAAACTCATTCCAAGCAAAAGCAGATTCATCAGTATTTTGGTAATCTTTAGCTGATAGAAACCATACTGTATCTTCTTGATTAGCACACACACTGAACAAGTTTATAAATTCTTGAAATTCTTTGGGAGTATATTGCATTCTTCCATTAGCTATATCTTCCACGCGAAAATTATCAGGTAATTTATCTGTGGAAATATTCCATTGTAATGCTTTTAATGCTTCTAAAAAAAGTATATTTTCCATTTTTTTAATCTAACCAATCCCAAATTTTATGAATTAAATCATTATCTATTTCCTCTCCTATCAATATTTCTTTTTGAATATTATCTTTAATAGAGAGTTCAAAACTTATTTAAAAGAAAACATTTCGGTATTCTCACAGATATAAACATCTTTTAGTTGGCAATCTATATAGCCCCATTTTTGCCAATTGTCCTTTAGCCAATCTGCTCTTAGTCCGAATTTGTAACCTTCTGGTATAGATTCTTTAGGGAAAAGCACGTAAGTTAATCCTGCTTTATACCCTGAGATTACCATTAAACCGTAACTATCACCTAATTCACACAATAGAAAATATACAACTTCTTCATAAGGATATATTCCTTTACATTTAAATATAGTTCCTCTTGGAATAGATGTTTCTGTATAATCTATCAATTTTTTCATTATAACAACTATTGTAAGAAACCTATAAAAGTGGTCAAAATAAAGGCGTTGATAAAATCTATAAAGAATGCTCCTACCATTGGTACAATTAAAAAGGCTTTGTGTGAAGATCCAAAACGCTCAGTAACTGACTGCATATTAGCCACTGCTGTAGGGGTAGCACCTAAACCAAAACCACAATGCCCTGCACAGAGTACCGCTGCATCATAATCAGAGCCCATCAGGCGAAAAGTTACAAAATAAGCATACGTACACATTACAAAGGTTTGTACGACTAAGATAATGAACATTGGCACGGCTATGTCTAACAACGTCCAAAGTTTTAGGTTTAAGAGGGCAATCCCTAAAAACAGACTTAATGAGGCATTGCCAAATACATCAATAGCACGATCGAACATATTCACTTTGAAGGCGTTGGTGAGTATATTGCGTAAGAGCACCCCAAAGAATAAAGCCCATACAAATTGTGGAATAGTAAGTTTTTCAGGTAACCAAGCTGTTACGGTAGGAGAAACCATAATAGCTGAAAACGACAAACAAGCGGCAAAAAGCGCCATTGTTTCTATTGCTGATTTTGAAGTAATCAAGCGTTGTTTACCTGCATTTTCAAAAACTTCTACTACAGTATCCACAACATTGTCATTCTGTTTTTCTACAGGTTTTTTTCCTAAATTGTTCACCAATTTGCGTGCTACAGGACCTCCTATGAGTCCACCGAGTACTAACCCGAAAGTAGCTGAAGCCATACCGAGACTTGTAGCCCCTTCAATATGATATTTAGTTTCTAAAATCTTGCCCCACGCTCCTGCTGTTCCGTGTCCACCTGTAAGTGTGATAGAACCTGTAATCAATCCCATAATAGGATTTTGTCCCAATACGCTTGCCAAACCTACCCCTACAGAATTTTGCACTACAATAAACAGCGCTACTACTCCTAAGAAAATGATAAGTCCTTTACCACCAGCTTTTAGTCGGGAGAAATCGGCACTGAGCCCAATAGAAGAGAAGAAAAAGAGCATAAAAGCATCTTGTAGGTTTGTATTGAAGTCCAATGAAATCTCGTATTTGATATACAACAGATAGATAACAACAGCCGCCAAAAGTCCACCAGCTACAGGTTCAGGGATATTGAAGTCGCGTAAGAGTTTTATTTTTGTTACTAACAAACGTCCTACCAACAATACAAGGGTAGCGATAATCAGGGTGTAATAAGGGTCGATGATAATGGTATTCATTACTGTTAGGGTTAAAAAGTTTTTGTTTTTTATTAGCAAGCATTCCCACCTTCTTAAAAATAGAAAAGGGTGGGAATGATAAGTTTAGAGTTTAAATTTACAAGATTATTCTTCCGATTCTTTCATAGTGTGATACACATTCTGCACATCTTCGTCTTCTTCGATTTTTTCCAAAAGTTTCTCTACATCAGCCTGTTCTTCAGGGGTGAGTTCTTTGGTTACTTGTGGAATGCGTTCAAATCCTGAAGATAAGATTTCAATACCTCGGCTTTCCAATTCTTTTTGGATAGCTCCAAAACTCTCAAAAGGTGCATAGATAAGGATACCATCTTCATCTACAAACACTTCTTCAGCTCCAAAATCTATCATTTCGAGTTCCAACTCTTCAGGATCTATACCTGTAGCATTGATACGGAAGTTACAAGTGTGGTCGAACATAAATTCTACAGAACCTGAGGTACCTAAAGTACCATTACACTTATTGAAGTAACTGCGGATATTAGCCACAGTGCGGTTATTGTTGTCGGTTGCAGTCTCGATAAGTACAGCGATACCGTGGGGGGCATAGCCTTCAAAAAGTACTTCTTTATAGTTAGCAGTATCTTTTTCGCTTGCTTTTTTGATAGCACGCTCAATATTTTCTTTGGGCATATTGGCGGCTTTGGCATTTTGTATTACGGCACGCAAACGCGAGTTACTTTCGGGGTGAGGACCACCTTCTTTCACTGCCATTACGATGTCTTTCCCTATGCGGGTAAATGTCTTTGCCATTGCAGCCCAACGTTTAAATTTACGGGCTTTTCTAAATTCAAATGCTCTTCCCATTTATATTACTTAGTTTTTAGTTATTAGTCGTTAGTTAGTTACAGTTTTCAGTTGTATTTTATCGTTTTCAAAGTGCAAGGGAGTTTCAGGAAAATCAAGTTTGGTAAGGCGTTTCATCTCTTCAAATACCTTACAATCATCATCGAGTAACAATCCATTGGCTTTGGTTTGTTTTACAGAGAGTACATCGGCATATAGAAAGTCACCTTTGCGATTGATTTTGATGTTTAACAAAGGAGCTATGCCATTAGTTCCTTGCAAGCTAAAACGTCCATAGGTATTGAAATTTCCCATACTATAAGCGATAAACTTACCGTTGTACACTTCTACAGCACGTGTTACGTGAGGTCCGTGTCCTAATACAACATCAGCACCTGCATCGATTACTGAGTGCGCAAATTTATAGACATTTCCTCTGTTTTCACCAAAGAAAATTTCATTAGCGCGTGGTACACGGGTACTTTTAGAGCCTTCAGCCCCTCCGTGAAACGATACAATCACAATATCTACTTGAGGGCGTAATTCTTTTACTAAATTAGTAGCTTGGTCGATATTATTCACCGATAACATATTGCTATTAGGCGAGAAAGCACAAAAACCGTATTTCACCCCATCTTTCTCAAATATAACCGATTTATTTTCTACGGGTCCTGCGTGATATATACCTACTTCATCTAATATTTTAGCAGTATTGCGTCGTCCTTTTTCTCCAAAGTCATTAGCGTGGTTATTGGCAGTACTCATCAGGTTAAAACCTGCCTCTTTGATAATTTTGCCATAGCGGTCGGGCATCCGGAAAGCATAACAAGTACCTTCAGCTGAGTTTTTGCATTTATCAGAAGTTCCACTATCAAGAATTGCTCCTTCTAAATTGCCGAATACAATATCACCTTTTAGATAAGGTTTTACGTATTTAAAACTCTCAACAGCATCATCTTTGGGGAGATATCCGTCAGGAAAACCTGAACCTATCATCACATCACCTACTGCTACTATACTGAGGGTATCCTTAGTTGTTGTAACTGTAAGACTATCTGTTTGAGCAGAAGCATAAGAACTTGCGATGAGTGCTATTGAAAAGATATATTTTTTCATAGTAGAATAGCTTTATTTTTCAGCAATTACTTGCACGCCTCCTTTTACCTTATCGCCCAATTTTACTTTTACTTTAGTTCCCAAAGGTAAATACACATCTACACGCGACCCAAATTTAATAAATCCAGCGTCTTCTCCTTGTATAGCAGTATCGCCTACTTTAGCGTAATTTACAATGCGTTTTGCCAAGGCTCCTGCTATTTGTCGGTATAACACTTCGCCAAACACTGGATTATCTACCACTATAGTAGTACGTTCGTTTTCTTCGGAAGCCTTAGGATGCCACGCTACTAAGTACTTCCCTGGGTGATACTCACTATAAGTAACTTTACCTCCTAATGCATAACGAGTTACGTGCACATTGATAGGCGACATAAAAATGGATACCTGCAAGCGCTTATCTTTGAAATACTCTTTTTCAAACACTTCTTCTATCACCACCACCTTGCCATCTACGGGGGCTATAATATATTGGTCGTTTCGAGGTGTTACGCGTTTAGGATTTCTAAAAAACTGTAAAATAGCTATAAGAAATATAATAGCCAAGAGTTGTATACCTTTCTTAAGCCATAGTATATCAACAAAATAATGCGCTATTAGCGATACTCCTATCACTATAAATAGCGTTACGAGAATAATCTTAAAACCTTCTTTATGAAACATTATTATTTATTTTAGGGGGCAAAGATAAGAAAAAATTGACAATTAGCAATTATCAATTACTAATTGTCAATCAAATGGCTAATAGCTATGAATAACAACTCTTAGCTCTACACGTCTTGCTTCAGCTGGAGTAACTTGTGGGTCAATTCCTTTAAAAGCAGTTAATATACGTTCGCTACTTATTCCTTTAGCTTTTAATATTTGAGCTACATTTACAGCACGTTGCATCGACAATACATTGTTATATGCAACACTTCCTACCTCACTTGCGTACCCTTCTAAGAGTATTGATAACTCGGGATGTGTTTTTAGCATTGTTACCATCTCATCTATAGTAGTAGGGTCGTAAGTTAAGGGCTCTGACTTGTTATTGGCAAAATAAAGCACAGCTTTTTTATGTCCATACGCAGCTAATAACTGCTCCAATTCACTTCGCCTTTCAGCCGAAATTTGCATAGGTACTCCTGTAGCTGTCACATTTTGGACTACTATAGGAGTTTGAGATGCTGTTGTAGGTGTAACTGTTGTTGCACGTGCATTTTTTGTAGCTATTCCTACTCCCGTATTGGCAGCTAAAGCCGCTAAGAGCAATTGTTGCTGTTTGCGTAACTGATCTACACTTTTCGACAATTGTGCCACCTGTTGTGCGATAGCAGTAGTACTACTTCTTGTTTGAGATACTGCCATAGGAGCCACTGTAGTGCGAGGCATTACACGAGAGGTTGTAGTACTTGCTGTGCGAGGTATTGCAGTGTTACGTGCGATAGCAGTGTTGGTAGCTGTACGCGCAATAGCTGTATTAGTTGCCGTACGTGCTACTGCAGTATTACTCGCTGTTCCTACTACTATTGTTGGGCTTTTGGTAGCAAATTTACTTTCTTCAGTTACTGCCGAAGTGTAAGGCATCTCTTTTTGTTTATATTTTACAGCCGATAGCATACTGTCCAACTCCTTATCTCTGAGATTGGTGAGTTCTGCTCTCCCTATTTGTTCTAATAGATATTGCAGTTCATCTACGGTCATTACTATCTCTGTTTTTGTTTTATTAGGGACTACTTGTGCATACATACTATGTACACACAATAATAGCCCCCCTATAATGCAATAGATATACTTCATAGTTATTTTGATGCAGGTATTTCTATTTTCTCTTCTTGAATTTCACCTTTTGAATCTTGCATTTCCAAAAGAAGTTTTTCCAATCGGTCGATACGTTGTTCAGGACTTTTTACTTCTCCTTCTCTAATGCGTTTTACTACATCATTTATTAGCTGTTGTAGTTCTTCAGGAGTCATACGCACTAAGCGCACTTGCTCTGAAGCTGGATAAGGCAAACGCTCAGCTACATAGGTGTTTCTAAGATTTTCCCACTGTTGTTTTTCTTTTAACAAACGGTTAGCATTTGCTGTATCACCATTTTGGTAAGCCATTTGTAGTTGTTTTTCAGTAGCGGTTATCTGGCTGTTGTAGTAAGCTAAGTTTCGTTTTTCAGGAGAAACAGTAGACGCAACATTTGTTGTAGTTGTAGGGGTAGCAACCCAAACTTTAGCAGCTTCAGCTGCGCCTAATTCTTGTTCATACAATTCTTTTTCTACTGATTTAGCCAACTTAATTCTTACCCCTGCATTATAAAATACATTGCTTTGCAATTTATGTACTGAACTCAAGGCAGAAGATACATCTTCATTACGAGTAGTATACATCAAATTAGCTACCCCAAAAAGCTCAACACGTTTTCCTAAAGGTATTGCTAACCCTACACCTCCTTTGGCAAAAATACCTGAGGTATTGGTATTGCTAACTACCTTGCCTACATAGTCATCGCCTACTTTCATATAGCCCACACCTATTTGCAAATAAGGAACTACTCCTTTGGCTACATTCAATCGGGCTAAGAAATCTCCCCCATATATAGATAGTTTATCAAACTCAGCAGAGAATTTCTCATCTTTCATAGCACGGTGATAGTAACCTCTAACACCTATGTACTCAGTGAAATCTACTCCCAATGCCAAACCTCCAAAATAAGCATCGCGCAAATTGCTGTCATCGCTGAAGTTTAAGTAACCCAAAGTAGGTTCTATCACTACTTTAAAACCTTTTAGACTTGTATATACTTGGTCTAACTCGGTTAATTCATTAGGATTGCGACCTCCTAAGTAAAGTTGTAAACCAGCACCTACACTCCAGAGCAAATGACTTTTATCTTCTACATTATTGTTTATCCAACTATTGTAAGCCGATGTGTTAGCTTCTGTTGGTTTATAAAGTATATTTCTAGAGTCTAATGAAAAGTGAGTAGCTTTGGCTTCAATATTCAAAGTAAGACGGCGGGCAAGATTAAATTTAGAACCTATCCCTAAACCAAAATACACTTGATTTTGACTCAAATCATTAGCTTTGATAGTTTGCACACCTGAACCTAAAGTAACATAAGGCTGAAAAGAATAAGCCATTGGGATATTGCCTTTTAGCTCTCCACCCCAGCGATATATAGATACATCTTTAGCTTCAAATACATTGCTAATAGCAGCAGGAGCATCATAACCATCAAGAGTTGATTTCAACCCTATTGAATGTTTATAAGAACCTAATAGTTCTAAATTTCTACCAAAACCAAAACCTACATAACCTCCTGCCATAAAGCCATTAGTTACAGCTGTTTTCTTTGGAAACCACACATAGTCAGCAGTAGGTGCTACTGCAAAACTAATGTCCTTTACTTGTGCAACAGCCGAAACTGATAAAAGCACGAAAGCGGTAACGCTTAAAAAAGTTTTTCTCATTTCTTTTAAATAATTTTTATAGTATGTTTTTTAGTTATAAAACCTAATTTTTAAATTTAGGTTAATTCTCAATTGCAAAAGTACAAACTAATTATTTAATGAACAAATTTTCAAACTCTTAATTTGAAAAATATTTTGCTATTCAAAAAAAACTTCGTACTTTCGCAACCTAATTAATTTATTTCATCAAATCGCAATGAAAAAACTATTTATTTTGTCGTTAGCCTCTTTAGGCTTTGTAGCTTGTGGTGAACGAGCTGATTACATCGTGCTATCTGGTAAAATTGATAGCTATAACGGTCTGCCTCTGAAAATTACAGGAGGTGATTTCAAGTCCGATTTACATATCAATCAAGACGGGACTTTCCGCGATACTTTGAAAGTAGATACTAACTACTTCTATTACACTATTGGTAACCCTATGTACGGTGTTCAAGTGCCTGTTTATTTGGAAAAAGGAAAAGAAACAGCTGTGAATATCAACCTCAACAGCAATCCTATTGCAGCCACTTTCACTGGAGCTAATGTAGATATCAATAACTATTTACAAAAGAAAAATGCTCTTTACTTTCAAGTGCAAAACGGATTGGAAAAAACTTTTGCTCAAAAACCTGAAGACTTCAAAAAGAGTATCATAGCAATAGGACAACAATACCTCAACCTTCTCAATGGTGAAAAAGAACTCTCTAAAAAATTCTTAACTACAGAAGCTAAAGCCATCAATTATGAATTGCTTTATATGAAAAGCCTTTATGAGGGTGCTCACCAAGAACTTACTGGTGAAGAGGTAAAACTTCCTAAAGAAATAGCTGATGAATTGGCTCGTGTGGACTACGATCTCTCTCAAGACTTTGACATCTATGGTTATTACAAAGCTTTAGTTATAAGTAAGTTCTATGAAAAATACCAAAGTGCCAAAGAGAATGAAAATCCTTGGGATAAAGTTATCAAACACTTTGATACTCTCAAATCTGAAAACATCAAAAAAAGTCTTTCTCGTTCACTTATCAGCGGTATTTCAGTAGCAAATACTCCAGAAAACAACAAAAAACTCGCTGAAATAGTAAAAGCTAATGTGAAAGATGCTGAAGGTGTTGCAGAAATTAACAAACGCTTGGCTAACCTCGAACGCCTAAAAGATGGTAATCCTTTTCCTGCTTTTGAAGCGCAAGATATACAAGGCAATACTGTTAGTTCTGAAAGCCTCAAAGGCAAATTACTTTACATTGATATTTGGGCTACTTGGTGTTTACCTTGCCGTAAAGAAATACCTGCACTCAAAGCACTACAAGAAGAGTACAAAGATAAAGATATCACTTTCGTAAGTCTTTCTGTTGATGATGATAAAGAGGCTTGGAAAAATGCAGTAACCACTGAAAAATTAACTGGTGTACAATTGCACAAAAATGTACAAATGTCACCTGATTTTGCAGAAAACTACGACCTTACAGGTATTCCACGTTTTATCTTGGTAAGCAAAGACGGAAAACTTATCAGTATCAATGCTCCTCGCCCTTCTGAGGCTAAGATAAAAGAACTTATCAACGCAAATCTATAACAGAGACTTTTTTCATATTGATTGATAACTTTGCTAAGGCTATAAAAGGCTTTAGCAAAGTTTTTTTCTGATTAACTCATTGACAAATTCACAAATTAACTATGGCTCAATCTCTCATATTTGAAGAATACGACCTCCCTAATGGACTACACGTGATTCTTCACCCTAATAATGCCGCCCCTGTGGTAACTATAGGGGTAATGTATCACGTAGGTGCTAAAGACGAAGACCCTACCCGTACTGGCTTTGCCCACTTTTTTGAACATCTCCTCTTTGAAGGCACTCAAAATATTTCACGTGGCAAATGGTTTGATATTGTATCAGCAAATGGCGGGCATAACAATGCCTTTACAACACAAGATAAAACGTATTACTACGAAGTTTTCCCTTCTAATAACCTGCAATTAGGCTTGTGGATGGAAGCTGAACGTATGCTTCACCCCGTTATCAATGAGATTGGGGTAAGTACTCAAAATTCAGTAGTAAAAGAAGAGAAAAACCAACGTATAGACAATGCACCATACGGCAGAATAATGTATCGTTCAGCTATCAATCCTTACCTTTTTAAAAAACACCCCTACTCCGGCACAGTGATTGGTGAAGTAGAGCATTTAGATGCTGCCAGCTTAGAAGAATTCATCGCTTTCAAAAAGAAATTCTACAATCCTAACAATGCGGTATTAGTAGTAGCTGGCGATTTTGATACCCCAACTACCAAAGAATGGATAGAGCAATACTTCGCAACAATTCCTAATACGGGCAATGTGATACAACGCACAAAAATAGAAGAAGCTCCTATCACTGAAACTATTGAGGTAACCGAATATGACCCTAACATTCAAATTCCTCTCAAACTATATGCCTATCGCACTCCTGCAATGACGGACAAAGATTCGTATACTATTGACCTGCTTTCTAATATCCTTACCGATGGCAAAAGTGCTCGTCTGTACAAAAAAATGATTGACGAACACCAAACAGCTTTACAGGTATTGGCATTTTCGGATGCTCAAGAAGATTATGGCGTTTATATAATGGGAGCGCTCCCTATGGACGGGGTGAGTTTAGAAACTTTAGCACAAGAAATGGATGAGGAAATTGAAAGACTACAAACTGAACTCATCAGTGAACGAGAATACGAAAAGTTACAGAACCAAATAGAGGCTAACTTTGTGGCTCAAAACAGCAATATGGAAGGAATTGCCCTCTCTTTAGCTGATAACTATACTTTCTATAAAGATACAAACCTCATCAACAAAGCAATAGACCACTACCGTGCTATTACTCGTGAGGATATTAGAGAGGCTGCTCGCAAGTATTTAGACAAAAAACAACGTTTAGACCTCAATTATTTACCTTCAGTTCAATAAGTAAACAAAAATGACACATATAGACCGCTCTATACAACCTACCCCAGGAGCTGCTCCTATTATCAATTTAGGAACTCCTATTACACATAGTTTTCCGAACGGACTCACATTATTGATAGTAGAAAACCACCAACTTCCTCAAGTAGGCATCCGTCTCTCTTTAGACGAATGTCCAGAATTAGAAAAAGAAAAAAAAGGAATTTCCGACCTTATTTCACTAATGGCGGGCAATGGCTCTACCTCTATCAATAAAGATGATTTTAACGAGGAAATAGATTATCTCGCTGCAACACTATCTATAGCTCCTAATGGTGCATACGCTCAAGTACTCTCTAAATATTTCCCGCGAGTATTAGCGCTCATTGCTGATGCAGCCCTGCACCCTAACTTCACTGAGGAGGATATGGAAAAAGAAAAAGCACGCATTATCCAAAGTATCCGTGCTAACGAAAGCAATGCTGAGGTGATTATGAAACGCGTACGGCAAACCTTGCGCTACACTACGGCTCACCCTTACGGCGAATACATTACTGAAGCCCAGATTGCTGCCCTCACCTTAGACGATGTAACCAACTATTACCGCAAGCGTTTTGTGCCTAACAATGCCTATTTAGTAGTTACGGGTGATGTAAACCCCGAAGAAGTAATTACTTTAGTAAACCAACATTTCGCTGATTGGCAACCTTATTCAGAAGAAACTCCTGCTTTATATATCCCTGAGAATGTGAGTGAAACGCAAATTAACTTTATAGATTTGCCCAGCGCAGTACAATCGGAAATACAAGTTACAAACCTCATCGACCTCAAGATGTCTCACCCTGATTACTTCCCTCTATTAGTAGCCAACAGTATTTTAGGTGGAGATTTTGGTAGTTATATCAATATGAATTTGCGCGAAGAACACGGCTATACTTACGGAGCTTTTTCTACTTTCAAAACCGATAAATGGACAAAAGGTAGTTTCAGCATCAAAACCAAAGTAGGCAACGCAGTAACAGCGCCTGCTATTAGCGAGATACTCAAAGAAGTAAAACGCATACAAACTACTATAGTGAGTGAAGAGAAGTTAGCACAAGCCAAAGCACAGTATTTAGGTCAGTTTGTATTAGCTACTGAACGCCCACAGACGATTGCCAATTACGCTATCAATATAAAAGTGCGCAACCTACCCGAAGATTTTTACAAAAACTATATCGCCAAGATTAATGCAGTAACTAAAGAAGATGTACAACGAGTTGCTAATAGTTATTTTCTATTAAAAAACTTCAGAATCATCATCGTAGGCAAAGGTAGTGACATAGCTGATGAACTTAAAAACATCAACTTCGATGGAAAGAAAATTCCTATGAAGGAGTTTGACAGCTATGGAAATGAGAAGTGAGAAGTGAAAAGTAAAAAAGGCTTTGCTACGAGTTAGCAAAGCCTTTTTTATTTCTTATCCTTAAAACTGGAAGTATATAAAAGGTTGTGCCCCACTGGAGGCAGTAGCATATACTACCCAGAAAGTGAGTGCTACTATCACTGCTTTGAAAAGTATAGGCATACTTCCAAAGAAATTCTTCAGTTGATCGTTCATATTTTGAGGGAAGAAATGCCATACAAAGCCTATTGCCATTAGTAGGAATACATTTCTATAACCTTCTATAATTGTTTGCCATTTGTGCCAATCGAATTGTAGTTCGGCAATATTATTCATCACTGTAAGGGCTATATCAAAGTCTTTTGCTCTGAAAAATATCCAACAGAAAGCCACAAAGTGAAAGGTAATTATCACAAATATTACATTGGCAGTGCTACTGAAGAAACCTTTCTTCTCATCTTCTTTTTTAGCAGGGAAAAAGTCCATAAATGTTTTATGCACAGCCAAGGCAAGTCCGTGAAGAGCTCCCCAAATGATAAAACGCAAATTAGCCCCGTGCCATAATCCTCCTAAGAGCATTGTTGTCATTTGGTTGAAATGGCTACGCACTGATTTTTTTGTATCTTTAGCTACTACTATGGCTAATACAAATACTATTATCGCCCCTGCTACAATGTAAAGCGGTATAGGAGTTGTGTCGTACATTTTTACTGCCCAAAATAGTGTAGCCCCAAAGAACAAAGTAGGGAAAAAGTACCCCCAGAAAGTACCTCGTCTGTTTCCTCCTACCGAGAAATACAAATAGTCTTTCAACCACGTTGAAAGTGAGATATGCCAACGTCGCCAAAATTCGGTAATATTTTTAGATTGATAAGGCGTACGGAAGTTTATAGGCAACGTAAAGCCCATCAGTAGGGCTAAGCCTATTGCCATATCCGAATAACCTGAAAAGTCACAATAAATTTGCAATGAATAGCCATAGACTGCCATTAAGTTTTCAAAAGGAGTATAACTATTGGGAGCCTCGAATACCCTATCTACAAAGTTTAGTGAAATATAATCGGAAATCACAGCCTTTTTGAGTAATCCTCCTATGATAAGGAAAAGAGCCAATGAGGTTTCTTCTTTAGTGAGAGTGAGCTTCTTGTATATTTGTGGAATAAAATCTTTTGCTCTTACAATAGGTCCTGCTACCAACTGAGGGAAGAAACACACAAAGAAAGCAAAATCTAAAAAGCTCTTAGCAGGTTCTATTTCACGACGATACACATCAATTGTGTAACTCATCGTTTGGAAAGTATAGAATGAGATCCCTACTGGCAATATGATATCCATCAGCGCAAAATTGCTTTGGAAAATAGCGTTAAAACTATCAATAAGGAAGTTTGTATATTTAAAATAGAACAATATCCCCAAATTGGTTATCATACTCACTGCCAAGAAGAATTTTCGCGCAGCAGGTTTTTGGGTTTTGTAAATCTGTCCAGCAAAAAAATAGTCTAATACCGAAGAGAGTATTAGTAGTACAAAGTAATTACCACCTGCTTTGTAATAAAAAAACAGTGAAAATAAGGTAACATATACTGTACGGAAATGGACGTGTTTTTTAGTGAAAATATACACTAAATAAAACACCAAAAATAGCCCCAAAAACAAACTGCTATTAAATAGTAGAGGGTGATTGGGGTTATAGGTAAACCATTGTTTTACTTGTTCAGTTGTGAAGCTAAAATTATCGGTAAACCACTGGGCTAATGCTGCTGTATTCAATTTAAAATGGATTTAAAAGAGTGTTTAGATTGTTTTTTGTAGTTTAGGTAATTACTCATAAGAGCATCGAAGAAAAGCGCACCTTGTTCTAAATAACCATCTCTGGTATAATGTACGCGATCACCTGCGATAAGGTTTTGTTGAATAAATCTACTCATTGCTTCATTACCCCCTAAGGCACGATAGAGGTCGAACACACTATAGTCATCCTTTACAGCGTTGTCTATCAATGTATCAGCATATTCTACACACAATGAAGTGGTACTTTTTTTTCTATACAAAAAAGGAGGAGGAGTAGTGAGTATAATAGGGCAGTTGCCATACTGAGTGCGTATAGTGTTGATAAACTTCATCACCTCAGTATCGTATCTTTCAGGAGCAAGCCTGCCATAAGCCTCATTAGTTCCCAAGGAAATCACTATCAAATCGGGTTCGAGAGCACTTATTTGTTCAAAGAACAATTCAGATTTGTTGTAATCAGAAAAATGTGCTCCATTCACACCAATAGTGTGATAAATAATTCCTTTTTGGTCATTTTCAAGTACTATACCATTAAGCGTATACGAACTGCTTTCGGTATTAGGGGTTAAGTATATTTTATCAGAAACGTTTAAATTTTCATAAGCATAGTAGTTATAAAGTGAATTAGCTTTGAGGATAGTCGCATTGCTCATATCCACTTTAGTTGCAGGGGTGGAAGCAGGTACAGTGCCTGAAATTCCTTTTGCAGAAGCGATATGCAACACTTGTCCTATACGGATGTTACTACCTTTCAAACGATTGTTTTTCTGCAATAAAGCTACCGTAGTGTGGTATTTTTTAGCAATCGCATAGAGGGTTTCTCCTTGGGTTACCTTGTGTGAAATCATCTTAGGAGCTGAAGGTTTTAAAGGAGCGGTTACCTTACCTACATTGGTTGCTAACTCAAATTGGCGTTGATTTTTAGGGGTAATAATTTTAAGGGTATTAAAAGCGTAATCTTTATTTTTTAGGTTCAGTTCTATCACGAAATCTTTCTTATTAGTAGAAAGAGCGTAACCCGTGATTCCTGCGAGAGGTGAAGAAGTATTTTTTTGAACTTCCCAAGAGATATTAGAAGTAAAACTTACATTGCGCCCGCCGTTAGTACGGACTAGAGAGTAAGGAAAAACCAAGCCTAAACCTGCATTGCCAAAACTTTCTTGCAAACGCTGTCTCATCACATTGGGCATTACATCAGCTTGGATGTGTGAGTCGCCTATGTGTACGATATTCAGTTTGCGATCTTTAGATTTTTCTAAGGTAGCTAATTTTTCAAAAAAAGGATTAAGCACCGAAGTATTGTACATATTGTTGTACTCTTTCGGGGCGTTGTTTTTGGCATACATTGAGAGGGTATCTTTGGCAGCCAAAGGAGGGGAGATATTTTCTGCTGAGGTATAGTTAGCTCTTAAATAGAGTGCTACCCCCAAGAGCATACAACTCCCCATTATGATTTTCTTTACTAATTGTTTCTTTTTCATTATAATTGTGTCTTTTAGTGTGTTATTAGTGTTTTTTAGTATTACAATTCGTATAAATCTGTTTTTTTGGGTTTAACACTATCTTTAGGAGTACGTTGAGCTGCTGGTGCTTGTTGTACAGGATGTGCTGGTTGTGCAGCTGGTTGTTGTCGCGCTGGTGTAGCAGGCTGTACAGTACGTGTAGCAGTAGCAACAGTAGTTGTAGCGGTAGTGGTTGTAGTAGGGTGTACTTCTTGTATTTCTTTTATTTTTTCACCAAAAACATCAGCTTTCTGACTATTATGAGGGTCTTTGTAATGTTCGTACTCTTCCATCAATTTATTATACAACAAATGAGCAACCTTTTTAGCACCTCGTGCATTGAAGTGAGTATAATCCTTACTTGCAAGTGAAGGATTAGCTTCTACCCATTGTTTCATAGAACCTTTTCCTCCCATCAATTCGTACAAATTGATAAAACCAGAATGAGTATTGCGTGCGTATTTGTGTTGGGCATTTGCCAAAGGCACTACCGCTTTATCAGTTTGCATTTCCATATTCACCTTAGTTGATTTATCGGCAGTTGAGACGATAAGAATAGAGGTATTAGGGAAACAAGCGCGTATTTGGTTTACTACTTTGGTCATTCCTCTTTCATACCAAGAATAATCCAAAGTACCATAGTTTAGGACATTAGCACCGAAATGCAACACAATGAGGTCATATCCGCCAAGAGCATCATCAAATCGGTTCATCAAATCTACATTGAAAAGAGAGATTGGCAAGCCTGAATTACCACGACTTGAAAAGTTATCAACGTATACACCTTGTCGTTCTCCTGAACTCACTCCATAGATAGGAATACTATCAGATTTGATAAAATTAATACGTACAGACTTAGTATTATGACCTTCAGTAAGAGACAGAGTATTCAGTAACTTATTAGTTGACAAAGGTTTTACTACTTTTACTGTATCGTTATATATAATTTCTACTTTTGCTTCCTTATTGCCTGATGAACCATAATATAGCACGGGGGCATACAGTTGATTGATATGTTTTTGGTTAGATGATTTATACTGAACCCAAGTGCCATTTCCTTGAGTAAAGAACACTTGCCCACACACCCCAAATGGACGTTTAGGGCGTTTTACATTTACATACGATTGTGTTTTCCAAGTATTAGAATAAGTGTGCCATACACTTCCTCGAGACTTAGCCGACTCGGAAGTAATAGGCAAAAATCCAATTCCTTGTCCGCCAAAAGCATCTTGAAAGAGAGCTCTTAAATCCTGTACAATTAAGTCACCATCGGTCATAGAATCGCCGTAGTAGCCTATTCTTATCTTTCCTTTTTTTGTAGTTTCGAGTTCGTGTAACTTCTTAAAAAAAGCAAAGAGATATTCATCGGATTTTTTCAATCTCTTAGTAGTAGCCATTGAATCATTTGCCTGACTGAGCACTTTATCAATTTCCTTACCTGATATAGCTTCTAACATCAAGCTATCTACCACTACATTATCCATAGCTTTGGCTTCAGGAAATATGCGTGCTGGCAAAAACTCCTTAAAACCTATAAAGATGAGGGTAGCCAGCAAAACAATAAAAAACGATTGTTTAAAATATGATGTGTTCACAAAATGGTACTTAGTTTTCTTCAGGGGGCAAAATTACAAAATAATTGGAAACTACGTATCACAAATAAAAAAAAAGTATTACTTTTGCGTACTTTAATTTTAGTAAATATGATTGATTACTATAAAACACTGGGAGTAGAAAAAACTGCTACTCAAGATGATATAAAGAAAGCCTACCGCAAATTGGCACGAAAATATCACCCTGATATGAACCCCAACGACAAGACAGCAGAGCAAAAATTTAAAGAAATTAACGAGGCTAACGAAGTACTCAGCAATCCTGAAAACCGTGCTAAATATGACAAGTACGGTGAACATTGGCAACATGGTGAGGAGTATGAAAAAGCCCAACAACAGCAATATGCTCGTGGTGGTGGTTTTGGAGGATTTGAAGGTTTTGAAGGTTTTGGTGAAGGCAACTATTCAAATGAGGATTACTCCGATTTCTTTAGAGATATGTTTGGGGGACGTGCAGGTGGTTTTGGTAGAGGCTATAGCAGTGCTTCAGGTAAATTTAAAGGGCAAGACCTTTATGCCGATATGTCTCTCCCATTACGAGAAGTAGCTACTACACAACAACGCACCTTTACGGTGAACGGTAAGAACATACGTATAACCGTACCAGCAGGAGTATATGAAGGTTTGCAAATCAAACTCAAAGGTCACGGACAAGAAGGCTATAACGGAGGTCCTAATGGTGATTTGTACATTACTTTTCACATAGAACCTGACACTCAGTTTGAACGCAATGGTAACGACCTAAAAACAACTGTAAACATCGACCTTTATACTGCTATGTTAGGTGGAGAGGTGCAAATAGAGACTCTAAGTGGCAAGGTAAAAATGAAGGTTGCTCCTGAAACCCAAAACGGTACTACAGTGCGACTCAAAGGTAAGGGATTCCCTATATACAAACAAAAAGATAGCTTTGGCGACCTCTTTGTTACTTACCAAGTACAATTGCCTAAAAATCTTACTGAGAAACAAAAAGAATTGTTTGAACAACTTAAAAATTCATAGTTATGGAAGAGAGAATATCAAGAGAAGACATCGTTCGTTTGTACAATATAGAAATCACTTTTTTTGACGACTTAGCCTCCAGTGGACTCATACAAACGGAGGTCATCAACAATACCACTTACCTTCATTACGACCAACTTTCTGCTTTTGAACGCTTCACAAATTGGCATTATGACCTTGAAGTAAATATGGCAGGATTGGAAATCATTCATCGTTTGTTACAACAGATTGAAGAACTCAGAGGGGTAAAATTTGAATTAGCAAATTAGCCAATGGCTAATTTGCTAATTTATTAATTTTCTGGTGGAAATCTATATCCATTGCCCGTAGCACTATCAAAAGAAGCTCCTGAGGGCAAACTGATTGTAGGCATTCCATAAGATGACCAATCCCAAAGCTCTGTTTCGTTGTCGGTTACCACTTTGGTATTAAAATCTATTTTTTTACCATTGAGAGGCAAGTAGAGTTGTAAGTCTTTGTTAGTAGGCAAAGTATGCCATAGGTTGGCTTTAAGTTCTTGCTGGGTAAGAGCTCTTCTCCAAAAGCGCAACTCTCTCAAACGCTGATTACTACCTGCTATATATAGATTCCTAAGTTGAAGAGATCCTCCTTGTAACAATTGGGCAGCAATAGGTTTGCCATTTACAAAAGCACGCAATGTATTGCCATCATAAGTAAACGATAGAGCATACCATTTGTTTACTTGAGGAGCAAAAGCTGTTGTAGGGATTTCAAGAGCAGTAACAGCATTCAGTTGTACTTGTAATTGTCCGTTTTTAAACACTATTTCTAATGGATTTGCTGTATTTTTATTGAGCCCCACAATTGGCACTTCATCAGTAAGATTTTCTACATACACTGTAGTTTCAAAACTCCACTGCTGAAAAACATTACTTGAAGAAAGAATTTCGGTAGAAGTTACCGAGGTTGTGCCCATTTTCAACACTTTACTATATCTGTTAGGACGGATCACTAACAGCAAATGTTCTTGTCCTTCAATTGCTTGTATACTTTTTCTATTCACAATTTGCAAGGGAAGGGCATACACTTCATCATCATCGAAAATGAGATTTTTTATAGTAATTTTTATAGGAGTTTCTCTTTCACCTTTGCCAAAGACAATAATTTCATCAACATTGTACTTATCAGCAGGTAACAATTTATAATTCACGCCATAGCGTTCATTATAATCAGCGAGATATTGCGCATCCCCTGTAAGGAGATCTGCAAAAAGGTTTTTCTCAGCCGGATAAATAAGTCGGGCTTTTATATTTTCTAAGTTATTTTCTTGGTATTGTTGTACAAATACCTCTTGTGATTTATTGCCTACAAAATATACCTTTTGGTCAATATTGGGGTGAGCAATTTTTTCGGTAGTTTCATCTTTACAAGCTACTATTGAGAGCAAGCTGAGTATTAAAAATATTTTTTTCATCATTATAGAATTTTAGAATTGCATTTTCACATTTAATCCGTAACTTCTTACGGAAGGCAACATAAATTTATCATAGCCGCTGCCATAAGTACCTACAGAAGGCACTATTTCGGGGTCAAATGGTGCTTTGTTGTAGAGCATTAGCAAGTTGCTACCTACTAATGACACACTAAGATCTTTCAATCCTTTCACAATAAAACCTTCTCTAAAGTGATAGGTAAGAGCAGCTTCTTGTAAGCGAATATTAGTAGCCGAATATTGATAATCGGCAGCAGTTCTATTGACTACAAAAGGAACATAGTTAGCACGATTATCAGCAGAGGCTTTAGAAACCCCATAACGATCAAAATAACGTTCTGTTTCTGAAAGAACTATTCCACCTAAACGCGCTTTGAACAAGAAATTTAAATCAAAATTTTTATAACTCAATTTCCCTTTCCAGCCTAAGAGCCAATCAGGATTTGTAGAGCCTAATTTATTGCCATTAGCATCGTATATATCGCCTATTTCACCTCCTTCACGCAAGGTGTACATACCATTGGCAATCTCACGAGGTAGGCTCAGTATCTTATTTTTATTAGTAGAAGCAATGATTTGAGTTTCACCTTTCAATGCTCTGTTATAAGTGTATCCAAGTGCTACTTCTACTCCTTGATTTTGTACCTCTCCCGCTTGTTGCCACAAAATGGGAACTAACTGATTGTTAGTGCGGGTGTGATAGAATGTAGCATTCAATGAAAGATTGTTAAACCATCGGGTATCTAAACCTACTTCGTAAGAGGTAGTACGCTCTAACTGTAAATCAGCAGGGTAGTTAGGTAAAGTATACAAATCACCTATCCAAGCGCGAGAAGTTTCGGCAACGCCTAACCCCGCATAGCTCATAGGGGCGGCTACTTGGCTGTAACCTCCGCGCAATTTGGCATCTTTCAATATATCTTTATTTATATTTACAAAATTATATAAGGGTATTGCTAATCCTATTGACGGACTGAAGACTGTACTTTCGCTTGTGTAAGGAAAATTGGATGGTTTATCAGCGCGACCTGAGAGAGTGAGGTATAATTTATTTTTCCAATCTATTTCAGCCATTGCAAAGAAAGCAGTATTGCTTCTTTTTCCCCATAATGGGTGAGAAATCGCTGTAGGAGCTGCAATATTGCTTTGAGTGAAATTGTTTACATTTGTCAGATTCCCTCTATACCCCTCTACTTGAGTGTCATAGCCTTCATAAGAGGCTCCGATATGAGCGTCTAAATACAAACCTAAAACCGTTTTATTATAATGAACGATAACATCGGCATATTGTTGTTTAAAGGTTTCTTTCCAATGAGCATAGTAACCGTTGGCAGCCGCATAAGCAGGAAGTGTGGTAGCATAACGCTTGTCGTCCATAGTTGAAGAAGTATTATCCATACGAAAACGAGCTGCCACTTCTAAATTATCCATAATTTTGTAGTTCGCTTTAGCTGAAAACATATAGCGATTTTTAGTAGCAGGACGCAAATTGCGATAGGCAATCCAATAAGGATTTTGGATATTTTCTCCTAAATTAGCAGGAGTATCAGGAGTTCCAGAACCTGCTATCCAATACTGTTTATCATAACCTGCTACAGCATCATAACGCTCAAAATAACGCTCTTGAGCAAATTGTTCACCTCTTGGATATAAATATAAACCTACTATAGGGTTGAAAGCAATGCCCGAAGCAACCTGATTGCGCTCATACTGACGGATATAGTTACCTGAAAGATCTATATTCAACTTATTTTTTAACAGAGAAGTGCTATTTTGCAAATAAGCGTTGTAACGGTTATATACGCTATTAGGCACTATCCCTCCTGATTGCAAAGAAGCTACTGAAGCATACGTTTTATTATTGCCACCTTCAAAATTAAATCCACCTGAAACATTTAGTGAATTTTGGTATAGGTGACCTGTTCTATAAAAATCATTGATATTAAAATCAGTACCCTTAGGTAAGGCGCGAGTAGAGAGAGAAGTGTATTGTCCTAAGTCATTGCCATAAGTTTCTTGAAACTCAGGTTTTGTTAGTTTATTTACAAATTCTACTGAGGAAGACAAGTTAATATTGAGTTGATTGTCATTAGCCTTCTTAGTGCGAATGAGCAGTACCCCATTAGCAGCCGATGCTCCATAGAGGGCAGTGGCTTGTGCCCCTTGTAGTACTACGACCTCTGCAATGTCCTCAGGATTAAGGTCGGATATACCTTCGCTGGTATCTCTGCCATTGCCCCCAAACCCTCTTTCAGCTTGGTTGGCTATAGGCATTCCATCCACCACATAAAGCACATTGTTATCGCCAAAAAGCGAGCGAGCCCCACGCATAGTAGCTTTAGTAGCCCCACCGATACCCGTCGCACTGCGCTGGATATGCAAACCCGCAACCCTACCATCAAGGCTATTTACAAAATTTGCTTGCTTGACTTGAGTGAGGTCTTTGCTTGATACAGCTTGTTGTAGATAGGTTAAACGATATGGGACTTTTTGGATCCCCAAAGCCATAGTTTTTGGAGGAATAGTAATAAAAGGGAGGATACAAAGGCCTATTTTTTCCTCTTTTAAAACCACCCTAAAATTGATAGTTTTATTTTTACCCTCTACTTTTCTTCTTTGAGTTTCATACCCGAAAAAGCTAAACTCAAGTATATCACCTACTCTGGCTTTGAGTTCAAATTTACCATCAATATCTGTTGAAACACCTTTGGTTGTTTTTGATGAATTTGTGTTTTTAATAATTACTTCAACTAATGGCAGAGGCTCATTGTTCTCGTCGAAAACTTCCCCAGTAATGGTTTTCATTTGAGCTTGGAGGGCTCCTGAAGTTAGGAGCAACAAGATTAAAAGAAGTTGTATTTTCTGTTTCATAGCGATATATTTATAAATATACCCCGCAAAAATACAATTTTTATTTACTTTTGCAAAAATTTTAGCATTTTTTAAGTATTATTTTTATCACGATTTTAGAAATATAAAGAATAAAAAAGGACTTACCAACACCTAAAAACAAACAACTCATAACCATTTTTTTGCTATTTCAAAAAAATATTATACTTTTGCCTGATTTTTAGTTTATAAATAGAAAAAAACAAGAATGGCTCGGTCTATTGATTCTTTTAACAAACGACGATTACTCACTTCCTATTTTTCGGTAATAGTGAGCATTACCTTAGTACTCTTCCTATTGGGATTCTTTGGTTTTTTAGTGTTCAGTACTAAAAAGTTAGCCAATCACTTCAAAGAACAAGTAACCGTTACTATCCTCATTAAAGACGAAGCTAAAAGCGCTGATATCGCTCAGTTACAAAAAACACTCTCAGTAGCTTCTTTCGTAAAATCATTGCAATTTATCTCCAAAGATAAAGCTGCCGAAACCTTTAGCAAGGACATAGGTGAAGATTTTGTGAGCTTTATTGGCACCAATCCCTTACAAAATGTCATAGACTTGAGTTTAAAAGCTGATTATGCTGAACCCGATAGAATGGCTGAAATTAAACGTGAATTGGAGCAAAATTCTTTCGTATCAGAAGTAGTGTACGACCAATCACTTGTAGCACTTATTCATGAGAATGTAAACAGAATAGGACTTATTACCTTAGTGTTTAGCGCACTATTCTCCTTTGTATCAGTATTGCTCATCAATGCTTCTATTCGCCTATCTATTTACTCTAAACGTTTTATTATCAAAACAATGCAATTAGTAGGTGCCACTCGTAGTTTTATACGTCGCCCATTTATTCGTACCAATGTACGTTTGGGTATCTTGAGTGCTTTCCTCGCTATACTGCTATTCTACGGGGCACTCTTGGCAATTGTAAAATCATATCCTGAGTTTTCTATATTGTTAGATAACACAATATTATGTATCGTTTTTATAGGAATTCTCGCTATGGGGATTCTCATCAGTTGGTTGAGCACCTATTTTGCTACACAACGATTTTTAAATTTGAACACAAATGACCTTTACTATTAGGTAACAAGTAATAAATATGAAACATCATTCAACTTTTATATTCGGAAAGAAAAACTATCTTATAATGGGGATAGGGTTGGCTGTAATTGCAATTGGTTTTATACTAATGAGCGGCGGTGGAAGTGATAATCCTGCAGTATTTGACGCTTCAATTTTCAATTTCAGACGTATACACTTAGCCCCTGCTTTGGTGCTTTTAGGATTTGCTATTGAAATATATGCTATTTTAATAAAACCTAATAAAGAAGAAGATAAGAAAAAGGGGGTATAAGGCTATGGTGATTGTAACCTTACAACGTGAAAAGTGCATAGGATGCAACTATTGTGTAGAAATGGCGCCTGAGCAGTTCCAAATGTCTAAAAAGGACGGCAAAAGTGTGCTGTTGCGTTCTACTGAGAAAAAAGGTTTTTTTACTCTCAAAAGCTATGATGATAGCATTTTTGAAGATTGTGAAAAAGCTCAAAAAGCTTGCCCTGTAAAGATTATAACTACTAAAAAAATATAAAAACAATGAAAAAAATAGTATTATTAGCAGTATGTTTATTAGCTTCTTATGCTGTAGAAGCGCAATACATAGGGCTCAAAGCTGGTTATAACTATGCTACCCTAAAAGGCAACGTGAGTGATGGTGCTAATTTTAAGCCTTATCACGGCTACTATGCAGGAATTACGTTAGAATTTCCGCTCTCTAATTTGTTCTCTCTACAAGTGGAAGGTATTTACAACCGACGTGGAGCAAATATTACCTCCAATACTTATGGTAAAGCCAAACTGAGTTTAGATTATCTTTCTTTACCTGTATTAGCTCGTTTCAATGTAGGAAAAGGTATCAACTTGCACATAGGACCTCAGTTAGAATATCGCATCGATAAACCTAACTTCTACTTTGATGCAGGTACCGACCCTGTAACACGTGTAAAAGATGATGCGTTAGACATTATTGATGGAGCAATGACAGTTGGCATTGGTTATATGACCGACTCTGGGTGGTTTTTTGAAGCTCGCTGGGTACAAGGACTCACCAGTATTTTTGAAGCAGATGAGACTAGCCTTACTCACATAGGTATCAGTCCTGATTACAATTTCAAGAATAGAACACTCTCTATAGGGGTAGGATATAGATTTTAAGTAATAGGTAACAAGTGATGAGACATATTATAGTTATATTGATGTTGTTAGTAGGGTTGTGGGGCTGTGAGAAAGAACAGCAAAAACGCAATCCTTACTTGGGTGAAGTGCATTTCACTTATACTATTGATTTAAATCAACCTCTTTACAACAGTCTCAAAACCCCGATGAATACCGTATTTGTACCCTATGGAGGCATCAGAGGTTTTTTTGTAATTTATAACGGAAGTTCTTACTATGCCTGGGAAGCTGCCTGTCCTAATCACAGTTTAGACGGTTGTTATAGTAGGTTATACGGCGTAAAAACACAAACTGATGAGGAAAATTACGAGAATACAAAACTGCACAACTATATATATGTGCGATGCTCTTGTGATAAAACCACCTATCTTTTAGGAAATGGCACTCCTATTACTATTGGTGATATTGCCAAACCTTATCCTCTACTCAACTATCGTGTTTCAGTTTCAGGAAGCTCTTTAACTATCAGTAACTAATGCTCTCAAAATACTTTGAAAATACAAAGCCCATCACCTTTATCATAGTGCTAATAGCACTTTTGATAGGCGATGGGCTATATCAATTTCAGATATTACAACAACCTCTAAAGGTTGGGACACATCTTATATTTTTGTCTATCAGCCTCACACTACTTCTATTTTCCTTAGTATTACTACACCAAATAGATAGATGGAATGAACTCACCGAAACTAAAAACAGCTATTCTATCGCCTTTTTTAGCATTTTAGTAGTGCTCTTTCCTACTCTTTTTGACAATATGAAATTAGTAGGTGCTAACTTACTCATCATTGTAGCATTATGGAGAGTACTTACCCTCAAAACGGGAGAAGAGATTCCACAAAAATTATTAGACACCTCTTTACTTATTATCTGTGCAAGTTTATTACATCCTTGGGCATTGGTTTTCTTGCTAAATGTATGGATTTCACTATTGTTTTACGGGGCTGAAAAGCGTCGTTATTGGTTTATCCCTCTCTTGGCTATTTTAGTAATTGCTTTGTTAGGAGGTGCTATATTCTTAGTATTACAAATGCCTTTCCCTTTTGATAGTTATTATATTTTAATAAATAACGATATAACTAATTTGTTACACCTCCCCTCCTACCCTATTGCTACAACAGTTGCTTTAGTAAGTTTAGGACTGTTATTTTTAGTATCAATAGTGGTATATTATTTCAGAAGTACTTATCACAGTATCAGCTCAATAGTGGTAGTTCAGTTTTTATGGGTAGGTTTGCTCGTAGCGTTTTTATCAAAAGAAGTGATTTATATTTTTGCCCCCATAGCCATACTTTTTGCTTTGTATATAGAAAAAATACGAGTATGGTGGCTAAAAGAAACTGTACTGTGGATGCTATTATCATTACCTGCTACAGTACTCTTACTCCATTTTATTACCAAAAGCTAAATCGCCTGCATCCCCTAAGCCAGGCACTATATAGCCGTGCTCGTTGAGAAGCGGGTCGATAGTAGCAATCCATAAGTGAGTGGTTTCAGGGAATTTATCTTCTAAATATTCTATTCCTTGTTGCGCCCCAATTACAGCAAATAAGTGTATTTCCTTGGGTGTTCCCAAAGGCTTCAAAGCATTGAACACATTAGCGAACGAACGACCTGTAGCCAGCATTGGG
This sequence comes from Capnocytophaga sputigena, assembly GCF_900446695.1. GTDB lineage: Bacteria > Bacteroidota > Bacteroidia > Flavobacteriales > Flavobacteriaceae > Capnocytophaga > Capnocytophaga sputigena. Next base: position 290,925 of record NZ_UAVP01000003.1, read on the forward strand.
TCGGCTAAGAAAAGTATTTTACCTTCTAAAGAAGGAGAGGCGAGATACTCTACCATTATATCAAAATCAGTTTCGGAAGTATGCTTGCGATAAGCTGATATAAAAGCATTATCGGCATTGTCAAAATAATTCATCAAACCTTGATGCAGAGCTAAGCCTGCACGCAAAATAGAGCAAATCACTACCTCATCTTTGGGTAATTGTACTTTTTTTTCACCTAATGGAGTAGTAATTACCTCAGTTTTATAGTGTAGAAATTTACTCATTTCATAACACAATACTTCGCCTATGCGTTCCAAATTTTTACGAAAACGCATACGGTCTTTTTGGATATTTACATCGCGCAACTGGGCGATAAATCGGTTTAATACAGAGGGCTCTTCGCCTAAATGGTGTATAATCATTGGTGTGGTAACTTTAATATTTTCAAGCCACAAAAGTAGTATATAATTTACTAATTTCCAAATTTGCTAATTTGCTATTTTATTTTTTTGGCACGCTATTTGGGATAATCACTACGAAACATTAGACAATAATTAAGCGTATGAAAAAAACAATCACTAAATTAACAGCTTTTATTGCTATAATGCTACTCACCACTACTGCCTATGCTCAAGAGTTTCACTTAGGAGTTAAAGCAGGAGCTAACTTAGGAAAATTGGATGGCGTTGCCTATAGTAAAGGCTTCAAATTGGGATACCAATTGGGCGGTTTTGTAGAATATGACTTCAATGAGAAATGGGGACTACAAGGTGAAGTGCTATTTAGCCAAACTAACACAAAGTTCCGTGATAGTTATCAATCAGTATGGGATGAAAAGTTTGATAAAAATAAAACTTTGAACTATGTGAGTGTACCTTTACTCTTTAAATACAACCCTAATGGGTTGATTTCATTGCACGCAGGTCCGCAATTTAGTTTCCTTGCTAATAAAGACGATAGTACTTGGGAAAATGGTAAAAAACTTTTCAAAGATACTGACTTCTCATTAGTTGCTGGCGCCGAAGTGAATTTAGGTCCGCTCTTTGCTTATGGTCGTTATGTATGGGGCTTTTCTGATATTAGTAATGCCCTTAAAGAGAAAGCCACTACCCAACAAATTCAAGTGGGTGTAGGCGTACGTTTTTAGACTTACGAATATATTAGTTAATTAGAAGATAGGTTTTAAGGATTAACAAGTATCACCTTAAACCCTATCTTGTTTTTTTTAATATAGTAGGTATTTTTTCCTTACTTCTTTGAATTTTTCTAACTCTTTTTGCCAAGTTTGACGTATTTCAGCTTCAGTTTTACCTTCTATAATTTGTTTTTTTAGAGCATCAGTACCTGCTATTCTATTGAAAGAGGAAGTGAAGAAAGGCGTTTTCACCCCTTTACTTTGTTCAAAAGCCTTTTTAAGCCAAGAAAGATTGAGTTGATTTAAGCGAGGCGTTTTACTCAAATCTTCTCCATAACACAATTTCCCATTAAACTTTGGATTTTTATCTCCCGCATTAGGGTGAGGTGTAAAACTAAAAGTACTTTTCGCAAAATAAGGTGAACCATAAATTTGAAATTGCTGAGAAGTACCACGCCCCATACTCACATTAGCCCCCTCAAAGAAACACAAACTGGGGTATAAATTTATTGACACATCATTAGGCAAATTGGGCGATGGTTTTACTGGCAGGCTATAAGATGTTTGGTGAGTATAATTTGCTAACGAAATCACCTTTAAATCGGCTGTAATACCTTCGTGCAACCATTTTTCACCATTAATCATCTGGGCGTATTCACCAATAGTCATTCCATAGACCACAGGCACAGGGTGCATCCCTATAAAACTCTTGAGTTGCGGTTTCAGCACAGGACCATCAATATAATGTGCATTAGGATTAGGACGATCTAACACTATTATAGGAATATGTTGCTCAGCGCAAGCCTCCATTACATAGTGTAAAGTAGAAATATAAGTATAGAAACGCACCCCTACATCTTGTAAATCGAAGAGTACAAGGTCTACCCCTTTCAACTGTTCAGGGGTAGGCTTTTTATTTTTACCATAGAGTGAAATGATAGGCAAGCCCGTTTTAGAGTCTTTACCATCTTTTACCACTTCACCTGCATCAGCTTCTCCTCTAAATCCGTGTTCGGGAGCAAAAACCTTACTGATATTTATTTTCTTCTTCAATAGTGTATCTACTAAATGTACATAATTGTCTTTTTCAGTCTTCACAATTCCTGTTTGGTTAGTAACTACAGCTATATTTTTTGCACGCAAATCCTTAATATAAAGATACATTCGGTTTGCGCCTACAACTACTTCTTTTGTCTGTTTTTCAGCTTTTTGCGCAGAAGAGTAGTCTTGTGATTGTCCATTATTTTTGCACGAAATGAACGTACATAAGAAAAAAAGTGTAATTTTGGCACTTCTAAAAGGCATTATTGTTTTGAATATTGAATATTTCATAGCAAAAAGAGTTATTTTCTCAAAAGGGGACAAAGGTACAATTTCTTCTCCAATTATCAAAATGGCAATAGCTGCTATTGCTGTAGGAATGGTGATGATGCTCATTGCTATTGCTACAGGTATTGGTTTGCAACAAAAGATTAGAGAAAAATTAGTAGTTTTCCACGGTCACATACAAATTTTCGATTATGGCAGTAATGCTTCACAAGTTACTACCAAACCTATTAGCATACAACAGGACTTTTACCCTAATTTTTCGGTAGTACCCGAAGTTACTCATATTCAAGCAGTAGCAACCAAAGGCGGAATTATCCGTACCGAGAATACTTACGAATCCATTCTCGCTAAAGGTGTAGGACAAGATTACAATTGGTCACTCATTCGCGATTTTATTACCGAAGGGCGCACTCCTAATGTATCAAGTGAAGAACTGACTGATGAGATACTGATGTCTACCTATTTAGCTAACAGACTGCACCTTAAACTCGGCGACCGCTGCCAAGCTATCTTCTTAAAAGACGAAGCTGCTCAAGCTCCTAACCAGCGCAATTTTAAAATTGTAGGTTTATACAACAGTGGCTTTCAAGAGTTTGATGCATCGTATATCTTCACTGATATTCGTCATATTCAAAAAATCAACAAATGGAAAGCTGATGAGATAGGCAATTTTGAACTTTTTATCAAAGATTTTGATCGTATTGAGATGGTAGGCAAACAGGTATACGGCAAAATCGGTACTTTCCTCGATTCACAAACAATTATTCAAAGATTCCCCTTTATTTTTGAGTGGCTCAGTATGTTTGATTTTAATATCTACCTCATCATAGGGATAATGATAGTTGTAGGTGGATTTAATATGATTACAGCTATTCTTGTGCTCATTTTAGAGAAAACTCCAATGATAGGAACTCTAAAAAGTTTAGGAGCTTCTGACCGCAGTATTCGCAAGATTTTTTTATACAACGCTACCTATATCATAGGTTTAGGCTTATTATGGGGTAATATTTTAGGGTTCTTATTATTGTGGTTACAACAGCGTTATAGTATTATCAAGTTAGATCCAGCAACCTATTATGTAAGTGAAGTACCTATTGCCTTCGCTCCCTTGTGGGTAATATTACTGAACATAGGAGTTTTACTATTGTGTTTACTAATGTTGCTCATCCCCACCTATGTGATTACCAAAATATCACCTACTAAATCGATGAAATTCTCATAGTTCCTAATCCCTAACTCCTATTTTCTAAACTTAATTAATTATAAATCTATATGAAACACTTTTTGTTAACTTTAGTACTTTTTTCAGTAGCAACTTTAGCAATGGCACAAAGCCCTAATATTTTAGACCCCGATTATCAAAACAGCCATCCAAATCGCTGGACATACGGAGGAAATATAGGCTTGAGCTATACTTATGGCTTAGGAGTTGATATATCTCCACGTGTGGGATATAAAATCACTGATGATTTAGAATTAGCTGCCATTGTAAATGGTTCGCTACAACACAGTGAGTATTATCGCAGTCTCTCTGTATCTGTAGGTCCTGCGTTATCTTATTATATAGGAAGAACAGCCTACGTAAGCACTAGTTATCAGCATTATTTCATCTCTCAAAAACACAAAACTACTGATATTAAATACAATACTGAAGAGGACGCTCTTTACATAGGGGGAGGTTATATGCAGAACATAGGAGGCAATGTGTATGTGCAAATAGGTGCAAGTTACAATGTACTCTACAAAAAAGACAAGAGCATTTTCAGCACTGGCTTTATACCCAATGTAGGAATTGTTATCGGGTTGTAATTGGCTAATTAACAAATTATTCGTACCTTTGCGCCCTCAATCACTATAAATAATAATGACAAATACAGGAAAAATTGAACTAATGGCACCTGCCGGAAACTTCGAGTCGCTACAAGCGGCTATAGACAACGGTGCCGACTCAGTATACTTCGGGGTAGACCAGCTCAATATGCGCGCAAGAGCAAGCATTAACTTCACTATTGACGACCTTGACGAAATTGCTCGCCGCTGTGCTCCTAAAGGTATCCGTACCTACCTCACCCTCAACACTATTATCTACGACCACGACCTTTCTATCATCAAAACACTACTTGATGCTGCAAAAAAAACAGGACTTACTGCAGTGATTGCAATGGATCAGGCTGTAATAGCCTACGCTCGACAAATAGGAATGGAAGTGCATATCTCTACTCAAATCAACATTACCAACATCGAAACTGTGCGCTTCTACGCTATGTTCGCCGATACAATGGTGATGAGTCGTGAGCTCAGTTTGCGACAAATTAAAAAGATATGTGAGCAAATAGAAAAAGAGCAAATCAAAGGTCCTTCAGGCAATCTAGTAGAAATAGAAATATTTGGGCACGGGGCACTTTGTATGGCAGTATCAGGCAAGTGTTATTTGAGTTTGCACTCTCACAATTCTTCAGCCAATAGAGGTGCTTGCAAACAAAATTGCCGTAAAAAATATACTGTAATCGACCAAGAAAGCGGTTTTGAAATAGAACTTGACAACGAATATATGATGTCTCCTAAAGACCTCTGTACTATCGACTTTCTCGACCAAGTAATCGATACTGGCGCAAAAGTATTGAAAATTGAAGGTCGTGGGCGAGCTCCTGAGTACGTTGCTACAGTAATTCGCACTTATCGCGAAGCTATTGATGCCTATTACGCAGGAACTTACTCCAAAAATAAGTTTGAAGGATGGATAGAAACCCTCAAAACAGTCTACAATCGTGGCTTCTGGGGAGGTTATTACTTAGGACAAAAATTGGGTGAATGGAGTGAAAACCCTGGTTCTAACGCTACCCAAAAGAAAGTGTATATCGGGCAAGGCAAACACTACTTCCCTAAAACAGGTATCGCTGAATTTGCTATCGAAGCCTTTGATATAAAAATAGGCGATAAACTCCTCATCACAGGTCCCTCTACAGGGGTACAAGAACTTGAACTTACTAGTATGATGGTGAACGATGTGCCTGCTGAGCGTGCTAAAAAAGGGGATTCGTGTACCATTAAAACTGATTTCAGAGTGCGATTATCAGATAAACTTTATAAAATAGTTAAAAATAATTAACAATGAACACACTACAAGCTATTATAATTGCCATTATTGAAGGGCTTACTGAGTATCTTCCTATTTCGTCTACTGCTCACATGGGCTTTACAGCAGCCCTTATGGGAATACCTGATGACGAATATTTGAAAATGTTTCAGGTATCTATACAATTTGGAGCTATTCTCTCAATTGTAGTACTATATTGGCGTAAGTTTTTCAACTTTACTCAATGGCAATTTTATTTCAAATTAGCTTGTGCTGTAGTTCCTGCTCTTATTCTTGGCAAACTATTCGATGATAAAATAGAAGCTGTTTTGGGTAACCAAAAAGCCATTGCTATTACACTTATCATAGGAGGAATAATCCTATTGTTTGTAGACAACTGGTTTAAAAATCCTAACATTCACGATGAGAAACAAATCAGTGTAAAGAAAGCTGTAACCATTGGCTTTTGGCAATGTTTAGCAATGATGCCAGGCACCTCACGTTCAGCTGCCTCTATCATAGGCGGGATGACCCAAGGACTCACACGTAAAGCTGCTGCGGAATTCTCCTTTTTTTTAGCCGTCCCTACAATGCTTGCCGTAACTGTATATTCTATTTTCTTGAAGAAATGGGGGGTTGCCGAAGAAAAAGGTTACGAGTTGATAATGAAAACTGATGAAAGTTTTTGGTTGTTTATTATAGGTAATGTAATTGCCTTTGTAGTGGCTATGATAGCAGTGAAGTTCTTTATACATATCCTCACAAAATTCGGATTTAAAGTATGGGGTATTTATCGCATTGTTATTGGAGTTGCATTGCTAATCTATTTTTCTATAAAATAACTACTGATACACCTAAAATGAAAATATTATTTCTGACAATAGCTTTTGTTTGTCTGCTCATTCACTCTATAAAAGCTCAGACAGATAGTTTATCAGTAATGGATGAGCAAGGAATCGTAGCCGACACTCTTCGCAGTGATGCCGAGAAACCACAACTCAAACAAGTAATTTTACCTGCTTCTCTCATTACCTTAGGAATAATCTCTAATGCTACCTACATAAACCGCTACGTACAGCGCCACGTTTATAATTATTCTGGTGGACATAAGTTGCGTATTGATGACTATATGCAATACGCTCCCATTGCAAGTGTTTTTGCCTTTAGCAACTTAGGCGTAAAAGCTAAACACAGCGTAAAAGAACGATTGATTATAGGGGCTACTGCCTATGCTATAATGGGAGCTTTGGTAAACGGAGTAAAATATACTGCCAAAATACAACGCCCTGATAGTAGTGCTTTCAACTCCTTTCCTTCAGGACATACAGCAACTGCTTTCACAGGAATGGAAATCCTATGGCAAGAGTACAAAGATGAAAATGTGTGGGTAGGTATCAGTGGTTATGCTATTGCTACTACCGTGGCAACCCTTCGTTTGTACAACAACCGCCATTGGATAGGTGATGTATTAGGAGGAGCAGGGATAGGTATCCTTAGTGCAAAAGCAGCTTATTGGCTCTTCCCTTATACTTCAAAACTACTTAAACGTAAAGAAAAATCATCCGTACAAATGGCTATCTACCCCATTTATTCTGATGAAATGAAAGGTGTAGGGCTAACCCTATTCCACTAAAAAATAGCTTCTAATGGCAATTATTACCACTATTTTAAACAAAGTTCCCCGACCTTGGCTCATCAAATTGAGTTATTGGGTACGCCCCTTTTTATCTTTCTATCTACGAGGTAAAAAATATCAAGACCCCATTGACGGAAAGACTTTTAGAAAGTTCTTACCCTATGGCTATGGCAAAGCACGTCCCAATGTACTCTCCCCCTCTACCCTATCATTAGAACGCCATAGGTTGTTATGGCTTTATCTTACCCGCGAAACAGACTTCTTTACCAAACCCTTAAAAGTACTACACGTAGCTCCCGAGCAAGCCTTCTACAAGCGATTTAAAAAGCAAGCTAACCTCGATTACCTCACAACCGACCTTTATTCGCCTTTAGCAGATGTAAAAGCTGATTTGTGCGCTTTACCCTTTGAAGATGAAAGTTTTGATGTAGTATTTTGCAACCACGTATTAGAACACATTCCCGATGATACTCAAGCAATGCGAGAACTCTATCGCGTGATAAAAAAAGGTGGTTGGGGTATCTTCCAAATACCACAAGACTATAACCGAGCTGTCACTTTTGAAGACAATAGTATTACTGACCCTGAAGAGCGTACCCGTATCTTTGGTCAGTACGACCACGTTAGAGTGTATGGAATGGATTATTTTAACAAACTTCGTGGCATAGGTTTTGAGGTGGAAGAAATACACTATGCTTCCAAATTATCCACTGAAGAAATTGAAAAATATCGTATTGTAGCAAATGAAATTATACCTCTGTGTAAAAAGAAGTTATAGATAGAAAAATAATAATACATAACTATCTTATTAAAGAGTTGTTAAAAATGTTAATAAAAACATAAAAAATAATTACAAAAATACTTGTAGATTTGAAAAATAGCAGTATCTTTGCCGTTTATTCATAAAAAAATGAAAAAAATATTATTGAGTATCTCCCTACTTTTTGTAGGCTGTCAAACTGAAAAATTACACTTTATAGAAGGTGAAGCGCAGGGCTCTACTTATCATATCAAATACATAAGTAGTAATAATGAAAACTTACAACCTGCTATCGACTCAATTTTGAAGGTGATAGACCAATCAATGTCTACCTACAAACCTGATTCTGATATTTCTAAAATCAATGCTGGAGATACTTCTGTGGTAGTTGATAAACATTTTAGAAAAGTTTTTGAGGCTTCACAACAAATATGGCAGGAAAGTGAAGGGTTGTTTGACCCTACTGTAGGAGTATTAGTAAATGCTTGGGGATTTGGCAAACAAAAAATAGACGATAAAGACCTTCCTACTGATGAAAAGATAGTAGAACTTAAAAAGTATGTAGGCTTTAATAAAGTACAACTCACTGATAATAATCATATCAAAAAAGAGTACCCTGAAATATTGTTTGACTTTAATGCTATAGCCCAAGGTTATACCTCTGATGTAGTTGCCAATTTTCTCAATTCTAAAGGTATTAAAAACTATATCGTAGAAATAGCTGGGGAAATGTTCTTAAAAGGAAAGAATACTATAGAAAATAAAGCGTGGACAATAGGTGTTGAAAATCCTATCAAACCCTTAGACGAAAAAGAATTAATCACCACTATACAGTTTGAAAATCAAGGATTAGCAACTTCAGGTAATTATCGCAAAGTATGGACTGATAGCAATGGGCGCAAATACGTGCACTCTATCAACCCGATAACAGGGCGTGCTACCCAAAGTGATGTACTCAGTGCCACTGTAGTAGCTCCTTCTACAATGTATGCTGATGGTTATGCTACAATGTTTATGGTAATGGGAATGGAAAAGAGTAAAGATTTCTTAGCTAAACACCCTAACCTAGCTGTACTTTTAGTGTATAGTAATGAACAAAATCAAGAAATCACTTTTAAAACATACCCTTTTAAAAAATTAGAAGAGAAAAAATAAACTAACTAAATTATCAATTTTTAAATAGAAGCAAATATGAACGGAAAATTTTTAACATTATGCTTAGGAGCTTTGCTCTTGTTTTCTTGTGACAACAACACAAAGAAAACTTCTAAACTCTACGAAGTAGAAGGTAAAGGTGGTAGTGTAGCCTATCGCGTGAAATACATCTCTGCCGATAGTACCGACTTAAAACCTGCTATTGACTCTCTTGTAAAAGTAGTAGATCACTCTATTTCTTCTTACAATAAAGAATCTATTGTAGCTAAAATCAACCAAGGCTTAGTAGCTACTAAAGCAAATGATCACTTTAAGAGAGCATTTGCCACTGCACAAAAAGTATGGAAAGAAAGTGGAGGATTTTATGATCCAACTGTGGGAATTCTTGTGAATGCTTGGGGATTTGGTAAAGAACTTATCCAGCCTGTTTCTAAGTTACCTACTGAACACGAAATTGACAGTTTGAAAAAATATGTAGGTTTTGAAAAAGTACACATTAGTGATGATGACTATGTGAAAAAACAAAATCCTGCTATCCAATTAGACTTAACTTCTGTACTAAGAGGTTATACCGCTGATGTAATTTCAGACTTCTTGAAATCTAAAGGCATTGAAAATTTCTTAGTGAAAGTGGATGGTCAAACCATTGTTGAAGGAAAAGATGTAGTAAACAACACACCTTGGAAAGTAGAAGCTGAAGATCCTTATGAACTAAACGACGATTACAAAGAGGTTATCCTTCACCTAAATAACGAATCTGTTTCTACTGATGAGAACTATCGTAGAGTATGGATTGACGGAAATGGTAAACGCTTTGTACACATTATCAATCCTTTCACTGGTTACCCAATGACAGGAGAAATGCTCAGTGCCACTGTAATTGCTAAAACAGCTGTAGAATCAGATGCTTACTCTACTATGTTTATGATTATAGGTCTTGAAAAAAGCAAAGAGTTCTTAGCTAAACACCCTGAGCTAAAAGCTCTATTAGTATATAGTGACCAAAACAATGAGGTTAAAACTTATAAAACTCAAAACATAGAACCTCTTATTGTAACTATAGCACAAAATTAATTGAAAGTAAAATAGAAATGAAGGGGACTGCTTGACAACTCAAACAGTCCCCTTCTAATTGTTAAATATTAATAGATATGATTGGAATTATTGGTGCAATGGACCTTGAAATCAACACCCTAAAAGCTGCCATTGAAAATTGTAAAGAAACAAAAATAGGACGTTTTGCCTTTTATCAGGGAATCCTATGTGGCAAAGATGTAGTAGTTTTGCTATCAGGAATAGGAAAAGTAAGTGCTGCTGTAGGTACTACCTTACTTATAGAGCATTACCATCCATCACTTATTATCAATACTGGAACTGCTGGAGGATTGGGCAATACTTCTGTACACGATTTAATTTTAGCTACCGAAGTGCGTCACCACGATGTAGATGTAACCGCTTTTGGTTACGAAATAGGACAACAAGCCCAGATGCCCCCTGCTTTCAAAGCTGATGCTCAGTGGAATGAGAAATTAAAAAATGTAGCCTCTACTCATCAATACATTTTACATTATGGACAAGTAGTAAGTGGTGATTCATTTATCTCAGACCCTAAACGTTTTGATGAAATTTCAGTTAACTTTCCTCAAGCTAAAGCTGTAGAGATGGAAGCTGCTGCCATTGCCCAAACTTGCTATATGCTAAATATACCTTTTGTGATGTTACGTGCTATATCTGATAAGGCAGGTGAAGGCAACGCTATTTCCTATAACGAGTTTGTAGAGGAAGCAGGACGTATTTCAGCTTCTATTGTCAAAACTTTTTTATTGAGTTGCTAACCTCCTATTTAGTGTAAAAATCAACTATTCTGCGAATTGCACGTTCACATACAGGGCAAAAACCTTTCGGATCGTTAGATTTCATTCGGCAATCTTGCATAGGACTATAAACCCCTTTACTAGTGTACCCTCCGCCTTCAAAAGCGCCGAGGGTATTTTTGTATTTTGAAGTGCGAGGAGTAGGAATAGGAGTTCCTTTTTTCACCATATCTTTCCACTTGCTCTCAAAATTCACTAAAGTAGTGATATTTTCTTCCCAAGGCTCTATCTTAGAATCATAAGTTTCTTGAAAAGTAGGATCCCAATCGTAATAATATTCATCAGCTAAACCCACAAAACCGTGACCAAACTCGTGTATGTATACTTTTTCGGAAAGTTCATTATCAGCTGATGCTAAATTGAGGTGATTGTAAAAAGCCCCACCTCCATAAGTAGACGTATTTACCAATACATAAATTTGGTCATAAGGCACTGCTGAGGCAGCATCTGCAATGGCTTGCATACTGTTTGTAGTGAGGTAACGCTCTTGATTAAATGTATAGAAAGACGCGTTAAACGCTGTATTTTTATAAATATGTTTCCCTGGTACATCAGTGCCACTTTCTTTAGAGGGCACTGCAATGGCATAGACATTAAAATCTTTTTTGAGTTTATCAAAAGGAGGAATTGTGAACATATAATCAGTCATACGCTGTGCATCAGCATAGAATTTTTCAGCTTCTGCAGCGGTATAACCTTCTGCTAAAATCGCAATATCCACTTTTTTTGCTGCATTACCATTGTTGAGCAATTGTTTTATAGGGTAACTGGGTTGTGTTTCTTCAACAATAAAATAATCATCTGGAGATAATTCTTTTGTAGCAATAGTGTGAAATACTCCTTGTTTATCGCGCTTATCAAGGTGCAGAAGGAGTTTTTTAGTTGGAAAAGGCAACTGCATTGCGTGAGCAAAAAGTCGTTTTTCAGCTTTTGCTTCTTCAAGAGTAGCCCATTCATTAGCTAATGAATTAAACCCCTTGGAAAATACTAATTGTGTACCATCAAACACTTGCAGACGAAAATTTCCAAAATTAGGGGCAATGAGGTGCGAATGCGAACCTCCCCAATATGGTTCTTTCTTCAGCTGACCAAAAATCACCTCTGTATTTTGAGCATCAGAGAGTAAATTAAAGTCAATTCTCAAACTTTTATCAAAAGTAAAAACAGTGTTATTTTGAGCGAAAATAAACTGCGTAAGAAAAAAAAGTAAAAATAAATGCCTCATATTTAGTTGATATTAAAAATTATTTACTACATTTGCAGTGATTTTAGTTAGAGATGGTAGCATTTCAGCTGCCAAAGATAATAATAAAAACATTCATACCAAAACAAAATGGAACATATCGCTGTATTTAGAATGTCGGCAATGGGTGATGTAGCTATCAGTGTACCTGTTGTAACGGCTTTTTCTGAGCAATATCCCGACGTAAAAATTACCTACCTCACACGTCCCTTATTTGCTCCAATGTTTTCTCATCTCCCTAATGTAGAGGTGTTTACCCCCGAACTTAACGGAAAACACAGTGGCTTAATAGGCTTGTATAAGCTCTACAAAGAGCTAAAAGCAAAAGGAATTCAGGGAGTTGCTGATATCCACAATGTATTGCGCACTAACATCCTTAAATTTTACTTTAAAGGCTCTAAAATACCTTTCAAACAGATTAACAAAGGCAGAAGAGAAAAATATGCCCTCACACGCTATAAATTTAAAGTTTTTGAACCGCTAAAACCTTCGTTCCAGCGATACGCCGATGTTTTTGCTGCCTTAGGTTTCCCTATCGATTTGAGCGACGACTATTTGCTCCCTCCTACCCCACTGAGTGATCCTGTAAAAAATTTGCTAAATGGAAGTGATTTGCACTTAGGTGTTGCTCCTTTTGCTTCGTTTATAAGCAAACAATATCCTTTTGACAAAATGTGTCAAGTGATTGAAAAACTCTCTGAACGTTATCCTAACAGTAAGATTTATATCTTCGGTGGCGGCAAAGAAGAAGAACAAAAAGTAGCTCAAATACAATTGCCTAATACTGAAAATATGGTAGGCAAACTTTCATTTAAACAAGAATTAGAACTCATTTCTCATCTAAATATAATGATAGGAATGGACAGTGGTAATGCGCACTTATCGGCGATGTATGGGGTACCAACGATTACTCTTTGGGGAGTTACGCACCCTTATGCAGGTTTCTATCCGTATGCCCAACCTATGGAGAATGCCCTTTTAGCCGATAGAACAAAATATCCGCTCATTCCTACTTCAGTTTACGGAAAAAAATACCCAAAAGGCTATGAAAAAGCTATAGAAACTATTTCAGCAGAAATGATATTAGAAAAAGTAGAACAAATATTAAATGTATTATGAAAAAAATTATGACTTTTATGATGACTGCTCTATTGGTAGGAGTAGCATATTGCCAAAAAAATACTAATGGCGAAAAAGAAATCAAAACTGAAGACCGAAAAGTAGCTGCTTATGAATCAGTAGAAGTATCAGGGGCTTATCATCTTGTGCTCACTGAAGGTGAAGTAGGTACTTTGAAAGTTAAAGGACAAAAAGAGGTACTTCCGTATTTGAAAACGAGCGTATCAAACAAAGTACTCTACGTGAGTATAGACAATAAATACAAACTAAAGACTTCATTAACAGTATATGTACCCATTAATACTTCCTCAAAAAAGATAGTAGCAAAAGGAGCTGTTGATATATCTACACAAGAAAAGCTAAAAGTTGGTAACTTGCAATTCAAAATAGAAGGCAGTGGAGACCTTGATGCTACTGTAGAGGCTACTTCTCTTGATTTGCAAGTAGCAGGGGCTGGTGATGTGGATATTGCAGGCTCAACAGAACGCCTCAATGCTGTAGTAAAAGGAGCTGGCGATATAGATGCTAAAGAGCTCGTTGACAAACAAGCTACTTTGCGCATAGCAGGTGCAGGAAGCATTTCAGCTCACGTAACAGAAGATGTAGATGCTTCAATAGCAGGAGCAGGAAGTATTACTGTAAAAGGAAATCCGCCTGTGTTTAAGAAAAGTGTAAAAGGTATAGGGCGCATCAAAATAGAAGAATAAGGCGTATTTATGAAGAAAAAAATAATGATTATCAATGGACCTAACCTCAATTTGTTAGGTACACGAGAGCCTGAAATTTATGGCTCTCAAACTTTTGAAACGCTATTAGCCGAGTTGCAAACTAAGTTCCCTGAGTGTGAGTTAGACTACTTCCAAAGCAATCACGAGGGCGCTCTTATTGACAAACTTCACGAAATAGGTTTTACTTTTGAGGGAATAGTGCTCAATGCAGGCGCCTATACCCACACTTCTATCGCTTTAGCCGACGCTATAAAGGCGGTAAAAACTCCTGTGATAGAGGTACATATCTCCAATACTTTTGCCCGAGAATCCTTCCGTCATCACTCCTATTTATCGGCAGTAGCCGAAGGTGTAATTGTAGGGTTTGGGATGAAAAGTTACGAATTGGCAATCCAAAGTTTTATTGATTGATTGAATGAAGAAATATATATTTAAAGCACTGAAATATTTAGGTATATTAGTAGGATTGCTATTGGCTTTTGTGATTGTTTTCCCGATGCTCTACCCCGAGTATGTAACTGAGAAAGTTAAGAAATTAGCTAATGATAACCTCAATGGTGAACTCAACTTCTCTAAGGCAAATCTCACTTTCTTTACCCATTTTCCCTCACTCACTCTTAACTTAGACGATGTACTTCTCAAAGGGTCAGCTCCTTTTGAGAACGACACTTTGGTATCCGTAAAACGACTCTCATTGGGGATAGATGTGAAGGAATTGCTCTTCTCTAAAAAAATTGATATAGAAGAAATTTACCTAAAAAATGCTTTTGTCCATATCCAAGTAGACAAACAAGGGGGAGCGAGCTATAATGTGTACAAATCATCAGAAGAAACTACTGACGAAGGAGATGATGACGCTCGCGTAGATTTACAACGTATTGAATTAAAGGACACTCGATTAATTTATGACGATAAATCTACTGGTATTTACATCCAAGCCAACGGCTTTAACTACTTAGGAAAAGGAGGTTTAGAAGAATCTATTTTTGATTTGCGCACCAAAGCCCAAATACAGTCATTAGATTTTATCTTTGGTGGTGAAACTTATCTAAAGGACAAACACGTAAATGCAGAACTCATCACTCAAATCAACACGCATTCATTATCGTTTATATTTCAACAAAACGATTTGAAAATAAATCAACTTCCGGTAGACTTCAAAGGGAAGTTAGATTTCTTGAGCAATGGTTATGACCTCAATTTCGAAATCAATTCTAAAGATAGCAATCTCAACGATTTCTTTACCGCTTTGCCCCCTCAGTTTACCCAATGGCATAAGAAAGCTACTCTTAAAGGAAAAACCGACATTTTCTTTTCGATGAAAGGAAAATATATTGCTTCACAAAACCTGAGTCCCGATATTTATTTCAAAATGAAGGTAAGAGATGGCTATGTGGGCTATAAAGGGGTACCAGCACCAGCCGAACATCTCTACCTAAATGTAGAGACGAGTCTACCTTCTTTAGATGTAAATAAAGTAGGGGGTAAACTTGATTCTATCTATTTTACAATTGGTAAAGAATATTTTTCGGGTATCTTGAATTTAAATGGTATCAATCCCCCAGTGATTGATGCTAAAGTGCGTGCAAACATCAATGTAGCAAATGTAATGCACTTATTGGATATGAAGGATTTAGAGGTAAAAGGAATGCTTTTAGCTAATATAAAATCTAAAGGAACGTATGCCCCAGAACAAAAGCTATTTCCTATTACCAAAGGCGATTTAGAATTCTCGGAAGGTTATGTAAAAACACCCTATTACCCTAATCCTATCACCAATATACATTTTAAAGGAAAGGTAGAGAATACCGATGGCAGTATGAAAACGCTGGCATTGCAACTCAATCCTCTCAATTTCCTTTTTGAAAATAAGCCTTTTACAGTGAATTTAGCAATGGAAAACTTCGACGATATTCACTATGACATTCAAGCTAAAGGAGAACTCAATATTGCTAAGATTTACAAAGTATTCTCACAAAAAGGCTTGGAGTTAGAAGGTTATGCCAATGCCGATGTATCGCTGAAAGGCACACAAAGTGATGCCACCAATGGGCGTTATCACTTATTGCAAAACAAGGGTAGCATTGAACTTCGCAATATCAAAACAACATCAGAATATTTATCAAAACCATTTATTATTCAGCAAGGACTTTTTAGATTCCAGCAAGATGATATGCGCTTTACTAATTTCCGTGCTACTTATGGTAAATCCGATTTTTTGATGAACGGACAAATGAGCAATGTCATCAACTTTTTGTTCTCTAAAAATCAGATACTGAGAGGTAATTTTTCAGTAGTCTCTAATTATATTGATGTTGATGAGTTTATGTATGCCCCTACAGCTCCTACTGAAGAAGCAAAAGAGGAAACTACCAGCACCTCAACACCTACTGTTACTTCTGAAAAAGGTGTAGTGATAGTTCCTAAACCTTTTGACTTTAACCTAAATGCTAACCTGAAAAAGGTAGTTTTTCAAGGGCTCGACATTCTCAACCTCAAAGGAAGTACGCAACTAAAAAGAGGTACTTTAGCCCTGAAAAATGTAAACTTCAACGTTATAGGAGTTACCGCTCAAATCAATGCTAAATACGGTGATGAAACCCCTAAACGCGCTCATTTCAATTTTGATATCAAAGCTGAAAACTTTGATGTGCAACGCGCTTATAAAGAGGTCAAACTCTTTAGAGAAATGGCTTCAATGGCTAAAGATGCACACGGTATTGTCTCTTTGGATTATAAAGTAGCTGGAAAACTCAACGAAGAGATGTTACCTATCTACCCCTCACTTAAAGGAGGAGGCATACTTTCGGTGAAAGATGTACAAATGAAAGGTTTTAAACTTTTCAATGTGATTAGTGATAAAACAGGTACCGATGCACTAAGAGATTCTAAACTTTCTACTATTGATATCAAAAGTGAGATTAAAAATAACCTCATCACTGTAGAGCGATTTAAGTTTAAGGTAGCTGGATTTCGCTTACGTATTGAAGGACAAACCAGTTTTGACGGGAAACTCAACTTTAAAATGCGTTTAGGCTTACCTCCTTTGGGAATCATAGGTATTCCTATAAAAATAACAGGAACTCAAGAGAACCCTAAAATAGGTTTAGGCAATAAGTCTAAAGATTTAGAAGAAACTGAATACGATGCTAATAACGAAGCAACCAATGAAGAAAAAGACACTGAAATTATACAAGAAGAAAATCATCACCCCGATAGGAGTGATGATAGCAATGGCAACGGATGAGGCTATTTGTGTATTAGATTTTTTCGACCAAACAACTTGGTATCGAGATCAAGCTGAAGTACTTTTGCGCTTGGAAGCTAAAGATATGGCGCAAGAAAACGCCTTGCTTTTAGAACTCGAAAAGCAACTCAAAGAGTACTTTGCTAAAGAACTCAAAGAGTTTACATTACCCATTACCTTAGTAGGTACACCCTTTCAGGAAGAAGTGTGGAAGGTATTGCAAACCATTCCGTATGGCGAAACACGCACTTATAAAGAACAAGCAATTGCTGTAGGAAATCCCAAAGGGGTTCGTGCAGTAGCCAATGCCAATAGTAAAAATCGCCTTTCTATTATTGTACCTTGTCATCGTGTGATTGGCAGTAATGGTACGCTCACAGGTTATGCAGGCGGTCTTAGCCGAAAGGAGTTTTTGCTCAATTTAGAAAAAAGTAATTCCTAATTCTATAACTATGGATTTTAGAACAATTGTACCTATCTCTAAAACAACAAAAAGCATTACTTACTATACTCCTATAGTGAGTTTAGGCTCCTGTTTTGCTGTGAATATGGCACAAAAGTTCGCTTATTACAAATTTCCTATTACTGTAAATCCGTTTGGGGTGCTCTTTCACCCTTTGGCTATTGAGAATATATTGCAACACACTATTGAAAATTCTCGTTATACAGCTGAAGATTTTTTTCTTCACAATGAATTGTGGCATAGTTTCGATTTTCATTCGGATATGAGTCAGTCCTCACTCAAAGAGGCAATACAGTTGGCTAACAGCCAGCAAATACAATTACAACAAGCCTTACAAGAGGCGAGCTTTTGTTTTATCACCTTGGGGACAGCTTGGATATATATCTACAACAGCACCGATACTATTGTAGCAAATTGCCACAAATTGCCCTCTCAACACTTTTCTAAACGATTGCTATCAGTTGAAGAAATTACAGAAAGCCTCAGCCATATTATCGCTTTACTGAAACAACTCAACCCTTCAATAACTGTTATTTTCACTATTTCACCTGTACGACATATCAAAGATGGTTTCTTTGAAAATCAAGTGAGTAAATCACAACTTTTCTCGGCTTTATACCCGCTTATCACTGATAACAAGAGCCTTTATTTTCCTGCTTACGAATTGCTATTAGACGAATTGCGCGACTATCGTTTCTATGCCAATGATATGGTGCATCCATCGGAAATGGCTATCAATTATATTTGGGAACGATTAGTTACTACTTATATAGAAACTACTACTCAAGTAGATATGAAACAAGTAGATAGTATCCAAAAAGGCTTATCTCATCGCCCGTTTAACCCTGAAACTGAAAGTCATCAGCAGTTTTTAGCACAATTACAACAAAAAATGGAGGCATTTACTATGAAATACCCCCATATTAGGTTTTAGGTTTCAGGGTTAGAGATTAGTGTGCTTCTATTCTATAACTATAGCTATAAGGCTGATATAGATACAACAGATATTGTTGCATTGGTAAGTTGCCCCAGCTGTTATCACCTCCCAAACCTAATTGTTGCAAATCGATATCTAAATGGGTATAAGGTGAAGGTGTGAGTTCCCCAGCGTGAGTTTGCCCTTTTTCTACCCCAGGGAATAACTGGGCGGGACTATAAGGCAGGGCATTTACATTCAATAGAGTATCTATACTGTAAATAGTGAGGCTTACGCCCTTCTTGCTAAGTCTTGCCCAACGCACGTCACTCTTATTGCCATTCTCTTGCGGACGCACATAAGGGTAATATTGGTCGGCAATAGTTCCTTCATACAAGCCTACCATAGCCGATGTTTTTCTATCCCAATAACTTTCCCAAGGACCTCTACCATACCACTGAATACGCTGAAAAGGCTGTAATGTGAGATGATTGCCAATTTTGAAAGTAAGTGTTTTATCCTCTTTTAAAGGCTTGAAACTATTATGCACTGTTACCGAAGGTTTTCCTTCAAATAGCAATTCTTGGCTATAATCAATAGTAGCATCTACTAATCGTTTGTGAATACATACCTTTATTTGTCCATTTGTATATTTCTCTACCGATACACTCACGCTATCAGCTTTTTTATCAGCTTCTTGCAAGTGTTGTAGTTTTTTAGGTAAACCTGCCCCAAAATCGTTATCAGTGCCTGCTCGCCATAAGTTTACTTCCAATCCTTCGGGAGCAAAAAGTTCTTCATTCTTTACTTTAAAAGATACCCATTTTCCTGCTTGTTTGTCTATTTTGGCTGTATAGTTTTTATTGTGCAAGAGAATATACATTGGCGTTTCTTCTATTGTTATAGGGGTAATATCAATGATAGATTTTTGAGGAGTATAGGCAGTGAGTGGAAACTCGGCAAAAGCAAGAGGAGTGCCTTTTGCAAGTAGTCCTTCATTTTCCTTTAACTGAGCGGTATATTGCAATATATATTCCGCTTTATCATCAGTGAGTAAAGCAGGCATAACAAGTGATGTACTACTTTGTGGAAGCACTACCAAATCTGTAAAAGCACCACTTTGTACCTCTTTACCATCTTTGAGCAATCGCCATACTATTTGATAGTTAGAAAGGTCTTTAAAAAAATATTTGTTGTGCAAAGTCAGCACTTTGTCTTTATACTCAAAGGCTATTTCTTGCTGTACCTTGCGCACTTCATAACTATGAGGGTGAAAACTTCTGTCAGAAGCTATAACTCCGTTGATGAGGAAGTTGTTATCACTAGGCGTATTTTTGTTGCCATAATCTCCGCCGTATGCTAATATTTTTTTGCCATTGGCTAAGGTTTTATAAAGACCTTGATCTACAAAATCCCAAATAAAACCTCCTTGTAATTTGGGGTAGTGTTCATATATATCCCAGTACTCTTGAAAGTTGCCTAAACTATTACCCATAGCATGGGCATATTCGCATTGCAAGAAAGGTTTAGTACGATTGCTAAGCGCATAATCAACAAGGAAAGGAATACGGCGGTACATACGCGATTCTATATCGGTATTCCAATCGTAATGGGCTAATTCATAATGGATAGGGCGTGTAGAATCCAATCCTTTCATCAGTTTATATCCTTTGTAGAAGTTCCAACCATTCCCCGATTCATTCCCCATACTCCAAAACAATATACTAGGGTGATTTTTATCGCGTTGTATCATTCGCTGCATCCTAAGCAAGTGTGCATATTCCCAGTCAGGGTCGTTGCCTAATGTTTTATCTTTTTCGTAATGCATCCCGTGGCTTTCTATATTAGCCTCATCCATTACATAAAGTCCATATTTATCGCAAAGTTCATAGAAATAAGGATCGTTAGGATAATGAGAAGTACGTACCGCATTGAAGTTGAGTGCTTTCATTAGCATTAGGTCTTTCTCCATACTTTCCCGTGATACTACTTGCCCCGTTTGAGGGTCGGTTTCGTGTCGGTTTACACCTTTGAAAAATACGCGTTTGCCATTTACCAATATATCACTTCCTTTTATTTCAATCGTTCTGAAGCCTACAAACCTACTTACTACCTCTTTCACCTTGCCTTGTGCATCGTATAGAGTTACTTGCAGACGATAAAGATAAGGGATTTCAGCGCTCCACGCCTTCACTTGAGGGAAAAGTGCTTGAAATGAGAGTTCTGTTTTTCCAAAAGAGCGTTTCAGCCCATCAGTCGTCTGTTTTTCAGTATACAGCAATTTGTCTTTGTCATACAACGATACCTTAACACGGTATTTTGAGGCATCTTCTGGAGTTTCATTCCACACTTCTACAAGCGTTGAGAGTTGCCCATCAGCGTAGTTTTTGGTTAGGAGAGAGGTTATACTTAGGTCGTACAAATGCACTTTAGGGCGCATATAGAGATAGCAATCGCGCGAAATGCCCGAAAAGCGCCACATATCTTGACATTCGAGGTAGCTGGCATCCGTCCAGCGACGCACTTCCATAGCAATAAGATTTTTGCCCTGAACGATGTAAGGCGTAATATCAAATTCCGAAGCCAATTTACTGTCTTTTCCTACCCCTACGAACTTTCCGTTTACATAGAGTTTAAAAGCTGATTTTACAGCCCCTAAATGCAAATATACTTTCTCTCCTTGCCAAGAAATAGGTAGGTTGAAAGTTTTGCGATAGAGACCTGCATTTTGAGCAAGGCTATCAGGAATATCAGGTGGTGTAGGGTTCTTTTGGTTAAACTCGTAAGAAGCATTCACATAGATAGGAATGCCATAACCATTCACTTCCCAATTGGCAGGCACAGCTATTTTTTTCCATTGACTTTCGTTGAAATCAGTTTTGTAGAAATCCTTTGGCAACTGCTTATAGTCTTCTTTCCAAAGAAAAGACCACTGTCCATTGAGGTTCAAAAAGCGTGTAGAAGTAGTGAGATTGCTGGTTTGTGCTTTGCTCGCCTCTTCAAAAGGAAAGTAAGAGGTGCGCATAGGCAAACGATTAATTTCTTGTATTGCAGGATTTTCAAAGATACTATCAAGCTGTTGAGCTCTAATATTTTTACCACAGAAGATCAATATGGTAACTAAAAAATATTTCTTCATATAGTTTTTTTGTGTTTTGCAAGTAAAACAACTGGCTAATTTAGTGAATAAAGTAGCATATTATTAGGTATAAAAACCAAAAATATGTTGGGCAAAGGTATAGAAAATTTATCAGAACTCAAAAACTTTTTGTTGAAGTAGCAACAAGAAGTAGAGCATATAAAAAAAGGCTACCTACAACACTGTAGATAGCCTTTTCTCATTTAGGGATTTTTGTAAGACATTATCTTTTTTCTTTGAGTGACCAACCGGTTTTGAGTCCGATGATAAAATATACTAACAATAGTTCACCTAATGCTAATAATATATCCCCTGGCACACGCAACCAGCGTACTGTTTGCATCAATTCAGTGTGCATAAACTCTTCAGAACGCGCTGACCAATAGCCGTTTTGAATAGCTTCTACAGCTTGCATAATACCTATAGGAAGCACACTCACTACTAACATTGTCATCAAACCAATGTTTATGAGCCAGAAAGCCCAACCGAGTAACTTGTCGTTCCAATGGCGATCAGGATATAAACCGCGAAGTACAAACAAGATAAGCCCAATACCGAGGATACCATATACACCAAAGAGAGCAGCGTGACCGTGAACAGCTGTAGTGTTCAAGCCCTGAACATAGTACAAAGCAATAGGCGGGTTGATAGCAAAACCAAATATACCTGCTCCGATGAAGTTCCAGAAGCACATTGCTATAAAGCAATAGATAGGCCATTTGTAGGCTTTAATCCACTCAGTAGATTTAGAGATTTTATAGTTGTGATAAGCCTCAAAACCTATAAGTACCAAAGGCACAATTTCCAAAGCACTGAAAGTAGCTCCCAAAGCTAATACGCCTGTAGGGGTAGCACTAAAATACAAGTGGTGGAAAGTACCCAATATACCCCCTGCTAAGAATATAATTGTTGAAAACAATACTGAGGCACTCGCTACTTTTATTCTGAGCAAGCCCATACGTGAGAACAAGAAAGCAGCCACTACGGTAGCAAATACTTCAAAGAAGCCTTCTACCCAAAGGTGAACTACCCACCAACGCCAGTACTCAGCAATTGCCATGTGAGTTTGGCGACCATACATCAAGCCTGCTCCATAGAAAGCTGCAATAGCAACAGAGGCTAATACAAAGAGCAATAGTAAGTGGCGATTTTCATCTTTTTTGCGCAATGCAGGCAATAAAGCTCTTACCATCAAGAATAACCATAAGAACAAGCCTACAAGCAATAATATTTGCCAAAAACGACCTAATTCTATATATTCATATCCTTGGTGACCAAAGTAGAAGTTTTCTACTAAACCTAATTTTTGCATTACACCAAACCATTGTCCTGCTAATGAACCCAAAACTACTATCAATAAGGCGATAAAGAGAATATTTACCCCTAATTTTTGGTATTTAGGTTCGTGTCCTGATACGGCAGGAGCAATATAAAGACCTGTAGCCAACCAAGAGGTTGCTATCCAGAAAATAGCTAACTGTACGTGCCAGCTACGCGAAATAGCTTGTGGTAATATCATATCAAGTGGAATACCAAAGAAGCCTTCACCTTCTACACCATAGTGTGCTGTGATCACCCCTGCAAGCATTTGTACCAAAATAAGTAATGATACAATCCAGATGTATTTGAGGGTTGCTTTCATTGAAGGTGTAGGTTTCATACCGCGCATAGGGTCTTGAGCAGGAAGGTGTTCACTCTCTTCTTCCTCCTTGTTACTTGCGTGATAGTACACCAAAATTCCTACCCCAAAAAGTAACATTAGCACACTAAATCCTGACCACATTTGTAATGAAGTAGATGGCTGATTGCCAATCACAGGATCGTAAGGCCAGTTGTTAGTGTAAGTAACATCATCGTTAGGGCGATTAGTGCTACATACCCAAGTAGTCCAAGTAAAGAAAGCATTCATTTGCTGCATACGAGCAGAATCTTTGATAGCATTCTTAGGAATTGCATAATGGCTACGCGTTTTATCCAATGAAGGATCGCTCATAAAGAGTTTGGTGTAATAAGCTGCCAACTCTTTAGCTACTTGCGCACGTTCTGGAGAGAAAGTAATCACTCCTGTTTCTTGGTTAAAAGTGTTTGTGCGAAGTTCTTTGCGCAACTGTACTTGGTATTTAGCCTGCTCTTCTTCAGAAAGGTCTTTGTACACCTTACCATCTTTAGCAGCAAAAATATCCAAGAGCATCTCTGATTCGCGGTGTAGATAATCCGCATTCCAGTCGGGTGCAATATAAGCACCGTGTCCCCAGATACTACCTACTGTTTGTCCACCTATTGACTGCCAAACATTTTGACCGTCTTTGATGTCTTGTCCATTATAGAGCACTTCCCCCTCTGTAGTAACAATTTTTTCAGGGAAAGGCGGCGTAGTACGGTATATTTCTACACCGTAAAAAATCAGCACGAGGAATGAGGCTGCTACTGTAGCCCCAAGCCAAATCCATAATTTCTTAGCTGTCATAAATAAAATATATTAGTGTTTTTTATTATTTGCGGGTACAAAGATATAGAAGATAATTGTATCTTATATGATACTTGGGTATTTTTTTTTAATATTTAGGAAATTTAGAATCATTAAAAAAAGGCTATCTATTGATTTACAAAAGATAACCTTATATATTAGTATTTTTTTTTAATTATTGTGCTTTAGGATTTGTAAGAACTCTTAACGTCGCAGTTATCAATTCTTTTAAGTTTTTATCAGAAGGCATTGGTAGATTAGCATTGATGATATTTCCTTTTTCATCTATCAACATATAACGCGGGATGCTTCTCAAATCGTATAATTCTTTGAATAATTCCTTTGTTTCAGGAGAGGCATATAGATGAATACCACGGAGTTTCTTTTCCTTTACCATTGTTTTCCACGCTTCTTTATCGCGGTCTACCGAAATACTTACAAAGGTAATAGGTTCCGTTTTGTAATCCTCTTGTAAGGATTCTAAGGCAGGCAACTCCTTACGACAATCAGGACAATAAGTAGCCCAGATGTCTATAAACAGCAATTTACCTTTGAGTGGTAATTGCTCATATTTTACCTCTTTATCGTTTAAATCAGTAAGAGCAGGAAGAGCGGGAAAAGGTTGTCCTGCTTTGAGTTTATTTACCAAATCAATATGTTTTGAAAGGGTATTTAAAAGGTCGTTATCTTTCACTAATTGTTTCACTAAAGCAATGATTTCCTCATTAGTGGCAGTTGCCGAAGTAGGTGATACGCCCTCAATAATCAAAGGGGCTAATGCTTGCTTGATATTTTCCGATTTAAGCGCTTTGAAATCGGCTAATATTTTGCCCCAAGGGTCATCAAACTCATATTGTACTTTACGAGAGTAGATGCGCCATTTAAAAATATTCTGTACTAAAGTTTGATACTCGGGATAATCGTTGAAATCAGTAGCATTGTCTAAATCTACTGCTGTACATAAGTCTTGTAGCTCTTTGATAGCAGGAGCTTCTTCCTCAGTATATTTACGGTGATTCAACAAATATTCCGATACTATAACCAACTGTTGATAGCGATTAGCTTTCTCTTCTTTAGCTGCGAAATCTGCTGGCAAGTTCTTGAGTATTTCGGTGTATTGTTGCGCTATTGCCTGCATACTTTGTTTAAAAGCCATAGGAGATTGCCTTAAGAGTTCATTTTGTTTCTCAGCTGATTGTAAGCCTATAGCTTCTTTTTGTTGCTGATAAGCCTTTATTGCTTCTTCTGAATTGGTACACGACACCAAGGCGCATACAAGGATTGCAAATATCTTTTTCATAACACTATGATTTAAAAATAATGACAAAGGTACAATATTTTTTGGAAAATTACTCTAATTCTAGCAATTATTCCTATTTTTGCACTCAAAAGACCTCTCATAGGAAACAACAATTCATTTTATGAATATAAATATTGAAGATTTCAGTCTTATTAATTTCATTTCTTCTGTTGAAACTATCTCGTTTGATTATGCTGGTGTAGGAGGTATAGCCGATTGTTTGGGGTATTACATTATCTGTTTTAAGGAAAGAAACAGTGATATTCTCTCTGCTATCAGTTTTGAGGATATTTTACTGCATAAAGAACTTACTGAAATAGCTAATCATATTTTACAAACACTGTGTATTCCTATCCGTTTTGGAGATGATAGTCATCTTGTTGAATCTACCTTAGGACGCCCTTTCTGTATTGATGAAAACCTTTTTACTGACCGAAAAATATGGTATTATTACATCAATGAAGGAAAAGGACTCTTAAGTATTGGTATTAATCTGGCAGATAAAGTTATGAGTTTAGAGATTATCAGTCACCCCACAATTATAAAAGAACGAAAAGAAACCTTATCTATATCATAAAAAAATCCGACCTATTACTAAGTCGGATTTTTGTATAATGTAGGTAGTTATTAACCACCAAAGTCGTCGAAACGGATATTTTCATCGGGCATACCAAAGTCTTGACCCATTTTCTGAACAGCTTTGTTCATCATTGGAGGTCCGCAGAAGTACAATTCTATATCTTCTGGGGCTTCGTGTTTGCTCAAATATTGTTCAATCACAGCATTGTGAACAAAACCTAAGAAGCCATCACCTTCGGTATCATTGACATCTTTCTTCACTTTCCAATTGTCTTCTGGTAGTGGTTCAGAAAGTACGATGAAGAACTTGAAGTTAGGGAATTCGCGCTCTAATTCACGGAAGTGTTCTACATAGAACAACTCGCGTTTTGAACGACCTCCGTACCAATAAGTCACGGTACGTCCTGTTTTCAAAGTTTTGAATAGGTGGTACAAGTGAGAACGCATAGGCGCCATACCAGCCCCTCCACCTACGTACAACATCTCGGCATTAGACTCGTTGATGAAGAATTCACCATAAGGTCCTGAGATGGTTACCTTATCACCTGGTTTGCGAGAGAAGATGTATGATGAAGCAACCCCTGGGTTTACATCCATCCAGCCACCTTTAGCTTTGTCGAATGGTGGAGTAGCGATACGTACATTAAGCATAATCTCACGACCTTCAGCAGGGTAAGAAGCCATAGAGTAGGCACGTTCAGCAGGTTCTGGGTTTTTCATCACCAATGGCCATAGTTTGAACTTATCCCATTCCATTTTGAACTTATCGGGTTCACCTGGGTGTTCTACAGGGTGTGCAGTGATATCAATATCGGAGTATTTTACCTCACAAGGTGGGATTTCAATTTGGATGTATCCCCCTGGTTTATAGTCCATATCCTCAGGGATTTCTACCACAAACTCTTTGATGAAAGAGGCAACGTTGTAGTTACGCACTACAGTAGCTTGCCATTTCTTGATACCAAACACTTGTTCTGGCACCCCAATTTTCATATCTTGTTTTACTTTCACTTGGCAAGCCAAACGCACTCCTTCTTTCAATTCTTTTTTAGTAAAGTGAGGAGTTTCGGTAGGGAGTGCTTCTCCCCCACCTTCGTATACGTGGCATTCACATTGTAAACAAGACCCTTTACCACCACAAGCTGATGGCAAGAAAATCTTTTCGTTACCTAAAGTAGAGAGCAGTGAACCTCCAAGAGGCACTTCAACTACTTTTTCGTTATTGATAGTAATTTTTACAGGTCCTGATGGTGTTAGTTTCTGTTTTACGTAAAGCAAAATAGCAACCAACAATAGGATTACAACTAATAATCCTATCACCGTTACTGCAATAGTTGTTAATATTTCACTTGCTAATATCATTGCTTAAATCTTTTGTGTTATGAGCTAATTTATCAGTTTTAACTTCTTGTTGGATAGTAGTCTCTTGTTTAGGAGCTTCTTTAGCTTCTTCTTTTTTGCTGCTACCACCTGTAAGCATACCACCAAAGCTCATAAAGCCGATAGCCATAAGACCTGTGGTGATGAAGGTGATACCTAAGCCGCGCAAAGGTGCAGGCACGTGTGAATAACGTATTTTCTCACGAATAGCAGCCAATGCTAAGATAGCGATAGCCCAACCTAATCCTGAACTCACTCCATAGGCTACTGAAAGACCGAATGAGTGAATTACTTCAGCACGTGATTGCATAAAGAGAGATCCCCCTAAGATAGCACAGTTTACCGCTATCAAAGGTAAGAAGATACCCAATGAGTTATACAAAGATGGTGAGAATTTCTCTACTATAATCTCTACCAACTGTACCATTGTAGCAACCGTAGCAATGAACAAGATATAAGTAAGGAAGCTCAAATCGTAATTAGCATACTCTTCGCCTAACCAACGCAAAGCACCCTCTTTGAGTATGTACTCATTAAGTAGCCAGTTCATAGGTACAGTAAGGGTTTGTACAAAGATAACGGCAGCTCCTAAGCCTATGGCAGTAGATACTTTTTTAGATACAGCCAAGTACGAACACATACCTAAGAAGGTAGCGAAAATCATATTCTCAACGAATATTGATTTAAAAATCAGTGTTAAATATTCTAACATTTTCTTTTCTTTTTAAATGATTAATGACTGTCTTCTATCAAGGCTTTGTTACGTGAGCGTTGTACCCACACTACTATACCATAGGTTACCAAAGCCATAGGTGCTAACAACATAAAACCGTTGTTCTCATAGCCTAATGCATAAGCTCCCGTTTTTTTGATAGGGTCGCCTAATACTTGGAAGCCAAGCAAAGTACCAGAACCTAATAGTTCACGGAAGAAAGCAACGATAAGCAAAGCGATAGAATAACCACCTGCATTACCAATAGCATCTAAGAACGATTTTCCTGGAGGGTTACCCAAGGCGAACGCCTCAAAACGTCCCATCAAAATACAGTTGGTGATGATAAGCCCTACATATACCGATAGCTGTTTGCTAAGGTCGTACACATAGGATTTAAGCACAAAGTCCACCACAATTACCAAAGCAGCTGCTACAATTAGCTGAGCGATGATACGGATTTTAGGTGGTATTACATTTCTAAGCAAAGAAATGGTTACGTTACCCATTACAAGTACAAAGGTAAAGGAAAGGCTCATTACGATAGCGGCTTTCAGTTGGGCTGTAATTGCCAAAGCAGAACAGATACCCAACACTTGTACCGTTACGGGGTTGTTATCCCATAGAGGGTCAGTTACTAATTTTGTATCTTTTTTTGATAGTCCCATAGTCTCTTATTTGTTTAAACTTTTAATATAGGATATATAAGGCTCTATGCCATCGCTTATCATCGCTTGCACTCCATTACCAGTAAGGGTAGCTCCTGCAATAGCATCAATTTTCCCATCTTCTTTACGTTTATTTTCAGGATCACCATTGCTTTTTGAAATTTGAATGCTTTGGAAGTTACCTGCGGCATCCAATAAATGTTCCCCGATAAAGTCGTCCATAAAGAAACGTTCTTTGATGTTAGCTCCTAAACCAGCAGTTTCACCTTTGTGGTCGAAGAAAACACCACGTACGATAAGGTCTTTATCTACAGCTATATATCCCCAAATAGCATCCCACAAACCACGTCCGCTTACGGGAATTATATAGAGGGTAGCTCCATCTTTTTCACCTACGTAAAGAGGTAAACCTTCACGATGACCGTTGAAGTTGATAAGGTCGTTTGCACCTTCTACTTTCTCAGCGGTATTTCCTTTGATAAGGTATTGTTCTTTCACATAGTTAGGGAACTCTTTTTCAGCATCAGTTGTAGAAAGAAACTCTACTTTACCTCCTCCAAGCTCACCTTGGTTGTGATTTACGCCCATAGCGTAGAGAATGTTTTGTTTCTTTTCTAACTTTTTATTGTTACTGATATCACTGCTCAATGCTGATGAAATACCAGCGAGCAAAGCTCCTACGATTACCACCATTATAATGGCGAAAATCACTGTATACGAATTACTTTCTGTTTTTACTGCCATAATTTATGCGGTTTTAGTAACTGTTTTTAAACGTTTTTTACGACGAGATACATTAGCTTGTACTACAAAGTGGTCGATAGTAGGAGCTAGTACGTTCATCAATAGGATAGCGAGCATTACCCCTTCAGGATAAGCTGGGTTGAAGCAACGAATAGCAATAGCGATGAAACCTGCTAAGAACCCGTAGATATACTTACCTGTATTGGTTTGTGCTGCGGTTACTGGGTCGGTAGCCATAAATACAGCTCCAAAAGCTAAACCTCCAATGAGCAAGTGTTGATAAGCTGGTATACTCCAAATTGCGTGGAATGAAGTGCCTACCATACTTGGTGCTAAAGCGTTGAAAATAAATCCCATTACCCAAGCTCCTACAAACATACTCACCATTACACGCCAAGAAGCGATTTTGGTATAGATGAGAAATAAACCTGCTAAGAGGATAAGAATTGTAGAAGTTTCTCCTACTGAACCTGGAATAAACCCGAAAAGGAGGTCAGAATTGGTGTAGTGAATTGAGTGCCCTTGTGCCAAGTTTCCTAAAATGGTTTCTCCTGAAACAGCATCTAAGTTTGCTCCTGCAGCGATTTCTTTTGAACGACCTAATACGCCTGTTACCCATACTTTATCTCCTGTCATTGAAGTAGGATAAGCAAAGAATAAGAAAGCGCGAATGGTAAGCGCAGGGTTTAAGATATTCATACCTGTACCCCCAAATACCTCTTTACCGATGATTACTCCAAAGGCTACTGCTACAGCAAGCATCCAAAGTGGAATATCTACTGGAACGATAAGAGGTACTAACATACCAGTTACTAAGTATCCTTCTTCTACTTCGTGACCGCGGATAGTAGCAAAGATAAACTCAATGCCCAAACCTACCACATACGAAACGACTACTAAAGGAAGTACTTTTATAAAACCAATACAGAAGTTTGTCCAGCTCCAAAAATCACCACTACAGAAAGCTAAGCCTTCAGTAGGATGCGTTAAGTGACCAAAAGCCACTTCGTGCTGGTAACCTGTATTGAAAATACCAAAAATCAAACAAGGAATGAGTGCTAAAACCACCATATTCATTGTTCGTTTTAGGTCGTCGGCAGCCTTAATATGGGTACCTCCGTGAGTTACCTCATTAGGCGTATAGAGGAAAGTGTGGAGCGCATTGAAAGTGGTCTCCATCTTGGTTCCTTTATACTTTTCTTTTAATGTATTTAATTTACTTTTTAAACTCATTTTCTTAATGAATAAGTTAATTATTTCTTTTTATTGATTTGCGAATTAGTTTTAAAGCCCAATCATAATGACTTGATGTTGCCGAAACTAAGTAAGAGCCAAGTGAGGTTGTCCCCGTCCAATGATACTTCTTTTTGGTAAAAAGCTCTTCATCTGAGTGTTTCTGTATAAGTTGAAACACTTTATTATGAGAAACTTCAAAAAGGGAGAGTATCTCAGCAAGTGATACTTTTTGACATTGCTCCCATATTTCTCGGTTGAGTTTAGGAGTATCAGAAAAAGTATAACCCTCTTTAGGTATTTTAGGTTTCTCACCTCGCATTCCTACCTCATACCAATTTAGGAATAATAAATGCCAATGATATAAGTGTCCTATAACATCGCGAATATTTCTATTCATTGTACCTTCTGGAAAGGAATCTTCTTGCTGCTTCTCAGGTAGTGTTTCTATCAAAGAAAGTAACTTTTGGTAATTTTCTTTAGCTAAAAACTCTAAATCTTGTTTCGTTGCTGGTCTTGCCATTACACATAAGACTTTTCTCTTTTTAAATCTGTGATGAGCAATGGATTGTCTTCTCTCATTTTATTAATGAGCTCCTCTACTCTATCAGTAGTAGGATCTTCATAGAGCCAATCCAATTCTTCTTGTGTAATCCCTACCATTTGTAAGAAAGCTACTTCGCCATTAGGGGTTTCAATAGTGCCCAACTGAGGGTCAGGGGCAAAGGCTATCCCTACTAACTTGGTGTCGCATTCCAAACGTATAGGTCCGTTAGCTGGAATAAAGTGATAGGCTTCAAACCATTTTTTGCTTTCGAATACATAACACGCTAAATTCTGCATTACATTCATAGCCCAAGAAGGTTCGTTTTTAGCTCCTTCCCCATCTTTATCCTCTTCAAAAGGCACAATGCGGAAAGTAAACTCAAAGCCCCAACCACTAAATTCATTTTCAGCACTTTCAGGAGAATAATACAACTCACTCATTCCGTAAGAAACTATATGACGGTGGAAAGTTTGCTCTTGGTTGTCGTAGATACTGATACCATCAAGCGGGTCTTCACCTCCCAACATATATTTTAAGATAGGACCATAATGGCGAGGCTCTTGCTCAGGATAAACCTTCAATAAAGCCTCGTCTATAGCCTCCCACCCTACTGGGTCTGTCTCTTCAAATTGTGCTTTGTATTGTTCTTCTGTATATCTCATCGTTAAAAAGTTAAAATTCTTATTTATAAACTATTAGCCTAATTCTGCCATCATTAAATCAAGTCCATCTCTGATGATTTGTTGATGTGGTTGTTTAGACACACATACAAATTCTGTAAGGGCAAAATCTTCAGGGGCTACTTCGTAAGCTCCTAAGTTTTCCAATTCGTCTAAATCCTTATACAAGCAGGCTTTAAGCAACTGCATAGGATAAATATCTAATGGAAAAACTTCTTCATACATACCTGTTACCACAAAAGCGCGGTGTTCACCATTGGTATTAGTGTTCAAGTTGTATTTTTTCTTAGGATTTAACCAAGAGAAGGTAAGCGAACGTGTAAGTGAAATTTTGTTGGCTATAGGTTTTGCCCAACCGAATAAATCATAGTCGTTTCCTTCAGGGATTGCTGTGATTTGATCGTCGTAAAAACCTAAAAATCCTGTTTCATTCACTTGTGTACCAGTAAGAACATCACCACTGATCACACGAGTATTAGCAGCATCTTTCACTTGGCTACCTACAACACCACTGATTTGAGCACCAGCGAGTACTGTAACATAGTGAGGTTTTTCGATGCGTGAGCCTGTGAGAGCTACAGTACGTGTGAGGTTCAAATTACCGGTGAGGAAGAGTTCACCTATCACCACCAAGTCTTGAGGTGTTACTACCCAAACCACTTCACCTTTGTTGATTGGACTGATTTGTGCAATTTGTGTACTGACATTCCCAGCTGGGTGAGGTCCTGACACATTGTGCACCACGATGTCCTTAAGGTTGCGGAAAGGCGACAACGAGCTGTCTTTGAAAACAGACACGTGTACTTTACCTGTGGTGAGTTTAGACAAGGCAGTAAGAGCTGTTTGTAGCGCTTGTTCTTTGCCTTTCAGCACATAGTCGTAATCGGGAGCGAGCGGATTGGTTTTGCAAGCCGACACGAAAATAGCTTTAGGCTTTCCGTCGGGATTGGCAATCACGTCGTAAGGGCGTTGTTTGATAAAGGGCCAGCAACCTGAAGAAAGGAGGTGAGCCTTGATGTCTTCGCCCTGCATCTCGTTTACATTTTTCTTTCCATAGTCTTTGAAGGTTTGTTCTTGGGCTGGTGCAATGTGTATTTCCAACACTTTACGACGTTCACCACGTACAATCTCCTTGATAGTACCACTTACTGGAGAAGGGAACAAAACACGCTCATCACTCTTTGAAAAGAACAGTGCTTCACCTGCTTTCACTTCATTACCCTCACGCAATAAAAGCTTAGGAATAACACCGTGAAAATCACTGGGTTTAATGCCATACAAAGCAGCAAGAGGAAGCTGTTGTGTAGTTTTATCAGCTTCTCCTTCTAAATGTATGTCTAACCCTTTTCGAATGCGGATGTCGTTTGACATATCTAAATAATATTAGTTAGTTTTATTAAATTGGCGACAAATATACGAATAATTCTTTACAAAAAAATAAAGTCTATTTTTTTAAAGCTAAAAAAGAATCATTCTACATTAGGCATATCTTCTGAAAATCTTGAGACTTTCATAAGGAATTGTGTAAAATGATTCTTTTTATTTATCAAAAAAAGTTATTATTCTTTAAAGAAGGAATCTACAAACTCGTATTTATTAAAGATTTGCAAATCGTCTATTCCCTCCCCTACTCCTATATATTTCACAGGAATTTGAAACTGATCGGAAATACCTATTACAACACCGCCTTTAGCCGTGCCATCAAGCTTAGTTACTGCCAAAGAGGTAACCTCCGTAGCCTTCGTAAATTCCTTAGCCTGTTCAAAAGCATTTTGCCCTGTAGAACCATCGAGCACTAAGAGCACTTCGTGAGGAGCATCTGGCAATACTTTTTGCATCACGCGTTTGATTTTAGAGAGCTCATTCATCAAGTTGATTTTGTTATGCAAGCGTCCTGCTGTATCAATAATTACTACATCGGCATTTTGTTTTACGGCTGAACTCAAGGTATCATAAGCCACCGAAGCAGGGTCGCTACCCAATTGTTGCTTGATCATCGGCACCCCTGTGCGGTCAGCCCACACTTGCAATTGGTCGATTGCAGCCGCTCGAAAAGTATCGGCGGCACCTAATACTACTTTCAAGCCTTTTTTAGTAAACTGACTTGCGAGCTTACCTATAGTAGTGGTTTTACCAGCTCCATTCACGCCTACGACCATCATTACATAAGGTTTTTTGTCAGCTGGGAGGACAAAATCAGTTGCTTCACCGGTATGTGTTTCGGAAAGGAGACCTGCTATTTCTTCACGAAGAATGGTATTGAGTTCGGAAGTGCCTAGATACTTATCTTTAGCCACACGTGCCTCGATACGATCGATAATCTTAAGTGTAGTATTCACACCTACATCACTGGCAATGAGGACTTCTTCGAGGTCATCAAGCACCTCATCATCTACTTTAGATTTCCCCATAACCGCTTTTCCTAAACGGTCAAAAAAGCTATTTTTAGATTTTTCTAAGCCTTTATCTAAGGTTTCTTTCTTTTCTTTAGAAAAGATATTTTTTAGAAATTGGAATGCCATAACTTATTGTATATATTTAGATATGAGTGCAAAGGTAATAAAAAAGTTTATATATGCAAAAAAGCCGTCTCACGACAGCTTTTTTTAGATATGATAAAAATAGAGAAAATTTAATTATTTCTTCTTCAAAAATTCATCAACAAGTTCAGGAGCCATTACGCTTTCTACGAAAGTGTAAGCACCTGTTTTAGGTGATTTCACCATTTTGATAGCTTTAGTAAGCTTTTTAGATTTACCTTGTAGGGTTGCTACTGTTTTCTTTGCCATAACGTTTTAATTATTTAATTTCTTTATGAACAGTTACTTTTTTAAGGATAGGGTTGAACTTTTTAAGCTCTAATCTATCGGGAGTATTTTTTTTGTTTTTGGTAGTGATGTAACGTGAAGTTCCTGGAAGACCAGATTCTTTATGCTCAGTGCACTCCAAAATAACCTGAATTCTATTTCCTTTTTTAGCCATTTTAGTATTGTTTTAAAATTTAGTTAATATATCCGTTACGTTCTACTTCTTGTAGCACTGCATAGATACCTTTTTTATCAATAGTTTTAATTGCAGCTGCTGAAACCTTGAGGGTAATCCAACGATTCTCTTCAGGAATGAAGAAACGTTTTGTACGGAGGTTTACATTAAATTTACGTTTTGTTTTGTTCATTGCGTGCGACACGTTGTTGCCCACCAATGCTTTTTTGCCTGTTAAGTCACAAACTCTTGCCATTTTTTTTCTCTATTTATTAATGTGTTATTTATATTCAGGGCGCAAAGGTATAACTATTTTTTGAAATAGCAAAACTTTTTTGAATAAAAAGGAGATAGGAATTAAGAAACAAGAGATAGTATTCTGTAAATTAAATAGTTATATAGAATAAAAATCTTTTATGTATTGCACGGTTTTAATTTAAATTACGTATTTGTATAAAAAGCCTCCATTCCCCCAAAGGGAGATGAACTTTTATAATGTAAAACAATTGAAAGTCGCCCACGAATCACACGAATTTGCACGAAAAGGAAGTTTTGAGAGGGTGATTTGTAAATATTTTTGGGCGTATACAATACGCTCCTACAGAGCATACTTCAAGGAGGACAAAGAAACTATAAACAGATCAGTAAAGGTCAATTCCTAACTATTGATTCTCATATTAACAATTGTTTAACTATGTTTCTTAAAAAAATAGTTACTATATAACAAATTAAAAGCAGAACTCTTTATCAAGCAATAAAATATTTTATAGATTATTCTATACAATATTCTCTTTTAACTTCAATCCAATCCTGAGATAATTCATTGTTTAACTTTCTATATATTTTTGAATCAGTTAGTATTTGATATGTAGAAAGTAATTTCTCATATAAAATTATATTTTTGATTATATAAGGAACTCGTTCTTTTTTTTTTGTTGTACCGTATACTTTTTTATAGTCGTCATATATATCTTTGATCTTTGAATAAAAATACAATAAATAAATAAACTCCTTCATAATCTGTAATGGTAATAGAAATTGAAATATTTTAATCCAAATCTCTTTTTCAAAAAAGAATATAGAACATATATAAATCAAAAAGATGATCACAAAAGGTATAGTATTTCTTTCAATCATTTTGCGAACTATACTTTTTGTAAAGAATACACTTTCAAAGCTATTAACTCCTAATTTAGGAAGTCCATTTTTTATTTCATCATTGGTGTAATAATCTTTTGATCTGTAATCACTAAGTTTAGAATTTAAACCATTATCTACTAAATCTTTTACCTTTTCTTCTCCTGCTTTTTGATAGAAATAAGAAAATGCAAACTCTAATATAAAACAGATTATTGATATTAAACAAATTGTGATGTCAATACATTTTTTTTTATTATCAGGGGTAAATATTGCAAAAAGAGATAATAAACTACCTATTATAATGAACCATTTTTGTATATTTGATATGATTGTTGCGTGATAAAAACTTTCTTTATGAGGTGTTTCACT
Source organism: Capnocytophaga sputigena (assembly GCF_900446695.1). Taxonomy (GTDB): domain Bacteria; phylum Bacteroidota; class Bacteroidia; order Flavobacteriales; family Flavobacteriaceae; genus Capnocytophaga; species Capnocytophaga sputigena. Next base: position 327,528 of record NZ_UAVP01000003.1, read on the forward strand.
TGTCATATTATTTATTTTTTGTCATTACTATGTGGCACTTCGGGTCCATACCAGATTTTCGTTTCTAACCATATTTCATAAAAATATATCCAAGCTATAGTCCAATCCATAATTTCATTTGCTATTAGTTTATTATTATCCCAATAAAAATTCTTAGGGTGATACAAACATAAACTTTTAGTTTTTGAATAAAAATGGGGAGGATTTTCTACGAGTTTAGGATTGAGTATCTTTACAATAGGATGTTTATTCGTACTATACTTTAGTGATATTGTATAAACAGGAAACTCAGGTTTAACCTGAATTTCTCCTTTAAAAATAATATCATTTCCTCTTATTGCATATCTAAATGACGGATATAACTTTTTCATCTCTGCAATTTGAGCAGTAATGTTTGATTTATTTTTAAAATATTTCTTCACCATAAAATCCTTTTGAAGCTGCCATTGTTTTTCCAAGAGTAGTTGATAACAAACCTATACTTGTAGCTTTTAGTGTTCCTTCACTTAAATGTTTAGAAAATAACTTTGCCTCTTCTTCATTAACAGTAGGGAACTCCTTACCAAAAACATCTTTCCAAATTTTCTTTGCTTCATACTGATTATTTTTGTCTAAAAACTCTTTAGCATTCTGCAACTTTGTTTTAGTTCTATTGAGTTTATTTTTAAAATCATCGTATTGAGTATTTGATTTGAATTTATTGATCTCCAAATTACATTCCGCTTTTTCAAACCATTCTCTTATTGATTTTTCAAAATTTTCAAATATCTTAAATTTAAAAATTTTTATAGCAACTTCCTCTATATGGAAAGAAGGTATCATTTTTCCATTTAGTTTATTCCAATATTTGATTACTCGTATGATATCCTTTAGTTTATAACTATAATCTCTATGGGCATTTTTTAAATTCTCCGTCAAAATTTTAGGATAAGTAGGTATCCAACTTTCTAAGTTGTAATTAGGCATTAAATACCCTTCTATTTGTTCAAAAGCGGGAAGTATATCAAAAGATTTATTACTTAATTCGACAGTAACACAAGGTCTATCTTGTCTGACTTTACCTTTATAGTCATTCTGATCATTCAAAAAATCTTTGATTTTATCTAAAACAGATTGAGGTTTTCTCATTACTCCAAAGTCATCTTTCCAATAGGATTCATCCAAAACTACAAAAATATCAATATCATCTAATGGACGAATCATAGTATCCCGTTCGTAAGAACCATTAAGAAAAGTTTCCTTTAAATGCAAGGTATCATCTTTTTCTAATGTAGTGGTAATATTTTTAACAGAAGCTTTTATATTTTCTTCTTGCTTATCTGTTATAGAAATTTTTTCAATTAATTTACTAATAGATTGTAATAAATTCATTTTGAGATTTCTAATTATTTAATATCACATATAGTATAAAAATACATACACCCTACTTGTTATAGGGTGTATGCTTATGTTAATTCTTATTTTACTTCTTCGAAGTCTACGTCTTGGACATCGGGACCGTTGTTGCCGCCTTGTTGTCCGCCGAATGGATTTGCATCACCAAAAGGATTGGTTGCATTAGGATTTGGTCCTTGTGCTGCACCTCCTTGTTGTGCTTTGTAGATATCTTCAGAGGCTTGCTGCCAAGCAGTGTTGATTTTGCTGAGAGCTGCTTCTACTGCTGGAAGCTCTTTGCTTTCGAAAGCTGTTTTGAGTTCACCAAGTGCTGTTTCAATAGCTCCTCTCTTATCAGCTGGGATTTTGTCACCAAACTCTTTCAATTGTTTTTCGGTTTGGAAAATCATCGCATCAGCTTCGTTGAGTTTTTCAGCTTTTTCTCTCGCTTGTTTATCAGCTTCAGCATTGGCTTCAGCTTCGCGTTTCATCTTTTCAATTTCTTCTTTAGAAAGACCTGAAGAGGCTTCTATACGGATATTGTGAGATTTACCTGTACCTTTATCGGTTGCTGATACGTTGATGATACCATTGGCATCGATATCAAAAGTTACCTCAATTTGTGGTACTCCACGTGGTGCAGGTGGAATATTATCTAAGTGGAAACGACCGATGGTATTATTATCGTGTGCCATTGGGCGTTCTCCTTGTAATACGTGAATTTCTACGCTTGGCTGATTGTCGGTAGCGGTAGAGAACACTTGTGATTTCTTGGTAGGAATAGTGGTGTTTGCATCAATGAGTTTGGTCATCACACCCCCCATAGTTTCGATACCTAAAGAAAGTGGGGTAACGTCCAAGAGCAATACATCTTTCACATCACCGGTGAGTACACCTCCTTGAATAGCAGCTCCAATGGCTACTACCTCATCAGGGTTTACACTCTTATTAGGTTTCTTACCAAAGAATTTTTCAACGGCTTCTTGTACAGCAGGAATACGAGTAGAACCACCTACTAAGATTACTTCGTTGATATCACTTACACTGAGACCAGCATTTTCTAACGCTTTTTTACAAGGCTCAATAGTACGTTTTACAAGGTCATCGATGAGTTGTTCGAATTTAGCACGAGAGAGTTTACGTACCAAGTGTTTAGGTCCTGAGGCTGTAGCTGTAATATAAGGTAAGTTGATTTCAGTTTCAGTAGTTGAAGAAAGCTCAATCTTAGCTTTTTCAGCTGCTTCTTTAAGACGTTGCAATGCCATAGGGTCTTTACGAAGGTCGATTTGTTCTTCTTTTTGAAACTCTTCAGCCAACCAATTGATGATTTTTTCATCAACATCATCACCTCCAAGGTGAGTATCACCATCAGTAGCTAATACTTCGAATACACCATCACCGAGTTCCAAGATAGACACGTCGTGTGTACCACCACCAAAGTCGAATACAACAATTTTGTGGTCGCTATGGTCTTTATCCAAACCATAAGCCAATGCAGCAGCTGTAGGCTCATTGATGATACGTTCTACTTTCAAACCTGCGATTTCACCAGCTTCTTTGGTAGCTTGACGTTGAGCATCGTTGAAGTAAGCTGGTACAGTGATTACTGCACTTGTTACTGGTTGTCCTAAGAAATCTTCGGCAGTTTTCTTCATTTTTTGAAGAATCATAGCTGAGATTTCTTGTGGTGTATATAAACGTCCGTCTATATCCACACGAGGGGTATCGTTGTCGCCACGTACTACTTTATAAGGTACACGAGCGATTTCTTTTTCTAATTCTGAAAATTTGTTACCCATAAAACGTTTGATAGAATATATCGTGTTTTTAGGGTTGGTAACAGCCTGACGTTTAGCAGCGTCACCTACTTTTATTTCACCACCTTCGGTAAAAGCTACCACTGAAGGAGTTGTGCGTTTACCTTCGGCATTGGTAATTACCACTGGGTCATTACCTTCCATTACAGAAACACAAGAGTTTGTGGTTCCTAAGTCAATACCTATAATCTTACTCATATTAATTAATTATCGTTTTTTAAGTTCAACATTATTTTTTGTAAGCCTTACGCTTACGTAATCAGTAATAGTCAATGATTGTGCCAAAGGACTAAAAACTGACAAATTGTCAGAGTTAAAAGTTAGAGATAGGTTTTAGGAGTTAGCCATTGCTACTAATGACTGACAACTAACTCCTAAATTCCCTAATTCCTTGTTAATTATTCTCTGATTTTTGATTTCTAAATACCAATTGGTTATCAAAAGCATCTAATAAGATGACTGCATCACGTTGTACTGTACCGCTCAATATTTCCTTGGAGAGTTTATTGAGTACTTCTTTTTGGATTGTACGTTTTACTGGACGTGCACCAAACTGAGGATCAAATCCTTTTTGTGCCAAGTAATCAATAGCCTCATCGGTAGCATCAAGCAAGATGCCTTCTTTAGCAACCATACGGAATAACGATTGCAATTGCAACTTCACAATGCTACGAATATTCTTAGCATTGAGTGGCGTAAACATTATGATATCGTCTATACGGTTTAAAAATTCCGGACGTACAGTTTCTTTGAGGAGCTGTAAGACTTCATCACGAGACTCATCGATAGCACGCTCGGTATCATTAGGATATTTTTCAAAAGTTTCCTGAATAATTTGGCTACCCATATTGGAGGTCATAATGATGATTGTATTCTTAAAGTCGGCAGTACGACCTTTATTGTCAGTAAGACGACCTTCATCGAGTACTTGCAACAAGATGTTGAAAGTATCGGGGTGAGCTTTTTCAATTTCATCCAAAAGGATTACAGAATACGGACGGCGACGCACAGCTTCAGTAAGCTGACCACCTTCGTCATAACCCACATATCCTGGAGGTGCACCTACCAATCGGCTCACAGCGTGTTTTTCTTGGTATTCACTCATATCTATACGCGTCATTGCATTTTCATCGTCGAATAGATACTCGGCTAAGGCTTTAGCAAGTTCCGTTTTACCTACCCCTGTAGTTCCTAAGAAAAGGAAAGAGCCTATAGGACGACGTGGGTCTTGCAAACCTGCACGACTACGGCGTATGGCATCGGAAACAGCCTCAATAGCTTCTTCCTGGCCTACTACACGGCGGTGCAATTCTTTCTCTAAGTTCAAGAGTTTTTCACGTTCGCCTTGTAACATTTTAGCTACAGGTATGCCTGTCCATTTTGCTACAACTTCGGCAATATCCTCAGCAGTTACTTCTTCTTTTACGAGAGCATTTTCGTGAGATTTGCTGTCTAAATTCTTTTGTAATTCCGCTAACTTATCTTCTGCTTCTTTGATTTTGCCATAGCGCAATTCGGCTACTTTACCATAGTCGCCTTCGCGTTCAGCTCTATCGGCTTCTAAACGGTATTTCTCAATAGCTTCTTTAGTTGCTTGCACCTCATCTATCACACTCTTTTCGCTTTGCCATTTAGCATTTAGTGCGTTGCGTTCTTCTTTGAGGTTTGCTAAATCTACATATAGCATTTTGAGCTTACCCTCATCTTTCTCACGTTTGATAGCCTCAATTTCTATTTCAAGTTGCATTATCTTACGGTCGAGCACATCCAACTCTTCAGGTTTAGAATTGATTTCCATACGGAGTTTGGCAGCAGCCTCATCCATTAAGTCGATAGCTTTATCAGGCAAGAATCGATTGGTGATATAGCGTTCAGAAAGCTCTACTGCCGCAATAATCGCCTCATCTTTGATACGCACTTTATGGTGAGTTTCGTATTTTTCTTTGATACCACGCAATATTGAGATAGCACTCTCGGTATCAGGTTCATCTACCATTACCTTTTGGAAACGGCGTTCAAGAGCCTTATCTTTCTCAAAATATTTTTGGTACTCATCAAGGGTTGTCGCACCAATAGCACGAAGTTCACCACGCGCTAAAGCAGGTTTTAGGATATTGGCAGCATCCATCGCACCTTCTCCCCCACCCGCACCTACAAGGGTGTGGATTTCGTCTATAAACAGAATGATATTGCCATCGGAAGAGGTTACCTCTTTCACTACCGATTTGAGTCGTTCTTCAAACTCACCTTTATATTTAGCTCCAGCGATAAGGGCTCCCATATCCAAAGAGTAAATCACCTTGTCTTTTAGGTTTTCAGGCACGTCTCCTTTTACAATACGGTGTGCTAAACCTTCAGCGATAGCAGTTTTACCTACCCCTGGTTCACCTACCAACATAGGGTTGTTTTTGGTACGACGTGAAAGGATTTGTAACACACGGCGTATTTCCTCATCACGACCAATCACAGGGTCAAGTTTGCCACTATCGGCTAACTGATTGAGGTTTTTAGCGTATTTGTTGAGCGAATTATAAGTATCTTCGGCTGATGCAGAGGTTACACGCTCACCTTTACGTAATTCCTGAATGGCTTTTTCTAATTCCTTTTCGCTTACGCCTTGATCTTTAAGAGCTTGAGCTATCTTGCTATTCGATTTGAAAATTGCCAGTATAAGATGCTCTAAAGATACATACTCATCATTCCATTTTTTAGCAATATTGACAGCCTCGTTAAGCATAGTATTTGCCTCACGCGAGAGTCCCATATCACCACCGCTTACTTTAGCAAACCCTTGCAAGGCTGCATCTAATTGTTTAGTTAATTGCTCGCGGTTGATATTCAATTTTTTGAATAGGAAAGGCAATACATTCTCATCTACTTGCTCAATAGCTTTGAAGAAGTGTTCGTTTTGCAATTCCTGATGCCCATATTGTTGGGCAATTTGTTGAGCGGTTTGTACCGCTTCTTGTGCTTTGATAGTAAAATTATTAAAGTTCATATATCTTTCAATTAACAATTTGGGTTAAACATTTTCAGCAAGAGAAAGACAAGAGTTATGCCAAACGAAATTAACTGACAAAATGACAGCTTCAAAAGACTTTTTGACGGGACAACTTCTTTATATTTTAAACGATTGTTATATTAAATTATTTATTATCAGTACTTTTAAATATAATTTTAATTAATGACAATATGTCAGTAATCTTCATTGTAAAAAAGTATCACTTCAGTCTGCTATTGCTTTCCATTGCCTTATTATTCTAACATAACAACCTATAAAAACAAAAGTAAGAAAGAGTGACACATAAAAGACTTTGTAAGAAAACTCACCTATTGACCTACCTAATAACATATTCTCCATAATACTATCAACTATATAGTACATTACCATAAACGAAAAAAGAAGTACTGTATTTACCACAATGCCTATAAACTTCTTTGGTATGTGAATTTCCTTACTCACAGAAATATATACAAGTGCTGCATAAACCAACAAAAACAACAATTTATTACCTATAAAAGACAATATAATTGAAAGAACCCCTATAAAAACAATAGTAAACAGCAAAATTTGTACATTGGTAATACGCACACAGTACACGAGTGTTGCTATAACAAAAGTAATACTCAAAAGGAAATTCAATAGGTATATCACATCAGAAGTATTGCTAAAAGGATACTTTCCTAAGCCTTTTACAATCGCATAGGACAGTACAAAGGACACTGAGGCAAAGACGATAAGAAAATAAAGTATCCATTGCAAGAAGAGTTTTTCTTCAGGGAAAGGATAGAAATGCTTGAAAGCGTTGTTTCTACTGAGATACAACAACCAAACTACCAACAACAATATAGAAATAACAAGATGTAACAATAATGGAATCCCTATAAAATCTACCATTATAGCATTAAAAGCATAGTAATTGAAGTCTTCATTTTTTGCTGTCCAACCTAATAAGATAAAGAAGATATGTCCACCGCTCGCAAGAGCTAACATTGGGATCAAGCGAGTATTCCACACAAGCGGGTAATGTTCTAAAAGATATTTGTTCATAGTAGATTTTTCGATTTAACAATTTGTCAATTTGCTGATTTTACGCGACAAAGATATAAAATAATTTGTCAATCCAGAATTATTTTGTAGTTTTGTACTCACAATATCATTTCTATGAGTACCATATACAAACTATTTATTACTATCTCGCTATATTTTAGCTTTTTACCTGCTTTTTCTCAAGAGGAAAGCATTCGTCACGACGATCTCATAGGCTCGTGGGCGATTGAATCTCAAAGCTTAGACAACTTAGAGATTACCCTCAATGATTGTGAAAAGCAGAGTACTTTTATATTCACTAAAGACGAAATTATTGAGAATTACTACAAAAAATACAATGGTAATTGTGTAATTCTCAACAGTAATAAAGATTTTTATACCGTAGAGGGCAATCACATTATCCGCAAAGAAGAAAGTGATTTAAACAACACTTTCCTGATAAAAGGTGAAATTCTCACTCTTTCATTTGCGGGAAAAGATGAAGACAACGAGGAACACATAGCTGTAATTGTATGTAAAAGGGCTAAACCTATCGAATATATTAAATGATGAAAAAAACACTCTTCTTACTTTGCTTGCTACCTTTTTCAGCAGTAGCTCAGAAACTTTGGACGCTCAACGATTGCATAGCGTATGCCAAAGAGCACAACCTTTCTATTAAACAATCGGAAATAGACTTGAAATCCACTGATATAGAAGTATGGCAAACAAAAGCTAACTTTTTGCCCTCTATCAACAGTGAAGCAGCTTATAATTGGAATACAGGAAAGAATATCAATCCTGTGAGCAATCAGTTTGAAAACACTACTTTTGAATCGGCTTCAGGAGGTATCAGTATGTCAATACCTCTGTTTTCAGGCTTACAAAATTGGCGTAAATTGCAACAAGCAAAATGTAAACAATTGGCAACTCAATACCAATTGGATATGAAGAAAGATGAGATTATCTTAATGATTATCAACGCTTACACTGAAGTATTGAGCAATAAAGAAAAGATCAAAATTCAAAAAGCACAATTAGAAATATCAAAAGAAAGCGTTGCACGTACGCGTGAGCTCATCAATGCGGGGTCGTTGCCCAAAGGTGATATCTACGAAAGCGAAGCTCAACTATTTTCACTCGAACAGAAGATTATAGAGACAGAAAGCGCACTTTTCATTGGAAAAATGGGATTAGCTCAATTGCTTTTACTGAAGAATTACAAAGATTTTGAGGTAGCCGATAACACATTTGAAGTTCCCGTAGCCGATATACTAAACAAAACTCCTGAAGAGATTTACCGAAATGCTAAAGAGATAATGGGTGAAGTGAAATTAGCAACTGCCAATATGCAATTAGCTGAAAGTAGTTTGCGCTTGAGTCAGTCAGCTTTTTGGCCTCGTCTTTCTGCACAATGGGGGTATAGTTCGCGATGGAGTAAGAACCAAGTAATGGATTTCTGGAAACAGTTAGATACTAACAAAGGTATGTACGCTGGTTTATCGCTCAGTATTCCTATTTTTAATCATTTTTCCGTACTCAGCAATGTTAAAACTCAAAAATTAGCCTTACAGAAAACACAATTAGCAAAGGAGCAAACTGAATTGAGTGCTGAAAAAAATATTTATCAAGCCTACAACGATGCTGCTAATGCCAAAAAACTGTACGAAGCAAGTGAAAAAACAGCTCAAGCTAAACAACAGTCTTTTAGTTATGCACAAGAACGACACAATGTAGGCTTAATGAATACCTTTGACTTCAATCAATCTAAATACGAATATGAAAACGCTCAAAATGATGTGATAAAAGCTAAATATCAGTACATTTTTAAACTAAAAGTACTCGAATATTACTTTAGTCACTAATTAGGCATCAGTCTAACGTAACGTATATAGCCTTTGCCCTCAACTTTAGTATTAAGGTTTTCTTTTTTGAGTTCTATTTCAGCATCTTTAGCATAGTAATAGTCATCTTCTACTGCTGTTTCAAAGCGTATTTTATACCCTTTGTCAAACTTATTCTCATCAAGAGTGAGCACTTTTACGGCGCGCTCTCCCCCACTGATGGTCGCTCCTGTAATCCCATCAATTGTTTGGCGTTTGCCATAAAATTTCCACCATTCAGTAAGATCATCATACCATTCGGGGTCATCACCTAATACTTGCAATGTTTGCTCATATTTTCCTTGTGGATTGATGAGTGAAGCTACTATATAAGCCCCATCCCCTTTGTAATTAGTAAGCTGGATAAGGCATTTGTATTTTTTAGCAGTAGTTTGTTGAGCGACAAATGAAACTGTAAGCAAGGCAACTACCACATTTACAGTAAGTAAGAGTTTCTTTTTCATCTTCTTTCTTTTATTTTAAAAATTCTATATTCATTCCTTTTAAGGCTTCATTTTCTTGAGCCAATTCGTAAACTGTTTCACCCAAATCAGTAGTGAGATTTTTATCAGCTCCTTTGCTGAGCAAGAAGTGTACCACATCTAAATTTTTAGCGGTCATCACAGCCATTTGTAGAGGGGTAAGACCATTGCTATTTTTTTGATTGATATTGATAGGATAGAGTGAAAGTTTTTCTAAAATTTTTATATCACCGCGTTTTACAGCGTAGTGATAAAGTGTATTTTTTTCCTTGTCTACTAATTGAACATCAGCATTTTTTAAGAGTAAAAAATCTATTACCTCAAGGGTATTGTTCTCTACTGCAAAGGTCAAAGCCGATAATCCTTGGTTATTTTGTGTGTTAATATCTTTGGTCTTGGCGAGTAAAGCTGTTATTACAGATATATTATTGTTGATTGCTGATTTCATCAATGGGTTATTTCCTTCTTTATCAAGCTGATTAGCATCATTTCCTTTTTCTAAGAAATAATTAATCACTTTTTCATCTTTGTTCTTTTCAGCTAACACAAAAAGAGGAGAAAGTCCATCTTTATTCTTTTGATTAAGTGAAAGCCCCAATTGTTCTAAATATAGGAAAGTATCAAGTTTGTTATAATTTCTTTTAGCACCACGAGCGGCACCAAAAATAGCACTCTCACCTTTGTTATTCAGGTTTTTAACATTAATTTTCTTTTTCATCAGAGCCTCAATTATAGGGCGATTACCCGTTGTTGCTGCGTAGTAAATAGCGTTATTACCTTTGTTATCGGTAGCAGTAAGTTTGAGTCCTTTTTTTACAAAATAATCAGCTTCTTTAAGGTCTTTGAGGTGAGGGAGTAACAGCAAAAGGGCATTTGCACCATCGGCATTAGTATCTTTTAAGTTAGCGCCGTGTTTCAGTAACAATTCATAAATTGCGTTATTGCTTCTCCCTCCTACAGCGGCGAATAACAAAGGGGTAAGTTGATGTGATTCAGTAATATTCACCTTAGCTCCTTTCTTGAGAAGGTATTCCATCACGGGCACATTGTCCTGATAGGCAGCCCAAAAGAGGTAAGTGCGTTTGTCGTGAGTCAGTTTATCTACTCCATTACCCTCTAAATCAATAAGATAAGTAATAGTTTCATAGGGTGCTCCATTTAAGATCGCCAAAGTTGTTGCATCAAAAGCACGACTATTAAAAGCGGTAGCACTATTACCTTGATTGATAGCCTGTTCCACTTGAGCCACTGAAGGTTTTTGTTTCCAATATTCATTAGTGAGGAAAACATTTTCTTGTGCGTGGATCTTCCCTATTAGAAGTATTGCAATAACAAATAAAAGTCTTTTCATAAAAGATGCTTATTTAGAATGATTCGGCGCAAAGATAGTAAATAATTGTGAACTACAAATAATCTGCTTTAAAATTACTATAGAATAAAAAAACATACCATTTGATTTTCAAATACTTAGAAAACAACTGTTACATTCTACACAAAAAAGTTTAAAATGCTTTTGTTTTTATTGTAACTTTTTCTTACTTTTGTGGCGTTGAATGTAATCTATAGAAATTATGTCAGAAGAAATCACAAACAGACCTACTCCTATCAACAGAGAAGTTGTGTGGGACAAGACAAAGACTATTATCAGTACAACTGATAAGTATGGTACTATTACTGACGTAAACCAAACGTTCATAGACGTTTGTGGTTATTCAGCAGATGAATTGCTCGGGAAGCCTCATAATATTATCCGCCACCCCGATATGCCTAAAATTATTTTTAAGATTACGTGGGATAATATTTTAGCAGGTAGAAACTTTCACGGCATCATCAAAAACTTAGCAAAATCTGGCGAATACTATTGGGTAATCACCGATTTTGAGGTGGGTAGAAATATTATGGGTGAAGTAGTAACTATTATGGCACGCCGTCGTGCAGTGCCTCAGTATGTGATTACGGATCATATAGAACCTTTATACCAAACACTCCTTAAACTTGAAAAGATAGGAGGCATGGAACTTAGCAATCGTTATTTGAAAGGATTCTTGGAAAAACAAGGTAAATCGTATATTGAGTACATAATGGATATTTTAGATGAAAACCAACGCACAGCAGTAGCTAATCATCAAGATATCGTTTTTGAGCCTGTTTCTAATACTCACCACACTGAAGGTAATTTTGGCGATTATGAAATTTCCGATGAAATTTTCAGTGAAGAACATCCTGAAGAAGAAAGTATGATGCAACGCAAAAGTTTCTTCGCAAGATTGTTCTCTACAAATTAATTGTAACTCCTAAAACTGTATAAAAAAAGAGTGTATCTATTGCAAAAATAGATACACTCTTTTTTGTGAGTATTTTTTAGCATTATGCTTCTTTTTTCTCTACTTCTTTTTTATTGTCTCTCAATCTAATAGAAAGTTCCATAGAGATAGCCGAACGCTCGAATTTTATTTTACCTGCAAGGGTTTCAATCACACAAGTATCGTCGGTAAGTTCTACAATGCGACCGTGCATACCACCTTTGGTAATTACTTTATCGCCTTTCTTCATTGATTGTATGAAGTTTTTTTCTTGTTTTTGTCGCTTTGCTTGTGGACGAATCATTAGAAAATACATTACCACAATCATCAATGCGATAATCAAAAAATTGTTGCTCATCAAATTTTGCATATATACTTAATTTTAGTTTTTTTTATTTTATTACTTACAAAAGTCCTCGTCCAATCTTTTTAATAAGTTCTTTTTCACTGAGTTCCTTGTGTACTACATTCAGTACCCCATTGATGAACAAACTACTTTTAGCAGTAGAATACTCTTTAGCAAGTTCTAAGTACTCATTGATAGTTACTTTCACAGGGATACTTGGGAAGTGCAAAAACTCACAAATAGCCATTTTTAAAATAATAAGGTCTAACACAGCCACGCGTTCCTTGTCCCAATTGGTGAGTTTATCTTCCACAAAACTCTTGAGTTTAGCATCGTTAAGAGCTGTTTTCTTTAGTAAATCTACTAAAAATTCTTTTTCTTCACTATTGTTGTAGAGGGAAGGGGTAAAATACTTTTCAGGAGGATTCGGACGTAAATTTTTAAACTCTCTTACTATAAAGGTGTTTACAATAGGAAAATCATCCATCCAAGTAAGATTATGGTCTTCTATATACTCATAAAGTCCCTCATCAGGAGCAATGAATTCTTCAAAAATTTCAATTAAGAATTTTTTATCAGCTTCAAAACTCGCTTTTTGCTTACTATAGTCTTGGTAGGTATCGCTTTCTACAATGCGTTTATAGAGCATTCTCACATATTCTTCTTGGATATTCCAAAAGTTTATATGAGCATCGACTATAGTTTTTTGTAACGCCTCGTTAGTAGCAATCAGTGAAAGCAGTTCGTTGTCTTTGATTTTTTGGTGCAACAGTTTGTCAGCAGGAGTTGCTAAGTATTTTTTTTGCGCTACTTCATACTGATTTACTGCCAAAGAATGAAGCTCTGTAAGAAGTGCCATTAACAAAAGATAGAGACTTTCCATCTCATCGGCACTATTTTGCAAGAATTTCAATTCCTTATCTAAATCCTGACTTTGGCTTTGCTGCATTGCATAGACTGATTGCATCACTTTAGCCCTAATATGTCGTCGTGTAAGCATAATTTATAAGAACCTTATTTACTTTATTTTTGAGGGTGCAAAAGTAGGAAAAAAAGCTGCAATGAGCAAAGAAAATAGGGAAAAAAGTGTTTGAAATGTTAATTTTTTACTAAAACTGCATTTTTTTTTGTTTTATGTTTGCCATAAACAAATATATTACTACCTTTGTACCAAGTTAACTATATTATACAATTTATAATATGAACAAAACAGAATTAATCGATGCAATTGCTGCAGAAGCTGGCTTAACAAAAGCTGATGCTAAAAAAGCAGTAGAAGCGTTCTTTTCAAACGTTGAAAAGAGCCTTAAACAAGGTAAAAAGGTAGCTATCGTAGGCTTCGGATCTTGGTCAGTAACTAAGAAAGAGGCGAGAGATGCAAGAAATCCTCGTACTGGTGCAGTTATCAAAGTTCCTGCTAAGAAAGTAGTAAAATTCAAAGCTGGGACTGAACTTTCTGAATCAGTAAACAAAAAGTAATTGCACTAAAAAGTCCCTTTCTTAATAAGAAAGGGACTTTTTTTATCTAGTAATTTTCTAATCTGTTAATTGTTATGACAAACCTAATGAACGAACAAGAGTTTACTCAGCTATATATCGATGCTTTGAGAGAGACTTTCCCCGATATTACTATAAATAGCACAGCGGCATTGGAGGTAAGCACAACAACCCCTGATGACCAGCGAGAAGTAAAACATTTTTTGGATAATTGTTTTAATGAATATTTAAGCAACCCAAATGATTTAAATGATATTTTAGACAAATATCTCGCTCCATTGGTTAGAATATACAAGCCTGAGGAAGCTACCACAATCACTGATTGCATTTTTCCTACAATCAAAGATACAATCTATATAAAGAAATTGAAGAGTATAGTGCCAGAGGCTGAAGAGTTGCCAATGGTATATGAGAAGTATAACGATGAGTTGTATGTGTTTTACGGGGTAGATGATGGGGATAGTATAGGCTCTTTGTCTACTTCGGACTTTGAGGAGTTAGGGATGAGTATTGAAGCACTACGAGAGTTGGCTCTCAACAATTTAGCTAACACCTTAGAAATAGAAGCACAAGCTGATGAACATCTCATTTTTCTAATAGCAGATGGCAATTATGAAGCAAGCCTTATTCTTCTAACGGATATATGGACAAAAGAGAATTTTCCAGTAGAAGGAGAGATTGTAATAGGAGTTCCTGCACGCGATGTATTGGTAGTTTGTGGCAGTGAAGATACAGAAGGTTTGGCAAAACTAGAATCGGTTATCAGTGATATATATAGTGGAGGGGATCATATTATCAGCGATAAGAAATTCGTTTTTAGAAATGGGAAGTTTGAAGTATTTTCATAATTTATAACTAACATTACCAATGAAAAAGAAGAAAATAGTAGTCCTTACAGGGGCTGGTATCAGTGCTGAAAGCGGCGTAAAAACCTTTCGCGATGCCGATGGCTTGTGGGAAGGACACGACATAGAACAAGTGGCAACCCCTTATGGTTTTAAGAAAGACCCTGAATTAGTGTTGAACTTCTACAACGGTTTGCGCAAACAGCTAAAAGATGTGCAACCTAATCCTGCTCACCTATTGCTCGCCGAGCTTGAAAAAGACTATAATGTGATAGTTATCACGCAAAATGTAGACGATTTGCACGAACGTGCAGGCAGCACCAATATTATCCACTTGCACGGTGAACTCTTAAAAATGCGTGGAGTAGACGACCCTTACACTTTTTACGACTGCACTGAAGATATCAAAGTAGGCGATTTAAGCCCTAATGGCGCACAATTGCGCCCTCATATCGTGTGGTTTGGCGAGGATGTACCAATGATTGTAAAGGCTGCCGAAGAAGTTGAAACTGCTGATATAGTACTTATTGTAGGGACTTCACTGCAAGTGTATCCTGCTGCTGGACTGATGAATTGTGCTGAAGAAGGCACTCCTATATATTATGTAGACCCGCGCCCAAGTATCAGCAGTAAAAATAATATTACTGTAATTAAAGACGTTGCCTCTACGGGGGTAGCTAAAGCTATTGAACTAATAAAAGAATTAAAATGAGTAACTTCCCAAAATTTATTTTAGGTGATAACACCGATATGCCTAACGCTATGTTCGTAGTGCATTTAGAGTATCCACGCTTCGTATTGAATTTAGATAACGACGAAGTTGAATGGCTTGAAGAGTTTGACGAAGAGGACACTAAAGAATTAGAAGCTGAAAGTGAGAACCTTATAGAAGAAGCTATTGCTTTCTACGAACGTGAAATTACCCGTATAGAAGAAAATGACTATTAAGCAACTCACCCAGCAAATCAAAGCTAAACAATCACTACTATGCGTGGGATTAGACACTGATATGACTAAAATTCCTCCTCATTTGCTTGAGGAGGAAGATCCTATTTTTGCATTCAACAAGGCAATTATAGAAGCTACCCACCGCTTTACAGTAGCCTATAAACCCAACACCGCTTTCTACGAAGCTCACGGTGAAATAGGGTGGCGTGCCTTAAAAAAAACGATTGACTACCTCAACCGCCACCACCCCGATATTTTTACCATTGCCGATGCTAAACGCGGAGATATAGGCAACACCTCAAGTATGTATGCCAAAGCTTTTTTTGAGGATATGCAATTTGATAGTGTGACTGTTGCCCCCTATATGGGCAGAGATTCTGTAGAACCTTTTTTAGCTTTTGAAAACAAACACACCATCCTCTTAGCACTGACATCTAATGAAGGGGCTTTTGATTTCCAAACTCAGAAACTCAGTGATGAGGAATTGTACAAAAAGGTATTACGCACCTCACTCACTTGGCAAAACAGCCAAAACCTAATGTATGTAGTAGGTGCAACCAAAGCTGAATTTTTAAAAGAAATACGCCAAATTATCCCTGAACACTTTCTATTAGTCCCTGGAGTTGGCGCACAAGGAGGTAGCTTAGAAGAAGTTTGTCACTATGGACTGAATGAACATTACGGACTGCTCATCAACTCTTCACGTGGCATTATCTATGCTTCTAAAGGTGAAGACTTTGCTAAAATAGCGGGAGAAAAAGCCAAGGAATTGCAAGGAGAAATGAGGTCTCTGGTTTTAGAGGTTAGGAGATAGAAAAGGAAGGCAAAATTAGTAAAACAAGAATTTAAACTCAACTATAGTGGCGAACCTACTTGTTAGATAAATATTAAAAAAGAACTAAATTGTATGATCACATTTTTAAACAAAAGCAATATTACCCCAACCATTGAAAAAGATGCCGCTCGCTTGTTCTCATTGTTGAGCAGGCGTTACCAGCAACCCTTATCAAACCTTTTTAATGATGAAGCTCAAGCTCCTTATGTAGTGGGTTACATAGAAGATGGTCGTCTACACGGAATGGCTTCTATGGCTATCTACAGAGTGATTTCAGGCTACAAAGGTTGGATAGAAGATGTTGTGGTAGATGAATTTGCACGTGGCAAAAAAATAGGCACGCAACTCATTCAGCAGCTGATAACTAAAGGGAAAGAATTAGGCTTAGGCGAAATATTGCTCTTTACTTCACCTACGAATGAAGCTGCTATTAAACTCTATGAAAACGAGGGCTTTAAACGCAAAGGTGCAGAAGTATATGTGAATGCTCTCAAACAAATGTATCCCCCTGAATCTTGATATATTGTGATTTCTTTGTATTTTTGCGCCCTTTAAAAGAAAACTCAAAATACTATGGAATTAGTTCACAAGAATCTTGTATTGCCTAACAACGGCAAAAAATTATTGTTACACACTTGTTGTGCGCCTTGTTCAGGCTCAATTATACTATCTATTCAAGCATCGGGAATAGACTTTACTATATTTTTTTACAACCCTAATATCCACCCTAAAAAAGAATACGAAATCCGTAAAGACGAAAATATTCGTTTTGCCGAAAAATATGGTGTACCTATTGTAGATGCTGAATACGACACCGATAATTGGTACGCACGTGCCAAAGGTATGGAATTTGAACCTGAACGCGGTAGCCGTTGTGCAATGTGTTTTGATATGCGTATGGAACGCACCGCTTTGTATGCTCACGAAAATGGCTTTGATACCATTGCTACTTCTTTAGGTATCTCACGCTGGAAAGACCTCAACCAAGTGAATGAAGCAGGCAAAAACGCTGCTAACAAGTATGAAGGTCTTACTTACTGGGACTACAATTGGCGCAAAAACGGAGGCTCTGCCTGCAATATGGAAATCTGTAAAAGTGAAAAGTTTTACCAACAAGAGTATTGTGGTTGTGCTTTCTCATTACGGGATGCTAACAAATGGCGCGTTGCCAATGGTAGAGAGAAAATACGCATAGGCGAGAAGTTCTATGGAACTGAAAAATGAACCGTGAAAAGTGAATAGTATGATAACTCCAGAAGAATTTTCAGAAGGTCGTGTTTTGCTTATTGATAAACCCTTACAATGGTCGTCGTTTCAAGCGGTGAACAAAATCAAATGGGCTATTCTCAAGCATTACAAACTCAAGAAAATAAAAATAGGGCATGCGGGCACATTAGACCCGCTTGCTTCTGGTTTATTGGTGATTTGTACTGGTAAATTTACCAAAAAAATCACTGAAATACAAGATGCTGTAAAAACCTACACGGGTACTATCACCTTAGGAGCGACTACCCCTTCCTACGATATGGAGACCGAAATAGATGCTCGCTACCCTACTGACCATATCACTCCTGAACTGATAGAACAAGTGCGAAAACAGTTTATGGGGGAACTTGTGCAAACTCCTCCTGTATTTTCGGCTATCAAAAAAGATGGCAAACGCCTCTACGAATTTGCTCGCGATGGCAAAGAAATAGAAGTACCTCAACGCACTATTTACATTCACAATTTCACTATTGATGCAAGTCAGTTTCCTAAACTGCACTTTGAGGTAATGTGCAGTAAGGGTACTTATATACGTTCCTTAGCAAACGACTTTGGCAAAGCCTTAGGGTCAGGAGGCTATCTATCTGCTTTGCGACGCACTAAAATAGGTGATCTTTCAGTAAGTGATGCCATAAGTCCTGAGGAGTTTGTCACTGCTCATATTCCTGACCTAAGAATTAAAAAACCTCCTATTATTCTTACTACTGTGGTAGGTGAACCACAAGAAAAGAAAGTTCTCAACGACCGTTTTGCAAATCGCAATAAAACTATCAACAGTCAGTTTGAACGTGAAGAAACGCCTCCCTCCCACCCTACTGGCGAGTTGAATATGGAGGCTATATTTCCAAGACAAAAAGCTCGAAAAACTTCTGGTTTACAGTATGAATTACGCGCTTTTATGCGAATGTTCACTAATACTGATAAGGCAATTAGTATCACTTTGCTCATACTCTTCTGTACTGTACTTACTCTTATGGTAATACAATTGAACGACAAGAAGAAAGAAATAATGATAGAAATGGCACTTACCCCTGATGATTTACCTCAAGAGCCCCCACAACCTGAAGAAACCTCTCCTAATGCCGATGTTCCTACTAACAATGTTAAACTCACTACCAATGCTTACAACCAAGCTGATGCTTCCTTACAACACACTGATGATTTCAAAACTTTAGACGAAATTATGGCTGAACGTGCTGCTCAGGAAATGGCAGCTGCTAAAGAAGAATTAGTAGCCAACCAAAAAATGGCAGGCGACCTCATTATCACCGATCACAGTTTGCAAAACACAACTAATACTCCTAAAATAAGTGACAAAGCAAATAAAAACACTTTAGTAAAATACGCCTTAGCTGGTAGAGTAGGAAATATTCCGAATCCTGTGTTTACTTGTGAACGTGATGGAAAAGTGGTGGTAAGTATCACTGTGGACGAAGCAGGGCGTGTGACTAAAACAGCTATTGATAGAGCTAATTCCACAACTACTGATGATTGTTTATTAGAAAACTCATTACTCTACGCTCAAAAAGCTAAATTCAATGCGGTGAGTGGCAAAAAAGAACAAACAGGTACTATTACTTATATTTTCCAGAGCAAAAGATAACATTTTATGACTACATTTCCACGATTTTTATACCTCATCCTGCTTGCAATAGCAATGGTAGCTTGCAAAAATACGCCTAATGACGGCAAGGATTTTAATATAGAAATCTTTCCTAAAAAGAAAGAATACCACTTAGGTGATACCCTTGTGGTGAAAATCACACACCCAAAATTCAGTGAGGCAATTAGCAAAACTTCTTTTCAATTTCATCAACAGCATTTATTAGAAGCTCAAGGCGATACTATCGTACTGCACGCTCTTCTGCCGTTAGGCAAACAGCAACTAAAAGTTACTGCTCATACTACTAACGGACAGCAGTACACCGTACAAAAACAACTATTGTTATTAGCCAAAGATGCTCCTAAAATCTATACATACAAAATCATCAATGAGTATACACACGACAAGAAGGCTTATACACAAGGATTAGAATTCATAGGTGATACGCTTGTAGAAAGTACAGGGCAATACGGCGAATCATCTATACGCAAATGGAATCCATTTACAGGGGAAGTCTATAAAAATGTACCTTTACAACCTTCATACTTTGGCGAAGGCGCTACTGTTTTTAAAGGTAAAATACTGCAACTCACTTGGAGAGAACAAATAGGAATGGTATATGACAAGGATTTAAACTTTCAGAAGACTTTCACTTATGGCAAAAGTAAAGAAGGTTGGGGTCTCTGCCATAATGGAGAAGACAAACTCTACAAAAGTGATGGTAGTGAAAAGATTTGGTTACTCCATCCCGAAACTTATGCCGAGATTGATAGTTTACAACTCTGCACTAATAAATCGCTCTACACTTATGCTAATGAATTAGAATTTGCTAACGGAAAGATTTATGCCAATACTTTCCTAAAGGACGGCATAATGATTATCAATCCCGAAAATGGCGCTATTGAAGGTGTAGTAGATGTACGCGGACTTAAAAGCAAAGTAGAGCAAACTCCTGATGTGGATGTACTCAATGGCATTGCCTATCACCCTAAGCGTCAAACTTTTTTCATTACAGGTAAGAATTGGAGTAAAATTTTTGAAGTAGTTTTCTTACCTTCTAACAACTAAACAGTAACAACTATACTGCTCTTTCCATTGCCTTTCTTTTGTACCACTACTTTCACAGCAATGCGCTCTACCATTTCTTGTACGTGAGAGATAACCCCTACTTTTTTCCCTTGATTTTGTAGGCTTTCCAATGCATCTATAGCTACAGAAAGCGTTTCGAAATCTAAGGAACCAAAACCTTCATCTATAAAGAGTGTTTCTACGTTCATTTTAGTAGATGAGAGTGAGGAAAGTGCCAAAGCCAAAGCCAGAGATACTAAAAACGATTCTCCTCCTGAAAGTGAATAAACCGAACGGACCTCAGCACCCATATCGTTATCTACCACCTGCAAACTTAAAGAATTAGGAATGCGTTGCAAAGTATAACGCCTATTGAGATAGCGCATTTGTACATTGGCGTATTGCAAAAGCATATCAAGAGTATATTCCTGAGCGTACTTGCGGAATGTGCTACCTGTACTACTTCCTATAAGGTCGTTGAGCAAACTCCAGCGATGGGTGAGTTTTTCCTTTTCTTCTTTAGCTTTATGCAATGTTGCAGCGGTAGCGCGCTGCTGAGTATCAGTTAGAAGCCTGCTTTTTTGAGTAACTACAGCCTCGCGTAGTGTATCTTCTTCAGCTGTTTGAGCTGCCAATTGCTGTATGGTAGCTTCTTCTGTAAGGTCAAGTGGTCGTTTTTCTTTTAATTGTTCAAGAGCTTGCTGTTTTTCTGTAGCAATAGTATTGTATTGGGCTATGCGCTCGTTTAACGATTGAAGAGCTTGCCTTTCTGATTGTAACCATTCGTGAGAGCGATTTGCCCACTCTAGCATATTTCTTCTTATAAAGTCTATTTGCTCAGAAGGGTAAGCAGTAAGCCATTCTTCTATTGTAAGAGTTGCCTCAGTTATATGAGTTTGCGATTGCTGTTGTTGCGTTGTTAAGGTTTCTAAAGTCTTTTCATTAGCCGTCAGTTTTAGTAAAATAGCATTGTATTGCTGTTGGTTTTGCTCCAACCGAGATGTTAATTCATTTATTTGTTTCTCAAAAGTAGCCTCTACCTCTTGAGCCGATTTTCCTTCTAACAAATTGTTACGTTCTTCTTTCATTTTTTGCAACTGAATTTGCTCTTTAGTAATACGTTCCGTCAATTCAGTGAGTTCTTGCTGGAGCGCTTGAGCCGAAGAAGAAAGTTCTGTGCGCTCTTGTGTGAGTTCTGCAAGGCGTTTTTTGTATTTTTCGAGACAAGCCGAATGTGTTTCCCAATCGGTTTTAGCTGTAACAACCTGTTTTTGAAATTGTGCAATATCTGTTTGCCAAAGATTGAGCCAAGCAACCGAAAGTTGCAAATTTTGCAACTGCTGAAAGTGCTTTTGGCTTTGTTGTTCGCAATTCTGAGTATCTTTTGCAAGAGTATTCAGCTCATCGGTGAGTGATTTGAGTTGGTTAAGCACTTCAAAAAGCGTTTCAGTTTCTGCTAAAAGGTGCTCTATTTCAGAAATTTTACTTGTGATATAAGGCTCTATTTCAGCAGTGGGATAAGTCATATAGTAATACACCGATTGCGTTAAGCGTTCGTACTCTTGGGTGTATAATGTTGCGTATTCAGCATTTTGTGTGGTTTGCTGTGCTATGCGTTTTTGCAGTTCTTTAAGCTCTGTTTCTTTGGTGATTAAGTCTTTCGTAAGCGATTCTAAATGCTTTTTGGCATTGAGAAATTCTTGATATACCGTATTGATAAGATGTTCGGCGACAGCCTTGTGAGCATTGGGGTGGTGTAGCGACCCACATACAGGACAAGCCTCCCCCTCCACCAAATGTTCACGTAAAAAGGCAACATCTTTGGTATTTTCTATTTGTGCTTTTTGGTAGATACGCTCAGCAGTGTCACAAGCGATTTTAGCTTCTGCCTGAGCTGTTTGTAATTGTGTTATAGCCTCTTCTGTTTGATTTTGTGTATGTTGCAACTCTTGTAAGAGCGATGCTCCTTGTATTTTCTGTGCTTCATATTGCATCATTCGTTTTGCCACTTCTCTATCCGATTGATACATCTGCAAAGCAGTGAGATAATCCTTTTGCTGTTTGGCAAGTACCTCTATATCAGTTGAGGGAAGATTTTCTATAGCGTATTGAGCTTTCAGATTAGAGTGTTGTTGTGTAAGGCGTTCTTCCGTTTGCTTGTAGGCAGTTCGTTTTTCGTTGAGCAGTTGCTGGTCGGTTGTGAGTTGCTCTAACCACAGCGCATTGCGGTACAATTGAGCCTCATCGGGGTGAGTATTGAGCCATTGTTCTTCAGTTTGAATGTAACTCTCCCCTTTTTGGATATGTTCCACTACTTTTTCAAGTTCGGTTTCTTTAGTTTGTAAAACAGATTTTTTAGTATTGTACTGTTGCTGATATTGCAATAGCGCATTTTGTTGTTCTGTGAGACGAATATCCAGTTCCTTTGCTTTAGCGATAGCAGGTTTGGCTATTTCATAAGTTCTTTTGGCTGTTGCCAAATCCTTTTCGATAGCCTCTTTATCACTGGAAATAAGAGCCTTATCGGTAGTAAGTTGTTCTTTTTCTAAAGTAGCTTGCTCTAATTGTTGTGTGGTGAGTGTTAATTTTTCGCTTTCCTTTTGCTGGGTGAGGATATCCCCTTTTACAGCTTGCAACTGCTCCACCATTGCAAGTTGAGCAAAACGTTCTGACTGAGAGATTTTCTCCTGCTCGGCTATTTGTTTATTTTCAAGAGCCTCTTGCCATTGTTGTGTGTACAATTTCTGATTGTCAAACCACTGTTGTTGAGCTTTTAGAGAAGAAAGAGAGTTTTGCAGGTTTTTCAGTTTTTCTTCATCAGCAGCGAGTTGAGTAGATAGCGTAGTGCGTTCATCTTCCGTTAGGAAAGTAATGTTCTCAAGCTGTTTTTCTAAGAGTTGAAGTTCGTTTTTGTGTTGTTTATGACATTCGTGTATCTGTTTAGAGACACGTGTATACACCTCAGTACCTGTGAGTTTCTCTAAAATATCCGAACGTTTATCGTCGTTTGCTTTTAAGAAAGAAGTAAAATCACCTTGTGCTAAAATCACCGATTTGGTAAACTCATCAAAGGTTAACCCTACGCATTCGCGAATCTTTTCGAGTACGAGTGTTTTGCGATTTTCGGCAATTAAGTGGTTATCAGTTAAGCAAGTGAGTTGCATTTTCTCGTTTTGGATAGCCCCCGAGGGTTTGTTGTAAGCGCGGCTCACCTGCCATTCGGCTTCGTAAATCTTGCCATCAACCGCCTGAAATACCACTTTGGCATAGCCCGAAACAGCCCCTTTGCGCAAGAGGTGTTTCACGTTGTTAGCCTTTACCTCTACCCCACTATCGGTTATAGCAACCGAGCTTTGAGTAGCAGCCAATCGAGGAGTATCGTTGTAAAGGGCGAGGCAAATAGCATCTAAAATAGTAGATTTTCCTGCACCTGTAGCTCCCGTAATAGCGAATAACCCCACCGATTTGAGGGGTTCAGCTTCCAAATTGAGGGTAAAAGGACCTTCGATTGAGGCGATATTATGGAGAGAGACGGAGAGTATTTTCATAAGAAAAAAACCTCCTTAAGGGGAGGTTTTTAGAAGTTGCTATGTTATTTTTGGAACTTAGCGTATTTGTTTTTAAACTTATCAATACGTCCGGCTGTGTCAATAAGTTTAGATTTACCTGTGTAGTAAGGGTGAGAAGTGCGAGAAATTTCCAATTTCACTAATGGATACTCAACCCCATCTACTTCAATAGTCTCTTTAGTTTCTACGGTAGACTTTGTGATAAAGATATCGTCGTTAGACATATCTTTGAAAGCCACCAAACGGTAAGATTCTGGGTGAATTTCTTTTTTCATTGCAATGTTAAATTTTTATTACGTAATTTTTTCAGGGCGCAAAGGTACGATTATTTTTTTAAATGGCAAATTTTAAGGAATAGTTTTTAGAAATCAGAGCTTGGAGACTAACGAGCTGAAGAAGATAGAGTTTTAAAAATCAAACGATTACAACATATTGATTTACAAAGAATTTTAAAGTGTATTGACAAGCATTGAACGGAAAGAGCTGATAGTTAAGGTTTAAAAACTTGCTAATTGACAAATTATTCGTATATTTGCATTCCATATAATTTTAGAAGAATCATTTAAATGAAAACAGAGCAAGAATTAGCAGAATTTTACGAGCGATTGAAAAACGAACTTTTAGAAACAAGTTTGTGGCCTACTCGCTACCTCTATAAATTTATCATCCCTAAAGATGAGGCTAAATTAGCGCAATTAGAGGATGTTTTTAAAAATACTGATGCCGAAATTACCACACGCCCTTCATCAGGCGATAAATACACAGGAGTTTCGGTGAGCCTCACCGTAAAAAATCCTGATGAGGTAATTGCTTTTTACAAAGAAGCAGGCAAAGTAGAAGGAATTTTATCACTATGACGACCTTAGAATACAATACCGAACGTCCGCATTTGCGCATACCTGAGTACGGGCGACACATACAAAAAATGATTGAAAAAGCGGTACTCTTAGAAGACCGTGATGAACGTAACCGCACAGCGCGTAGCATTGTAGCCGTAATGGGGAACCTATTTCCTCACTTGCGCGATGTCCCTGACTTCCAACACAAATTGTGGGATCAATTGTTTATAATGTCTGGTTTTCAGTTAGATGTAGATTCTCCTTATGAGAAACCTACCCCCTCTACCCTACACAAGCACCCCGACCGCTTAGAATATCCACAACACCAACTCAAATATCGTTTTTATGGCAATATCATCCTTAGGCTCATCAACACTTGTGTGAAATGGGAAAAAGGCGATTTGCGAGAGGCTTTAGAATATTCTATCGCTAACCATATGAAAAAATGTTTCCTCACTTGGAACAAAGAAGCGGTAGACGATAGTGTGGTGTTTGAACACCTTTACGAATTGAGCAAAGGACGGATAGATTTGCGCAAAAGGAAAGAAGACCTTTGGGACAGCCAAGCGTTGATACGTACCAAAATGAACCTCACTCGCCGCTCTATACCGCAGCAGAACCAAAATCAACTTCATCAGCAACATCAACAAAACAAAAAAGTTTTTACTAATAAATTTAATAAAAAAAATAATAATGGGCGTATTTAAGATAGAAGGAGGACATACTCTTAAAGGAGAAATTACTCCACAAGGTGCTAAAAATGAGGCATTACAAGTGCTTTGTGCCGTTCTACTCACCGACCAAAAGGTTACTATTCACAACATCCCCGACATTCAGGATGTAAATAAACTCATTTCTTTACTCGAAAATTTAGGTGTAAAAATTCAAAAAGTAGGAAAAGGTTCTTATAGCTTTCAGGCAGATGAAGTGAATATCGATTACTTAAAATCAGAGTCATTTCATACCGAAGGGCAAGCCTTGCGCGGTTCTATTATGGTAGTAGGACCACTACTCACACGTTTTGGCGTAGGCTATATTCCTAAACCTGGGGGAGACAAAATAGGTCGCCGCCGCCTCGACACCCACTTCGATGGCTTCATCAAATTAGGAGCTCATTTTGAATACGATGAGAACAATTATACTTATAGTGTAGTAGCTGAAAAACTACACGGTACTTATATGCTTTTAGAAGAAGCATCAGTAACGGGAACCTCTAACATTATTATGGCTGCCGTATTAGCTGAAGGTACTACCACCATCTACAACGCTGCTTGTGAGCCTTATGTACAACAACTTTGCCGTATGCTCAATGCTATGGGGGCTGATATACAAGGTATTGGTTCTAACCTTATCACTATCAATGGAGTGGAGCGCCTAAATGGTTGTACTCATACCATTCTGCCCGATATGATTGAAATAGGTAGCTGGATAGGGTTAGCGGCTATGACCCGCAGTGAGATTACTATCAAAAATGTGGGGTGGGAACATTTGGGTATTATGCCTACTATCTTCCAAAAATTAGGTATTAGTTTTGAAAAGAGAAACGACGATATCTATATCCCCGCCCATACCAATGGCTATGAGATTCAGAATTACATTGATGGCTCTATCCTTACTGTAGCCGATGCCCCTTGGCCTGGTTTTACTCCCGACTTATTGAGTATTGTGCTGGTAGTCGCTACTCAAGCACGCGGGGAAGTGCTCATTCACCAAAAGATGTTTGAAAGCCGACTCTTCTTTATCGATAAACTGATAGATATGGGAGCTAAAATTATATTGTGTGACCCACACCGCGCCACAGTTATTGGCAACGACTTCAAATCGCCTTTGCGCGCTACCCTAATGACTTCCCCCGATATACGTGCTGGTATTGCCCTGCTCATCGCAGCCTTATCAGCCAAAGGTACTTCTACCATCTATAATATAGAACAGATAGATAGAGGTTATGAAAATATCGATGGACGACTCAAAGCATTGGGTGCCAACATTGTGAGAGTAAATTAGTAACGATAATTGATAGGTACAACCTAACAATTAGTAGGTACATACGTAATAAAAAATTAATCATTAACCATTAATCATTAGATAAAGTGGATTACAATTTTGACGAAGTAGTTTGTAGAAAACACACAGATGCCTTGAAATTAGAGGCATTAGCTCCTCGCTGGGGGCGTACTGATTTGCTACCAATGTGGGTAGCCGATATGGATTTCAAAACACCTCCATTCATTGTAGAGGTGATGAAAAAACGTATGGAATGCGAAGTGTTTGGCTATACAGCCAGACCTGAGAGTTGGTATGAGGCTATTATCAGTTGGCAAGCACGCCGCCACCAATGGACAATTACCAAAGAGATGATTTCATTTGTACCTGGGGTAGTTCCTGCCTTGGCTATGGCTGTGCAAGCCTTTACTGAACGCGGTGAAAAAGTAATGATTCAGCAACCTGTGTACAATCCTTTTGCTCAGGTGATTCGCAACAACCACCGCGAATTAGTGAACTGTCCGCTTGAGTTGAAAGACGGACAATATCACATCAATTTTGAAGTATTTGAAGAAAAGATAAAAGGTTGCAAACTCTTCCTTTTCTGTCATCCTCACAACCCCGGTGGACGCGTATGGACACGTGAAGAATTGCAAAAAGTAGCTACTATTTGTGCTCAAAACAACGTAATAGTAGTTGCTGATGAAATCCACGCCGACCTTACCTTACCTCCATATCAGCACATTCCATTTGCTACTGTAAGCGAAGAAGCTGCACAAAACTCGGTAGTATTTGCCTCTCCGAGCAAAGCATTTAATATGGCAGGTTTAGCAACTTCGTATGCCGTGATTGCCAACCCTACCCTACGCCGCCGTTTTGAGAGCTATGTAGAGGGGAATGAGTTAGCCGCAGGAAACGTTTTTGCGTTCAACACTGTGGTAGCCGCCTATAACAAAGGTGAAGAATGGCTACAACAAATGCTCAACTATGTACAAGGGAATGTTGATGAAGTAATACATTACATTGAAAAATACATACCACAATTAAAAGTGATTGTACCCCAAGCTTCTTATTTGGTATTTATAGATTTTAGTGCATTACAACTCAGTCAGAAAGAAATTGTAGCCCTATGCACTGATAAAGCACACTTAGCCCTAAATGATGGAGCTATTTATGGGGAAGAAGGCAAAGGTTATATGCGCATAAATTTAGCTTGTCCGCGAAGTGTGGTAAAACAAGCTTTGATACAACTAAAAGAAGCGGTTCGGTCTATAAACTGATAATAAAAAAACGAGGTTTTTACACCTCGTTTTTTTATTTATATCTTAATAACGATAAGTAAGACTCAGATTAAAATATCTTCCGTTACCACGTGCATACTCAGCATCTCGTGCTACCAACATAGAAGCAGGTGTATAATACACCTTATCGGTGAGGTTTTCAATCCCTAAAGCCAAAGAAAAAGACTTGTTGAAAGTATAACCTGCACTGAGAGAAAATAAGTCGATAGGATAAACAATTCCCTCTCCTTCAGTATATACACCTCGATTATCAGGAGAGAAGCGATCTCTACTACCTGTATGTAAGTAATTTACTTGAAGGTAACTATATTCAGTAGGTGTAACTCTTATATAAGCAGTTGCCTTAGGAGCAGGAATAGAAGTACCACTCATATAGCCATCCCAATCTCCATCTTCAGTAGATTTTTTCTTTCCTTCAAAAGAGATAAAACTTCCGCCAAGGGTAAGCCATTTAGTAGGAAAAATATCAGCATTTACTTCAAAACCATATACTTTTTGAGGGGTTCTATCTACTACCCAAAAACCACTTACTGATTTGAGATCACTACCGAGTTTTGAATAAGTATAGAAATAAGAGCCACTCAAATGAACATATTTGCTTAGCTCAGCATAAGCTCCGGCTTCATAATTTTCGGTTTTAACAGGCTCTGTATTGATTTTAGAAAGGACATCAGCTTTAGCAGCACGAAGGGTTCTTCCTAAATCAAAAATTGAAAAACCTTGTGAATAAGAGATGAAAGGCTGGAAAAACTTGAATTGGTTGTATGCAATCCCTATGTTAGGAGAAAGATTGTTGTAAGTAAGATCTCCTCCTTTTACATATACACGAGGATCGGTATTGCGGAGCCTGAGAACCTCATAATTAGGAACAGATACATCAATGTAATCATAACGCAAGCCTGCTTTGAGTACATAGTATTGGAAGAAAGTAGTTTTTGTTTGTAAGAAAGGAGCAGAATTATAAGAAGTGAGCTCAGGCATCCAATAACGACCATCTACTAGAGGCTGACTGGTTTTATCTATCAATACATCAGCACCATAGAGTAACTGAGTAAAAACATTTTCAGAAAATAAAACTTTAGAAGTTAGTTGGGTACGAATACCATATTTTTCACCTTTTACAGTTGCTTGCCCGCTACTGCTTTCCCAACGTGGACTTCGAGCGTTGTGCTTGCGATAATCGAAAATAGCATATTGGTGTTGGGTAAAAGCACTTAACTCTAAATCAGTACGTTTAAAAATGTTATTGGAGTTGAATTTTATATAGGCGTTGTGATTATAGCGCATTCCTTCATCTTGAGCAGCAGGGTCTTTAGTATCATAAACTCCTATACGAGGGCGTTCTAGATATTTTCCTCCAGAAGCTACCAAAGGGGTGTTTTGCAAACTTTGATAGAAGTTATACATAGCTTCTACCTTGTTATCATCGTCAAACTGATAACCAAGTTTTACAAGTCCGTTATAAGTACGCACATCTCCTAATCCATAGCGAGGAGATATATATTCACCTGTCCCATCAATAGCTGAACCTGTTTGGTTCATTGCCGCATCAACTAAATAAGAAAAGCCTTTGTAATTTCCATAAAATTGTTGATTAAAACGATAGCCAAAGCCTCTATTTTCTTTAAAAGAATCTCTTGCTGAAGCTCCTATAGTAGTTTGCCCACCGAAAATAACATTTTTAGGCGATTTTTTAGTTACAATATTCATTATTCCTCCTATGGCTCCATTTCCATAAATAGAGGTAGCCCCTTTTACTA
Organism: Capnocytophaga sputigena; assembly: GCF_900446695.1. Taxonomy (GTDB): domain Bacteria; phylum Bacteroidota; class Bacteroidia; order Flavobacteriales; family Flavobacteriaceae; genus Capnocytophaga; species Capnocytophaga sputigena. The sequence goes on from NZ_UAVP01000003.1 coordinate 357,277, forward strand.
TCTCAATACGTTCTACAGCTGCTGGGTCAATAGAGCGAATATCGCGGTCTGTAGCACGTAATGGCGTAGATTGAGGGATACCATCAATCAATACGAGTATAGAACGCCCTCGCAAATTTTGATAACGGTTGTTAGTTGTATTGGTAGAAAGTGACATAGCTGGTTCTATCATCCCAATAAGATGCGACATATCAGGCGCTATTTTTATAAACTGCTGTAGTTTCTTTTGGTCAATAATGGTTACATTCGCAACAGCATCCGTTTTCTTCTCTTTGATACGATTAGCCGTAATCACTACTTCCTCAAGTGATACAGTATCTTTTTTAGAATCAAGAGGGTCATTTTGTGCCATACTCATCGTAGCACATAACACCATAATAGGCAAAATGAGTTTTTTCATAAAATGATATTTAAGTTTTTCAGCGGACAAAAATACCACTTTATTTAGAATTAAACAAAATAATTTAACTATATTTTCTTAGGGTTCAAAATATCTATCATTACTGCAATGATAATGAGTAGCACTCCTATAATAAGATTCGTTGTAAGACTTTCTTGCTGGAATATCCAAATACTGATAGCTACTGCTACAATGGGTTCCATTACCCCAATGATAGCTGTAGGGGTAGAACCTATCATTCTGATAGCATAAATAAGAGTAACAATAGAGAGCAGAGTAGTAATTACTCCAAAACCTGTTAACAAGAAGCTCATTTTCAAATCGGGAATAGGGAGTGTTTTCCCCATTACAAATAGTTTTACAAGAAAGTAAACTGAAGAAAATAAGGTAGAATAAAACGATACTTTTATTCCTGAAGCCGATATTTTTGACTTATTGACAATGAGCATATAGAGTGCATACGAAATTGCTCCAAGTAGTGATACACCTGCCCCTATATAGTTGATTGAAAAGTTTGTTACATCTTTTACACTGAGTAAGAAAACACCTATTAATACAACAATAAGGGCTATCATTGTGCGAAAGGTGATATGTTCTTTAAAGAAAACACCCAAAGCAAGTGCTACTATTAGCGGATACATAAAAAATATAGTAGAAGCAATTCCTGGGGAGAGTAAATCATAGGCAAGGAAGAGAAATTCTGCTGAAAGGGCGTATAGCAATCCTAAAACAAGAAAGATAAATACTTCGCGCGGGGTAATGCGCAGTGTCTCTTTTCGGTAGAAAAGATATCCCATAATAAAGAGACTTGTAGTAATAAAACGATAGAAAAGCGCTGCATCTACCGAAAAACCTTGCTGCTTGATAGGAATCATAAACAGCGGAATCATACCATAAGTAACCGCCGAAATAAAAGCTGCTAAATACCCTTTTACTATATCTTTCATAGTAAAATTTAAAAGAGTTTCATTACATAAGGATAATAGATGATACAGAGCACAACGCTTACAGGTATCACAGCAAAGCCTACACTTCCAGCAGCAACATCTTTGATAATGCCAATAGTTTTGTGATGATCGGGGTGGATGAAGTCGCAAAGTTTCTCAACGGCTGTATTGAGACCTTCGACTGATAGCACTATAGCTATACACAGCAATTGTACAATCCATTCATTGGTAGTAATGCCGAAACAAAAGCCTAAAATCACCCATACTAAAGAGATGACAATGTGCACCATCACTGGGGGTTCATTCTTTATTAAATAAAACAAACCTTGAAATACATATTGTAAGCTTTTGAGTCTCTTTCTTATAAATTCCATAATTCTTTATGCTGATTTATTTTTTAAATCGCATTCCGATAACACCAAAGATAGCTTCACGGATAATGCTTTTATTCATTTTTGATTTTCCTTTAGTTCTATCTGTAAAGATAATAGGTACTTCTGTAATTTTAAACTTCTTAAGATAAGCGCGATACTTCATTTCTATTTGAAAAGCATAGCCCACAAATCTAATAGTTTTGAGGTTGATATGCTCTAATACTCTTCGGTGGTAACACACAAAGCCAGCCGTAGGATCTTTAATTTTCATTCCCGTAATTACCCTCACATAGATAGAAGCCCCATAAGATAACAAGATGCGCTGCAAGGGCCAATTCACTACATTCACCCCTTTTACATAACGCGACCCAATTGCAACATCAGCACCTTGCTGACAAGCTTCATAAAGCCGTAAGAGGTCAGTGGGATTATGAGAAAAATCGGCGTCCATCTCAAAAATATATTCATAGTTATGTGTCAATGCCCACTGAAATCCGTGAATATAAGCTGTTCCTAAACCTTTTTTCTCGGTGCGTACCTCTAAAAAGAGTCGGTTAGGGTAAATATTTTGTAATTCGCGTACCTTATCGGCAGTGCCATCAGGAGAATTGTCGTCTACAATGAGGATATGAAACTTATCACTTTGGGCAAATACTGCCTTTATGATAGCTTCTATATTTTCAATTTCATTATATGTAGGGATGACAATTAACAATTAACGATTAGCAATTAATAATGAACAAGGTGGAGATACACAAAAACTTTGCCAAAGTTGGTTGTAGCACAATAAGCTATCTCACTTTGGCAAAGTATTTTTTTTCAATTAATAATTTAATTACATATCTCCCATTTCTTTAGTAAGTTCAGCATTCATAGCGCGGTATACGCCTGTTTCGAGTTTTTCACGAATCGCTGAAAATGCTTCCAAAGTACGGTCGATATCTTCTTTACTATGTGAAGCAGTAGGAATAATGCGTAAGAGTATCATTCCTTTTGGAATCACTGGATAAACTACAATCGAAAGGAAAATACTGTAGTGCTCGCGAAGGTCGTTTACCATCGCCATTGCTTCAGGAATACTACCGTGCAAGAATACAGGCGTTACGCAAGTATTGGTATTACCGATATTGAATCCACGCTCTTTAAGTCCGTTTTGCAAACGATTTACGTTATCCCATAACTTTTGTTGTAGTTCAGGCATTGTCTCCATCATTTCCAAACGTTTCAAAGCACCTTTTACATAAATCATTGGAAGTGATTTAGCAAACATTTGAGAGCGGAGGTTATATTTAAGATAATCTACTACTTTGGCATTTCCAGCTACGAAAGCCCCAATACCAGCCATTGATTTGGCAAAAGTAGAGAAATAGACATCAATTTCATCTTGTACGCCTTGATGAACACCAGTTCCTTCTCCACGAGGACCCAAGGTACCAAAACCGTGCGCATCATCTACCAAAAGGCGGAAAGGATATTTCTTTTTAAGGGCTACAATTTCTTTAAGTTTACCTTGTTCGCCACGCATTCCAAAAACACCTTCTGAAATCACCAGGATACCACCTCCTGTAGTTTCAGCTAATTTGGCAGCACGCTCTAAGTTTTTCTCAAAGCTCTCCATATCGTTATGTTGATAGGTATAGCGTTTACCAAAGTGCAAACGTACCCCATCGATGATACAAGCGTGTGCATCAACATCGTACACGATAACGTCATTTTTTGTTACCAAAGCATCGATGATAGATACCATTCCTTGATAACCGAAGTTGAGCAAATAAGCAGCTTCTTTATGTACGAATTTAGCTAAACGTTTTTCGAGTTCTTCGTGCATAGTAGTATGCCCACTCATCATACGAGCTCCCATAGGGTAAGCCGCACCATACTCGGCAGCTGCTTCGGCATCTACTTTGCGCACTTCGGGGTGGTTTGCAAGTCCTAAATAATCGTTGATACTCCAGTTGAGGATTTCTTTTCCTTGGAATTTCATATGAGGACCTAATTCACCTTCTAATTTAGGGAATACATAATACCCCTCGGCGTGGTCTGACCAGCGCCCTATACTTCCTTTATTTGCATAAATATGCTCAAATAAATCTTTCATTCTTCTTTTTTATTTATTTTATTAATTGATAATTGTCAATTGTTATTCAATAAATCCTTGCTTTTTCATCCAATCGTCACTATAAATTTTGTTCATATAGCGCGAACCGTGGTCGGCGAGAAGGGCAACTACAATGCTGTTTTCGTCAAACTTACCTGCCTCGGCATATTGTTTTACGGCTTGCATAGCAGCCCCACTGGTATAACCCATAAAAAGTCCTTCAGTACGTGCCAATTCACGAGCTGTGAGTGCCGCATCTTTATCAGTTACTTTGATAAACTCATCAATAACATCAAAATTAGTAGCGGTAGGAATTAGGTTTTTACCCATTCCTTCTATTTTGTATGGATATACTTCGGCAGGGTCAAACTGACGAGTGTCGTGGTATTTTTTGATAGCTGAACCATAGGCGTCTACCCCCAATACTTGTACGTTAGGATTTTGTTCTTTGAGATAGCGCGCAATCCCCGAAATGGTACCTCCTGTACCACTACATACTACTACGTGAGTGATTTCCCCTTGGGTTTGTTCCCATATTTCACGACCGGTAGAAAGGTAATGAGCCTCAGGATTGAGTGGATTGAAATATTGATTGATATAGATAGAATTAGGAGTTTCGTTGTGGATGCGTTTGGCTACTTCGTAGTAAGAACGAGGGTCATCGGGAGCAACATTTGAAGGACACAAATGCACTTCAGCTCCTAGAGCTTGTAGCATTTCCACTTTGTCGTGTGAAGATTTATCGCTAATTGCAATGATACAGCGGTAGCCTCTTAGGGCACTTATCATCGCCAAACTGTAGCCCGTATTACCCGAACTGGTTTCTACAATAGTATATCCTGGTTTAAGAAGTCCTTTGCGTTCGGCATCTTCAACGATATATTTGGCTACTCTGTCCTTGGCAGAATGACCTGCGTTAAAGGCTTCGAGTTTAGCAAAATAGCGACCTTTAAGATTTTTGGTAATTTTGTGTAATTCCAATAGAGGTGTATTGCCAATGAGTTGTAGTAAGCTGCTATGTACGTTCAATGATTCGTTTATTTTCATTGGTTACTTGCTTTATTTTTGAGTGGCAAAAGTACGAATAATTTGTCAATTAGCAAATTTGTCAATTATCAAATTTCAATGAGCCCTTGAAAGTTGAGTTTATAAGGTTCATCTTTATATAGAGGGAGGGTTTCATCTGTTACATTGCTAAGCCCTACACCTGCATAGAAAGTGCGAGCGTTATGTTTTTCGGCGTGTTTGCGCACCACTTCCATAAATACGATATCATACTCGGTAGGGTCGTCGCCATAGGGTACTGCCCGCACAATGATAAAGTACTTTTGGTTGTTCTTGTCTACACATACAAACTGGGGGTCGCGCTTGAGTTCACTATTTACCAATAGGAATTCCCATTGTAGTTCCTTTTGTAAAGCTTCACCTACAATGTTCATCGCTAAATTGTGGAGTTCTTGACCTGTAAGGGGCGTCATATTCACTTTTTCTTTATATAAGGTTGATCAATTTTTATTTTAGGATAATTTAAACGGGTAACCTTATACCCTTCTGTTGTTTTCTCTAATAGTACCTCATAGTTAGTATACCCTTCTTGAAATTCTCTATAAATTTTAAGAACTATGCCTTTTGAAGTCCTCACTGCATTCATCACCTCATCTAAAAAACCATCATTGTCACATAGTTCAAAAAATTGAAACATTTTTCTATTAATACCAAGTGAATTATTTTCCCCTATTGGTACTAATCCCTTAAAACCTGTATTTGTAATTAATATGGCAGGTTGATAAGGTTCTCCGCAAAAAGTTAATCCATCATCATCTGATACAGGTGTACCATAATAGGCAGTTCTAAAAAATTGTATGCGTTCACCGTTGTCAAAGGTTTTATCAATCAGTTTATCAGTTGTTCTAAATACATTTCTTCCATCTACAATGAGAGAATCAGTATTATTCAACACTATTTTTATATAATGAAAGGCTGTACAATGATCTTTTGTGAAATTGTATAGGGTATCCGAAACTCCCACTATTGCTACCCACTTTGTATCAAGATCAGTACGTTTTTCTTTTAGAAAACCTTTATGGTTATAAATAGGAATTGAATCTCCTAACAAAAAAGCTTCTTTTTTATCTGGCAAAAAGGTTAAATTCTTATTTTCATCAGGGAGATGCCAATCATAACGACTTACAAATTCACTATCTTCAGAAGCATCATTTCTCACTGATAAATCTTCCTCAGTACATACAACTACTGTATCTTTTTCTACTGAAGTATCATCTCTATCAATGGAAGTAGTATTATGACAATTGAATAGCCATAACATAGCTAAAAAATAAATTGCTTTCATAAGTTTACAACTAATAAATTATTGATTATCAAATTAATCATTTTTGTTAAAGTGTAGTAATAACTATTTTGCCAATTGTTCCAAACCATATACGATGAGGTCTTCTACTACTTTTTTAGTATCCTTAGTGAAAGTACCTGTAGGGCGATTGGCAATGATAGCATTGAGCGAAACAGCTTGGTGTCCTAAGAGTTTAGAAATCCCATAGATGGCAGATGTTTCCATTTCGAGGTTCGTCATACGATGCCCATTATGATTGAAACTGTGTAGTTTATCATTGAGGTCAGGGTCTTGCACTGGCAAGCGCAATACGCGTCCTTGAGGACCATAGAAGCCTGGAGCAGTACCCGTAATTCCCTCAAATACTTTATCGGTGAGGAGGCGTTTTTTAAGTTCTTGTCCGCAAGCTATGATATAAGGGCGACCTTTGAGAGGATTCCAACTTGTATGAGCGATAAAAGCCTCTTCCATAGCGATTTCACGCACCTTAGGACTATCCTTATACGAATGAAACATATTGTCCATACCTAATCCGTGAGAAGAGAGCACAAAACTATCTACGGGTATATCGGCTTGTAGAGAGCCCGAAGTACCAAAACGCACTATATTAAGCGAAGTGAGTTGCTCTTTAGGCTGGCGCGTGTGCAAATCGATATTCACAAGTGCATCGAGTTCATTGATCACAATATCGATATTATCAGGACCTATACCAGTGGAAATCACAGTAAGGCGTTTGCCTTTATAAGAACCTATATGGGTACAAAATTCGCGCTTTTGGGTGCTAAATTCTATATTGTCGAAATAAGCACTCACGCGAGGCACACGGTTAGGATCACCTACTAAAATAATAGTATCGGCGACTTGTTCAGGTCGCAAATTGATGTGGTAAATACTACCATCAGGATTCAAAATAAGTTCAGATTCTTTAATCATAATTTATAGTTCTATTAATTTTTTAAGATATTGTTCTATCGCTGGACGGCATTCATTTTCAAATAGTTGTTCTAAAGTATGGATTTGTCCGTGTAATTCAGTAGGTACTTCTTCCAACACTTTATTGAGAATGATAAGTATTTCAGACTCACGTTTGGCATTGATTTGTGCAAACATTGTAGTCATTTTATGAGCGATTGCCTTGATACCTTTATAGTCTTGACGATCGGCAAGGAGTTTAAGTGTTTGTATATTCTCACTGCTTTCTTTCAAGAAATGTTCATAAATACCTATGATACCTTCGTGGTCGTCTCCCATAAAACTTTCTAATATTTCAGGGGTATAACCTCCTACTATATTATTGCTCACCATAATAGTTTTATGTTCTACTTCGGCATTGAGTTTAGGGAAGAAGATTTTCAGTTTTTGGTAGAACTGCTCAGGAGTGAATGGCTTAGGCAAAATGCCAGAGAAGCCACTCTTCATATAGAAACTTTCGGGAACGTCGCGTCGTCCTGTAATTGCTAATACAGGTAACGGATTGTTTTTGTACTGCTCGTTGAAGAGGGTTACAAAATGGAAACCATTCATTTCGGGAAGCTGAATATCAGTAATTACCAAATCGAAATTGAAATTTTCCATTTGTTCAAACGCTTCTTTACCATTGTTGAAAGTAATAGCATTGATGTGTTTTTGTTTTAGCAATTCTTCTATGAGTGAAAGGATAGAGAGGTCATCATCTATCACTATAATAGTAATTAAATCAGGATTCTTATCATTAGTGATAATTTGAGTAGTTTTGGTGCGCTCTACCACTTTCTCAGCCAAGAAGCGCAAAGTGAAAGTACTACCTTTATCCTCATAGCTTTCCAAATAAATTTTACCACGTAACAGATGTGCTAATTTTTGAGAGATGTGCAAGCCGAGACCTGACCCGCCATAACGTTTAGAAATTTCATCGTTTGCTTGGGTAAATTCATCAAAAATATGTTGTTGTTGTTCTTTTTTGATACCAATACCTGTATCGGTAACTGCAATACCTATTTCATATTCATCGCCATTGAGCTGACGAGCATCGGCTTGTATATGCACTGTTCCGTGTTCAGTAAATTTAAAGGCGTTAGAAATAAGGTTGTACAATATCTGTTTGATACGATAAGCATCACTTGAGAAATTGAGATTATTTACAGTTTCGGAGAAACTGAGAGATAGGTTTATATCTTTCGTTTTATAAGCCGATTTCACATTATTGGCAACCTCATCAATAATTTCGGTAGTATTGAAAGGCACTTTTTCAATTGTAATTTTACCAGCTTCAATACGGGTATAATCCAAAAGCTCGTCTACCAATTTAGAGATGTATTCAGAAGAATACTTGATATGAGAAAGGTAATTTTGACCTTTTTCGGATATATTTTGTTTGCTGAGCAGTTCGGAATAGCCTACAATGGAGCTCAATGGCGTACGCAAGTCGTGGCTCACCATAGAGATGAGTTGTTCGCGGTTTTTGAGCAGATTGTTAGATTTCCTATTGGCAGCTTCTAAACGATGACGATAGCGTTGTGAATTAACAAAATCATTGATAATTACAATAGATGAGATCACTATAATTCCTAAAGCGACTAAGAAAGCTATCATCAGCAGATTTTTACTATTTTCAAAAATTTGTTTACGTTCCAAGCTCAATTTTTGAGAATTAGCTAATACTTCTTCTTCAAAGTTATGTAGCAAGTCGTCTAATTTTCTTGAAATCTGGATATCATTCTGCCAGAGTTTTTGCATTTTTTCATTTATCTGGCTTTTAGATTCTTCGGTATCTTCATTTATTTTGTTTAGCAGTGAAAGTGTTTCTAATACGACCTTATCAAACTTAGTGTTTTTAAAGGTAGTAGGGATTTTTATATTTTTATATTTTTTTAGGATAGAAGCGATATCAGGAGGGGCTTTTTCAGGAGTTCTTCTTCTATAAGTTTCTTTGCTGTAAAGTTCATAGCCTAAATAAGGTTCTAAACTTGAGAGTTTGCGAATAGCACTACGTATGATAATAGAAGTACTATCGGTTTCTTGAAAGGCTTTTAACTCTTGTATATTTTCACTTTTTAGGTTGAGCAAAGAGCGAATTGTATCGAGTGTGAAGACTTGTTTTTCGGAGCTAATATCACGACGAAATTTAAGTATTTCGGTTTGTAAATAGACGTTCTTTTCTAAAAAGAGTTGCAAGGCTTCTCTATCGTCAGTACGCATAGCAATACGCCCTGCACTTTCGGTATCATTTACTAAAGAGAGGATTTTGCTAATTTGTATAATTTTATTTCTATCTTCTTGATTTATCTTTTCTTGATGGGATAGCTTTTGTATTTCTTTGAAGATTACATAGCCCGCTACTACCGACACTAAGAAAAGTAGTACATAACTTGCTATAACTTTAATAGTTATTTTATTTGTTTTCATCTTGAGTATTTAGTGTTGTGAACAGATATAAACTAACGCACAAAAGTACGTTTTTATTTTGTAATAAACAAATATTAATGTAAAAACTGTTCTAAAAGGTTGAGAAATACCTTTCAGAACAGTTTTTATTATAAGATTTTGAAGAAGTTTTTCTACTTCAATTCAAAAGTAGCTTTTCTAGCTAATTGACGAGCTTTTGGAGAATTTTTATCTACGCTATTATCTACTCCTTTGCCTTGAGCTGTGATGCGATTAGCATCGATACCTGCTTTTACAAGCAAGTTTTTCACAGCATCGGCGCGTTTTTGAGAAAGGGTAGTGTTGTAGTTAGTACCACCTAACTCATCAGCATAACCATTTACGGTGATGTGAGCATTAGGATTTTCTTTCATATACTTACCTACGAAGTCAATAGACCAAGAAGATGAAACTTGAGGTTCTGATGAATTGAAATCGAAGTAAGCACTGATATATCCTTTTCTAATAAGGTCGGCAGCTACATCGCCAGAGGCTACATCGCTATCGTTAGCTACTGCATTACCTGCTTTAGCTTGATAGTTGTCGTTTAGGTAGCTTTCAATCTCATCGGGAATGCGGTTACCATTAGCGTCATTCATTCTGTTTTGTTTGTTAGCTACTTCGCCTTTCAAATCGGCTACGTTGCTTTCTAGAGCAGCGATGCGTTGAGCTACATCCTCTTCTTGTTCGCGCATATCGGCGCCTGCCCAATCGGCGTGTTTGCCTTGTTTACCTATAGCGATATTCAAACCAGCAGTGAGGGTGAAGTGATTTCCTTGGAAACCTTTTTGACCATTAGCAGATTTGGTATCATAAGTAAGTTGTTGCTTGCTATTGATGTACATAGAGCCATCTAACAAGAAAGCGATACGATTAGAGATTCTCAATTGAGGTGTAAGACCAATAGTAAGGAATGCTATTTTATCGGCTTTAGAGATTGCGTCACTTTTTAGTTGAGAGTATCCTAAACCAGCGTGCAATAACAATCCTAAATCACTTGTCCATTCTTCAAAACTCAACACGCGGGCTAAATTAGCAACTCCTTGTAAATTTACATTCCAAATATTGGATTCGAAAGCAGGGCTATCATCATCATTTTTAAATACATCATAACCACCAGCCAAACGAATACCAAATTTATTGTTTGCCATATAGCGAACCCCTACATTAGCACTCCAGAGGTTTGGAGTACTTGTGCCATAACCAGCGGTGAAAGGAGTAGTGGCTTTGTTCACACCTCCGTTTACATCTACAGACCATCGGTTATAATCTACTTGTTGAGCTTGTACACCTAAAAAGGCTAATGAAGCTAAAGCGAGAATACTTTTTTTCATTCTTTTAATAAGTAAATAAAATTATACAATAAAAACTGGGGCAAAGGTATGATTTAAATTTTAGTTACTCTTTAAAAAGGATGAATATTAACAAAATATTAACATTTTATTAATGTTTATCTTTGTGTTTTAAAAGCATTCTTTCCAATGGAGTGATGGCACTATCAATTCCTTCTTCGAAAGTTTTAAATTGTTTTTTCACGACAAGGCTTTCACCTGGTATATGTACTTTTACTTCCACTATTTTATTTTCTTTAGTGGTGGTATTATCCAACTTCAAATGTACGTCGGCTTCAATGATACGGTCGTAGAAATTATCTAACTTATCCAATTTTTTTTGGATGAACTCTACTAATTTGTGGTCGACTGTAAAGTCTACTGGGTGTACGTGTACTTTCATAATGTTTAGAAATTTTAAGGTTTAACAATTCTATTTATTATCATCCTCTTCTTTGCGGTCGGCTCTTGGATGGGCTTTTTTGTACTGTTTTTTGAGTTCTGCTAAACTTGTATTGGTGTATACTTGTGTAGAAGCCAAACTGGAATGCCCCAGTAATTCCTTAACAGTATTCAAATCGGCACCATTATCCAACAAATGGCTTGCGAAAGAGTGGCGCAATACGTGAGGACTTACGTCTTTCTTGGGTGTAACGGCGCTAAAATACGAATTTATAATTCGATACACAAGGGTAGAATATAGTTTTTTACCATTTTTAACTAAGAATAAATAGTTTTGGCTTTTTTCGTTTGCTACTTCCTCTCTTAATTTTAAGTATTCTTTAAGCGTTTCTTCTAACTCTGGTATAATGGGGATATAACGTTCTTTATCGCCTTTACCTGATACTTTGAGTTGTTTTTGAGCTAAATCGACATCGGATAAGCGGAGATTTGCTAACTCGGAGCGTCGTATTCCTGTAGCGTATAACATTTCGATTACGGCTCTATCTCTGACTTCATCGAAAGAGCTTTTACTTGAGAAATAAGATAGTACTTTTTCTATTTCAGCTTCAGAAAAAGGTAACTTTTGCCTTTTTTCTGTTTTCAACAAGAAAATTCCTTTTTCAAACGGGCTCACCTCTATTTGTTTTGTTTTCTTCAAGAAGGTGTAATAAGTTTTCAAAGCTGATAATTTCCGGTTGATACTTCTAAAGGACATCTCTTGTTGGGATAGTTGTATAATCCACTTTTTGATATCCTCCTGATCTGCTCTTTCTAAAGGGCATTCCTCTTCCTTATCTTCATACTCACTTTTGATGAATTTCTCAAAAGCCCTTAAATCGTGCTTATAAGCTTCCACCGTATGAATAGAATACTTCATTTCTATTGAAAGATAAATGATAAAGGCATTGATTGACATAGTTTCATTTTTTTTGTTGATTAAATAAAAAGATATAATCCTAAGCAGAGTAATACTCTTTTTATCACATAGCAAAATAACTAATTATTCTTGGAACAAAGAGTTAAATAAATGTTAAATTTTCAAATATAAAGTTAAGTATTTTGTTTAACCCTATAAATGAGATAGTTATATTGCTATTTTTTCATCCTCAATCCCGCAGAATCCTTTTCATTTCTCCTAATTTCTTTAATTTCAGTGAAGATGTTAGTTTTCATAGGCAAATGTACAAATAATATTTTTATCTACAAAATAAAATTCACTAAAACACCTATTATTATTTTTTAACAAGTATTTTCTTATTTATTTAGAAGCCTTTCTTTTTCTTTACGGATTTGTATCAAACGATAGTTTTCAGTAGGTATAGGATACGCTGAAAGTTTGTGTTTTTCTAAGAAACTTTTGAGTTCATTTACTATACTCTGTGCTGAATAAGCATCGCGTATTTTATGTATTACCCACCAAGTTTCGTTGGCGTTGTAGATATCGGTGGAGAGAGTGAGAACTTCCGAAATGGCTTTTAGCTTTTCGGTGAGAGTTTCTTTTAATTTTTCACGCATTTCGGGGGTTGTGCCTGTAATCACTACCTTCCATAAAGTAGCTTTATCATCGGAGATATATTCCTCATTAGCAACATCCTTCAGTTCTTCCAACAAATTTTTTGCTTCTTCACTTTCGGCAGTAGCAGGATAGTTAGTTGCTATCTGTTGCAACTGAGCCTGATAAGGAGCTAATCCTTCTAAGCGAGCTGTAGTTTTAGCCTGCAAAAGAGCTATTGCAGGAGCTGCTGCCGTTTCACGATACTGCAATCCTTCTTCTTGCAATCGGCGAGCGGTTTCTATAAATTCACCTCTATTATACTGAGCGGTAAGGCTATCCACAAACACTTGAGCAATTTTGTTGCGTTCGTGCTGGGTAGTTTCTCCTCCTTGCAAAAGTTTTGCATAATCGGTATTAGGATAATTCGCTAACAGACGACTTTTTGTAGTTTCAGCTTTAGAATTGTGAGTATCAGTATAGTTTTTTTGCAATTCGTAGAGAGCTGCAGCTTCAATTTCAGGGGTAGGATTGCTAGCAAGCACACGCTCCAAACGCTGAATAGCTAATTCATTCTCTTTGAACTTAGCTCGATAGAGGACACCTAATTGGTAGAGCGCCTCGTTGCGATTGGCTGCCAATTGGTTGATTTCAGTTTCTGTTTTAGGGAGTTTAGCCAGATAGCTATCAGGGGTTTCTACTTGCTTTTCTACAGTTTTTGTCACAGTTGTTGAGGCTGTAACATCGGCTACTACCCCACTCCCCACTGATGACCAGCGCCAATTATCTTCTAACTTTCTATCACCCCAATACTGTTCAAACTGCTGTTTGCCATAAGCTACACTCATAGGGTTGTAGAAATAGAATTTACCGCCTTTTTCTGGAGCAACATCAGGAGTAGAAAATCCCATACCTGTATTTTTAACTTTGCTTGTTTGCTCTTTTTGAGTGCGCAATGCTGCTATTTGCTGCATAGAGTCGATATGCTTTTGGTAATAGGCACGGCGTTCAGTTTCGGGCATACGTACTACTTTTAGCACACTGTCATTCTTTCTTACAACGTACTCTAATTCAGCTATTTTAGCTAAATTATCTCTTTTTCGGCGCACATATAAATGTTCAAAAGTGTTTTCGGGGATATAAGTAAGGGTGCTATCCAAATGTTGATAAGCCCCTATGTAGTCTTTTTGATCAAAAAATAGTTCAGAAAGACGTGTATGAGCTTTTGCTTTTAGCGGATTATTCTCTTTATTATTATGCAAAGACTGGCGATAGTAATCGGTAGCGACTTTTTTCTGGTCGTTCTTCAACAATTCGGCGTGAGTGTAGTAGAGCACATCAAGGTAGTTTTTGTGTTCATAACGATTTTCGAGTTTACGCAAATAGGCTAAAAACTCTGCTTTTTCTTCGGGAGTGAAAGTTTTGTTACGTGCTTTACCTGCTTGAGCTTCTACCCATAATTTACGCGGAATTTTCCAATTCTGTTTTACAACTTTCTCAAAAGCTACCTCAGCTGAATCTTTTTGATGTTGTTTTTCATAGAGTTGTGCAGCGATGAAATAGTAGCGACCACGCAATGCTTTGTTACGTGTGTATTTACCTGCATTATAGAGAGCATCGGCAGCTTGAGGGTATTGCTCTTGATTGATATAAGCCTGCCCTAAAGTAGCATAAGCCTCTGCCCTATCATTGCGACGCAATTTAGGATTTTCTTTTAGAAACTCGGTGAGTTTTTCAATCGCTATTTTGTCTTTACCAAGACGAAGATTAGTTTTTTGTGCCCATACAGCAGCTTCGGGAATACGTTCACTTTTACCATAATTGGTAAGCAAGTGATTGAATGCCTCTAAAGCAGGGAAGAAACGCTCGTCGTAATAACGCGCTTTTCCCAAAAGCATATAAGCATCGTCTATCTTATAGTTGCGTTGCACTCCTTTGAAGACCATAGAGTGACGCTGGATAGTTTTAATTGCTTTATCTTCAGCACGCTCGAAATTAGGATTTCCCATACCATCTAACTGTACCTTACCACTAAGCCCAATAGGTTCCACTGGCAAGACTTCACTAAAGTTATCTTGGTATTTTTCGCGTAGTTCGTTAAGCCCTTTAGCATACGCCTCCTCACCATTGAAAAGCACATTGTACTTAGTAACTATAGGCTGCATTTGGCGGTTGTAGTAGGTGTTAGCATTAGGGGTACAAGCTATTACAAGCCCTATAAAAACCCCTACAAAGGTGCTATATAATAAGATTTTTTTCATTATATTTAGTGCTGTAAGAATGGGCGAAGATACTACTTTTTTTGTAAAGTATGAAATCTTTAACACTAATTTAACGTGAATTTAATATCAGGAATATCATAAGATAAACTTTCTAAAGTCTCCCACGAATTTCACGAATTTACACAAAATCACAACTATATACCCCCCTATGTTACATTATCTCACAAATTTTCTCCTGACGGTGAATTATTTATGAGTATATAGTAATACATTGTTATAAATCAATACTTTATTATATCAAATCAAGATTAAAATAAGAAAGAAAAGACCTCTAAACAGAGGAAAAACCAATTAAGTCTCTGAAAAAGTAACAGACGGTATCCTCGGTTTTGCAAGCTTTGTTTAGAGTGAGTCACAACTCTGTCTTGTCTTTCTTCCCAATAATGAATACAATGGAGTCATTCCCTTTCGTTATTCCGCAATACCTTATTTTGTGAGGGGAAGACGGTTTATATAAATAAGTGGCGGTTTGTTGTTTCTAAATCTCCTCCCATAGGATAAAGAAATTCATATACAGTTCCTTAGCAGAAAGTTTAGGATACAGATAACGAATGAGCTTTTTAGTAAGTTTCCCTTTGCTCATCCCTGCAAAAATAAGTTCATCACCCTTATACATTGTTAGTTGCTTGGTTGCTGTTGAAAAATGTATAGTAAGCACTTCTTTTCCGTTTGCATAGAATAGGAAACTACTCACTACATCATTTAGCAAAGGATATTCTTCTTTATACCCTCTTTTATTCCTTAATATCCTTAGCAAATGGTTTCCCTCTGATAGTGGAAGGCATTTTCTTCTCTCTGTGATATGTTCTTCTTCAGGAGCTTCAGGCCACGAAGTTTCTTTTGTCCAGCCCGTACGATGTACAACTACAAGACTATCTATTTTTCCCTGATAGAGCTTGCTAAAATCCATTGCTTTAGGATATTGCGCTAATGCGAGACAAGGGAGGAGGAGGAAAAATAAACGGAACATAGTTAAAGGTAGAAGAGTTGTTTGAATGTGAATAAATTCAAAAAATTTCTCTAATAGAAAAATTACATAATAGGTATTTTATTCTATTTTTTATTTGCAAATATTTAAGTGTAGAATAATTAATTTCTATGGTTTAAAAACATCCTAATTTTTGGTTTATATTTTATATTTTTCACTTTTAATGTATTCTTCTACAGAGTCAAGGAAATGAGTTAAATGTTCAATAGTAAAATCTTTATAATTTTTTAATCCTAAAATATTATCTATCTCATTATACGTAATTTCTCTTCCTATTTCAGAAAAAGACTTTTTGCCATGAACTAAGGAATTTCTATATTCTTTTATTTTTTGTAGACATTTACCATGTTTATCCTCATTGTAATAATGTTTTGTAGAAAAGTCAATTCCTAAATCATTTGAGACCTTTCGTATCTTATTAGCATCAAGACTTCCTCCATATTCAATCCTATTAATTATTTCAATAGGTATATTATTTATTATTTCATCTACTATTTGATGAAATCTCTTAAATAGTCTTTTTTCTGTAATAGTTTCATCATATTTATATTTATGTTTAGACCAATATAGTCTAATTTTTTCACTAATATCTGTATATGAAAGATTTTGTTGCTTTATTTCATCAAAAATAGCAACAACAGTATTAAGAATCGTAGATTCAATTAAATTATAAAGTATTAAAAAACCATTAGCTTTTAAAATCTTAAACAATTCATCATTGATAATAAAAGGCTTTTCTTCACCTTTTTTAAATAGAAATACATATTCATACTCTACTTTTTCAAGGAAAGAAAAATAGTTCTCAACTTCACAAACTTTTGAGTCAAAATCATTTCTAAAAATCATTTTTATCCAAAACTTAAATCTTCTTTTTTTATTCTATTAAGTAAACAATCTCTTACAAATTCAATTCTACTTATTAGTTTATTCCTATTATTAGCTGCATCAGATGTTGTATGTATTTTAAATTCTTTAGAATCAATCCAATCCATATACACAGGTTCTAAATTTATATTCTCTCTAAGTGCTAAATTAGTTCCTATTGAAATAGCTTCAAACCTAACTCTAGGAATGGCTTTTGTATTTTCCTCCTTTTTAAATCCATTTGGAAAATATTTTTTAACAAAATTTAGAGTAGCATTCAGTTCATTTTGTTTCTTTATTTTTTCTTCTTCTGTAAAATTATCTTTTTTATTTGAGATATATTCATCTATAAATGTTTTTACAGAATGTGAAAATTCCATATAATTATCTGAATAGGCAAAAAAACGAGAAATTAATTCTTCTTTTTCTCCTCTAAGTTTTTCAGAAGGTTTTGCTGAGGAAAAAACCTCATTAAAAAGAGTACTTTCTGAACAATCTAATATAAAAGAGTAGAAAGAATTTTTCATAAAAGCACCTTTTCGTATCTCTGCTTCTGTTAATTTTTTTCCTGTAGAATTTATTCGGTTGTAAATATCAGCTCTTATACCTTCATTTGCTTTCTCTGAAAAAACAAAGATCCTCAAACCTAAATCCTTAAATTTTCGTTGTCTTGATGGATGTAAATCTTTAAATCTATAATTATTTAAATTTTCTAACAACTTTAAATTTGTAATCTTAAATTTATTATCAACAAACTCCTTTATTGTTGTAAGTCTCTGAACTCCATCTATTAATTCCATATTGCCAGTCTCATCTAAAGTAAAGGCAAATAATGGAGGCATTGGGACTCCTAACATTAAAGATTCTATGAATTTGCATTTTAAATCATTTCCCCAGACAAAATTTCTTTGATAAGAAGGAATAAAGATTATAGAAGATAAGTTACTTTTTTCTAATTCATAATCTCTTCCTTTAAATTTTTCTAAAGCAATTTCTATAGTATATTCTCTAAGATTATAGTTATAATCTTGTTGTAGTTCTTTAATCTGTCTTTCTAACTCTTCTATACTTTCCTTTTTATTTTTCATATTATTTTAGTTTTAAATGCTGTTTTATACTTTTTGCTATCACTTCTCCCAATTTTACTGGAACTGCATTCCCTATTTGTCTTGCTATATTTACAACAGGAAGGCTTCCTTCTTGTTCATTATAAAAAATATAATCTTTAGGAAATGTTTGGAATAAAGATGCTTCTCTTAAAGAAATAGCTCTATCTTGCTCAGGATGTCCAAATCTCCCGTTCCCATATCCTATACAATGAGTTGTCATTGTAGGAGATGGCTCCTCCCATTTCATCCTTCCATATACACTAGGATATGACTTTCCAGACTCTTTTTTATGACAAGCTAATTTAATATCATCATCCCAGTCCTTCCAACTTCCTCCATATGGAGTTTGTTGTATACGTTTCTTATTTAAAGGACTTAACTTTCTTGCATAATGAAGTCTATCCAATTCATTATATTCTCCATCTTTTATAGCAGGTAATTGTCCTATAGCATCTCTTACTGTTACATAATTATCTTTAGAATGAGTTTTATCTATGAGTTTAATATTACCAAATTTGGAAGCTAGTAAAACTAATCTTTTCCTATGCTGAGGAACACCATATTCAGGACAATTTACTATTTCATAATGAATAAAATACCCCATTTCTTCTAAAATTTTTAAAAAATCATTAAAAACAGGTGCTTTCTTAAAATTCAATAATTGTGGAACATTTTCCATAGAAACAATATCTGGATTAACTCCTTTTATCAATCTTGAAAATTCATAAAGAAGTTTCCATTTTTCTGTTTCTCTCTCTTCATCATCTTCTTTTTTATTTTTAAATGAGTATGATGAAAAAGGTTGGCAAGGAGCACATCCTACAAGTATTTTAATTTTTGTATCTTTATATAATTTGTTAATATCTTCCTTTGTAACATCAGAGATATTTTTTGAAATAAATACAGCTCTATTATTTATTTCATAGGCATATTTGCAAGTATTGTCAATATCAAAACCTGCAATAACATTAAAACCCTCTTTAACAAATCCTTGTGATAAACCTCCTATTCCACAAAATAAATCTATGTATAATCCGCAAAACGAAATGTACTAAAAATTAAAACGAAATGTACATTTTTTGAGCGTTTGAGCGGGGGTTGAAAGGGGCAAAGGTAATAAAAAAACACGGATAGGCAGGGTGCTTATCCGTGTTTTTTTGCCTATACATATTATATAGGGTAGTTGGAAGTAAGGACTTCTATACGCTTCTTGCCTGTGCTATTGCTGCTCCCTAAATGCATTGACACTTCTTTTTGATGCCAACCGTGCTGCTGTACGTATTTGGTTAGCTCTTCATTGTGGTAGGAGCTTAGCAGGAATTTGCCTTTGAGGGTGGCAAGTGTGGTTAATAGTTGGTTAAAATGTTCCTGTTCATAACCTCCGTAATGCCCTTGCTTGGCTCCTACATAGGGTGGATCTACATAGTGGAAGGTGTCGGGGGTGTCGTGGCGGGTGAGGACTTCGCTGGCATCGTTGTTGTCTATTTGAACGCCTCGCAGGCGAGCGGAGTAGGTGTCGGTAAAGTTGGTAATTTTGTTGTTGAGGGCTGACACGTTCTTGCTGTTGGTTGTGATACGGCAGTTACCAACTTGGTTAGAGTAACCGCAGTTAGTGGCGTACCAAAATGCCCACGCTTGTTGCACTTCGGTAAAAGCAAAAGGGGCGTGGTAGATTACCAATGCTGACTTGTAGGCTTCACGGCTCACAACTGACTGCTGTACGAGGGTTTGTAGTTCGGCAAAGCGTGTTTGCAGGACTTTATAGAAGGTATAAACATTGGTATTAAAGTCGTTGATGATTTCGGTTTTGACGGGCTGTTTTGCCCAAAAGACTGCACCTCCTCCGAAAAAGGCTTCGGTGTAAATAGTATGTGCAGGGATAAGGGGTAGGATATGTGGCAGCATTGTTTGTTTTCCACCATAGTAGGATATTGGCGTACGTTGCCAAGTATTGGATGTTGATTTCATTGCTTATGTTTCTTAGTATTTGTATATCATTAAATCTTCGTATGAACTTGAGTAATTGACACTTGTGCTAACGGTTACCCGCGTAGTGTTGTTGAATGGACTGGGGAGGTTGTATTCGTTGGCAAGGAAGTCGAAAAGGTCGAGGAGTTGTCCTTTATTGCTTCCGAAGTAGATGTAACGGGGCATTGTATTAAGTGCTTTGACTATGTGTAGGTAGTCCTTTAGCTTCCAATCTTGCGCACCACGGTAGGAACTGATGTCGGTAGAAAGATAGGGTGGGTCGAGGATAAAGACGGTATTTGGGGTATATTCAAACTCGGCGATGAGTTTGCGATAGTCGGTTTGACGACGTTCTACTCCTGCAAGATAACCATCAGCATTGTAGGGTGTTTGAGAAACTTTAGCATAGAAGCCGTCTTTAGCAAGGGCTTCCAAGCTGGTGGCGTACTTGCCGCTGAAAAGGAGATTGGCAGAGAGGGTAATATAATCTAAGGCTTCGGGTGGGTATTGGCGGAGGACTTCCAAAATAGTGGGTTTTACTTCATTGATACGAGTTCCTTTAGGGTGATTTGCTACGATTGGGCGCAATTGGGCGATGATTTCGTTGGTGGTGGGTATGAGTGCCAATCGGTGAGCGAAGTCGTCGTAATCGTTCCATATTACGCGGGCGTTGGGATGAGTGGTTTTGACGGTGTGAGAGAGCAAGCCTGAACCGCCGAATAGGTCGATGTAGGTGGCGTTGGCAGGGAAGTGTTTTAGGGCTTCTTTGAAGTGTTTGACAAATTTTCGCTTTTGCCCTTGAAAAGGTAATGGTGATGTAGTGTGATTTTTCATTTTTTTTAGTGTTAGTGTTCGGTTTATCTTCGGTTAGTGTTCGGTGCGAGCCGCACTGGTAGTGTTTTTTTGGTGTTTTAAAAAATAGTTGTACTTTTGCAGTCCCCAACTTATAGGAAACAAAAAGCACGCTGACGCAGAAGACATATTGTCCTCCGCAGTCAGCGTGCTGATGTTTCTATGAATAAGTTGGGGAACTTTAGTAGAAAAGCGGAGGACATTTTTTATACTGCTATCCTCCTATTTTAGCAGTGCTTTAAAAGCGTTTTAAAAGCTGTTTAAATTCTTATTAAATCTTCCACCGAAACGGCTTAAACTTCCAAATGATAAATACTAACACGGCAATAAGCAAGAGCCAAAGGGTATGCCTTACGGGGCTACTTGTCACTTGTTTGCTTACTTGCTTAACTTGAGTGTATGCGTGTTTTTGTACTTCGGCTTTAGTTCTTGTGTATGAATTATTATAAAGGGTACTATCAGCCTGCTGTAGGCTCTTAGAATGGGTGCTTGTAGCTCGTAGCTTAACCTTTCCGTTGAGTACTCTTATAACTTCATTATCGCCGTCACGAATGCGGGTGTAGATAAGTTCACGTGGTTTGCCTACACTATCGGTGAGGCTTTCGAGTTCGAGTTCAAAGGACTGGTCGGACTGGTGGGACAAGTCTGTTTTGCGACCTTCATAGGCAAAAAGCTGTGAACTATCCTTGTAATGGATAAAGTGCTCTTTCTGGGCGTGACGTTGCTCGGTAGAGGTGACCTTGCGGGTACGGCAACCTACTAAAGCAAGGAACGCTAATAATAATAGGGTTAATTTTCTCATTTGCTAATGTTTTTGTATTCGTCTTTTGCGTTGAAACAAGGGCAAGCTTTAGCTACTCCTGGGAAGTCTCTATGACCTAAGATTTCAGCTTGTGGGTATAAAGCCTTTAACTCTTTGAGAAGCTTTTTAAGGGCTTCTTTTTGGGCATCGGTGCGGGTGTCTTTGGGCTGCAGCGTGTTTTTATCTATCCCCCCAATATAACAGATACCGATGCTGTCCTTATTGTGTCCTTCTACGTGGGCAGGAATTTTATTTACATCTCTGCCCTCTTCTATGGTGCCGTCGAGGCGTACGATGTAGTTGTAGCCGATTTCGTTAAAACCTCTTTGTTTGTGCCATAAATTAATGTCTTTGGCGGTGTGGTCGCGACCTTCGGGGGTTGCCGAGCAGTGTACTACGAGGTAGCGGATGTTGCGTGTGCTTTTTTTCATTGGGTTTGTTATCGTTTTGTTATTCTTAAGGTGATTAAATCGTTTGTGTGATATACTTTAGAGGTTGATGTTGCTGTTAGAACAGTATAAGGATACTCATTGGTGTTTTGTTTATCGTATCTGATAACATCTCTACCTTCATATAACCATTTTGTTTGTCCCAAGTTTTCATAGAAATAAGGGCAATTCTTAAATAGAAAATCTGATGTATGACTTTTACTTATTTTTCCTAACACTTTAAATGTAAGCTCAATTTCTTTTGTTACGCCCTTTTCTAAAATAGCCTCTATTGTTAGCGTGTTTGAACGCACCGTTTCTTCGTTTCCATCTCCAAAATATACCCAAGCTGAGAAGCGTATATTTTCGATATTAGCACTCAACTCATTGTATAGAGTTCTCATATCTATAGGTTTTTTATTTTGTGACCCCCATTGAAAGAATTGTATTGCATTCATAGCTTCTGTATATGTTTAATAAGTGGATACGGGGTGAGGCTCGCGACGATATCCCACCAGTCGATGAAGGTACGCTTGATATACTTGTCGTACAACTCTTTGGCGATTCCAACCAACAACACAACACCGATAGCCATAGCTAAGGCTGCCCATAGTGAGTAGAGTAGGTAAGCGGTTATAAAGGCTACAACAAATATTGTGTTACCTACCATAGAATGGAGCAGTTTGTCACTGCCTTTAAGTTTTTGAATGATTTTATTTTTCATAGCTAAATGTTTCTTATATCAATGTAACAATCATTACCATATCTTGATATTACAGCGGTAGAACCTTTCTTACCATTAAATTGATTATCAGTAGTATAAATAATATTTTTTCCATTACAAGAAAAAGAAACAACACCACTATCAAAAACTTTCCTAAATGATACACTACTTAAGTCATCAATTGTATTAAGTTCAATATTACAAGGTACTGTTACAAAAAGAGTTTGATTTTGATGTTCTTTTTGTAATGTCGTGTTTTGAGTGCACTCTACTCCTGCTCTTAAAATATCGTCATACCAAGCTAAATCTTCAGGTGCTGGTGACCAATCAGTTGCAATGTTTCCTTTTTCGAGTTTAACATTTCGTATCCAGAGTTTAGAGGTTACATCACCTGTATCACTCCCATTGTTATCAATACGTATAGAGCCTTTTGTACTTAAATTGGTGTCAGTAGTGAATGTAAGTGTCTCTCTTTTCCATTCTCCATTAGTATTTGGGATTTTCTTATTAGGTGCTTGAGAAAAGCCTTCATTTATAAAAAACATCTCAACACTTCTAATATTCTCACTTTTGTATTCCAAAGACAATGTATAAGTTGTATTCTTTTCCAATGTACCTCCTACTATACCATAATAGATATAATCTTCTACCGTACCTCTATACTCTTTATAACGCTCTTTCTTACTATCAGTGATTAGGTTACGTCCGCCAACTTTTATATTTTCATTTTTAAGTTCTGAAAGATTTGTAACTTCACCGCCAGCTAAAACAACTTTATCATTACCTTGCCCCCACAATTGTATACCCTTAAATTCACCTATAACTAAATCGTTGAAAGGTTTGTTTCCAAAAACAATATTTCCATTATCTCTAACGTGAATTTTTGTATTATCTTTAACTAACAAATCCCCATTTAAATTAATATCACCATTTACAGAACCACCGCTCAAAGGTAGATAATTCAATTCGGGTTTATCTGCAAGGTCATTATAGGAGATAGCATTCTCATCTATAACTTCACTGCCTGCCATTAGTTTGATCTTCCCATTCTGTACTACGATACCCGTAGGGATGTTACTGACAAAGTGGCTTACGGGGATACTGGTAAGGAGGTTATCACGTTTGTCTCTTAGTTCTAAGGTCTTGCCCGTTCTGTTGTACACCAACTTCGTCCCCTCGTCGTCCAAGAACATTAGGGATATACGCCTTACTACGTTGTTACCTTTCTTGAATTTGAGTTCCGTAGTACTCTCGTCCAATTCAATATCATAATCTTCGAGAGTATCAAGTTGTTGCTTGTAGGCGTTGGTAAAGTCATTAGACGAAAGTCCCTTTCCCTCTACTTTATCTACTTTCCCATCAAACAGCCCCTTATGAGCGTGGGTGTCGGAGAGGTGGTTTTGGAGTTGCTGAGCAGAAGCAGTACCTTCTATTATTCTATCTAAGCCGTCGATAGAGGACATAGGTATTTTCTCGCTTTTGTGCCAGAAACTGTCTATCCACGCCCAAAATTGCTCTTGGTTTGGCTTTTTGAAATTGGAAAACCATTTCTTTAATGTATTTATTGCTGTCATAATTACTTAATTAAAATCCAACATACTCAATGAATTGTACGACTCTATAAGGTGGCATATTGTTGTGATGCTGGTCTCCACCTGTACTTGTTGAAGTACGAGTGTCAATATCATCTATACTGAATTGTGAGTTATGCCCTATTCCTCTATCGGTGTCATTTATTTGTGTAGGAAGTCCTTCTATATTATGACTATGCGAAGGTATTTCGGCTATGGTGAGTTTGTGCGAACGTTCGCCGCCACTTTGGTTGAGTGCGTTGAGGCGATAGTCTTGTACATCGTCTTTTGTCTTAACATAATCAGGGTCAATACCTATTGGCATTCTACCTCGTAAGTTCACGTATTCTCTCCAGCCTGCGGGTATTTCTGATGCGGGTTTACCCCATAAAGCAATGAGCCCAATAGGCACAGCTTGTTTCTGCTTCTTGAGTTTTCCCACTTCGTCTTTTAACTCTTCAAGGGCTTTGTTTTCGGCTTTATTTTTGCCTAAATTTTGCAGGTTAGATACTCGTTGAAAGTCTTCCCAATTGTAAGTCTTTTCGGGGGTTGAGCGACCAAAAGCGGCTGTGCGAATGTTTTCTAAGGGACGGAGGAAGCCGTCGTCAAAGGTTACTTCGTTGGTTTCCTCTTTGATGATAACGGTATCTCCTTTCGCACCTCCTTCAAAGGGGAAAAGTTCTCCGTTGATAAAGATAGTACCAGGGGTGATGGTGTTGCCTATCTCCTCGCAACCTGAGATAATCGCCTTATTGCCTGCAAGGTGTCCAAAATGGTTAAATAGGTTGTAGGCGTTCTGCATAAAGGCGAGAATCCCAACATCAAAGGGATAGCCTGCGTTGTGTTCTGTATGTAACTTATTCATAATCCTCTCCCCGTTCCCCTCCCCGAAAGGGAGGGGCAATCCGCACGGGGTAACGGTTTTAGTTATGATTTATCTCCCATCGTTTGCCCGCGAGCTTGTAGAAGTTCACGAGGGCTTCAAGTTTATATTTGTCGTATGTTAAGTCCTTGGGAAGGACTACTATAAAATCTACGCCGCCGTCGATATAGTCGCCTCGTTGGTAGAGGAAGATTTTGCCTAAGTACAGGGGCTTATTTGCGCTACGGGGATAGATATACAACCTTTGTTTTTGCTTTCCGTCCTCGATACGGATACGCCGTTGTTCGTCGTCGAACTCATCATTGAGTGCCTTGCGCAGGTAGCATACTTGGCTGTTGTGAGCCAAGTTGTACAAGTCGGCTTGGCGTTCTCGATGAAAGTCGTACAGTAATTTGTGTAGGGGTGTTGCCAACATACGTAACCACGCTATGAGCTTCGGCTTGCGCAGGAAGGTAGGGGTAAGTAGCACGAGCAGTTTGTCGATTTTTAGGTTATACATTGCTAACGTAGGTTATATCGTTAAAGTTATCAATGGTAAAGTAGCCTGCGGTGGGTATCTTGCTAATTTCAATGGTTTCAAAAGCTCCGTAGTCTCCACCGCTGGTGATGTTTTTACTTTGTGCCAATACCAAATGCGGTATTTTCACTCCTTCGGCTTGTTGTAGCGCATCAATAAGGTGTGCTAATACGAGCTCACCATTGAATGGCAACCTTTTTAAGTAGCTTTTTATAGCCTCTTCTACTGGCTTGGTAGCGTGAATGATACTTTGTCCGTTACTATCAAGCAACAAAGGATCATATACTATCTTCATTTGCAAGTGCAGTATATCGGGTTGGTAGTTCACCACTGATAGGCGTACGCCCGCGTCTTTTATCTCTTGCAAGTAGGCTACAAATGATTGCTTTTGGGCATCGGTGATTGGTTGGAGTGTGTCGCCCTGTTCACCTGCTATTTTTACTATCAAACGCCCCTCGTTTTTGCTTTCAATCACTGCGGAGTACTTCACTATCTTACTTGCCTCTATCTGTTCCTCCGTGTGTCCTTGGTTGTTGAACTTATCGCTGTCGAGCAACAAATCAAAGCCGTATTGAAAGGCAAGAGCTTTGCTTCTATACCAACGTGCTGTGTGGGGTTTGAGTTCGGCAAGGCGTTTGTCAATATCCACCCTATGTAGGTCAAATAACTTTTCCAAACTCCATATTGCTACGGCTATTATATATACCCACAGTCGCCAAATCGCTACTTTGGAAGTGCTATTGAGGCTTTCCAATGCAGGCTCTTGTGCTTTGGCTTGCAGGATAAGGTTTTGTATCTCTTGAATGCTTCGTGCCATAGTTATTGTTGTGTTACTACAAAGTCTAAGTTAATCGCCCAAATACTAATACCCTCAAGGCGTTTAGCAACTTTCTCGTCTTCTTTAGAAAAGGCGGTTGCGGGCTGTAAGTTCTTTGCGGTGTAGTAGTTTAGTATATCTTTATTGCTAAATACCTCTGCAGGTAATACTAAGGTTTTGCCCGCTTGCACATCATCAGTGATGTTAATAGAGTTGGCTTCGGCAAACTCAAAGACGCTTTCTATCGTGCCCGTATGTTGCAGGGCAATGTCTAATAGACTTTGATTATGTAATACTGTTATCATCGTTGTCGTTGAGCTCAAAGGTTTTATAAAACTTCTTATTAATTATCTTGAGCAGTACTTTAGCAAAGCGAAAGCCTAAACAATCTAAGTTCTCCAAGAGACTCACCACGAGTTGCCATATAATCCCTATAAGTACTATCCAGTAAAGCCAATGGAAGGGGTCGAACTCAAAACCTCCAAGACTTGGAAACTCTACATTAGCCGAGAAGGTATGCAATATATAAATAGGTACAAGATAGGTGGCTATTTTCAGGAGCATACGCCCAAACTTGCGACTCTCGTGCTTCTCGCCCCTCTTTCGGGAGGCTTGTACCCCAGTGATCCACTCAAAGATAAGTAACACTACATAAGCGGTTAGGAATAAATGGTTGAAACCAAATAAGAAGTGCACGGTGGCAAATAGTAATGATAGTATAACGTCCATTTTGATAAATAGCATTGAAAAGGTGTGACCAAAGGATGAGCGTAAGAATTCGTGAGAGTCCCTAAAGCCAAAGCCTTGTAAGATGTAGTTGAGTTTTGTCATATTATTATTTTGTTTTTAACTTATTGTACCCGTTCCAGTACTGTTAGTAGCACCAGTTTGGGCGGTGGCTGTACCTACCGTGCTTACAGATATACCTGCGGCTACGGTTACTTCACCACTACGTACAAAGGCGTCAATAAGGGAAGCTAAACGTTCGGCGTACTCTTCTATACTGTCATTGGTTTTGGTAAGCATATCCTGATGAAGGTCAATAATGCCTTGTTTTAAGGCTTGTTTGTTTAGTGCCATAGTTTAATTATATTGTCCATCAATTAGTAATTTGCCATCCTCTTGTAGGGCTACATCGTTAATCTGCATACCGTCATACTCCAACTGTTTCTTTATTTCAATGAGGGTTTCAGTATAGAGGTCATCGGCGAGCATTTGGGCGATGCCTACCCCTACTTCGGGGTGTTCTTTCCATTCACCCTTCTCGGTAGTAAGGATAGCCTTTTGCTGTTGGTTATCGGAGTACCCCACCTCAAAATCACCTGCTAATAGGCGCAAATCGTTTTCCTCATCTATGAGTATATCTTTCATTAAGCTGTCTGCATTTGGTTTATACTGTTAATTGCTCTGAGGAGTTCCTCCTTGACCATCGCTCCAAAGTTCTCTACTCCTTCACGTACAGAGGAAACATATACCTTAGTATCAGTGCCTACATTGCCTATCTGTATATTGATATGCGTTTGTCGGGTGCCTCCTGATACAATATTGTCCTTGGTTTTAGTGCCTTCTCCCGTGGTGGCAGTAGTTTCTCCCGTAATAGGACTTATCCCTGGCGTAGGACTGCTTTCGGTTTTCATACCCAGCTTGCCCATTAGCCCGTCTTTTACCTCCTTAAAACTTTTAAACTCTAAAGAGTCCCCTATTTTACCAAAGGCTTCTTTAGCTTTAGCCCCTGCCTCGCCTGCCTTCTTATATCCTTCAGTTACCGATTTGGCACGCTCTTGCAAGTCGTTTTGTATCTTGGCAATCATCGCTTGGTTCTCGGAACTATCGCCTAAACCAACCGCTTCTTTGAATTTATACCAAGCGAGCTTACAGGCATCTATACCCGCCATAAAAGCATTAACAGCTGTATTCCAATGAGCTTTATAGGTGAGTATAAAGGCTTCCCATATATACTTCATACCTTGTACAGTGTTATCCCACGCTTTGCCCCAACCACTTACACCTACAATGCAATAAGCAATGATAGCAATAAGTGCTATAATACCCGCTATTATCCACGTAATAGGGTTGGCTAAAAAAGCAAGGTTTGTCTTAATCACTGCCCAGGTGAGCCTATTTTGCCAAGCGGTAGCAATAGCCGTATAGGTGTTGTGTAGTATCATAGCTGTTGCGTATACTCCTATAGCTCCTGCTACGAGAAGCACCACGGGGTTAGCCTCTTGAAACTTCTGAATGAGCCAGCCTATGCCTCCTCCTATACTTGAAAATATAACTGCCATAAGGTCTACCAAGGGACCAAGTATAGGGCTAATAACCTCATACACTTTTAGCGCAAGCTCGGCGATAGAGTCCATCATCTTGTTGAACTTACCGCTGAGGGTTTGTCCCGCCTTTTCGGCACCTTGGTAAAATAGCCCTTGTTTATCCGTCGCCCATTCAAAGGCTTGTGCCAACTCTTGCGCCGAAATACCTCCTTTACTCATTCGCTCTTTGAGCTGTGCCATACTCTCGCCAGTGCGTTCACTAATCACCTGTAAGGGGTTGAAGCCCGCGTTTATCATCTGCATTAAGTCCTGCCCTTGTAGCTTGCCAGCTGAAGTAGCCTGCGCAAAAGCAAGTGATAGGCTCTTCATCTTTTGAGCATCACCCATAGCAATATCGCCGATGTTCTTTAGCTTGCCAAAAGCAAACTCAGAGGAAAGCCCGAAGGACATCATCGTCTTTTGTGCTTCAATAAGTCCCGCCTTGTCGTAGGGTGTTTTTACCCCATAATCAGATAGCTGGGCATATAAGGCTTTGGCTTTTTCTACATCGCCACGAAGCAAAGTAGTAATATTAGCTTGTTGCAAGTCGGCTTCCATACCCTTTCGGATACTTCCCCCTATCACGGCTCCCGCCAATATAAGAGGGTTGGTAGCCAAACCAGGTAGCCCTGCCATTGCCTGAGAGAACCAAGAGCGCAGACGACCGCCCGTGTTGTTTTGCAAGTGGGTAACCTGCCTTTCTAAGCGGTTGATTTCCCTATTATAAGTGCGAATGGTTGTAAGCCCATTAGCAGGCAACAAATCACGCTCAGCACGCAATAGATTAATCCGACTTTGCAAGGTGCTCACCGAAGAGCCCATTTGGCTAAACTCTTGCGACACCTGCCTTTGTAGGCGTTCCAAAGAGCCAAAGCGGTCAAGCATCGCATCAGTAGTGATATTGATGCGTTGCAAGCGGTCGCTTACCATATCGCGTAAGGACAAGGTATATTGTAACAAGTCTGCCATTGGTGATTATTGTTCCTTTTCTTTTTGCCGAAGCCATTCTAATTCTTTTACTCGCATAGCCCACTGGGTATCGGTGAGGTCGTCGGGATTGGTAATTCGCATATAGTAACGCAAGGAAGCGTTAGTGATACGAAGCCAATCCCGCCCCTCGTCTATTTCCGCATCACTTAGAGCTTTTCCAAGGTCGCCTCTTTAATCTGTATAAGGTCGGGTAGCTTGCTACTGGCGGCGAGGAACAGCGCATCGTCTGTTTTAATCTCCTCATCACCACCCAACCAACAGTTGTTGAGTACTACCTCATTAAACTTTAGCGGATCTTTAGTTGCCAAAGTAGAGGCACAACTAAGGGTTTGTCGGTCGGGCGTACGCAAATACGCCTTTTTGTCTTCAATATTCAGTACATAAATATCGTTGTACTGCTTTTTCCATTCTTCTATTTGTTCTTTAGTTATCATTTTAAACTGCTTTTAAAAGGTTTTTAAAGTGCAAGCCACACAAGCATTTTGTTATTGTTTAATTTGTTAGGCTTGGCGTATTACATCTGTAAATATAATGGGAAGCTCCATAATCATATTCTTATCGCCTTGCTTCATTCCTTTTTTCACTTCGGTAAATTCAACGTGCTTGAGAATATCAGTAACTATCTGTCCGCCGTCCAAAGGCACGTAGGAAGCCACAAGGTCAAAACTAAGGCTAAGTATATCGTTGTTTGGGGCATCGCGGGTCATTGCTTCTGCCTCGCTCTGCCAAAGGCTTATTTTACCCTCATAACTACGGTTGCCCGCCACCACTCCGTGAGGTTTGCACCCGCGCCCATAAAGAAAGTCTTTCTCTTGTTTCTCGGTGTACTCCAACTCTGTAACTCCTATGATAATGCGCCCGCCAAAGACGATAGAGAGGTTACACCACGCATATTGTTTGCTGTCGAATGTTGCCATAATTTGCTAATTTTCTAATCTACTAATTGACTGTTGTAGTAAAACCGATGTTTACCTCTATAAAGTCGGCATAACCTACGGGTAACAGTTTGATACCTATCACCACTTTACCTGTTTGTAGTACACGTTGTTTTGGATCTATATCAATCTTTACAGCTGAAAGCTCGCCCTGCGATACCATTTGGCTTTGCAAGGTACTCTCAAGTTTGGTTTGCCAACCTTTGATAATAGCGGGGTGAATACTGCCATCTTCGGATAGTAACACCTCGTCGCTGAGTTCCTCAACCAATACCCCATAACTTAGGAGCATTGCCTTGTCCATTACTAAGCCGTTACTAAGGCTTTTAAAGTCGTCGGTGGGCTTGGTAAGGGTATTATCGCCCGAAAAGTAGTATCCCGAACGCCCTACAAAGGTGCGAAAGAAGATATACCCTTTGTCGTCAAGCGCGTCCCATTGGTCGGCTTTGCTGTCGATAGTCGTGCCGTCAGTAAAGTATGCTACCAAGGGTAATACGCTGCCGTCCTTCACGCGGTGAATTTTGCGCTGTACGGGTATTTTGGTTATTTTACCTAAAAATAAACCAACTGATGCTTCTTTCTCCTTATCATCATTTCCAATAAAACAAGCCACTTTGTTGAGTTCGTTTTCGGAGAAATTAGTAAGGTCGGCTACTTTGCCGTTCCAACTGTTGCCCGATACAACTATCCTAAAAGGCATATACTTCTTTTCAAAGTGCTGGGCAAGGGCTTGTCCTTTCACTACGGCTGTCTGCACATCGGCGTCTAAGCCTGCGGTGATGGTCTCACTGCCAGTTGCTTTTTTTACTACCCCAAGCACGCGGATAGCCCCTTTGGCATCAGCTATGAGAGTTGGGGCAAAAGCACCGTCTTTGTCGAGCATTGCCGTCATAGTAGTGGCATCTGATACGAGCATTACCCATAGAGGGGTACCCGTAGGGGCTTGGTCATAAAACGCTTTGATATGCTTGTAGGCAAAGGCGTTTTCAGTTTCTGAAATTCCCAAAGCTACAGCTTCTTTAAGCGAGAAGATTTGGTACGACTTGCCCAATTCTACTTTATTGCTCACCGTAACTCCCGTTGTGATAAGCCCAGTAGTTTTTTGTATAGCCGTAGTTCTGCCTAAGCCGTCTTTGGCAATATTGAATAATACTTTAGGTAATGGCATTATTTTTTAGGTTTAAAAAAGTTGAATTTTGAAGTATCTGTTACAGTCTCACCTTCAGAGTCTGATTGTTCAGTTTTGTCTGGTGTTTCTGTTACTACTTTATCTTCTACCTCATTAGTATAGCTATCTACAGTGCTATCCTCTAAGGTTTGTGCGTGGTTTTGCGCATCTTTCTTTAGTAAAAAGAGGAAGCCATCGGAGGTAGCAAAGAGTTCTTCTGTCGCTTTGTTTTCCTCAAAATATTGTTTTGCTTTTTCTGCTGTTGTCATTGTATTCTGTTTTAAAGTTAATATAGGAGTAGGGTGAGGTATGGATACCATTGAACTCGTCCGCTCACCCTACTATATTCCTATAAGATAGCTCCTAAGAATTTAGGTGTTTTAGCGCGGATAACTCCTACTAAGGCACGTTGTGCAAAGGAAATAGCATCGGCTTGTAGACCCGCATCACGTAGAGTGGCATACATCTTTACATCGCCGAAGCAACGGAACACTTCACTTGTTACCCACATAAATGAAGCGCGTTTGTCGCTACTTGCCTTGACAGCTCCAAAGGGTTTTTTCTCCTTAGTAGTACCGTCATAGAGTGGGTTTTGACTGTATTGGAATACGTTTATTCCATACATTTGTTTTTCGTTCATAATATCCTTGTACAAACGCTTGTCCTCCTTACGAATACGGGCAAAGTGCTCAGGAGTGAAGCAGATGTTCACGCCCTCAACGATGTCTTTTTCCTCCATAAACTGCTTAAGGTCAATAATGGCGTCTATTATTGAGTCGCTACTGGTAAGGGCAAGTACCTTATTCCATTCGTTGTCCTTTTGTGGTGCCCACGCCCAGGCGGCACGCTTGCCTAAATTCTTAGCAAGAGAAGCGCGGTGGCGTTGTATCACACTGGAGCGTTTGTCATAAGAAAGCTCAATTTCCTGCAATTCACGGTGTAGGGTTTGTTCAGTAGAATAGGTTTTAAGTACCACTTCGTTAGCTATATCGTCAATAGTAGCTACTGGCAAAGCTGAACTGGAAGAGGCAAAATAGTCTTCGTGGACTTGTGGCTCTACGCCTGCTTCGGCAAGGTGTAATTTGTTGTTTTCTACGTACTGTGATAAGTCGACACTTTTATATAAAAATGAGTCGTTAGGGATAGGGTTTTCTTTAATGCCTGCTATCCATACTTCGGTTTGAAGCCCCTCCATTGCAATACCCTTAAAGAGTTCTGGGGCTATGTACTGGGCTACGGTGGAAGTTGCCACGATAGTTGTAGCCACCAAGGGTACTGAGGCACCCAAAGCTGGGGCGATAAAAAGGGAGGCAAGGAATGCCAAAACCACATTAATACATAATGCTTTTAGTGATAATTTCATACTGTTTTAAATTGTTTTTAAAGGGTTATTAAATTACTTTTCGTCGTAGCGTACCCCATCGGCGTACTCTTTAGCTAAGCGGGCATACTCTTCGGGTTCCTTGTCTCGGATAGCTCGGAGCCTTTCGGGGTTTTTCTTTTGCAAGTAGTCAAAGCTTTCATTGGCTGTACCTGTTGGTTTTGCACCTGCCCCTAACACTACCTCACGCACTGTGTTAGCCTTTCCTTGCTGTGTATTCTCAGCTTCTTTGTCGGCTACAAGTTTAGAGATTAAGGCTTTTTGCCCGTCAAAATCTGCTTCAAACTGTTTTAGCTGACTTTCTTTGAGGGCTTGTGGGATAAGCCCTAATTGTACGGCTTTATCTACCAAGGTTGTAGCTTCGGCAGTGCGAGTTTCGCTAATTGTTTTTTTCAGAGCCACTACTTCGGTTTCTGCTTTTTCTTTGTCTGTTTTGAGGTTATGTAGAGCACTAAGTACTGCTTCCTCTTTTGAGTTTTCGCCCATACCAAGGGCAAGGGCTATCACTTTAATGTCCATATTGTTTGATGTATTAGTTACTATTTTTTTGAGTTGAAAGGGCTTGCCGTCTTTGGATAGCTTGAGGGCATTGTCGTTGCCTCCTATATCAACAATGGAGATTTCCACGAGCTTACAAGCGGTTACGGTTTCATATACTTGTCCTTCTAAAAG
The DNA here is from genome assembly GCF_900446695.1 of Capnocytophaga sputigena. Classification (GTDB taxonomy): domain Bacteria; phylum Bacteroidota; class Bacteroidia; order Flavobacteriales; family Flavobacteriaceae; genus Capnocytophaga; species Capnocytophaga sputigena. Next base: position 391,375 of record NZ_UAVP01000003.1, read on the forward strand.
ATGATGCGGATCAGCAGATACTTCTTTGATTTCGGCAAACATTGAAGCCATACGTATATAGCCACGTTCTACTTTGCCAGCTATCTTCTTAGCAAACTCGTCTTGCTCGTCAAACTCTACTTCAGCTATAAGGGTAGTCCCCTCTTTGTAGAGCCTTGTACAACGCCCTATGACTTCACTACCCTTATAAGCATTAACACCTCTTTCGTGCATAAAGAGTACGACAGGGTTGCGCATATATTGTTTGTAGTCAATACCGTCAGTAAGGATACGGTAGCCATAACTATTTACATTTTCGGTATTGATGATAAATTGGTGTTTCATTATTAGCAAATTGGTGTTAGTTCATCACTTAATTCTGGTGCAAAATTCAGTAGGTTTTAGCAGGTATAAAAATCGGCAAACAAACCTTGTACTGAATTTGCCCAAACCTTGTACTGAATTTGCCCAAGCGTTGGGAGCTAATTTCGCTACCTACTTTATATATATGACCTTTGCACTGATAAAACAAAGTATATAATGGAATTTGATTTGAAAGAACTCACAGCGCGGGCTTTTTTGGACTATGTAGGTCCAGCATTTCCCTCGTGGTGGGCTAATAACAAAAAGAAATATGTACTACCGAGTCTCTCCAATATTAGTGAAGCACGTAGCAATGGTAGCCAATACTTTATGACCTTTAAGGTTGCCGACAAAGCAGGCGTGCAAACGCTTTTTCCAAACGAACCTTTGGTGAGCTTTTCACTCACTAAAACCATTGTAGAGACAGCAACGGTAGGCAAACACCGCAGAGGTAAAGTAAAAGAGTATATCGCTACTGAAGACTGGCAAATTACCATTAAGGGGCTTTGTATAGACACCAACAACCCCGACTTGTACCCTACTGCACAAGTACAAAGCATTAACCGCTTGTTTGAAAAGAACGAAAGTCTGGAGGTTATAGGCAATAAACTCTTTACCCTTTTTGATATTCGTAACATTGTTTTAAAAGATATTAGTTTCGAGGCTATGGAGGGCAAGGAGGGCATACAGAAGTACACCATCAAAGCCGTGTCAGATATGGACTTCTATGCCGAGTTAGACGAAAAGAGAACACAACTTAACAACTTATACTAATGTTTGTATTACAAGCAATTATCAAAATAGGGGATTACACCTTCAAAGCTGTACATAGTGTGAAAATCACCAAATCGGTAGACGAGTTAGCCGACACCTGTACGATTGAACTTCCTACCCATTTTAAAGTAGCTAATGGAGGTGATAGCCTCTATACAGAAAAGGCTATCAAAGCAGGTGATAAGGTGAGCGTTACCCTTGCTTATGAGGGGGTATATAGCGGGGTGGAGTTTGAGGGCTATGTAAAAAAGGTCAAGCCAAGCATTCCCGTGAGCATAGAATGCGAGGACGCTATGTACTTATTGAGGCGCAAGAACATCAATAAGTCGTGGCAAAATACAACTCTTAAAGAAGTATTGCAGGAGGTAGTGAAAGACACTCCTATTACTTTGGCTGATAATATCCCACAAATGCAGTTAGACCAATGGCTCATTCGCAATGCCAATGGTACGCAGGTATTGGATAAACTCAAAGAGGAATTTAGGCTAAGTATCTTTATTAACGATGAGGGCAAGCTATATGCAGGGCTTTCGGAGCTTACTAATATAGGGCAAACAGCACGCTATGACCTCAATTACAACATTGTGGCGAACGACTTGGAATATCGTACCAAAGACGAACGTAAGCTAAAAATACGATATACCTACATAGATAAGAACAACAAAAAGAAAACTGTAGAGGAGGGTGATCCCGATGGTGAGCTAAGAACCTTTCACACCTCTGTGGTGAGCGATGAGGCTAAGCTACGAGATATGGCAAGAGCGGAAATGGAAAAGCTAAAGTATGACGGCTTTGACGGCTCTATAACGAGTTTCTTAGTACCCTACGCCACGCGAGGTATGCAGGCGCAACTCATAGACAAAGAACTGAAAGATATAGACGAGCGGTACTTCATTAAGAAGGTAGAAACTACCTTTGGGCGCAATGGAGCACGCCGACAAGTAACCATAGGAGCAAGATTATGAGTATAGATAGAGAATTAGCTGAGGGGCTTCGTAAGTTAGGCAAACGCAAAACCCCTACTATAGCTGTAGAAGTGGTATCAGTAGACAAAACGCAAGGTACGTGCGTGGTGAAAGACGATGAGCTACAATATACCGTGCGCTTGGCTTCTGTAATTAACGATAATGCCGAGCGGTTTTACCTCTTTCCAAAGGTAGGAAGTAGCGTGCTGATTGCTTCGATTGGGGAGGACGAAAACCGATACTATGTAGTGGCTTATAGCGAGATTGAGAGCGTGAGCCTACAGATAGAAGATACTCAGCTTACCATAGACAAAGCGGGGATACACCTGCAACGGGGTGAAGTAGATTTTAAAAGCCTTTTAAACGAGCTTTTAAACGAACTTAAAACAGCTATCATACAAACCCCTGCTGGAGTTGGCAACTTTGCTCCTAACAATGTGACAAAGTTTGACGAGATTAATAACAAAATAAATGAATTACTACAATAGATATGGCACGACTAACCGCCGTTGAGGCAGATTACAAAAAATCACAAGCTAAGGAGCTTTTTGCCAAAGGCTTTAGCATTGCCAATATATCGGAAATGATAGGCATTGGTATTAAAACGCTTGGCAAATGGCGAGAGGAGGGCAAATGGGATGATGAGAAAGAATTGCAAACGCTCAAGCCCTCAAATATTCGCAAACTCACGCTTAAGTGTGCGCAGGCTATTGAGCGAGGTGAACCCTTGCCCTATAAGGCGGATGATATTACTAAGATTGTTGCCGCCTTTGACCGCATTACCGACTATAACAAGATAGCAGTATACACTATGGAGAGCCTTGACGGCTTCTCTAACTTTATCTTAGAGAAAGCAGGGCAAAGTAGCGGTAAAAAGCGTGAAACCTATATGAATACCATTAAAGAGATACGCCCTTACTTTGATATGTATATAACCGAATTATTACAAAAAGGAGATGACTAAAACAGAACTCAAAGAAGCCAAAGAACGCTATTTTGCCAAATCAAAAATGATTAGGGAACTTACCTACGAGGCTATACAGAAGGAAACAGCCGACGAGCAGGAAGCACGTATCAAGCGACTTTTAAAGCCAGAAAACTATGGTGAGTTTTTTGACTACTATTTTGGCTTAGATAGTGGTTTGCCTTTGGGCGATGCTAAAACACCTAAGTTTCATATTGACGATTATATAAGGCTATACAAAGACCCTTATATCCGTCAGTTTAGAAAGAAGTTTAGGGGTGCAGGTAAGTCTATACAGTCGAATGTGGGCAATATATGCCACCTCAAGCAGAATAACCTTACTTTCTTTCCTATCCTCATAGGGGCTAACGAGGGGCTTGCTAAAATACTACTATCCGACTTACAAGCACACCTTGAAAACAATCAGAAGTTTATCAAGGACTTTGGGTTGCAACTCTCTTATGGGGATTGGTCGGATGGTGATTTCCAAACAACAGATGGCAAGCACTTCAAAGCCTTGGGACTTAACCAACCTTTCAGAGGGTTGCGTTTTGGTATGTATCGTCCTGACTTGGCTATTTTGGATGATATAGAGGACTTAGACCGTGCCAAACGCCCCGATATGATAGAGAAGTACGGCAAAAAAATAACGGGCGACTTGGTGAAAGCCTTTCACCGCAAACGGGGTAGGCTCATCATCAATAACAACTATATTGTCAAAGATGGCATATTAGACTATCTATACGACAAGTGGAAAGATAGCCCGCACCTGCACGACTCGGTTACGAACCTTGCCACGGTGAATATCACCCGAGAGAACTATATGGATGTAGAGTGGGAACCCTCGTGGAAAGAACGAGATACTAAGGAGGATATTATCCGCATTCTGCTCAACGATGACTACTATACCTCTCAGCGGGAGGATTTCAACAACCCTATTGAGGAGGGCAAGCTCTTTAAGGCGAAAGATATTGCCTTGGTACGCATAGCCGACAATGAGGCGTGGGACGGCTTGCTTGACCATTGGGACTTATCCTACACCGCTACGGGCGACTATAAAGCGGGGGTACTCATTGGCATCAAAGGTATTAAGCTGTACGTGTTGGAGGTATTTTGCCAAAGGTGTGAACTTAATGCAGCTATGGAAGTGCGTGCCCAATGGGTGAAAAAGTACCTTAAAAAAGGCTTTAATACTATGGGCTTCTTTGATGCTACTATGGCACAGAAAGCCGTCTATACACCTATTATTATGCAGAGTGCAGAGGACAACGCTTGCCCTAATATCCCTATTGGTCTGCACCAAGAGGGCGACAAGCACAATCGCATTTCGGCGGGTATTACCAATGCTCTTTTCCGTAAGATATTGTACTGGGACGAGACTTTGCCCAAGCGTTCAGAGAAAGACTACAACGCTTTTATTAAGCAGGTGCTTTCCTTTGAAAAAGGAACGGCTTCAAACGATGACGCCCCTGATACCTTAGAGCGTGCCATTACCCTTGCCCAACAGTATTTTGGCTATTCGGAAAACCCTTTACAAAGCGGGCGACCTTTTATTGCTAAACACAAACGTAGAACTATATGAGTACTCCGAGAAAAGAACTATTTGTAAAAGTAAAACAAGCCCTTGCTACTATTGAAGGCATTGAGCTCATCGACCTGCAACGCGGTCAGTTTGACAACCCCGAAAATGGCTATCCCGAAATATGGACGGCTGCACTCATTCAGGTAATGCCTATTGCCTACGAGACAATGACCCAACACGTACAAGAGGGCGAGTGTGAGTTTCATATCGACTTCTATTGTAAAGATGGCTGGACAGACCAACACTTAGGAACTGCTGATGGTGAAGAGGGGCTTATGGAACTGGATATATTGGACAAAATCACCGATACCATACAATTCCTACAAGGCGAACAATTCAAACCCGTACAGCAGGTGCGTGAGGAGGAACTCCGCCTAAGTGATGACGGCATTATGAGCTATCGCATTACTTTCTCCACCCGCATTTATAGGCAAACACCCTACCCCTACAAGCCTAAGAAACTCAAATTAAATATGATTTAAAATGTATTTAACAAAAGACGAACTCAAAACCGTAGCCACTAAGGAGGTAATAGATCTTATCACCCAAGGCGATGAGCAAATAGTAACCCAAATCATTGCCGAAAGTATAGACCTAATGGCTTCTTACCTCTATAAGTATTACGATACAGAGGCTATTTTTGCCAAAGAGGGTGACGAGCGTAGCAAAATACTACTGAAGTACCTCAAAGATATTGTTATCCACGAAATCTATATAAGGCGAAGTAAAACCCTCAACCAAGTGGCAAAGCTCCGCTATGATGAGGCGATGCTATGGCTTGAGAAAATAGCCAAAGGCGAAATAGAAGTCGCCCTACCCAAGCGCCTAAAAGACACCGATGGCGACGGCACCCCCGATACACCCACCCCTTTTATGAAGCTTGGAGGGCGAAAAACCTATAAAAACCACTGGTAGCGGTGAGCCACCGCAGGCAGTTAAAACAAACAGACTATGCCTAACAACAACTTTACAGAACTCCGCCGAAAGCTCGAAGCCCTCGCACGCTTGGTAGCTAATGATGTCCCCATTGTTCTTAAAACAGAAGGACTCAAGTTTATTCAAAAGAACTTCCAAGATGAGGGGTTTAATGATGAGGGCTTACAGAAGTGGCAACCTCGCAAAACTACCGATACACGAGGGCGAGACCTTACTCGTTACCGCTCGGATAGGGTAGGCAAAAAGGGCACCCTTACCCCCTTTGGCAAGCGTAACCAGGGACGTGCTATCCTTACAGGATACAACTCAGGAGGCAACAAGCTGCGCAATTCATTTAGGGCGCGTGTAGAGAAAATGAAGGTTACCTTCTACACCCATAAGGAGTACGCCCGTAGACATAATGAGGGATTAGAGGGTATGCCTAAGCGACAATTTATAGGCGACTCTAAAACCTTATTCAACAATATCAAAAAGGAAATAGACCGTTTATTCAATCAACTACAATAATGGCAAAGCAACCCCATAAACAACGTATAGAAAAGAGTGTTACCCTTAGTGGTAATGCCCTTAATAAAAAGGTACATTTGGGCAAAAATACGGCTCAAAACATTCAGCAGGTAACCAATTTAATGGTGGACATCATCAAAAGACAACGCAGGCTATGGCGTACCGAACTCAACCATTGGCACTCGGCACGTTATGCCCGCTATAGTGTGGACTACCCTCGTACTTACCCATTGGAGGAGGTATACCAAGATGTACTCCTCGACGGACACCTAACAGGGATCACCGAAAACCGTACTTTGCGAACTACCAATAAGGACTACGTTATCGCTATCGATGATATTAAGGACGACACTCTAACCGAGTATATCAAGGACAAACAATGGTTTGAGGACGTGATCGAGTTTGCTCACCAAAGCATCTATCACGGGCATTCTCCTATATGGCTCAAAGAGGTAACAAAAGGCGAAATCAAAGCCGTAGAACTTATTGATAGGGGCTTGGTAATCCCCGAAAAGCACGTACTTTTAAAAGACTACGATGCTACCACTGGCATAGACCTACGAGATGTGGAAGAGGTAGTTTTAGTAGCACGATTCTACAAGCATTCGGGCTTGCTCGAAAAGGCTACTCCTTATGCAATCCTAAAGCGCCATTCGTGGGGTTCGTGGGACGAGTTCGAGGAGCTTTTTGGTATTCCTATACGTATAGCTAAAATTGCTTCGCAGAGTGATAGTGTGAAAGAGGAAGTTGCCCAGTGGTTAGAGGAAATGGGTTCAGCTTCGTATGGTGTTTTTCCTATTGGTACAGAAGTAGATATCAAAGAGAATAGCAAAGCCGATGCTTTCCAAGTGTTTTACCGCAAAATTGAAGCCTTAGACAAAGAGCTCTCCAAGCTCGTACTTCACCAAACAATGACTACCGAAAACGGCAGTAGCAAAGCACAAGGCACAGTACACGAGAACACACTGGAAGAGGTTGTCTATGCCGACGAAAAGAAGATGTTAGCTTTCCTCAATAACCAACTTTTGCCCGCTATGCGTGCCATTGGTTATCCTATACCCGACAATGCCAAAATAGCAGTAGAGAAAACTACAGACCCTAACAAGCAAATCAGTATAGATGGCGTACTCTTAGGGCGTGGCTATGTCCTTACCCAAGACTATATAGAGCGCACCTATGGAGTGGAAATAGAAAGTATGCCTACCTCTACCTTTGGAGGAAGTAGTGAGGGCGAGTTAAAAAAAGCCTAAGCCTACTCAAGTTACACTATCACACCCATTGTTGCCCCAAGCACGAGCCTATAAAGCTCAGCAAGGAAGACAACGACTTGAGTAGGCTCATTGAGGGGTACATACGTGAGGCTTTTGAAAATCGTAGTATTAGTGAGTCGCAAAGCAAAGAACTATGGCAATACTACTACAAACACCTAAATAAAGCCTTAGCAGAGGGCTACAACCCTACTATTGAGGAAACCAATACCGAACTGGTAACCTCACTAAAGCACAACCTTGCGCGCTTCTCGGCTTTCAAAGAAACGAGCTTTAAACAGCAAATAGAAGCCTCTTTAACTAAAAATGGTAAGGTGCTGTCGTGGCAAGAGTTCAAGGCAGAGGCTAACAAACTGAATATAGAATACAATAGGCGTTGGTTACAAACCGAGTATAATCAAACAGTAGCCAATGCCTTATCGGCGCAAAAGTACGAGGAGTATATAGCCAATAAGCGCATATACCCTAACCTTACTTATCACGCGGTACACGATGAGCGAACCCGCGAAACACACCGCGCCTGGGACGGACTCACATTACCCGTAGAACATTCCTTTTGGAAAACACACCTACCCCCTAATGATTGGGGTTGCCGTTGCTACGTAGAGCCTACTGCTGACCCCGTAACAGAAGGCGTACGTACAGAAGATATACCCATAAAAGAAGCCTTTGCTAACAATCCCGCTCTTTCTGGTGAGATATTTCCAGTAATACCTTATGCCAAAGGAATGAGTGAAAAAGCCGTTAAGGAAGTAGAAAAGCAAGTGGAAAAACGACTTAAAAAGGAGAAGGCTAAAGCTAAAAGAGCAGAGGAAACGTGGCAAACCATACCTACTGAAAAGGGTACGGTGAGGGTAAGTTCATTACACGGTAAAGATGAGAAAGCCGAAAATGTAGAAATAGCCTCTTACTTAGCTAATAAATATGGCTATGAAATAGACCTTATAGAAAAGTCTAACATACCAGGGGTGAAAAGTGCTGATACGTTTAATAAAACATTGGAGATAAAGCAGGAGTACAAAAGGTGTTTTACACCAACCACTGACGCTATTAGTAAGGCAATACGAAGTGCTAAAGATCAAGCAGATAATATTGTTTTAGATATAAAGTCAGATATAGATAGATTTGCGTTACAAAACGCTATTAATGAAAGAGTAAGGCGCTCCAAAAGTATAAAAACTGTTTGGGTAATTAAGGGTAATTTTGATAAGATGTATACAAGAGAAGAAATATTATCAAAAGACTTTCAAATTAAATGGGACTAACCTCATTATTTCATAAGGTTAGTCCCAAGTTCAGGGCGTGGAGTTTTCTTATGTAGCCTCCTCACCACTGCAAAAGTACAACTATTTTTTAAACTACCAAAACTATTTTCAACTTTCTGCATAAATCCCCTCATAAGAAATGATAGCTTCTACAGTACGAGGGGATAAAAATACCCTACCTGCTACCTCCTCAATTACGGCATCTATACGCCACTGGGGGTACTTGTTTGTAAGCTCACCAAAGAGCTCACGTATCTTTTCATTACGCCTCTGTAGGCGTTGTTTGCGTTGTTTCTGACTGATAAGTTGCATAGCACAAAGAGAATGGAGTTTTATACTGCAAAAGTATGGCATAATTAGTAAATATGCAAATTAATGAAACGAGCCAATTAGCAAATATAATAGTGCTAATTGGCTCGTTTTTTTATTGCTTGTTGTCCGTGTGGCTCACACCTCCCAACGTTTTTGGTTTAGGTAGGTCTCGGCGTAGGGCATTGCGGTGCCGTCCAGCTTCTTTTTAGACTTTTCTTTCTCTATCCCTATGAAGGCTTTGATGACCTCTTCGGGTTTGAGCTTGTCGAACTTCTTTTTGGCAACTGCTTTAGTGCCGATTTTGCCGTATGCCTCCCAGAAATCTTCAAAAGTTACAGATGCGGGGACTTTTTCTATGGTGAAGTGCTTCCTAAGAGCCTCATCGTTGGCAAGTGTTTGTATTCGCTCTTCGGTGTAGGGCAGGCGGTCGGGGTGGAAGAGCCAAAGCCATTGCTTAATGGTAAGGGGTTCGCCAGTGTTTTCAAACACTCTTAAATTGCCGTTTAAGTCGTATTGAAAAACGTGCTCGGAGGGAGTGTTTTTTGCTTTAAAAAAGTAGGTATTTTCCATAGCTATGCTAATTGTTCGTTAATATCATAAGTGATTTGCAGAAGGGTTTGGCGTTCGTATTGTCCGTAACATTCCATCGTAAGGATGTATCCTAAGAACTTTTCTAACATATCGGCTTCGTAGAGTTTGAGCCAAAACCTGCGTTGTTTTTGCGTGGTAAAACCCATATAAAAGCGGGTGGCTTTGAGGGTTACCTCGCGCATTATGCTGTAAAGTACACGTTGCTCACGGTTGTTGAATAGGGGTTGCCCTATGAAGGTGGCGCGGGCAAGGACTTCGGCTTGGTCTCGTGATAAGGTAAGGGCGATTTTCATATCTTATAATGTTTGCAATTCTCTATTATTTTTAGTGCTAAGTCTTTGCGAGTTTGGCTATAGGTTTCACCTACAACACGAATACTCTTTAAAAAGAGCTCATTATGATAGAAATAGCTTACAGTTTCTGTTAGATATTCTGAAATTGATAAAATATAACCTTTTTCTCTAAACCAATCAAAGACATCATCCCACACTGGTACGGAAATACGATTTTTGAATATGTTGTGATTGCCTATGTCGGTGATGAGTGCTCCATTACGTTTGTAAATATGTGTCTTTAGACTATCATAAGTATAAGGCTTACTACTTGCCATTAGTTGTTCATTGGTGTAATATACGCAAGCCTTGTCAAACCCTATTTCTTTGAGTTTTTTGGCAATGTCGAGGGGGACAAGCCAAGTGGGGTATTGTTCTATTTTCATTTGTTTTTATATTTTAATTAAGTAAGCGGGCATAAGGATAAAATTGCTAAACTCAAATCCGCATAGGTGATGTTTATCTTTTTCTGAGTATTGTGCAAAGGAGATATTAAGAGGTTTGCATCGGGGGAACTCTTCATTGAGTTCTTTGGCTTTTTCAATGATGTATTCTTTTATTTTGCTTAACTCCTTTGCTTGGTACAGTTCACCATCCATTTCTCTGAGAAAACAAGAGAATTGCCCTTGCAACTTGTTCTTGGTTTGTATGCCACCGACTAAATGGCAATAATAATGTGTCGGTATTTCTTTCATTTTAAATAGTTTTTAAAGGGTTATTTTAAATATAGACCTGTGGTTACTTGTTGGTTGTATTTACCGCCTTCAACTCCGTATAGAATGGATAATCTCTTTATTTCCTCTTCGGTAAGAGATTTGGATTTTTTTTGTTCTGGATGATAGATACCTGAACGAATTATATATAAGCTAAAAAAGGTTTCTTGCATTGCCTCACGGCGTTTATTTTTAGTTTTAGTAGTTCGACAGCGGTTCACTACAGGTAAGCCGTGTTGGCGCCATTGTTGGTTTAGATGTGGTTTGAAATAACCATAAGCACTATCTAATGTTACCCAATCTAAGTAAGGCATCTGTATTGCTATCTCTTTTACACCACTATCTTTAATGCGATAGATTTTATAATTTTTCTCTTTGAAAAAGTATTCGATTAGTTGTATAAGCAACCACTCGTCCAAGTTAGAAGCATACTTAAAGTAGTATTTTTTTTCGTCTATACTATTAAGTTCGTCTTCTGAAATGTTGTACTTATTAAGCAACTTATTTAGCATTTTCTCGGCTGATTGCTGTTCTCCTGCTATGCCTCGTTTTACAAGTTCATAGACTTTTGTGATTTTTTCTTTTACTTTGTCGTTCATATTGTAATTGTTTTAGTAATTAAAAACTTTCTTTTTCAACATTTATTGTAATGTTATCTTCATTGAAGTACTTAATGATGTATATCGTCTTTCCTTCACAGAGGATAACAGAAGAGGGTAGTTTGCCAATTTGGTTGCGGAAGTAATGAAAGGTGTTGTATATGCCTTGTTTAAAATACCTCACATTTCTTTTAGCCTTATTGAGTTCCTCTTCTAACTCTTCAACTTTTTCTTCTGCTTTTATGTTCATATTGCACAAACGCAATAGCTCTTTTTTTGCTGCTTGAGGGTTTCCATTAATCCTATCGCAGATTGAGGAGTAACTTATATCATAATCGTCTATTTCCATTGTATTTTGTGTTTAAATTGTTATACATTCCACTCTTCTTTTGTTAATTGCTTGCCACAGTCCTTGCAGAATAAGGCAGTTACTTCTACCGTAACGTAGTGGGCAAGGGTTCGGCGTTCGGTATGCTTGTGGGGGCAGGTGTTTAATGACGAATGACAAATGACAAATGACGTGTCGGACGTGGCAGAACTGACAGCTGACAGCTGACACCTGACCCCTTTTTTACTTTCTTTCATAGCGTTGCTCGTTCATTTTTTGAAATATGCTATTTACTTTGCCTACTTCACTGGGAGTGAGGTTCTGGAGGCTCTTTTTGAAGGGGTTTTTGCTACTACAAAACCATTTGCCAAGGCGTGTTATATCTGCATATTTTGGGTTCGCTTGGTCGCGCCAGCCGAGTTCGTGGCATAGGGATAATAGCTTTAGGTGTTGCTTGTTTTGGGCATCGAAATAGGCGTGCATCTCGAAATGGTAACCAAGGTGCTGGGCGAGGGCGAAAAACTCATCTTCTGTTAGGTTCTTGGTACTTGGGAGCTCTCTGCCAATAAAGCTACATACAAAGTGTAGGCGGGCTTCTCTGTCCTTAAAGCGTTTGCCTAAAAGGGTTTGGAGGATACGTATTTGGTGGGGTTTTATTGTGGTTTCTTTTTTCATTTTAAAACGGTGTTTAAAAGTTATTTAAAAAGCTCCTCGCCTTAGTGGATCTCATAAGAGCGTCCTCTTATTGCCAGCGACTACTAAGGGCGGAGGAGCATCTTTTAACCGCCGAGACGGCTAAAAGTGTAGTGTTATGCGGTTGTTTGCTCTTCGTACTTTTCGTGTACTGGGAAGAGGTGCTTAATATCGGTGCCAGGAGGGAAGTCTACCGATGAGAGTGACAAAGGTATGTTACACTTTTTGCCTTGCTCGTCGAGGGTGTTGGCTTCGATATAGAATGCCGAACGCTGTGGACGATAGGCTTGGGCTATGATGGTTACAGCATCGGTGAAGGCGGGGCTGTTGAACTCTTTGGCTACACGGGTGAGTTCTAACACTCTGGAGGCTTTTAAATTTCCTTTGGCGTCTTTCTTGAGTAGGCGGTTGATTACTGAAACGAGTTTGGCACTGTCGTCGTCTTTAGCGAGTGAAGCAATAAAGTGATTTACTTTTTCAATGCCTGCATTTACGGTGTCATCCCAGTTGTCAATAACTCGGAATCCGTAGGTGATGGTGTTGCCGTGGGTATCGGTGAAGGTGTGGCTTTGTTGGTCGCCTTTTACTTCGTAGACTTCGTTTTTGGTGTCTAACAAGATTTTAAGGGCTTCAAAAGTATGCAATTTCACCTCTGCCATTTGCTCTGAATAAGTTTGCAGTTTACCGATGATTTGCGGAATTGCTTCATTGACGAGGGCTTTGTATGCTTCGCGGTTTTCATTTTGTGCTTGCTCGCGGCGTTGTAGTTCGGCTTTGAGTTCGTCGGCTGTGAGTTTACTTAAATCTACTGTCATAATTGATAATTGTTATTTGTTAATATCTTGTTACTTTGGCTTTGTATAGGGGGTGTACGGTTAGTGGTTGCCATTGTTCGTTGTCGTCTTGCCACTGTAGTTCTAAGGTGTCGGGGTCATAGCGAAAGGCGGGTGGCAGCCAGCGTTTTCGCTCTGTCCAGTCTTGTAGCTCTTGGACTAAGGCGGGTACTTTGTCGGTTTTACCTGCGCGGTATTGGCAGGTTTGCATCCGTTGCTCGAAGGTGAGTATTTGTACGAAAGTGTCGAGCGATAGGGCTTCGGTGTATGCTAAAAATCTACTATTCATAGTTGTTATTAGTTAATTAGTTTTCCGTATTTTTTGAGGTCTGCCCACCAAGTTACGTTATCGCCGCTAATGCCTTGGGGGAGGTATCGCACGGGGCGTTTTTGTTTTTTGGCGGTTTTGAGGAGCTCTTGTGCGTGCTCTCTCATTTTGCGATTTATATATTCATAGTCGCTGATTTCGTTAGGTTCTATTCTCATCTTGTGTTCGGTTTATCTTCGGTTAGTGTTCGCTTAGTGTTCGGTGCGAGCCGTACGGGCGGTTATTTTCTTTAGGAGCACACTGGGGTAGTAGTCTAAGATATTGACGGCATAAAGGCTGATAAGGTAAAGCATCTCTTCTGGGGTGTAGATGCTGATGTCTTGCCCGTAGTGTCGGTGTATGGCTTGCTCAACTATTTCGTACCATTGGTCGTCGTACCAGTTGATTAGTGTGTCGTGGCGGGTGAGGGTTTTAAGTTGTAGCCCCCGAACCCCCGAAGGGGGACAAGCTAAAAGGTGGGTACACCAATCTATATAGAACTCATAGCGGAGGTTTTCGTACTGTAGGTAGGTGAGCCCTAATTGGTGGGCGAGGGCGTGGCGATAGGTGATTTGTTGGGGTATTGTATTCATAGGTGTTAGGGTGTTTTTAAGAGTTTAAATTCGCGTTCTTGGGCTTTTTCGGCTGAGATGAGATAGGGCTCTAACTCATTGGCTCCAGTACGTGTTTTTTCGATGTAGGCTCGGAAGTCTTTTACATAAATACGGTTTTGACTAAGCCAGTAGAATTTGTTGGCAACGGCTCCTTTTGGATTCCCCTTACTGTCGGTTTGTGATATGCCAATAAAGAGGGTATTAGGAAATGCTTCGATGAGCTTGTTGTATAGTCTTGCAGGTTTTCCATCGAAGCACTCTTGTATACTGTCAATAAATACTATTTTTGGTTGCTGTGGACGGTCTAAACGTAGCATCATTTTATCAATACTTTCTTTTTGTAGGTTGTATCGTTTGTTATATTGTTTTAGCCCGTAGCGGTCTAAATTCACAAGTAGCGACTTACTTCCATACTCTTCTAAGGAGTTGTATAGTACCTTTTCTTTTTGGCATAGCTCTTTCATTAGTTGAAGGGCGTAAGTGGTTTTGCCGTGCCCTGAATCGCCATAGATGAGTAGCGTGCCACTGCGTTCTACTTCACCGAGATGGTCTGCCCATTGAGGCGATAGGTCGATAGTTTTATACTTTTTGCGCGCTAAATCTTCGTAGGTATAGGCGCGGGGTATGATTGTTTTTTCGTTATTTTCCATCATTGAGTTGTTGTAGGCGTTGCTTTTCAATTTCGGTGCGTACTTTCCTGAGGCTTCCTGCGGTGTTAGCGTACATTTGTGCAGGGCTGATAGTTGAGCCATTGGCTTGGCTTACTTGGGCTATTTGGCTAAGTAGGAAGGCTTCGATGGCTTCTTTATCAGAGGGTGGACTTACACGGCTGTATTTGGAGCCGTAACGGTCGAATATTTCGGCATAGCCTACTTTTTTAATACCCTTATTACGGTCGATTTTAGCTTGCAAACCGTCTGCTCCCATCATATACCAACCGCAAACATATTCGGTAGCATTCCAAAGGCTTTTGAGTTCCAAAAAGGCGTGGTATTCGAGGTCGCCAGCTTCGTCTAATATTACTAATGGGGTTTCAAGCTGTTTGAGGTAATACACCAAATCTTCATATACTTCGGCGTATCGTCCAGTATAGGTAATGCCAAACTCTTGAGCGATTTTGCGTATAAGTTTTTGTTTGGTTTTTACTTGAGAACAATCTATATATACGGCGTTTTTGTTTTTACTTACATACACTTTCGCGGTGTGTGTTTTGCCTATACCTGCGCGGTCGCATAGGATAGCCGAAAGCGAGCGTGTTTGGCAGGCGGTAAGCTGGCTGTAGATGTACTGAAAGGTTTCGGTCTCTACGGTTACCCAAGGGGCTTCGTCACGAAGCTGCACCTGTAGTTTGCGTGCGATGCTTATCCATTTGGCATCGGATAGCACGCCATCGCGTTCACCTTTCATTACACGGTTGTACTGGGCACCATTGATGCCAAGACTTTTGGCGTGGTGAGTGTCATAGCGGTAGTTTTGTCGGTTTTCGGCAATTGCTTGTACGATTTTTTCTTTTAGGGCTGTGGTTATCATAAGTCTAATAATGCTTTATTTATGGTTTCTACTTTTGTTTTGCTGTACTCTTGATAGTTGAGTGCGGGTGTCTCGGTGTAGTCTACTGGTGTGTAGTCTACTTCGGTAGCGGTGGGTATGGGTGTGGTGAGGCTTCCTAAGCGGTTGAGCTTTTGCACTGATTGGGTACGTACCATTTGGTCGAACTGGGTAATATAGCTCATTGCTTCAGCATATTGTTGCTCATCGTGCTGAGTCCATTCGGCATTAGCTCGGTTGAAGGTAGGCACAGGGCTACAAGTGCAAAGAAAGGCTCCGTTTTGGTATAGATACACTTCGGTAATACCGTCCTTATTAGGCAGGTAATAGGCTTCTACTTGGTAGTTGTTGGGGGCTAATAAGGTAAGTACTTGTGGGTTGGGTAGTTGGTATTTTTGGTATTGTACGGTTACATACTGACTACGGCGTATGGTAGTAGTGGTGCATTTGCCTATGTATTGGGCTAAAAGAGCTCGGTTGAGTTGTGGCAAATTAGGGTTTACGTTCTCTAAAAATACCTCCAAACGTGTCTTACCAGGGAAGCGTTGTTGGTCGGGGTGGGGTTGGTTGTTGTATAGGGTTTGCTCTTGGAGTTCCATTGCCACAATATCATCATAAGAGGCTTTGGCTTCTTTGTAATTGTTGTTGAACTCGTCGAATATCTTCTGTTGCGTGGTGCGGTTGCTATCACGGCGGGCATAGTGGCGACCTACGTTTTGGTGTCTATCTTTCTCAATGCCGTATTTTTTACCTCGTATCATTGTCTCAGCATACTTCTCTTGTGAGTTGGTAGGGTTACAGAACCGCACAAACGGAAATAGGTTGTTGGCTTTCAGTAGCCCGTCGGCAAACTCTCCCGTTAGGTGTCGTTCTACTTCTATCTGCATTGGAGTACCCAAGCCGTAGGAGGTAGTAAACTGAAACATTGAGCGGAAGCAGTCTAAGAAAAGCTCGGTGTCTTTTTTCTTGCTGTGAGCAATACCTATAAGGGCGGTGCTCATCACATCATAAGCATAGTATGCCATTACTTTGCTGCCGTCGGGTAGCTTGGTGTGCATTATATCGCGGTCATCAAGGGTTATTTTACTCATTGAGTAGAGAGGTGCGTGGCGGTGAACGTGAGGGCGCAACTTGTGACTAAAATCGTACTCTCCATTGCGGGCTTTGGCTATGATAAGCTGATTTTCGGCTTTGCTAAGCCATAGTTTTACGGTGCTTTCAGATACCTCTAAGAGGTTGCCATTCTCATCGCAAAAGTCGGTTTCTACATTAAAGAGTTCACCCGTAGCGCGGTCGAAAAGTTCTATTTCGCCGTATAGAAACTGCTTGTAAATATCGTATACCGAACTGATGTAAGGTTTATTAGGCATACAGCAGATGGATATAAAGAGGCGTTCCATAGTAGGGGTTACTACCTTGGCGTTGTCGGAGCCCTCGCCCTTGTGAATAAAGGTAGCGTAACGCTCGGTAAGGAATTGGTTGTATTTGCGTTGTAGGCTTCGTGGGTTGTTAGGTAATGAGAAACTCCACTTTTCGGGGTTTAGGGCGTTCACCGCTTCGCTGATGTTTTGCCATATTTGGGTTTTGCGCTTACCAAAGGCTTTGGCAGTGAGCGGACGGCTTTTAAGTAGCGTTTCGATGGCACCCAGTATCATAGCGGAGGTGGCTTTCTCCCTCTGCTGTGGGAGGGGGAGTGATTTGCCGTTAGGTTTGCGATGCTCGGCAAAGAAGTTGATGGCTTCGGGATCGGGTACAATATACTCTTCTAATACATTGGTAACGATGTGAGCCTCCTCGGGCTTGCCGAGCATACGCACGCAAAATTCTTTAACATTCACACCTTTCACTACGGGGAGGCTCTCAAAGGCTACCCACGCTTCATTACCTTGTCCTTTGCCCGCTTGGGTAACTTGGAGCTTACCACGCTGACTGTACGATTTGTAGGTGTTGTAGCTCATTACTTTCCAATCGTCATACAATAGGCGTGCGGGGATAGATAATATGTTATTTTGGAATGCGTACATAGTTTTGTTTTTTTTTGGCGTTTTGCCTTGCTCCCCAAGGTGATTTTGCTTCACCAGCAGTTGCTGACAGTCGTACTGACTTGGGGAAAAACAACAATAAAATCAAAATATAAAAAACGTGATGTAATGTTATTGGCAGTACTTCACTGGTTTGTGATAGTCTATTTTTTCGCGTTTCACTACCATACCTAAGAAGGTAGTGCGTATCTCTCTGCCGATGATGAGGAAGTCCTCATTAATTAGGTAAATGGTTTTTACTTTCATTTTAAATAGGGTTTAAAAGGTTTTAAATTATTCTTTTATGGGTTCCAAACATTCTACGTTGTAGATACCTACACTGTTATCGGCAAAGGTTACAATGCCTAACTCTAAATCTCCACGGGTACATACCCCCGTTAATACGCCTACTTGCCCTGTTTTACCGTAAGGGTCTGTGGTGATAAAAGGCGATACTCTTACTTTGTTTCCTACTTTCATAGCTTACTCGTTTAAAAATTCTTTTACTTTATTTTCAGAAGGGGCGACCATACTCTGGTAGTCCTTTCTGATTTTATCGGCTGAGAGGCTGGTGCGCTCTCCACTTACACACTGGCGAATGTATCGCCCAGAGAAACCGTGTTTCTCAATCAATGCATTTATTACGCTCGCATTGTACTTGTTATACTTTTTTTTCTTACTTTTGTCCATTGTTACTTATTGTTCCAATTCTGGCGCAAAGGTATGTCAAAATTTTATCGCTACAAAATATTATGGACAAAATTTTAGCACCAATTAAACAAAGAATACTTCAATATGTTGATTATAAACAGATTGAGAGGAAAAATTTTTTCGGCGAATTGAATGTTGCCACTTCAAATTTTAGAGGAAACGCTCTTTATAGCGAAGTAGGAGGTGATGTTATCGCCAAAATTTTGTCAAACCATCCTAAATTAAATGCAGAATGGTTGCTCACTGGAAATGGCGAAATGCTTAAAGGTGAGAGGGCTACAGAAGTAATAAAAACACCTCGTGTGGAAATTATTGAGCCTATAAAGGTAGAGGGGCGTAGTTTAATGCCTAAAGTAGTTGTAGTAGATGATAGAGATAATGACCGTATTCCATTAGTGTCCATAAAAGCCCAAGCGGGCTATCTTAAGGGCTATGATGATAGCAATTATATTGAGGAGCTACCTACATACAGTGTCCCAGATATGCGAAATGGTACATATCGTATGTTTCAAGTGAGCGGTTTTTCTATGTACCCCACCTTACAGGACGGTAGTTACGTAATAGGTAAATTTGTTGAAAATTGGGAGTGGTTGAGTGATAATAGGGTATGTGTAGTTGTCACAGAATGTGATGGGATAATCGTAAAGAGGGTAACAAATAGGGCAAGGGAAAAAGGGTTCCTTTATTGTAAGTCTGATAATAGAGATTACAAACATATTACTGTAAGAGTAGAGGATATAAGGGAAATATGGGAGTGTCAAGCTCATATATCTTTTGAGTTCTTAGACCCAGTTACCAACTATCAGAAAATTGCAGAACTTGAAGTGAACGTATCGGAATTGCAGGATAAGGTGAAAAACTTGGAGACACAACTATTACCCGAACATACCTAATATATAGGGGAGAAAAGGAGTATAAATAATAAAAAAAACAACTTTTATGATAACAGTATTAAACATTATTGCCCTATTATAAATATGGTAGGGCTTGTTCTTATTTTTCGTTATGGCATTAGCCCAATGACACCAAAGAGTGGTAGAATATACTTATACCAACGAGAAGCATTGGAGAAACAAAATACCCCAATGCACGAAAAAGAAAGAAGATATAAGAGGCTTTCTGTTTTAGGTTTGTATTTAAGCCTCTTAGGTATGGCTATGCAAATGTTATTACTTCTCGTAACGCTCTTTTAAGCCCATAATCAGTAGTATTGTAAAGCCTACAACGCCTACTAAAGTACCTATATAGGCTATATTTCCCCTTATATAGGCAAATATTGTCATAGCTAATGACAAACACAAAATTATGCTTATAAGTACAAGCACAGCAGTTTCTTTAAGTCCTCCACCCATAATATACTTATTTATTTTGGTACAAAGGTAAGACTTTTATTCTAAACTGGCAATAGTAAAGGGAAGGTAGTTATATAGTAGCAAAGGGGGTAGAAAGTGCAGGAGAAACTATACCCTTTTTATATATTTTTAAAATAAAATACTAATAATCAGCATTTTATATGAAAATAAACTATAAAAAGCACTATAATACACCCCCCTCCATTCAATAAAAAAGCCTATTGGTTGCACAAAAAAGAGGGTATAACCTACTCCACTACCCTAAAAATAGCCAAAAACTGCACCCCTAACTGCACCCCTAACTGCACCCCTAATACTAAAAAGAGGGTATTTTTAGGCTTGGGTGGGTGGGTACCTTTTGGGGCTATTTTCTGCCCTTCTGGAGGTAGCTTTAGCGGTAACTATAAGGCACAAAAAAACGCCCTAAATGGGCGTATTTGTTGGGGTTTTGGTAATTATTAGGGTATATATACCCGCCAATGGTAATTACTTCTATTTAAATGGTAGTTATCGGGCAATTACTCGGTAATTAAATGGTAATTAAATGCAGTTTTTTGTACATTTCATTTTCCTGCTTTTTGGGGCGTTTTTTGTTGTAACCCCTTATTTTATATAGGCTTTTGGGGCTTTTTTGCTTTTGTTAGTTTAGTATGTTTCATATTACTGCCTATATATGACAGCTATTTCTTCCATTTTGAAAAATGTTTTTTTCGAGTACAAAAGTAAGAAAGAATATTTTAACCACAAAAATATATACATAAATTTTTACAAAACCAAAAAGGCAAGCCCACGCTTGCCCTTTTAGTTTTTATTTTGAAAGATACATCTTCCTCCTCGTATAAATCTCGTAGAAAGCATCATCTTTAAGGCTATCTATAAACAAAATGCTTTCACCGGTAGATTTCATTTCAGGTCCTAGCTTCTTATCTACATTCGGGAATTTGTTGAACGAGAACACTGGTTGCTTGATAGCAAAGCCCTCTAAGTGCGGATTGAAATGGAAATCAGTGAGCTTTTTCTCGCCCATCATTACCTTAGTAGCGTAGTTCACATACGGCTCTTGGTAAGCTTTAGAGATAAACGGTACCGTACGAGAGGCACGTGGGTTTGCCTCAATGATATACACAACATCATCTTTTACGGCAAACTGCACATTGATAAGCCCTACCGTATTGAGTGCCAAGGCTATTTTATGAGTATGATCTTTTATTTGTTGCAACACAAACTCACCCAAGTTGAATGGTGGCAAGGTAGCATTACTATCGCCTGAATGGATACCGCAAGGCTCTATATGTTCCATAATACCAATGATATACACATTCTCCCCGTCGCATATCGCATCAGCTTCAGCTTCTATGGCGCCGTCTAAATAGTGGTCAAGCAGGAGCTTGTTGTTAGGTATCTTGCGCAAGAGGTCTACCACGTGAGCTTCTAATTCTTCTTTGTTAATCACAATCTTCATACCCTGTCCGCCCAATACATACGAAGGACGTACCAATAGCGGGAAGTCCAATTCATCAGAGAGTTTTAGTGCCTCATCGGCTGTTTCGGCTACCCCAAAACGCGGATAAGGAATGTTATTCTCTTTCAGCAGGGTTGAAAAACTACCTCTATCTTCTGCTAAGTCAAGCGACTGGAAGCTAGTACCTATAATTTTAATGCCATATTTATCCAATTTCTCAGCCAATTTGAGTGCTGTTTGTCCGCCGAGCTGTACAATTACCCCTTCTGGTTTTTCGTGCTGGATAATATCATAGATGTACTCCCAGAATACAGGTTCAAAATACAGTTTATCTGCTGTATCAAAGTCTGTGGAAACAGTCTCAGGGTTGCAGTTTATCATTATGGTTTCATAACCACATTCTTTAGCCGCTAATACCCCGTGCACACAACAGTAGTCAAACTCAATACCTTGCCCTATGCGGTTAGGACCTGAACCGAGTACTACCACCTTTTTGCGTTCGGTTACTACGCTGTCGTTAGCTACATATTCCTTGCCGTCAGCGGTACGGATAGGCGCCTCGAAAGTAGAATAATAATAAGGAGTTTGCGCCTTAAACTCAGCTGCACAAGTATCTACCAATTTGAATACACGACGTATGTTCAGCTCTTCGCGTTTTTTATGCACCTCGCTCTCCCAGCAGCCTACCATATAAGCTATTTGTCGGTCGGCAAAGCCTTTTTGTTTGGCTTCAAAAAGGAGTTCTTTAGGTAGGGTATCTATTTTGTAGCGAGATATTTCTTTTTCGAGCGCACAGAGTTCTTCATATTGTTTGAGAAACCACATATCTATCTTCGTAATTTCGTGGATACGGCTGAGCGGAATACCCATCTGTATTGCATCGTATATCACGAATACCCTATCCCAACTCGGGTAGGTGAGTTTCTCAATAATCTGTTCGTAATTTTTATAGCCTTTGCCATCAGCTCCTAAACCATTGCGTTTGATTTCGAGCGATTGGGTTGCTTTTTGTAATGCTTCTTGGAAAGAACGCCCTATACCCATTACTTCGCCTACCGACTTCATTTGCAAGCCAATAGTGCGATCTGATCCTTCGAACTTATCGAAGTTCCAACGCGGTATTTTCACAATCACATAATCTAACGTAGGCTCGAAGAAAGCTGAAGTAGATTTGGTGATTTGGTTTTGCAATTCGTCTAAATGGTAACCGATAGCCAGTTTGGTGGCAATCTTAGCAATAGGATAACCTGTAGCCTTAGAAGCCAAAGCCGAAGAACGCGATACACGTGGGTTGATTTCAATAGCGATAATATCTTCTTTTTCATCAGGCGATACCGCAAACTGCACATTGCAACCACCGGCAAAATCGCCTATACTGCGCATCATCTTGATCGCCATATCGCGCATACGTTGGAAAGTGCGGTCAGATAGAGTCATCGCAGGGGCTACGGTAATAGAATCCCCCGTGTGGATACCCATAGGGTCCATATTTTCAATGGTACAGATAATTGCCACATTGTCGTTCTTGTCGCGCAAAAGTTCAAGCTCATACTCCTTCCAGCCTAAAAGCGCCTTATCGATAAGCACCTCGTGTATAGGCGAGGCTTCCAAACCGCGATTGAGAAGCATATCAAAATCCTCTTTTTTATAGACGATAGAAGCGCCTGTACCGCCCAAAGTAAAGGACGGACGTATTACAAGTGGAAAACCAAAGCGTTGCGCGATTTCTTTCCCTTTGAGGAAAGAAGTAGCCGTTTCAGACGGTGCCATAGGGATACCGATTTCATCGAGCAACACGCGGAACTTCTCGCGGTCTTCAGTGATTTGTATCGCATCGATATCTACCCCTATGATTTCCACCCCAAAATCTTTCCAGATACCTTTTTCATCAGCCTCAATACAGAGGTTAAGCGCTGTTTGTCCGCCCATAGTAGGGAGTACCGCATCTATTTCGGGGTGAGCTTTTAGAATTTCCACTAATGATTTAGTGGTGAGAGGTTTCAGATAGACCACATCCGCCATAGAGGGGTCTGTCATAATCGTAGCGGGGTTAGAGTTAATAAGTATGGTTTTGATACCATCTTCGCGTAAAGAGCGCAACGATTGCGAGCCTGAGTAGTCAAACTCACAGGCTTGTCCGATGATAATAGGTCCTGATCCGATGAGCAGAACACAATGTAGGTCGTTTCTTTTAGGCATTTTATATAGATATTGCTGTGTTTATCATAAAAAAATAGCTACATTTTTCAAAAGAAAAACATAGCTATTGTATTATAAAAAAGAATATTCCAGCGCATCTCTTGAGAGTACTGCGTAAAGGGACACTAGGGAGTGCTTGTGGTTTAATATTCTTTAGTGTGCTCATTTAATATCGTTGAATAACGGGGGCAAAGGTACTAATTATTTTAAAAATAACAAAAAATAGTTGTTTGTTTTTAGGGGTTAGTCGTTAGCAACTAATAACTAATGTCTAAATTAAGAAATTATTACTATCTTTGCAGCGTTTGGCGCAATATTTGATTATCACAATCTACTCATTGCCAAATCAACAATTTGCCAAATTGGCTTATTTACTAATTAACTATGGTTCACATCGACGAAAAAATATATTTTTGGCTCATAGCAATACTCATTCCGCTATTCATCATTTTTGCTTTTTCAATGCTTCGCAAACGCAGGTTACAAAAGCAATTTGCCTCTCCTGCAGCCCTTAAGCGTTTGGTTCCTAATCGCTCTCGGTTCAAACTATGGGTAAAGTGGAGTGTTTTAGCTGTGGTATTTATACTATTGAGTATCGCTTTAGCTAATCCTAAAATAGGTACTAAAATTGAGACCGTGAAACGCGAAGGGGTAGATATCGTTTTTGCTATAGATGTCTCTAAAAGTATGCTTGCTGAAGATGTAGCTCCTAACCGTTTAGAAAAAGCGAAACGCATTGCTTTTGAGACTATTAGTCAGCTAAAAGGCGACCGCGTGGGTATCGTGGCTTATGCAGCGAGTGCTTACCCTCAATTAGCACTCACAACCGACCATTCGGCGGCAAAAATGTTTCTCCAAGGTATGAATACCGATATGCTTTCCTCGCAAGGTACAGCTATTCAAGAGGCAATACGTATGGCAAGCAATTATTTCGATGACAAAACCCCTACAGCTCGCCTGCTCTTTATCCTCAGCGATGGTGAAGATCACGAAATGGGAGCTACTGAAATTGCTTCGGAAGCACAAGAAAAAGGGGTGCATATTTACACTATAGGTATTGGTACTGAAAAAGGAGCACCTATTCCTATAAAAGAAGGAGGTGGACAGACTTACAAACGCGACAGTAATGGTGAGGTAGTTATCACTAAACTTAATAGTGAACTCTTGCAACAGATAGCTAGTAATGCAGGGGGTGAATACCTCAACGGCGACAATACTCAAAAAACAGTAAGTCAAATTAATAAGGTATTAGAAGGGACAGAAAAGAGTCAGTTTGACACTCAAAAATTCGTAGATTTCAAAGATCAATTTCAGTGGTTTTTAGGAGGAGCTTTGCTATTACTCCTATTAGATCTCACCATTTTTGAACGCAAAACGCAATGGGTAAAGAAATTAAATCTTTTTAATGAAAAAGAAAAGTAATAAATAAGAATAAAAAAATCCGTGTATGATGACCAACACTAGTTCCCCCTTTGGAGGGGCTAGGGGGAGGTTCTCAAAGAGATATTTTCTACTATGAAAAACATTCTATATATATCATTATCCTTACTATCTCTCTCTGTTTTTGCTCAAACTAAAGCAGAGAAAGAAGCTCAAAAAGCAATGGCTAACTCTAAAAAATACACTTATGAAGGCAATACTGCTCTCAAAAGTGATAAACCTACACAAGCCGAAGTGGAATATCGCAAGGCAATAGCCGAAGATAAAAACAATGCCACTGCCCAATATAACCTCGGCACAATGTACTACCAACAAAAAAGCTATGACGAGGCTTTCTTGCGACTCAAAAACGCTTCTGCTTCCGATAAAATCAGTGAAGACGAAAAACATAGAGCGTTCCACAATTTGGGTAATGCCTTTATGAAGAAAAAAGAATACGAAAAGGCTGTTCTTACTTATAAAGAAGCTCTTCGCCATAACCCTAAAGACGAGGAAACTCGTTACAATTTGGCTGTAGCCAAAGAAATGCTCAAACAAAATCCTCCACCTCCACAAGACAACAAGAACGATAAAGATAAAAATAACCAGCAAAATCAGAACAATCAACAAAATCAACAAAACCAAAACAATCAGCAAAATCAACAAAACCAAAACAATCAGCAAAATCAACAAAATCAGAATAACCAAAACCAAAATAATAAAAATAACCAGAACAACCAAGATAACAAGGACAACAAAGATCAAGGCGATAACAAGCAAGATAAAAATAAGGATAAGGGTAACGATCAAAAAGACCCTAATCAAAACAATCAACAAGATAAAGACCAAAACGGACAAGGGCAAGGTAGACAACAGCGTCCTTCATCTCTTTCTCCACAACAAATGGAGCGCATCTTAGAGGCAATGAACAATGAAGAACGCAAAACTCAAGAGAAAATCAATGCTCAAAAAGTAAAAGGTCAGCGTGCTAAATCTGAGAAAGATTGGTAATAGAAGTGAATAACAATTCACCTTTTTAACAAATAATAATAAAAAATGAAATACAAAATTATATTCTTTATAACTTTCTTAATCCAAAGTCTCTATGCACAACAAGTAGAGTTTAAAGCCGAAGTGAGTAAAAATCAATTAGGGGCTAATGAACGCTTGCGTATAGAGTTCTCTATGAATAAAGATGGGGATAACTTCACACCACCTAATTTTCACGGATTTACAGTGGTAATGGGCCCCTCTCAAGCGATTTCTAAATCGTGGATTAATGGAGTAAGCAGTTTCTCCAAAACCTATGTTTATATCTTAGAACCTAAAACCAAAGGTAACTTTATTATTGGGCAAGCAAGTATAGAGATTGACGGTAGGACTTACCGCACAAATCCTATTACTATTACTGTTACCGATGCTGTAAAAACTCCTACAATGGAGAAGAATAGCAATGATTATGCTCGTGAAGGCTTATTCCTCTTAACTGAAATATCCAATCCTAATCCTTACCTAAACGAGGCAGTAATTGTTACTTATCGCTTGTATGTAGGTAGAGGTATTGCGGTGAATAACTTCCAAGAATTGAACACCCCTAAATATCCTGAGTTTTGGAGTCAAGAGATTAGAGCGAACGACTACCAAGTAGAGGAACGTACCTATAAAGGTCAGGTGTATCGCACTGTAGTGATGAGACGCAAAATGATACTCTATCCCCAAAAAACGGGTAGCATCACCTTAGAACCATTGAATTTGAACGTGTTACTCACTGCTCCTACAGGACAACGCGATTTCTTTGGCGGTCTCGTATACGAAAGTATGGAACGAAAAGTTTCTTCAGGGAGTGCAGTAATCAATGTAAAACCATTACCTGAGCAAGGTAAACCTGATAACTTCTCTGGGGCTGTAGGCGATTTTTCATTTGCAGTAAACCTCTCCCAACCTACCCTTAAAGCTAATGAAAGTACCCAGCTAAAAATAGAAATATCAGGTAACGGAAATTTCAAATTATTTGATTTGCCTAAACCTAATTTCCCATCGTCATTAGAAGTCTATGCACCTGAACAAAAAGACGATGTGCTCCCCTCACTCAATAGCGGGATGAAAGGTCGATTAGAGCAAACCTACACTATTGTACCTGAGTACAAAGGTAAATATCCTATCTCTGGACTCTCTTTTTCGTACTTTAATCCTAAAACACAAAAGTATGAAACTGTAAAAACAAATGATTTATGGATAGATGTAACTGAAGGTCCTACCGCTGATAGTGACACTACAGCCAACGAACCGACTACCGCTCCTAAAACTTTAGGTGGTTTGCAAATGAATGCCGACTTCCAAGATATACACACTCCTGTATTCTTCGGTTCTACCAGCTACTATTTGTGGTTGTTCTTGCCATTATTGCTCATCCCGATAGCTCTTATTTGGTGGCATATCAGAATGCAAAGAGCTAGTGATGTAGAAGGAAATAAAGTAAGGGCAGCGAACAGATTAGCAAAGAAATATTTAGGCGAAGCTAAACGCAAATTAGGTGATAAAAACACGTTCTACGAAGCCTTAGAACGCGCTTTACACAATTATTTAAAAGCTAAATTGAAGATTGAAACTGCCGAAATGAGCAAAGATAAAATCACTGAATTATTGCTCAACCAAAAGGCTAATGAGGCTACTGTAACACAATTTATGGCATTACTCGCTAATTGTGAAATGGCACGATATTCACAACACCACACCGATGCTTCTATGGAAAAAGATTTTGGAGATGCTGTAGAAGTGATTTCAGCACTCGACAAACAAGTGAAAAACAAGTAATCGCTAAACAAAATGAAAAATAATATTTTTATCTATATCCTTCTGTTAGTTTCTGTGCAACTTTTTTCACAAGACAACTATATCAATCTGTTTGAAAAAGGTGCTCAGTATTATCAGCAAGGTGAATATACAAACGCTATTGAGCAATACAAAGCCATATTAGCACACGGAAAAGAATCGTCTGCTTTGTACTACAATTTAGCAAATGCTCACTACAAGCTAAATCACGTACCAGAGAGCATTTATTATTATGAGAAAGCCCTACAGCTCAACCCCGATAATCAGCAGGCTAAAGACGGACTATTATTGGCAAACCAAATGAAAGTAGATGCGATTGTACCCCTGCCCAAAACGTGGTTACGCCAGTTCTCTGATGCTGTTACAGGACTATTTAGCTTACAGACGTGGGCAATACTCTCTATAATAGGTGTCATCGCCTTTGTATTAAGTTTTCTTTGCTACTATTTTTTAGAAAAAAGCTCTCTCAAACGACTCTTTTTCACTCTAATGTTCGTATCAGTAGCAATAGCAGTAGGCACCTATTTTATTGCAAACTTTCACAAAAAACAAGTAGATGGTGAGAAGTACGCTATCTTATTTGACAAAACGGTACGAGTATTCTCGGAAGCTAATGCCTATAGCAGTGAGGTGCTACAACTACACGAAGGCACCAAAGTAGAGATTACCGAAAAGAAGAACGATTGGGTAAAAATACGTTTAGCTAATGGAAAAACTGGTTGGACTAAAGTGAGTAGTTTGAAAGTATTGTAAGTATTTGCTGCAAACTTTCCTCTTTAGTCAATTCATCCATTGCGAGACTATGAGTAGCTTGAGTATAAAACGCATTGCGCTCAAAGAGATGCTTGCGAATAAAATCTTCTAAATCCTCCTTTTTTAGTTCCTTTAGCAAAGGTCGAGAGGTGGATTTAGCCAAACGTTTTGCTAAGGTTTTAGGAAGGTATCTTAAGTAAATAGATATATTACCTTCAGCTTTTATCAATTGCATATTATTGCCAAAACAAGGGGTACCTCCCCCTAATGAAAGTATACAATCACCTTCTTTTTGCAGGAGTTCTTGCAAATAGAAGGTTTCTTTTTTGCGGAAATATATTTCTCCTTTAGTAGCAAAAATATCTTGCACACTCATTTTTTCGGCAGTAGCAATATAAGTATCAAGATCTACAAAAGGTACATTTTTAGCAACTGCTAAGGCTTTTCCAAGCGTAGATTTACCACTTCCCATATAACCGAGTAAAATTATTTTCATCTGTAATTTATTGGATTGTAAGGTTTTGAAAAATACTTTAAAAATAAAATGCAAAAATAATACTTTTTTTCTTGCTACGTAAAAAAAATGTTATATCTTTGCACCCGCAAACAAGAAAATACTGATTGTCATAATGACTCGGTAGCTCAGCTGGTAGAGCACGACACTCTTAATGTTGGGGTCCAGGGTTCGATCCCCTGCCGGGTCACAGGGTTATACAATTATTGTTATTTTTTATAGGACTTGGTAGCTCAGTTGGTAGAGCACAACACTTTTAATGTTGGGGTCCTGGGTTCGAGCCCCAGCCAGGTCACAAGGGTTATACAATTTGTTTTTTTATTTTTTTAAGGGACTTGGTAGCTCAGTTGGTAGAGCACAACACTTTTAATGTTGGGGTCCTGGGTTCGAGCCCCAGCCAGGTCACAAATATATTAGCCTACGTGGAGAAATTGGTAGACTTGCCATCTTGAGGGGGTGGTGCTCGTTAGGGCGTGCTGGTTCGAATCCAGTCGTAGGCACTTTGGGGATAAGGATTTATATAAAAAAGAGACTATTCAAAATTTTGAATAGTCTCTTTTTTATTGTCTTGATTTGTAATATCACACTTTGTCAAAGCCCAAGAGCTTTGACAAAGTGTATAACATATCTTACTCAAAATTATCAATTTCTATTTTTAGGTTGTTGATTATAAACTCTTGGCGATCAGGAGTGTTTTTACCCATATAGAACTCTAAAAGCTGCTCAGTATGGATAGATTTATCCATCATCACTGGGTCTAAACGGATATCTTCACCTATGAAATCTTTAAACTCATCAGGAGAAATTTCACCTAACCCTTTAAATCGCGTAATTTCAGGTTTCCCTTTGAGTTTTTCTATAGCGGCTTGTTTTTCTTCTTCGCTATAGCAATATATTTTCTGTTGCTTATTGCGCACACGGAATAAAGGTGTTTGCAATATATATAGGTGTCCCTCTTTGATGATTTCGGGGAAGAATTGCAAAAAGAAAGTGATGAGCAGCAAGCGGATGTGCATACCATCTACATCGGCATCGGTGGCGACTACGATATTGTTATAACGGAGGTCGTCCATAGAATCTTCGATGTTTAGAGCTGCTTGCAAAAGGTTGAATTCCTCATTTTCATACACTATTTTCTTAGTCATTCCATAAGTATTGAGAGGCTTACCGCGCAGTGAAAAAACAGCTTGGGTAGTTACATCACGCGACTTGGTGATAGACCCCGAAGCTGAATCCCCCTCGGTGATGAACAAAGTACTTTGAAGAGCGCGTTCATCTTTGGTATCAGTAAGGTGCACACGGCAATCGCGGAGTTTGCGATTGTGCAAGTTTGCCTTTTTAGCTCTGTCTTTAGCTAATTTGCGAATGCCTGCCAATTCTTCGCGTTCCCGTTGCGCTTGCATAATTTTGCGCAAGATAGCATCGGCAATTTCATTGTTTTTATGCAAGAAATCATCTAAATTTCGGCTTATGAAATCGTTGATATAAGTACGCACTGTAGGCATTCCTTCGCCCATCTCGGTAGAACCTAATTTGGTTTTCGTTTGACTCTCGAACACAGGTTCCATCACTTTGATAGAAAGCCCTGCGATGATAGATTTACGTACATCCGAAGGGTCGAAATTCTTTTTATAGAAATCGCGAATGGTTTTCACATAAGCCTCTTTAAAAGCGTTGAGGTGCGTACCTCCTTGTGTAGTGTTTTGTCCGTTTACAAATGAGTAGTACTCTTCACTGTACTGGGTTTTGCTATGCGAAATAGCTACCTCTATATCCTCACCTTTGAGGTGAATGATAGGGTATAGAAAATCTTCTTCGTTGTTATTTTCAGCTAAAAGGTCACGAAGTCCATTTTCAGAATAGAACTTTTCGCCGTTGTAGTTGATTGTGAGTCCTGGGTTGAGGTATACGTAGTTTTTAAGCATACGCACCACATACTCATTGCGAAATTTAAAGTTTTTGAAGATGGTATCATCAGGAATGAAAACGATTCCTGTTCCGCGTCTTTTGGTAGTTTCTTCTATAGGAGATTCTTCTTTTAAGATACCTCTTTCAAAAGATGCTGATTTAGATTGATTATCACGCACCGATTCTACCTTGAAGTAAGCTGAAAGAGCATTCACTGCTTTAGTACCCACCCCATTGAGTCCGATAGATTTCTTAAACGCACGAGAGTCGTATTTACCACCCGTATTCATTTTAGAAACTACATCTACGACTTTCCCTAAGGGGATACCACGACCATAATCGCGTACTTCCACTTTATTATCGTTGATTTTCACGTCGATAGTTTTACCCGCACCCATTATAAACTCGTCGATGCTATTATCTATTACTTCTTTGAGGAGCACATAGATACCATCATCGGCTGAAGAGCCATCTCCCAGCTTTCCGATGTACATACCAGGGCGTAAACGTACGTGTTCTAAGGGGTCGAGAGAGCGAATGCTATCCTCGTCATATCTTACTTCTTCCATAATGATTTTAGGTGTTTGAGGGGGCAAAGGTAGTAATAATTTGTCAATTAGTCAATTAGTCGATTCATAAATTAGCTGAGCATCCTCTGAGCTTTTTTTAAGGCTGCTACGAAAGTATCTATCTCTTCAAAAGTGTTGTAGACAGCAAAGCTCACACGCACTGTACCTGGGATTTGATAAAAATCCATAATAGGTTGTGCGCAATGGTGACCGGTGCGTACTGCTATCCCTAATTGGTCGAGAATCACCCCTACATCATAAGGGTGTACCCCTTGTAAGTTGAAAGATATAACAGCTGTGCGTTGTGTTAAATCGGGGTTGCCATAGAGGATAATACCTTCTATTGTTTGTAGTTTTTCAATGGCATAAGCTAACAATTGATGTTCGTGATCCGCTATAGCTTCTATACCTAAGGAATGTATATAATCAATAGCAGCACCAAAGGCAATACCACCACAAATGTTGGGCGTACCCGCTTCAAATTTATAAGGCAAATCAGCATAAGTGCTCTTTTCAAATTGCACTTGTTTAATCATCTCCCCTCCTCCCTGATAAGGAGGCAATTGCAACAATAATTCTTCTTTGCCATAGAGTACGCCTACCCCCGTAGGTCCATACATTTTATGAGCCGATACAGCATAGAAATCTACATCAAGGGCTTGCACATCGGGTTGAAGATGTGGAGCTGCTTGCGCTCCATCTACCAATACAACAGCCCCTACACGGTGTGCTTGAGCTATAATTTCGGCTATAGGATGTATATTGCCCAACGCATTTGATACGTGTTGTACACATACCACTCGTGTACGTTCATTGAGCAGTTTGCTATAGACTTGCATATCCCAAATACCCTGCTCATTCATTGGGATTACCTTTAGGGTAGCCCCACTTCGCTCACAAGCCAACTGCCAAGGCACTATATTGCTATGGTGTTCTGAGGCTGAAATAATCAGCTCATCACCCTCTTTCATAAGAGCAGCATAGCCATTGGCAACCAAGTTGATGCCGTAAGTTGTGCCTGCTGTAAAAATAATTTCGGAAGATTTATGAGCATTAAAATGGCGTTGTAGTTTTTGTCGTGCCTGCTCATAAGCATCGGTAGCCTCTTGACTAAGAGTGTGTACTCCACGATGGATATTCGCGTTTTGGTATGTATAGTAATGTACTATCGCCTCAATCACAGAGGTAGGCGTTTGAGAGGTCGCTCCGTTATCAAAATAGATGAGCGGGCGATTGTGGATTGTGCGGTTGAGTATAGGAAAATCTGCGCGTATTTCAGAGATGGTTTTCATTTTTTTTGTGAGATTTATTTTCTTCTCCACTTGTTTAATTGTTCTCGAGAAAGAAGTTTTTTCAATTTAGTGTTTTGTTCCCAATTAGTTTTCCAATCACAATAGTTATAGCTATTTACAATAGTCTTAGCATCTTTTAGCTCAATCTCTATTTCAGTGTTATCTAAAAGAATATTGTGCTTTATCTTTGTTTTTAGAATCGTACCATTGTGTCGCCTTACAATGCGATGATAGGCTTTTCTACCTATTCCACTATCTTTAAAAATGGCTTTTTTATAACTATGAGACATTGAGATTTATTTTTCATTGTGCAAATATAAAGCAAAAAATTGAAAAAACGACTCTTATAATTTTATTTTTGATTTAGTAACCCCAAAAAATAACTAACAAACAATAGCTAATTATGAGTGATTTACTAATCTACAAATTGGCTAATTGCCAAATTATTACTACCTTTGCGGTCTTAATTAGAAAAATAAAAAATGAAAACAGAAGACTTACTAAATATAGCACATACCTACGGAAATCCTGTGTATGTATATGATGCTGAAAAAATTAGCAGTCAATACCAACGTCTTACGAATGCTTTTGCCTCAGTACCTAAATTGCGTATCAACTATGCAATGAAGGCGCTTTCTAATATTGCTGTCTTAAAACTGATGAAGAGCTTAGGTGCTGGACTTGATACCGTTTCTATCCAAGAGGTACAATTAGGTTTATTAGCAGGTTTTGCCCCTGAACAAATTATCTTTACTCCTAATGGGGTATCGATTAGTGAGATTGAAGAGGCAATGCGTTTGGGCGTTCAGCTGAATATAGATAATCTTTCATTCTTGGAACAATTTGGCACGCAACACCCTGAAGTACCAGTGTGCATTCGCATCAACCCACACGTAATGGCAGGAGGTAACAGCAATATTTCGGTGGGACATATCGATAGTAAATTTGGGATTAGTATTCACCAAATTCCTCATATATTGCGCATTGTAGAGAATACGAAAATGCACATCAACGGTATCCATATGCACACGGGTAGCGATATTTTAGACATAGATGTATTCCTTTATGCTGCCGAAATACTCTTTGAAACAGCAAAAAACTTTAAGGACTTGCAATTTATAGATTTTGGAAGTGGTTTTAAAGTGCCTTATAAAGAGGGGGATATACAAACGAATATAGAGGAGTTAGGCGAACGCCTGAGTACACGCTTTGCAGAGTTCTGCCAAGAGTACGGGCGCGACCTTACTTTGGCTTTTGAACCTGGTAAATTTTTAGTAAGTGAAGCAGGGTGCTTTTTAGTGAAAGTGAATGTAGTGAAACAAACTACTTCCACTGTGTTTGCGGGTATTGATTCGGGATTTAATCACCTTATCCGACCTATGTTCTACGGGGCTACTCACTATATTGAAAACCTTTCTAATCCTGAAGGTAAAAAACGTTTCTACTCGGTAGTAGGCTATATTTGCGAGACAGATACTTTTGCTTCTAACCGACAAATAGCTGAAATTACTGAGGGTGACATTCTTTGTTTCCACAATGCAGGGGCATATTGCTATACAATGGCAAGCAACTACAATTCGCGTTTGCGTCCTGCTGAAGTATTGTGGCAAAATGGTGAGGCAAAACTCATCAGAAAAGCAGAGACTTTTGAAGATTTAGTACGAAACCAAATATATTGATTTGTCGATGAGACAATAAGTTAATTTGCCAATGAATAGAGCACTTTTGCGTTCTACTTCATTGGCAAATTAATAAATTAGCAAATTTGCTAATTATAAAAAGCGGTTGTGCCAGCTATCTTCTAAAGGCACTTCCCAATTTTCTTCGTATTCTATTTTGGTATTTACCAAATTGTTGAATACTATAGTTTGAGCCGATACAGCTTTATCTTTTACCATCTTCTTGAAATCAGCGAGGTTTTTATAAGCGATGTGTTCCCCTTGGCGGTAACTCACATTCATACGGTCGAGCAAAGTAACATTATACTGGGCTTCTAAATCCTGAATGAAACGCGCTAAAACATCAAGAGAGCAGCCTCCTACACCGTGAGCATCGGGAGAGGCACCTATAACAATAAAGCGGTTGTAACGCAATTCAAAGGAGGAAAGCAATTCCTTGCCGTGTACCATCCAATGGCTTATAAAATCTTCTAACTGAGTGCGCAATTGCGCTTGTTCATCTTCCGTAAAACTGCGGTTACATTGGTATATCCACACACGGGCATCATCGGGGAGTTGTTTAAATTCTTTATACATTTTTTTAGGTTTCAGGTTATAGTTAGTGTTTCATTAATCGGTCTAAATTGCGCTTGTTGTCGCGGTCTTTGATGGTTTCGCGTTTATCGTACAGTTTTTTACCTCGCACTAAAGCGATATCCATTTTTGCTAAACCTTTATCATTGATAAAGAGTTTGAGTGGCACAATGGTAAGTCCGCTGTTTTTCACTTCTTTATTAAGTTTGCGCAACTCTTTTTTCTGTAAGAGCAATTTGCGTTCTGTTTTAGGGCGGTGGTTGTAGTGCGTACCAAAATCATAGGCTTCAATAGTAGAGTTGATTACAAAGAGTTCACCTTTGTCGTTGAACTCACAAAAACTCTCGGCTATAGAGGCTTTCCCTAACCTTATTGACTTTATTTCGGTACCCACAAGTACAATTCCCGCCGTATATTTGTCGAGAATTTCGTATTCAAACTTAGCGCGTTTGTTGAGTATCTGTACTGTTTTCTGAATTTTCATACATAGAAATTTTATCCTGGAATTCTCACTTTTATTTTATCGGTCATCGCATAAGCCTGACAAGTGAGGATATAGCCTTGCGATACTTGTTCATCATTGAGCACTTCGTTCTTTGCCATTTTAGCTTCCCCCTCCTCTACCCTACCAATACAGCTACTACACACGCCATTGAGGCAAGAATAAGGCGCATCGCATCCGCGAAAAAGAGCAGAGTTTAGGAGCGTTTGGTTACGGGCACTTTCAAAAGTATGGGTTTTGCCATTGAGCTGCAAGGTAATAGCTACATTGCCCTGCAGGGTACTGTAATCTACATCGGCAGGTGAAGCCTCAAAAAGTTCGGTAAAAATACGATCTTTTTCAATTCCTCTCAAGAGTAGTATTTCGCGGAGGTTTTTCACAAGTTCTGTAGGACCACAAGCATAGTAACGCCCCCAATTGAAGTGTTTGTACTTAGCAAAAAGTTCATTTACAATTCTATCGTTGATGCGCCCTGTATAGTGGTCGCCCCAAGGTTCTTGACTAAAGGCGTAATGCACAAAAAAACGGTCGGTATATTGCACTCTTAAGGCTTCAATTTCATCAAAAAATAAGGTTTCTTCTTTAGATTTATTACCATAGACGAATACCACCTTGATATTGGTTTTTGCTAAAGCAGTTTTGGCAATACTCATCATAGGAGTTACACCACTTCCTGCCGAAAAAAGCATAATATCACGGTTACCAAAAATATCGTAGAAGAAGACAAACGAGCCCATAGGAGGCATCACTTCCAATACATCGCCTGCTTTGAGCTGAGTAGTGGCATAAGTAGAAAATAAACCATTAGGTACGCGTTTCACTGCCACGCTCAATTCACCTTCATTGACTCCTGAGCAAATGGAATAAGCACGGCGCACTTTTTGTCCGTTGATAGTTTGTTGTAGGGTAAGGTATTCACCAGCCTCAAAGCTAAATACTTTTTTTAATAGTTCGGGGACTTCAAAGGTAATCATTACCGATGAAGTAGTGAGGTGTGTGATTTTAGATATTGTTAGTTCGTGGAATTTATTCATTTATACATTTCGTTTAAGCCAAAGTAGCCTGAAGTTGAGGTGCTGAGCGTTTCAAAGGAAAAAGATGTTTTATCAGTTGATAGAGGCGCTCTACCTGAAGCATTAACCCCTGTGATTTCTTGTAGGGTACGAGCTAAAAGTGGCTCACTTTCATCACCTAATACTCCTAAATTACTACCTATTTCTTCTATAAAAATATCAGGAGACAAACCATTTACATAATCGCCTACTCCTTTAGCATTTTCTATTTTCATCACCAAAGGTTGCATTGCCCATTTGTGTTTAGGGTTTTTCACTTTTCCTTGCGCATCAATATAATCGTAAATAGTAACTGAGCCCTGATTTTTACCTATAGTAGTAGCTCCTACCTGCACTACTTGGATATAAGGTTTTAGCCCATTGATTACCAACTCACTAGCTGAAGCAGTATTTTCGGAAGTTATGATATACACCTTGCTCATTCGCAGGCTGTTAATTGCTATTTTTCTACTATCTTTCACTATGTTATCGGTGAAATATTCACGAGAATTTCCTCGATGGGGCTGCACTTTGCTATTCCAGCGTTCAACGGCAAATACCTGCCCTGCAAACTGACCGGTAATCATTGAGGCTAAATAGGTAGCTGTATTCACACTTCCTCCACCGTTGTAACGCAAATCGAGAATGAGGTCGGTAACACCTTGCGCTTTGAAGTCGGCAAAAGCGTTGTTGAGAGCCTCATCAAAATCAGCTACAAAGGCATTATACATCAAATAGGCTATCTTTTTACCTCCTTTGTTGAAAACTTTATGAATGAGTACAGGGTTTTCGGGAGTTTGTTCTTGTCGCAAAGTATAGGTTTTCCCTGTAGGTTCAAATCTCTCATTCACAAATCTATAAGTAGCAAAAGAGATGATAGGTGTATCTTGTAACAGTTGTTGAACATTAGCACGTGTAAGCTGTTGCCCATTGATGTTCAGTATTACATCTCCACGTTGCAAACCTAATTTTTCGGCATCGGAATTAGGTACCACATAGCGCACATACGCCAAATAGATACCTAATTTTTTAACCAAACCAAAAGCATAATTCATTCCCAAACCAGCCGTAATCCCCTTGAAGTGGTTTTCAAGATCGGTGTAATTATCAGTGATATAGCTAAAGCGGTCTATTCGTTTATAATTATTGAGTAAGCCATTATAGAACAAATCCTTAGGATCACTAAAACTCTTCAAAAACTGGGTGTAACTTTTGTTTTTATCGGCTTTGGTATCAGATAGAGAACCAAAACGGTTGTCTTGCAAATTTTGCACATCGGCTTGCCACAAATAATAAGCGTTCAAGCCTTTCCAAATAAAATCGCGTACGCGCAAATCTACATCGTTACCCGTATAGTTAGAAGTACCTAAAAGAGAGGAATTTGTATTCTCTACTGGGTCTTTCACACAAGATAACACACTGATTATAAATATACTATATAAAAAAAGACGTTTCATTTTTAAAATAATTTTCTACAAAAGTAATACTTTTTTTATATTTGCAAAAATTTTAATAGATAAGAGGTAACAGATAAAAGGTAAGAAGTAATATATTTAATTATTTCTTACAATATAAATTGTTAATTGATAATTGTTAATTGAATGAGTGATATTATCCGTTTATTACCCGACCACGTAGCCAACCAAATAGCAGCAGGAGAAGTGATACAGCGTCCAGCCTCGGCAGTGAAAGAGCTGATGGAGAATGCTATAGATGCTCGCGCTACCGAAATAAAACTGCTCATTAAAGATGCAGGTAAAACGCTTGTACAGGTGATAGACAACGGTGTGGGAATGAGTACTACCGATGCGCGTATGGCTTTTGAGCGACACGCAACCTCCAAAATACAAAAGGCAGAAGACCTTTTTCACTTGCAAACCAAAGGATTTCGAGGGGAAGCGCTCGCTTCTATCGTTGCCATTGCCCACGTGGAGATGCAAACCAAACGCCCTGAGGACGAGTTGGGTACCGAGATACATATCGAAGGAAGTAAAATCACACGCCAAGAGCCTTGTGTGTGTCCTACGGGTACGAGTATTGCGATGAAAAACCTCTTTTTTAACATTCCAGCACGTCGCAACTTTCTAAAATCGGATACGGTGGAATTTCGCCATATACTTGATGAGTTTCACCGCGTTGCCTTGGCACACCCTGCCATTCACTTCTATTTGTACAACAATGGCAATGAACTCTTCAACCTGCCTGCTACCAATTTCCGCCAGCGCATTGTGCATCTATTTGGAGGAAAAACCAATGAAAAATTAGTGCCTATCATAGCCGAAGATACGCCTTTAGTGAAAATCAGTGGTTTTATTGTAAAACCTGAATATTTAGCAAAGACTAAAAACTTGCAATTCTTGATGGTAAACCACCGATTTGTGAAAAATCAATACCTCAACCACGCTATTACAGCCGCTTATGAGGGGCTTATTCACGCCGACCAAAAACCAGAGTATTTCATCTCTCTGGAGGTAGATCCTGCAACGATAGACATCAATATCCACCCTACAAAAACCGAAATAAAGTTTGAAGAAGAACACAGCATTTACGCTCTGCTAAAATCGGCAGTGAAACACAGTTTAGGTCAGTTTAACATTGCCCCTACCCTTGATTTTAGCAAAGACCCTACTTTTGATATTCCATATAACTACAAAGATAAAGCCCCTGAATTTCCCAGAATACAAGTAGACCCTAATTTCAATCCGTTTAAAGAAGAGTACGAAAGCCGGAGCAGTAGCAGAAGTAGCTCCAATTTTGGTAATTACCCTAAAAAAACAGCCTCATGGGAAAGTTTGTACATGGGAATTGAATCGGCGGTAGATACATCGGCTTCAGAAACTATAGTAAGCTCACTCTTTGAAGCCGAGCCTACTAAAAATCAGGGTAAGAAAATCATTGCATTAGCCAAAAAATACTTAGTTACTACTTTGGGAGGTGAGCTCATTATCATCAACTGTAATAGAGCTCACCAACGCATTTTGTTTGAAGATTTTATGAAAAATCTACAATCTTCACACACAGCAGTACAGCAGCTGATGTTTCCTTACGAACTGCCTTTTGCACCTCACGAATTAGAAGTGATTGCCCAATTGCGCGAGCTTTTTGAGAGCAGTGGTTTTATGTTCACTATAGAAAGCGAGAAAGTAGTAGTAAGTGGCATCCCCTTACACCTTACTGATAGTGAGATACCTAATATTTTTCACGAACTATTGCAACAGCATATAGAGGCACTCCCTACTACCGAAAACACTCAAAAAGAAGCATTTGCTAAAGCCTTATGCAAAAGTTTAGCGGTAAAAACAGGGCAGGTGCTCAGTGAAGAAGAACAAGAAACTTTGATAAATAATTTGTTTAGTTGCCAAGAAGTGTTAATTTCGCCTTTTGGAAAGCGAATTTACTATAGCTTGTCGGCAAATGAAATTGATAACTTAATTCACTAATTTGCTAATTTTAAATATGGAAAGAATATCAAAAACAGTATTACACCTGATTATTATCAATGCAGTTTTGTTACTCATTACAGAACTGAATCTTATCCCGAAGATAAACCTTACACAATTGTTGGCACTTCATTATTTTGAGAATACTCATTTTGGGTGGTGGCAATATGTGAGCTATATGTTTATGCACGGTGATTTTATGCACCTATTCTTCAATATGTACGCTTTATGGGCTTTTGGCACTCCTCTTGAAAACATCTGGGGGCGTAATAAATTTCTCTTCTTCTATTTTTCTTGTGGTGTAGGAGCAGCTTTGCTACACACTATGGTTAATTATTACTATGTACATCAGGGATTGGAAGCTCTTCAAAATGTAGGTGTATCAACTGAAGAGGTAATCAGCGCTCTTTCCGACAGAAAATATTTACCTATGTGGGAAACAATTATCAATAAGAGTACTTTTGATAATATGGCAGCTGCTATAGCTTCCACTACTGTAGGTGCTTCAGGGGCTATTTATGGTATATTGGTAGCTTTTGCTATGTTCTTCCCCGATGCTAAACTGATGTTATTCTTCGTGCCTTACCCTATCGCTGCGCGCTATTTTATTCCTATCATTGTAGCCTTAGACCTCTTCTCAGGTTTTACAGGTTTTTCTCTCTTTGGTGGTAATATCGCTCACTTTGCTCACGTGGGAGGCGCTCTCATTGGCTTTCTTATTATGTTGTACTGGAAAAAACACAGCTTTGATAAGAATAGGTGGGACAGATTCAGGTAACAAGTAATAGATAACAAGCGATGAAGCGATTTATATTCATATTTGTATTGTGTTGGTATGGCACCAATATATGGGCACAAACAGAGGTGCGGGGCAGGGTAATGCACGACACGATTCCGCTATCGGGGGTACACGTGCTAAACCTCTATACTCACGCCATCACCACTACCGATGCCAACGGCTATTTTACCCTTAAAGCGCGTGAACGGCATACTTTGCAATTTACTTTTGTGGGAATGGAAACTGTATACCGCGTACTTACCAAAACTGATTTTGGCTTTGGAGGACTTAATATCACAATGAACATAGCTGTAAACCAACTAGATGAAGTACAAGTCTCACAATATCGAAAACTATCAGCTCAAGAGTTAGGTATCTTGCAACATACCCCTCAAGAGCGCACTTTTGCTGAAAAACGACTATATGCTAGCAAGGGATTAGGTATTGTCTCGATTCTAAATACTTTGTCAGGACAAAAAAAAATTATCAAAAAAATAGTAGCCAACGAAAAGAATTTAGCTGTAGCACAATACATTCGTGAAAATATGAGTCCTTTTCTACAAAAAGAACTCAAACTGAATGAAGAAGAAATAGACATTTTAGCTTATTTTGTAATGGAACGCCCCGAGTTTCACGAGCTTGTACGCAAAAAAGACAACAAACCAATGGAGTTTATGCTTTTAGAAGCGTGGAATGAAGTGCAAGCTGCACAAGCAACTAATTGATTACTGAACCAATGAGAGATTTTTTTCTCATATTACTCTTGTTCATCTCCTTTATAGCAAAGGGGCAAGAAGCGACGCGCATTAGAGGAAAGGTATTCTACAACAATGCTCCTATAGAAGGGGTACACATTCAAAACATAGACAATCAGCATTACACAAGCACCGATGCAGAAGGTTCGTTTTCAATAGAAGCTCAAAAAGGGCATACCCTAAAAGCTACTTTTGTGGGTAAGAAAACTCTCTATCGCAGTCTTACCCAAGTAGATTTACATCGATTAGTCACTCTAAAAATGACCGATGTTACGATTACTTTAGACGAAGTAAGTGTGAGTGAAAGACCTAAGATAACTGCCCAAAGTTTAGGAATCCTACAACATACCCCAAAAGAGCGCACTTGGGAAGAAAAACGAGAATATGCCAATGCAGATATTCTTCAAGTAGATAAATTCACTCTCTATAAATTATTAGTAGGAAGTGTAGGGATAAATTTTATAGCTATCATCAACCAACTGAATGGAAAAGCAAAAATTATCAAACAACAAGTTATCAATGAAAAGAATTTAATGGTAGCACATTACATTGTAAATGAAATGAGTAACTACCTAAAAAACGAACATCATCTAACGGAAGAAGAAATAGGCACTTTGGCTTATTATGTAATGGAGAAACCCGAAGCCCATCGCCTTGTAGAACGGAAAGAGAAGAAGGAATTAGAATTTATGTTATACGAATGGTGGAATGAATTAACTAATTTACAGAAAGAAGAAACAAAAAAAAATGTTAATAATTAATTGTTATTTAATAATTAATTTGTACCTTTGCTAACGAAAAACAACGCTGATAAAATATATAAATAGAAGTCAGCCTTTATAATTAATTTTATGAAAAGTATTGACACAGCAAAAGCGTGGCTTTCTGACACTTTTGATGCAGAAACCCGCAGTAAGGTTCAAGCCCTCATCGATGGAAATCCCGATGAACTCAACGAAGCCTTTCACAAGAACTTAGAGTTTGGTACTGGAGGTATGCGAGGTATTATGGGTATCGGTACTAACCGTATCAACAAATACACTTTGGGAAAAAATACCCAAGGATTGAGCAACTACCTCAAAAAATGTTTTCCTAACAAAGAAATAAAAGTGGCTATCGCTCACGATTGCCGTAACAACTCTAAGAAATTTGCCAAAATAGTAGCCGATGTATTTGCAGCTAATGGCATTAAAGTATTTCTCTTCTCCGACCTTCGTCCTACTCCTGAATTATCCTTCACTGTACGTTATTTAGGATGCCAAGCAGGTATCGTGCTTACCGCCTCTCACAACCCTCCAGAATACAATGGTTATAAAGTTTATTGGCAAGACGGTGGACAAACTGTACCGCCTGAAGATGGCGATATTATGAAAGCTATTGAAGCCATTGACTTCAAAGACATCAAATTCAATGCTGATGAGAGTCTTATTCACTATATCGACAAAGAGCTTGATAATGCTTTTGCCGAAGCCTCTATCAAACACGGCGACTTCAATGCTCCTGAGAAAGACAAGCTAAAAATTGTATTTACTTCTTTGCACGGCACTTCTATTACAATGGTACCCGATGTACTCAAACGCGCAGGATTTACCAATGTACATATCGTAGAAGAACAAGCCGTACCCGATGGTAACTTCCCTACTGTAAAATCACCTAACCCTGAAGAGCCTGAAGCACTTACTATGGCACTCAAAAAAGCCGATGAAATAGGTGCAGATATCGTAATAGGTACCGACCCCGATTGCGACCGCATAGGTATAGCTGTTCGCGACCTTCACGGCAAAATGGTACTGCTCAACGGTAACCAAACAATGGTAATGATGACTGAGTTCCTCTTGGAACAACAAAGCAAAAAAGGCTTTAAAGGCAATGAGTTTGTCGCTTCTACTATTGTTTCAACTCCTATGGTAAAAGCCATCGCCGATGCCTACAAAGTGGAATACAAAGAAGGACTTACTGGCTTCAAATGGATTGCCAAAATGATTAAAGACTTCCCTGAGCTCACTTTCATAGGTGGTGGTGAAGAAAGTTTTGGCTATATGATAAGCGATTTTGTACGCGATAAAGATGCTGTAACCGCTACTCTATTAGCTTGTGAGATTGCAGCATTCGCTAAAGCTAAAGGCAGTTCTTTCTACAAAGAATTACTACACGCTTATACTAAATATGGCTTCTATAAAGAATACCTCATCTCCTTAGTGAAGAAAGGTATTTCAGGCTCAGAAGAAATTGCCCAAATGATGAAAAACTTGCGCGAGAACCCTCTAAAAGAAATTGGAGGTGAAAAGGTAACAATGATACACGATATCCAAACCTCTATCTCACACATAGTAGCTACAGGCAAAGTTTCAACACTTAATATTCCTAAATCGAATGTACTTATTTACTACACTGAAAACGGTACAAAAATAGCTGCCCGCCCTAGTGGTACAGAACCTAAAATTAAGTTCTATTTCAGTGTAAACACTCCTTTAGAACGTATTGAGGACTTTGAAGCAACTCAAAAGATTTTGGATGGAAAAATACAAAAAATTGTAGAAGAGTTGAAATTAAAATAAAACACTTCATTAATAAAAAAGCCGGCAATTTAAAATTGCCGGCTTTTTTTATATAAAGAATCTAATAAGATTAGTAACCAGGGGTTTGAACAAGTGTATTATCATCTGCTATCATAGCTGGGGAAATAGGCAAATATATATTCTTTTTTGTACCATTAGAAGTCATTGAAGCTACTTCATCATATACAAAATTATCACCAGCTCGTAGTAAATCCCACCAACGTTTACCTTCTCCAATAAACTCTTTGTAACGTTCATCAAGAATAGCCTTAGCGTTATTAGCTTGAGTACTATTGGTATAACCATGGATAGCTACATTGTAATTGCTACCATAAGCTCTTGCACGTACTTGGTTTATCTCAGCAGAAGGGTCTTCACCTAAGTTATTTTTAGCCTCTGCTAATAGCAATAATACATCAGCATAGCGATAAATAGGTACGTTATTTTCATTCACTATATCACCTGAGTTATTCCTTCCTACGAATTTTGAGAGTATAGAACCTAAATAATTAGTAGTATTGAAAGGAATATGTCCTACATTATCAGAGTAAACACGTACAAATGTAGCACGGCGTTGATCTTTTACGTCATCTATTAGGCGCAAGGTTTTTTCTGAAGGAGAATGATAGTTACCACCTTCTACATACAAGAATGATGAAATTTTTCGACCACTATCATCAAACTTATCCTTAACATCGGTATTACGTGCTGTTGTTACTTTATAGAAGTGTTCAGCTTCATCTTTCTTATAATCTAGGGCAAAAATAAACTCAGCATTTTTTTCGTTATCAATACCCCATAAATTTTCATAGGGCACTAATGCTCCTGAAACTTGGCTAAGAGCATTTTTAGCTTCAGTAAATTCAGCAGCACCACCAGCTAACACTTTACCTGACCACAAGAATACATCTCCTTTAAGAATAAGGGTAGCACGTTTTGACCAATATACGTTATCACGATAAAAGTTTTCATTACCCTCAAACAAATCTAACGATTTCTGGATATCTTGTTTGATAAAAGCTAATACTTCTGCTTTAGGAGCACGTGCTTTTTTAAGGGCAGTTAAATTATCAACGTTTTGCAAAGGTTCTGTAACAATAGGTATATC
Organism: Capnocytophaga sputigena; assembly: GCF_900446695.1. Lineage (GTDB taxonomy): Bacteria > Bacteroidota > Bacteroidia > Flavobacteriales > Flavobacteriaceae > Capnocytophaga > Capnocytophaga sputigena. Next base: position 436,325 of record NZ_UAVP01000003.1, read on the forward strand.
TCCCCAACTTTTTAGCATAGTGTAATAGATATAGGCTCTAAGTCCATACATCTGTGCCAACATATTCTTCTTCTCATTTTCATTACTAAAAGAAGTTTGAGGAGCATTTTTAATAAAATCATTGATATAATGAAGCATTGTATACCAATCTCCCCAGTTATTAAATGCCACCTTAGTAATGTTAATATCATTGGTATAAAGGTCTTGATTATGTGAATTTTCAATACCTTTACCTCCCCATACATCAGAGCGTAATTCTCCCATCAGCCACATTGTATATCCATAAGCTCTAAAACGTGAATATACGCCTGAGTGTACAGATTTAGCAGCTTCTTCTTTATTCCAAAATCCTGTATAAGTAAGATCACTTTCAGGAGGTGTTTCTAATTCACAGGCTCCCAAAAATAGCAATGAGAGTCCTAATAATATATTTCTTTTCATTTTTGTTCTATTTTAAAAAGTTATTTAAAAAGTAGCATTAATACCAAAAGTAAAGCTACGAGGCAAAGGGAAACGTCCGTTATCCCAGCCACCTTTTTCAGGAGAATAACCTGAATACTTAGTAAAGTAAGCTAAGTTAGTACCTGAAACGAAAAGGCGAATATCTTTAAAAGCATTATTCACTGCTGCTCCTGGTAAATTATAGCTAAGAGTAATTTCACGCAAAGCTAAATAATCTCCTTTTTCCCAGTAGCGAGAACTTGCTGTAAATTGTTCTTCTCCTGCTTTTGTTTCAGCTTTATGATTGCCACGAGGGTCGGTAAAGTCATAACGTGGAATATCAGCATTAGGATTCTCAGGTGTCCAAGTATCTTTTATCTCTGATGTCCAGTTCATATTACCCTGTACTTGTGAAATACCTCTACTTCTTACGGAATTGTGTACTAAGTGCCCCACCGCATAGTCTGTTTTGATAAAGAGATTAATGTTTTTATAGGTAAAATCAGTAGTAAAACCTCCTATAAAATCGGGGGTTGTTCTACCCAATACCACTCTATCTCGACTATCAATAATACCATCGCCATTCACATCTTTCCAACGGGTATCACCTACCATAGGTTTTCTGTTAGCAGCAGGTATCGTACCAGCATAAAACTGGATTTGTCTGTCTTTATGAGGATCTAATTCTGCTTGGTTATGATATACACCTTCATCTTGATAACCAACTACTAAGTCATCTCCTACACGTTCTCCTTGCTGACGACCACCTACATACATAGTTTTGGTAGGATCAGAAGGATCCCATATTTCTTGGCCTCCTATACGATTCTTATCATTACCGTTATCAGGCAGTTTTTTAACAAAGTTACGGACGCGAGTGAAGTTAGCCCCTATATTCCATTTTATATCATCAGTGTTGATAACTTTGAAGTTCGCTTCAATTTCAATACCTCTGTTTTGTAGTGTACCATTATTAATTTTCACAGATGAGAAACCTGTAGAGATAGGTATTCTTTGGTCTGCCAATTTATCATAGATATCACGAATGAAATAATCTACTAAGAAATTTACACGATTGTTAAATAGCCCAAGGTCTAACCCGAAGTTTAGCGTAGTAGCTTTTTCCCATTTCAAGTAGTACAAAGGTACAGAAGTATTTACATAACCTTTCTTACCATTATAAGGAGATTGTACGCTATATTTACCCAATAACCAATAGTAGTCATTATCTATGGTCAAAGCATCAATATTTCCATTTACCCCATAACTTACACGAGGTTTTAACCTGCTAACTACTTGGCTAATTTTTCCTTCTCTAAAAAATTCTTCATTATGAATATTCCAACCTACAGAAGCACCAGGGAAAAATCCGAATTTATTATCACGTAGTTTAGAAGTACCATCATAACGGAAAGTAAGTCCTAAGAGATAACGATCGTCATAATCGTAATTAAGCTGTCCAAAGGCAGAGATTATACTGTAATCACGTTTATAAGAATAAGGAATTCCACTTGCTTTTGCTCCCGCATTGAGGGTACGGATAAGGTCAGTAGGAGAGCCTTCAGTAGCTGCATTAGAAGCGAATTGTTGTTGTTTGAAATATTCACCTCCTAATAATGCGCTTAGGTTATGCTTTTCGGCAAAAGTATTTTTGTAGTTCAGTGTAAGGGTACCCTGATTGTTCATAGTGCGATCATAAGCTGTTTTAGCTTGGCGAGAAGACACTAAAGCACCACTATTCATATATGATTTGTAAAATCTTTCTGTTGTATTATGTACTGCGAAGTGGCTAGCACGTGCCATCAAAGAAAGATTTTTGAGTAATTTCCAATCAAATTGCACTGAAGCTGTAATACGATGTTCTATATTATCCATCAAGAATTTATCTTTGTAGTAAGCTGGGTTACCAAAACCTGAGTTACTACCAGGGTTGTACTCGTTAGAAGAACTGCCATCGGGATTGGTATTGTAGATACGCGAAGTAGGCGCTTGCCCTGCAAAACGTTGGAAGATGAAATAATCGTCTTCATTGGCATAGTTACTCAAAGCATCTCTAAAAGACCCTACTCTATTAGATTGGGCGTAAAGAACATTAGAAGAGACTTTGAAGTCGTCTGTAATTTTATAAGAACCATTGAAAGTACCTGAATAGCGTTTAAAATTAGAACCTAACACCAATCCTGTGTCATCTAAATATCCTAATCCTAAATAGTAAGAGCCTTTGTCATTACCTCCTTCAAATGAAATGCTATAATCTTTGGCGTCACTATACTGATAAATAAGTTCTCCTACATTATTATTTTGAAAAATAAGTGTTTTAGTAGGGTCTAACGGATCTGTCATTGTTTGCCATTCTGGATTGTTGAGCAAATAACGATTGGCATTGGTTAGTTCCATTGTAGTATATGGTGAATCGGTAGTGTTATTACCTGTTGCCATAGCGTGAGTACCCGTAAGGAATTGGTCGAAATTATGCACTCCGTAGTCTTGTACATTTTTGATAGCACGTCTATTCCAGTAGATAAAATCACGAGCCTCAAGATAATCAGGGAGAGCACGTTTCTGATTCATTGTATATTTGGTTCTAACGGTAATATTAGAACGCCCTGCTTTCCCTTTTTTAGTAGTTATCAAAATAACTCCATTCGCAGCACGAGCTCCATAAATAGCAGTAGAAGCTGCATCTTTTAAAACCTCCATAGATTCTATATCATCGGAGTTTAAGGCATAAAAAGAACCTGGAACACCATCTATCAAAACTAAAGGTGAACCACTACCATCAAAGCCAGTACCACCACGCAATTGTATTTCGGGGGTAGTACCTGGTTTTCCTGTTACTTGAGTTACCCTAACCCCTGCTATACTACCTTGTAAAGCAGTTGCTGCATTAGCACGTGGCGCACTTTCTAGTACCTTAGTATCTAATTTTGAAACTGAAGTAGCCAAAGTTTTACGTGTTTGCACTCCATAACCTGTTACCACTACCTCATCAAGTGCGTTAGTTTCTTCTTTTAACTTGATGTTGATTGTTAGATTTTTACCTCCTCCAGTTACTTTTCTTTCTTGGGTGGTATAACCTATAAAGCTAAATACAAGAATATCACCCTCTTTAGCAGTGAGAGTGTAATTCCCATCAAAGTCGGTTTGGGTACCATGAGTGGTACCTTTCACAACTACAGCAGCACCAGGCAACGGCATTTCATCAGAAGAAACCGTTCCATTCACTATTCTTTCTTGTGCCCAACCTATTGTAGTGAAAAGGAACAAGAAAAACGAACAAAATAAAATCTTTTGTTTCATAATCAAATATACTTATTTTCAATTAGTTCTGTTTTAGTAGTTAGCTTTTATTGCCAGTTATTTATTGCATTTGTTAAAGAAGTCGATGCTTTCTAATTCTTTTTTAATAATAGCTTCTTCTTCATCGGTGATATTTTGAAAAGGCGTACGGTTGATACCTAAGTCTAAACCTAGCAATTTCATTATACGTTTGCCACATACGATGTTACCACGATATTTGGCGATTACATTTATCACGTCTTGAGCGTAGTTTTGCAACTCGGCTGCTTTAGCAATATTGCCCTTGTGATATTCATCGATGATGCCTACCAACACTTTTCCTATATAACTACCAGTACCACTAATACCACCGCGAGCACCTCCCATTACAAGCGCATTGAGAATTGTCTCGTCTAAGCCGTAGAGCATATCGTATTTGCCGTTATTGTAGAGCATACATTGGTTGTACTCATAAAGCGGTTCGTAAGTATATTTGATACCCGCTAAGTTAGGAATACAACCATCGGCTGCTTTGAGGAATGGCAACATAGGCAAATACACCCCATTGAGGACAGGAATATGATAGAAATAGAAAGGCAAATTAGGTGCTCCACAAGCTATTTCCTCGCAGTATTTCACCAACTCTTCTACCCTACCTGCTTTTGGGAAAGGTGAAGCCATAGCTCCAATACCGAAAGCTCCAATTTCTTGGGCGTGTTGTGCCATTTTATGGCTATCTTTGATGCAGGTAGCCCCGCAGTGTACAATCACTTTGAAGTCTTTGGGAGCTACTGACACCCATTTCTCAGCTATTTTCATACGTTCTTCAACTGTCATCATATAGCCTTCGCCTGATGAACCGTTGATAAATACTCCTATCAATCCATTTCTTTGCAAGAGTTTAGCATACTGATCGATAGGTTCTAAATTTACCTCACCTTTCTTGTCGAAAGGTGTAAAGGGCGCTACTATTAGCCCATTGATTTTTTCAAATGTCATATATTATAAATTTGTTAATTTGCTGATTTATTGATTTGGCGATTTACTAATTATTTGCCACACAATTCTCTTTTTGGCTTTAGGAATATGAGCATCAGTACGATAGCTATTAGGATAATCACTGAGAGTTTGCTGAAATCAGCTCCTAAGTTACCCGTATCGGTTGAAGAACCAAGCATTCGGGTAACTGTATAGCCCGCCAATACACCTCCCATATTCATAATACCATAAGCTGTAGCACGTTGTTGCTGTGGAATAATTTGGCATAAGATAGGCATATTATTCGTGTCGAACATTCCGTAACCAATACCAAAGAGCAAGGTTGCGCCTATCATTGCAATGTAGGAGCTACCAAACCCCATCAATACCAGAGCAGGAATGGTGAGAGCTAAACCAATAGTACTAGTGTAGATACGCGCTTTGATGTTTGTCTGTACCCAGCGATCGGAGAGGGTTCCCCCAATGAGTACCCCTAAGAAAGACGAAATTGCAATAGAAATGGTTGCCATTGGTCCTGCGGTTGCCATTGGTACATTTAAGTTGTTTGAAAAGAGGGTAGGCAACCAGTTTTTAGTTCCCCAGCCTGGGAAACTCGATGCCATAAAGTAGAAGAGCAATATCCAAAAAGAAGCAGTGCCTAAGACAAGGGTAAGTGACTGCCCCATACTACTTTTAGGAACTGCAGTCGCTTGTTGGGGAACAGCGGGTTTTCTTTCGATGTCAAACAAAGTGAACGCTAAGAATACAGCATATACAATACCTGCAATACCAAACCAGTGGAAGACAGTATGCCACGTATAATTAGAAGCGATGGTAGCCCCGAAACCTCCCAAGGCTTGACCGGCATAGAGCCCCGACATGTGGATACCTACCGCTAACGAACGTGTTTTTGAGCTGTGGTAATCGGCGATCATAGAGAGGGCTGTTGCTAAGTATAAGGCTTCACTAAGTCCCATTAATGCGCGCAACCAATACACTTGATCAAAAGTAGTGGCATAGCCCATTCCATAGGTTACCGCCGACCACACAAAGAGGCTACCTACTATCATCCACTTGCGGTTGAGACGATCGGCAAGGACACCTGCTACGGGGCTCATCAATCCGTAAATAAGTAAGAAGATGCCCATTAGGCGACCAAAGTTATCACCTACGGTAAGCTCTTTGATGTCCATTTTCATCGACTCCTGCATTGTGGAGAGCATTTGTCGGTCTAAATAATTGAGTAGAGCCACTACCCATAATAGGGCAACTACTATCCAAGGGTATATTTTGGTGTTTTTCATAATATTCTCCCCTTATCCCCTCTTAAGAAGGGAATTTAGCAGGGCTTTTTAGTTAGACAATATTTTAAGTTTGTAGGTTTTAGGACTGCGCACGCCAGGTTTGAGTTCTCCTTGAATGAGGTAAAACTCACTGGGGGTACCGACTAAAGTAGCCCCTGCTCGAGCAAAATCAGGTTGTGTATCGAGTACCGACCATTGTTTTGTGTGGGTGTCAAACAAATAGCATTCTTGGTTAAACTTGTAGTACGCTATAGGTTGGGTCATATAATGCGACATATAGTCGTAATTTTTCTGCTTGCGTTGCTCATCTGTAAGGGAAGTATCTTTACCCAAGTGGTAAAGGTCTGTAATAGTATTGATGAACAGGCTGTGATTCACACCTCCAAAACAAGCAATATAACGATTGTCAATAGCCAAAGCTGTAGCCCCAGTAAGTGAAAAGATTTCTTTATTAGGGTTTTCTTGTAGAGCTACTTCGTGCCACTGTTGTTGTTTGAGGCTAAAAGCCAGTACTTTTTCACTCATAGTAGGCGTTTTAGTAGCATCGCCTCCGAAAAATCCTCCTAAGACATACAAAAGGGTATCGTTATCTTTTTCGATGGCAGCTAATACGGGTTGAACCCTTGCATCACCGGAAAAATCGGGTAACTGTTTCCATTCTTTGTCGGTAGCGACATCTATATAAAATACTTTGTTAGAGGCTTTACCTGAAGCGTTACCCCCTGCCACAAACACTTTGCTACCTACACTCGCCCCTGCAAAATTATCAAGCGGTTCGGGCAAGGCAGGGAAATCAGTAAGGGTAAGAGCTTTTTCTTTTGAGTATTGCACTTTATAGCAATTAGCTAAAGAATTTGTAGCTGTTTGTCCGCCTATCCACAGATAGCCATCGGGAATGGCTACTGAAGCCCCATAAGCAGCAGCTTCGAGGAGTTTGCCTATAGTTTGCCATTGGTTCTGTGTTTTATTGAAAAGAAGAATTTCGTCATAAAATACTTTTTTTCCACCTTCAAAACCGAGTTTATCGGGGAAGTTGCACCCTCCTGCTACTAATAGATTATCATCTATAAGAGCAGCATAAGCGGCAGAGACACCTTTTTGAAGGTCGCCTTCTAAGCCTTGAGTGGTAAGTACTGTAATATTCATTTTCATAGATTGTTCTTTTTGGGTTTCTGTACAAGATGTTAAGGCAAGGAGGAAAACTAATGCTAACCTCCCCCTTACTCCCCCCAAGGGGATGCTGTGATGCAAAAGCGACAGAGTAGACTTTGTCAAACTTTTATACATTTCACTTTTTACTATTTTCTTTTTATTCTTGAACATTCAATTTTTCAATTGTTTTCCATACTTGATATAAGCCACGGGGTACGTGGAAACAGCCTTTCCATTTACCACCTTTCAGGTCGAGAAGTACTTCGCCCTGGCGGTTGAGGTAGCCCCACCATTCAGGATATTTAGGGTCTTTGAAATGTTCCCAAGTGTAATTGTGCACTTTTTCAAACCACTCTAAACACTCTTTATTACCTGTAAGTTGGTATCCTTTTATGAGAGATATAAGTGTTTCGATATGTACCCACCACAACTTTTGATCCCATTCTAATTGTTGAGGCGGGCAACCTTTTCTATCCATAAAGTAGTAGATACCCCCGTACTGTTTATCCCAACCATAGTTGAGCATTGTTAGGGTAGTTTGTACTGCTTTTTCTATCAATTCAGGACGGTTGAGGCGTTTGCCTAAGTCCATTATAAACCACATTGCCTCAATAGCGTGACCTGGGTTGAGGTGACGACCTTCAAAAGTATCAGAAAGTGAGCCATCGGTATTTACATTTTCTACTACTATTCCCCCCAATTCAGGTCGCAAAAATACTTCCATCACCTCGTGAATACAAGCCTCCATTGCCTTCTCAATAAAGGAAGGTTCTAAAAGAGGTTCAATTTCGAGGGCTAAATTACATAAAATCATTGGGAGGGCAAAGTTCTTGAGAGAGCGCGTACCAGGGTGCGCTTTACTCCATTTGCCTTTGGGATTTTCTTGTTTGGAGAGGATGATATCAAAGGTTTTTTTAGCAATATTGGCGTATTCTTGATTGGCTGTAGCGATACTCAACTGACCAAAAGCCATAGTGGCAAAAGTATAGGAGAAGATGTTATAAGGCTCAACCAAGGGGTTGCCTCGTTGGTCTAATGAAAAGTACCAATTCAATTGTCCGTCGTGACCATATTTTTTGAGGAACTCAGCCCCTTGTATCGCGGTGTCTAACCATTCTTGGCGTTTTTCAACGCGATTGTAGAGCATACTGAAGAGCCATACCTCACGAGCTTGTAGCCAAATAAATTTATCAGTATCGAATACATTTCCTTGGCGGTCGAGGCAGGTGAAGTAGCCTCCGTACTGTTTATCTTGCGATTTTTCTAACCAAAACGGAATGACATTTTGCAAGAGTTCATCACGGTATTGTTTTTCTAATTGTTTAAAATCCATTGGTTCAAATCTGAGTTATTCTTTAAAAATTAATAGTTTTATGCTTAATTTTAAATTTACATCTAAAAACACCCCGCAAAAGTACAATAATGATTTTTAAAATACAAATTATTTATTAAATATTTTATTAATTTTTTAACTTACAATCAAAATTTTAATACAATCAACTGAATAACATATATTTAAAATCTTACAGACTTTTTATTCTTTTTCGATTATTGTTATATTTTTATTTTTTCATACAAAACAACTATCTAATCTATCAAAAAATATTAAAAATAACCAAACAACATAAGGATTTAATGCTCCTTTTGTTTTTTATAAGATATACATTATAAAATATTTTTAATAAATAGAAGAGATTAGGGATCAGGAATCAGGGGGCAGGCATCAGGAATTAGGGGCAGGGGTTAGGGGATAGCCCCCGAAGGGGAAAAAGCTGGAAAAGTGATTGTAAATCAGTTGGAGGGGTGTCAAAAAAGTTTTTGTGTGTAGGCGTTTGCAACACATACCCAGCTATTGCTGGCTTGCCTACATAACACTTCTACTTTACTAACTTGCTCATTGGCAAATTAAACTCTCCCATATCGAGCATTGCATTGATAAAGCCTATTTGTTCAAAGTTGTGAATATCGGTGTAGTGTATAGGAGCTTCGGTAATTTTACCTTCACTAAGGAGTCGCTGACGGCAGGTACCATTGAGAAGAAAAGTGGAGGGGGTAAGCCATTGTTTGCCATCAAAGAAGATAATATTAGCATAACTGCTATCGGTTACTTTGCCGTTTTTGAGAAAAATCACCTCATCAGTACCAGAAGTTTGTTTTAAAGTGTTGAGAAATTCTCGGTTTAAAAATTTATAAGAATAATCATACTCATCGGCGTTTACACATTTAATAGTGTTGATAGGTTTGAGTTGGTAAGGTAGGACTTCTATTGTATAGTCTTTTTGATTGTATACAATACGAATTTTGTACTTTCCGATTGCTGGTAAGGCAATTTTGCTGATGCTCTCCTGCAGCGAAAGTACCTTTTCACTTGGGAAGAAATGTGAAAAGGTACGGCAAACGCGCTCTTGGTGATATGCTAAATGATAGACATCGCCGTTGAGGAGTTTTATTGATTCTATAAACTGTTGGTTTTCCATTAAATAGGGATATATATTTTTTCAATAATCTCATTGTATTCGTTTTGCGGTTGGCTTTGTGCGGTAATGCCAGCACCACTTTTGTAGTAATACTTATCGCCGATATGTTCGATAAAGCGGATAAGCACACAACTATCAACTGTAGTACCATCGAAAACGCCTGCAATACCTGTGTAATAACCGCGCTCATAATTTTCGGCTTCGGCGATGACCTCAACCGATTTTTTTTTAGGTGCACCCGCAATAGACCCCGCAGGGAGTAATGTCGCCAACAAATCACCTAAGTGTGCTTGCCAATCGTTGGGCAGTTCACCGACGATTTCAGAACTTGTTTGCAAAAGATCACCCGTAGATTTTTTAATCACATCTACATATCTGAAGCGGGTGGTGTGTACATTGGTAGCTACTTTTTGCAAATCGTCGGACAATAGGCGTACTACCTTGTGATGTTCATCGATTTCCTTTTCGTTGTTGAGCAGTCTCGTCTCGGCATCGGGGATTGTTGCGCTGATAGTCCCCTTCATAGGGTAGGTTTTTATCAGGTTATTTTCTATTTTTACGAATATTTCGGGCGAAAAGCATACCCACTCATCTTTGTACAGCAATTTGTACTTAGCAGAGGCGTTGTGATATACCTCTTTGAGAGAAACAGCTGAAATTTCGGTAGCAAAAGTGAGATTTACAAGCTCGGTGTCGCCATTTTTAAGGTGAGAATGTACCTTATCAAAGGCTTTTTGAAAATCGGGATAAGGGATAGGGTATTTTTCTATAGGAATGGGCGTTGCATTAGTTTTTTTCTCTTCAGCAAAAGAGAAAGCAATATCATTAGGAAGCTGGGAGAGAGGGAATACCCTTCCGTTTTCGCCTTTATAGTCGATGATAAATAGACAAGGGGTGCGGTGCAATCCGCAGTTGTTGAGATGATTTTTCCAGTGGGTAGTGTTCATTAGTTTTTTGTTTTTCTGATTTCAATTATCAAGGTGCAAAAGTAGTAAAAAATATAGTACAAAAAAACTTTGTCAAAACCATAGCGCGAGGCATTAAGGTGTTTGACAAAGTTTTAAGAACCAAATCTATTTTTGTTTAAAAGAACTGAACACTATAGATATCTATATATTTTACGCTATTCTTTTTGAAATTGGTAAATTTAATGTTCTTTACTTTGATAGGAGTTTTAAATCGTAAGTATATTTTTTGTTTATAGGCAATACGTGTATAAGAACCTTGTGGATAATAGCTTGTACCATCAGGAGAAGCTAGTACATCCACTCCTTTGAGTGCTTGATAATCTCTTCTTCCTTGAGTAATCACTATACCATTTACTTCGGTCACATCACCAAATTTAGCTACAAGGTAAATATCATCTCTATCTCCATCTACCCACCAATTTTGATAACTATTTTTGAGTTTGCTCAAGTGATCAGGAGCGTAATTAGATTCAAATTCATATTCTTCATCATCAATAATTGAAGACGAAGCACTATCAACTTCTTCTAAATTATTACCATCTTTAGGGAAACTTTCCTCTACAAAAGAAATTTTGATACGATAAGCACCATCGTCGGTAGCGGTTTCAACAGCAAGGTCTTGAGGTGTTTTACTCGCTATTTTCATACGAAAGCGAAGGGTATACTCTTTGGTGATATCGATTTCTTTAAGTGCCTCAGGTTTGAGGGTTACCTTAAATTGTTCACCGGCATTAGCTGATGAGATTTCAGCTTTTTCAACAGTGTAAGCTCCATCGGGCAGACTTCTTTCGTACCCCACTTGTTCTTTTTCAATTTTTAGGGTTACCGATTCGCCTGTAGCCAATACACGTTGTAAGTACTTAGGCGCAAAGCTGAAAGAGGTGTCCTCAATGAGTTTGGTATTGGGGTCTCTAAATACTTTTTCGCTTATTTCACTAGGTGAGAAAGATACGATAGTTTTAGAGAGGTCTACCGGAGGGTTAGAAACTACGGGAGGTGTAGGCGTAGGTTCTTTAAGGATGTCTAACTCCTTAGAGTCGCGAGTACAAGCTACAGATAAAGCAGCAGCAGTAAGTACTCCTAATAGATATATTTTTTTCATTGTTTTACTTTTTTAGAATTCAACTTCGGTGTTATAATCTACAGTAGGGAGTTTATCTTCTCCATTGATATTGTGTATATACCATTTTTCAGGTAATTTTTTATTAGGATTGGTAGAAGCATTTTTCACTACTTTTTGTCCGTTTTCCTCAACATAAGGGGTTTCGTTATAGGGGATGTACAATTCCAAGCCATCGGAATCGGGTTTTACAAAATTTTGGGTAGCGGCTACTTGTCCTTGAGTAAGCGCTTTGCTCCAAAGGCGCATTTCGCGTACATAAGCATCGAGGTTACCATTACCAAAGCATAGTATTGGGAAATCGTTGATTTTAGCAGGGGCAGCTGAATCGAACATCAATTCGCCATTCACGTACATTTTCAAATAGGCGCGACCTTCTAATTCTTCATAAGTTACTGCCACGTGATACCATTTATCGGCAGAAGGATGCCCTGTTACTTCTTGGAATTTGAAGTTTTTACCTTTATCGGTATTGAAGCCTAATTTGAGACCGCCATTCATAAACAAGAATGAACCCCCATAGAGCACGTTGTAAAGGGCAGAATCCGAAGAGGCACGACCATTAGGGTACATCAAGCCAGCATTGCGAGAGGCGTTGATAGGTGCTATAGAGTACTGCATTGTCCAAGCGGTGAGTTTCACATCGTTAGCATAAGTTTTACCACTTTCTTGACGTCCTGTATTTTCACCATAGATAGCGTGGAAAGCTCTATTTTTGAGGTGAGCTACTTTAGTTTTAAAGGAACGGGAGAGCAAGAACAAGGCATTTTTGCGGTTGTTTTGCACAATTACAGTACCATTCATAGGGGTGAGTTTCAAGGCAATGGCGTAGTTATTCGCTCCAGAGAGTTTTTGACCATTGGCATCAACTAAAGCACCAATATTGAATTGGAGTTTTCCAGCAGATACTTGTTGTCCTTTAGGAACACGCACTACGAGTGTGGTGGCGGTTTTGGTAACCCCTTGGTCGGTATAGCTCATTGCTAAGGTGTTAGCAGGCACCAAGTCGTAATCCACTTTATTTGCTTGATTATAAGCTGTTATAGCACTCTTATCTAAGCTCACTTGATAGTAAGTATCTTCAGCGATGGGGTTAGCCAATCGCACTTTCACTTCGGTAGGGGCACTGGAGCCACTATCGTCTTTCACTTTGATAGTAGTCACCGCAGCGTTATCAAAAAGTACTACCTTTTGAGGGGTGATACCATCGGTATTAGGCAGTTTTTCACAGGCACTCCAAACAAGAGCAGCGAGTGAGAGTATACAAATCTTTTTCATAGGTCAATTATTTAGGTTTACGAATTGTCAATTCTTCTTTAAAATTCTTGTATTCATCGGTACTACGAGGGTCGATAATACGAGTTGCTTCACGCATCCAAGCGTAGTGTTTGTACTTTCTACCTTCTATTTTTTTCTCTTGCAAATAGCTTTTAAAGGCGACATCTTCAGCAGAAGTAGAGAAGTCTATTTCACCGTGATAAGAGCCTACCCCCCCTACTCTTTTTTGTTTAGCAGCTTCGGCTTTTCCTATAATAGATTTGAACTGACCTTGTTCGAACTCGGAAGTAGAAACGCTTTTATGCTTATTAGAGGTAAAGGTATTATCTACACGGCTACTACCATAGTCTTGCATAATGTACTTACTGATATACTCATCATTTAAAGTAAAATTAAGTTGTCTTTCACCATCATACAAGAGGTAATATTTTTTCTCTACATAATTGCCTTTCTCAAAGAAAGGTTTATAGGCGCGGATGTACTCTTTTTCTTTTTCGTGGTAGCCTGAATGATTTTCATCAAAAAGTTCACGGAGGTACTGTTTGCGTTGGTCGCCTGAATATTTATCACCAAAGTATTTACCAATTTCGGCGATAAAGGTATTCATATTTTGGTTATAGCCATTCACAGAAGTACCAGAAGCAAACTCGTTGTAGCCAGAACGATTATGGTTACCAATATTAGGTTCCCAGTCGATATCAAAACCATCAAAACCGCAAGCGATGATGTAGCGCGCTAAGTCGCGAGCGTAGATTTGGCAGCGGAATGTTTCATTCTCAGATGTTTTTTGTTCGCCATATTTTTGACGGAAGAGTGCAAAACCATTTTCTTTACCTTCACTTGGCAGCCCAAGACCTACATTCGATACTTGCCAGCAGAGGAACACTTTACTTCCTTTTTTGTGAAAAATATCTAAGTCGTATTTTTCGTTTTCGGTCATATCGGCAGGTTGTTTGCCATAGCCCCCCCAAAGAGAGATAGCGGTGGTAGTATCGGGGATGGATTGCAACCAAGAGCGGTCAAGCCCATCGACGGCGCGCCAGCCTGTCCACCACATATAGATAAACGGTTTTTCACCTTGGTTAGCCCACGCTTTTTGTTTGTACTCGGTGAGCATTTGGTAATAAGCATCCCATTTTTTTTGGGCTTCAGCTTCGGCTTTAGCTTTAGCTTCAGCCTCGCGTTGTTGTTCTTGTTTAGCACGCTCGGTGAGCTGCTGTTTATAGTCTTTTTCTACATCTAAAGGTTCTGTTTTCACACAGTTTGCCATTAACAGACTTAGAGCGCATAGACTAAGATATTTAACTGTTCTGTTTTTCATAGTTTTTAATTTTTATCGTGTATTAGGGTTTACATCCCACCAGAGGTGAGTATTACAATCGTCTACAGCGCCAGGACCTAAAAGTTGTACGCCACGGAGTACATTTTCACGGTTTTCACCTGTGTATTCCGATTGAGGATAGATAGCACGGCGGACACCTTTGGTACGACCATCGGTAGATTTGATAGTGTTACCGTGGATAGCATCGGCATTATAGGCTACAGGGTTGATTTGGCGAGGGTAACCTGTACGACGCCATTCAGTCCAAGCCTCGTGACCATCGGGGAAAATAGCTAAATACTTTTGAGTAATGATTTTCTCTAATTTATCCTCGTTTGTAGCTGCAGCGGCATAAGATACTGTTATTTCAGAAGGTGCACCTTGATTGTTGGCAGCATTGAGAGGATCAACATAAGGAGCAGGCTTATTGGTGTTGTTGCTTGCATAAGAATTAGCACTTACACCATTTTCTCTAAAACTCATTGCAATACCTTCCTCATAAAGAGTTTGGTCGGTTTTAGCATCGGTGGTAAGACCGAAGAGTTTAGCTTCAGCTCTTAAGAAATAGACTTCAGAAGTTTTCATCACATAAGTAGGTGAATCCTCTTTGATGTTAGGGTAGCCAAAGCCGAGATAACTTCTTCCCCCTGCAAATCCTGAACGTATACCTTGTAATTCTGTTTGATTGGTATAACCATCGGGGCGTTCGGTAGGGTTGAGCTTGAAGTAAGCGTTCATACGAGGGTCTTGATAACCTTTGAGGTATGACCAGATAGTTGCCCCCATACGGGTATCTTGGTAGTTATTAGCAATCATTTCTAAGCTGTTGAGGATGATAAGGCGCTCGTTAGTTTGGAGTTTAGCCATATCGCTCATATCTTCCATCACACCGCCATTGAGCGCTTTTTGAGCTTCTTCTTTAGCTTTAGCTAATGCCACATAGCGGATACGCACTGCCATACGCAAGCGAATAGAGTTTGCAAATTTAATCCATTTGTTCAAATCACCTGCATAGAAAAAGTCGTTTTTACGGATGCTTTCAGGAAGACTGTAATTGCTTTTGTACTCGTTGAGATAAGTTACCGCTTCATCCAATTCTTTGAAGAGCTGGGTATAAATCTCTTCTACAGAATCGTAAGGTACTTTGGTAAGCCCTTTACCTTGGTTAGAATATGGTAGAGGTCCAAACATATCGGTAGCGCGCAATACCCCTAAAGCTTTGCAAATCATTACCATTTGGTAGATTGCTTTGTAAGTAATATCGTTAGGGTCGGCGAGGATGGTATTAGTTCTCACGTCACGCCAAGAGGAGATGATAGAGCTGAACATACCCGAATAGTTGTTGTTCATCCACCATTCAGCCATATAGCCTGTAATCATTGTTTTTTGGTTATTCCACTTATTAATAGGAGGGTTCATATAGCCTACATAACTATCGCCCATCATATTGATAGAGGTTTGGTAGAGGTTGGTACCATTCACCGCACGGGTAGGGATGATTTGGTTTTGAATCGTTCCCAAATACCCTGCTATGTTAATCCCATCGCGTTCTGCTATTTTTTTAGTAGGATTGGTAGGATTGGTATTGATGTCCTGAAAATCCTTAGTACAAGCGAAGGTAAGGAAGGACAACATACTGATATATAGTAATTTTTTCATTGGTTTACATTTTTAAAATAAACGTTTTTATTATAAAGAGGCTTTGATAGCGATACCTAAACTGCGGAGAGAAGGCATTCTAAAAAAGTCGGCACCAGTGCCATAGCTTTTAGTATTGGCAGTTGATTCGGGGTCGAAAGGCGCTTTGAGGTACAACATAGCTAAGTTATAACCAGTAACCGACATACTGAGTGATTTGAGCCATTTCATACTATTCATTTCGGCTAAAGGCAAACGATAAGTAAGTGATAACTCTTGTATGCGCACATTAGTAGCGTCATAGCTATAGTAAGCAGGCAAACTTACCCCACCATTGGCAATGGTTTCGTAGTATTTGCGAGCGTCGTACAACACACCATCAATCATTACGCCTCCACGGTCACGCGCATCGGCGGTAGCTTTAGAAACACCGTATTGGTCGAGCCACGCTTGGGTACGCGATTGCACAATACCACCAAAACGACCATATATCATTACATCGAGCGATAGATTTTTATAGAAAGTGAAGCTGTTGCGCCATCCCATAGTGAAATCGGGGGCGGTATTACCGATAAGGTATTCGCGAGTGTTATCAATTTCGTAAGTACCTTTGCCAGAATCTACTAATTTGCCATCGGCACCGCGTTTAAGGAGTTTATCGGTAATCACATCGGTCATAGAACCCCCTTCGCGAATGCTGCCCACTTTGGTAATATCAAAATAAGTACCATTGATAGGGTTGCGGTAATGATGAGCTAATTCCTTTACGAGGTTGATGTTGCGTGTATAGGTTACATTGCTGCTCCAAGCAAAGTTGCCAAAAGTTTTGTTGAAACCTAATCCCGCTTCAATCCCTTTGTTTTCTATATTACCTGCTTGTAACCACAAACGTTTGTAAGTACTGGATTCAGGTAAATCATAAGAAAGCAATTGGTTGTAAGTATTCGATTTATAAACTGTAACATCAAGGTTTAAAGCGTTTTTAAACAATTTGGCATTCAAGCCCGCTTCGTAAGATTTAGTGCGTTCAGCGGTAAAATCGGGGAAAGGATAATCGGGGTCAGAACTGATACCAGTACCACTAAAACCAAAGGTACGTGTATCAGGAGTAAAGCCTTCACGAGAGATAGGTGAGCCTACCTCGGTATATGAAGCACGCACTTTGAGATAAGGTAACCATTCGGGCATTTTCACAAATTCGGAAACAACCCCTGAAAGCCCTACCGATGGATAGAAAATCGCTTCATCGTTCGTATTTACAAGTTGAGACGCCCAGTCGGTACGCCCTGTAAGGGTAAGGAACAATCGGCTTTTCCAGCCCAATTCGGCACTACCAAATACAGCTATATTGCGGGTATGGCTATGTGTTTGCACTTTACCTCCACGAGGGTCGAGGTTGCTCACAGCAAAGAAATTGGAGACATTGTGCAAATTACCTCTAAAACCAGCTTCTTTATGCAAGTTGTCGTCGTAAGAAGCCCCGAGGTTGGCAGAGATATTAAACATTTTGCGTTCATTACCATCGGCATCTTGATATTTACCAAAATCTTTGTTGATATTAGCCATTATATCGGCATAGGTTTGATTGATTGTTTTGAGCGTATAACGCCATTCGCCATAGTAACCTACCCCTGTACTTTGATCGGATGTAGCATACGCACGCATTTCGCCCTCTCCTTGAGTGTTATCAATACGCACACGACCACTGATATTGAGCCAGCTAAGAGCATCATAAGTAAGAGAAGCAGAGTACATATTGCGTTTTCTCTTTTCTAAGAACTGCTGGCGATAGATATTCCAATAAGGATTTTCTTTTATGACCCCATTGGCAACATTACCTACATAAGGATAGTATTGTTCGTTGATTTTGCGTGAAGGATTCCAGCGTTCCCAAGCTTTGAGTTCTTCAAAATTATCACCGCGAGGGAAGAGGTACAAAGAAGTGAGCGGGTTGAATACCCCTCCTTGAGAGTACATATTTTGGTTACCTTGCAAGATATAACTCGCTGAAAAATCTAAATGCAATTTATTGTTTAGGAAATGAGTAGTATTACGCCCCATAAAGTTGTGACGGTAGTAACCATTGGTAGGGATAATCCCTTTAGAATCGGTAGAAGCAAAAGATACATAGGTTTGGTTTTGGGCAGAACCTATAGAAAAATCTACTGCGTTGTTGTGTACTACCCCTGTATGGAAGAATTTGAGAGGGTCGTAAGTAGAAGGAGTTGCGAGTTTAGCGCCCCAGCTGGTTTCACCACTGCTGCCATAAGTGTTTTGAAATTCGGGGGTAATAAAAGGAGTGAGCACTTCCATTTTAGAGTTGAAGTTTACGGAAACTTTACCTTCTTTACCTTTTTTAGTGTTGATAATCACCACCCCATTGGCAGCTGCTGCACCATATAAGGCAGCTGCTGAAGGTCCTGTTAAGATATTGATACTCTCGATATCTTCGGGGTTGAAGTCTGAGATACTTTCACCACCCCCAGGAGTACCGAAATCGCCACCATCGGAAGCAGAAGAAGCATTGTTGAGCGGAATACCATCTACCACATAAAGGGCATTGTTATTACCTGTGATAGATTTAGCACCACGCATAATCACCTTGGTAGCCCCTCCGACCCCAGAGGCACTGCGTTGAATGTTCACCCCAGCAACTTTACCATTGAGGTTGTTCACGAAGTTTGCGTCCTTCACTTTGGTAAGCTCTTCAGCTTTCACTTGTTGCACGTTGTAGCTCAAGGCTTTTTGTTCGCGCTTGATACCCAAAGCCGTTACTACAACTTCGGTGAGCTGTTGCGTTTCATCTCTTAACAGTACATTGATAACAAGGTTGTTACCGTTGCCTACTACTTTTTTAGTTTGGGTAACATAACCTATAGAACTAAATTCAATTGTTTCGTTAGCTTTAGCGCGAAGCGTATACTTCCCGTCAAAATCTGTTGAAACACCACGCGTAGTACCTTTAATAACTACGTTCACCCCTGGTAAAGGAGTTTTACTTTCATCAGTAACGACACCCGTTACAGTTTTCTCCTGTGCCCATAGCAAACTGCCACAACACACAAAGATAAATAACATTAATATTTTTACCTTCATATATAATATTATTAAAATTATTATTACGAGGCAAAGTTAAGAATATTTTAACAATTAGCAAGGATTTTAACTTATTTTTTTGTTACGATTTAAACACTTTATCTTCTGTTTTAGAATATACAGCTGAAAATCAGCATAAAAACACAACTATTTAGAAAGATAATTTTTTCGCAATCTTCAGCAATATAAAATAAAATATTTTTTCAATAACCGCAATGGTTAATAAATTATTTATAAGAAAAGAATTATATAACTAAATATGAGAACAAAATTAAATCTTGTATAAAATTTGTTTATTTGTTATTTTCTCTGTACTTTTGTCGTATTATTTTCAAACACTATGAATATTCCTGACTTTCAGAAAATAATGTATCCTTTATTAGAAGTACTTAAGGATGATCGCGTGTATTCTACTGAACAAATTGTAGAGATACTACGGGTACACTTTATGCTTTCTATAGACAATATGAAAGTGAGAGTTCCTAATGGCAAACAATCACTATTTCGCAATCGCATAGATTGGGCTCTGAACAACCTCTTACAAGCGGGACTTATTGTGAGTTTGCTCAAAGGTTATTACCAAATTACTGAAGAAGGAAAAAATGTACTCTATCAAGAAATGGGGTCAGTGATGGATACGGCTTTTTTGCGCAAGTTCGAGCAGTTCAAGGCTTGGAAAACAATGTTTGAAGAAGATACCAATAGTTCAAAGCCTATAGAGACTGAAATGGAAAAGGAAACCCCTGAAGTAATTATAGGAAAGGCAATAGTAATGCTCTATCAATCACTAAAATTTGAGCTTTTGCAATCTATCAAAAACAAACCTATTTCGTTTTTTGAATACTTCATTGTGGAACTTTTGAGAAAAATAGGTTATAAGGGAATTGATTCTAGCAACTTTGAGGTGATTGGCAAGCAAGAAAAAGAAGGAATAGAAGGCATACTATACCAAGATGAGTTGTGTATAGAAAAGGTTTATATACAAGCTAAGAAATGGGAAATGGAGGTAACTTCTAAAGATGTGCGCAACTTTATAGGTGCTTTAAATCTAAAAGACACTAATAAAGGCGTGTTTATCACTACTTCTACTTTTTCAGCTGAAGCTAAAGCTGTTGCCAAACAAAACCCTTTGCACAAAATCATCTTAATAGACTCTGACCAATTGATGCAATTGGCAATTCGCCACAATGTAGGTATACAAACCAAACAAATCGTAGAAATCAAAGGAATTGATGAGAATTTTTAAATCCTAACTCTGCTAATCTTCTGTTTTATTCTTCTTCGTTTGCCACACGATGCCCCCTACAAGCCATAACATTAATAATATAGCACCTACTAAACTGAGGTTGCTACCTGTTTTTACTATTTGAGGTTCAAATACAAAGCGTATTTCGTGTTTACCTGCAGGTACTGAAAGTGCTCTCAAAGTGTAATCTACACGATAAATAGGTGCTTCTTTGCCATCGATAGTAGCTTTCCAGCCGTGAGGGTAATACATTTCGGAGAAAACTGCCAAACCATTGTGAGGATTGTTACTTTCGTATATCAGTTCGTCAGGACGTACATTCTTTAGTGTAATCACTGCAGTTGTATCGACGGTGTATTGTGTAGGGAGGGTTGTTTTCAAATCATTGGCTGTTGCCAAGGCTTCTTCAGCAGGTTTAAATTTCTCTAAAGCCTGCATTACCTCATTATCGTTATTTTTTAAACTGAGTTGTTTTACAAACCACGCACTGCCCAAGGCATCATCATTATGTATGGGTTGCATTTGTCCTTCTTGGTTACGCAAAATTATATACTTCACGTTCAGCATATTGAGGACTTCCATATTACCTTTGGCGATTTGGTAATCAAAAAGTTCCTGCAAGCGTTTGGGTTTGGCAGCGTGATAGCCTCCAATAGAATGGTGGAAATACGAAGTACGCGCGCCATTGATACCCACTTGAGGTTCATAAACTCGATAATAACTCTTATCTTGAAGAATTGCTCTATCGGCAGGAGTTTCCTCGAAAGGATTTTCTATCTGGTATTTATCTACAAAACTATCTTTATTCACATAGCGTTTGGCGACCCCTCCCAAATCAAAGAAAAGCAAGACTAAAAGCGCAATTTGCATTCCCCTAAGTGGGATTTTTTTGTATTGATAGAGAAACAAAGCTAAAGCGGTGAGGAGAAAAAGCACGGTACTTCTCAACACATCGGCGGTATAGATGCTCTTGCGGTCTTCCACTATAGCTTGAAGTATTTGTTGGTTTGCATAGTAACTATCATTAGCACCTTGAAAATCTAAGAATCCTTTGGCTAACAAGAGTACTCCCATTAATCCTAAGCAGATATAAAGGGTATGGAGCAAGTATTTTTTGCGTTGTTCTTCTTCTGTTTTAAGAAATTGCTGCAGTCCGACGATTGCCAATACTGGCACACAGAGTTCCAAGAGCACTTGTATAGAAGATACCGCTCTGAACTTGTTGTAGAGTGGAAAATAGTCAATCATAAAATCGGTAAGAATACCGAAATTTTTACCCCACGAGAGTACAAGCGCCATTAGCGAGCCTGCCAAGAGCCACCATTTGAGTCGGTTTTTCACCACAAAGAGAGCCAGTACAAAGAGGAAGAACACTACTGCGCCTATATAGGCAGGAGCAGCAACCAAAGGTTGGTCACCCCAATAGGTAGGCAAATGCTGAGTTTGCGGTAAGGCTTGTTCAGGTGGTGCTCCCAATTGCAACAAAACTTCGTAAGTATGAGAATCTTTACCTAAATCTTCACTGTTAGAGCCTCCTAACAAGCGAGGCACAATGAGATTCAGCGATTCGGTGATACCATAACTATATTCGGTGATATAGTCGTGAGAGAGTCCGCTACTTTGTTTTTTAGGAGTTCCCTCAGGAGTAAAAGTAAGTGTAGATTTACTGCGTGTACTCCAATCGGCATATTCACGGGTAGTGAGTAATAGGGTTGCATTGGCAAGTACACTCACCACTACTGCCCCTACAAGTACAGCAGTTGCTTTTCCAAAATCATTGAGTTGTTTTTCTTTAACAGCTTTATAGAGAAGACCTGCACCTAAGAGCAACACTAAAAGTAGCAGGTAGTACGTCATTTGGAAGTGGTTGGCGGAGAGTTCTAAAGCTAAAGCCACTGCTGTGAGCAAGCCCCCCCAAAGGTATTTCCGTTGGAAAACCAATAAGATACCTGCTAATACTGGTGCAAAATAAGCAATAGCGTGTGCTTTGGAGTTATGTCCTGCTCCTAAGATGATAATCAGGTAAGTAGAAAGCCCAAAAGCAATAGCCCCCAAGAAAGCATTTTTGTAATCTACTTTGAGCACCAAGAGCAAAATATAAAACCCTACGAAGTACAAAAAGAGGTAATCGGCAGGACGTGGCAAGAAGCGTAGTGTTCTATCCAATTGTTTTACAAGGTCGTTAGGGTACTGCGCCCCCAATTGATAGGTAGGCATACCACCAAAGGCACTATTCGTCCAATAGGTTTCTTTGTTTTCTGTTTGGCGGTAGTCGTTGCGTTCTTTCGCCATACCCGTGTACTGAGCGATATCGCTTTGGAATATGCCTTTTCCCTGCAATACGGGGTAGAAAAAAGCGAGCGCAATGACTGCAAATAGCGCAATTATAACAATGTGGGGGGTAATTTTCTTTGCCATTGTGAATTAAATTTCTTCGTAATCGATATATTCGCCTACTTGCTTGGTAGCTTGAGGGTTTTTAGAATGAGGATTATTATTGATAATTGTTTGTTCTCCAGCTTGTCGCTGAGAGCGATTTTGCTGGTAAGCATTTTGTTGGTATTGATTTTGAGCGCGTTCAAATTCCTTTTGCATTCTCTGGCTCATTCGGGTGAGGAAAAAGCGCATTATAGAAGGAGCAAAAGCGCGCAAGAGGATTCTTATCCCCAGGAATATCAATATAATAATCAGGATTGTTCGTATAAATCCTGTGAAAGAAGCTTCTGCCATCATTTCTATTTTTTTAGTTTCATTGGGGCAAAGGTAGAAAGAAATTAGCAAATTAGCAAATTTATAAATCTCAGTATATTTTTGTTCGTTATTCATTGTTAATTATCAATTATTTTCTACCTTTGCCACATCAAAATATAAAACGAAGAAATACAATGAATATCCAACAACTTACCGACCTTACTACGCAGGTGCGTAGAGATATCCTCAGAATGGTTCACAAAGTAAATTCAGGACACCCAGGAGGCTCTTTGGGCTGCGCCGAATTTCTCGTTTGCCTCTACAACGAAGTAATGGACATAAAACTTCCTTTTACAATGGATGGCAAAGACGAGGATTTATTTTTCCTCTCTAACGGACATATATCTCCCGTATTTTACAGCGTATTAGCCCGCCGTGGCTTCTTCCCTATAAGCGAACTGAATACTTTCCGCTTGCTCAACTCACGTTTGCAAGGACACCCTACCCCTCACGAAGGTTTGGAAGGCGTACGCGTAGCTTCGGGCTCCTTAGGACAAGGACTTTCGGTAGCCATTGGGGCAGCTCTTGCTAAAAAACTCAACGGCGACAAGCACCTTGTATATACCCTTCACGGTGATGGCGAACTACAAGAAGGACAAATATGGGAAGCAGCAATGTACGCAGGCGGTAAAGGGGTAGACAACCTCATCGCTACAGTTGATTACAACCACAAACAGATTGACGGTCCTACTGATGCTGTAATGCCTTTAGGTAACCTTCGCGCTAAATGGGAAGCCTTTGGATGGCAGGTAATCGATATTGAAAAAGGCAACGATATTGCTTCTATCTTAAAAGGATTGGCAGATGCCAAAGCCTTAACTGGCAAAGGTAAACCCGTGTGTATCTTACTCCACAGCGAAATGGGGAATGGCGTAGACTTTATGATGGGTACTCACGCTTGGCACGGCAAAGCTCCTAATGACGAGCAATTGGCTAAAGGTTTAGCACAGAACCCTGAAACTTTGGGCGATTACTAATTAGCAAATTAGAGAATTTGCAAATTAGAAAAAACATTAAACTTTGGCAAAGCCCTAGATGGTCTTTGACAAAGTTTTTTATCATTAAAGAAACTATGTACAAAATTGCTACTTGGAACGTTGAACGTCCTAAAAAAGGAACTCAAAAAACAGCTCTTGCCATAGTAAAAATTGAAGAACTCAACGCTGATGTTTTAGTACTCACAGAAAATGCTACTAGTATATCATTAACTGAATTATATCCGTTTTCTGTACATTCCTTATCTTATGAAAGAACTCCTGAAGAACATTGGGTTTCTATCTTCTCTAAATGGCAAATCACTGAACAAATACAAACTTTCGACAACTACCGAACAGCTTGTGCTGTAATAAAATCACCTTTTGGAGATATTACTGTTTTTGGGACAATTATTCCTTACCATCAGGCAGGAGTATCGGGAATTAAATATGGGAATTTAGGGTATAAACAATGGGAATATCACGAAAAAGACTTGCACCAGCAGGCTAAGGATTGGGAACGTATTACTAAAAAAACACAAAATCCTTTATGGGTAATGGGAGATTTTAACCAAAGCCGATATAACCATCAAGGATATGGCACTGAAAAAGTAAGGCAACTACTTTCTGATTATCTCAAGAAGCTAAATTTAACTTGCGTAACAGAAGGAGACCTTTCCCCTTTTCTACACCCTGATCCTATTAAAAACAAGATAAGGAACAACATAGACCATATTTGTATTTCCAATTCTTTTATGTTAAAAATGAAAGCATATCAAGTTGGCGCTTGGGATCATTTCAATGAAGAGGGGAAATATATGTCCGACCACAATGGAGTTTTTATCAGTTTTGAGACTTAAAATTTGTCAGTAAAGATATTTTAATTATTTTTGCATAAGAAAAGAGCAAATCAGCTTATCGCTACGCAAGTAGAGGAAAGTCTGGACACCACAGAGCATCATAGCGGGTAACACCCGTCCGCCGCGAGGCGAGGACAAGTGCAACAGAAAGAATGTATGGGTAATGCCATAGTGAAATCAGGTAAACTCTATGAGGTGCAACGCCGCGTAAACCAGCGTTTGAGGGTTGCTCGCCCGATGTTGGAGGGTAGGCGGTTAGAGCTAATGAGCAATCATTAACCGAGATAAATGATAAGCACTTATCAGCAATGGTAAGTACAGAATCCGGCTTATGATTTGCTCTTTTTTTATGGTCTAAAACAAAAGGGCTGCCCCCACTGTGGGGACAGCCCTTTTTCATTTATCTATAGTTCTTATTTCTTGATATACAACCAACCTACTTTAGATTCTTTGTTGTTATTGTGGTCGTAATATTCAATTACATAATAGTAAGTACCTTGAGGTAGTTTTTCAGGAGCATTTACAGTTACACGTCCGTTAGAAATACCTCTGAACACGCGGGTTACGTTGTCATAGCCTTCAGTTTCAAAGACTTTCACGCCCCAACGGTTATAGATACGCACTACATTGTTAGGATAGCTTTCTATACCACCAATGTGGAAATAGTCGTTTTTGCCATCACCATCTACTGACATACCATTGTATGGTATAATAGTATTGATAACTTCTATCGTAACAGTAGCACTATCACAATTGCCTTGTGGATTACACAATTCATATACAAAAGTATCTGTACCTGTAAAGCCAGTATTAGGGCGATATTCGATAGAACCATCGAGGTTCACTATCACAGTACCATTGGCAGGGTTTGCTACTACATTAGGTGTTGTTGCACCATTTAAAGTATCGTTAGCAAGCACATTCACTACTATTGGTGTATTGAGCGGTGTAGTAGCGCGATCGTCTACTGCTATAGGAGCTATAGTAGGTGTTGGCGTTGCTGCTGGTACTGTTACTTGTACGGTTGCTGTTGCACAAGCTGTTGGCGTTGCTACGGTACAGATTTGATAAGTGATTGTATAAATACCTGCTGGGGTATTGTTTGGTACAATTACATTACCATTGGTTGTATCAATACGTGGTGCTACAGAGCCCATAGGGGTGCTTACTTGACTAATTGTTACATTAGATGTTGTAGCTGATGTAGTTCCGCTAACGGTATCGTTTGTCAATACATTTCCTACTGTTTGTGTTGCTGTTCCTGAATATGTAAACTCATCAGGAGTTGCGTGAACGGTAGGTGTTGGCGTTGCTGCTGGTACTGTTACTTGTACGGTTGCTGTTGCACAAGCTGTTGGCGTTGCTACTGTACAGATTTGATAAGTAATTGTATAAATACCTGCTGGGGTATTGTTTGGTACAATTACATTACCATTGGTTGTATCAATACGTGGTGCTACAGAGCCCATAGGGGTGCTTACTTGACTAATTGTTACATTAGATGTTGTAGCTGATGTAGTTCCGCTAACGGTATCGTTTGTCAATACATTTCCTACTGTTTGTGTTGCTGTTCCTGAATATGTAAACTCATCAGGAGTTGCGTGAACGGTAGGTGTTGGCGTTGCTGCTGGTACTGTTACTTGTACGGTAGCTGTTGCACAAGCTGTTGGCGTTGCTACTGTACAGATTTGATAAGTAATTGTATAAATACCTGCTGGGGTATTGTTTGGTACAATTACATTACCATTGGTTGTATCAATACGAGGTACTACAGAGCCCGTAGGGGTGCTTACTTGACTAATTGTTACATTAGAGGTTGTAGCCGAAGTCGTTCCGCTAACGGTATCGTTTGTCAATACATTTCCTACTGTTTGTGTTGCTGTTCCTGAATATGTAAACTCATCAGGAGTTGCGTGAACGGTAGGTGTTGGCGTTGCTGCTGGTACTGTTACTTGTACGGTTGTTGTTGCACAAGCTGTTGGCGTTGCTACTGTACAGATTTGATAAGTAATTGTATAAATACCTGCTGGGGTATTGTTTGGTACAATTACATTACCATTGGTTGTATCAATACGAGGTACTACAGAACCGGTAGGGGTGCTTACTTGACTAATTGTTACATTAGATGTTGTAGCCGAAGTCGTTCCGCTAACGGTATCGTTTGTCAATACATTTCCTACTGTTTGTGTTGCTGTTCCTGAATATGTAAACTCATCAGGAGTTGCGTGAACGGTAGGTGTTGGCGTTGCTGCTGGTACTGTTACTTGTACGGTAGCTGTTGCACAAGCTGTTGGCGTTGCTACTGTACAGATTTGATAAGTAATTGTATAAATACCTGCTGGGGTATTGTTTGGTACAATTACATTACCATTGGTTGTATCAATACGAGGTACTACAGAACCGGTAGGGGTGCTTACTTGACTAATTGTTACATTAGATGTTGTAGCCGAAGTCGTTCCGCTAACGGTATCGTTTGTCAATACATTTCCTACTGTTTGTGTTGCTGTTCCTGAATATGTAAACTCATCAGGAGTTGCGTGAACGGTAGGTGTTGGCATTACAATTGGTGATGTTACATTTACTGTTACAGTAGCTGTATCACAGTTGGTTGTAGGAGTTCCTGTTTGGTCTTTTTCACAAATGCGATAAGTAATTGTGTAAGTACCCGTTGGAGTTCCTGTAGGTATCACTACATTACCCGTTGCAGGGGTAAGGTAAGGAACTACAGTTCCTACTGCAGGAGTTACTACTGCAATCGCTACATTAGCAGTTGTTGCTTGGTTACCATTGAGGGTATCAGAACCTGATGGTGGGTTGTTCAACACATTACCTACTGTAATGTTTGTTGTACTTACTACTCCTGAGAAAACATCATCATTAGCAATGATTTCAGGTTGTTTTACTATAGTAAGGGTTGCTGTATCACAAACTACAGGGGTAGTGAGTGTACAAATTCGGTATTCTACATTATTATAAGTACCTGCAGGAGTAGAAGCAGGAACATTAAGTGTTCCATCACTATTTACTGTCAATTCTGAGATACCACCATTATAAGTAATGGTAAGACTTACATTGGCTGTAGTTACTGAAGTTACTCCAGTAGGTGCACCATAAATATCATTATTTAATATGGTAATATTACCACCTGTTTTAGGCAATACTTTGGTGCCATCATTCACTGCATCAAGTGTAATTACTTTTACAGTAGCTGTAGCCGTACTACAATTTGTAGGATTTGCTTTCTCACAAATAGTATAGCTAACAGTATAAGTGCCTGCTGCTGTATTAGGTGCTACAGTAAGAGTACCATCGTTATTCGTCGTGATGCCTGATGGAGCTGTTCCCCAAGTAAGGTTTACATCAGAAGGATTGATAGGTGTTGTACCTTTCAAATCGTTATCGAATACTGATTTAGTAGTGGTACCCCCTGCAAGACCGCCCAAAGTACCTAAATCGTCGTCCTTCGCTTCGAGTTTAGGCGCTACTATCACGGTAACTGTAGCAGTAGCACAATCTACTGAACTACCTTTGGCACATATTTTATAGGTAATTTGATACTGACCTATAGGAGTGTTGGCAGGTACTTCTACATCACCATTTGATTTTACTACAGGCACAGTACCCGCACCTGCTGATGAGATGTTACTGATATCTACAGTGGCTGTAGTAGCTGTTACGCCTCCTACTTTATCATTGTTTAGTATATTACCTGTAACGGTAGCGGTAGTAATAGGAGCAAATACTTTGTAAAGATCGTCTTTAGCAACTACATTACATACAGTAACGCTCACAGTTACATCTGCTTTTTCAGTTTCGCAACCTGAAGGCTGTACCAAACTCACTTTATATATTCCTGATTGTAAAGTAGTAGTATCGGATAAAACGGTTCCTCCACTATATACTTTTACCGAACTGGTAGCCATTGAATTGACTCTCAATTTCAAATCCAACACAGTAGCAGGAGCACAGAACTGTTGTGGTGCAACTGTAGGTGCATTAGGCGCTGGTGTTACAACTACTGTTACAGTTTGAGTTGCTTCACAAGCATTGGTTCTTTTCACTTTCAGCAAATAAGTAATTGTTTGTATTGCTGTGGTGTTTGTTCCTGTATATTCAAATATAGGATTTTTGATATTTGTTGCCGATAAGTGAGCCAAAGCCCCTGTGGTAACAGCTTCCCAAGTGTAGCTTTCGTATTCTGGGGCTTGTGAATTGTAAGTAATTTCAGTTTTACCTATTTCGCAAGCAGTTACTGTAGCTACCAATCCAGCAATGGTAGTAGGAGCATTTGCTTTTACAGCTTTATCATTACATAAACAAGGGTTGAATGTATTTCGGATAGATAAATACAAACGACATAGCTGACTTTGGTCAAGCAATAGCGTTTCAGTTTGTGTAGTTGTTGCACCTGGTGCTAAGCTCAAGCCACTAATTATAAAATCTTGTACTTTGGTATCAGTACCTTCTTCTATAATTCCATTGTTATTAGCATCACTATACAAGCTCACTTTCAAGTCGCCTGAATAAGTCATTGTAGCGGTTGAAGCATTTTCAACGGTATATTGAATAGTAACTTTTTCTTTATTGTTTTGAACAACAGAAGAAAGTTTTACATTTTTAATAGTTAAATCAGCTCTATCTAACGGTATCACCACTTCACCGCGGCGGGTAGTAGTTTCTACCGTGATAGAAGGACAAGGATTTGACGGTCCTAACGGACAAGCAATACCAGCCACCTTATCTGTTGTGTAGTATTGTATTTTTTTAGTCTCTCCACAATCTACAATAGGAGTATTGGCTTTTTGTTTAATTTGAATTGTATACTCAAAGTAATCATTGCCTTTCATTCCAGAAGGAATTTTGATACTGAGTTCAGTTTCATCATTTCCCACTTGTTTTGTAGGTGGTGTAGCAAGAGTAGGTGCTGCAAAATAGGTCGCACTATTATGAGTGTGGCTAAATGAGCCTGTAACATATTCAAATCCTTTAGGAATACGAATTACTACCAATCCGTTATCTCCCGTTTGGAAATTATGACTTGGTGATAAATCAACAATTTCGTGTTTACCTTTGAATACAGCATAAGATGAGGAGCAAGCATTGGCATTGCCTCCTTGAGCTACGATAGAGTTGTTCACCTTATACTTATTAGTATCTACACCTGCAATACCTGCGATAATCACTTTGGTTCTATCACCTTCGGCAGGGTCGCCACATAAGTTATTACCTTCTACATCTATATCAAAAGAAGAACCAGCCGTAAATTCACAATCGGGTTGAACATTAAAACTCAATCGTAAATTACGTTTATCTACATCTGAAGGTTGAGAAATAGACCCAGGTAAGGTACCTTTAGGCAAGATAGCAGTAATATCATAAGTAATTTTATTACCTACTTGAGAAACTCTAATAGCAGGAGTAGACGTTTGGGTATATTTATTTCCACTATTAAGAGGGTATTCTACTTCTACATCTGATATAGTAAGACCTGGTTGTTGTATTACTACTAACTTTGTATCAAAAAGATCACCTTCGTCACCACTATTGATAGTATACTCGTATTTTGTTTTTTGACACATAGAGATAGTACCTATCTTATCAGGGTTGTTTTCTCCTGGATTGCTTGTACTTGGTTTAATCTGTTTTAAACTCTTAGCAATCTTCACATTGTAAGTAATCTTTTGATCGTGGCAAGTTTTGGTGTAACCCTTAGTAGGATTACCATTACAATTCCAACCTGCATAAACATCAAAAGACAAATTATTATTAGTACAATTGGTGATTTGATACTCTAAACGATATCTTTTTTCAGCATTTTTAGCAATGGTTCCATCATTACCTCCCTCATTTAGGAAGTACATTTTCTCACCTGAAATATTTTGAGCTGTAAAGGTTCTTACAGCGCTACCTGAGTTATTAAGTTCTACAAGACTTAACACTTTTACCCCTGTTACATCAGGAATTGAGATCCAACCATAAGGAGCATCAGATACGCTAGTGTTAGTAATTTTAAAATCAACAGTTTGAGTACGCTGATTAGCTGTAACGTTTTGAGGCGTTTGTGTAAGGAGGTTGATAGCGGGTTTATCAGAATACCTGATGGGTTCATAATGAGATTCAGTAGCTATTTTATTACCTCCATTGGCAGCATAATGATAATAGAAATCTTCAAACTCTATATCTGTATATACTAATTGATTATCTACACCTGCCTGAGATTCTGTTACAAATGGTTTTGAATCACAAGTAGCTTGTACAAAGGCTCTCATAGTTGCTTCATAACCATTTTCTACTGAAAGTTCTCCTGGATGTAAGTATCCTGGACTACCTTTAGGAGGGTTTACATACGTATAGGTTTTATAAGTACCATCATCTGTAACTGTAAAGTTACTCAATAACATTTTTACAGCATTGGCTCCTTCTACCCAATTTGTATACTTTCTTCTGTACTCATATTCTACATCTTTTACTATATTATAAGCAGAAGGTATTCTAAACTTCACGGTTTTTATAAGACGCGCAGGACGAAACTCGTTCATAAAATAATTACCTGAAGTATTAAAACGTCGTGCCAAATAAGCTATATTACTTCCTATAGGAGTTATATTACAAGATTTTATAGTATAAGCATTGGTTCCTATAAGAGTATAAGTTTCTGCTATATAAAAAACAGGTGTTTGTTTAGCTCCACAGTGCAATTCATTAGTATGATATCCTTTGTTATTAACATTAGTATCATTGGCATTAGCAAGCATATAGAAGAAAGATTCTCCTGCTGATTGGATATCTTTCACCCTATCCCTACTATTGGCTGTATTACTATTATTTACTTGATAGGTAGCTATTACCGTAATTTTTTCATTAGCAGCGATTGTTCCTGAAGGCAAAGCAGAAGAAAGATTCCAACGGAAATAATTTCCTTGGCTATCAGAAACTGTTGTCAATACTCCTGGATCTGTAGCTTGAAGTGTTACTGCAGGATTTGTACCTATTTTCACTTCAATTTTTTTAGGTAGAAGCTGAGCTTCTTTAATTACAGCTGCATGATAGTATAGATTGTTACTAGATAAACTTCCTTGTTGTCCTTCCGCAGTTACCTCTATATCATCGAGATATAACGCTCTTTGGCGTTCAGTTTCTGAAACTTGCGAACGTGTTACACGTGTAGTCATCAAGTAATCTGTCCAACCATAAGAATTTTCAGCACGTTCAGTTTTTGTGTTGAGCATTCTTGGTCCATTATTACTACAAGCCCCTGGACAAATAGCATTGATCTGTTTTTTATTACATAGTAATGGTATTTCACAATAAGAACCATCACCATTTTTATCTAAATGAGAAATCTTATATTCTACTTCTACATTCCCTGAAACACAAGGGGTTGTTAAAAGCAAATCAAAAGTGACATATCCTTTTTCTGTATTTGTAGTTGTATAAGAGAAAGTTCCTCCTGCTGTTACATTAGGCAAGTTTATAGGAGGAGTTGTAGCAGATCCATAATCGCTTCCTTTATAAAATTTCACATTCTGCATGCTTACTCCTGCAGGAAGCTTTATTTCATATCTAAAGCGCTTATCATTATTTGTATATGGTTGACCTTTTAGTCTTTCTAATGTTATATAACTATGATTTCCAAAGATGATATATCCAAATCTTGGAGTATTTTGAGGAAGTTCTACAGGAAATTTAGCCGAATCTACTACTGACAATATCAAACGTCTGAAAGTGTAATTAGTAAGCACATGTACATCTGATTTTTTATCAGCACCACAAGCATCCTTATATTGAATATTACTATGAGGAGAGACACTAAAAGCTCTATCGTCTTGTTGCAAACACTTTACACCTTGATTTTTAACCATATCAAAGCGTATTTTGAGTTTAGCATCTTTAGGTAGGTCATCTCTAAAACCATCACCATCTATATCTTTAAGTCCTATATCTTTAGTTCCTAAAGTAGTATTAGACAAAGCTGCCAAATCTTTTAAAGGTACTTGTCTTTCGTCTATTTCGTTACCATTAGGGGTCATTGAAGTGATAGGGATTTCAGTCCCATCAGTAGCTACAATACGGAAATTAGCAGGTTTATGATTTCTAAATTTCTTACCTGCAAGATAAGGGGTAATATTTACTTGTATATCATAAGCTGTTGCATTTCCTGAACCATTATTGATATATTGAACTGTAAATGTACCTAATTTATCACCGCAAAGTCCATCACCCCATTCAAAATAGGTATGATTACTATCCTCATCCAATACAATTTTAGGAGTACCTGTAATTACATTGATTGCTCTAGCGGCATCACGAGCTTGGTAGAGTATTGCAGGACTCTCTCCCCAATAGGCTTCGTATACTATCTGGCGGTTAGATTGGCAACCTGTAACTGTATATTTTTCAGTAATGGTTATTTCGTCATTTAGTTTAAACCCTGTTGCAGATGTACTACTTACTTTATATAAAGTAGCTCCTGCATTTTTACCTATACCTGTAACAGTACCTACTGAAGTAACAGGTGCACCATTATAAGTAAGCTCATTGCCCGTAACACCAGCAGGATATTTTATCGAAAAATAAATATCTTTTACTGCCCCAGCACCTGTATTTCTGAGGTTAAATGTTTTTACACTCACCCCAGAAGCGTTGTTATGTGTTGGTTCAGAAAGCTGTACCACTATATTAGGAATAGGCAATTCATAGGCATTAGATTCCTTTTGATCAGTAGCTGAACCTGCTGTTACCACTACTTTATCTTTAAAGATAGTACCTGGAGCTAAGAGTCCTCCCAATGCATTTTTAGTTACTTTCCGTTTAATAGTGAAAGTGATAGGTGCATTACCCGAAATGTTGAAGACGGGAGCATTGATAGGAGAAGAAGAGACGTGTGATATAGTAGCTGAACCACTTGATTTTTGAAGTGAATTAGCTACATACTCTATCCCTGTAGGCAAAGTAATTTTCACACTTGCTGATGAAGAAGGTAAAGAGGAAATAGTTACCGTAAGGGTACCTGCCTCAAAATCCCTATTGGCAAAGTTCACAGGATCTTCTGCTATCACGTGTGAAAGCATTGTTGTTTGTGCTGTAACTTTTCCTAAAGAACTGAATAGTAAAGTACAGAACAATAACTTAAAAAATACATTTTGCATATTCTTAATCATATAATACTTTTTCATCTATCTTATATATTATTAAAAGGGGGACAAAAGTACTATTAAAATATCTTATCGCCTTTCATTTTTTATTGCTTTTTGTGATTGTAAAATCAACAGAAATTATAGTTAAAAAATCTATTGAGGCAACACACAATTCTCTATATTTATAATTAAGGCGCAAAATTAGATATTTCTTTTTGACCCTACAAAAGTATCTCGCTAATTAACATCGATTTAACAAATGTACAAATACTAAGAATACCTCTATAAAATAAGAACTACCCTAAATAGGGTAGTTCTTATTTTTATTAAATTGTATAATATAAGCTATTTACAACTGATAAGTTGTTTAAGAGCACTCATTTCTTTATATTTCTCACGGGCTTCACCAGCAGGATAACCAAAGTAAGTTTGTCCACCCTCTAAGGATTTAGAAATACCACTTTGGGCTAAAATCACTGCTTTCTCACCAATAGTGATACCGCTAGTCATCCCTACTTGTCCCCAAATAGTTACTTCATTTTCTATGACTACACAACCAGCAATTCCTGTTTGAGAAGCTATAAGGCACTTCTCTCCTACTACTGTATCATGACCTATATGCACTTGATTATCTATCTTTGTTCCTTTCTTGATAGTGGTATCACCTGTTACCCCTCTATCAATAGTACAAAGAGCTCCTAAATCGACATTATCTTCAATTACTACACGTCCGCCAGACTTGAGTTTATCAAAACCTTCAGGGCGTTTTTTGTAGTAGAAAGCATCAGCTCCAAGCACTGTACCGGCGTGAATGGTTACATTATCACCTATCACACAATCATCGTAAATACTCACATTGGAATGGATACGACAGTTGTTACCTATTACTACATTGTTCCCCACAAAAGTACTTGGTTGCACTACTGTATTTTCACCTATACGAGCTGAAGGTGCTATGAGTGCTGTTGCTTTTTGGAAAGGTTTAAAAAAGTCGGTGAGTTTATTGAAATCACGAAAAGGGTCATCTGAGATTAAAAGAGCTTTCCCTTCAGGACATTCTACTTCTTTATTAATCAGTACAATGGTAGCCTTAGAGTGCAAAGCTTTTTCGTAATACTTAGGATGATCTACAAATACTATATCACCAGCTTGTACGACGTGAATTTCATTCATTCCAAGTACTGGAAAATCACTCGCTCCGACGTATTTCGCATTGATAATAGTCGCTATTTGTTCAAGAGTATAAGGTTGTGGAAAACGCATAATTAGTCTTTCATTCTTTCGACGTAAGTACCTTTTTCAGTTTCTACTTTAATGCGGTCACCTTCGTTGATGAAAAGAGGTACATTCACAGTAGCTCCTGTTTCTACAGTAGCAGGCTTGGTAGCATTGGTAGCAGTATTACCTTTAACACCAGGTTCTACGTGTGTAACAGTAAGAATAACATTGGCAGGCATTTCTACAGAAAGAGGAGTCTCGTCTTCGGCATTGAAGATAACCATCACTGTTTCGCCTTCTTTAAGCAACTCAGGATAATCGAGCATATCTTTACGGATGTGTACTTGGTTGAAGTCGTCGTTATTCATAAAAACGAACTCATCACCTTCGGCATATAGATATTGGAAAGAGCGAGTTTCTACGCGCACGTCTTCAATTTTGTGACCAGCAGAGAAAGTGTTATCAAGTATTTTACCTGTAGTAACACTTTTTAGTTTGGTACGTACAAAAGCAGGGCCTTTACCTGGTTTTACGTGTAGAAATTCAATAATTTTGTAGATATCGTGATTGAAGCGAATGCACAATCCTTTTTTAATGTCTGCGGTTGTTGCCATTTATTTTGTTTTAAGTTATTTGTTTTTAATTTTAAGTCCTTATTCTTTTATCAACTCACCGTGATAGCCTTTCATAATACCGTGTTGTGAACGACGGACAAATTGCAAAATTTCATCGCGTTCTACAGTAGCTTCCATCTCGGCTTCTATATAGTCCAAAGCGTGAGAGGTACTGAGTTTCTTCTGGAAAAGTACGCGATAAATATCTTGTATCTCACGTATTTTCTCGGTAGAAAATCCGCGACGATGTAAGCCTATAGAGTTTACCCCTACATAAGAGAGAGGGTTTCGAGCAGCCTTCACATAAGGAGGAACATCTTTGCCTACAAGAGAACCGCCAGTTACAAAGGCATAACTCCCGATAGAACAGAACTGAT
Source organism: Capnocytophaga sputigena (assembly GCF_900446695.1). Taxonomy (GTDB): domain Bacteria; phylum Bacteroidota; class Bacteroidia; order Flavobacteriales; family Flavobacteriaceae; genus Capnocytophaga; species Capnocytophaga sputigena. The sequence continues at coordinate 472,554 of NZ_UAVP01000003.1, forward strand.
AGACAGCTGTCATTCCCGCCATCACAGCACAATTACCAACAGTTACGTGCCCTGCAAGAGTAGTCCCGTTAGAGAAAATACAATTATCCCCAACAATGCAATCGTGAGCGATATGAGAGTAAGCCATTATTAGGCAGTTATTACCAACTACCGTTCTCATACGATCTACGGTACCTTTATTAATGGTTACACACTCCCTAATAGTAGTATTATCGCCTATGTGAGTAGTGGTTTCTTCACCTTTATATTTGAGGTCTTGCGGAATAGCTGAAATTACAGCCCCAGGGAAAATTTTACAGTTTTTCCCGATACGCGCACCCTCCATAATGGTTACGTTAGGTCCTATCCAAGTGCCTTCGCCTATTTCTACATTCTTACTAATAGTAGTAAAAGGTTCTATCACTACATTTTTAGCGATTTTGGCATCGGGGTGGACATAAGCCAAAGGTTGAATCATATACTTTTATTTTACTTTAACAATTTGAGCCATTAGCTCAGCTTCGGTAGCTAACTTGCCATTTACATAAGCATAGGCTTGCATGTGGCAGATACCACGGCGAATAGGTGTTAGCAATTCTAATTTGAATATAAGGGTATCCCCTGGCACTACTTGTACCTTAAACTTCACATTGTCTATTTTCATAAAGTAAGTGAGGTAATTTTCGGGGTCGGGGACAGTACTGAGTATCAATACGCCTCCCGTTTGTGCCATTGCTTCTATCTGTAGTACTCCAGGCATTACAGGAGCTCCTGGGAAGTGCCCTACGAAGAAAGGTTCATCCATTGTTACATTCTTTAAACCTACCACATGTTTATCAGAAAGTTCAAAGATTTTATCTACCAATAAGAATGGAGAACGGTGAGGTAGCAACTTCATTATATCAACAGTATTGAGCAACGGCGGTTGATTGATATCTATAGAAGGAACGTTGTTGCGTCGTTCATTTTTTATAATCTTAGAAAGTTTTTTAGCAAATTGGGTATTAGTGAAATGCCCCGGCTTAGTAGCGATGACTTTACCACGAATGCGAGTTCCTACTAATGCCAAGTCGCCTATGACATCTAAAAGTTTATGGCGAGCAGCTTCGTTAGGGTAATGCAAAGTAAGATTATCAAGCACTCCATTAGGTTTCACTGAAATATTTTCTTTATTGAAAACCTTTTTGAGTTTTTGCATCGTACTATCAGAAATTTCTTTATCTACATATACAATAGCATTATTTAAATCTCCTCCCTTTATAAGTCCGTGATCAAGCAATGCTTCAAGCTCGTGCAAGAAACTAAAGGTACGAGCATCGGCTATTTCGGTTTTAAATTCGGAAATTTTATTGAGGTAAGCGTTTTGGGTGCCTAATATTTTAGTACCAAAATCTACCATTGTAGTCACTTGGTATTCATCGGCAGGAATGAGGGTAATTTCACTACCTGTTTCTTCATTTACGTAGGTAATTACTTGTTTTACTATATACTCATCACGATCAGCTTCTTGAGCAGTGATACCCACTTTTTCTATAGCTTCTACAAAGTACTTAGAAGAACCATCCATAATAGGAGGTTCTGACGAGTTGAGCTCAATAATGACATTATCCAAATCCATCCCCACAAGAGCAGCTAAAATATGTTCACAGGTTTGGATTTTTACCCCTTTTTTCTCTAAAACAGTACCACGTTCTGTATTTACTACATAAGTAGCATCTGCTTCTACTATGGGGCTACCTTCTAAATCGGTACGTACAAAGGTAAAACCATTGCCCACTGGCGCAGGCTTGAGTACCATTTTCACTTGTTTACCTGTATGTAACCCAATACCTTCTAAGGTAATTTCTTTGGATAAAGTATTTTGCTTTACCATAGTGTATTTATTTTAATTTTTTTTCTAATTCTTCTAAGCGTTTTAGCAAGTTTGGTAACTTTCTAAAAATAACATAAGCTTTATTATATTCAGCGTGTCCTAAAGCAGGAGAACCTTGAATAGCTTCATCATCTTTGAGATTGCGTCCTACTCCTGTTTGGGCTTGTATTTTTACGCGATTGCCTATGACCAAGTGTCCTACAATTCCCACTTGACCACCTATCATACAATTTTCACCTACTTTAGTAGAACCTGCAATACCTGTTTGGGCTGCAATCACTGTATTTTTACCTACTTCCACATTGTGGGCAATATGTATTTGGTTATCCAACTTTACACCCTTACGAATAATAGTGGATCCTAAAGTAGCACGGTCTATAGCTGTTCCTGCTCCTATATCTACGGAGTCTTCAATTACCACATTACCTATCTGTGGCACTCTACTAAACTCTCCTTTTTCATTAGGTTGGAAGCCAAAACCATCAGCGCCTAATACTACTCCACTGTGCAACATACAATCTTTGCCTATGACAGTTTCAGAATATATTTTACAGCCAGCAAAAATTGTAGTATCATCACCTACTGATGAGTTATCACCTATATAAGTATTAGGATAGATTTTCACATTATCGCCTATCACTACATTTTCGCCTATGTAAACAAAAGCCCCTACATATACATTTTTCCCTATTTTAGCTGATGGAGATATAAAAGAAGGTTGTTCTATACCTACTTTATTCATCTTCACTTGATTGTAGAATTCTAAGAGTTTGGAGAAAGCAGCATAAGCATCATCTACTCTCACCAAGGTTGCTGAAATAGTATCTTCAGCCTCAAAGTCCTTATTCACAATCACTATTGATGCCTTTGTTGTATAGATAAAATGTTTGTACTTAGGGTTTGCCAAAAAAGATATACCCCCTTCAGTCCCCTCTTCAATTTTTGAAAGTTTATAGACTTCAATTTGGGGATTTCCTTCTACTTCACCACCGAGTACATTGGCTATTTGTAACGCTGTAAATTTCATTTAATTAGTTTATAATCAAAACGATATAAAGCAATATTTATATGTTTTCACCTTAAAAAAAGGTTGTTTTTCGCAACAAAAGTATAAAAATTATTTAATATAGCATTCATTTTGCTATTTTTTTTATCTATTAGGTAATTTTACTACTCCTTTTTCACCCTATTTTGGATAGCAAATATAGTATCGTTCAATCACTTGAGAAAGGGGTTCCAAATTGATAGCTTCAGAAGTTTTACTAAGATCTACTACTCTTCCATTTTTGGTAAGAATCTTAATTACTTCCTTCGCTGGATTATACGCTCTGTTAGTCATCACTCCTGTAAAGACAAAGTACTTCATATCTTTTTCTTCTATTCCTTTAGCAAGTGATAGTTTCTGTAGTCTGTTTATCTTCTGCTCTTCAAAATCGTTTAAGCGGACTTTTATTTTTGGCAAATCGCGATTGAGTAACATTTTGCTGAGTTTAGAAAGGACTACATCGGGGTGGAACTGCCATTCTTTCATTGCTGAAATGATATCGGTATCGTCTAAACGTGCAAACATTTCAAGCACTTCTTGTGAGAAATTATCTTTGGATATTTTGTTTTTCACAAAGAAAGCTAAAGCAGTGGACATAGTGAGTTTTTGTCCTTGTTGTACTAATTCCTTTGCACGATTGAGTAACCTAATCAATATTTGTTCGGCGGCTACGCTGGTTTTGTGCAAATACACTTGCCAATACATCAATCGTCTGGCTATTAGGAATTTCTCTACCGAATATAAGCCTTTTTCTTCCACTACTAATTCATCATTACGGACATTAAGCATTGAGATAAGGCGTTCAGAATTGATATTTCCTTCGGCAACTCCAGTATAGAAGCTATCGCGTTTGAGGTAATCGGCTCTATCCATATCCAACTGACTTGAAATGAGCTGGTGCATAAACTTACGAGGATAAGTGCCTTGAAACATAGCGATTGCCGTTTCTAACTTACCATTGAACACCTTGTTAAGTTCTTGCATAAAGCGCAACGAGATTTCCTCGTGAGAAATACCTTCGACAATGCTGTGTTCCATAGCGTGAGAAAAAGGTCCGTGCCCTATGTCGTGCAACAATATGGCGATATAGAGCCCCTCGGCTTCTTTATCGGAAATTTGGACACCTTTAAAGCGCAACATTTCGACTGTTTTCTGCATCAAGAACACACAGCCAAGTACGTGTTCAAAGCGGGTGTGTTTAGCTCCTGGAAATACCAAATAGGACAGCGCCATTTGATTGATACGCCTGAGTCGCTGAAAATAAGGGTGTTCAATGATATCGAACACTAAAGTGCTAGGAATATGAATAAACCCATAAATAGGGTCGTTGATAATTTTTAGCTTATTTCTTGACCGCATTGTACTGTTTATTTTTTAACCACTCGGCAGTAGCTTGATAAGTACCAATACAAGCATCGGCTTGTTCTTTGTTCAAGTTATTTTCTTTTACTTGTTCATAAAACAAAGGATACTCTTGTGAAGGTTGTTCTGCTTCTTTGTGCAAACTGTATTGAGTAGTTTTTCTCAAAGGTGATATAATCGTGAGTTTATCAGGGGTTAAGTAACCTAAATCTTGATAAGTAGCGATATAGGCACGCGGTTGATAGCCTTCTTTTAGTACATCTTGTCCTATAAACTTAGAAATATAATTGAAGTTTAACAAACCGAAAACAGTAGGCATCACATCTATTTGCGACATCATCACATCTATTTTTTTAGGAGTGATAAAATCGGCGACTATGAAACAAGGGATGCGATAGCCATCTAAAGGCAGTTCGGTACTACCTGCACTTGATGCACAATGGTCGGCTACAATCACAAAAATAGTATTTTTGTACCATTTTTGTTGTTTTGCCATCTCAAAAAATCGTTTGAGTGCATAATCTGTATATTTTACCCCCCCTGCTCTACTCTTTTCGGTAGGAGGAATATCAATTTTACCTTCAGGATAAGTAAATGGACGGTGATTGCTAACAGTCATCCAATGATTGAAGAATGGTTTGCCAGCTTTAGCTTGTTCATTCATCACTTTTATAGCTTTGTTTGCCATATCTTCATCGCAAACACCCCATATATTAGAAAATGTTACTTCTTCAGGAGTAAAGTTTTTGTTATCTATAATATCGTAACCATTACCGCCAAAGAAATCCTTCATATTATCAAAATAACTATCGCCTCCATAAAGATATTTCACATCATAGCCTTTACTTTTGAACACGCTTCCTGTGGTAAACTTATCTTTATTGTCTTTACGCTTCACTACACTTTCACCTGGAGTAGGTGGTATACAAAGGGTTAAGGCTTCTAAACCTCTCACTGTACGGTTACCTGTAGCATATAAATTAGTGAAAAACAAGCTATTATTAGCTAAACTATCTAAAAAGGGTGTACGGTTATCGGTATTACCATACATTGTAAGGTATTCTGCCGAAAGACTCTCTACTGAAATAAGGAGCACATTGCGGTGTACTTCAGTAGTATCACCTACAATCTGGCGTTCGAGCGCAGGAGCATTGAGTTGTTTGAGCACAATGCTTTCAGCCTCTTTTTCTGGCAAGGTAGGATAAAACTGAAAGAAATCTAACTCACTATGGGTAAAGGCATAATAAAACTTATATACGCCATTACTTTGTATTTCCTGAGCAAAAGTATTCTCGGCACTGATGGTATCAAGTCGTGGCAAACTCCACATTCCTACAAGAGCAAGCAATAAATAGACTATTAATAATGCTGCTTTTTCTAACAGTGTAGGGATCGTTTTTAAAACACTCTTAGTTTTTATAAACAAGAAAGTTGTAAGTGCCAATACTACTACAAAAACAGCAGAAAACAAGGGCACTACAGGGTAGCTTTCCATTATATTCCCTATCACCTCATTGGTATAGATGAGATAATCTACTGCTATAAAGTTGTAGCGGATACCAAATTCATTCCAAAAGAAATACTCGCTTACTGCATTCATCACTATGGCAAATACATAGATTGCTAAAGTTATGAAATACAGAATATTGCGCAACTGTATTCTATATTTAGGGAAGAAGAGCAGAAGAGCAAAACAAAAAGTTTTAAACCCAAAGAAAGCTAATGCTATCTCAGGAAGAACCCCTCCATATTGTGCAAAAATATTATTAGGGTAAAACTGTATGTAGAGTAGTATAAGGATAAAAATTCCTAAAATAATTCCTCCATAGGGCTTCTTATACTTTACATTGGCAATAAAAATAAGATAGATAGCCAAGATACTACTTGCCAACAATATAGTAAAGACATCGGATATCAAGCCTATAGTAATCATTTTTATCACACTCCACACCGAAAATGTAGTAGTGGTTATGGGGTGTAACATAAAAATAGCGCGCATCACAAACGATACGAGAAGATATAATATTGCTATATAGGCAAATGGTTTTATTCTTTCTAAGAAGGATTTCATAAATTGTTTTTTTTAGTTATAAGCGTTGTGTTTGGGATTCTCTTTTAAAAAAAGAAACGCCTTAAAAAGACTTCATAAGGCGTTTCATCTTTAATTATAGAAAAGATTTTTATTTTATTGATTCGTATTGAGCATAATAGGCATAGCCAGCATTAACACTTTCTCTCCCTCATCAAGACCATCCACAGGCGTGATAAGTCCAGCACGATTTGGCAACGACATTTCTATTAAGATTTCATCAGAGTCTAAGTTATTGATCATTTCTTTCAAGAACTTAGAGTTGAAACCTATTTCTAAATCGTCTCCCTGATAGTTACAAGTGAATCGTTCCTCACCTTTGTTGCTATAATCTATATCCTCAGCTGAAATTACCAAGCTAGATCCTGCTACTTTCAAGCGTACTTGGTGAGTAGTTTTGTTAGAAAACAATGACAAACGATTGATAGAACTATAGAATTGTGAACGATTTAAGATAAGTTTATTAGGATTTTCTTTAGGGATTACCGCATCATAGTTAGGATATTTACCATCTATAAGGCGGCAGATAAACTCCATATCGTCAAAAGAGAATTTTGCATTGCTCTCATTGTATTCCACAGTTACTTCAGTTTCACTTCCTGCTAAAATACCTTTGAGAATGTTCAATGGTTTTTTAGGCATAATGAAATCGGCAGCATCATTAGCTTTAATGTCTAAGCGTTCGTATTTCACTAATTTATGAGCATCAGTACCCACGAAAGTAAGTCCGTTTTCGCTAAATTGGAACAAAATACCGCTCATTGTAGGGCGCAAATCATCATTTCCTGCTGCGAAAATAGTTTTCTGTACAGCTGTAGCCAACACATCGCCTAACATTGTTACCTTGCTTGCTTCTGGCAAAGCTACAGGGCGAGGAAATTCCTCTCCATCTAAATAAGCTAAAGTATAATTACCTGTAGTAGAGCTAATTTCTATTACATTATTCTCTTTTACCAAAAAGGTAAGCGGTTGTTCTGAAAAGGTTTTAAGAATATCTATCAATAATTTAGCTGATACGGCTATACTTCCTTGAGAGTCTGATTCCACTTCCAAAGTACCTCTTACAGTGGTTTCCAAATCGGAAGCCGAGATTGTTAAAGAATTGGTAGATAGTTCAAACAAAAAGTTATCTAGTATAGGCATAGTGTTGTTGCTATTAATAACACCACCAAATACTTGTAACTTTTTCAATAGGTAAGAACTCGATACTATAAACTTCATATTTTTTATGTATTTTAAATGACAAATCATACCCCTTTTACGGAGTAATAATGGCAAAAGTAGTAATAATATTTATTACGACCAAATATTTTGCGATATTTTTTCGTTTGTTAATTATGAATATTTTTTTTGAGTTCTCAGAGAATCTCGGAGAAACGCAAGGAAAATTGATTATTAGATTTTGAATAAATAAGACTTTTTTGTGTGAATGTTTACAAATATTCCTACATAATACACTTTAAAAATAATTAATTATCAACGTATTCAATTTAAAACTTTGGTAAGGGAAGCAACAGAAAATTTGTAATTCAATTCTAATAAATTACTTTTTTACAAATAACAGCTAATAATTACCATACACTAAGTCAAACTCATCAATAATGGTAACAAAAGCAGAAGGTAAATATTCTCTACGTATTTTATCTACTATAACTTGTGACATCTCCTTATAAAAAGCTATTGCTATACCTCCTGTTATGCAAGCAATGGTATCGCTATCACCACCTAATGAAATTGCTAATCGTATAGCACTATCATAGTCTGTGCTCTCCAAAAGGGCAACAATTGACTGGGGTACTGTACCTTGACAACTTTCGTCAAATGGAAAAGTAGGGCGTATTTCATCAAGAGTAAAATCTAAATCATATTCAAACATTTCTGTCATATAAGCCTTTATTGCTGCTTTACTCTTGCCTATTCGCGCCAGATAAATAGCTACTGCTATAGCTTGCGCTCCTTTAATTCCTTCGGGATGATTATGTGTTACTTCTGCTGTTTGCGCTGCCTTATCTAACACTATCCCCAAATCATTATAAGCAAAACCTACCGCACTTACACGCATTGCCGAACCATTCCCCCAACTATTGTAGGGTGGTGCTGGGGTATCGTGTGCTAACCACTTAAAAAAACTTGTTCCATAACCTCTATTTGGATAGCGCTTACCATAGTCTAATATTGTTTGAGCAAAATCCTTATTGTGAAGAATCGCATCGGCTATGGCAATAGTCATTACTGTATCATCGGTAAAGGTTGTTTCTCTTTTAAATAGTGGAAAATCAGTAGTTCGTGTGTTATTAAATTCGTATACTGAACCGATCACATCTCCTGCTATTGCCCCTAAAATCGTCTGTTTCATAACTAACAATCAATTAGTCGATTATTATATTACTCAATGGTTTGCATTTCTACTAATCGTTTGTACATTCCATTTTTTTGTATTAGCTCGGTATGAGTGCCTTGTTCTACGATACGTCCTTTTTGCATCACCACAATCAAGTCGGCATTTTGTATGGTTGAGAGACGGTGTGCTATCACTATAGAGGTACGATGTTTCATCATATTTTCTAAAGCATTCTGCACCAAACGTTCGCTTTCGGTATCGAGTGCGGATGTTGCTTCGTCGAGCACCATTATAGGTGGATTTTTCAGTACGGCACGGGCAATGCTCAAACGTTGTTTTTGACCTCCACTGAGCTTGCTACCTGCATCGCCTATATTCGTGTCAAAACCTTCGGGCAAATCCTTTATAAACTCATAGGCATTAGCAATTTTAGCTGCTGTTACGAGTTCCTCATCGGTAGCATCGGGTTTGCCTATCAGTAGGTTGTTCTTTATCGTATCATTGAAGAGTATAGAGTCCTGCGAAACTACCCCTATGAGCTTGCGCAATGAAGCCGTTTGCATATCTTTCACATCCACTCCATCGATAAGAATAGCCCCTTCGTTCACATCGTAAAAACGAGTGATTAGATTGGCAATTGTACTCTTACCACTACCCGACTGACCTACCAAAGCTACTGTTTTCCCTTTAGGCACTTCCAATGAAAAATTAGTGAGTACGGGTAAATCGGCATACGCAAATGTGATATCTTTCACACTGATAGCAGTAGTAAAATCTTTCATTACCACAGCGTCTTCACGTTCTTTGATAGGATTCTCGTAATCGAGTATTTCCAAAATACGCTCAGCGGCAGCATTTCCTCGACGCATATCATACGAAGCCTTACTAATAGCCTTTGCAGGAGTGAGAATATTGTAAGCTAATCCCATAAAAGCAATAAACTGAGTCCCCTCCAAAGTCTTGTCTACCAACACTAAAGAACCTCCAAACCATAACAAAATAGCAATCATCAAAATACCGAGGAACTCACTCATAGGCGATCCTAAATTTTGCCTATTCATTACCTTGTTACTCAACCTATTAAAAGTTTGACTTGATTCTCCAAAGCGCTTTGAGAATATCTGCTCGGCATTGAACGCCTTGATTACACGCAACCCTCCTACCGTTTCTTCTATCAACGACAAAAAGCGTCCTTGCTCTTGTTGTACTGCTATAGAGTTCTTTTTCAACGATTTCCCTATCTTAGAAATCACTGCGCCAGCGATGGGAATAAATATAAAAGTAAAAAGGGTGAGTTTCACACTGATACCTAACATCACTAAAATAGAAAATATAATAGTGAGCGGTTCACGTATAAAAGCTTCCATTGCTGATAGCATTGAGTTTTGCACCTCATTTACATCGCCTACCATACGTGACATTATATCACCCTTGCGTTGCTCCGAGAAAAATGCTATCGGCTGGTGTACAATCTTTTTGTAGAAGCTATCTCGCAAGTCTCTCAGCACCCCATTGCGCAAGTACGTAATGAAATAGGATGCTAAATAGCTAAACATATTCTTGAGTAAGAAAAGTGAAATTACCAAGGCGATTACTATCCCCAATGCCCAAATCATATTTTCTCCTGCAAGATTCCCCACTTTGTAGTTTAAATAGGCTTTACCATAACTCCCAAATTCTAACAAATTTCCTGAATACACAGGAGCTTCGGTTATGGGTTGGGCTTTGCCAAAAAGTACATCTAACATCGGAATCAATGCTACAAACGACAAAGCACTGAAAAGCGAATAGAGTATATTAAAAAATATATTCAAAAACGCCTGTCGCTTATAGGGCAATATGTAAGGGATAAATCTCTTAAGTTTCATTTCTATTTTTTATATTTCTTAACGGTTTCGTCCCTTCTTATTTTTTGATTATCAGTATATACAAATTCAGGAACGAAATAGATTTGGCGAGGTACTTCATACTTCAGCATATCCTTATCCATATAGATATCGTGAGCTAAAGTAGGGTAATCTTTTTCATCACCTTGCACATATAACACAGCGCGTTGTCCTAATTCATCATCAGGTTCTTTGGTTATAAAATAATCTCCTTTGATATATTTTTTGATTTTGCGTTCTACACTTTCAGGGAAGACCTTAAATCCACCAGAATTGATAATATTGTCAAAACGACCTAACCACTCAAACTCATTGTGAGAGATAAGGTTTACCATATCGTTTGTAACTACAGGGTGATCGGCAATTAAAGGCGCGTTTATCACTAAGCAATGGCGCTCGTCTTGGGTGAATATCACATTAGGCATTGCCTTATAAGTAGTTTCGTGTTCCTCGGTGTGATTTACCTTGCGCATTGCAATATGCGAAATGGTTTCGGTCATTCCATAAGAAGAATAGACTTCAGTAGAAATATTCTGTAATTTAGCCTCTAACTCTCCATCTATAGAAGCACCTCCTAAAATTACTTTTTTTACACGTGGTAAATCAGTAAGAGATTTTGCTGCTTGTAAAGGAATCATCGCACAGAAATCATAATCCTTACTGGTAAGTGATAATGGCATAGATGAAGGTCTAATAATATCAATATGCAAGCCTAAAACAATAGCGCGAATAAGCATCATTTTTCCTGCGATAAAGTCGGTAGGTAAACACAATAAAGCGCGATCCTTAGGAGAAAGTTTGAGATATTCACCTGTTGCCAAAGCTGAGTTCACCATACCTTGCTTTTTGAGGTGAATTTGTTTGGGAACGCCTGTAGATCCTGAGGTTGTTGCTTCTATATAATCTCTGTCGTCAAGCCAATCCAAAAGAAATCTCCCCACCGATTTACGGTAAGGCAAACCATCTTTCACGTAGGCTACTGCCAGAATAATCAAACGTTCTCTATCAATAGAAAAACCATTGATTTTAAAGTCTTTATGTACAAATTTGTAGTCTATTTCTTCCATATAAAATAATATTATTGTTTAGATAGCAACCGCAAAACTACAATTTTTAAACGAAATGCACAAAATTAAATACAAATATTAGAAAAATTTTGCTTTGTACACTGCCAAAAATTTACATTAGCTATAATCTCTAAATCTACGCATTCTGTAAAATCTTATTTGTTTAGAAAATATTACTGATTCACAAATAGAAAACAGAAAAAAAACATTTTAGCTATTCTTTTACACTTCTTAACTGTATTTGAGCCTTTTAGAGCGAAACAGTAAAAATATTTTCCTCTTTTATTACTCCTATATCAAAAATATTTTTTAATTTTACCGCATCAATTTTATATATTATGTACCAATTAGACCGCATAGATTTAAAAATTTTAGATGAACTACAAAAAGACAGCAAACAATCTGTTAAGAGTTTAGCTGAAAAAGTAGGGCTATCTATTACCCCTGTTCATGAGCGCATCAAACGAATGGAAAACACTGGTGTTATTCAAAAATATGTTGCTGTTGCTGACCCTAAAGCTCTTGGAAAAAGGCTGATAGCTTACTGTCAAGTAAAACTTTTAAGACATAGTGGTGAACTATTTGAAGAATTTGAAAAATACATAAGCGGACTTGATGAAGTGCTTGAAGCCTCGTATATGGCTGGAGGCTACGATTTCCTCCTTAAAGTTATACTCAACGATATGGAAGATTATCAGAAATTCGTAGTACAGAAACTCTCTAAAATGGAGATTATCTCTAATATCCAAAGTTCTTTTGTAATCCAACAAATCAAAAACACCTCTTTGATTAAAAGTATAAACGAAGAAACCGAAAAAAATTAATCTAAAAAATGCACATAGCTATCGCAGGAAATATAGGTGCAGGCAAAACGACCCTTACCTCCCTATTAGCTAAACACTACCAATGGGAAGCCCACTTTGAAGATGTGGTAGACAACCCGTATTTAGACGACTTCTACCACCAAATGGAGCGCTGGAGTTTTAATCTTCAAATCTACTTTCTCAATAGTAGATTTCGTCAAATTCTTGATTTTAGAGAAAAGGGCAATGATATTATTCAGGATCGCACCATCTATGAAGATGCACACATCTTTGCTCCTAACCTACACGAAATGGGCTTGATGACTTCTCGTGATTTTGACAACTACAAGTCTTTATTTGCTCTAATGGAACGCCTTGTTCTTCCTCCTGATTTACTTATCTACCTAAGAAGTTCGATACCTAACTTGGTAAACCAAATTCAAAAACGCGGTAGAGATTACGAAAATTCTATTTCTATAGACTACCTCAACCGTCTCAATCAACGATATGAACAATGGATAAAGGGCTACGACAAAGGCAAGCTACTCATCATAGAGGTAGACAACATTGATTTTGTAAACAATCCAGAAGATTTAGGTGATATTATCAATAAAATAGATGGACTTCTTTATGGATTATTTTAAAATAAAAAAAGAGACACCCGCTATAATAGCGAGTGTCTTTTTTCTTTTATATATTAGCTATTAAAAGAATTTGTTTACGTGGAAAGCAACCAAACCATCGATTGGTTTTCTAAGTACAGTTCCTAACTTAAGATTGTTTTCAGCTAAAACTTCTTCCAAAATATCTTGGAGGAAGAAAGCGATACTACCTACGAAGTTGATAGGCACTTCGTAGCGATCTTCATATTGAGAAATCCAATGGTCTACAAATAGTTGCATACCTTTTCTCACCATATCGCGGCAATATTCGTGATTTTTGTTTTCAACCACAAATTTTGCAAAAGTAGCCAAATAACTATTAGGGTTAGGCATTTTGTACAAGTGGTTTTTAATCACATCTGAACCCAATTCATATTGGTTTTCAAATTTTTGTACAAGATCTGATGGCATTTTCTTGAAGTAATAGTCGATAATCAAGCGTTTGCCATAGAAGTTTCCACTTGATTCGTCCATCAAAATATAGCCTAAAGAATCTACTGCTTGGTATAATTCTTTACCATTCCAATAAGAGCAGTTAGCCCCTGTACCTAAGATACATACAATAGCTTTATCAGTAGGGGCTGTAGTAGCGAACACAGCAGCATAAGTATCTTCTTTTACTTCTATTTTAGCATTTTTGAAGATAGTTGCTAAACTACGTTCTACAAAGTAACGAATGCGTTCAGTACCACACCCAGCACCATAGAAATAAATTTCGGATACTGAATTTCTATTTTCAAACAATTGATAATTGGTGGTAATACGCTCTACAAGAATTTCTTCTGTAAGTACTTCGGGGTTCAACCCTAAAGTTTGCGTAAAAAATATTTTTTCACCTTTGCTATTTAAGGCAGTCCAATCCGCCTTAGTAGCTCCACTGTCTACAATTAAAATCATATCGTTTCGGTTTTTAAATTATTATTATTTTATTAAAAAAAAGGTGAGTTTACCCCTAAGTTGGGCAACTCACCTTTTTTAAGAATTACAATTTAGCAACGTGTTGTGCTAAATCTACTAATTTGTTTGAATAACCAGTTTCATTATCGTACCAAGAAACTACTTTGAAGAAGTTAGCACTCAATCCGATACCAGCTTTAGCATCAAAAATAGAGGTATTTTTGCAACCTACGAAGTCTTGAGAAACTACAAGGTCTTCAGTGTATCCAAGGATACCTTTCAATTCACCTTCAGATGCTTTTTTCATAGCAGCGTTGATTTCTTCAAGTGTAGTTGATTTTTTAGTACGGAAAGTCAAATCAACCACTGAAACGTCGGCAGTAGGAACGCGGAAAGCCATACCAGTAAGTTTACCATTAAGTTCAGGGATTACTTTACCTACAGCTTTAGCAGCACCAGTGCTTGAAGGAATGATGTTGCAAAGAGCAGAACGTCCACCTCTCCAATCTTTTTTAGAAGGACCATCTACTGTTAATTGAGTAGCAGTTGTAGCGTGAACTGTAGTCATTAAGGCTTCTTCGATACCGAAGTTATCGTTCAATACTTTAGCGATAGGAGCCAAGCAGTTGGTTGTACAAGAAGCGTTAGACACGATAGTATCAGTAGGTTTTACTGATTTGTGGTTTACACCCATTACAAACATAGGAGCATCAGCTGATGGAGCAGAAATTACTACTTTTTTAGCACCAGCATTGATGTGAGCTTGAGCTTTTTCTAAAGTGGTGAAGATACCAGTACATTCAGCAACTACATCGGCGTGTACTTCGTTCCATTTAAGGTTGTTAGGGTCTTTTTCAGCAGTGATACGTACTACTTTACCATCTACTACTAAGTGACCATTTTCTACTTTCACGTCACCTTTAAAAGTTCCGTGAACTGAGTCGTATTTCAAAAGGTAAGCGATGTAATCTACATCTAAAAGGTCGTTAATACCAACGATTTCTACGTCGGCTCTTTCATAAGCAGCACGGAATACGAGACGACCAATACGTCCGAAACCGTTAATTCCAATTTTTACTGACATAATTCTGTTAAATTTAATTTATTCGTTATTTAATTTCAAATTTGTTACGTTACTAAGTTGCCATTATTTCGGCTACACGGAGGAGTTCCATATCGATTTTAGAACTACCTTTGATAGCTTTTTCAAGCGGAGTGAGTTCCATTTTATTGTTACGGATACCCACCATATAGTTGGATTTACCTTCAAGGAGTGATTCTACAGCTTTAACGCCCATACGGCTTGCTAAAACGCGGTCGAAACAAGAAGGAGCACCTCCACGTTGCATGTGACCTAATACAGATACACGCACATCGTAATCGGGGTGATGCTGTTCTACGTATTCTTTAAGTTCAAATACATTTTTACCAATTTTATCACCTTCGGCTACTACCACTAAGCTAGAAGTTTTACCTGTGCTACGGCTTTTTTCCAAAGATTCGAGTAGCTTTTTGAGCCCTATGTTCTCTTCAGGAATCAAGATTTCTTCAGCTCCTGCTCCTACTCCAGAGTTGAGAGCGATGTGACCTGCGTCACGACCCATTACTTCTATGAAAAACAAGCGGTTGTGAGAGCTTGCGGTATCTCTAATCTTATCGATAGCTTCGATTACAGTGTTGAGGGCAGTATCATAGCCTAAAGTAAAGTCGGTACCATAAATATCATTATCAATAGTACCAGGAATACCCATTACAGGGAAGCCAAATTCTTTGTTGAACAAGAGCGCTCCAGTGAAAGAACCGTCACCTCCTATTACTACTAAAGAATCTACTCCTGCTGCTTTTAGTTTTTCATAGGCTACTTTGCGCCCTTCAGGAGTTCTAAAGTCTTTAGAGCGGGCAGATTTCAAGATAGTACCCCCTCTGTTGATAATATCGCGAACGCTACGAGCGTTCATTGGTTCGAAATCGCCTTCTATCATTCCCTGATAGCCGCGATATACACCTACCACTTCAATATTGTGGTATGCACAAGTACGTACCACTGAACGAATGGCGGCGTTCATACCAGGAGCATCTCCTCCTGATGTTAATACTGCTATTTTCTTTACTGACATTGTCTGTTTTTAATTTTTCGCCTCAAAAGTACAAAATATTTTTGATATGGCAATAATTTTATGTTTTTTTTTAACACTAAAAAATATAACTATTTATCTTTTTAGGAGTTAGGAAATAGGAAATAGAAAATAGAAATTAGGGATTAGGAGTTATTATATTTTTTTAGTGCATCAGCTAATATGTGAATGGCTTTTACTATTTTCTCTTTTTCGAGCACATAAGCTATACGCACTTGATTGCGCCCTAACCCTTCGGTAGCATAAAAACCTTCGGCTGGGGCTAACATTACAGTTTCGTTATTCACTGAGAAATTATCTAAAAGCCATATACAGAAGTCTTCTGCATTCTCTACGGGCAATTCGGCAATGCAATAGAAAGCCCCTTTGGGCATTGATACACGAACGCCTTGTACTTTTTGGAGTTCTTCGATGAGCACGTTCCTACGCTGAGTATATTCCTTTAACACCTCTTCAAAATAGGTTTCGGGTACATCAAAAGCACGTTCTGCACCTATTTGAGAATAGGTAGGGGGAGACAAGCGGGCTTGTGCGAACTTCAAGATAGATTTCATCACCTCTTTGTTCTTAGACACGACCCACCCGATACGCGCTCCACACATACTGAAACGCTTAGATACTGAATCTATCATTATAGCATTTTGTTCAATGCCTTCAACTTGCATAATAGAATAATGGGTAGCTCCATCGTACACGAACTCGCGGTACACCTCATCAAAAATAAGGAAAATATCGTGTTTTTTGGCTATTGCTGCCAATTGCAAAATTTCCTCTTTAGAATACAAATACCCTGTAGGGTTTCCTGGGTTACAGATGAGAAAGGCTTTAGTTTTAGGGGTTATCTTTTTCTCAAATTCTTCTATAGGAGGCAAAGCAAAATTATTATCAAAAGAAGATGTAATAGGTACACATATAGCATCAAAGGCTTCTGAAAAGCTAATATAATTCGCATAATAAGGTTCGGGAATGATAATCTCATCATCGGCATTGGCAACAGTAGCAATTACATAGGTAAGCGCTTCAGAGCCACCATTGGTAATGATGATATCATTACTATTAACCTTAATATCGTGCTTTTTGTAGTACTCCACTACTTTTTCTCTGAGAGAGTTGATGCCCTCACTTTTGGTATATTCCAATACCTTAGGGGTAAAATCTTTTACTGCCTGAATAGCTATTTCAGGGGTTTTAATATCGGGCTGACCGATATTAAGGTGGTAAATAGTTTTCCCTTCCTTAGCCGCTTTTTCAGCATAAGGAGTCAATTTCCTAATCGGCGATTGAGGCAATATTTGTGCTCTATGTGATATTGTAGGCATAAGTTGATTTATCAATTAGTTAATTAGCAAATTAGCCAATTTATCAATTCATAGACAAATTGGCTAATTATATTATTTTTTTGCCACTAATTCAGCTATGCGAATAATCACTTCGGTAGCTTTTTCGAGGTTTTCAACGGGAACAAATTCGTATTTGCCGTGGAAATTGTGTCCACCTGCAAAGATATTAGGACAAGGCAAGCCCATAAAGCTAAGTTGAGAACCATCGGTACCACCGCGGATAGGTTTAGTTATAGGGGTAATACCTAATTCTTTCATCGCACGTTCGGCTACTTCTACAATATGCATTACGGGTTTGATTTTTTCACCCATATTGTAGTATTGGTCTTTTATTTCGGCTACTGCCACATTAGGGATTTGTTTGTTCAAATCGTCTACAATTTGCTGTACTACAGCTTTGCGTTTGTTGAAAAGGTCACGGTCGTGGTCGCGGATGATAAGCTGTACTACTGTATTTTCTACATCTCCAGAGATATCGGTAATGTGGTAGAATCCTTCGCGACCTTCAGTGCGAGCTGGAATCTCATCAGCTGGTAACGCATTGATAAATTGAGTAGCTACGAGCATTGAGTTTATCATTTTGTTTTTGGCAGTACCAGGATGCACGTTTTTCCCTTTGAAGTGAATTTTAGCTCCTGCTGCGTTAAAGCTTTCGTATTCAAGTTCGCCAATTTGTCCGCCGTCCATTGTATAAGCCCAATCAGCAGCAAATTTTTTGACATCGAATTTATGAGCTCCACGACCTATTTCCTCATCAGGGGTAAAGCCTACGCGTATTTTTCCGTGTTTGATTTCGGGGTGTTGCACGAGGTATTCCATAGCGGTTACGATTTCGGCAATACCTGCCTTATCGTCAGCTCCCAAAAGGGTAGTTCCATCAGTTGTGATGATAGTATTACCTTTGTAGAGCAACAAATCCTCAAAGTAAGAAGGTGATAATACGATATTTTGTTCTTTGTTGAGGACGATATCACCCCCATCGTAATTTTCTACAAATTGTGGATTTACGTTTTCACCAGAGAAGTCAGGAGAGGTATCGAAGTGAGAGATAAAGCCAATGGTAGGTACTGGGTAATCTACATTTGATGGCAAGGTAGCCATTACATAGGCGTTTTCATCTACAGTTACATCTTGCAAACCAATGGCTTTCAGTTCTTCTACCAATAAGTTTGCCATATTCCATTGTTTTTCGGTACTAGGAGTTGTTTCACTCTCAGGATTAGATTGAGAGTCTATTTTTATGTACTTAATAAAACGGTCTACTAAATTTTTCATTATATATAGTTTTTAGTTTTTCTTGTTTGTTAGGAGTTTAGCCCCCGTTCCCCCGAAGGGGGACAATTCTCAAAAAGTGAGTGTTTTATTTATGTGGGCGTTTGCAAAACACTCCTACACAACACACTCTAAGAGTAGTTGATTTTCAAGGTAATCAACTTTGCCAAAGGTCGTAGCACGACGAGCAATTAAAACTTTGGCAAAGTGTAGTGATATTTTTCAGTCTTTTAATGGCAAAGGGTCAAAAGTTCTCAACAAAGGATCATCTTCAAATTTCAAAATACTTTTTACTTTTGCTTTATCTGTAAGGTTGAGAATAAACTCTTTAAAAGTATTCCCTGCTAAATATATCCCCGTAGAAAAATCTACCAAATAAATAGTGCATTCCCCCTTATCATCCCGATTTCTACTATCCCAAAACACAACCTCTCCATTTTCACTAAACAAAAAAGGTTCGGCATTAGCTAAACGCTCTTTATTATCTGCTTCTTGTTTGATAAATAACCTATCTGGATATTCCTTTAGATACATCTGAAAGATACTTTTCCAATATGCATTTCTGTGTTCCAAAGCATCACAATAAGGTGTGTTTTCTCCCATTGGAATATAGGTGAGAAATAAGCCTAACAATCTACCAAAGCCTATTTCTTGAGCAAACTGCAAATAAGAAGGAGGAATTTCAAAACTCCCTATTTGAGTAATATTGCGGGTTGTTGTTAGGTTAGCTTTTGATATGTTTAAAAGTTCTTTATACATTTCTACCCTTCATAAACATCTCTTTGCCATTGCCCTTCTATAAACTCCCTATTAGCACTTTCACCATAATCGAGGTTAAAAACATCATTGAGAGTAGGGTCTGCTTTTACTAATTCTTCCAAGGGCACCATCTTCCAATCGGGTTCTCCTAAGGGAAGGAAAAACCAATAGCCTTCTTTATCGTGTATTACATCTACGATTGGCTCTTGACTTTCTAACCAAGCGGATGTTGTAAATACGGGGCGGAGTTTGTCTTCTCTAAATTTGAAATCGGCATTTCTATCTAAGAGTGGTTGCAAGTAGATTAAATCTTCTCTAAAACCTGTTTCATAAGGAAATACACCTTTGTCGTCAGGCCATATCAATTGCAATGCAGGGAAGTCGGCTGTTTGGTAATAGTTGATTGCTTGTCCAAAATAATCAGGTATATTACGCTTGTCTACTGTTAAGAATTGTACAGGGTGTTTTTCTAATACGCCACGGTAATTCTTACCTATTTCTATAGATTTTCCTTTTTTTACGCCTTCAAACGCTACCGTATTGAGTAAGGTATGGAGTATATCTATGGGCATTCCTAAAGTAATAAGTTCAGGGCGTTTGTAGTTTTTCCACAAACCTACTGTATAAGCAAAAGATGGCAAGTAATCAGTTTGAGGTACCATTATCACCCCAAAGCCGTATTTTTCAATATCACTTACCAATTTATTGATGTATTGATTTTCCAATTCGTTAGTTTATTGATTTACTTGTTGATTATAAACATCTCCCGATTTGCTCACTCGGGAATTACCGATAATGAATCTTTCAAAGGGGGAGATGCTATACAAAAGTGACAATACACTGTTAATCAAGGATTATTATTTTCCAATTCTTGATTCATATTTCTATCATCATCTTCTAATATTTTCTTGCGTCTCAACTCGAAGTTTCTTCCAAGGTATACTTTTCTTACCATCTCATCGGCAGCTAAATCTTCAGGCACACCTGATTTGAGGATTCCTCCTTCAAACATCAAGTAAGTACGATCGGTAATCGCAAGCGTTTCCTGCACATTATGGTCGGTGATAAGAATACCTATATTTTTATTTTTGAGCTGTGCTACAATGCGTTGGATATCTTCTACTGCAATAGGGTCTACCCCAGCAAAAGGCTCATCAAGTAGTATAAACTTTGGGCTAGTAGCCAAAGCACGGGCAATTTCGGTACGGCGGCGTTCTCCCCCTGAAAGCAGGTCGCCACGGTTTTTGCGAATATGTCCTAAACTAAACTCATCTATTAGCTCATCGGTTTTGCGTTGTTGTTCAGCTTTAGATAGTTTGGTGAGCTGCAATACACTTTTGATATTATCCTCAATGCTCAATTTTCTAAATACTGAAGCCTCTTGTGCCAAGTAGCCAATACCGCTTTGGGCGCGTTTGTACATAGGATAATTGGTAATATCGGTATTATCCAAGAAGATAGTACCACCATTGGGTTTAATGAGTCCCACTATCATATAAAAGGAGGTTGTTTTACCAGCACCATTAGGTCCCAAGAGTCCAACAATTTCACCTTGGTTCACTTCCAGCGAAACGCCTTTTACAACCTTTCTTCCTTTGTATATTTTGATGATGTTGTTTACTACTAATTTCATATTGTTAAAACGAAAAGCGATAAGGCATTTCGTTAAGTTCAGTTTCTAAATCTACCCAGTCGTGCACTTCGGTTACGATACTATAGACCATTTCCTCGGTAAGCACTTTCCCTTCATAAAGGTCGGTAATAGTTTGTTCGCTCATCACTTCCTGCAAGAAGCCTTCGTCGCCCATATAGTTTACTGCCCATTCTTTGTATTTTGTAGGGCTAGTAGTGATGTGTTCAAATTTATCGATGTGTTCTTCCACAAGGAAGTTTTCTACGCATTGCCACGTTTCACCATCCAAAGAGTATATCACGAAAGGGATATCACTTTGAGAGAAATTTTTGCGATAGTAGGACAAAAATACTTTGGGGATGCGTTTTTCGAAATCGCGGTTATCGCCTCCTTTGCTGTCTTCGGCGCTAGAAGAGGGAACTATCAAACAGGCTTTATCAATAAAATAGAACGACAACGAAGTGCCATCTTCATCTTCAAAGCCGTGCCCCCACTGGGCTTCATAGCCATCGTATTCTTCTTCATTAGCTTTGTAGTAGGTGTGATATACTTCAAACTCGTGACCACAAATAATCCAGTCTAACACGGCTCTGCCTTTGCAAAGCTGTTTCAACGTTTTCACGTTGGGTAAGTGCTGTAAGTAGGTATTACAATCCATTAAAAAATATTAAATTACCTTGTTTTGTTCTTTTTTTAAAACATAAGCTGAAATAAAAATACTTATTTCGTATAGGAGCATAATCGGTATTGAGACGATTATTTGGCTAGCTACATCGGGTGGGGTGATGATAGCAGCTATTATGAGTACTACTATCAAAGCGTGACGCCTATACTTGCGCATAAAATCAGGGGTTACAACTCCTAATTTGGTAAGAAAATAGATGATAATAGGCAGTTCAAAAACAATGCCACACGAAATGACAGATGATCGTACTACTGAAATATACGAATCTATATCTATTTGGTTTTTCACCTCAGGACTTACCGAGTAAGATCCTAAAAAGTTCACTGAAAGTGGTGTTATAAGGTAATAGCCAAACAATACACCTATAAAAAACAGTAAAGAAGCAATGAGGATAAAACCTCTAGCCAACTTACGTTCATTTTCATACAGTGCTGGACTGATGAATTTCCAGACTTCATAAAGCACATAAGGAAATGCGATAATCACTCCTGCCCAGATAGACGTCCAGATATGAGCTGAGAACTGTCCTGCCATTGTACGGCTTTGGATGGTAAAGGGAAGTTGTTCAGTACAAAAATCACTCTCAAAACCAAAAAAGTGTCCTATTTTACAGAACATTCTATAAGTGAAAAAATCGCCATTTTTAGGAGCAAAGATTATTTGAAAGATAAAATCCTTACAGATAAAAGCTACAACTCCCACTATTAAAACGGCTATAGTAGAGCGTATTAGATGCCAGCGCAAGGCTTCCAAATGGTCTAAAAAGGACATTTCATCTTGTGATACTCCCATTGTGAGTGTATTAATTTCTTTTATATAACAAATTTAATGGCGCAAAGATAAAAAATAATTCATAATTAGCAATTATTGGTCATAAAAAAACTGCTTGGTTTCCCAAACAGTTTTTTACTTATTCAAATATTGTTATTCCATATTCACTACTATGAACTCGCTACGGCGGTTAGCTTGATGTTCTTCTTCGGTACAAGGGACGCCATTAGAGCAACCATTTACCAAACGAGTTTCGCCATAGCCTTTAGCTGTTAAGCGTTTGCGTTCAATACCTTGTTTTACTATCCATTCAAGAGTTGATTTTGCACGTCTATCTGATAAAGCTAAATTGTAAGCATCGGAAGCACGGCTATCGGTGTGAGAACGGATATCAATTTTCATCTTAGGATATTCTTTCATCACCTCTACTATCTTAGCAAGTTCTACAGCTGCATCAGGACGTATATCTGATTTATTCAAATCAAAATAAATTTCCTTAATATCAAATACTTTGGCTAAATCAGTGTTTTTAGAAATAGCTACTTCTCTAGGTTTGAGAAGCATTTCGTAGTATGTTTCACCTTCTTTATCAGTACTTACTTTCACCTCGGCAGTTTCATATTTTTCTTTTTCACCGCGCAAGTAGTAATACAATTCTTTACAATCTACTTCATTGAAAGCAAAAGAACCATCTTCTTTAGTTTTTTGTTTAGCTACTTCTTTCATTGTTCTATCAGAAAGTACAATGAGACCATCTACAATAACATCATTAGTTTTAGCATCTTTCAAGACTCCTTTTAGCATTTTTTGGCAATCGAAAGGTAGAGGTTTTTCTTCAAAGAAGCTATAGATATCATCTTTTCCTTTTCCTCCTGGACGGTTAGATGTGAGGAAGCCTATTTTAGAATCACTATCCATTATAAAACAGAAGTCATCGTCGGCACTATTACCTGGGCGACCGATATTGATAGGTTTAGAGGTAGTACCATTGTCATAGAATTTTACAGCAAAAATATCCAAACCACCTAAACCAGGGAAACCATCGGATGAATAGTACATCACGTTGTTTTTAGAGATGAAAGGGAATGATTCACGCCCTGGGGTATTGATTACATTTCCTAAATTTTCAGGTTTTCCATATTTATTACCCCCTAAAATTTCTACTCGGAAGATGTCAGACCCCCCTAAAGTACCTGGCATATCCGATGCAAAATATAGATATTTTTCATCAGGACTCAAAGCAGGGTGTGCTACATTGTATTGATCACTATTGAAAGGTACTTCTACCACATTACCCCAATCTCCATTGCTTTCTTTCGTAGCACGGAGTATTTTTAGAAGAATGGTATTTTCTTTATCTGTTCCTAATCTTTTATTTACATAGTTATTACGAGTAAAATAAACCGTTTTACCATCTTTTGTAAAAACAGCTGTTGACTCGTTGAACTTTGTATTAATAACATCTGATAAAGGCTTCTTGTTCGATAATTTTTGTTTGTTGCGATCGGCTACATAAAGGTCGTAGAAACCTTCGCCTGTCCATTGAGAAACACCTCCTTTAGAGGCTTTCCCACTAGTAGCCGCAGCAAATACCACTTTATCTCCATAAAAAGTAGGTCCATACTCAGAGTACTCTGTATTTAAAGCAATAGGGTTTAGTTTAAACCTTCCTGAATTAGCTTGAATTACTTCTTGATAATCTTTATTTTCTTCAAAAAGTACTGCACGAGTATCTTTGTCATCAGTCAATTCGGCAAACTTAGCCATCATTTTATCGGCATCATTATATTTACCTACCGATTTTAGCACTTGTGCATAACGATAGTAATACTCGGTTTTTATTTTGTACTTGGGGTTTTCAAATAGTTGTTTGTACCAAGGAAGTGCTTTTTTATATTCAGCATTGTAATAATAGGAATTTCCTAAACTCTCAAGCATTTCTTGGTTTACAAATCCTTTTTTAGCAATACTTTCGTATATTCTAATAGCATCTACATAAGCAAAATTTTTGTACATTTCATTTGCTTTTTCTAATTCCTTTTCAGGTTGTGCTAATAGCACTTGTGCACTACATAATAATGCGAAAGTTAAACTTAGTAATCTCATTTTTTATAATTAATAATTAAAAAATAGGTTTTAAAACTTTAAGAAGTGATTAGCTCACACTAGAAGAATCGAGGTGATACGATTTTTTTGTAGGTTTTCACCAATTCGTAACGCAAGAAGATTTCGTGTGAACCTGAATTGTATTTGCGCAACTCAGTAGTTTCAAAATCATAACCATAACCTGCAAACCAACGATCATTGATTTGGAAACCTGCCATTACACTCACCGCTGCAGACCAACGATAAGCTGCTCCTAATACAAACTTCTCGTTGAACATAAAGTTTGCTGAAAAGTCCAATTGCAAAGGCGCTCCAAATGATACTTTAGAAAGTACTGCTGGTTTGAATTTTGTATTTTCTGACAAATCAAACACATAACCTCCTATCAAGTACAAGTGTTGTGCATTTTTAAGCACTGATACTGAACTCTTGTTGTAGTGAGTCGTTTCGAGCATATTAGGCACTGAAAAACCGAGGTAGTACTTATCAGTATACCAATAAACTCCAGCCCCAATGTTAGGTGAAAATACGCTTTCACTACCTGAAAGACTTTGGTCGGTTTTATCTTTTACGTCCAACTTGTTATAGTCTATTTGAAACAAACTCGCTGAACCATTGATACCGAATGCCAATTTAGAGTTTTCGAAGTTTAATGTATATGACACATCAATTGTTAAATCAGTTTGGGTTTGAGGTCCTATACTTTCACGGAAGATACTTCCTCCTAAACCTACATTGCGCAAACTCTCCATAGGCTGGTGATAACTGATGCTTCCATTAGTAGGTGCACCACTGATACCCACCCATTGGGTACGGAACATTCCAAAGAGGCTTCCTACCTCTCGAGACCCTGTGTAAGCAGGGTTAAACAGCATAGTATTATACATATACTGTGTGTATTGAGACTCTTGTTGTGCAAAAATCTCACTGCAAAATAACATTGTTAGTGCTGAAAACAACGCTTTTTTAATCATAATAAAATCGTCTTTATATATTTGCTATTGATTTTTAGATAAATAGTACTTTTTGTGAGTACATATAACTCGGCAAAATTACATCTTTTTGTTTAAAAAAAAGCTATTTTGTATAATTTTTTTTATACAGTTGATATTTTTCTCTATCATTTAAAATAAAAAATCATCGTAACCTATTGCTTACAAATTAATTACGAACATAAAAACCAAAAGAGGCACTCTTTATTTAAGGCACCTCTTTTGAATTTTTTTTACGTTATGACTTTATTTTAGTATGCAAACAGAGGTCTATCTTCCATAAATCTGTTCACTTCATCAGCAATTTCTTCTAACATTTCGTCGTTAGTGCGATGAGTAATGGCACGATCGATAAAATCGGCGATACGTTCCATATCAGCTTCTTTGAGTCCGCGGGTAGTGATAGCTGAGACACCAACTCTAATACCACTGGTTACAAAAGGAGAACGAGTATCAAAAGGTACCATATTCTTATTCACTGTAATATCAGCTTTACCGAGAGCTTCTTCAGCTTCTTTACCACTTACATCTTTATTTCTCAAATCGATAAGCATCAAGTGATTATCAGTTCCTTTAGAGATGATATCATACCCCTTATCTAAAAGAATAGAGGCTAACTTGCGTGCGTTCTTCTGTACTTGAATAGCGTAATGAAGAAAATCATCAGAAAGAGCTTCGCCAAAAGCTATAGCTTTAGCTGCAATAATGTGCTCTAAAGGGCCTCCTTGGTTACCAGGGAATACGGCACTATCGAGTAAAGAACTCATCATTCTTACTTCTCCTTTAGGGGTTTTGATACCAAAAGGGTTCTCAAGATCTTTACCCATCAAGATAAGTCCACCACGAGGGCCACGCAATGTTTTATGAGTAGTAGTAGTTACAATGTGGCAATGTGGAATTGGGTCATTTAACAATCCCTTAGCTATAAGTCCTGCAGGGTGTGCAATATCGGCAAAGAGAATAGCTCCTACTTCATCAGCTATTTCTCTAAATCGCTTAAAGTCTATATCACGAGAATATGCAGAAGCGCCTGCTACTATCATTTTAGGTCGCTCACGTTTGGCTATTTCTAATATATTGTCGTAATTGAGTCGTCCTGTTTCTTTTTCTACTCCATAGAATACAGGTTCATACAATCTACCTGAAAAGTTCACAGGAGAACCGTGAGTAAGGTGACCACCGTGAGAAAGATCGAAGCCGAGAATTTTATCTCCAGGTTTAAGGCAAGTAGCGTATACAGCTGCATTGGCTTGCGAACCACTGTGAGGTTGTACGTTTGCGTATTCAGCACCAAATAGGGCTTTAGCACGGTCAATAGCGATTTGCTCTATTTCGTCAATCACTTCACAGCCACCATAATAGCGTTTACCAGGGTAACCTTCAGCATATTTGTTAGTAAGTACTGATCCCGCTGCTTCCATTACTTGGTCACTTACAAAGTTTTCAGAGGCTATAAGCTCAATACCTAACACTTGACGCTCTCTTTCGTCTTCAATTAGTTCAAAAATATCAATGTCTCTTTGCATATTAAAATTATTTTGTTGTTTGAGTTATTTGAAAATTTTAATTTTCTGGGCAAATGTAGTACTTTTTTTTTATCTACCAAAAAAAAGTTGGTATAGTGCTACATCTTTGTACTTACCTTGACTATAAAGCCAATCTTTTTGTACACCACTACAAGTAAAGCCTATTTTTTCAAAAAGAGCTATACTCACTATATTATCAGTAGGAATGTATGCAATAAGTTGATGTAAATCTAAGTATTTTTGTACATTGGAAATGAGTAACTGTAAGGCTTTTTTAGCATACCCCTTTCCTTGATAAGCGGGCAGAAGAGCTATCCCTACTGCTGCTCTGTGATGTTTGGGACTAAAATCGTATAAATCTACACAACCCAAAGGCTCTTCATTGAGTGCTATCACATAACGATATTGTTTAGCTTCATAAATATCTTGATGAGCGTGTTGTATATAGTCCTGTAACAAATGTTTAGCAAAAGGCAATTGAGTTTCACTCACCTCCCACAAACTCTCTTCATTTTCTAAGTGATATAAGAAATCTATATCTTCAGGTTCTAAAGCTCTTAATTTTATCATTTTATTACTCCTTCAAACACAAATTGAGCACTGCCACTTAAATAGATATTCTTATACTCCTCGGCTACCCTATCAAAACTCACTTGTAAATCCCCTCCACGAGTGTGTAGTGTAATAGTTTGTGCTTTTGTTTGTTTGGTGTGATACAATGCTATTGCAACAGCAGTAACGCCTGTACCACAAGAGTAAGTTTCATCTTCTACACCACGTTCGTAGGTACGCACTTTAAAGCCATTCTCTCCTTTGCTTACAAAATTCACGTTGCTACCACCTTTATCGGCGTAAAGAGTGCCATAACGTATAACAGCGCCTTCGGGTTTTACATCGACAGTCTCTACATCGTCTACCCATTGTACGTGGTGAGGTGAGCCTGTGTTTAAGAATACATAATCTGGGTGTTCTTCTACTGATGTTACATTTTTCATTTGCAAATGTACATAGTTATCACCTTCAATGGTTGCGCGGTGCTCACCATCAATAGCTATAAATAGTGTTTCTCTTTCTATTACCCCCAACTGTTTAGCAAAAGCTACTACACAGCGTCCACCATTGCCACACATTGTACTTTGGCGTCCATCGGAATTGTAGTATACCATACGAAAATCATACTGAGAATCATTTTCAAGCAGGATAAGACCATCGGCACCAATGCCAAAGCGTCTATCGCACAAGTGAGCTATAAGTTTTTCGTTATCTTTAGGAAAAGTTCCTTCGCGATTATCAATCATCACAAAGTCATTACCTGTTCCTTGATATTTATAGAAATTCATCATTAAAATAGTTCAAAAATAAGAAGGGTGAAATAAGCAAAAGGAGAAGCAAAAATAAGGCTATCAAGACGATCGAGCAAACCACCGTGTCCTGGCAATATTGTTCCGCTATCTTTCACATTGGCAGCACGTTTAAAGCTAGACTCTACCAAGTCGCCTAAAGTACCTGTAACTACTAGAATCACTGCTAAAACTAGCCATTGCCATAGAGGACGGGCACTGGAATATGAAATAGTTGTAGCGATGATCATTGCTCCTACTAGCCCACCGAGGAAACCTTCTATAGTTTTTTTGGGAGAAACACGTTCAAAAAGTTTGTGTTTGCCAAAGGCTTTACCCGTGAGATAGGCAAAGGTATCGCTCGCCCATATAATAGACAAGAGTCCAATCATTGTGATTTGCGACTGATTGTTGAAGAAACTTTGAAATAGATAATAAACATTTTCACTGTTCTCATTTTTATAGATAAGAGGCACAAATATACAACCTCCACCTATGTAGAGCAAACTAATGAGTAGCTTGGCATTGTTACTTTGCTTACGAATAGGCGTTTTCTGATTGAAAAGCATCATTATGAGATATATATTAGTAAGCAAAGTAGCTAAAAGCAGTATGTAAACCGAAAAAGGATAGGTTCTTAGATGGATAAACAACCACCAAACCAACAAAAAAAGCAGAAATATATGTAATTCCTTAAGCCTGATGAGCATTTTAAACTCAAATAAGCAAATAATACCAAAGGACAAAAATAAGAAGTCGAAAGCATCGGGGTTAAGCATAATTGCTGATAGCAATAGGAAAACATAAATAAACCCCGTAATCGTTCTTTTGAATAGTTCGTTCATAAATTATTGTTTATCAATAGGTAAATCTTCTAACAGAATAAGATAGGTTTTCTTAGAGCTTGTACCATAATTGGAAATCGTTTGGGTATCAGGATTATCGGTAAAACTCTGCAAAGTGATTAGCCCAGTAGGGATATGACCTATATATTTTTTCTTAATACCTTTCATTCCCTCTGGAATATCCTTTACCATCTGACTTGTTTTAGCAAAAATGATAAATACCTCTGGCAACTCATCCATTTTTCGGTGTTTTAGCTGGTGAGAGGAGAGCATTATTCCTCCGAGAGAAGTTATAAGATACTCACAGTCTATTAAATACACATTAGAAGTTTCTATATCGGATGTAAACATTGGGCTGTGTTCCTCAAACATTTCATTGATTATAGGCGATGCATTGCTACTCATTTTCACATAAACGCCTAACTCCTTTAATATATTGCGAAAGACCTCTTGCACCTCAAGATCTGAAGTACAATAGATAAACTTACCACCATTTTTGGTAAAATTCATTGCAAATTGCTCATCTTCCGTAAGTTGCTGGGGTGGTTCTATGTTATTACGTTTAAATATCTTAGCGAAAAAATTCATTTCTACACTATAAAATAATGTGTTATCTACATATTTTTTTGCAAATATATACAAAATAAATGAATCTCCGCATTTTTTAAGAAAAAAAGATGTTATTCAAACAAAGAGATGAGTGCTCAGGGCTAAGATTTGAAAATTAGAAAATTATCCCTACCTTTGCCCTTTGAAAAATAACTTGTATGGCAATACACATCAATATCATAGGTGCTGGCAATATGGCTTACCAACTCACACAGGCGTTTCACAATCATCCTGAGGTGCAATTGCAGCAACTCTACAACCGCAGTGAGTTAAGCCCTGAGTTTGATGCTTTTGAAATAGAAAAAACACATCACCTCAGCACTTTACGCCCTGCTGATGTGTGTATTATCGCTGTGAAAGATGAGGCTATAGCCGGAATATCCAAAAAATTGCCTTTTGAAAATCAATTGGTAGTACATACCTCGGGCAATACCTCTATTGAGGCTATTGACTCTAAAAATAGGCGAGGTGTATTTTATCCCTTACAAACGATGAACAAACAAACAATTGTAGATTTCACTAAAGTACCTTTTTGCTTGGAAGCTGAAAATACTAATGATTTCTGCCTACTACAACGTTTGGCATCTTTGCTTTCCACAAAAATATACACACTGAACAGCTACCAACGCAGGGTACTACACCTCGCTGCTGTGTTTATGAACAATTTTAGCAACCATTTGGTATATATAAGTCAGCAGATATGTAAGGAAAACGAAGTACCTTTTGAAATTCTACAACCTCTCCTTGCCGAAACTTTTATAAAACTCCAAAACACCTCGGCTTACGATGCTCAAACAGGTCCTGCAAGACGCAATGACTTTCTAACTATTACAAACCACTTGGCAATGTTAGATAACAATAACTATAAAGAAATATACGATATTATTACAAAATCAATAATAAACACTTATGGAAGAAAAGAATTATAAAGAAAAACTGAAAGACATTACTACTTTTATCTTTGATGTAGATGGGGTTTTTACCAATACCCAAGTATTTGTAAACAATGATGGCGACCTTTTGCGCAGTATGAATATGAAAGACGGCTTTGCCCTCAAAACAGCTGTTGCTAAAGGATATACTATCTGCATTATTACAGGTGGGGGCAATGTAGGGGTACAAAAACGCTTTGAAAACCTTGGTGTAACCGATATTTATATGCTCCGTCACGAGAAACTCGAAACTTTTTTAGAGTACCAAAAGAGCAAAGGACTTAAAACAGAGCAAATTCTCTATATGGGAGATGATATCCCTGATATTCCTCCTATGAAACACTCAGGTTTAGCTACTTGTCCTCAAGATGCTGTACCAGAGGTAAAAGCAGTTGCTCACTACATATCTCACCGCGATGGCGGACAAGGGGCTGTACGCGATGTGATTGAACAAGTACTAAAAGTACGTGGTGATTGGTTTGAGTTCAATTAACAATTAATAATTAACGATTAACGAAAGCTGCTCAAGAAAAGTTATTTTTTTTTGAGCAGCTTTTTGTATTGATTTTTTTTGAGCAGCTTTTTGTATTGATTTATTTATTAGCTAATTATTAGAACGCTTTGATGCGATACATCAAACCGAGGCTCACGCGATTGGTATCTTTTGTTATATTTGTATTTTTATTATCCTGACTTCTTCCTATATAAGCCAAGAAGAAACGCAAGTCTTGTTTTTCAAAAGGCAAATATTCAACTCCTGCATAGTAGCCTATACTTTTAAGTTCATTATTGGGTAAATCACTTTTAGCAGTTTCATACATACCTTGGGCAAAGATATTCCAGTGAGGTACAGGTTGATACTCAGCTTTTAGTACAAAGCTATTGTACTTGGCATCTTTTACTGGGGTTGCTGTTTTTCCATTAGCACTTAAAGGGGTATAATTCAACCTATCTAATGCTTCGTTAGCCATCATATAATCAAAGAAAACTTGGAACTTAGACAAATTGAGTTTAGTTCCCAACATCAATAGCCAGTTGTTATAGCCATCGGCTTCACTTTGCAAACCTCCTCCCCAACGAGTTTGTACAAGATTATCAAATAGATTACCATTCCAATTAAAAATGTAGGTAAGAGGAGCTTTACTTGCACTGATAGTATTCGTAGCTGTTCCATAAAGCGTTTCGAATTTATCATTGCGTACATCAGTAATTTGGAAGTTAAACTCGTGGTTCTGGTTAGGAGTATAAGTAATCATCGCTCCTAACATAAAGTTATCCATATTTTGTAGAAAATCAGAATATTCATAGATATTCATTGGATTTAGGTCGAACTCAAATCCTCCCCACGCTTGACACATCTTACCTGCAGTAAGTGTCCATTTATCATCTAAACGGAAGCCTGCATAGAGCATATCGGTAGCTGTAGCCAAATTATCTAAAGAGGCAGCCACATTAGATTTGTTCAGACGATGACGAAAGCGGTAGAAAATACGGTCGGTAATATCACCTCGTACTTCCCATCGCAACTGGCGCGCATAGAACTTAGCCGTCATATCTTTGTCTTTTGCTTTTTCTACATCAAAACTTCCTTGGAAGTTGAAGTACATATTAAATTTCTTATGAATGGGCTGTTCTCCTTCATTTTCAGGCATAGGTAGAGGCGCAGGAGCAGTAGCTTTAAGCTGGTCGATTTCTGCCCTCAATTGATTGATTTGTTCTTGCAAATCTTGTTGTGCTGAAGCAACACCTCCTATAAGAAAGCTGATTGCTAATAATATTCTTTTCATAATAAGGTAAAAGGTAAGAGATAAGAGGCATTTTTTACTTGTTACTTATTATCTCTTACTTGTTTTAGTATTCATTGAAATATTTTTGGATTTGTTTCCAATCTTTGGTTTTAGTGAGAGCTAACATCAATAGAACACGAGCTTTTTGTGGGTTAAGTGTTTGTGAAGCTACAAATTGATATTTAGCATCATCTACTTCGGCATCGAGGGTTGTTGCTCCTGTAGGTACGCGTGAAGAGCGCACAAACTGAATGCCTTGCTCTCTTGCTTTTACTGCCAAATCGAAGATAGTGTGATAGAGATTACCATTACCTACTCCAGCGTGTACAATACCATCAAATTTAGCATCCATAAAGGCTTTCATTGGTAATTCAGACACATTAGAATAGCTGTATACGATACCTACTTTAGGTAATTCTTTAAGGTTATCTACATTGAAAACGGATTGATAAGTGTGTTTGTTTTCAGGAGTGCGGTTAAAGAATACTTTGCCATTGTGAATGTATGCCAATTTGCCATAGTTAGCACCTTGGAAAGTTTCGACAGCAGTAGTATTGGTTTTAATCACATCTTTAGCATCGAGTACGATGTCGTTCATACACACCATTACCCCACGCCCCATAGCGTTTTTATCGGCAGCTGTTACTACTGCGTTATAGAGGTTTAGAGGTCCATCGGCACTCATACCAGTAGCGGGGCGCATTGCTCCTACCATTACTACTGGTTTTTTACTATGAACAGTAAGGTTGAGGAAATAGGCAGTTTCCTCCATTGTATCAGTACCGTGAGTGATTACCACTCCGTCGTATCCTTCTTTGTTGAGCAATTGATTGATGCGTTTGGCAAGGGTAAGCCATACCTCATCATTCATATCTTGAGAACCTATCTTCACGATTTGTTCACCACTTATATTGGCTACATTCTTCACTTCGGGCACTGCTTCCAAGAGTTGATAAATACCGAGTTCACCAGCCTTATAGTTGGTTTCAGTATTTGATTTACTTACCCCAGCGATAGTACCACCAGTAGCTAAAATACGAATCTTTGGCTTTTGTTGCGCAAAGACAGCCACAGACATCATCAACAACAATGAAAGGGCTATTTTTTTCATCAATGTTATCATATATATTAGGTTTTTATTTTTCAGGAATTAGATGTTAGGAATTAGTTAGAGAGTGCTACATAAACATTATGATAAAATACCCTACTGCGATAGCAACAATTGTCGCTACGAAACCAGGTATTTGAAATGAGTGGTTCAGCACGTACTTGCCTATGCGAGTAGTGCCCGTTCTATCGAAATTGATAGCAGCAACTACCGTTGGATAGTTAGGAATAAAGAAATATCCGTTTACCGCAGGGAACATCGCGATGAGTGCCATTGGGTGAATACCTAAAGCAATCCCCAAAGGATAGAGCGTACGCACTGTTGCTGCTTGACTAAACAAAAGAACAGACATTACAAAAAGTGCTACTGCAAAGAGGAAAGGATATTGGGTAACGATTTGTTCGATGTGCATTTTGAAGAACTCAATATTACCATTAAAGAAAGTATCTCCCATCCAAGCTATCCCAAAAATAGCTATCACTGCTTGCATACCTGCAATAAATACTGAACCTTTTACTGCTTTATTGATGTCTACTCGAGCAAAGATAATCATCAAGCCAGCTATAGACATCATTATAATTTCAATAAGTTGGGTCATCCCTATTCTTTGCATTTCGCCATTTACCTCAAAAGCGGGACGCAATGTATCAATAGAACCAAAAAGCACAATAGAAAGTACTCCCATAAGGAAAATAATCACTGAGGTTTTTGCTCTTTGTTGATCTTTCTCATTTTCTTGCCCAGCAGAGTGATTTTCTTTTTCTAGCAAACCTTCTTTTAAACGACGTAAATATTCAGGGTCTTTTTCGAGAGGTACACCCATAAATCTCACAGCTATCGCTCCCACAATTACCCCAATAAGGGTTGCAGGGATACACACCATTAATATATTACCAAGTGTAATACCTTTACTTCCTAATAGTTCAGCAGAAAGCAAAGCAGCTGTTGCTGCCGAAATAGGGCTGGCAGTAATGGCTTGTTGCGAAGCGATTACTGAGATAGAAAGTGGACGCTCAGGTCGCACTTTGCTATCGGTAGCTATTTCAGAAATAATAGGCAATAGAGAATAGGCAATGTGTCCTGT
This sequence comes from Capnocytophaga sputigena, assembly GCF_900446695.1. Classification (GTDB taxonomy): domain Bacteria; phylum Bacteroidota; class Bacteroidia; order Flavobacteriales; family Flavobacteriaceae; genus Capnocytophaga; species Capnocytophaga sputigena. Next base: position 507,482 of record NZ_UAVP01000003.1, read on the forward strand.
ACCTGAAAACAAAGTGAAGAAGTAGCACACTACAGGTGCTAAGAAAGTAATCATTGAAGGGTTTTTACGCAGGATTTTCTCGGCTACTTTCACTAAATAATCCAAGCCTCCTGAGGCTTGCAAAGTAGCAGCAGCTGTAATTACAGCTACAATGATGAGCATTACATCAATAGGTGGATTACCTGGTTTGAGCCCAAAGCCAAAAACCAAAATACCCAAACCTATCATACCAAAGATACCAAGCCCTATACCTCCTACTCTAGCTCCTATAAAAATAGCAAGAAGCACTACTAACAATTCAATATAAATCATATTCAATTAAGAAATCATAATTATGGCTCAAAGGTACAAAAGTTATAGAAAACAAAAAAGAAAATACGATATTTTTTAACAAATATCGTATTTTCCTTTAACAGATAGGTATACTTTATATGATAACTATCAGAAATTGAGATTATCTGAACAAAGTGAAGTTACCATAGAACTCACGTTTGTCGTACAACTGATCGTTGATTTCGATGATGTACCAGTAGTCTCCTGATGGCATTGGACGTTTTTCATAAGTACCATCCCAACCTTGACCTGATTCTAACACCACTAATCGACGACCATAACGATCGAATATGTAGATGCGGGCATTTACATTATTGTCTAAATACTTAGGCTTCCATACCTCATTTTCTCCATCTCCATTAGGTGTAAAGTAATTAGGAACTTCTATATCAAAGTACTCTACCTCGTAAGTCGCTGTAACAGTACAACCTTCGGCATCTTCTACACGTACATTCACTACCTTGTAACGACGTCCTCCAATTTCTTTTTCAGGATCATTATGGTTGACTTTGTACACCGGATTATCTCCCTTACTTACCTCATTGAAGTAGTATGTATAACCTCTAAAGTTATTCGTTCTACCTCCTTGTGCCAAGACCTCTAAAGTGTTTAGAGTTGTATTGGTCGTTACTCGTGTAACAGTAAGCGGTGTGTAAGGATCAATTGTGATTGTTTCGGAAGCACTACAACTGCCTGTCATTCCTGGAATAGATGAAACTATTGTATAAGTTACTTCTACCGTTTGGGTAACTGAACCTCTGTTGAAATTATCAATATAAGCTATATTACCTACTGTACGTGTGAATGTTGCTGATGCCCCTCCATTCAAACTATAAGTAATCTTACTATAGTCTGGTGATGGATTGTTGAAATGTACCTCTAAATAATCTACATAACTATTTGAGTTCGCTTGACAAGTACCATAGTATTTAAATTCGTTGATACTAACATCTGGTAACTCTTCCACTGTGAAGGTCAAAGTCTTAGTCATTGTACAATCATTAGCATCTTTTATTACAACTTGATAGTAACTATCCTTAGGACTTGGACCTAAATCATTGAAAGTATGACTTGTTCCTGTGGTTTCTACTTCAGGAGTTACCTTTTGTCTGTTGTCGGCTCTAATTATTGTAAGGGTATAAGTAGGTGTACCTCCTGCTATATTTGTAATTTCTACCTTACCACTATCACTTCCTTTACAAGTTACAAACGTAGAATTGAGTGTGTTTATATCAGCAGTGATAGGCGATGGATTTACAAAGGTATAGCTTCCTGACACTGTAACTGAACAGTTTTGTGCATCATAAATATCTACTCGATAAGTTCCTGGTTCTATACCTGTAAATGTCGCTTCGCTATCAGTAGTATTTATTTTTGGCAAATCACTACCTGTTGCTGAAGTTCTCACTAACGTATAGTTATAAGGTGGTGCACCTCCAGTTACTCCTGACACTTTGAGTTTTCCATCTTTAGCATCGATACAAGTAATAGAAGTTGTCGCTACAGTAATGCTCGCTGTATTGATAGCATTATATGGGGCTACTGTTACACTAAGGGTTCCAGTAGCTGTTGTACAACCTAAAGCGTCTATTACGGTAATATTATAATTACCCGCTTTCACTTGTGTGATTTCTACTCCTGGTGAGCCTTCTGGAATATCTGGTTTGGTATATACATTTCCTGTTGTTGGATCTGTAAGGGTTACTGTATAAACTTGTTGACCTCCGATGACTGTAAGGGCTACAACCCCATTTTCATTATTACAGTCTACCGATACTTTTTGTGATACATAAATCACTTTTATCTCGGCTGGGTTTGATGGAACTACAAAACGATGTTTAGCTACCTTACAACCTGTAGCATTAGATATCGCTTCGATATCATAAGAACCACCTACTAGGGTAAGTGTTGTGGTGTTACCTGATACTGTACCCGTAGTTGTTGCTCCGCCACTTACTGCTGTAACAGTATATGTAAAGCCTGCTGTAGATTGGTCGCCATTAGAAAGATCTTTATCTACTAAGGTTATCGCAATACTACCATTGTCGTTATGACAAACTGCTCTCACTGGGTTATGAGAAGTCATCTCAAATGTATTAGCATCTTTTACGGTATAAACTCCCGTAATACTACAGCCTGTCTTCTCGTTGAAGACCTCTATCGTATAGTTTGAACCTGCTAAGTTTTGTGAACCTGTGAGGGTCAAACTCAAGCTGGTTGCTGTTGTTGTGGTAATAGTTGCAAAGGCATTATCTGTTCCTTTTATCACGTAACGCAATGGTGTACCTGCTATATATGTAGGTGTAGCTGTTACACTGATATTTATTACCTCATCTACCACACAAGTAGCTGATGTTGTTGTGGTAATACTTAGAGTTTGCAACTCGAAGGCTGGTGCTACTGTTACGCTTGTTGTACTTGTTGCACAAGTGCCTGAAGCATCTTTTACTGTAGCATAGAAAGTACCTCCATTCAAGTTCGGAAGGGTATATTCTGTACCATTTCCTAAACTATTGCCGCCATTATCAAAGAACTCTATTGTATATGGTGGCATACCTCCGCGTATCTTGCTCGTATCTACACTTACTTTAGGCGTTGATAATCCATTGGTGCCCTCACATATATATTGAGTCGCGGTAATTACTCCCGCTTGTAATTCTAATGGCTCTGGAGAGGTGATTATAGTTTCTACAAAAGCCTCACAACCTGTACTATTAGTAATTGTTATTTGGTATTTTACTCCTTGAGTTGTACCACGTAGCTGAGTGAATGTAGCTGTATGAGTACCTGCAATAGTAGGAGTTGTTGTTACCGTTACGTTATTTCCGGTAGTGATATCAATAGCACTAGTAATCTTAAAGGTATAAGTATCACTATCAGTAGGCATTGCTATATCTATACTACCAGTACCAGTAGCTGTAAGACCTAAATTACATTTTTCGTGATAAGGTTGTACTACAACATTAGCTAAATTGATAGGATCGGGATCACGTACTGTTACCTCTTTCACTATAGGACAATCTACAGTTTCGGCATCGTAAATACTGATGCGATAAGTAGCAGCCTCAGTAGTAGGTGTTGCAATAGTTATCACTCCTCCGGTAGGAGTAGGGAAAGCTACATCTTGTGAAAGAATAGCTCCCGCTACTATACCGTTGTCTAAACGTTCTAAAGTATAACTATAAGTGCCAGTTCCTCCTGCCACAGTTACTGTGATATCAGCAGTAGGGGTTGCACAAGTTTTATTTCTACTAATAGTAGCTGTTGCTGTGATAAGAGCTGTAGTACTGAAAGTAGCTGTAGTCACGCAACCATTTACATCTTTCACTGCAACTGTGTGTGTAGCCAAAGGAGTTACCTCTAACTCGAATGCCTGATTGGCTATTGTCCAAACTACAGGTCTATCGGCAGCTCCATCTAAACTATAATAGTGGTTACCTTGACCTATTTTGTTAAGAGTTACCCTCACTGGTATTTTACCATTAGTATTATGGTAAGCCTGACAAGCCAAAGTAGTTACTGTTGCAATATTAGGTGTATCAAAAATATCAATAGTAACTGTAGTAGATTGCAAGCAGCCATAAGCATCGCGTACATACACATCCCAATTACCCGCAGGTATATTGATATAAGATGAAGTTTGAACAGTGCGAGTCATTACAGATGGAGCTGCTCCTCCTGAAACTACATAACCATAAGTGTAAGTAGCTGTACCTCCTGTAATATTCAACCACGCTTCACCCAAAGTATTACAAGAAGCTTTTTTGCTAGCTACAGCTGCAATTTGTAACTGAGTGAGAGAACGTTTGATTTCAAAATTCTTTGAGGTTACACAGCTTGCCACACCTCCAATAGTTTCTGTAAATTTCACATAGTATTTACCTGCTGGTAAGTTACCATTGGCTACTTGAGGTGTAGTGAATGGAGCTGGAACTGTACCTACCGCTCCTGCTATTGGCTGATGATTATCTTCACGATATACTTCATAACCTATATGAGTAGTACTTCCGTGAGGATTTGTTAAAGTAAAAGTAAAGGTTCCATCGCTACCAGTTGCACAACTTACATTCTTCACATCTATCGCTACCGACATTTGTGAATATGTAGGTACAGGTACTGTCATCTGTTGGGTGTAACGACACTTAGTAACCATATTATAAGCTATGAAAGTGTATTGTACCCCTGGTGTGAGACCTCCTATAGTTACTCCTACCCCAGTACCTGAAGCTACTCCTTTGTGCCATACATCAGTACCTCCATTCGGATTGCTAGTAGTTTCTATATTCGCTCCTGATCCAGCTGGTGGGTTTTGAATACCTGGTCGATATATAGCAAAATATGCATTAGTAGATGCTGTAAAGGTAGGTGAACTAGTTGCTGTGATACGTACCTCTCCTGTAGTAGCGCAAGCTGTAGGGGTTACTGGAGTGATAGACATCACATTAGAGTTTGGTAAGATCACCACATTCATTCGTGTTTGGCAACTATTAGCATCGGTAATCGTAATTTCATAATTACCATAGTCCAAACCTGCAAATACTTTTGAAACATTATTAAGTTGAGAAGTTTCACTTACTTGAGCTCCTGAAGTGGTATTTCTTAAAAGAATATCAAAAGGTGCTCTACCTCCTGTATTAAGGGTTACTGTAATCGCTGCTAAATCGGCAGCTGATGAGGTACAACCCATTTGTTTGCTTACAGTAGCTGTTGCTGTGAGTTGAGGAGCTGCTGTAATGGTAAAGGCTTGAGTAGCCACACAACCACGATCATCGGTGAGGTGTGCTATATAATTACCCGGTGCTAAAGCTGTAGGAGTTTGTGTTACTCCTAAAGTATTCACCACTTTAAGGGTATGTGAAGCTGTACCTACATAATAATCACTTGGTGTGATAATTACCGAACCATTATTGTTACCACAAGTAGCTTGAGTAGTGGTAAAGGTATTGGTTAAGAAACGTGGTGGGTCATAAGCTAAGGTTACGTATTGTTCACGTTTACACTCACTACCATCGGGTTTATAAGTTACTTGGAAACGGAACTCAGTTGTGGTTGCTACTGTTACTGGATAGGTAAAGGTTACCTGAGAGGTACTTGAACCAATTGTATGGAAAGTAGCTCCACCATCAACACTATACTTAAATTCTTTAAGTGCAGTAGGGATACCTCCAGATGCGGTGAGAGTATAGTTTACACTGCTTCCCTTACAATCAGCATATTGTGTTTGAGTAGGTGATACAGTGAGTGATAATGGTGCATAAATTTGAGTAGTTACAGTTGTTTGACAACCAAAACCATCAGTTACTACAAATGTATGAGTACCTGCATCAAGAGCATCAGGATATTCAAAAATTGATGTATTGAAAGCATAAATATTACCTCCTACACGTTGTACTTTATAGTTTCCATTACCGCTAATTATTGTAATCTCTACTTTCTTCTCTTGTGCATCTCCATAGCAATAAGAGGTAGGCTCGGCAGTAACTGAAAGAGTAGCTTTATTAACGATTTCAAAAGTAGTCTCGGTTGTACAACCTTTACTATCTTGTACTACTAAAGTATAAGTACCAGGTGCTAAATTACTTATTTCCCAAGGATTTACTTGTGGAGCTACTGGTTGCAAAGCACCTAAAGTTCCACTTACTAAACCTACTCTATACTGATAACCTCCAGCATTACCACCAGTAGCCGATACTTTTATCTTAGCAACTCCGCCATTGTAGCAGGTTACTTTATCCATAAATACTACTGTTGGTACTATAGGAGTAGGCTCTCCAACTTTATAAGCCACTGATACTGCACAATTAGCATTATTAGCATCTCGTATACTCACTACACCATTTTGGTTAGCTTCTAATCCTGTAACTATGAATACTCCTTGAGCATCAAGGGTTGTAGGTGTCCAAGTAGTTGTAGTGGTATAAGTTCTTTCTACTGAATAAAGAATATTAGTAGATGTTGGGTTGATAACCCTGATGCGAACTTCACCATCTTGTGCTCCAATACAACTTACATTCTTCTCGGTACCGAATTTCTCGGCACGCATTTGTTTATTCTTTTCTATATTGATTAGCTGAGTTACCTTCAAATCACAATAAGTGATAGCTTGTGATACTTTGAGGTTATCCACCGCAAAATCATTACCTAAACCTCCATAAGTAGCAGCCGCTGTATTCACTACTTTTAGTAATAGTTCTCCATTAGCAAAGCCAGTCATTTCAGTTTCAGTAAAGGTTACTTTATAATTTGTCCAACTATTGCTATTGATAGTTGCCAAGCTCTTACTGCGCAAAGTAGTACCATCAGTTTTAGCTATTTCTACATTAAGGCGAGCAGGTATTGCTGTCACTCCTGTTCTAATGAGGTTGAGAGCATCTAAACTTACGGTAAATTCAGTATTAGGAGTAACCCCTTTAAGGAGTTTTTGATATACCACCTCATTATTACCATTACCCGCTACTGCTAAGTAACGACCTCCTGAAGGGTCTGTAGGGGCTGTAGCAAGCCAATTAGGATTTGAACTTACTTGTACTTGTTTAGTAAGTACTTGGTTACCATCTGAAAGACTACCTGTAGTATTACATACCAAAGAAGTATTAGCAACTGGCAAACAATCGTTAGCATCTTTACCAAAGTCTTCTGTAAAGAGTACATTAGGTGTTGTAGCGGTATCAGTTGGACGGTAGTACACTGTAAGAGTATGTACTCCTGGTGACAACAAGCGGTTGAAACTGTTGCCTATAAGAGTTTGTTTAGCACTACCATCAAAACTGTATTGATAAGTTTGACTTACTGTAGATGAAACTGTAATAGTTACTGAACCATAACCACTATCACAACGATAAACTACAGGACTGAACGCTATAGTAGGTATAACAGTTGCTTGTGTGGTAATAGGAATTTCAAGACGACAATCTTTACTATCTTTTACATAGATAGTTGTAGAACCTCCAATAAAACCTATAGGATTAGTTACATAAGTATTTTCACCATCAAAACTATAACGATAAGGAGGAGTACCACCTGTAACGTTATTCACTGATACTTTATATTGATTGTGTGCAGTATCGCACGATCTATCGGCTACCACTCCTGCATAAGCGCGCAAAGGTGCTTGAGGTGGAAGTATCACAATAGGTTTTTTGATATATGTACAAGTAGTTCCTGCAACTTGTGATAACATTTCTATTTCATAAGTACCGGCTGGAATACCTGTGAACAAACCTCCTGAACTAGTTTTAAAAGGAGTTCCTATTCTTGCTCCTGTATCATCTAATTTATAAAGGTTGATAATGCGATTTTGATTTTGTGTTCCTGGTGCAAAAGTAAGGTTAATTACTCCTGAATTAGGCATACTTTCACACTGAATTTCTTGGGTCGCACTAAAGGTAAATGTATGTGGATTTGGAGGATTTACAGTTACTTTGTTAGACAAGGCAAAAGCTCCACTACGAGTGTCTCCTACTAAGAATACATATTCACCTACACGAGTAATATTTGGTACTTCAACTTCTACACTTGGTTGATGTGCCAATTGAATAGCGATATGAGGAGCAGCCAAAGCGGTAGGTATATCTGTATATTGTTGCTGACCGTCTATTGTCCAAATATAAAAACGATAGGTAGGAGCACCTCCTTCAGCTTTAAGTTCAAACTTAGCTTTGTTACAAGAGGTAAATCCTTTGAAGGTTGCTGTAACCTTCATTTGGCTTGTTTTGTTGATAGTTACTTGTCCGTTGTATTGACAACCTGGGATTTGTGGTGATGTAACTTTCACATCATAAGTACCTTGCGATAAATTATTGATACGATAATCATTCGTATTAATTACCTCTGTACGGAAAGGTGCACCTCCTTTGAAAATCTCCACTTTGTAAGTCACTCCACTAGTGCTAAGCAGAAGTTTTACAGAACCTTGAGTGAAATCAGTTTCGTGAATTTCATCAGTAAGCGAACCTGTAAGACCTGCTGTAAATACCTCAAAATAGAAACTTTGGTTACAATTAGGCAATCTCAAACGATATTTACCTGCTGTATTGGCTACAAAAGTACGATTGTTGTTGATAGTTGTCCAACATTGGTCTTCCAAATTTCTACAATCAGAAGATGATTCGGTACAAGAGCCATTCCATTGCTGCCACTCAAAAGCAGTGTTTTGATAGCTTACAGTAATATTTTTAGACCCTCCTTGACATAGGTAGAAATGGCTTGTCCAAACTGAGTTATCTGGACAAGTTACCCCTAAATTTTGGGCTTGTGCGCGAATAGGGTCAGTTGTATTTGAGGGCGCTTCATAGTTGATAGTTTCTGTAGTTTCTACTTGTACTCCTTGGCAAGAGTTTGTTTTCACTACTTTGTACACTCCTGGTGCATTTGCTTGATAAGTGCGATGAATCTCTCCTGTTAGTACGCTACCATTTTTATACCATTGATAAGTAGCAAAATTACCAGTTGCTTCAAAGGTCATCACTCCCGTACCACAGAAAGTTTCTTGACGGTTACAATTAGAGGTATCAATAGTAATAGAACTTACCCCTGTATCTACTTGTTGTGCTATTGGACAAGCGGCAGGTCCACCTTGGTAAGTGATAGAAAATTCTGTTTGTAAATAGTTAGCACAAGGTTGCAGAAGTTTATCACAATCGCCCTGTATTTTCAACGGGATACGAATGGTACGACTTGGATCACCTAACTTAAGAGTAGACTCAGGATAACCCGATGTGCCACCTATCACAAACTCATAAGCCTTATTCACAGCATTGTACGATTTTTGTGGATATGGATTAGCACTTGAGCCATCACCTGCACTATTGAGATCGGGTTCTCCATTGGTTATTACGGTAGCATTTTGAGGAAGTTTTACCGAAATAACTGCTTGTTTGATACTTTCAGAACCTACATTCTCATAGTTTAATTCGTAGAAAAACGCTTGGTTAGGAGTAAGTTGAGTAATAGGGTTACCAGAGGTATCTACATAACGTTGTGACGTTTTTAGCTTCAACGCATTAGATTTTACCGTAACTGTAAACGAGCAACTACTTGTATTACCTCGCGTATCAGCAAAGGTATATACTACCGTATGTACTCCTATAGGGAATACATAGCCTGGTGCGTGACTACGAGTAGTAGTAACAGCTCCTAAACAAGTAGGATAAGCTTCAGGTTCACGCCAACGTACTGCTTTACCACATTGTCCTACATCCACAGTAACTTCTATGTTATTTGGACAAGGAGTCTTGACAAAAGGAGGTTCGTCTATAGGAGGCAATACTACTGTAGCTGATTTGGTATAAGTAGTTTTATTACTACAACCTATTCCTGTTTTCAAGGTATATTCAGCCATATAAGTAGTAGTAGTATAAATATTTTCCCAAAAACTACTGCCAGTACCCAATGGATAAGTAGTAGTTTTGTTACCATTAGCATCGAGCTTAAACCAATTGATATCAAATATATGTTCTGAGAGACCTAATTTCACACGAGCTCGGTTGCCTGTACAGAAAGGCACAGGGCGGTCAATCACCAAGAACGGATTAAAGGCATTAGTGAGGTCTATATCTATATCTTTAGGAACAGTTTGACAACGGTGTTCCACTTCCACACGGTAGAATCCAGTAGTTAGCCCTTTAAAAATATAGAAATATTTGTTATCACTCTCTTCGTATTTTTTAGTCTCTATCAAAGTAGAGGTTGTAGCAGTAACAGTAGTTTTTTTGTAGAGGCGGAAAGTAAGTGGGAAATACACCTCTTGCCCTGTAACATCTACAGCAATCATACCTGTTGCACTACCTGAGTCACAAACTACAGGGTTTACCACTGGGTTGAGTTTTGTGAGATCAGGTATAATGATTTCTTTATAAGCTTTACCACTGGAAACATAAGGAACAGCTGGATCTATAAAGCTCCAATTTCTATAATATTTATGATTAGACTTGTTCTCAAATATAGCATGATAAGTATAGTTAAAGGGATTCATCTCAATTCTATATTTGCCAGGTAATAGATTTGGAAAACTACCTTTTTGATCATCTATATAATTTTGCCCATTAGCTCCTATTACGTATTGCCAAGATTTATTACCATATTGATCTTCTTGCTCTTTTTGTAAAGATACTCTATCAAAGCTAGAGTTATTTTCTACTACTATATTTCTACCTATATCAAAAATTACTTTACCTATTTCACAATCTCTTTCATATTTCAAGACTGGGTTATAAGTAGTAGCTGCTAAATCTATCTCTCTTGTAGTGGTTTTACTACAAGCATCGGTAACAGTAATTTTATATCGCCCAGCAGGTAAATTAGTATATCCTAAAGTTTGACAATAATTAGCTGGTTTGATAAGAGGAAATGTGATAGTACGTGTAACCGTATCGCTAAAGCCTATTTTTCCTTGATAAGTAATAGAAGCTACTCCATCAGCACGTTCTATTTTAAAGTTTAATGGGTAAAAAAAAGTGCCACAAGGTAGATTAAATCTAAAAGCTCCCGTTCCTTCATACATACCATAGCCCGTTTCCAATGCATCCCATACTTTTTCTATAGGTCTTGCTGTAACAGCAGGAGGAGTCCCCACACTATGAGGAGGATAATCAGATACAAATTCATTAGATACTGCAGGAGGGCAACCTGGAGGGGTAGTTTTATAGGTATACCTATAAGTAGCCCCTGGTGTAGATGGGGTATTACTTGGTTCATCTACCCAATTAGTTCCCACTTTGCGTTGTAATTTCAAATTACCATAACCACTTCTCCAGTCTGAAACTTGGTATATATTTCTACTCTCCCCATTATTAAGGTCGGTATAATTAACATTGTAAACATACCAACGAGTATCATAAGTACCACACAAATATTTTTCTGTATTAGAGGTTATATTACCACAAGTTCCCTCTGTGTAATAAGTACGATTCCTCGAACAATCTTTTGCGTTATAAATAAGAGGTCCATAATAAGACACATTAATGCGATTATCTAATTTAAAACGCTCTTTGATGGTATTTTTAGGTCCTTTAATAGTAATTTCTATTTCATCTCCACTCTCAATTTCATAACTATTGGTATAATAGTAATAATCTGAAAATGTAGACGACATATCAATGGTAATTCCTTTATTTACTATACGTAATACAGCAGTTCCTGGTTTTTTAAAGAAGTTCCTAAACTCTGTCATATCATCTATACCCTGATAAATCAATCGATTATCTTCAGGTCTTACTAAGTCGATTCTAAACCTATACTTACAGTCTTTGTTGTTCTTCTCTAATCTTCTTAGATAAGTTTTGATATTGATACACTCCACTACATATTTTTGTTGTGAAGGTATTTGTATACTGGGAAAACGGCGTGTTTCACCGCATTGGTTACCTATATTAGTTTTATCGTGTATTTGTACAATTATCTGCTTATTAATAGGTAGGGGGTGTGCATTATCTCCTCTCACCTCTATATAGCCATTGTTAGCAGGACGCGAAAACTCCTGCATAGGTACAATCACATTTCTATTCATATCGAAGATAGTTACTTGAAAAGGTCCTATCCCCCCATTAGGAATTTTAAACCTTACTCCTCCACTATTGGTTTGCCCACAAGAAGGAGCTAAAGCCTCAAGATTTTGGATATTCATAACCTTATAGTTAGAGTCGGCATCTACCTCGCGCTCATCAAAAGCACCTGTGTCTTCATCGCGCACAATAATTTTATACTTTCCTACTTTTAAGTTATAGAAAGTATACTCGGCAGGAGCCGAAGGTGATGGGCGGTTCATCCTAAACATCTCGCCATCTTTTCCAGGTCCTTGTATCTCTACTATAAATTTACCACTGGAAGGCAAACAAATAGAGGGATAAGGGGTCATATCTTGGGCTGTTACCTTTATCTGGTTATCACTGTAACAATTCCCTTTGATAGCCGTAGTTTGCACATTGATACATTGAGCAAATCCTGCCCCTGTGAAGATTAAAAATACAATTGCTGTAAGAAACTTTTTCATCTTTGTTTACTTTTAAGCTGTAAGTAATAATTATTTTGCGTGTAATTTATATATATATTAAACGCCACAAAAATAGTATCTTTTTATTATTTACACAATATTGTTACCTTATTTTCACACCTCTAAAGTAATACAAACTCCATAAACTACTGAAAATTAAGCGAATACACCGATGTTAAATTATTGTTAAAGTTTCGTTTAGGCAAAAGATAAGAGATAAAAGATAAGAAAAAACACAGATACTTTAAACCGAATCTTTATTGATTTCTTGTTATTTTGTTTTTTTTTTGTATTTTTGCCGATATAATTTAATTAATCATAAAAAATACACACTATAATGACTACATTAGTGATTCTTGCCGCTGGCTTAGGAAGTCGTTTTGGCTCTGATAAACAATTAGAAAATATACACAACGGCAACGCCTTATTTGATTATGGCATCTACGACGCTCTACAAGCTGGTTTTGACAATATCGTGCTCATCATCCGCCACGAAATCGATAACCTCACCCGCCAACACCTTGAAAACCGCTTCAACAATGTCCCTATCACTTACGTATACCAAGACGACTATAATCCTAAAGGTATTGAACGCAAAAAACCTTGGGGAACAGGGCACGCAATGCTCTGTGTGAAAGAATTCGTAAAAAACCCTTTCCTCATTATCAATGCTGATGATTACTACGGCAAAGAAGGCTTTAAACTGATGTATGAAGCTCTTAATGCTGGTAAAGAAAAAACTTTCTTCTCAGGTGGTTACCTGCTCAAAAACACTTTGAGTGAAAATGGTACTGTCTCTCGTGGTATTTGTGAAGTAGATAAAAATCACCACCTACTCTCTATCAACGAAGCTACCAAACTGCGCAAAAATAGTGAGACTACTGCTATTGATGAGGCTACTGGCACTGAGTACCCTCTAAGTACCTACGTTTCTATGAATTTCTGGGGATTTACTCACGAAGTATTGGATATAGCCGATCATTATTTCAAAGAATTTGTAGCCGAACATAAAGATGACCCTAAGGCAGAATTTTATATTCCTATGGTTGTACAACACGCAATCAAAGACTATGGATATAAATTGGAAGTATTGCCTAACCACGATAACTGGTTTGGAATGACCTATCACGAAGATCTTGCTCTGGTACAAAACGAAATTCAAAAACTCGTAGATAAGGGTAGCTATCCCGATAAATTCTAATAAAATGTTTAACCTGTAAGAGATAATAAGTTTTTTTCACTTCTTATCTCTTACCTCTTATTTAAGTACAATGAAAGAAATAGCCAATCAATTTATTTTAGAAGGGGACATCCTTTCTGTAGAACCTTATGGTAATGGGCACATCAACCGCACCTATTTGGTGAAAACAAATGTTACTAACTATATCCTTCAAGGAATTAACAGCAATGTGTTTAAAACCCCCGACTGCATCATCAAAAATATTGAACTACTTTGGGAAACTGAACCTAACAATCGTGTTATTCTCCCAATGATGCCTGCTAAACAAGGTGGTTATTCTGTAAATGCTGAAGCTATTGTGTGGCGTGTATTTCCTTTTGCTGAAGGTTATACTTCCTATGAGTTCATCGAAGCTCCTTGGCAAGCCGAAAAAGCAGCTACTGCTTTTGCTACTTTTATGAAAACCTTTGCTAACATTGATACTTCTCGCTTGCAAGCTACCATTCCTAACTTCCATAACGGGCATTTGCGTTTCCAACAATTAGAAGATGCCTACGCTCAAGCTACTCTAGACCGCAAGAAAAAAGCTCAAAAACTATACGAGTTTGCTCAACAACACAAAGTGATTTTCGACCTTATCCAAAAAGAAGTAGACGAAAAACGCATACCCATTCGTGTAACTCACAACGACACCAAAATCAATAATGTACTCATCAATAAAGAAAACCCTGATGATTTTAGAGTAATCGACCTCGATACAGTGATGCAAGGTATTTTGTTGTATGATTTTGGTGATATGGTACGCACTTCGGTAAGCCCTACCGAAGAAAATGAAGCTGACGATACTAAAATTGTATTCAACACTGAGTTTTTCGAAGCGCTTTGTAAAGGTTTTTCAGTAATGAACCCTGTGATGACTCCCTCAGAGAAAAAACACATCGTCGACGGAGCCAAATATATGATATTCATTATTGGTATTCGTTTCCTCGCCGATTATTTTAATAACGATGTGTACTTCAAAACCTCATATCCTGAGGAGAATTACATTCGTGCCCGCAATCAATTTGTCCTTTTCCAACGTTTGGAAGACAAAGAAAAAGAACTCAGAGCGATTGCCAAAAAGTACTTTAAATAGGTAATACAAACTTTTAGTTTGAAACTTTGCCAAAGTTGAAACCAAGCTAATTTTTAATTTAAAATCTATTTTTTTACTATGAGAAATGTTTTTATAACCTCCCTTTTACTTATTTTGCCACTATCTACGTTTGGACAATCTCCATTCTCAGTGAAAAAAGTAGGAGAAAAAGGAAGTCCTATTTTGTTTATTCCAGGACTTGGCTGCTCCAGCGATGTCTGGCAAGAGACTGTCCCTGCTCTGATCACTAACCACACTTGCTACCTGCTTACCTTAGCGGGGTTTGGAGGAATTACCCCTGTAAAGAATCCAAGTTTGGACTATTGGACAGATGCCATTATCTCCTATATCAAAAAGGAGAACATCCAAAAACCTACGATTGTAGGGCATAGCTTAGGGGGCATCCTTGCTATGAAAATAGCTGCTAAAGCCTCTGACCTACTTGATAGAATAGTGATTGTAGATGCTTTGCCTTGCTTGCCTTTGCTTTCTGATCCTAATTTTAAGATAACACCTAACAAGGATTGTACTCCTATGATCAAGGAACTTACAGCAATGCCCAAAGAAGACTTTGAGCGTTCGCAAATGGCTTCAATGATGTACTATACAACAAAGGAAGCCAAGAAGCCTACCATCGTTCAGTGGAGTGTAGCCTCAGATAGGGAGACCCTCGCCAAACTTGTGTGTGAAATCTCTAATACAGACCTCAGAGAGGAAATAAAACAGATAAAAGTGCCTGCCTTAGTACTCTTAGAGTCCGTATTTACTTCTTCAAAAGACAACATAAGAGATCAATATCAAAATTTATCTTTGAGAGACCTTAGATATGCCAATAAAGGCCTCCACTTTATTATGTATGATGACTTTGATTGGTATTTGACTCAGCTAAAATCCTTTATAAGATAAGAAATATATTGTCTCTACAAGAATCATATCTATTAGGAATTGTCTTTGACAGCACTCCCTTTTTCGATTATATTATTTAATTAAGTAATTTCTAAACAAAACTAATAACTAAAAACGATATGAAACACTTAGAACAAAAGTTTCAAGAAGTTTTCGGTGCTCCTGCCGAAAAACATTTCTTCGCACCAGGACGTGTGAATCTCATCGGTGAACATACCGACTATAATGGTGGTAATGTATTCCCTTGTGCTATCGACAAAGGTACTTATGGTCTCGTAAAAAAACGAAATGACCGTAGATTCCGTATGTATTCTGAAAACTTTGCTGACCTCGGTGTAATGGAGTTCACCCTTGATGAACTTACTAACGACAAAAAACACGACTGGGCTAACTACCCAAAAGGTGTGATTAAAATGTTCCTCGAAGCTGGTCAAAAAATCGATTCTGGTTTCGATATTCTCTTCTCAGGAAATATTCCTAATGGTGCAGGGCTATCTTCATCTGCTTCTATTGAGATGCTTACTGCTATCGTGCTAAAAGACCTTTTCCATCTTTCTATTGACCCTGTGGAAATGGCGCAATTAGGCAAGAAAACTGAAAACCTATTTATTGGAGTAAATTCTGGTATTATGGATCAGTTTGCAGTAGCTATGGGTAAAAAAGACCACGCTATTCTCCTTGATTGCAATACCCTTAAATACGACTATGTGCCTGTAGTACTGAAAGATGAGGTAATCGTAATTGCCAATACTAACAAACGTCGTGGTCTCGCTGATTCTAAATACAACGAACGTCGTGCAGAATGTGATGAAGCCTTAGCCGAATTGCAAACCAAATTGCCTATCAAAGCCTTAGGAGAACTCTCTATTGAACAATTTGAAGCCAACAAAGACCTCATCAAGAGTCCTATTCGCCAAAAAAGAGCAAAACACGCAGTATATGAAAATCAACGCACTCTTAAAGCGCAAAAAGAACTTTCTGCAGGTAATTTAGCTGAATTTGGCAAACTAATGAATCAATCACATATTTCTTTACGTGATGATTATGAAGTAACTGGTGTAGAACTCGATACTTTAGCTGCCCTTGCTTGGGAACAACCTGGGGTAGTAGGTTCACGTATGACGGGAGCTGGCTTTGGCGGTTGCACTGTAAGCATCGTAAAAAAAGACAAAGTGGACGATTTCATTAAAAACGTAGGAGAGGCTTACAAAAACAAAATAGGTTATGCTGCCGATTTCTATATCGCTTCTGTAAGCGACGGCGCTAAAAAACTATAAACAAGACAAAGTATGATAACCATCAACAAAAGCCTGTTCGGTACTCACAACGGACAGGCTGTCTATCAATATACCTTACAGAATGCGAACAGCTTTCGCGTGTCTGTTTTGAACTTAGGCGGTACTATTACTGAAATAGCTGTAAAAGATAAGCACAATGTACTGAAAAACGTAGTATTAGGTTATGCGCATTTAGAAGATTACATAGGTAATGGCGCCTATAATGGAGCTACCATAGGGCGCACTTCAGGGCGCATTCACAACGCTGCCTTCACTATCGACGGGAAAACCTATCATCTATTTAAAAACAATGGTGAAAATTCATTGCACGGTGGTAAAGAAGGTTTTAGCAGTAAACTCTTTGAAGTAAAAGAACTTTCTAATGGCTTGGAAATGCACTACATAAGTCCTGATGGAGAAGAAGGCTACCCTGCAAAAGTAGATTTCAAAGTGATTTACACCATCACTGATGACAACAGTCTGCACATTGCTTACGAAGCCGTTGCCGATGCCAAAACCTACCTCAATATCACCAACCACAGTTATTTCAACCTCTCTGGTGATATGGAAATGAATGGCGATACCCAAGTATTACAAATCGATGCTGATAATATCTGTGAATTGGCAGAAGGATTGATACCTACGGGTAATTACATAGCTGTAGAAGGTACTACTTTCGATCTTCGCAAAGGAAAAGTCATCGCCGAAGGTATTGCTGAAGGACACCCTCAATTCGAAATCACTCGCGCTTACGACCACCCTTTTGTACTCAACCACAGCGGACTTAAAGGTGTTCCTCAGTTGGTATTGCACTCTTCTGAAAGTGGTATTACTATGGAAGCCTATACTACCCAACGCGTGGCTGTGATTTACACCGGTAACTTTTTGGACGATGTACCTGTATTTGATAAGGTATGTACTCGCAAGGAAAAACCATCAAAAAACCCGCGATTTGTAGGAGTAGCTATTGAGATGCAAGACTTCCCCGATGGTATCAATCAGCCTAAATTTGCAGTAAAACCTTTAGAAAAAGGAGAAGTGTACAAACACGAAACCATTTATAAATTTAGGAGTTAGAAATTAGTTTGAAAATGGATATTTACATTGAAATAGAAACCCTCATCAGTTATGCTATTTTGCACGGATTGGTGAAGGAAGAAGATCGTATATTGGTGACTAATGCTGTTTTAGAAAGCATTGGTTGTGATAGTTATACCGAGTTTACAAAAGAAGAACAAGCTCAAATCGCTAAACGAGCTGCTGAGATAGTCTACCCCACTGAGCTGCTTGATAGCTTAGTTGAATGGGCTGCTGAGAACGGCGCCCTCTCTACCGATACGCTTACTTTCCGCGACCTGCTGAACTCTAAGATTATGGGACAGGTATTACCTCGTACATCGGTAATTCGCAACGATTTTTGGCACAAATACCAAAGTAACAAAGAGCAAGCTACCCAGTTTTTCTACGAGCTCAACAAGCAAAGCAACTATATACGCACCGATAGAATTGCCAAAAACATCTTGTGGGAACACGAGAGCCCTTATGGCAATTTAGAGATTACTATCAACCTTTCTAAACCTGAAAAAGACCCTCGTGATATTGCTGCCCAAAAAGATGTGGTAGCCACTAACTACCCTAAATGTCTGCTCTGTAAAGAGAACGAAGGCTATATGGGGCGTGTAAATCACGCTGGACGCCAAAATTTGCGTACTATTAAATTGGATTTAGCCAATGAGGAATGGTTTTTCCAATACTCACCCTATATCTATTACAACGAGCACTGTATCGTCTTTTCGAGTGAACATCGCCCTATGAAGATTGACAAGGCTTGTTTTGAGCACGTATTAGGTTTTGTAGAGCAATTCCCTCATTACTTCCTCAGTTCTAATGCCGATTTACCTATTGTAGGAGGTTCTATCCTCTCACACGACCATTTTCAGGGTGGGCGACACGTGTTTCCTATGGAAAAAGCGACCATAAAAGAACGTGTGAACTTCAAAGGTTTTGAAGATGTGGAAGCAGGCATCGTAAATTGGCCTATGAGCGTATTGCGATTGCGTGGAGATAAAGAGCGCCTCATTGCTTTAGCCGATGTAATCTTGCAATTGTGGATAAACTACAGCGATGCATCATTAGGCATCTACTCGCATACTGAGGGGGTGCGCCATAATACAGTAAACCCTGTAGCACGCTTCAAAAATGGTAAATACGAACTCGATTTGGCTTTGCGCAACAACCGCACTGATGCCCAACACCCTATGGGAATTTTCCACCCTTACGAACATCTGCACAACATCAAAAAAGAGAACATCGGGATTATTGAGGTGATGGGCTTAGCGATTTTACCTGGTAGGTTAAAGACTGAAATGGCGAACATTAAAACCTTGCTTAGTGAAGCCATTACAGTTGGTAACGCTTTCAGCACTGTATATACCAAAATGAACGCTGACTCTGCTTTGCAAAAACACACTCAGTGGTTAGAACGTTACGTGAATACCTCCCCTACTCCACTCTCAATTGATAATTTAGACGAGTTTATCAACAAGAGTATAGGCGATACTTTCTGTGAGGTATTAGAAAACTGCGGTGTGTTCAAACATACCCCTGAAGGTGAGGAAGGATTTAGGAAATTCGTGAGCCAAATTTGCTAATTTGCTAATTATTTGTATTTTTGCGTTTTAATATTAACTTTTATACGATGAAAAAACACTTCTTACTACTCTTGTTATGTGCTTTTTTTCCCTTAGGTTCTTACCTATGGTCACAAACACACGTATCGGGTAAAGTAATCGATGAAAATGGTCAACCTATAGCTTTTGCTAATGTGTTATTCCCTAAAACTACTATTGGTGCTTACACCGATGATGAAGGACGTTTTTCTCTATACTCCGAAAAAAAACAAAAAGAATTAGAGGTGTCTTTCATAGGGTATACCACAAAAAAAATCCATTTAGAAAAAGATAACACTAAAGGATTGGTCGTAGTACTCGTAGAAGGTGAACAGTTAGACGCAGTAACGATTGTAGCAAAACCTAAAAAGGCGCTTTCTAAAAAAGAAAACCCTGCCTATACTGTTTTGCAAGGCATTTGGAAAAATAAAAAGAAACGCGGATTGCAAAATGCAACAGCTTATCAGTATAAAAAACACACTACTACCGAGTTAGGGGTGAACAACCTCGATACGGTCTTCCTCAAAAAAGCCTTAAACAAAGAATACGATACAATTAGAAAAATCCTCTCCGAGAAAAAATACAAGGAAACTTTTTCTCTCCCAATGTATCTCACCGAAAAAATAGAAACTGTTTATGGTAACAATCAGTTAGGAAAAAAACGTGTAGATATAGAAGCCGAACGTGCTCAAGGTATTGTACAACAAGGTTTTGGTTTGGAACGCGTGAGCCAATCGTTTGACGAGTTCGAGATTTATGACAATACTTATATGATACTCAACAAGCCGTTTGTGAGCCCTCTATCCGAATTTGGTTATGGTGTGTATCTCTATGTATTAAGTGATACTATTCAAAAAGATGATCGCCAATTCTATCGTATCAATTTCTTCCCTCGTGACGATCAAGATTTGGCTTTACAAGGGCAGTTTGATGTAGACACCAAAACCTTCATTGTGAGTGCTATACAAATGCACACCACTCCTAAAACTAATATCAACTTAGTACGCGGACTTTCATTTGAAAAATACTTCACCATTGCA
The DNA here is from genome assembly GCF_900446695.1 of Capnocytophaga sputigena. Lineage (GTDB taxonomy): Bacteria > Bacteroidota > Bacteroidia > Flavobacteriales > Flavobacteriaceae > Capnocytophaga > Capnocytophaga sputigena. The sequence continues at coordinate 528,011 of NZ_UAVP01000003.1, forward strand.
AACGATAGTATTTATCTACCCGAACGCGAAATTCAGGTAGGCGATTTTACGCTAATCACTAAAAAAGAGGAAGAAAAAGGTCTCTATGTAAAAAACTACATCAATTATTCCGATATATTGTTAAACAAAGCTAAAACTGCTGAATTTTATGACCAGCAAGTAGTAAAAACTGCTAAAGATCAGTTTCATAAAGACGATGCTTATTGGGATAACAATACCTTAGGAGGAGCCGACCTCACCAAAACCAAACTCCTCATTCGTGAGGTAGGAAGTAATAAACGTATTAAAATGATAGGCGATGTAACCGATGTGGTAACTTCTGGTTATATTCCTATTGGTAATTATATACAATTTGGTAGGTTTTGGCAAACTTTCTCAAGTAACAATGTAGAAGGATTGCGATTGCGTGCTGGTTTCCGTTCATTTATCTCTACCGATGACCGTTTTCGTGCCTATATTTATGGTGCTTATGGATTGAGAGACAAACAGTTTAAATACGGATTCAGCGGTAAATACCTCCTCTCTCACAGTCCGCGTATCACCCTCGGGGCTGGTTATCAGAATGATAATCTGCAATTAGGCACTTTCGTAATGCACGATGATACCGAATTGAATTTTGAAAAGACTACCAACTTTATCATTGCACGTGGTGAAAATTACTATCTCACCCGTAACAAAAAGATACAAGGGGTAATCAATTACAACATTATTCCTAATTTGCAGTTTTCAATTTTTGGTACTTACCAAAAACTCTCTTCTGCAAGTGAAGAAAACTTCTTGATTGCCTACCAAAATCCTAAAACAGGAGATGTAATTCACGAGTACGACAACTTCTATACAGGAGCTCAGCTTTCGTTCACTCCTCACCGAAAAGTATTTGGTTATGGTGTAGAACAACGCTATGGCAAAAAACTCTTCCCTATATATACCCTTAAATATTCTAAAGGGGTAGATGGGGTAATAAACAGCAAGTTTGATTACGACAAAGTCCAAATGATGCTTTATAAACCCATTCCACTCTTTGGTTATGGTATTTTTCACGCCAATATAGAAGCTGGAAAAGTGTTTGGTACAGCACCACTTATTGCTTTAGCACCTACACCTGCAAACCAATCATACTCATCAGCACCTAACACTTTTGCACTTTTAGACTACTACGATTTCATCACTGATACCTATATTAATGGTTACTTTGAGCACCATTTTGATGGTTTCTTGTTAAACCGAATTCCTTTCTTGCAAAAATTGCGCTTTAAAAGTGTACTTTTTGGTAGATTTGCTTACGGAACACTTTCAGAAAAAAATAAACAAGCGAATATTACTAATATTATATTCAATTCGCCCGAAAAACTCTATTGGGAATACGGATTTGGTATTGAAAACATCGGGTTAGGTAACTTCCGTTTTATACGGGTAGATTTTGTATGGCGCAACGATTTCAACGATGTAAATGGCGTACGTAATCCTAAATTTGGAGTGCGTATCGGGATAGTACCATCATTCTAGTAAGAAATAAGAGATGATAAAAGAAAAAGTTAAAAAGAATCTCATACAATTAGGAGACTTATTTTCTAATACAGAATTATTTAAGGACATTTTTGAAAAAGCCGAACAGCAAAACAGCTGGTTTACTCGTGCTAATTTAGAATTTGCCTTTACATCGTGGAGTGAAGCCCTCAGCGAAAGTAATGTAGAACAGTGGCTATCGCAGTATCAATTACCACAAGCTACTTCAGCTAAAAAAATATTGATAGTAATGGCTGGCAACCTGCCATTAGTAGGTTTTCACGATTTATTATGTGTGTTAGTAGCAGGACATCAAGCTATCGTAAAACTATCAAGTGATGATCGCGTACTGCTCCCCTATTTACTTGAAAAAATAAAAGATTTCGCTCCCCAATGGACTGCTTCTGTACAATTTACTAACGAAAAAGTAACCGATTACGATGCTGTAATTGCAACAGGTAGCGACAATACTGCCCGCTATTTTGAATATTATTTTGGTAAGAAACCACACATCATTAGAAAAAACCGACATTCAGTAGCTGTACTCACTGGAGGAGAAACTCCTGAGCAGCTTTTTGCTTTAGGTAAAGACATCTTTCAGTACTATGGTTTAGGTTGCCGCAGCGTCTCTAAACTTTTTGTTCCTAAGGGATATGATTTTAACTTGCTATTTCAAGCAATTTATCCTTACAAAGATATCATCCAAGAACAAAAGTACGCCAATAACTACGATTACAACAAAGCCGTCTACCTAATGAGCTTATACCAGCTCCTCGAAAACGGATTTCTATTGCTAAAAGAAGACGAGCATTACGGTTCACCTATTGCTACCCTTTTTTACGAATACTACACTGATGTAGATAGCTTAAAAAAGAAACTCACTACCGATGCTGAAAAGATACAATGTGTAGTCGCACACAATTTTATAACTGAAGAAGTAGCCTTTGGAAAGACCCAAAGTCCCCACCTATGGAACTACGCTGATGGGGTAGATACCCTAAATTTCTTACTCAAATTATCGTGAAACAACTCAAAAACAATAACTAACAAAACAAAATATTAAAATTATAAAATATTAATTATAAGATACTTATAAAATATTTTGAAGTTTTTTTTAAAAAAAGTACTAAAAAAAATTGCAGATATAAAAAAAAGTAGTACTTTTGCCACCGCATTGACAGAGAAACAATGCCTAAATAAACCAAATTGGTCCGTTCGTCTAGGGGTTAGGACGCAAGGTTTTCATCCTTGTAACAGGGGTTCGATTCCCCTACGGACTACAAGCCATAATTAAATTTTTTAAACGGTTAAACAAATATTTTAAGGTCCGTTCGTCTAGGGGTTAGGACGCAAGGTTTTCATCCTTGTAACAGGGGTTCGATTCCCCTACGGACTACTACACTAAATGCACTATTAGTATCTAAAAGATACAACTTAAAATTAAATTAGTAAAGGAAAATGGCAAACCATAAATCAGCATTAAAAAGAATTAGAAGAAACGAAGCAGCTCGCTTGCGCAATCGTTATCAACACAAAACGGCTCGTAATGCCGTAAGAAAACTACGTGCTTTAGAAAATGTAGAAGAAGCAAAAACTCTTTTCCCTAAAGTAGTTTCAATGATCGACAAGCTCGCTAAGAAAAATATCATTCATGCTAACAAAGCAGCGAATTTAAAAAGCAGTTTAGCTAAACATATCAATAAATTAGCTAAATAGTCATTTAGGTTTTAGATTTATCACTGATAGCCAGATTTATGCAAGTAAATCTGGCTTTGGTGTTTTAAAGTTAAATATATGAAATTATGAAATATACATCTTATGCCCTACTCTTCTTACTTTCAGGAGTTATTTCTTGTAACGACACAAATCAATCAGATAAAGAAAAACAAACTCATAAAACAAAGTCTATAGAGTTTGAAGAATTTAAACTCATAGACCTAACTCCTAAAGCTCAGGAAGATATGAAGCACTGGAAGAATTTCCAATCACTGATGCAGGTTATCGTATCAATGGCTCCTGCCAAGATAAAAAACACCGATGATTTGATGCTCTCTAATCCTGATAGTTTGTTAGTATACAGTCGCTTGTATCCTATCAATTCTAAAACAGAAGTCATCAATAGTATTGTAGAACACGATTGGAGAACTCCAGCCGATGCCGCTAAAGATACTGTTTTTAGGTTTGAAAAAAAGAAAAATAATGCCGTAGGCTTTTTGCAATGGAATCGCTTTTTGGTAGCCAATATTCCTTACACTTTTTCCATAGTATTGAAAAAAGTGAATTATCCCAATGTAAAACTAAATTTTTTAGAAGGTGAAAATGATGAATTATCAGCAACTTTAGCTCTTGATACCCTTAGCTCTTCCACTAATAATGTAAAGAGAACAACCCTATCCGATGATTGGTACAGCTACCAAATTGATTTCTCACCTAAAAAATCAGCGTCTTACTCTATAAGACTTTCCTTAGACGAAAATGCCAAAGAAAATGACAATGTGATACTATACCGCTCTATTTTAGAGCTTCCTGCAAAGCATTTTCACCAAGTAGGCAAATTTTCTGATAAAATTGTAGGAGAACACTCTGATGTAGAAAGTTCTTATTATTCTGTATTTTTTTGGTTAGTACAAATAGAAGATGCTCTCAAGGAACTACTCAATAGTGACACCTTTCCAGAACGTATTAATGTCCCTACAGTAAAAGCTCGTTTTAGGCTCTTTCAAACACAAATTAAATCATTAGCTGATAATGTCAAGAACAACCCTGATTTCAACGAAAATGAGCTTAAAAACAATATCTTTCTATTAAGAGAAACTTTCAATAGTATCATCGCTCGTATTAATAATATATATGGCAACGACTTAGATGAACGTATGAAATATATCGATACTCAACCAGATTCTATTTCTTCAACTAAGAATTAAATTAATCTTTTATTAATTAAAAAACTTCCCGTTAGGTTGCGACCTAACGGGAAGTTTTTTGTTTGTATTTATCTAGCTATTGCTAGTTTATTCAACTTTAATCAGCGGCTCTATAGAGGTTGAAGTGACCCATATATTCGTGGTCGTCTTCGCCTTCTTCGTGGGTTTTGAGGATATACCAATAGTCGCCTGTTGGTAATTCCTTGCCGTTATAACGACCGTCCCAAGTTTGTCCTGAACGCAAAGTGGTGATATAACGTCCGTAACGATCGTAGATGTCTACCGTTAGATTTGGATAACTGCGGTATCTATCTGGATCCCAACCATCGTTCTGTCCGTCGCCGTTTGGCGTGAAGAAGTCTGGTGGTACTGACTTCATATACTCTTTCTCTATAGTGAGCGTTGAACTACAGCCATTAGCATCGGTTACCTCTACTACTACTGTTTTGTACACTCTATTACCTACCACTCGTGTGGTTGGATCGGTTGAACGCAACATATACTCGTTAGTACCATTGGTAAAGCCATTGAAGTAATAAATGTACTGCGTTGAGTTTCCGCCCTTAGCTTGTACCTTTATCGTATTGATAGATCGTGGATCACTCTTATCTTCTAATTCTAATCCTGGATAACGGGTCAAGCTTACTGTTTCTCCATATACTTTTGTACAATATGGCGCTCCTGGATAAGATTGATATTGTACCGTAAGGGTGTATTGTCCCGTTGGAATAGTTCTCGTATAAGCATACTTACCTTCATATCTATCAAAGGCTATCATTGGTGATCCACCTAATGAGTACTGCATATTCCTTATCTGATTTTCATCAGCGTATGGGAACTCTATGCGCAAGTAACTTGTAGTATAAGTAGTCGATACTGTTGAACAGTTGAACATCGTCTTGACATTCATCTCGAGATTTGGTGCTTTTGGCACTGTTATCTCTAAGGTTTGTGAACAGTTACCATCGTTGTACTCTAAGAGATAAACTCCTGCTACATTGGTTTGTGTATATACCGCTCCTGCTGTAGCTAAAGTACCATTGGTTACTGTGGTGCCTGAGGCTGTTTTAATCGTAAAGTTATACGGTGCTCTACCGCCTCGGATACTAAAGCTCAAGCTACCATCATTGGCTTGGTAACAAGTTTCGGATACTGTTGAGGCTGTTGCTTTCAACAACTCTGGTTCCTCTATTGTGAAGCTTTGTTCTAATTCACAGTTTATCTCGCCATTAGATCTCACTTTCACCGTATAGATACCTGCCGATAAACCGGTATACTTGCTTACTCCATCGAACGTACCTGCCTCTGGGGTAATGGTATAAGTGTAACTATTAGTTGCTCCACTTACCGCAAAGGTTATCGTACCATCATTTATTCCATAACAACTCATATCGGTTTTCGTTGCTGTGGTGGCTGTAAGACTATTGTAAGCCGTTACATTGACTGTAAGGGTAGTGGTACATCCATTGAGGTGGGTAAAGGTGATGCTGTGAACCCCTGCTGTTACTCCTGTAAATTTACCTGAGTTTTGTGGCGCTCCACCATCTAAACTGAAGCTTACCGCTCCTGTGTAGCTAGCATTCACCGTTGCATTAATGGTGTTCACTACTGTATTGTTACCACAACCGTAGCTTACCGTTGCTGTAGCTTGCAAGTCTACTCCTTCTTTGATAGTTACTGGCACTTCTGTTGTACAAGAACGTGCATCTTTTACCGTAATGGTGTGAACTCCTACCGATAAACCTGTATACAAGGTCTTATCTACTGTCCAAGCGCCTCCATCAATTGAAGTGCTATAAGACTGTGTTCCTCCTGTAATGGTAATCGATACTGTACCATCTCCTGCTCCATAACATACCTCATCGGTTTGTTTGTGGATTACTGCATTCAATACATCGGGTTCGTGGATGGTAAATACTTCATCTACAAAACAGCCATTCTTATCTTGTGCTCTTACTACATACTGTCCTCTACCTAAATTCGTGAAGTAACCTTCGGATACAAATCGATCTAATCGAGGACTGATAGCATATTGTACATCGCCTGCACCTCCAGTTACCGTCATTGAGATGGTACCATCACGCATTGCGTTACAAGTGATATCGGTTGTAGCTGTTGCTACTGTAAAGGCTGGTGATTCATCTACATCTACTGTTCTAGATACAGTACAGTCTACGCTGATGACCTCTACTTGGTAACTACCTTTATTCAAGCCTGTAAATGCCCAGTCGGTCGCGTTTACTTGGGTAGCACTAGCCGTAGTTGAGTGTACGCCTGATTTGTACAATTTGTACTGATAGTTACCCAATGCGCCCGTTGCCGAGAAGGTAATACGCGCTGAACTTTCTCCATTACATTTTACAAAGGCATCCTCTGTATTTACGTGTAACTGTAGTGGTTCTAAGGCTGTAATACTTACTTTGTTAGATACTTTAGATCTACATCCTTTACTATCGGTTACATAGAACTCGTAGTCACCTAATGGCTGACCTCCGTTACCTACCTGGATGCTATTGCCTGCCAATGGGGTAGCATTACCTACTTGGTAGTAAGTATAAGGTGGTGTTCCTCCTGTAACAGTAATCGATACAGTGGCTGGGTTGTTACAAGTAAGCGGACTAGCGATACTTGCTACTACTCCAAGTTCTGATGGCTCATCAATGGTTATTTCTACTTGGGCATCACAACCCCAACCATCGATGATGTTCAGTACATACGTACGGGCATCTAAGCCGGTGAAGGTGGTACTGGTTTGTGCTCCACGTACTATCGCGCCTCCTAACTCTTTAAGCTCATAAGTATAGTTACCGCTGCCTCCACTGATGCTTTGTACTGTAATGCTGCCTTCGCGGGCTCCAAAACAAGTCACATCGGTATGGGTTACATTGGCACTTATTGGCGCTGGTGCTGCCATTACTTGGGTGAGGGTAGCCACACAGCCATTCTCATCTTTTACTTCTACTGTATAGGTATTAGATACCAATCCTTCGAAGAGGCTTGTGATGGTATAAGTTCCATACTTGCTATGAGGTGCTCCTCCTACAAGTAATCGGTACTGATAGTTACCCCATCCACCTGTTGTCTCTACACTAAAGGCTCCGGTTTGACCTATACCACACTTGATGCGGTCAGTAACTGTTGGGGTAGCGGTAATAGTGGTTGCTGGTTCGGATACCATTACCACTGAACTGGTTACTGTACAGTTCGGTGCAGTTGTTTGAACCATTCTCACCACATAGCTACCTTTGGCAAGACCGCCTATAACTATTGTTCTTGTTGCTGCTCCGCTACCTATCTGTGTTTGTACTGTTCCTGCAGTTCCTGGTGCTGGAGCTAAAGTTGTAGCATTGAACACTTGGTAAGTAATCGCGCCTTGGTAACCACTGAAAGTTACTGTGATTTCTCCATTGCTATCGCCCACACAGCTCACTGGCTTGCTTTGTGCAGCACTTACTTCCATCGTTCTGTATTCGTTTACAGTGTGAGATACTGTTGCATAGCAGCCTGTATCTCTATCGGTTACTTTAATAGTGTAGTAACCTGCTGCATTGAAGTGTACCGTTGCTACATTGGTTCCTGCTGTAAGGGTTTGTGTTGATGGCGTTGGCGTTGCCACACTACCATTGGCTGTTACCTCTACTATATAACCGAGGTTCTTACCTCCTACTATAGTGAAGTTCACTGTTTCGGATTGGTTACAACTCAAGGTTGATATACGGGTAGCATTCACCGCGCTGATGCGTTGTAGTGGTGGTACTACCATTGGAGTATAGACTGCTCTACAACCATTAGCATCCTCTACATTCACTATCACTGTTTGGGTAGCACTACCTGCACTGGTAAGACTGTATACACTGCTGTTTATCCAGCCTGAAGTGCTTGTGCTTGTTCCATCAAATACTTGATAGTTGTATTTGTAAGGTTGTGTACCGCCTTGGGCTACTGCCGAGATAATCGCTTGTTGAGCGTTGTTATCGGTATCGCACTTGTAGTGGGTGGTTACCGTGGTGGTATTGCTCACTATCAAGGCTGCTGGTGCACCTATAATTATCGTTTGAGTAGCTGTACAGTTGCGTGCAGAGGTGAGTGTTACCGTGTAAGTACCTGCTGGCATAGCTATAAACTCTATGTCCTTAGGTGTGGTGTTCACCGTTTCACTGCGGGTAAAGCCGCCGCTACCTACTATATTGATTTGATAATCGGTTTGGGTTTGTGTACCTGGTATGGTAATTTTTAGCTTACCATCACTGCTGCCATTACAGCTTACTGCTGTAGTGGTGTAAGTGAAGCTCACTGTCGCTGCATCGGTTACTGCAAAGGTGTGGGTTTGGGTAGGACAACCCGTTGCTACATCGTATACCGATACTTCATAATTACCTGCCGGTACATTGGTAAATCCGTTGGTAGTGGATGTTGTGCTCACTCCTGTAGTTACGTTCTTAAGGGTATAACGCAAACTTGGTGAATCGCCTCCTGCATAGGTTACACTAATCGTTGCGCCCGTTGCTGGGGTACAAGTTACTTGCTTGATAAAGCGTACGCCTACTCCTTCTACCGGTTCGTACAAGGTTACCGATTGGGTGAGTGTGGTGGTACAACCCCAAGAATCGGAGATGGCTACTTGGTAATTACCTGCACTTAAGTTTTGGAACTCGGTGCTGGTTTGAGCTCCGCCTTGTGCCACTCCATCTTTGATGAGTTGATACAAGTAGTTCGCTCCTTCTCCTCCCGTTACACTTCTCACACCTATAGCGCCCGTACCATTAGTACAGTTCGCATGGGTTACCGTAAGTGTACCACTGATAGTGGTTGGCGTAGCTATCGTTACCGTATTGCTAAGTGTTGTAGCACAACCATTGTTGTCTTTTACCAATACTCTATAAGTTCCTGGGGTTAAGCCTGTGCGTACACTTGTATTTGTCCACACTTCTAAACCTGCGGCTGCTTGACCTATATAGTACTGATAAGTACCCCAACCTCCTGTTACATTCTCTATAGCTATCTCTCCACTGTTGTAAGTAGGTGCACTCGCACAAGTGGCTTGATGTACTGTAACACTTGCTGTGATAGCCGATGTTGGCTCTTCTATCTTGAAGCTATAGGTTTGCTCACAAGCTGTATTATTGTCTTTTACTGTTACTGTATAGGTATTTGGTGCTAAACCTGCTATGTTGAAGGTAGCTGTTGTTCCCGTTGCTGTAAATGGTGCCGCAGGGGTTATGGTTCCTGCTGATGGGCTCACTGTTACATTATAAGCGTGACCATTTACTGTATTGCTAAGGGTAAAGGTAGCTGTTCCATTGTTTGCACCTTTACAACCTACATTCTTCACTTGTGGGTTTACTATGCTAAAGTTGTTTGGATTAGGCGAGATGTACAACTTGCTCGCTATACAGCCTGTCGCTCTATTGGCTACCCAGAACGTATAAGTTCTGTTAGGTGCTATGGTAAAGCTATTGCTTGTTTGCCAGCCACCTGCTGTTGGGGTAAGGGTTCCCGCTGGGGCGGTTGCTCCTTGATAGTACAACAACTGACCTGTAAATGGCGCTCCTGAACTTTGTTTAGCATTGATAGTAATAGTTTCACTCGCGTTACAAGTTCCTGTAGCAGTTACCGCAAAGTCGATCTTATCAACATCGAAGGCTTCGAACGGTTTGATCACCACTGAGGTTTGGGTGCTACATCCATTGGCATCAATAGCCGTGATGGTTACAATACCTCCTGCGGTATTACCTATGCTAAAGCTATTGCCGGTTCCTGATACAGTACCGTACAAGTACTCTATTCTATAAGGTGATGTTCCTCCTTGTACTGCACCACTTGGCACTGTGATTTCTGCTTGTTGTACGCTTCCTGAACTACCACAACTAAACTCGCGTTTGTTGTTCTCTATAAGCGTTTTGCTAAGGGTAAGAGCAGTTGGCTCTTTCACCGTAGCTGTATAAGTGTTTTGACAGCCATTAGCCGTTACAGTAATGGTGTATAAACCGGCTTTGACATTTGTTATCTCTCGGTTAGTACCCACTGCTGGGGTTACACCTCCAGGTCCTTGTACTGCATAAGTAAAGGCTACTCCTAAGGCTGCTGTATTGCGTTCGGTGATATAGATCACCCCATCGCTACCGCCTGCACAAGTTACTGATTTTACCGAAGTGGTAATCTCTGGTCTCTCGGCTGCATTGACTGTAATTGACCTTGTGAAGGTGTTACAAGCGCTCGGTGCGTTCTTATCTTTTACTGTTACTGTATATACACCTACATTCGTTACATTGAAGGTAACTTTGTACTCTCCTGCTACTTGTGGGATTGCAGCTGGGGTTGTTGTCGTACCTCCTGGACTGGTATAGGTATATTCGTAGTTGCCTGAACCATTGTCTACTTTTACAGTGATTCCAGCAGCTCCTCCTGTACATCCTAATGGAGTGGTTAAAGCTACACTTGCCTCTAAAGCATTGGTGATGCTCACCGTTTTAGTAGCTATACAACCTGTAGCTTTATCACGGATTTGTACATCGTATGCTCCTGCTACCAAGTTACCAAATACATTGCTGCTTTGATAACTGATACCACTATCGATAGAGTACTCATAGCCTGCAATCTCTGTCGCTGGTGCTGGCGTTACTACTCCTAAAGGTCCTGTTTTAGCTTGTGGCTGGATGGTGAGTGTATATTGACCATCAGCACAACCTACTATTGGAGTGGCTGCAATATCTGGAGCTGGGGTTACCGTAAAGGTATAAGTACCTAACGGAGCCTTACAACCATATTGGTCTTCCATCTCTAATTTTACTCCAAAAGTAGTTGCTGGATTTGGATATTTTGGCATCGCTGGAGTTGCGATATTTTCTTTTACTATCTGTACTCTTGAACTACCTGTAACTATTGGTGCTCTAAATGTTACACCCGCTGTTATTGGGGTTACAGTATAGCGATAAGTACCTCCACCACCTGTAGGTCGCAAGATCTCTAATACTCCATCACTGCTACAAGTAATCGTTGCTGTTTGTGATACAGTAGCTGAAAGTGTTGCTAACTCTCTGATGTAAAGGTCTCTACTACCCCACTCGCAATTAGTACCTTCTTTTACTATCACATAGTAAGTTTTATTAGGTGCTAAAGCATAAGGTCCTGCAGGGGTGATAGTTGTAGCATCTTGTCCTACTCCTGGCATTACTGCTGTACCTGTATGTACTACAGTACCTGCTGTTAAACCTGGTTGTCTTTCATATATCGTCCAATTAAGAGTTGCTCCCGTGCTAGCACTTGTATAAGAAGCGCTACGGTGGATCTTAATGGTTGCCTGACTGCTACTTGCTCCGTTACAAGCTGGATTGGCTATCAATGTTGCCGTCATCGCTGGTGTGGCTACATTAGCATAGATATCTTGCGTGTACTCGGTTTCACAACCAATATTATCTTTTACTCCAAAGGTGTAAGTACGTCCTACTACCAAGCCCGTAAACACATACGTACGTGAATTTGCTGGTGTAGGTGTTAGATAAGCTCCGCCATTTACATTGAATAGGAATGGAGCTGCTCCTACTCCCGTAGGTACTGTTACCGTTGCTGTGAAGTATTGTGTACCTGCCACTGTACAGTTATAAGTAAATTTATCTATATTCGTAGTTACACTTAATGTCGCTAATGGTTTAGGTACTATATAAGCACTCGCGGCTGTAATACATACATCAGCACCTGCAAGGGTTTGACGTGTGGCGAAACGAACTTGTAATGTAGTACCTGGTTTGGTGTTGTACACACCTGCTGAGACAGCTGGCGCATCGTAAGGGTTCGATGGCATTGGATGCCAGCTAGCTCCATTATCAAAGCTATAGTATACATTGTTACCGCTTGCTCGATAAGCATTCCAAGTCTCAGTGGTCATACTCAAAGTGAGTGTTGCTGCGCTTCCTGCTGTTAAACATCCACCGCCATTAGTTGATACACTGATGCTCGCTGTAAGTGCTGGCATATCGGCTAAGGTGATGCTTTGGGTTGTGCTACAGCCGTATTTATCAGTTAATGTTACTGAGTAAACGCCTGCCGCTACATTGGTAATCGTATAGCTACTACCTGCAATACCTGTGTAGTTGGCTATCACTGGTGTGCCTGCTTTACCATAACTTACCTTGAAGTTGCCATCGCCTTTGATATTACCCAATACGATCTTACCAGTTGCTGAACCTTGACAAGTAGGCGTTACTGTCGCCGCTGTAAAGGCTACATTGTCCGCTTTCTTCACCACTACTTGGTGGGTTTTCACACAAGCTGCTGAACGTACATATACTATCCAAGTCTCTGATGCTGCCGTAAAATTAGGTACATCAAAGCTTCTTGCTGTACTGCTGTATTCACTATCAGTAGGGGCTGGATCGCCTTGTTTCTTATAAGCGTATTCTATCGTGCCATTACCGCCTGATGCTGTTACTTCTATCTTACCTTTCTTACAACTTTGGTCTGTTACTTTCACTGTGCTGTTAAGTGATGGGTAAATACGCACCTGAGTGGCAGTACTACAACCATAACTATCCGTAACTGTAACACTATAGCTGCCTTGGGTAAGACCCGTAAAGGTGTGCGTAGTGGCGCCTGCTGCTAAACTTATAGCAGCATTGTTATTTAATTTTACTTTATAACCTCCGTTACCTTGAGTGATTTTTACGGCTATCTCTCCATTGTTGTTGTTTGAATAACAAGTGGTTGCCGAAGTGGTAAAGGCTACAGTGGTAGGGGTTGTTACCGTAAAGATTCCTGTGAGCTGTACGTTACAACCATTCTTATCTACCACTCTAAAGGTAGGCGTACCTGGTGCTACTCCCGTAAAGACATTGCTTGTTTGGGTAGTTACATTGCTGCCTACTTGATAGATATAGGTATATGGTGGCGTACCTCCGCCCGCTGTAAGCGTTACTCGTGCTTTGGTGTTGTTTGAACACATCGCTGGCTCGCTAATAGTTGCTGTGAGGGTAAGCTGATCAGGCTCGGTGATGGTTACCGTACGAACTATTCCACAAGTACGGTTCGAAAACTTGATGGTATTAACTCCTGGTCTAAGACCATCTACCTCGAAGGTTGGCGCGGTAATCTCGGTGGTATAACCTGCTCCTGAACGTAGCGCTCCATTTACCTCGGTAATGCGATAACCCGCACCTCCTAAGTTCTCCATCTTGAAGGTTACCTTACCGGTTTGTGCTCCCTTACAAGTAGCGTGTGTGATGCTCACTACACTGGCTTTGAATTCTTTGCCTGATGGAACTACTACTTGTTTGGTGATCTCTTGCTCGCAAGATTTTGCTTCTTGGTAAACAATTATATCATCTATAGCAAAATCGTTACCTCCTGCTCCTACTGTTAAATTTCTAAATTCTATTCGGAAAGAGGTTGCAGCGCCTGGATTTAACTCTCCTGAGAATTCTTGCCAATCTAAATCGTGTTGGTTATCGCGAAGAATTCCTGATGTTGTTCTTGCTAATATATTATTGCTAGCATCTACTAAACTTACTTGTATATTAGGTCGTATGATAGGACTATGGCATTCTGCTTTCTCTAAACTATACAAATATACTTTAAATTTAACTGGCTGATTAGGCACTACATCTTGTACCTCTTTGTAATAGAAACGTGTACCGCCTGGTGCTACTACTCCATTATTCATTACAAAGAATCTTCCTTGTGCATCTGTTCCATTGCTTGTATGGTCTTTTGGCATTCTCCAACACCAACCTGGACAAGGATATGCGCCTGCTTGATTGGCAATTGCATAAGTTCCTTCCTCTAAACAGCCTGTAAGTTTACAAGTCCAATTTGATGGTACTATTGACGCTAAACAAGTTGTAGGACCTGAACCAAAACTTTCTTCTATCAATATACTTGAAGCTGGAAGATTGGTATCTTTATATTTGATTGTTACTGTATAACTACCTGGGGTTAAGCCTGTAATGGTAGCGGTTGTACCCGTAGCGGTTTTGCCACCTATCTCATACGTATAATCGTAAGTGGTAGGAGTACCCGTAAAGCGTACTGTTGCCTTACCATCACAATCATAACTTGTTATTGTGTAAGTGGTTCCTGTAGGCTCTGATATTCTCGCTGTTACCGTTACTGTCATTCCTAACTCACATCCATTGGCATCTTTTATATATACCCTATGGGTACCTGCTGGCAACCAAGCTACTTTGCTGCTGCCATAATTTCCATCAAACTTGTATTGATATGGTGGAGTACCTCCACTTGGATTGGTAATGCGTACCTCTGCCTTATCTTTATTGGCTCCTGTTCCTCCACATCCTATAAGTTGTGATACTCCTGCAAAAGCTTGCAATGGATTTGATGGCTGTGCTATAGTAGCATTTTTAGTGGTTTCGCAATTGTTCGCATCTACTACTTTTATAGCGTATGTTTTTGCTGACAAGTTGTTGAAAACTAATTGGCTGCCTTTAGCTACTCCGTCTAAAAATACTTTATAAGGCGCTTTGCCTCCTGATATTGTTAAGGATATAGTTCCATTATTAGCTCCATAACAACCTACTGTGGTTGTACTTACTGTTACTGTTGGCGCTACTGCAGATGTTAATGTAGCACTGCCTGTAACTATACAACCTTTGCTATCGGTTATTTCGATAGTATAAGCTCCTGGAGTTGCTGTTTTATAAGTAGCTGTATTGTTGGCAGGGACATTCTGAGCGGTTTGTATTACCGTTCCGCCTGCATTTTTCACAACAAATTTATAAGGTGCATAACCGTCTTTTACCTTAAGAGTAATCTCTCCTTGGTTGGCTGGGGCTGCGTTACAAGAGATGTCTTTTGAAATAACTGCACCCGTACCATCTATTGCAATAGGACGATTGATTTTTACGGTGTAAGAAGCACGGCAACCATAGCCATCTGTTACGGTGATAGTGTGCGTACCTATACCGAGATTATCAATCACGTAATTATTACTATAACCTTGTCTTGTGGCAACCACTGTGGAACCATTCACTTGGAATGTAAGAGGCTCTGTAAGACTCTGGAAAGGAGCACTATTAGGTGTAGTAACAACATCTAATAGAATTTCTACTTTACCATTAGCTCCTGTTATATTACAGAAATTATTAGTAGTAGGGTTTGTTGTACCTGTAACGGTAAGCTGTTTAGGGGCATATACTATACTTTCAATAACGCTCTTTCTCGAGCAACCATTAGCATCTATTACCCCAAAGGTATAATTTCCTATTTGGGAAACGTACATTGATGTCCAAGTAGCTGTAGCTACTTGTTTAGTAGTAACTGTAACTGTACCTCTATACAAAGCGTACGTATAAGGAGGAGTTCCTCCATAACCTCTTACCTTTATTTCTGCTTTAGTAGCACCACAACCCAAAATAGCATTTAGGTTTTCTGTTGATATACTTCGAGGCTGTATAACTGTAAAGGTACGAGTAACCTCACAATTAGGGTTATTTTGTTCAGCACGGATTTTTACTGTGTGAGTTCTAGTATAGACTCCATTAAAAGTTATATTTGTCCATCTGAAAGGATTGCCCGTTGTAGCAACGAAAGCTCCACCATCTTTACTTACATAATAAGTAGATGGAGCATTTTTCAAATTAATTTGATAACTTGCGTTTCCTGGATAGCATTTAGGGTTTTCTATTTTCTCGGTAGTTGAATCCACCCCAAAAGCCTTGTCATTGGCTACATTTACTGTAAGAGTATAAGTGAAGCCACAAGCCTCAGGTTCTTGATAGAGGTAGATATCATCTAACACCAAGTCGTTACCTCCTAATACAATGTTATTAGATCTAACAACGGCATATAAGACTGTATTATTACCTGGATTTAAATCTACATTAAATTCTTCCCAGATATCATTATCATTGACACCTCTACCACGTATATAGCCTATAGGTTTAGAGACTAATGCGGCAGAAGATCCTGTTGTTATATCAGCTTCGTTTTTGTAGAGTTCTAAGGTAAGATTAGGGTCGGTAGAAGGTCCCCATTGACCATTACCAACGTTTAAGTTGAAAGCAGCAATAGAGAAACGTATAGGTTTGTTAGGCAATATATCGGTCATTTTACGACTATACATTACTCCACCTATACCTACAGCACTTCCGACATTGATAAACAACATTCTACCGTTAGTTATACGTGCACCATTGACACGGGTATGGTCGTTAGGGCGGCGAGGGAAGTGGTTAGGGTTTAAGCGTGCTGCCACAGCATATTGCGCATCGTGTAAGTAGGCTATTTGATATTGATTTTGGGTACCTCCTAAAGCATTGTACAAAGGATTAGAGTAATCTTGAGGTTGGAAGAAATATACAGGTGCGATATAAGGAGTTTTAGCGTGAGCGCCAGCACCGAAGTCTTCTAGGAAGAGTACATTTTTGCTTGGAGGATTAGCATCAGCATATTTGATTGTAATAGTATGAGTACCTGGTGTAAGGTTTCGGAGAGTTTTGGAAGAAGTAGCTACCCCATCAACTATATAAGTATAGGTGTAAGTACTTTTGTTGCTATCAATAGTAACTGTACCACGTCCTTGACAATCATAAGTAATTATAGAAGGTGTAAAAATAGGTTCTGTGATTTTATTAGGTACAATTACTTTGAGGTTTGTACGAGCACAACCTGCGGCATCGCGTACTGATAGGTTATAAGAACCTGGGGCTAACCAACGAGCTGTTTCGGTAGCTGTCCAACCACGACCATCACCGAAGTTATACTCGTAAGGAAGTTGCCCTCCTTGTACGTTAGAGAAACGTACTAAGGCTTTATCTTCATCAGCACCCGAACCACAACCTACTAATTTTTCTACTCCCGCTGAAGCGATGAGGTTGTTGTTGCCTCCTGTACCAATGGTTACAGAGCTGGTTACGGTACAAGCAGCAATGCTACCATACTTATAACGGAAGACGGTGTTATAGGTTCTACCTGGTGTTACGGTAAATTCGCGACCTGATTGGAAGGTAGTACCACCATCGACACTGTAGTCGTAAGTATAACTTACTGTACTTTGAGGTTCGCTGAAGGTGATAACTCCATTAGCACCACAGTTGATGAGTTTACCAGTTACATTGCTTGTAGCAGTAGGGAGGGCTGTAACGGTAACAGTTTCCTGCACGGTACAGTTGTTCGCATCTACCACTTTGGCGGTAAATGTACCTGCTGCTGACAAGGTGAATGTATAAGTTGATTGATGTGTACCACTCAAGTTTATACCATTGCCTGTAATCTGGAAGTTATAACCATAAGATGCTTTTTTACCACCTGTAGCTGTGAGGACTACTTTTGCAACACCACACATTAAAGGTTGTGCCGCAGTAGCCGTCATTTTAAGTTGGTTGTTATCACTCACTATCACTGATTTGGCTGGCAAACAAGTGGCATCGATATCTTCAGAAGTTACCTGCACGAAGTAATTGCCTGCGGGTTGTGCAGGGAAAGTGTAGGTAGTGCTGCTGACTGTTTTGGTATCAAGCACTAAGCCAGTGGCACTTCCTTTACGGAGGGTAAAGGTGAATGGAGGGTAAGCATCGGAAATTATAGCCTGAATAGTAGAGGTCTCACCTTTACAAAGAATCTCGCTATGAGATACTGAAAGTGCAGGGGTGCGTTGTTTGATCACTACCTCTTCGCTGAAAACACAAGGCAACATTGTATTGCTCACTGTGTTTTGTTTGATGAGTACAGTGTAACCCCCAGGGGTAGCAATTTCAAACTCTGGGTTGGTTTGATAATTAGTTACTGTAGTAGTTCCTTTTTTAAGGGCAAATTTATATTGAGTGTTGTTCACCCCTGTTATGGTGATTTTACCTTTGCTATTACAGATGATATCCTTGACATCTACTTTATAGGTAAGGTTGTTTTTGGTTACCTTAAAATAATAGGTAGAGACACAGTTATTTTGGAAAGTTACTGTTAGGCGATAATCGCCAGCCTCAGTAATTACATAGTCGTTAGTGGTGGTTGTAGCTTTGGTTACCCAATTACAACCATACGTATTTTCTAAAACAGGGCATTCTTTATCGTGAGTAGATGGAATATTACAATTGTCACGTTTTTGCCAAGTATAGTTTTTGGCATTAGTCAATCCGAGGTTGATTACCGCTTTGGCATTTGCCCCACAAAGATAGAGTTGTGGATACACCACCCCATTATCTGGACAAGTATAGACCTCTTGCGCAAAAGGAATAAGCGGGTGCTGACTGAGTGACTGGGCGTGAGTTTTTACGGTGATTTCCTCAACACGTGTTTGGCAATTGTTAGCACCAGTACGGGATTTTTCGACACGGTATACTCCAGGTGCATTGACTGTAATTTCTTGGTTGTTACCAGAAATATTAGTCCACCCTGTTTGACCAAGTGCTTGGAATTTCCATTTGAAAGTATCGTAATTACCGTAGAAAATACCATAGTCCTTACCTGCTATTTTAGCAATAGGGTGGTTGTAGTCGATGCCTTGAGCTTTGATTTTTATATCATTACCACAAAGTACGGCTTCTGAGTTACAAGACGCTGTACTGATGTCACTCACTCGTACTTCAGTAGGTTTAGGTTCGCGGTCGCCACATTCGTCTAATTTGAGAGGGCTACTCACGTTGAAATCAGGGTAGTAGGAAAGGTTATCGGCGAAGAAGCGCGCATAGGTACGGATATATTCACTACAAGCAAAAGTAGTGAAGTCACAATCGTTTGTAGTTACTTTGAGATGGAATTTTACGATAAACTCTTTACCAGGAGCCAAAGTTCGCTGCCCTGTTCCCATAGTAGACTGTATGGAACCAAATACAGCAGGAGTATGTCCTGTTATATAATAAGCTGAATCGAAAGGACTCGCATTTGCTCCATTTGAGAAGACTAATTCATTTTTGATAAGGTCTACATTAGGTTTTACACCTGTTTTGAGAGGCTCCAAAAGTTTGTTAGGATAGTAGAGCACAACACCAATACCAGGGAGGGCTCCTCCTTGAGAAGGACCAAAGTTAGCATCGGCTTTACCAACGTTTTTTACTTTTACTTGATAGGTGAGAACATCGCCTTTATTAACACTTTTAGGATTGTTGATGTCGGTAATGTCGGTTCCAGCGGCGTTATAGACACGGGTTTCTACCTCGAGTTTAGGCTCGTAGTTTTCTACAGAAATAGCCGTTACAATAGGAAGATATACATCGCCTGTAGCTCTTAATTTTACGTTTAAAGCATTGGTATTGTTACCTATAATAGAGTTACCAGGGTTAGGCAGTTCGAAGACATCTAAGTCAAAACCTAAATTATTGATAGAAGCAGGACGACGGGTAGATACATTGCTACCGTCGAGGGTTACTGATGAATCAAAGAAGTTATCTGTCCAATTAGGGAGAGCACTATTGGCTTGCCCCATTTTGTGACCATTTACTTCCATATAATCGCCATCCCACTCAAGCTGTCCTTCAACAGACATTACGCCCATACGGACGTTTACGGGACCTGAAGGTACGGTAGTGAAACCAGTAAGGTTCATATTTATTCCAGAACGTGTTACATACTGGAAACCATCGTAAATATTTATTTTTTTAGAAGTAACACTACTACCAGGATATTCATATACTACCAAGATAGACCAACCTCCCGATAGACCATGCATATTACGGCTCATTCCTCCAGGATTAGCAATTTCTCCATAAATATCACCTACTATATATTCACCAGTAGTTACCCCTTGGTTTTGGAGTAGATTTGTAATATCTTTAAAACAATAGTACTGTGTTGGAAATTTATTGCCTATAGTACCACTTTCATCAGCAGTAAGATCGTGATACTCATTTTTACCAGGTAGCTTGAGTTTTACTTTTCTGTAATTACTATTAGAAGTGTAACCAGACCAGTACAATGCAGCATAACGGATGCGTAATGGACAACCGTTTTGCAAAGTAGGCAAATTGAGAGTAGCCGCACTTGATTGGAATCTAGGAGCATTGGCTGCTGTAGAATTCTTATCAATATGGATATAATCAAGTGTACGGTTATTCCAAGCATTAGGATTATGTCTATAATCTCCTGGAGGGTAAGGAGTATAACGATATAGGGGATCTGTATCATCTCTATCTTTGCGATCCAATGGCTTATTAGGATCTGGATGATACCAAAATTTACCCACATCATTATTACGAAGATTGATGTTTTGGTTACCAATCATCGTAAAATCACCATTGATACTTTGACCAGAAAAATTTTGGCGCAAGCTGAAATTTTTCTGTGCAAAAGCAGTGACTGTAATAAAGAAAATTGCTAAGAAAACTGTTAGTTTTTTCATAGATATATGAGTGAATTTCTTTTTTAATTACTGAAATTGTGTAGTATTTTGACACACTTACACTTTAAGGCGCAAATGTACAATATTATTTTTACACAGAAAAAAAGTAAAAGAAATTTTAACAGAAAATTAACGATTGAAAGAAAATGAATAGGAGATATGGGATAGAAAGTAAAAGAGGTAAGAGACAAAAAACTTTTTATCTCTTACCTCTTGGCTATTAATTTACCTATTAGAGCTTTAGTTATTAATTCTTTAGATTAGAGCTCAAGGGCTTGTTTAGGATTGCCGTTCATTAGAATTTCTACAGGATTTTCGAGAGCTTCTTTTACTGCTACTAAAAATCCTACTGATTCACGTCCGTCGATGATGCGGTGGTCGTAAGAAAGGGCGACGTACATCACAGGGGCGATTACTATTTGACCATTGCGCACGATAGGGCGATCGACGATGTTGTGCATACCCAAGATACCCGATTGTGGAGGATTGATAATAGGAGTAGAAAGCATAGAACCAAATACACCACCATTGGTAATGGTAAAGGTACCTCCGGTCATTTCGTCTACCGTAATTTGTCCGTCACGAGCACGGGTTGCCAAACGTTTTACTTCTGCTTCTACACCTCTGAAAGAGAGGTTTTCGGCATTGCGAATTACGGGTACCATCAAACCTTTAGGTCCTGATACTGCTACAGAAATATCGCAGAAGTCGTAAGTAACTTTGTCTTGACCATCAATCATAGAATTGACATCGGGGAAGAGTTTAAGGGCGCGTACTACTGCCAAAGTGAAGAATGACATAAAGCCGAGCCCGACATTATGACGTTCTTTGAAAGCATCCTTATATTCATTGCGCAACTGGTAGATAGCTGTCATATCAACCTCGTTGAAAGTAGTGAGCATAGCGGTTTCGTTTTTAGCACTCACCAAACGTTCGGCTACTTTTCGGCGCAACATACTCATCTTAGCGCGGGTTTCACTGCGCACGCCACCAGTAGGTGTACCCATTGATGGTTTAGATGCTTTGAGCGCATCATTTTTAGTTATACGACCGTCTTTACCTGTACCTACTACTGTTGATGCAGGGATTTCGCGTTCGGCTAATATTTTACGAGCTGCAGGTGCGACCCGCACGGGGGGAGTAGGTTGCGCTGGGGAAGTGACTTGCACGGGAGAAGGGGCGGAAGCTGCTGGAGCTGCAGGAACCTCTTGTTTCACAGGTTGTGATGTTGAAGGGGCTGCTGATGAAGCAGCTGTTGGTGCTTTTGCTTCGGTATCGATCAAGCATACCACTTGTCCTACTTTTACAGCTTCACCTTCTTCAGCTTGCAATGTAATAATTCCGCTAGCTTCAGCAGGAAGTTCGAGGGTTGCCTTATCGGAATCTACTTCGGCAACCGCTTGGTCTTTAGTTACGTAATCCCCCGTTTTCACAAGCCAACGGGCTATTTCTACTTCGGTGATAGATTCCCCAGGTGAGGGGACTTTCATTTCTAGCATAGTTTTTTAGGTGTTAGGTGTTAGTTATTTCGTCGTTAAAAATTTTTTCAATTTTGCTAATAAGCCCTTTCGTTCTTGTTTATCATTTTGCAAGAGGGCTTCGAGTTCTTGTCGGTTGAGTGTTATAAGCATATAGTGACCATCGAGTTTTTTGATTTTGTTTTGAGGCAAACGCTCCAAAAAGGTTTTGTAATCAAGGCCATCAAGTACTTCATAAGCATTAGGGTCGTTTTCATCACCATTAATGACAACTAAACTGATACGCCATAGCTTTACGTCGTCTTGACCGAGGTTTACTTGCGTAAAATCTACAAAAGGTGGATATTTATAAGGCAAGACAGTAGGTACTCCTTGTGTAAGGGCATAAACTCCCATCACTTCCTCTTTGTCGTTACTAAAAAACTGTTGGCGTGCAATATATACATCGGGGTGTTCATATAGTTGTTTTTCTACGAGCTGACTAAATGCTTTTACTTTATCTTCGGCTTCTAATAGTTCGTTGATCATTTGCTTAGATAAACATATAGGGCGATAAACACTGAAAATATAAGCACCTTCTTCTTTATCGTCATAGCATCTGACACCAAAGCTAATATCGTGCCTATAATCGTACGTAATAGCATTGGGTTCATAGGTCTCACCCTCTTCATCAACTACATTAGTAGCCAAAGCTGTAGCTACTTTGCCAATGAATTCTATAGCTCCTAACCAATCATTTTCGGTGCTAGGGGTGAACACACGCACACCATAGTCTTGGGTTTCGGGGTCGTAAGAGACTTCAAAACCGCGACCGCTAATACCTTTTTGTCCCATTATCATACACCCCCATTCACTGATAGGGCTATGCATCACCTGAGCGTAATGTTCGTCATCTTCATCAATATTGTACTGCATAAATCCCTCACGTTGGAGGTTAAGCAATTGCTGAGGGGACATTTCCTCAGGTGCTTGGGTGTTTTTA
This sequence comes from Capnocytophaga sputigena, assembly GCF_900446695.1. GTDB lineage: Bacteria > Bacteroidota > Bacteroidia > Flavobacteriales > Flavobacteriaceae > Capnocytophaga > Capnocytophaga sputigena. Next base: position 551,183 of record NZ_UAVP01000003.1, read on the forward strand.
ATGTAAAAAGTTCGACTCATCTTTTGCTAGGTGTTAGGTATCAGGTGTCAGGTGTTAGGGGTTAGGTGCTAATTTAAGAGATATATCATCTAAGAAAAATAGTTTCTTTGTCTTTAAGGTTTTGTTTTTTAGCTTTTTGCGGCTTGAGTTCAATATTGATTACTCCATTCTTAGCTGCGTCACCATATTTAGCTGCGGCTTTTGTTTCAAGTTTTTCTATCTTTTTAACTCTATGTCTATCTATATTTTCCAAAATCACCTTTTTTAATTTAGCATCAAAAAGGGGGACACTATCTAATATATAGAGTGGATGATAGATTTTTTCAGATTTCTTATCAAAAGCCTTCTTCTTTGAAGGCTTAAGAGTAATTACAATCACTCCTTCTTTGGCTAAATCACCATATTTATCAGTAGCTTCTGCACCTGTAAATACCTTTATACTTTTAATTTTTTCAGGGTCTAAAACATTTAAGGCAAGCTCTCTTAGTTGGGGCTCTACAAGAGGAATGCTATCTAATACAACCAAAGCAGCAATAGGCTTTCGCTGTGCTGATACAGTTCCGATGATAAATAAACACAAGAATGTAATAATTGTTTTCATATTAACAATTTTGAGGTGTTCAAAAAAATCTATTTGTGAGGGCGTTTACAAAACGCCCTTACACAACATACTCTAAAAATGATTGATTATCAAAGTAATCAACTTTAGCAAAGGTCGTAGGACGACGAGCAATTAAAAACTTTGGCAAAGGTCGTAGGACGACGAGCAATTGAAAACTTTGACAAAAGTTGTAGCGATGGGACAGGCGAATTGCCATTCACCCCTACGGGATAAATACTTCAGCTATGGCTTGGCTGTGACGTTTGCGGTCACGAGTATGGCTACCAGAGGCAGGGGCTGCATAAGCAGGGGTACCTACATAACGCCATTTTACCAAATCAAAATTCATTAGCATATAGCCATAAGCGCCCATATTTTTTGGTTCTTCCTGCGCCCAAACAAAATCGGTGGCGTGAGCATATTTGGCAATTACTGCTTTGAGTTGCTCTACAGGCAATGGGAACAACTGCTCAATACGTACCAAGGCTATATCGTCTCTACCTAACTTTTCATGCTCGGCATAGAGGTCGTAGTAATAACGACCTGAACAGAATACTACTCGTTTTACCTTTTCAGCATTAGCGATAGGGTCGTCGAGCACTTCTTGGAAATGACCTGCTGCTAAATCGTCTACCGTTGAAATTACTTGTGGGTGACGCAACAAACTCTTAGGAGTGAATACTACTAATGGCTTGCGGAAATTTGTTTTCATTTGGCGGCGCAAGAGGTGGAAGAAGTTAGCCGGGGTAGTACAATTGGTTACATACATATTGTTTTCAGCACAGAGTTGCAAATAGCGTTCTATACGTGCTGAGGAGTGTTCAGCTCCTTGTCCTTCATAACCGTGAGGGAGTAATATCACTATACCGTCCTGAGTTTTCCATTTGCCTTCGCCACAACAAACATACTGATCAAGCATTATTTGAGCGCCATTGGAGAAGTCGCCAAACTGTGCTTCCCAAATTGTGAGTGTTCGTGGGCTTGCCATTGCATAGCCATACTCATACCCCAAGACTCCATATTCAGACAACAATGAATTATAGATATGGAAAGTACCAGTTGCCAGCTGTTTAGCTTTAAGGTCTTGCAAGAAACATACTTCTTCTTCAGTATCTTCAGTTTTAATCACAGCGTGGCGATGTGAGAAAGTACCGCGTTGTACGTCTTCCCCAGTGATGCGCACATCAAAACCTTCGGTGAGGAGCGAACCATAAGCTAATAGTTCAGCCATTCCCCAATCGATATGGTTATTAGCATACGCCTCTTTACGATCGGCGATAATCTTTTTCACTTTATTAATAAAAGGTTTATCGGCAGGCAATTCGGTAAGTACGGCAGCTATTTCGTCAAGTTTTTCTTTAGGGATAGAAGTATCTACCTTTTGTAGCATTTCCTGAGGTGAGGCAATTTCAAAGCCCTGCCATTCGGTTTGCATAAAAGGTTTTAATATCGTAAGTGGTTCTTTCCGTGAAGCTTCAAGACAAGTATCGAGATATGCTTTGTAAGCATTTTCTATTTCGGTAACATACGTTTGTTGGGTAATCCCCTCCCCTATTAGTTTTTGTGCATAGATATGGAAAGGATTGTCGTGTTTACTGATGGTTTTATACATTATTGGCTGAGAGAAACGCGGTTCGTCACCCTCGTTATGACCGTATTTACGATAGCCAAAAAGATTGATATACACATCTTTGCCAAAGGTTTGACGGTAATCGGTAGCTAAAATGAAAGCGTGTACAACAGCTTCGGCATCATCGGCATTGATGTGAAGTACAGGAGATTCGTTCATTTTTGCAATATCGGTGCAGTAGAGAGAAGAACGCGAGTCGGAAAAATTAGCAGTAAATCCAACTTGGTTGTTCACTACGATATGAACAGTACCTCCATTGGTAAAGCCACGCAAGCCGCACATCTGTACCGTTTCGTATACTATACCTTGCCCTGCAACAGCAGCATCACCGTGAATGAGTATTGGCAAGGCTTGACGTATATTTCCTTGACAGTAACGATCTTGTTTAGCGCGTGTAATTCCTCCTACGAGAGCATTAACAGCTTCGAGGTGTGAGGGGTTAGGCACTAAGTTCATATCTACTGTTTTTCCAGTGCGAGTAGTGCGATTGATAGTAATACCCAAGTGGTATTTCACATCACCATCGAACCAATCGTCCATTTCGTAATCTTTACCGTCGAACTCAGAGAATATATCTTGTGGATTTTTGTGGAATATATTAGCTAATACATTTAGTCGACCGCGGTGAGCCATACCGAGCACCACGTGTTTTACACCTTGTTCGGCAGCTGCTTCGACCATAAAATCGAGACCCGCTACAAGGCTATCATTACCTTCTAATGAAAATCGTTTTTGACCTACATATTTAGTATGAAGGAAGTTCTCAAAAGAAGCAGCTTCGTTGAGTTTTTGAAGAATTTGAAGTTTTTCTTCTTTGGAAAACTGAGTAGTATTATGGTTTTGTTGTAGTCGTTTAATGAACCACTCACGCTCTTCGGTATTGCGAATGTGTTGAAACTCTACCCCTATAGATTTACAATAGGTAGCTTGGAGTTTTTCTACAATAGTATTAAGAGTTGAAGGGGCTAAGCCTATTTCGCGAGCAGCATCGAAAGTAGTATTCAAATCGGCTGCTGTTAGTCCGTAGTTTTCGATAGCCAAAGTAGGGGTATAAGGCTCGCGAGGGCGTAGAGGGTTGATTTGTGCGAATAAGTGTCCGTTAGTGCGATAACCATTGATGAGGTTGAGCACAGCAAACTCTTTTTTGACCTTATCGAGAAGGGCAGGGTTCTCGCCGCTCGCTACTTGTTGTGCCATTACTGGTACGGCTTCTTCAACGGAAGTGCCATATTGCTCTTGGGCAAAATCAAAACCTTGGAAGAAAGCGCGCCAACTGGGTTCTACCGCATCGGGGTTTTCTAAATACTTATCGTATAAATCGCCGAAAAAAGCCGTACTTGCGGCATTCAAGAAAGAATACTTATCCATAAAATAGCAATTGTTTCGTTTGTCTTTCGTTAATAATAGGCAAAGGTAGTATTTTGTTTTGAATTAACAAGGGGATTTATATTAAAAAAAACAATATTTTTATAAATGGCTGATTTTCAATCATATTGAGAAACGAAATAAAAACACGAGTTATAAGCTCGCGCCAGCGGGGAGTTTGCATCAGCGAGAAAAACTCAGATAATCTTGGAGTGTCTCAAAGGAGGTAATACTGTTATTAGAAAAATCTATTGAATTTAATTATGTTATTTGATAAAACTATTGTAATTTTGCAGCGTAGAATTAAAAAAATAACAACATTATGAAATTAAATACCTTAGGGCTTGATAAAGCCAAAGTAGAAAAAGAAATCGGCTTGCTAAATGTATTGCTTGCCAACTATCAAACGTATTACCAAAACTTGCGCGGTGTACACTGGAACATCAAAGGGAAACGTTTCTTTGAACTTCACGTGAAATTTGAAGAGCTTTACACTACCGCTCAAGAACAAGTAGACGAAATTGCTGAACGTATTCTCACCCTCGGTGGCGTACCTTTCCACACTCTCGAAAGCTATGTGAAACACACTTCTGTACCTGTAGGTGAAAATATTTTTGACGATGATAAAACTGTGCGTTTGGTAATCGATACTCTTAGTGCGCTATTGCCTTTGGAAAGAGAATTGTTGAACTTTTCTGACGAAATAGGCGATGAAGGTACCAACTCACTAATGAGCGACTTTATCTCTGGACAAGAAAAAACAATTTGGATGCTCAAAGCTTACCTTAATGAAGTGGTATAATCAATTGATTATTGACAATTGACAAAGTGCGGTGTTTCATATTGAACATCGCACTTTTTGTTTTGGAGGGAGGTGCGAGCCGCACGGGCAATGATAGGAGGTGGTGGGAACGGTGGGAATGGTGGGAGCGGTGGGAGTGGTGAGAATGATGGGAGCGGTGGGAATGATGGGAGCGGTGGGAATGATGGGAGCGGTGGGAATGATGGGAGCGGTGGGAATGATGGGAGTAAAAAATTGTTGTTAATTGAGAAATTATTATTACTTTTGCACAACCACTTAAAAAAGAATATAAAATGAGTGCATTGAGTGTGAATCACCTATTGGGTATCAAGTATATCACTGAAAAGGATATACAGTTAATTTTTGAGACTGCTGACCACTTTAAGGAGGTCATCAACCGTCCTATTAAAAAAGTGCCTTCACTGCGCGACATTACTATTGCTAATCTTTTCTTCGAGAATAGTACACGCACCCGCCTATCATTTGAATTGGCAGAAAAACGCCTCTCTGCTGATGTGATTAATTTTTCGGCTTCACAATCTTCAGTAACCAAAGGAGAAACCTTAGTAGATACTGTAAACAATATCTTATCAATGAAAGTGGATATGATAGTAATGCGCCACCCTAACCCTGGTGCGGGAGTATTTCTATCACAACACGTAAAAGCATCGATTGTAAATGCTGGTGATGGAGCTCACGAACACCCTACTCAGGCACTTTTAGATTCATACTCTATACGAGAACGTTTGGGCGAGGTTGCTGGTAAGAAAGTAGTGATTGTAGGCGATATATTGCACTCACGCGTGGCACTCTCCAATATTTTTGCGCTCCATAAACAAGGTGCTGAAGTGATGGTATGCGGTCCTCAAACACTTATTCCTAAATATATACACGAGTTAGATGTGAAAGTAGAAACTAACTTGCGCAAAGCACTAAATTGGTGTGATGTAGCTAATATGTTACGCATCCAAAACGAGCGTTTAGACATTAGTTATTTCCCTTCTACACGTGAATATGTACAACAATATGGACTTACTAAAGAAATATTAGATAGTTTAGACAAAGAAATTGTGATTATGCACCCAGGTCCTATCAATCGAGGGGTAGAAATCACTAGCGAAGTAGCTGATAGTGAGCAATCGATTATCTTACAACAAGTAGAAAATGGGGTTGCTATACGAATGGCGGTAATTTATTTATTAGCTAACAAGTAACAGGTAACAGATAAGAGAAAGCGCGATGTTTTTGAATGATAAACATCGCACTTTTTTATTTATCAGTTGTTGTTATCTTTTTAGTCTGATGGTGATAAGGGCAAAAGCAAAAGTTGTAAAGAAAGAAAAAATTGCATAGACAAGGGCAGGTTTGGTCATATCGGTATTGCCGATGAGAGTACCTGCTACCAATATGGCTAAAGCGGTATTTTGCAAACCTACTTCTATACTGATAGTTGTTGCTTGTACGCCTGAAAGTTTAAAGTTTTTTAAAGCAATAAAATAACTGAGTATCATTGCGCTGAGATGCATTAGTAGTGTAGCAGGCAAAAGACGAATTATTTCGTCTACCAAGATACCACTACCTCCTGATTGTTTATCTCCAAAGAATTTAATAAAAAACACAATTCCTAATAATATCGTATTGATAACCTTTAAAGGAAAACGAATTTTAAGAGATATATTAGGGAAAAATCGGTTGAAGAATAAACCCAACAATGCTGGAATGATAATGATTTTAGCTACTTCCCATACCATATTAAGGATAGGCAAGGAAACCTCAGTATGACTGCCCATAAAGGCTGCTACTGCCCAATTAGAAAGCAACGGAATGGTGAGTAGAATGAGCAGACTATTGATAGCGGTGAGGGCTACTGCCAAAGCGGTATCTGCTTTGATGAGATAACTAATGAAATTAGAAGTAGTTCCGCCAGGACATATTGAGACAATGATAAGTCCTACTTTTTCGGCTGGAGTAAGATTAGCTAATTCAGCAATAATAAAAGCGCAGATAGGCAGGAAGACCATCTGCAAGAAAAGCCCCAAGTATAGGGGCTTTGATTTTTTGAATATATTCTCGAAATCGGCAAAGCGGAGGGAACTGCCTATCGCAAAAGTGATAAGCATCAATACTGCCGAAAGAAGATAATCTATAAACATCGGTAATTAAATTTTTCTAATAAGTGTAAGTATATTTGGCTTTATGGTTATTGTTTTTCTTATACTCCATTGACTTAGGGGTGTTGTCACTATTCCATTGATAATGGAAAGAGCGAGTGGCGTTTTCTAAATCTTGATAATCTGCGTGAGTGTTGTTGTACAAATTATTTGTATAAGCAACAACATTGTGAGCGACTGTTCTCAAAAGAGGGTCTCTGTAATAATCGCCATAGTAGTTGTTGTTTGTTGCTATTTCTATTTCAGCTAAATACTTAAATACATCACGCTGAAAGATATTAGGTTTGTTGTCGTATTGATAAGAACAAGTACCTTCAGTTGTGGCATCGGGAACATTACCAATATAAGTTATTTTTTTGAAAGAGGCAATAGTACCATCAGCATTAAGTGTATAGGTAAAGCGGTCATTTTCAGCTTTTCCTATTTCTTGTGAAATCATTTTTATTGTGTTGGCACTATAAGTATAAGCATAATTCGTTTTCTTAGAATTATATGTTATCGTTTTGGTGCTCACTTTCCCTTCTACATACTGATAGTTTATTTTTAGAACATTATCATTACGAGTGATTGATTGCAACACACCTCCGTTATAATCGAAGGTATAAGTATGATTTTTATTGCTTTGAGAGTTACTATTAACAGCTATAGAGGTAATTAGATTACCATTGTAGTTGATAGTGTAAGCTTCATCGGTAGTAGGAGTGCCGTTATCAACTATTTTTTTGGTAAAAGAGGTGATTTTATTACCACTATCAAGAGTATAGCTCTCAGTGGTTTTAACCATACCTATATTGCTTACTTCTTCTTTTACAATTGTTTTAGGGAAAGCACCGCCATAAGTAGTTTCATTGTTGTCATCTTTTTTACAAGAGAACAAACTAAGGGTCATTACTGCTAATAATACTGTTTTTTTCATTTTTAAATATTTTTAATGGCGACAAAGGTAGCAATAATTTTTCAATTAGCCAATTTGTCAATTAGCAAAATAACAAAAGGACTGCCAGAAATACTCTGGACAGTCCTTTTTATCTATGAACTCATTTAATTATTTTTTGAGATATAACCAGCCTACTTCAGATTGTTTATTATTATTCTGATCGTAGTATTCGATTACGTAATAATAAGTACCTTGAGGAAGTTTATTAGGAGCTTCCACTGTTACACGACCGTCGGAAATTCCTTTAAACACACGGGTTACGTTGTCATAACCACTCACTTCAAATACTTTTACACCCCAACGGTTGTAGATACGTACCACATTGTTTGGATAGTTTTCTATACCACCAATATGGAAGTAGTCGTTTTTACCATCACCATCTACAGACATACCGTTGTAAGGTACGATTTTATTGACTATATCTACCGTTACAGTAGCAGAGCTACATCCTGCGGAGTTACAGATTTCGTATACAAAGGTATCAGTTCCTGCAAAGCCTGTGTGAGGTCTGTATTCTACCGTATTATCAGCATTTACAACTACTGTACCATTCGCTGGAGAAGTTACTACATTAGGAGTAGTTGCTCCGTTGAGGGTATCGTTCGCTAACACGGCAATATTTATAGGCGTATTCATAGCTGTAGAAGCTCTATCGTCTACTGCTATTGGCAATGCGGTAGGAGTAACTGTTCCTACTACTGTTACTACCAAGGTTTGTGTACCTGTACAGTTGGTTGGGTTCAACACCTCACAATAGCTGTAAGTAATCGTATAAGTACCTGCTGGGGTATTACCTGGGATGGTTACCTCGCCGGTATTTGGATCAAGCGTTGGCTTGTTACCTGGTGTGTTTGGATTGGTAACCGTTAATGTTACATTTCCTCCCACGCCTACTGTTGGCGTTACAATTCCGCCTATCTTATCATTGTTTAAGATATTTGGTATTGTTTGAGTTGCTGTACTTGGCGTTACTGTTAAGGTTTCTGGGGTTACCGTAATAGTCGGTGTGCCTACCTTAATCTCTGCTGTTGCTGTTCTACAGTTACTGCTTGGATTAAGTGTTTCACACTCTTTATAAGTAATCGTATAAATACCTGCTGGGGTATTAGCTGGGATAGTTACTTTACCATCGTTAGGATTCAAAGTCGGTACATTAGTTCCTGATCTGACTGGAGTTGCTCCCGTTACATTGGTAATCGTTACCGTACCTCCTACTCCTGCTGTTGGTTTAGCACCATTGAGTCGGTCGTTATCAAGTATACTGATTGTAGTTTGAGTTCTTAAACCATCTGGTACTGTAAAGCTATCGTCTTTTACTACTAAAGGAGTTACTCCTAAGTGAATAGTTGAAGTACGAGTTTGTGTATTGCCAAAAGTGTCTTTGGCTACGAAAGTAACTGTAATGAGTCCGCCAGCTACATTACACAAGTTGGCGGGAGCTGTATAGTTATTTGTAATAGTCGCTATAGAACCGCAAGCATCAGTAGCGGTAGCCGTACCGAGCCAATTGTTGATAGCTGTAGTAGCCGTAGTTGAGTTGCACACTATATTCAGTGCTGCAGGAGCATTGAAAGTAGGAGCGGTAGTATCATCCACAGTTAAGGTAACAGTTACAATACCGCTAGTACAACCAGTAGTGCTAAGAGCACGCACATAAGCCGTTTGAGTAGTGCGAGTGGTTACGTGAGTATTGATAAAAGGGGCTGTAGTGCTTGAAACAGTAGCTGTAGGGGCAGTGTACCAAAGCAAAGTAGTACCTGTAGGGGCAGTTACATAGTTTGCAAACGATACTTTATTGTTAGTTGTTGTTGGACAAAGAGTTTTGCTACCGGTAATAAGTGTAGGTAAGGCTACAGAAGGCAATTTGGTAAGCGTTGCTTCTTGAGAAGTAGCTGTAACCACGATGCCTGGTGCAAACTGATAACTATACACTACTCTATATTTATAGTTAGTAGTTCCAGCTATTGTTAAAGAGGCAGTTCCTCCACTTGTGATAGCCCCCGTAGAAGCAGGAATATCTGTCCAAATTGCTCCATTACTACTTTGTTGCCATTTGTACTGAATATTACCTGTAGCATCTTTCAATTGAGCTTTAGAAGTGAAAGTAGCCATCTTATCAGCACAAATAGTTTGGCTTTGTGGTTGTGTAGTGATACTAATAGTCTCAGCAGGAGTGATAGAGGTAGGGCAGAGTTCTACTAATACTCCTGAAGAGTTAGTACCATTGATATCTTCTACTATTAATTGAGTAAAAGGACTATTGGAGGTTACACGCACTGCCACATCTGTTACGATATTAGGTTGTGAGGTAACTACTCCATTATTTAAGGTAGCTGCTGCTTTTCCTTTCCCTTTTGCACAGTCATACACTATAGAGAAAGTAGAAGCTGGATTATTTGTAGTAAGTCTTACTTTATCATTTACTGTTTTAGGACTACCCATTACCATTAGCCATACCTCTGCACTAGTAACAGGTTGGCTAAAGGTATAAATCACATCACGACTATAACCTGTAGTAGGAAGAATAATAGTATAATCATCATAGGTAGAGCCACTACAATAGGTATCTGTATCTCCTGAATAAACTTTAGGAGTTCCTGAATAACTACGAGTTACTGTAACACCATTCATCAAGTTCTTAGCAGTTTGACCATTTACTGGTGTTTTAGGAAACTGCGACAAAGGTTTAGAGATACAATCAGTTAAAGAAGTTACTACTTTAGCTTTTTTATCAGTATAAGAATACTCACAAGCCCCTAATTTCACTTTGCTTACATTGATTTCGATAGTTTGAGTAGTGATTGTTGTTACAATATGTTTTCCTGTACTATCAAGAGTAGCTGTTCGTGTAGCACCTCCTGTGATTGAATAGGTAATTTCGGCATTAGGCGTACCTGTAATTGTAAAGGTTACAGTAGTACTTGTACCTTGTCTAAATACAAGAGGTGTAGCTGTAACTGAGGTAACCTCAGCTACAGGATTTATAGTAACGGTTTGTGTATGGTTATAGATATCTTGTTCTTGGGTAATTAAGATATCGTCAATAGCAAAGTCGTTACCACTTGTTTGATCTGTAAGATTCGTAAAACGCACTTGGAGGCTTGTTGCATTTCCAGGTGTAAAAGTATGAGTAAAATGCTTCCAATCTTTAGTGTTATCGTGCCCTCTAACTCCTCCTGAAGCTTTAGTAGCCCCATTTATAACATTTCCTGAAGTTTTATCGACAAAAGAGACTTGTATATTGGGGTAGTATATAGAATTATCTCCCGAATTATGTTTATTAAGATTATAGACATAATATTCTATAGTTACTTTTTTGTTAGCAGTTACTTGTATATCTTGTAAATAGAAGTTTTTATTAGCGTTTTTCCCATAATTAAACGCAAGATAACGTCCATTAGAATCTGAACCATTAGAAGTATGATCTAAAGGATTTTCCCAATTCCAAGAGCTTCTCTTTACTAAGTTATTTTTATTAGCTATTTGGTAATTTCCTTCTGCTGGAATATCTGAAGGGTAGCCTTCTCCGCCCAAACGTCCTACAAAAGGAGTAGGAATTACAGAAGTTGGCATTAAGTAAGTTCCTCCTGATCCAAAATCTTCTTTGAATAGAATTTTGTTATCGTTTCTTTTAGAAGTTATTGTAATAGTATGCTGTGTACCCAACGCTATATTGTTGAATACATTTGAACTTTGAGGAGTTCCCCCATCTAAAGTGTAGGTATAAGTATGTCCTGTAGTAACTGAAGGATTTACTGTAATTTCAGCTTTTTTAGCTGTACAATTATAAGTTGTAGTAGAGGTAAATGTAATAGGGGTTGTATTTGCTCCTACTGTAATAGGAACTACTTGAGTAATAGGGCAAGTTTTTGAAGGTTGTGTTACCAAGATATTATCTACACATAAATCGTTACCTCCACCGCTAATGTATATAACAAAAATAAGTTCAGTATCAGAAGCTCCTGCATTAACAGTTACACTCATACGTGTCCAATTATTAAGATTTCCTCCCTTTTCTTTTTCTATAGATTCTGTATTATCAGAAGAATACATAGGAGTATTTAAATTGAAATCAGCTTCTGATCGGAAAATCTTTAAAGATACATCAGGTTTATATCCACTAGGAAGTACAGCATTATTGATAGGATTATATACATACGTAGAAAACTCTACTGGCATACCTGGAGTTACTTTTGCTTTGCGCTTATAAACCGTTTTTGTTTCACCGGGGGATGTTTGGGTAAGGTCTACATTATACCACAAAAATCTACCATTAGCATCTCCATCCTTATCATTAGGTAGTACCCAAAAATTACTATAAGGAGTCGTGCCATCCATCATATCTGCTCTATTTCCTATTGCATAATAAGAATCTGATACTGTTTGAGGGCGTGTAGCTCCATCTGCTGGACGTACTTGATTTGATCCATCCATTGGATCAAAATAAATATTTTGGTTTACATAGGGGCTTTTTACGGATTTAACGTTTCCTGTTTTCTTTCCAAAATCATCATAGAAAACAACCGATTTAGTAGTAGGAGGAGCAATATAAGTTACTGAAACATTATGAGTTCCTGAGGTGAGATTCGCAAAATATGGATTAGACTTCGTGCTTCCTCCATAAGTGTAACTATACTGATAGGTAGGCTGATTGTTACCTAAAGTAACATTTGCCGTAGTATTATCACCGTTATAAACTACAGAAGGCGTAAAAGTAGGCGCAGTAGCTTTTGCAGGTACTGTGATAGGTAAAGTATAATTCTCAGTTCCTCTCTTTACTTGAATAGTATGATTCCCCTGAGAAAGCCAAGTTTTATTGGTACTTACCCAGCCTGTTCCAAAATTATATTGGTAACCAGATAGACTTTCGTCTATACTTACGACTACCTCTGCCTTATTAGCATTAGTCCCTGTACCACAACCAATTAATTGGGTAATTCCCACTTTGGGTGTACTTTGGGCATTGAGATGGCTCATAGCCAACAGAAAAGTTGCTACAAAAATAATTTTATAAGCTATCTTTGCTACTAAATTATTCATTTTATGCGAAAATATTGAGAATTATTGTACTAGGGCGCAAAATTACTCAACTATTTCCATACTTACACACAAAAAAGCCTATTTAACAAGAGTTTAACATTTTTTATTAGATTATAAGTAAAAGACAAAAAGAGGGTATGTTAATTTTATCTATCTGACATACAAGAAACCTTTCTGGGTTTTTTGCTCTCCATTTTTATAATAGGTAACTATATAAAAATAAGTTCCTGCAAGAATTTTACTCTTGTTTACATTCTGCACATTGGGATAACCTCTAAACACTTCGCCATTTTTGCCATAATTACTATTCTCGTATACTTTGAGTCCCATTTCATCGAAGATGAGCACCGAGATAGGGCGATCTTCATCAGCATTTTCTATTTTGAAATAGTTTTCGGGGTTAGAGATTGAGACACCGTTATATATAATAGGCGATGGCGTGGACGAGTCGGACGGGGCTGACGGGTCGGGGTTAGGGTTGGGTTGGGGTTGAGGGTTGGGCTGTGGTTGAGGGTTGGGCTGTGGTTGAGGGTTAGGTTGTGGCTGTGGTTGTGGTTGGGGTTGGGGTTGTGGCTGTGGTTGAGGTTGTGGCTGTGGTTGAGGGTTAGGTTGAGGTTGTGGCTGTGGTTGAGGTTGTGGCTGTGGTTGAGGGTTAGGTTGAGGTTGTGGTTGTGGCTGTGGTTGTGGTTGTGGTTGCGGATTTTGAGCATTAGGATCCACAGTGATTACTTGTTCATAACGGTTTTCGTTATGAGCGCTATCTTCTACGAACCACACGTAGCGTATTATTTTTTTACCACCTTTTTCTTCACTGCTTTGGCTAGACACTACTTGCAAAGCTCCATCACAATTATCGGTTGCAGTGAGGTTTTGTCTTACAGGTACATCGGCTTCGCTCTTTACGGTCATACTTGGAGGGTAAGACGAGAGCACTGGTTTTTGAGTGTCTTTAAGGAAAATTTGTTGGGTATGCCGAATAGGCAATGCATTATCAGCATAGGCTATCCAAGAACGTGTGAGTTTGTAAGACTTACGGTCGCCTTCTCTAAACTCTTCTTCATAGTCTATGTGAATGTTATCGGCTCCCTCTGCTTTTACTTCAGCTTTGGCTGGGATATCGCCTCGGCATTGTACGTGTTTATCCTCAGGAAGAGGGGCTACAAATCGTAAGGTTTTAGTAGGCGCTTCTTTTTCGTAATAGATAAATTGTTGTGCTGTAGCAGAATAGTCGCATTTATCTTTTGCTACCCATTTACGCAATAAATAGGTAGTATGGTCTTCTTCTGAAAAAGTTACCTCAGCTTTTTTATTAGCAGGACAATGATGAGATTCGGCGGTAACGTTAGGTTTTTCGGGAATAGCATTCTTTTTAACAGTTATCACAGGCTCTGGTAGATTTTTAAAGGTAATATCAGGGCTGTGCATATCTAATAAATAAGGTTTTTCATTACTTACAGCATAAGCGATATGATTGAGTACTTCTATTTTGAAAATACCTTCTACATAGAGATTGCCACCATTCAACCCTTTAGCTTGTGTAGGGAAAATGACAGTAGCTTTTCCGTTATTGGGTAATCCATCGGCTAATACATATTTGTAGGTTTTTCCATAATCGTCTGAAAAGAGGATACGTACTTTGCTATCGTTGCCAAAAACATTTTTATCGACAGTCCAGTTAATGGTAACTTCTTTACCGCGTTTGTATTTTCCTGCACTACTTTTGCTTACAGAAGTAATCTTGAAAGGCGTTCCCCCTACTATATTTACTTTGGTTTCATAGACATCATAGAGTGCTACGTGCGGTTTTCCGTCTTTGTAAGCTCCTATTTTACCATCGCATACACCTAACCAAAAAGTAAAAACGCCTGTTTCGTTTTCTCCTGTGAACTTATAAGGTACTTTTTCCCATTCATTAGTGTTATTATTTTTTCTATAGGGTTGATAAAACTCTATATGATTGCTCTCGGTAGGGCGATTAGAAGGGAAACGCGCTTTGCCAAACTGATTAAAATCGGCTTGGTGTGCCATATAGAGAAGGGCGTCGCCATCGGGGTCGGTTGCTTCTATATTGAATTGAAAGTAAGTGTTAGGGGGTAGTTTGTATTCCTTTTTTAATGTAGAACGTTGGATTACAGGGGCACGGTTAGTAGAAACTTCACCATAAGGAATATTGTCCTGAGGCAAGCCTACCAACTGTGTACGGGCTTTATCGCTATAATAAGCATCGTGCAAATTGGTACGGTTGCGGATGGTGTATATAGAAGGAAGTGAGAAATATGTGCCATAAGGGTCGTTGATATAACTCATAATAGAGTTCCCTCTATCGGGTTCGGTATGAGAAGAAGCGGTTGCTCCTCCTATGGTAAAGGTGTGTGCGGAGCCTAATAAGTGTCCTAATTCGTGAAGGATGATATAAAACTCGTGATTGGCAATACAGCCTCCTTTTAGTTTTCCTGTAATTTCACCCAAATGCGCCAAACCACGATTATCACGGTATATAGAAAAGACAATACCTGCATCGTAATTCTCTTCGCCTATAAGGTTATTAAAATCTGAAGTCGCTCTATTCAATGCCTCTCTCACCACAGGGTTATCGTATATTTCTTTGTCTTTAGTAGTGATGATAAGGCGAGGGTCGTTCACCAAAGTAAATTGACAGCCAATCTCTCTACCGCATACTTCGTTGAGCCCTGCCTCTACTTTTGTCATAAATTCTTTTACCTTATTTATATCACTATAACAATATTTTTTGTAGAAACTATAATCGATGAGCATAGCCAAACGATAGGTTCTGAGTACATTGGTATTGTAAAGCACTTTTTTATCGTCAGACGGAAGTGCCTCTTCGTGCAGTATGGCGCCACGTGCAGTCATCGCATTAGCAGGCGCGAGTTGCATAGGTAGTCTTTGGGAAGTGGGCGTTGTAGCTTGAGAGCATTGTCCATCGGCGCAAGTGCCACAAGTGAAGTGTTCTTTATCGGTAGTAACTTTGATCATTCCATTTTCAGTGTTGATGAAATAAGAATGACCATCGTGCCATACTTCACCTGATAGGGTAGTTTTATTCATTGAGAGCGTTCCTGCAAAATTGCCATTGTGATAGGCAACGAAAGTGCGGAATCCTTCTTGGGCAAGGCTATTGGGACGTGCTTGCCAGTTGAGCGATATAGATTTTCCTTTGATAGGAACATTCCATTGTACTGAGGCATTTGTACCGAAAAGGCGTATGATCTCAGTAGCTTTTTGTTGTGCGTTGGTTACTGTTGTTAGTAAGAAGCAGAGTAGTAAGAGTTTTGATATTTTCATTTGTTGTTAGTGTTTAGTGTTTAGGGGTTATAGCCCCCGTTCCCCCGAAAGGGGACAAGCCGCAAAAGTGATTGTTTTAAGAGGCTTGGAGTATCTCGGAGGGGCTTGGAAAATCTCGGAGGGACTTAGCTAATTATCTTACATATAAGAAACCTTTTTGGGTTTGTTGTTGTCCATCTTTATAATAGATAACAATATAAAAATAAGTACCCGCAAGAGCTTTACTCCTATTCATATTCTGTACATTAGGATAGCCTCTAAAGACTTTTCCGTTTTTGCCGTAATTACTATTCTCGTATACTTTGAGTCCCATTTCATCAAAGATGAACACTGAGATAGGATGGTTATCATCTGCATTTTCTATCTTGAAATAGTTCTCGGGGTTAGAGATTGAGACACCATTATATATAATAGGTGATGGGGTGGACGAGTCGGACGGGGCTGACGGGTCGGGGGTAGGGTTGATTGGGGGTTGGGGTTGTGGGGTTGGTTGTGGGTTAGGTTGAGGCTGTGGTTGTGGTTGTGGTTGAGGTTGAGGTTGGGGCTGTGGTTGTGGTTGAGGTTGAGGCTGTGGTTGGGGTTGAGGCTGTGGTTGGGGTTGTGGTTGAGGGTTGGGTTGGGGTTGAGGGTTAGGTTGGGGCTGTGGCTGAGGGGTTGGTTGTGGTTGAGGGGTTGGTTGTGGTTGAGGGGCTGGTTGTGGCTTAGGATCAGGGGTAGTTTCAGGTTTTGTAGGGTCTTTTTGTATCATAAAGCCCCCTACGTGATAAGGTTTTGTACAAGACAATGCATAAGCCAAGCCATCAATCACTTCTATTTTGATGATGCCTTGTCCTCTTTGTTTGCCGAAATGTCCGTGCGTTGTGCCTACAGAAATATTAGGAAGCACTACTTGACAAGTACCATTGTTAGGTGCTTCTTTTTTCAATACGTATTTATAAGTTTTACCAGAGTCGGTCGAAAGAAGAATACGCACCTTGCTATCCTTGCCAAAAATAGCCTCATCTACCTGCCAATGAAGCGAAAGTAGTTGTCCTCCTTTGTAGGTTTTGTTTTGTTCCCAACTGCCATTGTCGAAGTTTTGTATTTGAAAAACTTTACCTTTGGCTATTTTCACTTGCACCTCTTCTACATCGTATTTCACTACGTGGTTGTTATCGCTTTTGTTATGATCGGCGGCTGCTAACCAAAAAGTGAAAGTACCTTCTTTGTAAGAATCAGCAGCCCCTATAGGTACAAAGGTATTGCGTTCACTTTCGAACCAAGTAGTTTCAAAGCGTATATTACCATCAGATTTTCCTTTGTAGGTCATAAAACGCGCGTTAGATTTGGTAGAGTGAAAGCGCCTATCAGCGGGGTGTGCTATATAAGTAAGCGCATCGCCCTCGGGGTCGGTAGCGTTCAGATAGAATTGAAAATATGTTTCTTCTGGAATAGTGTAGGTTTTCTTAAGGTGCGTTCTATTGAGCTCAGGAGGACGGTTGTTGTTCTTTACCCCATAAACAAGGTTAGAGCCTGTACCCTCTACACGTTTCCCTGCTTCTTGGGTGCGCCTTTCATCGGCGTAATAAGTCATAGAGTTCCCCAAGAACTTGCGTATTTCTTGCAGACTTACAAGCGAAAAGAAATCGCGGGGGTGCTCGTGTCCATAACTCATAATTGATTGACCCGATCCAGTTTCGGTTTTACTAGAATACTGACCTCCGTTAGAGAATGTATGGTCTGAGCCGAACATGTGTCCTATTTCGTGGGCAATGGTAGAAGGTTTTACAGGGCGTGCTGCCGCATTGGCTTTGTTGTGTTGTTCATAAGCGGCATAGACCATCGCCAAGCCATTGTACCTTTCGCGATAATCGGTGAGGATAATTGCTATATCGTATTTGTTTTTATCGTAACGTTTGTTGAGTGTGATAGTACCGTTGTTTACCACTTCATTAGCAGCTTCCCTTCTGCGGAATAAGTGATTTTCTTCAGTAGTAAAAATAAGTGCTTCATCATCTACCAAAGTAAAATCCACCCCCACATCATTGCGATATAACTCATTCATAAAGGCAACGGTAGCATACCAAAACGCTTTGATTTTATGTATATCTCTATTGAAATATGTCGAATTGTAAATGCTGTAATCCACCGGTATTGCCAAGCGGTAGTGCCTGAACACACCATCGGTGTGAATGAGCGCTTTAGGATAAAGTGAATTGTAAATCTCGGGTTGCTCGATAGGTGGGTCGTTCTTATCTTCATCGCCTTCGGGAAAGAAATTGCGGGCAGTGAGGGCTTGTTTTCCCAAAGAAATCGCACCACAATCGTGTTCATCGGTTACTGCCTCAACAGTGAGCATTCCTTGGGGAGAAGTTCCCAATACATAGGACTTTCCTCTGCGAAAAATTTCACCGCTCAACTGCTGTTTGTCAAAGCTGATAACGCCTACAAAATGGTCTTGGTAGTAACCTACAAACGTGCGAAATCCATTAGAAGTAGTTCGCGCTTGCCATTGTACAAGCATAGAAGGTGTGTTAGGGATAGGGGGTGCCCATTCTACGGAAGAACTTGTAGCAAAAAGAGTTATAATACTTTGGATGTTAGTTTGTGCATTGGCTACTTCTATGCTTAGGCATAGCCAAAGTAAGTAGCGTAGTAGATGTTTCATTAGTTTGGTTTTAAAAAACGATGCAAAGGTACGAAACAATTAACAATTAGCAAGGAAAAATTAACATTTTTTATAAAACACTAAAGAGATTTGGAGTATCCCGGAGGGGTTGCTCATTGGTAATATATTAGGACAACCTATACAGGAGTGTAATTATCTCACATATAAAAATCCTTTTTTTGTTTGTTGTTGTCCGTTGAAATAATACGTCAATACATAGAAATAAGTTCCTGCTAATCGTTTGCTACCTACTACTCCTTTTATATTAGGGTAGCCTCTAAAATATTCACCGTTTTGCTGGTAATAATTACTTTCATATACTTTCAACCCCATTTCATCAAAAATAAATAAAGTAATAGGTCGGTTTTCATCTGTATTCTCTATTCTAAAATAGTTATCAGAGCCTTTTTCAGTAGAAACGGCATTGTAAATCACCACTTCATCAGGGTGGGAATCTATGTGAGGAGGTTCTTGAGATTTAGGTTTTATAGTAATGGTTTGCTTATGTACCCTTTGGTTGCCACAAACATCGCGCGCTATCCACGTATAGACAACTTTAGAGAGTTTCCCATTAGTGATAGTTTCTTCTTTTGGAGACATCGTAACAGTAGGCTGTCCTGCACAAGTATCTTCAGCTGAAATGCTCTGTTGTTGAGGGATAGTTGTTCCTTCTTCGATGGTAAGATCTTGAGGTAAGTCGCCTACGAAAGTAGGAGGGGTTTTATCGGCTATGGTGATACGTTGGGTATAGGTAATAGTATGACAACCATCGGAAGCGGTAAAAGTACGCTCTAAGGTGAAGTTATTAAAGCATCGTTTGTTCAGTTCCTTATCGGTGCGAGTAATCACTACTTTAGCACAACCTCCTTGTGTAGTGGGAGTTTGTACAGCAGGAATAGCTTTAGCGCAATTCACAGTTACATTTTTAGGAACACTTACCCAAGTGAGCGTAGGGATTTTTTTAGGCTCAATGGTAATGATTTGCTGGTGAGTGCTAACATTGCCACAAGCATCTTTGGCTATCCACGTATAGATAAGTTTAGTAAGTTTGCCTTTGGCATCTTTTTCTTCTTTATGAGAGGTCGTAACCGCAGCAGTTCCACAATTATCGGTAGCAGTGAGCGTTACTTGAGCGGGTATTGTTTTACCTTCTTTGATACTTATATCTTGAGGCAAAGTACCTACAAAAGTAGGGCGAGTTTTATCTGTTACGCTAATAGTTTGAGTATAAGTAAGCGTTTGGTTGCAAGAGTCGGTAGCTATAAAAATGCGTTTGATAGTATAAGTATAGTCGCAATTGCCTTTGATGCGTTCTTCTTTTTGAAGGGTAACCGCAGGAGTACACCCTCCTGTAACTGTAGGCAATGTTACCGCTGGAATAGATTGCTCACACGAAAGCATAAGATGATTAGGGAGTGATGCCCAAAGAAGAGGTTCAGGAAGGGCGGGGTTCTTTTCAATAGTAAAACCTCCATTTTTAGGATTGTAATTGGTAAGATCAAAAGCTAAACCATCGATTACTTCTACTTTTAGTACCGCCTTATCGGTATTGATATTAGGCAAAGTGATTTCCTTACTGCCACTATTATCAGTTTCTGCTACTACTATATATTTAAAGGTCTTACCTAAATCATCAGAAAGCAGGATACGCACTTTGGTATCTTTGAAAATGGTATTATCTACACTCCAAGTGAGGATGAATTTATCGCCACCTTTGTATTTATTTTTAGGTGTGGATGTAATTTTGAAGGGGGTAGCGTCTTTTACGGTTACTTTGGTTTCAGCCAAATCATATTGTACTATATAGTTGGCTGACGATTGGAGTGGGGCATCGCTCACTCCCAACCAAAAGGTAAAAGTACCCGTAGTTTGTTGTGCTAAGCCACTATTGGCTACTACATCTCCCAAGTTTTCGTGGTACTCGGTTTTGATAGTTACAGGGTTGGCAGGGGTAGATTTATAGATAATGTATTGTGTTATAGGAGTTTCATCGCCATTTCTCACATCGTGTTGGTTTACGTTGTACAGTAGCTGCTCGCTATCGGGGTCGGTAGCGGGGATATAGAATTGGAAAAAAGTCCCCTTGGGAATAGTATAATGGTTTTTAATCTCGCTATGGTTTATGCGAGGGGCTTGAGTAGTGAAAGTCTTGTCGTGAGCTTTCACGGGTACTTTTGTCAATCGTTCACGTATGCGCTGAATGCTCGACAGCGAGAAAAAGTCACGCGGACTGCCATAACTCATCACCGAAGTACCTCTGCTATATTCTGTCTTTTCACTATCGTAGGCTTCTGAGCCATTATAGTTGCCAAAAGTGTGTCTACCTCCAAATAAGTGTCCGATTTCGTGCGCTATGACTTCTTTGGTAAGTACTGCTACAGCAGCAGCTTTGGTATTAGCTTTATAAACACCATTAATATTATCAGCCAAGCCACGAATGCCTTTATATAAAGAAATGGTATAAGCAAGGGTAATACCCGCATCGTAACTGTTTTCTCCTATAAGCCTATTGATAACATTAGTAGAATGATTAATCACATAATCAGCTCGGTGTTTTGTGTTGAAAGTCTCATCTTTTTCGTCTTTGATAATGAGACGCTCATCCTTTACTACCTCAAAACGCACTCCTAAATCGCGCAAGTACATTTCGTTGAGAAAAGCCTCGGTATCTGCCCAAAAAGTTTTTACTTTTTGTACGTTTTTCTCTAAGTGTCCTGTACTGAATGTGCTATAAGGGATATGCATCGCCAAACGGTATACCCTTAATGTTTGTGTGTTGGCAATGGTAGGAGCGGTTTCTTCGGCTAATATCGCAGGGCGTGCTGTTGAAGGGCTCGGGTGCGAATGAGGTGTATCAGTAGTGCCACACTCAAATTTTTCATTAGGTAAAAAGACTAATTTTCCTTTTTGCAAACTGATTTCATACGATTTATCTCGGTAATGAAAACTCCCTGATAGCGCTTTTGAACCTACTGAAAGGGTCGCTACAAAATTGCCTTCGCAGTAACCTACAAAAGAGCGAATACCCTCAGAAGCAAGAGAGGTTTTGCGCTCCTGCCATTGGATATCAAGTTGTTGTTTTTTAGCAATTTCTTTGAGATAAGTTTCTGCGGTTTGAGCTTGTGCTCCTACAAAAAAGAGGATAAATAACCACAGAGAAAAAAAGTGTTTCATAAAAAGTAAACTTTTTGAGAGGGAGGTGAGAATCAGAAAATCTCAGTGAGACTCAGAAAATCTTGAATGAGAGAAAACTCTTACATCTTATTTCAACTCAATGAGCATAGGGGTTTTAGCGGGTATTTCTAAGGTGCTTGCGCTCAGAGAGACCTCTTTCCCCGATATAACATCTTTTCCCCTCAAAAATCCCGCCAAACTCTCGGCAAAGCGGTTGAGGTGCAGCGTTTGGGGCTTATCACTGTTGTTGAGGATAACCATTAAACTCTCAGTATCATTGTAGCGGAAATAGATATACACTTCATTTTCAGGTAAGTATTGTTTAGTCTTTCCGTAGTGAATTACGGCTTTATCCTTACGCCAGTTGAAGAGCTTGGCTGTAAAATCGTAATATTCTTTCTGGGTAGCTGTACGCCCAGAGGCTGTGAAAGCATTCTGCGTATCGCCTGCCCAGCCACCAGGGAAATCTTGTCGTATATCGCCATCGCCTTTGCTCTTGTCGCCTGCCATTGCTATCTCACTACCATAATACAATTGCGGAATACCACGCGCCGTTGCCAGCAATGTGATAATCATCTTATAGTCCTCTATCTTAGGATATACGTGATTGATACGTGCTGTATCGTGATTTTCGGCAAAAATAAGCAGGTTGTTGATGTCTTTATACAGAAAATCATTAGTGAAATTGTCGTAGAGTTGTATCATACCTTTGTCCCACGAAGGTGCTGCGCGGAAAGCCTCACCTATCGCATTAAAAAGTGGAAAATCCATCACGGTAGGCAGGTAAGTATTATAGCTTTGTATCGCACTGATAGGGCTATCCTTTTGCCAATAGGACACTTGGGCACTTTGGTTGAGCCACACCTCCCCCATAATGTTGAAATGAGGATACTCATCGGTGATGGCTTTTGTCCATTTAGCAATGCCTTCTTTGTCGTTATACGAATAGGTATCTACGCGCAAACCGTCGAGGTCGGCATATTCTATCCACCAAATTGCGTTTTGGGTGAGGTAGTTAAGCACCAATGGGTTCGCTTGGTTGAGGTCGGGCATAGAGCGCGCAAACCAACCTTTTTCGCAGTACTTTTTATCCCATTCTGAAGCATTGCTATCCATCTGAGTGCTCATCCTAAAAGTGCTCTGTCCATACCCTGGGAATTGATGCAACCAATCGTAGCAAGGTAGGTCTTTCACCATCCAATGCTGACTGCCCCAGTGGTTGGTTACATAGTCTTTGATGAGCTTCATACCGCGCTTATGGAGGGCGGAAGACAACTGTTGATATTCCTCATTAGTGCCATAGCGAGGGTCTATTTTGTAGACATCGGTTTGGGCATAAGTGTGATAGGAATGTTGTGGTTCGTTATCCTCACATAAGGGCGTACTCCATATAGCCGTAGCCCCTAAGGATTGTATATAATCTAAATGGTCGATAATCCCCTGAATATCTCCCCCGTGACGACCATCGGAAGCCGAGCGGTTGAGTTTATCAGTAAGTGCAGGGTGTGAATCGTTGTTAGGATTACCATTGGCAAAGCGATCGGGCATAATGAGATAAATCATATCACTGCTATCAAAGCTCTTGCGATAAGCCGACCCCTCTCTGCGCGCTTTTAGTTCATAACTCACGCTCCCCACTTGTTTCTTCTTTTGCCATAGCGAAATGCTATAGTTGCCCGCTTTTTTATCCTTAGTGTCTACAGTTACAAATAGATAATTAGGATTCTCTGTTTTTAGCACATTACTGATAGGTAGGTCGCTTTCCACGCGGTATTGTGCTATATTTTTGCCGTACAATAATATTTGTATTTCGGCATAATGCATTCCTTCCCACCAAAAAGGTGGTTCTATACGCTTGATTTGAGCGTGAGCATTAAAAAAAGTAAATAGTCCCATAAGGATGATAATGTGTTTCATATTAGATTTGCCTATTTGGCGATTTAGCAATGAATCAGTTATTGATTTTAATTTTGATGTATATTCATTGGGGGTTAAGCTCATCATTTTCGGCAAAATTAAAGGTTTATTTAGTAATATACAAATCTAAGTTTTAATTAACGTGAATCCGACGTAAGTAATTGTTTAACAATCAGCAAAATATTTTAAATCCCCCACGAATTTCACGAATTTTCATGAATTTAGGACTCTATAAAACTCTTTACTTTACATTATCTCACAAATTTTCACCTGGCGGTGAATTGTTTTGTAAATATATTATTATAAAAAAAGTTGTAAATCAATGTTTTGCTAGATCAAACTGACGTTAATTATTGATCGTAAGCACAAACTACAAACTCTTACTAATAGTTTTCTAATCTGCTAATTGTGAATTGACAATAGTTTTGTAACTTTGCCCCGTTAATTATTTATCACTATGAAAATCGTTATCTCACCTGCCAAAACTATTAACGAAACCTCGGCTTTACCTACTGAACGTTACTCAACGGCTATTTTTGCAAAAGAAATCGCTGAAGTACACACTGCTCTTAAGCCGCTATCTCCCCAAAAACTATCGGAATTGATGGGGATTTCATCTAAACTTGCTGAACTTAACTGGCAGCACAACCAAACTTTTGCAATGCCTTTTACTCCCGAAAATGCACGTCCAGCACTCTTTGCTTACGATGGTGATGTATATGAGGGGCTTGATGCCTACTCACTTTCTGAAATGCAAATTGACAAACTACAAGGCAGTTTGCGTATTCTCTCTGGACTTTATGGAGTACTCAAACCTTTAGATCTTATCGCTCCTTATCGATTGGAGATGGGCATCAAACTACCCGTAGGAAAGGCGGCAAACCTTTATGCTTTTTGGAAAGAAAAAATCACTCAGGCATTGAACGATGAATTACAAGAAGGAGAGTTGTTTATCAATCTCGCCAGCGAAGAATATTTTAAGGCAATTGATACTACAAAGCTAAAAGTGCCTGTTATTACACCTATCTTCAAAGATTATAAAGGAGATACACTGAAAATTATCAGTTTTTATGCGAAGAAAGCACGCGGTCGTATGGTACGATTTTTAGCAGAAAATGAAATTCAATCAGTAGAAGATTTGAAAGGGTTTAACGCTGATGGTTATGCCTTTGCAGAAAAGTTTTCAGAAGGAAATACACTTGTTTTTATTAGATAAAAAAACAAGCCCTCTGAGTTTTTTTAATTATCAATTGTCAATTATCAATTGAATTACCAATCCTTCGTTGCCTCGTACGTTGAAAACGGTATTGTCGTTGAAAATAAGGTATTGCCCTTTGATGCCCATTAGTTTACCATTATAAGTGGGGGTTTGCGACAATTGGAGAGAGCGCACTTGGGTAGGGTATTTTTCTACAGGGAAATGAATGCGTAGGGGAGTGATATCTTCGGTGATGTAGGGCTGTACTTCATTGGGTACAAAATCACGCATTTCTAATTTTACTCGCAATAAATCTACGGGGGTGATTTGGTTGGTGAGCATTTTGCGCCAATTGGTTTTATCGGCTAAATGTTCTTTGAGAGCAACCTCGGCAATGCCTGCTAAATAGCGATTGGGCACTTCGGCAAGGATGAGGGCTTCGTGCGCCCCTTGGTCGATCCAGCGGGTTGGGGCTTGTGATTTACGGGTTACTCCTACTTTTACATCGCTAGAATTGGCAAGATATACATAATGTGGTTGCAACTGCACTTGCTGTTCATAGCCTAAATCGCGTTCTTCGATATTGAGGTGTGCTTTGCTGAGTTCAGGGTGCATCACCCAATCAGCAGTTTGAGGGACTTCAAAAAAACACTCTTTGCAATAGCCCTGACGAAAGATTGGTTTGTTTTCACCACAATTCATACACTGAAAACGCACAAATTGGAGTGTTATATCCTTGCCGATAAGTTGGTTCATCAGCACAAAATCACCTTCCATTGGCAAATAATACCGTATAGGGTCAGCCCATTCGGTAAGCATTTTTTGAAGTACTCCTTGAAACATTGTTTTTATTGACTATATGTGTTTTAAATCAGCAATGGTTTGAGTAGGATTGGCAGCATTGAACACAAAACTACCCGCTACTAAAGCATCGGCACCTGCTTCTACTAATGCTTTGGCATTCTTTAGACTCACCCCTCCATCTATTTCAATAAGGGTTGAGGCTCCTGATTGTTCAATCAGCGTTTTGGCTTGGCGCACCTTTTTATAAGTATTTTCTATAAACGACTGACCACCAAAACCAGGGTTTACACTCATCAGTAAGAGCACATCTACGTCTTGAATAATATCTTCGAGTACACTCACAGGAGTATGTGGATTTAGAGCTACTCCAGCTTTCATATTTTCAGCTTTAATGGCTTGCAAAGTGCGGTGCAGGTGTGTACACGCCTCGTAATGCACAGTGAGGATATCGCTGCCAAGTTTTGCAAAAGTACTGATGTAACGACTAGGGTCGACAATCATCAAGTGAACATCAAGAGGCTTGGTAGCGTGTTTTTGGATCACCGATAGTACGGGCATACCATAAGAGATGTTAGGCACGAACACACCATCCATAATATCAATATGAAACCAATCGGCTTCACTGGCATTTACCATTTCAATGGCTTGTTGTAGGTTGCCGAAATCGGCAGCAAGGAGAGAAGGCGCAAGAATCATATTTTCAATTAATAATTAACAATTAATAATTAACAAATTTCAATTAACAATTATCCTACACTGCCTTCTAAGGAGATTTCTAAGAGTTTTTGAGCTTCTACGGCGAACTCCATAGGTAGTTTGTTGAGTACTTCTTTACCAAAACCATTTACGATGAGCGAAATAGCTTTTTCGGTATCAATACCACGCTGGTTACAATAGAAAATTTGGTCTTCACCAATTTTAGAAGTAGTAGCCTCGTGTTCTATTTGGGCTGTAGGGTTTTTAGCTTCTATATAAGGAAAAGTATGCGCTCCACAGAGGTTGCCCATCAAAAGGGAATCACACTGAGAGAAATTACGCGCATTTTTGGCATTAGGCACTACTTTTACCAATCCGCGGTAGCTATTTTGTGATTTGCCTGCCGAAATACCTTTAGAAATAATTGTAGATTTGGTATTATTACCCAAATGTATCATCTTAGTACCTGTATCGGCTTGTTGAAAGTGATTGGTAACAGCAATAGAATAGAATTCACCTATAGAATTATCGCCTTTGAGCACTACAGAGGGATATTTCCAAGTGATTGCAGAACCTGTTTCTACTTGTGTCCACGATATTTTAGCATTTTTCTCAGCTAAAGCGCGTTTGGTTACAAAATTGTAAACTCCACCTTTACCGTCTTTATCACCAGGGAACCAGTTTTGTACTGTAGAATATTTAATTTCGCCATTATCCATTGCGATGAGTTCTACCACTGCTGCGTGGAGTTGGTTTTCATCGCGTTGAGGAGCTGTACAACCTTCGAGATAAGACACATAAGCGCCTTCATCAACAATGAGGAGGGTACGTTCAAACTGACCTGTACCTGCCTGATTGATACGGAAATAAGTAGAAAGCTCCATTGGGCAACGCACTCCCTTAGGCACATAGCAGAAAGAGCCATCGGAGAAGACAGCAGAGTTGAGAGCAGCATAGAAATTATCGGTTTTAGGCACTACCGTACCAAGGTACTTGCGGACAAGCTCAGGGTGTTTTTGGATAGCTTCAGAAATAGAGCAGAAAATAATACCACGTTCTGCTAAAGTTTTTTGGAAAGTAGTTGCTACCGACACCGAGTCCATTACCACATCCACAGCTACAGCAGGTTTATCTTCCACCCCTGTAAGGCGTTTTTGTTCTTCAAGAGAGATGCCGAGTTTTTGGAAAGTTTCCAAAAGTTGTGGGTCTACCTCGTCTAAACTATTGAGTTTAGGTTTTTGTTTAGGAGCAGAATAGTAAGCAATATCTTGAAAATCGGGAGTTTCAAACTTAAGGTTTGCCCAATGAGGAGGGACTTCCATCGCTTGCCACGCGCGGAAGGCATCTAAACGCCAATCGGTCATCCATTGAGGTTCGTTTTTCTTTTTAGAGAGGGCAATTACCACTTCCTCGTTAAGTCCTTTAGGGAAAGTTTCGGATTCTATATCAGTATAAAATCCGTATTTGTATTCACTGTTTTCTAATTCTTCTTTAAGTTCTTCTTCTGTATATTTAGCCATTTTTAGCAATTAACGATTTACAATTAATAATTAAGTGGGCAAAGATAGTACTTTAAATTGAATCTAAAATACTATCTTTATAATTATTTTCTATCTCATATAAAAGAAAAAGATAAAAAGGTGAGAAATTATCACTTAATTAGAGTATCTAAGAGTTCGTGGACAGCATCGCTATTCCAACGAGCAATTCCTTCTTTTTGAGCACGCACAAGTCCGTTTTTATCTACGATATAACCTGAGGGGATTTTTTCGGGGTCGAAAGGCATTTTCTCACCGATGATAAGGTAGGTTACTTTGAAATGGAAATTGCGTTTTTGCATCATCTCTTCCACTGGTTCGTGACGCTCGTTAGTAATGATATAGAAATCTACTTTATCCTTATAAGCATCGTAGAGTTTTTCTACTGCATAGAGGTCGGCAATACTAATACCGCGCCAAGAGGAGAAGAAATACACGAATGAAGGTTTCTTTCCTTCAGTTTGTGAGTAGTTGAACTGCACATCATTGCGATCTTTGAGTTGCCAACTGAAGTCGATTTTTTGAGCTTTATCAGCGGGAATGATGTCTACCGAACTAGCGAAAATTCGTTGTAGCAAAATCTTACTTTCATAACCTAAGGGGGTTACGAAGAAAGAAAGTACAAAAAGGATAAGGAGTAGATTGAGTATGGTACGTTTTTTCATATAAACTAAATTATTTTTCTTCTTGAATGATATCTTTATATTCAGCCCAAAAAGCTTCGAACTGCGACATTGATTGGTATAGGAACTCCATTGTTTGTTGCCAAGTGGCTTTGTTGTGAATGGTTACGTCTTGCAATTCTACATATACACAACTGATTTCTTTACCATTATTTAAGAGAAAACTCTCTTCAAAAACAGCGTTAGGAAGATATTCTTCTTGGAGTATAGTTTTGAGTGACAGCAATTTATTGTAGTACAAGCTACGTGTTGCCTCATCAGAGTCTTCAACAGCAAGTAGCACCCGTGCTTTACGAGTGTCGAATGAAAACTTAAAGCTAAAATCCTTGATTTTGGTATCATAGAGCGTCCATTTGCGAGGAAACGATTTACCAAAGGATATCCAGAAGTCTTCGCGTAGTTTTTTTGCTTCGGCTTTACTATACACTTTTAATTAGGTAACAGGTGATAGACGATAGGTGGTGACAGATGATAATAGATTAATTGAAATTTATTTGGGCGGAGAAAGTGATAGGCGCTCCATCTATTTGCTTGTAAAAAGTAAACTTATAAAAAGTGGAACCGTCTTTTTCTAAAACACCATATTTTTGTTCTTCTACATCAAAAGCTAGAAATACATCAGGAGTATTGATTTTTCTAAGTTTGAATTGCAATTGATTTGTTTTTTTATCAAACAACTCATATCCCGTATTAGTTGGTTTAGCATACAGAAATAGAATAAGAGGTTCGCTTATAGGCGCAGCAGTAGATGTGAGTTCGGGTACTGCGGTTGTTGCTGAGGGAATAGAAGGTTTTGAGACTACTGAAGGAGCTTGATAAGCTTCCTTGAAAGTTGCTAATTCTGCACCTGAAAGGGCATTGCGCAAGGCTTCTTGGTAGGATTTCTTAAACTCTTTTTCACGGCTTTTGCCTATCTGAGAAGTGAAGACCGCTTTATTAGTACAATCGGTGAGGAGGAATTGTACTTTAGAGGTCATCATATTTGATTCATTCTTCACATCGGCTTTTAGGGCATCACAAGGGTTTTGGAGTAGATCGGCAGGAGCTTCACTCTCCATATAGGCTTTGAAACCTTGTTTTTCAAGCAAGAATTTCGTGAGCATATTGAGTTGGTACTGATTGTCTTCTTTTTGGAAAGCATAGCGATTAGGGACAATCACGGTTTGTGCTACAAGAGTTAGTGGTAGTAATACTACTAAAAATAATATTTTTTTCATTGGGTTTATTTATTTATTTAACGCGAGTTCGGTATAAGTAATTAAAATATTTTTAATCTCCCACAAAGCCAGCGAGTTGGCGCAGCTGGGTATGTGAAACACGAATTTTCACGAAATTTGGAGTGCATAAAAATTTTTATTTTTTATTATCTCACGAATTTTCACCTGACGGTGAATTATTTTGTGAATATATTATGTTACAAATCTGTAAATCAATGTTCTGTTATATAGAACTCACGTTTATTACAATGTTTTTTTTGAATTTTAGCACTAGACTTACGATTTCGCTGAGTTTAACGCAAATATAATAAAAAGATGTTATTCTTCGTTATTTTTCATACGCGCTTCTAGTTCGGCTTGGAATTCCTCGATAACGGGTTTCATAGTGCTTTCGGGGAGGTCGGAGATACGAATGTACATTAGTCCATCAACAGAATTGTTGAACAGCGGGTCGACATTGAAAGCGATAACTTTGGCGTTTTGCTTGATATACTTTTTAATAAGCACTGGCAAACGCAAATTCCCAGGTTCGAGTTCATCAATTAGTTTATCAAACTTATTAAGGTCAGCTTTAGTTTCGTCGAAAATAAAGTCTTTATCTTCATCTTTTAGTTTAACTTTAAACTCTTTTTTCGGGCGTACATATTGAGCGATATAAGGGTCGTAGAAGTTAGACTTCATAAACTCTATCATCAGTGATTTAGAAAAGTTAGAGAACTGGTTGCTGATGCTCACACTGCCCAGCAAGAAAGAGTGTTCAGGATAGCGCAAAGTAGTGTGAGCAATCCCTTTCCAAAGCAAAAACAGCGGCATTGGTTTCTGTTGGTATTCTGAAATGATAAAAGCACGCCCCATTTCGATAGTTTTACTCATCATATCATAGAGTTCGGGCTCAAAGCGGAACAAATCGTGTGTATAGAAGCCTTCAATACCATATTTAGGGAAAATTTCGGCGCCTAATCCCATACGATAAGCTCCTGCAATTTTCTTAGCTTCATTATCCCAAAGGAAAAGATGGTGATAATAGAGGTCGAATTTATCGACATCGGAAGAAGCGTTAGTCCCCTCCCCTACTTCACGGAAGGTAATTTCACGCAAGCGACCTATTTCCTTCATTATATTAGGGATTTCCTGATAAGGCGCTAAGAAAACCTCGTAGTTATTGTTTTTCAGCAGTCGGTAATCCTTTTTAGTTACATTTTCTACTTCTTTTTCTATAAGGTCTTGCCGTATAGGAGCTTCAATTTGTTGTGGATTAGGAGCACCTTTGTTTGATTTCAATACATTAGGCAAAGGCAAGAATTTTTTATCTTGTTCAAAAGCGTTGGCTAAGATGTAGGTTTTCTTGCGGAGGAATTCGGTAAAATCGGCTAAATCAGTATGTTCTTCTTGCATAGCTACCGAAATAGGTTTACCAATGCGTATGTAGATAGTACGCTGTTTTTGAGTAAGGAGTTCTGAAGGTAATTTAGCAGTGCGCAAAGTATCACTTAGGCTCGCTAAAAAGTAGAATAATTTACTATTTTTAGCGTGGAAATAAATAGGCACGATAGGCACTTTGGCTTTTTTAGCGAGCTTCATTGCAGCTTCTTCCCAAGGTTTATCGACCATTAGTTGTCCTTCTTTGGTTACAGACACTTCACCAGCAGGAAAAAGCCCCAAAGGTTTTCCTTCTTTGAGATGTGCTATGGTGTGCTTGAAGCCAACTATACTAGATTTTACATCCTTGCGGTCTTCAAACGGATTGACTGGTAACACATAAGGAGCCAAAGGCTCAATGCGTTGCAAGAGAAAGTTCGCCATAATTTTGAAATCAGGGCGTTTTTCTAAGAGCAATTTGAGGAGCAAAATACCATCAATCCCGCCCAGTGGGTGGTTAGAAATCGTGATAAAAGCTCCTTCTTTGGGGATATTTTTAAAATCTTCTTCAGGTATTTCAAATTTTATTTCAAACTCATCTAACAGTTTGTTAAGGAAGTCTAAGCCCTCGTATTTTTTGGTTCGGTTGTAAATAGCATTGAGTTTGGAGAGACGGAGCAGCTTCATCAGTGTCCATCCTCCAAAAGTACCCAAGAAGCCAAGTTTATCAATATTAATTGCTTTGGCTACTTCTTTGGCACTCACCAATCCTTTATCTTTTTGCATTCTCATTCGTTATTAAAGTTTTATGATTGTTTTCCTTTTTGCAGTTGCTTTATTCTTTTGAGTCGTAACATCACCACATCGCGATGTAAGGCTTTAGAGGCTACTTTGCCTACAGTGAGCCCTTGTACCAAGATAGAAAACAATACCACTATGTAAGTAATCTGCAACAATGTTTCCTTAAGTCCGCCCTTATCGGCTGGGATAGAGAGCACTAAAGCGATGGAAACTCCTCCTCGCACACCCCCCCACACCATAGTGATGAGTGATCCACGGGAATAGGTAGTCGCTTTGCGCAATATGGTTTTGGCAGGGATATAGATAGCTAAAGCACGCCCTAAAAGGCAGACAAGGATAGCGACTCCTCCTAAGAGGAACTGTTCATTTAGATTATTGATCAACAACATCTCAAAGCCTATGAATAGGAACAAGATGGCATTCATTATCTCATCGACAATTGCCCAAAACTTCTCTAAATAGTCCTTATTTTCGGCACTATTTGCTTTTTTACCTACGTTACCCACAAAAAGTCCTGCGATTACCATTGCCAAAGGCGAGGATACGTGAGAGGTTTTGGCAATAAGGAAGCCTCCCATTACTACGGCTAAAGTGAGCAAGACACTCACGTGATAGTCGTCGGCTTTTTTCATCATTTCGGAAGCTATCCAGCCTAAGAGCACTCCTAAGAAAATTCCTCCTCCAGCTTCTAAAAGGAAAAGTTTTGTAATGGCATTGAAAGAAGGTTCAAAAGTATGATCGGTAGCTAATTTGAGTACTACAGCGAACATTACGACAGCTACCCCATCGTTGAAAAGAGATTCACCAGTAATTTTATTTTCGATACGTTTAGGTACATTAGCTTGCTTGAGCACCCCCAACACTACAATAGGGTCGGTAGGGGAAATGAGCGTACCAAAGAGCAAGCAATACACATAAGGAATTTTAATACCTATAAAAGGTGCGATATAGTACAGCAGTGCTGATATGAAGAAAGCTGAGAGCACTACACTTACTGTTGCATAAGTGAAAATAGGGAGACGGTGGCTTTTAAGGTCGTTGATATTGATGTGGAGAGCTCCTGCAAAGAGGAGGAAGTTAAGCATTGCCCCCATTAAGATTTCGGTAAAATCGAATCCTTGTAATAGAGATTCCAAGCGGTGTGCTAAACCTGAGAATATTTCACCACCAAAAAGACGTACGCCTACTGATACCATCATAGCAATCACCATAATACCTATAGTCATAGGTAGCTTTACGTAGCGCACGTTCACGTACGAAAACAAGGCAGCTAAGACGATAATCACTGAAAAAGCGTAGTATAACTCCATATTACTATTTTATTTGTGGGCAAAGGTACAAAAATAATAATAAATGACAAATGCTATATAGTCTTTTGTAAGAAAAAACTTTGCCAAAGGCAATTGTTTAATTCTATAACCTTTAGCGATAAATGTATTTAATCAACTTCAATATATAAATCTGCTAATTAACTACCACCAACTTCAATTGAGTATTATTAAAAATCTTTTTTTAAACCAGTTTCTACATTAATACTCTAAGTATTTCTCTTTGGATAAAGGTTCAATCTTAACATTTTCTGTATCTTTTAAATCTATTACTATAAACTCTAAATCCTTGAAGTAGATATTTTGAGCAGTATTTGTTCTAGCAGCATCAGCATCTAAGAAAAGTATATTTTGAAGCTCCTCTGGTACACTGATTTCACTTCCTTTTATCGTCTCTTTCCATTTAAGTTCAGAAATTTTAACTAAATAGTATCCTTCTTTAAAAGGTATATTTTTAAAATAAAAATTATAGTGTTGTAATTTTCTTTTAGTTTTCAAATACATTATTTTATTATGATATTTAAATTCATATCGTTTTTGAAAATAACCTACTCCCATATCTTCGAAAGCCCATTTGTACAATGCTATAATCGCCTTATTGTTGTTGTATATTTCATTTTTGAGAGCTACCCCTTCGTCTAAAAACTGAAAGCAAAAAACATCACGATCTGTTGCTACAACTTTTTTCTGACTATAGCATAATGGTATAAAGAATAAGCATAATAAAGTAAAAAATCTCTTCATAGTAATTATTTTATTTAACTTGTTAGCTGAATTAATTAGCTAATCGCTTTCGTCGGTGTTCAGTAAGTTCAGAGAAATTGTATTGGAGAGCAGGAGTTTGATCTTCCAATTCACCATTGCTAATGGCGCGGAGGATAATTTCTTCTATCCAATAATCTTCTTCGATATTCATAGGATCATAGCCTTTTTTTAGGGAGAGATCGTAGAGCCAAGCGGTTTTATTATACCAATAGGCGTTCCACCCGTTGCGGAGTTCTTTTACCAGATCATAGGCAGTACGCCCTGTTTGGCGGTGGATGAGCTTGATGAGGATGCGCCCTTGAGAGCGGGAGAGTTTTTTGAGTTCGTCGGTGAAGTGGTCTTCTATATAACGTTGGGTGCGCTTTACATAGACTTTTCGCTGTTGTTTGTTTTGCATAGTATCCATAGTGCGCTCCATAGTATAAAGGCGATCAGCAGCTATTTTGGCATAAGGATACACGCGTTTTACACGACTTTTGAGCAGTAGATATCGTTTTTGAGCATCGGCATCACCAAAGGAACGTTCTTTGCCAAAGAGGTTTACCTCAGGAAGGTAGATGGTATCACCTTCGTGAAAATCTTGAGCGAACAAGAGGTAAGAGGTAAGAGGTAAGAGGTAAGCTATAAATGGCAGGAGATAATATTTTATATATGTGATGATGTTTTTCATAGTGATTTTTTTATTAAGGGCGTATGCCATACGCCCCTGCATAACATACTGCAAAAATTATTCCAAGTTACCTATTTCCCTATTAGCTTCACTACTTCCCTAAAACAGCCATTTTGATAGCAGTGATAGCGGCTTCTACACCTTTGTTACCGAGTTTTCCTCCACTTCGGTCGAGTGATTGCTGAAGATTGTTATCGGTGAGGACACAGAAGATTACGGGCACCTCACTTTGCATTGCATTGAGTTGAGCAATACCTTGAGTAACTCCTTGACACACAAAATCAAAGTGCTTGGTTTCGCCTTGTATTACACAGCCTATTACGATGATAGCATCTAAGTGCTGAGTATTGAGCATTCGCTTGGCAGCGTGCACCAATTCAAAACTACCAGGGACTTCCCAAAGGAGGATATTGCTATCTACAGCACCACAATCTTTAAGGGTAGCGATAGCCCCATTGCGCATTCCGTAAGTTACTTGCTCATTCCACTGAGAAGTAATAATCCCAAAGCGAAGAGCTTTCGCATTTGGGATTGTACTTTTATCATATTGAGATAAATTCTTGTTTTCTGTTGCCATTTTTTCAGATAAGAGATAAGAGATAAGAGGTAAGAGGTAAGAATGTTCATCTTCTACCTTTTATTCTTATCTTGTTTTATTGACTGATTTTTCCGATAAGGATATCGATAGTGCGAGCTTCTTCTGAAGTAGGGAACTCATCTTTGATGCGCTCGTAGTATTTGAGAGCATCGTCTTTTTTACCTTGTAGAGAAGCTACGATACCTGCTTTTTTGAGGTATATAGGAGTTACAAAATCGTTGTTGCTATGTTCAAAAGCTTTGATGTAGTACTTGAGAGCCTCGGCATTATTTTTTGTTGGAGGTAAGCATCACCTATGTTTCCATAAGCCAAAGCGCCGAAAATATCATCATCAGAATTGAATTTTTTGAGGTGGTTGATAGCGTTGTTGTAGTCACGCAAACGCATATAAGCCATACCCATACCGTACTCAGCTAAGTTGGCAGCTTTGGTACCGCTATAGTTTTGAGCGATTTGCTGGAAGCCATATTTACCTTTACCACCTTCGATAGAAACTTTGAAGAGAGAATCTTTGGCTCTTGCATCGGTAGCTTGCATAGCTTCATCAAAAAATTGTTGAGCGAAGAAAAATTCGTTAGCAGCTTTCTTTTCGTTAGGAGCTTTCACAAATTGTTGGTATAACAAATAACCTAAGCCCACTACGGCTATAGCTATGAGGGCTCCGATAATAATTTTCTGATTGCGTTTCACCCAATCCTCAGTACGATTAGCGCCTGCATCAAGGGCATCGAATACCTCGGCAGTAGTACTTTCTTGGTGTAATTGAGCTTCTTGAGCTTCGTCGAGTTGCTCGGTATTTCTGTTTCTATTAGGTCGGTTGTTGTTCTTTTTGTAAGTTGCCATATATAATTTTCAATTAAAGTTCGGCAAAAGTACGACAATTATTTGAATTGACAAAAAAAGTTTTAGTTTTTTAGAGGGTTTGGGGAGAAGTTGAGTTTTTTGGATAATGTTGAAGAATTTAGGACAAGGTGAATGAGATGCTTCTAATTACCAACAACTCATTACTAAAATTTGCAAAATTGCTGATTATTTTTTACTTTTGTCGTTTCAAAGAAAATTTTTTTATGCTGATAAAAGAACCATTATATTATTTTTCTGCTATACGAAAACGCTTTAGAAATTCTTACTTAGCAGAAGATATTCATCAGATTATCATTGGGATAGATTGCGATTACTTCGATGCTTACAGTCATAATTACACCTCTTTGCAAGCCAATTACCAGCAACAAACACCCATCGCGCCCTTTGCGGGACTTTTTGGGGTATTAGGCTATGAATCAATTCATTTTTTTGAAAATATTCCCACACAAGAGCAAGCACAATACGAGTTTCCCGCTTTTGTATTTGCGAATGCAAAAGCCTATTTGCATTATTCCAAAGTGAATAAAGTGTACTCTTTTTACGGCGATGAAGTATTATATTTCAACTTTTTGGAAGAAATGAACGCAGAGCCTCAGGATACTGTTGAAAAACCTTTTTATCACATCAATACCGACCTGAATGAAGAGCAAATACACTTCTACAAGATTGTTGAAAAAGCTAAGGAATACCTACGTGCTGGCGATATTTTTCAAGTGGTATTAAGCGAACAACTCTGTTTGGAAAGCAACCTCAACTCTTTAGAATTTTATAAACTACTCAGCAAAGCCAATCCCTCTCCTTATATGTTTTTCTTCCCTACTCCTTATGGAGAGGTGGTGGGGTCAAGTCCTGAAATATTAGTAGAAATGAACTCGGAAACTATGTATATAGCACCTATCGCTGGTACACGTCCACGTGGTAAAGATGCCAACGATGACGCCCGTTTGGCACAAGAACTTCTCGCCGACCCTAAAGAGTGTTCTGAGCACCGAATGCTGGTTGATTTGGCACGCAACGATATAGGGCGCTTTGCTGAGAAAGGTACCGTGCAGGTGAAGAATATGATGCACATCAAGCAGTTAGAACACGTGATGCACATAGTAACCGATGTGTACGGTCGCAAGCGCAAAGAGGTATCGCTTTTTGAGGTGATTGGAGCCGTATTCCCTGCAGGCACGCTGAGTGGAGCGCCTAAAATACGCGCTATGGAAATCATTGCTGAACTGGAAAAATACCGCCGCAATGTGTATGGAGGAGGTATTGGTTTTTTACACTTCAACGGCAACGTACAGCTCGCTATTGTGATACGCAGTGCTTTTTTTGAAAAACCTGCTTTTCAGGATTCTGAGCGCACCCGTGTATTTATACAAGCTGGAGCAGGAGTTGTTTACGATTCTATCCCTGAAAAAGAATATGCTGAAATACAACACAAAAGAGCTTCGGTAGTGAAAGTGTTTGAGAAGAATTGCAATCTACACCCCAACCCCTCTCCCAAGGAGAGGAGGGCAATCCGTAAAAAGGACTATAACTAATGACTAAAACCTAACAACTAAAAATGATTTTACTAATAGATAATTACGATTCATTTGTTTTTAATGTAGCACAATACCTCGGTGAACTCACTGATGAAGAAGTGCGTACTGTGCGCAATGACCAGCTCACTCTTGCCGAGATACGCAGTCTAAAACCCTCACGTATAGTGCTTTCACCAGGACCTAAACACCCTAAGGACAGTGGGATTTGTTTGGAAATACTAAAAGAAATTACCGATATTCCTATTTTAGGTATCTGTTTAGGGCATCAGGCGTTTGGACTGGTGCACGGCGGCACTGTAAAACGATTAGAAGTACCTTTGCACGGCAAGACTTCTGTACTTACCGTTACCAAACCACAATCGATATTGTTTAAAGGTTTGCCACAGCAGTTTAGCGTGATGCGTTACCACTCGCTATATGTAGATAAGGACACCTTGCCACAGGAACTTATCATTACTGCCCTCTCGGACGATGAGGTGATTATGGCATTACAACACAAAACAAAACCTATTCACAGTATTCAATTTCACCCTGAATCATTTTTTACTGAATATGGCAAAAATATCCTTAAGAACTTTTTGATAGGAACACAAGCTGTTCAAAGCGTTCAAAATACTCAGGAAAAAGCCAAAGCCTACGCCAATGAAGTGTTCAAAACAGCTTTGAAGAAACTGCAAGAAAATCAGCCGTTAGGCGATAGCGATTTCAAACAGATATGTGGGGTATTGCACAGCAAGCAGTACGACATCGTACAATTAGGCGCGCTCTTCGTGCTTATCAGTGAAAAAAGTTTATATCCAGAATCACTTACTGCCTTCGTGCGCAACATCTTGGCATATAGCACCACCTTTGCCGACCCAAGACCTATGATAGACCTCTGTGGTACAGGAGGCGACGGACTCAAAACTATTAACATTTCTACCACGGTAGCCTTTATAGTAGCTGCCTTAGGGGTGAAAGTAGCCAAACACGGCAACAGGTCGGTTACAAGCCAGAGTGGCAGTACCGATGTGTTAGGAGAGCTTGGTATTGCGATGGAAAGCAACTTGATGAAGCAATTAGATAGCTTGGAGAAAAACGGATTAGCATTCTTCCACGCGCCTTTCTTCCATAACTTAGTAGGCGAAGTACGTGAAGTGCGACAACGTTTGGGCATCCGCACGGTGTTCAATGTATTAGGACCTCTGTTACACCCCAATACAAAACTGAAATACCAATTAGTAGGTTTATATCACGAGCCCGTGATGCGCCTATATGCCGAAACACTACAGCTTTTAGGACGCGAACACGCTTTAGTAGTGCGTGGCAATGATGGTTTAGATGAAATAAGTATTTGTGATGAGACAAAAATTGTAGAGGTAAAGGGTAAGCAAATATTAGAGTATACCATAGCGCCTGAAATGTTTGGCTTTAAGCGTGCTTTTCACACTGATATACAAGGTGGCACACCTACTGAAAACGCTGAGATACTACGTCGCACTCTCAAAGGTGAAGAGCGCGGTGCTAAAGCTGATATCGTGATACTCAACGCAATGTTTGCTCTCTATACCGCCAATGTAGTAAAACAGCCCGCTGAAGCTAAACCTCTTATTGAAGAAGCTTTAAGGAGTGGAAAAGTGTGGCAATTAGTTAGCAAATTAGTTAATTAGCAAATTAACAAGTTTTATTTATGGATATTCTTTCTAAAATCAAAGAACAACGCGAAATACAATTACATCGTGAAATAGAAGAATGGGCGCGCCCTTATTTAACGCAGGCTATACAACAACCTGGCATTAACATTATTGGTGAAATCAAACGTGCTTCTCCCTCTAAAGGACAAATAGCAACAGAAGATTTCGACCTTCTAAAGCAAGCCCAACACTACGCAAATAACCGCGTAGCTGCCTTTTCTATCCTCACCGAAGAAGCTTACTTTAAGGGAGATAACGCTTTTATTCCCATTGTAGCCAAAACTTTTCCTACAATGCCTATCCTCCGCAAGGATTTTATCTATACCCCTTTTCAGGTATTCCACGCCAAGAGTTTAGGAGCTTCGGCAATTTTGCTGATTGTACGTATGCTTACTGATGATGAGCTGATGTTCTTGCATCTGTTAGCACATTCTTTGGATTTAGAAGTATTAGTAGAAGTTCACAATAAAGAAGAACTGCAACGCGCTTTACAAGTGCCTGATTTAGAACTCTTAGGTATCAATAATCGCAATCTCAATACTTTTGAGGTATCTCTCAAAACAACAGAGCAACTACTGAAAGCGATTCCCAAAAGCCAACGAGAAGAACTATTGATAGTAAGCGAAAGTGGCTATCACAATAAAGAAGATATTGTATATGCCGAAAGTTTAGGCGTTGATGCCCTTTTAATAGGAGAAGCCCTAATGAAAGGAGAGATTTTTTAATGACGAATGACGAGAGACGAATGACGAGAGACGAATGACGAGGGACGAATGACGAGGAACGAGTTGCAAATTACGAGAGATAAGATGACAAAAGAAAAAACTAATATAAAACTTACTTTTATTGTGTATGGTGAAATGTTTGATATTGAGCAACTCACTCACATTATAGGAATAACTCCTACAGAACAAGCCTATAAAGGAGACCAGCTGAAGTATCGCATTAGTGAAGAAACTTTTTGGGAATACAAATTTGCTCCTATAGAAACATTGCTTGTTGAAGATTGTTTAGCTGAATTTGAGCAAATGGTAAAACCTGTTTTAAAAGAACTTTCAGCTTTTATCAAAGCTCATCAACTTACCACTCAATTACGGTTTTGTGTAAATCACTATGAAATAAATGCAGCTTTGACTTTTGAAACTACTATTCTTGATATACTTCATCAACTCAATGGTGAGATTGATATAGACCAGTATTTTTACAAATGACCACTCAACTAAAAATATGTGGAATTCACTCTCTTAGTGAAATCCAAGAACTGAAGGATTTGCCTATTGATTACTTCGGCTGTATCTTTGCGCCTAAAAGTCCGCGTTATGTGAGCGTGGATTTAGCAAAAGATATAGTTACTGAAATACACTCAGTTGGCAAACTGGCAGTAGGGGTGTTTGTGAATACCCCTATACACGAACTGCAACAAATTCAGCAACAAACAAACATTGATATACTGCAACTACACGGCAATGAAAGCGTTGAAGATTGCAGCTCCTTACACAACGCAGGCTATACTCTTTGGAAAGCCTTTTCAGTGTACGATGCTTTACCTGATATTACCCTCTATCAGCCTTATATTCAATATCCTTTATTCGATACCAAAGGCATTGTCGAAGGTGGTAACGGCACTCGTTTTAACTGGGAAATACTTAAAAACCTATCGCCTTATTCTTATATTTTAGCAGGAGGTCTTGAGGTAAATAATGTACAAGAAGCCCTGTGTTATCATCCTGCAATATTAGATGTGAACAGCAAAGTAGAATGCAACCACCGCAAAAATCGCTCACTTGTGGAAAAAATAATTAGAAAATTAGCAGATTAGAAAATTAACATAATGAATACAAAATCTTATTTTGGTAAATTTGGAGGGCAATACGTGCCTGAAACCGCTATGTTCGCTTTAAACGAATTAGAATCCGAATACCTTAAAGCCAAAGCCGACCCTACCTTTCAAGAAGAACTAAACGACCTACTCAAAAACTATGTAGGTCGTCCTACCCCCCTTTATCACGCCAAAAACTTAAGTGCGCACTACGGTCAGCAGATTTACCTGAAACGCGAAGACCTCAACCATACTGGAGCTCATAAGATTAATAATGCTCTGGGGCAAGTATTGCTTGCCAAACGTATGGGCAAGAAAAAAGTGATTGCCGAAACTGGTGCAGGACAACACGGGGTGGCAACCGCTACTGCGGCGGCTCTCTTAGGATTGGAATGCGATGTGTATATGGGTGCAGTAGATATGGAGCGCCAAAAGCTAAATGTTTTCCGTATGGAACTCTTGGGCGCACACGTAGTAGCCATTCACGACGGACTTAAAACGCTTAAAGAAGCGACTACCGCTGCTATCCAATCGTGGGTAGCTGAGATTGAAACGGTGTTCTACGTGATAGGCTCGGCAGTAGGTCCTCACCCCTACCCTTCAATGGTAAAAGATTTTCAATCGATTATAGGTACAGAATGTCGTGAGCAACTTGGTGTTTTAGGCTTACACGCCGATCACGTAATTGCTTGTGTAGGTGGTGGTAGTAATGCCATTGGCATCTTTTCAGGATTTTTAGATGATGATACTACACACCTCTACGGAGTGGAAGCAGGTGGTTACGGTATTGATACCGATATGCACGCTGCTACCCTCACTTTAGGCAAAGAAGGTATTATTCACGGAATGAAAACTTATGTTTTACAAGATAAGTACGGACAAATAAGTCCGGTACATTCTATTTCGGCTGGACTTGACTACCCTGGGGTAGGACCTCAGCACGCCTATCTCTTTGAAAGTGGCAAAGCTACATATATACCTATCACCGATGCGGAGGCTATGGATGCTCTTGTGCTCACCACTCGTTCTGAAGGAATTATCCCTGCCATTGAAAGTGCTCACGCTTTGGCGTATTTAGAAAAATTATGCCCCACCTTGCCTGCTAATCAAACTATAGTAGTAAATGTATCGGGTAGAGGTGATAAAGATATGCACACTGTTTTTTCAGTATTAAAAGGAGAAAAAGATGAAATATAAAACTATAACAGATATTTTTGCCGAAAAGAAAAACGTTAATATCGGCTATATAGTAGCAGGCTACCCCTCTACTCAATTTACAAAAGAATTTCTCACGAAGTTAGACGACTCGGCTATTGATATTTTGGAAATAGGCATTCCCTATTCCGACCCCTTAGCCGATGGTAAACACATTGCTGAAGCCTCATTTGCTGCCTCACAAGCAGGGGTTACTACCGATGTAGTGTTTGACCTTCTCAATTCAGTAAAAGAAAAAGTACATAAGCCCTTAGTGTTTTTAGTGTATTACAATCTCGTTTTTGCTTATGGAGTAGAAGCCTTTGTAAAGCGAAGTGCTGAAATAGGTATCAAAGGTATGATTATCCCCGATTTGCCTTATGAAGAAGCCACCGAAGTAGCACAACTGCTAAACGCTCATAACATTGCTTTTATTCCTTTGGTGAGTGTAACTTCTGGCGACCGCATTGCTAAAATCGCTTCTTTGGCTAAAGGTGGCTTTGTATATGCTGTGGGGTCTTTGGGGGTAACGGGTAGCAAACAGGTTGATTTAGGTAGATTGGAACAGTTCATTACCAACATCAAGCAACATACCACCCTACCTGTAGCGTTAGGATTTGGCATCAAAACGAATAGTGATGTACAAACGATGCGCCATTACGCCGATGGAGTGATTGTAGGTACGAGCATCGTCATTCTCACTCAAAACAATGATGTAGCAAAAACTATGAAAGAAATTGAAGAACTATTTAGGTAACATTTGGGTAACAAATAACGAGTAACTTTGTTAGAGTCTAACGACTTTAACAAAGTTTTTTTTAACGATTAATCATTAACGACTGCTTTCCTAACTTACTGATTACTTACGTTTTCGTAAGAAAAACAAACTTTAGTAAAGAAAAACGTACAATAGGTAAAGAGTACTTTGTTAATCAATTCTTAATTTTGTCGCAAAGAAAAAACTTTAAATTTTTGTATAATGAAAAACATCATTAGCATTTGTATTTTGTTGTTCAGCATCCCGATGTTGGCACAAAAAGTAACCATTACGGGGGTCGTTACTGATGAAAACCAACAACCCCTTCCTGGTGCGACGGTAGTAGTAGAGCCAGCGCACACAGGTACGGCTACTGATTTGGATGGGCGTTTTTCCTTGAATGTACTCTCTACTGATAAAATTGTAGTGAGCTATATAGGGTATCAGCCAAAAACCATAGCCGTAGGCAAAACGCGTACCTTCAAAGTAACTCTCTCTCCTGAAGTAACTCAAATGGATGAGGTGGTAATCGTAGGGTACGGTACTCAACGCAAAAGCGATATTTCTACGGCAGTAGCTTCGGTGAAAATGGCAGATATCGCCCAAAGCAGTCCGTCTCAGGTATTGCAAGCGTTGCAAGGCAAAGTGAGTGGGGTGCAAATCATCTCTTCCGATGGTTCTGCTTCCAGCGGACTCACCTTTAGAATTCGCGGGGTGAACTCCATCACAGGAGGTACACAACCGCTATTTGTTATCGATGGGGTGCCAATGCCTACTCAAAGGGTAACCAATACCAATGATGATGTGGCTACCAACCCATTGCTCGGTTTGAACCCTAATGACATTGAGTCGATGGAAATCCTCAAAGATGCCGCCGCAGCAGCTATCTACGGGTCTAATGGTTCTAATGGGGTAGTACTTATCACCACCAAAAAAGGCAAAGAACTCGCTAAACCTAAATTTAACTTCAGTTATGCAAGTTCTATTGAAATGATGCCTAATATCCCTTTGAAGGTGCTCAGCGCTGAAGATTACGCTCACAAAATGCTCGACTATGGCACTTGGGGCAACCAACCTCAAATAGACTTTTGGCAACGAATGATTGCTGAAAAAGGCTGGAATCACCCTGCTGTGAAAAATTGGTTGAAAGAAGTTACCCAAACAGGTACTAAAAATGAAGCTAACGGTAGCATTATGGGGGGTACCGACCAAACCCGTTATATGCTTTCTGTGGGCTATCTCAGCCAAAAAGGACTTATCAAGCGTTCTGCTTTCAACCGCTTTACTTCACGCCTCAACCTCTCACAAAAGATTAACGACAAGATGAATGCAGGTATCAACCTTTCGTATGCCGTTTCTAAAGATAAAAATCCTGTGAGTGATTGGTCTCAAAATGGAGTGGTACTCAGGG
This sequence comes from Capnocytophaga sputigena, assembly GCF_900446695.1. GTDB lineage: Bacteria > Bacteroidota > Bacteroidia > Flavobacteriales > Flavobacteriaceae > Capnocytophaga > Capnocytophaga sputigena. The sequence continues at coordinate 595,683 of NZ_UAVP01000003.1, forward strand.
CTTTGCAAACTTCTCCTTTCTTAGACTACCCTGGTTTTGGCACCCTGATGAGCTATCCTAACATTCGCACAATGAGCCCTAAGGTAGCAGTAGACCAAGTGGATATCAATACCAAATACAACGAGCTCAACGCCAATGTATACCTCAGTTATCAACTGCTCAAAGATTTGAGTTTTAACACCAGCGCTTCTTACCGCTTGCACACTATTGGTCAAGACCGTTTTTGGGGTCCTGATACTTGGTTTGGACAATCAGAACGCGGACGTATGGAACTCTCTAATCGCAATGAGAACAGCTGGGTATACGAAGCTCGCTTGCAGTACTCTAAAAGCATCAATAAGCACTATTTTTCTATAATGGGCGCTTTTGAAGCCAATAAGTATTGGACAGATTATACTTATAACAAATCTACCAACTTCGAGGATACCAAACAAGGTATTTGGGGTATCAACCAAGGGTTAGTAACCTATGCGCCTTTGTACACTTATGATGGCAACCAATTAGTATCCTACATCAGTAGAGCAACTTATAGTTATAACAACAAGTATGTGCTCAATGCTTCTTTGCGTGCTGATGGTTCTTCTAAATTTGGTAAGAATAACAAATACGGTTATTTCCCTGCTATTTCTTTAGCTTGGAATGCTCACGAAGAAGACTTTATCAAAAAAATAGAAGCTATTTCCAATTTGCGTTTGCGCGGTAGTTTTGGTATGACAGGTAACAACCAAATCCCATCTTACCAATCTTTAGCGCAACTCGCTAAAAATAAAGTAGTTTTAGACGGTAACAAAGTGGAAATCGGTCGTTATACCAGCAATATTGCTAACGATAACCTCAAATGGGAAAGCCAAAAGCAATATAATATCGGTTTAGATTTGTCCTTCCTCAAAAACCGCTACACCTTTTCTACCGAATTGTACTACAAACGCATAGACGATATGCTTTTAGAAGTGAATATCCCTTCTACTTCAGGATTCCAAAAAGCGTGGAAGAATGCAGGTTCAATGGAAAACAAAGGTCTCGAAGTAAGTTTCAATGCACAATGGTTGCGTGATGGCGATTTCAAATGGACAACTGATTTCAATATTTCTTTCTACCGAAACAAAATCCTTTCATTAGACGAAGGTCAGTATCAACAGTTTTACGACCGTGGCATCAACTCCAAAATCAAAAGTGATGTGCTTTTGCGCGTAGGTATGCCAGTGGGTATTTACTATGGTTATGTAGCCGATGGTGTATTCCACAACCAAAACGAAGTGGACAATGCACAACCAGGTCCTAACGTAGCTTTAGGAGGTTTGCGAGTGAAAGACATCAACCACGATGGTGTAATCGATACTAACGACCGTGTGCCAGTAGCCGATGTAAACCCATTACATACAGGGGGTATAGGCAACACTTTCTCCTATAAAGGCTGGGAATTATACGCTTTCTTGCGCTGGTCGTATGGCAACGATGTAGTAAATGGTAACGCTTACTACCTCACTGGCACTAAGAATATCGACAATATCACACAAAGTGTTTATAACAACGTGTGGTCGGAAGCTCACCCCGACCGCAACTTCCCACTCTTTGGAGGTGGTTTCTGGGCTGAAAACGCTTTCCGCAGCGACTTGGTAGAAGATGGTTCATTCTTGCGTTTGCAAACCGTGAGTCTCAGCTACAATTTGCCTAAGGAGGTATTAGAGCCTTATAAACTCAACAAATTGCGCATAGGGGTAACAGGTACTAACCTCGCTCTTTGGACACGTTATTCAGGGTTTGACCCAGAAGCTAATACAGGTTATGGCACCATAGCTCGTTTGGCACCAGGGCTTGATATGAGTCCATACCCACGACCTACCTCGGTTTTATTCTCAGTAGAAGTTGGTTTTTAAAAAGATATAGATTATGAAATTACATATTACCACCATTATAGCAATAGGGGCAAGCCTTGGATTGAGCAGTTGCACTAAGTTCTTGGAAGAAGACCCCAAGAGTACTCCCACTTCACAATTTTTCTATGAAAATGAATTGGATGCTCGCCAAGCAATGAACGGTACTTACCGTTACCTCACCGATGTATATGTTACAGGACACGGTACCAAACAAATCAGTACCGACCTTGCCAAACGCGCCGATTGGGATGAAGGAGGAGGCTTGCGTAACTACAAATTCGGGTCAGACAACGATTATATTACCCAAATGTGGCAACAGCATTATGCCGCTATTAAAAACTGTAACTCAGTAATCGATAATGTAACCGAACACCAAGGTCGCATCAACAATTGGGAACGTTATGTAGGCGAAGCTCGTGGTGTGCGTGCTTACTTGTATTTTGATTTGGTGCGCTGGTTTGGTGATGTGCCTTTGGTTGTGAAAGAAACCAAATCACTCAACGACCTCAAAGTGCCTCGTACCCCACAAAAGCAAGTGTTTGAGCAAATTATTGCCGATTTTACCTATGCAATGGATCACGTAGCCGAAAAAGGTGATACGGGCAATGGTTATCAATACGGACGTATTACCAAAGATGCTTGCCGCGGTTTCTTAGCTAAAGTACACTTGTGGCTCGCCTCAGTAGCACAACGCGACGGACGTGAAATACTCGGTTCAGCTACTGAAAACTACACCAAAGCAATGAATTACGCCAAAGAGGTCATACAAGGCGGTCGCTATCAATTAGTAGAATACTATCCCGATGTATTCAACGCTAAAACCAAAGTAAGTGAAGCCCCTAAAGAAGTGATATGGTGCGTACAAGGTCTTACAGGCGACGATACTGGTACCCTCACAGGAATGCTTTACGGGATGAGAGGTAATGAAAACTTAGGTGGCTCTTGGGATAACATTTCCAGTTCCGATTACCATCGTATGATTTATGAACCTTCCGACTCTATTCGCCGATTGTGGAACTGCCCTCGTGTGCAAGTGCTCGACAATGGTAAAATATGGGGATGGGATTATAAAATCTATTGGGATACTCGTGTAGATCAACCCCTCAGTAGCGCTACCGAAAACAACAACTGGGTGATGTGGAGTATCGGTAAATTCCGCCGTTTTCCATTAGCCGATGCCTCTTCCTATAACTACAAAAACTTTGGTATGGATGAACCTCTCCTCCGTTTTGCCGATGTTCTCCTCATTTATGCAGAGGCTTATAACGAAGTTAATCATTCACCTGGGGCTTATACCCCCTCATCTTCTTTAGCGATGAACGGCACCAACGTGCAAAGTGCTTACGATGCAGTGAATTTAGTGCGCAAACGTGCTCGTATCTCTAACAAAGCAGGCGGACGCATCGTACACCGCGATGCCTTACCTCGTGATTTGGATAAAACTCATATCAACGATGTAAATACAACAGTCCCCGATTGGAAAACCTCCTCTTATGGCTATGACTACGCAGGTACTGCTATGTGGACAGCCAAACATTACAGCGATGACTATACCGCTTTCCGCACCGAAATATTGAACGAACGTGCTCGCGAGCTTGTAGGAGAAACTACCGACCGCTGGTGTGACCTCGTACGCCGTGGTATCTTGGTACAAGCCTTGCAAAATTGGCGTATCAACAATCCGTTTATCAGTGGAGAAGAACGCCGTATTCCTGCACCTGCTGCGCCTGAAAATGTTCGCCCTTATCATCAATTGTTACCTATTCCGCTTAGCGAATTAGACGCAAATAAGAATTTAACTCAAAACCCTGGATACTAAAATGAAAACACATATATTACTCATTAGCGGGTTGTTACTCACGGCTTTAGGTGGTTGCACTAAGGATAAACCCGAAGATGTAGACCTATCAGTAACAGCCGATAAAACCCAAGTAAGGGTAGGCGACCCCGTAACTTTTACAATTCATCACAATGTAAATGCTTTGGCTATCTACACCGGTGATGAAGGACACGATTACCTAAAGAGTATAGACAATGTACTCAAAGGAAAGACTTCTGAGGAATTGCAAGGTAAAAACTATCGCCCTACCGACCCTGATGTGAAACCTTACAAAGTAGATTTTACTTCTACACAAGTAGGGAGCACTACTTTAGCCGATGGCGCTTTTGAAGTGCGTAATGCCAATAGCGGTAATAACTTAGTTGGCAGTCAAGCCGAAGTAGTAACCGATGCTACCATAGGTAAAAATGTAGTGAAAGTGAATGCCAAACACCCTAACTGGTGGTATGAGGCTTTGCGATTGAACGTAAACACCAAAGTAGGAAGTGATAAAAAAATGACACTGCGAATGAAGTTTGCGACAACTACTCTAAAAAGTGCAAACGACGAAAGTGAACACCCTGAAGAAACTAAATTCCCTATCGTGATACGTTTAGGAGGTATCGCTGAAGGAGAAACAGCTGTAACTTTCAAAGATGATACTGTTTGGGATTTGTTTGTAACTCCTAAGACAGAATATACTGATTACACTTTTGATATCGGTCGTACCATCGCAGCGTGGGAAAGTGCTGTAAACAAAAAAATGGCAACGCTTTCTTATATTCAGATTTTGTTTACTACTGTAGGGGCTAATATCGGCTATATAGGCGATTACTTTGTTGAATCAGCAAAATTTGGTTCTATTGATTATAAGGCTTTCGATACAGGAAAAGGTATTACCATTACCGATAATTCTGGGGTAACCAAATACACTCACAAGTATGACAAAGCAGGTACTTATGAGGTTGTGGTAGTAGGCAGTAGCAGTGGTTTTAAAAGCTATTCCAAAGATGGCTACAAAACTGATGTAGGTGCTGTAAGTGCTAACGAATACAAGTACAACAACGAATATCGCACTATCAAAATCACCGTAACACCGTAATAATTACGAATGACGAGTTACGAATGACAATTGTGTTAATTATTAATTGTTAATTGTCAATTGTTTAATATTTTTGCGCTCTAAATGAATAATGAAACTGACAAATGAATAGATTGATAAAGCTCTTGCGAATCCTGTTGTTGTGGTATTTTCTTTCCTCTATTTTCTTAGGAGAAGGATTGTGGATAAAGCTACAAGCGCAAGAAACTTTCCTTTTCCACCATCTCACACGCAATGAAGGCTTGTTGCACGACAACGTTACTTGCATTGCTCAGGATTCGTTGGGCTTTATTTGGTTAGGCACGCATCGCGGTCTCAACCGTTTTGATGGCTATACCCTTGATGCCTATAAGTACGAGCAAGACCCTATCAACTCAGTGTACTACAATCGTGTGTATAGCCTGCAACCTATGGGGCGTTATCTTTGGGTAGCTACCGAAGCAGGAGTAGCTTGCTTTGATATACACCTCAAACAGTTTGTCAATTTTAAAATAGACGACCCTCTTGATTTGGCTTTCTATACCAAAGTAAAACTCTTACAAAAAGGCACAAACAATGAACTTTGGCTTTTGAGTGAAAACCAAATTAGGCGTGCTAAGGTAGTGTGGAATCAACACGAGAAGGCACTTACGCTAAAAACATTGCCTATTGGCTCTGTCTCACAACTCACTACTTCGCAACTCAATCCGCAAATAGCGGTGAGTAAAAAAGGAGAAGTGTGGCTTTCGGGTTTTCCTTGGTTATCGGCTTACGTTCCTGAAAAAGGCACACTAAAAGCCCTACCCGAAAAGGTGAACAACATAGGTTCGGGTATCGTAAAGATGTTCTATACCGATGGTTATTTATGGGTGATTTACCGTGATAGTTTAGTGAAATACGCTTGTAATCCTAACAATACTTATACAATAGTTGCTAAAAAAGAATTTACTTTAAATGAGCATCTGCTTTCACTGGATGTGGGTAGCCAATACGTGTGGGTAGTGAATGAAGAGAGTATCTTTCAGTTAGATAAAAACACGCTCAACCTGCTAAAAACACATAGCCATTCACCTTCCAATCCGTATTCAGCAAGCAATCATATCAATAGTGTGTTCTTAGACAAGGACAGTAATTTGTGGGTATCGGCTTGGTCTAATGGTGTATCCTACAGCAGCACGCGCGATGCGTTCTTCAAAACAGTATGGATAAAACCCCAAAGTAAAGTTGGGTCGGAATTTGTGAGTACAATGCACTACGACCCCGATGGTTATGTGTATATAGGCAATAAGTTTGGAGGGGTTATTCGTTTTGATACCCGCAAACAACAATTAGAAGAACCTTATTGTAATGCTCCCGAACTTTCACCTAACGTCACGAGTATTCAGAGCGATAAAGCGCATTTGTACGTATCGGTTCGCGAACGTGTATTTGTAATTGATAAACAGAGTAGACGCATCATCAGTTCTTTTCAACCGCAGTGTAAAGATTATATTTTTGATATCAAACTCGATTCCTTTCAACGTTTGTGGATTACCACCTATTCTGGTTTAGAATGCTTTGAGGATCGAAATGGGCAATGGCAAAATATTTATGCCTTTACCGAAGCAACTCCCGAACCTCGTAGGTTATCTACTAACAAGCTCCACAAAATATATGTGGATAAAGCCAAAAATGAATTGGTGATAACCTCGGTAATGGGCTTAAACCGATTGCAACTTAATGCTAAAGGTGAAGTAGTGCGTGTGCTCAAATACGCTGCCGATACTCAAACCTCTCAAAGCCTCAGTAGCAATTATCTTTGGGCAATTGATAAAGACAAAGATACTTATTGGATAGGCACTATGGGCAGCGGGCTCAACAAGGTTATCTTCACCGATAACGCCAACGGAACTCCCTCCTATACTGCCGAACATTACGGCATAGATGAAGGGGCTACCTCTAATGATATCGAAAGTGTGGAGGTAGATGCTTTTGGCAATGTGTGGTGTGGAGGTTTCTATTTGAGTTTCTTTGATACAAAGCTAAAGCGTTTTGCAGCTTTCAACAATAGTGATGGATTGCAAGGACATAGTTTCGGGACAGCTTCCTCTTGCAAAGATGCTGAAGGGAATTTGTACTTTGGAGGCTCTCACGGCTTTAACTATTTCAAACCACAAGCGCAAATACCTGTATCGGCAAAACTGAAAGCACATTTTAGTAGGTTTGAGAATAATGGGAAGGTTGTTAATTCGGCTATAGAGTTTACTAACACTCTCACTATAGGCTATCCTAACAACAACTTTTCAGTTTATTTCACAACCCTTTCCTACAAAGCACCTCAGCACCTGCGCTATCGTTATAAACTCGAAGATTACGACACCGATTGGCACTATATCGCTGCGAATACCGAAGTACCCCACGCTACCTATCAAAAACTACCTTATGGCACCTATAAACTATTAGTGGAGGTAGGCGATTGGCAACAGTGGAGCGGAGCGCAAACCGAGCTTATTGTAGTTTCTAAACCTCCTTTTTGGCTCACGTGGTGGGCGTATTTGTTGTATGCAATCATTTTAGTTTCCTTGTTATTTATAGGATTTCGTTACTTTATCCGATGGACACAAATGAAGCATACCATAGCTGTACAAGAGGAAAAAGAACGCCATAAAGAAGAACTTATGCAAATGAAAATGCAGTTCTTTACGGATGTATCTCACGAGTTCCGCACTCCTCTTACCCTTATGAGCCACGCAGTAACCGAAATGGAAGAGGAAATGCCCAACAATAAGTATGTACATACTCTTAAACGCAATACGGGTAAACTCAGCAATATGGTGAACGAACTCCTTGAAATACACCGTATGGATGTATACACCCCTCAGTTGAAGGCTAATTACATTTCAGTAAATAGCTATGTACAATCCATCTACAACGAGTTTAAGGAGTGGGCAAACCAAGTAGCGATAACACTGCAATTAACACTGCCTGAACAAGAAGTGAAGTTGTGGTTAGACGAGAAGTATTTTAGTAAGATACTTTCTAATATTCTCTCCAATGCCATTAGGTATTCCAATGCAGGAAGCACTATAAGGTTATCAGTATCAGTGGGGAACTTAAACGAAATTACACCGCTCTACAAGAATACTTTTGAGAACACTACACGCACCTTAGCGGGCAAACAACTCATCGTGAAAGTAGAAGACGAGGGGGTAGGACTTGAAAAAGAAGCTTTGCCCGAAATCTTTGAACGCTTCCACCGTGTAGAGGGGTTGGGACAAAAAAGAGTAGGTTCGGGTATCGGACTTTCTTTGGTAAAATCATTAGTTGAAGCGCATCGCGGTGGGATTATCATTAGCAGTAAGCTTAATGTAGGTACCGAAGTGATCATCACTTTCCCTATGGACGATAGTTACTTATTGCCCGAACAGAAATTGCAGGACAGTGCTTTTCAGCTAAAAGAATACTTATCGGACTATGCCGTTGAGTATGAGCATCTAAACGATGAAGAAGATGAAATTGTAAATTTGCCTCAGGAAGATAAACCTACCTTGCTTTTAGTAGACGACAATCACGAGGTACTGATGATTCTCAAAAACATCTTTATCAAAGAGTACAACATCATTCTCGCCTCCGATGGCGAACAAGCGATTGAAAAGTGCAATCAGCATTTTCCTAATTTGGTCATATCGGATGTGATGATGCCTAAAATTGATGGATTTGAGCTTTGTGCTATCCTGAAAAAGAACCTACAAACTTGTTTTATCCCTGTGATTTTACTCACCGCAAAATCGCAAATAGAATCGCAAATAGAAGGAATTGAGTTAGGTGCTGATGCCTACCTTACGAAACCTTTTGATGTGAAACTACTCAAAACCAATGTGCGCAACTTGCTCAACAAGAGCAAACAGCGCGCTCCTATTGAGAATATCCGTCAGAAGGTGATTGATAAAAAACAACAAGAACAGTTAGACAAGCTCACTCACTTGGTAGTAACCAATATGCAAAACCCACATTTCTCGGTAGATAACCTCTGTTTGGAACTCGGTATGAACCGCACTAAGTTGTACAGCTTTGCCAAACAAGCCACCGAGCTTACCTTGGCAAACTACATTCGCAAAATACGCTTAGACAAAGCTGCCGAACTGCTCAAAACTACCGATAAACTCATCAGTGAAGTGTGTTACGAAGTAGGAATTGATAGTCCGTCGTATTTCACAAGAGCTTTTAAAGAACAATTTGGGGTATCACCCTCAGAATTTATTTCAGGTAAGAGATAAGAGGTAAAATAGATACCTAACACTTAAAAACTAACGACTAATGAAAAGAATATTTGCTTTTATTACTTTGTGCAGTTCGCTATGGGCGAGCGCACAACAGCCCACTGAAATCACCCTACTACCCAATGAACAATGGTGGGGTGGCTTTACGGGCGTAGGCAAAGAAATGCCTTACCAACCATCAGAGCGTATTTACAACTTGCGCACCGAGAATTTTAACAACCAATCAGTACCCTTTCTGTACTCTAATCAAGGGCGTTACATCACTTCGGAAGCTCCTTTTGCTTACCAATTTAAAGACGGAAAGATACTCATCACGCCTTCACGAGCTGAAGTGAGTTGCCACACAGCTGGCACTACCCTCAAAAGTGCCTATCAGGCAGTGAGTAAACAATATTTTCCTCCTTCTGGGGTAATCCCCCCCGAAGTGTTCTTTACCAAACCGCAATACAACACTTGGATAGAACTTATTTACAATCAAAATGAAAAGGACGTTTTAGCCTACGCCAAAGCTATTCTGGATAACGGAATGCCAACGGGAGTAATAATGATTGATGACAACTGGCAAAAAGACTATGGCGTATGGCAATTTCGTCCAGATAAGTTTCCTACACCTAAAGAAATGATAACCCAACTCCACCAAATGGGCTTCAAAGTGATGGTATGGGTATGTCCGTTTGTATCACCCGATAGCCAAGAGTACCGTTTTTTGCGTGACAAAGGCTATTTAGTGAAGAAAAAAGGAGCTGACACCCCTGCTATCCTCGATTGGTGGAATGGGCTCAGCGCTTGCTACGACCTTAGCAATCCCGAAGCCTTTGCCTACTTTGTGAATATGCTTAAAGACCTACAAAAAGAATACGGCATCGATGGATTTAAGTTTGATGCCGGTGACCCCGAGCGTTATTTGGCAGAAAATGTAGAGGTTTTCGACCAAAAATCTTACGATACTGAACAGTCTTACCTCTGGGGTAAATTAGGGTTAGAATTCCCCTACAACGAGTTCCGCGCTTGCTGGAAATTAGGCGGACAGGCTTTGGTACAGCGTTTGGGTGACAAGAGTTACTCTTGGGATGGTGTAGCCCGTTTAGTCCCCGATATGATAGCCGCAGGACTCAACGGTTATGCTTTCGCCTGCCCCGATATGATAGGCGGAGGGGAATACGGCAGTTTCTTGAATGTAGACCCTACTAAGTTCAATCAGAAGCTCATCGTGCGCTCTTGCCAAATACATTCGATGATGCCTATGATGCAATTCTCAGTAGCTCCTTGGCGCATTCTCTCGAAAGAAAATTTAGCTATCTGTATCAAATATGCCAAATGGCACGAACAATTAGGCGACTATATCATAGCCGAAGCTAAAAAATCGGCACAAACAGGAGAACCTATTGTGCGCAGTATGGAGTACGCTTTTCCTCATCAGGGTTTCGCTAATTGCAAAGACCAATATATGCTGGGCGATAAGTATTTAGTAGCCCCCGTAATGACCGAAAGCGATGTTCGCACGGTAAAACTCCCCAAAGGCACTTGGCAGGATGAACAAGGCAAGAAATACAAAGGAGACAAAGAATACACCCTAAAAGTACCTTTAGAGCGATTGCCTTATTTTGTAAAGATTAAGTAATAAATATAATAGCAATCTGATAATCAATGTAAGGGCGTTTTGCAAACGCCCTTACAAAAGAAAACCTTATTAAAAATTCAATAATATGAAAAAATGTTTTTTAACGTTATGCGCTTTATTAGCAGTGTCTATCTCTTGCCAAAGCAAAGAAGACAACACTAACAGTGGGGAAGGCACACAGACTTCTACCACCCAATCGCAAACTACCCAACCCTTACCCCCTAATACTCAACTCACTCAAATAGTGAATTACCAGCCTACTAATGAAATATTCTTAAACCCCGAAAGAGGTTTTTTAACACACCAAGATCAAAAAAGTGATAGCTGGGAATTAAATGCCAATTGGGTAAGAGAAAAAAGAGAAAAAGAGGGACTTAGCCTTGTACTCACCATCTATTATATGAATGAGTTTCGTGAGCAACCTATTTCAGAAAGTTATCTCAATCGCATCCGCAATAATATGCGTGCCATTCGTGAAGGAGGTAGTAAGGTAGTGTTACGTTTTGCCTATTCGTATGATGAGAACGACTACAATAAAGGCAAAGGAGATGCTTCTTGGCGGTGGACAGAAAAGCATCTCAATCAATTAGCTCCTATCATTAAAGAAAATGCTGATATTATAGCTGTGTGGGAATCTGGATTTGTAGGCGTATGGGGTGAATGGTATTACACGAATCACTACACCTTTAAACCTGCCGATAACACCCAAGCGTATGAACCACGCAAGAAGGTATTAGCCAAAGAACTGAGCATTTTGCCTAAGGATAGAATGGTAAGTGTGCGTTACCCAAAAGCTAAACTCTACACTCAAAACATAGGTGTAGGCAACGCTCTAACGGCTCAAACAGCTTTTACTGGTAGTGACCTTTCTCGCATAGGTTTTCACAACGATTGTTTCCTCGCCGATGACGACGATACTGGCACCTATCATCACATACAAGAGCATCGCAATTATGTAGCCAATGAAACTCAATACGTAGTAATGGGGGGCGAAACCTGCCGTCCAGCATCAGGCTATTCTTCTTATGCCGAGTGTAGTAACGCCCTAAAAGATATGGCTACCTACCACTGGAGCTACCTCAACCAAGACTATTATGAAGGGATTCTAAACCTTTGGAAAAACAAATGTATGGACGATATCAAAAGACGTCTCGGTTATCGCTTTGTGCTTACTGAGGGAAAATTCAATGATAATATCAAAGTAGGAGGAAAATTACAACTGCAATTGAAGATTAAAAATGAAGGTTTTGCAGCGCCTTTCAATCCGCGTGATGTACAGATAATTCTCACAAAAAAAGGAACTGGCGAAAAACATATTTTCAAAGTAAATACCGATCCTCGCCGTTGGGCAGCAGGCAACACTACCGAAGTAGGTGCAGAGATAACCCTTCCTAAAAATCTTACTGCAGGAGAATACAACGTATATCTCAACCTCCCCGACCCCTACAAGAGCCTATCCACTCGCCCTGAGTATAGTATCCGTTTAGCTAATAAAGAGGTATGGGAACCCCAAACTGGCTACAACAAGATTCACACAATAAAGATTAGGAATTAGAAATTAGCAGTTAGAAATTAATAATTAGTCGTCAAACAAATCGGATTAGTTCGGTTTGTTTGACGACTAATTTTCCAATCACCAAATTGGTTAATTGACAAATTATTTATACCTTTGCCCAAAAATAAGAAATATGAGGCACATACAATTCAATCAAGATATAACATTTGAACAATACCAAATGGCAGTACGTGTGTTAGAAGCCATAGGTTTAGATGTGCAGAAGAATGAAATACAATCTTTACCTTTAGAAGTAATACAAGGCATTGAGGAAGGTTGGCAAGAATTGCGTGAAGGAAAAGGAATCCCAAGCTCAGAAGTTCATCAAAAAGCAAGATTGTTATGCACAAACAAATAATATGGGCTCCTAAAGCAGAATTAGAGTATCTTTCTACATTAGATTTTTGGATTGAACACAATAAATCTTCTACTTACTCTCAAAAGATTATAACAGAAGTTGAAGCTGCTGAAAAGAGAATTATACAATTCCCTTTCTCAAACCCAGTTGTATATCAAACATCTCAAAAAGAAATTAGAAGAGTAATAATACTCTACAACTTTTCTCTATTTTATGAAATTTTTCCTGATAGGATAGAAATTGTTTTCTTTTTTGATAATAGAGATAATCCTGAAAAACTAATATTCTAAATCAATGAAAAAAATAATCACACTTTTTGCTATAACTACAACTTTTAGTTCTTGTAGTTTCTTTTCTAATGCAGCTAAAGATGCTGCCAATACTACTGAAGAAATCGCTAATACAACTGCTACTAAAGCAGGTGAAATTATGGGAAGTACAGCGCGTTCTTTCGGCGATGGCGTAGGAGAAGGTATTGATAAATCGGGTAATTCTATGCTAAAAATTTCAGAATCTCTTAGCAACCGCGGTTTAAAATTAGGTCATCACACCGTTAGTGATGAAAATGGCAACGACAACAAACTTTCTCTCTACTTCATTTTCGAAAAAGACTTTGAAGGAAGCGTAATGGTAAAAGTCCTCAACAAACAAGGTGTTGAAGTAGGACGTGTAAAACAACAAATTAAAGGAAAAAAAGACGATGCCGCTTATTTTGACTTTGTATTCGATTCTCGCACTAACATCGACCCTAAATACAATATAATTATAGAATAAAGCATTATCTCTTACCTAAATAAAATGAATACTATAGAACAATATAACAAAGTAATTGAACAATGCCGTAGCCTCTTTACTAACAAAATGAAAGACTATGGCAGTGCGTGGCGTATATTGCGACTCCCCTCTCTCACCGACCAGATTTTCATCAAAGCACAACGCATTCGCGGACTACAAGAAAACGCTGTACACAAAATAGACGAAGACGAAACTACCGAGTTTATAGGCATTATCAACTATGCTCTAATGGCGCTCATTCAAATAGATAAAGGCATCGCCTCTCAACCCGACCTCAGTTTGGAGGAAGCTACAGCCCTCTACGATGCCAAAGTAGTAGAAGCTCGCACCCTAATGGAAGCCAAAAACCACGATTATGGCGAAGTATGGCGTGAAATGCGCGTGAGTTCTCTCACCGATATCATCCTCCAAAAACTCTTACGCGTGAAACAAATTGAAGATAACCAAGGCAAAACACTCGTAAGCGAAGGTATTGCAGCTAACTATCAAGATATAGTAAATTACGCTGTATTCGCCCTCATCCATTTAACAACTAACACCTAAACAAATGGAAACCAAAATATCTGTAATAGGCGGGGGAAGCTGGGCTACAGCACTCGTCAAAATCCTTACTGCCAATATCGACCAAGTATGTTGGTATATGCGCAATGAACAAGCTATCGAGCACATCAAAGCAACCAAACACAACCCTAACTACCTCAGCGACGTACACCTGAACATCAACAAGCTACACCTCACTAACGATATCAACGAGGCGGTAGCTTTTAGCGATTATATCGTCTTCTCTATCCCTTCAGCTTTCTTAAGTGACGAATTAGAAAAACTCTCCGAACCACTATCTAATAAAAATATTTTTTCTGCTATCAAAGGTATCGAACCTAAAAGCGGACTCATCGTAGGTGAGTATTTCAATAAAATACATCACGTGCCTTACGCTCAGATAGGTATCATTGCAGGTCCTTGTCACGCCGAAGAGGTAGCCCTCGAACGTTTGTCATACCTCACTATTGCTTGTTTGGACGAGGAAAAAGCACGCTTTATGGCTGAAGCAATGAAACGCCATTATGTGAAGACTAAAATATCCGACGATGTGGTAGGTATTGAATACGCAGCTATGCTCAAAAATATCTATGCCCTTGCTGCCGGTATCGCACACGGATTGGGCTATGGCGATAACTTCCAAAGCGTACTGATGAGCAATGCCATTCGCGAGATGCGACGCTATATCAAGCATATTTACAAAATCAAACGCAATATCAACAACTCCGCTTATCTCGGTGATTTACTCGTAACTGCCTACTCGCTTTTCAGTCGCAATCGTATGTTTGGCACGATGATAGGCAAAGGCTATACCGTAAAGAGTACAATGGCTGAAATGAATATGGTAGCCGAAGGTTATTACGCCACCAAAAGCGCCTATCTCATCAACAAAAATCAAGAAAAACCAAGCCGTACCCCTATACTCAATGCCGTCTACAAAGTACTCTACGAAGGCAAAAGAGCGAGTATAGTGTTCTCAGAACTCACAGGAGAATTGGATTAGTTTCCTCCCCTACCCCACCAAAGGAGGGGAGTTCACGTGAGAAAATCATTGTTAAACTTTTATTTATGCCCTTAAATCCTTTTTATGGATTTGTCCCCTCTCTTTTGGAGAGGGGAACGGGGTGAGGATTATTATGTTCACAGGAATTATAGAAGAAATAGGTAAAATCGTACGAATAGAACGCGAACAAGCGAATCTGCATTTATACGTGAAAAGTTCGTTTACTAATGAACTAAAAATAGACCAAAGTGTTGCCCACAATGGGGTGTGCCTCACCGTAGTAGCTATCGACGGCGATGTATACCGAGTTACCGCTATTGCCGAAACCCTTGCCAAAACCCACTTAGGTAGTTTGCAAGTAGGCGATGCAGTAAATTTAGAGCGCGGTATGCTCCTCAACACCCGCTTAGACGGACATATCGTGCAAGGTCATACCGACCAAACGGGTACTTGTAGTGCCATTCAAGAGGAAGCCGGTAGCACCCGCTTTACTTTTGAGTACGACCCTTCTACGGGTAATGTAGTAATAGAAAAAGGCTCTATCACTGTGAATGGCGTAAGCCTCACTGTAGTCGATGCCACTCGTGATAGTTTTAGTGTAGCGGTAATCCCCTATACTTTAGCACATACCAATCTACAACATTTACAAATAGGTAGCATTGTAAATTTAGAATTTGATGTAATTGGTAAATATGTCGCCCGACTTATGCAACGATGAAATATAGATTTTGCCAGAGTTCAAAGACTTTGGCAATTTTTTTTTAGGTAAAAAATTTGGTTTATAAAATAAACTTAATTACCTTTGCCGCATATTTAAACGTAAAAACCTTTTAATGTTATGGAATTACAGCCTTCCGATAGCTTGAAAATCATTCAAGAGATTATCCAGCAACGCAAACAAAAGTATGAAGCCAATGGCTTTTTCTTGCTCTTTTGGGGCGCACTCATCGCACTGTCAGGAATAGTGCAGTTTACAATGCTCATCAGCAATTTTTACCCTAAACAATCGGGAATGGTATGGGCAGTATTGATGCCTTTAGGCTTTGTTATTAACTTTGGAATCCTCTTGAGAAATAGAGGACAACACAGCAAAGCTTTTCTTTCTGCCGATTGGCTCGACTGGGCGTGGTGTGTGGCAGGAGTAGTAGCATTGCTCAGTTTTTGTATGTCTTTTAGCTTGTGGAATCATTATGAAATTGCCCTGCTAACGATCTATTTTCCTTTTGCTTTTGTAGCTTTGGCAGTTGCCTTACATTTGAAAATGCGCCTTTGGGTCGCTACTTCACTCATTGCCATCGTAATTATCTATAGCGTTTTGTATTGTCAATATGGTGTGTATCTACCTTTACTCTCATCGATATTAGCGTGTTTACTGTTTTTAATTCCTGGTGTTCAACTCTATATTCACTATAAAAAGCAACAAAATGTTTAGCGAACTCGATCCTATTTTGCACTCACAACTCCGCTTGGCAATAGTCTCTTTGTTAATATCGGAAGAAAAAGCCGATTTTGTGCGCATCAAGGAGGTTACCAAAGCTACATCGGGGAATATATCGGTGCAAATACAGAAGTTAGAAGCGGCAGGATATGTTACTGTAACTAAATCCATTAAGGACAATTATCCAAATACCGAACTTCAGCTTACGCATAAAGGGTTGCTTGCCTTTGAAAACTATGTAGAAGCTTTAAAAAGTTATCTCAAACTCTAAAAAATAACGAATATGATGAAGTATTTTAATTTGTATTTAATGTGTTGGCTATTGTTCAGCGGAATAGCTACTGCACAAAGTACGGATGCGCAAATTGCCTCCGTTTTGGCTACTGCTCACCAACAAAAGAGCGAGCAGCCTTTGCGTGACTTTTACGAAAAGAACGAAAAACAACTTTCTGATTATTGGAAAGCCTATCTTTTGTATAGAAAATCATCTCTATTAGGTACTTATGGAAGTGTTAAGAATGAGGTACTTCGCCTACTTGGCAAAGCCGATATAGAGAAAGCTGTTCAGTTATTGGAAAAGAAAACCGATAAAGATGCTGAGGACTGGGTGCTTTTAGCTCTCTGTGAAAGTTATGCTTTAAATTTTGTAGCTCCTAATGCCAATATGTACCAAAAAGCAATGAAAATTAGCGATGATTTAGACGAAGCGCTATCGCTAGACAAAGCTAATCCGCGGTATTTTTTAGTGAAGGGTATACAAGATATGCACACCCCTGAAATGTATGGTGGGCAACGCAAAACCGAAAGTTATTTTCAGCAAGCTATCGCTCTATTCAGTAAAACATCTAAAGATAGTCCCGTGAGTTGGGGTTATGAAGACACCTATCAACTATTAGTGAGTTTCTATCTGAAGAAAGGAGAAAAGGAAAAAGCTAAAGAAACTGCTAACAAAGGGGCTACTCTTTTTCCTCAGAATGAGTTCTTCCAGAAAAATAAACATTAGTCCTATTCCCTAAAAAAATATGAAAAATTTCCTCCTTTTATCAATCGTTTTTAGTCCTTTATACACCAAAGCACAAACACTTGATACAGTCCACTTACAAGAAGTTGTGCTTACACATCGCAAAACTCCTATTCTAAAAGATTTTTCTATCAAAGAAATAAAACGTTTGGATGTATACAATAATCCTAATACTTTTGGCGATATACTTAGAGCAGCAGCAAATTTGCCCTCATCTACTGAGACTGAAGAAAGTGCCGAAATAAGTATTCGTGGAACGGGTAGCAATCAATCTGTATTGTTTTTTAATAATGTACCCATCTACAAATCGTTTAGAGGCACCAATACGATAGCTGGATTGAGTACTTTTAGTCTTCTGAACACCCAAACGGTCAAATCTCTAAACGTTTTTTCGGGAAATCCTCCTTTGTATTTAGGACATTCATCTGGCGGACTTATTGAAGCGCACACCGTTGAATCATTAGAGGGGAGAAATGCTACTTTTTCTATAGGGATATCTACTGTTGGAGGCTATTACGCTGATAAATATGCACCTAATAAAACGTCTTTCTTCCAAGTATTTACCAATCACTCCTTTTCTGATATTTTTAAAGTTATCAACGGTGAGACTTTCCCATATATCAAAAAGTTTTTCACTCAAGATGTAGGACTTAATACCCGCATTTTCTTTAACGAAAAGATCTATATGAATTTCTATAGTTTTAACAACTTTGATAGGACTTCATTTGAAGAACAACTACTTACCTATAAAGGAGAGGCTTTCAGTAAAGAACATCGAAACCTAAATATTTTGAATTTTACACATATTATAACACCTAAAACCTATTGGCAATACAACCTAATGGCTGATATAAACAAAGAACTTTTTACCTTTGGAAATATCAAAAACCACACATTTAAAAGAGATTTTTTTGCATCGGTAAGTTGGGTACACAACCAAAGAAAAATGGGGGTACAGATAGGTGCCGATTGTGATTATAGAGTATATAGTTTTGAAGGAACTTACAACACCCTTCCTTTTCAGTATAGTGTTAGAGCCCCTAAAGAAGTGTTTGATACCAATAACAAGCTCAATAGTTTGCAGGGGTATTTTGTATTGAAATACCGCCCTCATTACAAATTTACAGCCTCTTATTCAGGAAGAGTATCTAAAGCGTTTTTGCAGCACAGTGATTTGTTTTTCAACCAACAGTTATCCTTAAGATACACTACTAATAATCAACAATCTATTGTCTTTTCTGTAGGGAATTACAGCAATTACGGTATAGCTACTTATCCCTATTTTAGTTTTCCTCTATACCAATCTCAACAAGCTACTTTTGATTTTCAACAGCAATTCAAAAACGGTAATTTCGGTATTTCAGTATATTACAACAGACTAACTGCTGATGTTAATACTTCTTATCAATGGGAAGGTACTACTATGAACTTTCCTATAAAACAGTGCATTTTAGGAACTGAACTATTAGCAGATATATTGATTGCTAAGCAATTTAAATGGAAAATTGCAGTTGCTGTTTTTAGCAATAAAGAAAAAATGAAGGATATTGAATACAACTCTACAAAAGATATAAGTCCTATAATAAAAACTGATTTGCAATACAGTTTTAAAGCTCTTAAAACTGTTTGTAACATAGCGTTTACTTATAGGAAAGGAAAGAGATATAGTCCTATTGTTAGTTCATACATTCAAAATGGAGCCCGTTTTCCTATTTTTGGAGATAAAAATAGTATGCAATTACCTTATTACAGCAAAATAGACCTAAACATATACAGAATATTCCCATTGAAAAAAGGAAACTTTATAGTATATACCACTTTGGCTAATATTTTGAATACTAAAAACATCAGCAAAGAAATATACGATGAAAGATACACTCCTTCCTATCGATACTACAATGGCAGAATGCTGTATTTAGGAACTACTTTTAGTTTTTTCTAATTCATTATGCTCTTATAAGTCTCTCCCATAACAACGCACGCACTTCCTCTCGTAAAGCGTCTTTATCGTCAAGGGTTTTGCCTTGGGTAGAAATAGGCGGTAGTACATCCACTCGCATTGTGCCTATACTGCCCGCAAAAAAGCGGAAAGGAAAGCGCTTTTTAGTATCGTAGAACACCATTGGCACTATGGGGATTTGGCACTGTATAGCAATGCGAAAAGCCCCATCCTTAAAACTATCGAGTACAATACTCTCATCATCGGGTACGCCCCCTTCAGGGAAAATACAAATGCTTAAACCTGCCTTTATACGTTCCATCGCTTGAGTATAGACCTCCCTCCTACTCTGCGGACTCTTTCTATCTACCATTATTGCCACACGCTTGTAGAAATAACCAAACAAAGGCAGTTTAGAGAGTTCTTTCTTTCCTACAAACACAAAGGGGTTTTTACTGCAATACAACATTAGCATTATATCCATCATACTGTAATGATTGGCAACCAACATATAACTATGATGATCATTAGGTATTGTATATTCGCGTTTCACTTTAGGGAAAAAGCCCATTGCATAGAGGATAGGTGTTGCCCAGAGGTGTCGCATCACCCAGTACAAGGCGCGATACCACTTTTTATGAGCTGTAAGAATGAGCAATAGGGGCAAAAAAATTAGTATAATAGAGGCTACAAGCACATAAAACCAAGACTTCCAAAGTAGCCAAAAAGTGTATTTCAAAAATTTCATTTTTCTTATCTTGAGAGGGCAAAGATAACGCAAATATTTATAAACAACAATTTATAAAAAAGGCTATCCGTTTGTTTCTGGATAGCCTTTTTTAGTTTTTATCAAATGATTGTTAATAATAACCAGGATTTTGGTCTTGAGATGTAAGACTTGGATTTGCACTAAAAGCATCTTTTGGAATAGGCAATTGCCAACGATAATCACCTACAGGAAGTGTTCTAAAGTCAGTAGAGATAGGAGTCCCTCCTCCGTCAGTATATTCTCCTTTATCATCTCTCTGAATAGGTAATCCTAAGCGCTTTAGGGTGAAGAAACGATCACCTTCAAAAGCTAACTCTAATCGTCTTTCCAAAATGATAGCATTGAATAAATCATCACCAGTTTCAGTACCAGGTGTGTAATTTTCATAGCGTTCTGTTCTAATAGCATTCAAATCAGCAAGAGCTTGCGTTTGATTACCAAGTTTATAATAGGCTTCTGCTCTTGTCAGATAAACTTCTTCTAAGCGAATATATTTACCATCAACTACATTCCTATTACCTGTAGCTCTTCCCATATATTTAGAAACACTATGATATTCTTTTCCGCCGTAATTACCTGTATAAATACTAGTAGATTTTCTTATATCAGTATCTTTAAATAGTCGATAGAAACTATAAGAACAAACATACTCTGCTCTATTTTCTCCATTTGTCATCTGCCCATAAGCATTCCCAATTTGGATATTGTCTTTATCTATAAAAACGATACGGAATAGCACATTGCTTTTAAACTCATCAGTCCAAACACTTGCAAATTCATTACGTTTAGCAATTCTAACAGAGCCATCAGCAATAGCATTATTAGCATAGTCTACTGCTTTTTGGTAATCACCATAATAAAGATAAACCCTTGATAAAATAGCATTTATAGCTGTTTTATTGAGATGCCCATCAGTTTTTGTATTACCAACAAGAGTTAAAGCATCTTGCAAATCTTTGATAATATTTAGGTATACACCATCTACTGTAGTACCATAACGACGAGGATTTCCTTCAGCAGAAAATGATTTAGCGTAATAGATACCCATACTTTGTTTGGCATCAGATGATTGTGTTGGAATTTTGCAATTCACACGAGCAATATCAAAATGAGCAATCGCTCTTAATGCTAAAGCCTCTCCTTTTATTTGGTTTTTAGCTGTGGTATTACTTTGTCCAAGATTATTAATATTATCCAAGATATTATTTGCACGACTAATAACTTTATAAGCTTGACGATAAATTTGGTAGCCAGGTTCATCAGCTTTATATCTCAACTCAAATAGGGTACGAAAAGAGCCCCTACCTTGAAAATTGTAAGTTAGGTTGTCAGATAAAATATCAGGACACATAAAAATTCCTCCATCGCTACTATAGTAGCCATAGCTTCTCATCCCTCCATACGCTCCTTTAAGTGCTGTGTTAAAGCCTTCTACTGTAGAGAGGAGTTTTTCATCTTCTATTCCATCGTATGGTTCTCTATCTAAATCACAAGAGACGATAGCAATGGTTAAGGCTAAAAATCCTATTTTTTTAAGTATATTTTTCATTGTTTAGTGTTTTTAAAATGTTACATCCACTCCTATGCTGAAAGAACGCAGAGTAGGATAAGAATACAAAGAAATTTCTCCAGAAACAAACTCTTGATTAGAACCTAACTGACTTTCTCCTGAACCTATAGAAACTTCTGGATCACCTTCAAATTTAGTCCAAGTGTATAGATTTTGTCCTTGTACAAAAATGCGTACATCTAAATTGTTTACAAAGCTCTTAGGTAAGGTGTACCCTAAGGTAAGTGTTCTAAATCTCACATAAGAAGCATCTTGTAAAAAGCGATCAGTTTGTTTATTGAAAGCTGCATTCAAACGAGGAAGTTTTGTATCACCTACTTGTTTCCAATAATCAAAGGCATCTTTACGCTGGTTGTTTCTAAATTGAGCCCCATCACTTAACAAATCATAAGCAACACGATTATAAGTGTAATTTCCTAATTTAAATGAGAAATCAGCGGTTAAATCAATACCTTTATACGAAATAGAAGTATTGAAACCTCCATATTGTTTAGGTAGGGGAGATTTCCCTGATAAGATTGCATAATCAGCTTTGTTATAGTCAGAGGTTCTTTTAACTTCTGTAACATTACCATTAGCATCTTTTTCATCATAGTAATACTCAGGAATACCAGTACTTGGATTCACACCTGCATAACGAGGCATATAAAAAGTGAAAGGAGTTTCACCTTCTTTTAAGATAGTATAATATCCCGTTGTAATTTTATCTCTACCATTTAAACTTTCAATCTTGTAGTTCATAAAGGTAATATTTCCTCCTAAACTCCATTTAAAGTTCTCTGTTTTAATTATATCAGCATTCAATGAAACTTCAAAACCTGAGGTTTTCATTTCACCAGTATTAGTATACTGAGTGTATGAACCACCTTCCCAAGAAAGAGGTACTTCAAACAAGAAGTCCTTTCTATTATTTGTGAAGTAGCTTCCCAAAACAGACAAACGATTTTTAAAGAATCCTAAATCAACTCCAGCATTGAATGATTTTTGAGTTTCCCAAGTAAGTTTAGGATTTGCTATATTTGATTTAACTACAGCTGCAGGTAGTCCTCCATAAGAAGAAGATATATAATAACCTTTCGCAGCATAGTCAGGAATATTCCAGTTACCTGTTGTACCATAAGAAGCAGTTAGTTTCATACGGCTTAACCATTCAAGGTCTTTCACAAAATTCTCTTTAGCTATATCCCAACCTACACTTGCACTCCAAAAAGTACCAAAACGATTGTCTTTACCAAAACGAGAGGCTCCATCACGACGTACAGAAGCTGATAGGAAATATCTATTATCATAATCATACTCGGCTGCAGCAGCAAATGATAGTAAAGCACTTTCACTTTTTTTTGTTTCAGCATCGGTAGGAAAAGAACCGTTATCTTGAGTTGTTAAATGTTTAGACATATATCCTTTAGATGTAAGATAGTATGAATGATAGAAATTATCAGTGTACTCAGTAAACACAGTGGTATTTAGGTTGTGTAAACCAAAAGATTTCAAATAACTAAGCTGATTGAACCAAGTATAAGAATAAGAGTCTCTACCATTATCTGTTTTAGAACCTGGTGCGTTAGGGTCACCCACTATATTATCTAAAATAGATCCTGGTTTATTTAGACTTTCACGTTTAAAACGACGATAATTAGCTGAGTAACGGCTTGTAAAACTAAGCTCAGGTGTAATATTATAAGTACCATAAACACTTGCTAACAATTGAATAGTCTTATCAGTTCTTGGCTGATTTTCAAGAGCTTCTAAAATAGAGAAACCTTGAGATCCAGTATTATAAACTAATTCATTATTATCATCACGTATAAAATTACCATTATTATCTCTCTTATAAACAGGTTCATAAGGATTATATAAATATATTGCCCTAAAAGGATTCTGTATATTGTTTCTATCACGAGGTTCATCAGAACGAGTTTGAGCAAAACTTGAGTTCAATCCAAACTTGAACTTATCAGTCATCTTAGATGTGAAATTGAATCTACCTGTATATCGGTTAAAACCTTCTAATTTTCTTATGATACCTGTATTTTTATCCCATCCTCCTGAAACAAAATATGAGGTATTTTCATTAGCTCCAGAAGCTGAAAATACATGTGAAATAATTTGAGATGTTTTTAAGATATCATCTTTCCAATTATGTTCATAACTTTTCAATAAAGCTCTTGTTTCAGGTGTTCTTGTATAAGCTCTTGGTGATACAGTTTGTTCAAAGTCCATTTTTTCCTCAGCATTCATCATTTCAAAAGGATCTTCTATTTTATTACCAAATCCTGCTCGAGCAGAATATGAAAATTTCACATTCCCTTTCTTACCTTGTTTAGTAGTGATGACTACCACCCCATTAGCACCGCGAGAACCATAGATAGCTGTAGAGGCAGCATCTTTTAATACTGTCATCGTTTCAACATCATTAGGATTTAAGGTATTAAGATGATCTTCACTTACGAAAACACCATCAATAATATATAAGGGTTGAGATTTATCTCCTCCTTTAACATTCAAAGAAACAGAACCACGCACTTTAATAGAAGCCGTTTGTCCTGGTTTACCATTCAAAGCTGTAACGTCTACCCCCACAGCCTTACCTTGTAGCATATTATCTACAGAGGTAGATGGGTTTAACTTACTTAAATTTTCAGAACCAATAGTAGTAACACCAGCCGATACAGCATCCTTTTTAGTTTGCATATACCCTGTTAGTACCACTTCATCGATTACTACAGCTTCTTCTTGTAGTACTACATCAATACGAGCTGAAGTACCAACTTTGTGACTTTGGGTCTTCATTCCTAAAAATGAGAACTCTAAGGTCTTACCTGGCGCCGCCTTGATACTGTAACGACCTTCCATGTCAGTTTGTGTACCGTGGTTTTCTCCTTTTACTACTACGGCTACACCCAACATTTCTAATCCGTTGGCATCACGCACCGTTCCTGTAATCGTCCTTTCTTGTGCAGTAGCGACTGCGGAAAAGAAAAGAACGAATAAAAACACGTAAAATAGTTTTTTCTTCATCGCTATTAATTTTATAGTTTAACGCCGCAAAGTTATAGAATAATTTTACACGAAAACAAGTTTTTACAGATTTTTTTTTGCATACATAAAAATATCTTAGAAAAAAGATACTTTTTGACTTATTTTCAATTTAAACTAATATTTCACCTAAAATATTGAAATATTCTCATCAAAATAGATTTTTTATTGAAAATATCTCATTTTTTTAGCTAATTATTTGCCATATCATTATATTTATACAAAGATAATCTAAATCATTCATTTTCAATAATATAAATAATATATATACTGTTATAAATGTTTTTTATAACAAGCTAAAATCGCTGCCGTCCTCTAAAACTTTAACATTGTTTAACATTTATATAAAATGCAAAATCTCTCGTTGTAAGTGATATTTTACAACGAGAGACTTATATTTTATTGAAAATAATTCGTTAGAAAACGAAATCTATTACGAAAAACCTAACCACAATCCCCAAGGAATTCTGGAAAGTAATAGCACTAAAGCTATACCATAGAACAAGGCTATTTTGCCAAACATCTGGCGCGCTTCGGTCTGTTTTTTGAGTTTTACCCAACCAACAGTGATGAGCACAATGGCAATGATATTCATCAAAGGGTGTTCTAACAACAGAAGGCGCAATAAGGAGTCTTTCATTACTACCTTAGCCCCTTCACCCCACATCTGCAAACGAGGCGTTGTAACATATACTAACAAACCTAACAGCATTTGTATATGTGAAAATACTAAGGCAAACAAACTTAAACGGAGGTCTTTTACCTCAAAGTATTTTTTATGTTTAAAATAACCGATAAGTGCATTAACCACCGCTGCAATAAGCACAGCTAATACTATATAAGCAGTGAATGAGTGTAATTGTTTAATTAGTTGATACATAAAGAATTCTTTTAAAATTAGGGCGCAAAAATACAAATCTTTTTCAAACATAGTAGTTTATTGGTCTATTTTTTGTACTTTTGCGTTGAAATACAGTGATTAGCAACCTTTCACTTTTCACTCTTAACTTTTCACTTATAATGACAGACCAAGTTTTTGCCCTACACGTGGCAACTCGTAACAATCTTTTAACTTATTTGGAGAATGTAACTCCTGAACAATTAGCGCAAATCCCCACAGGATTTCACAATAGTATCTGGTGGAATATCGCCCATTGTGTGGCTACACAACAGATTCTATGTTACAAACTATCAGGGGTTAAACCTGTAGTTTCAGATGATTTTATAGAAACTTATAAAAAAGGTACTTACCCTGATGGACATATCCCTACTGCTGACGAAATTCAAGAATTGCGTAGCCTGCTCATCAGTACTCAAAAACAACTACAAGCCGACTATGAGCGCGGGGTATTCTCTAACTTTACCCCTTATACTACTAGCTATGGCTACGCACTCACCTGCATTGAAGATGCCATACATTTCAACAACACTCACGAGGGTATGCACCTTGGGGTGGTAATTGCTTTAAACTACTTTGCTAAATGATAGAAGATAAAACACCTCACCGCACCTCATTAGCCGATTTGGGTGAGTTTGGACTCATCGACCGCCTAACAGAAGGGTTTGAAAATCACAATCCGTCTACTCTCAAAGGCGTAGGCGATGATGCAGCGGTAATGGATTTTAAAGATAAAAAAACGGTTGTCTCTACCGACCTACTCATTGAAGGCGTACATTTTGACCTTAGCTATGTACCACTAAAACACTTGGGGTACAAAGCGGTATCGGTGAATGTATCCGATATTTATGCAATGAATGCTACCGCTACCCAAATAACGGTATCAATAGCGGTATCTAATCGCTTCCCTGTAGAAGCCTTAGAAGAACTCTATGCGGGCATCCGCTTAGCGTGTGATCGTTACAAAGTGGACTTGGTAGGGGGCGACACAACCTCCTCTACACGCGGACTTATCATCTCGGTAACGGCGATAGGTGAAGCTAATGAAGAGGACTTGGTATACCGCAACGGGGCGCAACCTAATGATCTTGTAGTACTCACAGGTGATATAGGAGGTGCTTATATGGGCTTACAGATATTGGAGCGCGAAAAGGTGGTCTTTCAGGTAAACCCCAATTCTCAACCCGATATAGAGATGTATTCCTATATTTTAGAACGCCAACTCAAACCTGAAGCTCGTAAGGATATTCCGCCTTTGCTCAAACAATTAGGTGTAAAACCTACGGCTATGATGGATGTGAGTGATGGCTTATCGTCAGAAATATTGCATATTTGCAAGCAATCTGGAGTAGGTTGTAGGTTATATGAAGACAAAATACCTCTTGACCCACAAGTGATTAGTACTTGTGAGGAGTTCAATTTGGATAGCACTACCATAGCCCTAAGTGGCGGTGAAGACTACGAATTGCTCTTTACTATTGCCCAAGCCGATTACGACAAAATTAAAGGCAACCCTAATTTTAGTGTAATAGGCTACATTACCGATAAAGAGGAGGGGGTAAACCTCATCACTCGTGCGGGACAGTTCATCCCAATCATAGCGAGAGGGTGGAATGCTTTGAGCAATGAATAATTGACAATTAATAATTTAACAATATATGAAAAGAAGATCATTTTTTAAAAATGGGGCTTTAGCAGCCTTAGGAGGATTGGTATTACCTTCCTTTGATTTACAAGCGCAAACCCTTGGGGAAGCCCATAAAAACAAACGCACTAAAAACATCATCTTTATGGTGAGTGATGGTATGAGTTTCGGCACTTTGGTAATGGCTGATCTCTACCTCAAACGCAAATTCGGTCGCCCTTCTAACTGGATGGGACTATACGAACAGAACCTCGCTCAACGCGCCGTAATGGATATGGCATCGGCGAGTTCGGTAGTAACTGATTCATCGGCAGCAAGTTCATCTTGGGGCGGTGGCGTACGTGTAAAGAACGGTAGCCTTAATATCAGTCCGGATGGCAAAGAAAATATGCCTATCTTGCAAAAGTTCAAAAAAGCAGGTAAGAAAGTAGGTTGCGTTACTACTGTAATGGTAAACCACGCTACTCCTGCTGGATTCTGTACTTGGAGTAAAAGCCGTAATGCAATGGACGAGATTGCCCTTAACTACACCGAATTAGGTTTTGATGTGATGTTAGGTGGCGGTAGTAAATATTTTGACCCTGCGCATCGCAAGGACAAAAAAGACCTCTTTGCTGTTCTCAAAAAGAAAGGTTATACAGTAGCTCGCACTCGTAGTGAAATGCAAAAAGCCCCTACTAATAAACCTCTCTATGGACTTTTTGCTGAGGAGGCTCTCCCCTACTCTATCGATCGTGCGCAAAGTAGTGAAGAACAAGCTAAAACGCCTACTCTTGCCGAGATGACCGCTAAGGCTATCGACCAACTTAAAAGTCACCCTAACGGCTTTGTAATGCAAGTAGAAGGGGGTAAAGTAGACTGGGCTGCACACGCTAACGATATAGGAGCTTTGCTATATGACCAAGTAGCTTTTGACGAGGCTGTGGGGGTAGCACTTGATTTTGCAAAAGCCGATGGCAATACCCTTGTAGTCATTACTTCCGACCACGGTAATGCTAACCCTGGGCTCATCTATGGCAAAGAGTGTAATGACAATTTTGACAGATTGCAAAACTTCACCCATTCTAACGATTGGATATTGCAACAAATCAACCCTAATGACTCTATAGCTAAAGTGCGTGAACACGTAGCTCAATACTGCGGTGGAATGAACATCAACGAGGAACAAGCTAAAGAACTCTTAGGCTATTACGCTAAAACAGAAAGAAAAGAAGACGGCTTGTACAACTACAAACATCTCCCTTACCGATTGTTTGCCGAAATACAAAAAGCGCATACCTCAGTAGGCTGGATAAGTATGGATCACTCATCCGATTACACTGAGTTGGGAATGTATGGACCTGGTAGCGAGCGTCTAAAACCTTTTATGCGCAATACCGATATACACAATTTCTTGTTAGATGTAGCGGAAGTTAGAGTTTAGGAATTAGTAAGAGGAATTAGAACATGAAAAGTTTTCGTTTTCAGCAAATCATAGCTTTTGTAGGGGTATTACTCTTTATAGTAAAGCTAATAGCGTGGCAGATGACGCATTCGGATGCAGTATTATCGGATGCGATGGAAAGTATAGTGAATATCATAGCTGCTTTTATGGGGCTTTATTCGTTATATCTTTGCAACAAACCTCGGGATACCGATCACCCCTATGGACACGGAAAGGTAGAGTTTGTTACCTCAGGGATAGAGGGAGCACTTATTGGTTTGGCAGGGATACTTATCATCGTAGAAGCTGTTCACTCTCTAATTACAGGGATTATACTCAACAAATTAGATTGGGGTATTGCAATAGTAACCTCTACAGCTATTTTGAACTATACAATGGGATATATTTCGTATAGAAAAGGAAAACGAGAACACTCATTGGTATTGATAAGTTCAGGGAAGCACTTGCAATCGGATACTATATCAACAATTGGAGTAGTGGTGAGTTTGGTGTTGGTACATTTGACAGGATGGTTATGGCTTGATCCTTTGATAGCTTTATTATTTGGGGGATACATCATCATTGCGGGGTATCAGATTGTACGCAAAGCCCTAAGTGGCATTATGGATGAGAAAGATGAAGCTCTCTTTACGGAACTTGTAAATATACTACAAGCTAACCGCAAAACCGAGTGGATAGATATTCACAATATGCGCATTCAGCAGTTTGGAGCACACTTACACATCGATGCCCATATCACCCTGCCTTACTACTATTCGCTAAAAGAAGCCCACCAAGAGATGGAAAATGTGATTCATCTGTTAGTAAAAAAAGTAAATAGAACTATAGAATTCAACTTTCACTTAGACTATTGCAAGCCTTTTTCTTGCGAAATATGCGCTATCGACTGTCCCTTTAGAGAAAAACCTTTTGTACAAACTATACAATGGGATGTGAAAAACATAGCGGGTATAGCGAAACATAAAATTAATGAAAAATAAGAAATAACCATAGTATTTTTGGCTATTTGTGATATATTTAATACTTTTGCCGTGAAATACTGCTTACAATAAACGATATGATAGTTACTTTCTTTTCAGAAAACCTATGGTTTACGGCTTTTTGTGTGTGCTTCCTTTCATTAGGAGTGGCTTATTTTTCTTTGCCAAGTGTCATTTATGTCGTGAAGCAAAAAAACTTGATGGACAAGCCTAATGAACGCAGTTCTCACAAAGAAAAAACTCCAACTTTAGGAGGACTTTCCTTTTTTGTAAGTTTGATTTTCACCTTATTTTTACTTCGTCCGTTTGATAATGATAATGTGGGAATTAATATTCTATCAGGGGTTGGGGTATTGTTTTTTGTAGGTTTAAAAGATGACCTAACGGGTGTAAACCCCAGTACAAAAATCATTGGTCAAATTATTGCTACCCTTATTCTTTTCTTCGGTTCAGGACTTAAAATCACCACTTTTAATAATTTTTTAGGCATTACCGATATTCCTTATTGGTTTTCTATACTTATCAGCTGTGCCATAGTAATGGCTATTGTCAATTCTTACAACCTTATTGATGGTATCAACGGATCGGCAGCAATGGTAGGCATTGTAATTTTTGGGGCTTTCGCTTATGTGTTCTACGATGCCGAAATGTATTTCTACTTCTTGTTATCGCTGTTGAGTATCAGTTTTCTATTGGCTTTTTTGCGCTATAATCTATCGGCTAAAAAGCGGGTGTTTATGGGCGATACAGGCTCTATGATTGTAGGTTTCCTCATTGCTGTATTGGCTATCAAATTCTTTTCACTTAATACAGAACTGTTAGAAAGCGCTGTTATCACCCCTTCTAACAAGGTATGGGTATTGCTTTCTATCATCTTTATTCCATTTTTTGATACTACCCGTGTGTTCACTACCCGCTTGTTGCGCCACGGACAACCTTTTAAAGCCGACCGCAGCCATATCCACCACGTGATGATAGACTATATGAAATTGTCGCACTCACAAGCGAGTTTGCTATTAGCGGCTATCAACCTAAGTGTATTTATTACTATTTTATCACTAAACACCTCTCTTTCTCCTATCTATTTAGGAATTGTTTTAGGAGTTATTTTTATAGGATTGGCAGGACTTCTCTTTTATGTAAACAGAAGCTATCACATCCGTAAGAAGAAACAAAAAATAAGACATATTGTGAATGAAATTATAAAAAAGAAATAATTTTTTTCGTACCTTTGCGCCCTATCTCATAAGAAATGCTCAAACAGAATTTACAACTTAAACTCTCACAGAAACTTTCACCTCAGCAAATACAGCTGATGAAACTCGTGCAACTCCCCACTCTTGCCTTTGAACAGCGCGTAAAACAAGAGTTGGAAGAAAACCCCGCCTTAGAATCGGGGCGCGAAGAAGATGCCCTTGATGAGTTTCACGATGAGTTCGACAACTCTTCCGATGAATATAACGACAACGATGTAATTGATATGGACGATATCAACATCGATGAATACCTCAGTGATGACGAAATACCCGACTATCGTTTGCACGCTAATAACTACAGCGACGACGATGAGGATCGCGATATTCCTTTCAGTGCGGAGGTATCGTTCCACCAGTCCCTTATCAACCAATTAAACACCTTTACCCTCTCGGATGAAGATTACCTCATTGCTGAGTTCCTCGTGGGTAGCATAGACGATACTGGCTATATACGCCGCTCTATTCAAGACCTTACCGATGACTTGGCTTTTACCCAAAATATCTATACTGAAGAGGAACACGTAGAGCAAATACGCCAACAGATTATCTTTCAATTAGACCCTGCAGGAGTAGGCGCTGCCGACCTGCAAGAGTGCTTGCTCATACAACTGCGCCGCAAAAAACAAACTCCTGCTATAGAATTGGCAATTAAAATGCTTACCGAAGCCTTTGAGGCATTCACTAAAAAGCATTATACCAAACTGCAACAGCGCTTTTTGGTAACTGAAGAACAGCTAAAAGAAGCGGTACAAGAGGTGGAACGCCTGAATCCTAAACCTGGAAGTTCCTATGTAGGCAATAATGTACATATAGAGCAAATCATCCCCGATTTTACCGTAAAAGTGGTAGATAACGAGTTGGAACTCTCCCTCAACGGACGCAATGCTCCTGAACTACACGTTTCTAAGGAATACAGCACTATGCTTGATACTTATAAGAAGAGTAAGGAAAAGAGCAATTCACAAAAAGAAGCAGTATTCTTTATCAAACAGAAGTTGGATTCGGCTAAGTGGTTTATAGACGCTATTCGTCAGCGACAACAAACGCTCCTCATCACTATGGATGCTATTATGGAACACCAACGCGAATACTTCCTTACAGGTGATGAACTGAAAATTAAACCGCTTATTCTCAAAGATATCGCCGATAAGGTAGGTATGGATATTTCTACTGTATCGCGAGTAGCAAGCAGTAAATACGTAACTACCCCTTACGGTACCAAGCTCATTAAAGATTTCTTTTCGGAATCTATGAAGAACGACCAAGGAGAAGATGTTTCTACTCGTGAAATCAAGCAGATATTACAACATATCATCGCTAAGGAAGACAAGAGTAAACCCCTCCCCGATGATGAATTGGCACAGCTCCTCAAAGAGAAAGGTTACCCCATTGCACGCCGCACTATCGCCAAATACCGTGAACAAATGGATATACCTGTAGCACGCCTCAGAAAAGAACTATAGTCTAATGACGAGTGACAAATGACGAATGACAGTGCGACTCGTATAGAAAAAAATATAAAAAAGCTCGAAGCCTCACGGCTTCGAGCTTTTTAGGTATATGAAAAGTAAAAAATCTACTCTAAGGTGAAATCTACTGTGCCTTTAATGTCGCCTGAAGAGGTGCCTACTAAGGCTTTGAAGGTACCTTTTTCGGCTACCCAAGCGTGTTGCTCAGGGTTGAAGAAGGATAGGTCTTGCTTGGTGATGTGGAAAGTTACAGTTTTGGTTTCTCCTGCCTTTAAGAATACTTTCTCAAATCCTTTGAGCTCTTTGTACGGGCGTAATACTGAGGCTTCTTCGTCGTGCAAATAGAGTTGTACTACTTCAGCACCATCGCGCTTGCCGGTGTTCTGTACTGTTACCGAGAAGCTGATATCGCCGTTGGTGGTTTTCTTGTCAGCAGTGAGTTTGCCATATTTGAAAGTAGTGTAAGAAAGTCCGTGACCGAAAGGGAATAGTGGTTTTACGCCTTTTGTATCGGCGTAGCGGTAGCCTACTAAAATGCCTTCATTGTAAGTAACGTCTTTGTCCCCTGGGTATTCACCTAAGGCTACAGCCCCATTGTCTTCCAAACGCACTGGGAAAGTGAAAGGCAATTTCCCTGAGGGGTTTACATCACCGAAGAGTACATCGGCGAGGGAGTTACCTGCTTCGGAGCCTAAATACCAATCTTGTACAATGGCAGGCACACTCTTCACCCAAGGCATTGCCATTGCATTCCCCGAAATGAGTACTACAGCCAAGTTTTTATTAGCTTTTGCCAAAGCTTCAATCACAGCATCTTGTCCGTAAGGCAATCCGTATTGTTTGCGGTCGTTGCCCTCACAATCCTGACCGTCGTGTTTGTTGAGTCCGCCTATAAAGATAACTACATCGGCTTGTTTAGCAGTTTTAACAGCTTCGGCGAGGAGTTCTTGAGCTGGACGCTTATCAGTGATGTCGTTGGCAGCAAGCCCGTCTTGGTCTTTGTAATCGTCGCTGGCATAGCCACGAGCATAGAGCACTTTGGCAGTATTGCCCACACGGTTTTTAATTCCGTCTAAGGGGAGTATCTCGTGAACGGCTTTGAGTGAGGAACTTCCTCCACCTACGGTCATCATTTTGATAGCATTCTCGCCTATTACGGCTATGGTTTTCGCTTTTTTAACATCAATAGGGAGTACATTTTTATCGTTTTTGAGCAGTACGATACCTTCTTGTCCTATCTTGCGAGCTACAGCAAAGTGTTCTGGTGAGGCGAATGACCCAAAGGGGCGATTGGCTGCCATATTGGTGCGGAATACAAGTCGGAGGATATTGCGTACCTTTTCATTTACAACTTCTTCTTTTATTTCTCCTGATTTCAGTTTTTCGAGAAAAGGTTGGGCAAGGAAATAATGGTCGTAAGCATTTGAGCGGTTTTCGGTCATTCCGTCAGTCCAAGTACCAAATTCCATATCCAATCCGTGGAGGGCAGCGCCATCGGTGTTGTTCACACCACCCCAATCGGATACTACGGCACCGTCAAAGCCCCATTCTTTGCGCAAGATGTCTTGCAATAGGTATTGGTTTTGGCAAGCCCATTGGTCTTTGTATTTGTTATAAGCCCCCATTATGCTCCACGCTTTTCCCTCTTGCACAGCAGCTTTGAAGGCAGGGAGGTAAATCTCATACAAAGCGCGGTCGTCTACCTTTACATTCACGGTATGGCGGTTGATTTCTTGATTGTTAAGCGCATAATGCTTCACACAAGCAGCCACACCATTGGCTTGCACGCCTTGCACATAAGGCACGACCATTTTGGATGCCAAATAAGGGTCTTCGCCCATATACTCGAAATTGCGACCGTTGAGAGGAGTACGATAGATGTTCACCCCAGGACCTAAGAGTACGTTTTTATTACGATAGCGGGCTTCTTCGCCTATAGCCTTTCCGTAGGCTTTGCTGAGAGCGGGATTCCACGTAGCAGCAAGGCAAGTGAGGGCAGGAAAAGCGGTACATTTATCGTTTGTCCATCCCGCTTGATTCCATTCGTCCCAAAGTACTTCGGGGCGTATGCCGTGAGGACCATCGGTCATCCAGTTTTCGGGGATACCCAAGCGGGGCACACCAGGTGAACTAAACTTAGACTGCGCGTGGCACATAGCTACTTTTTCCTCTAAAGTCATTCGCGAGAGGGCATCGTCGATACGCTTCTCAATGGGTTGCGAAGCGTCTAAATAAACAGGCGTTTGCTGGGCTGAAAGCGTACCTACGGCACAGCAAAGCAGTAAAGTTTTTATATTTTTCATATTGTATTCGTTTAATCCTCTCCCCGTTCTCCTCCCGAAAGGAGGGGACAAGCTGCAAAAGCGACGAGGGTACTTATTGATTTGTCGATTTGTTAATTTGACTTTGGCAAAGGTGCGAGCCGCACAGGCAGAGCTTTGGCAAAGTGTAGCGACGCTTGTTAATTATTAATTATCAATTGTTAATTGTTATTTCTTAACTGCTGTAAGATAGGGTTTGATAATGGCTGTCCATAGTTTGTAGCCTTCGGCATTCATATGGAGGTTGTCTTCTTTAAAGATATCGGTGCGGAGGTTGCCCGCTTCATCGTACATTACTTTGGTGATATCAATGTAAGTATAACCTTGTGCGGTGGCATTTTCCTCTAAAAGAGCGTTTACCAATAGCTGGTCTTTCAGCTGGTCGGCTTTGTGCTGTGAGGGTTTTAGCGACACTACAAACAAGGGAGTTGTTGGGTAATCTTTTTTGAGTTTAGCGATGAATATACGGAAAAGGTCGAAGCACTTTACGGCATTCACGCCTTCTTTGTGGCTTCCGAGGTCGTTTTCTACATAAAGAACGATGCTTTTAGGTTTGTATCCTTGTGCGATGGTGTTATAGTTATAAATCATATCGCGCAAGGTTGCCCCTCCATAAGAACGACGGATGAGTTTTAGCGGTGCAAAATCTTCATAGATAGTATCCCATAGGTTGATAGACGAACTACCGAGGAATAACGCATCACAGGAGAGGTCTTTGAGGCGTTTGTTTTCCTTTTGGTAGTAGTTGATATCGCCTTGATAGCGAGTAATCCAAGGAGTTTCATCGGTTTGTTCAAAGGGGATTACCGTTTTGATTACGGTAGTAGGGGTTGCGGTTTGCGCTTTGGCGAATGCTATAGAAGCCATTGCCAATAGTGACAATAATATTCTTTTCATTTGTGTAATTTATTATTTTTAAGCCCCCGTCCCCCCGAAGGGGGACAATCCGTAGAAGAGGAGCTATTCTACTCTATTTGATTTGACTTTGAGAAAGTTTGTAATTTCTACTTATATTTTGGGTATCAAAAAGGATACCACGCTATTGGCAGGTACTTCATAAGAGAAATACTGTTTGCCGGTACTTAGGGTTAGGTGTGTGGCTTCTTTCTTTTTATTCAGTAGTACACAAGCCAAAGAGCCGTCGGGGTTCTGGAAAGCGGTACATTGCACATTGTCATCAGTGGTTTTCTCAACACCTATGCGGGTTGCGCCTTGCTTGATAACTGCTGAAAGATGACTTATGACGTAGTAGTGTGAATTGCGTTGCATCGTCTTATAATCGGATGTTTGGATATCAACTGCACCAAAACAAGTCTTGCAACCGCCTTCACGATTGGGCGCTCCGTGCTCGTCGAGCATTAAATTCCAGACCATTACCGCCTTGCAATGATTATTTAGGGTTTTGATACCGAGCTCTTGCATATCTTCAGTTAGACGGCGTTGAAGGTTGCGACCATCGTTCCAAGTACCTATGGAGCTTTCTGTAAAGATGAGTTCTTTATTAGGGTATTGATTATGAATATTGTTCAATTCATCGGGATTTCCACCATAGTTATGGTAGGCAGCCCCTGTAATGTATTGAGAAGCTTCAGTATCTTTATAGATATGCAGAGGGTACTGCTGTTGCGAAGGCATATTATCATAGTTGTAGTTATGGTCGAAAAGGTAGATTTTAACCTCAGCAAAGCCTTTATCGCGCAGGGTTTTTCCTAAGGCATTTTTGATAAAGGCAAGTTGCTCGTCCCATCCCATATACATAGAAGCCGAGTTTCCTCTATTGAGAGGTTCGTTCTGTATAGTGATAGCATTGACGTTCAATCCATTGTCTTTCATCGCTTGCAACCATTTGGCGAAGTACAACGCATAATCTTGATAGAGTGCAGGGTTTAGCTGACCGCTTGTCCAATGGTTGTAAGGTTGCAAATCGGTGAGGTTATTGACCTTCATCCAGCGAGGAGGTGTCCAAGGAGAGCCAATAATCTGCACTTTGGGGTTAATAGCGAGAATCTCTTTAAGTATAGGAATTACGTATTTTGTTTCCTCTTGGGTGAGGGCAAAGTTATCAATTCCTTTGGTATCGCAAAGCGTGTATTCACTTAGGGAAAAGTCGGAACAGCCAATAGAGACTCTCACATAATTTTGCCCAAAGCCTTCAGTTTCAGAGAAAGTTTGGGTAAGGAAGTTTTTTCTATCGGCAGGGGACATCTGCATTAAGTTATAGCAGGTAGATCCTGTAATGGCAGAGCCAAATCCATAGACCGTTTGGAATTTTTCAGTAGGTTTTAGGGTGATATTAGCATTCGTTGTTTTATCAGCTGAAAACAGTGCTAATGTATCTGTTTTAAACTCTTTACTGCGGTCGCCCGTAGTGGTAATCACCTTTACCGTGGGACTATGAGCTTGCTTGTGGGCAGTACAAGCTACTACTGCCCAAAGCAAACTAAGGATTAATAAAGATGAATATGATTTGTGTATCATTATAAATTTATCATTCGTTATAGGTTTAATATCCTGCGTTTTGAGTGAGTTTAGAGTTCTTTTCTATCTCGGTTTGAGGTACAGGATATAACACTGTATTGTCATTGAGCGGGTAGGTTTGTCTGAGTCTACCAGAATCTCTGCTATTGAGGGTATTCATCGTTTCGACAGCTTTGTCGTTGCGCACCAAGTCGAACCAACGGAAACCTTCGAAAGCCAACTCTAAACGGCGTTCTTTAAGTACTGCTTCTTTCATTTGTTCTTGTGAAAGAGAAGTGGAAATAGCTGCAAGTCCTACCCTTGCACGCACTTGGTTTACTAAGGCAGCTGCCTCAGCAGTTTGACCTAAAGCAGCATAGGCTTCGGCTTTGAGCAAGAGAATATCGGCTAAACGCAATTTAATGATGCTATTGGCGCCTGAACGTATTTTGTACATAAAGGCGTAATGATTTGAAGGATAGTAATTGCTCCAAGAAGGTTGTCCCCACACAATAGCTTGGTCACGGCGCACGGTATCGCCTTCGGCATCAAAGGCAGCGGTGAGGTCGCGTGCAGGAGTACACCATTTGCGCCAATCGTATTTACTATTGGGGTTGATGTGGTTTTTTCCAAACATTATAGACAACCAAGTTTGTCCACCAGTAGAATAGGTAATCTCGAAGATAGACTCAGAAGAGTTACGCAATTTTACATCAGTGCCTGCTGCGTTTAGTTGAAACAAGTCGGCATAATTAGGTACTAATGAAAAGCCTGCTCCTATCACCGCATCGCAATACTGAATGGTTTTGTTGTAGTCGCGTATAGGTTTTTCGGCATATACGTGCGCTAAAAGAGCATTAGCTACTGCCTTGCTAAAGATAAACTTATTGGCAGTATTTACAGCAGGTGCATCGTTTACAGCCGCTTCTAAGTTTTCTTTGATAGTGCTGTATACTTCGGCTACTGAACTACGAGGAGGGAAAAGTTTAGCATAAGTCTCTCCGATATTATCGGAAGTAATGGTAGGGATATCCTCAGAAGGGATAGGCACTTCTCCCCAAAGACGCGTCATATCAAAAAGCAACCACGCTTTGAAAATACGAGCTTCAGCTTTCCACTGTTTGCGTTCGCTATCACTAAGAGAAGCATCGGGCACTTTATCTACATTGGCAATCACTACGTTCGCTAAGTTGATACCTTCTAAGTATTTTTGCCAGTCGCGAGTGATATTCTTGTTAGAAGGGTCTTGGCTATTTTGTTCGATAGAAGTAATAGGAGCATCGGTTCCACCTGCGTAAGCATTATCGGCACGTACTTCAGTATTCATCAGTAAGTCGAGCGTCCAAAACTCTTGCGCACTTCCTTGTATAAAGGTGTAGATAGCCTCATAACGAGCTTTCATCTGAGCTTTGGTTTCAATGGTAGTCCCTCCTTTACCGTTCATATTCTTCTCGTTGAAATCGGAGATAGGGTCTTTATCTAAACTGCACGCCGTTAGAGCTACCAACGAAAGTGCAAGGTATATATATTTTTTCATTTTTGTATAGGTTTATTAGCCCCCGCCCCCCCGAAGGGGGAGAATCCGCAAAGGCGAACTATTAGGGTAAGTATATTAATAAATGAATGAAAGTTTTTTCTTAAAACTCAATGTTTAAGCCAAAAATAAAAGATTTGGTTTGAGGATAGGTACCCCAGTCGATACCCATAGTAGGACCAGAGAGTCCTTCGTTTACTTCGGGGTCAAAGCCTTTGTAGTTAGTAAGTGTCCAAAGGTTTTGAGCGGTGAAG
This sequence comes from Capnocytophaga sputigena, assembly GCF_900446695.1. Classification (GTDB taxonomy): domain Bacteria; phylum Bacteroidota; class Bacteroidia; order Flavobacteriales; family Flavobacteriaceae; genus Capnocytophaga; species Capnocytophaga sputigena. The sequence goes on from NZ_UAVP01000003.1 coordinate 634,625, forward strand.
TAAGGTTGTATCTTGCGAATACCGTATTTTTCTAAGGCATCTACAGGTACATTATAGGCTAAAGTAAGCGTTTTGAGGCGCAAGTAGGAACCGTCTTCCACCCAACGAGATGATGCTTTGATGTTATCGGTACTTTTTACCGCACGAGGGATATCGGTAACATCACCTGGTTTTCTCCAACGGTTGAGTACTGCTGTTGATTGGTTTTTACCATCGTACATACCTTCAGTTTCTATACGAGAAGCGTTGTAGATATCATTGCCATAAGAACCTTGGAAGAAGACACTCAAAGTAAAGTTTTTATAAGCGAAGTCATTGGTAAGTCCAAAGGTAAAATCGGGGTTAGGGTCGCCTATATAAGTTTTATCGGATACGCTAATTCTACCATCGCCATTGAGATCTTTGTATTTGATATCACCTGTTTGTGGGTCTACACCATCACTTACCAATCCCCAGAACTTACCTAAAGGTTGTCCTTCGGTGATACGCACTACTTGTTCAGAAGTAGCTTCGGAGGTGCTAGCGTAGTAATACACTTTTTGCAAGCTGAGTTTGGTAAGCTCGTTGCGGTTGAATGAGATATTGAAGTTCGTATTCCACTCAAAATTACCTGTAAGGTTACGGCTATCTACAGAGAATTCCAACCCTTTATTGGTCATTTCACCCTCATTGCGATAGATAGAAGGCACTGGTGAAGTAGCAGGAAGAGGCACATCCATCAATAAATCGGTAGTCTTTTTAAGATACGCATCTACGGCAAGAGATAAACGGTTTTTGAAGAGTGCTATATCAAGTCCGATGTTAGATTGAGTTGTGGTTTCCCAAGTAAGGTTAGGGTTTGAGAAAGAATTAGGCGTAAGGGTAATCATCGCATTGGCATTAGCCCCGTTGCCCCACCAGTTTTGGCGTGCTATTTTATAGCGTTGCAAGTAGGCGTAAGAAGAAATACCCGCTTGGTTACCTGTTTGTCCCCAGCCTCCGCGCAATTTGAGTTCGCTAAGCCATTCTACATTCTTCAAGAAGTTTTCTTGAGAAAGTCTCCATCCTACAGATACAGAAGGGAAGTAACCCCAGCGTTTGCCAGGTGCTAATTTTGATGAACCATCGGCACGGAAATTAGCTGTAAGAAGGTATTTGCTATCGTAGTTATAAGAAATACGACCTAAATATGACATCATACTCCACTCTTCGGCATTGGTGATGCTTCCTTGTCCTATTTTGTTGGCAGCATTGAGGGTTTTGATATCCGAAGTAAGGAAGTGAGTTGCATACATTTCGCTACCATCCATTTTGGCATTGGTGAAAGAAGTACCTGCCAATAAAGAAAGGTTGTGTTTGCTGAAAGTCTTGTCGAAAGTAAGGATATTATCGAAAGTCATCAGCGTGTGGTTTTTTCTGATATCGGCAGCTTCACCATAGTTTCTACGTCCGTAAGCAGTGAGTTTAGGGTCTGTCCAACGGTTTTCTTTGCTTGACAAGCGGTCGATAGCAAAGGTAGATTTATAGCGCAAACCGTCCATTAGCTGTACAATAGCCGAGCCACTTCCCACAAAGCGGTTGTTTTTAAGAAGGTTATCGGCACGGCGAGAGATGTTCTCTACAGGGTGTGAAAGGTTAGCCCCTTTAAAATCGTAGTAATACCAGCCTTCTTCTCCTGCTTTGGTACTCCAAATAGGAGCGTATTGAGGGGTATTGATTACTGAAAGTACTACCCCAGCACGGTTAGCACCTAAACCTGAAATGATGCCATTAGACTCATAATCGGCATAAGACAAATTAGTTTCAAAAGTAAGCCATTTGCGCATTTTAGCCTCTAAGTTCAAACGCACATTATAACGCTCGAAGAAAGAGCTACGGATAATACCGTCTTCTTTAGTATGACCTGCTGAAACATAATACTTTGTATTTTCGGTAGCGTTGGATACAGAGAGTTGAGTATTTTGGGTAAAACCAGTACGGAAAGCCTCTTTGTACCAATCAGTTTTATCGGTAAGACCTGCCAATGAAGAAGTAGCTACTGCGCCAGAATCTGCCATCAAATCATAATATTGTTGTGTGTTGAGAGATGGAATTTTCTTGGCGATGTCGGACATACCTACATACGTATTGATAGATACTTTAGGCTCATTGCGTTTACCTTGTTTGGTAGTGATAAGTACTACCCCATTGGCAGCACGTGAACCATAGATAGCTGCTGAAGAAGCATCTTTGAGCACTTGCATATTCTCGATATCGGTAGGGGCTATCCCACTGATATCTTGCACTGGGATACCATCAACCACATATAGAGGGTCATTGGAAGCGCTGATAGAAGTATTCCCGCGGATGCGTACTGCTAAGCCTGCGCCTGGAGCACCACTGGGTTGTACTACTTGAATACCTGCAGCACGCCCTTGAATAGCTTGCGCTGCTGAAGTTACAGGACGTTGGTCTAAATCTTTAGTTTTTACTGAAGTGATTGCTGTGGTTACATCACCTTTCTTTTGAGTGCCATAGCCCACTACTACTACCTCATCGAGGTCTTGAGTAGCTTCGGGGAGTTTTACTTTTAGAGAGGCACCTGTCGCTTTTATATCAAGGGTTTTATAACCCACTGACGAAAACTCTAACACAGCACCTTTTGGCACATTGTTAAGCGAAAAGTTACCATCAAAATCGGTAGCTACCCCCTTGGTAGTACCTTTTATTACTACAGAAACACCAGGAAGAGGCATTCCTTTGTCATCGGTTACAGTACCTGTTAGCTGACTAATGTTTTGCGCTTGAGCAAAAGCAGTAAAGCCTAGTAACAGTACTATCATTAGCATTAAATGTTCTTTGAGTACTTTCATAAAATAAAAACGTTACATTTGTTAGTTTCTTTTTTGTTGCTTTTCGGAAAGTTATTTTTGTATTTCCAACGCCCCAAAATTATGACAAAAAAACATTGAAATGTCATCGGGTATTACAAAAGTACTATTTAAAAAAGTTATTTAACTGAATATTAACAATTTAAATTCTAAAGAAGCCTTAAAAAAGTACTGAATTTTCACTTGTAAATCACAAAATAGCACCCGAACCTGCGAAAGAAAAGCATCTGGAAAAGCAAGATTTTACATAGGAAAAATCAGTTTTTACACTTTTTTTGATTAATCGCGTATTCGTTTAACTTTTTCCTCAAAAGCATCACGTTCTCCTTTCGCTTTATTCCGTACTTTAGTGCGATAGTTATACACTGTACGAAGAGAATAACGCAAGAATTCGGCTATCTTATTGCTATCGGTAATACCTAAACGGATGAGGGCAAAGATACGCAATTCGGTATTGAGTAGTTCACCTTTTTTAGGTAGGATTTGCTCTCCTTCCTCTAAAAGAGCATTGAAGTGAGTTACGAAATGTGGGTATATATTCAGGAAGATAGTATCGAAATTCTTATAAAGTTCCTCTAATTCTTGTTCTACCACAGTGGTAGATTTTAGCACCTTGGTAAGGTCGTCAAACTGATGTTTTGAAGCCTTTTTGTAGAGCAATTTTCGGTAGTTTTCAATCTTATCAATATACGCTGAACAGAGGTTGAAGAAATGTGCAATATACTCTTCTTTGATAAGGTTTGCCTCCTCAAGGTTGAGATTTGCCTCCTCAAGGTTTTGATTCATCTGTTGCAAATCAGCATTGAGTTTTTCGAGTTGCTGATTGCTATGGCAGAGCTCTTTACGCGTTTTTACCAATCGCTTTACTTGTTTGTACACATATACCAAAACAATAATAAGGGCTACCGACAATACGCTGATGAGCACTAAATAAAGCTGTAATTCTTTCTTTTGTTTAGCTTCCTTCTCTTGATAGGCAGTATTGATGATAGAATAGAAAGAAGCACCTTCTTCGGCACGGTGTCGCACATTGCAAAAGCTGGCATCGTCTATTGCCATTTTGATAAACTGATAGGCTTTACTTATATTTCCGCGTTTGTAGTAAGTAAGCGCCAAACTCTGCAAGGAAGCGTTATCTTTGATAGTATTTTTGATATCGGCAATGGCTGAGAGGGCAAAATAATACTCTTGCAGTTCGTCATTGCCTTGTTGTTGATAAATAAGTCCTAAGTAATAAGCTATCACCGCACGTTGGGGGTCATCGGCTGGAGTTTGAGAGAGCAAACTGAGAAAAAGCTGGGTTGCGTTATTTTTATCAGCAGAATAGAATTGCTTGATAGCATCATTGAGTTTAAAGAGTGTTGATTGAGGAGCTAAACACAACAACAATGAATCTCGATAGTTATCGGACATTCTAAAATAGTGGAGATTGTTGGTACTCTGCCCATAATGACTATAATAGGTGTGAAATGTTTCGTAGTAATCGCATAACAACGTCTTATTTAAACGCTGTTTATCAATAGAAGAAAGCAATTGTAACGACTCTACATACATTCCTTTTACTGAGTAGAGTTTAGAGAGCAGGATGCGTGTTTCATCTTGTTTTTCAGTATCGTTTAAAGCAATTGCTATTTGTTCGTTTTTCAGCAAATAGGCTACTGCCGAATCTACCTTAAATTTTCGGTATTCGGCATACAATTGTTTGTGTAAGTCGTATTTTTCTGCTGGTTGAGAGGCTTTTTTAAGAGCCTTTTCCAAAGAAGCGATACGTTGTTCTTTGGCTTGTATATAAGTAGCACTCTGCTCAATAGTTTGATTGAGTTGGTGGAGTACAGCTTCTTTGTTCTCTTGTGCCACCGCTGCATTCCTTCCCAACAACAATATGATAAAGAGTGTGATATAGTTTTTCATAAGGTTTGTTTTTTTCTTTGGACATTATTCGGACATTATTCGGACATTTCGGACATTATTCGGATATTTCGGACATTTTGCCCGCTTTTTGCCCGCATTGCCCGCTTTTTGCCCGCTTTTATTTTAGTTCATAATAAGTGCTTACACTTGCTCCAAGTTGTCTAAGCAAATTATATTTCTCTACTAAATCAGTCAAATCATTACTCGTGGTTCTCTTAGAAATATTATTTAGTTCTTGGTATTCGCTATTTGTTATTTTTCCTCTCTCTTTGAGATATAATATTGCTTTTATCTGTCTTTCATTAAGTCCTTTTTCTCGCAAATCAGTTTCATTATAAATATCTTTGTGGAATACTACCCAAAATCCTGAAGAAGCGTAATAATACAATGGGTTAGGTAATCCTGCTTTAGCACACTGCTCATTCATTTTTCTGATGCCACGTCCCCACGCTTCTATATAACCTATACGGAAGAACGCATTAGAAATGTCTGGATTATAAGGCACAGATGAATGTTTTTCTTGCAAAGTATCTATTGTCCAATTTTCGGGTAACTGACCATAGTTCCAAATCATTATTTTATTTTTATAGACACTGATTTGTATTGGGGTTGCACCGCTGTAATCTTTATGAGCAATGGCATTGTGAATAGCTTCGCGAACCGCTTCTTGTGGATACTCATAGGTCTCAACACGGTAAATACCTTCATAGCTAATTATAGCCTTGATATATTTAGTAAAAAGCAAGTCCATTGTCTTTTCTACTTGCTCAAATAGATTGCCGTGTACCTCATCTTGAAATAGCAAATCACTATCGTCATCACTAAAATATCCTATTTTTACATAAGCATTGGTTACATACTTTTCAGGGTCAGGGTGAAAAAGTAGAAGAGCCGCACGTTTTAGTTGTCCGTTTTCTGTGAGTTTTAAGTTGTTTAACAACAATTCATTACTATCTGATAGTGCATCATCATCTAGCCTACGTGCTTTTATTCCTCTTTTGCGAAAGAAATTAAAGGTGTCCGATTTTAATTCGGTAACAGAAACATTAGGATAAAGTATACTATCCCAATGCTTTCCTTGCTTTCCTAACAAAAATTTATCTAAGGCTACTCCTTTGAGTTCTTGTTTAGTACTACCACTGCGATAATGGTATTCTCCTTTATAATTAACTGGATTAGACTGCGGACTCACATTAATTTCTATACAATCGCCTTCGGGAGTTTCAAGCAAATTTACATCTACTACTATTCCTAATACATTGGTGATTTTATTAGGAATATCTTCCATTAGGCGTTTAGCATCAGACACTCCAATTATTTTTCCTTTGTCGTCTTTACCTATATAAAGTTTTCCTCCTTGTGCATTAGCAAAACCACAAATCCATTTTAGGTATTCATCACGCCAAGACGATTTGTATTCTATGTTATGAGATTCTGACATTATTAATTTAAGTTATTGATTCTAATACCATCATAAAAATATCCTAAGATATATAATTCAAAAGGATGTAAGGTTGGTATCTTTAATTTAATATTTTCTAATCCTATTTCATTGAATTGTGCTATTATAGAATGAATAGGTATTTCTATATCTTCCAAGTTTAATATACCTGAATTTTGAATTTTCCTACTAATCATTCTTGGCAAGCCATACTCTTCTAATTCATACACTATTCTTGGTAAAAAAGCATAAGATGTTTTTGCTATAAATGAACTAATATCTATTTTTTCATCAAAAATATGATTATATAACAAGTTCACATCATTTAACACTGATGATATTTTAAAAGCCATATTTCTTTCCATCTCAAAAAATTTTTCTACTGTAACTCCATTTCCTTGTAAGAGAGAAAGCATTCTTGGAATTGTCATTGTCCAATTTTGTGAGATTACTTTTATAAAAGCAACCATATCCTTATAAGTAGCTCCTATATTCCCTATTTGCTTCAATATTAAATACAAGGATTTTTCCCAATCATTTGGATTATTAGAATTTAGATATGATAATCCTTTCCATTCGTCAGGATTTTCTTTCATCAAAATAGCAATATTTTTTAATCTATTTGGAGCTAAGCTTTGTATTTGATTACTTTTAACCATTTGACTATAAGCTCCTTCTCCTAAAATACCATCCATCTCATTTCTGAAAGCTATTACTTTTTTTTCTTGCTCCTTCGTCAAATTTTCTTTCAAATTCTCAATATCTAAAGAATTTATTAAATCGTCTGAAAATTCTAATTTTAATTGAGAAGGAGTATTTTGTGGAGGACTTTCTAATAAATAAATTTTTCCTATAAAATGTCTAAACATTCTACCACCTCTACCTATTATGTTTTTATATGTGAAATTATTGAGTTTAACCCTACCATTCTTATTAGACCAAATAATAATTTTCTCTGCAGAGGTGTTAACTCCTTCTATTATAGAAGAGGTTGAAATAATATTATATAATCCCTCAAGTTCCTCAAATAATTTTATTTGTATTTGACTTAATGACCTATGCATTTTACCATTATGTATTCCTACTGTCTTTTTTACCAAATCTGCTAATATATAATAAGGTGCATAATTAATTTTAAGCCACTCAGAAAATTGAGATAAAATCAGATTCTGTACTTCTTGAATATTATCTTTTAAAACATTAGAAATAAAATCGATGTTACTATAAGTACCTGCATATATCAGTGTTTTTGTTTTCTCCTCTTTTAAAATTTCTAATATTTTAGAAGTTTTAAAACTATCATTTATTTTATCAACTTCATCATAGCATTTATAAATATCAGAATACACTGTGGAAAAATCAAGTGGAAGAAAAAGCATCTCTTTTGTAATAGGGTTATCTTCTATATCTGAAATATTTGGAGCTAAAAAATATTTTTGCTTTGCTTTCTTTTGAAGACCTAAAATTGCTTTTAATAAAATAGGAGCTCTCTCTTTATCATATTCAATATCTGCTTTGTAGAATTCATCTATAATTAGGATATCTATATTCTTAATTTTTGCTTCATAATTAATGGCTCTTTCTTGTGGAAATATAAAAATATTCCTCTCTCCTAATTCTATTTCAGGAGTAGTAATAATTTTATATTTATCGGCAAACTTCTTATAAATTCTTCTCCGTGTTTCATCTGTTAAAGCTATTGTTGGCACTATAATTACAACATTATTAGGATTTTTCAACGCAATAAAGGCATCTATCACAAAACTTTTCCCAAAACTTGTTGGAGCACTTACTGCAATATCTTTATTTTCTAATAATTTTTTAAGAAGGAATGATTGTTCCCTATGTAATACTCTGCTCTCTCCTCCTGTATCAACTTTAAATGCTTCACAAACAAATCTATCTTCCCAATTAGCTGTATCTGTTTTAATATATGGATATAGCCCTACTTCCCTTATCAAATGATTTACAATCTCATTATATTTCATTCCTTTTCTCTCATGGAAATCCAGTAATTTGATCAGTTCCTCTCTAGCTTCCTTTTCCCTTGATTCATTCAAAAGATTATTAATTTGACTACAAGTTTTAAAAACATATTCATTCATACTATTGATTTCTATAGTGTTCAGCATTAGATTTAAAATTATCTACTATTTTATTCTTATTTGGTACAGGAAAAATAATTAAATGAAAATTAATTTCTGAATATTTCCATATACTACCTATTTTAGATATTTGTTTAGAAAAATACGATTGAGCCCTATCTTTATGATATTTTTCAACTTCTCGTTTATAGTCTTGCGTCAAATCATTGTATCTTTTTGTTATAGCACATTCATAGAGTAATAGAATTGGAATATGTAACTTAGGTTTTAATTTATCTATAGAAGTACCATTACTTAATAAAGATTTAATACGTTTTCTTAGTTCCTCTTCTTCTATAACAACATCAATATCAGGAAGATTAGTAATGATAGCATTTTCTTTCTTTAAACTATTTTCTCTTAATGAATTTTCTATAGATTTAATAATTTTATTTAAACTTGCGTCTTTTATATCACTATAAAATTTGGCCTCTCCAAACCAAATTGAAAAATCATTATTTTCTATAACAATATGAACACTATCCACTCCTTTTGCGTTATCATTAGGATTTTGCTTGTGAAATATTTTAGGTACAACTGGTAAAGCACCATAATGATGTTTCATTATTCCATATAGGAGTATTTCCGCAATTTCACTTCCTTCTCCTTTATCAGGGCGATTAATTAAACGTAGATTCCTTGCAGCTTCTTTTAAACTAGAGAAAGGCTGTTCAATTAATTTCTCTCTTTCCTTTGCAGACAAAGCTGTTTCTACTATATTATCCCAAATAAAATTTTGAAACTTTTCATATCGCCAATCACCACCTTCAAAATCATTAATTAAACTTAATATTTTTTTGTTGTTTGTTGGAGTAAGTGTAGTATTTGTATTAAATACTGAAAAGTTCTCATCTATCAAAACATTAAAAATATTTATCTTTGCCATCTCTTTACTTACCTCATTAAAATTCTAATTCTGTTTGGGTGCCGTTGTTATCGTTTTCAGGAGTAGAGACAATTTCTTCATCGCCTAAATCTTCTTCTACAAGTTCCTCTTCTTGGGGTTCTTCGTAGGGGAGAGACTCAAGAGTGTTGATAGTTTTCACCTTGTCGGTAGTGAGCTGGTTGCCCAAAGCTTTGATGCCTTTTACACTGATGAACTCTTCTAAATTCACAGTAAGGTTCTCTTTCTCCTTGCCTTTTTCTTTGGTGAAGACCACCTCAGCCATAGGTCGCCAATCGGCAGAGACGAAGAGTAATTGCGATTTAGGGTGTTCGGTAATTACTAACTCTTCGCGGTTTTCGTTCTCTACCACAAAGCGTTTTACAAACACGCGTTCTTTCTCGCCATCGTAGTAAATCACCGAAATAGGTTTCTCGGGCACCCATTTTTCCATTACGGCAATATTGTTCTCGAAATGCAGACTCAATTCGGGGATAATGGTCTTCACGACACCCTCTTTGGTGATGAGAAGCATACGGTCATCGCCTTTGAAAGCCCCGAGTAACGTGCCGCGCTCTTCGGTGTTGAGGCGTTTTACGATATCGTCAAACCATATCTTGCGCGGTTTGAGGGTTGATACGCCTTTTTCTTTTAGCTCAATGCGCTTGATAGCGTATTTGCTCACGAGGTTTCCTTTCACGCCACGCCCTTTGATAAGGGTATCGGCAAAATCGATATCCCATCGCAGTTTGCGCAAAGTGCCTAACTGACGTAAGTTCACGGTTACTACTTCGGCTTCACCATTAGGGTTGGCGGTAAAATAGAGCACACGCGACTCTTTGTGTTGCGGAATGAGCTCGTACTTCTTATCGCGGGTAATACCCGTAACGTTGAAGCGCTTGATATAAGAAAAGCCCGTTTGTCCGTCCTTATAAATCATATTATAGACGGTGCGCTTGTCGTCTTTCTTAAAGACCGCTACGTGTATGATATTTTTCTCTATATATTGTTTATCAGCTACTTTGGTAACGTACATCGCACCGCTTTCGGTAAATACAATCACATCATCAATATCACTGCAATCGCCTACATACTCATCTTTGCGCAAACCTGTACCCACAAAGCCTTCAGCTCTGTTCACATAGAGTTTGGTATTGCGCACTACTACTTTGGTTGCCTCAATGGTGTCGAACACTCGAATTTCGGTTTTCCGTTCACGTCCTTTGCTATATGTTTTTTTCAGGCGCTCGAAATGAGCAATCGCATAGTCGATAAGGTTTGCGAGGTGGTTTTTCACTTCCTCGATATCAGCTTCTATCTTGAGGATATTTTCATCAGCCTTATAAGAGTCGAAGCGGGTGATGCGAATCATTGGTATTTGAGTGAGTTTAGCCAAATCATCATCGGTAATCTCACGGAGTAAATCTTTTTTGAAAGGTTCGAAACGCTTGTATAGATACTCGTACAGACTCTCTCTATCGGTGTAGTTCTTGAAGTCGATATACATCTCTTCTCTGATGAAAATCTTTTCAAGCGAGGCGTTGTGCCATTGCATTTCGAGTTCAGAAAGTTCAATTTCGAGTTCTTGTTTGAGTAGATTGACTGTGCGGTCGGTACTGCGACGCAACACTTCTGAAACGGTGAGAAAATGCGGTTTGTTGTCCTCAATCACACAGGTAATGGGCGAAATAGCCGTTTCGCAGGCAGTGAAGGCATAGAGCGCATCGATAGTTTTATCGGGCGATGTACCGTTAGGCAAGTGCACCAATATCTCTACATTAGCAGCTGTATTATCATCTACTTTTTTGATTTTTATCTTGCCTTTTTCGTTGGCTTTCAGTATAGAATCTATAAGCGAAGTAGTGGTAGTAGTAAACGGAATTTCGGTGATGCAAAGCGTACTCTTGTCGAGTTGCGAAATCTTGGCACGCACTCGCACACGTCCGCCTCTTGCGCCATCGTTATAGCCACTTACGTCCATAATACCCGCCGTAGGGAAATCGGGGTATAACTCAAACGATTTGCCTTTGAGGTAAGCAATGGAAGCCTCAATGAGTTCAATAAAGTTGTGAGGTAATATTTTAGTGGAAAGACCCACGGCTATCCCCTCGGTGCCTTGTGCCAAGAGGAGCGGGAATTTCACTGGCAAGCTGATAGGCTCTTTCTTACGACCGTCATAGCTGGATTGCCATTCGGTTACCTTAGGGCTAAAGACCACATCAAGGGCAAATTTAGAAAGACGTGCCTCGATATAACGAGGCGCTGCCGCATCGTCGCCAGTGAGGATATTCCCCCAGTTACCTTGCGTATCAATGAGCAAGTCCTTCTGACCGATTTGCACAATAGCATCGCCTATACTCGCATCGCCGTGAGGGTGATACTGCATTGTATTCCCCACGACATTAGCCACCTTGTTGTAACGACCATCGTCTAATTCTTTAAGTGAGTGCATAATACGGCGTTGTACGGGCTTAAAGCCATCTTCGATTGCCGGCACAGCGCGTTCGAGGATTACGTACGAAGCGTAATCCAAGAACCAATCTTGGTACATACCCGTGATTTTAATAATGCTATCTCCTTGTGAAGCAGTGTTTTGAGACGTATTTTCTTCCATCGGTACAGATTCTTTTTGAAAGGGCAAAGGTAAAAATAATTTGTCAATTAGGCAATTGGCATATTAGCTAATTAGAAAATTAGCCAATTTCTTATGGTTTTTAGGCAATTCATCTTCTTTTACTATGCTGAGATACTGCTTTACCACTGCTATACCAAAATCTTTGACAGCAGGCGGATTGGGACGATCGAGAAACTCTATAAAGCGAGTGATAGGCAAAAAGTTCCAAGCGAGCGCCTGAGCGAGATAAGTTTTGAGGTAAGTGAGGTCTCCCCCGCGAGTAATTGCCTGACAGATACATTCATACGCCAAATCTCGCGAAGGGCGTTTCTCAAACAGCAAAGCCGTACCTATATAGAGCCAACCGCTATGGCGTACCCTAATGTCGTAGCGCAAAAGCACTTCCAAAGGCACTGACATATTGCGAATTTCGCGCACTTCGTTGCCCGTAACCCAAGTGCTGATATAGTCACACAACATCGCATCGGGGTAGTGAGGGTTGAGGCTTAGCTTATATTCAAAAATAGTACTGATAGGCGAGCATCCACCATTGGCATTGTAATAGCGATACGGGAAAGCATTCTTTAGGTCTGTATAACTTACCCCTACCCACTCGGTGTGGTATCCAAAAGTAAATTCTTTGTAGCCGTCATTTTCCTTCCAACCATAGTCAATTAGGAAAGGCTTCACTACCCCCAGAATATCCTTAGCTGAAGTAGCAGCAAACTCTGGAAACTCTCTATCAGGGTGTTTTAAGCGGGTGATTTGCGCCCAAAGCGGCAGAAGCTCATCCGTTAGTTGTATTTCATCTGTAAGACCTAAATAATACTGAATAGCTTTAACATAATCTCCTTTGAGTTGTCTCGCTTTTTCTTTGGCTGCTGCCGAAACTTCTGTGAAAAGCAAACGATTGCAAGCAACAATGAGATCGTCAATATCAGGTTGTACGCCTTGTACTTCGTATTGCAAAAGCTTATCCACCAATACTTCTGCTTCTATATAAAAAGGCAGATGCGTGGGGGTAGAGAGCAAAGGCAAGTGGCAGTGCAGGAGAATGGAATCAATGACCATTTGCCCCTTGCGGAAAAGGAATGGCAGTACTTCGCGAGCATTGCCTAAGTAATAATCCTGCGTGTAGGCTTCAAACTCTTTTTCGGAGAGTTTTTTACGTTTTTTACAGAGTTCTTCCCACGTATAATTACATTTAGGGTCAAGAGCCAAAGGACGCTTGTCTATCAGCGCACGCAAAACTCCCAAGAGAATGGCATCGGTAGGGATTTCCTCCTTATCTACTCGCTTGGTGAGCTGTTTGATATAAGGTGAAAGAGACTTTGCCCAATCGGCAGAGAAGTCGTCTTGCAAGGTGATAAGCCCCTCCAAGAAGACATCTATTGTATGAGCTGCAGGCTCACGGAGGCAGTCGCCGAGGAGAAAGAGGAGATTTTCAGGTGTCAGGGTGCGAGCCGCACAGGCAGTTTTGGGGGTGCGGAAACTGTGGGAGGTGTGGGAGTTTTCGGAGTTCTCAGAATTTTCTGATGGACTTAGAGTTGCAAGGAGGTTTTGGGCTTTGCCTTTTAGGTAATCGCGGTAAGGAGCAATGACTTCGGGGAGACCTTCGTGGTTAAAGTAGGTGGTGAGGAGGCTAGCGACTTTCTCTTGGAGTTGGGTATCGGGGACAGTGAAGAGTACCGCTAATTGTTCGCGGTAGTCGGGATTGGTAGGGGCTTGCTTTTGGTAGTATTTTTCTAAGATTTCTACCCCTATGAGTTGGGATTTAGCGATTTTGGACACGGTAAAGCAAAATGCAAAATTGTCGGCAAAGGCTTGGAAATCAAAATCGGGATGGGTGCTTATTTGAGCAATGCACTTCATCGCAAAGTTGATAAGCGATGATTTGTCCAAGGTTAGCAAGGCAAAGAGCGTGTGTTGGCTTGGGAGCAACTCCTCTTCGTTAGGTACTAATCCCTCAATCCAACGGCAGTACATATCTAATACATTCTTTTTCCAAGGGTTGAGCAACACTTCTATAAAGCTGGTTACGAAGCTCTTATCAGGGAAATAGTTTTTCTTACAAAGCAGGGTAAAGACTTTTTGCCATTCCAAACCACTACTAATAACATAATCTATATACTTAGCTGTATGAGGAATCACGCGCGTTGCCAACTCTGGGTACTCAAGTAATACCTCAGCCGCTTCAGTTTCTTGCTTACGATAGTACTCGATATCATATAAGTTTTTAACAAAAATCTCTTCATTAAAAGGGATAATCCCCTCTGTGTAAAGAGCTAAGAGTATTTCGATAGAAAAACTACGCGGGGATAGCTCAAAAACCTGTTGAGCACCCTTTATCATATACGCCCCTTCGGGGGTATGGATAAAATCCATAAGGGCTTGGGTGTGTTGGGAATTTAGAAAGAAAAGAGGATACTTAATACGTGTATGATAACTCTTTATAGAAGTGAAATCCAACTGTTTTTCTATACTAAGCAATTCTTCTACATTATTACATACACACATCATAAGATAGGTAATAAGGTACTTATTTTCGTAGCTAAGACGCTTGCTTTCCAAGAGTTCTTCCCAATTTTTATGTTGGGTTTGCTTTTTGATTTGTGTTTTTTCCTGCTCGGGAAGGGCAAAGGCAATACGGCGGATTTCTGCCCAGTTTTCTGTTCTAAGGGCTGAGATAAGTTCTTTGTTCATAAGGTACTTTTTACTATTATAATTATTAGTTAATCAAAAAACTAACCAACTTCTTGTGATTCGTCGGTTTCTTTTCTTGTTTTTCAGCCAAAGGTAAATAGGCTTCTACTACCGCTTTTTGGAAGCCTTTTACTTTAGGGTCGCGGGTAGGGAGATCCAAAAACTCTACAAAGCGAGCGATAGGGGCGTATTTATGCGCTAAAAGCGTCCCGATGGCTTCGGTAAGGTAGGTGAGTGTTTCTCCTCTTTGGAGTACTAAAAGGATATATTCGGTAGCCAAATCGCGCAGAGGTTTTCTTTCGGCTAAAAGACAAGTAGCGACCATTAGCCAACCGCCGTGATAGATAGGCAAGTTGTATTGTAAAAGCAAACTCATCACGCGAGTGGCTTCAGTGAGGCTTTCGCTATCCATACCTTGGGTATAAGTGAGTAGGTATTTGCACAGCCAGCCATCAATATAGCGAGGGTTTAGGCTGAGCTCATAGTCAATATCCTCATCTATTACCTTGCCCATTGGCGATACATTGTAATAGTTGGCTCCGAGGTCATTATAGTACGAATAGGTACTATGTTTTTTATCCCAGTTGCCTTCCAAAATGATTTTATTTCGTTCTACACCGTTGATTTTGGTAAGTTCTACTTCGTATTTCAGATAAAATGGACGTACCAAGCCCTGTAAATTAGGTTTCTGTGGGATTTCCAATTCAGGGAATACCCCATCAATATCTTTCAGGCGTAAAACTTGCCCCCAGAGTACTCGTGTAGCATCGGTTATGGTGATGGTTTTGCTTACCTCAAAGTAATATTGTAAGGCAGGAGCATAATCCCCTGTAAGGGAAAGAGCTAATTGCTTTTGTGCTTCTGTAATCTCGTTAGGGAGCAAGCGGTTAAGTCCTATGATGACATCTTCTTGTATAGGGGTTTTACCCGCTTTTTCATATTGAATAATGCGTTCTAAAAAGGTAAGCGGTTCTATATAAAACGGAGCGTGAGTGGGGGTGCTGATAAATGGCAACGTCTCTTTCTCTTTGAGCTTTCGTAGAGTACATGCTATCTTATTGAAGAGAAAAGGGAAGATCTTCTTCGCTTTATTAGCACTTACATGTATTTCTCTTAGTTTGTTGAACTTCTCGGCTTGTGAGTATTTCTTTTCGTTATAGAGTTCTTGTAATTCATTCCATTCCTTATTGGTATTATAAACAAGAGGGATAGGGCTTTGGCTACACCACGAGTCTAAAAACTGATAGAATAGTGATGTAACAGCCCTTTCGTTAGAGAGTAACTGTTTGAGATAGGGTTTTACCTGCTCTGGGTAATCTGCAGGGATTTGTGCTTGCAACTGGTTCAAGCCCTCAAAGAAAAGATCTAAGACAAGGGGAGAGCGCTCACGAATGCAATCGCCAATGAGGAAGAGCAGATCGTCCCAAGTGCGAGGAGTGCGAGCGGCATAGGCAATCTTGGGGGTGTGAGCCACACAGGCAGTTTGAGAGTTTTCGGAGTTCTCAGAATTTTCTGAATTTTCTGATGGACTTAGAGTTGCAAGGAGGTCTTGGGCTTTGCCTTTTAGGTAATCGCGGTAAGGGGCGATGACTTCGGGGAGACCTTCTCCACTGAAATAGGTGGTGAGGAGGTTGGCAACTTTTTCTTGAAGTTTGGCATCAGGGACGGTGAAGAGTACCGCTAATTGCTCGCGGTAGTCAGGATTGGTAGGGGCTTGCTTTTTGTAGATATTTTCCAAAATACCTAAACCAATGAGCTGTGATTTGACTATCTTTTGGGTAGCAAAACACAGGGCAAAGTTGTCGGTAAAGACTTGGAAGTCAAAGTCTTTTTCGTTAGCAATCTCTTTGATGAGTTTCATCACAAAGTTCACCACCGAGGTCTTGTCGCTACTGAGCAGGGCAAAGAGGGTGTGTTGGTTAGATAAAAGCTCTTGGTGGGAGGGTTCAAAGGTTTCTATCCAACGGCAATACATATCCAACACAGTCTTCTTCCAAGGGTTCAGTAGGGCTTCGATAAAAGAGTGGAGAATCGCATTTTTGTTAGTCAAATATCCTTTTTTGTTTAGGGTATGATATATTTTTTTCCATTCTTCTGTACTAAATATAGTATCTTGGATATACGCTGGTACAGAAGGGAAAAGAACAACTGTTTCTGGGTGTTTCAACAGGTATTTAGTAAGATGCTCGTCTGCCTTAAACCAATTGAGGTCATACATTTTTTGTATAAAAACACCCTCATTAAGAGGAATATACCCAGCCTTGTATACCGACCAAAGTATTTGAAAAGACATCTCCAGAGGATTATCTTTATACATCAGCTGGATACCTTCTATCATATAAGCCCCTTGTGGAGTTTGAACGAAATCTAATAAAACTTCGTCTTCTAAAGAAGATAGAAAATAGTAGTAATTCCCCTTTACATAAGGTTCTATATTCTGGAAAAGTTCTATTTTTCTTACCTCCTCTAAGGTATTGCACACACACATAATAGTGTATGAGATAATGGCTAATTCCTTATCAGAGAAATGGTATCTTTTTTCTTTTTCGAGGATTTCCCGAAAGATAAAGTTAAAATTCTTTCGGGCAAAATAACTCTTTAGCTCCTGTCTTTCTTCCTCAGAAAGACCAAAGCAAATATTGCGTATCGCGGTAAAATCGTGTGCCTTAATGGCGGAAAGTAAGTTTTCTTTCATAAGTGAATAGTGACTAATTAATAAAAGCTACTAACTTTTTGTGATTTGTAGGTTTCTTATCTAGTTTTTCAGCCAAAGGCAAATAGGCTTCTACGACACTTTTTTGGAAAGCTTTTACTTTGGGGTCACGGGTAGGGAGATCCAAAAACTCTATAAAGCGAGCGATAGGAGCATACTTATGGGCTAAGAACGTCGCAATAGTTTCAGCAAGATAGGTGAGCGTTTCCCCTCTTTGGAGGGCTAAAAGTATATATTCAGTAGCCAAATCACGCAAATCCTTCCTTTCGGCTAAAAGACAAGTAGCGACCATTAGCCAACCGCTGTGATAAATAGGCAAGTTGTGTTGCAAAAGCAGACTCATCACACGGGTAGCTTCAGTGAGGGATTCCCCGTCCACTCCTTGGGCATAAGTGAGCAGGTATTTGCACAGCCAACCATCTATATAGCGTGGGTTCACACTGAGTTGATAGTCAATATCCTCATCTTTCCCCTTGCTCATCGGCGATACATTGTAATAATTAGCTCCAAACTCGTTGTAATACACATAAGTGGCGTAGGTTTTATCCCAATTGTCCTCCAAAATAATTTTATTCCGTTCTACACCGTTAATTTTGGTAGGCTTCACTTCGTATTTCAGATAAAACGGACGTACCAAGCCTTGTAAGTTAGTTTTTTGTGGGATTTCTAACTCCGAAAATACCCCATCAACGTCTTTTAGGCGTAACACTTGCCCCCAGAGTACTCGCGTAGCATCAGTTACAGCTATTTGCTTGTTTACCTCAAAGTAATATTGCAAGGCAGTGGCATAGTCGCCCGTAAGAGAACGAGCTAATTGCTTTTGCTCCTCGGTAACTTCCGTAGGCAGCAAGCGGTTAAGTCCCACGATAACATCTTCTAACATAGGCGTTTTTCCAGCTTTTTCATATTGGATAATGCGCTCCAAGTATGTCTGTGCATCTATATAAAAAGGACTATGGGTGGGGGTACTCACAAAGGGAAGCGAGTTGCCTTGCTTGAGTTTTAGTAGCAGTCGCTTAGTTTTATCACGGAGGAAAGGCACAGGGTTATAGAGTTTTCTGCCAAAAATATCATCAGAGAGCGAGGCTTTGCCCTCCCAAACATCGATCACCCAGCGCATACATTTTCGGTAAGTAGTGAACTCAAAAGGCTGGTCGCCCAACTGCTTTTGGTATGGACTTATCTGCTGAGAGAATTCAGCTGGAATTTGCGCTTGTAACTGGTTCAAGCCCTCAAAGAAAAGATCTAAAGCAAGAGGCGAACGCTCACGAATGCAGTCGCCAATAAGGAAGAGCAGATCGTCCCAAGTGCGAGGAGTGCGAGCGGCAGGAGCAATTTTTGGGGTGCGAGCCGCACTGGCAGTTTGGGAGTTCTCGGAGTTTTCGGAGTTCTCTGAATTTTCTGATGGACTTAGAGTTGCAAGAAGGTCTTGGGCTTTGCCTTTTAGGTAATCCTGATAAGGAGCGATAACCTCTGGGAGACCTTCTTGGTTGAAATAGGTGGAGAGGAGGTTGGCAACTTTTTCTTGGAGTTTTACATCTGGGACAGTGAAGAGCACCGCTAATTGCTCACGATATTCTATATTTATAGGAGGTTGCTGTTTGTAATGCTTTGCTAAAATATCCAAACCTATGAGTTGTGATTTGGCTATCTTTTGGGTAGTGAAGCATAGGGCAAAGTTATCAGCAAAAGATTGAAAGTCAAAGCCCTTTTCGCTGGATATCTCTTTGATGAGTTTCATCACAAAGTTCACCATCGATGTCTTGTCGCTACTGAGCAGGGCAAAAAAAGTGCTTTGATGAGATAAAAGCTCTTGACGGGTAGGCTCAAATGTTTCAATAATACGGCAATAAAAGTCAAGCACATTCTTTTTGTAAGGATTTAGTAATGCCTCTATATGACTACCTACTATACTACGGTCTGCGAAATATCCTTTAGCTTGCAAAATACTGTACAACTCTTTCCAAGCATCAGAAGTATAGGGTACCTCTTGGGTGATATGTTGGGGGACTACGGCAAAAATCTTCTTACTGATTTCCTTGTTTTCTAATAAGAAATTTACAAAAGGTTCATCGGTAATATGCTTATTGTTCCAAAAGAAGAATTTTTCAACAAAAAGATTTTCATTATAGGCAATAATACCTTTTTGATAAAGAGTCCAAAGAATCTTAAAAGTAAATTCATTTAGCAAATCTTCTTCAGAAAAAGATTTGAACAAAGTAATGAGGTATTTTCCTTCTTGGGTTACTATCAAATTCAATATCTCTGAAAAGTGAATTCTACTCATATAGAGTATCATCTGATCATTAGAAGAAAATGTTTCTCCTGACAACTTTATTTCTTTCAATTCTTCACTTGTCCTACAAAGACATAAAAGTGAATACGAAAAATAATTTCTTTCTTCTAAAGCCAAGCGAGGAGCTTTATTTTGAGTATTGTGATATAGTTGTTCCCAACGGACTGTTTGCAAGGTATGTATAAGGCTATTGCGCTCTTCCTCAGAAAGACCAAAGCAAATATTGCGTATAGCGGTAAAATCGTGTGCCTTAATGGCAGAAAGTAAGTTTTCTTTCATAACTAAAAAAATTAATAGTGAAAAATGAATAGTGACTAATCATTAAAAGCTGCTAACTTTTTGTGATTGCGCGGGAGTTTGTCCCGCTTCTTCACTTCTTCTAAATAGAGTTCCACTACTTCCTTGCCAAAGGCTTTTACGGCTGGTGGATTAGGGCGGTCGAGGAATTCTATAAAGCGCGGTATGGGCAGGTAATCCCAAGCGAGTACATTGGCAAAGTAAGTTTTCAAGTGAGTTAAGTCTTCACCACGAGCAATCGCCTGACAAATATATTCATACGCCAAATCACGTGAGGGGCGTTTTTCAAAGAGCAAACACGCGCCTATATACAGCCAACCGCTATGGCGTACACGCAGGTCATAACGCAAAACAGCTTCCAAAGGCAAAGTCATATCGCGCACTTGGTCAGCCTCATTCATCGTTGCCCAGAGCGCTATGTAAGCACACAATATCGCATCAGGATAGTGGGGATTGAGGCTTAGTTTATATTCTGCCTCTTGAGCCGAAATGCATTTCCCTTCATTGGCATTGTAATAGTTGTAAAGGGTAGGACGGCTTTTATTTTTGCCATATTTGTAATAATGATTGCAGTGATAGGTGAACTCTTCGCCTACTTCACCATTGGCATAAGTTCTTTTCTCCCAACCATAACGGATATAGAAAGGTTTCACGACGCTAAGGATATTCTTTGCCTGAGTATTTTCAAATACTTTGAACTCCTCATCGGGGTGTTTTAGGCGAGTGATTTGTGTCCATAGCGGTAGAAGTGCTTCGTTTAATTGTATTTTATCGGTAATGCCTAAATAATACTGAATAGCAGGAGCATAGTCGCCTTTGAGTTGTTGGGCTTTTTCTTTGGCTGCTGCCGAAACCTCCCAAAAGAGCAGGCGGTTGCAGGCGACAATCAGGTCATCGAAGTCGGGGGCTTTGCCTTGGGCTTCGTATTGCAAGAGCTTATCGACCAACACTTCCGCCTCTATATAGAAAGGTTCGTGCGTAGGGGTAGAAAGGAAAGGCAAGGTGTCTTTCTCTTTGAGCTTTTGGAGTGTACGTGCTATTTTATTAAAGAGATAAGGGAAGGTTTCTTTTGCTTGATTAGCAGCTATGTGCATCACTCTTGGTTTGTCGAGTTTATCGGCTTGTGTATATTTATGTTCTTTGTAGAGTTTTTGAATTTCTTTCCATTCCTTGTCGGGATCATATACAAGGGGGGTAGGGCTTTGGTTACTCCAAGAGTCTAAAAAGTGGTACAATAGTGGCATCATTCCCACAAACCACTCACGGGCGAGAAGCTGCTTGAGGTAGGGTTTTACCTGCTCAGCATAATCCGCAGGGATTTGGTCTTGCAAACGCACGAGAGCATCAAAGAAAACATCAATAGTAGCAGCTGTTTTCTCGCGGATACAATCACCAATGAGGAAGAGGGTTTCATTAGGGGTTAGGGGATAGATGATAGGGGTTAGGGTGCGAGCCGCACAGGCAGTTTTGGAGTTCTCGGACGAGGCTGACCTGTCGGACAAGTCGGACGGGGCGGATGATTCCGATGGACTTAGAGTTGCAAGGAGGTCTTGAGCTTTGCCTTTTAGGTAATCGCGGTAAGGTGCGATGACTTCGGGGAGACCTTCTTGGTTGAAATAGGTGGTGAGTAGTTCAGCTACAGCTTCTTGTAGTTTTACATCGGGTTGGGTGAAGAGGACTGCTAATTGTTCGCGGTAGCTGACATCGGTAGGAGGGTGTTTTTTGAACTCTTTAGCCAAAATCTCTACTCCTTGAAAGAGTGCTTTAGGTTGTTTCTCTACGGTAAAGGCGAGCGGGAATTGTTGCATAAATCTCTCAAAATCAAACTGTGGCGCATTGGCAATAGAGACGATGTATTCCATAACGGTCTTTACCACACTGCCTACTCCAGTGCCTAAAACGGCAAAGAGCGTTTGTTGATGAGCCAAAAGTTCCTCTTGGGTAGGGGCAAGCCATTTGAGCAAACGGCAGTGCCAATCGAGGTGGGGTTTCTTCCATTGGTTGAGCAATGATTCTAAAAGCTGCCCTACAAAGCTACGAGGGATTTGGTAGCCATAATGCACCAATAATTCAAATACGTCATCCCAATAGGTAGTTACCTTAGCCGAACCCAAATAATTGGTCTTGCGCAGGGTATCATCGCTTTCCCATTTGGAAAGGTCAAGCACTTTGGCTTCGATACGATAAAGCTGCAAAAGTACTTTTTCAATGGCTTCGGGATTTTGCAAGAGGAAGTTTACATCAGCGGTTACATAGCGGTTGAACATAGAGACCTCAAGAAGGTTTTTTACAAAGCGTTCCTCATCAAAAGGAATCCAGCCTTTTTTATAGAAATACCATTGGAATCCAAAAGAAAGTCCATTAATTTCTTTGTTGTAACGTTCTTTGAGTATTTTTTTGATATACTTATCAGGAGGAAATTGTGTAAAGTAGTTGATTACAGGTTCAAAATAATAAGAAGCCAAGATAGCATAAGGAGTTACTTGATAAGTTTCACCATAATAATTCTCCTTATCAATCATCGCTTTGGCAATATCGTTTTCTTCACGCACCATAGTGATCAGGGCATAGTTAAGCGCTTGAAAAATTTTATCTTTATAGCGATAAGTATCCTTTTTATCAACGTTCTTTTGTGGAAAATCTTTTTCTGAATAGGGGTCTAATACCCTAATAGCTGCTATAGTTTCATAACGCTCACTATCGGTAAGCTGACTTGTTATATTTAAAATAGCTGAGAAATCGCCTTCAGCAATGGCGGTGATGAGTGCTTGATTCATTTTTGTTTTTGATTTTTTATTATTGAATTTGATTATTTATTTGATATGGCAAACATAGTAAGCAGGGGCACTGCATCTTATCCTCGAAAACGTTTATAGAGAATACTTTCCTTTTCGCTACTACCTCTCTCGAGGATTTCTTTGCGGAAACGTGTAGCTACTGTTTTGTTGAAAAAGCCTGCTTCTTTAAATATTTTCAAAGCTCCTTCCTCTAAGGCTTCCGACCATTTGTAGCTGTAATAGCCTGCGGCATAACCTCCACTGAAAATATGTGAGAAAGCAGGAGAAATACACATCTCATCTATAGGTGGATAGAGTTGTGTTGCTTTGGTAACTGTCTGTTCAAAAGTGCGAACATTTTCAAGACGTTCCAAATGAGGATAGGTATGCCACTCCATATCTAAAAATCCAAAATTTAACTGACGCACATTCAAAATGCCTTTCATAAAGTCTTCAACAGCTTTTACTTTCTTCACCCATTCTATAGGCAGAGGTTCCCCCGTTTGGTAATGAGTGGCAAAAAGGCGCAAAGTTTCTTCTTCATAACACCAATTTTCCATCAGCTGACTGGGGAGTTCTACAAAGTCGCGGGCTACATTGGTACCACTGAGCGAAGGATAGGTTACCTTGGAAAGTATTCCGTGAAGAGCGTGTCCAAACTCGTGAAAGAGGGTCGTTAGCTCGCTGAAGGTGAGCAAAGAAGGAGCGGTATCTGTTGGGCGGGTGAAGTTGCACACTATAGAGATGTGCGGACGGGAATCGTTCCCCTGTTCATCTCTATACTGCTCCTTGTACGAGGTCATCCACGCCCCATTGCGTTTGCCTGCACGAGGGAAAAAATCGGTGTAGAAAAGGGCGAGATAATTGCCGTTTTCATCGGTTACTTTGTAAGTTTGGACTTCGGGGTGGTATTTTTCTACCTCATTGGTAAGAGTGAAGTGCAAGCCGTAAAGCTTATGTGCCACCGCAAACATTCCTTCCACTGCCTTATCTAATGCCAAATAAGGTTTGAGGAGCGAATCGTCTATTTGGTAGCGCTCTTGTTTCAGCTTTTCGGCATAATAAGCAAAATCCCACTGCTGAAAATCGGTGAGACCAGATAAGGTTTTGAGCTCTTCTAATTCCTTAAGTGCTTGAGGTTTATCTTTTTCTAATTGTTCGTTGAGGAAAGCTATCACCTTTTCGGGGGTTTCCGCCATACGTTCTTCTAAAGCAAAAGTAGCATAATTAGGGTAGCCTAACAAAGAGGCGCGTGCTTGTCGCAATTGGGCGATACGCAACACATTGGTTTCGTTGTTGTAGGCACTCTCTCCCGCACAACGACTGTGATAATCGGTGAAGAGTTTCTGACGCAAGTCGCGGTTATCAGCATATTTCATTACCGCAGTATATACAGGTAAATCGAGGGTAATGACCCAGCCTTGTACATTGCGTTTTTTAGCTTCTTGCGCGAGCATTTCAAGGACAAAATCAGGTAGCCCACTGAGGGTATTTTTATCGGTAATTACCCATTGGTAATGTTGGGTCTCTGCCAATGCATTCTCAGAGAATTTTAGTTTGAGTGTGGCTAACTCTTTGTCTATTTTTCTCAAACGCTCTTTGTCATCAAGTGACAAATTCGCGCCATTACGAGTAAAACTTTTGTAAGTTTTTTCAAGGAGTGTCTGTTGTTCTGCAGTGAGTGATAGGTTTTCGCGCTGGTCATACACTGTTTTTACTCGCTTGAATAGGGCTTCATTCAGGCGGATATCATTGCCGTAGTCAGTAAGCAGGGGTGAGATGCGTTGGGCTTCGGCTTGCAGAGCTTCGTTAGTCTCGGCACTGTTGAGGTTGAAGAACATAGCCGTAAGTCGGTCGAGTTCTAAGCCTGTGTAAGCCAAGGCTTCTATTGTATTTTTAAAAGTAGCGGGTTCAGGATTTTGGGTAATACTATTGATTTGGGCAAGGCTTTCGGCGATAGCTTTTTCGATAGCTGGCAGATAGTCAGTAGGAGTAAAGCGCGAAAAGGGCGCCGCGTTATAAGGGGTTTGAAACATATAATTATCTTTTAATTAATGAAAGGGCAAAGATAGTTTTTTATATACATAAAACAAAAAAAGCTGCTTGATTTCTCAAACAGCTTTTTTTATTTTTTGATACCTGATACCTAATGCCTGATACCTACTTATCTTGCATCGCAAATACTGATTTCAACAAAGGAGTAGTACGCGCTGCTATATTAGTGCGTATTTCCTTTTCTTTGTCGCCTACTTTCACGAATAAACCATTGATAGCTTGTTCTGTAACGTATTTGGTGAGATTTGCCTCAACAGGTTTCACCAATGGAATTTGGTTGTATTTATTGATGATATTTTCCCAAACTTTATCAGCACCTACTTCGCTAAGCGACGATTGGATTTTAGGAGCAAAAGCACTTTCCAATGAGCTGTAAGTAGTATTTTTCAAATAGGTAGTGGCGGCAGTATTATCACCTTTGAGGATGTTCATCGCATCGGTAAAGGTCATATTTTGTATAGCTGAAAGAAAAATAGGTTTTGCCTGACTCACCGCATTTTCAGCAGCTTCGTTCAGCACTTTAAGTCCTTGGTCTGCTAAAGAGCCCAAGCCGATAGAACGCAAGGTTTTATCTACTTTTTGAAGTTCTTCGGGCAAAAGGATACGCACTGCTTGGTCTTTAAAATAACCACCGTTCTTGCTCAATAGGTCTACCCCACTGCTCACGCCCAATTCGAGCGCTTGCTTGAGACCACTGGCTACGTTAAAACCGCTGCCACCTTGTGAAGTGTTATTCAATACTTGTTGCAATTCGTTGCAACTGTTCAACGATAGAGAGCCCATAGCTAAGAGCCCTAAAAACATTAGTTTTTTCATAGATTCTTATTATTATTTGATGTGATTCCTCTTTCTTCAGTGTAGAGTGCATAGAATGTAGCAAACATAAAAGGCAAAGAAAAAATAAGCCCAATGCCAAAAAATAAAGCACCCAATATAGTTATAATCCCTCCCACTAATCCTGAGAGAAAAACTGTGCCAAAATTGAGCCTTACACGCTCAACACTATCTCCTACAGCTTGTTCGAATGACTGATTTTCAAAAATAATTATAGGTATTACAAAGGTTAATATAAGAGAAATAAAAATATTGAAAAGTGTACTCAATATAGGAAGTTCAAAAAAATTCATCAAAAGGGAAAGCAATGAGGTAGCCACTGTAAGTAAGGCAGCATAGGTTAGCAAGCGCCTCGTGTATGGTGAGTTATAGTGTACAAAGAAATAATCAAGTGAGGCAGGTTCTCCTTGATCTACTTTCCTAAAATTCTCATAGAACCCTGCTACCAATGGTGTTATGGCACAGATGATAAAGATGCCTAATAGATGCAATTTCACTTTTACAATAATCCTTTGCGTCTCTGATTGATAATCATAAGGATTTCTTATTGTCTCAGTAAATTCACCTATTCCTGCTCCTAAAGCCAAAGGTAAGAAAAATACATATAATATAGTTACGATTACAACGAGGAGTAAAGCTCCCAAGATAAGGGTTGCGAGGCTACTCTTATAGAGATTGCCTGCGCGGCTTAAAACATTGGATACTGACATAATATAAAATATTTTAATTTGTTACTTATTTGTTACTTGTCGCTTGATAGATACTAAAAATACCTGCTAACAAATAGGAATAAGTAACTGTTACTCCTATCCCAAAGGCAGAAAGCCCTATCAATAAGCATACCATTCCAAAGGCGGTAACGATAAGGGCTGTAAAAGGTGCTCTCATTATCCGTTGGTAACTATGTCCCATTGCTTTGAAAAGCGACTTTCCCTCCAATACAATGATGGGAACAGTGAGTACAAACACTAAGGATATGATAGTGGTAAGCGCTAAGCCTAAAGCAGCTGTTCCTATAACGATAGCACCTACTGAAACTAAGGTTTTTAAGCACATTTGCAAAATCACATGTCCTAAAATATCATTGGTTTCACGCACGTGATAGTAAGCAAAAAGGTTGCGGAAGGAAGGGCGGCTACCAGCTATCACCTCGACGTAATTTTTATAAACTCCCGCTGTGAAAGGGGTAATAATTCCATCGATTAGCAAGCAGAAAAACCAAAATTTTATCAGGAAATGAGGTTGATTTACATAAGCAGTCAATCTTTCGGGGTTTTTGCTGAGTTCTACGATTCCCTCAATAGGCATTCCCCAAATGGTGGTGAGTAGCAAAGCGTATATAGTGAAAACTACCACAAAGAGGAGAAGAGCTCCCAAGAGGTGTATACCAAAAGTAGCTTGTACTAATTTTAATGCATTGATAAATACGTTCGATAATTTCATAGGGTTAGGTTAAAATGATTGTGCCAGCACGAAATTCCTGCGAATGAGCTGTTCATCCATTCCCGCTGCAAAGTTTTGTTTGTGATATTTTATGAGGTATATATGTCGTACGTAGTATTTTACTTTGCTGTAAAACAGAGCTGTAGGATCTACTTCGCCTGTGATGTAGATAGGCACTTGCTCGGTATCAATATCTAATTGTTCAATAGAAAAAAGGATGTAGTAGAGAAAATCTTCAATAGTTTCATAGCTAAAGCGATTGAAATAGTAGAGCTTTTTATTTCTGAAGACTACAAAGTAGAAAGAGCCTACTTCGGCGTAAATATACATTACTTCCAAAGCGTGTGAGGAGTAATGTTTGAGGAACATTTTGAGCAGTGAGGTAGCGAAATGCTGATAGTCGAACCTGCCATAATAAGAGAGCAAAGCATTGTTTACAAGAATGTTAGGCACGTAGGCATTTACTGTTTCGACAGAGAGAATCTTATCGATTTCCACAGTTTCGGGGGCGACATTGTTTATATCGATGCTGTACTTAAGATAGTCCAACATCTCGTCCTTACCGCCGTACAGAGATTGTGGGATAAGGGCAAAAAGAGAAGTGTTGTGCAAAACCCTGATGGTGGTAAAATCTTGGCGAAGGTCTTCTTCACTTTGGATTACACGTTCTACTTGTTCATTTATTTCTTCCTGAGTTTTATAGCTAAAATTCACAGGAAAATTGTAGATAGATTCCACGCAGGTAAGCACAGGGTTAAACACACAAAAAGAAAGTCCATCCAAGTTGATTTGAATGGACAATTCCTTGAAATACGTTTCTAAATGTTTATTGTTTTGCGATTTTTGCGTCATAAGAAGTTGGCCAGTTACCATTTACGGTGATTTCTTTTAGTGAACCTACTTGGATATTAGGACCTCTTACATCTTCTACTGAAGTTTTTTGAATTTCTTTAGCTACTAAGCCTTCATCTAAACCTTCTAGTATATCTTTTTTAGGCACATAAACTTGGAAGACTGATGATTTTACACCGTTTTTATCGGTAATTTCATCTGTTTCCATTATAAATTTACCTGGTCTCACACCTTTGAAAGTAGGTAAATCACCCATAGTTTTGTAACGAGTATCGTTTTTAAACAACGAATCTTTTACTGATACATATCCTAAGGTATCAATACGCACTCCTTGACGCATCACGTCAATGTTAAAACCTTTGTCGAACTCTACCCAGCTAGTATCGCGTTGAGAAGTGATGGTAAAGCGTGCATTTTCTACAAACTTAGTAAGTTCGTCGAAATTTTTAGCGTAAACACCATTAATTTTTAAATAAGCATCTTGAACATTGCGAATGTCCTTCAACTTTTTGATCACCTCAGTGTAGCGATTTTCCTTAATTTTGTTAAATTCAATAGGACCTGTGATAGATCTGTAAATTAGGAAGCAGAACACGAATCCTAATAGATAAAATGCAATTTGTAAGATTTTTTTCATCGTTTTAATATTATATTAAATAAATTTTTTTTGACTGGCATAGCGCAAAACTACAATCTTTTTTTGAAACTAAAAAATTATTTTAACTTTTTTTTATATTTTTGTGCGCTCAATACTTTTTACGATGGATGAAAAAGCCTTTCTCAACGCTCTCTTTCAGGCGTTTAAACATACCCCTACCCCTTCACAAGAAGTTGCTTTGCAAATGCTCACCAACTATCTTTTTGATGCTAATGCCTCGCAAAAAATATTCTTGTTGAAAGGATTTGCAGGTACGGGAAAGACCTCTATCACGCGCTGCCTTATCGCTACACTTCCCCTGATTCACCACCAAGCGGTACTTTTAGCACCGACGGGTAGGGCAGCTAAAGTGATGTCGCATTTCGCTAAAAAACAGGCGTTCACTATCCATAAGTACCTTTACTACACCACAACAATGGGCACTGAAATATCCTTCAAACTGCGTGCCAATAAACACTACAATACCTTATTTATAGTAGATGAGGCATCGATGCTCGCCGATATAGACGACCTGATGCGCTTTGTCTACTCGGGCAAAAATTGCAAGTTGTTACTTATAGGCGATACTGCCCAGCTACCACCTGTGGGTACTGAGGTGAGTCCGGCATTGAGTGTGAGTCATTTAGAATATCAATATAACAAAGAGGTTCTCTCTACTACCCTCACTGAGGTGCTACGACAAAAAAACAAATCGGGGATTTTGCGCAATGCTACCCGCCTGCGCAAAACGCTTTTCGGACAAGCTAAATCACCCGATTTTCTGTTCAGCCTCAAAAGTCCTGATGTTATCCGGCTCACGGGTAGCGAGGATATTGCCGATGCTATTAACGAGAGTTATGAACTTTACGGAAGTGAAGAAACCGCTATTATTGTGCGCTCTAACAAGCGTGCTGTAGGGTGGAATGCCTATATACGCCGCACTATCCTTGATATAGAAGATGAAATAGCGGCAGGCGACCTGCTAATGGTAGTGAAAAACAATTATTTTTGGTGCAAAAACAACCCCGAAGTGAGTTTTATTGCCAATGGCGATATCATAGAGGTACTCCATATTTATAGTTTTTACGAAGAATACGGTTTTAGATTTGCTGAAGTTTCTGCACAACTCATTGATTACCCTAACCAACCGCCTTTTGATACTGTAATTCTCCTCAACACCCTCTACAGCGAAGCGCCTGCCCTTACGCCTGCTGAAAACCAACAACTCTACGAAGAAGTGCTCGCCGATTATTACGATGAACCTTCATCATACAAAAAACACCAACAACTGAAAGAAAATCCGTACTTCAATGCTTTACAAGTGAAATTCTCCTACGCTATTACCTGTCATAAAAGTCAAGGTGGACAATGGGATGTTATTTTCATTGAAAAGCCCTACTTACCTGAAGATTACGTAATTGACGAAAGTTACTACCGCTGGCTGTATACTGCTCTTACCCGCGCCAAACAACAAGTATATTTGATAGGATTTCCTGATACAGACTTTAATTGACAATTGATAATTTTGCATCATAAAGAAAAGCCCCCACTTCGCTGAAGTGAGGGCAAAATAGTTCTAATACTAAAACTTACATACCTAACTATGAGCCCTTGCTGGCTTTACCTGTTGCTTGAATAACAGCGGCTTGTGTAGGGCATACACCGTTGATTTTATCACCTATACCTACATAGCGCACTTCGCAATGAGGATAAGGTGCGAGTACCTCACTGATGAAAGTGCGAAACTCCACATCATTCCATTCAAAATGGTGGTCGTCGTGGCGGATAGCGTTCTGAGGGTCATCAAAATAATACTTGTTGAATCTGCTATCGGGGGTGGTGATAATCATTTTGTGAAAAGGGATTTGCAAACATCTTTCTACCAAAGTCTTAGCATCGGCAGGAGTGTTGTGTTCAATCACTTCGGTAAGGAGGATATTCACCGGTTTTTGGTATGCAAAATCATCTAAACTACGCAGGAACACAAGGTTGTCAGTCTCCATTTTGTAAGAAAGACTTTTGGCATAATCGGCTACTGCAGGGTCTATATCGGTTGCAAAATAAGGGTGATTATAACTGTAGTTCTTGCGCATAAAACGGCGGTAGTATTTCAGTTCACCACAGCCTATATCCAAAATAGGGAAATCGAAACCAAACTCTTTTACCGCAAACTCCATACGACTGCCGTGAGTATCAGTAAATTGGAACTCAATATCAAGTCCTTTAGCTTTGAAATACGCCTCGAAAGCAGGTTTTATTTCATTGAGTTGGCGCTCGCTCTTCACGGCGCGCTTGATAAAGAGGTAGAACACAAAATAAGGCACATCGTCTATATTGGTGAGGATACGCGCGTATTTTTGGGCGAAAAAGTCGTCGATATAAGTATATTCGCCATATTCATTGGTAATATGCGTAATCACAGCTATAAAGCTGAGCAAGTTGAGCGCCTCAAAAATGGTTTTTCCTTCTATTTTAAGGGCTACATTATTACCGATAAGAGGGGTGATTTGGCAATTTTTGAAATAACGTTCCATTAAAAAACGTCCGCCACTGTACCAAGAAGAATTGATATAGAGGTTTTTAACCTCAATAGTACACGGCTGGTTATCCACCTCACTGCGTTTTTTGCCCAACCATTTGATTTCCTGCTCGAAATAAGATTCTTTTTCCTGCAATTGGTCTTTGAAAAATTCGTTGCAACAATGCAAGATTACCAAAGGCGAACAATAGCTTTGGAAATCAATTTGGTTGCTCTCTTCAGGTAGATAACTGTAACGAGTATCTTGAAAAACTACATCGTACTGATGCGCATTTACCGCATTACCTATGAGTTGCCCATTGCGAAGGGATTTGGCATAGATACCAAAATCGGTGTTAGGGTTTTTATTGAGAACATCCAATAAGTGAGGATTGTTGGAACGTATTTGTATAATCATAATCTACCAATTTACTAATGAAAGCACAAAAGTAAGAACAAATTGGCTAATTCACAAATTATTCTTACTTTTGCACCTGAATATTAAAATGATAAATAAAATGGCAGACACTCAACAACTCACTCCCGAACAATACGAACTCTTCAAAAACGCTGAAAAACGCCTTAAACAAAAGAGACTTTTGTACATTCACTTCTTTGTAATGGTTTTAGGCTGTATATTTTTTGCTGTTGCCAATAAAGTATTAGGTTATGGGGTAGACTATAACTGGTATATTTGGGCAAGCCTTATTTGGCTTTTCTTCTGGCTATGGCACGCAATGAACGTGTTCATTTTCAATCGATTTTTAGGTAAACAATGGCAAGAAAAACAACGCGAACGACTCATTGCTGCCCAACAGAAAAAACTCATTAAAATGGAAGCTGCTGTGGAAAAAGAATTCGCCACACAAAAAGAACAAGCACAACGCGAATTATCAGTTGAACAAACTGCACAAAGTTCTACTTCCAACACAAATCCTACAGTGTAAATTCTATGATTACTCTTATAGCTGCCGCCGATGAGCACAATGCTTTAGGTAAAGGAAGCGATTTGCTTTGGCATTTGCCTGAAGATTTCAAACATTTCAAACGCCTCACTACAGGGCATTGTATTATTATGGGGCGGAAGACGTTTGAGACTTTTCCTAAACCTTTGCCTAATCGCACCCATATAGTGATTACACGTCAAAAAGACTATATAAAAGAAGGCATCATAGTAGTAAAATCCTTAGAGGAAGCTATTGAAAAAGCACTTGCCATAGACCCCAACCCTTATGTGATAGGAGGTGGTGAAATCTACGCTCAAGCATTGCCTCTTGCCGATGTGATAGAGTTCACACGTGTGCACCACACTTTCCCAGAAGCTGATGTGTTTTTCCCTGAATTTAACACTGAAGAATGGGAGTTAGTAAGCTCTGAACCTTTTGAAAAAGATGAGCGTCATGCTTATAGGTTTGTTTTTGAGAAATACTTAAAAAGGTAAGAGATAAGAAAAATAAAAAAGGCTGTCTAAATAGACAGCTTTTTTAATATTATAAAGGTTTTGTTTTGTAGGGGCATTTGCAAAACGCCCCTACAATGTAACTAAAAACTGAGTGTTACTCCTGCTAAGTAATTCGCTTCGGCAGCGGGAATATATACCATTCCGTAGCCATTATCGCCATAAGGAGTGTATTTGGTGTTGAAAATGTTATTCCCCATTACCGAAAACAACACTGATTTGAAAGTGCTTTTAGGCTTCCACTCGTATTGCAAACTGAGGTTATTCACAAAATAAGCATCAAGTTTTGCTTGATCACGTTCGGTGTTATCTACATATTGTGCACCCACATATTTAGAAATCAGCCCTATCTGAAAACCATCAATAGGCATAAAAGTAATGGTATTACCAAGCACTACATCGGGAGAATAGGAAATGCGGGTGTCGCCCCAACTAATAGTGCGAGTGGCTACATCAGCATCTTGACTTTTATAATCTTTGTTTAGATTTTTACTAAAAGCTAAATTGGGTGACCAGAACCAACGCTCTGAGAGTTGTACCATTGCATCGGCTTCAACTCCTGCACGATAGCTCTTACCCACATTCTCACGGATAGGATAACCAGTGCTGTTGAGTTTCCCTGAAAGCACTAATTGGTCTTGATAAGCCATATAATAACCATTGAGATTCAAACGCACTTTGGGGGTGGTGAGTCGCCAACCGAGTTCGATATCGTTGAGTTTCTCGGCGATAGGTTTTTTAGCATTAGGATCGTCCTGCAAAGCTTCGTAATAACTTTTGTAATCGGAGCGGTTAGGCTCTTTAGTAGCACGTGCATAAGAAACATAAAGGTCGTTGTGTTCATTCAAAAAGAAGGTAAGACCTGCTTTAGGATTGAAGCTGTTAAGACTTTCATCTACCTTGTATTTATTAGCCTTATAACCTACGTGACGGAATTGCAAATCGGCAAATAAGCTCCATTTAGGGGCAAATTGCCAAGTAAGTTTCCCGTAACCTGCGGCTTCTTCTTTGGTGTTGAGTCCTTCGTAACTATAGCGATTGCCATATACAAAAGGCGCTTTTTCTGCCCATAGCAAATCTTTGTAGTGAGCACCTTCATAACGATTGAGCAATCCTCCAAAGAGCAGTTGCATGCCGTCTTTCTGATAGTTTGCCGAAAAAGTAGTACCCCAGAAATCGTTGTTCAATCCTTGTTGGTGAATGATGTATGCTTTTTGCTCCTTGCCTGCTCCATCGAGTACTTTAGGCAAGCCTACCTTAGAATATTTTTTCTTCTCATAGTTCTCCCAATATCCTTTACCTTTGGTGTAGTGAAATGAGAGTTGCGTATGCCACGCAGTACTCCACTGTTGTGTCCAGTGCAATTGAGCATGGTCTTGCTGATAGTTATCAGTTTCGTTGTCGTAGAAACGTTTGTTACCAGCGGCATCTTTATAAGCTCCCGCAGGATTGTAACGGCGATTGCTATTCAAAGTTTCTTTATCCACTCCTAAATAAGTGAGATATACACTTTGTTTGCCACCAAATACCAATCCTTTGATGAGCGTACCTCCGTGACTATAAGCACCTTGCAAGAAGTAGGATTTAAGATCGGAGGAAGCGCGGTCGCGATACCCATCACTTTTGATTACAGAAAAGCGTCCGCTAAGCTCAAAACGGTCATTGAGTTTTCCAGTGGAAAGTTTAAGGCTGTGTTTGTGAGTATTATAACTGCCATAGAAGTTGGCGAGTTCCCCTGATGCGTGCTCTTGTACGGCATCGGTGAGGACGTTAAGGCTTGCGCCGAAAGCTCCTGCCCCATTAGAAGATGTGCCTACCCCGCGTTGCAATTGTATGCTTTCGGCAGAAGAAGCAAAATCGGAGAGATTATACCAAAATACCCCTTGCGATTCGGAGTCGTTGAGCGGTATGCCGTTGATAGTTACATTGGTGCGGTACAGGTCGCTCCCACGTACAAACATATTGCTACTGCCAAAGCCCGAACCATCTTCGGAATAGCTCACCACATTAGGCAACTGACCTAACAATAAAGGCAACTGCTGACCGAAATTTTTGGTCTTAATTTCCTCCTTAGAGAGATTAGAAAAGGTTACGGGAAGTTTTTTGGTAGCCCTCACCGACGATACTAATACTTCGTCAAGCTGAATGGGCTTAGCTGGAGAGATAACAGAATCTAATGGAGATTCCGCTTGTTGTGCTATTGCTGAGGTAGAGATGGCAATAGCTGCGTACAAAAGTACATTTTTCATTAAAAAATAAGGTTTTTTAACAAATAAAAGAGGTGATTATTTGGTGTGTTAATAAAATAAAAAAAGCCTGTTTATGCTACCCAAAAGCAAAAACAAGCTCCATTCGCTTAGTTTCATTCCTTGTACGGGATTATCCGTTCAAGTTCAATGGGTATGATCTCAGCCTATTACAGCACCCCTTATGAGACGGCGGCAAAAGTACAAAATAATTCCGAAATACAAAATACAAATGACAAAAAATTGCCAAGCATTAATAATACTTGGCAAAATCTTTAAGAAGAAAGCTATTATATGTTTATATAAGGTGTTACAACAAAAGATTATTGATTTGAAAAACACATAATAGCTTTCTCATATTAGAATTTATAACCCACCCCAATTTGGATAACGCGATTTTTTAAAGGGGAATCATTATTATTAGACAGGTTAGTTAAACCATAGGTAAAGTTAGCGTCGAAGAACAAGCCCATATCCAAATTGTATTCAGCACCTATTCCTATGCCAAAATCAAATCGTTTATCAGGATCAACAGATTCTGTTTTATCGCTTGTTTTAGCTTTCATATTAGCTAAATATCCAAAATTAAGACCTACTTTTGGGCGAAATCCTGCAAAGTCATATTTCAACCAGATAGGTACGTTCAGTTGGTTAAGAATAGTAGTAGTGTCGTCAACATTTACCTTTCCTGATATAGTTCCCAACGGACTTTTAGTAGTAGTTTCTATTGATTTTAATTTTGCTCCTTGAGATGAATAGGAAATACCTGCTTCGAGGAAAAGTTTATCATTAAAGCCATATTCAGCAAAAGCTCCAAAGTGGAAACCAGTTCTAAAACCATATTCTGTTTTAACAGTAGTTGTAGTACCCAAAACTGTTGTTATTACTTCATCAGAAGGAAGTGTAGCAAAATTGACACCTGCTCTAGCACCCAATTTAATTTCTTGAGCATTAGCAGTACAAATCGTTGCAATAGCAACGGCGATAGTTGTAATAATTCTTCTCATTTTTAATAATGGTTTAAAATTAGTTAGAAAAACACCTTATATATTTTTTTGATATTTGTATACTGAATGTAATATTAATTTTAGCGCATAATTACAATAAATATTGATACTATGCAAATATTTTAACTTTTATTTTTAAAGTAGAAATGTAAATATTTTGAAAATCAGATAAATAATAAATTTATAAAAGTAAAAATTTGCCAAAGATGTGAGCCACACGGGCTGTTTACATCTTTGGCAAAATATTATTAACTGTTAGTTGTTAACTATTAGCTGATTAGGCTTGTCCGGTTACACCAAACAGAGGTATGGCGTGACGGTCGTCGCTATTAGAGATTGTTCCATTAGCTTGTTCAAACTTTTGGATATTATCATCTAAAGCAAATAGCAATCGTTTGGCGTGCTCGGGGGTAAGAATAATGCGACTGCGCACTTTTCCTTTGGGCATCCCTGGCATTACACTCACGAAATCTACTACAAACTCGGTAGATGAGTGGTTGATAATCGCTAAATTAGAGTACACTCCTTTAGCAATCTTATCGTCGAGCTCAATGCTCAACTGTCCTTCTTTTTCTTCTACTTCGTTCATTGTTTATCTCGATTTTTTCTTTTCGACTACTGGTTCCATATCAGCCTTAGATCCTACGATGATTTTCTCGTACTCTTTAAGACCTGTACCTGCAGGGATACGGTGACCAACGATTACGTTTTCTTTCAAGCCGTCGAGGGTATCTATTTTACCACTTACAGCTGCTTCGTTCAACACTTTAGTAGTTTCTTGGAAGGAAGCTGCTGAGATGAACGATTTAGTTTGCAATGAAGCACGTGTGATACCTTGTAACACTGGCATAGCGGTAGCAGGAATGATATCACGAGCAATTACCAAATTCTTATCAGAACGTTTGAGGAGTGAGTTTTCATCACGCAATTCGCGGAGGCTCACTATTTGTCCTGCTTTCAAGTTTTCGGAATCACCTGCATCTTCTACTACTTTTTTACCGAATAGACGATCGTTTTCTTCGATAAAGTCGTCTTTGTGAACCAACTGACCTTCGAGGTAGAGGGTATCACCTGGGTCTTGAATTTCGACTTTACGCATCATTTGGCGAACGATAACCTCAAAGTGTTTGTCGTTGATTTTCACCCCTTGGAG
Organism: Capnocytophaga sputigena; assembly: GCF_900446695.1. GTDB lineage: Bacteria > Bacteroidota > Bacteroidia > Flavobacteriales > Flavobacteriaceae > Capnocytophaga > Capnocytophaga sputigena. The sequence continues at coordinate 671,457 of NZ_UAVP01000003.1, forward strand.
GCGGTATACCTCTTGTACTTCGTTTACTAAGTACTGCTGTACAGCTGAAGGTCCTTTGATACGCAAGATATCATCAGGAGTTACAGAGCCATCGGATAGAGGTTTACCTGCACGTACAAAGTCGTTTTCTTGTACCAAGATTTGGCTTGAGAGCTTAACCAAGTACTTGCGTTCGTCGCCTAAACGAGAGGTAACGATAACTTCTTTATTACCACGTTTGATTTTACCGAATGATACCACCCCGTCGATTTCGGATACGATAGCAGGGTTTGATGGGTTACGCGCTTCGAAGAGCTCGGTAACACGAGGAAGACCCCCAGTGATATCCCCAGCTTTTGCAGAACTACGCGGTATTTTCACGAGTACTTTACCTTCTTCAATCTTGCTGTTGTTATCCACCATAATGTGGGCACCTACAGGCAAGTTGTAAGAACGGAGCGTTTCACCATTTTTATCAACGATAAGCAAGGTAGGAATCAACTTTTTGTTACGTGATTCTACAATCACTTTTTCTTGGAAACCAGTTTGCTCATCGATTTCTACTTGGTAAGTAACCCCTTGTTCGATATCTTCGTAAGCGATTTTACCAGAGTATTCAGAGATGATTACAGCGTTGTACGGATCCCATTGGAAAAGCAAAGTGCCTTTTTTCACTTCTTGTTTATCTTTTACAAAGATGTGAGCTCCATAAGGGATATCGTGTGTTTGAAGCACCATTTTAGTAGTAGGGTCGAGAACGCGGAGTTCTGATGAACGAACTACCACATCTACAGGGTTTTGTTCGTTGTCTTTACCACTTACTACGCGCAAATCTTCTACTTCGATGATACCATCGAAACGCGCTTCAGTTTTATTTTCTTCGGATACGTTACCAGCAACCCCACCCGCGTGGAAAGTACGCAAGGTAAGCTGAGTACCAGGCTCACCGATAGATTGGGCAGCAACTACACCTACAGCTTCCCCTTTCTGAACCATACGACCAGTAGAAAGGTTGCGACCGTAACATTTTGCACAAATACCGTGTTTTGCTTCACAGGTAAGTGCAGAGCGCACTTCTACCATATCGATAGGTGCAGCATCTATTTTATCTACTATTTTTTCAGTAATTTCTTCACCAGCAGCTACGAGGAGCTCTTCGGTAAGAGGATTGTATACATCGTGGAGTGATACACGACCCAAGATGCGTTCGCCAAGGGTTTCTACAACTTCCTCATTCTTTTTGAGCGCACGTACTTCTACCCCGCGCAAGGTACCGCAATCTTCGGTGTTGATGATTACGTCTTGTGAAACATCGACCAAACGACGAGTTAAATAACCAGCGTCGGCAGTTTTCAAAGCGGTATCGGCAAGACCTTTACGAGCCCCGTGGGTAGAGATGAAGTACTCGAGGATTGACAAACCTTCTTTAAAGTTCGACAAGATAGGGTTCTCAATAATTTCGCCCCCACCTACGCTAGATTTTTTAGGTTTAGCCATCAAACCACGCATACCAGTAAGCTGACGAATCTGCTCTTTAGAACCACGCGCTCCAGAGTCGAGCATCATATACACAGAGTTGAATCCTTGCTGGTCGGTACTGATGCGTTTCATCGCCAATTCAGTAAGTTGAGCATTGGTAGATGTCCATACGTCAATCACTTGGTTGTAACGCTCGTTATTGGTGATGAGACCCATATTATAGTTCATCATAATACCATCAACGAGACCATTAGCTTCAGCAATCATATCCGCTTTTTCTTGTGGGATGATGATATCTCCTAAGCTGAATGACAATCCACCTTTGAAGGCGAAACGGTAACCCATATTCTTGATTTTATCCAAGAAATCACCCGTTACAGGAATGCTGGTTGCTTTGAGGATACGACCGATGATGTCGCGGAGAGATTTTTTAGTAAGTACTTCGTTTACATAGCCTACTTCCAAAGGCACCAACTCGTTGAAGAGCACACGCCCCGTAGTAGTTTCTACTATAGGATAATACACATTGCCATTCTCGTCGAGGTCGCGTACTTTCACTTTGATGAAAGCGTTGAGGCTCAATTTACCTTCGTTGTAAGCGATATTTACCTCTTCAGCAGAATAGAATGTGAGACCTTCACCTTTGATAGGGTACTCAGGGGTAGATTTACGACCTTTGGTGATGTAGTAAAGCCCCAAGACCATATCTTGAGAAGGTACGGTGATAGGAGAACCATTGGCAGGGTTGAGGATATTGTGAGAAGCCAACATCAAGAGTTGAGCTTCGAGGATAGCCTCAGGACCGAGAGGCAAGTGTACCGCCATCTGGTCACCGTCGAAGTCGGCATTGAACGCTGTACACACCAATGGGTGCAACTGGATAGCTTTCCCCTCAATGAGTTTAGGCTGGAATGCCTGAATACCCAAGCGGTGCAATGTAGGGGCACGGTTGAGGAGTACTGGGTGACCTTTGATCACGTTCTCCAAGATGTCCCATACTACAGGTTCTTTTTTGTCGATAATTTTCTTAGCTGATTTTACCGTTTTTACGATACCGCGCTCAATGAGCTTGCGGATTACAAACGGTTTATAGAGTTCGGCTGCCATATTCTTTGGCAAACCGCATTCATACATTTTGAGTTCAGGACCTACCACAATAACGGAACGAGCAGAGTAATCCACACGTTTACCGAGGAGGTTCTGACGGAAGCGTCCTTGTTTACCTTTCAATGAATCGGAAAGAGATTTAAGCGGACGGTTAGATTCGGTTTTTACCGCTGATGATTTACGAGTGTTATCGAAGAGTGAATCTACAGACTCTTGCAACATACGTTTTTCGTTGCGCAAAATCACATCAGGTGCTTTGATTTCCATCAAGCGTTTGAGGCGGTTGTTGCGGATGATCACACGGCGGTATAAGTCGTTGAGGTCGGAAGTTGCAAAACGTCCTCCATCAAGCGGCACCAATGGACGCAATTCGGGCGGGATTACAGGAATCACCTTCATTATCATCCATTCAGGTTTGTTTTCGCGGTTCTTTTGAGATTCACGGAAGGCTTCTACCACTTGTAAGCGTTTAAGCGCTTCGGTTTTGCGTTGTTTAGAACTTTCGTTGTTGGCTTTGTGGCGCAAGTCATAAGAAAGGGCGTCTAAATCCAAACGTTCGAGGAGTTCTAGGAGACACTCGGCACCCATTTTAGCGATAAACTTATTGGGATCAGTATCTTCTAAGTATTGGTTATCAGCTGGAAGACTCTCGGTAATAGCGAGGTATTCTTCTTCTGAAAGGAAGTCTAAATATTGTAAATCTTCACCTTCTGGACCTTTGGCAATACCTGGTTGGATAACTACATAGCGTTCGTAGTAGATAATCATATCCAACTTTTTGGAAGGAAGACCTAACAAATAGCCGATTTTGTTAGGCAAAGAGCGGAAATACCAAATGTGAGCGATAGGCACCACGAGGTTGATATGTCCTACCCTTTCGCGGCGTACTTTTTTCTCGGTCACTTCCACGCCACAACGGTCGCAGACGATGCCTTTATAACGAATGCGTTTGTATTTACCACAAGCACATTCATAGTCCTTTACAGGACCAAAGATACGCTCACAGAACAACCCGTCGCGTTCAGGTTTGTGAGTACGATAGTTGATAGTTTCGGGTTTAGTAACCTCGCCGCGTGAAACGGCTAAGATAGATTCGGGGGAGGCCAAACCGATCGAAATTTTATCAAATTTAGGAACAGCTGTTGTTTTTTCTCTTGCCATATTGTTATGGTGAATATAATAAGTTTATGTGACCTCGTTGGGGAGTCCCCACGAAGCCTATTTACAAAATATCGTGCAAAAGTACTACTATTTTTTGAAATGGCAATAGTTTTTTGAGAATATTTTTTGAAAAAGTTTTTAAGTAGTTGAGAGTTGGGAAATTAGGGGAATTAGCAAATTACTGTAAGGCAAGAGGAATTCTGGGAGTTCTCGGGATTCTCAGAGTAAAGGTAAATCTACTCATTAGCAAATTGTTTCATTGTGTACAATATCAATTCGGTAGTGTTTTTTTCGGTGACTACCCAGATAGATTTATCGTAATCTACATCTATAGCGATGGGCGAAATAGACTCTACGGGAAAATCTTTTAACAAGTTACCTTTTTCGTCGTATAGGTAGGCTTTTTGAGTGTTCTGTTCGGTTACTGATACGTAGTTCATTGCGCGAATGCGAAACAATTTAGGACGGCTGTATTTTCCTTCAGTGAGTTCGATACGCTGATTACCAATAGTGAGTATATTCCCTGAAAGTGAGGTAAGTACATAGCGATTTCCACCCCAATAAAAAGGTTCGGTAAGTGATAGGTTTTTGCGGGTCATTCCGCCTTTTTCGTCTATAGAGATAAGCGTACCATCAGTATTAGTGAACATAAAGAGGTTACCTAACACCAAAGGCGGATTGTTAGAAAAACTATAGGCGCCTTTCACGGTAATACGGGGCTCGCCATTACGGTGCAAGATGTTGAAAGTGCCATTGTTAGATGAGTAAATGAGATAGTCTTTCCCATTGAAACGATAGTGTTTAGGGGTAAACAAAGGTTTGCCATTCGCACTCTGGTTAAAACCTTTCACTTCTTGTCCTTTCTTATCTAAAAGGTGAAGAGTATTACCTTCGGCAAAGAGGAAACGATATTCACGATTACTTTCGTAATCAAAGACTTCTAAGGGCGTAATGGGAGTTTTATATTGCAAAGGGAAAGGTGCTACATTATTGCCATTGCGATCGATAACCCAAATGGATTTTTCGGTAGTGAAAGCCATTTGTAGGAAGCCATTTTTGAACAAATCTACTTGGTAGATAGGGCTTTGTATTTTTCCATCTAAGCGTTTTTTCCACAATAGTGAGCCGTTGTTACCTATGAGATAGAGGTAGTTATTCTCATCTTGCACAGCAATTTCCAATCGTTTGGTGCGGTGATTTAAGAGAATAACAGGCTCACTTGCCATAGCATCGTCTAAGGCAAAGCGGAAACGCTCGCGCATCTCATCAGAAAGGGTGCTTTCAGTTTGTTTTTCACTTACAAAATTCAGCACGTAATAGTCGTTTTGAGGCGTTTGCTGGAAGAGAGCCCAACGATAATTTTCGGCTATTGCAGGAAAACGACTGCTAAAAGATGGATTGTCGTAGAGATTGACAATGCGGGAGAAAGTAACATTTGAAGCACTATTTTCCTCTAATAAACCAAAGGCTTTATTCGCTGATAACACATTTCCTCGCTGCATATCATTCACTACAGAGATGAGGAGTTCTTTGGTTTTGGTGAGTACCAATTGCTTTTGATATACGCCTGCATAACGCGGAATGAAATCTTTTACAAATGAAGTGAAGAAACCGACGGGCAGGTCGGGGTTGAGTTCGTACATCGGGAAGTTGTACTGGAAATCCTCGGAGAGCACGGGTAGCTGTTGGAGGGTTTCATCTACATCAAATGAGGAAACAACTGCAAATTGACCTTCGGTTACGCGCCCAAAAGCAACCCCATTGATAGAAGTTCTAAAGGGACTTTCCTGTGCTATACTGTCGTTTTGTGTTAGTTTTTCGGCATCATCAAAAGTATAAGCATCGATGCTGAGCACGCGGGCAGGCATTAGACTTAACGCATCGTTTTGATAGGGGACAGTGTGGAGCATCACATCGGTATTTGCCTCTTTATCAATAGTGGTTACCCCACTGAGACGCACATTGTTTTCTTCTAAAAAGAGATCAAAAGCTACCCAGTTTTTACAATTTGCAAGTGGTTTTTCACCAAAGAAAGGTTCGAAATAATCGTTGGCAGCGTTTTTTTGTAAAAATAGGTTTGCTACACATTCAGTACCGCTAATTTGTTGTAGTTTTTCTAAATCCTGTTGAGCATCGCTCTTGTTTTGTTTGTTTAAAGAAGTGTACTCAGAAAGTTTTTCGCCATCGCTGATGAGCAAGTAATCACCATAAATTGTATAGAACCACTCTTTGCCAAACAAGGCTTGTTTTTGCACTTGTGCAGAGGCGTTTTTCCAAGTAGTTGATTTCTCGTTATTTTCTTTTTTACAAATAAAGAAGCAATTGCCTTCAGTAGAAAATGCTACCCATATATCATCATTTATGGGTAAAGTTCCTAAGAGTTTTACCTCGTGCAAACGCAATATACGAGGGTTATGAGCTTTCCAAAAGCTATTGTTCGTAAGGGCACTCAGAAAGTTGTCGCGGTTGTTGATATGGTAGATGAGCTCAGTATTTTCGGGGAAAGTAAAAGGAGTGATGGTTGCTTTTTTTTCTTTAGAAGTACAAGCAACCAAAAAGAGCAAGGTTATTATGTAGAAACAATACTTCACTACTTAAAAATATTGATGATGAAAGTGCAAAGATATGTAATAATTAACAAATTAGCAAATTACGGATGGTGAAAATACTCATACACTTTTTTACCTCTAAAACCTACGACCTTTGTGAGTTCTTCTAATGTAGCCTCACGGATGCGTTTTACGGATTTGAAGTGTTGGAGGAGTGTTTCTTTGGTTTTATCGCCTATCCCCCCTACTCCATCGAGTTCGGATACGATAGCTGATTTGCTGCGTTTTTGGCGGTGGAACGTAATACCAAAACGGTGAGCTTCGTCACGCAATTGCTGAATTACACGCAGGGTTTCGGAACGCTTATCTAAATACAAAGGGACACTATCTTCGGGAAAATAAATTTCCTCTAAACGCTTGGCAATACCTATAATGGCTATCTTACCGCGCAATTCTAACTGTTCTAAGGCTTTTAGAGCTGATGAGAGTTGCCCTTTACCTCCATCGATGATAATGAGTTGAGGCAGCGGTTGCTGTTCATCTAACAAACGGCGGTAACGGCGATATACCGCTTCTTCCATAGAGGCAAAATCGTTAGGACCTTCGACAGTTTTTACATTGAAATGGCGATAGTCCTTTTTGCTCGGTTTGGCATTTTTAAAGACAACACAAGCTGATACAGGGTTCGTACCCTGAATGTTAGAGTTATCGAAACACTCTATATGCACGGGAGGTACCGAGAGGTGCAAATCGCGTTGCATCTGGGTGAGAATGCGATTGGTATGGCGTTCAGGGTCTACTATTTTTTCTTGTTTGAACCTATCTTGACGGAAGTGTTTGGCATTGCGCAAGGAGAGTTCCAAGAGTTGTTTTTTCTCACCTGCTTTAGGGATAGTAGCTTGCAATCCGTCGGAAAGGGTTACATCAAAAGGTACGATAATTTCCTTAGATACAGAGAAGAAGCGTTCGCGAATATCAATAATAGCATATTCTAAAAGTTCTCTATCCGTCTCGTCCAATTTCTTTTTAATCTCCAAAGTATGAGCGCGCACAATCGCTCCATAAGCCACTTGCAAGAAGTTTACATACCCATATTCTTCATCTGAAACGATAGAGAATACATCGACATTGGTAATTTTACTACTCACAATGGTAGATTTAGCTTGGTAGTTTTCCAAACTTTGTATTTTCTGTTTGATGAGATGCGCTTCTTCAAAACGCATTTCGGCAGCTAATGCCATCATTTCTTCTTTGAAATGCTTGAGTGCTTCTTTGAAATTTCCTTTGAGAATTTCGACTATTTGCTGGATATTATTGTTATAATCTTGTTCGCTTTGATATCCTTCACAAGGTCCTTTACAATTTTTTAAATGGTATTCCAAACACACTTTAAACTTGTGATTGGCTACGTTTTGGGGCGACAAATCGTAGTTGCAATTACGCAAGGGGAAGAGTTCTTTTATCAAATCTAATAGTGTGTGCACCGTTTTCATACTCGTATAGGGACCGAAATACAAAGAGCCGTCTTTCACTACTCGGCGTGTGGAGAAGACACGGGGAAAGCGTTCTTTTTTGACGCATATCCACGGATAGCTTTTATCGTCCTTTAAAAGAATGTTGTAGCGAGGTTGGTATTTTTTAATAAGGTTGTTTTCGAGTAGTAAAGCATCGCTTTCGGTAGCTACCACGATATGCTCAATACGTACGATTTTGCGCACCAAAATGCGTGTTTTAGCATTATCGTGTTCTTTTTGGAAATAAGAGGAGACGCGTTTTTTGAGATTGACAGCTTTGCCTACATAGATAAGGGTATCGGAGGCGTCATAGAACTGGTAGACGCCAGGGTTATTAGGCAAGGTTTGCAATTGGATATCTATGGACATAGGGGTTAGGGGTTAGAGATAGAAAAGAGGCTACCGAAAGTGGCAGCCTCTTTTTTTTGGTTTTATAAAGATAAAAATGTTCCTAAAACTATTTTACCAAGTTGATTTCAACACGGCGGTTAAGTTCTCTACCTTTCTTAGTTTTGTTAGAAGCGATAGGTTTTTCAGGACCGAAACCTTTAGCAGTAAGACGAGCTTGGTCAATACCTTTATCAATTAAGTAAGCCTTAACTGAGTAAGCTCTATCTTCAGAAAGTTTTTGGTTTTTAGCTTTGTTACCACTGGTATCAGTATAACCTTCTATTGAGAATTTAGCGTTTTTGTATTTGTTCAATACATTAACGATGTTGTTCAATACAGTAGCTGATTCAGGACGGATAGTAGCTTTGTTCACATCGAACAAGATAGTTTTAGCAAAGCTATTCAATTGAGTTTGTACTTCTTGAGTTACTTCAGGGCAACCGTTGTTAGAAGCAGGTCCAGCTTCTTCTGGGCACTCATCATCTTTATCAAGTACACCGTCACCATCGGTATCAGGCCAAGGGCAACCGTTGTTTTCTTTAGGACCAGCAACATCTTTACATTGGTCTACGTTATCAGCAACACCGTCACCATCAGTATCAGGGCAACCGTTGAATTCTGGTTTACCAGCTTCGTCTGGGCAAGCATCATCTTTATCAGCGATACCGTCACCATCTCTATCTGGGCAACCTTTTAATTCAGGAAGACCAGCTTCGTCTGGACAAGCGTCGTCTTTATCAGCTACGCCATCATTATCGCGGTCAGGACAACCGTTCAATTCTTTTTTACCTGGATCGTCTGGACAAGCGTCATCTTTATCGGCTACGCCATCTTTATCACGGTCTTTTTTACCGAATTTAATGGTAATACCAGCAGCGTGTTGGAAGTAGTCTTCTTGAGAATCAGATTTGAAAGTTGGGTTGTAAGCAGTTTGCAAGTTGATACCGATGTTTTCAGTAAACCAGAAGTTTACACCACCGCCACCTAAAGCGCGGAATTTACCTTCGTTATCAATAGCAGCATAGCCACCACCTACTTGCAAGAATGGGTCGAACCATCTTGCAGCTTTCCATAGAGAGTTCAAGTGGTATTTCACAGCTAAATTAGCAGCCCAGAAAGACAAGTCTACTTTGTTATCAAGATCTTTGTTATAACCAAAACCTTTTTCGATTTTGTTTAATGATCCAGATAGTTCAGCAGAGAAACCTGAACCAATGTATCTACCTACAGAAAGACGAGAAACAGCGGGAAGGATGTTGATATCACTTGGTCCACCCCAGTCTTTCATCAAGTCCCCAAATGCATCTGGAGTACGTATATCGACTGTATTTACTCCAAATCCTATCTGCCAAGGACTGTTTTCATCTTGCGCTTGAACTCCTACTGAAAAAGCAGCAGCCAAAGCAAATAAAGTTAATTTGATTTTCTTCATACTTAAAAATGAATTTTGATTACTATTTAAATTTGGGGGCAAATATAAGTATTATTTTAATATCTATAAATTTTTAAGTGCATTTTTTTTTGTTAAAATTGATAAACCCTAAAAAAAAGACTTGAAAACACAGTGTTTAAAACAGTATTACACATTGCTCCATTTGTTGTTAATTTATTGATTACAAGTTAATTACATTCAGATTACAACCATTTTACCAAGGCAAAATCTTGACGGTGTGGCAATAAATTATTTTTAGGGAAAATTCGTATTGCCAAGTGTAAAGCGCCTGGATATTCGGAAGCAATCTCTAATTGATAAGTAGCTTTATTACCTTCTTGCGCTGCTACTGTGAACTCAGTTGTAGAGAGGACTTTGAATTTATCGTCTTTTTGTTGAGCGACTACAAGTTCTACCCCTACATCTTCAGGGCGCAAATCACCTAATTCTAAAGTGATTTCACCTTTGTAAGTTTTACCGATAGAAATAAGTTGCTCGTTGCGATTAGGCACTTTGAAATCGGCTACCTTTATATTATCCCATTCTTGAGTTACTTTGCGTTTCCAATTAGAGAGCTCAATAGCTGTAGCAAACTTATTGTCTTTCAGTTTGGTAACGCGTTCAGTCATCGGGTAATAATATTGGTTTTCGTAATCGGTGAGCATACGAGTAGTGGTGAAATTCACGGCTACTTTGGCTATCGTGTTTTTGATAAGGGCGCACCAACGAGATGAAATACCATCTTTATTCTTATCATAGAATATAGGTGCGATTTCGTCTTCGATGATGTTATAAATCGTCTCGGCATCCATTTCGTCCTGATACTGTTGGTTTTCGTAGGAACGTTCCATAGGTAGCGCCCAACCAGCATCTTCGCGGTAGCCTTCTACCCACCAACCATCGAGCACACTGAAGTGCATTGTGCCATTCATCGCTGCTTTTTCACCACTGGTTCCAGAGGCTTCAAGCGGACGTGTAGGGGTGTTCATCCACACATCGACTCCTTGTACCATGTGGCGTGCGAGTTCCATATCGTAGTTAGGTATGAACAATATTTTACCTAAGAACTGCGGCAATTTAGAGATTTCGACGATATTTTTAATCAAATCCTGACCCGCTTTATCGGCAGGGTGAGCTTTACCAGCAAATATAAACTGTACAGGGCGTTCAGGATTATTTATAATTCTATCTAATCGTTCTATATTGGTAAAGAGCAAGTGTGCGCGTTTGTAGGTTGCGAAGCGGCGTGCAAAACCAATAGTAAGGATATCTTCACGCAAATTCTCTTTGATTTCCACTAACTGACGCGGAGAGAAATAAGGTGTATTTTTCTCTAAACGCAATTTTTGTTCTACACGTCGCAAGAGTTTAGAACGGAGCGCAGTTTTGATTTCCCATACACGTTGATCGGATACTTTATAGATACCTTCAAAGCTCTTAGGGTCGTAGTGGTGCGTTTTGTAGTCTTTACCAAAGACTTCATTCTCTACTTCTTTCCAAAGACCGGCTGTCCAAGTAGGTTGGTGTACCCCATTGGTCACATAGCTGATATGTAGTTCTTCAGGCATATAGCCAGGCCACAAGTCTTTGAGGATATCTTTGCTCACCTCACCGTGAAGCCAGCTCACACCATTGACCTCTTGGGAGAGGTTGGCAGCGAGGTTACTCATTGAGAATTTCTCGTGAGGGTTGCTCAGGTTAATTTTACCGAGAGCGAGAATTTGTTCCCAATTCACGTGCAATTTATCGGTGTAACTTCCTAAATAAGCGCGTAATAATCCTTCTTCAAAAGCATCGTGACCTGCAGGTACAGGAGTGTGTGTAGTGAAGAGAGATGAGGCGCGTACTACTTCCATTGCTTCGGAGAAAGTAAGGTTGTTGTGTTCGATAAATTCGCTGAGACGTTCCAAACCTATAAAGGCAGCGTGACCTTCGTTGCAGTGGTAGATATCACTATTGATACCTAATTTACGCAACATTTTGATACCGCCTAAACCTAACAACATTTCTTGTTTGAGACGGTTTTCCCAGTCACCACCGTATAAGTGGTGAGTGATAGAACGGTCGTCTTCGCGGTTGTTTTCGAAATCGGTATCGAGGAGATAGAGTTCTATACGACCTACATCGACACGCCATACACGAGCATAGAGGGTACGCCCAGGTAGTTCGATAGAAATTACTATCCACTTACCAGTCTCGGGGTCGAATACAGGGGTTACGGGTATTTTAGAGAAATCTTGAGCTTCGTAGTCGGCTTCTTGGTTACCTGCTGAGGACAGTTTTTGGGTGAAATAACCATAGCGGTATAACAAACCTACCCCAGTGATTTTGGTAGCTTTATCACTAGCTTCTTTTAGATAGTCGCCCGCTAAGATACCTAAACCTCCTGAATAGATTTTCAAAGAAGAGTGCAAGCCGTATTCCATACTAAAATAAGAAATAGACGGACTTACCATTTCGGTTTTTTTAGCCATATATTCCTGAAAATCACCATATACTTTGGAGAGGTTACGCATAAATACCGCATCGTTTTCCAACTCTTTATAACGAGAGAGGGAGATGCTATCAAGCAAGGCAATAGGGTTTTTGCGCACTTCTATCCATTTTGCTTTATCAATGTATTTGAACACTTCGTAAGCCTCATCATTCCAGCACCACCATAGGTTTTTAGCGAGTCCTTCGAGAGGTTGCAAGGCTTCAGGGATAGCGCGGTGGATAATCACACTGCGCCAATTAGGAGTGTTTACCACTTTAGATTTTTCTAAATAGGCTACACCATCGGTTTCTACCGGAGGAAGACTTTCTACTCTATCCTCTATATTTTCGAGGGTGAGTTCGTAACATTTGATATAGTACTGTACTAAGTTTTTCCAAAGAGCGATTTCGGAAACTTTACCGGCTGTTTCGCGCAATGCTTGAAAATCGTCATCTTTGCTATCTAATAGATTTTGTATGTTTTTGACGATAGCTCCTACTACTTCACCATAGTTGCTATCAGTACGATTGACTACTTCTATAGCTTTTTGTTTTTGAGGATAGTAGTCATTCACCCATTTGCCAAATCCTGCCAAATTAGTGGTGATAGTAGGCACTTTGAAAGCTAAACTTTCCAGTGGAGTATAGCCCCAAGGTTCGTAGTAAGATGGGAAAGCAGTTCCATCTAAACCGATGAGCAAATCGTAGTAAGAAAGGTTGAACACGCCGTCATTACCATTGAGGTAACTTGGGCAGAAAATCACTTTTACCTTATCCTCCTTGCGGTTGAACAATTGCTGCTCATTGATGCGTTTTACAATGGCATCATTATAAACATCGGGGAGGATGTGAGTGAGGTGTTTTTGTTCGTTAGGGGTAGTTTTTTCGGGGTGGTGAAGGTTGTTGAGCAATCCTTGATTAGGAGCGTCATAGGCTGTAGGGATAAGTATATAAGCCAATAACTCTTTTTTGTTTTTAGGATTGCGATTGAGGGCACCTAAAGCATCGATAAAGGCATCGATTCCTTTGTTGCGGAACTCGTAACGACCGCTGATAGCAACGATTTTGGTATTCTCATTAATAGGTTGCGTTACCAGAGCTTGTGCCACATTGATGAGGCGTTCTCTTGCTGCTTTGCGTTTCTTATCAAAATCTTTTTCAGCAGGAACAATAGCATCGTTGAAGCCATTAGGGGTGATAATGTCAGTTTTTCTACTGAGGAAGTGCTGAGCTTCTTGGGCTGTAATTTCACTTACAGTAGTGAAGCAATCGGCTACTTTAGTAGTTTCTTTTTCGAGGAAGTGCTTGTGTTGTACCCCAAAACGGTAAGCCATTTCTTCTGGGTTGTAGTTTTTCATTTCGTTGTAGAGCGGATAGCCATTGCCTGCTATAGAACGCCCTACGACTGTAGCGTGAGTAGTGAAAACAGAGCCTATTTTAGGCATTTCGCCTTCTAAATAGAGTAATGCACTACCTGTCATCCACTCGTGGAAGTGACAGATTACATTTTCGCGTGAGGCTGTGTTGAACTTCACGAAACTCTCGATTACTTTTCCAACGGCATAGCCAAAGAGAACAGATTCTACATAATCCCAAGGGCTATTGAAAGAATCAAGTTTATAGTTATCCCAATAGTAACGTAAAACTTCATTTTTAGCGCTTACATAATGAGAAAAATCGACAAGAATAACAATAGGATTCCCCTCTATTTTCCAATTACCAACACGTACGCGCAAGCCTTCGGAGGCTGCTTTGGCACGCCAAGATTTGAAGAGTCCTGGGTTTTCTACAAATTCTTTATTTTCATTGTGTTGCCAGATATCAGGACCTATCAGAATATATTTACTTCTGAATTGTTTGGCAATAGCAGGGGCTTTAGTAGCGATAACGGTGTGGATACCGCCTACTTTGTTACATACTTCCCAACTGGTTTCAAACACATAGTCGGGGTTGAATTTCTTTGTCATATTCATTATATTTAATGGTTAGTTTTTAGTTAACGGGGTAACAGCTAATGTTATGTTTATATTTATAAAAAATATGCTGCAAAGATACAAAGATTTTTATTGACTGCAATACTTTTGGGGATTTTTTTAGATAAGAGATAAGGGTTAATATAAAAATTAACTTAATTAGCTCGTTATCATCTTGGTAGCTAAAATGTGTTTGCACAACCCTCTGTTTGTTTGGTGATTGGTGTACCAATTGCAAGTACATTGTGCTTTCTCGCCGTCGAGAATAACGGTATGGGTCACTCCCCCTGTTCCTTTTACATTGGCTTTCACATAATCACCGCGTTGTTCTACGATTTGTACTTCATTATTTTCAGTGAGTTTTTTGGCATTTTGCAAACGCGGGTTCAGACTTATCAAACGCTGGGGTTTGAAAGGCAAACGACGGTAGAAATAATTGCCATCGGTGAGGTTGTAGCCCAATAGCCCTATGCTCGAAAGCGATGCTTGAAGGGTGGTCATAGTTCCCATATTTACATCGTTTTCAATAGCCACCATTGCAGGTGAGAATACTTCGTTAGTTTTGAAGAAATTGTTAATCCCTACAAGCCATTCCATAGGCACTTCTTCAATCATATTTTCTAAATATTTACCTTCGCCAGAGAAGCCTCTATACACATTATCGGACAACAAAAAGAGCATTTCTACTCCTTTGAAATGCAACACAAAAGCAACTGACTGCTCACTATTACTGCGATATACATAAAGGCTATCGGCAAGCAGGAGTAAGCCTTGTAAAAGGTTGAGATGGTGTACTCCTCCTATTTTGATAGCTCCAGCAGTTGCTGTGGGGGCAAAAGTATAACCTACACCCCGCTTTACCAAGTAATAATCGTTTTTCACAGCTTGTTTGGGCAAAGAGCGGAAGAGCTGAATGGCTTCGGCTTTATTAAGTCGGTGCGCTAAATCCATTTCGGAAAGATATACTTGCACATTGCCCAAGCCCTTAATCCATCTATTGGGCAGGGTTACTTTCTTCTCTACGGTTTTGTGTTTTTCAGTAATAAAGTGTGTTTGCTTTTGCCCTACACTAAGCACCATTTTCTCCGAAGCTGTTACGGCATTGAAAGCACGCACGGTTACATCATTGAAATCGATATTGGTACAACCGCTCTGTAAGAAATCGCCGTCCAACACATCGTTGCGCAAGCCTACGCGAGCATAGACGCTATTACAAGACGAGAACCCCTCAAAAAGCAATTCGCCATTCCCTACCGAAATAATAGGGTCACGTAGTTTAGCAAGCACCCCAGGGGCGATAGCAAACTGAGAGGCTACAGTCTTCGCCAGTGTAGCGAGACACTTAGCTACTACAAAAGGTTGAGTGATATTACCCCAGAAAAAACAAGGCACAGCATTGTCTTCTTTAAGTTCAGAGCAGTGCGAAAAGATAAAATTCTTCTCGTGAGCCGTTACCTCCTCAATAACCGAGGCAAACGGATAAGCATATTCAAAGTCGTTCATTTTATTTATCAATTTATTAGGCAAAGATAAGGATAATTTGTTGATTAGCAAATTAGCCAATTGGCTAATTTTTTATGATTCATAGGTTTCTTTTCTTGCTTTTCAGCCAAAGGCAAATAAGCTTCTACTACTGCTTTTTGGAAAGCCTTTATCTTAGGGTCGCGGGTGGGCATATCCAAAAACTCCACAAAGCGATTGATAGGGGTGAGTTTTTGGGCGAGGATATCGGCTATAAAGTGTTGCAAATAACTGAGGTCTTCATCACGGCTAATGGCACGGAGGATATACTCTGCCGCGAGGTCGCGGGTTTCCTTTTTGTCGTGAAGCAAAGCCATTCCTACAAAAATCCACCCACCGTGATGTACGGGCAGGTCGTATTCCAAGAGTAGTTGCAAAGGCTCACGCAGATTACGTTGGGTCTCGGCATCACTATCGCCTACATAGAGAGGGGTGTATTTGCCTAAGAGTACATCTACATACTGAGGGTTTAGGGAAATTACATAACGGAGGGTATCGGTATCCCAGCGATCGTATGCCCCTGCATTGTAGCAATTGTAGGGCAATCGGTCAAATACGCTGCTATCAAAAGGACTTGCCAAGGTATAGTTGTAATAGTCATCTACATATACCTTTTCCAAGAAAAACTGTTTGAACTCTCCCTCTATCTCGTAAGACGGGAAAAAAGGTTTTACAGCCGAAAGATAGTCTTTGGCAGCCGTGGTTTCAAACTCGGTAAATACTTTGTTAGGGTGTTTTAGGCGAGTGATTTGCGTCCATAATGGTAGGAACTCCTCTGTAGGAGTTACCACATCGGAAAGTCCAAAGAAGTAACCCAAAGCAGGCGCGTATTGTCCTGAGAATGAGCGTACTTTTTCCTGTGCTTCAGGGGTAATAGTACTCAATAACAATCGGTTGCAAGACACTACCAAGTCGTCCAAATCTACTTCTTTGCCTGCCGTTTGGTAAGCGAACAGTCGGTCGGCAAGGGTTTCAGCATCCATATAGAAAGGTGCGTGCGTAGGGGTGGAAAGGAAAGGCAGTTTGCTACCCGATTTGAGTTTGTTAAGGGTTGCCCTCACCTTATAGAGCAGGTAAGGAATTTCATCACGCAGGTACCAAACGTTGTGGAGCACACACGCTTGCTTGAAAGGTTCTTCTTCTTCGGTGTTGAGGCGTCTTACTTGGGTATTCATTTTCGTCCAGTCCTCAGGAGACTCCAAAGGTCTGTCCTCCATCCATCCCGCGAGGAGCAGTTGCAGGGCAGCTAACTGTACATTAAAGTAATACATCCCATTGACCTGCGCAATATAAGGGGCGAGTTGCTCCTTGAAGTTTTCAGGCAATTGGTCTTGTAGCTGTACTAATCCCTCGAAGAAAAGGTCGATAGTAGCAGCCGTACGCTCGCGAAGACAGTCGCCGAGGAGGAAGAGGAGTTTTTCAGGGGTTGGAGGACAGGAAACAGGTGTCAGGGTGCGGGCTGTTTTTTGGGGTTGGGAGGTCCGAGCCGCACGGGCAGTTGGGGAGTTTTCGGAGTTCTCAGAATTTTCTGAATTTTCTGATGGACTTAGGGTTGCAAGGAGGTCTTGGGCTTTGCCTTTTAGGTAATCGCGGTAAGGGGCGATGACTTCGGGGAGACCTTCGTGGTTAAAATAGGTGGTGAGGAGAGCCGCAACTTTTTCTTGGAGCTTCACGTCGGGGATGGTGAAGAGTACCGCTAATTGCTCGAGGTAGTCGGGATGGGTAGGAGATTGCTGTTTGTAGTGTTTTTCTAAAATATTTAAGCCTATAAGTTGTGATTTAGCTATTTTTGGAGTAGCAAAACAAAGCGCAAAGTTATCGGCAAAGGATTGGAAATCAAAGCTCTTTTCATCAGATATTTGCTTGATTAGTTTCATCACAAAGTTGATTACTGAGGTCTTATCGCTACTGAGCAGGGCAAAAAGGGTCTGTTGAGAAGGGAGGAGTTCTTCTGTTGTAGGGTTGAAGTCTTCAATAAAGCGACAGTAGCTGTTGGCAGTAGTAGTTTTTAGTGGACTGAGTAATATCTCTAAGAAGTTAGGAAGTACT
Source organism: Capnocytophaga sputigena (assembly GCF_900446695.1). Classification (GTDB taxonomy): domain Bacteria; phylum Bacteroidota; class Bacteroidia; order Flavobacteriales; family Flavobacteriaceae; genus Capnocytophaga; species Capnocytophaga sputigena. Next base: position 689,086 of record NZ_UAVP01000003.1, read on the forward strand.
TGGGTATCTTTGAAGTATCCTTTTTCTGCTAATATAAGCAAACTATCGTATAGGAAAGTGTTAGTAGAAAAGTTATCAGTAAGAAAAAAAGGTAATTTTGTACAAAGTTTTTCTGCAATGACTGGTCTTTTTAGTATAAAACTCTCTATTTCCTTATGTTTGCTCATTAGAAACAAAGCATCACATAGCTTTTCCAATAAAAAATTCTCCTCAAATGGGATAAAATCATTTTCATATAGCGACCATAGTACAGGGAAACCTAAATTTTTACAACTCTTCACATCTAACTGGGCAAGTTGTTCTAAGTGTAGTGGATTTTTCTCCTCTTTGAGTACTGAAATCAGATTAGAGTTGTCGCGGCTGTATAATAAGTTTTGTAGTTCTTTGTCTAATGCCTCAAATTTAAGGGTTTTTGTATTTTTCTTTGCCATAAAATGATTTTATCAATTAAGGGACAAAGATATAATTTTTTATTTTATTTTCAAAATGAGAAGATATACAAAAAGGGCGTTTGCAGCTATGAGGTTCTTACTTCTTATCTCTTAGCTAATTCAATGATTTCTAAGTTTTTGATTTCTTTACCTTCAATTTCAAAACGAAGCATAGTGCGCACTGTTTGCCAACCATAAATGCCAGCAGCTCCTGGGTTGAGATGCAACAATTGAAATTGTGGGTCGTATTGTACTTTTAGAATATGAGAATGCCCCGAAATGAAGAGTTTAGGGGGGTGAGCTAAAATTTCTTGTTTGGCTAAAGGAGTGTATTTATTAGGATAACCGCCTATATGTATCATCAATACTTCTACTTGTTCACACTGAAAACGATTGACTTTGGGGAAGTACTGACGCACATCAGTACCATCGATATTGCCATAGACCCCTCGCAAAGGCTTGACAGCTTGAAGGGCTTCAATCACAGCCAAATTACCAAAATCACCACAATGCCAAACCTCATCGGCTTCATTGACATAGTGCAGGATGCGGTCATCTATGTACGAATGAGTATCGGATAGGAGGAGGATTTTCATTGTACGTCCAATTTATGGTGCTGTTTGCCTTGAATTTTGTAGCAAGCACGCTTAGCAGCTATTTCTTCAGCTTTTTTCTTAGAAGTAGAACGGGCACGTGTTACCGAAAAACCTTGTACGTGTACTTTGGCGACAAAATATTTGGTTTCGGAACGGTCTTCCATATCTTCTTCAGCCTCAAAAGCAAAGTCCAATTTGTGTTTTTGACACCATTCTATCAATAAACTTTTGTGGCTAATCACTTTTCCTTCCAAGTTTTTGATATTGATATGCGGCAAGATGAGTTCGCGTTCTATAAAACGGAAGCAGGCTTTATAACCTCTATCTAAATAAATAGCCCCTATGAGCGCTTCGAAGAGATTGCCCGTAATATTATTACCCAATTGCCTTGGAGTGAGCTTGGTACGCAAAAAATCTAAAAGCCCCATATCTTTACCTAACTGGTTGAGATTGCGGCGTTCTACAATTTTGGAGCGCATTTTGGTGAGGTAGCCCTCATCTTGCTCGGGGGCATTGGTGAAAATATAATCGGCTATTACTGCGCCAAGTATGGCATCGCCCAAAAACTCTAATCGTTCATAACTTTTGCGCGTCGCCTTTTGGAATTGATAAGAAGGATGCGTAAAAGCCTCGCTGTAATAGGATAAGTTTTTAGGGGCAAAACCTAATAGATTCTTTATTTTATTATAAAAAATCCCGTCTTTCTTTTTGGAAAAAAGACGGGGAAAAGCTAATATTTTCTTTAAGTTGAACACTTATAGTTTATATCTTTTTGAATAATAAGCACGCGTTGTGACCACCAAAACCAAAGGTGTTGCTCATCGCTACTTTTACGTCGCGGTGTTGTGCTTTGTTGAAGGTGAAATTCAAACGTTGATCTATTTTTTCATCGGGGGTTTCGAAGTTGATGGTAGGTGGTACAATACCGTATTTGATAGCGAGGATAGACGCTACTGCCTCTATTGCCCCCGCAGCACCGAGCAAGTGTCCTGTCATTGACTTAGTAGAGTTGATATTGATATCGTAAGCGTGTTCGCCAAAAACTTCGAGCACTGCTTTAGATTCGGCAACATCACCCAGCGGTGTAGAAGTACCATGCATATTGATAGCATCGACTTCGTTTGCTGATACTCCTGCATCTTTCAAGCAGTTGATCATCACATTTTTAGCACCTAATCCTTCGGGGTGAGGAGCTGTCATGTGATAGGCATCGGCAGAGAGACCTCCTCCTGCTAATTCGCAGTAGATAGTAGCACCACGAGCTACCGCATGGTTGTACTCTTCAAGCACTACAGCTCCTGCTCCTTCACCTAATACAAAACCATCGCGATTGGCATCGAATGGACGAGAGGCTTTAGCAGGATTTTCGTTGAAAGTAGAAAGAGCGTGCAAAGCGTTGAAACCACCAATACCAGCAATGGTTACCGCTGCTTCTGAACCACCTGACACCATTATATCGGCATAGCCTAAACGGATGTAGTTAAGGGCATCAATCATAGCGTTAGCAGCTGAAGCACAAGCTGATACAGTAGTAAAGTTAGGACCTCTAAAGCCGTAGCGTATAGAAATCACGCCAGCAGCGATATCGGCTATCATTTTAGGAATAAAGAAAGGGTTGAAGCGAGGAGTTCCATCGCCTTGATTGAAGTTGGTTACCTCATTTTGGAAAGTTTCCAAACCACCTATGCCAGATCCCCAAATCACCCCTACACGATCTTTATCAAGAGCTTCGATATCAAGGTGGGCATCTTTGATAGCTTCATCGGAAGCTACAGCGGCATATTGTGCAAACTTATCGAGTTTACGGGCTTCTTTTTTGTCCATAAAATCCTCGATATTAAAGTTTTTGACTTCACAAGCAAACTGAGTTTTGAACTTAGAAGCATCAAAATGGGTAATAGGCGCAGCGCCGCTCTTACCAGCGACAAGACCTTCCCAAAACTCTGGGGCGGTATTTCCAATAGGGGTAAGAGCCCCTATACCTGTAACTACAACACGTCTTTTCTCCATATAGTTTTTTAAGTTTTTAGCATTTAGGTTTTAAAAAACAATTAGGCAGTAAGCTATCAACTGTGATATGGTGATAGCCTACTGCCTATGAGCCAATTATTGTTTAGCGTCTTCAATATATTTTACTGCTTGACCAACAGTTGCAATGTTTTCAGCTTGGTCGTCTGGGATTTGAATATCAAATTCTTTTTCGAATTCCATAATCAATTCAACAGTGTCTAATGAATCAGCTCCTAAGTCGTTAGTGAAGCTTGCTTCTGCAGTAACTTCATTTTCGTCTACGCCTAATTTATCAACGATAATGGCTTTAACTCTTGATGCAATGTCTGACATAATTTTCTTTTTTTATAATTTAATAATAATTACTGCCGGCAAAAGTATAACATTTTTTTTGAAATACAATCTTTTTCTGATAAATATTGTAGTTTTTTTACGTTTAAAATTTTTAAAACACTCATTTATAATTAATTATATAATAGAGGTTAAAAGATGGGGTGTAGGGGAAAATTTGGCTATTACACAGTATTTTTCAGTTTTTAGTTGTACGGGTGTTTGTTGTGTGGGCGTTTGCAAAACGCCCCTACATAACATACTATAAAAGCTATTGATAATCAGAGTAATTAACTTTGCCAAAGTGCAGGGATACAAATTACTAACAGCTCACGACCACACTTATACCATTTCCGCCAAAACCAACCGCATTGATTAAGATATGTTGTAATTTATCAGGGATACATTCAGGGGTTGTCAGGTAGGGTACTGGCTCAAAATGATTGTTTTGCAACATTCTGACAGCCATAGCGAGGTTGAGCGCCCCACTAGCCCCGTAAGTATGTCCGTGTTGCCATTTATTATTGGTGAGCAGTGGTTTTTCGTCGCCAAAAACCGCTTCTATAGCATTGAGTTCAGCTTGATCGCCTTTGATAGTACCCGTACAATGGGTAATTATGGCATCTATTTTGGGATTTCCGGCACTTGCCAAAGCACGCTGCATAGAAGTTTGCAGACAATCGCCATTTTTAGAGAGGGATACACTATGCGTGAGCTTTTCGGTGGCAAAACCTATCCCCACGATATGGGCTAAGGCATTGGGGTGTTCTCCTTTTTCTAAACAGAAACAACCTGCCCCCTCCCCCAGCACCATTGTGCTTTGTTTTTTGGTCATATCCATTGCACGACAAAGATAAGGCAAGGGCAGACTGCTATAGATTTTGAGGGCTTTTACTTGGGCAATGGTAAAAGGAGTAAGTGGTGCTTCACTACCGCCTACTAAAAAGCGTTGTTCCATACCGCTTTCTAGCCACGCAATGGCATTGGCAATACCATGCAGAGCAGTAGAGCAAGTAATGGAGTGTGAGAGTTCAAAGCCTTGATTGCCTAAATCTTGAGCTACCCACGTGCTGATATTACCCAAAGTAGTGGTAGGAGAAGCTAAGGTTTGGCAAGTGCCTTCAGCAAGAAAATGAGAATAATGCTTTTCAAACAAGGCAGTAGCCCCGCGAGAAGAGCCTATATTGATACCAAAACGCAAATCGCGCCAATTTGCTTGTGTTACTGCTTCACGAGCAGTGTGTAGCGCATAAAGGACTGTATTGTCTAAGGGTTCATAAGCCAGATTGGAGTTTTTAAGTTCTTCTATTAAGGCTTGGTCGCGTTCAGAAAGTTTCCCTTGGGGTATGTTGTTATGAAGAGTAAGAGCCTCGGCAGCGAGAATACTCATTCCTGTAATAGCTATTTTCATCGGTATAAGATAGTGGTTAAAGTATTGTTAGTGATTTAATTTCTAGAAACACCCAAAAATAGAGGTGATTTCTATAGTATGTGTTTTATAGTTTGAACAAGGTTTGCGCATTGAAAGTAGTTGCTGAAGCCACTGTTTCAAATGGTATTCCTTTGAACTGAGCTATGGTTTGAGCCACATAAGGCAAAAAGGCAGGTTCGTTGCGACGCGATTGATACTGAGACAACTGACTTTGTGGTACGTTCTTGGGCAACATAAAAGGGGCATCGGTTTCTATGAGCATACGATCTAAGGGCACGTAACGGACAACTTCTTCTAAATGAGCAAAGCGTTTGCTATCGCTCACAGCCCCTGTAAAACCTATGTAATAACCAGCATCTAAGTAGGTTTTTGCTTCTTTTAAACTACCAGTAAAGCAGTGTACTACCCCTTCGGGCAATCGGTTGTGGTCGGCGAGTATGGCAGTAAAACGCTCGAAGGCTGCGCGCTCGTGCAGGAATAAGGGTTTATGCACTTCTTCAGCTAAAGCAAGTTGTGCATGAAAGCACGCTTCTTGTATGGAGCGTGGTGAGAAATCGCGGTCGAAATCTAAGCCACATTCGCCTACAGCTACTACATACTTTTGGTTGAGCAACGCTTGTAAGTTTTTGATGCTCTCGGCGCTCATCGTTTTGGCGTCGTGAGGGTGAATGCCAGCGGTAGCGTAAAGCCTTTTGGGGTATTTTTTGGCTAATGCTAAAGCCTCATTACTGCTACGCACACTTGTTCCTGTAAGAAGTATTGTATCTACTTCTGCCTCTATGGCGCGGTCTATAATTTTGTCGTACTCACCTGCGAATTGCTTATTAGTGAGATTTATGCCTATGTCTATCATTAGTTGTTAGGGGTTAGAGTTACAAGCTCAGCGAGGGATAAAGCCCCCACTCACTTACTCGGCAATTGCCGACAATCCCGAAGGGGGACAAGCCTCAAAAGTAATTGTATTATTAGTCGTTAGTTACTAGTGAGGTAATTGTTAATTGTTATTTATTAGCTGTTAATTGTAATATGAGGCAACCAATAGCGTAACATATTATATCAGTCCACGAGAAGTGATTGCCCAGAATAATATAGCCTATACTTCCTTTAGCAAAGCCTAAATGAGAGGCTACTCCAAAATATTGCAGTACTTCTACCACAACGGCAAAGGCAAATATACCCCAGATGAGTTTGTCTTTGTGTTTCACTTTGACAAATGAAAGGACTATATAATAGAGCAATATCACTACTAATACATCGCCGAGATAACCGCGTATAAAGCCAATATTTTTGAATAGCGTAGCGATAAGAAACTCTACTCCAAAGAGGGCTAATGCCCAGATAAAGTATTTTTTGTTGAATGTTAGGGTCATTGTTAGGGGTTAGGGAATAAAGATTCACCGTTGAGATTGGTGGTGAGGGCTTCGGTCATAAAGTCGAAAAAGGGGCGCATTGCTAAGAGTCCTTGTACTACTTTTTTATCGAAACCTTCGGCGGTAGCTTCTTTTTGAGTATAGTCGCGTTTGAGCAGGAACTGCTTTTTGCGCAGATAATCAAGCATAGGGTCGTCTTTTTCAAAGCCTTTGGGAGCTGTTTTGAGTTCGTCGCCCCATAGTTTTCCGCCGAACTCTTTTACAATACCTTTATCGGTTAGTACTTTTTGGAAATCATCGGGATTAAGGGAGATTTCTTGACGCATACGCAACAAATCATCTTTATTGGGGTCGAAGAATCCTCCTCCTATAAAAGTTTCTTGCGGACTGATATGCACGTAATATCCCCCGCGATAGTGAGGTTGTTTGCGCTGTATATAGCAACCGAAGTGGGTTTTGTAAGGTGTTTTATCCTTAGAAAATCGCAAATCGCGATAGATACGGTATATTTTGAGTGGGGCAACGGTGTCGTGCGCTGCAATTTCAGCATAAATACGATTGAAAAGCTCTGTTGCTTGCAATTTAGCGCTTTCATAAGCTGCTTTATGAGCATCAAACCACTCTTTATTGTTGTTTTTAGCGAGTTCAGTGAGAAATTGAAACATAATTTTAAATACGAATTACGAGTTACGAATTACGAATTACGAATAATGAGGCAAAGGTAGTAATAATTTGCTAATTAGCAAATTTGCTAATTTACTAATTATCGCTATTTTTGCAACGTGAAACAAAACCAAACTATGAACGAAGATTTGTTATACCTCATTGCCTTAAAGAAGATTCCGCTTATAGGCGATATTACTGCCAAAAAACTTATTGCACACTTTGGGAGTGCTAAAAATATATTTGCACAACGCCGAAGTAGCTTAGAAAAAGTAATGGGTATAGGTTCTAAAATTACCCAAAATATCCTCAACTCTCAGTACTTACAAGAAGCTGAAACTGAGTTGCTCTTTACTGAAAAAAACGGCATCAGCATTGTTAGTTATACCGATGCTCACTACCCTAAACTACTGAAACAGTGTGTGGATAGCCCTATACTCTTCTACCAAAAAGGACACATAAACCTGCAAAACAAACGACTGCTGAGCATTGTAGGTACCCGCAATATCACGACTTACGGCACGGCATTTTGCGAACAACTGATAGAAGAACTCGCCCCGCTTGATGTGGTGATTGTAAGTGGTTATGCTTATGGGGTGGATATCACGGCTCACAAAGCTGCAATGAAACACCGCTTGCAAACAGTGGCTTGCCTGGCTCACGGTCTTAACCTTATCTACCCTGCTACTCACGCGAAATACTGTGAGGCAATGGAAGAGAACGGCGGTTTTATCACTGATTTCAGTAGCCAAAGTCCGTTTGATAGGAAGAATTTCCTCAGTCGCAATCGCATTATTGCAGGGCTTACGGAAGCTACTGTAGTGATTGAATCGGGTAAAAAAGGAGGAAGTTTGGTTACTGCCGATATTGCTTTCTCGTACAATCGCGAGGTATTTGCCGTACCAGGTCGTACCACAGATACTTATAGCATAGGCTGCAATGAACTGATACGCAACCGCAAAGCTAGTATGCTCACCTCAGCTAAAGACCTTATTTACCTACTGAATTGGGATACTCCCGCCCCTAAAGCTGTACAACAAGAACTTTTTATAGACCTCAGTCCCGATGAAGAATTGGTGGCAAACTACCTCAAAGAGAATGGCAAACAAGCCTTAGACGAACTCGCTCTTGGCTGCCAAATACCTATCTACCAGCTTTCTAACTTACTTTTCCAAATGGAATTGAAAGGGGTGATAAACCCTTTGCCAGGGAAAATGTTTGAAGCTAAGTAACAATTAACAAGTAACAATTAATAGGAAGATTATACATATTGATATGGATGCTTTCTACGCCTCGGTAGAGCAATTGGATTTTCCAGAATTGAGAGGAAAAGCGATTGCGGTAGGCGGAGGCGAAGTGCGCGGTGTGGTGGCAACAGCCAGCTACGAGGCGCGCAAATTTGGTGTGCGCAGTGCTATCAGTGGGGCGCAAGCACGCAGATTATGTCCGCATCTCATCTTTGTAAAACCTCGCTTTGAGCGCTATAAGCAAATATCAATGCAAATACGGGCTATCTTCGACGAATATACTGATTTGGTGGAACCTCTCTCCCTTGATGAGGCTTACTTAGATGTTACAGTAAACAAAAAAGGCAACCCGTCGGCTACCCTCATTGCGCAAGAGATTAGACAGCGCATCTTCAATGAAATAGGACTTACGGCTTCAGCAGGCATTTCGGTAAATAAGTTTATTGCCAAAATAGCTAGCGACTACCACAAGCCTAACGGACAAACGACTATCACTCAGGCTGAAGTACAAGATTTCTTAGACAAACTAGACGTGCGCAAATTCTATGGCATAGGCAAAGTAACTGCCGAAAAGATGTATCAGTTAGGGATTTTTAAAGGGAAAGATTTGCGAGAGAAATCATTAGCGTTCTTAGAACGGAATTTTGGCAATAGCGGACATTATTACTATGAGCTCTCACGAGGTATTCACCGCAGTGAAGTTCAGCCTTTTAGAATTCGCAAATCGGTAGGTGCTGAAGAAACTTTTGCCGAAAATCTCACCAGTGAGGTCTATATGGAACGCGAACTTGAACGTATAGCCGAGGATGTCGTCCGTCGTCTTGAAAAACAGCAAGTTGCAGGTAAAACTATCACCTTGAAAATAAAATACAGCGACTTCACTATTCAAACACGCAGCAAAACCCTTAAAGATTTTATTAGTAGCAAAGAGGAAATTCTTTTGCACATCAAAGAATTGCTCTACCAAGAACGGTTGAGTGAATCGGTACGGTTATTAGGTATTTCGGTCTCTCACCTCAACAACGAACCTGAAAAAGAGATTGTAAAACAACCGATGTACATACAGCTAAAATTAGAATTTCCCAAGTATAGGGAATAGGTATCAGGGGTCAGGGGATAAGTAATTAAAATGTTAAACCGATGTTTAATTGATGAAAAGTATTCGTTTTTTGGAGGGTAAAAACTCCTATTTGGGTGTTGAGTCCTACAAAATAACTGAGTGAGGACGATAGTGGGTGATGGTACTGCAAATGTGCTTGGAAAACTTGTTCATCGGAGGCGAGGAAACGAGCATTGTGCAAAAGCATTTCGCTGAGGGATACTTCACTATCGTTGCGGAGCAGATAATTGCCTTTTAACATATTGCGATATTGGTAATGCAAACCTGCAACGCCTATACTTTTCTCCCCTAAGGGTGCTACAACACTCATTTTTATCCCTATATTCATATAATCAAAACGCTGAAAACTCCTCACAAGGGTATAGTCCTCACGATGAGTTTCATAACCTACATAAGGTGCTATGTGATATTGCAAATCACTATTGTTAGAGAAAAACATTGCCAATTGGTAGTGCTCTTTTTTTAGAGTATAATTCTCATTTTTAGCAACTACTTCCGTCCAATTGCTATTGCGCCCCGAAAGAATAGGCTCTACCCCACTTTTGGTTTGCAGAGAGTAATGTCCTTTGAAACCATAATAGTAAGTATTTTTGCGAAACAGCTTTGTCAGCTCAGTATAAAGTGTACGATTGGTAAGTGTTACAGCTATCACACCATTATCTTCTGTCATATATTTTTCGATTGCCAATTGCTGGTAATTAGCAGAGAGGAAAAGGTTGTTTTTTCTACTGATATTCAGTCCGCCACCATATCCATAACCTTCATAAAAAGCCCTGAGCTTGTTGCCTTTTAGCAGGTGGTTGTAATAGCCTAAACCATTGAGATGATAGACTGAAGGGCTCCCCAATTCATTGAAAAATTTCAGTTCGTTAGACTGGGTATATTTCTGGAAAGAGGCATATATTCCCGCTTGCCACTCCCCTACCCTCCATATAAATCCTGAGCGCAATTGCAGATTTGAAGTGATGTTTTTAGGGCGTGGGTCTTTGTTACGGCTTGCCAATTCTGCTTTGTAATCTAAACTGATACCCCAATGCAGTCGTTGCCATTGCTTGGCAAAACCACCCATAAAGGCGTATTGCTCGCTATGCAAGTCGCCCCCTACAGCATCGGCAGTGAAGTATGGATAGAGCAAATCACTATCTACCGACTCATTCCAACGCACTTTCCGCAGTTCTTGATTTTTATAGGACGCATTGCCCCAAAGCGTGCGAGTGCTATCATAAGGAAAGAAAGAGGTTGCTGTTGCCGAAAAAGCGGTATGCCCTTCAGGATACTGTTGAGCATAAGCCTCCTTATCACTTCTTTCATAAGTTGCTTGTACGGTAGAAAAGCGATGTTTTCCCCACTTGGGCATCGTAGCTGGATTCTGAAAATAAGCCTCATAAAAACGAGAGCTGCTTTGTTGTTCTTTCAGCTTTAGCAAGAGGGTATCAGTGTTTTGCCCCCAGCTTATTTGGCAGAGGAAAACAAAAAATAATATGTTTATGAATCGATTTATCAACTTAGTGTGAGCCAGTGCGAGCCGGTGCGAGCCGCACGGGCAGTTTGGTGCGAGCCGCACGGGCAATTTATTAATTTGTTAATTATAAAGAGGTTATCCGAAAAGTTCTTATATTGTAAGGGCGTTTGCAAAAAGTTTTATTCGTAAGGGCATTTGCAGCACATACCCAGTTATCGCTGGCTTTCCTACATAACATACTCTAAAAGTAATTGATTATCAGAACAATCAATTAGAATCAACTTTGGCAAAGTGTGAAACTTTGCCAAAGTGTTGCGATACAAATACTTCTTGTGTTATGAGTTTTTACTTCTTAAAAATTAAAAAGTGAAGGCGTTACACGTGCATCGAAATCTTCGGTAGAGTTATTCGTATCTTTTAACACACGACGACCATTTTGCTGACTTGTTACTTTGCGGCGTACTCCTTTGCGATAACGAGAAGCATCTCCTTGACTTTCGGAGGCGTAAGTCCAACCACTATCTAAAGAAACATCGGTTACAAGCCATTGAAAATCTTCTTTTTGTGCGAGATTCGCCGCATCGATGATCCACGTATTGGGGATTTTTACAGCATCACCTTCTGAGTCAAATCCTGATTCATCTTTGTATGTATAAGAATACTTCTCTAATTCAGTAACCCCCTTGGGCATTCTGGCTAGTGCAAAAGCGTTGATTGCTTGATGATTGATTACTGCATCTTCAAACTTTACGAACATATTAGGCACTGCAGCATTATCGGGGTCTTCATCGTCTGCTTCATCTTTGATTTCAAAATTAGCTTTCTTCAAATCTATTGAATTACTATTAAGTTCTTTGTGATTAATAGCCGTAAGGGCAATGATGATGCTCTCGCCTGCTGCTACGGGGTATTGCTTGCCATTCCCTGGAATTTGGTATACCGCATTGGCTGTAAAAGCTTGGTTCATTATATTTGGCGTATAGGTTTGTTTATCATTGGTTTGGAACGCCGATTGCACCAAAAGCAAACCATCAGCATAGAGAACTCTAGAAGTAGGGTTGTAAATCTTGAAATAACTATCATCTAAATATTGTTTGCCTTGTGGAGTAGTTGTGCCCGTGATAAAAATCTCTTCAATAAGTAAATCTTTATCCTCATCACTTACAATTGTTTTTAAAGTGATAGGCAGACTGTAAGTAGTGGCTGTGAGTATGTTGAGTTTGGGTATTAAGGTAGTTACTTCACCTGCATAGGTAGTGCTACTTTGGGTGTAACTCACAGTACCCGTGGCACGTACCTCATAGCTACCCGCAGGAATACTCAGTTGGAAATCGTTGGTAGTAGTGTTGTGATATACCTTTTCTACCTTCTCATTTTTGTTGAGCTCGGTAAGGGTAAGGGTGAGGGTACCATAGTGAGTAATGGTTACTTTATCAGGGGCTTGCAAATGAAGGGTTATGTTCAAAGGTTCGGTAGCGATACCGTTGTTGTCGTCTTTCTTACAAGCGTTTAGGAACACTAAAGCAAGTGCTATAGCTAAAAATTGTTTTAAATGTTTCATATTAATTAATTTGGTGCGATCCGCACGGGCAATTTATTAATTTGTTAATTATAAAGAGGTTATCCGAAAAGTTTTTATATTGTAAGGGCGTTTGCAAAAAGTTTTTATATTGTAAACACATACCCAGCTATCGTTGGCTTTCCTACATAACATACTATAAAAATGATTGATTATCAAGATAATCAATTACAATGAACTTTGGCAAAGTGTGAAACTTTGCCAAAGTGTTGCGACACAAAATCGACTTTTCACTTTTTCACTTTTTAAGTGTGGGTGTAGTGAGTATCTCAAAATCGTCGGTAGAGTTATTGGTGTCCTTAAAAATAGGTTTTCCGTTATTTTGAGAGAGGACTTTACGGCGTACAGATTTGCCGTAACGAGAAGCATCTCCTTCATCATTAGCTACATAAGTATAACCAGCATCTAAAGAGGGAGCTGTAACTATCCACTCGAAACCTTTTTTAGTACTTAAATTTACAGCATCTACTATCCACTCATTAGGGATTTTCAAAGCCTGTCTCTGCATTAATTTTGTTGCTACTTTGTATTCATAGTCATACTGAAGTGTAGCAGTGGTAGTACCTTCAGGGAAGCGTGCTATCACATAACTTCTATTGCCTCTGTTGTTGAATATAAAAATACCGTGTAGGTTGATATTGTTGGTTACTCCTACTCCATCAACATCTTTCACTTTTGGAGGGTAGAAATTTTCAAAATCAGCTTTTGAAAGGTCTATAGAATTAGGATTATTTTCTTTATGATTAATTCCTTGTTCAGCAATTACAATAGACTTCCCTGGTTGTACAGGGTATTGAGTGCCTGTACCTGGAATTTGCACCATACTTCCTGCAGTAAAGGCTTCTGCCATTACATTGGGAGTATAATCTCTTTTGGTTACGGTTAGGAACTCAGAATCTGCTAAAACCAATCCATCGGCATAGAGGACTTTATTAGTAGGGTTATACAATTTGATGTATTGGTCACCAAAATACTGTTTGCCTTCTGGAGTTGCTGTACCTGTAAAGAAAATTTCTTCAATGATAAAATCTCCTTCTCCTGAGGGAGTGATTTTTAGACTAAGAGGTACTGTGTAGGTAGTAGCTGTAAGAATATCAATCTTACTTACAAATCCTGCTACTTCACCCGTGGCAGTGGTACCACTTTGAGTGTAATTTACACTACCTGCAGCACGTACTTCATAACTACCTGCTGATAATTCTAACTTAAAATCACTACTTGATACATTGTGATATACCTTTTCTACCTTCTCATTTTTGTTGAGCTCGGTGAGAGTGAGGGTGAGGGTAGCGTATTGAGTGATAGCTACCTTGTCGGGGGCTTGCAAATGAAAAGTTACAGAAAGAGGTTCTGTAGGGATGCCATTGTTGTCGTCTTTTTTACAAGCGTTTAAGAGCACTAAACCAAGTGCTACAGCTAAAAATTGTTTTAAGTGTTTCATATTAATTTGTTAATTTGGTGCGATTCGTATGGGCAGTTATTTGTTATTTGTTATTTGAGTGAAACGTTCATTTCCATTCCGAAATAGGGATTGATGAGTCCGCGGCGGTTGATATATTGATTATTGACGCGGTAATCTTCATAAAAGTTGAACAAATTGTTTACGTACATTGAGAGTGTGAAGTACTTATAGAAATCTTTAGATATTTTTAGATGTATGTTCATAGATAGTGGGGTTCTATCGCTGAGACTTATAGTTGTAGGGCGTATGAGCCATTGCAATACAGGGTCATTAGCTTCTGCCGCTGTATATGGGTGACGCACTCCATCCTCACTGATGTAGTGAGTAGGCACACGACTAAGTGGTGGATTGGTGTTAATAGTATACCAAGTGAGGTCGCAACGCACAGAGGTTGTGAGTTTTAGTTCGGGGAGGTAAGTATCGGCAATGAGACTGGTTTCCAGCTGTTCGCGGTCGTACTTCTCCACTTCGGGGTATACTCCCAGATTGTAATGTTTGCGGTTGTTGATCACATCTTTATCGGCAAAGCGATATACGGGCAATGAGTTGTAATATAGGCTGTGAAACCACGCTCCACTGAGTGTAAAACGAGTGTTGAGCAACTGAAGGCGCTTACTGCTGTATTGAAACTCAACCCCTTGTTTATCAATAGCTGAGCCATTGCTCTCCATATTTGAGAGTATCAGGGCATTTTGCACTGTATAGGGCAGTTTTTCTACCAAAGGAGGAGCAGTAATTGTGTTGTGATTGAGTCCTGTAGCATCGTATTTTTTAAAGAATACCTTATGATAATCGCTCATTTTTCGGAAGCCCGATTGCATACGCTCATCAAAATAAGTGATGAACAATGAATGGTGGTTGTATTCTAACCCAAGGCGCACTTCGGCTTTGTTGTTCACCGCAGGCATAATGCCATAGTTCACTTGCGGAAAAATGTAAGTTTTGTAGTGCAATTGGCGGTATGCCTTTTGGTTGTGATAGTAATTTAGCTGTACAAAATCTTCGTATTTATCTTGAGGGTAGAGCATTTCTTGAGTGGGGAGTTTGCTGTGTTTCCCCCAGCCTGCTGTAAGACTGATACTGAGAACTTTTTGGTTAGTGAACTCAATTTTTGGGAAAGTAACTTTCATATTCACACGAGGGTCGAAACACACTTTGTTATGCAATGCATAGCGCGAATCGAGTCCCAAAAGGGTATTGGCTCGCAAGCCCGCACGCACGAGAAATTCGGTATGCCAAAAAGTTTTTTCTAACTGTTCTTCAGCATAAAAAGCCATATCTTGCATTGCAGGAATGCTCTTGAAAGTACGCGGACGGGTGTCCATTTCGGGTGATGGTGGGTGTGCCAAATCGTATACCTGCCCCAAACCGTTGTTTTTGTTATAGTTGTAAGTAAGTCCGATTAGTAATTCGTTGCGATAGCCCGAAAAGAGCTTGTGAGAAGCCGTTGAGAGGTCGGCATAGAGGTTTAGTGGTTTGCCATCAACAATTAAGTGTGACACATAGTGAGGATCGGAAAATGCCCCGTAAAATTCACCAGCTTCTGTATTTGTGAAGACAGGGCGCGCATTGGCAATTTGCACCCATTTGTCTTGCTCAATACGGTCAAAACTCTGTGAATAACTAGTTTTGAGTAGCAATGTTTTGAAGAATGCTTGAGGAAGTTCATATTTCAGCCCATTGGCAATGCGGATATTGTTGTAAGTAGATTGATAAGCGTCATAGCGATCGAAGCCCGCATCGGGGTCACGTTTTTCTTTATCAATAGTCCCCGTATAGTCGATGCTAAAATTCCACGTAAGCGGATTTGTTGTATTAAAAAGTTTTTCAGCACGTGCTGAAGCTGTGTAACGCTTGTAGTTTTCAAAACTGTTACGCGGGTCAGGTTGAGCGTTCAAATAATCCAAACTAAGGTTAAGTTTGAGGCTATTTTCAAAAAAACTGAAGCCTTTACCTACATAAAAAAGTTTGCTAAAACCATCGGCTTTGGCACGTGCCCTAAGGGGAGTATAGCCTTTTTTGCGGTGAATTGTTACTACCCCACTGCTAATATCACCAAATTTCACCGATGGAATTCCGCGTATAACCTCCACTGTTTCAATATCATCGGTAGCAATGGTGCGCATATCCACCCCTGAGCGGGTAGTGTTGCGTTTATCATCGGCATAGCCTGACTGTGGAGTGATAATCATTCCCGATCCTACCGTAGATTGCATATTGCTATTCACATCTAAAGGAACACCATCGATATTAAAGCCTACGCCTAAAGAGGAAATACTATAACCAGACATAGGAGTGCCCGTCTGTCTGAGAGTGAGGGTATTAGCATAGTTCAATGAGGGAGTAGTAACCCGTTGACCAGGGAGCAAACTCACCAAATCGGCAAAGCTAGAAGGCTGAAGGTGTCGCATTGCCTTACGGTCGATAAGCGAAGTAGAAGTAGGTGCAGGAAGTTCTTTAGCAGTTACCACTACTTCCTCTAACTGAATGGGTTGGGTAGTAGTAGTTGTTGTTGTCGTGGTGGTGGTAGTAACTGTTTGAGCGTAAAGTGTTGGAGAAAAAAGAGAGAATAAGAGGAATATCCCAATGAAAATATTGGGGAAACAATAGAGAGGACAATGTATTCTTTCACTTTTCACTTTTCACACTCATTAAAATTGGGGGCAAAGGTAATACTTTTTTCTGATTGTGTAAAACAATTCTAAATAAATATGTGAAATAATTCTAAATAGGAGTGAAAAACTTAACAGACTCTCTGTTATATTTGTAACAAAATGTTTATCCTTTGTAGAAAATGCGTATTTATTTTTCTGAAGATGAGATATTAGCTACCTTTGCGCTCAAAATCTAACGTCGGACGACTTATAACTTACGAACTATGTTAAATAAATTTTCTCCTACTTTTTGGGTAGCAAGCTTCCTTCAGTTGATGGAACGCTGGGCTTATTACGGTATTTTTACGCTTTTGGGGCTTTATTTAGTTGCCTCTACTGATAAGGGCGGACTTGGTTTTGA
Organism: Capnocytophaga sputigena; assembly: GCF_900446695.1. Lineage (GTDB taxonomy): Bacteria > Bacteroidota > Bacteroidia > Flavobacteriales > Flavobacteriaceae > Capnocytophaga > Capnocytophaga sputigena. Next base: position 705,803 of record NZ_UAVP01000003.1, read on the forward strand.
CCACTTACAGAAAGCGAGTATAATGGCAAACGTTTCGGCTATTCTTTATCTTTTGCCTCCTATTTTTGGGGTAATTGCCGACCGTATTGGCTACAAACTTTCGTTAGTAATTTCGTGTGCTATTACCGCAGTGGGCTACTTTTTGATGGGAGAAGTTACCGATTATGCAGCAGTATATTCTATATTTCTATTATCGGCTATTGGGGCAGGTTTTTTTAAACCAGTAGTCAATGGTATTGTGGCACGTAATACCGATGAGACCACCAGCACTATGGGATTTGGAATTTTCTATATGATGGTAAACATAGGGGGCTTTTTAGGTCCTGCAATGTCGTCTTACCTCCGCACCGAATACGGTTGGCGCATTATCTTTATACAAGGAGCTGTAGTAATGACTATCAATGTGTTAGTAGCTTTATTCCTCTATAAAGAACCCAAACTCGCTCAAAAAATTAGAAAACCTTTGCTCACCGAAATCAAAGAATCACTGATGCACATTGTTGAGGCTTTGAAAGACCGCCGACTTACCGTGCTATTGCTTTTGATGGTAGGCTTTTGGACGATGTTCAACCAGCTTTTCTACACCTTGCCTAACTTTATTGAAGATTGGGTAGACTCATCAGCTTTGAGTGCGTGGATTAATGAAAAATCATCTTTTTTAGGCACTATCCTCACCTCTGAAGGACAAGTGAAAGCTGAGTGGTTTATCAACATAGATTCGTTTATGATTATCTTCTTTCAAGTGCTTGTATCGTATTTTGTAACCAAAATGAGCCACGTGAGCGCTATGATTAGAGGAACAGTTATCGCTACTTTGGGGGTAACGCTTACTTTTATGTTCAACAATCCGTGGTTTACTATTATAGGTACCGTGATTTTCTCGGTAGGAGAAATGGCTTCCAGCCCTACCCTATCGGCTTTTGTAGCACAAATTACACCTAAAGGCAAAGAAGCACTCTATCAAGGTACGGTATTTTTGCCCGTAGCCGCAGGAAATTACCTCACAGGTTTCTTTTCAGGATATTTATATACTGAATGGTCAGATAAATACAGTTTATTGAAAATAGAATTAGCCAAACGCGCTATTGAAATGCCTAAAGACCTCACTAAAACTCAATATTTTGAGTTGGCAAGTCAGAAATTAGGACTCAGTCAGTCGCAAATTACAGAACTGCTTTGGGGGGCTTATAATCCTGCAAAACTCTGGTATGTGATTTGTGCTTTGGGGGTATTTGCAGCTGTTTCATTGTACATTTACAATAGACAAGTGTCAGGTAATAGGCAGTAGGTATCAGGTGTTAGGAGATACTGGCACTGTGATATGTGAATGATAAAAATTTTGGCGAAGTCCTTAGACTTCGCCAAAATTTTTTGTTGTTGATAATGTGATTTTATTTTACTAATCGTGCTATTTCTTTGAATTTAGGGTGCTCGGCAGTACGCAAAAGGGCAAAGAGGGCTGCTTCGGTACTCAAAAGGGTAGTGCCTGCATCGCGGAGCATTGTGAGCCCTATTTGTTTGTTGCTCTCAGTACGCGAAGAAACAGCATCGGCAATTACTGATACTTCATAACCATTGGCAAGCAAATCAACCGCTGTTTGATAGATACAAATGTGAGTTTCAATGCCTATAAGCAGTACTCTTTTTCGTTGATTGTCATAGAGTTGTTGCTGAAAATCAGTATTATCCCAAGCTGAAAAGCTACTTTTTTTCACCGGAGTTTTAAAGCTTAATAGCTCGGCAATTGTGGGGTGAGTCACCCCTAACTTATCGGGCATTTGTTCTACCCAAACTATAGGAAGTTCCAAGTGTTTGCAACCTTCGATAAGGATACTGCTATTGCGCAAAACTTCTTCACTTTGATAAACTATTTGTGATAATTTACCTTGAATATCAAGGATTACTAATTGTGTATTTTCTGTTGTCATTACAATGTTTTTTATTGCCCACAAAGGTAATAAAAATTTGCTAATTTGACAATTTATAGATTTTGTCAAAGTCTAAGGATTTTGACAAAGTTTGTGGCGCAAAAATTACAAGTTAATTCTGATTGATTATAAAAAAATAGGGGCGAAACAATTCGCCCCTATTTTTTTAATCTGCAAAGCGGATTCCTATAGAGAAAGGATATTCGTTTACTAGGTTGTTGCGGAAGAGTGGTGCGAGGCTGTAGCGCGCGTAAATAGAAAAACTCTTGTATCCCAAGTGTGCTGAGAGTCCATATATAAACGGGCTGACGTTCAAGTCGTTACGCATAACTGTTTTATAGGTATCACCTCCATTGTTGTACTTTATTTTTTGGCTATCACCTATAGCCACCCCCACATAACCGCCAAATCCTACTCTAAAACTTTCGTGAGTGGGGTAAACGGTAACCCCTTTTTCAGTTTCAGGAGGTGTAAAATCAAATTCAAAATCTATAGGTACAATGAGGTAATTGGTACGCAATTTAGATTTACTGAGTTTGTTAGCGGTATAAGGTACCGATTTTGTCACATCGTTTTCTCTTACAAAATACTCGCTTTCCTTGAATTTGAGTCCGTTGTGCATCCAAGCAATTCCGTAGTTGATATGAAATAGATTGTTGGTTTTGAGCAAGCGAAAGCCCGTAGTAAATCCCATTTCAAATGTTCTTGAGCCTAAGGTTTGAAAACGACTATCACCAAAATTACTATCGTTTCTGAGGTTGCAAATACCTACAGATGTATAGATATTCAATTCATCAGAAGCGCGATTCGTATTTGGTTTTTTGTTTTCTTTACTGCGCAAAACCTTCTCCAACTCTTGCATTGCACGCAAATAGTCCTTGGCTTTATTCACATTAAGGGTATCAAGAGTATTTACAGTAGCCTTTGAATCTACTTGCTCGCGTATAAGTTTTGCCAAATGCTCAGCTTCAGCTGCTGTTTTTTCTTTGATATTCTTCTCGGTAGTTGCTGTGAGATCTTCTTTTATCTGCAACCCCAATTCTTCGGTGATTTTCTTATCTTTGAGCAATTCATTAACGGCTGAAAGTTTTTTCTTGAGCGTTTGTTTTTCTGAAGAAACTATAGAATCTATTGTGGCTTTGGATTTTTTAATAGCCTCTTCAGAATTATTTTGTGCGGTGATGACGCTTGTCGCCAACAAGCAAGTCATCCATAATAGATGTAATGTTTTCATTTTCTGATACTTGTTTTTTAACTTTTATTATTTGATACGACACGTGTTCCTATTTCTTTGAGTAGCCTTTCAGCTAAGAATTTTACTTTGTCCTTCAGCTGTTCTTTTTCGATAGTATTGAAGGTTTTATCTTGCTGATATTTTTCAGTAACATACTGGTTGAGTTCTGCTTGAGTAGTAGCTACAAGTGCTAAATATTCGGGGGATAGGTGCTGCAAATCGGCAGCCATTTGGGCTTCCATCTGCTTGGTGATTCGGCTTTGTATAGCATCGGCGGTATACTGGGTGAAAAGAGTATCTACCGCATTGATATCGATAAGGGTAATCTCCTCTTTTGAGGAAGTAAGATATGGGTCATATTGGCTATTTTTGAGAATTGAGGGGTGTGAATTGCACTGGCTGTCTTTAAGAGTTGTAGGCACTATAGGGTGCGGACTGGTTGTAGGCACTGATGACTTTACAACAATGAGTTTTTTTGAGACTTGAAGCTCATTATTGGTTTCAGTGTGTTGTTGCCACAAGTATCCTATTGCAAGGCATAACAGTACCGCAGCTGCCGCAGTGTAATACCACAGTTTCCGCCTTTTTTGCCCAGTTGGCAAGGTTTCACTCTCGGCTAATTGGGCTTCTAATTGTTCCCACAAAGCAGGTGAAGGGTTGATTTTTCTGTACCTAAATAAGCGTTGTATATTGTCTTTCCACATTTTTTAAGCTCTTTTTTTATAAGTTGTTACGTGTTGTTGCAAAAGTTTTTTGGCATACGCCAATTGTGATTTAGAAGTACCTTCGCTGATAGAAAGTTCTTCGGCGATTTGCTTGTGCGAATAGTCCTCAAACACATAGAGGTTGAAAACGGTACGGCAAGCGGTAGGCAATTGGTCTACAAAGGATTGTATTTCGGTATCGCTAAAATTTTCGTTCTCTAAGTAGGCATCATCTACTGTGTCATAAGTGTCACTCCAGTCGGCAAAGGATAGCTTTTGTGCTTTGCTTTTGAGGAAATCTATACACTCATTCACTGTGATTCGCCTCATCCAAGCATAGAAATGTTCTTGTTCTTGATACTTGTTGATATGGGTGAAAATTTTGAAGAAGGCTTTTAGTAGGGCATCTTCGGCAAATTGCAAATCGTTGATGTACAGCCTGCACACGCTCAACAAAGCAGGAGCGTACTGGTCGTACAACTGCTTTTGCGCTAAGCGATCGTTGCGTTGGGCTTTTTCTATAAGGTGTTTGTCGATTTGCACTTCGGTAATGGTAAATAATTAATCTCTTTTGCCCTTATAAACGAAGAAAAAATAAAAAGGTTGGAATTTGATTAGAAAATTTGGCAATTTATCAATTGAGATAGAAACTCACTCCTATTGAAAGAGGGTGTATCTCGGTAGGGGTATGCTGCAAGAGGGGTGCTAAACTATATTTGGCATAGATCGCCAAACCTCCATAGCCTATTTGAGCAGAAACTCCATAAGTGGCTCTATTGGGTTTTAGATTGTTGCGAAGAACGAGTTTGTAATCCTCATCATTTTCTTCATATTTAATTTTTTGAGTAGCATCTATAAGTCCGCCAAAATAACAACCTATTCCTATATGGCTTTCTCTTCTAATTTTCTTTTGCAATTCGATAGGGATGATAAGGTAATGCAGACGCAATTTTGAGCTTTTCAAGGGTTTTCCATAAGGCACTAAGCGCGAGGTTTCATTTTCTGTTACAAAATAGTTATCGCCTTTGATTTCAAATCGGTTGTTTTGCCACACCAAGCCTGCACTAATAAAGAGTCGTCGTTTTTCGCTGATACGTGCTATAAGTCCCAAGCCTAAATCGGTATGGAGATGAGGTTTAAGTTGATTGTTATCGCCTATTGCCGTTTGCAAACCTATTGCCATATAAGGTCGAGGTTGTAGCGTTTGGTCGTTGTCACCATATCGCATTCTATTCTTATAAAGCTCTCTTCTTTCTTCTTCGTAAGCCATTTTCAACTCATCGGTGATGAGGCTATCAAGAGTAGTTGTTTTAGGAACGGTATCTATAGCGATTTGAGAGTTTTTTTGCTGTAGTTCAGAGTTTAATTGCAAGGCTTGGTTATAGTAATATAGGAGAATGTGTTGCTTGTTAGCCTCGCGAATTTCCTTTGCCATTTGGTCATACTGTTCTGAGGTAATTTTCTCTTTGTCGAACAAGTATCTAAGCAACTCCAATTTATAATACATCTGGTTATCTTCGGCAAGTTTTAAGGAGTCAAACGTATTTCTTGATTTCTGGATAATGTTTTCAAAAGGGGTTTGAGCCCAAAGATGAGGGGCGAGACATAGAGCGATGAGTGATACAATTTGTTTCATAATGGGGATTTATTTGTTTGATTATAAAATAAAAAAGACTTAACCCATCGTTAAGTCTTTTTTATTATTTTTCTTAAAGAGAAGCATTTAAAATAGTTCCTTTTGAGGAAGATGTTTTCTTAACTTGTCCGTTTTGTAACAGTTGTATGGTAAGTGTAGAGTTATCATTTACTCCTGTTGCTCCTACTGCTACTTGCATAGGCTCACCTCCTTTGATATCTATTAGATAATCTTTAGTGAGTGGTTTTTGACTTGAATCCATATATGTCTCACCTGTTGAATATTGAATTACAACAGCTCCTACAGTAACTCCTTCAGATTTTAAAATTTTAAGAGCCCAACCTGAAGAATTTCCGCTTCCGTTTCCACCTCCATCTTTGCTGTCATCGCTTTTGCCGCAAGCTACCATTGCAAAGATAGCAACTAATAAAAGAATTGTTTTTTTCATTGTTTGTTATTTTTAGAATTATTTAATGGCGCAAAAGTACAAATAATTTACAAATTAGCAAATTAATCTTTATTTCAATTGCATTACACGACTCAAGAGCGGAGGCAAGCCTGTTGTAGCATTGATATTATCATTATTCCAAAAGCTCATCACACAAGCAATAGGGCGATTGCGCACCACTTGGGCTACATAGTACACCGTAAGGGTTTTTCCGCCCGACATCCCTGCTAAAGCTGACGCAACTCCCTTGATGTCAAACACTACTCTCTTGGCTTTAGTGGGTATCTCTTCAAAAAGTACCTCAACTTCTTCCTCTTCTATAGGTTTGAACATTTTGCGTTGTTTGTTGACTGCAAACTGTTCGGCTACAGCTTGTTGAGCGTCTTCCAAAGTGCGATATACTCCCCAATTCATTTCGCCGTTGTACGGACATTGCACTATGTTGATACCCGTGAAATAACAGTCGTCTAACATCGGGATTTTTCGTCCTGCAAAATCAATACTTCTGGCATCGGTAGGGGCAAATAATTCCTGAGGGATTTTATTTTCAACAATGAGGTTTACTAAGGATTCTTCTACCTCAACCTCTCTGTCTCTCAGTTTTGAAAACCAAACAAGGGAAATAGTATTCGCTGGACTTTTCACAAAATAAAGAGACTCTACATACTCCTCTTTATCTCTATTAACCAAATAGTTATCAGTGTGTATGCGAGGGTTAGACTGCGCGTCTTGCGCATTAATTTTCAATTTTCGGTAGGCTTTCTTAAAGCCTTTTTCATCAAAAGGAAGTTTCAAATCCTCATTGGTAATGATATAACCATCAATCGCATAAAAATCTCTATTGCCGTTTTTGATAGCTGAAAGACGGTCTAACAAGGGCAATTCTTGTGCATAGGTAGCCCACAAGAAACTACAAAAGAAAAATAGAATACAACGTTTCATAATTAACAACTTATATTATTTAGTTCACAAAAATAAGTAAAACTGCTCTCTTTTACAAATAAAACTATAGCTTTATAAGAAAAATCTATAGCTAAAATACTCTCACACATTTGTTTTTATAGTAATTTTGCAACAAATTTAAAAAGAATATATTATGTTTACACTACCTGCATTACCTTATGCTTACAACGCACTTGAGCCTTATATCGATGCGCGTACAATGGAAATTCACCATACAAAACACCATAATGCCTATACAACCAACTTGAATGCCGCTTTGGCTCCTGCTGGGGTAGAAGGCAAAAGTATTGAGGAAATTCTTACCAACCTCAATATGAACAATGCTGCACTTCGCAACAACGCTGGTGGATTCTACAATCACAATCTTTTTTGGGAAATAATGAGTCCTAATGGGGGTGGAAAACCTACTGGAGAACTCGCTAAAGCCATAGATGAGGCTTTTGGTAGTTTTGAAGGTTTTAAAGAGGCTTTTAGCAAAGCTGCTGCTACTCGTTTTGGCTCGGGCTGGGCGTGGCTTTGTGTACACAAAGGCGGCAAAGTAGAAATTTGCTCTACTGCAAATCAAGATAATCCGTTGATGCCTAACACAGGTTGTGGCGGTTTCCCTATCTTAGGATTAGACGTATGGGAACACGCTTACTACTTAAATTATCAAAACCGTCGTCCTGATTATATCGAAGCGTTTTTTAGTGTAATCAACTGGGCGAAAGTTGCTGAGCTCTACAACACTCATAAGTAGTAACTAACTTAACAAATATCCAAAAAGCAAATATTCAAAAAAAGCCTCCTGAGAAATTGGGAGGTTTTATCTTTTATATTCTAAAGACGAATATCGCTATAAAGAAACTTATAAAGAAAAGCGTAGGCAAGGTCATTACAATGTTGGCAATCATACAGCCTCGTTTTTTCTTTTTATATAACCCATAAGCCTCCACTGATAAATACAAACCAAAGAGAATATTGAATATTCCCTGCCAAAAGAAAATAGCAAACATATCACCTGTGGCACAGAAATAGTTTTTATCAATAAACAAATCGGCTATAAAAAAGGGAAGTATCCACAATAATATGAGTAATAGAACGCGTTTAGCAATATGAGGTAGCACTTCTTCCATAGTTATAATGATTTTAAGGGACAAATATACATCTTTTTTGATTACATAGGTAAGGTAGTAGCTTTTTTCTTTTCTAATATTTCTGTTACTACATCTACACTAAATAAATAGAATGATATACTTATCAAAAAAAACAGAATTGTTAGTATTATAGAAGCTGTATTGCTACCCAAAAACTTAGGTTTTTCTTTTTTAACAATTCGTATTCCCTTACCACTTCTATTGTATTTAAAGTGAAAGAAAATCACCAGAAGTATTGTTATACTTAGTACTTGAAAACGACCTAAAGTATAACCGAAAAAATATGCCAATCCTATATTAAGTGAAGAATTGACTATTAAAGCAAATAAAGATCCTAACATCCAAACAGTATTTGAATCTGAGAAAGTATAAGGCAAAAACTTCACATTAAAAAGATAAATATAATAATAAAGCACGTTCATCATTTGCTGTAATTTTATAAAAATAATTCTATATAGTTTCATTAGCTTCAGAAGGTTTTATATTTAATCTTTCTTATCAATTTATTAGCTATAGCAAAGCTAACGCTCCTAACAGTAACAACAATAGTGGAATAGCCATTACTATATTTGCTATAGCACAAGCTCGCTCTCGCTTCTGCGACAGAAAATAAGCCTCTATCACCAAAAATATACCATAAAGTCCACAAAATAATCCTATCCAAAAGGCAAATACAAATATATCACCTGTCGCACAAGAACTTTTACTATTGAATATAGAGATAGGTATGAATGACAATATCCATACTAAAATTAATAAAACCAAACGCTGCCCTATATGAATGAACTCTTTCATAACGTTATTTTTTAAAGTACAAATATACATCTTTTTTTGATTTGCTAATCAACAAATTAGTAAATTAGCAAATTATTTCATACCTTTGCCTCCTAAAATAATTTTTTATGGAACAAACTTTACCTGCAGGACATCCCGTGCATACCTATATGCTTGAAGCTGACCTTATTTACTCATTAATGGACGAGCTCCTTGGCATAGACCCTCATACTGATTATCAGAAATTCTACAACGTGTTCAACCATTTGGCAACCGTAGAAAAACACTTTGCTCGTAAGGAAAACCAGCTTTTCCCTTTCTTGGAAAAACGCGGCTGGACAAACCCTTCACAAAATATGTGGTCTTTCCACGATACTATTCGCGATATCTTCCGCTTGGTGCGCAAAAACTTAGAAGAAAAAGATTTTGATGCAGCACAAACTAACGTACGCTATATCGAAGATAACTTGGGTCGCTTGTTGAATGTAGAAGCTAATATCCTCTTCCCTAATGCTTTGCAGTTGCTCACTGAAGAAGATTGGATTGAAATGCGCAAAGGTGAGGAAGAAATAGGCTGGATGCTAAAAGAAGAACCTGCCCCTTACCCTAACAACAACCCCAATGAGCCTGTGTACGTACACCCTTCAATGGATACCGAACGTCGCACCGATGTTAAATTCGATGATGATGCTGCCCATTATGATGAGGGCTATATGACCATTGAACAGGTGAACCTCTTGCTCAAAACCCTCCCTATTGATATTACTTTTGTAGATGAACACGACCGCGTAATTTTCTACAACCGCGGCGAAGAACGTGTATTCCCTCGCAGTGCGGGTATCATAGGGCGCGAAGTAAAATTCTGTCACCCTCCTAAGAGTGTAGGCACAGTACTCAAAATTGTAGAGAACTTCCGTGCAGGCACACAAAACGAAGCTAATTTCTGGTTCAATTATCGCGGTCGCCTTATTTATGTGCGTTATTTTGCAGTGCGCGACAAAGATAAGAACTACAAAGGCGTGATTGAAATGTCACAAGATATCACCGATATAAAAACAATTGAAGGTGAACGCCGCTTATTAGAATGGGATAACTAATGAAAGACTTATTCGGGCAAGCTATTTTAGATTATCAGCAAGGGCAATATACTGAAGATATCAAAACGGAAACTACTATTTCCGAGGAAGATGTATTGCCCTTGCCTTATTTATTTCGCTCCTTTGAACAGATGCCTGCATTAGAGCAAAAAGCTCTACAAATGGCAAAAGGAAAAGTATTAGAAGTAGGCTGTGGGGCAGGCTCTCACGGTCTCTATTTGCAGAACGAACGCAAACTTGAAGTACATTCTATTGACCTATCACCTAAGGCTATTGAGGCTTGCCAATTGCGAGGCTTGCGCAACGCCCAAGTGCAGAATGTATTAGAAACGACAGGGCAGTATGACACCATTCTTTTGCTAATGAATGGCGCAGGTATATGCGGACGGCTTAAAAAAATGGGCGCTTTCTATGCTCACCTCAAAACGCTTTTAGCGCCACACGGACAAATCCTCACCGACTCTTCTGATATTATCTATATGTTCGATGAAAACCCTGATGGCAGTTATGATGTACCGCTCTATTTTGATTATTACGGAGAAGTGGATTACGTGGTGAAGTACAAGGGACAGAAAGAAAAACCTTTCCCGTGGATGTATGTAGATTACAATACTTTGCAGAATGTAGCTATTTCAGTAGGGTTAGAATGCGAACTTATCGCCGAAGGTGAACACTTTGATTACCTTGCTAAATTAGTAAATTAGTAGCAATCTCCCCTGAGACCTGTCACCTAACACCTATCACCTAATATCAAGGTATTTATGCATTTGCAAAGAGGCTTTCCACTGAGGGTGAGCCATTACATAATCTACAATTTTGGGGATTACCTTATTGCGTTTGCTCCACTCGGGTTGTAGATAGAGCAGGCAATCTGGTGATACTTGTGCAGCCATTTCCTCAGCAAAAAGGAAGTCGTTGTTGTTGTAAATCACCATTTTCAGCTCATTAGCTTTTTGAAGAACGTCCCCCACGGGGCGTTTTATTTTTTTAGGAGAGAGGCATATCCAATCAAAAGTACCCGATAAGGGGTGAGCCCCTGAAGTTTCTATATGAGTGCGCGCCCCTGCGGCTCTCAGTTTTTGGGTGAGGAGATCTAAGTTCCACATCAAGGGTTCTCCTCCCGTGATGATCATAGTTTTGGAGTGTGCTAAGGCATCGGTTACAATAGTATCTACAGGCACTAAAGGGTGTGCTTCGGCAGCCCAACTTTCCTTTACATCACACCAATGACAACCTACATCACAACCGCCCAAGCGAATGAAGTAAGCGGCAGTTCCTTTGTAGAAACCTTCACCTTGTAAGCTGTAAAAAGCCTCCATCAGGGGGAGAATCTCCCCCTTCTGTAAGGCTACTTGTGTATTTTTGTCTAACATCTAAAATTAATCGTAATTGGCAACATCCAAAATCCAAGGGTCGGGGATTTCGGTATTTTCGCGTATTTCATCTACCTTTTTCACTGCATCTTCATACTTGTCGTAACGAGCCACATAGATGAAGTTCAGCACTTGGTCACGGTTGTAATACACTTGAGCATCATAGCCCCATTTTTTCATTTCTTCCACCCTATTATTCACGTTGTTGATATTGAGGAATACCCCTACAATCACGTAATATCCTTTTTCAGTATCTTTAGCGGTAAGTTTGGTTACACGAGTACTGCGGTGTAATTGGGTAATCTCTTTAGGGTTATTTTCTATTTCCAAAGCAGTGAGAAACAGATAATAACGGTCGCGACTACGGGTATAACTCAAATCTAATGAAGTAGCGTTGTTAGGAATGAGATATTGGTTGTCGTTCTTTATATCCATACGGAAGATATCAAACCCTAAAGTGTTTTCACTGTTAGGTTTGCGCGTTTTCATCATCTCATCATTATAAGTAATGGCACTGCTAAAGAAGTTTTGATTAGGGCGCAATTTGGTTTCCAAAGAAGTTGTTTTACCACTTGCAGGTACACCTATAGCCACATTGTCCCCCGTCATATTAAAGTCGCCTTCAAGGGTTACTCCCATAATACGAGTTTTGAAATCACCTGCTTCAGGAGTTTTAAATCCACTAAAGGTGAAAGTTTTAGCAGCATCATTAGTAATTGCCGAAAAACCGTCGTAAGTAATTATTTTTTTGATATTGCTATTGGTATTCTCATAAACTATCACGAGTGCCCAACCTGCAGCCGAACCTCCTTCTACTTGTCCTAAGGCTGCCTTTACATTGGCAACAGTATATTCCCCTTCTACAGTATTTGCCGATGATAATATACTGGTTACATTGGCGTAATACACATAAGGAGCTGAGTTTTTCAAGTCGGAATCAGTGCGACCATCAAATATCAATTCACCATCTATTGGCATATAACTGCCACTATTAGGAGTTTTGAACAACACGCTGCTGGCATCTTCTCTATTAGCATCGGTGATAGTGTTTTTACTACCTTTTAGCTGTCCTTTAGCATACGGATAAGTAGCCGACCAATACAAACCTGCATAAGCTACCTTGCCTCCTCCCGCACCTTCGTACGCAAAATTGGCACTACTAGAGGAAAACGTGCTGGGGTCGCTATCGATATCAATGTATTGCATATCAAACTCATCGTTGAGTTTTGCTTTAGGACTGCGATCGTTGTATGGTTCGTTAGGTGAATTGCGCTTCTCATTGCGGTTGAGAATGTTATTCCCTATGATTTTGATATCCCCTTTGATAAAAGTTTCATAGCGAATTTTAAAATCGGTAGCAGATTGTGCCATTGATAGTGGGCTCACTACTACACAAATTAAGAGCGTAATGAGTTGTTTCATAGACTTACAATTTGTTTGGCTATTCTAAGGGCTTCAGTGCCTTGTTCGAGGGTAACCATAGGAGTTGTATCGTTTTCTATAGCATCGGCAAAGCTCTCAAGTTCGTCTAAAATAGCGTTGTTATTATGTATTTCAGGGTATTCAAAATAAATTTGGCGACGTTCTCCTTCCGCATTTTGCAATATCATATCAAAATCACCAGCTACTTCGGGTGCATCTTTCATTTTCACCACTTCTACTTTTTTCTCCAAAAAATCTACCGAAATATAAGCATCTTTTTGGAAAAATCTGCTTTTGCGCATATTTTTCATAGAAATACGACTGGCAGTGATATTGGCTACACAACCATTTTCAAACTCCAAACGGGCATTGGTAATATCGGGTGAATGACTGATGACCATTGCACTACTTGCCGAAATGTGTTTCACTTTTGATTTTACAACGCTCAAAATCACATCGATATCGTGAATCATCAAGTCGAGCACTACAGGCACATCGGTACCACGAGGGTTGAACTCTGCCAAGCGGTGTGCCTCGATGAACATAGGGTTGTGAATCTGGTCGCGTACTGCTATAAAGGCAGGGTTAAAACGCTCTACGTGACCTACTTGTCCTTTTACGTGATGTTCTTTGGCAAGGGCAATAATTGCTTCAGCCTCTTCTACTGTAGTAGCGATAGGTTTTTCGATAAAGAGGTGTTTGCCCGCTTTGATAATCTTTTCGGCACACACAAAGTGGTTGAGGGTAGGAGTTACTACATCCACCATATCACATTCGGCGATAAGAGCTTCTATACTATCAAAACGCTTGTAGCCAAATTCTTCGCTCACTTTTTGAGCATTAGCTTCATCGGGGTCGTAAAAACCTATGAGTTCATATCTATCCGATTGGTTGAGCAATCGCAAATGTATCTTTCCTAAATGTCCTGCACCGAGGACGCCAGCTTTTAATTTTGTCATTTTAATATCCTATTTTAGCACGCACCCTGCGCAAGGTTTCATCGGCTACACGGTGTGCTTTGGCAGCACCTTCTTTAAGGATTGCATCGAGTTCATCTAAATGCTCCATATAGTAATTGTAGCGCTCGCGTGGGGTCGCAAATTTTTCTAATATCAGTTCGTAGAGGGCTTGTTTGGCATTACCAAAACCGTAACCACCAGCACGGTAAGCAGCTTCCATCGTTTGTATTTGCTCAGGAGAAGCCAATAGGCGGTAGAGGCGCATCACGTTGCAAGTATCGGGGTCTTTAGGAGCTTCTAAAGGCGTACTATCAGTTTGGATTGCCATTATTTGCTTGCGAAGCTGCTTTTCGGGCAAGAAAATATTGATGAAGTTGTTGCGTGATTTACTCATTTTCTCACCATCGGTACCGGGGATAATCATTATTTTTTCCTCTATTTTAGCTTGTGGCAATACAAAAGTTTCACCCATTTGATGATTGAAACGAGAAGCCACATCGCGAGTAATCTCGAGGTGTTGCAATTGGTCTTTACCTACAGGTACCACCTCAGCATCGTAGAGAAGAATATCGGCAGCCATCAGCATAGGGTAAGTAAAGAGTCCCGCGTTCACATCTTGCAAATAGTCCATTTTGTCTTTAAATGAATGGGCAAGAGTGAGGCGTTGGTAAGGGAAAAAGCACGCTAAATACCACGAAAGTTCAGCAGTTTGAGGTACGTCGCTCTGGCGGTAGAAAGTAACTTTGTTTGTATCCAAACCAAAAGCTAACCAAGTGGCAGCGACGCTATAAGTATTGGCGCGAAGAAGTGCGCCGTCTTTTATTTGAGTGAGAGAGTGCATATCGGCAATGAACAGAAATGATTCATTAGCAGGATCTGACGCCATTTGCACTGCGGGGAGTATAGCCCCAAGAATATTCCCCAAATGAGGGGTACCGGTACTTTGAATACCTGTTAAAACACGAGCCATTGTTTTAGTTAAGAATTAAAAGTTAAGAGTTATTAGAGCGCAAAGGTAATAAATATTTTAGAAATAGCAAAATAGCTATTAGTCCTCTTTTGCTACTTATCAATTGTTAATTATCAATTGTTTTGTATCTTTGCGCCCTCAATCAAGTAAGAAAACCTCTATGGGTAAAGAAATAGACGAAAGCATACAAGGGCAAAGCCTTGTACTACAAGCTGATAACAATAATTCTAAAAAGCTATACATCGAGAGTTATGGATGCCAAATGAATTTCTCCGACAGTGAGATTGTGGCTTCTATCCTCTCCAAAGTAGGTTATAATACTACTGATACTGTTGATGATGCCGATTTGGTGCTCATCAACACCTGTTCGGTGCGCGAAAAGGCAGAACAGACCATTCGCAAGCGCTTGGAACAGTTCAATGTGTACAAACGCAAGAAACCGACGATGAAAGTGGGCGTATTGGGTTGTATGGCTGAAAGGGTGAAACACGCTTTCCTTGAAGAGGAAAAAATCGTGGATATGGTAGTAGGTCCTGATGCTTATAAAGATTTGCCTAACCTCCTTGAAGAAGTAGATGAAGGTCGCGAGGCGGTGAATGTAATTCTCTCTAAAGATGAAACTTATGCCGATATTGCGCCTATCCGCCTCAATAGCAATGGGGTAACTGCTTTCGTATCTATCACACGTGGTTGCGACAATATGTGCACTTTTTGTATTGTACCTTTCACTCGCGGACGTGAGCGCAGCCGCGACCCCTACTCTATCCTCAACGAAATAGCCGATCTCCAAGCACGTGGCTTTAAAGAGGTGACTCTCTTAGGGCAAAATGTTGATAGCTATCTATGGTATGGCGGCGGACTCAAAAAAGATTTTAGCAAAGCAAGTGAGATGCAACAAGCTACTGCTATCAACTTCGCCAAACTCCTTGATATGGTGGCAACAGCTCAGCCTGAAATGCGTATCCGTTTTTCTACTTCTAATCCGCAAGATATGACCCTTGATGTGATTGACACAATGGCGAAACATCCTAATATCTGCAAATATATTCACCTGCCAGTACAGAGCGGAAGCAATCGCATTCTCAAAGCAATGAACCGCCTCCACACTCGTGAAGAGTACTTTACACTCATCGATAGCATACGCGAACGCATTCCTGAATGTGCCATTTCGCAGGATATGATTGCTGGTTTCCCTACCGAAACTGAAGAAGATCACCGCGATACACTTTCGCTAATGGAATATGTGAAGTACGATTTTGGGTTTATGTTTGCTTATTCTGAGCGCCCTGGTACGTTAGCCGCTCGCAAAATAGAAGATGATGTGCCAGAAGAAGTAAAAAAACGCCGTCTTGCCGAAATCATCGACTTGCAACAAAAACACAGTTTATACCGCACTCAAGCTCAAGTAGGTAAGGTTGTTGAAGTACTCATTGAGGGGACTTCTAAAAAATCAGCTGATGAATGGATGGGACGCAATACCCAAAACACGGTAGTTGTATTCCCCAAAGAAAATTATAAAGTGGGTGATTTTGTACTTGTAGAAATAACAAATTGCACCTCTACAACCCTTATAGGAAAAGCGATAGGAATTAGCGATAAACGACAATAAAAAAGCTGCCTAATTAGGCAGCTTTTTATTTATAGTTTTCGATAAGTAATTGTTACATTCAAAATATCATCAATAGTATAACCTTTTTCTCTAAGAGCTGGGTCATAAGGTATTTGAGAGTACAAAAATGTTTTAAATTCACTATTGTATTTAAAAACAAACTGTGTGGAGGTGAGACTAACAATATCATAAGCTTTAAGTACAACACCATTGCCATTATCTAAGCATAATTTATTATTTTCTACGAAATACTTTACGCTAGCTGTATTTTGCTGACAATTACCTGCTTTAAAAATATGTTCTTCTGAGGTTAAAAACTCACCATAAAAGGTATATTTAGTCTTTTTGGAACATTCCATTTCTTCAATAGAAGTTATCTCTGAAAACAATTTACCATCAGGTAAAATCGACTTTTCATACATCCAAGTACCTTGTAATTCCTTAGGATGTTTGAAATCCTGATTATCATCTTTTTTTGAGCACGCTGCAAAAGCTATTACAGAGAGCAACATCAATAATATTTTTTTCATTGGTACAAAGTTTAAAATTCACTACAAATGTACAAAAATTTATTTAGACAATGCTACAAGAGAAAAATATTTTTGCAGTACCATTAAGCTACACAAATCTTCAGCTTCTTTATTCCAAAATTGTGCTACGTATTGATGAGCATTGTCTAATATTTCCAAACATTTCTCGGGGTGGGCAATGTAGTAAGTGAGTTTTGCCTCAAGGTCGTGATAGTCTGGGGCAATTTCTATATAGTGCTTGCCACCTTCAAGTTTACTCTCCATAAACCAAGTTTCTATAGTAGGTTTAGGCATCACAGCTATAGAGTTAGAACTCATTATCCATTTGAGGTTTGAAGCTACATCATTCCCCTGCAAACTGAGGATAAACTTATAGTCTAAATGTGCTTTTAGGTTCATTTTTTCAGTGAGCCATTCAGGTTTGCTAAGTCCGTTTTTCTCTACACTCCCTAAATCGCAAAGAGGGTGACCAAACCATTTGTCGTAGAAATCAAAGCGATGCTGTTGATATATACCTCCTCTTCCTATCATCAAATCTTTTTTATCAAGGAAAGGCTTGTCATCTAAAACTCGAATAAAATGACGTGTTTTATCTAATTTTAGCAATACAGAATTTTGATTATCCTCACTAATAGGGCGACTTTTTACGATAGAAGGCGTATTAGGTATGTGAATTACATCACCAAAAACAAAATCGATAGGCTGTTGTGCGTTAAAGAAGCGCGCATACTCATAAGTTTCGAAGTAATAAACCTTAGGAGTTTTTGGTTTCTTTAGGTCGGCTATACAAGTATTTCCAGAAATAGGAGTAGGTGTATTGAGTTTACAGTAATAATCTACACGCTCTTCTAATCTTTTTAACTCTTCAGCTGAAAATTTAGCTTTCAAAGCTGCTATTTTTCGTTCATACCCTCCCTTTTTACCAAAGAAAATAAGTGCATAGTTACGAACATAATACCAAAGTTTATTCTGTTTAATAATTTTCATTATCTCAATTCTAAATGATTCGGCAAAGGTAAGAGATTATTAGCAAATTAGCAAATTTAAACAATTCATTGTCAAAAACTTGCTTTATAAGGAAAAACTTCTTACTTTTGCCCCGCTCAAATTATATACACAAAGCGCATTATCTTTGAAATAGAAATATTTTCTATTTAAGATAATATTCGCAAAAATATTTACTATAATATTCTATGCCTGATATCCTACATTACACCCTTACTGATTTCGTTACCTCTTATGGGGTGCGCATTCCCTCACTTAGGTTATATTACCAATGTTTTGGCTTACCGCTGGGAGAAGCGCCCGTGGTAGTAGTTAATCACGCCTTCACAGGCAATTCACAAGTAACGGGTGAAAACGGCTGGTGGAAAGAAGCTATTGGTGAAGGGAAGTTGATAGATACCCTCAAATATACAGTAGTAGCTTTTAATATCCCAGGCAATGGTTTTGGAGCACGCGAAGAAGATATGATTCCTAACTATGAGCATTGGGCAGGTATAGATGTAGCGCGCATTTTCAACAAAGGGCTCACCGAGCATTTAGGTCTCAATGAAGTATTTGCCCTCGTAGGGTGCTCGTTAGGAGGCGGTATTGCTTGGGAAATGGCTGTCCTCGCCCCTACCCTTTTCAAAGAACTCGTAATCGTAGCTGCCGATTGGAAAGCAACCGACTGGATTATAGGCAACTGCCTTTTGCAAGAGCAGATACTCAAAAACTCTACACACCCCTTGCACGATGCACGCCTACACGCGATGTTGTGTTACCGCACTCCTCAATCGTTGAAACTGAAATTTGAGCGCACTACTAACATTCCGTTGCAGTTGTACAATGTAGAAACGTGGCTCTTACACCACGGCGACAAGCTGCACAAACGCTTCTCACTCTCCGCCTACAAACTGATGAACCAATTGGTAAAAACTATAGATATTTCAAAAGAACGGGGTAGTTTTGCCGAGGCTGTAGCACCTATCACCGCACACATTACCATCGTAAGCACCGATTCCGATTTGTATTTCGTTCCTCAAGAAAACCGTGATACTGTAACCGAACTGCGCGAAATGGGCAAACCTGTAGACTATTACGAAATCCACTCCGTACACGGTCACGATGCTTTCCTAATAGAACACAAACAATTAGAACAATTTTTAAAGAAAGTGTTTGTTAGGTAAGAGGTAAGAGATAAGAGGTAAGAATTTGTCACTACACTTTGCCAAAGTTTCAGACTTTGGCAAAGTTGAAAATTAATTATGATTTGTTAATTGTCGATTATTATGAAGATATTAAAATTTGGTGGAAAATCACTTGTCAATGACGGCATTGAAAAGGTGATTGATATTATCATTACTTCACATAAAGAACCTCTATCGGTAGTAGTCTCTGCGCGAGGTAACACTACCGATGAATTAGAGGCTTTGCTAGAAAAAGCGAGTAAGGGCGAGGATTATACTGCCGACTTTCAACAATTGAAAGACGAACAGCAGTATAACGATAGTGTGTCGTTTGAGCCCGAATTTCAGTTGCTCGAAAAACTCCTTGAAGGGGTCTCTCTCTTAAAAGATTATAGCCCTAAGACCAAAGATTTGGTATTAGCACAAGGTGAACTGATGTCGGCTAAACTCGTAACAGCACTACTCAAGCGCAAGGGCTTGGAAAGTACTTTTGTAGATAGCCGTGAAATCTTCAAAACTGATGCTGTGGTAGGCAATGCACAAATCATCAACTCAGTATCCGAAAAACTAACCCGTGACCGCTTTGCAACCATTTCACCTAATTGTGTGGCAGTGGTTACAGGCTTTATCGCTTCCACTGAAAAAGGCGACACTACTACCTTGGGGCGCAATGGCAGTAACTATTCGGCAGCACTTTTGGCTAACTACCTCAACGCTTCCGAACTGCAAAACTACACCCACGTCGATGGTATCTTCACTGCCAATCCTGAGTTAGTACCCGAAGCCAAAATTATACGCCATCTTTCTTACGAAGAAGCCAATGAATTGGCTAACTTTGGAGCTTCTATACTCCACGCCAAAACTATTATCCCACTCATTGAAAAAGGCATTCCGTTGCGTATCAAAAACACTTTCAATAGTGAAGACGCCGGCACACTCATTCACCAAGAAAGCGTGCAAGAGGGCATCAAATCGATTTCGGTAATTAAAGACAATGCCCTTATCGTGATGGAAGGTCGCGGACTCTTGGGCAAAGTGGGCGTAGATGCGCGCATTTTTAAAGCCCTCGCACAAAAAGGTATTAGTGTGAGTATCATCTCGCAAGGGTCATCCGAGCGCGGGGTAGGCTTGGTAGTAGCTTCTAAAGATGCTAAACTTGCCAAAGCAGCTATAGACGAGGAATTCTCACACGATTTCTACACCAATGATGTGAGCAGTGTGAGCATTGTAGAAGATGTAGCCGTAATTTCTATCGTAGGGCAACCGCTTGCTACCTTCCACCACCCTTATAACGCACTGATACGCAACCAAATCGTTCCTTTGCTCATCAACAATGCCGTAACGGGTAGAAACGTGAGTTTGGTACTTAAAACCGAAAAACTCCACAAGGCACTGAACGTAATTCATGGTGAAATCTTTGGGGTTTCACGCCGTATCAACTTGGTAATCTTTGGTAAAGGTACCGTAGGAGCTACTCTCATCGACCAAGTGATTGCCGCACACGACAATATACTTCACCGCAAGAACATCAGTTTGCGTATCGTTGCTATCGCCAATTCACAACAACTGCTCACCAATGCAAAAGGGATAGGCAACAATTGGCGTTCTGCCTTCGATAAAGAAGCCGTTCCTTATAGCTTTGATACTTTGCAAGCCTTTGTAGATAAAAATCACTTAGAGAACCTTATCGCGGTAGATGTAACCGCAAGCAAAACCTTTGTAGACAACTATATTCCGCTTATCAAGAGCGGTTACGACTTGGTTTCGGCTAATAAAATAGCGAATACTATTTCGTTTGGCTTCTACCAAAAACTGCGCAAAACCCTCAAACAACACCAAAAAACTTATCTCTACGAAACCAATGTAGGGGCAGGCTTACCATTGATAGACACTATTCGCCTCTTGCACCATTCGGGCGAGAACATCACCCGTATCAAAGGGATTTTCTCAGGAACGCTCAGCTATCTGTTCAATACTTTTTCAGCAGAAAATAAGCCGTTTAGCGAGGTGCTCCAGCACGCTATCAACAGCGGTTATACTGAACCCGACCCTCGTGAAGACCTCTGTGGTAACGATGTAGGGCGCAAGCTGCTCATCTTAGCCCGCGAGCTTGATTTAGGCAATGAGTTCACCGATGTAAAGATACAAAATCTTATCCCCGAACATTTAAGAGAAGGCTCGGTAGCAGACTTTTTGCAACGCTTAGACGAGTTCAACGCGCCTTATCAGCAAATCAAAGAAGCCCAAGCCCCTGACCACGTACTGCGTTATGTAGGCGACCTTCACGGCGATTTAGCCTCTACCGAAACGGTACAATTAGACGTATCGCTCGTATCGGTTCCGCGCAACAGCGCCCTCGGTCAGGTAAAAGGTGCCGATTCCATTTTTGAGATTTACACCGAATCTTATGGCGATAACCCTATCGTGATACAGGGTGCAGGAGCAGGTGCTTCGGTAACCGCACGCGGGGTATTTGGTGACATTTTAAGATTAGCAGAAAAAAGTAGGTTTTAGGTATTAGGTTTTAGGTGTTAGGAGACAAGTGTTAGGACTATGAATCAAGAAGAAAATCCTTTGTTACAAATGTCGTTGCAGGAATTGTGGCAACTGTTCCCTATCAATCTTACGCAACACAACCCATTGTGGAAAGAATGGTATGAGGAAGAACGCAATTTCCTTTTAAAACAATTACCCTCTAACGAAATAATACGGCTAAGCCATATAGGCAGTACCGCTGTGGAAGGGATACAAGCCAAACCTATTGTAGATATGTTATTGGAAGTGAAGAAAGACAGTTCATTTCAGAAGCTAAAAGAAGTCATATTACAATCAGGTTATCTATGTATGAATGAAACAAATGATAGGATTTCTTTTAATAAAGGCTATACTGTTAATGGGTTTGCAGAACGTGTATTTCACTTGCACTTGCGTTATGAAGGAGATAATGACGAACTCTATTTTCGCGATGAACTACAAGCACACCCTTCAATTGCCAAAGACTATGAAACGCTTAAATTATCGCTTTGGAAACCTTTTGAGCACGACCGAGATGCTTATACCGCTCACAAAACAGACTTTATAAAACGATATACACTGATAGCAAAAGAAGAATTTAAAGGAAAATATGAAAATAACAGACCATATTAAGAATGCCAAAGGAAAAACACTCTTCTCCTTTGAAGTAGTACCTCCTAAAAAGGGAAATAATATTGAAGAATTATACCAAAACATAGACCCTCTAATGGAGTTCAATCCTCCGTTTATAGATGTAACTACCTCACGTGAGGAGTATTATTACATTGAACACCCCAATGGGCTATTGGAAAAGAAAGTAACCCGTATGCGCCCTGGTACCGTGGGTATTTGCGCGGCTATTCAGCATAAATATAAGGTAGATACAGTGCCTCACGTACTTTGCGGTGGTTTTTCAAAAGAAGAAACTGAGTACCTATTGGTAGATTGCCTCTACTTAGGTATTGACAACATAATGGCACTGCGCGGCGATGCAATGAAAGAACAACGCTACTTTCAGCCTACTGAGGGCGGACATACTTACGCTACCGAACTCGTTACTCAAATCAGTAATTTGAACAAAGGAATTTACCTCAACGGTATTGCTGCCGACCATAAGGCTAATTTCTGTATAGGAGTGGCGGGGTATCCTGAAAAACACATTGAAGCCCCCTCGCTCACTTCAGACTTGGCACGCCTGAAAGAAAAGGTAGATGCCGGTGCCGACTATGTAGTAACACAAATGTTTTTTGACAATCAGAAGTATTTTGAGTTTGTAGAGAAAGCCAAAGAAGCGGGTATCAATGTGCCTATCATACCAGGGATTAAACCTATTGCTATTAAAAAGCACCTCAACCTGCTTTCACAAGCCTTTAAAATAGACTTCCCCGAAGAGCTCATCAAAGCAGTAGAAGCCTGCAAAAACAACGCCGATGTAAAACAAGTGGGCATAGAATGGGCTATACAGCAAAGCAAAGAGCTGAAAGCTGCAGGAGCACCCGTATTGCATTACTATTCTATGGGAAAATCGGATAATATCGTGAAAGTAATATCAGAAGTATTTTAATTAGATAAGAGATAAGAAGTAAGAAATTGTACTTTTTATCTCTTATTTTTTATCTCTTCATTGATTTGTTCGATGTAATGGGTTAGTTCTTCTTTGCCGGTTTTGTTTTCGGCTGAAGTGACGAAGTAAGGTGGAAATTCTTCCCAAGTTTCGAGGAGCACTTGTTGATAAGCTGCTATATTGCGCTCAATTACCAAAGGTTTGAGTTTATCGGCTTTGGTGAAGACAATAGCAAACGGAATGCCGTGTTCGCCTAACCATTGCATAAACTCTACATCTATCTTCTGGGGCTCGTGGCGCACATCTACTAATACAAATGCACATACCAATTGTTGTCGTTCCTCAAAATATTTAGTAATAAATTGCTGAAATACCTTTTTAGTTTCTTTGGATACTCTTGCATACCCGTAACCAGGGAGGTCTACTAAAAACCAACTATTGTCTATTTTGAAGTGATTGATGAGTTGGGTTTTCCCAGGGCGACCTGAAGTTTTAGCCAAATTCTTGTGATTGGTAAGCATATTGATGAGCGACGATTTCCCTACATTGGAACGCCCTATAAAAGCATACTCAGGTAAGTTTTCCTTAGGGCACTTACTCACCTGAGAGTTACTCATCACAAATTCAGCTTTTTTTATCATCTTACCTCCTTATTTTCAAGCCACTTATTTAAAATATCATTGAACTGTTGAGGGTGCTCCATCATTGGGGCGTGCCCACATTTGTCTATCCAATGCAGTTCGGAATTAGGCAATAGTTCGTGGAATTCTTCAGCTACTTTAGGAGGGGTTACATTGTCATTTTTACCCCAGATAAGGCAAGTAGGGGTGTCCATTTTAGGCAAATCCTTAGCCATATTGTTGCGGATAGCACTTTTGGCAAGTGCCAAAGTTTTGATAAGTTTAGAACGGTCGGAGATATTAGCAAATACCTCATCTACAATTTCTTTAGTAGCTACGGCAGGGTCGTAGAACACTTCTTCGCATTTCTTTTTGATAAAATCGTAATCACCACGGCGTGGATAGCCATCGCTCATCGCACTCTCGTACAATCCAGAACTTCCTGTAAGCACTAATCCGAGTACGTTTTTAGGGTGCATTTTAGCATAGAGCAAGCCCACGTGTCCGCCAAGTGAATTGCCGAGTAGGATTACTTTTTCAAACTTCTTGTGTTTGATGAATTTCTGTATATATTTAGCCAATGTTTTCACTGAAGTTGTGAGCAAAGGCATAGAGAAGAGAGGCAGTTCGGGGACTACCACTTTATATTTGCGGGAAAAAAAAGAAACTACTTCTTCAAAGTTACTAAGCCCCCCCATCAATCCGTGTAAGATAATGATAGGAGTGCCCTCACCTTTTTCGATGTATGTAAATTTACCTTCTTTTTTTACTTCTACTGTCATTGGTTTTTATCAAAAAGTTTTTTGAGGTACAAAGGTAATATTTTTATTTCTATTTACGTGCAGGAAAGCGAAAATATTTTTTTCTATTTTTTGCAAATAGCTATTTATTAAGGAAATAGGTATTAAACAATAGAAATTAGGAAATAGGTGATAGAAGAAAAAAATAAAAATTAGATGTTAAAGATTTGTTAATGTTTAAATGACAATACAGTCGTTTATGAGAATTATATTATATTTGCAGTCTATTAAAAACATTTAAAATAACTAAATTATGATGGATTTCCTAAAGAATCTTCAGAATATGATGGGAGGATCGGCTGAAGATATGCAAAAGCAAATGGAGCAGATGCAACAGCAAATGCAACAACAAATGCAACAAATGGACGCTATGAATAGCGCCAATGAAAAAAGAGGTTGGCAACCCGATGAAGGTGTGTATTACGCTAAAGGTGAGTACGATAATGCCGTAGAGTACAACAACGAAATTGTGTGTATCACCAATGGTTGTACAGACGAAATGGCTGAAATGAACGACGCTATGGACGACAACGATTTCAACCGCGCTGAAGAAGTACGTTTGCAATGGATTGAAGACCTTGTAACCTTTAAAGAAGAAGTTCGTAACCTCGGCGCTTACAAGGGCGATACCTCTTTGCTCGAAGCCGCTATCAAATTCTTCGATAATTACGATGCTCTGATGAAAGATGGTTATAAAACCCTTATCCAAATGCGTTTAAAAGGCTTGAGAGGTACTCCAGAAGAGCAAGCCCAACTCAAGAAAAACAACGCTTTCATAGTAAAAACCGCTGAAGATTTCAATAGAGTAAGCGATGAGTTCATTGAGCGTTATGAAGACGAAGACGACGATGATGATGACGACGAATAAAAAAAAGCTGCCTTAGGGCAGCTTTTTTTATGAACTATTATCTGATTATTTCAATTTAACGTTTGCCATTTTTGCTGCCATTATTACAGCGTTTTTAGCATTTACGATAGTTCCAGTTGTAGAAAGTTCACTAAAGTTCTTTTCTGGACGTTTTTTACCATCGCCTTTATCTTCACCTACATATACACTCATATTCACTTTCACCCCTGAATCCATAATGATTTTCTTCACTTGAGCTGCTGTAAGGCTAGGGAAGTAAGAACGCAACAAGGCTGCTACTCCTGCTACTTCGGGTGAAGCCATTGAAGTACCTTGTAAGAATTGGTATTTGCTTTCAGGAACAGTAGCGTAGATTTTTACCCCTGGAGCAAATACATCCACATTGCGTTTACCGTAGTTTGAAAATTCGGCTACTAAATTCTTATTGAACTGATAGTTGAGAGCTCCTACAGTAAGGAAATTATCAGAGATTTCTTTTTTGTTTACCTCGTCGTTAGGGTAAGTGTCTTTCACATCGATATCTTGAGAATCGTTACCTGCAGCGTTCACAATCAATACATCTTTAGAAGCTGCGTATTTGATAGCGTCGTACACCCACTCTTTGTGAGGAGAAAAACCTTTACCAAAGCTGGTGTTGATTACTTTAGCACCGTTGTCTACTGCATAGCGCAAAGCAAGAGCGATATCTTTGTCGTATTCATCGCCATCGGGAACGGCACGTACAGCCATAATCCACACGCTATTAGCAACTCCATCCATACCAATACCATTGTTGCGTTCAGCAGCGATGATTCCTGCTACGTGAGTACCGTGAAGGGCTTCTTTACTATCAGGACCTATTACGTTGTTGTTGCCGTAATATTTTTTAGAAAAGTCGTTTTCGTCGTCTTTCAAGATAGTTTTACGCGGACTGAAGTCTAAGCCCAAGTGGTATTTGAGTTTGGTATCGAAATAGTCTACGCCCTCTTTCAATTCTTTTTTAATTTCTTCATTGTCGTTAGCGCGAGCTAAAAGTTCTTTCATAAAGCCTACCATATCAGTAGTCATTGCGTCGTAAGATTTTCCTTTGGTAGCTTTTTCGATATCTTCGAGGGTATAAGTATCTTTACCTACGATTTTGCGTACAGCTTTATCGGCGAAATCAGCAGTTTCGATAAGTTGTTGATAGAAAGCCTTATTGCGTTTTGCTTCAGAGGCTTCTTTTTCGTACTCTTCTTTAGCACGGGCATAATCAGGATTTTTAGTATCTTTAGTTTTGTAGATACGGGTCATTTCGGTATTTTCTTGAGTGATATTACCGAGGAAGTTCCATCCGTGAATATCGTCTACATAGCCGTTTTTATCGTCATCTTTGCCGTTGTTAGGAATTTCGGCAGTGTTTGTCCAGATCACGTTTTTAAGATCTTCGTGATTGATATCTACACCAGAATCTACCACCCCTACGATGATTTTTTTAGGAGTAAGATTTTTTAGGAGGGCATAAGCCTCGTCTAAATTGATACCAGGGAAATTTTGTTTAAACCCTTGGTGAGGCCAACCTTTAAGAGCGTCGTCGCTGTATTTTTTTTCAGCAAAAGCGGAAGTAGGAGCTTTGTCTAACGCGCCTTTAGTAGTGCCGCAACTCGCTAATAGCAAAGCTGCTGAAGTAGCTAAAATAAATGATTTTTTCATTCTTTGTTAATTATGATTTTTTTGAGTTATATGAAAAACTTTTGCAAAGGTATAAATAAATAGCAAATGAGCAAAACTTATTTTGTGCTAAAGACTTAAAAGTTTGTTAATTTCTAAAATAGTCGTACATTTGTCGGATTTTTTTAACAAACACATAAAAACAATATTAAACAACAACTGTTATGAAAAAGAAAAATCCTATTACTTGGGTGCCTACCACCTATTTTGCTATGGGGTTACCCTTTGTGATGTTATCTTTAGTATCTCCTATCATTTTCAAAGATTTAGGTGTACCCAATGAAACGATTGCTTTTTGGACTTCCTTATTAATTCTTCCGTGGTCGCTTAAGCCTATCATCAGTGTGATAATGGAACTCTACGGCACTAAAAAACAATATATTGTAATTACTGAAATCGTATCGGCAGTAGTTTTTGGTTGTATTGTTTTCTCATTGCCTTTGCCTAACTTTTTCAATATGTGTTTGGCGCTGATGGGACTTATCGCACTAAGTGGTTCTACTCACGATATTGCAGGCGATGGGATGTATATGGAACAATTAGATCCTGCTACCCAAAGCTTTTATTCAGGCTGGCAAGGAGCTTTTTACAACTTAGCCAAAGTACTCGCTAATGGCGGACTCATCTTCTTAGCGGGCTGGTTAGTAAACTCTCAAGGAATGAGCATTGTAGCCTCTTGGCAGTTGATTCTGAGCATTTGTGCAGCTATACTCGGTTTAGTAGGTTTATATCACTTCTACGCGCTTCCAAAAGACATAAAACCACAAAAAGAAGGTAGTTTTAGTGAAAAATCGGAGGAGTTATGGCGTATTTTTGCCGATTTCTTCCAAAAAAAACATATTCTCTTCTATCTTTTCTTCATTTTCTTATATCGTTTTGCCGAAGGTTTGGCAATGAAAATAGCTCCATTATTCCTCAAAGATGAGCTATCAATAGGAGGTTTAGGACTCAGCAACGAACAATACGGATTAGTGTATGGTACAGCAGGTACTGTAGCCTTCATTTTAGGCTCTATTGTAGCAGGATATTTTGTATCGAAAGTGGGGCTTAAAAAGGCTTTGTTCACTTTGGCGTGTGCTTTCAATATTCCGTTTGTAGTCTATTTGCTTTTTGCTTATTTTCAACCTACCCACTTACCTACTATCGCTATGGGAATTGTAGGCGAATACTTCGG
Source organism: Capnocytophaga sputigena (assembly GCF_900446695.1). GTDB lineage: Bacteria > Bacteroidota > Bacteroidia > Flavobacteriales > Flavobacteriaceae > Capnocytophaga > Capnocytophaga sputigena. The sequence continues at coordinate 733,986 of NZ_UAVP01000003.1, forward strand.
TTACGGATTTGGTTTTGTAGGTCTTACCCTCTTTATGATGCAACAAATAGCCCCTGGTAAATACCAAATGGCACACTACGCTTTTGCCAATAGTTTGATGAACTTAGGGGTAATGATTCCAGGTATGATTAGCGGTTTCTTAAGCACCTACTTAGGATATCAACATTTCTTCTTGTTAGTAATGATTTGCACTATCCCAGCTCTTTATATGACGTGGAAAGTGCCATTCACTTACGACAACTACAAAAAAGAAAAGTAATGTTACAAGAAATAGAACGCAAATTCAAGGTAAAAAGCAACACTTATAAAGCACTCTCTACTAAGGCTATACGCATTACACAAGGCTATTTGAGCTTTGTGCCAGAGCGCACAGTGAGAGTGCGCATAAAAGGCAACGAAGCATTTCTCACTATAAAGGGCAGTAGCAACGAGAGCGGCACCACGCGTTTTGAGTGGGAGAAAGCCATTACAGTAGCCGATGCTGAGCAATTATTAGCTCTTTGTGAAAAAGGAGTAATTGACAAAACGCGTTACCTCGTGCCTTGTGGCGAGTTGTGTTTTGAGGTAGATGAGTTCTACGGCGACAATGAAGGATTAGTGATTGCCGAGATAGAATTACCCTCTGAAAACACCCCTTTTGAGCGTCCCGAATGGTTAGGCGAGGAAGTAACCAATGAGACACGTTACTACAATGCTATGCTCAGCAAAAATCCCTATAGAAATTGGCAAACTGAAATAATTGAGAATTGATAATTGTTAATTGTCAATTAATTACTACCTTTGCGCCTTAAAATTGACTCATTAAGTATGACAGAACCTAAAAAATACAATCCTACAGAATTAGAAGAAAAATGGTATGCCTATTGGCTTGCCCACAACTATTTTCACTCAACCCCCGATGAGCGTACCCCCTATACCATTGTGATTCCGCCCCCTAACGTTACAGGGGTGCTCCATATGGGACACATGCTCAACAATACCATTCAGGATGTACTTATCCGCCGTGCACGCCTCAAAGGCTTCAACGCTTGCTGGGTACCAGGTACTGACCACGCTTCTATTGCAACAGAAGCCAAAGTGGTGGCAAAACTCAAAGAACAAGGCATTAAAAAATCCGACCTCACTCGTGAGGAGTTCCTCGTACACGCGTGGGAATGGACGCACCAATACGGTGGGGTGATTCTCGAACAGCTCAAAAAATTGGGTTGCTCTTGCGATTGGGAGCGCACTAAATTCACTATGGACGAGGAGCTTTCGGCTTCGGTTATCAAAGTGTTTGTAGATTTGTACAACAAAGGACAAATATACCGCGGTCACCGTATGGTAAACTGGGATCCAGAGGCTAAAACTACCCTTTCTGACGAGGAGGTAATTTACGAAGAGCGTCAAGGATTTTTATATCATTTAAAATATCAAATTGAAGGGACAAATGAGTACCTTGTGATTGCTACAACGCGACCTGAAACGATTTTTGGCGATACAGCTATCTGTATCAACCCTAACGATCAGCGTTGGCAACACCTCAAAGGCAAAAAAGCAATTGTGCCTATCTGCAACCGCGTGATTCCGATTATCGAAGATGAGTATGTAGATATGGAATTTGGTACAGGTTGCCTGAAAGTAACCCCTGCCCACGACCCTAACGACAAGGTGTTGGGCGACAAACATCAGTTAGAAGTCATTGATATTTTCAATGATGATGCAACCCTTAATCACTACGGTTTGCACTATGCTGGCAAAGACCGCTTTGTAGTGCGCAAGGAGATAGTAGCCGAATTAGAAGAAAAAGACTTACTTGCTAAAAAAGAGACTTATACTAACAAAGTGGGGACATCCGAGCGTACCAAAGCCGTGATAGAACCTCGCCTTTCCGACCAGTGGTTCCTCAAAATGGACACCCTTATCCAGCCAGCTATCAAGGCGGTATTGGAAGACGAAAGCATCAAACTATATCCTAAAAAGTTCGAGAATACTTATCGCCATTGGGTAGAGAACGTACGCGATTGGAATATCTCACGCCAATTGTGGTGGGGACAACAAATTCCTGCTTACTACTACGGCGAGGACAAAGACCAATTTGTAGTAGCCGAAACTAAGGCAGAAGCCCTCGCTTTGGCTAAAGAAAAGAGTGGCAATGCTCATCTTACTGAAGCCGATTTGCGACAAGATGAAGACGCCCTCGATACTTGGTTCTCGTCTTGGTTATGGCCAATGAGCGTGTTCAACGGTATTTTAGAGCCTAATAATCCTGAAATTGAATATTATTACCCTACCAACGATTTGGTAACGGGACCTGATATCCTTTTCTTCTGGGTAACCCGAATGATAGTAGCAGGTTATGAATACAAAGGTGAGCGTCCGTTTAGCAATGTATATCTCACTGGATTGGTGCGCGATAAGCAGCGCCGCAAGATGTCTAAATCCTTAGGTAACTCACCCGATGCCCTCAAACTCATCGCCGATTACGGTGCTGATGGCGTGCGCGTGGGACTCTTGCTCTCATCGGCAGCAGGTAATGACTTGCTATTTGACGAAGCCCTTTGTCAGCAAGGAAAAGGATTTGGCAACAAATTGTGGAATGCTTTTCAATTGGTAAAAGGATGGCAGGTAGATACAGTAGAGCAACCTGCAGCCGCTCAACTCGCTTTGCAATGGTTTGAAGCGAAGTTCAACGCGGTACTCACCGAAGTAGAAGACCATTTTGAGAAATACCGCATCTCCGATGCTCTAATGGCAATCTATAAACTCACTTGGGACGACTTCTGTGCGTGGCTTTTGGAAATGGTAAAACCCGAATACGGCAAACCAATGGACAAAGCGACTTACGAGGGCGTGGTAGCCGCTTTTGAGAATTTACTAAAACTCCTCCACCCCTTTATGCCATTCCTTACTGAGGAAATATGGCAAAGTTTAGTACCTCGTACCCCTGAACAAGCCCTTATCGTGGCTACCTACCCCACCGTACAGCCGTACGACGAAAAACTATTGGCAGAATTCGAATTTGCTGCCGAAGTGATCGCAGGTATCCGCACGGTGCGCAAAGAAAAGAATATACCTTTCAAAACACCACTAAGCCTTTCAGTATTAAACAAAGAACAAGCGAGCAACCGTTTTGATGTGGTGATTTCTAAAATGGGTGGGCTTGAAGCTATTACCGAAGTAAGTACAGCCATAGAAGGCGCAATGTCTTTCCGCGTAAAAGCTAATGAGTACTTTATCCCAATGGAAGGTGCGGTGAATGTAGAAGAGGAACTCAAAAAACTACAAGAGGAACTCACCTATACACAAGGCTTTTTAGCATCAGTGCGCAAGAAACTTTCTAATGAGAAGTTTGTAAACTCAGCGCCTGCTCAAGTAGTAGAGAACGAGCGCAAAAAAGAAGCTGATGCGTTAGCGAAAATTGAAACACTTGAAAAAGCGATAAAAGCAATTAACAATTGATAATTAGATAAATGGAACACTTAAAACAAATGATAGATGAGGCGTGGGAGAATCGCTCTCTGCTTCGTGAGGAAATTGTACAACAGACTATCCGTGAGGTCATTCACCTCTTGGATTTAGGTCAGTTGCGAGTGGCAGAGCCTACTGCCGATGGCTGGAAAGTAAACGAATGGGTGAAAAAAGCTGTTGTGCTTTACTTCCCTATCCAAAATATGAAACCCGTAGAGGTGGGTATCTTTGAGTTTCACGATAAGATTCCGCTCAAACACAACTACGATGAGAAAGGAGTGCGCGTAGTACCTCCTGCTGTAGCACGTCGTGGTGCTTTTATTGCCAAAGGAGCGATACTAATGCCCAGCTATGTGAATATAGGGGCGTATGTAGATGAAGGTACAATGGTAGATACGTGGGCTACTGTGGGTAGTTGCGCTCAGATAGGCAAACACGTGCACCTGAGTGGTGGTGTAGGTGTAGGGGGGGTATTAGAACCCTTGCAAGCAGCTCCTGTGATAGTAGAAGACGGAGCTTTTATCGGGTCGCGTTGTATCTTGGTAGAAGGTGTGCACGTAGGCAAAGAAGCGGTGCTTGGTGCTAATGTAGTGCTTACAGCCTCTACTAAAATCATTGATGTAACGGGCAGTGAACCTAAAGAATTGAAAGGCTATGTACCTGAGCGCTCAGTAGTGATCCCTGGTAGTTATACCAAGCACTTCCCTGCGGGTGATTACCAAGTGCCTTGTGCTCTTATCATCGGGCAGCGCAAAGCCTCAACCGATAAGAAAACTTCACTAAACGATGCTCTAAGAGAGTATGGAGTTTCTGTTTAGGTAACAGATAACAGGTAACAAAAAAGCTGTCTAACATTTCTTTATTAGACAGCTTTTTTGTTCTATAAAGGTCTTTGTTTAGTACTTCTAAAATAGTGTATTTCTATTCTATTTTTATCTTCTATAACTTTATAGTAAATTACAAACCTATTATCTAAAAAGTTTCTTCGATACATTCCTAAATGCTCACTATATTTTGCTAAGAAGTAAGGATTTTTTGCTATTTCTTTTTGTAAAACTTCTACTGCTTTCATTATTTTTTCAGAATAGGTATAACTCCCATTATGTTTATACCAATAAGTAAGGGTGTTATAATAATCTTCTTCAGCGTCGTAAATCCATTTTATTTCCATTGGTTGATCATCTGTTGGGCTTTTCTATGTACTTCTGAACTATCAGTAAACATTCCTAATTGTGATTGTTTTTCAGCTATAGCTAATTTACGTAGGTCTTCGGCTGTTAGCTCATAATAGAAATCTTCTTCATTTTCAACTAATTGACAAGGTTGAAAATCTGTATTTTCTTCTAAAGGTATGACATTTGTTTGCATAACATTTCTATTTTTTTACAAAGGTATGATATTATTTTTTAAGCTACAAAAAGATTTTCAAATTACGCTTGTAACATTATAATCAGTTCTTTGCGAAGGTCGGCTTCGGAGAGGTTATTGGTGGCTCCTAAGCCTTTGCTTTTTAGGTCGATTTGGCGCAGCGTAGCAATGATAGCACTCACGCGCTTCATTGGGTAGTGTTGTGCCCCTGAACGCAGGTCTTTGATAGCAAAAACAGGCACTTTTAAGGTTGCCATTACGTTCTTATCAGTTTGGTCGGTAAGACCGTGGAAAGCCAAAAGTTGTTGAAAATAACCATAAAGCACGGTAAGCGTCATTACCAAGGGATTATCCTTAGGATTATCAGCGAAGTGTTTGAGGATACGCGCTATCTTATAGGCATCGTTTGCAGCAATAGCACTCTTGAGTTCAAAGTTGTTAAACTCCTTGCTAATACCTATATTTTTCTCTATAATTTCGGGGGTTACTTCAGTATTTTCAGGAACGATAAGGGCTAATTTATTCACCTCATTTTGTATCCTACTCAGGTCGGTACCTAAGAAATCTACTAACATTTGTATGGCTTTAGGCTGAATGCTGAGGTGTTTTTTCTTCAATACATCGGGTAACCAAGCGACTACTTGGTTTTCATAAAGTTTTTTGCTTTCAAGTAATACGCAATCTTTGTTCTTTTGTAAGGTTTTCAGCAGTTTCTTGCGTGCGTCTAACTTCTCGTATTTATAACAGAATACCAAAACCGTTGTAGGGGTAGGGTTCTCTACATAAGGCACTAATTGGTCGATAGTAGCTCTGAGGTTTTGGGCTTCTTTAACGATAATCACTTGGCGGTCGCTCATCATTGGGAAACGGCGCGCATAATCGATAATCGCAGGCACTGTTACATCTTGACCGTAGAGCACAATTTGGTCGAAACCCTTTTGGTCTTCTTGCAGCACGTGATCTTCAATGTAATCGGATACTATATCTATGAAATAAGGTTCTTCGCCCATCAGAAAATAGATAGGAGCGATAATGCCTTTTTTTATGTTGCCTACAATAGTTTTTACTTCATTCATAGTGCAAAAATACAAAAAATATTCTACTTTTGCAGTATGGAACTATTAAATTTCAAAAACTACCCCTTTCGCACTAAAGTAGCCGATGAAAAACTGTGGATATTTGATGTGATTCGTCGGAAATACGTGGTGTTACAGCCTGAAGAATGGGTACGCCAACACGTGGTGCATTTTCTCATTGAGGAGAAAGGTTACCCTAAATCGCTTATCAATGTGGAGAAAAAGCTCTCTATCAATGGGCTCACCAAGCGTTACGATGTGGTAGTATATGCTAAAATAGGAACGGTGCTCTTAGCGGTGGAATGCAAAGCTCCGAATGTGCCTATTACCCAACATACTTTCGACCAAATTGCGCGCTATAACCTTAGCTTAAACGCTCAATATCTAATGGTTACCAATGGCATTACTCATTACTATTGCCAAATGGACTACCAGCACAGTCAGTATCATTTTTTAAAAGAACTCCCTCATTACAACGACCTCTCACAATGACTCTTGCCATCGTAATACTCAATTGGAACGGCAAAAAGCTGTTAGAACAATTCCTCCCCTCGGTAGTGCGCTACTCGCCCGAAGCGCAACTCTACATCGTAGACAATGCCTCTACCGATGATTCTCTTGATTTCGTGCGCACCCACTTTCCTGAAATGCATATTGTAGAAAACCCCACCAACAGCGGTTATGCGGGAGGATACAATCGCGCTTTACAACATATTAACGCTGATGTGTATTGCCTGCTGAACTCGGATGTGTTAGTAACTGAAGGTTGGCTCTCCCCTATCCTGCACACTTTTGAAGAGGAACACATTGCAGTGGTACAGCCTAAAATTAAAGATGAAAAACGCTGTACGCATTTTGAATATGCCGGCGCGGCAGGTGGTTTTATAGACCGATATGGTTTCCCGTATTGCAGAGGGAGGGTATTTGAGACCATAGAAGAGGACAAAGGTCAGTATAACGAGTCTTTCCCCGTACCCATTTTTTGGGCATCGGGGGCGTGCTTTTTTATACGTGCAGAGGTATTCCACCAGTTAGGAGGTTTTGACGAAGATTTCTTTGCCCACCAAGAGGAAATAGATTTGTGCTGGCGAGTGCACCACCTCGGCAAACAAGTGGTGTATTGCTCCGAAAGTACTGTCTATCACGTAGGAGGGGCAACTCTCACCGCTGCCAACCCTAAAAAAACCTACCTCAACTTCCGCAATAGTTTGTTTATGTTGCTGAAAAACCTACCCGCTAAAGGACTTTATACCACAATCTTCTTACGTATGGTATTAGATGGCATTGCAGGAGTGCGTTTTCTTTTACAAGGCAAGCCGCGTTTTACGTGGGAAGTAATAAGAGCGCATTTTCATTTTTATAAACGATTTTTCTTCTTTAAAAAGAAAAGACCTTCAAAGCTCATTACCAATTATTACCAAGTGAAATCGATAGTCTGGGAATATTTTGTTTTAGGTAAGAAGTAACAGGTAAGAGGTAAGAGGTTTTTAGGGTGTTTTTCCTAATTTTTGGAGCTTCTTGGCTAAGTAAAAACCGCTTATCAGAGCTGGGAAAAAGGAGATACAAGTATAAGTAACTAATATTATTGTTTCATTAATATAGGGAGGGCTAATTATATAAATTAGAACTAAAGGCGGAAGTACCCAAACAATGATTGTAATAAGCCAGCCTATTTTAAAATTTGTATTTTTAGTGTAATGCGTAAAAGGAATGAATAGTGCTAAAATTACTCCCAAAACGGTATATATACCTGCTATTGAAACAACCACAGAAAATGAATCCAATGACCCTGAATAATAAACTCCCATTATAATCATTAATATAATAGCTCCTATCCAAAAAGAGGAAGCTATGTAAAGAATTGCCCTTATTCTTGGGTTAATTTGATTCATCGGAGGGATTGCCTTTTCTTTTTTAGCAATTCTGTGTAGCATCACTCCTAATAATATTCCTATAATTATATTCAGACCTAAGTAATCTAAATGATTTTGAATATTAAACTCATCATAAATACGCCAAAAATTATAAATGTTTATAATTGGCAATATGAGTAAACACAATAATGCTATAGCAATAGTTCCACCTTTGGGAAGTTTTTCAAAGGGTACAAATTGCCCTACACTATAGCTTATCACAAAGCTTTTCAATAAAAAAATACTATTTTCTTCCCATACCTCTAAAAAAAATAAGCTTTTATAGTATAAAGCATAATACAAAATCAACAGTAATTTAGGTGCTATAAGAGCAATAAAAATATACCATACAGTTGTTTTAGGAATCAGTGTTTTCATTGGATATCAGTTTATTTCAATATTTTTCTAATGTAATTGGCTTCGTGTATGCTTTGGGTAAGTGCCTCGGCTTGTTCAGTTTCTATGAGAATTTTAAAGGCTTCTAAGTTTTTGATGTACTCATTCAGGGCTTTGAGTATGTTGTCTTTGTTTTCTAAAAATATAGGACACCACATTTGGGCATCGCTCTTTGCCAAACGCACGGTAGAGGCAAAACCGGTACTCGCCAAATCAAATATATGAGCTTCGTCCTTTTCAATTTCTAAAACGGTCTTCCCCAGCATAAAGGAGCTCACGTGCGAAAGGTGCGACACGTAGGCGGTATGGAGGTCGTGATCGGCAGGTTGCATCATTTTCACGCGCATATTCAAGGCTTTTACGATGCTCAAAGCACGGTCTAACAATCGCCAATCGCTTTTTTCTACTTCACAGAGTGCCATTACCTTGCCGTCGAAAAGGTCGTAGAGCGCTGCCTCAGGTCCTGAATGCTCTGTACCTGCCATAGGGTGTGCCGCAACAAAATTTTGACGATGAGGGTGAGTGGCTACTGCTTCACAAATATGCGATTTCACGGAACCTGCATCCATTACAAGGGTTTGTTCACCTATTTTGTCGAGCACTTGTAGCAATACTTTGTGAATGTGATTCACGGGTACAGCTATGAGCACGAGGTCGGCATCGGTGAGGTGGTTGTAATCGGTGCTTTCATCGATAATACCTAAATCTAAGGCTTTTTGTATATGAGCGGGGTTGAGGTCGATACCTGCAATGGTATACCCCAAGCGTTTTTTCAATTCCAAGGCAAAGGAGCCCCCAATAAGCCCTAAACCTATAATGATTGCTTTTTTCAATAGTTAAAATTTAAAAGTGAATAGTTACAAATGAATGTGTTACAAATCATATTCGTAGTACGAGGCGTTACGGGTATTGAATAGGGCATAAGGATTTAGGAGAGGTTGTGCTTGGTGTCGCACTTCCCAAAATATAGTTGAGTCTATTTTTTGAGAGTTAGTGAGTTGATAAATGAGTTTACTCAAAGAGGGAAAAATTGGTTTTTCAAGTTCTAATACCAAAAAGACATCAGTATTGATGAAATGTTCACGCCCCAGAGGTTTACTTTTTAGGGCTGTATGTTGTTCTATAAAACTGTTGTAGAGTTTTTTAGCTTCTTGTACATCTACGGTTTCACCAGCTTCGGCTCTTTCCAACAGATTGAGTAGGTTTTCAAAAGTTTTAAGCATTTCTTGATAGTTGTAGAAAGTAGTAGCTTGTCTATTGTCTTCCATCAAATGGTCACTAGCAGCGGTGATGTGATTTTGCAGGAGTGCATTTAGCTGTGATTGCATCGTAAGAAGGTGGTTAGCACGCCTTTCGAAGTTGCCTATTTTTTGTTCAACAAAGCTACCCTGCAGAGGTTTATTGAAGTCAGCTATAATACTCTCGCGCGCTTCCATTATAGTAATTACATTGGCTTTTAGTGCTTTATATGCGTTCTCTACATCGTGCTTTTCAAAACCTAATATATTAGGCACTCCTTGTGAAAGATTGTCTTTTTTGAGATTTTTCAGAAGAGAATTTTTATTAGAAAGTTCAGGGGGTGTTTTGCCATTTTTCACTGCCTCTAAAGCATTGTTAATTTCTCGCAACTTATCAGGAGCAGCTGCCTCATTATAGCAAGCTGCAGTTAAAGTATTGCAAAAATTATAAAAGTTGATAATTGCGAGATCTTCATTTTCTTTGCTTATATATACATCTTCATCTTCCATTTCTTGATTGTAAAGAGCACTATTATCACTATCATCAGCAGTAAAAAAAGAATCTAAATCCCAATCAGGGAGTGAGAAAGTAGGGTTGTTGCCTTCTATAAGAACATAAGCCGTGAAAGTAACGCCCAAGGCAATAAGGATATTTCGGAGTGTTTTCATAGCAAACAAGTGAAAAATGAAAGCACAAAAGTAAAAAATAATTTGGCAATCTGCAAATTGCTAAATTTGCTCATTTGCCAATCATTTCATATCTTTGCCCTCATTATTTGGTTACTCGTAATTTATTGTTGCTATGAACCGCCGCAACCTCACTTTTATAATATGCCTCATCCTATCGGTTTTTATCTGGTCGTTAGTAAAACTTTCTAAAAATTTACTTAGGGAAGTATCTATCCCTGTGACAGTTATCAATCCCCCTGCCAACGAGGTATTTCTGCCTTCTGCCCCTAATTTCGTGAGAATTGTAGTTGAAGGCAATGGCTTTTCTCTTTTGAAATCCTACCGACAAAACCCTACCCTCACCGTTGATTTTACTGACCTGCAAGAGGTGAGTGAACACTTCTATACACTCTCCAAAAACAGTAAAGACAAGCTGAGCAATACTTATCTCGCAAACTTCAAAATACGCTCGGTAGTCTCCGATACGCTGCAACTGTATTTAGCGCCTAAACACACTAAAAAAATCCCCGTAGTGGTACATCTAAACGTGGAATACCCTAAAGAATACCAACTCACAGATCTAAAACTCTCCCCCGATTCGGTAGTGGCATCGGGTAGCCAAAAAGTGATAGACACGCTCTCTCAAGTTGTTTTTCACTATCATAGCAAACGCCCTATAAAGGATAATTTTAGTGAGACTTACACGCTCAAAAGCACGCCTTTGGTACATTTCAACACTCATAAAATAGCGATGCAAGCCTTTGTAGATAAGGTGAGTGAGCAAGAGTTGCGCGTACCGGTGAAAGTGATGAGGGTACCGAAAAACAGTCAGGTGAAAATTTTCCCTGATGAGGTGAGTGTGCTCTGTACGGGGGAATTAAACCTACTTAAAACACTCACTCCTAACGATATAGAAGTAACCGCCGATATGTGCGAGGCTAACGCAGGGCATATCCCATTGCAAATTAGCACTAACAAACGGCGTATAAAGGTGGCGCTAATGAACGAAGCTACCGTTGATTTTCTCATACGCAAAGAATGATGGTAGTAGGACTTACAGGAGGTATTGGCAGTGGCAAGAGCACGATAGCCAAAGCATTTGCTGCCTTAGGTATTGCAGTATTCAATTCAGATGAACAAGCTAAAGCGCTCATCGCTACCGATGCGCAGGTAAAGGAACGCATTATCGCTGCTTTTGGTGAGGAGGCTTACCACAATGGAGAATATAACCGCGCTTATATCGCCCAGATTGTGTTTAACAATTCTGAGAAATTGGCGATACTCAACAACATTGTACATCCTGCCCTTGCAAAATATTTTAAACAATGGGCTAAGAAACAAACGTCGCCTTATGTACTGAAAGAAGCTGCTATTCTCTTTGAAAGTGGAAGCTACAAAGATTGTGATTATATCATCACAGTTACAGCCCCTGAGGAGGTGCGCATTGCCCGTGTAATGGCACGCGACCATTGCACTGAAGCCCAAGTGCGGGCTCGTATGGCACAACAGTGGACTGATGAACAGCGCATTGCTTTTTCAAATGCGGTGATTGAAAACGTTGATTTGGAAAGTGCCAAAGAACAAGTGAAGAGAATTAATGACGAGTTACGAGTTACGAATGACGAGTTACGAATGACGGACGAAAGTTTGTAACACAACAACATTTGTTAATTATAAATTGTTAATTGAAAAAAATTATCATTATATCAACCCTTATCATTACCTTTTTAGGCATTACCTACGCTCTTTACGCCTTTCTGATGCAGATAGGGGTAGACGAGGGCTATGAACCTATACAACCTATTCACTTCTCTCACAAAATTCACGCAGGTGATAACCAAATCGATTGTAAATATTGCCATTCGGGAGCGCGGACTTCGGCAGTAGCAGGCGTGCCCTCACTCAATGTGTGTATGGGCTGCCACCTTACTATCTCGGAGTATGAGGGTGAAGAGGACACTGCCAATGGTTATACTAAAGATTTTTACACCAAAGAAATCAAGAAATTATACGAAGCAGTAGGCTGGGACGAACAGAAATTTCGTTATACGGCCACTGCTAAACCTGTGCAGTGGGTGCGCATTCACAAACTCCCCGACTTTACTTATTTCAATCACAGTCAGCACGTAACAGTGGGTGGGTTGGAATGTCAGAAATGTCACGGCGAAGTACAACAAATGGAGGTGGTACACCAGCACGCGCCTCTTACGATGGGGTGGTGTATAGAGTGCCACCGCCAAATGCCTGTGAATGCTAATAACCCTTATTATCAGCACTATGAAGAAGTGCACAAGGCTTTGGCTAAAAAGCTAAATGTAGCCAAACTAACCGTTGCCGAAATGGGAGGCTTAGAATGTGCAAAATGCCACTACTAATAATGACGAATGACGAGTTACGAATGACGAATGAGAATATACATAATATATCAACATCACGGCGAGATTTCCTAAAATTCTTAGGTTTTTCTACAGCGGTGGCAGCCTTGGCAGGTTGCGAAGGGGCGGTACATAAAACAATTCCGTATGTAATACAGCCCGAAAGTATTGTAGCAGGTGAAGCCAATTATTACGCTACTTGCATAGCCGATGGTTTTGACTTTGCCAGCGTACTGGTGAAAACTCGCGAAGGGCGACCCATTGCTGTATTGCGCAACCCCGAAGCCAAAGCAGGAGGGGCAGTGAATGCAAGGATATTGGCATCGGTATTGAGTTTGTATGACGAGCATAGAAACCCATCCCCTGCCCTCTCTCAAGGAGGGGAATTGTGGCAACAGCTGGATACTAAAGCCATTACAGCTTTAGAGAAAGCAAAAGCTGAAGGCAAGCAAATTGTGATGCTCAGTCAAACACTCGCAAGTCCGTCAAGTTATGCCTTAGTAGAACTATTAAAAGAAAAATACCCCACCTTTAAGCTCGTTGAATACGATACCATATCAGAAGATGCTATTCTCACCGCTTTTGAATGGCGCTATGGATTGCGTGCAATGCCCGATTACGATTTCAGCAAGGCAAAGCTCATTGTTTCCTTTGATGCCGATTTCTTAGGCGATTGGAATGGAGGGGGCTATGAAGCTGGCTATGCGCAAGGGCGTATTCCTAGCAAAGCAAACGGAATGTCGCGCCATATTCAGTTGGAAGCCAACCTCAGCCTTACAGGCGCTAATGCCGATGAGCGCATTGCCCTCACTCCTGACCAAGTGAAAAAAGCATTGGCTTACTGTTTCCAATACCTAAAAGGTTTTGAGGAGAATGAACAATTTCATTTCCCAAACTCTATTATAGAAAAAGAGGAGAATAAAGTTACTATTGAGGACAAAATAAAGAAAATAGCTTCCGAACTCAAAAAAGCGGGTAGCAAAGCCTTAGTAGTAACAGGTATTGATAGCGTTGAAGCTCAATTAATCGCTTTTGCTATCAATGAACATCTCCAAAGTGAAGCTTTCTCGCCTCAAACTCCCGTGCTTACCCGTAAAGGTAATGTTAAAGCTCTACAACAGCTACTCACCGATATGAACGAAGGTAAGGTAGGCGTTCTCTTTATCAACAATCTCAACCCTTTATACAGTTTGCCTAACGCCGAAGTGTTTGTCTCAGGCTTGAAGAAAGTACCTTTTTCGGTATCCTTTGCGATGCGCGCTGATGAAACTGCCCAGCAAACAACCCTTTGGGCGCCTCAACCGCATTATTTAGAGTCGTGGGGCGATGTAGAATTTAAATACGGGCACTACGGACTGATGCAACCTTGTATACGTCCGCTTTTCAACACCAAACAATGGCAAGACTGTTTTTTGCAATGGATAGGACACAAGGAGAGCTATTACGATTTTATCAAAGCTCATTGGGAAACCCATATCTTAAAAGGATTTTCTTGGAAACAAGCCCTGCACGATGGCACTTTTGTAAAAGAAGATATAAAATCTTTTGAGTTGCCGAAAGAAGAAAAAATCCCTTCACTGAGGAAACCGCCTATGACCCTCACACGTGAGGAAACTTTAAGGCTAATAGGCACAGTACTTCCCAGAGAATTAGTAGAAACACCTTTTGAACTCAGCCTCTATACCAGCACCGCTTTGGGAGACGGACAGCAAGCTAACAATCCTTGGCTACAAGAGCTTCCCGACCCTATCCACCGCACTACGTGGGATAACTTCCTCACGATGCACCCCAGCGATGCCCAACGTCTAAGTATTGAGAATTGGCATACTGCTGATGGTGCTTTGGACGGGTATCAGGCGAAAATCAGTGCTAACGGCAAAAGTATCATCGCTCCCGTACTCATCACCCCTGCGCAAGCACAAGGCAGTGTAGGGCTTGCCTTAGGTTATGGACGCAAGGCAGGCATACAAACCGAAATGCAAGTGGGGGTCAATGCCTTTGTGCTTTATAAAGACCATTGTAAAACCCAAGGCGTACAGATAGAAAAAGCAGAAGGCACTCACCAATTTGCCTGCTTGCAACTGCAAAATGAATTGGTAGGACGGAAAAATATCCTCAAAGAGATTTCTTTAGAGACTTTTTTAAGCGAATCCGCTGAAGTGTGGAATCCCAAACACCCTAAAACAAAGAAAGACCCTACTACCCCACATCATTTTAAACTCTCTATCGACTTAAATGCGTGTACTGGTTGTGCAGCTTGTGTGATCGCCTGCCACGCCGAAAACAATGTGCCCGTAGTAGGCAAAGAAGAAGTGCGCCGCTCTCGCGATATGCACTGGTTGCGCATCGACCGTTATGAATCAAGAGAAAACGAACAAAGGTGCGTAGGTTTTCAGCCCGTGATGTGTCAGCATTGTAATAATGCCCCTTGTGAGACTGTTTGCCCTGTAATCGCTACCGCTCACGGACAGCAAGGACAAAACCAAATGGCTTACAACCGCTGTGTAGGCACGCGCTACTGTGCTAATAACTGCCCCTATAAAGTGCGTAGGTTCAACTGGTTTCAGTATAGTGAAAACAAGCAGTTCAACTACAATATGAACAACGAAATAGGGCGTATGGTGCTCAACCCCGATGTAACGGTACGTTCGCGAGGAGTAATGGAAAAGTGTTCCCTCTGTATCCAGAACACCCAAGCGGTAATACTGAAAGCCAAAAGAGAAGGTCGTGCCGTTGCCCCAGGAGAGTTCAACAATGTAGTAGCTTGTGCAGCTGCTTGTAATACAGGGGCTATGGTATTTGGCGATGCTAACGAAGAAGGAAGCAAAATCGCCCAACTCAGTGCCAGTGAGCGTATGTATCAGCTTTTAGCAGAGCTCAACACCGACCCTAATGTGGTGTATCAAGTGAAAGTTAGGAATTAGGAGTTATGAAGTTTTATATATTTTTCATATACCTTTGGTGTGTTTCTCCTTGTGTGCTCTACGCAGGGATAGACCACTTATTGCCTGCACCGCAACAAGTTATCGCTAATGGACAACGCTACAAGGTAGCCTCGGCAGAAACACGTCCGATTATTATTGTAGAAATGGTAGCCGATTTGCCCGAAATTCCCGTCAATAAAGAAGAAGGGTATATGTTAGAAGTTACTAAAAATTGCATTCTCATCAGGGCTATCAGTGGGAAAGGTGTGTATTGGGCGAAACAAACATTAAAGCAACTTTTGGTTACCAAAGGCAATAAAGCCTATTACGAAGGATGCAAAATCATCGATTATCCTGCTTTTAGAGTGCGCGGTTTTATGCAAGATGTAGGACGTACCTTTATGAGTTTGGAGGAGTTGAAAAGAGAAATAGCACTACTTTCGCAGTACAAAATCAATGTATTTCATTGGCATCTCACCGAAAACCAAGGGTGGCGTTTGCAGAGTTTGCGCTATCCTGAACTCAATGCTCCTTCTAGCTATGAGCGTATGCCTGCCCAATATTATACCCTACAAGAAGCCAAAGAGTTAGTCACTTTCTGCAAAAAACACAACGTATTGCTCATCCCTGAAATTGATATGCCTGGACACAGTCGTGCTTTTGAAAAGGCTTTTGGGGTAGCTATGCAATCGGAAAAAGGAATGGCAATTCTCAAAGAACTATTGGATGAGGTAGTCGAAAATTTTGATGTTCCTTATATTCACATAGGCACTGATGAAGTAGTTTTTAGCAATCCGCAGTTTGTACCCGAAATGGTGTCTTACTTGCGTAATAAAGGCAAAAAGGTGATTTCGTGGAATCCTGGGTGGCAATATAAAGCAGGTGAAATAGATATGACCCAACTGTGGAGCTATCGAGGTAAAGCACAAAAAGGCATTCCTGCTATTGATAGCAAATTTCACTATATCAATCATTTCGATGCTTTTGCCGATTTGGTTGC
Source organism: Capnocytophaga sputigena (assembly GCF_900446695.1). Classification (GTDB taxonomy): domain Bacteria; phylum Bacteroidota; class Bacteroidia; order Flavobacteriales; family Flavobacteriaceae; genus Capnocytophaga; species Capnocytophaga sputigena. The sequence continues at coordinate 750,395 of NZ_UAVP01000003.1, forward strand.
CCTCTACAACAGCAGAATTTTAAATGTAGCCCAAGGTGACGACGACCACGCGGGAGCTATTATAGGGTTATGGAACGACCGCTATATCAAAGGAGAGAGAGATATTCTCATACAAAACAATTTCTATCCTGCAATGCTCGCCTTAGCCGAGCGCTCTTGGAAAGGAGGAGGCAGTGAATATTTCGATGGCAAAGGCACTATGCTCCCCACAGATACCAACGACCCTATATTCCGGCAGTTTGCTGATTTTGAGAGGCGTATGTGCTGGCATAAAGCCCATTATTTTGGTGATGAACCCTTTGCCTACGTACCCCAAACCAACGTAGTCTGGCGCATTACCGATGCATTTCCTAACAATGGCAATCTTGCTCAATCCTTTCCGCCTGAGAAAGCTTTAAAAGAAAGCTACTCTTATGAAGGAAAAACTTATCACACCCATAAAGCTATAGGGGCTGGTATTTATTTGCGACATACTTGGGGCGATCTTGTACCTGCTTTTTATAAAAAACCTCAACCTAACCACACTGCTTATGCGTATACTTATGTATATTCACCTGAAGAACAACCAGTTGGTTTATGGATAAGTTTTCAAGATTACAGTCGGTCGGAAAAAGATCTACCTCCGCCGCAAGGTAAATGGGATTATAAGGAGAGTAAAATTTGGTTAAACGATACAGAACTCTCTCCTCCTATATGGGAATCAACTCACAGAGAACTCTCTAACGAAATACCTCTTACTAACGAAAATTTCCAAGTGCGTCCTCCTTTGCAAGTTACCCTCAACAAGGGATGGAATAAAGTGTTACTCAAGCTACCTGTAGGAGCTTTCTCTACCCCCGAAGTGCGATTGGTGAAATGGCAATTCACTTGTGTGTTTGTAACCCCTGACGGCAAGGACGCTGTAAAAAATCTTATTTATGCAGATACTCAACGATAAATCCTATCATACCATCAGTGAAGATATAGCGCGCCCCATCGAAGGTCGTGCTTCTCGCGCGTGGTGGATTGCCTTTGGCATTACCCTCCTTGCGACCCTCTGGGGGGTGTGGGCAATATGGGTAACCTTGCGCGACGGCATAGGCGCGTGGGGGCTCAACAAAAGCGTAGGCTGGGCGTGGGACATCACCAACTTTGTGTGGTGGATAGGTATCGGGCACGCGGGAACACTCATCTCGGCAGTATTGTTGCTCTTTCGCCAACAGTGGCGGGTGGCTATCAATCGCTCGGCTGAAGCAATGACTATTTTCGCTGTGTTGCAAGCGAGTATCTTCCCTATCCTGCATTTATGCAGACCGTGGTTGCTACATTTCAACTTGCCTATTCCCAACCAATACGGCTCGTTGTGGGACAATTTCAACTCGCCTTTGCTATGGGATGTGTTTGCTATTGCTACCTACTTTTCAGTATCCTTAGTGTTTTGGTGGGTGGGCTTACTCCCTGATTTTGCGATGTTGCGCGATCGTGCTCTCAAGCCTTTTCAGAAGAAGATTTACAGCTTGCTAAGTTTCGGTTGGAGCGGGCGCGCCAAAGATTGGCAACGTATGGAAGAAACAATGCTTTTATTAGCTGGTATTGCCACTCCATTAGTCATTTCGGTGCATACTATCGTCTCTTTTGATTTTGCTACTTCGGTGGTCTCTGGTTGGCACACTACTATCTTCCCGCCCTACTTTGTAGCAGGCGCTATCTTTTCGGGGTTTGCAATGGTGAGTTTGCTACTGATTATTTTGCGCAAAGTATGTAATTTAGAAGCCTATATCACCCTCAAACACATCGAGCTGATGAACACTGTAATGTTAGTGGCTGGTAGTATTGTAGCGGTTGCTTACCTCACCGAGTTTTTTATGGCTATGCGTTCTCACTCGGAGTTTGAACAATACGTATTCCACAATCGCGCTACAGGTGCCTATGCGTGGGCATTCTGGACGATGATTATTTGCAATATTGTCCTCCCTCAATTGCTATGGCTCAAAAAGTTACGCCGTAGTATTACCTTTTCAGTATGCGTTGCTTTGGCAGTATGTGTGGGGATGTGGTTCGAGCGTTTTGTAATTATCGTTACCTCACTGCATCGCGGTTATCTGCCGTCGTCGTGGACGATGTTCAGTCCTACGTGGGTGGATATAGGGATATTTGTAGGCACTTTAGGGTTCTTCTTTTTGTTGTTTTTATTATATGCAAGGAGCTTCCCGATGATTGCACAAGCTGAGGTGAAAGGAGGCAGGTGTCAGGTGTCAGGGGACAGATGTCAGGGGACAGATGTTAGTGGGCAGGAGTCTCTTAACTCTTATCTCTTAACTCTTAACTCTCCTGAAGAACTTTTAGATAAAATAAAAGAATTAAAATCAGATGGTAGGGAAATTCAAGAAGTATATACGCCTTTTTATGTACACGGTTTAGCCGAAGCCTTGGGGCTCAAGCGCACTCGCTTAGGCAAAGCTACTTTTCTATATGGACTTATAGGCTTGTTTTTCGGTTGTTGGCTCACCTATATCACAATGATAAAAGACTGGCCAATGGATATTGGCGGAAAGCCTAATGCCACTTTCTGGCAAAACCTTCCTGCTTTTGTACCGGTAATATTCGAGTTGGTTGTATATTTTGCAGCGCATCTATTGGTGATTAGTTTCTTTATCAGAAGTAGGTTATATCCATTCAAAAAAGCTGAAAATCCTATAAAGAAAAGTAGTGATGATAAATTCGTAATTCAGGTAAGAGATAACAATTAACAATTAAGAAATAATAATTAACAAATAATGGGATATGTTGATATTCATATAATATATATATTTTGTCGCTACACTTTGACAAAGTTTAAGACTTTGTCAAAGTCCCTGATGTATGTATTACTGATGTTATTAGCAGTTGGTTGTAGGAACAAGCAACAGCGCAACATTGAGTTTATGCCCGATATGTATGAGAGTCCTGCTTATAAAACTTATGAAGTTGCTCCGCTCTCTCCTCCTGAACACACTGTGAAAAGAGGTGAGTTGCCCTATAGCTACCCCAATACTATTGAAGGTTATGAGCAAGCCAAAGTTCAATTGCACAACCCTTTAGCTACTGATACCCTACAACAAACTCAAAACCTAACTGATGGTAAAGCACTCTACGGCATCTATTGCGCGCTCTGCCACGGTGAGAAAGGCGATGGTAAAGGAATTTTAGTGCAAAGGGAAAAGTTTTTTGGAGTGCCTAATTATAAAAATCGGGATTTTACGGAGGGGAGTATCTATCACGTAATTTACTACGGACGCAATGCAATGCCCGCTTTTGCTACCCAACTCAGTGAGAAAGAGCGCTGGCAAGTAACAATGTACGTAGAACAGCTAAGAGATAAGAGGTAAGAAGTATGAGCATATTGTTTTTAACATATTCAATTCTATTGTTTATTGCGCTTACATTAGTAGGGGTATTGGTATTCTATGCCATCAACAAAGTCACGCACGCTGAGTGGGCTATGAGTTTGTACCCTATAATGAAGCGTATCACAACACCTTTGTGGTTAGTGTTATTAGTTTTGTTAGGAGTGTTGTATATAGTGCATCGCGATCCTTATTTTCTGTTGCGTGCTGTAGGTTATATGGCAGTATGGGTGGGGTATCGCTATACTTTAAAAAAGTTTAAGAGTTTAACGCCTCACGTACTATTCTTAGTCATTTTCTTTCTTACTGAAACTCCAATGGCGTGGGATTGGTTTTTGAGTCTCACTCCCGAATGGCACAGCACCCTCTTTGCGTGGCAATTGCTCAGCAGTTTTCTGCTCTCAGGCATTGCGCTTGTTACCCTCTTTAGCAAGCCAGAGCACTATCACGATTTAGGCAAATACCTGTTTGGATTCTCTATTTTTTGGGCGTATTTGTGGTTCTCACAATATATGCTGATATGGTACGCTAATATCCCTGAAGAAACTATTTATTACCAAACCCTTCTTAGCAAAGGCTATGGAGAGGCAATTGTTGTAATGTTCATTCTCAGTTTTGTGCTACCTTTTCTCATTTTGCTTTCCTCCAAAGCCAAACAAAAAAAGCTGCTCCTTTTTGGAACAGCTATCTTTATATTATTGGGGCAATACCTCAATTTTTATTTAATGGTAATGCCGTTTGTAAAATAATTTGTGACCACAAGGGGACTCGAACCTCTATCTTCAGAACCGGAATCTGACATTCTATCCATTGAACTATGCGGCCCTTCTTATTAAAATATATACTACTATGACAATAATTTCTTCACAATATCCGAAATCAATTTGCCGTCGGCTTTGCCTGCTAATTGCTTAGTAGCTGCGCCCATTACCTTGCCCATATCCTTAGGGCTTGTAGCACCTACTTGGGCAATAATGCCTTTCAACGCTTCTTCTACTTCGGCTTCACTGAGCTGGGCTGGCAAGAATTTCTCTATCACTGCCATTTGTGCCAATTCAGGTTCAGCTAAATCATTGCGACCTTGCTGGGTGTAGAGCGCGGCGCTATCTTTGCGCTGTTTTACTAATTTTTGCAATAGTTTGAGCTCGTCGGCTTCCGATAATTCTTCAGAGGCTCCTGCTTCGGTTCTGGCTAACAATATAGCCGATTTGATGGCTCTTAGCGATTCTAAAGCTACCGTATCTTTGGCTTTCATCGCTTCTTTGAGCGCTTCCATTACTTTAGTTTGTAAACTCATAATTCATTTAGTGTTTTGTGGGGCAAAAGTAAAGCAATATTTCTAAATTGCCAACAGTTCTCCCCTATTTTTATTTCCAACGAAGGGTTTCCATTATGCGGCGCATATCTCTCTGCAAATAATCACTCGCTGGTTGTACCGAGTCGTAATTAGGTTCTACATTAAAATAAATAGACCCCGAGATAAAGTGTTTCAAACTATCGGTAGCGTAAAACTGTGATTGTGAAGCCGCATTGCCATACACTTGATAGAACATACCATATACTTTGGTCGTATCGTTCACAAAAGTGGTGGCTGCAATATTATCGGCTTTTACAGTGTGCTTATAAGTGAAGTTCTGTGCATCGGTGAGGAGTTTGCGTATATTGCCATCTACATTTTTATAAGTGAGGTAGATAGTTGCCTTCATCGCTGGATAATTGATATTCACATCACAAGAGTTGGCTTTATGTTCTATAGACGAAAGGGTGTTTGCCTCAAAAGTAAACGGGCAGTAAGGCAAATCGGTTACAGAGCTATAAGCTGCTTGCGGATAATCCAAACGAAGTCCGCCTTTAGGTTTGGGTAAAATATCGGTAGCACAGGCGGCTATTGAAAGCGCCCCAATAAAGATTAAAATGCTGTATATAAATGTTTTCATTGGAATCAATAACAAAAAACCTCAGCGCAACTGCTAAGGTTTTCCAGTAATTTTAAAATTTATATAATGAGAAACTATTTAGCTTCTGCATTTTCGGCTTTGTGCTCGCCGTCTTTTTTGCAGCAAGATTTCTTTTTACCATCTTTGCTACACTCTTTTTTGTCGGCTTCGTTACCGTCTTTTTTGCAGCAAGATTTTTTCTTACCGTCTTTGCTACATTCTTTTTTCTCGCCGTCTTTATCGCAAGATTTTTTCACTTTCACACCACCGTTACCATCTTGGTCTACGATAAGAGATTTAGCTACTTTATTGAGATTAAGGGTCATAGCCCCTGCGTTAGCACTGAACGCGAACATAGCGAATGCTACAAGCATCATTTTAAAAGTGTTCTTCATACAATATATTTATTTAGTTATTAATTTTTTTTCAATGTTAAGAGCGTATGGTAAAACCTATTCCTGCTACAGCGATTTTCACTCCTTCGATAGTGGATAACTGTTCGCAACAATGGGAGAGTGTAGCCCCTGTAGTGATAAGGTCGTCTATGAGTAGTATATGTTTGTTTTTCAGTTTTTCAGGCTGCTGCAACACAAATATATGTTCGCTTTCCTCCAAACGCCGCCACGATATTTTTCTGGTTTGAGTAGTATTAGCAGTAACCTTTAGCAACACATCATCTACATAGCTCACTCCTAATACCTTAGCAACTGTTTTAGCTAATAAAGCCACTTGGTTGTAACCTCTTTTCTTTAGTTTATCACGGTGCAAGGGCACGGGAATTACCACTTCTACTAACTGATAGAGAGGCGATTGAGAGAGCCTATTACCCAGCCAATTGCCAAGCCACTCGCCTATTTGTTCTTCACCTCTGTACTTGAGATGATGTATCAAATGTTGTGCCACACTACCTTTTTGAAAGTAAAATAATGTCATTGCGGCTGTAATATCATTTTGTAGCGAGAGCAGTTGCATTACCTGATTATCTGCTCGCAAATGAAAATGAGTTTCCTCTAAATCTCTGCTGCAATCTCGGCACAAAAAGCGTTCTTCCTCTTTCAGCATTTTGCCACAAGCCCTGCAGTAATGAGGAGTAAAAACCGACAATAAATCTGATAGTATCATAGTTTTAGTTTTAGGGGTTAGAGGTTCGTGATTCGTTAGCTAAAAAACACAATTACAACAACTTTTTCGGCAAAGATACTCCTTTTTCCAAAAAATAATAGTACCTTTGTCCAATTATTTTCAATCTCAAACGAAACTCAATCTATTTTTATAACTGAAAATCAATTGAATATATGGCAAATACAGACGATCAATTCAAAAAAGTTATTGCTCACGCCAAAGAATATGGCTTTATTTTTCCATCCAGTGAAATCTACGACGGACTTGGTGCCGTGTACGATTACGGTCAGAATGGCGTTGAACTCAAAAAGAATATCCGCGAATATTGGTGGCGCGCAATGGTGCAGATGAATGAGAACATTGTGGGTATCGATGCTGCTATTTTTATGCACCCTACTACGTGGAAGGCTTCTGGACACGTGGATGCTTTCAACGACCCACTGATTGATAACAAAGACTCTAAAAAACGCTACCGCGCCGATGTGCTCGTAGAAGATTACGTAGCCAAACTCGACGATAAAATTGAAAAAGAAATTGCTAAAGCTCAAAAACGTTTTGGCGATGCTTTTGACCGCGAGCAGTTTGTAACTACCAATCCTCGTGTGTTAGAATACAAACAACGCGGTGAAGAAATATTACACCGCTTGGGCAAATCGCTTGAGAAAGAAGACCTCGCCGATGTAAAAGCCCTTATCGAAGAACTCGAAATTGCCGACCCGGAAACAGGTTCACGCAACTGGACAGATGTAAAACAGTTCAACCTAATGTTCGGCACCAAAATAGGCGCCTCTGCCGATGCCTCTATGGATTTATACTTGCGCCCAGAAACCGCTCAGGGTATTTTTGTAAACTTCCTCAACGTACAAAAATCTGGGCGTATGAAAATTCCTTTCGGGATTGCCCAAACAGGTAAAGCCTTCCGCAACGAGATTGTGGCGCGCCAATTTATCTTCCGTATGCGCGAGTTCGAACAAATGGAAATGCAATTCTTCATCAAACCAGGTACCCAACAACAATGGTATGAGTATTGGAAAGAAACCCGCCTCAAATGGCACTTATCGCTCGGTATGGGTGAAGAAAACTATCGTTACCACCCACACGAAAAGCTCGCTCACTATGCCGATGCAGCTTGCGACATTGAGTTCCGTTTTCCATTTGGTTTCAAAGAATTAGAAGGTATCCACTCTCGTACTAATTTTGACCTTGGTAACCACGAGAAATATTCAGGTAAAAAAATGCAATACTTTGACCCTGAAGAAAAAGTGAGCTATACTCCTTATGTACTCGAAACCTCTATCGGGCTTGACCGTATGTTCCTTGCGGTATTCTCTAACTCATTGCAAGAAGAAGCCTTAGAAGGAGGAGATACCCGCACCGTTTTGCGTTTGCCTTTTGTGTTGGCGCCTACCAAAGTAGCCGTATTGCCATTGCTCAAAAAAGACGGACTTCCAGAAGTTGCCGAGCAAATAGTGAACGAGTTAAAATACGATTTCAATGTAGCTTACGACGAAAAAGATGCCGTAGGTCGCCGTTATCGCCGCCAAGATGCCGTAGGTACACCTTTCTGTGTGACTGTTGATCACCAAACTTTGGAAGACAACACCGTTACTTTGCGCCACCGCGACACTATGGAGCAAGTGCGCATTGCCATCCCCGAATTGCGCGCTACCATTGCTAAAGAAGTGGATATGCGCAATTGGCTGCACAAATTAGATAAGAAGTAAGAGATAAGAGGTAAGAAAATGACTGAAAATCCAACAATTAACCGTCCTGTGCCTATAGACGAAGAAGTGTTGTGGGATAAAACCACTACCCTGATGAGTCGCACTAACAAGCACGGGCATATAATGGAAACCAATAAGGCATTTCAGGAAGTATCAGGCTATACCGAGGCTGAGTTGTATGACCAGCCTCATAGCCTTATCCGCCACCCCGATATGCCCAAAGTAGTATTCAAAATACTGTGGGACAACCTTAAAGGGCGTAACAACTTCCACGCTATCATCAAGAATCTTTCTAAAAGTGGACGTTATTATTGGGTAATCACCAATTTTCAAATCGTACGTGATGAACACGATGAGATTACTGCCTTTGTATCACACCGCAAAGCATTGCCTAAAGCACTCATCAGCGAGCATATAGCCCCTTTGTACGAACGACTCTTAAAGATTGAAAAAGCCAATGGTTTGGAAGTAAGCGAACGTTATTTCAACGGTTTTTTAGAAGACCGCAAAACTACCTACGATGCTTTCATCCGTCAGTTGCTCAAAGAAAACGCTGAAGAAATCAAAGCCTTCTACAACAACGAAAACACTGATAGTTTTTTGAATGATTTGATACAATGAAATACCTTTTATTACTCTTCCTTATTATTTTCCCCCTCTCCCCTGCCCTTTCGCAGGAAACTGATTCTATTCCTGAAAGTGTATTGGATAGTTTATTTGATAATTTGGAAAAAGGAGGTCTGGAAATGGTTAATACTAATTATTGTTCATTTAACAGAAGCTACAAAATCAATAAGCACCTCACTTATGAGTACAAAAAACCGCGCTTTGTAGATATCTTCAACAAGATACCGCGTAATATAGGAAAATCGGCGGTGGAGATGGTGTCTAAACCAAATTACCCTTACGGATTGGCGGCTATTGGTGCTACTGCGGCACTTATTCCTGCCGACCCTTGGCTGATTAGAGAAAGTAGAAGTTTGGGTGAGAATTTAGGACTAAATGAAGCGCATACTTATAAGAAATTAGGTTTTTTAAAAATCGTCCCTGCCGATGTAAATTCTGCTTTATACTTCATAGGGAATGGTACTACTTTTATCATCATCAGTGGGGGGATGGCTACCTATGGACTCATCACAGGTGATTATCGCGCCAAAAGTACTGCTATGCAGATATTAGAAAGTATTATCGTATCAGGGGCATTTGTGCAACCTATCAAACGACTCACAGGGCGCGAGAGTCCGTTTATTACGGCTAACGATGGGCGTTGGCACAGCCATTGGACGTTTGCTCCCAGCTTTAAAGCCTATCAAGAGGATACGCCTCACTACGATGCAATGCCTTCAGGACACCTCACTACAGCAATGTCCGCACTTACGGTGATTGCCGAAAACTATCCCGATTACAAATGGATAAAGCCCGTAGGTTACACTGCTTTAGGTTTGATGTGTTACGAGATGATGCAAAGTAAAGTACACTGGGCTTCCGATTACCCTATCGCCCTATTCGTGGGGTATATCACTGGTAAAACGATTGCTAACAGACGTATTACTAAAGTAAAAACAGAAGAAGTAAATGCTCTCAACCCTAAAAAATATCATTGGGAATTTAGCACTTCCAATACTTGGGACGGCTATCAGTTAGTAGGGGTAAATATTAGATTTAGATAAGAGGTAAGAGATAAGAAAAAAGCTGTTCAGCGGTTGCTGAACAGCTTTTTTTGTTATTAGCCTCTTAGTTGTTTTTCTAAAGCGATGGCTTTAGGGAAAAGGATATTGTTTTCGAGGTGGATATGGCGATTTAAATCGGCTTCAAACTCTTGGAGCATTTGGTAAGTTACTTTGTAAGTGTTGCAAGCATCGGCAGGAGGTGTATAGTTGTTAGTAAGTTTTACAATCTCTTCAAAACGCTCACCTTCTACACTGTGTTCGTGCATCATCATAGCTACTGGATTTTCTACTGTACCAAAAGGTATTTCGCCAAGAGCCTCACCTGATTGTTGTTTTTTCACAAGATTTTCGATAAAAGGGAAAAGTACATTTTCTTCTTTTACAAAGTGGGATGCGAGGTCTTGCGCACTCTCATTGAAAATACGATTGATTTCAAAAAGCTCGGGATGACGATCGCCGTGTACACGACATAATTTATCTAAAAATTGCAAGAGCATAGGAGATTTGTCGCGCACATATTGGTGGTGAATACGTACAATATAGTTAGCCAAAAGGTCGAGAGGCCAATCACGTACATCTACTTCGTTGCTATTGCCTTTAGGGAGAGCTTCTAATTCGTTGATGAGAGCTTGTTTATCTACGTTTTTTTTGTCGCAAGCCTCGTCTATAGAGCGACCGCCTTTGCAGCAAAAGTCGATACCGTGTTTTTTAAATATAGCCGCTGTGCGGAAGTCATCGGCAACAATTTCGCCAATGGTTTTGTTTGTTGATATACTCATAGTGATTTAAATTTAGGGTGCAAAGATACAAAAGTATTTTGAATAATAAAAGTGTTTAAAATCTTTTTATTAGATTTGTATAGAAAGTGCCAACAAATAAAAAGGGAAAAACTATGAAAGTCAAATTTTAACACTATTTAATTTTCAGCAATATTTTAACATTATATTTAGATACTTTGCAATTGAAAAGGTATTTTATTGTATAAAAATCAATATAATTAAGATTTTAATGCGTTTTTAGCAGTTAAAAATCATTATTTTTAATAATCCTTTTAAATATTTTTAAATATTTTTTAAGAAAAAGTTTGGTAGTTCATATTTTTGATGTATCTTTGTGCCGTCAAGATAAAGAAATGAAAGAAAGAGTGACTTTTTCATAGCCATATAAACCAAAATACAATTGTGTATAAAAAGTTAAAGCATAAAACAAAAAGTTTTTTTCATAATTTTTATTTTTAAGTTTTCTTTTTTATTATTAAATTCAAAAAGGCTGCCTAGAGATTAGGTAGCCTTTTTTTATAGGTAAGAGGTAAGAGATAAGAGATAAACAAAAAAGCTGCCTTTTTCGGGCAGCTTTTTTTGTTTTGTTATGATTTGTTCAATTTATCATTAACGATAGAGGGTGAAGTTACCATTGAATATACGGGTATCAAACTCATCGGTGAGTTCTACGATGTACCAGTAGTCTCCAGTAGGCATATCTCTACCTTCATACTTACCATCCCAAGCCTCTCCAGCTCTCAAGACTTTGAGGCGACGACCAAAGCGGTCGAAGATTGTAGAACGGATGAACGGATACTTCTCAACGTGCATAGGAGCCCAAGTGTCGTACACTCCATCACCGTTAGGTGTAAAGAAGTTAGGTATCATTACATCGAAGTATTCTTCATAGAATGTTGCAGAGGCTGTACATCCAGAAGCATCGATTACTTGTACATCTACTTTCTTCTTAGTTTTTCCGCTTATTGGGTCTATGTAATCAGGATCGGTGATTTTGAGTTCGTATACATTTTTAGTATCGTAATCTTCACCGTTGAATACATAACGATATGGTTTAACACCGTCTTTACCTTCTACTTGCAAGGTATTCACTACTGTAGTAGGAGTTCTTGTAAGTTTAAGTTTTTCTACTTTATTTACTTCAAAAGTAGTAGGTGTACTTACACAAGTTCTTGTGGTTTGGGTAATAGAATGTTTGTTAGCATACACAAGTTCTATAGTTTGAGTTTGAATATTAGTATTCAAATCTGGTGGTGCAATGCGGAATACATTCGTTTGGTTACCCACACCTTTTCCTAAGCTCTTATAAGCGCCTATTCCGTTGAGTCTATACGTAATCTTATTTACGTCTACTTCATCTTTAAAGCGTACTTCTAACTCAGTATAAGGTTTGTTGTCTTTACAGCTATTGATTACCTCGAGATCTACATTTAAATCAGGAGCTGTATCGACGTTGAATATGTAAGTAGGTGACATTGTACAACCTCCATTAGCACTACCATCTTGTATTTCTACTCTCCACTCACCTGCGTAAAGACCTGTAGTACGTACGGTGTTAGAAACTACACCTGTTTGTACGTGGTGAGGTGTGCCAGAATTCTTAGGATATATCTTCACATCGTATGGAGGACGTCCACCTTGTACAGTGAACTCGAATGAGGCATCGTGACCTCCATAGCACACTTGCAATTCGGTAGTGCTTGTAACTACAGAAATTGTTACTGGTTTAGGTTTGATAATCTCTAAAGTTGTTGTTCTAAGGTTACAGCCCCAAGTATCCATAATTTCATAAGTATAGACACCATCAGGGAGGTTGTCGAACTTAGGATTATCACTTTGAGGTCCGTATATCTCACCTGTACCATTATTTATCAAGGTGAAGTAATAACTTCCTGAACCACCTGTTATTGTACCCGATACAGTGATGATACCATCGGTACTGTTGTAGCAAGTGAGGTGTTGTGTAACACTGATAGTTGCTGCAATAGGATCGGGGTCTAACAAGGTTACACTAGTAGTACCAGAAGCTACGTTACAACCCCAAGCATCGGTGATGGTGATGTTGTAAGTAAGTGATCCACCTGGAGTACCAGTAGCACTCAATTTGTCGAACAATACGCTATCGCCATCTAACGCAATGGTTTTTTGACGAGTGATAGCACCACCTTGTATATTCACTGTATAAGGAGCCCAACCACCTGATACGGTAACAAGTATCTCACCACGGTTGTTATCGCAAGTTACACTACGTGTTTCTTTAGCGAATACGGTAATAGGATCGCCAGCTTCTACAAGTTCGAAGGTAGCTATAGCACTACAACTTGTGAGCGGTGAAGTAGCTTCCACTTTATAGTGACCTGCAGGTAATCCTGTGTGAACAAAAGTACCTGATGGTGATGTTCCTGTGATAGGTGTTCCTATAGGTAATGGTGTTATCACATAGTTGAAACCATTTGCTACTTGATCACCATCGGAAAGACGAGTATCGGTAAGCTCTAAGGTGATTTCACCTGTACCACCTTTACAAGTGATGCGTTTAGGATCTTTAGCTTCGAGCAATAGAGTGTTAGGTTCTAACACGCTATAGTTAGCCGTTACTTCACAATTGGTATCAGTATTTCTAGCTCTGATGATGTAGTTACCTGGTTCACTGATTGTAGCAGTCCAAGTAAGTGAATTACGCATTACTGGTGCTGCAATAGTTCCTGGCCAACCTACTTTAGAGATACTGTACTCTATTGGTTCATTGTTGTAGACAGTAGTTGTACTTACTGTTACACTGAACGATTCGTCCACAGCACAAGTTTTTGGTTGTGTTTGAACTGCTGTCAAGCTACTCATTATAAGTGTAGCCGAAATTGTTTGTACAGTGGTTGTAGCTGAACATCCATTAGTATCATATACTTCAGCATAATAGCTGGTAGTAGTGGTGAGGTAGTTAGGCAACTCGTAAGTATACTTAGCTACACCAGCTACTATTGGTTGTTGGTTCACTACATTGCCTGAAGGAGATTCTTTAAACTCTACACGAGTATAGCTATTAGTTCCTCCTATAACTCCTGACATATCTAAATGGAGTTTAGGGAAAGTAGTTTCACCTGTAGGGAATCCACTGCTGTTTATTACACATTCGTAATTTTCTTTAGTAAAGCTATCGGCTACAATATCTATTCTATCAGGTGAAGTAACGTTCACGGTGATAGTAGTTGTACAACTATAAGCAGACTGAGCCGAGATATAGTAGTCGAATCCTCCTAAAGTAACACCTCTTGAAGGTACTCCAGTAATAGTAACATAGTTCACATTAGGCGTGATTGTTACACCTGCTGGAGTAGTACCCGAAGTTTTTTCAACTATATTGAAAGTGTAAGGAGCTACATCTACAGGAGTTGCTTTCAAACGTATCGTTGCTGTTCCACCAGCACAAGTAGGTGTTGAAACTGAAAGTACTTCGAATTGTGGTATTTGCGGAGATACCACGTTGAAGTCCATTACTTTAGCACATTCAGCTGAAGTGCCAAAAGTAACTTTATCATATACGTGGATGCGATAATTTCCAATACCATAACCTGTGGTGATTGCGTCAGAGTTACCAGTTATATCCTTAGGAGATACAACAGTTACAGCACGCTCATCAGGTGTACCTTTATCTACAATTCTATACAATCCTAATTTGTAAGTTCCTGAACCACCTGTAATATTAGTTATATTGATAGTAGTGGTAGCAGAACCTCCACAGTACATAGGTGTATGAGAAGCCTTGTACTTAATCATCTCATTTACTTTGAAAGTAGTACTAGTTTCGCAACCATTAGCATCACGGAACGAAATAGTGTAAGATGAGGTGTTAGGTGCTAAACGTATAGGCAATGTAGTTTCGGTAGCTACTGTGATATTTTGCCAGTTAGTAATACCATCAATCTTATATTGATTTTGACCTACTCCTATGGTATTGAATACTACACTTATAGGATAATCGGCATTGTCGTTACAAGAATCGTGTACATTCACTTTAGCAATAGATGGTTGAGGATCCATTCCTACTACCAATGTTGTATTTCGTGTACAACCATTGGCATCTCTTACAAATATTTGCCAGTTACCTGATCCTACATTCTTAGCAGCACCATCAACAGAGTTTGCAAGTGCATTGTCTAAGGCAGTACCTGTAGGAGCTGGAGTAGCCAAATCGTGGTAGTAGTACTGATAAGGAGCAGTTCCTCCTGCAGCTTCTACCGCTATTCTACCCAAACCTATTGTAGCAGGCTGTTTGCAGTTTGCTAATTTGGTTACTGTAGCAGTAACAGTGAGCAATGAGGTAGATTTACCTATAGTAAACTCTTTGCTACCCATTGAACAACCACTAGCATCGGTAAAGAGTACAAAGTAACGACCTGCAGGCACACCTTCTATAGTTACATCTCTACCAACTGCAGGGGTAAATCCAGTTACAGGTATAGAGCCTGTTGTTACTCCTGCCGCAGGACTAGTAAGACCTGGGTGCGTAGGTGGATAAGTATATATATTATAAGTTATATTGGTAGTACTTGCGTGCCAGTGTTTCAAGTTTACAAATACTTTACCATCATTTGCATCGGCGCAAGTAGTAGAAGCTACTCCGTTAACGGTTACACTCAATGTAGATTGAGTAGGAACGTGGATATTAGCTTCTTTAGTAAAGGTACAATTTGTATTAGAATCGTACACTATAAAGGTATAAGTAACCCCTGGTACTACCCCTGGTGCAGAAGCCGTATAAGTATAAGTAGAGGCTTGTACTACAGTACCATCAGAAAGGGTGGTAGAGACTACTGCTCCACCGCGATACCAAATGTGACCATCAGGCATTGTTACTTGTCCTCCGGCTGCTCCATAAGGGATTTGCATACCTTGGTGATATACACTTATGTATTGACCTTCTCTAATTACTCCACCGGTGTTATCGTATACAGAAACAGCTACTTCACCGGTATTTCCTGCACAACCTATAACGCTTGTTCCACGTACATCTAAACCATTGGCTTTAGAATTAACTACGAAGTTGTGAGTATATTTACATCCTTTGGCATCTTCTATTACTATTTGGTAATTACCGATATCCAAATTGTTGTAAGGTACAATTGTGTTTCGTTGTATATTAGTACTTGATTGTACATCAGCACCGTTTTTCACTAAAGTAAACTTGTACGGAGCTGTACCGCCTAAGGTAACTACCGCTTCGGCAGTTGCTAATTGAGTACCTGTAGAAGCACAAGTTATAGGTGTATGAGTAACACTTGCTACCATTGCAGTTACTTCAGAAACTGTAAAGCCTACTGGCACTGATTTACAAGAGATATTATCTTGTATTGTAATGGTATAAGTACCAGGGTGTAAGCCAGTGATATCGGCTACTGGATGAGGTTGAGTAGTAAGACCATCGTCTACTAACAAGGTATAAGGAGGTACACCACCTGTTATACTTGTAGGGTTGATGCGTATTTTACCAGTATTAGCACCTGCACAGCTCACATCTTCTACAGTAGGAGTTACGGCAAATGAAGGCAATACTACTTTCACTTCTTGTTTGGTAGAAACTACCTCGCAATAATCACCATTTGGCATTTGGTAACGCACTTTAAAGTAATAGTCACCTTCTACTTTAGTTTTGAACGTAAACACATTACTAGACTGGCTCAAGGTCATACCAGTACCTACTGCAGTAGTAAATCCGGTAGTAGGTGTATGGCTCCACAAGAACTCACGTGTACCTGCTTTACCGCCAGTATAAGTAATTTTGAACTCAGCTTCGCTATTTGCCACACAAGTTAATGGATTGACAGGAGCTACTTGTATGCGCAATGGGTTATCGATTGTATAAGTAGTGCTTGTTTGACAATCAGCACCATCTTTAATTACAAAGTTGTAAGTACCTGCAGAGAGGTTCTCGAATATATAAGAATTGCTATTAGGTGCCGCATTTTCGAAAGTTGCGCCGCCATCTTTACTAAACTTATATTCGCCATTACCGCTAGTTGCTTTCAGTTGTAAGCGTCCGCCGTTAGCGCCAGGGAAGCAAGGTTCTAAATCAAGCACTTCCACTTGTAGAGGTTTTGCATCAGGGACTTCGAGTGTAGCTGTAGCGGTACAGCCGTTAGCATCCTCCACTTGGATAATGTAAGTACCTTTGGTAAGATCAAAGTCGACTTCATTATTATTTGCTATTTTATTAGCCGCAGGTGTGCTACCAGTGAGAGGTGAGAAGCTAAATTTGTTGTAAGGTCTCGCACCTCCTGTACCTGTAAAGCGTACAGAAGCATAAGTATTCAAGCAAGTTACAGGAGCTGTAACAGTAGCTGTAACGGTGAGCGGCACAGGTTTCTTAATCGTATAGTTGATACTTGTTTCACAAGAAGGATCGGAAGTACGACGTACATAGAGAGTGCCATTGTTTACAGCGCTCAATCCTGTGATGGTAGCTACACCTTGAGTAGCTGTGATTGGGGTAAGAGTTAATGGTGTCCAAACAGTAGCCCCAGCCACGTGGTATTGTACTGAAGTACCAGCAGGGTTATCGACTGTTAAACGGATTGAACCATCATCTTTTCCACATTTTTCATCGGTGGCAACGCCACGAACTTTGAAGGCTCTATTACCTTCTACTTTCACTGAAATACCTTCGGTACGAATTGTACATAGTTTTGTAGGTTGTGAAATTACGATATCGTCTACCGCTAAATCGCTACCTATAATAGATGCAGCTGTGGTATTTCTAATTTCAAATCGGATACTACTAAAGTTGATGTCAGCGCCATCAAAAGTTACTTCTTTTTGTACCCAAGAAGCTGTACGTTGCAATTCACCTAAGGATTTTTGTATTCCTTGAGATGGATTTGCAGGGTTATAGAGGCGTATCATCAAGTTAGGGTTAGCACCACCTACAAAAGAAGGCGGCAACAAGTTGAACAACTTCACAGATACTTTTAAGTCACTGCCTGGTACTATATCATTAATAGTACGGCGATATACAACCCCCTCGTTGTTATCAGGGCTTACCCCATTGATAGCTAAATAGCGACCATCGGTAACGCCAGAAGCATCGGAAGGAGGGGTTGTTACCCAGTTGGTTCCACCGGTAGGCACTTGGCGAGTGATCATATATTGGTTGTCACCCAAGGTAGTAGCACCAGCGGCACAAGTGATAAATATCGACTCGGAATCACAAGTATCAGCACCTTTACCAAAGTCTTCTTTGAACAAGATATTAGGTGTTGTACCTGTAGCTGAAGCAGGTGTATAGATTGCTTCGATGCTATATATTCCTGGGTTGAGTGTAAAGACATTAGAGGTACGAGTTTCGCTAAGCGTACCATCGTCTTTTATAATTCTATATTGGTAGTTACCTGAAGGGTTGGCAGTTACTGTAAATGTACCTTTACCTTCGCAATCGTAGCTCACTGTAGTAGCGGTAACTGTAGGAGGTACTATCGGACGGATAGAGATAGGAATTTCGAGTGTACATTTATTGCTATCGCGTACATATACCACACTAGCTGTAGAACCTACCATTAACACAGGGTTAGTGCTATAGGTTACATTGTTGGCACTATATTCATAGCCTTTACCAGTACCACCACTCACGTTGTTGATACGCACTTTGTATTGTGAAGGTGTAGCAGTATCACAAGAGATATCTTCTAACACCCCTGCATAAGCGCGCAAAGTGCTTTCTATACTTTTGATTACGACATTAGGATTTCTATATGTACAAACAGCACTTGCTACAGAACCCATTATTATTTTAATTTCGATTTCGTATCTACCTGCAGTAAGATCGGAGAAGAAACCTGTACCATTTTCGGTTATAAATGTTTTTCCGCCGAAGCCATCGTATTTATAAAGAGATGTTCTTACGTTCTGTACTGTATTATAGGTTACTGAAATCTGACCTGTATTATCGGCAAAACCACAAAGGATATCACGTGTTTTGATGGTATAACCCAAGAAGTTTTCAGGATAAATATCTACTTCAGGGGTAAGAGCGTGTGCTCCTACATCGTCACGAGCGATGAACACATATTTACCAGGTTGATCGATATGTACATCGGCTTCTACGAAACTTGAACCTACAGGGATAGTAGCTACGAAAGCAGAAGCAGGTACACTATTATAATCGGTATAACCATTTTGAACTACACCGTCTATACTCCAAATAGCAAACTTATAAGGTGTTTTACCTCCTGATGCTTCGAAACGTATAGTACGGAGGTTACAACCTTTCCAAGCCTTAGGTGTTGCTTTGGCAGTAACGGTGATTTTCTTTTCGATTTTTTGTTTCAATATCAATTTACAAGAATCTGGCAAAGCAGGAGAAGTTACTTCTACTGTATAATCACCAGGTGCTGCAATTGGAACTGCGTATTCAGACTGAGTGGTATTGACAAATGGCTGGCCGTTTTGGTTTACCACGTTGCCGTACTCATCTTTCAACACATATTTATATGTAATTCCAGCAGTAGCCATTTGTACTTTGATGAAACCTTGTACAAAGTTAGTTACTGGACCTGAATCTAATATTTGTCCGCTGAGTGAATTAGTGAATACATCAAAATAGAAGTTAGCACTACAACCATTAGGGTTGGTTACACGCAAACGGAAATGACCTGCAGCATTGGCTACAAAGGTTCTATTGGAATGTATATCTTCCCAAGCTGAATCATCGACATTAGGACAGTTCAAGCTACTTGGGTTAAAACCAGATTTAAGTTTTTGCCATACAAAATTGCTGTCTCTAAAGTTCACCACTATATTGCGTGACGGCTGGTTACACAAGATAAAGTGGCTTACCCAGATATTGTTGTCCAAACACAAATCACCACCATTAGATTGAGGTTTGATAGGGTCGGACATATCTTGAGGAGATTGCAATTGTATTACCTCGGTAGTTGTATAGGTTACACCACCACACACTGCTATTTTCTCTACTTTATAGGTAGCTGTTTGGGTAGCATCTTTATAGGAGAGGTTGAGCGGGTTAGGTTGTAACACATTGTTCATATACCATTTGTACTCAACAAATCCAGGTGTTGCTTGTATACGGAAGGTATTGATACCTCCTGCACCATCGCTACAAACTAACTCGTTACGGATACAGTTTTGCGTAGAGATAGCAATTGTTTTAGAACCTGTGCTAGTTTGCTCAGGAATTGTACAGCCTGTTAAACCACTTACATAAGTGAATGAATAGGTAGATGTGAGCAAGTTCATACAAGGTTTACCCACTTCGGCGCAATCGCCATTGAGGGTAAGAGGAATGAGTATAGTTCTCTCATCACCACCAGGGGTAACAGAGGCAGCTGGGATATTGAATGTAATTGTATTAGAGGTAGTGGCTATTACCGTAGCTTTAAAGATAGTAGGTCCAGATTTTGAGAGTATAGGAGTACCTACTGTAACATTAGGGTGATTAGGCAATGTAACTTGCAATGTAGCAGAAGTTACATTGGCAGTACCTTCATTTTTATAACGTATGCGATAGTTCAAAGATTCGGTAAGACCTAAATCACGGTTGATAACGTTCGCTGGACTTGCATCATCTACATAATCAGTTTTCACAGCCATTTTCACGGCACGTGATCTCACTATTACATTAAAAGTACAAGTAGCGGTATTACCTGATGTATCTTTAAACACATAAGTAACTGTGTGAGTTCCTACTGGGAAACGCTCACCACTTTGGTGTGACTGACTCCAAGTGCCAATACGGCAATTATCGGTAGCAGTTACCACGCCCCAAGTAGGCACCCCATAGCACTGAGCAGAAAGGGCATCTACTACAATAGTAGAAGTAGGGCAACCAGTGATTACAGGAGGTATAGTATCCTTAGTAAATTGTACTGTAACTGAAGACTCTCCTGTGCGGTTTACACACAAGTTAGCGTCTTGCAATTTATATCGCACTACATATTTAGTATCGCGGTTTACCGTATCGCTGATGGTTTGGGTAAAGCCTAATGAGGTTTCGGTGCCATCGGCTTCTATGCGGAACCACTCAATGTCAAAGAGCTGAGTAGAACCTCCGAAAGTAAGATCCACGATATCACCATTACAAGGGTTTGTAGTACGTGCTACGGCTCTAATTCCAGGGTGTGTGTAACTATTAGTATTCACGACTGCTGTATCAAACATATTACTTTGACAAGCGTGAATAGTTCTAACTACATATT
Source organism: Capnocytophaga sputigena (assembly GCF_900446695.1). Classification (GTDB taxonomy): domain Bacteria; phylum Bacteroidota; class Bacteroidia; order Flavobacteriales; family Flavobacteriaceae; genus Capnocytophaga; species Capnocytophaga sputigena. The sequence continues at coordinate 771,197 of NZ_UAVP01000003.1, forward strand.
GACCATCAGTAAGGTTTTTAAAAGTTACCCCAGTAGCTTTAGAGTCTTCTTGGAAAGTAGTTTGACTAACTACAGTACCACCTTTTTCGAGTATAAAGGTAAGAGGGTAGCGGATATAGTCTGGATTTTTGATATGTACCGCTATGATACCTGAACCAGAAGAAGCATCGCAAGAAGTACCTACTACATCGCGTTGTAGTTCTCCATTAGGTTTGATAGTATAGTATGAGCGGCTTACGTGATAACCTATAGTTCCATTACCTGCGGGATCAGAAGGGCGCACAGCATCTGGTGATGGCACTTCGCTATATCCATTTAGTAAAGAAGTAGGGTCGGCTAGGTAATCTCTTTGATTAGGTTTTCCATAGTCATAGGTTTCTTTAATACGCGCATGATAAAATCCTGATACCGATAATTCATATTCTCCACTTACCAAGTTATTGAAAGTGTGGTTACGATTTCGGGTTTGATAGGCAGTTCCTAACCATTGGTATTGCCCTGTAACAGGATCTTTTTTTCGTAAGGTAAAAAGAAGTTTCGAAACTGTAGCAATAGGATTAGAGTCTACTTCATAAGACAACTGAGCTGTTCCTTGACAACCTTGAGTTACTTTTACACTCTCTTTGCTATATTGCATTGGAGTATCGAGGTTGTATTGTTTAGAAGCTGTATTACCACAGTTATCAGTAACGGTAATATTATAGTTACCAGGAGGGATATCACCAAATTCAAAACGTTTGGTTCCGTTAGAAGTATCAGGATTATCTACCGTTTTGATCATTGGGAAAGTATATGTAACTGTTTTAGTAGCCTCAAAAGGTAGACTTGTTTGGAAATCAAAAGTACGGGTGGTACCTGATTTACCATCATCCATATAATCTATTTTTACAGTGATAGGGTAGTTATAGTGATAAGCAGCTAACCATTTTCGGATAGAAACAGTACCTTTATAAGCACCTCTATTGATTTCCATACCATCAAAACGTTCTGCTATTTTAGTAGGAGTTGTTTTTATTTCAGCAACACGTTCAGGCTCAAAACATTGTTGTATGCCCGAACCTACTGTTTTATATTTAACTTTATACCAACCATCGCCTTTAGCAGTTAAATCGGCATAGATAGTACCACTATTGTTTATCCAATTAAAATCAACACCTGGGGTGAGCAATTGCCATTTGCTAGGATCGCTTATTTGACCTCCTTGATAAGTACTGTTAAGGCTTGGATTACCCGAACCAGTAAATTTATAGACTTCATAGTAATAACCCTTAGCCCCTGGAGCTGTTGGGTTAGGTAACCAATCAGAATCAGGGAAACTTTGCCAGTTGTAATATCCTATATAAGTTTTATCAGTAGGGTTATCGGGGTTAGGAAGCCTTAATTTTCTGAAATAAGTTCTTACCAACATATAGCGTTTTGTTCCACTTGGAGGACAAGGAACAGCAGGGTCTACAGCTAAATCGGAGCGATCTATTGCTTCGATAACTCTCGAACCACTTCTATCTAAATAGGTAAAATGACCATCACCAGGAGCTACATCGTTGATAGTAGTTCTGTTTTTAATTACATTTACAAGGTTTTCATCAAGTTTGAATTTTTTAACAATAGGAGTTTTTCCTACATTGATAGTAAGCTCTACAACATCATTAGTTTCAAGAGCTACTATATTATTGGTAATAAAGGAGTAGGAGTAAGATATATTAATTCTTGAAGCATTTTGATAGGTGCTAGAGATATTATAGGTGTTTTTTAGCACTCCTGCTGCATTATACACCTTTAATATAGCAGCATTATGGTTTGCTTTGATTTGAGATTCTAAGCCCCATATATCCACATTGTCTTTACGTTTAAGAGCAAAAGACATATTGAATTTACAGGTTTTAGGATCCAAATACAAAGTACTTGTTTCGCCATTGAGTTCAAACTCCATACAAGCAGGATTACCTTTATTAGAAGAAAGGACTTCTATTTCTCTTCTTACAGTTTCTCCACAATTGGCTACACCACCAGCTTGGTCTTCAACGGTAAGGATATATTTTCCTGATTTAATTTGCTGTGTAGCAGTACCTTGTATAGCAATAGCTAATATTTGATTTATATTAGCTTTGGTATGGGTTTGATTATATATAAGGGTGCCTCCTTTAGAGAGTTTTACCACAAAAGGTCCTTTAGAACCTGCTGGTATTTTAAAAGATATTTTACCATCATAATCTATCCCTGTACAACTAGGAGATTCGGCAATCAAACTTCCTGTTACAAATTCAGGAGATACGTAATCGGAAGCTACAATTACTACCTTAGATGCGTTTTTATTGGTGTTCACATCTATGACAGTAACGGTATAGGTACCCGCTTTTAGGAAATCGAAAGTGTAAGAGTTTTTACCTGTTACCCCAACTTCAAGGGGCTGGGTACGACCTACGGGATCTCCAGGCACATCAAGCTTCACCTGCACCTTTCTTCCTGAAGGAGCCATATTATTTAATAGTGAAACGGCTATCTTACCATCTGAGCTACATTGCCCATTGGTAACATTTGTGGTGAAGTTGTTTAAGTTCAATGCTTGAGCGCTGAGCCCACCCATTGCCATAAGTAGTAAGAAAATTGTTAGAAAAAACTTTTTCATAATGCTATAAATGCTATTTTGAAACGATAGTACACAATGGTACTTTAATGCACAAAAGTACACATTTCCAATGAAACTGCAAAATCTAATTTTGGTAAATGTTAAAACAAATATTGTGTTTACAAGCAGATAAGTATATTTAGAGAGTGCAATAACAATTATACAACTGTATCATTTATAAACAAATAGCCTATATAAAAACCTTATTACACAAAGCTACAAGAAGTTGTTTATATTTTATATTTTAACTTTTTGTATACAAAAATTTAACACTTTATAACAGGGAGAGGGGAAGTAATAGGTAAGAGGGAATTTTGAAAATAGTTTGATTTTATTCTAAAAAGTAATATCTTCTTTACCATAGGGGCATAATAGTCCTACGATAAAGAAGATAATACCTTCTTTTTTATATTTTACATTTGTAAAATGTTTTTCTATTAGAAGAATTGCATTTCGTGAATGTCTATATATTGGTTTTTAGAATTTTTAAAGTACCCTATATATAGTTCATCTGTTTTAATAGGTTTATCAAACTGAAGAATTAATACACTTGGGCTGCTAGATGATTCTGTATAAATTCCTTGTAGTACATAAGGTTCTGTGTCACTAGGAGATGCAAAAATCTGCATTTCTTCAATTCTCTTATTTGGTGTTCTTTGATATATTTTAATACCTTTGATAACTGTTTTCTCTGTAAATATCACTTGTACATAAGGTCTATTATCTTCATCTTGTATATGAGTATCTATCCACCAAGGATTACCTCCTAGATCACCATCATGCATTTTTCGAATATGACTTGATTGATAATTTGTATGGAAATTATACTTAGTAGAGCTTATATAGGCACCATCATAATTGCGTATTCTATTGATATCATTATCAAGAGGAATACCATCACTACTTACATCAATAGTTACTAAAATAGGTGTGTCAAGCACTTGATGTGCAGTTCCTGAAGCATCATAAGCCATTAATTTCAAAGGTAGTACATATCTTCCCTTAGTTGTTAAGGCTTCTATATTCTGTAAAGTAAATGAAATAGTCCCTTTAGCTATGTTTCTAAAATCAACTTTATTGATAGTCGCTACTATATTACTTGGTGCTAAGGTTTGATTAGTAGTGTCAGTTACAAGACCATTATCTCTGACTAATCCTAATGAAATAGCAGAGGAAATTACATCTGAAGGAGTAACTATTACCCCAACCTCTTTGTCAGTCATATATGTTTTACCATCATCTTTCACAATAGCTTCCTTAAGAATTTCACTATTAGCAACTTCAAAAGTAACACCTTTAGGATAAATTCTAACTACGAAGTAATCTTTCCCATTTAGTGTTTTTACTAATTCATTATTGCTTACATTTATAACAAATGGTAAAATTACTTTTTTGTTAAAACTAGACTGGTTTGTTACCTTTATTTCAAAAGTAGTGGTGGTTGTACCAGCAGCTATTGTTTTTTGAGTAGTTGCTATCTCTGCTAACGAAGCATCTCCCAGCTCATATCCTGAGTAGTTACCTGCTATTTTATTAAACAATGAGGCATCATACATCAACGAAACGGTTACATCTTTATCAGAAGCTTTTGTTAGTTTCACTTCTAATGTACGGGTGTTTTTGTCGGTAAGTGTAAAGCCTTCTAAAGTAAGCATAGGGGCTACCACTTCTGAAGCAGTAGGAGTAACGTAGTCAAATCTTGGATCATATCCTATACGAGTACGGATATCATCATCTACTATTTTCTTGTCGATTTCCCAAGTCGTACTTTCATTTTTCTCAATAGAAATCTCATCTTTTTTACAAGACACTAAGATAGCCAAGGAGAAAGCAACTGTTAAACTATTAAATATTATTTTTTTCATTGTACTTGCTTTTTTTAGAGGATGTCCAAAAAATTTATGAAGCAAAAGCAACTTTTAATACTTTTTGGACAACCTCATTGTTATTACTATTCTTCTGTTTCTAAACCTACAGCAGGAAATTTCACATTATCTTTCCATTGTACAGTAGGGGTAAAGGTTGCTTCATCAATATCTTTCACATAAGAAGGACCATCTTGTATTCCTGAATTGGAACTAGAGGTTCCTTTGCGATAGATTACAGTATTGTCATAGTTACTCATATCTTTAAAGCCATCTTTTTTATTGATAGGCAAGTAGACTACTAAACCTTTGCTAGTTGGGTCAACAGGGAGATATAAACCATCTACTATTTCAGCATCGGTAAGTACTCTGTTCCATACTCTAAATTCACGGAAATAGCGATTAGCAGAGTAAGAAGTTTGAGTATTTTCGATATTGATGCGCATACCTGGAGAAACTTTTAAGCTAGGGCGTTGATAAGTTTTTATCAATTTACCATTGATATACAATTTAAGGAAAGAATCCTTATAAGTAAAAGTAATTTGACACCATTTATCTTTAGCAATATCAGCAGTTTCTGCCCAGTCGTCGGGGCTATCACCTCCACCGTTTTTCACTTGTATTTTACCAGCATCTATACGAGTATAAGGCAACATTTCACCTTGGAAGAGAGACATATTTACGTTAATACCATTATAAGCTTGGAATTTTTCATATAAGAACATTCCTTGTACAGTAAATTCGTCACTTTCTTGAACATTATCAGCTACTTTTACTCCTAAAGCATAGCCTTGTTTTATTAAAGCTACTGAAGTTTTAAACGGACGACTAAGAGCTACTACTACATCCTTATTAGAAAGGATTGGCAATGAAGCTGAAACAATACGCAAAGGGATAGCATATTTAATTCCCATTGGATAGGTATCTTCATTTAAAGGACGTACTCTCACTCCTACTTGCACAGAGGCTTGCCCTGGTTTTAAAGTGATATTTAAAGTGCCATTAGTAGATTTATTGGCAGTATTACCTTCTTCATACAACTCGTATTCTGAAGCGGGCAACATTTTGTAGTTAGTGCCATTCTTTTCGTTGTATTCGGCAAAGAAATCACTTGCAGCAATAGTAATGGTTTCATTGCGATCTCTTAGGTTAGACATACGCACTTCAAAGTTAGTACTACCTGCTTCAGTAGATTTAGCGAAACTCACACTAGCATTGCTATTGTGCATATACACAGCTGGAATACTTCCAAGACTATTATTATTGTCGCTGTCTAATTTTTCTTGACAAGCGGTGAGCCCTAAGAATAGAGCTACACTCGCTAATTTTATGATTGTATTTTTCATTGCAATAAAATATTAAGGGAGAATAATTGTAGGTTCCATTTCTTTATATCCTGAGTAATCAGGGCGTGGGTTTGCCACACGAATGGCTTCACGAGTCCAAGCATAGTGTAAATACTTACGCTTGATATTGTTATCTTGGAGATATTTTTTGAAGTGAGCATCACTTTCATTGGTTACAGCAAAGTCACTTTGTCCGTGATAAGCACCTAATCCCCATACTTTACCTTCTTTTACAGCTTTACCTTTATTGATCATCACACGGAAATTACCAGCTTGATAGTTCGCAGAGGTAGAGTTGTAGTAAGGGCCTCCTAACATTGGTGGCATAGAACCAGAAAGATTTACACCATCTACAGAATAATCTTGCATGAAGTGTTTATCAAAATAAATAGCAAAAGCATTACCACTAGCGATAGGTGTTTGAGAATTTGAGCCAAAGATAGAAGGGACATCACAAGGCACATCGGCACAGAAATAGTAACGTTTGGTAAGATAATTAGCTGGTAGATAAGGTTTGAACTCATCAATATACTCTTTTTCTTTAGCGTGGAAACCAGCTGTAGAAGCATCGAACAAAGCTTTTAAATTAGCTTCGCGTTCAGCTTGCGTTTTTACAGCATGTTCAGCACCTACTGGTCCAAAATATTTAGCCATTTCTTTAACAAAATTAGCAATATTTTCGTAGTTATTATCAGCAATCATCAAAGGAGTTCCTTCTTCAGTTACAGCTCCGTGATCCCCACAAGTTTCCCAGTCTACATCATAGCCATCAAAATCCATTGCAATGATATAGCGCGCTAACTCACGTGCATAAATTGCAGGCCATTCGCTATAAGATTGGGGATAAGGATATTTGTTATGGAAATTTTTATAACCACTTACTCCATCTTTAGTAGCAGGTAATCCTAAACCTACCCCTGGAGTTTGCCAACACATCAAGATAGCACTTCCTTTTTTGTGGAAAATCTCGATATCTTTTTTATGGTTAGGAGTTAGGGTTTCAGGACGCATATTGGTACCTCCCCAGATAGAAATTGCTACTACTGAGTCAGGAACTGATTGTAACCAACCACGTGCAATGCCTTTTATAGGTTGCCAAGTAGGGCCATCATACCAAAAATATACCATAGGTACTTGACCTCCAGCTGCCCCCGTATTGAGCCACGCTTTTTGTTTGTACTCACGGAGTTGAGCCCAATAGGCTTCCAAAGCTTTTTTGTTCTCTTCAGTACGTTCAGCCTCGGCAAGCCATTTGGCAGCATCTCTTTTGTTCTTTAAGTCCTCTAGCGCAGCTTTTTCAAAGTCTTCTGCTTTTGACTCTGTTTCTGTCCACTTACTACAGCTTGTAAAGCCAATAGTAAGAGCTAATAATGTGTATACAAATTTTTTCATAGTATTTTACCTTTAAAATTATTTAGATTTTTTGTCCCACCATACATTAGTAGCGGCGTTATCGGGACCTCCTAAAAGACTTTTAGCTGCTGTTACGTTTTCGGCATTCAACTCAAATTCGCTTTGAGGGAAAGGGAAACGACGTACGCCAAAATCTTTACCAGTAACATCAATATTTTGAGCTCCTACGTTGCTCAAGTTGTAAGCAGCTGTAAACATACGAGGATAACCAGTACGTTTCCATTCGCTCCAAGATTCAAATCCGTTAGGATAGTTAGCTAAATACTTTTGAGTAATGATTTGCTCTAAGTGATCTTCAACACTTGTAACAGCACTCCATTTTTTATTGATAGTACTTTTTGCATCAACATTGTAGTTAGAATCTCTTGGGTCTACATATTTAGTAGGAGTACCTGAAGCGTTGTAATATGCTTGAGCTTGTGCAGTTGTTAAACCGTTCTCAGTAAATGACATTTCGATACCTTTTTTGTACAAGTTTTCGGCAGTATCACCAGTATACCAATTCATCAAAGCAGCTTCAGCTAAAAGGAATTGTACTTCTGAGGCACGCAACCAGTAAGTAGGAGTTGTTTGCACTACAGTAGGAACTGAATAATCTTTGTAATCGGCTGCTTGGGTTGTATTATTAAGACCAGAGCGCACTGCATAAAAATCTAAAGGTTGACCATTAGGAGTACTTTTGGTAAAATATTTTTCCATACGAGGGTCGTTATATCCTTTTAGGTAAGAATAGATAGTAGCCCCCATTTTAAGCTCACCATAGCCTAACATTGTTACCAAAGAATGGTGGAATATGTATTTGCTAGAGGTTACTAACTTACCTGCTTGGTCATCATTTTCAATAAGACCACCAGCAATAGCTTTGCCTACATATTCTTGAGATAGGGCGGCATCAACGTAACGCACACGCATTGCTAAACGCAACATCAAAGAGTTAGCCAAACGTATCCATTTAGAAGTATCACCTGAGTAAACAGGGTCAAAATCTTGCAATACTTTGTTGTTAGCACCATACTGGTTGAGTACAGCAACAGCTTCTTCCAATTCTTTTAAGAAAGATCTGTAAACTTGTTCTTGGCTGTCGTATTTAGCTTTTACTTTACCAGGTTCCATATCGCTATAAGGGATAGGACCAAAAAGGTCGGTAGCGCGGTGCATTCCCATTATTTTCACGATTTGAGCCAATTGGTAAATGGCATTACTAGTAAGATCTTTAGGTTGATATACTAATTTACCATTCACAGTTTCTACATTGTGCATTTGTCCTTTGATTTGGAAGTAAGGGTTCATTACTCTTGTAATCAAAGTAGAGAAAGTACCATTAGCACGTCCGTTAGAAATGTAGTAACTAGTTTGGTTAAAACCATTGTCCCAGCTATTACGTCCTGGTGAAAAATAACCTACCCAGTTATCAGTACTCATATTTTGTACTACTTGATAGTCGTTAGCAGGTCCTACGCCTACTCCTGTAGGGATAGGGCGTTGTACCAATTCGTTGAAGTAGCCTCCTGAAGAGTACCCACCACGATTGATATCGGCATCAGTAGGTTGTAGCTTATTGGTATTCACCTCTTGAAAATCTTTGATACAAGCGGTAAAACTGAAAGCTGATAGAGCTACAATTGCTATATGTTTATTAAATATTTTCATTACTGTATTTGTTTAGAATTAGAATTGAATTTTTAAACTTGCTCCATAACTAGCAGCACTTGGAGTCATAAAGAGTTCTTTAGCTGCATAAGTACCTACCCCAAAAGTAAGTTGGGGGTCGAAAGGAGCTTTGTTGTAAATCATCCAAAGATTGGTACCAATTACCCCAATAGTTACGCGTTTTACTTTATCCCAGAAGTGAGAACCATCTAAAGAGTAAGTAAGAGAAACTTCTTGCAAACGTACGTTAGTAGCATCGTAAGAGTAGTAACCATCAAGGTTTTTAATAGTGTTATAGTATTTTTCAGGGTTGTAGAGTTTTCCATTTACTAATACACCACCTGCATCACGAGCATCAGCTGAAGCTTTAGATACACCATAAGCATCTAAGTAAGGTTGAGTACCTGAAAGTACAATACCTCCAAAGCTACCATTGATAAGGAAGCTCAAGTCGATATTTTTATAAGAAAGGGTATTGCGCCATCCCATTTGGAAATCTGGGGTAGAGCGTCCTAATTTGATTTCTTGAGTTTCATCGTATTGGAAACCAGAAGCATTTTCTATCAAGTTACCATTTACATCACGTGAAAGCACTCCTTTTACTATGATATCAGAAAGGCTTCCACCTTCACGTAACACAGTACCACCTTTTCTTACTTCGGTAATATCAAATAAATCTCCAGTGAATGGATTGCGATATCCACGTACTAATTTTTTAATTTCGTTTACGTTACGAGAGTAAGTGAGGGTAGTGTTCCAAGCTAATTGTTTGTTTAAAAACTCTTTGTTATAGTTTACTGCCAACTCAATACCGCGGTTTTCTACGTCACCAGCTTGCAAATAGAAAGAAGTATAGATAGAAGAAGATGACAATTGTTGTTCAAAGAATTGGTTGTAAGTATTTGATTTGTACAAAGTCAAATCTACTGACAAGCTATTATCAAACAATTTAGTATTCAAACCAGCTTCCCAAGAAGCAGTACGTTCCGCTTTGAAGTCAGGGTAAGGATATACCTTGTTAGTTACCAAACCAGTAGAGGTAAGTTGGTGAGTAATAGTACCAGGTGTAATACCTGTTTTACTGATAGGAGAACCTACCTCAGTATAAGAACCACGTACTTTCAAATAGTTGATGAAAGAAGGTAATTTCACCATTTCGGAAATCACACCAGAAAGACCTACTGAAGGATAGAAGAATGAAGGTTCAGCAGAGTTTACGAGTTGTGAAGACCAGTCGTTACGACCTGTAGCTGAGAGGTATAACATACCTCTATAGCCTAACTCGGCACTAGCGAAAACTGCTACGTTTTTAGCACGAGAGTATCCTTGACCAGAAGCTCCTACTTGTCCGTCGAAGTTAGCTATTGAGAACAAGTTAGCAATTTCTTTAAGATAACCACCAGCTGAAAGGTTATTGCTCAAACGATCGTTATAACTAGAACCTACGTTGGCAGTCAAAGAGAATTTCTGACCAAGATTCTTGTTGATGTTAAGCATAATATCGGCATAAGTTTGCTCATCTTTAGTTTCGTTGATTGCATAACGACCTTTGTTGTAAGAACCTAATTCGGTTTTCCAACCTACTAAGAAGTTAGTAGTACTTGCATACAATTTTTCTTCGGAAGTACCATAATCGTTATCCAAACGTACACGACCAGTAACATTCATCCAATCAAGGATATCATATTTTAATGAAGCTGACATCATATAACGTTTCTTGTTATTCAAGAAAAGTTCGCGATTGGCTACCCAATAAGGGTTTTCAGAGAAGTAGCTATCCGCTCTTTCAGAGAAAGGTTGGTAGCGTTCATAAATTTGAGTACTTGGGTTATAACGCTCGTAAGCTTTTACATCGCGGTAATCAATACCACGAGGCATCAAATACAAACCTACTAATGGGTTGAAGTAACCACCCCCTGCAATCATATTACGGCTACCTTGACGAATAAAGTTACCACTTACATCTAAATGCAATTTATCTTTTGCAAAGTTAGCAGTGTTGCGTACCCCAACGTTGTAACGATAGTAAGCGTTGTTAGGGATGAGACCTTCGGCATTAGTTTGTGCTGCAGACACAAAAGTTTGATTTTGAGCATTACCAGTAGAGAAGGTTACAGAGTTCATAATGTTGTGTCCTACATTGAAGAATTTTTTAGGATCTACATTAGAAGGAGTTGCTAATTTAGCACCCCAGCTCTTATCACCATTGCTACCATAGGTATTTTGGAACTCTGGTAATTGGATAGGAGTAAGGATTTCAACACTACTAGAAACATTCACTTCGGTTTTACCTTCTTTACCTTTTTTAGTATTGATAAGGATTACCCCATTGGCAGCTTCACTACCATAGAGAGCCGCTGCAGAAGGACCAGTAAGTACGTTAATACTTTCGATGTCATCAGGGTTGATATCGGCGATACCTTCACCACCTCCTGGTTTACCGAAGTTACTTCCGCCTCCATCACTTTGTTTGTTGAACAAAGGCACCCCATCAATCACATAGAGTACACCATTGTTACCATCCAAAGATTTAAGACCACGCATTACTACTTTAGTAGAACCACCTACCCCAGAAGAGCTGCGCTGAATGTTCACCCCAGCTACTTTACCATTAAGACTGTTCACCACGTTTACGTCTTTCACCTTAGTCAGTTCTTCAGACTTCACTTGTTGTACGTTGTAACTCAAGGCTTTTTCTTGGCGTTTGATACCCAAAGCGGTTACCACTACCCCACCGAGTTGTAATGCTTCTTCTTGCATTACTATATTAAGGGTGAGATGCCCTTTAGCCTGAGTTACTTTTTTTTGCTGAGTAGCATACCCCAATGAGATAAATTCAAGGGTCTCATTTGCATTTGCTTGAATTTCGTACTTCCCATCGAAGTCAGTCGAAACTCCACGTGTTGTACCTTTAATGACAACACTCACACTAGGCAGTGGCATTCCATCACCGCCAGTAACTGTACCAGTTACTTTCGTTTGTGCCATTAGCGCACCGCTAAACAATGCAAAAACGAATAACAGCATTGATATTTTTACTTTCATTACTTTATTGAAATAAATTAATTTTGGGGCAAAGTTAAGAATACCTTAACATAATGCAAATTTTTTGAACAATATTTTTTTTCGTTTCTTATGTATTTTCTTTTTAAAAATCGTAGTAGTTTGATAATCAAACGAAATAAAATAGGCTATATTTTTATTTTATTCACTTTCTAAATTTGCATTTTTTAACTGTAAAAAAAATGAATTCTAAAACACTTTTATATTTTTTATCAAATTAAAATCATAAAAAGTTTCTATTTAAGATATTATTCTCATAAAAATAGAGTTTTAGTTAATTTATTGTTAAATTTAAGAGACAGAACTCTTATAAAGTTAGCTGAAAGAAAAACAAACTTTCGATGTTTTTTAAAATATTTTAATAATTATTGAGTTGGATATACAAATATAAATAATAGCACCTCAAAATTACTAAATGACAAATTGCTAAATTAAGTAATTATCTTTATCTTTGCCCCCGTATGAAAATATTAATAATAGAAGACGAAAAAGAATTGCGCCTCACCCTGCGACAGTTCCTTGAACAAGAACATTTTTTGGTTGAAACAGCTAAAGATTATACCTCTGGCCTTTCTAAACTCGCTGATTACGACTACGATTGCATTCTGTTGGACATTATGTTGCCCAATGGCAGTGGTATGCAACTCTTAGACGAGCTCAAAGCAATGAAAAAAAATCACTCGGTATTGATTATATCGGCTAAAGACTCGGTGGAAGACAAGGTGTTAGGTCTTGAAAAAGGAGCTGACGACTATCTTGCGAAACCTTTTCACCTCGCAGAACTCTTGGCAAGGGTAAAATCGATTATACGGAGGAAAAACCAACAAGGTGAAGAGGTAATTACTCTTAAAAACGTACGCCTTTTTCCAGAAACACGTACTGTCAAAGTGGGTGAGGAAACTCTTAGTCTCAATCGCAAGGAATACGACTTGTTATACTACTTTATGATTCGCCCTGATAAGTTAGTGGAGAAAATGACTCTTGCTGAAGCAGTGTGGGGTGACTATATAGACCAAGTGGATAGCCTTGATTTTATCTATTCGCAAATTAAAAACCTTCGAAAAAAGCTCAAAACTGCTGAAGCTGAAATAGACTTACAGGCGGTTTATGGCATTGGTTATAAATTAGTTTAAGGATGAAAATATCATTAAAAAACTACACTCTGCGCTACCTTACACTCGCTTTCCTACTGATTCTAGCAGTGTGGGCAGTTGTATTCTACGCTTATATTTTGGACGAGGTGTACGACAATATAGACGATGGACTTAAGGATAAAAAAACGCTTATTATCCAAAATATCCTCCGTCACCCCGAACTGCTGCAAACAAATGAGTTTGGCATAGAGGATTTTAGGGTATACCCTTCACAAGAAGATTTTTCTGACCGCAACATCCTTAGCAATGCCTTTTTCTATATGCCTTTTGACGATGAAGAAGAACCTTATAGGGTGCTGAAAACAGGGTTTTACGATCGTGATATGAACCCTTATACACTTGAGATTCGCACTTCAACTGTGGAGAAAGATGACCTACTATTTAATTTGGCTATTGCCTTAGGAGTACTTTATGTTGTGTTAGTACTCTCTATGTATCTTATCAACCTATTAGTAATCAATAAAATATGGAAGCCTTTTAAGGGGATACTTTCCGCTATTAGGCGGTATGAAGTAGGCAATAAAACAGAACTACAACCCATTGCTACCGAGGTTATAGAATTTAACATATTACACGATAATATCCAACAGATGTGGCAACGCAATGAAAAGGTATTCGAGGAACAAAAAGTATTTATAGAAAATGCTTCGCACGAACTCCAAACCCCCTTGGCTATCACTCTTAACAAATTAGAACTACTCGCCAATGACCCTTCGCTGAATGAAAAGCAATTGGTACAACTGAGTGAGGTGAAACAATCATTGATGAGAATGACCCACCTAAACAAGTCGTTACTAATGCTCACCCGTATAGAAAATCAGCAATACAAGCAAGCTAAAGATGTATCTTTTCAAGCTCTCACAACAGATATTATAGACGATTTGAGCGATTTGATAGCCTTTAAAGCATTGGAAGTGAACACTGAAGAAATAAGCGATTTCCAAGTAGAGATGAACCCCGATTTGGCAAGAATACTCGTTTCAAACTTATTGCGCAATGCTATAAAATATACTGAAAAAGGTGGCAACATAGAAATATTGATAGAAGAGAATCGTTTTCAAGTAAAAAATACTGCCAAAGATGCCATACGTTTAGACCCTTCTAAGATTTTCCAACGATTCCACAAGGGGCAACAAGATGCTACTTCTACAGGTTTAGGCTTGGCTATTGTAAAATCGATTGCGGAAAGTTACCATTTGAAGGTGTATTACACTTTTGAAGAAGAAAAACATTGTTTCCAGGTTTCAGGGGTCAGGTAACAGGGATTAGGTTTCAGTTGATAGACGTATAAAAAAACAGGCAATAGAGTTTATTACCTGTTTTTTTATTATTACCAATTGTTCATTAGCAATTGTTGATTAGAATCTATATCCTATTTTGATGCCAAAATTAGGTTCGATAGCCCAGAACCTTTTATCTTCATTTACACCTTTACCGAAGTTGCGAGCGATATTAGCATAAGGGGCTATAACGAAAGTATTGTCAAGATTCCATTGATAACCTGCTCCTATTCCTAAGATAAAACTATCTAACCTTGTTGGGTTAGTTTTAGTATCTGGATATTTATAATTACCAAAACGTTGTTTTACAAAAGGGTTTACATAGAGACCTGTGCCTCCATCTTCTTCAAAATAATAGTTATAACCTAGTTTTACACTAGTAGCATTATACTTCCCACCGCCTTTAGGAATTACAGAAAAACGGTCGTTGAAGAACAATTCTCCTTCAATAGATTGATTTTCAGCAATAAAATGCTCATAACCTACTTCAACTGAAGCTAACCAAATAGCGTTCAAGATGTTTAAATTTACTTGATGTTGACGATCTTGCGCAAATGTTTTTACTGAGAAAAACACAAGCATTGCAGCTACAATAATTTTTTTCATCGATATTCTTAGTTTTTTAAAATAATGGCAAAAGTACAAATAATTTGCTAATTAGCAAATTTACCTATCCATAAATTAATTTTCTATCCAGCTGGCGTATTTGGGATAATTAGCCGCAGTACGCTCAATAAGAGCACGTTGTTCTTCGGTTACTTCTTTGATTTTCTTAGCGGGTACCCCTGCATAAAGGCTTCCCTTTTCTATATGGGTATTAGGAGGTACTACTGCTCCAGCAGCTATGATACTACCACTTTCCACCACACATCCGTCCATTACAATACTTCCCATTCCTATAAGCACCTCGTCTTCTATCGTACAACCGTGCACAATAGCGTTATGCCCTATAGAAACGCGATTGCCAATGGTAGTAGAATGTGTTTGATAAGTAGCGTGAATCACTACACCGTCTTGGATATTGGTGTCATCGCCTATGCGAATGCTGTTCACATCACCGCGAATGACGGCGTTATACCACACAGTACAACGGTCGCCTAACTGCACATCGCCTGTGAGGGTTGCATTTTCGGCAAAAAAGCAACCTTCCCCGAAGGTAGGTTGCTTTCCGTTAATTTTCTTAACTAACATTCGTTTTAGGTTTTAGAGATTTAATTTTCAGTAGTTCCTTCTGCTTCAGCATTACGACCAAGGAACCACAAAATTCCTCCTACTACAATTAAAGCTATTTTGATACCCCAAGCTACACCATCTCCCCATTCATAAATCCAGAAAAGGAGTTTAGGTACATAGTTAAAGAAATCTAGCACAATTGCTAATACTCCTAAGAGTAATAAGAATGAACCAAAATTTTTCATATATAATTGTTTTTATTTGTTACTTTGTTTTTGAAAAGCTCCCTCACATAGGTGGTATCATAGAGTTGTATGTACTATGTGCTTTAATTATTAGCAGTTAGCGTCTTAAGATTATCTATTATCTCTTGTAACCCATTGGTTTTAATCTCAAAAGTAGTTGCTAATAGCATTCCTAACTTCCCTTTGGGAAATCCTTGGGTGCTGAACCACTCGAGGTAATAGGAAGGCAAATCGGCTATCATAGTCCCCTTGTACTTGCCATAAGGCATTGGGGTTGTGATGATTTCTTTGAGAATTTCAGGGTTCATAGAATTAGAAAATTAGCAAATTTATTAGTGTGCTATTTTAACCATTTTTCTCTTTTCTTCATTGCGCTCTATTTTGTGGTTAGGGCGCGTCCATTTAGGATTTTCACCTAAGGAGTGATATTGAGAGTCGGCTGCTTCTACAGTATGGGGTTGTGGGTGTGTTTCGAATGGTTTTTGGATGCGCATTCCTAATACACCGAGCATTTGCATATCTTCATTGATATCGGGGTTAGGAGTGGTGAGGAGTTTATCGCCTGCGAAAATAGAGTTAGCTCCCGCAAAGAAACACAAGGCTTGCCCTTCTTGACTCATTTGGGTACGACCTGCGGAAAGACGCACTTGCGATTGAGGCATCACGATACGTGCGGTAGCTACCATACGCACCATCTCGAAGATATCTACGGGCTCACAATCTTCTAAAGGCGTTCCTTCTACGGGCACTAAGGCATTGATAGGCACTGACTCGGGTTGTGGATTGAGCGTAGAAAGCGCTACAAGCATACCCGCGCGGTCTTCGAGTGATTCACCCATACCAATGATACCTCCACTGCACACAGTGATATTGGTTTTGCGCACATTGTCAATCGTTTTGAGGCGGTCGTCATAACTACGAGTAGAGATAATTTCTTTGTAGTATTCTTCTGAAGTATCGAGGTTGTGATTGTAAGCATACAAGCCCGCTTCTGCCAAGCGTTTGGCTTGATTTTCGGTAATCATACCAAGGGTACAACACACTTCCATATCGAGTTTGTTGATAGTGCGTACCATTTCGAGTACTTGTTCAAACTCAGGACCATCTTTCACATTACGCCACGCTGCCCCCATACACACACGCGAAGCTCCTGCTGATTTAGCGCGGAGCGCTTGGGCTTTTACGTGAGTAACACTCATCATATCGGTGTTTTCTATTTTTACTTCGGTTTCATAACGCGCTGATTGCGGACAATAAGCACAGTCTTCGGAGCAGCCTCCTGTTTTGATAGAAAGGAGGGTAGAGACTTGTACTGAGTTGGGGTCGTGGTATTTACGGTGTACGGTAGCAGCTTCGTAGAGCAACTCCATTAGGGGTTTGTTGTAAATAGCGACGATTTCTTCTTTTGTCCAGTTATGGCGTGTTTGGGCATTGTTACAGCCGCAAGTATGTTGATTTTCACACATAGTTTTTCTTTATTTTTGGGGCAAAGGTAGTAAATTAATTACGAATGACAAATTACGAAATTACGAAAGTGTGTGACGCAATATTAACTTTTAACCATTGCTAAGATTTTTTGTACTTGTTCCTCTATGGTAAGATTGGTATTATCAATAACAATAGCATCATCGGCTTTTTTGAGGGGAGATTCTTTGCGAGTGGTATCGATATGGTCGCGGTGCTGGATGTTGGCGAGGACTTCATCAAATGATGCGTTATCACCTTTGGCTTGTAACTCTTTATAACGGCGCTGGGCACGTACTTGTTCGCTGGCAGTCATAAATATTTTAAGTTCAGCCTCAGGGAATACAGTAGTACCAATATCACGCCCGTCCATTACAATACCTTTGTCTTTCCCCATTTTGCGTTGGAGGTCTACTAAATAAGTGCGCACTTCAGGTTGTTTGGCAACTTCACTCACCCAATTGGCTATCTCTATACCACGGATATCAGTTTCAATATTTTTACCGTTCAAATAGATTTCAGAAAATCCTAATTCGGGGTTGTAGACGAACTTTATTTCTGATTTTCTTAAATCTTTCATCAGGGATTTTACTTCGATACCTGAGGTAGAAACATAGCCTTTTTCTAAAGCTAAATAAGTAACGGCGCGGTACATCGCACCAGTATCAATATAAACGTAGCCTAATGCTTTGGCTACAGCTTTGGCAGTAGTACTTTTTCCGGTTGACGAATAGCCGTCAATGGCAATAATAATATTCATTAGATGTTAGGTATTAGGTGTTAAGTATTCATTAATCCATTTACTAAGGGCTTGTACCCACAAATTAGAATCGTTGAGGCAGGGAATCATTTTGAATTCTTCACCGCCGTTTTCACGGAAGGTTTGTCCGCCCACCATTTCTATTTCTTCGAGTGTTTCTACACAATCGGCAACAAAAGCTGGAGTAATAACTGCTAATTTCTTTACTCCTTGTTGGGCTAATTGGGCTATTTTATCGGATGTAAAGGGGGTAATCCACTTATCAATACCTAAACGCGATTGGAATGATTGTGAATAAGTTCCTTTTTGCAAGCCCAATTTTTCAGCTAACAAACGAGTGGTTTCAAAGCAATGACTTCGGTAACAATATTTTCCTTCCTCACTATAAGGGTCACAACAAGTGGTACCTTCCAATATTTTTTTGTGGGCAGGCGTAGGGGTAGTTTTGTACAAATGGCGTTTGGGTACTCCGTGATAAGAGAACAGTAGATGGTCGCAAGGATTGTGTTCTAAGTGCTTGCGAGTTACTTCGGCTAATGCCTCAATATACTCGGGGCGGTGAAAGAAAGCTGGAAACTCTATAAGTTTCATTTTTGGAAACTGCTTTTTTACCAATTGGTGAGCAAGTACCTCAATAGTTTGAGTAGTTGCCATTGCATATTGGGGATAGAGAGGCATCAAAAGCACCTCATCTACTCCTTGGTCGTGCAACTGTTGTAACCCATTGGCTATACTAGGATTACCATAGCGCATAGCCATTACAACGGGGATAGAGACTTGCTGTTGTATTTTTTCAGTGAGTCGCTTGGTGATTACAATGAGAGGAGAGCCTTCGTCCCACCATATTTTTTGATAAGCTTTGCTTGTTTTGGGCGGACGTGTATTGAGGATGATGCCGTGTACCAAAGCGTAACGCAATAGGTAAGGTAAATCAATGACGTACTTGTCCATCAAAAATTGTTTTAGGTATCGCTTGATGTCCTTAATAGAGAAGGAGTCGGGAGATCCTAAATTTACGAGTAATACTCCTTTTTTAGGCATTTTTTAGTTAAGTGAAAAGTTAAAAAGTGAGAATGTTTATTCAACATTAGTGTTTTTCTTCATTTGGCGTAGAGCACTTTCAGCGAGTTCTTCTTCTATATCGGCTTCAGTTTTGTCTTTTTCCATTTTGCCGTCTTTGCGCTTTTGTACACTTACGGAAAGAATTCCTCCTAAAGCTATACAAGTTACTAAAAATGAGGTTCCCCCACTACTGATAAGTGGGAGGTTCTGCCCCGTAACAGGGAAGAGTTCTACTGCTACTCCCATATTGATAACTGCTTGCAGAAGTATGGGGATACCTAAACCTAACGCTAATAATTGACCATATAGGGTGGGTGCTTTGAGCGAAATTGCTACAATGCGAACGAGCAATAGTATGTAGAGTAACATTATGAATATGGCTCCTACAGTTCCCCATTCTTCGGTGATGATAGCAAAGATAAAGTCGGAAGAGCTTTGAGGAAGGAAGTTTTTCATTGTGCTTTTGCCAGGACCTTGACCTAAGCCTATACCTTTGGCTATTGCCATTTTAGAACGCTCAATTTGGTAACCTTCTTTTTCATCTTCACTTGCTGTAAAGGATTCAATACGACTCATCCACGTATCTACCCTATTAGGAAAAGCATCGGGGAAGGCTTTTACCACCAAAAAGAATAGTCCTAAAAAAGCTATTGCAATGAGCATAGCTGAGAGAATATGTTTAAAAGGGAATCGTCCTAAAAAAATGAGGATAAGTACTGAGGTGAGTATCAGTACGGCAGTAGAGAGGTTGGATATCATTACCAAAGCTGTAATTGTTCCTACTGGAAGCCACAAGGGTAAGATAGTTTCTTTGAAGGTGAGTTTTTTGCCGTAAGTTTTGGTTAAATAAGAAGCTACATAAGCCATTAACACTACTAAAGCAAAGGCAGAAGGCTGGAAAGAAAAGAAGCCAAAGTTCAACCAGCGGCTAGCATTGGCTCCCTCAATGGTCGTCCCCGTAAAAAGAGCCATCAAAAGAAATAGTACAGCGACAGGAATTAGCAGTTTAGCTGCCAAACGGAATCGAGTGTAAGAAATTTTATGCATTCCATAAAGAACAAAAAAACCTACTACTACGAAAACCAGCTGCTTAAATAGATAGCCAGTAGGAGTTCCTTTTCCTACCACATATACCAAATTGGTACTAGTGCTATAGACGGCTACAAGAGTGGCAAGGCTAAATATAAGTATGAGTGCCCATAACCCTTTGTCTCCTTTGATGTGTTTAGATAACCATTCTTGCATCACTAAAATAGAGATTACAAGCGAGCTACCGCTGCTTTAAATTGGTCGCCACGATCTTCGTAACTTTTGAATAAATCGAAACTTGCACAAGCAGGTGAGAGCAATACAGTATCACCTTCGGTAGCAAACTTTTTGGCAATTCTTACAGCTTCATCCATAGATTGAGTTTCTATCATTTCTTTTCCGCTATTGCTAAAAGAGCGCAAGATAGGTTCGTTATCAACGCCCAAGCACACGATAGCTTTTACTTTTTCGTGTACGTAGGGGAGCAAGGCATTATAGTCGTTGCCTTTATCTTGACCACCTACAATCCACACGATAGGAGTTTTGATCGTATCGAGTGCAAAATACACTGAGTTTACATTGGTTGCTTTAGAGTCGTTCACATAAGTAACGCCCTCTACTACTTTTACCTCTTCAAGGCGGTGGTCTACTCCTTTGAAGCCTTTAAGGCTGTCGCGCAAAGAGTTGTTGCGAATATTTACCAAGCGGGCTGCTACACTTGCAGCCATTGTATTTTTGATATTGTGCTTACCACGCAAGCTGATTTCTTCTACATCAATTTCAGTAGTTTCAGCAGTTTGATTTTCTAACATAATGTGTATTTTGTTATCTTTTAAGAAAGCTCCGTAAGGGAGTTCTTTTTCTATGGAAAATGGTATGAGTTTAACTTTTAGGATGTGATTTTGCAACCACTCTTCAATGACTGGGTCATCGGCATCGTAGATGAGGTAATCGTTTTCAGTTTGATTCATCGCGATGCGGAATTTAGAGGCTATATAGTTTTCAAACTTATAGTCGTATCTATCCAAATGATCGGGGGTTATATTGAGCAACACCGCAATATGAGGGGCAAAATGCTCAATGCCATCCAACTGAAAGCTACTAATTTCAAGCACATAATAGGGTGGATTTTCGGTAGCTACTAATTCGGCGAAGCTATAGCCTATATTGCCGCCCAAACCTACTTGCAAGCCTGCATCTTTAAATATTTGATGGGTGAGCAAAGTAGTGGTGGTCTTGCCATTACTACCTGTGATACCTACAATAAGACTATGTGTATATTCACTGGCAAATTCTATTTCCGAGATAATGCGAATACCTTTCTCGCGAGCTTTTTTCACGATAGGAGCTTTATCGGGAATACCAGGACTTTTCATAATCACATCGGCAGAGAGGATTTTCTCTTCGGTATGGAAGCCTTCTTCCCATTCTATACCCTCTTTGTTGAGGGTTTCACGGTAGTGAGGTTTGAGGGAATTTCTATCGGAAAGGAATACCTCCCAACCTTTTTGTTTACCCAAAATTGCGGTACCTACACCACTCTCACCACCACCTAATATTACTAAGCGTTTCATTATTAAATCCTTTATTGATAAGGAAAACTATTATTTTGCCGCAAAGGTAAGAATAATTTGTCAATTAGCAAATTTGGAGATTTACTTCTCACGGCATTCGCATTTAAAATCCTCACCCCGTTCCCCTCTCCCAAGGAGAGGGGGCAAGGCATAAAAACAAGTTTCCCTCAAAAAATATCTAATATTTCTTACTATTACAACCTTTATTCTCAAGATATATAGGTTATTGTTTTAAATACAAACGCCGTATGTTGTTTGAATATTTTTTTGTTGATTTACTAATTAATCTGTACCTTTGCCTTTTGTAACCAACATTATATAGAATATTATACTATGAATAAGAATACAGTTTTGGGGTGGGCAACCCTTATAATGATTATAGTAGGTTTAGGGCTTATTGCCTTAGGAGCCTTTAAATACAATGAAGTTGCAGGCTTTGGCTTTGGAGCTGTAGGCATTGGGTTCTTTGCTATTGCGTGGGTGTTCAACGCCCTTAAAGGAAGAGTTTAGAACAGATAACAAATAATAGATAACAGAAAAATAGAAAATTATGATCATACCTGAACAATTTCAAGTAAAACCATTTCGCCAAGAGACTTACCTCATCGATGGCGAACTCCGTGAGTGGAAAGGTGAATTTACAAATATCTACTCCACTATTTCTTCTACTGAAAAGTATGAACACACCCTCTTAGGCAGTGTGCCTTCACTGGGTGAAAACGATGCTTTAGAAGCCCTACATTCGGCTACTGAGGCTTATAACAAGGGCAAAGGTTTATGGCCTACAATGAAAGTGAAAGACCGCATCAGCGCTATGCTAAAATTTGTAAAACAAATGGAAAAACAACGCGATGAGGTGGTAAAACTGATGATGTGGGAAATTGGTAAAAATCTAGACGACTCTCGCAAAGAATTTGACCGTACGGTAGAGTATATCTATGACACTATCAATGCTTATAAGGAACTTGACAATGAATCGTCTAAATTCGTACGACGCGATGGGGTGTACGCTCTTATTCGTCGTGGTCCTTTAGGAGTTGTACTTTGTTTAGGTCCTTACAACTACCCTCTAAATGAGACTTTTGCGCTTATCATTCCCGCACTTATTATGGGTAATACCGTTATTTTCAAACCCGCTAAACACGGGGTATTACTCTTTACGCCTCTATTGGAAGCCTTCCAAAATTCTTTCCCTCGCGGGGTGATTAACATTCTCTATGGGCGCGGTCGCACCGTTGCACCACCTATTATGCAAAGTGGCAAAGTGGATGTTTTGGCGCTCATAGGCAACAGCAAAACGGCTATTGCACTACAAGACCAGCACCCTAAGAAAAATCGTTTGCGCCTTGTTTTTGGTTTGGAAGCTAAAAACCCAGGAGTTATCCTTCCTGATGCTAACTTAGATTTGGCAGTAGACGAATGTGTGAAAGGAGCCTTATCGTTTAACGGACAGCGTTGTACAGCTCTGAAAATTCTCTATGTACACGCCAAAATAAAAGATGAGTTTTTGAAGCGTTTTGCCGAAAAAGTAGATGCTCTCAAATTTGGTAATCCGTGGGATGAGAAAGTAGCCCTCACTCCCCTACCCGAGGTAGAAAAACCTGCTTTCTTGCAAGAACTTATAGATGATGCGCTTGCTAAAGGGGCTACCATCCAAAACAAAAAAGGCGGTGAACGCACAGATAACTTTATCTTCCCAGCGGTACTCTACCCTGTTTCTAAGGAGATGAGAGTTTACAATGAGGAGCAGTTTGGACCCTTGGTACCTGTAAAACCTTTTTCAAACATCAACGAAATTATTGATGAGATTTCGGATTCTAAATACGGACAGCAAATCAGTTTGTTTGGAGAAGACCCTCACGAGCTTTCCCCACTAATTGATATGCTGGTGAATATGCTCTGCCGCGTGAATTTGAACAGTTTATGTCAGCGAGGTCCAGATGTATTTCCATTCACTGGTAGAAAAGATTCGGCTGTGGGTACATTAAGCGTACACGATGCCTTGCGCTCATTCTCTATCCGTACTTTTGTATCGTTCCAAAACAACGACTACAACGACAAGATAGTAGAGAATTTATTGCGTACTGGTGCGTCTAACTTCATCAATACAGATTATATTCTTTAGGAGTTAGGAATTAGAAAATAGTGATATAACAAAAAGCTGTCTTTTGAGACAGCTTTTTTGTTATTTATCAATTATTCTTTGTTCATTGTTTTCTTGCTTCCTTCATACATTTTGTACTGTAACAATCGGCTTTCTAATTTACCATTGAAAAGTTTAATTTTGCGGGTGGGTCGCAAGCCTACATATTTCATTCCCTCTAAATTGGCGGTGATAAACCACGCCTCGGTATTGGGGTAATTGCGTTTGAGAGTGTTGCCTATAGACGAGTACAACTCTTCAGTATCAGCTTGCAAACGCTCGTTGTAAGGCGGATTGAACACTATATGCAAGGGTTTTTGTTTATCTTCTTTTTCAGTTGTAAAAAAGTCTTTTTGGAATACTTGTATATAGTCACCAAGGTCGGCATTTGCAAGGTTATCTTTTGCTTTGGCTACTGCCGAAGGCGCCTTGTCATAGCCTACAATTTGATAGTGAAACTCACGTATTTTCTTGATACAACTACCAAAAATAAGATTGAAGAGGTTCTCATCGAAATCTTTCCAACGTTCAAAAGCGAACTCTTTGCGGTGTACATTGGCTGGAATATTACAAGCAATCATTGCAGCCTCTATAAGAAAAGTACCACTGCCACACATAGGGTCGAGAAAATCACTTTGTCCTTTCCAACCGCTCATCAGCAGTATGCCCGCCGCTAATACCTCGTTGATAGGTGCCATATTGGTAGCTGTACGATAACCGCGTTGATGGAGAGAAGCCCCTGAGCTATCGAGTGATACAATCACCTCATTGCGCTGAATATGAATGTGAATAGCCACATCGGGGTGGAGCACATCCACACTGGGGCGACGCCCTGTAGCGTTGCGAAAAGCATCGGCTATAGCGTCTTTAGCTTTGAGAGCGACATATTGTGTATGGTTGAATATCTCGGTTTGCAGGGTTGCTGTTACAGCAAAAGTTTGGTTGAGATCCAAGATTTCCTGCCAATTGAAGTCGTAGAGTTTTTGGTAATACTCTTTTTCGTTACGGATGTAGAAAGAGTGGATAGGTTTGAGGATTTTTAGGGCGGTGCGCAAACAGAGGTTTGCTTTGTACATAAAGCCTTTATCGCCTTCAAATTGCACGCTGCGCACACCTTTAGTTACGTGCATAGCGCCTAAATTGCGAAGTTCGTCAGCCAATATATCTTCAAAACCGAAGAAAGTTTTGGCTACCATTTTATAATTTTTTTCCATATTGCTGGTAATGTTCAACTAACAATTACTGATAGCTCATCAGTCACTGTTTTCAGGCGACAAATGTAATACTTTTTTTTGAATTGGCAAATTAGCCAATTTGCTAATTAGCTAATTATGTAGTATCTTTGCCAAAAAATATAGATTCTAAGAGAAAACAATGAATTTTCTACATACTGCCGATTGGCATTTAGGACAAACATTTTACCAATACGATCGCTATGAAGAGCATCAACACTTCTTGGACACTCTCTTGCAAATTCTGGAAACTGAAAACACTGAGGTGCTTCTTATCAGTGGTGATGTATTCGATATTGCTAATCCCTCGGTAGCTGCTACTAAACAATTCTATCACTTTTTACACCAAGCTACTGAACGTTTCCCCTACTTACAAATCATCACTATTGCAGGTAACCACGATTCTCCCGTGCGGCTTGAAATGCCCTTACCTCTCTTAGAAAATACTCAAGTACAATTAATAGGTCATATTAGGCGAAACGAAATTCGCGAAATTGACTACGATGCCCTTATCCTTCCTCTTTACAGCAAAGGCGAGATTGCTGCCTATTGTCTCGCTGTACCTTTTCTGCGTTTAGGCGACACACCTAAAACTGATGATTTTTCGGATTACAGCAAGGGAATTGCCTCTTTCTACCAAGAAATTACCGAAAGAGCTTTGGCTATTGCTAACGGTAAACCACTGATTGCTATGGGGCATTTGCACGCCTTAGGGGCTGAACTCAGTGAAGATGACACTGCCGAGCGTCCTATCATTGGGGGAATGGAGAGCGTACAGCCTTCAAGTTTCCCAAAAGCACTGAAATACGTCGCTTTAGGGCATATCCACAAAGCTCAATTCTTAGGCAATGCCCATATACGTTATGCAGGGAGTCCTATACCCCTTTCATTTTCCGAAAAACACTATATTCATCAAGTAGTAAGTTTCTCCATAGAAAACGGACAAGTACAGGGCATCAAATCTATTCCTTTACCTATCCACACCCCTTTGCTCAGTGTGCCTGAGCGGGCACTTCCTCCTGAGGAGGTGTTACATCTTCTCGCTGCTTTACCCGAAGTAACAAGTAAGAGTATAGCGCCTTATTTAGAAGTGAAAGTACTGCTCAAAGAGCCCGCTCCCGAACTGAAGAACAGCATTCTAAAAACTATTGCTAACAAGCACGTGCGTTTAGCGCGTATTGATGTGCGCTACCAACAACAAAACAAAGCTAAACAAACAGTTCTACAAAGTGAACTTACCCTCAACGACTTACAGCCTTATGAGGTATTACAGCACGTATACGAAAACAAATACCACGAACCTCTACCCGATTTTTACAAACCCTTATTTGAGGAGGCGATGGGATTAGTGGAAAGTGAAAAATGAAAAGTGAAAAATCATCAATTGTTAATCGTTAATTATCAATTATTAATTGTTTTTTGTATCTTTGCCCCCAAATAGAAAAGAATGACCTTGAAACACTTAATATATTTCTTCATTGGGGCACTATTTCCTTTACTCTCTTTTGCTCAAGAAGAGGAGGGAGTTCCTAATGGCAAAGAGGGGGGCGTAACCTTCAAATCACTGCGCCCTAAAAAGAAAAAAGACAGCATCACTTTCACCGCTCTCGACTACAAAATTATTACCTATACCCGCGATACAACTTCAGTGGATACTACCCTTTCTATGCAAAAGTATTACCTGAACAATGAGTGGGGCAAGGATATGTTTGGCAAAATGCCTTTCTCTAATATGGGACAGCCCTATAACACAATGGCTTACGATTTCCGTCGTCAGGACTATGTGCCTTCAATGGGGGCTGAAGCTAAAAAACAACTCTACCTCACCCCCGAGGAAATTACTTACTACCATTTGCCTACCCCCCTTACCGAGTTTACTTACAAAAGCGGTATGGAGCAAGGGCAGTTTCTAAACACCCTATTTTCCATAAACTTACAGCCAAATTTCAATTTCTTCATCGCTTACAAAGGCTTGCGTTCCTTAGGTAAATACCAACGTATATTAGTGAGCAACGGCAATTTTAGAGCTGGTTTTTCGTACGTATCACCTAATAAAAAATACACTGCCTTTGCGCACTTTGCCTCTCACGATATCACCAGTCAGGAGAATGGAGGCATTGTAACGCCCGAGCAATTTGAAGGCGGCGAACAGCAGTTTAAAAACCGTGCAACTATAGATGTGCAATTGCTCTATGCCGAGAATACTCGCGAGAGCAAACGCTATTTTTTGCAACACGACTATGCTTTTTTGCGCAATCGAGATTCCTTAGCTTCCTACAAGCAAATACGCTTCCGCCATTTGTTTAATTACGAAACTGAGTTCTATACTTATGACGAAACTCAAAGTAGTAATTATTTTGGAGAAGCATACGTACCCAAAAACTTACACGACAAAGCACGCTTGCAACGAATGACCAACCGCGCAGGGGCTGAACTTGAATTGCCGTATTTGGGCAGAACTTTCCTCTTTGGGAATGCTTATTTCTATAACTATTACTTCCAAAATGCTTATTTTGTATCTGGTGTTTTACAACGTCACCAAATCAAGGATACCGACCTTAGTTTAGGTATTCAATGGCACAAAAAAGTAGGCGGTTTTAGCATAGAAGCTGAAGGAGAACAAACGTTTATAGGCAAAATGACAGGCACCAAACTCAGCGGTAAACTCGCTTATGCTTTTAACGACAAGAATAGCATTACCGCAGGAGCTGAATTGCATTCGGCTATGCCTAATTTCAACTATTTACTCTACCAAAGCGACTATAAACAGTTTAATTGGGATAACTATTCATCGTTTAAAAAACAGAATACCCAAACGCTCTATGGCAATTTGAAAACTCAATGGGGGAATGCTTCACTAAGTCTCACCAATCTCAACGATTACACTTATTTTCAAGTAGAAACCTTAGGGCAAGTACGCCCCGAGCAGTATAGTGGCAACATACAATATTTGCAGCTAAGAGTACAAAAAGAGTTCAAATTTGGCAAATGGGGATTGGATAATACAATGCTCTACCAGCAAGTGGTGCAAGATAGTAACATATTGAATGTGCCTACTTTTGTAACTCGCAACAGTTTTTACTTTGCTTCACATTTGTTCAACAAGGCGATGTACTTACAAACGGGTATTGGATTCAATTATTTTACGAAATACTACGCTAACCAATACAATCCGTTATTAGGAGAATTTGCGGTACAAACAGCTGAAAAAACAGGTGGGTTCCCAATGTTCGACTTTTTCTTCAATGCTAAAGTACGCACAATGCGCATCTTCTTCTCTTTAGAACAATGGCAGGTGCCCGTGAGCAATTGGCTAAAAATGGGAAATCCTTATAACTACTATTCAGCACCACGCCAGCCGTATAGAGATTTTATTATCAGGTTAGGCATCAAGTGGGATATCTTCAGTTAATAGGCAACAAATTTTATGACAAAAAAGACAATTTTCGACACTCAAGTATTAGGACACCCAGCGGGGCTGTTCGTGCTCTTCTTTACAGAAATGTGGGAACGCTTTTCATTCTACGGAATGCGGGTACTACTCATCAATTTTCTTACGATGACGCTCATAGGTTACAACCCTGGTTGGGCGTGGAGTACCGAAAATGCCACCGCTCTCTTTGGTACTTACGCTATGCTCGTCTATCTCACCCCCATACTCGGAGGGGTGATTGCCGATAAAATTACCGGTTACCGCTGGGCGGTGATCATAGGGGCTGTGATTATTACCTTAGGGCACGTATCGATGGCTTTTGAAACTGAATTCTCTCTCTATTTTGGGCTTGGACTTTTGGTGATAGGTACCGGATTTTTCAAACCTAATATGGTGTCGTTCGTATCCGAAATGTACAAGTATTTACCCGAAAAGAAAGATGCTGCTTATACCATTTTCTATATGGGAGTGAACTCTGGTTCTTTCTTTGGAATGATGCTCTGCGGTTATTTAGCTGAGCGCATAGGCTGGAGCTGGGGCTTTGGCTTGGCAGGGGTGTTTATGCTCTTGGGAACCATACAGTTTTGGCTTTCTCAACCTTTGTTTGGAGATATTGGGAAAAGAAAACAGAAAACAGAAGAAGCTAATCAAGAAGCGACAGATAGCAGAGAAAAAACAGATGAAGAAAAACCCAACCCTTTCACCATTGTTGATAAATTATTGATTGCTATTTCAGCAGTTATAGGCATAGGTTATGCACTTAATGACCCGCTTTCAAAAGTATGGAGTATCGACCTCTTTGCGTGGGCTTCTATGGGGCAGCTTAAAGGGCAATATGTAATGGTGATTATAGGTTTAGCAACTTTCCTATATGTAATAGGCAGTAGGGTTATGCGCTATAGTACTATAGTGCGTGACCGTATGCTCACTGTTGTGATTTTTGCTTTCTTTGTAATGATTTTTTGGTCGTCTTTTGAACAAGGCGCCTCATCATTAGTGATTTTTGCTCGCGACCATATACAGCGTGAATTACAAGGTGATTCGGCTATGCTCTACAACATTTTCAATGCGTTGCTCACTTTGATTCCGCTATTGCTCATCAGTGGTGTATTGTTCCTCTTAATCAAAAAAACTTACAAAAAAATATTCCCCGCAGTAATAGTACTATTAGTGTGCTTTAGCTTGGTATGGGGCATTGCTTTGTGGATGCTTAACCGCGATTTCAAAACAACTGCTTATAGTGTCGCTTACAAGGCTTATGAGCGTGTAGATAAAGAAGGCAAGAAAACTTACCTCCCTATCACTGAAGAAAATCGTGAAGCTCACCCCAATTTGAAAATTGTAGAACAAACCACTATCATAGGTCTTACTGATATACACTTGAAAGTAGGACAAGAAATCAAACTATTGAGCAAAAATAATAAAAACACTTCGTTTGGCTATGTAGATGCCGAAAAAGAACAATGGGCTAAACAACGCGGGGCTGAACTCAATATGGACAATGGGTTGATAGTAGCCCAAGTAAAAGAAGAGCGCGACAATTGGGTAGAAGCAACTGTATCGTGGTTTTCTATATTGAATGCCTTCTTTATCATCTCTTTAGCAAGTTTGTTTTCTCGCTGGTGGTCAAGCAAATACAACCCACCTGCTGCTGTGAAATACGGTATCGGTTTATTGATGCTCTCTATAGGTTTTGGGTTGCTCACTTTAGGCTCACACGGAATTACTAACGATGTAAAAGTAAGTATGTTATGGCTTATATTTGCCTATATGTTCCACACTATGGGTGAGCTGTGTTTATCGCCTGTGGGACTTTCATACGTATCGAAACTAGTACCGAGTAGAATGATTGCTTTTATGTTTGGGGTATGGTACCTTGCTGTAGCTATTGGTCATAAATCGGCAGCTGTGGCAGGAGGACAAATAAAAAATATCACCGAACAATATAGCCTATCTACTTTCTTTCTCATTTTCACCATTCTACCTGCTATTGCAGGGGTGATTATCATCTTTATCAATCCGTTTGTGAAAAAACTGATGCACGGAGTGAAATAGGTTTTAGATATTAGGTGTTAGGTTTTAGGATAAACTTTACCAAAGTTTTTTACCTTATAATACTCTATAAAATAGCATTTTACAGAATATAATAAAATAAAACGATATTAAAAATTTGTAGTTTTAAAAAAAATATTATACTTTTGTCTCTGTATTTGTAAAACGAAATACAATGGCTATATTTAACAACAAAGAAAGAGATAATAGAAACATTATGGCAGCAGACAACACATTAGGAAGCAGCAACCGCATCGTAGCGGAAACAAAATTTAAAGGAGAAATCCACTCTAAATCTGATTTTAGAATTGATGGAGAAGTAGAAGGTACTTTCGAAACTTCTGGCAAATTAGTAATAGGCAGAACTGGTGTAATTAAAGGCACTGTGATTTGCGAAAACGCCGATATAGAAGGTAAAGTAACAGGCACTCTAAAAGTGAGTAGTGTACTTAGCTTAAAATCAACCGCTGTGGTGGAAGGTGAAGTACACGTCGATAAACTCGCTATCGAACCAGGCGCTGTGTTCAACGTAACTTGTACTATGAAAGGGGCTAAATCTTTTGTAAATGACAACAAACCTCAACCCCTCGAAAAAGTCAATAAATAAACAGAGTAACTCCTCAAAAACAAAACTACAAATGGCTATGCGCATAGCCATTTGTAGTTTTTGGTATTTGGTTGGATGGGCAATAGGAACTGGCATTTTGTACGGTTGTTACAACTATTATGTAGGAACACAAGGTGTTAATTTGTTTTACTCATTGGATAAATTGCTTCTCTTCCATTGTGGGGTTTCAGCATTAACATTTGTGATTATTCTTGCTGTTCACCTAAAACGCCCCTTTTACACTGCCTTTGCCTTTGTGGCAGGTTTTTTACTACGCCTTATTGCTATTATCATTTTCTGTTTGCCTTTAGAGAAACGTATAATTCCTCAACCTCTATACGAACTGCTTTTCATCATATTACCTACTTTCTATTTTATAGCCTTAGAAACTATTATTGCCATTCGATTCGTGAAAATTAGAACATAATTTTTAGAGGAAGAGATTAGATGAGTATATTTTTTTTATTAAAATATTAGGCAATATCAAAAAAATAGTGTAATATTGCACCGTAATTTTAATCTAATAATTTCACATACTATGGATGCACAAAAAGTGGATATGTTTATCGTGACCAACGGTAAATTTTTTAGACCTGAAATCGTTCCTCAAATTCGTGAAAAGCTTCTTTCTTTGGACGAATCTAAATGGGTGATGCTACAAACGATACAGTTTAAAGACCCTACTACTTCTCTTATTATCTCTCTCTTAGGAGGTGGATTAGGTATCGACCGTTTCTACATCGGTGATGTAGGAATGGGTGTTGGTAAATTGATTACTTGTGGTGGATTTGGAATTTGGAGCATTGTAGATTGGTTCCTAATTATGGATGCTACAAGAGATAAAAATGCCGAATTATTAGCTTCAGCACTTAGTTACTAATTGACGACTAAAAAGTTCTATACATTTATCACACTCCTATGTCTTGCCAGTTGGGGTTGGCTACTTAGCCACTTTCTTTCTCATAGGCACGACATAGGGGTTGCTGTTTGTGTAATAAAGAATGTTACGGGTTACCCTTGTCCGTCGTGTGGTACAACGCGGTCGGTAGTCTCTTTTTTTGAAGGGCACTGGTTTGAGGCTTTACTCACCAATCCGCTTGGAGTATTAGCTGCTATAGCATTAGTGAGTATACCCTTGTGGTTACTTTGCGATTTGTTTCTAAAGAAGCCTACCTTATATCGCTCTTTCATCACATTCGAACGCGTTTTCAAACGTCCACAAGTGTATATCCCTTTCTTCATTTTTATCCTACTGAATTGGATTTGGAACATTTATAAAGGCTTATGATAGTAATTAAACCCTTAAACGAGCGTATTAGCGAAGGTGACAAAGAACGCGCTGCTAATAGCTATATAATGTCAATAGTAGCTATTATGGCAGGAATGCCTCTACCTATCATCAACTTGCTAGCTACTCTTTTCTTCTTAATAGCCCATCGCAAAGGCTCTTATTTTGTGCGTTGGCACTGCTACCAATCTTTGGTGTCACAGCTCTTCTTATTCTTTGTAAACACTACCTCTTTTTGGTGGACAATATCTATATTGTTAGGCAGCAATATAATTTCTAATGCCTATATTGCTTGGATTATCATAGCTTTCTCTTTCAATGTGATGGAGATTATAGGCACTTTCTATTCTGCTGTAGAAGTGCGCAAAGGCAAACACCTCTTTTGGTGGTTTTATGGAGATATTGTAGATTTAATCGTAAAAAAATAATGGAAAAAGTAATTATAAGAGGTTGTATTTTGCTAAGTGTATTCTTGGGCAGTTGGTTTTTGTTACAACAAGTGAATTGGATAGGATTTTTCAATATCAATCCACTATTGCGCAATGAATATGTAAATAAAATAGAAGTAGAACTAGGCGAACTAATGTATGACGATTTTACCAGTAGATACTCAGTGGTAAATGATGATCTTGCTGTAGCTACTATAGATACTATAGTAACCAAAATATGTGAAGCTAATAACATCAACCGCAAAGAACTGAAAGTCTATTTATTAGAAAGTGAAGAGGTGAACGCCTTTGCTTTGCCTAACCACCAACTGATGATTTACACTGGGCTTGCCAAAAAAACTTCTACCCCCGAAGCACTTGCTGGGGTAATAGGACACGAACTAGCTCACATCCAAAAAGATCACGTAATGCAATCTCTAGTGAGAGAAATAGGATTAGGCACCCTATTTACCATCATTTCAGGAGGTGATTTTTCAATGGTTTCCGAAATAGGCAGAATGGTCTCATCTACTGCTTTTAGTAGAAATTTAGAAAAAGAAGCCGACCTTGTAGGGCTTACTTACATACAAAATGCTCAAATAGACCCTAAACCTTTTGCTGAGTTTATAGGGGTAATTCACGATGATAAAGATAAAGACCTGCCTTCAGCTTTCAAATGGGTAAGCACTCACCCTTTCCCTGAAGACAGAAAAGAATATCTGTTACAGAATATCCAAAAAGAAAAAAGAGAGTATAAACCAGTACTTTCAGCTGATACTTGGAAAAATTTTCAAGAATTTTTAAAAGATTAATTATGCGCATTTTAGCTATAGACTACGGAACCAAACGCACTGGTATTGCTGTAACCGACCCCCTGCAAATCATCGCTTCGGGGCTTTGCACAGTAGAAACCCCTACCCTACTCGCTTTCCTAAAACAATACACTACCGAGGAAGCTGTAGAAGGCTTCGTGATTGGGCAACCTAAACGGCTCAACAACGAGGACTCTAGCGTAGAAACTCACATTCAGCAGTTTATAACACAATTGCAAAAAGAATTTCCCTCAATCCCTATCCATCGACAAGACGAGCGCTTTACCTCTAAACTCGCTTTCCAAACGATGATTGATAGTGGACTGAAAAAGAAACAACGCCAAAACAAAGCACTGATAGATGAAATTAGTGCTACTATTATCTTACAAGAATTTCTTTCAAGTAGGAAATAATAATAACAAAATATTTAACCAATGAAAAAGTTTATTATCACTATTGTATGTATGTTGTTTTGTGCACCTCTTCTTTCTGCGCAAACCCTTTTATCTCCTAACGGAAACCTCAAACTCTCATTTCAGCTCACTGAAAAAGGGAGTCCTACTTATGCCTTAACTTTCAAAGGCAAAACAGTCATCAGCGAGAGTGCTTTGGGGTTTGTAATCAACCAAAAGGAGGATTTCAATAGCAATTTCGAAATCACAGAGGTTCAATTTGCTGAAGCTAATACTGTATGGCAACCCGTTTTGGGAGAAAACAAAGAAATACGCGACCATCACAAAGAAATGTTCATCCGTCTCACTCAGAAAAACAACGGTCGACAATTGTACTTACGCTTTCGGCTATTTGATGACGGGTTAGGCTTTCGCTATGAGTTCCCTGTGCAAGACAATTTCCGTCACTTTAGAATTCAAGAAGAACTTACTACTTTCCAACTTTCAGATAACCACAAAGCCTTCTGGATTCCCGCTGATTATGACACCAACGAGTTCCCTATAACCACTTCTGCCATTTCAGAAATTCCAAAACTTATAGATAAAGTGCGCGAAGAGCCTTTGGCTGCCAAAGCTCCTACTCCCAATGTAGCCGTACAAACGCCTTTGATGCTCAAATCAAATGATGGATTATACATCAATCTGCACGAGGCGGCTTTGGTGAATTATCCTTCAATGATGCTCAATGTTAATGCTGCCAAAAATCAGTTATCAGCTCATTTAGTCCCCGATAAGAATGGGGTAAAAGGCTATGTTCAAACGGGTAGCGTAACACCGTGGCGCACAATAGTAGTAAGCGATGACGCTCGTGATATTTTGGCTTCTAACCTTATTCTGAACCTCAACGAACCCTGTAAAATCACCGACACCTCTTGGATTCACCCTACTAAATACATAGGCGTTTGGTGGGAGTATTTCATAGGAGGCGGCAGTACGTGGGCTTACTCCGATGACCGCGATATTACCATTGGCGTTACCGATTATACAAAACTAAAACCTAACGGACACCACGGTGCTAATACCGAGCACGTGAAGAAATACATCAATTTTGCCGCTCAACACGGTTTTGATGCCGTTCTTGTGGAAGGCTGGAACGAAGGCTGGGAAGATAACTATGCTTACGACAAAGAGCGCATATACAGCTTTACCAAAGCCTACCCCGATTTTGATGTACAAGCATTACATCAATACGCTGCTAGCAAAGGTGTAAAACTGATTATGCACCACGAAACGACCTCCTCTGTAGTGGATTACGAATGCCACTTGCACGAGGCTTTCCGCTTTATGAACGACAATGGTTATGATGCAGTAAAAACAGGTTATGTAGGACCTATCATTCCGCGCAGCGAATACCACGACGGACAGTGGATGGTAAACCACTATAACTATGTAGCCGAAACCGCTGCTAAGTACCACATAATGGTCAATTCACACGAGGCAGTGCGACCTACCGGTATGAGCCGTACTTACCCTAACTGGGTAGCCCAAGAGAGTGCACGCGGTACCGAATTTGAATCGTTCAACGGCAATCACCCCGAACATACTACTATCCTCCCCTTCACTCGCTTGATGGGTGGTGCTATGGATTATACCCCTGGTATTTTTGAAGGCGATTTGAGCCAATATGGCAACAACAAAGCCAAACTCAGCACTACCCTCGTGAAGCAGTTGGCGCTCTACGTAACAATGTATAGTCCGTTGCAAATGGCAGCCGACTTGCCTGAGAACTACGAAAAACATCTCGATGCTTTCCAATTTATCAAAGATATAGCAGCCGACTGGGATAATACTTATATTTTAGAAGCCGAACCCGGCGATTACATCACTATTGCCCGCAAAGCCAAAGGTAAAAACGAGTGGTTTGTAGGTGCTATCACCGATGAAAACGCCCGTGAAGCTCTCGTCAATTTCAGTTTTCTACCCAAAGGAAAAACCTATACCGCTACCCTCTACACCGATGGCAAAAATGCCGATTGGCGTACCAACCCCCAAAGTTACTCCATCAAAACAATGAAAGTAACTCACAAAACCAAACTCAAACAACGCCTTGCCCCCAGTGGAGGTTTGGCAATATCAGTGAAAAGTGAATAACAAAAATAATATGACAACTCCTCCTAAAGCCAAACAAATACCTCATATATTCCACGAATTTGGAAAAGAACGCGCCGATAATTACTATTGGCTGCGCGAGCGCGAAAACCCTGAAGTCATTGCCTATTTAGAAGCCGAAAATGCCTACTATCAGGCGCAAACAGCGCACACCAAACCTTTGCAAGAAACGCTCTTTGCCGAAATGAAAAGCCGCATCAAAGAGAACGATAGTTCTGTGCCTTATTGCTACAACGGTTATTGGTATCAAACTCGTTATGAAGAAGGTAAGGATTACCCTATTTATGTACGCTACAAGGAAACGCTCGAAGCTCCCGAAGAAATTCTTTTCGATTGTAATGCAATGGCTAAAGGTAAAACCTACTTTCACCTCGATAGCTTTGCCATAAGCGACGACAATCAGTGGGCTATTTTTGGGGTAGATACAGTATCTCGTAGGCAATATACGCTGCAAATCAAGAACCTCAGCACAGGTGAAATACTGCCCTATAAAATTAAAAATACTAACGGACAAGCAATTTGGGCAGCCGATAGTCGTACCATTTTCTACGTGAAGAACAACCAGCAAACCCTGCGCTCTTTCAAAGTATACCGTCATATTTTGGGTACTGACCCCAAAAGCGATGTATTGATTTTCCACGAAAAAGACGATACTTTTGATGTGTTTGTCTACCGCGAGAAGTCTCGCAAATACCTTGTGATAGGCAGCGAAAGTACCCTTACATCCGAATATCAAATCTTAAATGCCAATACCCCTCTCGAGGCTTTCAAAGTGTTCCAACCCCGTACACGTGGCTTGGAGTACGATATCGCTCATTATGAGGAATATTTTTATATCCTCACCAACAAAGATGGTGCAACCAACTTCAAACTGATGCGTACCCCCGAAAGTGCTACAACTTCTGAGCATTGGGAAGAGGTAATAGCCCATTGTCCCGAAGTACGCCTAAACGATATAGAAATTTTTAAAGATTTCTTGGTAGTCGAAGAAGTGTACAACGGCTTAGAACGTATACAAATACGCTCGTGGGACGGCTCAAAAGCGCATTACCTTCCCTTCAACAGCGAAACCTATACTGCCTATACTACCCAAAATATAGATTTCAACACCGAATGGTTGCGCTACAACTACCAATCATTGGCAACACCTGCCTCTATTGTAGAATACAATATGCGCACTGGCGAAGAGCGCCTGCTAAAAGAACAAGAAGTGTTAGGAGGAAACTTCAATAAACAGGATTATATTGAAGAACGCCTTTGGGCAACTGCCCCCGATGGGATAAAAGTCCCCATTTCGCTCATCTATCGCAAAGATATAGTGAAAAACGGGCAAAATCCTTTGTTGTTGTATGGTTATGGCTCGTACGGAGTAACCATCAACCCTTATTTTTCCACCACCCGTTTGAGCTTGTTAGACAGAGGTTTTATCTATGCTATTGCACATATCCGCGGGGGAGAATATTTAGGTCGCCAATGGTATGA
Source organism: Capnocytophaga sputigena (assembly GCF_900446695.1). Lineage (GTDB taxonomy): Bacteria > Bacteroidota > Bacteroidia > Flavobacteriales > Flavobacteriaceae > Capnocytophaga > Capnocytophaga sputigena. The sequence goes on from NZ_UAVP01000003.1 coordinate 808,939, forward strand.
CGATGGCAAACTCCTCAAAAAGAAAAACACATTTACTGATTTTATCGCTTGTTCTCAGTACCTCATCGCCGAAGGTTACACCTCTCCCGAACATCTATTTGCTGAAGGGGGCTCGGCTGGAGGTTTGTTAATGGGTGCCGTGGTCAATATGGCGCCGCAATTGTATAAGGGCATTATTGCATCTGTGCCTTTTGTGGATGTAGTAACCACAATGCTGGACGACAGTATTCCGCTCACTACGGGCGAATACGACGAGTGGGGAAATCCTAATAACGAGGAATATTACAACTATATGCTCTCCTACTCACCTTACGACCAAGTGCGTGCTCAAGCCTATCCTGCAATGTACGTGAGTACTGGTTTGCACGACTCACAAGTGCAGTACTGGGAGCCTGCCAAGTGGATAGCCAAACTCCGCGAACTCAAAACTGACGACCATCCGCTGTATTTAGATACCAATATGGAAGCTGGTCACGGCGGTGCTTCAGGACGTTTTGAAGCCCTAAAAGAAACCGCAAAAGAATACGCTTTTCTGTTAACTTTGCATAATCAATAAAAGCCTTTGTCTCATACTTTGTAGGGGCGTTTTGCAAACGCCCTTATAGTAACGATTATCTTAATAATCAGTCATTTTTAGCTACATTGTAGAAACAATTAGCCAAGCACTCTATTTAAAAATTTGATATATGGCTTTTTAGCCTCTCAACAAATATAAGAAACTCCTGTTTTATAATTCACTTAAAACATTATAAATCTTGTTTTTACAACTCAAAATTCAAATAATAGAACAACCCCTATTATTTGAATTTTCTATTTTTTTCCTCAATTATTTGCTCACCTTATTTTTTTTTCGTAAAATTGCACCCGCTAAAAAAGTGTCCTTTCAGATACTTAACTAATTGATTTTTAAGATAAACATACAATAGAAAGAAATAAAATATGGGTTTTTTCGATTTCTTAACAGAAGAAATAGCAATAGATTTGGGTACTGCCAACACTCTTATCATTCATAATGATAAGGTAGTTGTCGATAGCCCTTCTATTGTAGCATTGGATAGAACTAATAAAAAAATCATAGCCGTAGGTCAAGAAGCTCGCTTGATGCAAGGTAAAACTCACCCTAACATCACTACCGTACGTCCTCTAAAAGACGGGGTAATTGCCGACTTCGACGCTTCCGAGCAAATGATTGGTATGCTCATCAAAAGCATCCCTGCTTTGCGCAAACGCTTCTTTTCTCCATCATTGCGTATGGTGGTGTGTATCCCTTCAGGGATTACCGAAGTAGAAACTCGTGCCGTTCGCGAATCGTGTGAACGTGTAAATGGTAAGGATATCTACCTCGTGCACGAACCTATGGCAGCCGCTATCGGTATTGGGCTAGATATTATGCAGCCTAAAGGTAATATGATTATTGATATAGGTGGGGGTACTACCGAAATCGCTGTGATTGCCCTTGGGGGTATTGTGTGCGACAAATCAGTGAAAATTGCGGGGGATATCTTCAACTCCGATATCGTTCACTATATGCGTACCCAGCACAACCTCTATGTAGGTGAAAGTACTGCCGAGAACATCAAAATCACCGTAGGTGCTGCCACCGAAGACCTTGATGCTCCACCCGATGACATTATGGTACAAGGGCGTGACTTGCTCACCGGTAAACCTAAACAAGTGCAAGTATCTTACCGCGAAATGGTGAAAGCCCTCGATAAATCTATTTTGCGCATTGAGGATGCTATTATGGAAACGCTTTCACAAACACCTCCTGAACTCGCTGCCGATATCTACAACACAGGTATTTATATGGCTGGCGGAGGTTCTATGCTCCGCGGTTTAGACAAGCGTATTTCTATGAAAACCGACCTCCCAGTATACGTAGCCGAAGATCCTTTGCGCGCCGTAGTACGTGGTACCGGTATCACCCTAAAAAATATCAATAAATTTAGAAGCATCTTACTTAAATAGGAGATAAGAGGTAAGAGGTAAGAAACGGAACCTCACTTCTTATCTCTTACCTCTTACTTCTTAGCTAAATAACTATGAACCAAATCATCCAATTTTTCATCAGAACGAGGAACTTTTGCGTGTTCCTCCTGCTGTTTCTATGCGCTATTGGTTTGGTTTTTAGAAGTAATTATTACCCTCAGAGTGCCTATATCAATTCGGCTAATGCCCTATCGGGGAAACTCTATGCGTTTTCTAACTATTGGGCTCAGTACTTCAGTTTGAGAAGCCAAAATGAAGCCTTAACTGAAGAAAACCGCAGTTTGCGCGACCAAGTACTCCAAATGCAAGAACAATTGCGACAAACAAAAGGTGTTGATAGCCTCAGCTTCGCCACCACCGATTCTCTGAAGTACAAAGTCCTAAAAGCTAATGTAATCAACAATAGTTTTCGCCTTCAAAAAAACTATCTCACTATCGATAAAGGCAGTAAAGATGGCGTAAAACAAGATATGGGTGTACTCTCACCGCGAGGTGTCGTAGGAATTATAGAAAACACTTCAGGGCGTTTTGCTACAGTACAGAGTGTACTCAACACCCGTTCAGCCCTCAATGCAATGGTAAAACGCACTCAGCATTTCGGTTCACTGCACTGGAATGCCAAAGAAGTAAACAAAGTACAATTGCTCGAAGTACCTAATATCGCTCCTATTCAAAACGGCGATACCATTGTAACAGGCGGTATGTCCAATATTTTCCCTAAAGGAATCCCTATTGGTAAAATTGTACATTTCGAGAAAAGCAAGTTCGATAATACCTTCATCATCGATGTATGGCTCTTTACCGATATGTCTAACATCGATTATGTTTACCTCATTGAAAACAAAGATAAAGACGCTATTTCAGCCTTAGAAAAACAAAACCCAAAATGACGCACCCACTTGTAAAAAATACATTTCTATTCATAGCATTAGTACTTTTGCAAGTGCTTATTTTCAATCATATAGAGTACTGGGGCTATGTAAACCCGATGATTTACATCGTATTCCTTTTGGTAGCTCCTTATCGTGAAAACCAAGTACCCAATCTATTAGCTGCCTTTGCTATAGGTCTCTGTATAGATATTTTTTCTAACACTGGAGGCTTGCACGCTGCTAGTAGTGTACTAATAGCCTATTGCCGACAAAGTATCTTGCTAATAGTTTTTGGCAGGAATTTTGAATATCAAGAAATGGATTTAGCAAGTTATCCATTCACCAAAATCTTTAGTTATACAACCCTAATGGTGGTAGTGCATCACACCCTATTCTATTTCTTAGAAATATTCAATTTCAATCATTTGTTACTTACTTTTACTAAAATTATAGGGGCATCTATCTTCACTATCATCGTTTGTTTGCTCACTATTTATCTGTTTAGTAAAAATAAGAAATGAGAAAACTCTTACTTCCGATTATTATCATATTCACTGCGGTCGTAATCTTATTGCGATTGTTCTTCCTGCAAATCGTCTTCCACGACGATAGCAACAACATCGATAATATCGCTATAGAAACCGTTTACGACTATCCCGAACGCGGCTATATCTACGACCGCAACGGCGAACTTTTGGTTTCTAACCAACCTGCTTACGACGTGATGGTGATCCCTAGTGAGGTTAAAAATTTAGATACCCTCGAACTCTGCGGATTGTTAGAACTTCAAAAAAACGATTTTAGAGAACGTCTCCAAAAAGCTCGCGACTATTCGCGCAAAAAACCATCAGTAATTGTACACCAACTCTCTAAAGATGATTATGCGGTACTCCAAGAAAAATTGCGCAAATTCCAAGGTTTTTATATACAGAAACGTATGCTCCGCAGTTACCTCACTCACAATGCAGGGAACGTATTGGGCTACATCAGTGAAGTAAACGAATGGGAACTCAAGAAAAACCCTTACTACCTTGCTGGAGAGCTCATTGGGCGTAGCGGAGTTGAAAAACAATACGAAGAGTTTTTGCGCGGCAAGAAAGGAGTACAATACTACCAAAAGGACAAGCACAACGCTGCTATCGAACGTTATAAAAATGGGGCAATGGATACCCTGCCTATTATGGGGCAACCCTTGCAACTCACTATTGATATAGGCTTGCAGGCTTATGGCGAACAACTAATGCAACACAAACACGGCGGTATTGTTGCCATCGAGCCTAAAACTGGCGAAATTCTCGCTCTCATCTCCGCCCCTACTTTCGATCCTGCTTTGTTAGTAGGACGTGAACGCTCCAAAAACTACACCGCTCTCTACAACGATTCTATTGCCAAACCTCTCTATGACCGTACGCTACTTGCCGAATATCCCCCAGGGTCTCCTTTCAAAGTAATAAATGCACTCATCGGTTTGCAGGAAGGGGTCATCACTCCTCAAAGTGTGTTCAGCTGTGGCGGTGGCTATCGCTATGGCGGACATATTATGCGCTGCCACTGCGGACGTGGATCTAACGACCTTTTGCACGGTATTGCTCTCTCTTGTAATGCTTATTTTGCCAATACTTACAAGCGCGCTATCGATATGAAAACCACCTCAGCAATAGGTATGGACAAGTGGAATGCTCACGTGCGCAGTTTCGGACTCGGTGGTTTCCTCGGCTGCGACCTTCCTACAGGGCGTGCGGGCAAAGTGCCTAATACCGCTCTGTACGACAAGCAATATGGTGCTAAGAGATGGAGTGGTACTACTAATATTTCTAATGCTATCGGGCAGGGTGAAATTCTTACCACCCCTATACAATTGGCGAATGTAATGGCTGCTATTGCCAATAAAGGCTATTTCTACACCCCTCACATTGTAAAGCAAATCGACAACAAACAAACTCCTTTTAAAGAATATACCGTACCAAAGCATACTACCATAGACCCTAAACACTTTGAGCCCGTAATCAAAGGAATGAATATGGCTTATTTAGCTGGTACTGCGCGCCGTACTCAAATTGATGGCATCAATATTGCGGCAAAAACAGGAACAGCCGAAAACTTTATCAGGGTCAATGGCAAGCGTATGCAACTTACTGACCACTCTATATTCGTTGCTTTTGCCCCTGTAGAAGACCCTAAAATAGCTATCGCCGTATTTGTAGAAAATGGTTATTACGGAGCTCGTGTTGCTGGACCTATTGCTTCCCTAATGATTGAAAAATACCTCAAAGGTGAAGTATTTCGTTGTGACCTCGAACGTCAAATGCTTGAAAAGAGCCTTGAACACGAATATATGAAACCGTATTTAGGAGAGAAATTTTATATCAACCAGTAAGGTGTATATTGCTCCTTTAATGTATACTTACCTTGACAGTTACATTTCCTAAGCTAAAGATTGATACTACCAAAATATTTCATAATCATTAATTTATTGTATTTTTTATGAGAAAAATAGCGCTTTTATTTATAGTAGTTTTTATCTTTTGGGATAGAGGAAATGCACAATCTTCCAAAGGGAAAGATGAAATTCTTTCTTATATTCCTAATGAGGACAAGGGAGAGGTAAAATTTGGTTGGAAAGTGCCTGCTAAAGAGGCTATAATCACATTTTTAAAAAGACTTCCTGAAATATCTACACAAGAATGGCATACGTGTTATGGTTCTTTTCAGTCTAATGTAAAAGGGTCTTTGCGCTATAAGAATCATATTTATGAATACGAAGTAAATGCTGGTGGTTGGATATATTTATCATCAAAAGAAAAGACAAAAATTTTAGGTAGTAAAGATAAAAGAGATACTATAAGTAATTTTATCTCAGTATATTATTGCGATGAAATGAAATAGTATAAAAAATAAAATATGAAACCAATATTCAACGACTATCAAAAGAAGTTATCAGATATTATTTTAGAGAATAACGCCATCTCACCTTTGAGTGAACTCTATTCCAACGAAATAAGAGAGTTAGCTGTGGTGTGGACTAATAAAGATTTAATGCCTCATTAGTTGTTATATTAAAAATGAAAAAATATTACTATCACATATATTTGTTCTTCTTTTGTGTATTTTTCTTTTTATCTCTTATAGGAAATGCACAAAAAAGTTCGAGCTATGAGTTTTATAATAAAACAAAGAGCCTCGGAATTGGTTTAGTGAAAGTAGAAAGTGATATCATAACTATTAACAGTCAGACTTTTAACAAGAGTTTAAACGAATATATATACACTCCTAAGTATATAGTACCAATATTCTTCAAACCTGAATATAATATTTTTTATATCGTTTGTCTCGGTGACCAAAGAGAATACTATAAAGTTTTATCGGCAAATGGTGAAGAATATTTGGTATCCAAAGCACAAACAAAATTCATATCTTGGGAAGATTTCTTAAAAAATACTACAGGAATTTCCAATTTAGATTGGAGCAAAAATCCCTTGCGAAAAGAACCTTTTGAAAAGTCGAAAATCATTAAACTAAAAGATACCGATGCGACATTCAATATAATAAGAGTGAAAAAAGATTGGATTGAAATACAAAGTGATAACAATACAAATGAGAAAGGCTGGATTCAATGGAAAAAAGAAAATAGATTATTAATAGAAATCTATCTACTGATTTGATTCTGCTTGCCTCGATAAATCAACAAATATGAAAAAAATAATCCTTGCCTCAGGCTCACCACGCCGCCAGCAGTTCCTAAAAGAGTTAGACCTCCCCTATGAGGTCATTCTCAAACCCGTAGATGAGACTTACCCCGCACACTTGCAGCGCGAGCAAATCACTGATTATTTGGCACAACTAAAAGCCACACCTTTTGCAGGAGAAATACCTGCTAACTGTGTGCTCCTCACTTCCGATACCATCGTGTGGCACGAAGGGAAAGCCCTGGGCAAACCCAAAGACACTGCCGATGCCTTTGCAATGTTGCATTCACTCTCTGGCAAGACCCACGAGGTGATTACTTCCGTATGCTTTACCACTGATGAAAAGCAAATTACTGAACACTGCATCACCAAAGTAACCTTTAAGGAACTTTCTAACGACGAAATTACCTATTACATCAATAAATACCAACCATTCGACAAAGCAGGAGCTTACGGCATCCAAGAATGGATTGGGCATATAGGCGTTATCGCTATCGAAGGTTCTTATAACAACGTAATGGGACTGCCTACACACTTAATCAGCAAATTCATAAATTAGTAAATTCTCAAAATATGAAAAAACTCCTCTTCTTGCTCCTACTCCCTTGCTTATCTTCCTTTACAGAGAAGAATAAACAATATCAAACCGAGGATTTCCGTATGGATATAGTACTCAGTACAGGAGAATACTATAACTTAACGTCTGTTCGATATAACAGAACATTGATTTACAGCTTTGTAACATAATATATTCACAAAATAATTCACCGTCAGGTGAAAATTCGTGAGATAATATAAAGTAAAGAGTTTTATACTGTCTCAATTTCGTGAATTTTCGTGAAATTCGTGGGAGATTTAAAACATTTTACTGATTATTAAACAATTACTCATGTCAAACTCACGTTTACTTAATGGTAATAGATAAATGAGTTTTCTTATAAAAAACTATTTTCCCCTTTTATACTGGAGGACAAAAGATATAATTTACATCAAAGGAGCAAAACCTATCAATAAATGACGACTCATAAAGTGAAACATATCATTGTTTTTATGTGCTTTTGTTCTTTTTTCTTGTACTCTCAAGAAAAACATTGCATTACTTTTACAGATAACACTTGTGCTTGTAAGTCTTGTTATACTGATTATTATGCTTATACAGATATAGATGTTTACAAAATAGATACTATTCATTATACTCAAAAAGAATTTAAAGCGAGTTTTTACCCTTATGGAGATGGACAAAAGGGAGATAATTTTTTCCTTTTAGATACCGTAGCACACTTTTTGCCTAAAAAAATAAAGAAGAAAGTACATAACTATTATCGCAAAAAAGGACTTGACACCACTGCTTATCTATTTATACAAGAAAAGGATTCTTTTCCAGCAGTTGTTTTGGAGAAAAACGCTTCTTTTATAGAGCGAATGTGCAAAAAAACAAAGTTAGAGATGAAGAAAAATGTAATTGCAACAGCTTTAGTTTTTTCCATTTTTATAAAAGGTGAAATCTACCACCAAATAGTAGTCGAAAAATTGAAAGAGCAATAAAAGCAGTTAATTTCTCTGATTATCAGTCGCTTTTTGGTATATTGTAGGGGCGAATGGCAATTCGCCCTCTATAGAAATTCTAAAACAAAAACAAATATTATACATTATGAAAAAACTTATACTTTTACTCCTATTCCCATTAGCCCTGCAAGCACAAGCATTAGTGGAGAAAACCCCACCCGACTATATCAAAACGATTATTTTCAAAGCCGACGCCAACGACAAGAACCAATTCCCTATCGTGCGCCGTAATGAGTCGTTTAGCTTGCAGTTCGACGACCTCGGGGGTAATGAGGAGACTTACTACTATAAAATCACCCATTGCAATGCCGATTGGTCTGCCTCTTCTCTGCTGAAAAGCGAATATCTCAAAGGTATTGATAACCAACCGCTACAACCCGAGAGCAACTCCTATGGCACCCTGCAAGGCTATTCGCATTACCGCCTTACTTTCCCTAACGAACTCACCAAAATCACTCTTAGTGGCAACTATATGCTCTCTATCACCGATAGTTATGGCACAGAACTCTTTTCACGCCGTTTTGTGCTTTATACCCCCCAAGTAAACGTACTCACCGAAGTAAAACGTGCTCGCGATTTGCAATACTTCGATACCCAACAAGTGGTACAGTTCACCATTCGGCAGAAGGATTTCAGACTTGATAATCCCAATGTAGCAGTGAAAGTAGCTATCCTGCAAAACTACCGTTGGGATACGGCTATCACGGGCGTAAAACCTCAGTATGTGATGGGCAACGACCTCGTGTATCGCTACGACCGTGAAACGGCTTTCTGGGGTGGCAATGAGTATTTCTATTTCGATAGCAAGGATATACGAGTGCCAGCATCAGGTATTTCGCGTATCGACCGTAGCAAATGGGTGAACAGCTACCTCTTCCCTAATGTAAGCCGTGCGAGCAATGTCTATACCTATTATCCCGATATCAATGGCGATTTCTTGGTCAGTACGCTCAACGGAATGAACCCTGCCAACGAAGCCGATTACACCCAAGTGCATTTCGCCTTAGAAGGCAAATCTACTTTTTGGAATAAAGAAGTGTATGTATACGGCAAGTTCAGTAACTACGAACTCCGCGATGAGTACAAACTCACTTATGACGAAAAAGACGGACTTTTCAAAGGAAAAGTACTTCTTAAACAAGGGTTTTACAACTATAAGTTTGCCACCAAATCAGGTAATACTGTTGATTTTAATGAGATAAGTGGTAATTTTCAGCAGACAGAAAACACTTACCTCGTGCTTGTATACTACCGCGCTCCTGGCGCTCTCTATGACGAAGTAGTAGGTATCGGCTCTGCCTCTGGCGCAAATATCACTCAATAGTGACGAGTGACAAATGACGAATTATTGTATATCGTTACACTTCGCCAAAGTTTTAATTGCTCGTCGTGCTACGACCTTTGGCAAAGTCTATAAATGAAAATCAACTCTTTTAGAGTATGTTGTGTAGGGGCGTTTTGCAAACACCCACATAAAACAAAACTTTTTAGCCCCCTTTTTTAGATGTTTTTCTCATCAAAAAGTAGCTTTTACGGATTGTTCCCTTCGGGGTTGTCGGCAATTGCCGAGTAAGTGAGTCGGGGGCAATTGTTAATTATTAATTTTTAATTGTTAATTGGAAAACTTAGCAGAACGTATGCGCCCCACTTCCCTTGCACAATATGTGGGACAAGAGCACTTAGTAGGAGCTCAAGGGGCTTTGCGCCAACAGATAGAACGCGGTCTTTTGCCATCGCTTATCTTTTGGGGTCCCCCAGGTACGGGGAAAACCACGTTGGCAAATATCATTGCGCACCAAAGCAACCGCGCTTTCTATACCCTGAGCGCCATTAGTTCAGGGATTAAGGATGTGCGTGAAGTAATCGACCAAAGCAAGCAAAGTGGCGGACTCTTTACTACCCAAAACCCTATCGTTTTCATCGATGAAATTCACCGATTTAACAAAACCCAACAAGATTCCCTCTTGCAGGCTGTCGAAAAAGGTTGGATTACTCTCATTGGAGCAACTACCGAAAACCCCAGTTTTGAGGTGATTCCCGCCTTGCTCTCTCGTTGCCAAGTGTATATCCTCAAGGCTTTTGAGCGCAAGGATTTAGAACAACTGCTCCACAATGCCATTACCCGAGATGTGATTCTCAAAACCAAAGATATCCAACTGCAAGAAACCGAAGCCTTACTAAAACTCTCAGGCGGTGATGGTCGCAAACTGCTCAACACTTTTGAGCTGGTTATAAATGCTACCCCCGACGGCGAACCTGTTGTTATTACCAACGATAGTGTATTGCACCTCGTGCAGAAAAACACTGTGCTATACGACAAAACGGGTGAGCAACACTACGATATCATTTCGGCTTTTATCAAATCGATACGGGGCAGCGACCCCAATGGGGCTGTTTATTGGTTGGCACGAATGATTGAAGGTGGTGAAGATGTGAAGTTTATCGCACGCCGTATGCTCATTCTCGCTTCGGAAGATATAGGCAATGCGAACCCTACAGCAATGATTTTGGCGAACAACACCTTTCAAGCCGTAACCACTATTGGCTACCCCGAGGCGCGTATTATTCTCAGTCAGTGTGCTATATATCTCGCTTCTTCACCTAAGAGCAATGCTTCTTATAAGGCAATCAACAAAGCCCAACAAGTGGTAAAGCAAACAGGCGACCTCAGCGTGCCTATCCACCTGCGCAATGCCCCTACCAAACTGATGAAAGAACTCGGCTATGGCAAAGACTATCAATACGCTCACGATTATGAGAGCAATTTTGCCTTTCAGGATTACCTCCCTGATGAATTGCAAGGAGAAACCTTCTACGAACCCTCCGATAACCCCCGTGAGAATGCCCTACGCGACTACCTTAAAAAACTATGGGGCGACCGCTATGGGTATTAAAGATTAGGAATAAAACATAAAAAAGTTGTCCTCTTTTGAAGAAGGCAACTTTTTTCTTTAGGTTATTTTATAATCTCGTACTATTTGCAAGATGAAGTATAATCATCTACTAATTGTATCATACCTTCTTTAGTTAGAGTATTGTATTTGGTTACATCTAATGAAGAACAATTAACGTATTTGCTTAGTATTTTTTGTATTTTCTCAGCACTTTTAGAACCAAAAGTGGCTTTAGTTCCTAAATAAACTGCTTTATCAGCTTTTTTAATCTTCAAGTAGTAATCTTCAGGATATTTGCTGTGAGCTAACACGTAGTTTCCGTCCTTTTCATAGAGGATTTCAAAGAACTGAGCAGCTCCTGAAAGTACATTTAGATCTGAACCTCCGTGAGCAAAAAAGCCATCTTCACTACCTTTTGCTCCTAAGAAACAACGTTCTCCTATGCAGAATTTATTGCCGTCTTTAGCTTTAAAGTACAAATCTTTTTCTCCTTCTCTTTTGAGTTTCACTGTAGCTCCATAAGAGGTGAGATCGGACATATTTTTATCTTTACCAATAATCGCATCTATCGATTGGAATTCAATAGTGATAAGACCTTCTTTTTTATCACCTTTAGCATCTATCACGTAACCCGCAGCATCGTAAATATTTACAGTTTGCTTTTTAGCTTCTTCTACCTTTGCATTGTTCTGCTCGTTTACAGCATTCTTCTTATCTTCTATGAATTGGTTGAAACGTTCTGTCATATCGCCAAAAGGGTATCCATTAGCGTACAATCTCTTAACAATGCGCTTGTTAGCATCATTCATTTTTGTTAGCTGACTAAATACAGGGAGTTCTTTTTCATCATAGGTTTTGATGATGAAAAATTCTTTATCCTTTTGGTTGAAATTATGGTGTTTAGCAGTTGCCACCACATTGCCTTTGCTATCGGTTACTGTAAAGTTGTTGATAACAATACCTCCATCGCCAGATTCTTCTTTTCTTTTGATGAAGCCTATCTTCTTGCCATTTTTAACGATTACCTCACCTTCTACCGAAAGATTATCGGCAGTTGCCAAATTATCTTCAGTTTGATTGGTGTTTTTCTCTTGTTGGAAAATATTATCCCATTTTTCAGAGAAAGGACGATCTGAAGTTTGGAAGAAAGCTGTTACTACCGCAGGGTCGATACCTTTTTCGGTAAGTAAGTTCGTCCCCGATTTGTAAACACAATCGATAACGTATTTCTCTCCAGAGAAAGTAAACTTCACTTTATCAGGAATTTCCACCTCTCTAATCACTCCATTGGCATTAGAGAACTCAATCCAGCGGTGTGGAGCTGTGTTTCCTTGAGCTGTTTCTTCAGTAAGGAAAGCTCTGAACAGCAAATTGTTAGAAAGATCGCTAAATACGAATTTGCCATCTTTTTTCTCAAACTTAGCAACAGGAGTTCCATCTATTTGGAGTTCTCCTTTTTTCACTTTGAAACTTTGAGCACAAACATTCATTACTGAAAGTATGGCTACTAAAAACAAGATTTTTATTCTTTTCATTTGTAAAAACAATTAAATTACAATTGCAAATGTATGAATATTTTAGCAACAGACAAATAAAATAGTGGTTTGTTTGCCAATTGAAAAAAAGTTTATACCTTTGTGCCAATATTGATGTATCTCTACACTTTGCCAAAGTTTTTAATGGCTCGTCGTGCTACAACTTTTGGCATAGTTGATTAAAGAAACTATATACTAAATACTACCCCTAATTGTTAATTATTAATTGTCAATTGTTAATTGAAAAAGATGCTTCTCTTCTTTAAAAACCCCAAAAACACTATCTATGTGGTAGCTACCGAAGTTACCCTTACTGAGACCGACCTCAACAAACTGAAATGGCTGTTTGGCAATGCCCAGCAACTCCCCTCCCCTACCCTTAGTGGTACTTTCATCGGACCCCGTGCAGCGATGATTACCCCTTGGAGTACCAATGCGGTGGAAATCACCCAAAATATGGACATTCACGGGATTACCCGCATCGAGGAGTTTCACGAGGTAACCGACCCTAATACGCCTTTCGACCCTATGCTCTTTGAGCGATACAATGGTCTTACTCAAGAGAGCTTTACTATCGACATTCAACCGCAAACAACACTCGAAATCGATGATATCGAGGCGTATAACCAGCAAGAGGGGCTTGCGCTAAGCACCGAAGAAGTTGTCTACTTAGAAAACTTATCTAAACAATTGGGGCGCAAACTCACCGACTCGGAGGTGTTTGGTTTCTCACAAATCAACTCCGAACACTGCCGCCATAAAATCTTCAACGGCACTTTTGTTATCGACGGTGAGGAAAAACCTTCTACCCTTTTCAAACTTATCAAAAAGACATCACAAGAACACCCTAATAGCATTGTTTCGGCTTATAAGGACAATGTGGCTTTCATCAAAGGGGCTACCGTCGACCAGTTTGCACCTAAAAGTGCTGATAAACCCGATTTCTACGAGGTGAAACCTTTTGAGGCAGTGCTCTCTCTCAAAGCCGAAACTCACAACTTCCCTACAACCGTAGAGCCTTTCAACGGGGCTGCTACAGGTTCAGGAGGTGAAATACGTGACCGCTTGGCGGGCGGACAAGGTTCTTTGCCTTTGGCAGGTACGGCGGTATATATGACGGCTTACCCCCGATTAGAAGAAGACCGCCCTTGGGAAAAAGGAATGGCAGAGCGTAAATGGCTCTACCAAACACCAATAGATATCCTCATCAAAGCCTCTAACGGAGCCACCGATTTCGGTAATAAATTCGGTCAACCACTCATTACGGGCTCTCTCTTTACCTTTGAACACGAAGAGGGCGGACGCAAATTAGGCTTTGATAAAGTGATTATGCAAGCAGGAGGCGTGGGTTATGCCAAAGCCTCACAAGCCATAAAGCACACCCCACAAGAAGGTGACAAAATAGTTATCTTAGGCGGTGAAAACTACCGCATAGGTATGGGAGGTGCTGCGGTATCATCTGCCAATACTGGCGCTTTTGGCGCAGGTATCGAGCTCAATGCCGTACAGCGTTCTAACCCCGAGATGCAAAAACGTGCTGCCAATGCGATTCGCGCAATGGTAGAATCAGACGAGAATCCTATCGTTTCTATACACGACCACGGGGCTGGCGGACACCTCAACTGTCTTTCAGAACTCATAGAAGAAACCGGTGGTAAAATCGACTTAGACAAACTGCCCGTAGGCGACCCTACCCTATCGGACAAGGAAATTATAGGTAATGAATCACAAGAGCGTATGGGATTGGTTTTGCCCAATTCGGCTATTGCTAAACTAAAAACCATTGCCGACCGCGAGCGTGCGCCTATGTACGAAGTGGGTGTGGTTACCAGCGACAAGCATTTCAGCATTGCCTCTGCAAAAAAAGGTACCCACCCAATGGATTTAGACCTCAGCGCGCTCTTTGGCAGTTCGCCAAAAACCGTAATGACCGATGAAACAGTCGTTACTAATTACGAAGAGTTACACTACTATGCAAGTCAGTTACAGAACTATTTGGTACAAGTACTGCAATTAGAAAGTGTGGCTTGTAAGGACTGGCTTACCAATAAGGTAGACCGTTGTGTAGGGGGCAAAGTCGCCAAACAACAATGTGCAGGCGCACTACAACTCCCTTTGAACAACGTAGGGGTTATGGCTTTGGACTATAATGGCAAAGAAGGAATCGCTACCAGTATTGGTCATTCGCCTCTTACGGCACTTATCAGCCCTACCGCAGGCAGTCGCAATGCTATTGCCGAAGCATTGACAAACATTGTTTGGGCACCACTAAAAGACGGCTTGCAAAGCGTATCGCTATCCGCCAACTGGATGTGGGCGTGTCGCAATAAAGGAGAAGACGCGCGTTTGTACGAAGCCGTAGAAGCCGCTTCTAATTTTGCGATTGAATTGGGTATCAATATCCCTACCGGTAAAGATTCCCTATCAATGAAACAAAAATACCCCGATGGTGGTGATGTGATTGCCCCAGGCACGGTGATTATTTCGGCGGCTGCCCATTGTACCGACGTGCAAAAAGTAGTAGAGCCCGTATTGAAACGCAATGGAGGTAACATTTATTATATCAACTTCTCGGGCGCTCATTTTGAATTAGGAGGTTCGGCTTTTGCCCAAGTATTAAACAAAATAGGCGACAAAGCCCCTACCGTAACAGATGCCGAAGGCTTTAAAATAGCTTTCAACGTATTACAATCACTCATAAAAGAAGGTAAAATACAAGCAGGACACGACATTGGTAGCGGCGGACTTATCACAACGCTTTTAGAGATGTGTTTTGCCGAAAACGATTTAGGAGCTACCATCGATTTGAGCGGACTTTCAGCCGATGAAGACCTTATCAAAACCCTTTTTGCCGAAAATGCAGGGGTAGTAATTCAAGCTGATAGCAGTGTTGAAGCTACTTTGGAAGAAAACTTCTTAGAATGGGCTAATATAGGCGAAGTAACTACTTCTCAAGAACTTACCATTCACCATTTCGGTAGAGACTATCATTTCAACATCCCCGAATTGCGCGATGTGTGGTACCTCACTTCTTACCTATTAGACAAACAACAAACGAAAAACGACAAGGCAACCGAGCGTTATCAAAACTACTCCGAACAGCCTCTACAATACACTTTCCCAGCGCATTTCACGGGCAAAAAACCCGTACGCCCCGCAGGCAAACGCCCTATAGCGGCAGTGATACGCGAAAAGGGTAGCAATTCCGAGCGCGAAATGGCAAATGCCCTTTACTTAGCAGGCTTTGATGTGAAAGACGTACATACTACCGACCTTATCAGCGGACGTGAAACCTTAGAAGATGTACAATTTATAGGGGCTGTAGGTGGTTTCTCTAACTCCGATGTCTTAGGTAGTGCCAAAGGTTGGGCTGGTGCTTTGCTCTACAACGAGCAAGCTAAAAAAGCGTTAGACAACTTCTTTGCTCGCCCCGATACCCTTTCGGTAGGTATCTGTAATGGCTGTCAGTTGTTTATGGAGTTAGAAGTCATCAACCCTGAGCACGCAGAGCACGGCAAGATGTGGCATAATGATAGTGGCAAGCACGAAAGTGGCTTTGTATCGGTAACTATTCCTGAAAACAACTCGGTGATGCTCTCCACCCTTGCAGGCAGTACTTTAGGGGTATGGATATCACACGGCGAAGGGAAATTCCACTTGCCATTGGCAGAAGCCGACTACAATATCGTAGGTAAATACGCTTATCAGGAGTACCCTGCCAATCCTAATGGCTCTGATTACAACACGGCTATGTTATGCGACAAAACAGGGCGACATTTGGTAACGATGCCTCACATAGAGCGTTCGGTTTTCCCTTGGCAATGGGCATACTATCCGAGTGAAAAAACAGCGGTTAGCCCTTGGTTAGAGGCGTTTATCAATGCCCGCAAGTGGATTGAAGCACGCAATGCCAAATAAAAATGGTAAAGAAAATCTTAAAAAAATAAGTGCTTTAAGTATTAAAATTACGCTAAAAAGGGGCTTTGTGAGCCCCTTTTATATTAAACTTTTGTTAAACTTAAAAATACACTTGACAGGTACTGTTTTATTCGTACCTTTGCATCGCAATGAGGGTGGTAGCTCATTGTAAACTTCAAATAATAGTTTTCATAATTTAAAGTTTTGGTTGGTTAATGAAGAAGTCCGATAAAAGAATTATCGGACTTTCTTTTTTTAATTCTTGTAGCACTTTTTCTAAGTGAGTTTGCTCATTGTATTCAAAATAGAGTTCTTCTTCATAAGCTAATCTACTTATAGAAAAATATTGCTCTTTATTTATAAAGACTATTTGCAAAAGCTCTCCCCAAGACGCACGAGGGTTGAGGTTGATTTCTTCACAAGTAAAAAATAAGGTGTTCATTATGTCTTAAATTATTTTATAGTTTTCAGTACTATCGGTTATAAACTGAACATTTGGATTCTGTGTTCATACTGCAATACTCATAATTCTATTATTTTTTGACAAAGATACAACTTTTAAACTTTATTTTCTACCCCCTGAAACCTGAAATCTGTGCCCTGAAACCTAGCACCTGAAACCTGACACCTACCCCCTATCCCCTGACTTCATCGCTTTATAGAAAGCTGCGCGACTCAGAGGTTCGTAACTATCGGCTTCACCCAGCATTCGCTGTTGGTCATTAGCGACTTTGCGGAAACTGTAGTTGGCGAGATTGCCCGTGCGGGTGCAAACAGCGTGTACCTTGGTAACATATTCGGCAGTTGCCATCAAAAAAGGCATCGGACCAAAAGGTCTGCCCTTGTAATCCATATCAAGTCCTGCTACAATCACACGCATACCGCGATTGGCGAGTTCGTTGCACACATTCACAATTTCATCGTCAAAAAATTGAGCCTCGTCTATGCCCACCACATCGCAACCATCGGCTAAGAGCATAATACTGGAAGCGGCTTCTACGGGAGTTGAGGGGATTTCATTGGCATTGTGCGACACTATATTGGTATCGTCATAGCGGGTATCAAAGGCAGGTTTGAAGATTTCAACCTTCTGTTTAGCAAATTGAGCGCGGCGCAATCGGCGAATCAATTCTTCGGTTTTACCCGAGAACATTGACCCACATATTACTTCTATCCAACCCGCTTTTTCGTTGTTGTTTACTGTATTTTCTAAAAACATCGCTTAAAAAGTATATAATACCCCTACTCCCAAAATTTGTTTGAGCTGAGTGCGTGCTCCATAGTTGTGTTTTTCGCCGTTAGGAGCAGTGTACGAATAGAATTTCACATCGTCGTCGTATTTGATATGCACCCCTATACGCGCTTGAACGTAGCTATTCACCTTTAGGTTGAGGTTAGTTTCCCAATCCACATCTATATTTCCAAAGTTTTTGAGGTAATCGCCATAGAGGTTAAAGGAGGTGTTGAGCATCATATTTTCCATCACTTTTTTATCCCAACGCCCTGATACTGAAAAACCGAGTTCATTATGTGTGCGTTTTCCTTTTTTGAGGATAGTACCATCAGGGGCACGCTGGGCTTTTTCTACCCCAAAAGCACCATCATCGGCTAAACGCTGATCAAATACTGCAGTAGTTTTGAGGGTAATAGGTGAAAGAAAGAGGTTGAATTTGATTTTAGCAGGTGCGTATTCAGCTCCCAAACCGAAGGTAATGTACGCTGGCGCTAAGAATTTAGAGATAGGTTTTTCTACATCGGGATAGTTATACCCATTGCTGATTTGCGATAAAAACTGATAACGTGCGGTATAATACCAAAATGACTGTGAGTCGCCACGATAGCCAAATGAAGAAATGAGCGACAACTTATCATCAGTTTTGCGCACTTCGCGTCCTTTTTGAGCATTGATACCATAGTTGATTTCGAGTTCATTATCCCAAAAGAAAGTGCGTTCTATATAACGGCGGCGGAATTTGGCATTCATAATACCCGAAATTGAGGATTCACCCCCTGCATTCCAATTGGAGAAAGCTACTTCACTCATATTCAACCCTATTTGGTTGAATTTAAACCATTTTTGTTGTGCTTGTTGGTATCGGTTGAAGGTAAATTTAAGCGCTTCGGGGTCGGTGAGTACCCTGATAGTATCGCTTTTTACATCGGCTTGGAAAGCCTTAGCCTTGCGCACTTGTCCCCACGCTGTAACACTGCAAAGTAGGAGTGCGATAACGAGTTTTTTCATACTGAAAGTGATGCTAAATGATTCGGGGTGCAAAGGTACAAATAATAATGATGAAAGCCAATAAAGATAACATCTCTATTGGCTTTTATTTAGTTATAATATAAAAAAACTACTGAGATAAAGGCTCATTAGGCCAACGAAGATGAAAACCACTAAAATATTTTTTATCTACACTTTTACCATCTATCCAAACTTGGTAAAGTTCAGGCCAAGTACAGCCGTCTTCACTTATCCTTTTCCCTAATATAGTGATTTGATGACTATTGTTTTTATTTTTTAAAACGATAGTATCTTTCTTACCTGTATACAGACTGAAATCTACAATATGGATATGAATATCTTGATCTTGATCCATTATATGAATATGATCTTTAAGAGATTTCTCCTCTTTTTTAGGATTTATATAACTAACAGAAGTAGAATCTACCTTTCCTGTTGCTAATAAAAACTCTTGTGCTACTTTACTATCTTTATTGATATAGATTTCAAGTGTAGGAGGAGTATAACAATCTTGTTGTATCTCTTTTTGTCCATTCTCTTTATGGCAAGCAAAAAGAGAAAAAACTGTAACTAAAAGTATTATATACGTTTTCATAGGTGATAATTATTGAATATTGATTATAACTTGGTTTCGAATATTGTAGTTGCCCTCTCCAGTTGGAGGTGTTTTTCCATTGGGGATATTTTTTGAAGGATCAGCATAACTTCCCAACTTAAAAATTCCCTCATAATACCAACCATCAAAAAGACTTTCCCAGCCCCAATTGTTATGGAACAGATTGATAATATCTCTATTAGCTTTTATTTAGTTATAATATAAAAAGACTACTGAGATAAAGGCTCATTAGGCCAACGAAGATGAAAACCACTAAAATATTTTTTATCTACACTTTTACCATCTATCCAAACTTGGTAAAGTTCAGGCCAAGTACAGCCGTCTTCACTTATCCTTTTCCCTAATATAGTGATTTGATGACTATTGTTTTTATTTTTTAAAACGATAGTATCTTTCTTACCTGTATACAGACTGAAATCTACAATATGGATATGAATATCTTGATCCATTATATGAAAATTATCTCTACTCAGAGATTTCTCCTCTTTTTTAGGATTTATATAACTAACAAAAGTAGAATCTACCTTTCCTGTTGCTAATAAAAACTCTTGTGCTACTTTACTATCTTTATTGATATAGATTTCAAGTGTAGGAGGAGTCATACAAATTTTTTTATCAGATCCATCTCCTTTTATTTCATTTTCTTTCTGGCAAGCAAAAAGAGAAAAAACTGTAACTAAAAGTATTATATACGTTTTCATAGGTGTTATATTAACTTATTTTATTAGATAAATACCTCCTAAATAACCATTATAAAAGATATTTTCCTTTGAAATAGATTTACCATCTACCCAAACACTTTTTATAGATACTGATGAACAAGTTCTTGTAGGTATCATCTCACCTATAATTTCTATCTTATAGGTATGTTTCTTATTTTTTACATACAAGACTTCTTTCTTGTTTGTATACACTGTTTCAAAAGTTTGACAACTGATACATAACGTTTGTTTCTCCTTATCCATAAAGTACCCTTCAGTTAAAAGAGGTTTTTCAGGATTTAAAAATGAGCTGATATGCTCTCTATCCACCTCTCCCATATCAGTAAGAAAATCTTTTATTAATATATTTTCTTTACTGATACGAATATCAAAAGTAGGAGGAGTGTAGCAATCTTGAGATTTTTCATTTTCTTTATGGCAAGCTAAAAGAGAAAAAACTGTAACTAAAAGTATTATATACGTTTTCATAGGTGATAATTATTGAAAATTAATTAAAATCTGATTATTATGATGAAATTGAGCTAAACCATTGCCAAATAGACCTATTTCATACTATCCATCAGAATTGCCTCCCCATCCTGAATTATTATGTACTAGTTCTATATCATTATAATAGGTATAACATTTGTAGAAATGAGAGCATACCCTATGTCATCTTGAAAGTGAATGATGTATAAATCTGTAGAAAAAGGAACTTTTTGTGGAGCTCTTGCCGTGTAAGACGAGATTTTCTTACCATTTTGTATTACATCAATACTCGCTACTTGCACAGGGGCAATTCTTTTAGAAGCTCCTTCCAAACCTTCCATTTGGTTAGCTGTTTCAATAGCTAAATTTGTAGCTTCTTTTACAGAAATATGAGAATTTCCTGTTAAAGCTACCAGTTTCCAATCAGCAATATGAGAGATGTCGGTAGTATTGGAAGCTGTGATGGTTGTTGAAGTACTCTTTACATTTCCTTCATTCTCCTTAATGAGAGTTTCATCAGTTTTTTGGCAGGATATAAAGAATCCTAACCAAATTAAGAATAAAAAATTCTTCATTTTAAAAGTAAATTTGATTAAGATGCAACAAAGATACAATCTTAAAATGAAAAAAGCAAATTTTTAGAAGTTTTTTATCAAAATTCAATCTTATTTTCAAATCGGCTCATTACCCCCATAAACTCATCGGGAAGTGTGATGATTTTCAAAGGGATAGTATAACCGTGCTGAGCGGCAAATTCGGCTACAGCACTGCCTAATCCACCTGTAACTCCTTCTTCTATGGAGATGACTTTCTTGTATTTTTGGAAGATGTGATGCAGCATTTCCTCATCTAAAGGCTTGAGAAAACGCATATCGTAATGGGCGTATTTTTCAGCAGTATTGCTCTTTTGAATTTGCTCGGCAACTTCTTCAGCGATAGCACCAATGGTGAGCACCGCTATTGCGCTACCTTCTTTTAGCTGCTCGCCCTTGCCAATAGGTAATGCCTGAAAAGGTTGTTGCCAATGTTTTTCATTACATCTACCGCGCGGATAGCGAATGGCAATAGGGTGTTCTAATGGTTGTTGGGCAGTATAGAGCAGATGGCGCAACTCGGTAGCATTGCGCGGGGCAGCGATAATAAGGTTAGGAATGGGACGCAAAAATGCCATATCAAACACCCCGTGATGGGTAGCACCGTCTTCGCCTACAAGTCCCGCGCGGTCGATACAGAATACCACGGGGAGATTTTGCAGGGCTACATCGTGAATGAGTTGGTCGTAAGCGCGTTGCAAGAAAGTGGAATAAATCACACAATAAGGAATAAACCCGCGCGCAGCCCAACCTGCTGCAAAGGTTACAGCGTGTTGTTCGGCAATACCTACATCAAACACTCTATGGGGGAAAGATTGGTGCATAGCTGTAAGTCCGCTACCACTGCTCATTGCAGGGGTAATGGCTACAATTTTAGGGTTGAGTGTGGCAAGCTGGGCGAGGGTCTGCCCTACTACCTCTTGGTATTTAGCGGGAAGTGAAGGTTTCTCGGGGAGTGGTTCTCCCGTAATTTTATCGAATAAGGCAGGCGAATGGTAACTCACTTGTTGGGCTTCCGCTTTGGCAAATCCTTTGCCTTTAGTGGTAAGCACGTGCAAGAGTCGCACGCCTCTCTCATTTTTTTCTGCTTTAAGAGAGGTAATCAATTCAGGGAGGTTATGCCCATCTACCGTACCTTTGTAAGTGATGTTTAAATCGTTGAAGAAAGTTTCATCAGCGCCTTTTCTTTGGCGTAACTGCTCGAAATAATTTTTGAGAGCCCCCACAGTAGGGTCGATAGCCATAGCGTTGTCATTGAGGATAATAAGCATATTAGCATCGGTAGTGCCGGCATAGTTGAGCGCCTCGAAAGCCATACCACTCACAATTGACGCATCGCCTATCACAGCTATATGCTGGCGGGTGGTATTCCCTTCCAAAGCTGATGCCATTGCCATACCCAAAACCGCTGAGAGCGAGGTAGATGAGTGTCCCGTGCCGAAAGCATCGTATTCACTTTCTGAGCGTTTAGGAAACCCACTGATGCCTCCCTGTTCGCGAATATGAGCAAAAGAAGCGTCTCTACCCGTGAGGATTTTATGGGCGTAACACTGGTGTCCCACATCCCACACTAATACATCATCGGGGGTGTTGAACACATAGTGCAGAGCCATAGTAAGTTCCACTACTCCAAGACTCGCACCTAAGTGTCCGCCCCGTGTAGCGATAATCTCTATAATGCGCTCACGGATTTGTTGTGCCAGTGCAGGAAGTGCTGCTATAGGAGTATTTCTAAGCTGTTCTATAGTCATCTCATTTGCTAATTTTTCCCTTTATTCACTAATTTCACTACCAACATAATTAGCACACCCATTGCTACAAAAGCTAATAAAGAAGCATACCAGTAGGCAACAAAATAACCTCTAAGCACAACGGCAAAAACTACTACAAAAAGAATAATGGTTGCTACCTCGTTGAGCATTCGCAATTGCACAGAAGTAAGGGTCGTCTGCCCTGCTTGTAGGCGTTTCATCAAGCGCCACGAATAGTAATGGTACACAAACAAAAAGACAATGAACAGCAGTTTGACATGCATCCACCCTTGAGTGAAATACACCCATTGCATTGCGTAGAACATATAAATGCCCGAAAGCACCATCAGTATAAGGGCGGGAACAGTGATGATGTTCCACAAACGCTCTTCCATAAAGCTAAATTGCTTATGGAGAATAGAACGCTCGGGTTCCTCTTTTTCCAAGGCTTCGGTGTGGTAGATAAAAAGACGCACCATATAAAAAAGTCCAGCGAAGTAGCTCACTACAAAGATGATATGGATGCATTTAGCAATAAGATAATCCATAATTACAAAATGTTTTTACGAGTTTTTAGTTATTTGAAAATACAAAGGTAGTAATATTTTTCGGTTCTACTAAAATTATAACAGAAAGTGTTTGCCAATTTTCTAATTCCCTAATTTGCTAATTTGCTAATTATATACTACCTTTGCCCCCATTATGAAAATACTTTACTTACACGGGCTTGATAGCTTTTTACAAGATGATAGGCGTGCTGTACTTTCGCCCTATGGAGAAATCTTTGCCCCTACTATCGACTATCGCAATGCCCCTAACCTCTTTACTGAACTGCAAACCCAATACGCCTCTGCCGATGTACTCATTGGGTCGAGTTTAGGAGGGCTTGTTGTCTATTACCTTGCTCAAAAATTAGGCAAACCTTGCCTGCTGTTCAACCCTGCACTTACTCACCGACACGAAATACCTTTCAACACCCAGCCTAACCCTAATTATACTGCTTATATGCAGGTAGTTATAGGTTTACAGGACACTGTGATTGCCCCGTGGGAATCGCTTGCCGTCCTGCGCGAAGATATGAGTGCTTTGTCCAATGTTACTATTCACTTGCTCAACACTATGGAACACTCTTATCCCATAGAAATATTTGAAAACGAAGTAAAACACTTTTTTGTAAATTGTTAATTGATTAAATATGTTCCCACTCAGAAGAAACCGCCGTTTGCGCGTGAATGATACGATACGTAGTTTAGTAAAAGAAACGATCGTTACCCCCGATGATTTCCTCGTGCCTCTATTTGTAGTTGAAGGTACAAATGTAAAAGAAGAAATTGTCTCTATGCCAGGTTATTATCGCTATAGCCTCGACCTCTTAGCAAAAGAAGTTAAAGAACTTTGGAGCTTAGGACTCAAATCTGTTTTACTATTTGTAAAAGTCCCCGATAACCTCAAAGACAACAAAGGTACTGAAGCAGCGAACCCCAATGGTTTGATGCAGCGCGCCATTAAAACCGTGAAAGAAGCAGTCCCTCAAATGCTTATAATGACCGATGTAGCCCTCGACCCTTATTCTATTTATGGTCACGATGGTATTGTAGAAAATGGTCGCATTCTGAATGATGCTACAGTTGATGCTCTTTGCCGTATGGCACTCTCTCACGCCGAGGCAGGCGCCGATTTTATCGCGCCTAGTGATATGATGGACGGTCGTATCCTTGCCTTGCGCGAAACCCTTGAAGATAATAGTTTTGAGCACGTGGGGATAATGTCGTACAGTGCCAAATACGCTTCTGCTTTCTACGGTCCTTTCCGCGATGCCCTTGATAGTGCTCCTGTAGATCAGCAAGATATCCCTAAGGATAAAAAAACTTACCAAATGGACTATCACAACCGCCTCGAAGCCTTGCGCGAAACGCGTATGGATATAGAAGAAGGCGCTGATATTGTAATGGTAAAACCAGGTCTTTGCTATTTAGACATCGTTCGTGAGGTGAAGAATATGAGCGAAGTGCCCGTAGCGGTATACCAAGTATCAGGTGAATATGCTATGCTCAAAGCTGCTGCTGCCAAGGGTTGGCTCGACCACGATGCTGTGATGATGGAACAAATAGTAAGCATCAAGCGTGCTGGAGCCGACATTATTGCGAGTTATTTCGCCAAAGAAGTTGTAAAACTCTTGTAAAAATAAAATTGCCTTTGGCAAAGTTGATTACTCTGATAATCAATCACTTTTAGAGTGTGCTATGTAAGGGCGTTTTGCAAACGCCCTCATAAAAAAAATACATTTAAATTTTCTATGAAAAAACACTTTTTAACACTTGCCTCTATGGCGATTTTAACCGCTTGTGGTGGCGGCACCAACAACAATAACAACAACAGCAACGATACCACCACCCCCGAAACTACTACCCCTCAGGCAACCACTACAGCCACCCCTGAACCCGATTTTCCCGATTGGCAAAACCAAAAAGGGGTAAAACCTATTACACTTAACCCGCCTTTAGCCGATACCCCTGATGCAGCAATGGCTGCCAAAGGTGA
The DNA here is from genome assembly GCF_900446695.1 of Capnocytophaga sputigena. Taxonomy (GTDB): domain Bacteria; phylum Bacteroidota; class Bacteroidia; order Flavobacteriales; family Flavobacteriaceae; genus Capnocytophaga; species Capnocytophaga sputigena. The sequence continues at coordinate 834,332 of NZ_UAVP01000003.1, forward strand.
AGAAACTTTCAACAATCTTTGTATTGCCTGCCACCGCCCTAAAAAGCGCCTGATAGGTCCCGCAATGATTGGCGTAATGGAACGCCGCACCCCTGAGTGGCTGATGAATATGATACTCTACCCCGATGCGATGGAAAAACAAGACCCTATCGCTAAAAAATTAGTAGAAGAGTACCAAAGCCTAATGCTCAACCAAAACCTCACCCAGCAACAAGCCCGTGAAGTGCTTGAGTATTTAAGAACGATAAAGTAAATGCTAAATTTGCTAATTTGCTAATTAATCCGTACCTTTGTAGCTTGAAAATATTATTTATATATACAATATATGAAAACCATAGACAATTTTAACTTTGCGGGCAAGAAAGCCCTTATTCGTGTGGACTTCAATGTGCCATTAGACGAAAACTTTAAAGTAACCGATAACACTCGTATTGAGGCTGCTAAACCTACTATCGAGAAAATCCTTAAAGATGGCGGTACTGCAGTGCTTATGAGCCACTTGGGTCGCCCAAAAGGTGAACGCAACGACAAATATTCTCTCCGTCATATCGTTAGCGAAGTAGAAAAAGTATTAGGTAAAAAAGTGATCTTCGTAGATGATTGTGTAGGCGAAGTAGCCGAAAAAGCTGTAGCAGCAGCTCCTGCTGGTAGTGTAGTACTCCTCGAAAACTTGCGCTACCACAATGAAGAAGAAAAAGGTGACGAAAACTTCTCTAAACAATTGGCTAAATTGGGCGATATCTACGTGAACGACGCTTTCGGTACTGCTCACCGCGCCCACGCTTCTACTACTATTGTAGCAAAATTCTTCCCTAACAATAAATGCTTTGGTTACCTTCTCGCTAAAGAAATTGAAAGCATCGACAAAGTGATGAGAACCGGTGAAAAACCTGTAACTGCTATCCTTGGTGGTTCTAAAGTTTCTTCTAAAATCACTATCATCGAAAATATTTTAGACAAAGTAAACCACCTTATCATCGGTGGTGGTATGGCTTATACCTTTGCTAAAGCACAAGGCGGTAAAGTAGGTAATTCTATCTGTGAGGATGATAAACTCGACCTCGCTCTCGATATCCTCGCTAAAGCAAAAGCTAAAGGTGTAGAAGTTCACTTGCCTATCGATGTAGTAGCGGCTGATGCTTTCGACAACAACGCTAAAACCCAAGTAGTACCTGTAAATGCTGTCCCTGATGGTTGGGAAGGTCTTGATGCAGGTCCTAAAACACTCGAAAATATCAAATCAGTATTGCTCGCTTCTAAAACTATTTTGTGGAATGGCCCTGTAGGAGTGTTTGAAATGCCTAACTTCGCTAAAGGTACTATTGCCGTAGGTGATTATGTTGCCGAAGCTACTAAAAAAGGTGCTTTCTCTCTCGTAGGTGGTGGCGACTCAGTAGCAGCGGTTAAACAATTTGGCTTTGAAAACAAAGTGAGTTATGTTTCTACCGGTGGTGGTGCTATGCTCGAAAGCCTCGAAGGATTAGTACTTCCTGGTATCGCTGCTATCAATGAATAGATGATAAACAATTAGGTGAAAAATGACCTTATTTGTTGAACATATCAATTTGCAACAATTCTCCACACCCACAAGTGTGGAGAATTATTGTATATTTATGTTTGAAGGCTCAGGAGTCTTTACAGTAGATGCTACCCCGTATACTTATAAGGGTTACACCTTGCTTTTCCTCTCTCCTTTTCAGCACTTTCAGTGGCAAGAAGCAAGCATTACAACTGCCGAACTTTTGCAATTTCACGGTGATTTCTATTGTATAGAATACCACAAAAAAGAAGTTGCTTGCAATGGTTTCCTCTTCAATGCCCTGTTTTTGCAACCTCATATCAGTGTGGCAGAAGCTACTTTTGTAGAAGTTAAAAATCTATTTAGAAATATAACTGCTGAACTTATAGAGAACAATCCTTTTTCAGAAGCCGTACTGCGGTCTTATCTTCAGCTTATTTTGGCGCTTTCCAGCAAGGAAAAAAGCCTCTTACTCACCAATGCTCCTCCTCAAACCGAACACACTCTCGCAACCGACTTCCAAGAGCTTTTAGAAAAACACTTCCTTAGTGAGCGCAACCTCTCTTTCTATGCCGAGGCACTCTCCCTCACCCCTGATGCTTTTAGCAAGAAGCTGAAAAAACTCATCGGGAAAACACCTACCAAACTCCTCCAAGAGCGATTGGTGTTAGAAGCCAAAAAGCAACTGCACCTCACTCATAAGTCTATCAAAGAAATAGCCTTCGATTTGAATTTTGAAGATGAGTTCTATTTCAGTAGATTCTTCAAAAAAAATGTAGGACTCTCACCTAAACACTTCCGCGAAAGTGTAGGTATTTCTATAGTTGCCAATGAAGCAGACTAAAATGTCTATGTAATCACCTTTTTTATCCATTTGCATTTGCCAAAAAAGCCGTAATTTTGCGCCCTGAAAGAACACCCTATCCCCCAAGGGAAAAATCTGTAAAAATATATGGGGATTTTATTTAACAAAAACAATTTTAACAGTATGCAGAAATTATTATCATTTTTAGCAGGAAGCGAACGTAGTTTCGTGAATTTTATTAGAGTTGCTATCTTCATCGTAATGGCGTGGATAGGTGGCTTAAAAGTATGTCAGTACGAAGCCGATGGCATTGTACCTTTCGTGACTAACAGTCCGTTTATGAGTTTTTTCTATGCTAATTCAGGTAAAACCGCCATTGATGAGAACGGTGTTACAGGTGAAGCTAACAAAGGTAAAGAAGTAGCTCAATACAAATTGCACAAAAACCCCGAAGGTAAAATGGTGAAAGCCAATATCGAGTGGCATAAAGAGAACAACACTTATATTTTCTCTTATGGTTTAGGTGCTTTTATATGCTTGATAGGGTTACTTACCCTTTTGGGTATTTGGTCACCTAAAATTGGGGTAGTAGGAGGATTGCTTACCTTCGGAATGAGCATCGTTACCCTTTCTTTCCTCATCACTACACCAGAAGTGTATGTACCTAATTTAGGTGGTGATATGCCTACTCCAGCTTACGGTTTCCCTTACTTATCAGGAGCTGGACGTTTGGTATTGAAAGATATTATAATGTCAGCAGGTGGTTTAATCGCTGCTTCCGAAGCTGCAAGAAGAATTTTAGTAGCTAAGAAATAAGATATTAGTAATAAAAAAATAGGCAACTAAGAAATTTCTTAGTTGCCTATTTTTTTTATGATATTACATACACTTTGGCAAAGTCCAAGGACTTTGGCAAAGTATACTGATTTTCCTCTTATCTCTTATCTCTTACCTCTTGTTGAAGATTGATAAGGTTTATTTTCTTCTTCTTATTTTGCTGTTTTTGGTACTCGTCAAACTGCATTAGCAAGTTGTTGTTAGCACGGATAAGCGCATTGGTTTCTAGCAAGATACTAAAGTATAGCTTCGTGGTTTTATGACTGGTTTCAGTAGTGCGAATACGGTCGATTTGTTTTTGTACCATTTTTGATACTTCGTTTTTCAACACTTTGCAATCTTCAAAAATGATATGCAACTTGTTATAGTCTGAGCCTTTAAATATTTCAGCTTCTGCCTTAAACACCTCTTCCATCTTGTCCGAAATGTATTTCAAATCCCTCAGCTGGTTGAACTTAAGGTTCTTGTGATTGTTGTTCACGTGCTCGTAGCTGTTGAGGGTAATAGCGGTGAGACACTGCGCCATATCCTGCAAGCAATCCAAAATGAGTATATAGAACTTACTTGACGCTACCGAACTCTCATTCAGCGATTTGATAAAGTAATACACATTACCTTTCAACTCGTCGAGTTCTTTTTCTAACTTTTTAGCGTTTTTCTTGTTTTTGGTAAGTTTAGCGAGGTCTTGTGTACCGAGGTTCTTCACCACCTTGCTATAAAGCTCATCGATGCGGAAAATCGTTTCGGATACGTAGTTAGAACTTTCTTTGATTACCCCGCCAATGGTCGCCAAGTCAGCGCGTTCAAAGCGTTTGCCTTGCGCTTTAGCTTTCTGTTTATTGCGGTAAATCACAGCATTGCGAATAAGTACAAAGCCTACTACCATAATCATCACGATAAGTCCAATCACACTGCCATAGTACAATATTCCTGAAACTATAAAAGCCCCAATAAAAGCCACGATAGCCGTTAAGAACCAACCGCCGATTACGTTTAGCACCCCTGCCACGCGGTACACAGCACTGTCGCGACCCCAAGCCCTATCGGCAAGCGAGGAACCCATCGCCACCATAAAGGTTACATAAGTGGTAGAGAGCGGCAATTTGAATGAAGTACCAACTGCAATCAAACTACTCGATACCACAAGGTTGATAGCAGCGCGCACAAGGTCGAAAGCGGGGAGATCTTCTTCTTTTACATTGGGGTCGGGTTCTGGTTTTTCAAAACGACTGTCTATTTTCCTACTGAGCGATTTAGGCATTACAAACTCCACTGCATTGGCGCAAATCACGGTAATACGCACCAAAAAACGCGACAAGAAGTTAGACGAGAATTTCTCTTCACCGCCCTCACTTTGGCGTGAGAGGTTCACCCCTGTATCAATCACGTGGCGTGCTTTTTTAGAAAACCAAAGGGTGAGAATCATCACAAAGCCTGTGAGCAATAGCAAGAAAGTAGGGGTAGTGATTTCCCCGTCGGCTAAAGCCCCCATTAGCAAACCATTGTGTGCTGCCCCCGAGTTATGCCATATATCATACGACTGATAAGCGGCTACCGGCACCCCGATAAAGTTCACCAAGTCGTTACCCGCAAAAGCCATCGCCAAAGCAAAAGTACCACTGAGGATAATCACGCTAAAGATATTCACTTTCATACGGATAAGTACTTGTGAGAGCACCGAAAAGAAAATAAAACAGCCAATGAGCAGAAGAATGATATTAGCATCTATCCACGCAATGGCTTCTTTAGGAATGAAAGCAACGTCTTTGAGTCCTTTAAAAATAATAAAGTAGGAAAGACCTGTGAGCGACAAGCCGCCAAATACCCCTCCTACATATTTTACATTGTTTTGATATTTAAAACTGAACACCAATCGGGCTAAGTATTGCACAATGGTACCCACTGTAAAGGCAATAGCTACCGAGGTAAAAATACCCATAATAATCTTGCGAGCCTCGGATGTATTGATGTAGTCGAAAGCGGTGAGCAATGGTTGGCCACTTGTAAAGGTTTTGATAGTCGCTACACACATTGCAGCCCCCAAAAGCTCGAAAACTATAGATACAGTAGTAGAAGTAGGCAACCCTATAGAGTTGAAGAGGTCGAAAAGAAGAATATCGGCAAGAATAACCGACATAAAGATGATCATTACCTCATCAAAATAGAAGAGTTGGGGGTTAAAAATCCCTTTGCGGGCAATTTCCATCATTCCACTCGAGAAAACAGCACCGATGGCTACCCCCACGCTCGCAACTATCATAATCGTGCGAATAGTTGCCACTTTTGAGCCAACAGCCGAGTTGAGAAAGTTCGCTGCGTCGTTGCTTACCCCCACTACTAAGTCTATGATAGCGAGCACTAAGAACACGAACAGCATAAAAATGTAAACCTGTTCCATAACACTTATACTGGTTTGAGGGCACAAAGGTACTATATAATTTGCTAATTTGCTAATTTGCTGATTAGAAAATTTAAAAATCAGAAAATTAGTAACACCCATTTTCTCTTTCTCTACACCTACTCACTTCAGGTCTCTCAATCTTAAACAAATGTTAAATATTCTCTTTGATAAAAGTAATATTTTCACACCATTTATTCTCACAACTTTTTGTAAAACAAAATATTATTACTCACAAAAACAACTGTCACCGCATAGCTTGCTAAATTTTTTTCACACTCACACTTGTATAGTATTTTTCTTTTTTGTACTTTTGCCCAATAACTAAAAAAAAAGAAACAATGAAAAAATTTTTAACTATTTTGGCAATTATTGCCCTCACTCTTGCAAGTTGTAGCAAAGATAAAGAAAATTGTAATTGCAATAATGACAATGGTAATAATGGTGGCACTAAAACCCCTACAGCTACTATCAAACCTAACCAAATAATATTAGGTTTTCCTAAAGACTTTAAGAAATTCAATATTACTGAATTTATCCCTGCAAACTACTCCTTTTACTACGATGTTGATAGGGGAGTTGGTCCTATCATTAATGACCCTAATCTATTAGAGCTGGACAATAAAGTGTTAAATGCTTTTTTTGAGAAATATAACATTGTAAATAGTGATGGTTTTGAATTTACTCACTCTGATGGTGGAGTCCCTTTTGCAAACAATGAACATAAAAAAGAAATAACACAAATACCTTATAAAATTAAGCCTATTAATTTTTATTCCAATCCTCCACTCCCTCCTCTTAACCCAAATAGTGTTTTTGGGTTAGATGAAAAGGAAAATATTGTTGTATTTTATGAGTCTGATGGGGATGCTTTAGATATTCTTAAAGGAGGTGAGTTTAGACTCAAGGCATTAAAATTTTATAAATTTGCTACTAAAGAGGCTTATAAAGAATATGTGAATATGCTTAGAAGTATTTATGTTGATGATTATGAAAAATATCATTTTTATGACTTACCTGTAAAGCCTCTACCTCTTATTTATTGTGGTAATGCTTTCAAATTATCTTGGGTAGGAGGAGATTCAGCCCTTCCTTCATTTATTCCTAAAACCATTGATAACGAAAAAGTTAGAAAAAAAGTAGCAAAATCATCAATTGCTCTTCCTTTTAGTTACTACAATACAGGAAAAACTATGGAGTCTTTGAATCATCAATATAAAAACGCTTTTGAAGGAAAGTATCGTTTTGAAATCTATTACAAATATCATTATATTGATAACGGAGACTATGCGATGGAACCTTTTAATCTTTTTCACCGTGGCCCAGGAGATCATTTTTTAAGCATTCAGATAGGAGGTTCAAGAATTAGTAATTATATTGATTTGCTACATTTAATCATTAAACCTATACCTGAACATAAAGCTATTGCCTTTTATGAAATGGGAGGGTTAAAGGCTTTTCTATTATTTCCTAATGATGAGTCATACAATGAGTATATGGCTATGCTAAAAGATATTTTTAACACTCCAGAAGCACAAGAAACTATCTTCTTGAATTTTTAAATAGTACACCTATTAATAAATCTAAAAAAACTTTGGCAAATCCTCAACTTTGCCAAAGTTTTTTGTATTTAGTTCAAAACTCTATGAGCATTTACTATTATTCATCCCCCCACTACTGCACAAGTTTGTAACTTGCACTTCTGAGATTTTTTGAGATTTCCCAAGATTCTCGAAGATTTTCCCACCACTTCCACCACTCTCACCACTCCCACCACTCTCACCACTCCCACCACTCTCACCGCTCTCACCACTCTCACCATTCTCACCATTCTCACCACTCTCACCACTCTCACCACTCCCATCATTCCCATCATTCCCACCGCTCCCACCTCTCCCCGTGCGGATCGCACCTCTTAAACAAATGTTAAATATTCTCTTTAGCAAAAGTAATATTTTCACACCATTCCCACTCACAACTTTTTGTAAAACAAAATATTATTACTTGTAAAAACAACTGTCACCGCATAGCTTGCTAAAATTTTTTCACACTCACACTTGTATAGTATTTTTCTTTTTTGTACTTTTGTGCGATTTATGGTGCTTTGTAGGCACTTTTCTTATAGCAATGTTTTTTTAAATTTTTAGATGAAATGAAAGTAAAAAGTTTTTTTAAATACCTTGCCTTGCTGCTCTTTCTCTTCTCTGGAGCACAGGAGTTGTATGCTCAAACACAAGGTAGATTACTCTCTGCAAGACGGCAATTTGGAGATGCTTGTGTTGCTCCTAATAACAATGGTAAATGGAGAGTACATTTCTATTGGAGTCCTCCCTATCCTAATCCAGACAACAAGTTCTATATAGAATTATCCGATGCTAATGGAGACTTCAACAGTCCTACAGTCTTAAAAGTAATAAATACTAGACCTAATATCTCTGCCTATGAGAGCAGTAATATAAATGACACCTCACTTGATTTTTCTTTACCTACTAATCTCAATGGTTCAAACTTCAAAATTCGAGTGCGAAGCACCAATCCTGCTTCTGAAATAATTACTGTAAATAAAGAAAATCGTGCTAATAGTCAAAAGTTTGAAATAGCTTGGATGCCAATTATCACATCTATATCTGTATCTCCTCAATATGTAACTCTGTGTCCTGGACACACTCAAGAATTAAAAGTGGTAAGTCTTCCTAATGGTGAGCCAGTGGGTAACTATCGTTATGTATGGGGTAAAAAAAATGGGGCTAATCGCATTCCAATCCAAAGAAATGCAGGTCCTACTTTCACAGTCTCCGAAGCAGGAGAATATTATGCTGGTATAGAATTTTCTGGAATTTGTGATAATAAGTCTTATTCTCAAAATATAGAAGTAAGAGTCTCTGGCAGCCAGTCGGTTAACCTTTCTTCTTCTGCTACCGAAGTATGCGAAAGTGAGCCTTTTACCCTTACTGCTACTCCTGCCAATCCCTCTGCTAAGTTCATTTGGTATCGCGATAATACCAAAATAGCTGAAACTGATGGCGTGAATACCTATACAGTTCCCGCTGGACAAAACCTGGCTGGTAACTACTATGTGCAAGTGGGGAGCGGTGGCAGTTGCGATGTGCAATCTAACCGCGTTACTATCAAACGAAAAGACAATATCACTGCCTCTATAAGCTCCGATGGTGGCACGGTGTTGATGCCTGGTAAAACTCGCGTTTTCACAGTGAGCACCACCGCCCAAAGTCCGCAATACAAATGGTTTAAGGATGGGGTAGAAATCACAGGGCAAACAGGCGCTACCTATACTGCCAATGCTGCTGGTACCTATAAAGCTGAAGTTACACAAACTGCTGGCTGTGCCGCTACTATTACTACCAACGAAATAACCCTTAAAGCTCCTGATAGCTTTAAAGTTACTATCAAAACTAAAACCGCTTTCCAACCTTGTACTACGAATGCTGTTACTTTAGCAATCGATAAAATTGTTGCTGTAGCAGGAGGCTCTGAACTCACCGTAGATCCTTCCGATTATAGCACTTTCTCCTTTCAATGGCAAGCCAATCTCTCTGGTACTTATCAAGATTTAGCAGGGAAAACCCAAAGCGAATTGTCTTTAAGTAGTGCCACAGAAAATGGTAAATACAAACTCAAAGTAACGGCTACTGGCTTTACTATCCCCGATTCTAACGAATTAGACATCCGTTTGCAAGATAGTGATGCGCTAAAAATTAACAACGGCAACAACTCATTGGAGTTCTGCGATGGCGTTGTAACCCTCACTGTTACTACAGGAGCTTCTCCTTCAGCTAACTATACTTGGTTTAAGGACAATGTGAAAGTAGCAGAAGGTGTAGGTAAAACCGAATATGCTGCCGAGGGTTCTGGCGTATACTACGCTACAGTAGGCTCAAGCTCTGGTGGCTGTCCTGCAACTTCTAACTCGGTAGTTGTAAAGAAAACCACTATCACAGCGCGTTGGGCAGAAGATATCAACACCCGTGAAATTTACTACCACGGCAAAACAAACGTGTTACAAGTATCACACAATATGACTTCACCTACTATCGAGTGGAGCAAAAATGGCGCTGTAATCCCTGGCGAAACAGGTACCCAACTCACCATTTCATCGGCTCCTACATCGGTAGATATCTATACCGTAAAACTCACCGATAACGGCAATTGTGGTACTGTAAAAACCCTCGACCCTGTGTATTTCGAAACTATCGCCGATATCACAGAAGTGAAAGTCGGTACACTTGCTATCTCGTCTACTGATTGCGAAACTCGCTCACAAACTACCCTTGAGGTACAAAAAATAAAAGTAAAACTCAGCAGTAGCGGACAAGAAGTGGAAGTGAAACGTGCCGACTATCGTTATTTCAACTTCCAATGGTCGAAAGATGGTAACGATATCTTAGGCGAAACTCGCCACCAATTAGTAGTATTGCGCGCTGGCAACTCCGAGTCGGCTAAATATAGCGTAAAAGTTACTTATAATACAAGTATTATCAAAACTTCAACCGAACGCGCTATTGCCTTTACTCCTATCCCCGATTTCCAAATTTCATCATCCGATGGCGCCAAAGGAACTGTTTACCTTTGCCAAGGAGGTTCGGTAACTCTCACAGTTTCCGCCGATAGTTTTGACCCCAATGCTACCCTCGCCGATAGCTTTTCGTACAAATGGTACAAAGTAACCAGTGCTAACTATACGAACGACACAGCGTTGGGCAGTGAAGCCCCTACCGCAAAAGTAGATGCCATTGGCGAATACTATTTAGAAATCAACAATGGTGGTTGCCCTAAACGCGCTCATATAAAAGTAGAAAACTACCGCTTAGGGCTCTTTGAACTTGGCTTTAAAGGAAGCGACAACAATAGTGCTGTTACTAAAATAAAACAATACCAATCGCCTAGAATTAAAATAAGTGCTCAAGTAGGTGAACACATTGTTGTACTTAAAAAGACAAATACTGACGATGAAATAGAAATAGCTGGAGGTAACTTTGTATGGGTGAAAGACGATGGCACTGAAAAATATGGCACATCACTTGATATCACCTCCGATGATATGGCAGGTAGCTACACGCTAAAAGAAATATCGTGCCCTGCTATTGGCGAAAACGCTATAAGTTTTGAGTTGGATATCTACAAAGTAGATGTAGTACCGAATATTGTAACCCCTAATGGCGACCATTTCAACGACACTTGGGAAATCCCAGCTAAATACACTAGCCCGAATGTGAAAGTAACCATTTATACAGTTGAAGGTAAAGAAGAATATTCAGGCACTAATTATAAAAATCAGTGGCCTTCATCAAATTCTAGTGCTTTCAAAGATCTTGGCAAACGCGCTCTCATCTATATTTATACTATAAAAGGTGAATACACTGAAAATGGAGAGAGAAAAAGTGTTGATTTGAAAGGAACAATTACCATACTAAAATAAGAACGAACAATGAAAATTAGAATACATATACTCATCATAGCGTTTGTGCTTGGTGCCTTTTGGAGTTGGGCACAAGGCGATGGTAATTACTTGCCTTATGAAATGCCCGGACATACAGCCGTGAAATACAACACCTACCTGATGCACCCTGCATTTCCTATATTTAGCAAAAACGAATCACAAATCACCTTCTTCCATCGCAACCAATGGATGGGCTTCAAAGATGATAAATTCAATACCTTTGGACTTTCGTATGGTAAAAAATGGGGCGGTGATGCAGGTAGAAAAAAAGATTACTACGACGGGAATAATATGGCTCACGGAATGATATTCAAGCGCAATGCGAGTTTCTTCTCAAATGTAGGCATTTTAGGAAACTACGTGCACCAAGTAGAAATCTCAAGAGATAACTATTTGCGTTTAGGTTTGAACGTAGTGTTTGCCCGTAGCAGTATCGACAAAAACAAAGTGCGTTCAAACGTACAAGACCCTCTTGTTGAGAATGCTAAAGCAACTAGTATCATCAACCTCCAACCAGGGGTTGATATGAACTTTGGCTATTGGCACGTAGGGCTTACTGCCGAAAACCTTTTAGACTATTCTTTCTCAGCAGGTGAAATGGCTGTGCCTTTCAACGAAAAATCACTCACCGCTCACGTGATGTACCGCAAAGAATTACAGAGTACAAGCGACTTTTTAGAAGACGGATTTTTCAGCATAATGGCAAAGGGTAAAAGAACAAAAGATAACTTCCAATTTGGCGGAAACCTAATGCTTGATGTAAATATGGGCTGGGCGTATGCTGGTTACGACCAAAAATATGGTGTTTTTGGAGGAATAGGCTTCAATGTAAGCAACCATTTTAGCATTGGCTTTGGTTATGAACAAAGCATTGCCAACTATGTAGCCGAACAAGGTGGTAGTTACGATGTGGTAGTATCTTATCAATTCGGTGGTAAACACCATATCAAAAAACCACCAGTAGTAAAAGATCCTCCTAAAAAAGACCCTCCAGTAGTAAAACCACCTGAACCTAAGGTAGTAACACCTACTGTTACAGTTACACAAACTCCTACACCTCCTCCAGCTCCTCCTAAACCTAAAACCCCTATGGATGACTTGAGCAGACGTATCAAAGTAGTTGAAGATGATATTGGTAATATTCCTCCAGGATACTATGTGATTGTTGGGGTATACAACAGCCCAGGGGGAGCTTACAGAATCACTAAAGAAATCAAACAAAAATTAGACCTTGATGTAGCTAGCTTCCTACACCCTAACAACAACTTTACCTACATCTATATAGATAAACCTTATGATACACGAGCAGAAGCAGGAGATAGGCTTATCAACTTGCTCCGCATTCCAGAGTTTAAAAACTCTAAAGCGTGGATATTAAAAGTAGGAAAACTATAAACAATTATAATTATAAAGACTGTTCAAAATGCAACTACAACTCTTTTTGAACAGTCTTTTATTTTAAAAAAAGAAGACAATATGAAAAAACTTACTCTTTGTTTAATAGCACTTTTGGCTTTACAGTCCTGTGCTACTATGAATAACCAGCGTACTACCCGTGCGCATACAAAAAAAGCTGCCCCTAAGACAGCTAATGTAAAAACAGGCGTTTATAAAACGGATGTTACTGCAACCTATTATCACGATAAGTTTAACGGGAGAAAGACCGCTAGTGGGGCTGTATTTAGCAATAGCAAGCTCACCACGGCGCACCCTTCGTTACCTTTTGGAACCCAACTAAAGGTTACCAATCCCATAAATGGAAAATCGGTAGTAGTAACCGTCACCGATAGAGGTCCCTTTACTAAAGGTCGTGAACTTGATCTTACCAAGCGTGCCTTTATGGAAATCACCGATAACAAGAGTAAAGGTTTGCTACAAGTAAATATAGAAATTGTAGAATAAGGAGTTTTACTCCTTATTTTTTTTGCATTATAGAATAAGCAATAAAAAAAGAGCAATTCTTTATCAGAATTGCTCTTTATAAGAAGGCGGCGACATACTCTCCCACGTGACCGTAGTACCATCTGCGCTAAAAGGTTTAACTGCTCTGTTCGGAATGGTAAGAGGTGAGACCTTTGACTATAACCACCTTAAACTTTTTAGGTGTTAGGGGTTAGGGATTAGGTTTCAGGGGAATCCCTGATGCCTATAA
>NZ_UAVP01000004.1 GCF_900446695.1 Capnocytophaga sputigena
TAAAGGCATTGGTCAATTTATTGATTAGGTAATGAGGCAATGAGTTGATTTGTACATCAACTCATTGCCTCATTAGTTTAGTTTTATTGAAAAATTTTTGCCACTATTGACATAGCGTTCTTTACATTCGTGATAAATTTTCACTGCTTCATTTAGATCACCCCAACCGTTGATCGCTACTTTCTTCTTTTCTAAATCTTTATATACGCTAAAGAAGTGTTCGATTTCTTTGATAAGGTGAGGGTTCAAATCATTGAGGTCGTTCATTTTATTCCATATTGGGTCGGAAACGGGTACGCAAATCACCTTTCATCAGGACCTTTTTCATCAGCCATGTGGAATACTCCTATAGGTTTAACTTCCATTACACAGCCAGGGAAAGTAGGTTCGGTTACTAATACGAGCACGTCTAACGGGTCGGAATCTAAAGCTAAGGTTTCGGGCACAAAGCCATAATCGGCAGGATACATCATTGATGAGAAAATCATACGATCGTAACGCACTTTGCGCAACTCAAAATCATACTCGTATTTATTGCGACTCCCTTTGGGAATTTCGATGAGTACATCAAAAGATAGTGATTTGTTTTCTGACATTTCTTTTTTATTCAATTAGTGTTTAGGGGGCAAAAGTAGTAAAAAAAGTGATATATACCCTATAAACCCTATTTTTTTTTGTTTTATAGTCTATTTGGTTTACTATTGAGATTTGTAAAGTTTATTTTGCCTTTTTCATTTATAAGCTCCTGTCCTGCAGATAGTTTTCCATACCAAAGACCATCAGACATATACCAATTAAGCGTTTTAAACTTCTATTTGGTTCACCTAAGAGGTGAGAGTAATAAGTAGAATAGCTATCAAACAAAGTGTTTCCGTTTTCAAATTCTTCTTTATAAAGAGCTAAGACATCGGTTATAGACATTGGTGTATTGAGGGTTACACTTCCAAAAGTAGGTGTTTTAAGGGTAATTTTGTTTATTCGCGTATTGTCGTCTGACGAAAGGCTTTCCCAAAAAGTAAAGACATCAGTTTGTGGAGCGAGTTCTGGTTTAAACAGATACAGCACAGGCGTTCCCTTGTAAATAGGCAAAGGGTAATCTTTGAGCATTTTGTTTATATTCACAGGTTCTTTACGGCTGATGAGAGGTTTTCTATTAAGTTCAGGCAGAGCATAATAGCGTACTTTTTGAGCTCCTACCACGGCATATTCTAAGGTAGTAGTAGAAGTGTTTTTTATCACCAGATAATCACTTCCTTTAGGCTGATAATCATAATAAGGTTCATTGTAGAGATGCCACCTATCTCTACCATTAGATTCGTATATACTGTCGTATTTTGCCATTACTTTCTCTCCTCCTATCACGAAAGGAGTAGTTTTGCGTTCTGTTATCACAGTATTTTCTTTATTCCCAGCGATATAAACCGAATAACTCACCTCAACTTCAGCAGGAGTGCCATCAGTAGTGTTCACGATGAGATAGTTGTGTTGCAAGAGTGCTTGTTTTTTTTCAGTTTGAAAATCGTCTTGTTTTTCACAATGGAATTGAAAACTGAAAATGATAGCTGTAAAAATGAATAATCGTTTGAAATATGTCTTCATCGTTTTCTTATTGTGTGACTACAAAAGTAGTATATTCTGTTTGATTAAGCAAATTATTTGTGTAATTGTGTGTGTTTTGTTATCTTTGCCACAAATTTAAGCGATGGAAGATAAAACACTTATAAAAAAAGTATTGATTGGTTTTGCAAGAACCAATCAATGCTTTTTTATAAGTGTTTTATCTTCCATCGCTTAAATTTGTGGCAAAGATAACAAAACACACACAATTACACAAATAATTTGCTTAATCAAACAGAATATACTACTTTTGTAGTCACACAATAAGAAAAACGATGAAGACATATTTCAAACGATTATTCATTTTTACAGCTATCATTTTCAGTTTTCAATTCCATTGTGAAAAACAAGACGATTTTCAAACTGAAAAAAAACAAGCACTCTTGCAACACAACTATCTCATCGTGAACACTACTGATGGCACTCCTGCTGAAGTTGAGGTGAGTTATTCGGTTTATATCGCTGGGAATAAAGAAAATACTGTGATAACAGAACGCAAAACTACTCCTTTCGTGATAGGAGGAGAGAAGTAATGGCAAAATACGACAGTATATACGAATCTAATGGTAGAGATAGGTGGCATCTCTACAATGAACCTTATTATGATTATCAGCCTAAAGGAAGTGATTATCTGGTGATAAAAACACTTCTACTACTACCTTAGAATATGCCGTGGTAGGAGCTCAAAAAGTACGCTATTATGCTCTGCCTGAACTTAATAGAAAACCTCTCATCAGCCGTAAAGAACCTGTGAATATAAACAAAATGCTCAAAGATTACCCTTTGCCTATTTACAAGGGAACGCCTGTGCTGTATCTGTTTAAACCAGAACTCGCTCCACAAACTGATGTCTTTACTTTTTGGGAAAGCCTTTCGTCAGACGACAATACGCGAATAAACAAAATTACCCTTAAAACACCTACTTTTGGAAGTGTAACCCTCAATACACCAATGTCTATAACCGATGTCTTAGCTCTTTATAAAGAAGAATTTGAAAACGGAAACACTTTGTTTGATAGCTATTCTACTTATTACTCTCACCTCTTAGGTGAACCAAATAGAAGTTTAAAAACGCTTAATTGGTATATGTCTGATGGTCTTTGGTATGGAAAACTATCTGCAGGACAGGAGCTTATAAATGAAAAAGGCAAAATAAACTTTACAAATCTCAATAGTAAACCAAATAGACTATAAAACAAAAAAAAATAGGGTTTATAGGGTATATATCACTTTTTTTACTACTTTTGCCCCCTAAACACTAATTGAATAAAAAAGAAATGTCAGAAAACAAATCACTATCTTTTGATGTACTCATCGAAATTCCCAAAGGGAGTCGCAATAAATACGAGTATGATTTTGAGTTGCGCAAAGTGCGTTACGATCGTATGATTTTCTCATCAATGATGTATCCTGCCGATTATGGCTTTGTGCCCGAAACCTTAGCTTTAGATTCCGACCCGTTAGACGTGCTCGTATTAGTAACCGAACCTACTTTCCCTGGCTGTGTAATGGAAGTTAAACCTATAGGAGTATTCCACATGGCTGATGAAAAAGGTCCTGATGAAAAGGTGATTTGCGTACCCGTTTCCGACCCAATATGGAATAAAATGAACGACCTCAATGATTTGAACCCTCACCTTATCAAAGAAATCGAACACTTCTTTAGCGTATATAAAGATTTAGAAAAGAAGAAAGTAGCGATCAACGGTTGGGGTGATCTAAATGAAGCAGTGAAAATTTATCACGAATGTAAAGAACGCTATGTCAATAGTGGCAAAAATTTTTCAATAAACTAAACTAATGAGGCAATGAGTTGATGTACAAATCAACTCATTGCCTCATTACCTAATCAATAAATTGACCAAT
>NZ_UAVP01000006.1 GCF_900446695.1 Capnocytophaga sputigena
TTCTATGAAAACATCTTGGGCATTTACAATAAGATCCATATCTAGATCTTCCGAGGGCTCTATTTTTTTTATTAATTTATTTGATAAATATCTTTTCTTAATTCTTATCAATTCTTCTTGACAATCAGGACAAAGCATTTTATCTTGCAGCCTGATATACTTGTCATAAAATTCTAAAATCATCTTTGTAGCTTCATCAGTTTCTTCTTTAGGCACTTGAATTGGTGCAATTGTATCTTTTTCTACTATGGTATCTCTTTGATAGAGGAAATAGTATCTCTAATATCATCAGAAGATGATACTTGGGTATTGTTATTATTGCAAGAAAACAACAATAAACACGCCGAAATAAAAATAATAAATCTTTACCATCTGAATATTTTAAAATTGAGGTATCTATTTAGCTACATACTAATTGACTTTGGGAAACGGGAGAACGTTCTACAATTCTTTTCTCCAACCTCTACTTTTATAGGGCTTTTACTCACTTCAACTTGCTTACTTTCAAAACTAAGTTCAAAAGTATTCGTTTCTTTCTTGCCTGCGTAGGCTTCTACTTTTATGTAATAATTTTGTGTTTCTGAATCTTCTTTTTAATCCACTTGATCTTCATAGGTATAATACTTTAATCCTGAATCTTTTACTTTTTCTTTTTTCAATATAAAAATCTGGGTCATCTTCTATTACATCATTTGTTATAGAAAAATATTTATCTTTTCTTTTGATATGATAAGTATATCTATTGCTGTATATGTTACCCCACTCATATAATTTTGGGTCATCCTCATACTGAGACTCTTCCCCTATATGTATGTTTACTACCCCTGAAATAGTATCTATTTTATTGATTTTTAAAAGAAACCAATCCATCGATATTTTATCTATCAAAAGATTGTCTCTAATCTCTACATAACTAAAAGTGTCTATTTCAAGCCTTTTATGGTCTTCATTAAAGAGAACACGATAATATAACTTTGTGAGGTTATACTTAGTTTTTTGAGGTATAGGACTTTTATATGGTTCTCTTATTGTATCTTCTTCTGTTAAGTAAGTTGAACTATCATAATTTACTCTGTTTTTACAAGATATTATTGAGATTGCAACAAATAGTATTATAATTCTTTTCATATTTTTTAATACATCTCCCCATTGCTCGCTTGATAACAATGTTGCTTAAACATTTCCAATCTATTATTCAGTTTGAACTTTAATAAAATAATAATCTAAATAATCTCTCATATAATCCTCTATCCATTCTTTTTGTAATCTATCATTAGATAGTAGGTTGTAATAGGCTTTCTTTAAATTTTTATTTGACACATTATATAATTTATAACATTTAGACACTATCAAATAACCATTATAATAACTATTCTGAACACCTTCAAATCTCTTTTTGTATTTTGTTGTGATAAGTCTCTAACACCTTCTTTATTTCTTCTTTTTCGAAAATCGGGGTAATGGTTCTAGATGATTAAATGTGGTTGAGTTGAAACAAGTCGGCATAATTAGGTACTAATGAAAAGCCTGCTCCTATCACCGCATCGCAATACTGAATGGTTTTGTTGTAGTCGCGTATAGGTTTTTCGGCATATACGTGCGCTAAAAGAGCATTAGCTACTGCCTTGCTAAAGATAAACTTATTGGCAGTATTTACAGCAGGTGCATCGTTTACAGCCGCTTCTAAGTTTTCTTTGATAGTGCTGTATACTTCGGCTACTGAACTACGAGGAGGGAAAAGTTTAGCATAAGTCTCTCCGATATTATCGGAAGTAATGGTAGGGATATCCTCAGAAGGGATAGGCACTTCTCCCCAAAGACGCGTCATATCAAAAAGCAACCACGCTTTGAAAATACGAGCTTCAGCTTTCCACTGTTTGCGTTCGCTATCACTAAGAGAAGCATCGGGCACTTTATCTACATTGGCAATCACTACGTTCGCTAAGTTGATACCTTCTAAGTATTTTTGCCAGTCGCGAGTGATATTCTTGTTAGAAGGGTCTTGGCTATTTTGTTCGATAGAAGTAATAGGAGCATCGGTTCCACCTGCGTAAGCATTATCGGCACGTACTTCAGTATTCATCAGTAAGTCGAGCGTCCAAAACTCTTGCGCACTTCCTTGTATAAAGGTGTAGATAGCCTCATAACGAGCTTTCATCTGAGCTTTGGTTTCAATGGTAGTCCCTCCTTTACCGTTCATATTCTTCTCGTTGAAATCGGAGATAGGGTCTTTATCTAAACTGCACGCCGTTAGAGCTACCAACGAAAGTGCAAGGTATATATATTTTTTCATTTTTGTATAGGTTTATTAGCCCCCGCCCCCCCGAAGGGGGAGAATCCGCAAAGGCGAACTATTAGGGGTAAGTATATTAATAAATGAATGAAAGTTTTTCTTAAAACTCAATGTTTAAGCCAAAAATAAAAGATTTGGTTTGAGGATAGGTACCCCAGTCGATACCCATAGTAGGACCAGAGAGTCCTTCGTTTACTTCGGGGTCAAAGCCTTTGTAGTTAGTAAGTGTCCAAAGGTTTTGAGCGGTGAAGTAAGGTTGTATCTGCGAATACCGTATTTTTCTAAGGCATCTACAGGTACATTATAGGCTAAAGTAAGCGTTTTGAGGCGCAAGTAGGAACCGTCTTCCACCCAACGAGATGATGCTTTGATGTTATCGGTACTTTTTACCGCACGAGGGATATCGGTAACATCACCTGGTTTTCTCCAACGGTTGAGTACTGCTGTTGATTGGTTTTTACCATCGTACATACCTTCAGTTTCTATACGAGAAGCGTTGTAGATATCATTGCCATAAGAACCTTGGAAGAAGACACTCAAAGTAAAGTTTTTATAAGCGAAGTCATTGGTAAGTCCAAAGGTAAATCGGGGTTAGGGTCGCCTATATAAGTTTTATCGGATACGCTAATTCTACCATCGCCATTGAGATCTTTGTATTTGATATCACCTGTTTGTGGGTCTACACCATCACTTACCAATCCCCAGAACTTACCTAAAGGTTGTCCTT
>NZ_UAVP01000007.1 GCF_900446695.1 Capnocytophaga sputigena
TTTTTTATTGTGAATTATGATGAATTGAACAAATAGAAAAGATAATAAGTAAAAACTCCCCAAGGCATTATGCTTGGGGAGTTTTTTTTGCTTTGTAGGAAGTTTTATTATTTCCTTTCTAAGATAAAGAAGTGATAAGTGGTTTTGAAAGGTTTTTCTATGGTGATTTCAAAAAAATAAGCTTGAGAATCAGCAGTGTTCTTAAACTTATCTTCAAGATTTTCTTTCCAGATGTTATCTTCCTTGGATAACTTTGGAAATATAGTGTCAACATCCCATCTTTCTTCAAACTTCTTTCTTAAATCTTTGTCGCTGTCACAAACAATGAGTTATAAATCCATTACTATTTCTATTTTCAAAGTGTTTTTGAATAGATTCTTGGTACTCTGAAAAACCTCCTTTATCTTTAGGGAAATGATATTTTAACTCTATTTTAAAAGGATTTTTAGGGAAATTTTCGTCAACTAAAGATAAATCAACGCGGGTGTAGGAGGTTCGTTCTTCTCTTGTAGTTTTCTCTTTTTCTAAGCGAGGGTGTTCCGCTATGGCTCTGACTCCTTTTTGACTATGATACTTGTTGAAAAGAGCTAACAATAGATCTCTGATGTGGAGTTCTTGTTTTAGGTTAAAAAAATTGTCGTTGAGTTTAGCTAATTTTCTTTTAAATCTTTTTGATTTGATAATGCTTATCAAACTATCAAACATTTCTTCTTTTGTTCTGATACTATCACTCATTTTCTAATAGTTTTAAGATTAATTTTTACTTTAAAAACTTCTTAGCCTCATTCGCAATAGCAGTAATAAGTTCATTGCTAACTCCATTGCTTAATTGCCGAGTATGAATAAGAATACGTTTGTTGTCCTTACTAAAATGTAAGTTATACCAATTTTTATTACCTACTTCTGTTGTTTTTCCCTCCCATTTTACATTAAATGTTAGTTCTAAGTCTATTTGGTAATGTTTTGGATAATCATTGGCTGCAACAATTACAATAGGGAATTCTTTGAAAAAAGGCATTGCAAAGAGAGGTTTACGCTCTTCTATAGACTGTTTTCTAAGGGCTTCTATTTCCTCACTCTTGTAACTTTCCTTAGTAGGGTAGTCGCTGAACTCGGTGATGAAAAACTCTTTTTGAAAATTGATTTTCTCAAGTTTTTCTCCTTGTAAAAATAGCTGTTCGTAAAGTTTTTCGTAGTTTAGATAGGTGCTACTTGTGCCACCATTGTAAGGTTTTTCTTCTTTCCTTATATCCCTTTTGTTAAACTGATTGCCATAAGCATATAAGGGATTTTCGTGAGAGATGGGGCGTTGACCATCGTAGTTAGGTACTTCATTGGTAGAGAGTATGTGTTCCCATTGAGATACATTACTTTGGAAGAGCTCTTCTTTCTTCTTTTCTAAATTTTCGGTAGTCTCTTCTTGGGGAATGTGTGCAGCTTCTTTGCCGATTACTAAAACTTTACCATTAGGGTTGCCATACCCTACAAATAGATTGTTGGCTTTGCAGTAGGCTACTGCCTCTTTGAATGCTTGTGTGTACATATAATTTAAGTTTTTTATTGCCTTTGATTTTTTTTTAACGTTTGCAAATGTACTAATTTTCTACTATAGTACATTCTTTTCTTACGATATATTCAGGAGTGCCATTTCTATAGAAAACAGTTCCCATTTCTCCATTAGTAAGATAAGTACGCACAAATCTCTCCATCTCATCACTATTTTTATCGTATAGGGCATAAGAAAATAACTTGTCGATGAACAAATTGTACCTATGTCTATCATACCTTCTCTTATTACAGAGAGGATCTTCTTCGTGGACAATGTCTTTACAGACAATGACCTCTTTAAAATCTTCGTTAATTTGAGTACGCTCTACTTTACCATCAAAGTACTTGTAGAAAACAGTGTATAGCAGCTCAAACCCTTGGTAAGGTTTGATTTCAAAGTATTGTTTTTCAATTATATTCCCTTGTTCGTCAAAGAATAAAAATTCCTTGTTTCCATTCTCGTAGTACAAAATTTCTTGTTTGGCAAGATGTCCATTTTTGTACGAATTGATGAAAACTTTTCGCCTATCTTCATCTTCGTCTTCTTCGTTTTCTTCACGGAAAGAACAAAATAGTGTTTTATTGCCCCTCTCATCATACAGAAGCAAATCTTCATTCTGAACTTTCTCATTTAGATAGTGTTTTAACCTTACTAATTCACCTTTTGAATTGTAGCTGTATTGGTATTCATCAATATATCCATCCTCTACAACAGCTACCATATCCCCTTTTTCATCGTATAAATACTCTTTAAAAATACCTGTAGGGATCTTTTCTGTAATTTTATAGAGCAAACCTTTTTCGTTGTACAAAAAACTGTATATACAAGGTATTTGATCCGAAATAGTAGCAGTCCATTCGGTGAGTTGTTGCTGTTCGTTATATTTGAAAACAAATACAAAATCGTCTACTTCGTAACTCGTTACTAACCCCTGTTCGTTATAAGTAGTTACAAAGCATTCACAACCACTGAAAAATAATATGTTATGCCACAATGTTTTGGTCGTTTCATCAAGGGATTTTTTCGTTCTAAAATCTCTTGCCATATCATCATATTCCTTGATAAGGTTTATGATATCCTCAGGAATAACAGCCACATTTTTTTTAAATTTGCCTAAGCCAATGTTGTTGTCTATGAGTACCTCGTACTCTTTGTAGGATGTTTTTACTTTTTTGTTTGCAAAGAAAAGATTGGGTTCTACCTTAGGGATATAAGGACTTCTAGGATAATTTTCTAAACCATTGTTTTTAATTTTCATCGTTATGAGTGTTTAAGTCATGCCTACTCTATATGGTTTTCAGCTTCCCCAGTATTTCTTTATTTTTGGGCAAAGTTATCAACAGAAAGAGACATAACTCGTTGTTATAAAAACTTTTTAGCCTCAGCAGCAATAGCAGGAATAAGCTCTTTAGAGAAGCTGTTGCTCAATTGGCGGGTGTGGATAAGAATATGTTTGTTATCCTTACTAAAGTGTAAGAAATATCGGTCTCTTCCTACTTTTATTTCTTTTTGGAAAACGACATCAAAAGTTCG
The DNA here is from genome assembly GCF_900446695.1 of Capnocytophaga sputigena. GTDB lineage: Bacteria > Bacteroidota > Bacteroidia > Flavobacteriales > Flavobacteriaceae > Capnocytophaga > Capnocytophaga sputigena. Next base: position 3,083 of record NZ_UAVP01000007.1, read on the forward strand.
TTCTAAGTCAATTTGGTAATGTTTTGGATAATCATTGGAATAGAAAACTCCTTGAAAAAAGGCATTGCAAAGAGAGGTTTACGCTCTTCTATAGACTGTTTTCTAAGGGCTTCTATATCCTCATTTTTGTAGCTTTCTTTAGTAGGGTAGTCGCTGAACTCGGTGATGAAAAACTCTTTTTGAAAATTGATTTTCTCAAGTTTTTCTCCCTGTAAAAATAGCTGTTCGTAGAGTTTTTCGTAGTTTAAATAGGTGCTACTTGTACCACCATTGTAAGGTTTTCCTTTTTTTCTTATATCCCTTTTGTTAAACTGATTGCCATAAGCATATAAGGGATTTTCGTGAGAGATGGGGCGCTCACCATCGTAGTTAGGCACTTCATTGGTAGAGAGTATGTGCTCCCATTGAGATACATTACTATGGAAGAGCTCTTCTTTCTTCTTTTCTAAATTTTCGGTAGTCTCTTCTTTGCCAATGTGTGCGGCTTCTTTGCCAATTACTAAAACTTTACCGTTAGGGTTGCCATACCCTACAAATAGATTGTTGGCTTTGCAGTAGGCTACTGCCTCTTTAAAATGCTGTGTATACATATAATCTAAGTTTTTAATATTGTATTCTTTTTCTGTGTAAAAGCATTAATTTTCCACTACACTACACTCTTTTCTAAGGATATAGTCAGGAGTACCGTTTTTATAGAAAATAGTTTCACTTTCTCCATTGGTAAGATAAGTACGGACGAACTTTCTTATCTCATTGCCTTCTTTATCGTATATGACATAAGAAAAAATATTGTCACTGAACAAAATTGAATAGTATTTGCGTGCATTATATTCTCTATGTATTGTCTTATCGGAAAATCTCCTAAAAGACGTCCATCCTCCGCAGTAAGAGTCTTCTTTGTAGGTAATGTCTTTGCAAACGATCACCTCTTTGTACAAATCTTTGTTAATATCAGTGCGCTCTGCCTTACCGTCAAAATATTTGTAGGAAACACAGTTTAGTAGCTCAAAACCTCGGTAATGTTTGATTTCAAAGTGCTGTTTTTTAATTAGGTTGCCTTGCTCGTCAAAGAATAAAAAATCCTTGTTCCCATTTTCGTAGTACAAAATTTCTTGTTTATCAAGATATCCATTTTGGTACGAATTGATGAAAACTTTTCGCTCGTTTTCTCTTTCGTCTTTCTCGTTTTCTTCGCCGAAAGAACAAAATAGTGTTTTATTGCCTCTCTCATCATATAGGAACAAATCTTCCTGCCTAAATTTCTCATTTCGATAGCATTTTAAGCTTACTAATTCACCTTTTGAGTTGTACTTATATTTATACTCTTCAGAATTTTCTCCATTTTCTATAACGACTACCATATCGCCTTTTTCGTCGTATAAATACTCTTTAAAAATACCTGTAGGGAGCTTATCTATAATTTTACAAAGCAGACCTTTTTTGTTGTACAAGTAATTTCGTGTGCAAGGTATTTGCCCCGAAATAGTAGCAGTCCATTCGGTGAGTTGTTGCTGCTCGTTATATTTGAAAACAAACACAAAATCGTCTACTTCGTAACTTGTTACTAACCCCTGTTCGTTGTAAGTAGTTACAAAGCAAAAGCATTCACAATCTCTGGAGGATAATATGTTATCGTACAATGTTTCTGATTTTTCATCAAAAAAATTTTTATATTTCAACTCTCTTGCCATATCACGATATTCCTCGACAAGACTACTGATCTCCTTAGGGCTAACAGCGGCATTATTTTTAAATTTGCCTAAACGAACGCTGTTGTTGTTGCCTATGAGTGCCTCGTACTCTTTGTAGGACGTTTTTACTTTTTTGCCTGCAAAGAAAAGATTGGGTTCTACCTTAGGAGCATAAGGGGTTTTAGGGTAATTTTCTAAACCGTTATTTTGTATTTTCATTGTTGTTAAATTTTTTTTAGAAGGAGTAACAAGCCTAAGTTTATTATAGGCTTGCACTCCTTGTGAAATGTAAATTAAAAGCTTCTTATCTTTCCACCATTTTGGTTTCTCAGTTCCATATCTCCGTTTTTTAAGGTGATGAGTATGTCCGACTTGTGGAAAATAGCTTTTACAGCATTACTTTCTGCAACTGTAGATTTGCGTCCTCCAGAATCGTTGCAAAGATCTGTTCTACCATTGCTGTAGGTGATTAGAACAGATTTTTCATCATCGCTGAGAGCAGCGTCAATTACATTGCTTTGCGCAATCGTTCTGATACGACCTCCTGAATCACTGAGAAGATCTAATCTTCCATTTACAATTTTTAAAATCATATTATTATAGTTTTTAGTTCTTGCCTACTCTATATGGTTTTCGGCTTTCCCAATGTTTTACAAAAATAGTTTGCGGGCATCCCGTTTTACTTAGCTCGTTGCCCGACCAAAGGCATAGTGTAAAGCAAAAGGAACGCCCGCATACGCGAACGCTTCCGTCTTTACTTTCTGTACACTATTGAAAAATTGGTCGTATTTCGAGCTTAGAAAATAAAAGCGAAACGCTACTAATATGTTTATTTTGTGTTTATCTGGTTTTTACTATAAAATATGTTTTATGAGTTTCTGCCAGCAAATATACAAAATAAAATAATATGTGCGTCCTTTTGCCTTGTTTTTTTAGTTAAGAGGTAAAAATACTTTGTTTATACTTGATGATATGTAGCTCTTTTTCAAGCTTTTTGGCTTTTTTAATGCTGTCGTTAGTGCCTTTTGACTGTCCGTCCCAGAAGGCAAAAACCACTTCAGCATTTTCGATGATTTGAGTGTTGCGCACAAGGGTAGCCCCACGTCCATACTTTTGATAGTCGGGTTTGAAAACGAGGAGAGGAATACCCATCTCGGCAGCAAATTGTGCGGCGAGGGTGTCGGCTCCTTTAGCACCACCCGATACGATGTTTTCGGGTTTTTCGTGCGTATTGATATACGCTAAAATACTTTCTTTCAGTAGGGGGTAATCGCTAAAATCACGTCCCCCAACAATGGCTATATTCATATAAATCGTTATTTATTGGGGCAAAAGTCGATAGTAAGAACGACAAAAATTGTCGCTCAAAGAAAAAGTTTGTATATTTGCAAAAAATAATGAGATGAAGAAGTTTTTAAGACACCGTTTTATTGTGGAACGCCTGCGTATGAAACCTCATTCGTATGAAGATTTGATAAGGGCTTTAGAAAAGAGTGAGGAATATAGCGATGTTGAGGCGTTTACTGATCGTACTTTTCTCCGTGATAAACAAGATATTGAGAAAATCTATCATATAAAAATTGAGTATAACAACTCTCTTAAAGCCTACGAAATCACCGAAGATAACGACCTCTATACTCAAAATCTATTAGAGGCGTTTGATGTGTTTAGAGCGTTGCAGAATTACGGTAATCTTTCAGAGGTGATTCAGTTTGAAAAGCGCTTACCTGCGGGTACGGAATATTTGTCGCCGCTGCTTAGGGCTATCAAAGAAAAGCGGCAGGTAGCGTTGCATTACTATAAGTTTTGGGATAAAAACAAACAGCCGGTGGTGCGCACGATAGAGCCTTATTTGCTGAAAGAGGCGCAAAGACGCTGGTATGTGCTGGCGTGGGATGTGGAGAAAGAAGCGTTGCGGGTGTTTGGCTTGGATAGAATTAAGCACTTAGACGATGAGCGGGGAGTGAAGTTTCAGCATCCTGTACCAGAGGGCGTAGAGCACTTTTTTGACGATAGTTTTGGGGCGTGGGTAGACAACGAGCGTACGCAAGCTGAAGAGGTGGTGCTCGCCTTTAAAAAGTTACCTACCGACTCGCCTTTTGTGCCTAACCCTGCTGAATACCTCAAAGCGATGCCTTTGCACCCTTCGCAAGAGCTGATGGGTGAAACTGAAGATGAAATTGTGCTCAAACTGCACTTGAAAATTACTCCCGATTTTGTGAAAGAAATACAATCGTACGGCAGTAGGGTAGAGTGGAGGTAAGCAATTGTACGAGTGGCTCAAACTGCCAAAATGGCACTGTTTTTGTAAATGGCAAATTGTTTGCTATCAAAATACGAAATAAACCTAATAAGAATCATTATGAGTACTGAAGATATTAACAAAGACGATTTTGAATTTGAACAAGACCCTGTGGATTACACTCCTGAAGAGGATATGTACGAAACAGTGGAAATTCCTGAAGATGAGGACTTCGATGACTTCAATGAGGACGAAATGCCTTTTGATTTAGATGACGACGACTCTTTTGAAGAAGAACCTGAAGCAGGAGAAGAATTGGAAGAACCTGAAACAGAAGAAGAAGACTCTGAAGAAGAGCAACCTGAAGAAGAAGAGGATCCTGAAGAATCTTTTGAGGATGAAGAGTTTGAAGAAGAACCTGAAACAGAGGAAGAACCAATGGAACAGCCTCCATTAGAAGATGAACCTGCTCATACTTCAGAACCTACTGAGGAAGAGCAGATTATGTATAAAGACCCCAACGAACCTGAAAAAACGGATGAGTATTTCAACAAGGAAAGAGACCGCTATTTGCGTTTGTTTGCCGAGTTTGATAACTACCGCCGTAGAACTATTAAAGAACGTGAAGAATTAATAGCTACTGCTGGAAAGGACATTTTGTCAGCTATGTTGCCTATAGTAGATGATTTTGACCGTGCTTTGGTGGAACTCTCTAAAACAGCAGATGAGAATACACTTGAAGGGGTGAAACTCATCTATAACAAACTTATAAACACGCTAAAATCTAAAGGTTTAGAGCGTATGGACGTTGCTCCTAACGATGTGTTCGACAGTGAAATTCACGATGCAATTACGCTCATTCCTGCTCCATCGCCTGAATATAAAGGTAGAATAGTGGATGTAGTGCAAGCGGGCTACAAATTAGGTGATAAAGTGATACGTTTTCCTAAAGTAGTGGTAGCACAATAAGAAGTTTAAAATGAAAAGAGATTACTACGAAATATTAGAAATACAGAAAACAGCTACGGCTGCCGAAATAAAAAAAGCATACCGCAAACAAGCATTAAAATACCACCCCGACAAAAATCCTGGGGATAAAGAAGCTGAAGAGAATTTTAAATTAGCTGCTGAAGCCTACGAGGTGCTCAGCGATGAGAACAAACGGGCTCAGTACGACCGCTTTGGTCACGCTGCCTTTGAAGGCGGTATGGGAGGCGGTGGTTTCTCAATGGACGATATATTCAGTCAGTTTGGTGATATATTTGGTGGTCATTTTTCGGGTGGCTTTAGTGGTTTTGGCGGTTTTGGTGGCGGCAGTCAGCAGGTATATGTGAAAGGTGAAAACTTGCGTATACGTGTGAAAGTTACCTTGGAAGATGTTGTAAAAGGTACTGAAAAGAAAATAAAAGTACGCCGCAAAGTAAAAGCTGAAGATACAACTTATAAAACTTGCCCAACGTGTAATGGTCGCGGACAAGTGGTACGACAAGTGAACACAATGCTCGGTATGATGCAAACTGCCTCTACTTGTTCGGCTTGTGGTGGTGCTGGTGAAGTGATTGATAAACGCGGTGCCGATACCGATGCTCAAGGATTGAAAACTATTGAAGAGACTATCTCTATCAATATTCCTGCGGGTGTAATGGATGGCATTCAGTTGAATATGAATGGAAAGGGTAATGAAGCTCCTGTGAAGAACAGTGTTGCTGGTGACCTTTTGATTCTTATTGAAGAACAAGAACACGAAACGCTCAAACGCGAAGGCGATAATTTGCATTACGATTTGTATATCAGTTTCCCTGAAGCTGTTCTAGGAGCTAGTAAGGAAATAGATACAGTAACGGGCAAAGTGCGCATCAAATTAGAAGAAGGCATACAATCGGGCAAGATATTGCGCTTGCGTGGCAAAGGTATTCCTAGCTTGCAAGGACGCGCAACGGGTGATTTGATTGTTCACGTGAATGTATGGACTCCTAAAAACTTGAACGATGAGCAAAAGGCTTTCTTTAAAAAGATGCAGGAGGATGAGCATTTCAGTCCTAAACCCGATAAGCACGATAAGTCTTTCTTTGAGAAAGTAAAAGAAATGTTTTCATAGGTTATAGATTTTGTTAAATCTAAAAAGGGACTACCTTACGCAGGTAGTCCCTTTTTATTTTGTATTTTAAGGCGTATCCTTCTTAGAAGAAGTAACGTTTGAAAGCCTCGATAGCGGCATAGTCGGCAAAGCCTAAATTGCGGTAACGACGAGCGGTTTCGCTGTTACGAGCTTCGGCGCGTTGCCAGAACTCACGCAAGTCGTCTCCTTGGAACATAGCACCATCTTTTTGAGATTGGTGGAAGAAGATGGCTTGACGTTTTTTGAGCACTTGTGCTGGACTCATAGGGACTGCCATTTCGATTTCGTGGATGTCCCATTCGTGCCAAGCTCCGCGGTATAACCATACCCAGCAGTCTTTCATATAATCTTTGTGTTTTAAATTCTTCAAAGCAGCAAAGATAGCATCGAGACATACTTTGTGAGTTCCGTGAGGGTCGGCGAGGTCACCTGCAGCATAGATTTGGTGAGGTTTTACTTCTTCAATCAAATCCATAATGATTTTGATATCGGCTTCGCCTATAGGGTTCTTTTTCACGCCCCCTGTTTCATAGAAAGGCAAGTTGAGGAAGTGTACTTGGTTATCGGGCACTCCTTCATAACGTGTAGCAGCCAACGATTCGTGGCGACGGATGTTACCTTTGAGTTGGCGTACGAGAAGGCTATCGATTTCGTTGGATTTTTTATTGGTGATGTTGCTAATAATCTCGTTGATTACAGCTACTTCAGTTTTGTTTTCTTTGGCTATATCTTTGAATACTTCGGCGAATTTAAGCGCTTCGTGGTCGGATACGGCAAAGTTACCAGAAGTTTGGTAAGCTACGTGTACTTCGTGACCTTGAGAAACTAATCGATCGAAAGTACCTCCCATAGAAATTACATCGTCATCGGGGTGAGGGCTGAAGATAATTACGCGTTTTTTGTGAGGATGTTCGCGTTCAGGGCGGTTGGTATCATCGGCATTAGGTTTACCACCTGGCCATCCTGTGATGGTGTGTTGCAAGCGGTTGAACATAGCGATGTTCAAATCGTAAGCAGGACCTGATTCTGCCAAGAGTTTGGACATACCGTACTCGTTGTAATCGGAATCTGTGAGTTTGAGGATTGTTTTACCCAAGTGTTCGCAAAGCCAAACAATAGCTTTTGCTTTGAGGTCTTCGTTCCATTGTACATCGGTAACGAGCCAAGGGGTTTTGATACGAGTAAGATCGGCGGCTGCTTCTTCGTCTAATACAAAAGTAGTGTTTTCGTGAAGTTGGAGGTAGCTTGAAGGTACTTCGGCAGTGATATCACCTTCTACGGCTTTGGCTACGATAGAGGCTTTACTGCTACCCCAAGCGAGCAATACGATGCGGTGAGCTTTTAACACGGTGCGGATACCCATTGTAATGGCTTGGCGAGGCACATTGTCGATGCCGTGGAAGGTTTCGGCGGCATCGGAACGGGTGATGTGGTCGAGAGTGATGATGCGGGTACCAGAATTGCGGTTAGAACCAGGTTCGTTGAAGCCGATGTGACCGGTACGACCGATACCGAGGAGTTGGAAATCAAGTCCGCCGCAATCTTGGATTTTTTTGTCGTAATTAGCGCAGTAGGCTTCTAATTCGTCGTGAGATACGGTTCCATCAGGGATATTGATATTTTCTTTAGGGATATCAATATGGTTGAAGAGGTGCTCGTGCATAAAGTACCAATAACTTTGTATATCCTGTTTTTCCATTGGATAATACTCGTCTAAGTTGAAGGTAATTACGTTTTTGAAACTAAGACCTTCTTCTTTGTGCATACGCACGAGTTCGTCGTAGACTTTTACAGGGGAGGAGCCAGTGGCTAAACCTAATACGCATTTTTTGCCTTCGGCTTGTTTCTTTTTGATAAGGTCGGCGATTTCGTGTGCGACACTAATTGAAGCGGTTACGGAGTTCGAGAAAACGATGTTGTGGATTTTCTCGAAGCGAGTTTCCTCAACGGAGCCGGCGGGCTGATGAGCGATTGATGAAACTTCTTTTCTGATATGTGTTCTCATTTTTTATTGATAAATGATGTTATAATAAATTTCAGTTTTGAACCCTGCAAAGGTATATCTTTTTTATGATTTATACAAAAAAAATTAACATTTTATTTTAATTCTTTTTATGGTTAAAAGGCGGAAGTTTTTATATACGCTTTTTAAATAACTTGATAAAAATAAAAAACTTTGCTAAAGCAAGTACGCTTTAGCAAAGTTAGTGTTTTTAGAAATTTGGTTTTAATTGATGTTTGTTGAAATAGAAGTCTTCAATGACTTTGATGACTTCATCTTCGGTGTCTACCAAATGGAATAAATCTAGGTCTTCGGGACTGATGTTGTTGAACTTTTCTGACAATATTGATTTTATCCACTCTACAAGTCCGCCCCAATAATCGGTGCCTACTAAAATGATAGGGATTTTGTCGATTTTATGGGTTTGTACGAGGGTGAGGGTCTCGAAAAGCTCGTCGAGGGTGCCGAAACCGCCTGGCATCGCTACAAAGGCTTTGGAATACTTGACGAACATTACTTTGCGGGCAAAGAAATAGTTGAACTTGATGTTCTTGTCGTGGTCGATATAAGGGTTGTTGGTTTGCTCGAAGGGGAGGTCGATGTTGAGTCCGGCAGATACGCCTTTGTTGAGGTGTGCGCCTTTGTTGCCGGCTTCCATAATGCCGGGTCCTCCACCGGTGATGATGCCAAAACCTTCGTCGACTATTTTTTGGGCGATGCGTACGGTGAGTTCGTAGTAGGGGGTGCCTGGCTTGATACGGGCTGACCCGAAAATGCATACGCAGGGTCCTATGGAGCTCATCTGCTCATAGCCTTGGACAAATTCGCCCATTATTTTAAAAATAGACCAAGAGTCGTGTGTTTTGGTTTCGTTCCAAACTTTAGAATGTTTTTTCATTGAATTAAGTATTAAAAGTTAAAAGATAGCCCCCACATACTCTGCTCTCGCAGACTTCCCCGAAGGGGGAATAGCCGGAAAAAATATTGAATATCAGTGTAATCAATGGAGTTTTCAGAGGGACTCTGAAAATTTCTGAGTGACGAATGCCAAGTGATGTTAGGCAGCTGGGGCTGCGAGAGTTTTTTGCCCACGAATTTCACGAATTTGCACGAATTTTCGCCTGACGGCGAAGGGAGTGAAAAGTGAAAAATCTAAGGTCTCAGAGAGGCTCGGAGAGGAGCTGTGGAAAATTAACAAATTTGGACATTAGAGAATTAGCAAATTAGTTTATAGATTCATTATTTTTACTTTCAAATTTTTTAAGGTCGTTGCCTTTGAGAGCATTTTCAACGAGCTCGGGGAGGCGATCGGGGGTGCAGGCGAAACAGGCGATGCCGAGTTTGCTGATTTCCTTGCCAAGTTTTTCGTCGTAATCGGGACGACCGCTATCGGAAAGGGCTAAGAGTACCAATACTTTTACGCCGTCCTGATGCATCTCGTTTAGACGACGTAGTAGTCCGGAGCGCACACCTCCCTCATAGAGGTCGGATATGAGGATGAACATCGTTTTGCGGGGGTTCTCGATGAGCGTTTGGCAATATGCCACAGACTTATTAATGTCGGTTCCTCCACCCAATTGCACGCCAAAGAGCATATCGACGGGGTCTTGACGGCAGGCTTCGGTGAGGTCGGTTATTTCGGTGTCGAACACTACTACGTGAGTGTCGAGGGCTGGCATACTGGCAAAGATAGAGCCCATTACTGATGAGTAGATAATGGAATCGCACATAGACCCACTTTGGTCGATGTCGAGGATTACCGTCCAGTTTTTTTGTTTTTGAGTGCGTTCAAAGAAATAGAATTTTTCGGGTATGATGCGCTTGGTGGCGGTGTCGTAGTTTTTGAGGTTGCGCTGAATGGTTCGTTTCCAGTCGGTTGATGAGAAATTGGCGATGGGGGTATGTGCTTTTTTGTTGAGAGCGCCCGTAACGGCGCGGCGGAGGTCTTGCTCCATACGTTTCATTATCTCATTGACGACTTCTTTGACTAACTCGCGGGCGGTGTCTTTGGATTTGGCAGGAATCTGGTCTTTGAGTGCCATTAGGGTGCCCACCATAGAGATGTCGGGCTTTACGTTCTTGAGGGTTTCGGGTTCAAAGAGCAATTTGGTGAGTCCTTTGCGTTCGATAGCATCGGTTTGAATGACGCTCACTACATCGGGGGGGAAGAAGGAACGTACATCGGTGAGCCACTTGGCTAAGTTAGGAGCGGAGTTGCCCAAGCCAGCCGAGCGTTTGCCGCCGCCGTTGCCATTGTTCTCGGTGTCGTCGTAGAGGGCGGCGAGGGTAGCGTCCATCAGCGATTGTTGTTCGTTGAGCGATACTTCGCCCAAAGCATTTGCGTCTTGACCCAAGATGAGTCGCCAGCGTGTGATATTTTCGTCCATTAGAGTATATAAAAGATGAGACCTATTTGTAATACATTAGAGCTGAGGCTTGTGCCATCGGTGGTTTTTACGTCCTTTAGCAAAGGTGAGAGGTTGTACTGCACGAAGAAATTCAGTGCATTATAGCCAAAAGCAGCAAAGGCTTTTACCTGAAATTTTTTAGCAATATCGGGGTTTTGGAAAGAGGTGTCGATATCGTTCGCAGTGTATAGGCTTCTGCCTCCTAAAAGATAAGAGAATCGCATTCCGGCGTATACTCTCCAGAACTTGTGAGATGTAGGGTTGGAAGTGCGGAAGCGGAATTCTAAGGGCATTTCGATAGCGTGAGTTTTGAAGTAGTTTTTGCTGATGTTGAAATCGCGGAAGTGTTCAACGATTTCGTAGCTCACAACTCCTGATGAGTTTCTATTGGCTACCATATTGTTATACACCACATCGTAAGCATAGCCTAACCCTATGCCGAACCCAAGATTACGTTTTTGGTTGATAGGGAGGTCGCGAATGAAACCTAAGTGGATGCCGTGGGAGAGGTTGTGTTGCACAACACTGCTGGCTTTGCCAGCGAGATAATCGTAGGTGAGACCAACGTAGAATTGATCTTCTAAATAACGGTTGTCGATGGTTGTTAGCGTGGAGGTTGCGCCTTGAGAAGTAGCAATCAATCCGTCGTCACTATCTTCTTGAGCGTAAGTGAAGAGGGGGAGGAGTAAAAGAATGATATTTAGTTTGTTCATTTTTTTCTTTGGATTATATTTTTTGGCAAAGATATGAAATAATTACGAATTACGAAATACGAATGACGAAATATGAGGGGGAGATGGGAGCGGTGGGAACGGTGGGAGCGGTGGGAGCAGTGGGAGGGGATGGGAGGGAGTATCTAGGAGGTACTCTGAAGGTCTCGGAGGGGGGTGGGAGTAATGGGAGTAATGGGAGGGAGGAGACTCCCATGGATTGCACAGATAAAACGGATTTTGATGCTTTTTAGGATTTTGTTGCTACGCTTACGATTTTGCGAAGTTTGCCAAAGTGAAAACTCCTACGAATTTTACGAATTTTCACCTGACGGTGAATTGTTTTGTGAGTATATAAATTCTTTGACTTAATGATTTTTAGAAAGGTGTTCTTTTAGGGCTTGTTCATTATTACCTATTTTCTTTGTGAATTCTTGGAAGCTCTCAGTTTCTTGAGGAATATGCAATCCTATTTTTTCTAAAATTCTATTTTCTGCATTCCCGTCTATATAGAGTTCTTCAGAAAAAAATGGTTTGTCGCTATCTTCTTTGCTACAAGGATAAAGTAGAAAACCTCTATTTGTTTCAAAACGGTACATATATGTAATCGTTTTGTAGTAGATGCTAATAGCTCTTTCTGAATCTTCTCCATAACTTTTATGCTTATCTAAAGGTATATATTTAGCATCTCCTACAAGTTTGGGAGAACCACTTTTGCTGATAAAATCGGGGTAGATAGGTTGTTTTCCTTTTTTAAAAAGGTATTCTCTTCCATTGCCTTTGAGATTTTCAGGATGTTTAAAATCTTCATCTAAAAAAGTGTTTAGGTATTCTTCCCACAGCCAAGCACCATCAAAAAGAAGTCCATATATTTTATCTTTTTCTTCGCCGAATGTCAGTTTTTCGTGGTTTAGGATGTTTAAACATATTTTTTGCAGAGGAGCATACTCTGTAAAATAAGGATGTACAAAGGGCTTGGCGTTTGCCATTATCACTTTACGCCGAGCATTTTTGTTATAGGTGTTTTGAGTGTGAAAAACAAATTGGCTAACCATAGTGCGCATTTCGGCATCTGTATTCAGCAAGGCATTGCCTATAGGATGTGTTCTTAGGTACTCAATAGTATGGCGGATGAGTTGCGATAAAGGATTATCGTAGCTATGTTCTTTGGTTGTATAAGCTATTTTGCCTGCAAAAGGTAGGTTTTTAAGTAGATGACGTTTTACATCTATACTTCCTTTTACATTTGCATCATTATATTGCTTGCGTTGGTAAGCTTTATAAAGCCCTTGTGCATAAGCTTTTTTTAAGCAATAAGGGAATAAGTAGAGCCAAAAATCCCAAATAGTTTCTTCGTTGTTAGGGCTCTGTTCAAAATTAAAGATGTTAGTAGCTAATACTTTTTGCAACATACAGTGCAAAAAGAAATCATTCTTATCATCTTTAGCAAAACGGGAAGTGATAGTAACCTTACTTGTGTTACGCCCTACAAATCCCATTATGTTGTTAGTATACAACTTGTCTCCTTCAATATTGAAAATAGGTTTGTTGAGATATTTTTCTAAAGACTGCGGAAAAACTAACAAATTAGGATTTTCACACACTAAGTGTGTTATACTATGATTGGCAATAGGCGTTAGGTCTTCTATATACTGAGAATTAAGCTCTTTTCCCTTATAATTATTGTCCGTTATCCTCATTACCAAAGAAAGCATTTTTTAATTTTTCTAACTCGTCTTTTCCATTAGGCATACCACGTAAATATTCCTTTAGTAAAGGTTCTATGCGATAATCCCATACGTTTTCTAATTCTTCATCTTGAATACAATTGCCATCAGTATTAAGAAAATAAGCACCTCCTATATGATAAGCACTGCTGAAGCCTGCTATTTTCTCAATAGCTTCATTGAGTCCTGTCATAGCTTTTGTTATTGGTTCAGTTAGTCCCATATTTATAGCACTCTCTTCGGCAGTAACTTCTATCCAAGTGAAGCGGCGGCGCATAGCAAAATCAAAACTTTCGACACTGCGGTCGATATCATTCATACAGCCGATGATATAGACGTTTTCGGGCACGTAGAAAAACACATCATCACCTTGCATATTAGTGTATTGAGTTTTGACGGCTCCTTTTACACCTCTGTAAGTAGGGTCGATACTAAAAAAGAGCTCTCCGAAAATTTTAGAGATTTCGCCTCTGTTGATTTCGTCAATTACAAAAATGTAGTTTTTGTTGTTTTCAGTTTTTTCAGGGGTAAAGTTATATTCTTCTTGAAAATATTTAGCAATTGGAACTAAATAAGAAGGATAACGTCTTTCTATTTGATCATAGAGATACTCTTTTATCATTTCTTTAGTGATGTAAATAGTTGTGTTAGCTCCTGTTTCAGGAATTGCTATACAGCTATTTTTTCCATTAGATTTTAGGATAAAATCCCTATTTTGTTTAGTTTTACGTGGTATGGGAGTTAACAAATCTTCCATAAATTTGGAGTATAACTCTTCAAAGGTTTTGCCATAAACAGCATTATTACAAAACTTTTTGAAAATACCGTCTTTTAATTCAAAACCGACATTTCCATTGTCGTCGTTAGTAGGGCGGAGACCTTCTACAAAATCGGTATAATCGTAAGAAGGATGAAATTGTACAAAGCCAAACTGAAGGCTTTTTGCTAAAGCTTCATCGTCTACCCCTATCATTTGTTTAGCTATTTCTTTAGCTAAAAAAGTTTTACCAGTACCAGGGGCACCTGTAAGAATGATGTTTTTAGAGCTTTTTAGTTTTTGAACATACTGAAAGACTTTTCCTTTTCCTTTTTCTTCCATAATCAACTCATTAAATTTATCAAAAAAGTGTTTCAACTTGTCATTGGGTTCTTGATCATCAAAGAGTCCTAATTTTTGTACACTAACAGTCAAAACTTCTTCTGCATTTGTAATAGGATATGAGTTTTTTACAATTCTTAGATATTCAATACTATTAGCATCCTTTTGCCAAACAGCAATTACATTTATTGAAGTGTGTATCCAATTTAGGTAACTACCTCTATTGGTATAAGAAGAAGCTAATATATTTATAGTAATTCTACCATTTTGATAGTTTTCCCAATTCTTGACTTGGTTTTGTATTTTTTCTTCTTTACGACCAAAACCACTCCATTTAAAGCTACCACTTTCTTCAAAAGGTTTGATGTATTTATCATAACCTCTATTGTGTTTGTTATTTGTAACGCAATACTCTAAGTGCGCCACAAAATACTCTAATAATTGCTTGAAATTTTTGTAATCGTTATTCATATTTGAGTTGTTTAATTTTTTCTAAGTTGTTTTTTCTCCTAAATGAAAAGTCTTTGCTGACGGCATCTACATATTTGATGATGTGGGCGGTTTTCTGTAGGGTTGCGGGCTCGTTGGTGGATTGGAGGAGCAATTCGGAGATGATTTCTAACGCCTCGGCATCGTTTTCGTATTCTGAAAGGAGGGTTTCGGTGGGGGTGTTAAAGAAGTATGTGAGATGGTGCTGGGTGTATTTTTCAGCCAGCAGGTCTAAATGTTTGCGTTCTTCTTCTTTGCCTGCCTTGGGGTTTAGTAGGGCAGTGAGTTCCTCAAAGAAACGGTCGATTTGGCGTTTCAGATAGTCTTTTTCAATCATACATAACAAATGAATTACAAATGACGGTTCGAGCCACACAAGCAAGAAATGGAATTGATAATTTACTAATTATCTAATTTGCTAATTATCACGGTGCTAAGCGTTCTAGTTTCCAGTCGTAGTCTTTGGTGAGGGTGTAGCGCAGACGGTCGTGGAGGCGGTTGGGGCGTCCTTGCCAAAACTCGATGCTCTGAGGGCGTACTAAAAAACCTCCCCAATAGGCTGGTCGGGGTACTTCTTTGCCTTCATACTCTTTTTCTAATTGATGTAAACGCTCTTCGAGGTATTCTCTTGAAGGGATGACTTCACTCTGCGGCGAAACTATGGCTCCTAACCTGCTGCCGAGAGGACGGGATTCGAAATAGCCATCGGAGGTGTTTTCGGGGACTTTTTCGGCTATTCCCTTGATGATAATTTGTCGTTCGAGAGAGGGCCAGAAAAAGGATAAACACAAATGAGGATTGGCAAGAATGGCTTTGCCTTTTTCGCTTTCGTAATTGGTGTAGAAAATAAAACCTTCGTAAGTGTATTGTTTGAGGAGTACCACGCGGGTTTTGGGGAATCCGTCGAGTCCTATGGTGCTGACGGACATTGCATTGGCTTCGTCTACGCTGTCGCTCTCATCGGCTTCGTAAAACCAAGTTTGGAAGAGTTGCATAGGGTTTTCCGGAGCATCGCTTTCTAAAAGCACGCGTTTGTCGTAAGTTTTTCGGTAGTTGCTTAAATCCATATTAAGTGAAAAGTGAAAAGTGAAAAGTGAAAAGTGAAAAGTGAAAAGTGAAAAGTGAAAAGTGAAAAGTGAAAAGTGAAAAGTGAAAAGTGAAAAGTGAAAAGTGAAAAGTGAAAAGTGAAAAGTGAAAAGTGAAAAGTTATTTTTTAGGGGGTTGGGATTTTTTCTTTGTTTTGATAGAGGCTATAAGCATTGCGATTAGTTCATTACAATCACTTTCAAGACTTACTTTTAATCGCTCTTCTATATAATCGGTGTCGTGCAAAAGGGATACCCAATAGTTTGTTTCATTGGCTTCTTTTAAGGCTATATATAACTTAGATATGAAATCGGGGGTGGTTTGTGCATATTCTGATTCTTTTACTAAAGCACAAATAGCTGTGCCACTTCTCAATACTTGTTTGCTTAAATTGTATTCTTTTTCGTTTTGTAAAAATTTTGATAACTTTACAATTCTGATCGCAAAAAGATAACTTTTTTCAGATAAAACACCCATAGTAAGTGAATAGTTAAAAGTGAATAGTTAAAAGTGAATAGTGAATGGTTATTTGCGGCAAAGGTAGGGATAAAATGTTAATTGGCAAAATAAAAGGAGTTAAAGAATGTTGGGATTCTTTAACTCCTATTTTTCTGATTTTTTTTCCTATTTATTAATAGAATGAACTTAGGTTTTCTTTGATAGTAGCGCTGTTCTCTAATGATTTGAGAATGTTTTGAGCAGCGCGTTCAGTGCGAAGGTTTTCAACGGTTTCAGCTTGAGTTCTGTAATCGGTGATTGCAGGGGCTATAGTCTCTGAGATGAGTTGGATTACATATACAGCGTTTTCACCATCGATGGGTTTAGAGATTTGACCTTGTTTGAGTCCGAAGGCGGCTCCTACGACTTTGGGTTCGCGACCTTCACCTATAATAGTTGGGTTTTTCATCACGAGACCTGTAGCGCTTTTTACTTCAGTTTTGTTAGCTGAAGCGATGGCTTGGAGGCTGTTGCCTTTGGCTTTTTCTTTTAAAATAGCGGCTTTCTTTTCGCGGATGAGGATAGGTTTCACGATAGGAGCGGCATCTTGTACAGAGCTGAGTCCTTCTTCACCTTGTTTTACTAATTGAGCGACGATGTTGTTGCTTCCGGCGTTGAATCGCTTGATGTCACCTACTTTGGTGTCCTTATTGAACAACCATTGTACGATGGCGCGGTTGCTACCTAATCCGATGATTTGGTCGTCGTTTTTATGGAGGTTATCGGCGCGGAGTACTGAAAGGCCGAATTTTTTGGCGATGCTTGCAAATTCTTTTGGATTTTGAGAAGCCTTCATTTCAAAGTTAGAAACTTTAGAGAAAATCTCGCTTACAGTGGCTTCAGAAGGTTCTACCGCACGGCTGATAGTGGCGATGTTTACGGCTTCGGCTTTGCCTGTAACTTTTACAACGTGGAACCCAAAGTCGGTTTCAACAAGCCCTATGTTGCCAACGGGGTTAGCGAAAGCGAATTCTTCGAAAGGTTTTACCATTGCGCCTTTTCCGAAGAATCCGAGGTCTCCACCGCTGTAGGCAGCGCCAGGTTCTTCAGAGTTTTCGCGAGCGAGTTCGGCGAAATCAGTTCCTGCTGTTTTGGCTTTTGCCAAAAGTTCTTCGGCTTTAGCCTTAGCTTCTTCCTTAGTACGAGTGGTATTAGGAGTAGCGGCTTGGCTTCCTTGGTAGGCGATGAGGATGTGGCTTGCTTTCACGGCTCCAGCAGGCTCTTTGGCAACCATACGGCTGAGTTTGATGTTGCCGTCTTCTTCGTAAGGACCAAATACTTTACCTACGGGAAGAGCGTAAAGGGTATCGGCGTAAGCAGAGCGGATATTGTCTTTATTTACGAAAGTGCTATCGTAAGGGACATTAGAGTTGCGATCGACGAACTCTTTGATATTCTTAGTTTTAGCAAATCCAGGGAGGGTGTCGTTGCTATTGGTTTTGCTGTTGTACACGACTTCGGGTTGCAAGAGTTTGAGCAAGCTTTGTTTTTCAGCTTCCATATCTTTAGCTGAAGGTTTTTCGGCAGCGACGATGTACTGGATATTGCGGTAAGCCTCTTGTTTGAATTGTTTTTCGTGTTTTTTGATGTAGTCTTGGATTTCGCCGTCGGTAACGGTAATATTTTTATCGTCGATGCTGCTGTATTGGAGGGCAACATAGTTGATATCGGCGAGGTCTTTTTCTTGGTGGTATTCCATTTCGGCTTCGGCATTGGTAACGCCAAGTCCAGCGCGGATGAGGCTGAAATACATTTGTTGTTTAGCGCCCTCTACGATAGCGTCTTCTTGTATTTTCCACTGAGCATAGGCTTCGGGGTTGGTGCTTTTGAGGGTAGCCAAGTAGGAAGTGAATTTATGGGGGTCGAACACGCCGAGTTCATTCACGAATTGAGGGTTTTGCGCTAGAGGGGTTTTAGCGAGGATCGCCAAGATTTGGTCTTTTTCGACACTAAGGCCGAGTTTTTCGATTTGTTGGTTGAGAAGGATTTCTTGGACTTTTTGTTCCCACACGTATTTAGCGGCTTCGATGCTGCTTACTTGTCCGTTAGCTTGACGAGTAGCGTTTTCGACTTGAGCGCGGAAGGCATCAATAGAGACATCTTCACCGTTTACGGTACCTATTTCGTTAGGCATGTGGTTGCTAAATCGCCCTTTACCGATGAAATCGGAGATGATGAAAGCGAAGAGGGCGAGCCCTATAATCGCGATAAGGAATACGGTTTTACTTCTAATCTTTTCGAGTACTGCCATTGTTTATATTCGTTTATAAAAGTATAAAATTGTTTGGTGTTATTAATCAAACGGCAAAAGTAATACTTTTTGTGGAAATGCAAAAATATTTTTAAGATTTTTTATAAGATAGGAGGTAAGAAGTAAGAGATAAGAAATTGTTGTTGAGTGGGGTAGGGGGGGATTTTATAATTTTTTTAGTGTAGTTTTTTGCAAGTAGGGAGGAGGTTCGTTGTGTCTTCGTTACGTGTTCATTGAGTGTTCGAATGAGGTGCTTTTTTTTGCTATTTGGTAATTATTTTGTACTTTTGCCCTTTGATATATAAAGATATGAAGACTACGGCTCTTTATAAATACTTGTTTATAGTATTGTTTTTCGGCGTACGATTAGTGTTGGCTCAGCAAGGTGTTGAAGCGCTTTTCATCAAAGAAGGGGTTTTACTCAAGTGTGAGGATGCTAAGATACCTTCAGATGGCTATATAGCATTGCCTCATACGGTGAAAGCAATTGCAGCTGAGGCATTTAAAGGTTGTACGCGCTTGCAAAGGATTAGTATCTCGGGTGGGGTAACCACTATTGGGGATCGCGCTTTTGCGGGGTGTAATCATCTTACTAAAGTGGAGATGCTGCCTAACTCGGTGACGGCTATTGGGGTGCAAGCATTTGCTTTTTGCGTTAAGCTGAAGGATATTAACTTACCTAATACGGTAGCGACGATAGGGGAGGAGGCTTTTAGAGGTTGTTTCGCTTTAGAGCGTGTAGAAATACCCGAAGCGACTACTCTTATTGGTAATAGTGCTTTTATAGACTGCTCAGGGCTTAAGCAAGTAGTTTTTTTGAGTAATGAACTTAATACTCTCCCATCGCAGTTGTTCTATCAGTGTAAAGCGCTTGCACAAGTAACTTTGCCGCCGAGTTTGCGTCATATCAAGAGTAGTGTTTTTGCATATTGTGAATCGTTGCCAGAATTAATATTGCCAGAAAAATTAGAAAGCATAGGCGACGATGCTTTCGAGTATTGCAAATCACTCAAAAAAATAGACATTCCTGATAGTGTGTTTTTTATTGGAGCAAGTGCCTTTCATAGTTGTAGTGCTCTAGCAACGCTCAAATTGCCTTATGGTCTACGCCATATTTTGAATGATACCTTTTTAAATTGTATGAGTTTGAGTTCAGTAGTGATTCCAGATACAGTAGAGAAAATCAATATGCAGGCATTCAGGAATTGTACTTCATTACTCACAGTTCAAATGCCTTTGGCGCTTACCGATATTTTCTATGGTGCTTTCTATGGTTGTAGAAATTTGCAATATATTGATTTGCCTGAGAATGTTAAATATATAGGTGTGTTTGCTTTTGCCGAATGTGCAAGTCTGCAAACTGTAGAGCTACCTCGTGCCGTGGTAGATGTCGCAGCTAAGGTGTTCTACAACTGCACAAACCTTGCCGAAGTGAACTTTTCTAAATTTACTACTTCTATAGGGGTACAATCGTTTTACGGATGCATTAACTTAAAAGAATTGAAATTGCCTAATACAGTAGAAAAAATAGATTTAGCAGCTTTTGAAAATAGCGGACTTTCTGAGTTGCATTGTCGTGCAATTACTCCACCAGTGGTGAATCGCAGTTTTGGATATAGAGGAAAAGTGTTAGTGCCCTATCGCTCATTAGAGCTTTACAAACAAGCTGAAGGATGGAAAGATTGTGCTTTGGAATAAAAAAAATATTCTAAAAAGTTTGGCGGATTAAAATTTTCGCCGTACTTTTGCCACCCAAAAGCGCACATAAATAGGCGTAATATTATTCATTAATAATACTAATAAGTTATGATTCAATACGTTAAAGAGTCTTATGAAGAGCTAACTAACCACGTTACGTGGCCTAATATTTCAGATGCACAGAAGGAAATGGTGGTAGTAGTGGTATTTTCTATTCTATTTTCTTTAGTAATTTGGGGAATGGATTCTTCATTTGAATACCTTATAGGTAAGTATTTTGAATTTATGAAATTGAAATAAAAACAGCAACAATGTCTGGATTAATAGAAAAAAAATGGTATGTAATTAAAACCGTTACTGGTCAGGAGAACAAAATAAAGAACTACATAGAGAACGAGACTTCTCGTTTAGGTTATGCCGACTATGTAGAGGAAGTTTTAGTGCCTACTGAAAAGGTGGTTCAAGTGCGTAACGGCAAGAAAATCACCAAAGATAGAGTGCATATGCCTGGCTATGTAATGGTGAAAGTTCACTTAGCAGGTGAGGTAGTGCATATCATTAAGTCTATCCCAGGGGTAGTAGGCTTCTTGAGTGAAACCAAAGGAGGTGATCCACTGCCATTGCGTAAAGCTGATGTAAACCGTATGCTTGGTCAGGTAGATGAATTAGCTGAAACAGTAGAAACAGTAGCTATTCCGTTTGAAGTAGGCGAGATGGTAAAACTTATCGATGGTCCTTTCAATGGTTTTAATGGTACTATAGAACGTGTGAACGAAGAAAAACGCAAACTTGAAGTGATGGTGAAAATCTTCGGACGTAAAACGCCTTTAGAACTCAGCTACACTCAAGTAGAAAAATTGTAACAAAGTCCTCATAAGAGGCATTTTAAATAAATTATTAATTATAAACAATGGCAAAAGAAATTAGTAAAGTAGTTAAACTACAAGCTCGGGGAGGTCAAGCGAATCCTTCGCCACCAATTGGACCCGCATTAGGTGCTGCCGGTGTTAATATTATGGAGTTCTGCAAGCAGTTCAACGCTCGTACGCAGGACAAACAAGGAAAAGTAATTCCTGTAGTTATCACCGTTTATAAAGACAAGTCTTTCGACTTTGTTATCAAAACTGCACCTGCTGCTGTTCAGCTGTTGGAAGCCGCTAAGGTTAAAGGAGGTTCCGGAGAACCAAACCGTAAGAAAGTAGCAAGTATCACTTGGGAACAAGTGAAAGCAATTGCAGAAGACAAAATGCCTGATTTGAACGCATTTACAATTGAGTCTGCAATGAGTATGGTTGCTGGTACGGCACGTTCAATGGGTATATCAGTAACTGGAGAAAAACCTTTTTAATCGCAAAGCAATATGGCAAAATTAACAAAGAAACACAAAGAAGCTCTTGCAAAAGTTGATAGCAACAAGCTATATTCACTCAAAGAGGCTTCAGCATTATTGAAAGAAATCACTTACACTAAATTTGATGCTTCTGTAGATATTGCAGTGCGTTTAGGGGTAGACCCACGTAAAGCAAACCAAATGGTACGCGGTGTAGTTACGCTTCCTCACGGAACTGGTAAAGATGTTCGTGTACTCGCATTAGTAACTCCAGATAAAGAAGCTGAAGCTAAAGCTGCTGGAGCAGACTATGTAGGGCTTGATGAATATCTACAAAAAATCAAAGACGGCTGGACTGATGTAGACGTAATCGTTACTATGCCTGCTGTAATGGGTAAATTAGGTCCTTTAGGACGTGTGCTCGGCCCTCGCGGATTGATGCCAAACCCTAAAACCGGTACTGTTACTATGGAAATTGGTAAAGCTGTACAAGAAGTGAAATCTGGTAAAATTGATTTCCGTGTAGATAAAACAGGTATCGTACACGCTTCTATCGGTAAAGTATCATTCACAGCCGATAAAATTGTAGACAACGCTAACGAGTTGATCCAAACATTAATAAAGATGAAACCTACCGCTGCTAAAGGTACATATATGAAATCTATTTATCTTTCATCTACTATGAGCCCAAGTGTAGCTGTAGATCCTAAAACAGTTTAATTTGTAGTTAAAAACCGAAATTATGACAAGAGAAGAAAAATCATTAGTAATAGATAATTTAACTGCACAGTTAGCTGAAAATAACGTTATTTATGTAGCAGATTTAACTGGTTTGAACGCTCAGGAAACAACGGCTTTACGTCGTGCTTGTTTCAAAGCGAATATCAAATTAGCAGTTGTGAAAAATACCTTGCTTTCTAAAGCAATGGAGGCTTCAGAGAAAGAATTTGGCGAATTGCCAAGCATTCTCAAAGGCAACACTTCTTTGATGTATGCTGAAGTAGGTAATGTACCTGCAAAACTCATCAAAGAATTCCGTAAAAAATCAGATAAACCTATTTTGAAAGGAGCTTATGTAGATGCAGCTGTATTTATTGGTGATAGCCAATTAGATGCATTAGCAGCTCTCAAATCTAAAAACGAAGTTATTGGCGATATCATCGGATTGCTCCAATCTCCTGCCAAAAACGTTGTTTCAGCTCTCAAATCGGGTGGCGGCAAATTGGCTGGTATCATCAAAACTTTATCTGAAAAGTAAAACAGAACACACAGAATTTATTTTTAAACAATTAAACAAAAACGATAGAAAAAATGGCAGATTTAAAAAATTTCGCAGAACAATTAGTAAACTTAACCGTTAAAGAAGTAAACGAGCTTGCTCAAATCTTGAAAGAAGAGTATGGCATCGAGCCAGCTGCAGCAGCAGTAGCAGTAGCAGCAGGTCCAGCAGCAGGTGGTGCTGGTGAAGCAGCCGCTGAAAAAACAGAATTTGATGTATTCTTGAAATCAGCAGGTGCTAACAAATTAGCGGTTGTTAAATTAGTAAAAGATCTTACAGGTCTTGGACTTAAAGAAGCTAAAGAAGTAGTAGACGGCGCTCCTTCAAAAGTGAAAGAAGGTGTTTCTAAAGAAGAAGCTGAAGGGCTTAAAAAATCTTTAGAAGAAGCTGGTGCTGAAGTAGAATTGAAATAATTTTACTTATAAACCCTATAAGGTTTAGGTCTTTTTCAATGGCAAAAAGACCTAAACCATTTTGTAATTTAAAGCAACAATACAACAACAATATAATGGTAAGACTTATCTTGCCAACCCTCAAACAAACAACTCATCAACTTTAAGCAAAGTCTGCAATAGTCTTTCCCACTACAAACTTTGTTTGAGCTTCAAAATAATAATTGCTGTTAAAAGCTAACTGACTAACAACTTACTACTAACACACTAAACAATAATATTAAAGTAAAGAAAATGCTTACGAATCAAACCGCAAGAGTCAATTTTGCTTCTGTGAAACACGTTCCTGAATATCCTGACTTTTTGGATATTCAAATCAAATCGTTTCAAGAGTTCTTTCAGATGGAAACCAAGTCGGAAGACCGAGTTCACGAGGGATTATACCAAACCTTTAAGGAAAACTTCCCTATATCCGATACTCGTAACCAATTCGTATTGGAGTTTCTCGACTATTTCGTAGACCCTCCTCGCTACTCTATACAAGAGTGTATTGAGCGTGGTCTTACCTATAGCGTGCCTCTGAAAGCCCGATTGAAGCTCTATTGCACCGACCCTGAGCACGAAGATTTTGAAACTATCGTACAAGATGTATACTTGGGAACTGTGCCTTATATGACTTCCAGCGGAACTTTCGTTATCAACGGTGCTGAACGCGTGGTGGTTTCTCAATTACACCGTTCTCCTGGGGTATTCTTCGGTCAGTCATTTCACGCTAATGGTACTAAACTCTACTCTGCACGTATCATCCCTTTCAAAGGTTCGTGGATTGAGTTCGCTACCGACATCAACAATGTGATGTACGCTTATATCGACCGTAAAAAGAAATTGCCAGTAACTACACTCTTCCGTGCAATTGGATTTGAACGCGATAAAGATATATTAGAAATATTCGACCTTGCCGAAGAAATCAAAGTTTCTAAAACAGGGCTTAAAAAATACATTGGTCGCCGTTTGGCTGCTCGTGTACTTAACACTTGGCACGAGGACTTCGTAGACGAAGATACAGGTGAAGTAGTATCTATTGAGCGTAATGAAATTATCCTCGACCGCGATACAGTACTCGACGAAGATAACACTCAAGAAATCTTAGAAGCCGATGTAAAAACTATTCTTCTCCACAAAGAAGATAGTCAAGCTACTGATTATACGATTATTCACAATACTTTACAAAAAGACCCTACAAACTCTGAAAAAGAAGCGGTAGAACATATTTACCGACAATTGCGTAACGCCGAACCACCCGATGAAGAAACAGCTCGCGGTATTATCGACAAGCTCTTCTTCTCAGACCAACGTTATAACTTAGGGGATGTAGGTCGTTACCGTATCAATAAAAAATTAGGGTTAGATACCCCTATGGAAAAGCAAGTGCTTACCAAAGAGGATATCATCACCATCGTAAAATATTTGATTGAGCTCATCAACTCTAAAGCAGAGGTAGATGATATCGACCACTTGTCTAACCGCCGTGTGCGCACGGTAGGAGAGCAGTTGGCAGCTCAGTTTGGTGTAGGTCTTTCTCGTATGTCACGCACTATCCGCGAACGTATGAACGTACGTGATAACGAGGTATTTACACCTATTGATTTGATTAATGCTAAGACTCTTTCGTCTGTAATCAACTCGTTCTTTGGTACAAACCAATTATCTCAGTTTATGGATCAAACAAACCCATTAGCCGAGATTACTCACAAACGCCGTTTATCAGCTTTAGGACCTGGAGGTTTATCACGTGAACGTGCAGGTTTTGAGGTGCGCGACGTACACTATACTCACTACGGACGCTTGTGTCCAATTGAAACTCCTGAGGGACCAAACATAGGTTTGATTTCATCATTAGCGGTATTTTCTAAAGTAAATGGTATGGGCTTTATTGAGACCCCTTACCACAAAGTTACTAACGGAAAGGTAGATCTTAAAGATATGACTTACCTTACTGCTGAAGATGAAGAAGGACTTAAAATTGGTATGGCAAATATCGCATTAGACGATAAAGCTAATATCATTGAGGAAAAAGTGGTTGTAAAAGAAGATGGTGACTTCCCTGTAATCGAACCTAACGAAGTACAATATATAGACGTGGCGCCTAACCAAATCGCTTCTATTTCAGCTTCTCTTATTCCGTTCTTGGAACACGACGACGCGAACCGTGCGTTGATGGGTTCAAATATGATGCGCCAAGCAGTGCCTTTGTTGAAACCAGAAGCTCCTATTGTAGGTACAGGTTTGGAACGCCGTATAGCATCGGATGCTCGTGTGCTGATGAATGCTGAACGCGATGGGGTAGTAGATTATGTAGATGCTGAAAAAATCATCATTACTTACGACCGTACTGATGAAGAAAAACTCGTGAGTTTCGACCCTGATGAAACAGTATACAACCTTATCAAATTCCAAAAAACTAACCAAGGTACTTGTATCAACCTTAAGCCAATTGTAGAAAAAGGCGAACGTGTGAAAAAAGGACAAGTGCTTTGTGAAGGTTATGCTACCGAAAATGGAGAGTTAGCACTTGGTCGCAATATGAAAGTAGCGTTTATGCCTTGGAAAGGGTATAACTTCGAGGATGCGATTGTAATCTCAGAACGCGCTGTACGCGACGATATTTTCACCTCTATCCATATTGATGAGTATGCACTTGAAGTGCGCGACACTAAGTTAGGAGCTGAAGAACTTACCAATGATATCCCTAACGTATCAGAAGATGCTACTAAGGATTTGGATGAAAATGGTATGATTCGCATTGGTGCCGAAGTACGCCCTGGAGATATTCTTATAGGTAAAATTACTCCTAAAGGAGAATCTGATCCTACTCCTGAAGAAAAACTCCTCCGCGCTATCTTTGGTGATAAAGCAGGTGATGTAAAAGATGCTTCTCTAAAAGCCTCTCCTTCACTCTACGGGGTAGTAATCGACAAGAAATTGTTCTCTCGCGCAGTAAAAGATAAACGCAAACGTAGTAAAGATAAAGAAGATGTAGCGCAATTAGAAGCCGACTATAATGCTAAATTCGAGGCACTTCGTACTAAATTGTTAGAAAAACTATTTAGCTTAGTAGCCGAAAAAACCTCAGAAGGCGTAGTGAACGACCTTGGTGAAGAGATTGTACCTAAAGGTAAGAAATACAGCAAAAAAGTACTTGAAGGCATTGAAGATTACGCTCACCTTACTTCTGCAGGTTGGACTGATGATAAACATATCAACGGACTTATAGACGACCTCTTGCACAACTACCGCATTCGCGAAAACGACTTGCAAGGTATGTTGCGCCGTGATAAATTCACTATCGCTGTGGGTGACGAATTGCCTGCAGGTATCCTCAAATTAGCTAAGATTTACGTGGCTAAGAAACGTAAGTTAAAAGTAGGGGATAAGATGGCAGGTCGCCACGGTAACAAGGGTATCGTAGCGCGTATCGTTCGCGATGAGGATATGCCATTCCTTGAAGACGGAACTCCGGTAGATATCGTGTTGAACCCACTTGGGGTACCTTCACGTATGAACATCGGTCAGATATACGAAACTGTATTGGGTTGGGCAGGACAAAAACTCGGTAAGAAGTTTGCAACTCCTATCTTCGATGGAGCATCGCTTGAGCAAATCAATGAGCTTACCGATGAAGCAGGCGTACCGCGTTTCGGTCATACTTACCTATACGATGGTGGTACAGGCGAACGTTTCGACCAAAAAGCCACTGTAGGGGTTATTTATATGATCAAACTCGGACATATGATTGACGATAAGATGCACGCGCGTTCTATCGGTCCGTACTCACTCATCACACAACAACCATTGGGAGGTAAAGCCCAATTTGGTGGTCAGCGTTTTGGAGAGATGGAGGTATGGGCATTAGAGGCTTATGGAGCATCTAGTACCTTACGCGAAATCTTAACAGTAAAATCCGATGATGTAGTAGGTCGTGCCAAAACTTACGAAGCGATTGTAAAAGGTGAGACAATGCCAGAACCAGGCTTGCCAGAATCTTTCAACGTATTGATGCACGAGCTTAAAGGTCTTGGATTAGATATTCGACTTGAAGAATAATGATTAATTACAACTGACGAATTACAAATAATAAGTGATTCGTCAGTCATTAGAAATAAAATTCCAAACTATTGAATATTCAGTAGTTTGGAATTTTTGTTTCTTGCAAAGGGAAAGTTTTTTTAATATATTGGTTAATTCGCTAATTATGTTTACCTTTGCTCTCATTATCAGTTTATTTATTGAATATGAATTTTATTACTGAAAACCAAACCGAGTATCAAGCCCTCTTTACCTTTTGGGGTGACGAAGAGGCTGAAGTTGTGGTCTGTTTTGATGCCAAACGCCACTTTACAGAAGAAGAAAAGCAAGAAGTATTTCGGCAAGTAGCAACCAAAGTACAATGGTTGGAGGGCAACAAGGAAGCTGTTCTGCAGTTTCTGCTCAAAAATGAAGAGGTAAGAGAACTTTTTGAAGTAGCCCAAGAAGACCTTGAAGAAGAAATTACTGAAGAGCAATTTTGCGAAGCTGTGTATTTCTATGATTTGTATTGTGAAGTAGGTGAAGACCTCGTCTGCACTTTTGATGTGGATACTGACCCTGATTACTTTTTGGGGCATCTGGTGAATATCAGGCTCGATGATAACTATCAACTTCATTTAGAAACGATTAGTGGATAATAAATCTATGAAAAACCTTACTTTTGAGAAATATGGCTTGAGTCCAGAGAAAGTGGAACAGCTCAGAGCTTATAAGATTTTGCCCGATAAACAAACCCTAAAAAACCTCATCAAAGCCTACGAAACGGACAAGGCGGAAGAAACAGAAATTGCTGATTTTCAGAGAGAGCTGAGCCAGCCTATCGATGAGGAATATATTCGTTTTCTGTTGGAGCACAATGGAGGCATTCCTTCTAAAAACAGGGTGAAAGGCAGTAAGGTGGTAATAGACCGCTTTTTGGCTTTTCGGTCGGCTTATAAGTTTCATTCGCTGATAGACTTGTATCCTGACTTTCAGAAACAAGGAATACCGATTGCGCGCACTCCTGCGGGCGATACACTTCTATTAGCAGAAGACCAGCAAATCTATCTCTTCAATCACAATATTCAGGACGTAGAGCCAAACCCTATTGCTACTTCTTTTGCCAATTTACTAATGAAACTTTATTAATTTGCAATGATTGATTACACTCCCAAAGAACACGGCTGGGCAACGGTAACTATTAGCAATGGCACTGCCGAAATAGCTTTTGTAGCCTCTTACTTGCACGATAGTAGGCAGGATTTGATACGCTCGGTAGCAACCTTAGAAAAGTACAAAGAAGCAACCGTTGTTTTTCAAGATGAACCCGATGGTTATGTACTTCACTTAGAGCGCGATGACAAGCATTGCCATTATACCCTTCATTCTTTTAAAGATTATGACCCAACAGCCCTTTGCGAATTGGTTTTAGAAGGAAACATCAGTTTAGCGAGTTATAAAAACGACATAGCAAAGATTAAATAACACTATATGGAAATTACACAATCCCTTAAAACAGAAATATATCACACTCTTGCGGACTTTTTAGAAGCCTATAAAGCCGAAGATACTCAAGTATTAGCTGAAAAATTTGATATTTCAGGAGAATTTTTAGAAGAAATCTATGAAATGCTTGACTTTGTAGAAGACAAAAGCGTATTACACCTCTTTCCTATAGAAGAAATGGATAAAGAAGAAGGCGGAGGGGTGAATTTAGAGGTGTATAACTTCAACAATGATGATACCGCTGTAGGAGTAGAAGCCCACTTATGGGATGATCAAGAATATTTTGCCATCATCAAAGGATATTACAACCTTAGTGACCAATTTCCTAAGTTTGTATTTCACTACTTTAGTTGTTAATACACCCGTTGAGGCTATCTGAAAAGTCTCAAAATTGCTTTTGCGTCGCTATACTTTTGCAAGTTATAAAAACGATATAGCAAAGATTAAATAACACTATATGGAAATTACACAAGCCCTTAAAACAGAAATTTACTACGCCCTTACCGATTTTTTAAATGCTTATAAATCGCAAAATACCCAAGTATTAGCTGAAAAGTTTGGTGTTTCGGGAGCGTTTTTAGAAGAAATCAATGAGACTCTTGATTTTGTAGAAGACAAAAGCGTGTTACACCTCTTTCCTATAGAAGATATAGATAAGGAAGTGAATAAACTACGCGAACTGACCTTGTATAAAGATAAAAAGATGAATAAACTTGTGGTAGAGGCTTGTGTATATAATGATAAAAATGAATGTATAGGGCTTATGGTAGGTGATTATCCTTTATTTGAACATTTGCCTAAGTTTGTGTTTACTTATTTTGATGTATAAATAAAAGAACAATTTCCTCAGCTTGCAAAAGCTCTTTCTAAACAAGGTAAAAGATAAAATTAATTAAAATGATACGTAATATAGCACTTATTTTCTTTTTGCTTATATTATCTGCTTGTAGCAAACAATCAGGAGAAGACGAACAGCAGAAAGGGTATTATTATACGGGAAGTCTCTTTGAACCTTATATAGCTCAGGGGTCTATTTTCACAAGAGAAGTTAAAAATATGCCTTTAGCAACGAACTCGGCTGCCATAGCAGCTTATATGCCTAAAATGCCCGCTGAATATCTGCCTGAAAGATTTAAAAAAACGGTACTAACAACACTGAGTACAACATCTTATAACATCCCTATTTATGTGGTAGATTCTAATAACCCTCATCAGGAATATGCTTATTTTGAATCTAAAGATAATAGAGTTATTTACAAACAAGATCTTATTAAGTATACTACGGGGCGTATACCCTTGCCTAAATATGCACAACCAGCAGGCGGAGGAGATAGAGCTTTTGCTGTTTATGACAGAGCAACAGGAATAATGCGAGAATATTTTTACGCTGTTAAAGATGAGAAAGGGACTTGGCATTTTGCTGCTTCGGGATATTTTAAAGCAAAACCAAACTTTAAAGATTTGGGTAAAGACAACTTTGCAATGCAACACACCACAGGAGGGTCGGCAGTAGTGTGTATGCTCAATCCACTCTCTCAAATAGGCATTGCAGAGGCGCGAAAAGGTGAGATATGCCACGCGCTATCCTTTACTATTGCCAATGCAGGGAAAGGTTTTTCTTATCCAGCAAAACAAGGAGATGGCACTTCAACAAACCCTAATGCCCCGTTGGAAGGGCAATGGTTTCGGATAGACCCTAACATAGACCTTAACAAGTTAAAACTTCGTCCTTTTACCCTTTTGGTAGCCAAAGCAGTACAGAAATATGGAGGTTATGCAGCCGATAAGAATCTTTTTTGCCACGCCTTTACTGCTGAACACCCTATAAACGAAATGGTACAAGGCAAACCTAATCCTTGGGAAAAAGGAGGGGATATTTATGAGAAATACAACGGAATAGACCTTAATGATTTCCCTTGGCATCTTACCCAATGGGCGCCCGTTGATTGGGGGAAATAGAACATCAAAAAGTTCTCTAAACAACATAAAGTATGGTAGATATAACGCCTTTCTTAAGTGAAAATGTAAAAAAGCACTTCATTACCTTGCCTGCTTCTCATCAAAAAGAGTGGGTAAGCTATATTAATGAGGCTAAAAAGGAAGAAACACGCCTTAAAAGAGTGCTGAAAATGCAAATGTCGTTCTGTGAGAAGTATACATTGGAGGGAGAACCCCAAGTTATTAATCTGTTAGAGGAAATTATTAATATTAATTCGCAAGAAGGGAATGCGCTTGCAGAGGCTTTTATAAGTGCTATAGGTAATAACCATAGTGGTGTGTATTGTGTGGCATATAAGTGGGCAATTGCTTTTTTGGTGCAATGGTACCAAAACTCTGAACCTAGCAGTATGCGTGCTATAGCTATATATGGGATTCTAAACGACCTTTACTACTTTGATCCTATAGAAGAACAAGCTGCTAATGCAGATAATACAACCATAAAGGAAGAGATAAAACAACTGTTAGCGCTTTTTGCGGATAAGAATTAAATATTAAAAATGACAACTATAGAAATACCTAAGTTTATAGAAAAGTATAAAGCCTACGAACGAGAAGGCGGTATGATAGACTTTCGTATCTTTCAGTTGGATACAGAGCAGGAGGATACGCCTTATCAGAAGCATTTGGCAGTAGCCCAGCAGACTCTTATTTCGGTAGCGGAAGAAGTAAATACGCGTCTTGACCGTATAGCGGCTAAATCTAAAATAAATCGTAAGAAACTTTTTACGATGGACTACGATTTTGGAGTCCTTAAAGATTCGGGTAAGGAGATTTCTGTACAAGACTTTATGGGCTGGCAATATGAAGAGGTGAGCGGAAGGATAATTCTTAGTGGAGAGAAACTGTACAATCAGTATTTTTACTATGATGATAAAGAAGTGCCTGAAAAAGCAGTGACTATGACAGAGGAAGACCTCAAAAAGGAAGCCTTTACTTACGCTTTCTTTCAGCCCCTGTACTCTTTTATGATTACAAAAAGCAATTTTGAAAAAGGCAATTTCTTTTTAGACTTTTGTAGGTTGCTTTTTACCGATATTTCTCAAATAGAAGTCTATAAGTGGAGTACGGATAGCTCTAATTACTTTGATGAGGGTAAAAAGGGGAGAGGGAGTTTCTTTTGGACGGTCTATAATCCGTGTAGGTATTGGTATATAGGGATTATAGCCTCGACAACTGATTAATGATTTAATTATCAAAGTAAATCAAAAATAAAAAAAATCACTCTTGCGGGTTGCCCCTCTCCTTGGGAGAAGTCCACGAGAGAGGAATTGCCTTTTGCCGATAATACTTTTGATATTGTGTTTCACAACGGAGGTATCAATTTCTTTAACGATAAAGCACTTGCTATAAGCGAAATGCTTCGGGTTGCCAAAGCAGGGAACAAACTCCTTATCGCCGATGAGACTGCCGACTTTATGGAATCACTTTTAGAAAAAGCAACTAAATGAATGTCTTACAGAAACGATTAGCACAAATAGAAACCGTTCCTCACGAAAATAGCTTGTGTGATGGAAAAGAACACGATACTTGGTACAATGAAACCAAAGTGAAATATCACCTAAATGAAGAATACAAAATACTTAGTTTTAAAGAAGGAAAAAAGCAATCACACTTAGGATAAGTGCTATTATAAAAGCATAAATTATTTTCATATATTCTCACCTAATATTTCTTTACTTGTCCTAAACTAACAGTAAAGATTCCAAAATCATCAATCAGCATACTTTTTTTCTTGACTCCTTGGAGGGAGAAAAGTCCGTCCAATTCACGCTGGCTACGGCGGCGCATCACCCAGTCTTTTTCCTGATGGCTCTTCAGGACAAAGGCAATGGTTTTGAGCTGGGGGTGCCATGGCTGTCCTGTATAGATGATATACCCATTGTCCGAGATAGAAACCACCCCCTTGATTGCCTCAGAGGCCAAGATATTATCGCCAAAAAGCTCAAAAATACCTGAGATGATGGTGATATTGGGCGAATAACTTAGTTTGCGGTAAGTATCAGCCTCAAAACAATTGTAATTGGTAAAGCGAATATTCTGGTAGCCACGCTCTTTGATAATTTGCTCTCCCTTCTGTATGTTGGCTGGTAGGAACTCATTGATAACGATCTCCACTTCAGGGTGGCGCTCTTTGATATCAAAAAGGTAGTTGCCCACTCCACCTGCGATGTCCAATATTTTTACCTCCTGTTCTTGGGCTTGTAGGGCTTGTATAGCCTTTTCTACCTGTTGTAGGAGGTGTCTCTTGCGGATACGTACCCCGCGCCAGCCTATGGCATTGAGATAGCTTTTGTCCATCCAACGACCTATACCCCACTTGCCTTGTGGCGTGTTTTTATATACATAATCCATGGAGGCGCCAGAATCGAAGCCATAGGTAAGCCCTACAGTCATACCACCACTGAGGTGACCAAGCTTGCTCAACGCCCATTTCTGAAG
The DNA here is from genome assembly GCF_900446695.1 of Capnocytophaga sputigena. GTDB lineage: Bacteria > Bacteroidota > Bacteroidia > Flavobacteriales > Flavobacteriaceae > Capnocytophaga > Capnocytophaga sputigena. The sequence continues at coordinate 36,115 of NZ_UAVP01000007.1, forward strand.
ATGGTAACCCCAACGCTCTCTGGTGGGAATCAGTTCATATTGCATGGTCTCAAATTCTTTCTGAGTAAAGAGATCAGAATCAAGAGTAGGAGTAGGCAAGGGTGCAGAGAAAGCCTTTTGGATAAAGTGTTGTAGGAGCTTATATACTTCCTCACGGCCTTGCTCGAAGAGAATTCCATGATGGAAGCCCTCCAAGGTAACAAACTCTTTTATAGAGGAGGATAGGTTTACATAAAACTGCTTTTGCTGTTGGTTAATCACCACAAAGTCTTTTTTAGCGGAGAGCAGTAGGGTAGGGGTGGTGATTGCAGCGGCATCTTCCACCAATCGCTTACCAGCATTGGCAAGGTCAATGAGGAGTTTGCCATTGATAGAGCGGGTGATGAGAGGGTCATTATCGTAAGCCTGTTGCTGCTTAGTGTCGCGAGTGAGCATCTTGGATTTTACATAGCTCTTAACAATCAGTTTAGGATTGATTTTTAGAGCCAACTCGATGGCTTGCTTGGCCATAGGAACGATCAGGTTGATCTCAAAGGCAGGAGCCAATAGCGCCATGCCAGCGATGCGGGGTGCAAAATCATGCACCCAAGCCGATGTGATTACCCCGCCAATACTATTGGCCACTACAAAGATATCTTCCTCGCGTACCTCATAGTGCTGCCCAAGGAACTTGGCAAAGGTATCCAAGTCCCGTACCGAATCCATGAAAACAGGAGATACAGCGGCTTTGGTGTGCCCATGTCCACGCATGTCAAAAGCAAAGATGTTGTAGGCAGCAAAGAGCGGATGGGTAGCAAATTCCTGTAGACGCTCCCCATACTCATGCCCTCTATGGATTACGATAAGGGTCTTTTGTCCGGGCTTGTAATTCCATTCGTAGAAGAATAGTTCTTCCCCTTCATGACTTTTGAAAAAACCTGTGTTCATGGTATAATGATTTTGATACGACAAAAATAGAAAATTATTTTTTGATTACCTAATTTTTTGTTAGAATTAGTTGTGATTTTGCATCCATTTGGCCTTTCTGTACATTAGTAAGGACAGCAAAGGCTTAGGCAGTAGCGAGAGTAATTGCATGAGCCACTTCATACGAGTAGGGAAGAGGTGTAGGCTTTTCTTTTGAGTGATAGCCCTGCTGATTTCGGCTACTGCTCTATCTTCACTCACCAGAAAAGGTTTCTTAGAGAGATTGTTTTGGTTGAGCTTGTAGAGCTTTTGGGTGGCTACATACCCAGGCGCAATAGAGGTGATATAGATGCCAAAGGGGCGTAAGGCACGCCTATAGGCATCAGCTATCTGTAAAACACTGCGCTTGGTCTTGGTATATAGGCTGGAGGAGGGATAGTCCAAAATCCCTGAGATAGATGCTAGCAGGACGATTTGGCCTCCATGATGAGCCATAAGTTCTCGGCCAACCTCCAAGGTATTGACGGCTCCTATGATATTGGTTTGTAGTATACTGACCGCCTCCTCGTAAGAAATTTCTCCTACCACATCCTCGGCATAGCTACCCGCACAGTTGATAAGTAAGGAGAGGGTGTCTGAGCCTACAAACTGTCGTATCACCTGGGTTAATAGTGCTTTGTCTATAACATCGGCCTTATAACTCTCAAAAGGAACTGCCTTGGGGAGCTTGCTAAGATCTCTGCCGCATACCCCAACCCGATGGCCGCTTTGCTGGTAGAAGTGAGCCAAGGCAAACCCTATGCCAGTGGTGCCTCCTATGATAAATACATTCATAAGCTAAAGGTGTTAAGAATAGTTTGGTAACCATAGTCCCATTGCCGCTCTATCTGCTCTCGGTAAGAGGGATAGTCCTTGGGAAAGTGAATTCCTATCTCCAGATGCTTCCAATTGATATATTTCTCAGAGTAAAAGCCCTTTAGAACGGTAGTTGCTCTTCGAGTATCTATCCATTGGGCAGGATAGGAAGCCACCGACGCCAACCGCTCGTTGCCACTAAAGCCCAAGACGGCACGTACCAAAGACTCTTCGGTAGGAGAGTAGGCCTGCTTGTGCTCAGCAATTACAGTAGTTGAAAGCGCATAAGCCAGCTCCATAGGAACAAGGTCAATAGCCCCGCCTGCATAGTATGTCCCCTGATAGCTTACAGGAGCTACATAGAACATATCCGAGACAGAAATACGGGCAGCCCAGAGCAAGGGAATAGCCGTTTCCACACTTATATCAGTTGCTACGGCCGAAAGCGTATAGTTGGATTCGGTATGTTGCAGTGTCTCAAGAGGGATCCTATGGGCAGTCTCAGGGTCGGTTATGAGCACCTCTTGGTAGAGTTTTCGCTTACCCCTACGCTTGCCACACTCATGGGGGGCAAAGCACATCTTTGCTCCTATGATGATAGTGGGCAAGGCAGCAGAAAAAGCTAACTTGGTCAAGGAGGGGAGTAGCCCCGATAGGTCTTGGGACATTTCTACCAAATAGCGTGTATATACATCCTCTACCAAGGGAGCACGACGCCGGTCATAGCGCTTCTGTAGGACTAAAAGCCCCAAGCGATATAGCTTGCTATAAGGGGTAAGGGACAGGCTTTGGATAAAGTGGTAAAACTCCTGTGATTGCAGATAGGCTTTTCTCTCTGTATTATTAGCAAAAGCATTGATTACCAAGGCAGCAAAAGCCCCACCACAGCTGGCAATAAGTAGCTCAGGAGCTTTGCCTATATCACACAACGCTGCATACATACCATTGTATAAGGCAAAGCGGGTGCCTCCTCCGGAGAGAAGCAAACTACGGGAAAAGGGCTTTATCGTATCCATAGGTAAAACCAAATACAGTTGAACAAGAGACTATCTATGCGATCCAAGAGACCACCATGACCAGGAATCAGTTGGCTGGTGTCCTTCACCCCCGCCCGCCGCTTGAGGTAAGAGAAAGTCACATCGCCCCAGAAACCAAAAAAGCTAATGAATAAGCCTACAAAAACTAATGTATGTAGTGCAATAGGAAGCCTCAGCAAGTAGCCTAAGCCTACACTCAAAAAAGGGGTGAGCAGTAAGCCGCCTACAAACCCTTCCACGGTCTTATTGGGGCTTATCTTGGGTAAGATCTTGTGCTTGCCAAAGCGCTTTCCAGTGAGGTATTGGAAGATGTCGTTGAGTTCGGTCGTTACCACCAAGAAGATGAACCACTCCACCCCTTGTGGCTTCATACGTAAGAAAGTCAGGTGAGGGTAGGCTGCCAAAACAATCAGTAGGGAAAGGGGCAATCCTAAGGGGATTTGCCTAAGGCATAGATATAGGATAAGGCCTATCCCCACAACCATACAAGCTTCTACCATATAAGTGGAGTAGTTGGGACAGCTCCATAGTAAAACCCCTTGTAACAAGGGAATAGCCATACGCCAATAGCTCGGATTAAAACCAAAGAGCCCGCCCAATTCCGTAAGGGCTTGAAAGCTTACCCATAGGGAAAAAAGACACATGGCGTAGGGGTGGGAGACAGCCGCAGCAAAAACACAGATAATCACTCCCCAGCTCCTGATACGAAGTGGTACATCGGCATATTTGTTGTCAAGCGGCATAAAGTCCTTTTTTTAAGCGGGTGAAAGTACTTAAAAGTAGCAAGGCAATAACTATGGCAAAAACCACTTGAGAGTAGGCTTGTATTCCCACACCAAAGTAGGCAAGCAGCCCATAGATACCCATCAGCAGTGCTCGGTCACTCTTGCCCATAGGCCCCTCATAGCGCCTTTGCCCTCCTAAGACCTTGCCCATGACGCCAGCAAACTCATTGAGTACGCTCAGTACAATAAAAGCTACCACCCAGTAAAGGCTTTCGGGGTGGTACTTTAGCAAGGGGAAGAAGATAAACACATCCGAGACCACATCGCCCACCTCATTGAGTACCTCTCCTAAGCGGGAGGTTTGTCCGAACTCTCGTGCCATCATACCGTCAAGAGCATTGAGGATCATACGCACCAACAGCCCTATGGGCAGTGCCAAAAAGAAAAGTGGTTCCGCCGAAGCCTCCCAAAAGAGCACGCCAATCCCAAAGGAGAACACAATGGTCACTACAGTAATCTCATTGGCAGTAACACCTCTCCTGTGTAGCCATACCAGTAGCGGGTGCAATAGCTGCTGGAATTTAGGTTTTAGTTTGTATACAGAAATCATAATAGGTTAATGAGTATATTAGTTAAAAAACTTATCAAAATCCGAGTAGCCACTTGCGGAACGACACCAACCTTTCCGAGTTAACCTTATACCTACCACTATAATTGCAGATAGATTATAGTGCTTGGTGTTATAGGTTTTTCCATCATCAGTAAGGTACTCCGCTACCAAAGCACGGATGATGTCTTTCAGAGTGTGTTTTTTCATAATAGGTTCATTTGTTAATTATCAGAGAGTTTCCCTCTCATATTTGTCTTCGTGAAAGTACTCATAAGCACTGGCTTCCAATTCTCCACAATCGGAAATAAGATTATTGTCTTGGTCATATATCTTATAATTCTGTTGGATCTCACCTATGGGGCATTCACCATCTAGGCCTAATAGGATAGTGTAAAATACATCTTCTAACAGAATATCAATAACTTCCTTAAGTTTCTCAGTTTGACTCTCTGTCAGAGCCATTTCTTTTATTTTTACATTTACAGCCGAAGCTTGTTCGGGTTGTGCTTGAAAGCATGACTTTAAAAACGCTAGTTTTTCAAGGTAAAAGTTCTTTGCAAATTCGTCTGAGGTCATAATGTTGATATATTATTTATAGAAGCTGTTTAAACTTTTTCCTATAATAAAGTAAAAGTTCCCGAAAATTAGTAATTTTGCGTTTGAAAAAAAAGAACACCAAAATTCAGGAACTTTGGGCAAAGATACAATAAATAATTGGATTATTCCCTTTTTAAGTGTAGGAAAAGGAGGATTTAAAAGTAATTTTGATTTAGCTTCAATAATTTTATTGATTCTCAAGAGATTAAAAACAGAAGTGCAATGGAGAGAACTTCCAATTGAGAGTTATTTTGAAAAAGGAGAAATCTCTTGGCAAAATGTCTATTACTACTTCAATAAATGGAGTAAAGATGGTAGTTTTCAGCGAGTATGGTTGAATCTATTAAGCAAGAAGAAAAGAAAATTAGATATGTCTTGCGTTCAATTGGATGATAGTCATACACGTTATCGCCAAAAAGGAGAATCTGCAGGTTATCAAGCAAGAAAAAAAGCCGTAACCACAAATAGTATTTTTTTTGTGTGATAATAAAGGGTAAATGATAGCAATGGGAAGCCCTAAAGCAGGAAATCACAATGACTTATACGAAATAGAAGAAGTACTAAAAGAAATCTTAGCTTTATTAGAAGAAGCAGGAATAGAACATAAAGGTCTGTTTCTCAATGCTGATGCAGGATTTGATAGTAAGTCTCTTAGAGATTTTTTAGAAAGCAAAGAAATTATAGCAAATATTAAATCTAATCCCCGAAATGGAGAGCAACCAGATGTTTATTTTGATGAAGAATTGTACAAAAATAGGTTTAAGATCGAACAAGCAAATGGTTGGCTTGATGGATATAAAGGTTTGATAATGAGATATGAGTATCTTGATGTAACTTGGATTGGAATGCTCCTATTAGGGTTTATATCCAAGTTCCTCAAAAAAGTTTAAACACGTTTTATATTTAAAAACAACCTATATATCTTGAAAAAATCACTTTTGCGGATTGTCCCCTTCCCTTCGGGAGGGGGAACGGGGGTAGGCTTTCAAACACAATATTTACATTAAAAAACAGATTTATAACAAAAAATCCCTCTTACGGATTGCCTCCTCTCCTTGGGAGAGGGGGAACGGGGGTGAGGACTCCAAATAAAAAACGTCAATATGAAAAAACAAAAACCTAAAAACCTAACAGAATGTATCCAAATGCTGGATAAGAACCTCAAAAAGCAGGATAAAGAGTATATAAAAACGCTTACCGAAGATGAATTCTTTATGGAAAGTCATTTTACTTTAGGAATGGGCATTCGCAATGAGTGGCTTCGCAGTGGAAATCCTGAACTTGTAAAGTTCTTTTTAGACCAAGGCGTTAAACACCTCGATGATATGTCGGCTATGATACTCACAAGCTACTATAGATATCTAATAAATTCTAATAATTAATTGAGTGATGATACATAGTAACATTGAAATCGTATTAGGAGATATCACCAAAATTTCTGTAGATGCTATTGTGAATGCTGCCAACACTTCTCTACTTGGTGGAGGAGGTGTGGATGGAGCTATTCATAAAGCAGGGGGCAAAGCTCTCACTGAAGAATGTGAAAAGATAAGAAATAAACAAGGAGGTTGCAAGGTGGGTAGCGCTGTTATTACTACTGCGGGCAATTTGCCTGCTAAATATGTTATTCACACAGTAGGTCCGGTGTGGAATGGGGGAACACATAATGAAGAAAACCTACTGGCACAAGTTTACATTAGTTGTTTGGAGTTGGCTTTAGAGCATCAAGTAGCTACTATTTCATTTCCTAATATCAGTACTGGAAGGTATAGATTTCCGAAGGAAAAAGCAGCACAAATAGCACTTCATACCATAGCTGATTTCTTGCAAAGAACGGATAAAATTAAGCAGGTGAAGATGGTTTGTTTTGATCAAGAAAACTACGATATTTATACAAACATACATAAGATTTAACAACTCACAATATAATTAAAAGTTAAAACAATGAACACAAACAAGCAAGAGAAATATGATGAAATAACCGATTTTCACAAGGGCTTTGCTTGTGTAAGGCAAGGCGACAAATGGGGCTACATCAATGAGAAGAGAATCCTTATTACCCCTATAAAATACGATTTTGTCTATGACTTTTTTCAAGGAGTGGCAATGGTGAGAATAGGTGCGCAATACGGATTGATAGATACCTCTGGCAAGGAGATTACTCCCGTAAAATACGACCTTATAGATGACAACGACTTCTATAACCATCACCCTGCAGCTGCTCTGTTGAATGGCAAATGGGGCTTTATCAATGAGAAAGGAGAAGAGGTGATTCCGTTTATCTATGAAGATACTACCTACTTTCATAAAGATTATGTAGCTGTAAAGAAAGACGGAAAATGGGGTTTTATCAACCAAAAAGGCGAACAAATTATTCCTTTTCTGTACGATGATGCTTCTTATTTCACCGAGGAACTTGCCTTGGTAAAGAAAGGTGATAAATATGGTTATATCAATAACAAAAACGAAACCGTCTTCCCTTTTATTTATGACGATGGCGCTCTCTTTGAGAATGGTAAAGCGTGGGTACAGATTGGGGATAAACAATTTGAGATTAATAAATTAGGTATAGAAATAAAATAAGAAACAGAATGAAAATCAATAAACCTTTGGCTAAAAAACCTCCTTTTTTTGATATCGATATCCGCACTGTAGCAGATATTGATAAAGACCCGCGTTTTTATATGGCGGACACACAAGAAACGCCCTGCTATTGGACAGACGGCAAGCGGATATACTACCGCTATTCAGCTATAGAGAAAGCAAATCTTGATACTTTTGTTTATTTTAATGGCTTTTTTGCTAAAGACGATAAGCATTGTTATATCGTGGGGCGCCCTCTCAAAGGGGCGAATCCTAAAACTTTTGAAATGCTCAACGAGTGTTATGTTACCGATTACCAAAGTGTTTGGACATCGGGTGGGCGCTTTGAACCTGAGGATATTAGTACTTTTGAGGTATGTGATGAGGGGATACACAGAACGGATAGAGATAGAGAGACTTCGTGGGAGTTTAGCGATGGCATCAGGCGTGTGGTGCGTGTAGAGATTCCGTATGGCTATGCTAAAGATAACAAGCAGGTGTATTACGAGGATTATCACGGCAAGATAAAGATACTCGCTAAAGCCAATCCAGCGACTTTCATCTCAATGAACGACGGTGATTTTGCGAAAGATGATAGGTGTGTTTACTATGGGAAAACACCTTTACCTAAAGCTAATCCTGCTACGTGGCAAAAGATTTCACATTTTTATTCCAAAGATGATAAGCGTATTTATTACCAAAACAAACTCATCAAAGAAGCAGATTACGATACTTTTGAGGTAGTAGTGCTCACTTCTCCAGAAGGATATAAACTGCCCTATGGCAAGGATAAAAACCAATATTATAACTGCGGGAACCCTCTTAGCGAAGAGGAAGCCTTACACGAAGTGAACAAGCCGATCTGGGATGATTAGAAAAGTTTTTGTACTTCTGAAATTATTCTCTACTTTTGTGCCGCTAAAAGAAGTATCGCAAACTTTGCCAATATGCTAAACAGAATTTACCAATATATCACCACTCATAAACTCGCAACCTTCTCATTCTTCACCGCTTGGGCGCTCATTGCTATTTATGGTTTGAGTCAGTTGCGGTTTGAAGAGGATATCACCAAAGTACTCCCTCAAAACGATAAGACGAACCTCACTTCCAAGGTACTCAAGCAACTCAATTTCGCCGATAAAATCTCGGTAATGGTAACAGCCGAAAAAGGCGGAACGCTCACCGATATGCAGGCAGTTGCCGAAACTTTGCGCGATACGCTCAATGCTTCTATGACGAAGTATATCACCAGTATTCAGGGGGTTATAAACGAAGAAGAAATCGATGAGACTTGGCAGTTTGTAAACGATCACCTACCTCTTTTTCTAAATGATGAAGATTACACCTATTTAGAACGCCGTTTAGCCCCCGATAGTCTCAAATCAATGGTGGAGAGTCAGTACAAAACGATGCTCACACCTGCGGGTATGGTGGCACAACAGTTTATTCGCAAAGACCCCTTTGGTCTCACTTTTCGCGGTTTGCGCAAACTTCAAGAACTGAATACAGGTAACGATTTTAAGATTGCCAATGGTTTCCTCACTACTAACGACGAGCAACATATCCTCTTCTTCATCAACCCTAAGTACGATGGCAACGACAGCGAGCACAATTCCGCTTTTGTCGCAGGATTAGATGAGTTGCAAGACCATCTCAATGTTCAGTATAAAGGAAAAGCGCGCGTAGATTTCTTTGGAGCTCCTTTTATTTCGGTGAGCAATGCCTCTCAAATCAAAACCGATATCCTCACTACGGTACTCATTTCACTATCAGTACTTTATTTATTACTTGTCTTTTTTTATCGAAGTGTCTATATCCCATTTATTGCGTTTATCCCTTCAGCTTTTGGGGTGCTCTCTGCTTTGGCAACACTCTATGTGCTCAAAGGCAGTATTTCAGCAATTTCTATCAGTTTAGGAGCGGTACTCTTGGGAGTTACAATCGATTATTCACTGCATATTCTTACCCATTATAAGGTAGCTAAAAACACCGCCGAGTTGTACCGTGCTGTAACCGTGCCTATCTTGCTCAGCAGTATCACTACCGCTATTTCATTCCTCTGCTTGCTCTTTGTGCATTCTGAGGTGATGCAAGATTTAGGGATATTTGCTTTCGTGGGCATAATGGTATCAGCCATATTGTCGTTGGTGCTCGTGCCTCATTTCTACCGTGGCAATCGCACTATCGAGGTGCGCAAAACCTTTTTAGACCGCATAGGGGCTTATCCATTTCATCACAACAAGTGGGTAGTTGGGGCTTGCTTACTGCTCATAGTAGTGAGTTGTTTTACTTTCCAAAATGTCCGTTTCAATAGCGATATTGCCAATATCAACTATATCAACGAACGTTATAAAGCAGCTGAACATCAATTAGAAAACATCACCGATAGTGAATACAAATCACTTTACGCTGCTGCTTATGGCAACTCGTTAGAGGAAGCCTTAGAACGCAATTACACACTATATCAGCAGTTGCAAAGTTATAAAGCGCACGATAGTATCAAGCAATTCAGTTCTATTGGGGGGATTGTGTTGCCTAAAAAGGAACAAGAAGCGCGTTTGCAACGATGGAAAGATTTTTGGAATGCCGAAAGACAGCAATTTCTAAAACAACAACTGATAGGAAAAGGAAATGAGGTCGGTTTTAAAGAAGAAACTTATGCGCCTTTCTATCAAAGTATAGCAGGTGATTTTGAAGTGATAAACAATCTTGATGCTTATAAAGCCCTTTCAGCCATTCCGTTAGAAGATTTTATTACCGAAAAAGAAGGTTTTTATACCATTGCCAATCTCGTAAAGCTCACTCCCGCCGAGCGTGACTCTTTTATTCATTCAGTAGAAAAACATACACCTACTGTTGTTATCGACCGTAAGAATTTGAGCGAAACGTTCTTAGGCAAACTCAAAGACGATATATTGCTGTTAGTAAACTATTCGTCTATCGCTATTTTCCTCATACTGCTCTTGTTCTTTAGGCGTGTAGAATTGGTGTTACTTACCCTTATTCCTATTGGGGTTACAGGGGTAGTTACTTCCGCTCTGATGAACTTTTTTGGCATAGAGTTCAATGTGTTTAGTATGATTGTCTGCACTTTGGTATTAGGACATTCGGTAGATTTTAGTATTTTTATGACCTGCGCATTGCAAAAAGACTATACCGATGGTAAAAACGAACTTCCTGTGTACAAAGTGTCGGTGCTTTTAGCGTCTATTACTACCTTTTTAGCTATCGGTACGCTTATTTTCGCCAAACACCCCGCCTTAAAATCAATTGCATCGGTATCGGTGATAGGTATTTTCACTGCTTTGGCAATAACTTTTGTATTTTACCCTACTATATTTAAGTTTTGTATCTTCCGTCGTCCAGATAGAGGGCGTTCTCCAGTGAGTTTGCGTCTTTTGCTGCAATCCATACTGCTAACTACCTATTATGCACTATCGTCTATTATTCTCTCCAATATAGGTTGGCTACTTGCCAAAATAACTCCTAAACGCACTATGTGGCTCAGACGTTTAGCAGCTTCGCTCACCACTTCGGTGCTTTATGCCAATCCTTTTGTGCGCAAAAAAGTAGAGAATCCACACCATATACAGCTTACAACTCCTTCGGTAGTGATTTCTAATCATACCTCGTGGCTCGATACTTTGGCAATAGGGCTCTTCACACATCGCATCAGCTATATGGTAAACGATTGGGTGTATAACTCGGTAGTATTTGGACGTTATGTGCAAGCAATGGGCTTCTTTCCAGCTTCTGAAGGTATAGAAAAAGGAATGCCCTTATTCGAAAAGAATTTGAAAAATGGTATTTCAGTAATGATTTTCCCAGAGGGAAAACGCTCCGATACCAACCAAATACACCGTTTTCACAAAGGTGCTTTTCTAATAGCCGAACATTTCCAAACGCCTCTTGTGCCCGTGTATATTCACGGTTGTTCGGAAGTGCAACCCAAAGGTGATGTGATTATCTACGATGGTGCCATTACGGTAGTAGTAGGCGAACCCATAGCTCCTAACGATGAGTGTTTTGGCAATACTCCGCGCGAGCGAGCCAAACAGATAGGCGCTTTCTACCGCCAGCAATTCCTCGCCTTGCGCAAGCGATTGGAAGGAGTGGATTACCTAAAAAAGAAACTGTTTTTAAACTATTTATACAAAGAAAATTATGTGGTGCGAGCTGTTAAAGAAGATTACCAGCAGCATCGCGAACACTATCACGAGCTCGTACATTCACTACCCGAAAAAGCGCGTATTTTGCATATTGCCGATGATTATGGTCAGTTAGATTTCTTGTTATTGCTCACTTATCCTGAGCGTGAAATCGTATCTGTCATTGCCGATGAAGAGAAGCGTGCCATCGCACAGCATAGTTATCTCACTAAAATCCGCAAAATACAATATGTGAAAGAGCGTCCAGAAGGAAAAGATTTTGATGTAGTAATTAAAGGTAGAGAAACAGCTTAGTTTGGGTGTTTTACATTATTTTTTTACCTCTTACCTCATATCTCTTACCTGAGCCAGCACATTTTCAATTGTTGGTTTTTCAGCTATCACCACATCTTTCCAATAGCGTTGGGCAGCTTTGGCAGTAGTATCGCCTATGCAAAACGCTTTTTCTTCACCTGCAGGATTACACGAGTGATAACTCTCCACCCCTGACGGACTGAAAAATAGTATGCCGTCTACTTTTTTGTGAATAGGAATAGGTGTTAGTTCTGTTTGATAAGCTGTGATTTCTTCTACATTAGGCAAGTACTTCGCAAAGAACTGTGGAAGCGTTTCCAATCGCTGTGTACCTGCAAAAAAAGCAATGCGATGCATCTTTTTAAATTCTTTTAAATTATCTGAAAGATATTTCGTTAAATCGGTAGCGTAATCAAAAGAGCAACGCACTGTAAAACCGCTTTTCTCAAGTAGTTGTGCAGTGCGTTCGCCTACACATAACACCAGATTATTTTTTAAGGCAGTAGCCAAAGGGTGCTGCAATACACTCTTCACCGCATTTTGGCTTGTGAAGATTAACAGATTATAAGGAAGAGTGAGTTTTATAGGCAGCAAATTCACACTTATAAAATTGTGTTCAATGAGCTGCATATTGATTCCTGAAAGCACAGATTGCTGTGTTTCGGTTAATATTTTTGTAGAGACAATGGTTTCCATTTTGTTCTAAGGTTTTAAAATAAAAAAACTCGGCGCACAAGCGCCGAGTTTGGTAATGTTAAAGAGGGGTACCTTCGCTGGTTTTGAATCGATACTCTAAGTAACTATAGGCATCGCGAGGTAGGATTTTTATCCATCGTTTGTATTTCAAAAACCATTTAAAACGGATAGAGCTAAAGAGCCCTTTGGTTAAATAAGCCGCTATAAAAGGGTGAGCGTTCAGCACAATGCGTCCTTTATAGGCGTCCTCCTTAATAATGCTTTCAAGTTCTATGTTGATTTTATCAACCAGAACGATAGGCGCTTCTATTTCGCCTTCTTTGCTTGGGTTCTCTTCTTTTGTTTTGATGTTGAGTTCTTGGCGCACGCGTTGGCGAGTGATTTGTATCAAGCCAAACTTGCTCGGGGGCAATATTTTGTGTTTGGCGCGGTCTTCAGCCATTTCGTTGCGCAAGTGGTCAAATAGGATACGGCGGTTTTCACTATTGCCCATATCGATGAAATCTACAACGATAATACCTCCCATATCGCGCAATCGCAATTGTCGTGCGATTTCGGTAGCGGCGATGAGATTTACGGATAGTGCAGTGGTTTCTTGGTCGTTGTTCTTGTTAGAATGGTTACCACTGTTCACATCTATCACGTGTAGAGCTTCGGTGTGTTCTATCACTAGATAAGCTCCTTTAGGCATCGATACAGTACGACCAAAAGCCGTTTTTATTTGTCGTTCGATATGGAACTTCTCAAATATCGGCACTGATGAATGGTAGAGTTTTACGATGTTTTCTTTTTCAGGAGCAATCTCTCGTACATATTTCTTTATTTGTTCGTAGAGATGCTCGTTATCCACGTGTATACCCGTAAACGTATCGTTGAACATATCGCGAAGTATAGCACCTGTTTTGCTCACTTCACTCATTACCTTAGAGGGGTAAACCGCTTTTTGTATTTTTCTACACATCAAAACCCAACGATTGAAGAGACCTTGCAGATCTTTGTCTAGTTCCGCTACTTTTTTACCTTCAGCTACAGTGCGTACAATTACGCCAAAACCTTTAGGTTTAATGCCTTGCAAGAGTTTTCTCAACCGTTCTTTCTCGGCTTTACCTTCTATTTTTTGCGAGATAGAAATGCGGTCGGAGAAAGGCACCAGCACGAGGTAGCGCCCCGCGATAGAAAGTTCAGAGCTGATGCGTGGTCCTTTGGTAGAGATAGGTTCTTTCACTATCTGCACTAATATAGGCTGGTTAGGTTTGAGGGTATCGGCTATTGAACCATTTTTGTTGATATCTGGTTCTAAGGGGAAATCTTTTAGTGAAAAGTCTTTTAGTTTTCCCGAGAGTACCCATTTGAGAAACTTCTGTAAGGAAGCCAATTGAGGTCCCAAGTCGTGATAATGCAAAAAAGCGTCCTTTTCGTGCCCTACATTCACAAAAGCTGCATTCAGCCCTTGTATAGGTTTGCGCACTTTGGCTAGCATTATATCACCTACTCCCAATCCATTGGCATCTTCTTCTTTGTGAAGTTCTATGAGCCTACCATCTCTGAGCAAAGCAAAATCTACGTAAGAGGAACCAGAACGAATAATTAATTCTTTGTCCACTTTGTTGGATTTTTTTAGTTAAAAATTAATAAATCAAGGTACGTTTTGTCTGTTAAAAAGAAAAAGTAGTATTACACTACTTTTTCTTTTTGTGACGATTAGCTCTCGCTCTTTTTTTGCGTTTGTGGTTAGCCACTTTATGTCTTTTTCTTTTTTTTCCGCTTGGCATAACTTTATTATTTTATGTGTTAATTATTCAGTTACTTAAACTAATACGGGGGTATTACTTTTTAACTTTCACTTTTGCTTTCACCCCTTCTACAAATACTTTTGCTGGCTTAAAGGCAGGAATGTTGTGTGCAGGGATTTTGATAGTAGTATTTTTTGAGATGTTGCGACCTGTTTTTTCAGCTCTTGTTTTGATAATGAAGCTACCAAAACCTCTCAAATATACGTTTTGTCCACTTTCTAATGAGTTAATCACCTCATCCATAAAGTTCTCAACGGTAAGTTGTACGTCGTTTCTGTCAAGACCCAATTTGTCGGAAATCTTTGATACAATTTCTGCTTTTGTCATCTTTAATATGTTTTTGTATGAATATTCTTTTTTTCTTTTCAGGCGGCAAAGATACAAATTAAATCTTTAATAAACACTATGTTACATTAAAAAAATTAGTATTTATTTTTCTATTCTCTTTTAAAAACAAACTAATGTACTGACTATCAATTATTTATATTTTTCTAACGCCTCTTAACTCTTAACTCTTACCTCTTATCTCTTCCCTGAAACCTGATACCTGACACCTGTTCCACCTGTTCCCAAAATGCTGGATACGATTTGCTTACCACCTCTTTGTTCTCTATCACTATAGGAGTTTTGAGCATCAACGGAGCAAAAGCCATTGCCATACGATGGTCGTTATAAGTGGCAATAGGCACTCCCTCACGCAGGTGGTTGCAAGAGGCTAAATGCAAACTCTCATCAGTGATATTCACTTCTGCACCGAGTTTTATCATTTCGGTTTGTAATGCTTGCAGTCGGTCAGTTTCTTTAATTTTGAGTGTGTGCAATCCGCTGAGGTTTGCCTCTAATCCCAATCCTAAAGCTGTAACAGCTATAGTTTGTGCGATGTCGGGGGTATCGTTTAGCTGAAGTTCTAAACGGATAGGGTGGGGGAGGGCGGTTTTCTCTATCTTCATTGTACTACCTTTAAAAGTAGTGCTTACGCCAAAATGTTTATAGAGCTCCGGTAATGCGCTATCACCCTGCAAACTATCTTCTTTGAAGTGTGTGAGCGTGAGCTGTGTGCCTATAGGTGAGAGCGCTACAAACGAGAACCAATACGAAGCCGACGACCAGTCCGATTCTACTTCCCATATATTGTTTTTTAAAGGTTTATTTATGTGTGAAGCTACTTTCAGCACATTGCCTTCCCATTGTACAACTTCTTTACCCAGACAGTATTGCAAGAAACTCACCGTCATTTTCAGATAAGGCATAGAGGTGAGTTCACCTTCTAAAATCAGCGTAAGCCCATTTGGTAATGAAGATGCGATGAGCAATAAGGCAGAAAGAAACTGACTGCTCACATCGCCGCGAATACGCACTTCTTTTTTGCTAAGTGCTACACCTTTAATATATAAGGGCGGAAATCCATCGCGTTCTCCATAGCGAATATCAGCCCCTAAACGCTGTAATGCTTCCACTAATAAGTGGATGGGGCGCTCTTTCATCCTTGCCGAGCCAGTGAGTAACACCTCGCGCCCTACTTGGGTAGCAAAGTAAGCGGTGAGAAAGCGCATTGCTGTACCTGCGTGGTGAATATCAATAGTTGCCTCTTTGGATTGTAACGCACGCTGTAAGAGAAGGGTGTCATCGGCGGTAGAGAGGTTTTTTATCTGTAATTCAGGGAAGAATGCTTGTAGCAAAAGCGCTCTATTGCTCTCCGATTTTGAGCCCGAGAGCTGTAATGTTTTTCCTGAAACAAGTTGCGATAAAGGCAGAGTGATGTTCATTGCATAACTGTTTAACAACCGCAAAGATACGCGATAATTGGCAAATTAGCAAATTAACAAATATGTAGGGGCATTTTGCAAGCGCCCACTGCAAACACCGCGTACAAAAAGTTTATTTCCTGCTAATTGATGAGATATTTGTATCTTTTAGTAGCTCTATTCATTACACTCACCCTTATGATAATAACTCTCTATTTAAAAATAAAATAGACAAAAATTTGCACATTCAATAAAATATATTACTTTTGCGCGAAATTTATAAAATTCTATTAGTTTATGTATTGGACGTTAGAACTCGCATCTTATTTAAGTGATGCTCCTTGGCCTGCTACCAAAGACGATCTTATTGATTATGCTATCCGTACAGGCGCTCCTATGGAAGTGGTGGAAAATCTTCAAGAAATAGAAGATGAAGGTGATATGTATGAATCTATCGACGAAATCTGGCCTGATTATCCGTCGGAAGAAGACTACCTATGGAATGAAGATGAATACTAAAAAATAAAAGTCTCTCCAAAGAGACTTTTTTTAATTTGCAAATTTGTTAATCAATCAATTATGTGGTGACAATTTGTCAGTTGTTGTCAGTTTGGTATGTTTATTGACAAAAATGTGGTATGAATTTTAGAATAATTATATTATAAAAAAATCCTCACTATATGAGTATTATAAACTCCCTTATTAAAATTTTTGTTGGCGATAAAGCCAAAAACGACCTAAAAGCTATCCAACCTATCGTTGAGAAAATAAAAACTTACGCCTCTCAGTTAGAAAATATCTCTAATGACGAGTTGCGTGCAAAAACTATTGAGTTCAAACAAAGAATAAAAGACGCTCGCGCCCAGTTCGATACTAAAATAGCTGAGCTCGAAGCTCAAGCAAATGCTACCGACGATATCGATGCTAAAGAAGACCTCTATGCTGAAGTAGACAAACTCAACGGCGAAGCCTATCAAGCCTCAGAAAAGGCATTGAACGAGATTCTTCCTGAAGCCTTCGCTACGATGAAGGAAACTACCCGCCGCTTTGCTAATAATGAAACGATTACCGTAACAGCTACCGAGCACGACCGCGAACTATCGGCTATCCACGATTATGTAACTATCGAGGGTGATAAAGCCGTATGGAAAAACCACTGGGACGCTGCTGGTAAAGATGTTACTTGGGATATGGTATACTACGATGTACAGCTCATTGGAGGTATCGCTCTTCACCAAGGTAAAATTGCCGAAATGCAAACAGGGGAAGGTAAAACCCTTGTGGCTACTTTGCCAGTCTACCTCAATGCCCTAACGGGGAATGGAGTGCATCTGGTAACCGTGAACGACTATTTGGCACGCCGAGATAGTGCGTGGATGGGACCTTTATTTGAGTTCCACGGTTTGCGTGTGGATTGTATCGACAACCACCAACCAAACTCCGAAGCCCGCCGCCGTGCTTACAACGCCGATATTACCTACGGAACTAACAACGAATTTGGTTTCGATTACCTCCGCGACAATATGGCGCACACCCCCGAAGATTTGGTGCAACGCGCTCATAATTATGCTATTGTCGATGAGGTCGATTCAGTATTGATAGACGATGCTCGTACGCCGCTCATCATCTCAGGTCCTACCCCTAAAGGCGAATTGCACGAGTTCAACGAACTGAAACCTTTGGTAGAAGATTTGGTAAACAAACAGCGTACTTACCTTACCAAAGTATTAGCCGATGCCCGCAAACTCATCGCCGAAGGTGATACCAAAGAAGGTGGATTCCAACTCTTGCGCGTGTATCGTGGGTTACCTAAAAACAAAGCACTCATCAAGTTCCTCAGTGAAGAAGGGGTAAAACAACTCCTCCAAAAAACTGAAAATTACTATATGCAGGATAACAATCGCGAAATGCCAAAGGTAGATGCCGAATTGTACTTCGTGATTGATGAAAAAAACAACCAAATCGAGCTTACCGATAAAGGTTTTGCCAATATTGCCTACGATGGTGATAAAGATTTCTTTGTTTTACCTGATATTGGAGTAGAAATTGCCAATATCGAGAGCCAAGGACTTCCTATTGAAGAAGAAGCTAAACTAAAAGATAAATTATTCCAAGATTTTAGCGTAAAAAGCGAACGCATTCACACCCTTAACCAATTGCTCAAAGCCTATACTCTTTTTGAAAAAGATGTAGAATATGTAGTAATTGATAACAAAGTGCTCATCGTTGATGAACAAACAGGTCGTATTATGGACGGTCGTCGTTATTCCGATGGTTTGCACCAAGCGATTGAAGCCAAAGAGAATGTAAAAATTGAGGCAGCTACCCAAACCTATGCGACTATTACCTTGCAAAACTACTTCCGTATGTACAGCAAGTTATCGGGTATGACGGGTACAGCTATTACCGAAGCGGGTGAGTTCTGGGAAATTTACAAACTCGATGTAATGGAAATCCCTACCAACCGTCCTATCGCTCGTAAAGACCACAACGACCTTATCTACAAAACCAAACGCGAGAAATACAACGCTGTGATCGATGAGGTTGTAAAACTTTCTGAAGCGGGTCGTCCAGTATTGATTGGTACTACTTCTGTGGAAGTTTCCGAACTCCTTAGCCGTATGCTTACAATGCGCAAGGTAAAACACAATGTATTGAACGCTAAATTACATAAAAAAGAAGCTGAAATCGTAGCTGAAGCTGGACATAGTGGTGTGGTAACCATCGCAACCAATATGGCGGGACGTGGTACCGACATCAAGCTAACCCCTGAAGTAAAAGCTGCAGGAGGTTTGGCAATTATAGGTACCGAACGCCACGATTCACGCCGTGTCGATCGTCAGTTGCGCGGTCGTTCTGGTCGTCAAGGTGACCCCGGTAGCTCACTCTTCTTCGTTTCTCTCGAAGATAACCTAATGCGCCTCTTCGGTTCTGAACGTATCGCCCGACTAATGGACAGCTTAGGTCATAAAGAAGGTGATGTAATTCAGCACTCTATGATGACCAAACGCATCGAGGCGGCTCAGAAAAAGGTAGAAGAAAACAACTTCGGTATGCGTAAACGTCTGTTAGAGTACGACGACGTGATGAACGCACAACGCAAGCAAATTTATAAACGCCGTCGCCACGCTCTTGAAGGTGAACGCCTAAAAGTGGATTTGGCAAATATGATATTCGATACTTGCGAGAATATAGTAGAGAACAACAAAGGTGGTAATAACTACAAGAATTTCACTTTCGAGCTCATCAAATATTTCTCACTGAAAACAAAGATTTCAGAAGCCGAATTTGCTAAACAGTCAGTAAACGACCTTACTTTCACCTTGTATCACGAAGTGCTCAAACACTATCAGGAAAAAGCTGAACGCAGTGCCGCTCAAGCCTTCCCAGTGATTAAAGACGTATACGAAAATCCTAATAATACTTATGAGCGTATTGTTGTGCCTTTCACCGATGGCGAAAAGATGCTCAACATCGTAACCGACCTTAAAGAGGCGTACGAAACCCAAGGTAAAAAACTCGTAAGTGATTTTGAAAAGAACATCACTTTGGGCATCATCGATGAGGAGTGGAAAACGCATCTCCGCCGTATGGACGAGCTTAAACAATCTGTACAATTAGCGGTACACGAACAAAAAGACCCGCTACTCATCTATAAGTTTGAAGCTTATCAGTTGTTCAAATCAATGCTCGATAAGGTAAACAAAGAGATTATCTCTTTCTTATTCAAAGCCGAATTGCCTACTCAAAATCCACCAGTGCAGGAAGCCCACGCGCCACAACGCACCCGTGAGAACTACCAAACCAATAAGGAAGAAACTCTTAATAGCGATGAGATGGCACAGCGCGCCCGTGAAGTAGGACAACAAGCCTCACAGCGCCGTTCGGTAGTAGAAACCATCGTACGCCAACAACCTAAAATTGGTCGTAACGACAAGGTAGTAATCCAAAACATCCGCACCGGTGAACGCAAAGAACTCAAGTTCAAACAAGCAGAACCACTAGTAGAAAGCGGAGAGTGGATATTAGTACCTAATAAATAATTAAAATAAACATCAACATTACACTTTGCCAAAGTTCTTAAAAGCCTCTTGTGCTAAGACCTTTGGCAAAGTTTTTTTCTTAATTGCCAATTATCAATTGTCAATTGAAAATATTGTTGTACCTTTGCGCCTTGAAATACATTAGCAAATTGGCAAATTTGCTAATTTACAAATTGTATTAATGAATTTATTTGAACAATTAGGTCTTGATGAACCTATCCTCAAAGCCATCAGCGATATGGGCTTTGAAATCCCTTCTGAAATTCAGCAAAAAGCCATCCCTACTCTTTTGGCGAATGGTGCTGATATGGTAGCTTTAGCCCAAACGGGTACTGGTAAAACAGCCGCTTTCGGCTTTCCTCTCCTCCAACTTATCGATACTGATAGCCGTGTAACTCAAGGTCTTATCCTTTCACCTACACGCGAACTCTGCTTGCAAATCGCTTCCGAGCTCCGCAATTATGCTAAGTACCTCCCTAAGGTGAACGTAGTGGCGGTATATGGCGGCGCAAGTATTGAGGAACAAGCGCGTAGCCTCAAAAAAGGCGCACAAATTATCGTGGCTACTCCTGGACGTATGCAAGATATGATACGCCGTAACTTCGTAGATATCAGTCATATCAACTATTGTGTACTGGACGAAGCCGACGAAATGCTCAATATGGGCTTCTATGAAGATATTACCGCTATTCTGTCGCATACTCCTCAAGAAAAAAGCACTTGGCTCTTTTCGGCTACTATGCCTAACGAGGTGGCTAAGATAGCCCGTAAGTTTATGCGCAAGCCTATTGAAATAACAGTAGGAACTCGCAATCAGGCTACTAACACCGTGCAACACGAGTACTATATAGTGAGCGGTCGCCATAGATACCAAGCCCTAAAACGCCTCGCTGATGCTAACCCCGATATCTTCTCGGTAGTGTTTTGCCGCACCAAACGCGATACACAGGCAGTAGCCGAAAAACTTATCGAAGACGGTTATAATGCCGCTGCTCTTCACGGCGATTTAAGTCAGAATCAGCGCGATTTGGTGATGAAATCTTTCCGCGCACGCCAAATACAAATGCTCGTTGCTACCGATGTAGCTGCCCGCGGTATCGATGTAGACGATATCACCCACGTAATTCACTACCAATTGCCCGACGAAATAGAAACCTACAATCACCGCAGTGGGCGTACAGGTCGTGCTGGTAAATCGGGAATTTCGATGGTAATTTTGCCAAAAAGCGAGGTAAAGAAAATCAAAACTATCGAAAAGATGATAGGGCAACCTTTTGAGCAGAAACAATTGCCATCGGGTATGGAAATCTGTGAAATACAGCTCTATCACTTGGCTAACAACCTCAAAAATACAGAAGTAAACCCTGCTATCGACGATTATTTACCAGCTATCTATAAAGAACTGAAAGAAGTAAATCGTGAAGAGCTCATCAAAAAAATATTCTCAGTAGAGTTTACGCGTTTCTTCAATTATTATAAAAATGCTGAAAACTTATCGGTAGAGAACGAGCGCGAAAGCCGCAGTGGGGGTAATAGCGATGAAGTGCGCTATTTCATCAACATAGGTGAACGCGATGGTTACGACTGGAAATCGCTCAAAGATTTCCTCAAAGCAACCCTTAATTTAGGTCGTGATGATGTTTTCAAAGTAGATGTAAAGAACAGTTTCTCTTTCTTCAATACCGATGCCGACCTTTCCGATTTGGTGATGGATACTTTCAACGACTTCCAATTAGACGGTCGCTTTATCAATGTAGAACTCTCAACCAAAGGTGCTGGCAGAGACCGTGGCGGACGCAAACGCGGAAATGATGACGGTAGAAAACATGGTAACGACGAGGGGAGAAGTCGCAAAAAAGGACAAAGAGAAAGTCGTAAACAAAAGACCACCGAAGCCCTTCAACAGGCGTTTAAAAAGAAGAAAAAACGTAAATAATGTTAGAATACCTTATAGAAACGGATAAGCAACTGCTCTGTTTTCTCAATAGTGGGGGAACACCCGAAGCTGACAGCCTTTGGTTAGTAATCACCAATGAACTCTCGTCTATCCCCCTCTACGCTTTTTTGTTATACTTGTGTTTCAAGTATTTCCATTGGAAACGAGTGTTGCTCATCTTGGTATTTACTACTATAATCATCACCACTACCGACCAGCTGGCGAACGTTTTCAAATACGGATTCCAGCGCCTGCGCCCTTGTCACGATGAGAGTCTTATAGGGCAAATGCGAATGGTGATTTGTGGCGGTAAGTATGGGTTCTTTTCAGCTCATGCCGCCAATACAATGGCAATAGCCGTATTTTTTAGTTACTTGCTTAGAAAAAATGCCCCATATATCCTCACTCTACTGCTATGCTGGTCAATTATTGTGAGTTATAGCCGTATTTATTTAGGCGTGCATTTCCCAGGTGATGTGCTTGTAGGTTGGATTTTCGGTATACTCTTAGCTACCCTTTATTATTTTCTATTTCTATATACCGAAAAAAGATTAAAAATCCCAACTAAACAATAAACCTCCTAAACCTGTTACCTAAATTAACGTCAGTTCGATATAACAGAATATTGATTTACAGATTTGTAACATGATATATTCACAAAATAATTCACCGTCAGGTGAAAATTCGTGAGATAATAAAAAATAAAGACTTTTATGCTCTCCCAATTTCGTGAAAATTCGTGTAATTCGTGGGAGATTAAAAGTATTTTACTGATTGTTAAATAATTACTTACGCCGAACTCACATTAAATTATGAAGGAAGATTTCTTACACTACCTATGGAAATACAAAAAAGTACCTCTCAACACTGTACTTACTACAGGAGAGCGCTTGCAAATTCTCTCATTTGGCGACTACAATACCCTTTCTGGTCCCGATTTCCAAAGTGCCCAACTGCTTATAGATGAACAGCAATGGGCAGGTAATGTAGAAATGCATCTCAAATCATCACATTGGTATGTGCACGGTCACGAGAGCGATCCTGCCTATCGCAATGTGATTCTGCACGTAGTTTGGGAACACGATATAGAAGTATTCGATGCTAACAACCAGCCAATTCCTACTTTAGAACTCCGAGGTCTTATCTCCCCCGAACTCTTAGAGCGATACAATACGACTGTAGCCTCACACTACCAGTTTATTCCTTGTGAAAAGGAATATACCACTATACCTGCCATTACTTTGCTTTCGTGGAATGAGCGTTTGTTAGTAGAACGTTTAGAAGAAAAAGCCACTGCGGTAAATGAGTTGTGGAAAGCTGCCAATTTTGATTGGGAGAAAGTACTTTTTTGTATGCTTCTCAAGTCTTTTGGTGGCATTGTAAATGGCGAAGCATTCCTGCAAATGGGCAAACATCTCGATTTTAGTATTATTCGCAAAGAGCGTTCACATCCCTTACATTTAGAAGCACTACTACTAGGGCAAGCAGGCTTACTCCCTGAAGCAACTGAACTCTCCTACCCACGTGAACTCTTGCAAAATTATCACTACCTACAACAGAAATACAAGCTCTCTGCTCCCGTAGTAAAAATACATTTCACAGGTTTGCGTCCGCAAGGTTTTCCTACTATCCGACTCTCGCAACTCGCACAGCTATACGAACTAAATGAAGGTCTGTTTTCACAAATCCTCGAAGTGAATGATTTCAAAAGTATCCAAAAACTCTTTGCCGTAGGAGTCTCCGACTTTTGGGAAACCCACTATACCTTTACCAAAATTTCTAAAAAAGTAAAAAAGCCTATTAGTGCGAGTCTTATTACACTTATTTGGATAAATGTATTCATTCCACTCAAATATGCCTATTACCAAAGTTTAGGCAAGGACGTGAGTGAATCTCTCATTGAAGAACTCAAAACAATGACAGCCGAGAGCAACAGCATAATCACCCAATACCAACAATTAGGAGTCTCTGTTACCACTGCTTTTGACACCCAAGTACTTCTACAACAATACAAACATTATTGCCAATCCAAACGCTGTTTAGATTGTGCTATAGGGATTTCGATTTTAGGGAGGAAATAAGAAAAACTTTGATAAAGTGAAATGTAATTGATTATCAATTATATTTGTATCGTACCTATAAGGGGCATTTTGCAACTATTTGTAAAAATAGTTTTTTAGAATAGATTTATGACCCAATGATAAACGCCCATTACTATAGACCATAAAAATACAGTCAAATAATAAATTGCCACTCCTATAATAGCTATCCATATAGTAGTTGAAAACGCTTTCTGATTAACTTCTCGTATTATATTTTTGTCATTATTAACAAAACCTACAATTAAATTGAAATTCTTTTGATAGGATTTATGAAAAACATCAAGTATAATACCTAAATATGGAATAATTCCTACTAAAATATCTATCAAGATATTACGCAGAATAGTCACTGTTAAGGCATACGATTTAATTTTAAAAGTGGAAACGTAGAAAAAAGAAAAATTGAATATCTGTGGTAAGATATCTCCTACAACAGGTATTAGTCCTAATAAAGGATCTAAATAATAGTCATCCATTAGTGTTTTTACAGACTTTATTGTTTGGTAGCTATTACTTTGCTCAATACTCCTTTTCCATTCTTCTCTTTTTTTTCTTCTTTTCTCCTCTCGTTGAATAGCTCTTGTTACATCAGCAAATTCCTGAGAAATGCTTTCTTGTGTTTGTTGTATTCTCCTTGAGCTTCGATTGTGGGTGTTCATATTTATATGGTAATATGTTTATTTTCTTTTAAAAATATTGTTAATTCTGTTTCGCGAGGCAAAGATAGGGAGTGAAACTGCCAAATAGCGTCAGAGAGAAGAAAATATTTGTAGCGTTTCGTTATAAGCACTCTCAAAAGCAAGCAGGTTGATGCCCATAGGGAGGTGTTGGGCTTGGAAGAAGGTGAGGAGTTTTTCAGTAGGAAGATAGCCCCCATAACCTTTGATAGCACTGTAAAAACGCGTAGTGCCAGCTTGGTAGGCAGTAGCCAAACTGCTAATAGTAATACCTTGTTTTTCAATGGCAGGCAGTTCGTCGTCTAGAAGCAAGATTTTAGTTTGGGTATTTGAAAAATCTAAATGACTAACTAAAGAGTGTAGTTCGGCTTTAAGCGCAAGACCATAAAAACCAACAGCCAATAAAGATTGCAAATAATCCTCATTGGCTATCGTTACACATTCTATGAGTTGTAAGTTGTTATTTGTCATAAAAGTTCTTGCATTGAATGGATAAGTAGGTCAGCTTGACTTAAATCTTGTCCGCCTGAAAGGGGATTTTGGAAGCCTACACACTGCATATTAGCACTTTTGGCAGCTTTCACGCCATTGGTACTGTCCTCTATCACAGTAAATTGTGTTGCTGGTAATCCATACCATTGGGCTACCTTTAGGAATATTTCAGGATTGGGTTTACTATATTGCACATCATCGCCACTCATTATCACTTCAAAATAGTGTGCTATATTTGTTTGCTGAGTAAAAATATCGATGAGTTTGCGTCCAGATGAAGAAGCTAATGATAAGTGTTTTCCTTCATTTTTGAATTTCTCTAATACATCCTTTACGTGTGGTACTAAAGGTACTTTTACTTCGGGTAATCGTTTGAAAAAGTAATCACGATGAAATTTTATGAGTTCTTCTACACTTTCTGAACGTTGAGCATCGCGTTTTACCTTTTCCCACATTGGGAAAGCCGACATCCCTGTGAGGGTTTGTATATACGCCTTATCAAACGGAATGCCTTCCAGCTGAAAAGTCTCATAAATAATCTCTTGGTGCATTGGTTCACTATCTAGTAGTACCCCGTCCATATCAAAGATAATGTAATTCATTAGGAATTAGAAATTAGAAATTAGGAATTAGATTTGAGTTGTCGTCTAAAGTCTTTCAAGAAGACATTTCCAATACCTATGACCATTCCTAAGAATGTCCAGATAGCGATAATCATCATTCGTTTAGGTTTAGAACGTTCGTTAGGTACAGTCACAGGTTCGATAACAGCAAAGATAGGCTGGTCTTCTTTCATCTTGATGCGTTTGGCTTCCAGCTGTTTAGCGAGTTCTGTATATACGTTGAAAGCTAAATTGTACTCTGCTTGTAGTTGTTGCAAACGAGTTTGAGGAAGGTTGCTAAAGAGGTCGCGGTTGCGGTCTTGGAAACCTGCCACAGCGTATTGTTTGTTTTTAAAATCTTTTTCGGCTTCTACAAAGCGTTTTTGTACAAAGTCGAATTCTTCTTTAGCTTTTTGCAATTTGAAATCGGTAACGGTTTCTTGTAGTACTTTTTGGGCACTTTCGAGCATTTGAGCAGCGGGAAGTGCTTCCCCCATCACAAATGAGAGTGTAAAGTAGCCGTCTTTTTCACTCATATTCAGTTTAATACGGCTGTCTAAGCTGTTGAGTATTCCCCTCTCTTGATCGGAGAGTCGGGTAATATCAGTACTATCTTGGGTTACAGGAGCTGCAGTGGGAGTACCTTTAGAAAAACTAAAAATACCCATCACACGTCCCATTAAGCTGGGTTTAGTATAGTTCTTGCAATATTCTTCGTAAGTTACCGGTTTGGGGATGTCAGAGAATGTGAGTTTTGTTTGTGCTAATTTCTGTTTAAAAGGTACGCTTTCAATGATTTTAGAGTAAGTAGTGAGCGGGAGTGTTTCGGAGCCTCCTCCTAAACTGATACCTGCCATTGCTGCCAATCCACCTAATCCACTTGTTGATTTGTTATCAGTAGTTTGTGGCACCATAATAGTGGTAGCGGTGTATTCTTTAGCCGAGAATAAGGCAATGAGTACCCCTATGACAAAGAAAAGCAAAGTAAATAACAAAATCGATTTGCGAGCACCCCATACTTTGCGGATAAGCTGCATCAAATCTATTTCGTCCTCTGCCGTTTCTTCTTCTACAGAGTCGACCACAGGGATCAATTTATTTTCTCCTAAATGATTGATAACATCTTCTGAAACTCTTATGTCTTGGTCTTCGTTAAATGCCATAGTTCTAATTTTTTAGTACATTGTAAATAAGCACTCCCATAGTGCTAATAGCTGAGATAATACCTATACTTTCTCCAGTGCTAAGACGTTGGCGTTCAGGTTTAGAGGGTACAATAATGATAGCTCCAGGTTCTAATTTAGGATAGTTTCTAAAGAAAAGAGAATTGCGAGTAGCACGAACATCGCCATTGGCGTAAAGCACGTAGATAGCCCGCTTTTTAGCTTGATTGCCAAAACCTCCCGCTCTATCAATGTATTCTCTCAGTGAAAATCCTTTTTGATAACGCACTAATGAAGGGGCTAACACCTCACCACGCACTTCAACGGTTTGTTTTTCAGAAGGAATGAGCAATACATCACCTTCACTGAGGATTAGGTCGTGCTTGCTGTGTTTCTTTTTCAAAATTTTATTGATATCTATCCCTATACGATATTCCGAAGTTTTTTTGCTGGCTTTTTTCAGTGATTTAGCAGTTTCATTACTATTGCTTTCTAACTCAACTAATTCTTTTAGAAAATCTTCTTGCTGAATTTCGCCCTCATCAGTTTTTTTGCGTACCAAAGTTGCCCCTTCTTTATAGGCAAAAGGCGTAAAACCTCCCACACGCTCCAATAGGTCGGAAATGCGATCGTTCTTGCTTTGGATACTATAAACTCCAGGGTAAACAACCTCTCCCATTACCGAGACAGTTTGTAGAGGGGTGAAACCTTTGATATAGCGCACCGAAACAATGTCGTTAGGTTGCAGGGTGAGTGTATTGGTACCTTCTTCAGGTAAAAGTTCATTGTTAGACGATACTTTGAAAGCTGTGCTGAGTCTCTGGAAGCTACCGTCGTTTATTTCTCTAAATACTTCAATTGTTGAAGGGTCAGCACCGTTAGAGAGACCACCTGCCAAGGCAATCACGTCTTCCACTTTCATATTCTCCATAAAAGGCAATTCTTTAGGCGAATTTACAGCACCTTCTACTTTTACGAAGCGTTTGTATTGGAGAGAATCTTTGTAGAAAATATGGATACTATCGTTATCCTTCAAAGGGATGTCGTTTTTCTTCTCAATAAGGTCTTTAACCGAAAAGCTAAGCGTTTGGTAATCTACACGGTTTTCGGTGCGGAAAATGAGTCCGCGATTGAGAGAAGCATCTTTTTTCACGCCATTAGCTCTTTCAAGCAAGTCGTGAGCAGTCATTCCTTCTTTAAACTCATAAGTACCAGGTTGATAGACAGCTCCTCCTATGCTCAATCGGTTGCGGTATTCATTGGTGATAGAATGCACTTTCAGGCGGTCGCCGTTTTGCATTTTCATCTTGCCAATTTCGCTAAAGGCAATTTCTTGCACTTCGCGTTTAGCATCTTTAATACGTTCTAACACAAGGGTATTAGTAAAAGCATCGGAAGTAAAACCTCCAAAGAAAGTAACAAGGTTAGCAAGAGTTTCGTCGTCGAGCATTTCGTACAATCCTTTGCGTTTTACTTTGCCTTCTACCCACACGCGGTTTTTGTAGGGTGATACGATGATTACATCTTGGTCTTGCAAGCCGATATTACCTTTTTCTGAACCGTTAATCAGGAAGTTATACACATCAAAAGTAGCGACTTTCTTGCCCCCTCGAAATACGTTGATATCGCGAAATGACCCACTTTCTGAGGGACCTCCGCAGGCGTATAAAGCGTTAAGCACTGTGGAAAGTGAGCTAAGTGAATAAGTACCAGGCACTACTACCTCGCCTATGATATTCACTTTTACGGTGCGCACTTGGGTGATAGTTACGCCGGTATAAATTTTAGCATAACTGCCATCAGGGGCTGAAATACCTGAATAGATACGTTTTAGATAAGAATTAATCTTTGCTTTTACCTCACTAAACGAAAGTCCTGATACGTGTATGCGTCCCACACCATTGAGGAAAATATTACCCTCAGCATCTACTTTTTGTTTGAAAGAACCCTCTGTAGCTCCCCAAACTTCCACAAGTAGCTCGTCACCAGGACCTACTTGATAGTTTTCGGGGGTAGGCATATTTAGGTTAGGAGTGAAGGAAATTTTGGGATTTTTGAAGAAACTCATCCCAAAAATAGAGTCTTTTTCCTTTTTGCGGTTGAGAGAATCTTTTTTCTCTCTACCGGTATAACCAAAGATGTCATCACCCTCCGCAGGACGGCGCATTTTGCCATTGGTATCCTTATTTTTATTTTTAGCATTGGATTTTTCAGTTCCAGAATAGCTGTCGAGCTGCATAATACGCTGGCGCAATTTCATCACTTGTGTTTCTTGCATACCGCGCGAACGTGCTAAAGCGAGAAATTGGTCTAAGGTATATCCTTGTGCTTGAGCGCGATCCCAATAGGTTTTGATCTGCCCATCTGTGAGATTATCTATGTTTACAGTGGTGATATCAACATTGTTATATTGCTGATTATTAACTATTTGCGCTATCGCAGGAGCCGTTATGATAAATAAAAATAAAAGAAGTAATTTAAGTCTCGACATTCTAAAATCTGTTTTGGGGGCAAAATTAAGAATAATTTGTTAATTAGCCAATGAGTGTGTTAGTATTTTTTTCTGTTTGAGCTATTATATTCCCAGCAATTCATTCTATTTAAAAAAAAAATCATATCTTTGCCAAAAATAAAACTTTTTCAATGAACGAGGATTCGCTCCTCATTCATTGATAAATAGTTAATTATTAATTATTTAATTGAGAATATATGTCTGCAATCTTAAATTCATTATTAGACAACGATTTCTACAAATTCACTATGCAATGTGGTGTAGTGCAATTATTCCCTAAAAACAAAGCGCGTTATACCTTTATCAACCGCGGCAAACACGAGTTCCCCGAAGGTTTTGCCGATGCTATTCGTGAAGAGGTGAACAATATGTCCAAATTAAAACTCACTAAAGCCGAAAAACAGTTTTTGAAAGACAATTGTCCCTATTTGAGTCCGCTGTATTTAGACTTTTTAGAAGGATATCGCTATGACCCTTCGGAAGTGCATATCGAGCAACACGGCACCGACTTGCAGGTAACTGTTGAGGGCTATTGGTATCGCACCATCCTTTGGGAAGTACCTCTGCTTTCGGTAATTAGCGAGCTTTTCTACAAACTTACCAAAGCAACTGCTTGGACAGATGAGCAGGTAATCGCTAATACTCGTGAAAAAGAATTGTTCTATAAAGAATTAGGCGTTGTATTTGCCGAGTTTGGTACCCGTCGTCGCCATTCGTATCACGTGCACGACATTGTGATGCATACCTTAATGGAAGGCTACAACCAAACCTTTATAGGCTCTAGCAATGTGCATTTTGCCATGAAATACAAGGTGAAACCTATAGGTACTCACGCTCACGAATGGTTTATGTTCCACGCAGCCGAGTACAGCTACAAAATGGCTAATGCGCTATCATTGGAACACTGGGTAGATGTGTACCGCGGCGACCTTGGAGTAGCTCTCTCCGATACCTATACTACCGATGTGTTTTTCAAGCAGTTCGACAAGAAATTTAGCAAGTTGTTCGACGGTGTGCGTCACGACAGTGGTGACCCTATCGTCTTTGCTGAAAAAACGATTGCTCACTACAAAAAAATGGGGATAGACCCACTCTCTAAATACATTATTTTCTCCGACGGGTTGAATCCTAAAAAGGTACAAGCGATTACTGAGGCTTGTAAAGGTACCATAGGAATTTCATTTGGTATAGGTACCGACCTTACGAATGATGTAGGGTTGCGCCCGATGAACATAGTGATGAAGCTCACCGAAGTACTCACCAGCGACAATGAGTGGGT
Source organism: Capnocytophaga sputigena (assembly GCF_900446695.1). Classification (GTDB taxonomy): domain Bacteria; phylum Bacteroidota; class Bacteroidia; order Flavobacteriales; family Flavobacteriaceae; genus Capnocytophaga; species Capnocytophaga sputigena. The sequence goes on from NZ_UAVP01000007.1 coordinate 66,931, forward strand.
GCCTACTGTAAAACTTTCCGATGAGCCTAACAAACACACCGGCGACCCAAGAATGATTGAACTCGCAAAAGGAATATTAGCAATTAAATAGGTTTTTGGGGTCAGGAGTCAGATTTTAGGCTGACCCCCTGATGCCTGAAACCTAAAACCTGATAAAAAAATGAATTACATACTAATGATTTTAGGGGTATTGGTAGCACTGTCGCGTTATCTGTTCCCCAAATACGATCAAGCGTTACTCATTGGCGGTATAAGCCTATTGATGATAGGTATTTACCGCATTTCACGTAACCTACCCTCTAAAAACGAGGAAGATTTTCAAGACCCAGCAACGAAAATAAGAAACCCAGAAGACGAGTAACAAATGACGAATGACGAATGACAAATGACAAATGACGTTTTGTGTGTCTAAAATGGGATAATTAAGAAATTTACAAATTAACAAATAAACTGCCCGTGCGGCTCGCACCTCGCACCTCGCATTGTGAACATAGGAGATTACATAGAAGTATTAGACGATACCATCAAAGGACATATAGTGCGCCTTACGCCTCAGCAGGTAACAGTACTTACTACTGAAGGCTTTGAGCTCACTTTTCGTCCTGAGGAAATAATAGTTATTGAAGAAGAAGCACCTCTAAAAGGAGCTTTCACAAATATAGATGAAGAGAGTTTGCGCAAAGATGTAGTGAGCAAGCGAAAGAACAAATCGCCACTCACTAAAAAAGAGCGCAACATCCCTCCAATGGAGGTAGATTTGCACATCGAGCAATTGGTTGATTCTACAAGAAATATGACCAATTACGATATGCTTACCCTACAACTCGAAACCGCTCGCCGGCAGTTAGAGTTTGCTATTGCACAGCGCATCCAGCGGGTAGTATTCATTCACGGCGTGGGAGAGGGAGTGCTGCGCACCGAATTAGAATTCCTTTTAGGGCGTTACTCCAATGTTACTTTCTACGATGCCGAATACGCCAAATACGGCGTAGGCGCTACCGAAGTATATATCTATCAAAATGCAAAATAGAATGATGTTATTAAAAACATTTCTTTGCTATATATTGTTTACCTCAGTAATAGCTTGTCAAAATAATACTAATAATAACAATATGGAAAAAAGTTATGGATGGAGAGCTATGAGCTCTGCCCCTCCTGGTTATCCTATAGGGGTATATAGTGGAGGATTTATTTCAAAAGATGGTTTTTTAGTAAGCCTTTATGGCCCTATTGTATCCGATGAACATTGGGGTGAAGCTTATAGTGGGCTTGATTACGGCGGTACTATTCCTCACCGTTTGGAAGTAACGTGGATATCGTTTGCTGAAGATTGTGAGTATGAAATTAGCACTGACTTAGATTACCATAAAATAGAGCAATACTTTGAAGAAGGCACCCTTAATCGCAATGCTTATGGCGATATAATTCCTGATAAGTACGACCAAATTGTAGCAGGTTTTGCCCCAGGTGGAGTAGTATCGGTTTGGGTGAGTGACGGAGGAGCTAATGTACGCGAAGTGGGGCATTATCAAGGGAAGAAGGTGCATATTCCAAGAGAAGAGACAGAAAACTTAGAACCTTCTGAAAAGAATTGGTTTAGCAGTGAATACCGAAAGGAAATAATGCGACGCCCCGCAGCCGTACCTTTGGAGATACAAGAGAAAAACAAGAACAAGCCCATTCCCTACGGTTTGTGGGATAGATATCGCAATCGCTACCATTGGAAACCAGTGTTTACTTTGCCTTATATCCCAGATGAACCGAAGCCTGAAATATACGATATTGTTTTTGAAAAACTAAATGGTGAGAGAGAAAATATACATTACCCTCATTCTTTAGAATTAGCCTCTTGGAATGAGGTTTTACCTCGTTTTGTTCATTTTTCTTTTACAAGTTACAATGGAAAAAATTATGCTGCTGAAGTTTTTTTGGATGAAGAAAAAACAATGAAAGCTTTTGAGCGTTTTGGTTCTGTAGAACCCTTGGTATTAGAGTTTTTTGTTAATCGTACTCATACAATGATGGCAATATATCTAAAAAACAAAGAGAAAACCATAGGACTTGTGGATGAGAAAACAGAGGTAAATATATGGGAATTGGATAAAGATCTAAAAAGAGAATGATATGGCACAAACAACACTGCTTATAAAAACATTTTTTTGCTATATATTGTTTACCTCAGTAATAGCTTGTCAAAACAATGGTAATAATAACAATATGGAAAAAAGTTATGGATGGAGAGCTATGAGCTCTGCCCCTCCTGGTTATCCTATTGGGGTATATAGTGGAGGATTTATTTCAAAAGATGGTTTTTTAGTAAGCCTTTATGGCCCTATTGTATCTGATGAACATTGGGGTGAAGCTTATAGTGGGCTTGATTACGGCGGTACTATTCCTCACCGTTTGGAAGTAACGTGGATATCGTTTGCTGAAGATTGTGAGTATGAAATTAGCGCCGACTTAGATTATCAGAAAATAGAGCAATACTTTGAAGAAGGCACCCTTAATCGCAATGCTTATGGCGATATAATTCCTGATAAGTACGACCAAATTGTAGCAGGTTTTGCCCCAGGTGGAGTAGTATCGGTTTGGGTGAGTGACGGAGGAGCCAATGTACGCGAAGTGGGGCATTATCAAGGGAAGAAGGTGCATATTCCAAGAGAAGAGACAGAAAACTTAGAACCTTCTGAAAAGAATTGGTTTAGCAGTGAATACCGAAAGGAAATAATGCAACGCCCCGCAGCCGTACCTTTGGAGATACAAGAGAAAAATAAAAACAAGCCTATTCCCTACGGTTTGTGGGATAGGTATCGCAATCGCTACCATTGGAAACCAGTGTTTACTTTGCCTGAAGGAGCTGAACTGTATGATGTGTCTTTTACATATCTCAACGGACAAACAAGCGATTTGCTCTACCCTGATGTAAGCACTTTGCCAGAGGAATATAAAGAGAGTAATGTATTGCCTCGCTTTGCAGGTATTCAATACACTACTAAAGAAGGAGTGAACAAGGTAGGGGTTATTACTTTTGATGAAGAGGAGATAATGAAAAAGTTTGAACAGTTTAGCCCTGAAGATACGTTGAAGTTAGAGTTTCGTATCAATCGGGCAGAGACAATGGTAGTAGCGTATCTCGAAGGGAAAGGAAAGTTAATAGGGATTAATGATGATACTAAAGCAAGAGTAAAAACAACTAAGAATACATTTAAAAGAAAATAAAGCTATGGCACAAACATTTGTATATAATTCAGGGAGTTTTACCCCTCCAAATGAAAACGAAATCACCCTTTCGTTTGGGCTGTTTTTTGATGGTACTAATACTAATCTGTTCAGCACACGGGCACGCAAACGCACCTATAAAATAGAGGAATATGCCGACCAAAGTAAAGAAGAAAATCGGGCTACACTATTAGACAAGAAACTAACTAAGGAATATTCAGAAGGAACAGAGTGGAACTGGAAATCAATGGGGTATCAAACAAAAGACAACAGTTATAATACCGATTTTACTAATATAGCACGACAATATCTTTGTATAAAACCTAAGAACTCTTATCAAGCTATCTATATAGAAGGTATAGGTACACAACCAGCACCTAGTAAAGCAGAAGAGCGAACTACAGAAGAAAAACAGTTGCGCAATATAGTAGACAGGTTAGAAGATGACCTGTATCCTAAAGGTTTTGGTACTGGTAAAACAGGAATCCGCAAGAAAGTGTTGCGAGGTTGTGACGAATTGGCTAAAAGAATTATTGATAAAAAAAAGAATTTAAAAAGTGTAGAAGAGAATGGAGATACGATTTCTACAATCGTTTTAGATGTCTTTGGTTTTAGTAGGGGAGCAGCGGCAGCGCGTAATTTCCTTTATGAAATCAATGGTAACAAACGTGCAGACGATATAGCAACTACTACTAAAGTGGAGGTAGTAGATAGTAAAGAGGTGAAAACCCCCAATGGCTATTTTTCTCACCTTATAAAGGAAAAAGTAACTCGTACAAAAGATGGGGTAAAAGTAATCCCTACTTATTTAGATAATGGTAAACTTCCTAAATTTGGTTATTTAGGATATTTGTTGCTTAAAAGCACCTATTTTACCAAAGAAGAATTGAAAAACTTGCAACTTGAAATACGTTTTATAGGACTTTACGATACAGTTTCTTCTTATGAAGATAAAGATTTTTCTATTTTTAACAAAAAAGGTTTCAATAGTGGTATTGATAGCTTGCAGCTCAATAATATAGGAAACTTTGGTAAAGCAGTACATTTTACAGCTGCCGATGAACATCGCTTTAACTTTTCGCTTACTCAGTTAGAACCAGATAATGGTAAGGAGGTGATGGAAAAAGTATTTCCAGGGGTACACTCAGATATTGGGGGAAGTTACGCTAATTTCTTAAAACCTAATGAAGAGATGAAAGAGAATGTAATTGTAGAACTCATCCCTACTATAAGCGGCGACTTGTTATATGGAAAAATAGGAAAAATTAAAAAAGAGCTTGCAGAAAGTTATTTTTGGAAAAAAGAAGAATTAGAAGCTGTTTTTCATTGGGAAACTTTTGGTAGTTTGGAAAAGAATGAATACCTAAGTGATTACATAGGTATAAAAGGCACACGGAAAGTATATAAAGAATATAGTTATATTCCTCTACATTTTATGGAAGCTCTATTTAATGAAAAACTTCAAGATGATGCAAATAGTATTTTGGTAGAAAAAACAGAACAAAAATATCCTATCAAGGGCTATCCTCTTGTTGATGCTAAAAAACGTTTGCATAGTTATGTATTTGGAAATGCTGAGGAATGGAAGTTTGTAGATGATGCAAAGGTTAATTTTTGGATTAGTATTGATAATATACCAAGTCATAAAGAGAGTAAAGAAAAACAACGAGAAAAGGACCAAGAATTGAAAGAAATATCTAAGGATAGAGTTCCTAATCAACAGCATAAACCAGCACATTTTTATGTAGAAGATAAAGCTTATGAAGCCTATAACCAAAAGGTCTCAAAGGTAAATACAGATAAACCAATGGAACAGAAGAAAATTATCACTGCTCGGGTAAAAGAACAATGGTTGTTACGAGCGCTTCGTCATAATTATTTGCATTGGTCAGCGGATCATTTTCAAGCTGGAATGGAACCTTCAGAAAATAAGAAACGTGAAATATTTAATAAAAAACATAAAGAGAGAGTAGGATTTTTAACACCAAAAGTACTATTAGCATAAATGATTCAAGCTACCAATATTCATAAAACATATAAAGATTTAGAAGTGCTTAAAGGCGTATCGGTGAATGTTGCCAAAGGCGAAATTGTATCGATAGTAGGAGCTTCAGGAGCTGGGAAAACCACCTTGTTACATATTTTAGGTACTTTAGACAGCCCCGATCCCAATAAACCATCATCGTTGGTAATTAATGGCACAGATATATTGTCGTTATCCTCCAAAGCCTTGGCTAAATTCCGCAATGAACATATTGGGTTTATCTTCCAATTTCACCAGTTGTTGCCTGAGTTCACTGCTTTGGAGAATATTTGTATTCCTGCACTCATTAGAGGAATAGGCAAAAAAGAAGCTGAAAAGCGCGCTATGGAGCTTTTAGAATTTTTGCATCTCACCTCGCGTGCCGACCATAAACCTAATGCTCTTTCAGGAGGCGAACAACAGCGAGTGTCGGTAGCACGTGCCTTGGTGAACTACCCTTCAGTAGTATTCGCCGATGAACCCAGTGGCAACCTCGATTCCGAAAGTGCTGAAAAACTGCACCAACTCTTCTTCCAACTGCGCAATGAATTCCGACAAACATTTGTAATCGTTACCCATAACGAAGAATTGGCTACTATGGCAGATAGAAAACTCGTAATGGTAGATGGTCGTATAATTATTCCCAATTCTTTCCCAAATTAGGTCATATCTTTGCAGCGTTAAACTTAAAAACAGATTAAACGATGAAAAAATTAGTATCAATTATCGCCACTTTTTTATTGACTGTAGTAGCAGTACAAGATTTGTCAGCTAGAGATTTACCTATCACTTTCGAACAATTGCCAGCTAAGGCACAGGCTTTCGTAAAACAACACTTTAAAGTAGGAGATATCGCATCAGTATGGAAAGACGATGATATCCACGATCAAGATTACAAAGTGTATTTCAACGATGGTACTCAAATTGAATTTTATGCCAATGGCGACTGGGAAGAAATAAAAACTCGCACTCAGGCTGTACCTGCAAAACTTATCCCTAATGGTATTGCTCAGTACGTAAAGAAAACTTACCCTCAATCAGAGATTTACAAAATCCAAAAGAAACGCTATGGTTATGAGGTAGAACTCGCTAACGGACTTGATTTAGAATTCAATGCTAACGGACAATTTTTAAGAATAGACGACTAATGAAACAACTCTTTTTTGCTGCTTTTGCAGCCCTTGCACTCAGCTCGTGCGCACGATTGCCACAGCCTGCACGTGATTTTATTAGCATTCACTTTCCTCATACTTCTGTTAAAGAAGTTGAAAGAGAAGATGATATCAACGGCTATTCAGTAGAACTTAGAGATCGCACCGAGCTAGAATTTACAGCTAATGGCGATTGGCTAAAAGTAGATGGTGAAGATGGCAATAGTATCCCTACTACCTTCTTCCCTAAAAAAATAGCCGATTATGTTACCCAGCAGGGCTATATCATCGAAGGGATTAGAAAAACCAATATAGGTTATAAAGTAGACATCATAGGCTCTCACACCGATTTGTTTTTCAATCACAATGGTGACCCTATCGGGAATTATTAATAACTTTACTACAAATAAAAAGACCTCTTTGCGGAGGTCTTTTTTTATTGAATATCATATTGCTATGTTACTACACTTTACTAAAGTTTCAACTCGCATTTGCCCGTGCGGCTCACACTTGCCTGTGTGGCTCACACTTGCACCTAATTAAAAAATAAGTGTGGAAACAATTGTTCCATTGGTTTTTTAGAAAAAGCAATTTTAAGAGTAGCTTTGAGGAATCCCCAGCCATAGCTAAAAAACTGTACTAAAAGCGCCCAAACTGAGAGCAGCCCTATTTTTACACTGCGGTTTTCTCGAGCACTGTCCCAACCTATAAGGATAAAGTAACACACATACACGAGTAAGGGTTCTATGCGCCCCCAAACGAGGAGTAGGAGAGCGCCACAAAGTCCTAAGGTAAAGCAGGTAGGTAGCCAAAAAGTAAGTTTGCGCGTTTGTGGATGCCAATGGTTGAGGATAGCGCGTGTCTGTCCGAATTTACTTACTTGGGTGCGGAATTTTTCCCACGAAATACGGCGTTTGTGGAACACAAAAGCAGTAGGGATAAAGGCAGTTTCAAAGCCTTGTTCCCAGAGGCGTATCACTAAATCGGGGTCTTCACCAGGGTGTATTTTCCCAAAACCACCTGTCGCCTCAAAAGCCTTGCGTGACAGTCCCATATTAAAACTGCGAGGTTCAAATCGTTGAATGCGTTTTTGGCTACCGCGAATCCCCCCAGTAGTGAGCAAGGACGTCATCGTGTAGTTGATAGCTTTTTGTATATCAGTAAAATCATCGGTAGCGGTATCAGGTCCTCCAAAGCAATCCACATAATGAGCTTGCAGATAATCGTCTACAGCTTCTAAATAGTGAGGAGGCAAAATGCAATCAGAATCTAAAATCAAAAAATAATCGTGTTGAGCGTGTCGCATCCCGTAATTGCGAGAGTCACCAGGACCTGTGTTGGGTTTAGGAAGATAAGTGATTGATAAATCATTTTTATATTTCTCACATACCTCTTTTGAGGGGATAGTAGAGCCATCTTCAATTACTACTACCTCAAAAGTATCTTCGTAAGTTTGTGATACAAGGCTGTTTAGTAGTTCGTCTAACTCGTCCGGACGGTTGTATATAGGAATGATAAAACTGTACTTCATCTGTTAATATAATGTTAAAATTCGATGGTTTTGTAACATCTGTGTAAAGCTATACGTATAATAGGACGTATAAGAATCGACAAAATTAAGGATTTTTTCTGAATGAGACAACTAAAAATTACCAAACAGGTAACCAACCGTGAAACCGCATCTCTTGATAAGTACTTACAAGAGATTGGGCGTGTAGATTTGATCACTGCCGATGAAGAGGTAGAATTAGCACAACGTATCAAAGCAGGCGATGTAGCTGCTTTAGAAAAACTAACCAAAGCAAATTTGCGCTTCGTAGTATCGGTAGCTAAGCAATACCAAAACCAAGGTCTTACTCTTCCTGACCTTATCAACGAAGGGAACTTAGGGCTCATCAAAGCCGCACAGCGATTCGACGAAACTCGTGGGTTTAAGTTTATTTCTTATGCCGTATGGTGGATTCGTCAGTCTATTTTGCAAGCCTTAGCCGAGCAATCGCGTATTGTGCGTTTGCCGCTGAACAAAATTGGTTCTATCAACAAAATCAACAAAATGTACGCTTACCTCGAGCAGGCGAACGAGCGTGTGCCTTCAGCCGAAGAAATTGCACGTGAGTTAGATATGTCCGTAAACGATGTAAAAGAATCAATGAAAAATGCGGGGCGTCATATCTCTATGGATGCGCCTTTGGTGGAAGGAGAAGATTCTAATCTTTACGACGTGATTCGCAGTAACGAATCGCCTAACCCCGATAAGTCGCTTATTTTAGATTCGTTACGTACCGAGATTGAGCGCGCGCTCGAAACCCTTACCCCTCGTGAAGCTGATGTAATTCGTTTGTACTTTGGCTTGGGCGACCAGCACGCTATGACCCTTGAGGAAATAGGAGAAACTTTTGATCTTACCCGTGAGCGTGTACGTCAAATCAAAGAAAAAGCGATTCGCCGTCTCAAACATACTTCACGCAGTAAAATTCTAAAAACTTACTTAGGATAGTCAATTATAAATTAAGATTGTACAATCTACACTTTGCCAAAGTTTCCTGCCCCTGCGGCTGTTCCTTTGGCAAAGTTTTTTCTTATTTCTTACCTCTTACCTAAATAAAATGAACTATACTTGGAACTTTAAACCGCTGCCACCGCAAGCCACTGTAATACAGCTACAACAAGAGCTTAACATCAGCGAGCCCTTGGCAATACTCTTAGCCCAACGAGGTATCACCACTTTTCAGCAGGCTAAAGATTTCTTCCGCCCTACCTTATCTCAATTGCATAATCCTTTCCTGATGAAAGGAATGCAAGCAGCTGTTACTCGTTTAGACCACGCCTTAAAAAATAATGAAACTATCCTTATCTATGGCGATTACGATGTCGACGGCACTAGTGCGGTTTCTCTAATGGAACGTTATCTCAGCACTTTCACTTCTAAATTGTTCACTTATGTACCCGACCGTTATAGCGAGGGCTATGGTATTTCTTTTCAAGGAATAGACTATGCCGAGGCGCAAGGTTGTACCCTTATCATTGCTTTGGATTGTGGTATCAAAGCTATTGATAAAGTGCAATATGCCAAAGAAAAAGGGATTGATTGTATCATTGCCGACCACCATCGCCCATCAGACCAAGTGCCCGATGCCGTGGCAGTACTCGACCCCCAACAAGCTGATTGCCCTTATCCGTATAAAGAACTCTGTGGCTGTGGTTTAGGTTTTAAATTGGCACAAGCATATCACGAGTATTTGCAACGCCCGTTCAGCGAACTGATGCCTCTTTTAGATTTGGTAGCTGTCGCCACTGCTGCCGATATTGTGCCAATGAACGGTGAGAACCGCACGCTGATGTACTTTGGTTTAGAAGTGATCAACCAGCAGCCCTCAGCAGGAGTAAAAGCGCTCTTTGGTGAACATCAAGGGGCGATTACAGTAAGCGATGTAGTGTTCAAGGCTGCACCGCGTATCAATGCCGCCGGACGTATAGAGCACGGCAAATATGCAGTAGCGCTCCTTACTGAACCTGATGCTGAAAAAGCACTACTCAAAGCCCAAGAAATTGATGAACTCAACACCCACCGAAAGGAATTAGATAGCTATATTGCTGAACAAGCACTGGGGCAGATAGAGAGTAATGGCGAGCAAAATCGCTATACCTCGGTAGTGCTGAATGAAGAATGGCACAAAGGCGTGATAGGTATTGTTGCTTCTCGACTTATTGAACATTACTACCGCCCCACGATAGTATTTACCAAGAGTGGCGACAAGTATGCCGCCTCAGCGCGCTCGGTACAAGGGTTTGATATCTATGAGGCTTTGGAGCAGTGCAGCCAATATTTGGAACAGTTTGGCGGACATAAATACGCTGCCGGACTCACGCTCCTCCCCGAGCAATATCCACTCTTCAAAGAAGCCTTTGAAACTGTGGTTAAACAAACCATCAACCCTGAATTGCGCACTCCAAAACTCTCTATAGATACCGCACTTCCTTTGAGCAAACTCACTCAAAAATTCTATAATATTCTCAAGCAGTTCGAGCCTTTTGGACCTCAAAACCTGCCACCGCTTTTCTATGCCGAAAATGTAGTCGATACAGGCTTTGCAAAACACATAGGCAAAACTAATGAGCACCTAAAACTCTGTTTGCGAGAGGTAGGCAACACTGCCTATTTTGATGCAGTAGGCTTTGGTTTGGCTCATAAACTCCCTCTCATCACCTCTGGCACACCTTTTAGCATTGTCTATTCGGTAGAAGAAAATGTGTGGAATGGCAAAGTAAGTTTGCAGTTGCAAGTCAGAGACATAAGATAATTTGATAATTTGCTAATTAATATATTTTGGTATTATTTTTGCAGCTACACTATTCACTATTCACTTTTAACTTTTAACTAAAAAAATGGCAAACATTACATTTCACGAACAACCAGCACACACCGCTGGTGAACTTCCAAAAGTAGGCGTTGCAGCCCCTGAATTTTCAGCTGTTAAAAACGATTTAGCTGAAGTAAAACTCTCTGATTTCAGAGGTAAAAAAGTAATTCTAAACATTTTTCCCAGTGTAGATACAGGCGTATGTGCTGCATCTGTGCGCAAATTTCACGTTGAGGCTTCAAAGCTCAACAACGTAGCAATTCTTTGTATATCAAAAGATTTGCCTTTTGCGCTCACACGTTTCTGTGCAGCCGAAGGTATTGATAATCTTACAATGCTCTCCGATTTCCGCGGTGATTTTGCAGCTCACTATCCTATCGTTTTCACTGATAGTCCGCTAAAAGGATTGCTATCTCGTTGTATAGTAGTGCTTGACGAACAAGGCAAAGTAGTATATACCGAGCAAGTACCCGAAACAACAAACGAACCTAACTACGCTAAAGCACTCGAAGCAATTAACAATTAATAATTGTGTCACAAAAAGGCTGTCCAGAAAGTCTCAAAATTCTTTTTGCATCACAAACTTTGCCAAAGTCTGAAACTTTGGCAAAGTTTGTTGTATTGGTAATCAATTGCTTTTAGAGTGAAAGCCAATGATAGCTGGGTATGTGCTGCAAACGCCCACATAAATAAAACTTTTTGGACACCTTCTCTATTATCAAATCACTGCTTGTTACCTTTTTTATTGCCAAATCGCCAAATTATTCTTACCTTTGCCCCCTCAATGAGGTCACCTAGATGCCTAAAGCCTAACACCTGTCCCCTGACCTCCTAAACCCTAAAAGAAATGGCTAAAAAAAAACAAGATAAGGATAAAGATAACGATAAAAATTCCGCAAAAAAGAAAGAAGCTAAAGCTGTTAAATCTCAACAACGCCGCTTGATATTTGGAGGATTTTTAGTGCTTCTCGCACTCTTTTTAATTTTTGCTTTTACATCTTTTTTCTTTTCCTGGCAAGCCGACCAAAGTTTGTGGGCAGACCTTACCAATCGTGAAGAAATAGCTGATAACTTAGGTAGCAAAATAGGGGCTTACCTTAGCTATCTCCTGATGTACAAAGGTTTTGGTATCGCTACTTTCATCGCCGTATGGCTCATTTTCCTCTCCGGACTCAAATATTTGTTCAATATCAAAATAGCACTGCTCAACCGCTGGTATTGGGGTACTTTGCTAATGGTACTCCTCGCTACTTTTTTGGGTTTTCTGCAAGGAAAATCTACCATCCTTTCAGGAGTTTCAGGCTATGAAGTGAATCATTTTCTGCAAGATTATTTCGGCAAAATAGGTACTTTTTTAATACTTTTTTTCATAGCCTTGGTATACGCCATTACTAAATGGCAGCTCACTCCCGAAAAAATAATGTCTTTCTTCCAAAATATTTTCGCTAAACTGAAACGTGAACACAACGATGATCATCACAGCGAACACGATGACGACCTGAATAATATCAACGAAACTCCTCCTACTACCCCTATCGACACAATAGTTAGCGATGACGATCAGCAAGATATAGAAATCGTTATTCCGCAAGTAGAAGATGAAAAAATCGACCCTTTTACTCATAAAAAAGAAATTCCATTCCTCGATGGCAAAGGCGAATTGGAAATTACCAATGTACCTGAAGAAGAAGCACCACCGCTTACCATTGCCCCTATTGTGCCGCCTTCGGTAATAGATCCCGAGGATTTAGCAAAACAATTAGTGGAAAACTACGGTGAATACGACCCTCGTTTAGATCTCAGCGACTATCGTTTCCCTACAATCGAATTGTTGAGTGAACCTAAAGATAAAGGTATCATTATCAACGAAGAAGAACTAAAGGAAAACAACGATACGATTATCAAAACTTTAGCTGATTACAAAATCGAAATTTCCAAAATCAAAGCGACTGTAGGACCTACTGTTACGCTCTATGAGATTGTGCCTGTGGCAGGTACGCGTATTGCTAAAATCAAAAGTTTGGAGGACGATATCGCCCTCTCACTTGCGGCTCTCGGTATTCGTATCATCGCTCCTATCCCTGGCAAAGGAACCATTGGTATTGAGGTGCCTAATAAAAAACCTACCACTGTGTATATGCGCTCGATGATTATGGCGCAGAAATTCCAAAATGCCGAAATGGAACTCCCTATCGCTTTCGGTAAAACCATTAGCAACGAAACTTTTGTCGCCGATCTTACTAAGATGCCGCACTTGCTAATGGCTGGAGCTACAGGACAAGGTAAATCGGTAGGTATCAATGTGGTGCTAAGCTCCTTGCTCTATAAAAAACACCCTGCTGAGGTGAAATTTGTACTTGTTGACCCTAAAAAAGTAGAACTTTCTATATTCGAGACGATTGAACGCCACTTCCTCGCCAAACTACCCGATAGTGAAGAGGCTATTATCACCGATAACAAAAAAGTGGTGAACACCCTCAACTCCCTCTGTATAGAGATGGACAACCGCTACGAGTTGCTCAAAAATGCTCAAGTGCGCAACATCAAAGAGTACAACGCTAAGTTCAAAGCACGACAACTCAACCCTAACGAAGGACATCGCTTCTTGCCTTATATCGTACTAGTGGTAGATGAGTTTGCCGATTTGATAATGACGGCAGGTAAAGAGGTGGAACTCCCTATCGCTCGCTTGGCACAGCTTGCCCGCGCTATTGGTATTCACTTGATTATCGCTACCCAACGTCCGTCTACTAACGTAATTACAGGTATTATCAAAGCCAACTTCCCTACACGTGTTGCCTTTAAAGTGAGTTCAAAAATCGACTCTAAAATTATCTTGGACGGATCTGGGGCTGAACAGCTCATCGGTAGGGGGGATATGCTCTACTCACAAGGTAATGAACCCGTGCGTATACAATGTGCTTTTGTCGATACCCCCGAAATCAAACATATCACTGATTTTATCGGAGCCCAACGCGCCTACCCCGATGCCTACTTGCTACCTGAATACGTAGGTGCTGAGGGTGAAAGTATGGATTTAGATTTCGACCCTTCTGAACGCGACCCTATGTTCCGTGAAGCGGCTGAAGTGGTAGTAAATGCACAACAAGGCTCAGCATCGCTCTTGCAACGCAAACTCAAATTGGGCTACAACCGCGCAGGTCGCCTCATCGACCAGTTAGAACACGCCGGTGTAGTAGGACCTTTTGAAGGCAGTAAAGCCCGCCAAGTGCTCATCCAAGACATCACAAGTTTAGACCGCCTCTTAGGAGGAAGTGAATAGTGAAATGTCTTCTTTGCAGCTTGTCCTCTTAAGTGAAATAAATAATTAAACAATGAAAAATATAATCCTATCAATAGGCTTGCTATTTGCAACAGCCTTATCAACAGCCCAAAACGTATTCCAAGCTTCTGGCGAAAGAAGTGTACTAAGAACAGAACTGCCCAAGTACACTAAAATAGATATCGATAGTAGGTGGGAGGTTACATTGGTAAATGAAAAAAACGACCATATCTACATCGATGCTGATAATGCAATTCACCCTATCATCAAAGCTACTGTTGAAGATGGTACTTTGAAAATATCTTTGGAAACACCTAAAGGCGTGAATTTTGTGCAAACAGGAGGCATAAAACTTAAAATCCCAATTAAAGGAACAAGCGAATTGAAAATGCAAAGTGGTAAAATTCGTTCAGAAGAACCTATAAATATGCCTTCTTATAAAATGCTTCTCGACTTTCTTTCGGAGATTGATTTAAAACTGAATGTCAACGATTTGGACTTAGAAATAGGTAGTTGTAAGGAAGGAAATTTACAACTCAATTGCCGAAATCTCACTTTCAATGCAGGGTCACTCGCTAAGCTGCCTATTAGTGGAAAAGTAGAAAATCTTAACTTCGTTTCTAACAGAATCATCCGATTAGAAACTTACGACTTAAAAATACAAAATGCTATCTTTAATACTTCGGGTATTGTAAAAGCAAAATTGAGAATTGACGGAACTATACAAGGAAAACCAAGCGGTATTTTTGAACTTTATTACAAAGGTAATGCTACTAACCAAATAGAAACAAACTCAATGATTAAGGTCATTAAAGAAGAAAAATAATGAATCAACAACAAGAATTTCTAAAATATCAAGCTCCCACCTCTCCTTATCCGCGATTGTTGGAGGTGGAACGTGCCAAAGGTAGTTATATCTATACTACCGACGGCAGGCGTTATTTAGATTTTGTAGCAGGGGTATCGGCTTGTACCTTAGGGCATTGCCACCCTGCGGTAGTGAAAGCCATACAAGAGCAATGCGCTACCTATATGCACGTAATGGTGTATGGCGAGTACATACAAAAGCCTGCGGTAGACTTCTGCAAGCTCCTCGCAGCACAACTACCCCCCGAACTCAACACTACCTATTTGGTAAATTCAGGTACGGAAGCTATTGAGGGCTCGGTGAAATTAGCCAAACGCGCTACGGGGCGCACCCAACTCATCGCTGCCAAAAATGCTTATCACGGCAATACTCAGGGCTCTATGAGCCTAATGGGCTATGAAGAACGCAAACGCGCTTATCGTCCGCTCATCCCTGATGTAGATTTTATAGAGTTCAACAACGAATCCGATATCCTCAAAATCACCGAACGCACCGCAGGGGTAGTGCTCGAAAGCATCCAAGGAGGAGCTGGCTTTATCGAACCCCAAAACGACTATCTTATCAAGGTAAAACGCCGTTGTGAAGAAGTAGGTGCTCTCCTTATTATTGATGAGATACAACCAGGTTTCGGGCGTACGGGCAAGCTCTTTGGTTTCCAAAACTATGGCTTTACCCCCGATATTATCGCAATGGGCAAGGGGATGGCAAGCGGTATGCCGGTAGGGGCATTCGTGTCGTCGTATGAGCGTATGCAGCTGTTGGCAAATAGTCCTAAAATGGGACATATCACTACTTTTGGAGGCAATCCCGTGATAGCAGCTGCCTCGTTGGCAACCCTCAACCAGCTCCTCACTACCGACCTGATGGCTCAAACTTTAGAGAAAGAAAAACTCTTCCGCAAGTATTTGCAACATCCACTTATCGAAAGTATCAACGGTCGCGGTTTGATGTTAGCCGTGATCGTGAAAACTGCCGAAATCGCTGATTATGTAGTGAATTACTGTCAGGATAAAGGATTGATAGTCTATTGGCTTTTGTTTGAACACCGCGCCGTACGACTTTCGCCTCCACTTACCCTCACCGATGAAGAAATTAAAGAAGGTTGCGATATCATTATTGAAGCGCTAAACCAATTCAATTAACAATTAAAAATAAACAAAAATGGAAAACGGAATTTATGCTAAAATAACTACTAATAAAGGCGTTATTTTACTGCGTCTTACTTACGACAAAACTCCTGCTACGGTAGGTAATTTCGTGGCTCTTGCCGAAGGAAAAATGAAAAATTCACAAAAACCATTAGGCACTCCTTATTACAACGGACTCACCTTTCATCGTGTGATTCCTAATTTTATGATACAAGGCGGTTGTCCGTTAGGTACAGGTACTGGTGACCCAGGTTATCGTTTTGATGATGAGTTTCACCCAGAATTGAAACACAACAAAGCAGGCGTGATTTCTATGGCAAATGCAGGTCCTGGCACTAATGGAAGTCAGTTTTTTATCACGCATTTGGCAACGCCTTGGTTGGACAATAAGCACACTGTTTTTGGTGAAGTAGTAGAAGGTCAAGAGGTGGTAGATGCGATTGCACAAGGTGATAAAATTGAAAAAGTTGAAATTTTAAGAGTAGGAGCAGAGGCTGAAAAATGGGACGCTCTCAAGGCTTTTGAAGATTTCAAAGCAGCAAAAGCAGCTCGTTTAGCCGAAGAAAAACGCAAAGCCGAAGAAGCCTTAGCTAAAGAAGTAGTAGGTTTTGATAAAACTGACAGTGGTTTGTACTACCAAATCACCCACAAAGGCAATGGTAAAAAAGCAGTAGCCGGACAAAAAGTAGCGGTGCACTATACCGGTATGTTATTAGATAAATCTGTGTTCGATAGCTCTCATCGCCGTAGAGAACCTTTGCAATTTACCGTAGGGGTAGGGCAAGTGATACAAGGCTGGGACGAGGGAATTTTGCTCCTCAGCGAAGGTGACAAAGCCCGCTTGGTTATCCCTTCAGAGCTTGCTTATGGCAGCCGAGGTGCTGGTGGTGTTATCCCTCCTAATGCGCCTCTTATCTTTGATGTCGAATTAGTTTCAGTAGGATAAAATAATAAAGCCAGCTAAAAGCTGGCTTTATTGTTTTATCTGTTACTTGTTAATTATCCAAAGAAGTGTAGCGCTTCAAAACTTACCAAAGTGAGGTATCCTAAAACGAATCCTAAGAGGGCTATCCATAAGATATTTTTTACGTACCAGAAGAAACTAATCTTCTCCATACCCATAGCTACAACTCCCGCTGCCGATCCGATGATAAGCAAGCTACCACCAGTACCTGCCGCGTAAGCGATGAAGTGCCAAATACCGTGGTCTATACCTTCTTGGAACATACCCATACTGGCTGCTACCAATGGTACGTTGTCTATAATAGCCGAAGCAAAACCTAAGAGCAAAATTACTACGTTTGTGTTTGGAATAGTTTGATTTAATGTTTGTGCAAAATTGAAAAGTGTTCCAATAGTTTGCAATGATGCTACTGCCAACAAAATACCTAAGAAGAATAAGATACTAGAAAACTCGATACGGCTCATTGCACGGTGAATACTGAATTTATCCTTATCAGTAGGCGAAAGTTCGCTGATAGGTTTCAATTTTTCAGAAATAAACCACATTGTAGCCAAAGCAAAGAGCATTCCTATATAAGGAGGCAAATGAGTGATTGATTTGAAAATAGGAACAAAAATAATAGCTATAAATCCTATAGAAAGCACGGGCATACTGCTTTTGTAAGTAATACCTTCTTCACTGTTAGAAGTATCAATTTTTCCTTTGAATACAGGTAAAAATGATGCAATGAGCAAAGGTACAACCAAACATACAACAGAAGGAATAAATACGTACTCAACTAATTTAGCAGCAGTTACTTTGCCTTTCACCCAAAGCATAGTAGTAGTTACGTCGCCGATAGGTGACCAAGCACCTCCTGCATTAGCCGCAATTACAATGAGAGAAGCGTACCATATACGTTCTTTTTGTTCTGGAATAATCTTGCGCAGAATGGTGATAAGGATAATAGTTGTAGTAAGGTTATCGATAATTGCGGAGAGGAAGAAACCGATAATTCCTATAATCCAAAGGAGTTTTACTTTACTTTTGGTACGAATCAATCGTTTGATAATTTCAAACCCACGGTGCATATCGATGATTTCCACGATGGTCATCGCACCGATTAAGAAGAAGAGAATTTCAGCTGTTTCAGCTAAGTGATGTTGTAAAGCTTTGTCGATAGCAGTAGCATTGTCGGCAGGGTTAGCCGGTACTAATACACCGTTTATAACTTCCATTACATCAATGTTAGAAACTTTTAAGAGTGTCCAACAGATAACAGCCATAGCTAAAGCTGAAATTGTTTTGTCCACCTTTATTTGGTGTTCTGTGGTAATGCAGAGATAGCCAATGAAGAAAATGGCAATAATCCAAGGTTCCATACAATAAATATTATTTTTAAAATTAATGTGGCAAATATACTAAAACTTTCTATTATATGCCAAATCTTTTTGTTTAATTTTTATTGTGAAATGATAGCTTGATATACTACACTTTGTATTTTTTGTCGCACTAATTTGTTAATCAGTAGTTTATTATTTGAAGAAGGGTAGGTGCGGTTAGATAGAAAAACAATTAAAATTTCATTAGTAGGGTCAGCCCAAGCAAAAGTACCCGTAAATCCAGTATGCCCAAAACTGTCCATAGGTACACAACCACAAGTAGGTCCTGAGCGACCTAATTGAGGTTTATCAAACCCTAAACCACGGCGGTTGCCTTCGCTGCAGTAGTTACAAGTGTTGAAAAGGGCAACTGCTTGAGGTTGCAGAAACCACGTGCCTCCGTAATAACCTTTTTGGAGATACATTTGCATCATTTTGGCTACATCGTCCGCAGTACCAAAAAGCCCCGCGTGCCCGCCTACACCTCCTAACATCGCAGCACCTTGGTCGTGTACATAACCGCGAAGCACTTGGTTGCGAAATCCTTTTTCATCTTCAGAAGGGGCAATATTTACAGGAGAGAACTTATGTAGAGGCAAATAAGTGAGTTGGTAAGCCCCTAAACCTCTGTAGAAATGTTTTTGCACCAACTCTTGTAAGGGCTTTTTTTCTTTCTTCTCTATAAATTTTTTGAAGTAGTAATACGGCAAATCACTGTACAAGTACTTTTTATCTTTGATGAGTTCACTTTCGTCTATACGTTTGTAAATAGTATCAGTATATCCTTCTATGAGGTACATATCTTTGGCTACTTCGGTGGGAAATTCATCGCTTTTCACAGTGCTGTAAAACGCTGAGCTCGGCTTTTGTACAGAGTCTAAAGTTCTTTTAAAAAAAGGAATCCACGCCTGAAATTGGGCGTAGTGAGAGAGCACGTCTTTCATTGTCATTCCCGCTTTGTTAGTATGCTTGAGTTTAGGCAGCAAATCTTCAAAAGTGTCTACAGGTTTGAAATCACCTTTGGTGTATAGACGCATCAATTCGGGGAGGGTTGCCAATATTTTGGTGAGTGAAGCAAGGTCGTAGATAGTGTTATCGGTAACTCTATTGGCGGGATTATAGTCTAAAGTGCCAAAATTCTTGCGGTATACTGTTTTGCCCTTTTTGGCGACTAATATTTGGATGCCAGGGGTCATTTTTTGGTTGATAGCATCTAAGGCAATACTATCAATTTCTTTAAGTTTAGCCGAATTGAGTCCTACACTTTCGGGTAATCCAAAAGCCAATCGTCCTATTTTTTGGGTGCTGATAGAAGTGCCTACAGGCAATTCGGGGTGAGCAGTTACAGGCAATACACCTTTGCCGTCGATAGCACCAAAGATAAGTTGAGCGGCTTTTTCTTGAGCTACTTTGTGGTTTTGGTAAGCAAATACTATCGCTTTGATATGTGCGATATTCTTTACGTTGAGCATTGCATACGGACGAGTGAAAACAGTTAGTATCACTTTTTTCTTTTTGGCGATATGCTCTAACCATTTCAGTTCGTTATCACTAAATTTATAAGCATCCCAAGGAGTTTTATCAGGTTTGTGTAACCCAATGATAATTGTTTCGAAATTCTCTATCGCATTGTAGAGTTGGGTTTCGTTTTGAGGTTCTATAAGGGTTACCTCGGCATATTTGCGTAAGGAAGAATAGAATGCCCAACCGCTGTCGTTGCCAAATTTTACGTAGGCGATTTTGCGTTTATCGAGGTCTTTTAGAGGGAGAATGTTTTCCTTGTTTTGTCCTATAGTAAGAGCGTTTTCAAAGAGTTCTTCGGTGAGCAAATCATCTTCGAGGGTGTGCAAGCCTTCGTTGATTTTTGTTTCGTCTAAAGGAGTAAAGGAAGTAAGCCCTACTTTGTATTTAGCCATCAGTATTTTTTTTACTGAGTGTGCCAAACGCTCCTCGCTGATGCGTTTGTTTTGGTAGGCTTTTTTCATAGCTTCAAAACCTTTGGCTACATTAGCAGGCATTAGCAAAATGTCGTTTCCAGCCAAGAAGGCTTCTACTTCCACTTCGCCTACGGGCAGATATTCTGATACACCTTTCATACCCAGCGCATCGGTGAAAATCAAGCCTTCATAACCCATTTTCTTTTTGAGCAAATCGGTGATGGTAACTGAAGAAAGGGAAGAAGGTAAGCCAGCTTTAGGTTCTAATGCAGGAACGTTTAGGTGACCTATCATCACACTAGCTACTTCTTTGGCAAGTACTCTAAACGGATAGAGTTCCATCTCATCTAATCGATTGGCTGTAAATGAGATAGTAGGAAGGGTTTTGTGTGAATCTTTAGAAGTATCGCCGTGACCAGGGAAGTGTTTGGCGCTGCCCAATACTCCCACTGATTGCATTCCGCGGGTAAAAGCAAGTCCTTTTTGGGCAACGTTTAGTTTATCCTCTCCAAAAGAGCGATTGCCAATAATAGGGTTATCGGGGTTCGTGTTGATATCAATATCGGGGGCGAAGTTGAACTGCATACCTAATTGTTTACAGTGCATCCCGATGCGTTTGCCAGTGCGCTCAATGAGTGCGTTGTTTTTAATCGCACCGAGGGTCATATTCCACGGATAGGCATAGGTGGAGTCCAAGCGCATAGCGAGCCCCCACTCGGCATCCATTGCCATAAAAAGAGGTATTTTAGAGAGAGATTGGTACTCATTGGTGAGTTTAGCCTGACGTTTAGGTCCTCCTTTAGAGAAGATAATCCCACCGATGTAGTATTTTTTGATGAAGTCTTTAATTTCTTCAGCCCTTTTAGTGCCTATATGGCTTGAGTAGACCGATACCATAAAGAGCTGTCCTATTTTTTCGTCGAGAGACATCTGGTTGTAAGTATCGTTTACCCATTTTTCTTGGGCTTGAGCATCGGGAGAGCGCAGCGGAGATTGAGCTACTGAAGTAAAAAAAGATACAATAAATAAAGATATAAAAATATAAGTTTTTTTCATTTTTGGTATTCTTCTATTTCTTTGCTGAGAATATCAATATAATGTTGATGTTTAGGTTTATAAATAAAGTTAATATAGTGATTCCCTACTGTTTCATTAATGATTTCAGAAGTTTTTATCAATAGATTTTTAGGATTAGCTTTGATAAAAAGCGTATAAAAAAGCTCACTTCTAAAATGTTGGGGAGATAAGAATCGTTTCTTACTATTTCTGTAATATATTTTTGTATTATCACAATAATAGTACAAAATAACCTCTTTTTCTGAAAGATATTCTTCTATTTCTTTGATGATATGATTAAAAACTTTTAGTGAGTTAGTAGAAGTTACTTGTTTTTTTTTAAACTAAACTTACCTCAACTACTGGGATAGCAATATCAGAAAGAGGTTCATAAACAGAAAATACTAAAGTATACTGATTACCTTTTTCACTCTCAAAAGGTATATTAATATTCAAGTTCAAAACTAGATTCTTTTGTATTCCTTAAAATCCATTTGCATTATTTCTTCTTTTAGTTTTTTAGATCTTTCAGCTAATTTTTCTATAAAACTAAGAAGTTTCTGATTTGGATTTTTTATGGTTACTTGAGTAGCATTATGTGTTTTTCGCGTTACTACTACTACTTGTTTTTTTGTGGTTTCCATATTTTTATTAGGTTAAAAGAATAAAAAATAGAAGGTAAGAGTAAGTTTCTTACTTCTTAACTCTTACCTTTTATCTATCTAAAACTCATCGATATTGTAGGCTTTGAGTTTGTTGTAAAGTGTTTTACGTGTAAAGCCTAATAATTTAGCTGCTTCTGTTTTGTTGTTATGGGTTTCGTGTAAAGCCCCAATGATAAGCTCACGTTCATTTTCTTTGGTAGAGAATGAAAAGCGTTCGGTAGGGAAATGGCGTGTTTCTACAATCACTGGTTCAGGTAATTCATTTTCGGTGATGTAATCGCCTTGCGTGAGTAGAGCAGCACGTTTTACAGTATTTGATAACTCGCGTAAGTTTCCACTCCAAGTGTATAAAAGCATTTTTTGTACTGCTTTTTCAGTAAATCCTTGTACGTTCTTGTGGAGTTTTTCATTGGCTTTTTCCAAGAAATGTGAAGCAAATATCATCAAATCGTCTTTGCGTTCATTGAGAGAAGGTACTTTTATGGAGAATTCATTCAAACGGTGATAGAGGTCTTCGCGAAACTCACCTTTGTTTACAGCAGCTAGCAAATCTTCGTTAGTAGCTGCTAATACACGAATATCAACATCAATTTCTTTAGAGCTACCGATAGGTTTGATACGGCGTTCTTGAAGTGCGCGTAACAATTGTATTTGGTTCTCGTAGCTGAGGTTACCTACTTCGTCGAGGAAGATTGTACCGCCATTAGCTTCTTCAAAATGTCCTTTTTTATCACTGATAGCACCTGTGAACGAACCTTTTACGTGACCGAAGAACTCACTTGAAGCGATTTCTTTAGGGATAGCCCCACAGTCTACCGCGATAAATGGTTTGTTTCGGCGTTCGCTTTTTAGGTGAATAGATTTGGCTACCACCTCTTTACCTGTACCGCTTTCTCCCATAATAAGTACGGACATATCGGTAGGGGCTACCAAGTTGATGAACTTACTCAAGCGTTTAGAGGCAGGGCTAACACCTTCGATATAAGGATTGTTAGCATCGGTTTCAGGGGCTTTAGTCACCTTGGCAGGAGCGCTGTTATCGGCAGCTGATGAGGTAGTAGTTTTTTTCGCTACAGAGACGTCCTGTTGTGCAGTGCGAGTGCTGCTTTGGGCGTTTTTGATAACGTTGAGCACATCTTCTTGCTGGAAGGGCTTAGAGATATAATCGAAAGCGCCTAACTTCATCGCTTCTACCGCAGTAGAAACTTCGGCGTAGCTGGTCATTACCACTACGGGAAGATTAGGGAAATTTTCTTTTACTGCTTTCAAAAAATTGATGCCATCTCCATCAGGAAGTCTCAAATCGGTGAAAACCATACTTAGTGATGCGTTTAGGTTTTTTTGTGCTTCTTCTAATGTATAACACCCTATTACATCATATCCATTGCGTTCCAAGAATCGACTTAGCATCTTGGAAAATACTACGTCATCTTCTACTAAAAGAATAGGATTCTTCATATTCGTATATTTTTAAATATAAAAAAATTAATATTTGCTTTTTCTCTATTTTTAAATACTACACAAAAAGCGTGCAAATGTACAAACTTTTTTCGAATAATTGTGTTATTAGTCAAAAAAAAGACTTCCCTTTCAGGAAGTCTTTTCCAATGCATATAATATAAATACTACTACTAACTCCCAAATTTGTTAGTATTTTTAAACTGGCAAAATCTCTTCGGCAGTTTAAAAGACTATTTTTTTACAATAGTTCAATAAATGATTTTGTTTAACAATTAAAATTTTAGCAATGTTTCTTAAAAAAGATGTCGTTTCCCAACGATTTTAGTAAAATGAAATGAAATTTAATTTTTTTGCAATAATCTTGTTTTAATGATTCTTATCTAACAATGTTTCTTTTAGCAATTTTTCTCAGTAATTTAATTTTTAACCAATTTTTGTACTTATGAACAAATCATTCATTATTTAATTATGTATGCATCATAAGTGATTTCTTCTATTCACTTACGCTTTTTACATTGAAAATATCGTGCCAAACTTGAAAAGTATGTTTATAAACTCGTTAATTGCTTTTTTTTCAATGAAATATAATGTTGATAATCTGTTAATAACTATGTTGATACTTTGTTGAAAAGCGTATAATTACACAATTAAAGTGTGTAATAAATGTGTAATTTCTGTTTACAGTTTTACAGTTTTTTGGATATTTCGCAGTACTAAAAGGTTGTATAATACCCCTAATATTAATAAAATTGTGATGGCGGCTATAAATAGTATGCTTTGTTCGCTGTTGAACTCAAAAAGGGTGTTGAGTTTTTCAGTATAGAGTTTGCGTATGTATAGACTGAGTGCTATTGCTCCTGCAACGGCTATTACTGTAACTATGCTGATGACCCATTGATAGAATCGCGCAATTTGATGGGGTTGGTAGCCTATATAATATAGATTTACTATTTGTTCTTTGTGTTTTTGAATGATTAGATTTACGCTGAGCAAGATGAAAGCAACCGATAGTACTATGATAATCAGTGCGATGCCTACTACAAAGAGCAAGGCAGAATGGAAAAAGAAACTCATTTTGCTGAGTTCTAATTCGTCTTTATTAATGGAGAGATTGTGAGTGTTAAAATATTGCAACACGCGCTCATCGGAGGGGTTTTCAAACTCTACTAACAATCGGCTGGTGTTGCTCACTTCGGTTTTGCCATACTTTTTGTTTGCCCAATCTAAAAAACTTTGGGGTACCAAAATAGAGTTGATTTTGTTAGAAAAACCTACAATTCTGCTGGCGTAGTTATCGTTTTTACCATTGCCGCTCACTTCTAAATTGAAACGCACTTGCGAAATGGTATTTTTAGAAAATACGGGTAGCCCTTGGCTTTCGGCAAAGCCAAAGTTATAGAGGTTTAGATAGCTCTCGGGGATGATAACAGGCACAAACCTACTGCCTTCAGTCCATTGCCAGTCATCGGGTTGAACATCGAGGTATTTATCGGGGATGCTTTCAAAAAAGAGATCGGTGTAGAAGAGGGGAATATTATCGTCTTTATCAGTATAAGCACCTATTTTGAAGGAGGCTGGGGTGAAGTGTGAAACACTCTTTACAAACGGCTCTTGTTTGAGTTTTTCCATCTCGTTTTTATCAAAGTAAATACCTTCTTTATCAAGAGTCTTGAAAATGGAAATATTTTTGCTCACTACTGCGTATTTACTTGCAAATACATCGGTTTGATGCTGTAATAACGGCTTTACATCAAAATATAACTGACAGACGGTGAGCAGTATACACACTCCTATACAAAGTGTGAGGGCATAACCTATGACTTGTGATTTAACAAGTGTGTTTTTTTGTAGTTTGTATAACATTTTTTACAATTAACAATTAGCAATTAACAGAATAACAATTAATATATTTAATTTCTAAAACCTAAATTGAGTTTTTTGTTATAGTGGAAAAAATTGTTGTCTTCCAAAGAAGTGAGGAGTAGGCTGGCGTTGCGTACTTGTAGTTCTTCCCCTATGATTTCTCTTAAAATAGTGGTGTTGCTATCGTCTAAATGACTAAAAGGCTCATCTAACAACAGCAACTCAAAAGGCTGACACAAGGCGCGCAAAAGGGCGATGCGCTGGCGTTGCCCTAAAGAAAGTGTTTGTACCAAAGTGTCGCGTTTGTGGGAGAGCCCTACACGTTCTATGAGGCTGTTTATTTGAGCTTCGGTTTTGTAGAGGGTGAGTTTGTTTTTCAAGATGATATTCTCAAAAGCGGTGAGGGTAGGGAAGAGCCTTAAATCCTGATATACATAACTCAGTTTATCAATGCGATAGCGAAGAACTTCTTTTTTGTTAAACACCTCGTTGTAAGTAATTTTGCCATCGTAACTAAAACTCGCACCATAGATGAAATTCAAAAGTGAGGTTTTGCCTTGTCCCGATTGTGCCCTGATGAGGTAACACTGCCCTTGTTCAAAAGTTACTTCTGGCTGTAAATAGATATCGGACGACGGTATTTCGTCGCCCGACATATAGGTAGGTTTTAAATGTTGTAGCTTAATTTTCATAGTTTATTACTTTGTCTATCGACTTGAAGAAAGTATTCAAACTGTTCTTTTCAATCCCTTTAAGGTGATAAATAATTTCAGCTGAAGAGTTGTCGATGCGTTTGCACTCTATGTTAGTAGAATGTTGGGTAAATAAATCGAAAGCTAAACTGCCTTCACGGCTGTTTTTTTCTCTAATTATATCAACATACTCTTGTGGATAATCCTTAGGTTCTAAACTCATATAGAGATAGGTGAGATCTTTGCTTACGTGTTTGCCAAAATCGGATTTCACTGCGTTGTTGCTCACACCGCCTTTTAGGAATGCTTCTACACCTTTAGGAGAATTACTACCGTAGAAAGCCTTATTGTTATAAGCAAAATAAAATGTGAGGTCTTTTTGGAGAGGGAGCTTGTAATAACCATTCTCTAACGCTAAACTAGCAAGTGTTACCCCTTTGTCGAGGAGTGTTTTGTCGCCTATATTGAATGAGAGTCCAAAAATAGGAAACATTCTCTCTTTTTCTACTTCTTTGTATTCATAGCCATCTTCACTTTGCTCATCTTCTACTAAATCATAGCTGATATATTTTTGATTTTCAAAACCTTCAATAGCTAACACAAAGCTACCACCAAAGAAATTGAGCACATTGTCCTTAGTAAGCCCCTGAGTGTTGAGGAGTTTCACGAGGTCGTCCTCATTGAGTTCTTTGCCAAATTGAGCTTTTAAAAACTCGTAGTAGTTTTTCACATTTACAGCGCCACCTATGGCTATAGGTAATTTTTCAGGGAAGTTTTTCAAGATATCTTTATCAAACGAGATATCATACAAGTCGTATTTTTTTAAGAGTTTAGCAGTTTCTTCGTTGTAAATACTATAAGTAGTGAGCTTGATATCATCTTTACCAAAATCTATAAAGCCATAGAAATAAGAGTCTTTTTGCATATTGAAGAGACTTTTGTATAAAGAAGCTGCAATTCCATTGAGGAACATACTGTCGTCTTGCATAAAGCCTCCAAAATTCAACCATACATTGATATCCTTCTGTCCGTCTAAGAAATCAGAAAAGCCTTTGATATCAGTAATTTGCTCTGATTTACTTTGTTCATATAGTTTTTTAAGCACTACATCAACTCTT
Source organism: Capnocytophaga sputigena (assembly GCF_900446695.1). Lineage (GTDB taxonomy): Bacteria > Bacteroidota > Bacteroidia > Flavobacteriales > Flavobacteriaceae > Capnocytophaga > Capnocytophaga sputigena. Next base: position 94,101 of record NZ_UAVP01000007.1, read on the forward strand.
GTACTATAATTATCATTTACAAGGAAGAGCATTTTCTTGTTGTCCCAACTGAGGGATGCTCCTTCATTAAAATAAACGATGTTTAAAGCACCTTCTTTTTTGATGTCCAACTGAGCTTCTGTAGCTTGAGAGACTCTGTTTAGCAAGTCTTTAAATTTAGCGTCATCGCTTAGTACTGCAGTTACACCTATATAAGGGTTGCGGCTATCACCTCCGTATTTTTTACTGTCACATACAAAAAAGAAAGCGTTCTTTTTAAAGTCAACTCCTGAAGACTTAGGGTCTTTTAGAATTTCATTAAAAATTTTACCCATTTCCTTGTTGTCGTTGCTGATTTTCTCTTTGAGTTTTTGGAAATTCTTGAGTTGTTGTAATTCCTCTACATCGGCTTTTTGGTAAAGCGATTGCAAGTCGAATGAAACGACTACCATAGCATCTTTAGGAATTACTTTTAAGTTCTCACTTTTCTTAGAACAGGAAGTAAATCCTAAGGCTAATACACCTAATAATAAAATAAACTTTTTCATAGTATTAACTGTTATTTGTTATTTGTTAGTTGAACGGTATCTCCATTTTTTAAACTTTTACTCACAACGTTATAAGGTCCTGTGATGATAGTTTCGTCTTTGGTGACACCTGAAAGAATTTCGATATGCACATTGTCCTGAATGCCTGTATTTACAGCGCGAAGTTCGGCTTTACCGTTTTTGAACACGAATACTGCTTCTTGTTTTTTATCAGCGTCTTCTTTAGGCGTTTTAGGGTCGATTTCCGATTTTTTCTTTACAATAATAGCACTGATAGGAACTGCTACTATATCTTTTTTGGTTTTAGTGAGTATATCAACAGTAGCAGTCATTCCTGGGCGGAAAGGAGAATAGCCCGCGGGCTTGCCTTCTAAAAGGTCTTTGTAAGAAGTTTCTTCTATATGTATTTTTACTTTGAAGTTCGTTACTTGGTCTACACTGGTGGTAGTGTTGGCGGTGTTCGCAATATTGGTAACCCTACCTTTGAACACGCGCTTGAGGTAAGCATCGACTTCTACATTCACTGAGTCGCCTACGCTTATCTTCACGATATCATTCTCATTTACATCTACCTCTACCTCCATATTGTGAAGGTTAGCCACGCGCATAATCTCAGTTCCCGTCATTTGCATCGTACCTACTACGCGCTCTCCTAACTCTACACTGAGTTTAGAAATAGTGCCATCAGTAGGTGAGTAGATAATTGTTTTTTTGAGGTTGTCTTGGGCTTCCGATACACTTGCCATCGCACTTTGTACATTGAAACGAGCCGACTCGCGAGAGGCTTTGGCAACCTCATAGGCTGATACAGCTTTGTCCCAATCGGATTTAGAGATAACACCCTTTTCGTACAATACTTTGTTGCGTTTGTAACTCTCTTCAGCTTCTTTGAGCGTTGCGGCTGATTGTTGTAAGCTCGCCCGTACGGTTTCTAAACTCGCTGCACTGCGCTTTACTACCGATTGGTAAATATCAGGATTGATACGCACCAAAAGATCGCCTTTTTTGACCATTTGCCCTTCTTTTACAGGGAGTTCTATAATTTCTCCTGATACTTCTGAAGATAGTTTGATTTCCAATTCAGGCTGTATTTTTCCTGTAGCGGATACTTTTTGGACAATAGTTGTAGGGGTAATTTTTTCTGTTTCAACAGTTAAGACATCACTGTTACCACCAAACCAGCCTGCTTTTTTTCCGACAATTAGTACGATTAAAAGCAAGACAACGGATAAAATAATGAATATAGTTTTTCTTTTCATAACAATCAAGTTGTTTTTCAAAGGCAAAGATAATAAAAAAATACGAATTACGAATTACGAATGACAAAAATAAGTATAATACTATTTTTAGTTCTTCCCTCGTAATTCGTAATTTGTCTATCGTGATTTACCTAAAAAACGTCATTTTTCCATTCTCTCTAAACGCTTCAAAAGGAACTTTAAAACCTTCTATTTTCTTGCCGTTGAGTTGAACGTATTCTACCAAGTTATCAGTGCTGTTGCGAGCTACGGTTTTAATTAAAAACTTCTTATCTTCAGGTAGTTGTAAAGTTACAGTTTTGAATAAAGGATTTCCTAAAATATAAGTATCGTTAGCAGGAGTTACAGGGTAAAAACCTAAAGCTGAGAACACATACCACGCCGAGGTTTGTCCGTTATCCTCATCGCCGCAATAACCATCGGGGGTAGGGGCGTAGAGTTTTTCCATTACCTCACGCAGTTTGGCTTGTGCTTTATGAGGTTTGCCAGCATAGTTATATAAGTAGATAAGATGTTGGATAGGTTGGTTGCCGTGAGCGTAGTTACCCATATCCATAATTTGCATTTCGCGTATTTCGTGTATGGTAAATCCGTAGTAAGAATCGTCAAACAATGGTGGCATTTCAAATACTTCGTCTATCTTTTTCTCAAAAGCTTCTTTGCCTCCCATCAGTTGTATGAGTCCCTCAAAATCCTGAAATACCGACCAAGTATAGTGCAAACTATTCCCTTCGGTAAACGCATCGCCCCATTTTAGCGGATTGAATGGCGATTGGAATTTGCCGTCCTTATTTTTACCTCGCATCCACTTAGTTTCGGGGTCAAATACATTTTTATAGCGTTTAGACTGCTCGTAGTACTGTTTGGCTATATCGGCTTTGCCCATTTTTTCTGCCATACGCGCAATGCAATAATCGGCATAAGCGTACTCAAGGGTGCGAGCTACATTTTCGTTAATCTTCACATCATAAGGTACATAACCTAAAGTGTTGTAGTAATCCACTCCTTCGCGCCCTACCGATTTTACGGGTCTACCATCGTTTTGAGTAGCGTTTTTTAGCATTGCCTCTAAAAGAATTTCGGCATCAGCGGATTCTATATTTCCTTTTAGGTAAGCATCGGCAATGATAGAAGCTGAGTTTGAGCCTATCATACAATCCCTATGCCCCGGACTTGCCCACTCAGGTAACCAGCCCGATTCCTTATAAGCATTCACCAATCCCTTCATCATCTGTTGGTTCATCTCGGGGTACAATAGGTTAAACAGCGGAAATACCGCGCGGAAAGTATCCCAAAAACCATTGTCGGTGAACATATATCCTTTTTCTACCTTGCCATTATACGGACTGTAATGCACCATTTCGCTTGTTTTGTTGTATTCGTAGAAAGTGCGTGGGAAAAGCAGAGTGCGGTACAAACAAGAGTAGAAAGTGCGCAAATGGTCTATGTTCTCGTCTTCCACTTGTATTTTGCTGAGTTCAGTTTCCCAAAGATTGAGAGCCTTTTGTTTGGTTTGCTCAAAAGTGTCGTTGCCCAGTTCTGTTTGCAAATTCAACAAGGCTTGTTCAGGTGAAATGAACGACGATGCTACTTTCACAGTTACCTGTTCGCCTCTTTTGGTGTTGAAACCTATCACAGCTCCTGTATGTTCACCCTTACTTTCAGTGTTTTTAGATAGTTTAAAACCGTTGCCCCACGTTTGTACGCTCTCAAAATCTTTGTCGAAAGTAAGCACAAAGTAGTTGTGGAAGTTTTCGGGCACGCCCCCGCTGTTGTTGCGTGCATAACCTATAATCTTGCGTTCTTTAGGTAATACCTGTACCATCGAGCCCTTAAAATAAGCATCGAGAAGCAAATAAGCCTTGTCACTTTCGGGAAAGGTAATGCGAAACTGTGCGGCTCGTGAAGTAGGTGTAATCTCCACTGAGGTATCATAATCGGCTAAATACACTTTATAGTAATGAGGCTGAGCTGTTTCTGCTTTGTGCGAAAACCACGAGGCTCGCTCTTCTTCTTTGATTTTCAAGTCACCTACTACTGGCATCAATGCAAAAGCCCCATAGTCGTTAATCCACGGACTCGGTTGGTGAGTTTGCTTAAAACCTACGAGTTTATCAGCGTGATATTGATATGCCCAGCCATCGCCCATTTTGTTTGTTTGGGGTGTCCAAAAATGCATACCCCAAGGCACAGCTATTGCGGGATAAGTATTGCCGTTAGAAAGACTAAATTTAGAATCAGTGCCCATCAGTGGGTTTACGTACTCGGTATAAAAAGTTTTGGGTACAATAGGTATATCGTCTTGCTGTTGAGGTTGTTTGTTTTCTGGAGTAGGAGAGGAGCAAGCAAACAAACTCCCTAAAAAGATGGTTGAAAATAATCGTTTCATAAGGTGTTTTTTATTTGAAGGCAAAGGTAGTAATAAATTTTCAATTAACAAGTTTTATAACTTACTTAAACTCAATATTATTTCTTGTGTAAAATTGGCACATTAATTGCTGACTTTCTCAAAATTAAATCTAAATCCCTGATTATACATTGCAAAATGTTGAACAAAAGTTTTATTTTTGAAGGTTAGGGAACTAAAAAAAGAAACTTATGAAAAACAAATCTTTATTCATTGCTCTTTTCTCTTGTTTGCTGGCACCATTGTCGGCACAAACTTCAGATTTGCCTTTTAAAGGAGGTGAATGGTTGCGTTTTAAAGTAAAATATGGTGTTTTTAATGCTAGTATTGCTACAATGTCGGTCAAAGAAGAGATGTATGGAGGTGAAAAAGTGTATCACGCTGTTGGAAAAGGGGCTACTACCGGCTTGGCACGCGTATTTTTTAAAGTAGATGATACTTATGAGAGTTATTTTGGCATCACCGATGGCAAACCGCGTCTTTTTATCCGCAATATCTACGAAGGTGGCTATACTAAATATTTAAAAATGTACTTCAATCACACTGATAACAAAGTGAAAATCCACAATATGGAAAACGGTAAAGATACCGAAATTTCTTTCCAACCTGGGCTTCACGATGTGATTTCGGCTTTCTACGCTCTTCGCCACCACCCCGATATCGAAAATATGAAAGTGGGCGGACAAATCACTTTGGATATGATTTTCGATGACGATGAAGTGTATAAATTCAAACTTAAACTCCTCGGTCGTGAGAAAGTAAAAACGCATTTTGGTACTGTAAATACGCTTAAATTCTGTCCGTTAGTGCAAGATGGTCGCGTGTTTAAAGAAGAAGAAAGTATCACAATGTGGATTACCGACGACAAGAACAAAGTACCTGTAAAACTGCGTGCTGCCTTGCGTGTAGGCTCATTAGTAGCTGAGCTCGACGGCTTTAACAATCTCAAAAATGAAACCGATTTGAAAAAAAATTAAGTATATTGTATAGATAGTTTATTTTTTTTACGTATATTTGTGCCCTCAAACAATATAATCTCAAAAATAAACAATTATACTATGAAAAACTTGTTTTTAGCAGTCTCTGTTTTTCTTGCCTCTTTAGCGTACGGGCAAGATTCAAGTGTGAAAAAACTAATGAAACTCGCTGAAAAAGGCGATGTGAAAGCTCAATCGGAATTAGCCGAAGCCTATCTAAAAGGCAAAGGAGTAAAACGCTCTTTTCAGGATGCTGCCCTTTGGCTTGAAAAAGTAGCCGAAACAGGCGATGCTCAAGCACAATACCAGCTTGCTCACCTTCATCTTGATGGTAAAGGGATGCCTAAATCTGAAGAAAAAGGAGCTGAATGGCTTGCTAAAGCTGCCGAAAATGGTAACCAAAAAGCCGAACAAGAACTCGCCCTCTGTTATCGCGATGGTCGTGGCGTTGCTCAGTCTACCGAAAAGTACTACGCTTGGATTGAAAAGAATGCCGATAATGAAAAAGCTGAAACTTTGCTTGATCTTGCCAAAGCGTATTACGCTGGCGATGGTGTAACCAAAGATGTGAACAAAGCTAAGTTTTGGGCTGAAAAAGCTGCTAAAAAAGGAAGTAAAGATGCTGATTTTCTCCTTGCTACTTGGGTGTACGAAACCAATCCTTCTAACCCCGATGGAATACAACGCTTGATGCAAGTTGCTGAAAAAGGTGATGCCGAGGCACAAGCAATGATAGGAGAGTCTTACCTCAATGGTAAAGGGGTAGAACAATCTGAAAGTAAAGCGATAGAATGGTTTGAGAAGGCAGCAGCCAAAGGTAATGCTACAGCACTCTATCATTTAGCTAATTTCTACTTCTATGGCAATAGTCCACTCATAGGTAAATTTCCTAAAAAAGCACTCGATTACTACACTCAAGCAGCTAATAAAGGCAATGTAGATGCTCAAAGACAATTGGCAGTATGCCTCTATAATGGTATTGGCGGAGCAGCTTCTCAACGCGATGCTTTCAACTGGATTCTCAAAGCAGTGAATGCTAATCCTTCTCCTATAACCGAAAATAATTTAGCTGTATGTTATGCTACAGGCAATGGCACACGCCAATCAGTAGCTCAGGCAGTAGAACTCTTCCGAAAAGCTGCTGATGCAGGCGATGTAACCGCTCAATATAACTTAGGAACTCTCTTGCTTGAAGAACCACAGCAAGATGTGAAAAAAGCCTTTGAATACCTTGAAAAAGCAGCCGCTCAAAACCACCTACTTGCACTTAAAAAATTAGGTGATTTGAACTTCACAGGAAAATATACAAATCAATCTTACGCTCGTGCTTTTGAGTATTACAATAAAGCTGCAAAACTTACTCCTACCCCTGAAAATCAAATGTTAGATTATTTCTATCAAGGGCAAGCCGATGCTTATGCTGATGTGCTTTTCACCCTTTCTCAATGCTATGCTGATGGTAAAGGAGTGAAAAAATCACCACGTGAAGCTGCTAAATGGGCGATGAAAGCTGCCGATTTGTCACACAAAGGAGCTTTTGATTGGTTGCTCAAAAAAGTAGAAGCAAACGATTTAAAAGAAACTCCTGAAGTTATCCTCACCGTTGCCGATGGTTATTTCTATGGCAAAGGAGTGAAAAAACAAAACGACAAAGCTTTTGCTCTATACGAAAAACTTGCTAAACAACAAGACAATATGCAAGCACAAAAACGCTTGATTGAATATTATTTTGAGGCAAAAAACCCTCAAAAAGATGAAGAAAAAGCAGTGTACTGGAGTGAACGTGTTGCTAAAAAAGGTGATGCTGAAACTCAGTACAATTTGGGCAAACACTATATGACTTTAGTGCCTGATGTAGCTCCTGCTCCTAAAGAAAAACCAGCTCCAGAACCTAAAACCCCTGCCCCTGCAAAAGGAAAAACAGCTACAGTTACTACTGCAGCTGCTACCGCTACTCCTACAACACGTACCAGAGTGCGCCCTTCAGCACGCCCTACAATAACAGAAAATACTCCTGCAAAGGCGCCTGCGGTGAACAACCGCACTGTTGCTCAACATAGAGTAGCACACAATGCCCCTGCCCCTAAAACACCTATGAAACGCCTCAATGAACACAAAGGGGTACTTTGGCTCTCCAAAGCTGCCGAACAAAATAATGTAGCAGCACTCACTGAACTCGGTGCTTACTATGAAAGCAAACAAGATTTCGGTCAAGCGGTAACTCAATACCAAAAAGCTGCTCATCGCGAATACGCTGAAGGACAATACAAATTAGGAAATTGTTATTATAATGGTAGTGGTTTAGAACGCTCTAACGAAAAAGCCGCCGACTATTATAAACGCGCAGCTCGCCAAGGTTATGCGCCTGCACAATTCCGCTTGGGTAATTGCTATTATCACGGCGAAGGTATCCAGCAATCCGATGCTCGTGCTATCGATTGGTTTGATCAAGCCTGCGATAGTGGTGAAAAACAAGCCTGCGATATGCTAAAAGTTGCAGTAGCTAAAAAATAAATATTCACAACACTACAAATAAAAAAGCTGTCCAACTCTGGGCAGCTTTTTTTATTATTATTCATCTTGTCTTACCTCATCCTTTTAAATCTATTGTGTGTCCATAAGTAGAACTCAGGGCGGTCATAAATTTGTCGGGTTATACGTTCAAAGAACATATCTGTGATTTGAAAATCTACATAATCGTTAGGTACTTCAGCTAAAACTTCAAAAGTTGTTTGGTAATACCCGCGTTTTAGTTTTTCTATTTTAGCAAATACAATCACCGTATTCAAAGCCTTACCCAAGCGTTCTGCCCCAGTGAAAACAGGTACATTCAAACCTAAAAACGGACGTAAGTAGTTCTTTTTGTTGTTTGGAATCTGGTCGGAAGCAAATCCATAACAATATACATCGTGAGCATCTTTGTGTTTTTTCATCTCTCGGTGAGCGGTATAGCGCGGTAGCAAAAAGCTGTGATGTTTAGTGCGTATTTTTTGTAATAGCTTGTCAAAATAAGGATTGCTCAGCGGGGTATACAGAGCGTACGATTTGTGTTTAAGGAAGTAAGCCAATGAAAGTAACCATTCGTAACTTGCGTAATGACTGCACATAAACAAGATGTTGCGTTCCTCATTTTCGTATTTCTTCAAAACCTCCAAGTTAGGGAAAACCATACGTTTTTTCATTTCTTTTTCACTCATTCCGTACGATTTTACCATTTCTAAGAGGGTATCGCAAAAATGGTGGTAGAATTTGCGTTCGATGTCTAAAAGTTCAGTCTCAGTTTTAAAGGGGAAGGCTGTATGCAAGTTTTTGCGTACCACTTTTACTCTGTATTTCAATAGAGTATATAGCACAAAGTACAAAAAGTCCGATACGCCATAGAGCATCCAGAAAGGCATCCGTGAGATCAGCCAGATAAGAGGAAAAGCGATAATATAGATAAATAAATTCATTTGAGTTCAAATTCAAGCCGCAAAGGTAAAAATAATTTGTCAAATAGCCAATTTGCTAATTTGCTAATTCACAAATTATTCGTACTTTTGCCCCCGTTTTTAAATTATTAATTGTCAGTAGTCAATTATCAATTGCTAATTATTCTCTATGCTGAACGTTCACAATCTATCTGTTTCTTTTCAAGGTGAATACCTCTTTGAGGATGTTGCTTTTATGCTCAATGCAGGCGACCGTGTGGGGCTTATCGGTAAGAATGGAGCAGGTAAATCTACAATGCTCAAACTGCTTTCACGCGAACTAAAACCCGATACTGGCGGAATCGCTACCGATAAAGATGTGCGCATTGGTTTCCTCAAGCAGGATATCGATTTTGTAAAAGGGCGCACTATCTTAGAAGAAGCCTATCAGGCATTTACCGAGATCAAAGCATTAGAACGTCAGTTAGACGATATTCATCATCAAATAGAAACTCGCACTGATTATGATAGTCAGGAATACCACGATTTGCTCGATAAACTAAGCGATTATACACATCGTTTTGATCTCATCGGGGGCTATCAGTACCAAGGTGAAACCGAAAAAGTATTACAAGGTCTTGGTTTCCAGCGTAGTGATTTTGATAAACTCACCGATAGCTTTTCAGGAGGTTGGCGTATGCGCATAGAGTTAGCAAAACTGCTCTTGCAGAACAACGATGTGTTGTTGCTGGACGAGCCTACGAACCACTTGGATATCGAGTCGATTATATGGTTGGAACAATTTCTCACAACTTATAGTGGGGCAGTGGTAATCGTCTCTCACGATAGGATGTTTCTCGATAATGTTACCAATCGCACTATCGAGATTTCAGTAGGCAAAATATACGATTACCCTAAACCCTACACTCAATTTTTGGCATTGCGCCAAGAAATACGTGAGCAACAACTCGCTTCACAAAAAAATCAAGAAAAGAAAATTCAGCAAACTGAAAAGCTGATTGAAAAATTCCGTGCAAAAGCTACTAAGGCTTCTATGGCGCAATCGCTGATGAAAAAACTTGACAAGATAGAGCGCATAGAGGTAGATGAGGAGGATAACGCCGTGATGAATGTGCGTTTTCCTGTATCGGTAACTCCAGGGAAAGTGGTGCTCGAAATAGACGATGTTTCTAAAAACTACGGCGAAAAACAAGTGCTTAGCCACGTGAGTTTGCTTGTAGAACGCGGTAGCAAAGTGGCGTTTGTAGGGCAAAACGGACAAGGGAAAACTACCCTCGCCAAGATGATTGTAGGCGAAATTCCGTACGACGGAACTATCAAGTTAGGTCATAATGTGCAATTGGGGTATTTTGCCCAAAATCAAGCCGACTATTTAGATGGTGAACTCACTGTGCTCGATACGATGTTCAACGCTGCTAACGATAGCAATCGTATGAAAATACGCGATATTCTGGGCTCTTTCCTCTTCCGCGGCGACGAGGTAGATAAGAAAGTGAAAGTGCTTTCAGGGGGTGAGCGCAATCGCTTGGCATTGGCTAAAATGTTGCTGTCGGATTTCAATGTCTTGGTAATGGACGAGCCTACGAACCACTTGGATATCAAGAGCAAAAATGTACTTAAAAAAGCACTTCAGCAATTCGAAGGAACGCTCATCATCGTGTCACACGACCGTGATTTCTTGCAAGGACTCACAGATAAAGTGTACGAATTTAAAAACCAACACCTCAAAGAATATTTGGGCGATATCGATTTCTATTTAGAGCAACGCGCTGTCGCTAATTTCCGTGAAATAGAACAACCTAAAGAAACGACTACTACTGCTACTAAAGCTGCTCAAACTCCTGAAAAACTCTCTTTCGAAGAACAAAAACAACAGAAAGCAGCTCAAAACAAACTCAATAAAATAGAACGCAACATCACTGAGCTTGAACAGGAACTCAAAACGATGAACGAACAAATGGGACAAGGCGTACAAACCGATGCGTTCTACAAACAGTACGAACAGAAAAAACAACAGTTGGAGGATTTAATGACCGAATGGGAATCTTTAATGAGTTAATCTATGCAACCTAAGAAAATCTTACTCTTTATCGTGGGGCTACTCGCTGCCCTTTTTGCAATGACCTTTTTCAGTCGTTATCACACCACCGCCAATGGTATGGTGCGTGAAGGTATTGCCTTTGGTGATGCGATGTTGCGCTATCCTACTCCCGATATTTTAGGAGAACTCTTCAAAGCTGATGAAAAAGAGAACAACAAACTCGATGAACTTATCAAAGAAACTTCAGGGAGTATTGTTGATGAGAAAACAAAAAACTTAGCAACTAACGATACTATCGAAAAAGATTCGCTGCATACTTTAGATACCAATGTAGAAGGTAAAATCTATTACCCTGGTAATAAAATTGATTATATCAAGCGCCTCAAAGCCAAGCTCACTCAGGGAGTATGCCAAATTGTACACTATGGCGACTCTCAAATAGAGGGAGACCGCATTACAGCTTATATGCGCAACCGCTTGCAACTTTCCTATGGTGGGGGCGGACCTGGATTTATCCCTATCAAAGTAGTATATAGCCAAAATAGTATAGATATTGTGGCTTCACCTAACTGGATGCGTTATGCTTTCTTCGACCGTAAACAGCGCAAAACTGTGAAACACAATAGCTACGGACTTTTTGCTACTTATTCGCGATTTACACCTTATGTAAACGATACAGCCTTGTTGAAACCTACAAAGGCATCTTTTACAATCAAACCTTCTAAAAAATCCTACGCACGTTTGCAAAACTACACTAAATTTGGCTTGCACTATGGCAATGCTATCAGCCGAACTGCGATTAAGGTATATCAAGGAAAAAATGTAATTAAAATTGATACCCTTATCGCCGATGGTAAATACCATAACTATCAACTGAATTTCGCTACTACCCCCGAAGAATTACGCGTAGAATTAGAAGCACGTGTAAGTCCTGATTTCTATGGAATTACCCTTGATGCAGCTTCGGGAGTGCGCGCCGATAACGTGGCAATGCGCGGTGAAGCAGGGCGTATTTTCACCCGTATGAACTATGAGAATTACCGCCAAATGTCTGCTGTCCGCAAACCCGACCTCTTTATTTTTGAGTTCGGGGGTAATACAATTCCTTATATGAAAACCGATCAGCAGCTGAAAGACTATGTTGAAGGGCTCATTTTCAATATGAAATGGGTGAAACGCGCCAATCCTAATGCGATGTTTATGCTCATAGGCAATGGCGATATGACCACCTCGCGCAATGGCAAGCGCATCACTTATCCTTACGTTCCTAAACTCAATGATTTGATGAAAGAAGAGTGTATGAAAAACGATATTGCTTATTTCAGTATGTATGAGGCTATGGGAGGTGAAAACTCTATGATTACGTGGGTTAAAGAAGGTATGGCTGCTGCCGATTATGTCCATTTTAGCCCTAAAGGAACCAAACTTATTTCAGAAGTATTTTATCAATGTCTACATAACGACCTCGCGGCGGTAGAATAACAGATTTTATGACAGACTTTTTCAACAATTTCTTTACTTTTAATCCCGAACATCCGCTTACCTTTGTGCGGATAGACTTCTGGATATTCTTCGTCTTGGTATATGCCATTTTTGCTCTAATTTACCGACGCCGACACCTGCGCAATCTGTTTTTGCTACTCGCTAGTTTTTATTTCTATTACAAGGCAAGCGGTCTCTTTGTATTGCTATTGGTGTTCAGTACTGTTACCGATTTTTATCTGGGGCATTACATCTATCGCCAAACTGAAGAACGCCATCGCAAAATAGCTGTAACCGTGAGCGTTTGCTTGAATTTGTTTGTGTTAGCATATTTCAAATACGCTTATTTCTTTACCGATACTTACAACGCGCTATTCCATACCCATCATCAAACTTTTAACTATTTGGCTTATTGGGCAAATGGTTTTAGCAATCAGGGGTATTTCACTGTCGATAAAATAATTCTGCCCGTAGGGATTTCTTTCTATACTTTCCAAACGATTAGTTATACAGTAGATGTCTATCGCAACAAAGTAACACCGCTCAAATCTATACTCGATTTTGGTTTCTATGTGAGTTTCTTCCCTCAACTTGTAGCAGGACCTATCGTGCGTGCCGAAGAGTTTGTGCCTCAAATTCTTAAAAAAACAGTTGTTTCTAAAGAAGAGTTTAACAAGGCAATATTTTTCATTCTCAAAGGGCTTATCAAAAAGATGATTTTTGCCGATTTCATCGCTTTGCACTTCTTAGACAAAGTATTCGATGCCCCTTCTATGCACACGGGCTTTGCTAATGTACTGGCTCTCATAGGCTATTCGTTGCAAATCTATGGCGATTTCTCTGGTTATACTGATATAGCCATAGGGGTGGCACTGCTAATGGGTTTCCAATTGCCTGTAAACTTCAATTCTCCTTATAAAGCTCTGAACTGCGGCGATTTCTGGAAACGTTGGCATATCTCCCTTTCCACTTGGTTAAAGGACTATTTGTACATCCCATTAGGGGGTAACCGCAATAGTACCATAGGAACTTTTGTCTTCTCCTTGCTCTTTGTGGTAATTTTGGTAGTAGCTATCAACAATCTAGCATTTACCCTCATCACAGGGCTACTATTAGTAGCGGGCTCTGCGGTTGCTTTCTTTTATAAACCTTTTGAGCGTTACCTCACTACCAATATCAACATTATGCTCACAATGCTCATTGGGGGCTTGTGGCACGGTGCGTCGTGGAAGTTTGTCATCTGGGGCGGACTCAATGGTTTGGGAGTGGTAGCTTATAAGTATTGGCGTAAGATTAGTCCGTATGAGAACAGCAATTTGTGGGTAGCACGTGTTTGGAAAATAACTTTTACTTTTGCTTTTATCTCTTTCACCCGTGTGTTCTTCCGCAGTAATGATATGGAGAGTGTAAACCAGTGGTTTGACCAAGTCGCTCATAATATGGACTGGGGGTCAGCTATGCAAGTGATGAAGTACAACAATATCAGTTTAGGAATCATTCTCATAGGCTATATTACCCATTGGTTGCCTCAAAGCTGGAAAGATTATACTGAGCACGTTTTTGCCGAAAGCCATTACGTGGTAAAAGCTGCTATCGCTTTAGTAGTAGTGTTGATATGTTATCAAGCCTATTCTACCGATATACAGCCATTTATCTATTTTCAGTTTTAAGCAAAATTAGGATTTAGGAATCAATAATCAGCTCTTTTCGTCTCTCTACTCTTTTCAGGACTCTCAGAAATCTTACAAGATTTTCTGAGCTTTTTCCTATAATATTCTCTCTACTTTTCTCTAATTTGCTAATTCTCAAATTTGCAAATTCCCAAATTATTCGTATTTTTGCCGATTGAAAGGGCTGTTACGCCCACTCTATTAACGTAATAATCATAGAAAAATGAGTTGCAATACTTGCACACACAATACAAATAATAGTTGTAATACAAACTGCGGAGCCCGTAGCTTTGGCACTGCCAAACTATCTGTTTTTGATTGGCTGGCAAATACCCAACTCCTTGGCGGACAAGAGTATTTTGATTGCGTAGAAGTGCGCTTCAAGAACAGTCGTAAGGAGTATTTTCGCAATGTAGATAAATTGCCCCTCCAAATGGGCGATGTAGTAGCTACCGAAGCTCCTTCAGGGCACGATGTAGGGGTAGTAACCCTCACTGGTGAATTAGTGCGTTCGCAAATGAAAAAGCGCAAAGTGGATTGGGAGGGCGAGATACCACGTGTGTATCGCAAAGCCAATCAGCACGATATCGATGTGTGGCAACAGTCACGAGCTAAAGAGATAGAAGTGCAAAAACAATCGCGTGAATTAGCTATTGCCTTGGGCTTAGAGATGAAAATCTCCGATGTAGAATTTCAAGGCGACGGCTCTAAAGCAACGTTCTACTATACTGCCGAAGGGCGTGTAGATTTCCGTCAGCTCATCAAGGATATGGCAAAAGCCTTTTCGGTGCGTATAGAAATGCGACAAATAGGTTTCCGTCAAGAGGCTGCTCGTTTAGGTGGGATAGGCTCTTGTGGTCGTGAACTTTGCTGCTCTACTTGGCTCACCGATTTCAGAAGCGTTTCTACATCTGCAGCGCGTTACCAGCAATTGTCCCTCAACCCTCAAAAACTCGCAGGGCAGTGTGGCAAACTCAAATGCTGTTTGAACTTCGAACTCGATACTTATCTCGATGCCTTACAAGATTTTCCTCGTACCGATGTGAAACTCCACACACAGCGCGGTATGGCATCGTGCCAAAAAATAGATATTTTCAAGCGTTTAATGTGGTTCACTTATGATGAGAACCCTATCACTTGGCACAAACTGTCAGTAGATAGCGTAAAGGAAATCATAGAGATTAACAAAGAGGGGGAACCTATTGAGGAATTAGAAGAGTACGCTATAGTTACCGATTTGTCCTCTCGTAAGAACACTTCAGCTTATGAAGGTATAGAACTCGCTCCAGTAGAGGAAGATAGCATCACCCGTTTCGATACGCCTAAACGCAAAAAGACCAAGCGTAACAACAAGAAAAATACTAATGCCAATAAGCCTCAGCGGGATAACAAACCCCAACAAGCACAGGCACAAGCACAGCAAAATCAGCCTAATCAGGCACAATCAGGGCAGCCTAAACAAGGGCAACCTAACAAAAAGAAACAACAATTCAAGCCTAAGAATAATAGCAACAATGCTAATAACAATGGCAATAATGCTAATAACAACAGCAATAACAACCCTAATGCTGCCAAGAAAAAGTTTAATAATAAGAATAACAAACCTAAAGCTCCTAATGCCGATAAACCTAAAAATGAGAACGTTTAGTATATTATTGCTATTGATATTCCTTGTCTCTTGCCAAAATGGGGTAACTTATAGCGAATATGTATCCTTGCCTAATGGTTGGACTAAAAATGAGCCTGTAACTTTTCTTATAGAGGAAAACGATACTTTGGCTAAGAAAAACCTATTTATAATGTTGCGCAATGATGAGCATTACGAGTTTAGCAATATCTACCTGATTGCCAAAATGGAAGTGCCTAATAGCGATAAAGTAATTGTCGATACCTTGCAGTACGAAATGGCAACCCCCGAAGGTAAATGGTTAGGTGATGGTTATTCAGCAGTGAAAGAGAGCAAATTGTGGTACAAAGAACAATTTGTTTTTCCTGCGAAAGGCAAGTACAATATCAAAATAGAACAAGCAATGCGCAAAATCGGTGACAATGAGGGAGTGCCAGTCCTCAAAGGAATTACCGAAGTAGGATTGCGAGAAGAAACTAATAAATAATTGCCTAACAAAAGAGTTTTATATAGTCTCAATTTCGTGTAAATTCGTGAAATTCGTGGGAGACTTAAAAAAATAATAAACTATGAAAAAAGAAAACAGCACAAACAGCACCAGTAGCAGCCGCAAGTCTAAAAAAGGACTCAGTGCAGTGGTGAGATGGTTTTGGTATATTTTTATAGCAGGTGTAGTAGGAGTGATATTGCTCTTTGTATCAGCTTCTTTTGGCTTGTTGGGTGAAATGCCCGACTTCCAGCACTTGGAAAATCCTGAAACCAATTTGGCTACCGAAATCGTTACAGCCGATGGTAAATCATTAGGGAAATTCTATTTAGATGAAAATCGTACCCCTATTCGCTTCAAAGATTTACCTAAACATTTAGTTGATGCGCTCATCGCTACCGAAGACGAACGTTTCTATGAGCATTCAGGGATAGATGTCCGCGGTACACTGCGCGCAATGGTCTATTTAGGTAGTAAAGGAGGGGCTTCCACTATCTCACAACAATTGGCTAAACAGCTCTTTCACAAGGAAAAAACCAGAGGGTTAGCGCGTTATACCCAAAAAATAAAAGAATGGGTGATTGCTACTCGCCTTGAAAAACAATATACTAAGGAAGAGATATTGGCAATGTATTTCAATATCTACGACTTCAATAACAATGCCGATGGCATACGCTCAGCGGCTAAAATTTACTTCGATAAAGAACCTAAAAACCTCAAAATAGAAGAAGGGGCAATGTTAGTGGGAATGTTCAAAAACTCTGCCCTCTACAATCCCGTAAAAAATAAAGAAGGGGTAACCAATCGCCGCAACGTGGTACTCGCCCAAATGGCTAAGAACAACTATATCACTCAAGAACAAAAAGATTCTTTGCAAAAATTGCCATTGAAGATTAAGTTTACCCCCGAAAGTCATAATGATGGGATGGCAACCTACTTCCGTGAGTATCTGCGTTCTTATATGAAAACGTGGATTGACCAAAACCCTAAACCCGATGGTACTAAACACAATCTTTACCTCGATGGATTGAAAGTCTATACCACTATTGATTCTAAGATGCAGGCTTATGCCGAGGCTGCTGTGAAAGCTCATATGAAACAGCTGCAAAAAGCCTTCGATGCCGAGAATAACCCTAAGAAAAATGCTACTTATCCTTTTGTAAAAGTCTCTAAAGAAGAGTATAAAAACCTGATGGAGCGCGCGATGAAAAATTCTAATCGCTGGATACATCTTAAATATTTAGGATATTCCGAAAAAGAAATCCGCGAATCCTTTGATAAGAAAGTAGAGATGCGTGTGTTCAGTTGGAAAGGTGAAAAAGATACTATTATGACCCCACGCGACTCTATATTGTACTACAAAGCTTATTTGCGTACGGGTATGATGTCTATGGAACCTCAAACAGGACATATCAAAGCATGGGTAGGAGGTATCAACTACAAGCACTTCCAATACGATCAAGTGGTACAAGGCGCTCGCCAAACAGGTTCTACTTTCAAACCTTTTGTATATGCTACTGCTATCGACCAGTTGCACTATTCGCCTTGTTTGGAACTTCCTGATATCCTAACTTGTGTGGAAGCTAATAAATATGGCAATGTACAAGCGTGGTGTCCGCGTAACTCTACGGGTAATTTCACCGGTAAGATGATGACCCTCAAATACGCTTTGGCAAACTCGGTGAACTCTATTACAGTAAATCTAATGGACAAAGTGGGACCTATACCTGTTATCAATTTGGTGCGAAAACTCGGTATCACTTCTAATATACCCGAAATGCCTTCTATAGCCTTAGGTACTGCCGATGCTACAGTCTTCCAAATGGTAGGCGCTTATGGCACCTTTGCTAATGAGGGTGTATATGTAAAACCAGTGTTGGTAACTCGTATAGAAGATAAGAATGGTACAGTACTATTCGAGAACACTCCCGAAACTCACGATGTAGTAAGTGCTGAAGTAGCACGTGCAGTGGTAAACTTGATGGAGGGTGTTACACGTTATGGTTCAGGGGCGCGCTTGCGTACCAAAGGAGCTGAAACTTACAATGCGATTTATAAGAATGTGATGACTGGTTACCCTTATCAGTTTACGAACCCTATTGCAGGTAAAACAGGAACAACCCAAAACAACAGTGATGGTTGGTTTATCGGTATGGTACCTAACCTTGTTACCGGTGTTTGGGTAGGAGGAGAAGACCGCGCGATACACTTCCGTACTACTGCCTACGGTCAAGGGGCTACTATGGCACTCCCTGTATTCGGTTATTATATGAAAAAATGCTATGCCGATAAAGATTTGAACGTTTCTAAAGGTGCTTTCCCAGCTCCTCAAAATATAGAAATCCCTATAGATTGTAGCAAAGAAAAAGAAGGAGGTACAGAAGAGCCCGAAATCGATTTTTAGAGAAACGAAATACTTTTTTGAGCGAATATTTGCGTCTTTGTAATATTTTTAGTAGTTTTGTCGCCCTTACGATAATAAACTAAAAAACACACTTACATTATTTAAGAATATGAAACTTGGAAAATATACTCTTACTACCCTCGCTTGCTTGCTTTTAGGTAGTATGCCAATGCAGGCGCAATTCTCTCAAAAAGACACTATAAATAAGAATCCTAAACGTGAAGGATTACGCAAACTCAACGATAATCCTAACGTAAGAAAATATGATGAAAAATGGCTGAAAGAATTATCAAATTCTGATTTGTTCTTTCAGATGAGTGAAGATGTAGCCGCTACCCCTACCGATGTAGATTACAGCGAGTTGCCCACCGAAGTACTCAAAGAACGCTTGCGCAAGCTCAACGAGAAAACACCTTTTAATGTGGAGTATAATCCCGTATTAGAACAGGTGATCAAATCGTTTTTGAAAAACCGCCGTTCTTCCTTGGAACGCCTGATGAGCCTCAGTGATTACTATTTCCCAATGTTCGAGCAGGAAATGAGTAACCAGAAAATCCCTCTTGAAATGAAATACCTTGCCATTATTGAATCTGCTTTGAACCCTAAAGCGCGTTCACGTGCAGGGGCTACAGGTTTGTGGCAATTTATGTATGCTACGGGTAAAAGCTATGGTTTAGAGGTGAATAACTATGTCGATGAACGCAGCGACCCCGTTCGTTCTACTAAAGCAGCAGCCAAATACTTAAACGAACTCTACAAAATATTTGGTGACTGGGATTTAACTCTCGCAGCCTATAACTCAGGTCCTGGCAATGTAACCAAAGCTATACGCCGTTCTAATGGCAAGACTAACTATTGGAATTTGCGCCCCTATCTTCCTCGTGAAACAGCGGGATATGTCCCTGCCTTCTTGGCAACACTCTATATTTTTGAATATGCTAAAGAACACGGCTTCAAACCTCAAAAGCGCGCCAATCACCTTTTCCAAACTGATACTATTCGTGTAAAACAAGCAATTCCGTTTAAGGATATAGCCGAAATTACAGGTATGGATGTACAAGATATTCAGTTTTTTAATCCTTCATATCAGTTAGATGTAGTGCCTTATGTAGAAGGACGTAACTATGCGGTGCGCTTGCCTATTTCAGAGATAGGTAAATTTGTAGCCAATGAACAAGCCATCTACAACTATCTAAACGAACAAAAAGCCCAACGCGAACAAATACTTCCAGAAGTAGCTAAAGGAGAACAATATGCAGGAGGTAAATCTACTAAAAAAACGATTTACACGGTGAAAAAAGGCGATAACTTGGGTAAAATCGCAAGTCGCCACGGTGTGAGTATCAATAATCTCAAACGTTGGAACCGAATGAAAAGCAATAAAGTACGCGTAGGTCAACGACTTTCTATTTACAAGTAATAGAACTTACAATAAAAATTAGACAAAATGAAGAGAAGAGCTTTATTAAAATTATTGGGGCTTTTTTCGGCAGTGCGAGGCTACAACATCGCAATGGTGTGTGTAGCTCAGTACTTAGCGTCTATCTTCGTACTTTCTAAACAATCTTGGCGAGAAGTCCTCTCCGATACTCACTTGCTAATGTTAGTCATTGCAGGAGCTTTAGCTATCGCAGGAGGGTATATTATCAATGGTTTTTATGACAAAGATAAAGACCTGATTAATAAACCTACCCAAACGATGATCAATCATTTGGTAAGTCAGAATACCAAACTTACACTTTATTTTTTACTCAATTTTCTTTCAGTGATTGTAGCGAGTTACGTGTCGTTTAGGGCAGTAGTTTTCTTTTCGGGTTACATTTTCACTATGTGGCTTTATTCACATCGTATCAAGAAGTTACTACTCTGGGGGAATCTCACTTCGGCAAGTTTAGCCATTATACCTTTCTTCGCAGTATTTGTGTATTATCGCAATTTTGAAACAGTTATTTTCGCACACGCTTTACTCATTTTTCTGTTGATGCTTACCAAAGAGTTCATCAAAGATTTGCAAAATATCAAAGGTGATCTCACACATAACTACGCCACAATCCCTGTGGTCTATGGCGAACGTTTTGCTAAAAAACTCATCACCTCGAGTATATTGCTCTGCTTTCTGCCTATCTATTGGCTACTCCATAGCTTCGCCATATTCAAACTGACGTACTTTCTCTACTTCACAATACTTTATTTATTGTTTTTTGTAGCCTTTCTTTGGAAAAGCCAAATCCAACCTCAATACAGAGCTTTACACAATATGCTTAGAGTGATTCTCGTAATGGGAGTCTTTAGTGTAATATTAGTAAAGCAAATCAATAGTTAAAAAATAGCATATTGTTTCATTGAGACTTATAATAGACTCCTTTCTGGATTGTCCCCCTTCGGGGGTTCGGGGGCTACCACTCAGGATTGTCCCCTTCGGGGGTTCGGGGGTTCACACCTCGTATTTTGCGTTTTTCGTCGATAAAATCAGCCTTTCTGTCGATATTATTTGCCTAAATCTCTACTTCACCCTACCTTTGCACCATAGTTTTAAAACAGCGTATAGGTCTCATTTTCTAAACTTTAACAAAAGATTAACGCCATTCCACACTTGCCTATAACTATTTTTGAACTACTTTTGTCAATAATCCTTATCCTTACCCTCTAACTTCAACCTCATCTACTTTCTCCGACTTGTTAACCCCGTCCGACTTGTCCTAAAACTAACAACTAATAATTAAAGTATAATGAATAAATTTTTTTTAGCAGCAGCAGCTATCGCATTGGTAGCTTGTAATAATGGAAATCAACAGCAACAACAATCAAAAGAACCTGAGGCTTATCCAGTGATTGTAGTAGGTGAACAAAATACGGTTTCTCAACTCTCTTATCCAGTGAATATTGAAGGTATTGTAAACAGCTCCGTACAAGCCAAAATATCAGGTTATATCACTAAGGTATTAGTAGACGAAGGTCAGGTAGTAACCCAAGGGCAACCCTTGTTTCAGTTAGAAACTCAAACGCTTAACCAGTCGGCAGCCTCAGCCAAAGCAGCGGTAGAGGTCGCTAAGGTAGAGGTAGATAAATTGGTGCCATTGGTAGAAAAAAATATTGTGAGTCCCGTGCAATTAGCAACTGCCAAAGCCAACTTGCAACACGCTCAAGCTGCCTACAACGAGGTGGCGAGTAATATTGGTTTTGCTGTAGTGAAAGCACCTGTAAATGGGGTGGTAGGAGCAATCAACTTCCGCGAAGGCGCTTTAGTAACTGCCAATAATACAGTGCTTACCACTGTTTCTGATGTGAAAGAGGTATATGCTTATTTTTCAATGAACGAGAAAGAATACCTCGACTTTTTAGCTAACACCGAAGGTAAAACCACTGCCGAGAAACTCAAAAACCTACCTGAGGCTTCTTTGGTATTAGCTAACGGAAAAGAATATGCCGAGAAAGGTAAAATTCAAGCGGTAACCGGACAAATTGACCCCTCTACGGGTAGCATACAGTTCCGCGCTACTTTCCCTAATCCTAACAAATTGCTCACTAATGGCAATAGCGGAACCATTAAAATACCCCAACATTTTAGTAACTCACTGGTAATTCCTGAGGTAGCTACTTTTGAGCAACAAGGAAAAGTATTTGTATACCGTGTAGCCGAAAAAGACTCCTTGCGACAAACCGTTATCACACTTAAAAACCGCGCCGATAACTATGCAGTTGTAGAAAGCGGACTTAAAAAAGGTGATACCATCCTCGCTCAAGGTCTCAACAAAGTACATACCGGTACCGTGATCAAACCCCAACCTATTTCAATGGAAGAGCTTGTAAAGAAAATACAACCCATCTTTTAGTGAAAAGTTGCCCCCCGTCATTCGTCATTCGTAACTCGTCATTTGCCCCTCGTTATTATGAAATATTTGTTATTATTACTCTTTTCTCTGCCTCTCACAGCACAAGTTAAGGAATCCCAAGGCGGAGGCATAAAGGATATAGGAAGAATTCCTAACGAGCCCCCTCTTTATATTATCGATGGGAAGAAAATTACTAAATGGAGTCTAAAGTTTAAAAAACTTCGACCCAAAGATATAGCCGAAATCTTGGTGCTTTTTAGAGAAGAAGCTAAAAATCTTTTTGGCAGTAGTGCAAAATATGGAGCGGTATATCTTATCACTAAGGAAACTTTTCGGAAAGCAAAAGCACTTGCTAATAATCCTCCCAATAGACGGCTCAACAAGGAAGAGCAACTTTATGCAGAGATTTGGGAATTCTATCAAACCTATCGCCTTATAGTGGTTTCAGGGAAAATTACAGATAAACAAGGCAAACCTTTGGCTAATATTAGGGTATATAACAAAGATAGGAATACTGAGACTTATACCGATAGTTTAGGAAATTACACAATTAAAGCTGATCGCTGGGATATGCTGATGGTGCATTGTTGTACTTCTTGTAAACTGATTACCGATGAAGAGAAAACTCAAGAAATAAATTTTGAGGGGTCATTTGAAGGTACTTACAAAGAAGCAGAGAAAGCGTATATAGAAGAGATGATAAAGCAGATTCCTCCCAGAGCAATAGCGCAAATTTCAGAGGACTATTGTGCTACACCTCTCTTTGTATTGGATGGTATGCCTATGGACAAGAAGAAGTTCCGAGAGAAAACAAGCAGGCAAAAGATTTCAAAAGAGATTCATTACCTTACTCCAGCAGCAGCTACAGCTATTTGTTGTTCTGGAGCTATCAATGGGGTATTGGTAGCAGTTACTGAAAAAGCTAAGAAGAAATACGATAAACGACAAGCCCGTAAAGCTCAGAAAAAACAATAAGCGACGACCCAATTTACTATATTTCTATTCTCTTTTACACTTTCATCAGACCCGTCTGACTTGTCTGCCCCGTCTGAACCCCCTAACCCCTGACACCTAACCCCTAACACCTACCCCGTCTGAACCCCTAACCCCTAACAACTAATATGTACAAAATCATCTATAAATCAGTTGCTATAGTAACTATAGCCCTTACCCTTACCGCTTGTGCAGGTCGCAAAACTTACGAGTGTCCCAATGTCGTAAATGAAAAACTTTTCCGTACGGATAATATCCCTACGGATAGCCTTAGCAGTGCCAATGTATCTTGGCGCAACATCTTCACCGATGCCACTCTCCAGCAGCACATCAGCAAGGCGCTTTCTAACAATCTTGATGTACGTGTAGCAATGCAAAGTGTAGTTTCATCACAAGCCTATCTCAAACAAAGTAAAGCTGCTTTTATCCCTACCCTTTTGGTAGGAGCAAACTACACCCGCAGCACCAACTCTATCAATGCAGCTGGAGGTTTAGGAGAACGTACTTACAACAACCTATTTGATATCACGGGTAGTGCTTCGTGGGAAGCCGATATTTGGGGCAAACTCTCCGCCCAAAAACGCGCCTCCTATGCCTCTTATTTGGCAACTGTCGAAGCTCAAAAAGCAGTACAGTCCGAAGTGGTAGCAACTTTAGCAACAGCTTATTACCAATTGTTGATGCTCGACGAACAGAAAAAAGTACTCGAACAAACCATTGAGTTCCGCACCAAAAGTTTGGAAACTACCAAACAACTCAAAAATGCAGGTTCTACTACCGAAGTAGCGACCAAACAAATTGAAGCACTCGTGTACAACGCACAAGCACAACTTATTACAATCAACAATAGCGTGTGGGCATTAGAGAATACCATCTGTGTACTCTTGGGCGAAGAGCCTCATTACATAGAGCGAAGCACCCTTGCCGAGCAACAATTTCCTACTGAATTTCGTCAAGGATATGCCGTAAGTTTGCTCGAAAATCGTCCTGATGTGGCACGTGCCGAACTGAACTTGCGCAACGCTTTTGAACTCACCAATGTAGCCCGTGCTGCTTTCTATCCTACCCTCACCCTCAGCGCTCGTGGCGGTATTAGCAGTACCGAGCTTGATACTTGGTTTTCAGCCAAATCGATGTTTGCTAACTTTATAGCGGGATTGGCGCAACCTATCCTCAATCGCCGACAAATACGCACTCAGTACGAAGTGCAAAAAGCGGCTCAAGAAACCGCTTTACTCAACTTCAAAAAGGCAATTCTTTCCGCTGGCAAGGAAGTCTCCGATGCGATGCACCAATTCAACTCTCAAGACGAGTTTATCCAACTCAAAACTAAAGAAATGGAAGCCTATCAAAAAGCTACTGATTTCTCTAAACAATTATTCGATAGTGGTATGGTGAATTATTTGGAGGTCATCACTGCCGAAGTAAACCGCCTCAATGCCGAACTTAGTGTAGCCGATGCACAATTCACTCGTATGCAGTATGGCATCACCCTGTATAAAGCCCTTGGAGGTGGCTGGAAATAATTGGCAAATTAGTAAATTAGCAAATTAAAAAGAAGAATCTATAACTTAAACTTATGATAAAAAGTTTTATAAACAGACCCGTATTATCAACGGTAATTTCTATTCTGATAGTTATTTTAGGGATTTTAGGGATTATATCCTTACCTATTTCCCAATACCCCGACATTGCTCCTGTAACGGTGCAGGTATCGGCTAACTATGCAGGTGCTAATGCCGAAACAGTGCTTAAAGCAGTGGTAATTCCGCTGGAAGAACAAATCAATGGGGTGGAAAATATGGATTATATCACCTCATCGGCTTCTAATAGTGGTTCCGCAAATATTACAGTCTATTTCAAACAAGGTACCAATGGCGATATTGCGGCGGTAAACGTACAAAATGCGGTGTCGCGTGCGAACTCTATTTTGCCATCGGAGGTAACCCAATCGGGCGTAACGGTACGCAAACAGAGCTCTGGTAACCTGATGTTCCTTACCTTCTTTTCAGATAATAAAGAGTTAGACGATGTGTTCTTGCAAAACTATTTGAACATCAATGTGATACCTGCAATCAAACGTATCAGTGGGGTAGGGGATGCGAGTGCTTTTGGAGGAAAAACTTATTCTATGCGCGTTTGGATCAATCCGCAAAAACTCCAAGCCTACGGTCTCAATCCTACTGAGGTAACAGCTGCAATTTCAGCTCAAAGTAAAGAAGCAGCTGCAGGTACTTTGGGGCAAAATAGCGGTAGCAGCTATGAGTATGTGATTAAATACAAAGGGAAATACACTCAAGTGTCTGAATACGAGAATATAGTACTCAAAGCGTTAGATGGCGGACGTGTACTTCGCCTCAAAGATGTCGCTACTGTAGAACTCGACGCTCTGGGATATACTGGATTTTCTGAAAGCAATGGTCGTCCTGCGGTGGCTATGGGTATTTCGCAAACCCCAGGATCTAATGCTCACGAGATTATCCAAAATATCGAAAAACTTTTAGAGGAGCTAAAACCTTCTTTCCCCGAAGGAATTACTTATACTATCAACTATAACGCCAATACTTTCTTAGATGCTGCAATTTCTAAAGTGGTGTCTACCCTTTTAGAGGCTTTCTTGTTGGTGTTCTTGGTAGTGTATATCTTCTTGCAAGACTTCCGCTCTACGCTCATTCCTGCTATTGCGGTACCAGTATCTATCGTGGGTACTTTCTTCTTCTTGAACCTCTTTGGTTATTCTATCAATATGCTCACCCTCTTTGCCTTGGTATTGGCTATCGGTATAGTGGTGGATGATGCGATAGTCGTCGTCGAGGCGGTGCACGCCAAAATGGAGCAAACGCACGAAAAAGCAAAACCTGCTACCATTTCGGCTATGAACGAGATTACAGGAGCGATTATCTCTATCACTTTGGTAATGGCAGCGGTGTTTGTGCCAGTAACCTTTATGGGCGGTACTACGGGCGTGTTCTACAAACAGTTTGGGGTAACCCTTATTGTAGCTATCGTGATTTCAGCAATCAATGCGCTCACCCTCAGTCCGGTACTTTGCTCGCTCTTTCTCAAACCTCACGGTGATAAGCAGTACGAAGAAAAATCGTGGTTTGGTAAGTTCTTTCACAAGTTTAATGTAGCTTTCAATGCCGCAACTTATAAATACGGACAAACTTTTACTTTCTTCCTTCGCCACAAATCGGTAACTTTAGTGCTTTTACTCTTGGCAGGAGGTGGTATTTATTTTGCCAATAAAAGTATGAAATCGGGCTTTGTGCCCAATGAAGATCAAGGGTTTGTGATGATGGATGTATCGATGATTCCTGGTGCCTCTATGGAACGTGTCGCCAATATTATGCGTGAGGTAAACGAAAGTCTTTCCAATATCCCAGGGGTGGAAAATGTTACCTTTGTAACGGGACGTGGTATGATTTCGGGCGAAGGTAGCAACAATGGTATGGGCTTCTTCAAACTGAAACCTTTTGAACAGCGCTCTAAACTCCCTGGTCAAGATATCCAGTCTATTATCAACAATGCCTTTCGTGCAGTAGCTAATGTTAAAGATGCTAATGTGATTTTCTTCCAACCGTCTTCAGTACCTGGTTTTGGTATAGGGGGTGGGGTATCGTTTGTACTCTTGGATAAATCCGGAAGTGATATCAGTGAGGTGAACAAAAATGCACAACAATTTTTAGGTGCTTTGATGCAACGCCCCGAAATACAGTTCGCGCAAACTTCGTTCAATGTGAATTATCCACAATACCAAATGGATATCAATGTAGAGCGCGCTATGCAATCAGGTATTACAGTGAGCACGATTCTCTCTACCTTGCAGAACTATATAGGAGGTTTCTACGCTACCGACTTTACCCTCTACGGAAAGCAATACCGCGTAATGGTACAATCGTTGCCCGAAGCGCGTAAAGACCTCAATAGTCTCAACAACTTGTTCGTAAAAACAGCTAGTGGCACAATGGCGCCTATTACCGAGTTCGTAACGCTCACACGTACCTTTGGACCTCAATCGCTCAGCCGTTATAATCTATTTACTTCGGTATCTATTTCGGCTCAGAACAAACCTAATTATAGTTCGGGGGATGCCCTAAAAGCAGTACAAGAGGTAGCAGCCCAAACCCTCAATGCTAATTATAGTATAGATTATACAGGTTTAACACGTGAAGAACAAACCGCAGGCACACAAACCATACTCATCTTCTTGCTCAGCTTGGTGTTTACTTATTTTATCCTTTCAGCACAATATGAGAGCTATCTATTGCCATTATCAGTGCTCTTCTCATTGCCTTTTGGTATCTTTGGGGCTTATTTAGGACAATGGCTTTTCGGCTTGGAAAACAACATCTATTTCCAAATCTCTCTTATTATGCTAATGGGACTCTTGGCGAAGAACGCAATTCTGATTGTAGAATTTGCTGTACAGCGCCGCCGTATGGGTGAAAGCCTATCTAAAGCAGCTATCAATGCTGCTATGGCGCGTTTGCGTCCTATCTTGATGACCTCTTTCGCTTTCATTGTAGGTTTGATGCCATTGGTATTTGCCTCAGGAGTAGGTGCTGAAGGTAACCGCTCAGTAGCTACAGGGGCTGCGGTAGGACAGCTGATAGGTACTTTCTTTGGATTGATAGTCATACCCGTTCTCTTTGTTATTTTCCAAGATTTGCAAGAGCGCATAAGCGGTTATCGCCACAAATCCGATGAGATATTTGTAACCCCAACAGATGAATATTAATTTAAAAAACATTTTATTTTTTAACAGAACTATAAGATTTTTCCAAATAAATTGTAAAAGAAAAGTTAAAAATGAAAAGGCAATGCATTTTTGTTGTTCAAAAATGAGGTAGTTACAAAAAATAGCTATACATTTGCCGCCATATTAATCGTGAATAAGTTTTTTTTTAATTTTATTTTTATGAAAAGAACTCTTTTAAGTGTTGCAGCTATCGTTGCAACTTTCGTAAGTGCTAACGCACAAGAAATGCTAAGTAAGAGCAAATTTTTTGACAACTGGCAAGTAGGTGTTAAAGGTGGTGGATTCTCTTGGACTACCCGTGAAGCCTTCATCAAAAACACCCGTGCCACTTTTGGAGCCGAGATAGGCAAACAAATCTCTCCAGCGTTCCGTTTAGGCGTTGAAGGTATGGCGTATGTACGTCCAGTAGATTTTGATAATGCTACAGAGTATGGTAACTTTGTAGATATGTCAAATGTAAGTTTGGTAGGTACTGTAAACTTGAGCAACCTTATCGCTGGTTACAAAGGAACTCCTCGTTTCTTTGAAGTTGAAGGTTTTGCTGGTTTAGGCTGGTGTCACTTATACCCACAAGGTGCTGATAACAGAAAAGCTCCTAAAGTATTGAATGGTATGACAAGCCAATTTGGTTCTAACTTGTTGTTCAACTTAGGTCAAAGCAAAGCTTGGGGTATCAAAATCAGCCCAGCACTTATCTACTTTGTTGATGGTGTAGAAAACCGTGCTGAATCTAACTCTCAAAATGAGTTGAACCTTAAAAACTCTTGGACTCAAGTAACTGCTGGTGTAGTTTACCGTTTCAAAGGTAGCAATGGTGCTCACCACTTCACTACAGCTGCTCAAGCTCCTGATAACAGCGCTGAGTTAGCAAGACTTCGCGATGAGTTGAACGGCAAAAACAAACAATTAGCTGATAACCAAAAACAAATCAAAAACTTGCAAGATGAGTTAGAAGCTGCTCGTAACAAAAAACCTGAAGTAGTTGAGAAAGTTGTTACTAAAAACAAGAAAACTTTAGAGTCTGTAGTTACTTTCCGTGTAGCTAAAAGTACTATTGATGCATCTCAATTGCCTAACGTAGAGCGTATCGCTTCTTACCTTAACAAATATAGAAATGCTAAAGTAAGTATAAAAGGTTATGCTTCTCCTGAAGGTGACTTAGAGAAAAACAAAAAATTGGCTACTGCTCGCGCTGAAGCTGTTAAAACTCTCTTAGTTAAACGTTACAAAATCTCAGCTGATAGAATCGAAGCTGAAGGTAATGGTATCGGTGATATGTTCAGCGAACCAGATTGGAACCGCGTAAGTATCGCTAATATTGTTGAGTAATTATTTAGATAATTTGAAACTTAAAAATAAGAATTACTAAAGAAAAGCGGGGCTTTTAAGCCCCGCTTTTTTGTTATCTATTTTACTTGAAAAGCACCTACTTCAATTACATCTTTTTCTTCGTTGAGACGTATCGTTGTTTCTTCTTGTTTTTGTTGCGGTGTGCCAAAGTGTGTATAGAAAGTAATTCGCAAACTCACGGGCATCAATTGCTTTTGGGAATTGCTACCATAGTAATTCACCTGCACTTTGTATTGACCTTTCATAGATTTTTTAATCATAAACTCTTCAGGTCCATAACCTTCAGTTACGTCGTCTGATATTTTTCCACCGAGATAAGTGAGTGTGTTTTGATAATAACATTTCTCGCCTTTAGGGTCGGTTACCCATAAGTCCATATCGCAATCATTGGTATCCCAAGAGAGTACTACACGCACATCTACAGGCTCTTTTTTGAGCAAACGCTTGTCGATATAGCTTGTTTTTACGTTTTTATTGCGCGCTATGATACTGTTGAGGTCATTCAGAGTAATGAGCTTTACATCTTCAAATCGGTCGTCATTCCAATCTTCAGTAATTACTTTGTAAAGGTTCTTCACCGCTTCATTGTACTGAGTGTCATCGGCTAAAGCTAAGCCTAAATCGCGGAAAGATTGAGGTTCTTCTGGTCGTATGACTGCTATTTTTTGGAATACTTGTACTGCTTCTTTTTTGGCATTATAACGACTGAGTTTATAACCTAATACTCTAAGTAGTTGCGGGTCGTCCAAACCGAGTTCCGCTAAATTAGATACTACCAAAATAGCTTGCTCGCGATTGCCTTTCTTGAAGAAATAATCGGCTACATCGGCATAGAAAGCAGGTGTTGTGCCGTATTCTTTTTTCAGTTTGTAATAGGTTTCTACGGCTTTAGCTTCTTCAGTATATTCCATTACTTTTAGATAAGGAGTATCGGGGTTATAAGCATTGAGTTCTATATTTGCTATTGGAGTATTTTCAACCCTCACATCATTTGTAGCTACAACAGAAACAGAACCTGTTAGACTTCTTTTCATTACTGGAGCGTAACCCCTTACTACTACCTCATTGAGTTCTGCGCTATCAGTATCTTCTGAAACAGAGCTTATCCCTCTCATACTGATTCCTCGCGCTTGAGCTTGAACTTCAGCTTGAGGCACAGATGCTTCCATTTTAGCTATTTCAGCAGAAGCTATAACCTCATCTTTTATTTCAGCACGATTGTCGGTTGTTTCATCTACTACCACATTTAGCTGCTTTTTGTTTTTAGTTTTTTTATCTTTTAGAGGATATACAGTTTTCCACCATTCTGTTTGCTCATTTGATTGCTCAATAAGGTCTTCTAAAATTTCCTTTTTCCTCTCTTTTTTCTCTTCTGCTTGAGAGTCTAGTATCGCATAGTACTCTTTAGCCAATTCTTCAGGAGGTGTAATGCGGTAGCGCACATAATCTTCTACGGTTTCTAAAACGATAAGTGAATTACCTTCGGTTACAATGCCATACTCACGCCCTACGGCATCTATTTGTTTTTGTTCAGCGCCTTCGCGTTCTAATTGAGCAATTTGTTTTTCTGCCCATATACGGCGCAAAAGGTCGAACTCACTTTCCGAAGCATCAGGGTTGGCTGCCAAATGTATTTCTTTTTGTAGTATTACATTTTTAGGGTAGCCAAAACTGAGTACTAAAGTAGCTTCTTTAGTTTGTAATTCTCCTGCAAGAGTGAAATTACCTTTGCTAATAGCTGTGCCTTTCTGTGGGAAAATTTTGGCTACTTTGCCATTTTTCACTTCTATATCCAGTAGTTGGAAAGGTACAGTTTGTGCTGCTTTTAGTGCTTGCTCGGTAGAGAGAGTGGTCAAATCTATAAAGCTACCCCCCGTAGCATTGGCGAGGTATTGCATTTTTGGGGTATTGGCAACTGCCGACGCATTGACTACCGTTATAGGGGTTTTAGCTTGTTTTACCACTTCTTTTACTGAAAATTCTTTACTGCCAAAATTGAAAATGCCATCGCTAAAGAGGAGCAATTCATCGGCTTTGAGACTGAAATTGATAGCATTGCCATCGGTAGCACCATCATATTGCAAACTTTCTAAATGCGATTTCAGCACTTGCCAATTGCCGTTTTTCACTTCAAAAGTAAGGGGTTTGTCAGAGCGAATATTGAAACTGCTAAGAATGACTTTCACATCTTTTACTTCCTTGAAATAGCTTTCTAAGAAAGCAAATTCTTTTGCTCTATCGCGATTGGCTGCCGAGTGTGATGCATCCCATAAAAGCCCTATTTCCTTAGGGGTAGGTCTGTTTTTGGGTTGGGCAGTAGCCAAAGTGATATTGCCGTAGCAATAGGTTTTGTTGCCTTTAGTGGCGCTAATAGTTTGTGGTTTCTCAATTTTTGGGAAAGTGAGTGCTATATTTTGGTTGAGCGCAAAATTCTGTTGGCTCACCTCGCTGATATAGCTGTTGCGCGCTTGCTTGAAGTCTAATTGCAAGCTGTTTTGAATATCAGCTTTTACAAAGCGCGATACTACTTCGGTGCGTACTTTGAAGTTTTTAAGGGTTACATTAGCTGTGATGGGCAAGAAGTAATAATCCTGTCCGTCGCGCTCGTGTAGCTCTTGTTCAAAGGCGATGAGCACACGCCGAGTGCCTTTGGCAGGCATAGGATACACACGGGCTTTGAAGTTATTGCCCTCTGTTTTTTCTAACAAACCAGGGTCTATGCCCCTGCGCACTATGTCCTCAAAGGCTTTGCGCCCTAAGGCTTTGTCTACCACCACTCCTTCGCGCATTTTGCCGTTGATATCCAAGGCAAAGCGTGACACCTGCTGACCGTCGGCAAGAGGAAACTGAAACTCGCCTTCCATTACGCGGGTATTGGGGTTGTAGAAGGTCATTTCCATAGTAGTAACGGCTGTTTGCCCTATGACCAATATGTCTATGGAGAGGTCTTGCAACACCATCGGGTTGGCATTGCGTTCGTTTACTACCTTCACCTCGGGCACCACCGATTTCTGTGCGGTGATTACTAAGGGAAGCAGTAAAGCTACTGAAGATAAAAAATGTTTGATTTTCATTACTAAACAATGTTTTGATGAAACTTGTTAGCTGTAAATCAAACAATATACCAAAAAAAATTATTCGTCTAAGAACTGCACTTCGTACAAATTGTGGTAGTAACCATTCTCTATTTGTAGCAACTCCTCGTGAGTGCCCGTTTCTACAATTCTTCCTTTGTCTAACACAATAATTTTGTCGGCTTTTTTCACCGTTGTAAGGCGGTGGGCGATGATAATAGAAGTGCGCCCTTTGGTCATTTTATCGGTAGCCTCTTGTATAAGTTGTTCAGAATGAGAATCGACTGATGAAGTTGCCTCGTCTAAAATGAGAATCTGTGGTTTGTGTACATAAGCGCGCAAGAAAGCAATGAGCTGGCGTTGTCCTGCCGAAAGCATTGTACCGCGCTCTTTCACATTGTAGTGATAACCTTCGGGCAAGCTCATCAAGAAATCGTGAACGCCTATGCTTTTAGCTGCTGCAATCACTTCTTCCTCAGTGATAGCGGGATTTTTCAAGGTGATGTTGTTCAGCACACTATCGGCAAACAAAAATACATCTTGCAATACAGTAGCGATGTGTTTTCGCAATGAACTGAGGGTGTATTCCTCTATATTTACCCCATCGATGTAAATTGCGCCAGAGCTAAGGTCGTAAAATCGGTTTAGCAAATTGGTAATTGTAGTTTTTCCAGCGCCTGTAGCCCCCACAATAGCAATGGTTTCACCTTCTTTGACTTCAAAACTGATGCCGTGCAAAATTTCTTCGCCTGCTATATATTCAAAGTGAACATCTTTAAATTGGATAGCCCCTTTCACTTCAGTAAGTTCCTTATGTCCTTCAGTTTCCGAGTCGTTTTCAGTTTCCAAAATAGCAAACACACGATCGGAAGCGATGATACCCATCTGCAAGGTGTTGAACTTATCGGCGATATGCCTAATAGGGCGGAAAAGCTGTTGTGAGAGTTGTATAAACAAGAAGATATTCCCTAAATCGTATACATTATCGCCTACGATTTTTCGTCCGCCAAACCACACGATAAGGGCAATGGTAATCGATACACACAAGTCGCCAATAGGGAAGAAGATAGAGTTATACCATATTGTTTTGAGCCACGCTTGCTTGTGCTTCTCGTTGATTTTCTTGAAGTTTTCTAATTCTTCGCGCTCTTGGGCAAAAAGCTGTACCACTTTGATACCCGAAATGCGCTCCTGCACAAAGGCATTGAGGTTAGCCACTTCTTTGCGCACTTCCACAAAAGCAGCATTCATAGAACGCTGAAACCAACGAGTGAAATAGAGAATTAGTGGCATAGTAGCATAGCTGATGAGCGCTAATTTCCAATCGATTACAAACATTACGATGGTGATAACCAACATTTTGAGCACATCGCTTGCCATCTCAAAAAGTCCTGAACTGAAAATCTCACCTATGCGTTCCATATCGTTCACCGCACGGGTTACCAGTACACCAATCGACGATTTATCGAAATATCGCATCTTCAGGCGTAACAAGTGAGCGAAGAGTTTTTCGCGTATATCGCGTATAACGGTTTGCCCCAGCCAGTTAGAATAATAAGAAAATAGGAATTGCATCAGTACTTCTGCGCAGAGCAAGGCTACTAATATATAGGTGATGCGCAACAGCCCTTCGTAGTTTTTAAGGGTGATATAATCGTCTATTGCTACTTTTATGAGGTAAGGCTGAGCCGTTGAAAAAATAGAAGAAAGTACCGCAAAGAGTGCGACTGCTATAAATACGCCTCGATAAGGTTTTACAAAGCGCGATAACTGATGAAATGTATGTTTAGTGCGTGATGTTTTTTCAGACATTGTTTTCTTTTAAGACTGCAAAAGTACAAAATAATTATTAAAGTTTAGTAGTTAGTCGTTAGTTTTTAGTCGTTAGTGCTTACTCCTTGCCCCCAGATACCTAACCCCAGCCCCCTGAAACCTGTCCCCAACCCCCAGATACTTGCCCCCAGCCCCCAGATACCTGTCCCCAACCCCCTGACACCTGAAACCTTTTTAATAACTTTATGTTTAAATGCTATATTAGCAGTATATATGTTAAAATTATAATAAAATATAGGTTTAAAGATAAAATAATTGCTAAAAAACTTGCGTAGTATTCTCTATTTATAGACTTTTGTACTCGAATAATAAAAACACGTACGTACAATGGAAGAAAAAGAATTTTTGGACAATGAGGAGATTTTCTCAAAAGTCCTAAGGGCGGGTAGGCGCACTTACTTCTTTGATGTGAGGGCTACACGCGCTAATGATTATTACTTGACCATTACTGAAAGTAAGAAGTTTACGCACGACGATGGGTCTGTACACTACAAAAAACACAAAATCTATCTCTACAAAGAAGATTTTGAATTATTTAAGGACATTTTAAACGAAATGACTGCTTATGTTTTTGATGAAAAAGGAGAAGAAGTAATCTCTGAACGCCATCAAAAAGATTTTAAAAGAGAGCTATATGCCGAGCGATTGGAAGGCGTAAGAACTAATGGAGCTGCCAATGGTGTTACGAATGGTGCTTATCGCAACCTTGATTTTGAAGACCTCTAACTAAAAAACGCTAACAAGGTGGAGCTTCACTCATTGTAATATTAAGAGTGATGACGTAATGGGCTATTGGGTAAAGCTCATCTTCTGGCGTGGGTGGTACTTTATAAGTGCTTCTCGCAAATAACTCTTCTCAACGTGTACGTATATTTCAGTAGTAGTAATATTCTCGTGACCTAACATCATTTGTATAGCGCGCAAGTTGGCACCATTCTCCAGTAGGTGCGTGGCAAACGAATGCCTAAATGTATGGGGGCTAATTGTCTTCTGTAACCCTATATTTTCCGCTACTTGTCTTACAATCGTAAAAATCATCGCTCGTGTGAGCTGTTTTCCCCTTCTGTTTAAGAATACAAAATCCTCGTGTCCTTTGGCTATTTTTAGCTGTCGACGCTGGTTGTCTATATATTGCTTCACTTGCTTTTGAGTGTAAGCCTCAATAGGTACCAACCGCTGTTTGCTGCCTTTTCCCATCACCCTGATAAAATCTTCATCAAAAAACAAATCGGATAATCTAAGCGAAATGAGTTCCGATACACGCAATCCGCAAGCGTAGAGCATCTCTATCATCGCCTTGTTGCGATGACCTTCATCGGTGCTTAAATCTATAGAAGCAAGCATCGCATCTATCTCTTGTAGCGAAAGGGTATCGGGGAGTTTTACGCCTATTTTGGGGCTTTCAATGAGGCTCATCGGGAAGTCTTCACGCCCTTTTTCGTACATCATAAATTTGAAAAAACTCTTCAATGCCGAAATGAGTCGTGCTTGCGAACGTGCGTTCAAATCTTTAGCTACTTCGTACACGAATTGTCGCAAAGTGTCTTCCTCAATGTTGTTGGGAGTTTCGGTGATGTTGTATTTTTCTAAATAGCAGATAAGTTTTTCAATATCCAAACCGTATGATACGGCCGTATTCTGCGACAAGCCTCGTTGCAGTCGCAGATAATGCTGAAAAGCTATATTTGTTTCACGCCACACCTGTTAATTGTTAATTATCAATGGATAATTTTTCACTGTCGTTATAGTGTTTTTTATCAATGATAGTTCCTTTGGAGAGGGTAATAAGCCCTGGGTTAGAGCGAATCATCGTTTTTAGCGTAGTGGCATCGTTGTAATAGAAGTTGAAGTTGAGTTCGTATTTCTTTACGATATAAGGCGCTTTTTCCATTTGTGAAGTGAGACCTATTACTGTATAGCCGTTTTTCATTGCTTTATCGGTAACAGTTTTAATAGCTTTAAACGCCTCTTGGTTAGCGCGGTCAAGACGATAGGAAATCACCATCAAAAGTTTGTCTTTGTTGATGAATTCCTCTAAATAATCGGTGGTTCTATCCTTATCCTGAATGTAGAAGTCGTGGATAGGAGGCATTTCGGTTTTAGAAGTAAGACTCACGTACTCACCCGCTATTTTAGGGAAGGAAGGGTCTTTAGTTTCAATCACTTTGTTTTGCCCATCTATTTTAAAAGTCCAATAGTAAGTAACAGCATTAGGAGGTAATTCCATACCTTTAGGGATATTAGTACCTATTTTGTACACGCGGAAGTCCTTCACTGGCAAGTGGTTGTACACGTAATAAACGAAGATGATGCAGAAAAGCACAGATAAGCAAGTTACAACCAAGGGTAGTTTGCCTTTTGTAAGTGGATGAATATATTTCTGACCGAAGAAAACGACCAAAGTGAGTGCTAAAAGCACTAAATCTTTAGTAAACGATTGCCAAGGAGTAAATTTGATGGCATCGCCAAAACAACCGCAATCGGTTACCTTGTTAAAATACGCCGAATAGAAAGTAAGGAAGCCAAAGAATACTAACATAGCGAGCAAAAGCCACAGTGTGAGTTTCTTTTTGTAGCCTACTAATAGAGTTACGCCCAAAACTACCTCAAAAATGCACACAAAGATAGCAAATGCTAAAGCATAAGGCACGAGGAAAGGCAAATTGAGTACACCAGGGGCGAAATAATCTTCTAATTTGAAAGAAAAACCCATAGGGTCGTTGAGTTTTATCATCCCACTGATGATGAAAGTAACACCTACTAATATACGGCAAAGTTGCACAAGATATTTCATATTGCGATAATTGTTTTTTTTTGCCTCGTTTTGCCTCAAAAACTTTGCCAAACTCCTTGTCTTTTAGGTAAAAAAATAAGAGTTACTCATAAAATGAATAACTCTTATTTTTTAATTAATTTAAAACTTTACAATTATGCTTCTAATGGAATAACAGAAACATAAGATTTATCGTTTTTCTTTTTCTCGAATTTTACGATACCATCTATTTTAGCGTGCAAAGTATGGTCTTTACCAATGTACACGTTCTCGCCAGCATTGTGTTGAGTTCCACGTTGTCTAACGATAATGTTTCCAGCGATGGCAACTTGTCCACCGAAAATTTTCACGCCTAAGCGTTTAGAGTGTGATTCTCTACCGTTCTTTGAACTACCGACACCTTTCTTGTGAGCCATTTTCTTAGATTTTTAAGTTTAACAATTATTTTACAACAATGTTCTCGATTACAATCTGGGTGAGATACTGACGGTGTCCGTTCTTCACTTTGTAACCTTTACGTCTTTTCTTTTTGAAAATGAGCACTTTGTCTCCTTTCAAATGTTTTAAAACTTTAGCTTCTACTGAAGCTCCGTTTATAGCTGGGGCGCCTACAGTTACAGCTCCGTTGTTATCAATGAGAAGTACGTTAGAAAAAGTTACTTTTTCATCTTCTGCATTAGGCAAACGGTGCACGTAAACTTTTTGGTCTTTGCTTACTTTAAATTGTTGCCCTGCTATCTCTACAATTGCATACATAGCTTTAACGTTTTTAATTATTGTTTAAATCGGCGGCAAAAGTACGAATTATTTTTTACGTGGCAAAATTTTTTGAGGATTTTTTGGTTTTTAGATTTGTTTGACAGGTATAATCGGGGGGTGTGTTGTTCTTAATAAGAATATTCTTTTCTATAGTTTACTCATAGTGTCCGTATGCAGATAGAATTTCAATATACCTTTCTTCTTCAAAAACTTCATAAGTTAATCTGTGTTTCTTGTCGATTCTACGAGAATAAACATTGCGTTCACCATACCCTTTTAGAGGTTCAACTTGTCCTGTTCCTGTAGTTGGGTGAGTTTCTATCTCATCAAGTAAACTATCAATTTTGGCGAGTACTTTTCTTTGTCCAGATTTTAGATGCTTTTTTAGATGATTTAGATACTCATCAGAGTATTTTAATTTGTAAGTTTCATCTTCCATTTTTATCCTTCTAAAAGCATTTTTCTCATTTCTTCGCGACTGATTTTGTGTTTTTTTCCAGCTCTTGCTCTGTCAATCATTGCGAAATACTCTTCCTTAGTCATCAAAGAATCGTCTTTTTCTTCAATGTCTTTCGTGTCGTTGTAAATCTTTACATTAAACCGTTTGAAAAGAGGTTCAAATATATAAAAATCTGTCGCATTATTGAATTTTATTTTAATTGTGTCCATATTATGTTTATTTTTTGCAAAGGTAATAATTATTTATCATTACGCAATTTTATTTATTCCATTCTTGTGAGCTCATTGTTTTTGCTCACTGCCAAAAAAGCGCAATATTTTTTGGGTATTGTGCCTTTGTGAATACTTATTGCTTTACATAATTAGATACAACTATTAAAATTTTTACTTCAAAAGACTTTACTATTAGTGTCAAATTTTATACTTTTGCGCGAAATTACCGAGCAACTTATCAAAGCCAAAGATGAACTCATTGCACAGCTTAAACAAGAAAATGAGTATTTGAGAGCTGAGAGATAAAAGGTAAGACTTTGTTAATTGTCAATTGTTAATTGTTAATTGAAGAAAATGAGAATTGTATTTATGGGAACGCCCGATTTTGCTTTAGCGTCCCTAAAAGCCTTAGTAGAAAATAATTATAACGTAGTAGGCGTGGTAACTGTTGCTGATAAACCTTCTGGTCGCGGACAAAAATTGCATCAGTCGCCAGTGAAAGTTTATGCCGAAAGCAAAGGTATACCTGTACTTCAACCTTTGAAACTCAAAGATGAGAATTTCCTTAGTGAACTTAAAGCCCTCCAACCCGATTTACAAATAGTAGTAGCTTTCCGTATGTTGCCTGAAGTGGTATGGCGATTACCTAAATATGGTACTTTCAACCTCCACGCTTCACTTTTGCCTAACTACCGAGGTGCAGCTCCTATCAATTGGGCGATTATCAATGGCGAAAAACAAACGGGAGTGACGACATTTTTTATAGATGAAAAAATTGATACTGGGGCAATTATCGCTCAAGCTGTTACCCCTATCGATACACACGAAACAGCCGGCACACTCCACGATAAACTAATGCTGCAAGGGGCAGATTTGGTGCTCAAAACAGTAGATAGTATCGCCGATGGTACTTGCACCACACAACCGCAAGATAAGGAGATTACTTTTACCGAAGCTCCTAAAATATATAAAGAGACTTGTAAAATCAATTGGGAAGAGTACGGGATGACTATCGAACGCCTCATTAGAGGGATGAGTCCGTATCCTACTGCTTGGGCGGAGTTTCCTCATAAGGGAGAAAAGCTTGCTGCCAAAGTGTATGATGCTGTGTTTGAACCTGCAACTCATAATGAACCTATCGGGAAACTTTTCACAGAAAAGAAACAACTGCGCGTAGCAGTGAAAGATGGTTTTATCCAGCTCTTAGAATTGCAACTCCCCGCCAAAAAACGTATGAAAACTGCTGATTTGCTCAATGGTTTTTCTTTTGAATAAAACTCAAATTTACACAAAATATATTGTTAAAAAAAGACTTTGTAGCATTTTTGATGCTGCAAAGTCTTTTTTATTATTGATTTACAATTGTTTTTATTTGTTATTCAGCTTAGTAGGTTGAGGAGATTTAATAATTTTCTTCTTATTACTTTTCACTTTTTTAACTTTATCCTTTGTCCATACCATCAACTTGTGTGTGAGAGGGAAATGGAAAACTTCTTTGTCTTTGGCAATTCTTGCGGTGAGATAAATGCCTAAAGGCATTAATATCAAGGCGGGAATCCACGGAGCTAAAGCGGGGTTGATAGTGTTGTTCTCGGCTATGTTCTTCATAAACATTCCTATAAAATAATAGGATAAGAACAATATCATCGCGAAAACTAATGGTAAGCCTATACCTCCCTTACGGATTAAAGCGCCTAAAGGAGCAGCTACAAAAAAGAGTACAAAGCAAGCTATGGTGAGCGCAAACTTATCGCTCAAGTTCATTATGTGCAAGTTCATCAGTTTGTAGCGATACTCAAGGTCACTCTGGCGAAACTCTACATTGTCTAACTGTGCTTGGTTGTTGTTCATAGCCATCTCAAGCACACGTTGTTGCTCGTTGTTATTGAGCATTTTTAGCAGCTGTGCAACCGATTTTACCTCTATAGGTGCTGCAGCTTTTTTCTTTTGTGGCAAACTATCAGCAGGTATTGGTGGGGGAGGAGGGGCAGTGCTAAAGCCTGTACGACGGAACATATTATTTCCATAATCGGTGATGTTTTGTTTGAAATCCGAACGAAGTGAGTCGATAGCATAATCTAACTGATTTACGTTCATCATTCTATAAGTAGTAGCATCGGATTTTTCGTTGAAATCTACATTGTTTAGGTGAGAAAGGTCGAGGTTGATTACGTATTTTTTG
Organism: Capnocytophaga sputigena; assembly: GCF_900446695.1. GTDB lineage: Bacteria > Bacteroidota > Bacteroidia > Flavobacteriales > Flavobacteriaceae > Capnocytophaga > Capnocytophaga sputigena. Next base: position 134,644 of record NZ_UAVP01000007.1, read on the forward strand.
AAATGCACTTTGGCAAAAGGCATTTTCTGTTGTGTTTCGTAGGTATTGGTTTTGATATCTTCGTAATAAGTACCGTCCTCCAAGATGAGTTGTAGGAAGTTAGGGTTAGATTTAGCGCTTTTCAATTCACCGCGTTTAGCATTGATAACCGTGCGGTTCACTCTATCGGGTGTTTTTTTGTGAATAAGCACACTCTCTAAAAATTGGTCGTTGTCACCACTTTTTTTACCTACTTTAATACTGATATCTTCTCCTATATTAGAGAATACCCCTTCGGCTATTGCCATTGCAGGTTTTACTTTGGCAATGTTCGACCTGAGGGTATACACCTCGCGATAGGCTACCGGAATCACATTGTTAGCCAAGAAGAAAGTGCCTATACTCAACAATGCCATTAAGATAATCAGTGGTCGCATTACACGCATCAGTGAAATACCCGAGGCTTTCATTGCGGCAAACTCATAACTTTCGGCAAAAGATCCAAAGGTCATAATCGAGGCGATAACCACCGCCAGAGGCATAATGATAGGGATGAGTTGCGGAATGAAATAAATGAGGAATTTGAATATAATCCAAAGTTCCAAGCCACGTCCTGCCAGCTCATCGATGTATGTGAAAATAGTGTGGAATACAAAGATGAGAATGAGAATAGAGAGTGCCCCGAGGAAATTTTTGAGGAACTGAGTAATGATATAGCGGTCAATGATTTTCATACAACTAAGCTAACGGACTAACAACTACATTTCGGTGATAGTATAACCGTCTTTTTTATATTTTTCGCGGTCAAACTTAAAGATGTTAGCCGATAACGGCTGATTGGTTTTGAAAGTATTCACTGTAATAGTGGTTTTTGTGCCGTTTTTGCCTATTTCTATAAGGTTGTAGATGTGTTTGGTTTGAATGTCAATACCTAAGAGAATTTGTTTTACCTCGCTATTAGCTTTTTGAGGTTTCAATTCTACGTATTGTATTTTGCGACCGCGCACATTTTGTTGTATATCCCATTTGTACTTATAACCTTTTTTGTAGAAGGTAAGCATTTTAGAAGGGGTGATAGTACTATCGTCGGTGGCGTTTTTTTCTATAGTAATTTCTTCGTTTTCAGGAACTATAGTGTAGGTTTTGCTACCGTCATACATTTTAGTAGCTCCTAAATAGTTTAGCACGTACTTATCCTTGGCAATGGTTACATTACCTTTAGTCTCCTGATTGATGTTTTCGGCAACATTATCGAGGTTGTATCTAAAATCTATGTAGATGTTGTTGTAGGCTATCATTTTAGCATATACTTCATCTAATAGTTTTTTAGCTTTATCAACCTGTTGGGCTTGTATGGTTACGCTACAAAGAGCGATAATAATCAATAGTATTCTTTTCATTTTCAGTGTTTTTAATGATTTTAGCTCAAGATTACAAGCAATTTCCGTGCCAATCAAAGTAAAAGCCAAATAGCCTTTTTACTATTTGGCTTTTGTTGATTGTTTTATGAATTTTATTAATAACTATTTTCGTCAATTTCTACTTTGCCCCAGAATACTTTGTAAGCAAAATAAGTGTAGATAAGCAATAGAGGTGCACCTATCGCTGTGATAGTGAGCATAATCTCTAATGATTTTTGAGAAGCAGCAGCATTGTAAACTGTGATGCTATTGCCTGTTTCTAAAGTAGTTCTCAAGAAAGTAGGGTGCAAGTTGAGTGCGGCTACTATCATAAAGAAAGCAATAGTGAGTATTGTGCCTACAAAAGCCTTTTTATGGTCTTTTTTCTTCATAAAGAATGCTATGCTCAAGATGCTGAGAAGCAATAGAGTAGGGAATACTTTTAGCGCAGTGCTATTAGCAATGTTTTCAGCTAAATGCGGTGTGAGCATACTGTAAATCGCTACAGCTGTGAATACTACCACAAAAGCGAGATAAGCGTAATTGATGCGTTTCTCAATACGGTGGTGCATATCACCGTGAGTTTTGATGAGTAAATACAAACCTCCGTGTACCATAAAAAGCAACAAAGTCATTACACCTACAAGCAGTGCATAAGGAGTAAGGAATGTAAAGAGAGCGCCTCCTTGGTATACGAAATTCTTGTCTAATGGGAGTCCTTGTAGTACATTGGCAATTACCACACCTAAGAGTACAGGCAATACAATGCTACACACGCTATATACAATATCCCAAGTATTGCGCCAACGATCGCTGTCCTCTTTGCCTCGTACTTCAATAGATACAGCTCTAAAGATAATAAAGGTGAGGAAAAGCATAAAAGGCGTATTCATAGCCGAAAACAATTCGGCATACATTAGTGGGAAACCAGCAAAAATACCTGCTCCCCCGATTACTAACCACGCTTCATTACCGTCCCATACTGGTCCGATAGCGTTTAGAGCTACGCGGCGTTCTTTTTTCTTATCGAAAAACAAATGCCAAGCTCCTGCTCCGAAGTCAAAGCCGTCTAAAATAGCATAGCCTGTAATCAAAAATCCTATAATGATGAACCACCACGTAGGGTAGTCGATTCCTAAAAATGTTTCCATATCTGTATAATGTTATGCTGTTTGTAATTGTTCTTGTCCTTCGTGTTCATCTATACCGTGAACGATTTTCTTGTTCATCAAGTAGATGAATAGAGCGAAGAGGATGATATAAATAACGGTAAATAAGATAATCGCAAAAAGTATTTGGTTAGCTGATACCGATTTAGAAAGGGCATCGCTGGTGCGCAAGAGTTTGTACACAATCCAAGGCTGGCGACCCATTTCGGCTGCAAACCAACCTACTTGATTACCTATTTGTGGCAACAATACACTCCATACGAAAATATGCAAGAGCCAGCGTTTGTTGTACAATTTGCCTCTCCACAATAGGAAAGAAGCGTAGAGAGTGAGTGCAATGAGGAACATACCAATAGCTACCATTATATGATAGAATTGGAATACAGCATTCACTTGCCCTGGTCGGTCTTCCACTGGATATTGGTCGAGACCTGTTACGGGAGTATCAGCATCAAAATGCACCATATACGAAAGTCCTTTAGGAATACTCAATCCGTGAGTTTCCTCATTTTTTTGGTCTACCCAACCTACAATATAAGCATCACCAGGTCCTGTTTTGAAGTGTCCTTCCATAGCTGCCAATTTCTCAGGTTGATTTTTAGCTACACCATCGGCAGAGCTGTGTCCTGAAACCAATTGCAACAAGCATACAACAGTAGCAATGATAAGGGTTACTCTAAAGGCTTTTTTAGAGATTTCTACGTGGCGACCTTTGAGTAAATACCAAGCGTGAACGCTCAATACTAAGAAGATACCAGCTAAGAAAGCTCCTTGCCATACGTGCCATATACGATCTACGCTCGAAGGATTGAACACCATCGCCCAAAAATCGGTGATTACGGCTTTAGCTTGCATACCTTCTCCTTGTACAACATAACCTGCAGGAGTTTGTTGCCAGCTGTTTGCAACTACTATCCAAATAGCTGAACACATAGATCCTAACCACACCCCAAGGGTAGCCAAGAAGTGCCATATAGGTTTTACTTTGTTCCAGCCAAAAAGTACAATACCAAGACAAGTACTTTCAAGCGCAAAAGCAAAAACACCCTCAGCAGCCAAAGCACTACCAAAAATATCACCTACATAACGCGAATAGGTAGCCCAGTTGGTACCAAATTCAAATTCCATCACAATCCCTGTAGCTACACCAAAACCAAAGGTAAGAGAGAAGATGCGCGTCCAGAAGCGAGCGAGCCTGTCGTACTCTTTTTTACCAGTGCGTAGGTAGATACCTTTAAAGGCTACCATTAATAGTCCGATTCCTATACTTAAAGGCGGATAGATGTAATGGAACGCAATCGTTAGTGCGAACTGCACACGTGCTAAAATTTCTGTTTCCATATCATTGAGTAAATTAATTAGTAAAAGATGGGACAAAAATACACTAAGTGATTGAGATTCCCAAAGAAAAGCTAAAAAAATAGTGATAATTTATATTGTTTCTAATTAAATAAGCAAATTTGAAAATTAGTAAATTAGCAAATCGACAAATTTGCAAATTGATAAATTATTTGTATCTTTGCCCAAAACAAGACAATATCAGTATGATAAAATTACACATCACCAACGAAACCAATAGGTTAGAAGCCGTAATTTTAGGTACGGCTACCAGCAATGGACCTACTCCTAAACTCGAAGAAGCCTACGACCCTAAGTCGGCAGAGCACATCAAAGCAGGTACCTATCCTATAGAAAAGGATATGGTAGCCGAAATGGATGCTTTTCGTGCAGTACTTGAAAAATACAATGTAAAAGTATATCGCCCTGAAATTATTACCGATTGCAACCAAATATTCACTCGCGATATTGGTTTTGTGATTGAAGATATTTTTATCAAAGCGAATATCTTGCCCGATAGACAAGCTGAATTTCAGGCTATTGAATACATTGTCGCTCAAATACCTCCTGAAAAAGTAATTACTCCTCCCGCCGATGTACATATAGAAGGTGGCGATGTAATGCCTTGGAACGACCATATTTTTATTGGTACTTATAAAGGTGCTGACTATAAAGAACAAGTAACTGCGCGTACTAATATGGCAGGCGTTGCCTTTATCCAGCAGCTTTTTCCTCATAAAAAAGTGAAGGAGTTTGATTTGCTCAAATCAAAAACTGAAGCACGCGACAATGCCCTGCATCTCGATTGCTGCTTCCAGCCCGTAGGAAAAGACAAAGGGATTATCTACAAAGGAGGCTTCCGATCCGAAGCTGATTATCAATATTTGGTAGACCTCTTTGGCAAAGAAAACCTCTTCCATATAGAGCGAGAAGAAATGTACAATATGTGCAGTAATGTGTTTTCTATCAGTCCAGAAGTAGTGGTTTCCGAAAAGAATTTCACTCGCCTAAACCAATGGTTGCGCTCACAAGGCTTCACTGTAGAGGAAATTCCATATTCCGAAATTGCCAAACAAGAAGGATTGTTGCGATGCTCTACCTTACCACTCTGCCGTACTACCGATTAACCAATTAGCAAATTAGCCCGTGCGGCTCGCACCAAATTATTTAGACTGCTTACATATTTAGGTGTTTTAATGATAAAAGTTCGCTGTATCTTGTTTTATTTACAGCGAACTTCTTATTTTTGCCCCTGAAAAAACAACTGTAAGTAGTATCAATCACTAACAAGCTATGACACAACATTCTATCTCAAAGAACAAATCTTTCTACTGCATAGGGCTTAGTTACCAAAAAGCAGATGCGACTATACGTGGGATGTTTAGTCTTACCCCTGAAAACAAAGACCAATTGCTCACTCAAGCTAAAGAAGAAGGTTTTGAGGAGCTTTTAGTTATTTCTACTTGTAACCGCACGGAACTCTATGGCTATGCCGAACACCCTTTTCAACTCATTCAATTGCTATGTGAATACGCTAAAGGCTCGGTAGATGATTTCCAAAAAGTAGGCTATGTAAACAAAAGCAAAGAAGCTGTAGAACACCTTTTTAGAGTAGGTACAGGTCTAGATAGCCAAATATTAGGAGATTTTGAAATCATAGGGCAGATGAAACAAGCCTTTGCGCTCTCACGCGACAAAGGATTGGCAAATGCTTTCTTAGAGCGATTGATGAATTGTGTAATCAATGCTAGCAAGCGCATCAAGAATGAAACAGCCCTATCCTCAGGAGCTGCTTCAGTATCGTTTACAGCGGTACAGTACATTATGCAAAATGTGCCTGAAGTATCACAAAAAAATATCCTCCTCTTTGGAGTAGGAAAGATAGGTCGTAACACTTGTGAGAACCTTATCAAGCACACCCAAAATAAACATATTACTCTTATCAACCGCACACGTGAGAAGGCTGAGCAGATAGCAGGAAAATTCAACGTAGTGGTAAAAGATTTTGCCGATTTGCAAACTGAAATTAGCAAAGCCGATGTACTTGTAGTTGCTACTGGAGCAGCTACTCCTACTGTACACGAGGAATTTATCAACCCTAATAAACCTATTCTTATATTAGACCTTTCTATCCCTAAAAATGTAGCTGAAGAGGTTGCGCAACTCCCTAATGTAACCCTTTTGCATATGAATGAACTTTCTAAACGCAAAGATGAAGCCTTAGAACGTCGCAAAGAAGCTATTCCGCAAGCCTTGGCAATTATAGAAGAGGTGAAAGTAGAGTTTTTCCAATGGGTAGACAATCGCAAATTTGCACCTACTATTAAAGCGCTGAAATCTAAACTCGAAAGCCTTAAAAATGCTGAAATGGATTTTCATCGCAAGAAGATTAGCGATTTCAACGAGGAACAAGCTGAACTCATTAGCAATCGCATCATTCAAAAAATTACTACTCAGTTGGTAAATCACCTGAAAGACACATCGTCTATCGATGAAAGCATCAGTTGGTTACAAGAAGTCTTCCAATTAGAAGTGAGTGCTTAAAATTTTGAAAATATACATAATAGCGAATTATAAACAAAGAGAGGCTGCCTTATATAGGCAGCCTCTCTTTTTAGGTTCAAATGTTTTTTCAAAATTCATCTTTAATTTTTTTAGAACACTGAGTCGTCTTCTATAAGTTTTAAAACATTTAAGTATTTAGAAGTTTTTAAGTATTTAGCATCATTGTAGTAAGCAAAAATCATTGTTTTATCTTTAATAGTATTGATTACTTGCTTGTAGATATTAGGGGGCAACACGGGGCAACCCAAACTTCTGCCCATACGTCCGTTGCGAGCGATATAGCTTTCGTTAGCATAATCGGCAGTGTGAATTACTACAGCGCGTTTTGCCAAATTGCTGTTGTAACCTTTCTCATCGCCGTGAAGCATTAGGCTATAGCCATTACTACCTTCATAAGTTTCTCCAGTGATGTAAAAACCAATACTACTTTTGTTAGATTCTACTACATCCGAAAAAGAAGTAGCTACGCGTTCGCCGCTTTTTTTGCCGTGAGCTACATAAGTGTAGTACACGATTTTCATTTTTTCTAAATCGATAGTATAAAAACGCTTGGAGTTACAATCTTTTGTGAAATCGATAATTGAGAAGAGTTCTTTATCGTTTAAGCGGTGTTGTTTTTTGAGAGATTGATAGCCTATATAAGCATAACGAAATGCCTCAAAGCTAAGGTCGTACTGAGCGGCATTGAGCTCACTATACAATTCTTTGATGTTTAGTTCTGCTTTATTCAAAGCCAATTGCTTTTCCTTACTCAAGTGTGTTTGCGCATTCGCAAAGTACAAAAATGTACTCAAAACAAAGATAAGAAATAAAAAAAAGTACCTTTTGTTCATAGTGTTGTTAAGGGGTGTTTTAAAAAAAATAATACTAAGAAATCATTGCTGGGTGCAAAAGTAGTATATTTTTCCCATATTGTGTATATTTACACACAACTTTAACAATTATTTAACGTTGTAAACTGATTTGCGGTAGGTTTTACAAGCATTTGTAAGAGGAAGTTGTTTTTATGACGCAATAATTATACCGTTTTTTTAGGTTTCAGGGGTTAGGGGTTAGGTTTTAGGTTTTAGCAAATTGGCAAATTGACAAATTATTACTACTTTTGCTTTCTGATTGAAAATAACAACTTTATGCGCACACTGCTTATCGCTCTTTTCTCCTTTTGTTTTAGCACTGCTTTAGCCCAAAAAGCAGATGCCGAAACAGTGCGCTTTATAATGTCGCTTGATACGGTGAAAGAGAACCAACAAGCTGCAGCAATCAAACAATTTATAGCTGAAACATTTCCATCTCAGCAGGGGGGTAACTCTCCTGCTTATTGGCTTACCAAAGTGCGCTTGCTAAAAGCTGAAAAGAAAAAAGATAGTATTACTTATGCTTTAAATGCAGTGCAACTGAAAGATAATCAATATGAATTAGCAGTTTTGCACTTTGTAGAGAGTTTGCAAGCAAAAAATGAGTACAAATCGTTAGCACCTCACCAAACTGTAAAAGCTCTCTTGCAACAAACCCAAATAGCAGAACAACACCATTGCCGAAATGTATACAGATTATACGATGAGTTGGCTAAGTATGCTTACCTAAATGCGTTGAGTTTTGGCAATTATACCGAAAGCAAAAAATACGTACAACAATATATAAATCACCACCCTTACAAGCAGTACCCCCGCGTGCGACAACGGTATTACGATATTTGTTGTATGATTGCCCTCAGCGAGAAAAACATCAGTGATTTTGAAAAATACTACGCATTAGCGGCTCCTTTAGCTAAAAAATTGAACGAGCCTGAAGCTCTCAATCGCTTGCATCAGTTTGAAGCCGAATACTACAAACTTACAGGCAAAAACGCACAGTCACTGGCGATAATGCAACAGAGTTTTCAAGTGGCAAAAAAGCGCCGTAATCTTTCCCCTCAGTTGCTTCTCAATATGTCGCGTACCTTTCTGCAAAACAAACAGTATGATTCGGCTATCTACTACTCACGCGAGGCAATTGCAATGAATCGCGCTATCGGTGCTGATCCTGCGAACAGTTTTAACTACTATCGCGCTCTCAACGAGGCTTATAAAAAGAAAGGTGATTACCGCAATGCTTACTACGCATTGGATACTGTACTCACCCTTTTCGCAGCTCGCGAAAAATCCATACAAGCCGATAAAAACAACGAATTGCTCACTCAGTTCCAAACCGAGAAAAAAGACCTGCAAATCAGGACTCTAAAAATAAACAACGAGTTGAGCGAAAAGAGAATTTCTCAACAGAAGTTCCTCATTATAACTATTGTATTCTTTCTGGGGGTAATTTTGGTGTTGTTCTATCTCTTTTACAACCGTAGGCTGTTGAAAGCTAAAAACAAACAACTCCAAGCTGAAAACAAACAATTGCTCTTGGAACAACAAACCCGACAACTACAACTAAATCCGCATTTTATATACAACGCAATCGCTAACCTGCAAGGACTTGTCGGCGATCAGCAAACTGAGCGTGCCAATAGTTACCTCGTAGCTTTCTCTCAATTTATTAGAAAACAATTGGAGTTAAACCGCGAAGAGACGATCACCTTACAAGAGGAAATAGAAGCCATTGAAATTTATGTAAAACTTCAGCAAATGCGATATGAGAATCGTTTTACTTTTCACGTGGAAACCGATTTGGATACCGAAGCCTACTTGATTCCGCCTATGCTCATTCAGCCTTTTGTAGAAAATGCTATTGAACACGGCTTTAAAAATATCAACTACCAAGGAGTGCTCACGCTCACCATAGAGGAAAAAGGCAACAAACTGCATCTTATCCTTATTGATAATGGCAATGGCAAAGGGGTGCCTAACCCTCATAAAAAATCGCTTTCTAAACTGATTACCCAAGAGCGTTTAGACCTTTTGTTTAACACCCAACAAAAAGGCAATGCTTATTTTGAAGCTGCCCCCTTGTCCCCTCCCGAAACGGGATACCGAGTAACAATTGTAATCCCAGTAATACCCTCTTAACTGATATGAAAGTTTATATTTTAGAAGACGAAACTAATATTTTAAAATACCTCATCTCCTTAGTAGAGGCTCTTCCGTTTGTGCAAATCGTAGGCTATGCTTCCGAAATTGCTAAAGCCGAAAAAGAAATCCCTGTTTTGCAACCCGAACTCATTCTTTCGGATATTCAGCTTGCTGATGGCAATAGTTTTACACTTTTTTCACGGATAAAAACTGATAGTTTGCAGATTATTTTTATCACCGCCTTCAATCAGTTTGCTATGGAAGCCCTAAATTTAGGCGCTTTTGCCTATCTGCTAAAACCTATAGACAAAACTACTCTAAACGATACCCTATTGCGCTGTTACCAAAAACAAGAGCAGTACAAGTTCAATCAACACCAAATGCAATTGGCAATGCAGTATTACACCGAAAAGAAAGAAGTGACCAAACTCGCTCTCAAAACTTCTGATTGCATACAAATAGTACCCGTACAAGATATTGTGTATTGCCAAAGCGATAAAGGCTATACTACCTTCTACCTCGCCGATAAACAGCAAATTGTAGTGAGTAAAGTGCTAAAAGAATACGAATCGCTGTTGCCCGAAACGCAATTTGTGCGTTGCCACCAGTCGTATTTGGTGAATAGCACCTATATAAAGAAGTACTACAAAGATGGACTTTTAGAACTTACTACCGGTCATACGCTCCCCGTATCCGACCGCAAGCGCGAATACGTACAAGATTTTTTGTTGAAAAACTAATTGGCAAATCGGCAAATTGTCAAACTTCTTCCGCACTTATTTACCCAACTTCCGCGAATATTGAAATTCTTCTTTTTATAATTATATATCTCATACTTTTGCCTCAAGAGATACCTCCTTTTTTAGTTTCTTTTCTTTTGTAGATTTTGGAACTAACCCTTATCTATAAACTTTGAAATAAAAGTTTAACAAAAGTTTAACTTTATTTTAACAAATGGGGGGGGTAAATTCTTAACTTTGCCGCGTGAAATTTATAAACAAATAACAAAAAATCAAAAAAGTAACATCTATGGGACTCTTAGACAAGAACATCACCATTACTTTTCTCAAAGGAAAAGTATCTTTAGAAGACTTATTTGAGCTATTAAAAGAAAAGCTCAGTAACAAGTATGAGGTAAAATTTCTCAAAAAAGGTAGTGCAGCCGCTCAGTTTCTGGGAACTGGTAATGCTGAAGATCGCATTTTTGTAGCCAAAAACGCTTATCACCGTACGCTCATCACCACCAAATATGCTCCAATGACCGATGATATGAGCCGTGAGGATACTTACCTCGGTTTTGACCGCAGTACTATGAAAGGTTGGCTCAAAATGCTTTACTCTGAAGGAGGCTGGATAGGGCAATGGATTATCAGAACTATATACGGTAGCAACCAAGATTTTGATACCGATATCCTCGACGCTATCAACAGCAAATACCCTGTACAACAAAAAGACCAAAATGTAGGCATTTCAGCCTTGTGGAAGAAAAACAATTAATTTTAAATATAAATATCGTATGAAAAAAATCGTATTCGTAGTAGGGACAGTAGTAGCCCTTTTGATTACCGCTTGTGGTGGTAATGACAACTCTAAAAAAGAGGATAAAAAAATAACTTTTGCCGATAAAGATATTATCGGTGTGTTGAAAACGGCTTTAGAGAAAAGTCCTTTAGCTGATAAAGAGTTTACTAGAGTACATTTTGGGAGTGAAGGTCCTATGAACGATGTGTTTAAGGATATTTCGGTTGGTTATTTTAACCCAGGTGACAAACAATTTTTCTCTCAACACGTAGATGCTCAGGGAGTAGCTGTGGGTGAACCTCAAGCTCGTCCAAAAGACAGAGATGATGAGTTTATCTTCAAAGCAGCGGATATACCTTATGCTCGCATTGGTACTGAAATACAAGAAGCAAAGAAATTTTTAGCAGAAAACAAAGATTTTGCTGATTTTCATAACTTTACTGTTTCCGAAATTATCATTGATAAACAAAGAAGAAGCAAATTTCCCAATCATATAATGAATACCATCTATATTGATATGAATAAAAAGGGTGAATCAGAAAGTTATTACTACAGAGTCCATCTTTTAAAAACTGAAGAAGGTGGTAAGTTTGAAGTGTCTGAAAACTAATAAAAATGAATTTAACAGAAGCCCAAGAACTCGTACTAAAGGAATGTGAACGCGAAAAGAAAATCGCACTTCGCAACCTTATTCTCGTAATTGCATTGGTGGTGATTGTAATAACACTACTCGCTGTTTTTGCTTTGCCTTTTATCAGCAAAGCACTTAGCAGCAGCGACAGCATTCCACCTCATATCAAGTATATCCTCCCCGTTGCTATTTTGCTCTCGCTCTACTACCCTATAATGCGCACTCGCACTATCTTTACCCGCGCTAAAAAAGTAGATGAATTTTTCGCTCTTTTGCAACAAGGTCAGGAGGTGCGTATCCAGAATGAAATAGAGACCTACCTCACTACCGTACCTTTAGGAAAAGTGAAGTATCAGTTAGACCCTATTACTTATTTATACGTATCTATAGGAACGCAAAATTTTGAGTTGCCTATTGCTAAATATGCAGCCCCCGAACTGAAACGCGTGCTCAACCAGCCGCAAAATTTAGCTACTTACAACACTGTAATGCAAGAGCTTTACAGCGATGAAACAACTTCTTCACAAGCAACAGCTCCTCAAGAAACGATTGTGCTCAAACCTGTTGAAGAGTTTTGCACTTTTGCTGAAAACGAATTTGGTGCTGAACTCGCTGCTATGGAAAAAGGGCGTACCACTACCCAAAAAATGACTTATGTGCAATTCGCCTTTGCCTTTGGATTAATAGGTTTGATAGGTTTCTTAGTCGCTTCAGGCAGATTGAGTTTTAGTAATCCTGTGAATATCTTTATCGTAATAGGTATCATCACTGTAGGGAGTTATGTGTGGGGTATGCTCTCCAAACGATATGCTCAAAACCAACTCTCTGGCGCTGGTGATTATACCCAAGTGAAAAAGAAAATCTTTGGCAAATTAGTGAATTATATCAGTCCGCAGTTTGCTTATTACGAGAATGCACACATAGGTATAGCCGAATTTTTAGATTCGTTGTTGTTCAAAGCAGAACGTTATACTCTTAAAGGAGGTGACCAAATCGTAGGGTATTACAACGGAATGCCTTTCCAATCGAGCAATCTCAGTGTTACATTTCGCCCTAATTTCCGCAACGAAAAAGAAGGTGATGATGTAGTTTTCTACGGGAATTACTTTGTAGCGCGTTCTCCCAAAAAGTTTGAACACCCTATTGTAATCCACCCCGTGAAAGGTTTCTTTAGCGACCTTAAAGACAATGAAATAGCTACTTACCTCAACCGCGGTGGAGAAAAAATACGCTTAGAAGACCCCGAGTTTCAAAAACAGTTTGAAGTGTATTGCGACGACCAGATTACAGCGCGCTATGTGCTTACTCCAGCCTTTATGCAACGCCTTAAAAAACTGAACGAACGTCACAAAGGACAAGTGTATATCGCTATTAACAAGTACAATATTGTGATCGCTACCAACGAAGGCAATGCCCTAATGCGCACCGATAATTCGCCTACCGCGATGCTCTTCCAAAAGATAGACCTCGCTATGGTAGAAAGTGTATACCGTGAACTTATAGAACAATTGCAAATGCTTGACACAATAGGGGGTAGGGGATAACCCTAACCCCTGACCCCTGAAACCTAACCCCCGCCCTATGATAACCTATATTTTAATCGCAGTAGGAGTACTCCTATTAATTTTTGTGATTGCAGCGTTCAACAGTTTGTCTAAACGCAGCAACCAGATAGAGAATGCCATTTCGTCATTAGACGCTTTGTTTATACAGCGTTCTGATTTGATTCCTAACCTCATTGCCACTACCAAAGAGTATATGGCTTATGAGCAGGATACTCTCAGGCAAATCACCGAATTGCGCCGTCCAGTGCAACCCACACTTGCCGAGAATCCTTATCTGCAACCCGATGAAGCGAGCACAACTATCAGGAATATTATGCTACAAGCCGAAGCTTATCCTGAACTCAGAGCCAATAGTCAGTTTGTGCAACTGCAACACGCTCTCAGTGATTGCGAAGAGCAATTGGCAGCGGGTCGTCGTTACCTCAGTGCTTCCATTACTGATTACAACGACCGCATTGTAGTATTTCCATCCAATGTAATAGCTTCTCTCTTTGGCTTTAAAAAATACGAATGGCAATACGCTACCGAAGCCCAACGACAAAATGTAGATGTCGCTGGATTATTTTCTAATTAAAAATAGAGGATTATTTTGTTTATTTACAAATAATTACTATTTTTGCCCATTATTAGTAACAAATAAAAATTGTAATACAATGAAAAAACTTAGTATTTTAGTAGGCACTATCGTTGCCTTAGTAATAACCTCTTGTGGAGGTTCCCTTTTTGGAGATGACCTCATCAGTAAAGAAGGAATAGACAAAGCCAAAGAGATACTCACCAAAGATCCTTTTGGCGACAAAGAGTTCAATTGGGTAGAACTCAAAACTAAAGAAGCTTTGAATAGCAAATTCGATGAAGTGGCAACCAGCTACTACGATCCAGCTGTTCAAAAAGATGTGAAACAAACTTACAACAGCACTTCTAAATTGGGTGACCCTGAAGTCGACCAAACAGCAAGTATTAGAGCTAATGCAGGCTTGAACAAGGATAAAGAACGTTTCAAAGTATCCGAAATTCCTTTCGATAAACTTCTATCCGAAGCACAAGACGGTCTCAAATTCTTTAGCGGTTTAGAAGAAACTGCCGAGTATGAAGATTTCAACATAAACGAAATCTCTATGAAAAAAGAAAACGGCAAACTTAAAACCGTCTTCAAAATTGATATGACTAAAAAAGGTGAAAGTTCTTATCGCCGAGGAAGAGAACGTATCACTAACTACTACGAAGTGAGAATTTTCCGCGGTGAAAATGGTGAGTGGGATTTAGTAACTGATTAACTATGAAAAAGATATTCACTTTACTATTTGCTCTTACACTCGTGGCTTGTATGCCAGGCGATAAGGGAGCAAACCTCAACAGCCCCGAAGGACTAAAAGTAACTCAAGAACTTTTGCAAAAAAACTTTGCTAAGTACAACAATATTACAGAAGTTTCGTTTGGAACTAACAGAGGTGTGATAGATATCATCACAGTGAGGTTCAATAAAGGTGAAAAAGACTTCTATGCAAATTATGTTACCTATAACGACCAAGTAAATGAAACTGAAACAGGCTTGTCTTCTAAGCAAGGTCGCACTTTTAGTTTGAGCGAGGTCAATCTATCAATAGTACCTAATTTGATAAAGAAAGCTGAAAGCCTTATTCTAGAAAAAGACAATAAGTTCAATACTTTCCGTATGGATAAGTTGAATTATGAAGTTCAAGAAGATGGTACAATAGAAGTTTCTTTTGTAATAGATGCCATACACCCCGCTACTTCCTATTACGGAGAACGCAAAGGTGATAAAGGGCATCTCAGCTTTGAATTTAAAGCTGATGCCAATGGCGAGAATGTAATAGCTACCAAAGGTTTGACTATTTAGTACCTAAAAAAGCTCATAAAAAAAGCGATTCAGCTTCACGCTGAGTCGCTTTTTTTGTTTATTGTCAATTCTCAATTGTCAGTTGAGCAATGTATTTCCCATCTCTTTCTTCAACGGTGTACTGGTGTTTTTCGGGGTAAAGCAATCTGAGTCGTTTCTTCAAATTATCAATGCCAATCCCTGAATTATACAAACTTTCATTCGTAGGGATAATCGTGTTTTCACTTCTAAATAGTACCTTATTGCCTTCCACTCTCAAACTGAACGACAATTCTGTTGCCTCCGTCGCTGATACCCCGTGCTTAAAAGCGTTTTCTACCAAGCTGATAAACAGCAAAGGTGCTATGGTGAGTGGGGGTAGTTGCTTCGGGAAATCTACTCGCACCGTAGTTTTATCGGTGAGGCGCAACTGCATTAAGTTGATGTACTGTTGCAAGAAATCTACTTCCTCTACAAGGCTAATTTGCTTTTGGTCACTGTTTTGCATAAAGTGACGCATCATCTTGCTAAGGCTGTGTACACTCTGTTGTGCCTTTTGAGGGTCAAAAGCAATAAGCGAATAGATATTGTTCAGCGCATTGAAAAAGAAATGCGGCTGAAGTTGGTATCTCAATTGAGTAAGGTCGGCTTGTAGCTTCTGAGCTTTTACTTCTTTTTGAGCGATTTCCAAAGAAAAATTGCGTTGTGCATAGCGTATTGCCATTGCAAAAACTACTGGCAATAAATTCGACAGAAAATCAAAATACATAAAAGCGTGGAAAGGAGGCATCTTGTGTTTACTCTTGTGAAGGGCAAAGTACGAAAAAAGCTCGTATTTGCTGTATGAAATACATAAAATGAGTGCCACTGCTACCCATATAAAAAGTATATATCGTTTTTTAAACCATAGTTTATCAATAAGCCAATAGAAACTGATGTAGAACAAAAACATCAAAAAAGGCAATGATATAAGCGAACGGTAAAGCGCCTCCTCAAAGCGTTGATTGCCTTCGGAGATAAAGATAAGGGCAGGCAGAATACAAACCACTGCCCAAGCAGCTATGTGTGTTAAAAGTTTCATTCTTTATACTTTGATGTTTTTAAATAACTTTCTGTAAAACTCTTGATGATTTCAGAGGAATAGTCTCCTCCTTTGGCATAAGAAATACCCATAACTTCTAAAGCTATAGCTTGGCACTGCTCATCATTAATAGTAATGGCTTTACTATCTAATATTTCTCTAACAATAACCATACACTTTTGCAGGTCTTCTGTTGTAGCATAAGGAGGTAAAGTTATTTTCATCAGTTCTTATTATTTCTAATTACCTATGTGGCTCGCACTATTCGTATCTAAGGGCGCTAATAGGTTCTAACTCGGCTGCTTTGCGGGCAGGATACCAACCGAAGAACACCCCTGTAATGGTACATACTAAGAAGGATATTACGATAGAATACAAGGTGATACTCACTGGCCAGCCTATGAACAGCGATACGCCTACAGTAGCTAATAAGCCAATAATTACGCCTAATACACCCCCAATAATGCTAATAAGCACCGACTCGATGAGGAACTGCGCCAAAATATCCTTACCCTTAGCCCCAATAGCCATACGCAAGCCTATTTCCTTAGTGCGCTCTTTTACTGATACGTACATAATGTTCATAATGCCTATACCGCCCACGATGAGCGAAATGCTGGCAATAGCTACCAATAAAATAGTGAGCATCTCGCTGGTAGAGCTAAATGTACTGATGAGTTCTTGTTGCGAAAACACATTGAAATCATTCTCTTGTGCAGCCGAAAGATTATGCGTGCGCTCCAAAATTTTCTTCACTTGGTTTACTGCATTCTCCGACTGACTTTCATCTATTACAGAAGCCACAATACTCTGCAAGAAAGTTTGCGTCAAAATACGCTTTTGTACTGTAGTATAAGGGGCGATAATCATATCGTCTTGATCCTGACCAAAGTTGCTCTCACCTTTTTTGGTAAGGATACCAATTACTTTAAAAGGGATATTCTTAAAGCGTATGGTTTGCCCAATAGGGTTTTCGCCATTAGTGAAGAGGTTCTTAGCCACTGTTTGCCCTATCACGGCTACTTTGGCAAAATTAGTAATCTCATCTTCACCAAACATACTCCCTTCAGCCACACTCCATTCGCGTATGGGCAGGTATTCGGTATTCACGCCGTAGATAGAGGTAGGCCAGTTGTTGCCCCCTGCTATACTTTGTCCGTTGCCACTTACTACGGGCGACACATATTTCAGTAGGCTACCTTCTTTTTTAAGGGCTTCGTAATCCGTCATTTTCAGCGATTGCATATCGCTCATACTCATACGCACCCCGCCCATCATACCCGCCCCTGGGCGGATATTGAGCATATTAGTACCCATTTTAGAGATATTCTCCTTGATGCTCTTTTTAGAGCCCTCGCCAATGGCAAGCATCGTTATCACTGAGCCCACCCCAATGATGATGCCCAGCATTGTAAGCATAGCCCTTGTTTTGTTAAGCAAAAGGGCACGCCACGCTATTTTAAAAAGGTTTTGTATATTCATAATGTTAATTAGCAAATTAGAAAATTAGCAGATTAGGGAATTATGTAAGGCCAAAGAGGTTCTCCTATAATACGGGTTTTGTACTTACCTTTTACTATTTGCCAGCACACTTCGTAAGCATTGGCACCATCACCATTGTGTGCAATGATATAAAGGATATCATCTTCCTTATCATAATAAGCAAAATTGTTAGTGTCCCAAATGCCAATCTCATACAAATCATCATAAGCACTTTTAGGGATAGGTACGTTTTTGCCATTGATAGTTACAGTAATACTCTTGTAATGGTCTTTAGGTAGGAACTCATCATTATATAGTCCTTGTACCCGTTTTCCATCAATGATATACTCACTATACTCTTTGTGTTTTTTCTTGGTAATCTTGTGTTTAGTTTTATCAAATGGCTGTCTTGTAAGGGTTACGCTAATGCCTTTACCAGCAATGGTGATACTATTGCCTTGCTCTTTACCTTTGCCAATAGAAGGAAATTCGCTTATCATCTTTAGGCGACTTTTATGTACATAGCCTTTATCTACAGCAATCCAATTAGGGGGAGTAGGTTCATCTTCCCAAAAATAAACATTCACAAGGGTATTTGCAGGTAGTGTGCCTACGATTTTGCTTTTTACATTTTCTTTAGCGCGAATGTTTACATAGCCGTTTTTGTCTTTTACTACGGCATAATCTCCAAAAAGACCTTGCGCAAAGGCGTTGGTCGTAAGGAGGAAGAATAAAATAAGTAAGTGTTTCATATTCAATAAGTAATTGATAACAAGCTATTTATCAAGTTATTTGTTGCTTTCCATACTTATATAAGTATCGTTTGAAAGTTTTTTAATAGATTTCAGATGTACTCTCTACCCAATTTGAAACGCTAATAGTAAATGTTGGCAATCCTGCTTCTTTTTTAAAGTGGTTCTCCCACTATACGGGTTTTATACTCACCTTTTACTATTTGCCAACACACTTTATAAGCATTGGCACCATCACCATTGTATGCAATGATATAAAGGATATCGTCTTCCTTATCATAATAAGCAAAATTATTATCCGTATAAAGCCCTATCTCATACAAATCATCATAAGCACTTTTAGGGATAGGTACGTTTTTGCCATTGATAGTTACAGTAATATTCTTGTAATGGTCTTGAGGTAGTGAATCGTCTCCTCCATATATTTCTTTACCATCAATGATTAATTGATCATAACCTCCCAGGTCTTTCTTAGTAATCTTGTGCTTGGTTTTATCAAATGGCTGTTTAATAAGGGTTACGCTGATGCCTTTACCAGTAATGGTGATACTATTGCCTTGCTCTTTAGCCCTGCCAATAGATGGAAAGTCTTGTACCTTCTTTAGGCGACTTTTATGTACATAGCCTTTATCTACAGCAATCCAATTAGGAGGAGTAGGTTCATCTTCCCAAAAATAAACATTCACAAGGGTATTAGCAGGTAGCGTACCTACAATTTTGCTTTTTACATTTTCTTTGGCGCGAATGTTTACATAGCCGTCTTTATCTTTTACTACGGCATAATCTCCAAAAGGACCTTGGGCAAAAGCGTTGGTCGTGAGGAGGAAGAATAAAATAAGTAAGTGTTTCATAAAATTTCTAATTATTTTCTACAATACAAAAATCTACACCACAAAGGAGTATTGTGGTTGTCGGTAATAAGGTCTATTAAATTCATATCACTAACTTTTTAAAATCTCCCGTAAAGTATTAAAAACTTTCAAAGAAAAATCATTTTCATCAATGGCTTCTGGAAGCACTAAGTAGTAATAATATACCTTTGAAAAAATACAATAAAAATCATTGTAAAAACTATCATAAGGCTCCTGCTCAAACTCAAAGTATTTTGCCCCACAGTTTAGATTAGTTTCCTTTAGTTCCAAACAAAAACAACCTTCTCCATTGATAAGAGTGTTATAACCTTTCTCGTCGTGTAGGGTAAGCATCTTTTTATTCTTCCAAAAGAAATAACCTCTGAGTTATATTTTATTTGTTATAAATGTTACCTAAAGTAATTTTACATTAATTATCTGTGTTTTACAATTTAGAAATCACTAATTTCCAAATCTCAGTTTTGCAATTCTGAATTGTGCGAACAGTGTTCGCACTTTTTTAAATTACTACAAACTCTTAAACTACGGTTCTCCGATGATACGGGTTTTATACTCGCCTTTTACTATTTGCCAGCATACTTCATAAACAAGATACCCATCTCCATTATGTGCAATAATATAAAGTATATCATCTTCCTCATCGTAATACGCAAAATTGTTAGTGTCCCAAATACCAATCTCATACAAATCATCATAAGCACTTTTAGGGATAGGTACGTTTTTGCCTTTGATAGTTACAGTAATACTCTTGTAATGGTCTTTAGGTAGGAACTCATCATTATCTAATCCTTGTACCCGTTTCCCGTCAATGATATACTCACTATACTCTTTGTGTTTTTTCTTGGTAATCTTGTGTTTAGTTTTATCAAAAGGCTGTTTGGTAAGGGTTACACTGATACCTTTACCAGCAATAGTAATACTATTGCCTTGCTCTTTACCTTTGCCAATAGAAGGAAAATCTTCTACTTTTTTAAGGCGGCTTTTGTGTATATAACCATTTTTTTCATATACCCAATTAGAAGGATTAGGAATATCTTCATTATTTAAAAAATTGTATATGAGTGTATTATTAGGCAAAGTGCCTACAATTTTGCTTTTTACGTTTTCTTTAGCGCGAATGTTTACATAACCGTCTTTGTCTTTTACTACGGCATAATCTCCAAAAGGACCTTGCGCAAAGGCATTGGTCGTAAGGAGAAAGAGTAAAATAAGTAACTGTTTCATAGCTGTTTTACAATATTAAATTGTGCGAACAGTGTTCGCACTTTTTAATTCCCCCGAATTCGGGGGAATTAAAATTAGGATTGCTTAATTCCTCCCAAACACCTAAATACTCAATCGTATTCTTATTCGTAAGCCATTTCTCTATCAAACGACTTCCCTATTCCTGATTTATAGTCATATCAGTTAAACTTATATAATCAGCTTCATTAATCACTCTGATATTTATTTCAACATCTTGTACTTTAAGTTTATTATTTGTTGGTGTCATATATTTGGTAATTTTTAGTTACATCATTAAAGTGGTTCTCCGATGATACGGGTTTTATACTCACCTTTTACTATTTGCCAGCACACTTGGTAAGCTAAACCAGCTTCGCCATTAACTGCATAAATATAAAGTGCTTCAGCTTCCTCATCGTAATATATAAATCTGTTTAAATATCTGTCATATAAAATTCCATGCAAATCATCATAAGCACTTTTAGGGATAGGTACGTTCTTACCTTTCATAGTTACAGTAATACTTTTGTAATGGTCTTGAGTTAGTGAACCGGATTCTCCATATATTATTTCTTTACCATCAATGATTAATTGTTCATAACTTCCCTGGCCTTTCTTAGTAATCTTGTGCTTGGTTTTGTCGAACTTCTGTTTGGTAATGGTTACTTTTACGTCCTTATCATCAAAGACGAGACTATTGCCTTGCACTTTTCCTTCTATAGCACGAAAGTCAAATATTTTTTTCAAGCGACTTTGATGCACATACCCTTTATCAACTTCAATCCAGTTAGTAGGGTTAAATTCTTTATCAAAGAAACCATACACAAGTGTATTGTTAGGCAAAGTGCCTACAATTTTGCTTTTTACGTTTTCTTTAGCGCGAATGTTTACATAGCCGTCTTTGTCTTTTACTACGGCATAATCTCCCAAAGGACCTTGCGCAAAAGCGTTGGTCGTAAGGAGCAGGAATAAAATAAATAAGTGTTTCATATAAAGTAATTTTTTTGCAAATATACTGATTTTTTCAACTTAGTTAAACTATAAAAGATGAGTTATATTGAGATGTTTTTACAAATACTCTCTATTCTTCCTCTGCTGCCCAATCGTAAAAACCGCTTTCTCGCAATTGGGCTTCATACTGCTCAATAGTTTGTTCATCGTATTTCTCTCTTTGGATAAACTTTTCCTTTCCAAAATAAATATCCATTGGGTTCAGTCCATAGAGTTGAGCGATGAGAGTTGCTAAGTTCATACCAGAACAATGCTTGTGAAGCACATAAATCATTAGCCTAAAATCTGTTTCCTCTATTTTCGGAAAAGCCTTTTTGATAAACTGAAGTGATTTCTCAAACCACACTTTCTCTGGGGCTACTACGTTATTCAGCCATTCGGTATACCACATCTCAAAGGTGAGTTTTTCTCCCTTCTCGTTAAGCTCAGGCGACAGTCCGCCATAATCCTGACGACTATCGAGCCATATATAGCCTTTTTCCTTACCATTCACCACCAAAAGATAAGAAGCTCCGTGCCCTATATGGCATATTTGCAAGCAACCGCTGATGCGCTTTGTATCCATATAGGCTTCCAGCTGCTCTTGGGTGGGGCGTTCACCACCATCCCAATCAATACTATTAAGCCATTCCTCTTCATTCCAACGCTCGGTGTAAGGGAAAGGCGTAGAGAGGTCTATAGTCCGGTCTTTCCACATCAAATCTTCCGTTGCTTCCTTAAGGGAACGCAATCCGTAATCGGGACCCACACAGCCATTGGCGATTTGGGTGATAAAAGTACGATAATCTGCAGGGAGAGTGATACGATTTTCTTTCTCTATTTTGGCTACCTTGGCTTCTTCCAATACGGGGTTCATATATATACCGCCAAATCGTTTTAGCTGAGGAAGTTCTAAGATGATTTGTATTTTCTTTTTGATTTCTTCTATATTCATATATGTTGAATTGTGCGAACACTGTTCGCACTTTTCGGCAAAGATACTGATTTTTCTCAACTTAGCTAAAGTTTTAAAGATGAGTTACGAGAAATGAGTTGAAGACTATATGTAAAAGACATTAGCTTGAGACTTATTTTTATACTTCATTTTATTGAAGATACTCACTAAAAAACGCCTCCAACTTATCAAACGGAATTACTCCAGCTTGATTGTCGTAAAAATCGGTGTGACGTGCATTAGGGACAATTAGCAGTTCTTTTTTCTCGCTTCCAATTAACTTGTAGGCATCTTCGCTCATATAGCGAGAATGGGCATTTTCTCCCGCAATCATAAGGGTTGGTACCTCAATTTCATTAGCATAGGCTAACAGAGGGAAATTCATAAATGAAAGCAGCGTAGTGGCTGTCCAAACGTAATTGGAAACTGAACGCTCGTGGAAACCTCGTGGTGTTTTGTAAAACTCAATATAATCATTTAAGAATTCAGGTACTTTATCTGAAGGGGCATCGGGCATAGGGTAACCTGGGGAGGGAGTTCCTGTTTCGGCATCTTTCCAACGGATAGCATTGAGCGAACGCTTCATTTCTAAACGCATTTCGGGTGTATTGGCATCAAAATAGCCTTTGCTAAACACACGTGACATATCGTACATTACCATCGTTGCCACTGCCTTAATACGTGTATCGATAGCAGTAGCATTCAGTGCAAAACCACCCCAACCACAGATACCTATAATTCCTATTTTTTCTCTATCTACAAAAGGTTGAATGCCTAAGCAATCTACCGCTGCCGAAAAATCTTCGGTATTGATATCGGGTGATGCTACATTACGAGGCTCCCCACCACTCTCTCCCGTATAGGAAGGGTCAAAGGCTAAGGTTACAAAGCCTCTTTCTGCCATCGTTTGGGCGTAAAATCCAGAGGCTTGTTCTTTTACAGCTCCAAACCCACCGCAAACAGCAAGGGCAGCAAGTTTTTTATCTTCGCTGTTTTTCGGGAAGTACAAGTCACCAATAAGGGTGATACCATAACGGTTTTTGAACGATACTTTTTTGTGTTCAACTTTATCGCTTTTGGGGAAAATCTTATCCCAAGAAGCAGCGTTTACAGGGTTTTCAGTGTTTTTGTTCATATTGATAATATTTTTTTGGTTTATACAATCTATTCATTATGAATGAAGGCGTTCTTTACTTTTGCGTATTCTTCTTAAATACAAGCCTATAGCTAAGTACATCAATGTTGGAATAAGACCAAAAAGAGGAGATACTAAAAGTGTTTTATCGGCTGAAATAATAGTAAATCCTTCTGAAATGAGAGGGTTAAGAGCGTCTTTCATTGAGTGCATCAAAACTACCAATAAAAGTGAACGCGATAGAAAGAAAATTTCGGTGTACATTATTGTCCAAACAGCAATAACCACAAAGCTCACCAAAACAAATAACACTTTGCTATAAGGGAAAAAGGTTGCTTGATAAGCATCGTCTAAGAATATGAGATTGTATGGGAGGTGCCATATTTGGCATATGAATGCCACCACTACATAAATCAACCATTCATTTTTGGTGAGTTGTTCCATTTTTACGGTGAGATACCCCCGAAAAGACGATTCTTCAAAGATATTTTTGATAAAAACGGGTAAGAAAGCAGCTGCAAAAACAGGGAGATAGGCGGCAAGACTAAACTTACTCACATCTACCCAACCCAATAGTTTGCCAACAAACAGTGTTATACCAATAACAACGGGATAAACTGCAATAGCAAAGATATACCAGTGAGTGTTTTGCTTGAAACGAGGTTTTAAAGGAAAATCTTTCCAACCATCGCCACCCAAAAGGCGGAGCAAAATCATACACACAATAGGAGAAGCAATAAAAATCCCTGATCCTAAAGACTCTAAATTAGAAGGTTCGCCAAGCAACTGGTTTACTCCAACGCCTATCCATCCGCAAGAGATGGCTACCAAGCTAAATAGGATTACATTCCGAAGTGTTTTTTTACTGGTTCCCATATTAAGGCAGATTTATTTTAATATTTCTAAAATTTTATCTTCGTCGTAAACAAGCATACCCACTGCGACCAATGAAGCGATACCATGTGCCAACATCCAACCTTTAGCAATGTCATTTTTCAGCTCTTCATCAGGTAGATTTTTGCATTCTTCGCTATTTTTCATTATTTCAACCACTCGCTCACTTTCCGGAAAAATGTCAGTAAGTTTTACATTGGTAACATTATCCATATAAAAAGCCTTGAATAGAGCGGACTCGGTGTGTGCCATCCGCACATACCCCAGTCCTAAATCCAAAAGAGTATTGCCTGTTTTTGAGTAACTGAGTACTACACTTTGTAGGAAGGGCAGTGCTTTTTTACAGATTTCAGCCTTAAGGTCGTCCATATTTTTATAGCACCAATAGATGGGCTGAGTGGAGCAACCTATTTGCTTGGCAATATTTCGGGCTGAAAGCACTGCAAAGCCCTCTTTTCTCACCATCTCAAAAGCTGTTTCTATAATTACTTCTTGCGTTATTGTTGTTGATTTCGGCATAATTATTTAGTATAACACTTGTAATATAACACCTGTTATTTTTTTTGCAAAAGTAGTACAATTTTTTAAACCTGCAAATTTTTTGGGAAAAAAGATTCATCTTGTGCGGCTCGCATTTGCCTATGCGGCTCGCACCATCATTCGTATTTCGTCATTCGTAATTGTGTCAACTGTTCTTTGGCGTTTAGTCTATCGGTTACTTCCTTATCACTGATGATATGCCCATCTTTCAGTACAACTGTGCGTTTGCTAAATTGGGCAATATCGTCTTCGTGGGTTACAAAGCCTATGGTGCTACCTTGGTCGTTGAGGCGTTGGAAAAGCTCCATTACCTCATAAGAGGTTTTAGTGTCAAGATTCCCCGTAGCCTCATCGGCGAGAAGGATAACAGGGTGGTTTACAAGGGAGCGCGCAATGGCTACCCGCTGCTGCTGTCCCCCTGAGAGTTCACTGGGCAAGTGGTTCAATCGCTTTTCTAACCCCACACTGATAAGGGCTTCGATAGCGCGCTCACGGCGTTCTTTGGCTGATACTTTAGGGTTGTACATCAGTGGGAGTTCTACATTCTCAATGGCTGAGGTACGTGCTAATAGGTTATACGACTGAAAGATAAACCCTATTTTCGTGTTGCGTATATGAGCCAAATCGTTCTTGCTCATATCTTTCACCGAGATACCATCTAAAATGTAATCGCCAGAAGAGGGGCGGTCTAAGCACCCCAATATGTTGAGCAAAGTTGATTTACCCGACCCACTTGGTCCCATAATGGTTACGAACTCTCCTTCTCTGATGGTCAGGTTGATGCCTTTCAGGGCGTGTACCGTCTCGTTGCCCATCTGGAAGTTGCGCTTCATATCGCGTATATCTATAATGGCTTTTTTCATCTATTTAGCTTTTGAATTGTTTCTATTAGGGCGTTTTGGCATAAACGGACTGCTACTATCGCTGTTCTTACTGTCGCCTCCAGCCACTTGCGGGCGGTCGCCTTGCAGGTTAGTGGCTACTTTCTCACCAACGTTGAGTCCGCTTACTACTTGCACGTTGATACCATCATTGCTACCTATGGTTATGGCTTTTTTGGCAAGACTACCATCGGTGTTTACTACCCATACGTATTTTTGTTTGCCCTTGCCGTGCTGTACTTTAGGAACTTCAGCTGTAATACCTTTTTGAGCGTAATATTGTAGTAACACATCGGTATCAGGAGTAAAGTTGATAGCTTTAGCGGGCACGATAGTTACGCCTTTCAGTTCATTGGTATAAATAGCAATGGTTGCGGTAAGTCCTGGTTTCAGTTTTTCATCAGGGTTTTCAGCCTCTACTATCACCGTATAAGTTACCACGTTTGATGAAGTGGTAGGCGATAGACGCACTTGAGTAACGCGTCCCACAAATTCTTCTTGAGGGTAAGCATCTACGGTAAAACTCACGCGTTGCCCCACTTTCACTTGTCCTATATCGGCTTCGTCTACATTCACCTCCACCTGCATACGCTTGATGTCTTTGGCTATTTTGAAGAGCGTAGGCGCACTCATTGAGGCGGCTACAGTTTGTCCTTCTTCAACCTCTTTGCTGAGGATAATCCCGTCGATAGGTGAATAGATATTGGCATAGCCTAAGTTCGTTTTCGCCTGATTGAGGGTCGTAAGGCGTTGTGCTACATTGGTCTTCGCATTGTTAAACTGATACAACGCTTGCTCATAATCCTGCTGACTAATCACTTGGGCATTGTACATTTTTTGCTGACGCTCGTAATTCTGGCGGTAATAATTCAGTTCGTTAACTGCTGATTGGTAATTGGCAGTAGCATTTACAACCATTTCTTGTAGATTGGTTTTGTCGAGTTCTGCTAATAGCTGTCCTTTCTTTACTTGGCTGTTGTAATCCACATAGATTTTGCTCACCAACCCCGATACTTGGGTACCTACTTCCACCTCATCTACTGGCTGCACGCTACCTGTAGCGCTTACTTCGGTAGTAACATCACCTTGGGTAACTTCATCGGTTTGTAGTACAATAGGCGTTGGTTTTTCTTTCATAAAGAAGTGATATACCCCAAAAGCCACTACCGCTAATAGCGCAATAATAATAATTTTTTTGATGTGTTTTTTCATTGTATCTAGTCGTTAGTTATTAGTCATTAGTTGTTAGACAATGTTCTTTAGATTATTTTTTAGAAAGATGACCGTCGCTACATTCCCCCTCCTTGGGAGGGGGTTAGGGGGAGGACTCCCATATAAAACTTCAGCAACTGTACATAGAGTGCCGACATATATTTGTTTTGTAAATACGTTTGTTCGGCAGTGAGGTAAGCATTTTGGCTCACCAAAAGTTCCGTGTTGGTAAGTCCACCAAACTCGTGTTTCTTCACAGCTAAATCGTAAGCTAATTTAGCATTATCGCGAGCCGTACGCGAGGCTGCTTGTTGCGCTTGGTGAGTGGTAGCGTTCTGCCAAGCAGTTTCTATCTTGGCATACAATTCTTTTTCAGCTTGTTGTTCTTCCAAAATAGCTTGTTGCTGGGTAATCTTGGCGAGTTTCACATTGTTCTTGTTTTTGTTTTGTGAAAAGATAGGAATATTAAGTGAAGCGCCTATCGTCTGACCAAAATTACTGTCCAATTGCGTGCGATAACTCAAATCGTTGAGGTTTGAATAACCAGTGTTTACACCTGCTTGTAGCGATAGGGTAGGGGCATAACCCGCTTTAGCTATTTTGATATCCTTTTCGGCTATTTTTTGCTGTGATTGATAGATTTTTAGGTTAGGGAGCGTTTCTTTGGCTTGAGCAAACACCTCGTCTTTATTAGGGATAATCGCTACATCCTCATCGTTAGGAAGGTCGAGAGCAATAGCAAAGTCGCTATTAGGAGGGAGCTCTAAAAGTTGTTTGAGCGTTAGCACACGGTTAGCATACTGGTTTTCCGCCTGAATGATAGCGTATTCATTGTTAGCGTGACGCGTTTCTATTTCTGCCAAACTGAGTTTAGCTATCGAGCCATTGGCAAACTTAGTTTGTGCTTGCTTGAGTTCTTCAGCCGAGGAGAGCGCTGTGTTTTTGGCTACTGCAATCCCTTCATAGCTGTAAAGTGCTTGCAAGTAGGCTTCCAGCACACTCAGGGTGATGTTGTTCTTCGCTTCTTGCACATAGAGTTCGTTCTGCTCGAGCAACAGCTTGCTGCGGTCTATTTGTAAATTGATTTTATTCCCTTGATACAGAGGCACAGAGGCTGATACTCCAAAGTTGTTAGAGAACGTACGGCGCGATACCCGTTCGTTAGAAATCTGGTTGATTGCCGACCCGTTGTTGAGGTTTGCCGATGCCGACCCGCTCACCGTAGGCAAGCGGTTATCCTTTGCCTGATTGAGGTTGATTTCAGCCGTTTGCTGGTTGAGTTCTGTTTTCTTCACAGAGATGTTGTGCTGCACGGCGTAGTTGATACAATCGGTTAGTGACCATTGTTTGGATTGTGCTATAGTCCATAAAGGAGATAGCAAGAGAGATATGTATAAAATTCTTTTCATAGGCTTTAGTTTTTTTAGATGAAAGAAGAAGGTGAAAAAGATATTAGGATAGTACAATGAAAATTATCACCCTCTTCTTTACAATTTAATAACCATTTTTTATCATTTAGCTGATGCAAAGATAACTTGTAAAGGTAGGGGAAAACAAACTTTATCGACGAAAAGGTTAATTTTGTCGACGAAAAGGGGAAATCTCTCTATCTCGAAAAAATCTCTTATGTAATTTGCTAATTATCAAATTGGCTAATTGACAAATTATTGCTACCTTTGCCCCCGATAAAGAAATATGTAATGAAAACAATTCGTATAGGTACGCGTGATAGTGAGTTGGCTCTTTGGCAAGCTAAAACCGTACAACACCAATTAGAAGCTTTAGGATACTCCACTGAAATAGTTAGTACTAAGTCTCACGGCGATATAGAACTCAGCAAACCACTCTACGAAATGGGAGTTATAGGTATCTTCACTAAAGCTTTGGATATTGCCCTGCTCAACGGTGAGATAGATATAGCAGTACATAGTATGAAGGATGTGCCTACCGCTTTGCCCGATGGGATTGTAGTAGGAGCAGTGCTCAAGCGGGGGAATCCTCACGATGTGTTAGTCTACAAAGGCGATCTTTCGTTTCTAGATGTCGAAATAGCAACTATCGCTACCAGCAGTTTGCGACGCAAAGCACAATGGTTGCACCGCTATCCACATCACAATATAGAAAACTTGCGTGGCAATGTGAATACTCGCTTGCAAAAACTTGCCGATAACCCTTGGAATGGGGCTATCTTTGCAGCAGCAGGCTTGGAACGCATTAACAAACTACCTGAAAATCACCTGCGACTCGATTGGATGTTTCCTGCTCCCGCACAAGGGGCTATAATGGTCACACTACACGAGGACAACGTGCCATTACAAGGTGTGCTTTTGCGCATTCACGATGGTAATACCTATGTGGCAACGCAAGTGGAACGCGCTTTCCTCCGTGCTTTAGAAGGCGGTTGTACAGCACCTATCGGAGCTTTTGCTCAGTACGACGGACAACAAAAAGTGTATTTTAAAGGCGGATTGTGGAGTGAAGATGGTAAAAAAGCGGCTGTAATAGAAGAAATTCTCACTCAAATAAACGAACATACGGGTGAGCAACTCGCCGAAAAAGTAAAATCCAAATTTGAAAATTGATAAATTAATTATTATGTTATATATCAAACAATTATTACAAAACGGAAAAAGCATACACGAGGAAATTACCCTCAAAGGTTGGGTGCGTACCTTTCGCAGCAACCGATTTATAGCCCTCAACGATGGCTCTACTATCGATAACCTCCAAGTAGTAGTAGATTTTGAAAATACAAACCCCGATATACTCAAACGCATTACCACAGGGGCAGCTATTGAAGTAAAAGGGAAATTAGTAGAAAGTCAAGGCAAAGGTCAGTCGGTAGAGTTACAAGCTACCGAGGTAGTGATTTTAGGTGATAGCAATCCCGAAGAATATCCTATCCAGCCTAAAAAACACTCATTGGAATTCTTGCGCGAAAATGCTCACTTGCGTGTGCGCTCTAATACTTTTAGTGCCGTGATGCGCGTGCGTTCTACTTTGGCATTTGCTATACATAAATACTTTCAGGACAACGGATTTTTCTATGTAAATACACCTATTATCACCGGTAGTGATGCCGAAGGTGCTGGTGAGATGTTCCGTGTAACTACTTTGGATGCTAAAAATCCACCACTTACCGAAAATGGTGAAGTAGATTATAAAAAAGATTTCTTTGGTCGTGAAACAAACCTCACAGTGTCTGGTCAGTTAGAAGGTGAAACCTTTGCAATGGCGCTCGGCAAGATTTATACTTTTGGACCTACTTTCCGTGCCGAAAATTCTAATACTTCACGTCACTTAGCTGAATTCTGGATGATAGAACCCGAAATGGCGTTCTATGATCTTATCGACAATATGGATTTGGCAGAAGATTTCATTAAATACGTGCTCAAATATACTTTAGAAGTGCGTCGTGACGACCTTGAGTTTCTTGATAAACGTTTCTTAGAAGAAGAAAAAACTAAACCGCAAAACGAGCGCAGCTCTATGTCGCTTATTGAAAAACTTGAGTTTGTAATTCACAATGAGTTTAAACGCGTGAGCTATACTGAAGCAATTGATATTCTTAAAAATAGCAACCACAACAAGAAGAAGAAATTCCAATATCCAGTAAACGAATGGGGAGTAGATTTGCAAAGCGAACACGAGCGTTACTTAGTAGAAAAACACTTCGAGTGCCCTGTAATTCTCTACGATTATCCAGCGAATATCAAAGCGTTCTATATGCGATTGAATGACGATGGTAAAACAGTACGCGCTATGGATATCCTCTTCCCTGGTATTGGTGAAATTGTTGGAGGTTCGCAACGTGAAGAGCGTTATGATGTGCTCAAACAAAAAATCGCCGACCTCAATATGGATGAACAAACGCTCTGGTGGTATCTCGACCTCCGCAAGTTTGGTACAGCTGTACACAGTGGTTTTGGTCTTGGTTTTGAACGTTTGGTACTCTTTGCTACAGGAATGACTAACATTCGCGATGTGATTCCTTATCCACGTACTCCACAAAGCGCTGAGTTTTAAGAAATGATTATAATAAAAAAGAGGGTTATCGTTGCGATAACCCTCTTTTTTTAAGTAAAAAATATTTTACATAGAGTATTTGTTTACTTTTTCTTTAGCTTTGATAAGATCAAGACCAAGACTGTTGATTTTTTGCTGTTTGTCAAGCAATTTACCTTTTAGTTTAGCTTCGTCTTGAGGAGAAAGAGTACCTTTAGCTTTCTTTATGTCAAATTTAGATTGCTCTTTAGCTAAATCACCTTTAGCTTTAGCTATTTTAGCTTCTACTTTACTTACTTCACTATTAGCTTTGCTTAATTGTTCTTTTCTTTTTAGAGCAGCTTTTTCAGCTTTAGCTCTTTCTTTAGCAGCTTTTTCTTCAGCTTTAGCTTTTTCTTTAGCGGCTTTTTCTTCGGCTTTTCTAGCTTTTTCAGCTTCTTTTCTAGCTTTTTCTTCAGCTTTAGCTTTTTCTTTAGCGGCTTTTTCTTCGGCTTTTCTAGCTTTTTCTTCAGCTTTAGCTTTTTCTTTAGCGGCTTTTTCTTCAGCTTTTCTAGCTTTTTCAGCTTCTTTTCTAGCTTTTTCTTCAGCTTTAGCTTTTTCTTTAGCGGCTTTTTCTTCAGCTTTTTTAGCTTTTTCAGCTTCTTTTCTAGCCTTTTCTTC
Source organism: Capnocytophaga sputigena (assembly GCF_900446695.1). GTDB lineage: Bacteria > Bacteroidota > Bacteroidia > Flavobacteriales > Flavobacteriaceae > Capnocytophaga > Capnocytophaga sputigena. The sequence continues at coordinate 166,328 of NZ_UAVP01000007.1, forward strand.
AGCTTTGGCTTTTTCTTTAGCAGCTTTTTCTTCAGCTTTTATAGCTTTTTCTTGCTCTTTTTGCAATTTTTGTTCTGCTTTTAGTTGTTCTTTTTGAGTTTTAAGTTCTGCTTCAGAAGTTGCTTGCTCAACAGTAGTTATTACTGGTGCAGTAATAGTGGTGTCGATTACAGAGCCTACCTCTTCTACTTGAGCTAAAGATACCTGAGCTACAAAAAGCCCAGCAAATAAAGTGATTGTACGTAATTTCATATTTGTTATTATTTAGTTTTTTACGGTGCAAAAGTAAATAAAAAATATTTACAAATGCTTTTTTTACAAAAGTTTAACATAAAAAAAGTCGCCTACTAATGAGGAGTCGTAGGCGACTTAGGGAGTAATTAAAATATAAATAGTTATGGATTATTGAACATTCCCTCTGATACGCAAACCTTTTACAGGTTCTTTTTTAGCGTTAGAAGTTACAGTAATCGTTTTGCTGATGGGACCAACACGATTAGTGTCGTATTTTACTTCAATTTTCCCTTTAGCTCCTGGTGCTACAGGTTGGTTTGTCCAAGAAGGAACAGTGCAACCGCAAGATGAAGCTACGTTAGTAATTACGAGCGGTGCTTTACCAGTGTTAGTAAATTCGAACACACGCACGCCATCGGCACCTTGTTTGATGTTACCGTAGTCAATTTCTTCAGATTTGAAAGAAATCTCAGCGTCTTGGGCATAAGCCATTACACCAAAAAATGCTAAAAATACAAATGTTAAAAACTTTTTCATAGTATAAAAATTAAAATAAATAAGTTTGTTTTACGAATAAAATAGTTACAATAACCGTGCCAAAAACTTCGTCCTCCTATCTTCTAAATACGAAACTCTATTTTCCTTATTTGCATAATAATAAATTAATTTGTATCTTTGCGCCCTTGATTCGATAATAAAATTATGGCAGAAGAATTAGATAACGAACAATTAAATCCTGCTGACTATTCAGCGGATAATATCCAATCCCTCGAAGGGATGGAACACGTGCGTATGCGCCCCTCTATGTACATCGGTGATGTAGGACCTCGCGGTTTGCACCACCTTGTTTATGAGGTGCTTGATAACTCTATCGATGAAGCTCTTGCCGGTTATTGCGATACAATTTCGGTAACTATCAACGAAGATAATTCCATTACAGTAGAAGATAATGGTCGTGGTATCCCCGTTGATATACACAAAAAGGAAGGTGTCTCTGCCCTCCAAGTGGTAATGACCAAAATCGGTGCAGGTGGTAAATTCGATAAAGGTTCTTACAAAGTGTCTGGTGGTTTGCACGGTGTGGGGGTTTCTTGCGTGAATGCCCTTTCCGACCATTTAAAGGCTACCGTATACCGCGATGGCAAAATATGGGAACAAGAATATCAGCGCGGGGTTGCTCTATATCCTGTAAAGCAGGTGGGCGATACCGATAAACGCGGTACTAAAGTTACTTTCCACCCCGATGAGTTAATTTTTGAACAAACTACTGAATATAAGTACGATACTCTTGCCGCTCGTATCCGCGAATTGGCTTACTTAAATAAAGGTATTACCATCACCCTTACCGACCTCCGTAATAAGGACGAAAAAGGTAACTTTATTACCGAGAAATTCTATTCAGAAAATGGATTGAAAGAGTTTGTAAAATTCCTTGATGGCAACCGTATGCCTATCATTGGCGGAGTGATTGCTATGGAAGGTGAAAAGAATGGTATTCCAGTAGAGGTTGCTATGATTTACAACGACTCTTACAACGAGAACCTACACTCTTACGTCAATAATATCAACACTTCCGAAGGGGGAACTCACTTACAAGGCTTCCGTATGGGGCTCACTCGTACCCTTAAAGCCTATGCTGATAAATCGGGCTTACTCGAGAAAATGAGTAAGGATAAAAAGAATCCTGTAGAGATTGAAGGTGATGACTTCCGTGAGGGGCTCACAGCCGTTATTTCGGTGAAAGTGGCTGAACCTCAGTTCGAAGGGCAAACAAAAACCAAACTTGGTAACCGCGAAGTTACTTCGGCTGTATCTCAAGCCGTTGGGCAAATGCTCGAAGATTATCTTGAAGAAAATCCTAATGATGCCAAAACTATTGTAGAGAAAGTCATTTTGGCAGCTCAAGCGCGTCAGGCAGCGCGTAAAGCTCGTGAAATGGTGCAGCGCAAAAGTGTGATGAGCGGTGGCGGTCTCCCTGGTAAACTTGCTGATTGCTCTGAAGAAGACCCAACAAAATGCGAACTCTTCCTCGTAGAGGGGGACTCAGCGGGAGGTACTGCCAAACAAGGGCGTAACAAGGATAACCAAGCGATATTACCCCTCAGAGGTAAAATCCTCAATGTCGAAAAAGCAATGCAACACAAAGTGTTCGATAGCGACGAAATTAAGAATATCTATACTGCTTTAGGGGTAACCGTAGGTACTGAAGAAGATGCTAAAGCACTTAACTTGAGTAAACTGCGTTATCATAAAGTGATTATTATGTGTGATGCCGATGTCGATGGTTCTCACATTACAACTCTTATCCTCACATTCTTCTTCCGTTATATGCGTGAACTCATCGAGAATGGTCACGTATATATCGCTACACCACCACTATATTTGGTGAAAAGTAAAAGTAGCAAACGCGAAGAATATGCTTGGAACGACAAACAACGCGATGCGCTTTCTGCCGAAATGGGCAATGTAACCATTCAGCGTTACAAAGGTTTGGGTGAGATGAATGACCACCAGTTGTGGGATACAACTATGAATCCTCAACACCGCACCCTCCGCCAAGTAACTATTGATAACGCTACTGAAGCCGACCGCGTTTTCTCTATGCTAATGGGAGACGAAGTGCCTCCTCGCCGTGAGTTTATCGAGAAAAACGCTAAATATGCTAAAATTGACGCGTAATATGATTATTTATAGGGGCGTTTTGCAAAACGCCCCTACTTTATAAACAGCAACTAAAACACTCATTCTATCAAAAAATTACGAAAAATACTCGTCCGTTTCTTCCTTATAACCCTTGTGTTACTAGGGGTTACGGCTCTTCTTTTGACCTTGCCTGCCACTCAAACCTTCATCGCTAAAAAAGCAGTGGCTTATCTGAATAAGGAATTTGGTATCGACTTAAATATCGAGCGTATTCACTTGAAAATCAATGGTGATGTAGATGTGAAACGCATTCTTATTCGCGACCATAAACAGGATACACTCATTTCAGCTAAAAAACTCACTACTTCTATTTTAGACTTCAAACAACTCATTGACGGTAATCTGTACTTTGGCAAAGTGAAAGGAGATAGCCTCGTTTTCAATATGAAAACACACAAAGGCGATACCCTTTCAAATCTCGATGTATTTGTAAACAAATTCGATTCGGGTGAACCCAGTACGGGTAAGTTTGTGATGAAAGCCAAAGGTATAGAGCTCAAAGATAGCTATTGTTATATCTCCGATGAAAATAATCCTGACCCTTCTATACTAAAGGTTACTAAGCTAAACACCGAAATAAATGATTTTAAAGTCTTGGGGAGTAAAGTTTTCTTTGATATGAAAGAAGGCAACTTCCGTTTCGATGATAAATTGGAGGTTACTCACCTAAACACCTATTTTAGTTATACTGATAGTTTGATGCAGGCTAAGGATTTGCGACTGCAAACCCCACAAACGGACATTCAAGGTACGATAACAATGCTGCCTCACAATGGTAGTTTTGGTGATTTTGTAAACAAAGTAGTTTTTGATGTCAATCTGCCTAAAGCTAAGATAAATACTACCGATTTGAACGCTTTCTACAATGGTTTTAATGACGGTAGAGATATAGTGTTAGAAGGGGTAACAATGAAGGGAACACTAAACGATTTTGTGATTCCTCAAGGTAAAATAACCTATCAAAACACACTTATAGAAGGTGATTTGGCTTTTCAAAATCTGCTTTCAGAAAATGCTAATATTGTTGTTATTGGCAAAGGAGTGTATGCCGAGAGTGTCTATAACGATTTGGCTTACTTAATGCCTGATGTTCTAGGGAAAAATATCCCAGAGGAACTACAAAGGCTGGGAATGTTTTCATTAGAAGGTGATTTTGCTTACCGAACTACTTCTTTGCAAACAAATGTACTGCTGAAAACTAATGACGGAGAGGCACATATCGATGGCTCTTTAGACGACCTTACCCATACCGATAAAACTGCTTTCAAAGGAACACTCACTACCAATCAATTTCATTTAGGCAAAATTTTAGACGACCCTAGTATAGGGGCTATCAGCACCGATATGTTGGTGCGTGGTGAGGGATTAGATTTCGCTACAATGAAACTCTATGCCAATGGCACCATTCATTCCGTGGGCTATAACGGTTATAACTATCAGCGCATAGGTATCAATGGAGAGTTTCGCAATCAGGTGTTTAGCGGTAAAATAGATGCTCGCGACCCCAATCTTAAAATGAGTTTCAACGGACTTGCCGACCTATCGGGTAAAAACAATAAATTCGACTTCCAAGCCGATATCACTTTAGCCGACCTCCATGCTTTACATTTTATGGAGATGGATAGCATTTCACAGTTCTGTGGCAAGGTGGTAATAGATATTTCAGGTAATCAATTAGATGATATTGTAGGTAAAATAGCCTTTAAAAATACGAACTACATCAATTCAGCAGGCGATTTTTCTTTTAAAGATTTTGAAGTAGTTTCAACTCTTAACAATGGAATCAAAGAAATTACAATTAATTCTCCTGATATTGTCAGCGGGAATGTAAAAGGGAAGTTTAAATTAATTGAACTCAAAAAAGTACTCCAAAATGCTGTGGGAAGCATCTATACCCACTATAATCCTTATAAAATAGAGAAAAACCAATATGTAGATTTTCATTTCAATATCTACAACAAAATTGTAGAAGTGTTCGTGCCTAAAGTGAAAATAGGCAGCAATACTTTTGTAAATGGTAATATAGATGCTGATAAAGGAAGTTTTAAATTCCAAATGAAATCGCCGAGCATCAATGCCTACGACAATCAAATTGATAGTCTTAGTCTTGAAATTGACAATAAAAATCCGCTCTACAACACTTATTTTGAAGTGAAGAAAGCTGATTTTGGTGTCTATGCTATTCAGGATTTCAACCTGATTAATACTACTATTAAGGATACTCTTTTCTTCCGCACCGAGTTCAAAGGAGGGGATACTGGTAAAGATACTTACGAGTTGAATTTCTATCATACACTTAATAAGAAACAAGAGTCTATCATTGGTATTAAATCACTCATAGATTTCAAAGGGAATGCGTGGTATATCAATCGTGAGAATGCGATGAATGAGTACAATAAAATTGTCCTCAATCGTACTGCCGATACTATTAAGGTGAGCAATTTCAAAATGGCACACCAAAACCAGTATATAAACCTCAGTGGACTTATCACAACCAAAGATTACAAGAATTTGCACTTGGTGGCGCATAATGTGGCGTTAGATAAGATTGTTCCCGAAATGAAGGGACTCAACCTCACGGGAACGCTCAATGGCAATGTGTCACTCACCCAGCGAGGAAATTTGTATTACCCTTCAGCCGATCTCTTTATTCAGTATTTCAAACTGAACGGCTACGACTATGGCGATTTAGAAGTGGGCATCTTTGGTAATAATGATTTGTCATCATTTGATGTAGGGGCTTTCTTCTCCAATGGTAGGGCTTTAGGATTTGCTACACGCGGAAAAATCAATTTGGACAAGAAAAAAGGTACCTTGTTCGACCTTACAGCTTACTTTAGAGATTTTGAACTCTCTCCTTTCAATCCTTTTTTGGAAGGCATTTTCTACGACCTGCGCGGTACTATGTCGGGGCAGGTGAAAATAGATGGGAGTGTAATCGACCCGCTGATGGACGGTACGCTTACCTTGCATAAGGCAGGTGTAGGGATTACTTATCTCAAACTCAATACCGATATACAAGAAGGGGCACGTATCAAGGTGAACAACAAAACTTTTGATATAGACAATTGGTTACTCACCGATACAGCCTATAAAACCCAAGCTACCCTCAATGGTTCAATTCGTCATAACCGTTTGTTAGATTGGTTTTTAGACCTGAAATTGCAAACCCTTGGCAAGCGTTTTATGGTGCTCAATACCCCTTATACTGATGATGCGCTTTTCTACGGAACTGCCTTTATGAAAGGGACTGCTACGATTAAGGGAGCTTTAGATGAAATTGCCATTAAGGTAAATGCAAAAACCGAAGAAGGTACGTCTTTCAAAATACCGCTCAGCGATAGTGAGAGTGTAGGCGACGACTCGTTTATCACCTTTATAGAAAAAGGAGATAAGAAGGTGAAAGTAAACCGAGATTTAGAGTCTATCAAAGGATTAGAACTGAATTTTGAATTGGATATCCTCCCTACTGCTGAAGTAGAAATTGTGATGGATAGGAAAACTGGCAGTAGCCTTGTAGGGCGTGGAGCTGGTACACTCCTTATTGAAATCAATACTAATGGTAAGTTCAATATGTGGGGAGACTTTATCACCTATTCAGGCTTTTACAATTTCAAATACGAAAACATTATCGATAAGCGCTTTACAGTACTCCCAGGAGGTTCTATTTCTTGGAGTGGCGACCCATTAAAAGCGACCTTGCGTGACTTGAAAGCCGCTTATACCCTCAGTGCAAACCCAAGTACACTATTAGAAAGTAATCAGTACAACCGCAAAATCAACACTCAGGTAGTCATCAAGTTAGAAGGCGAATTAATGCGTCCCGAAACCTTGTTTGATATTACTTTCCCCGATAGTAGTCCAAGTTTAGTGTCTGAACTCAACTACAAGTTAGAAGATCAAGACCGCAAGCAGTTACAAGCCTTCTCGCTCTTGGCTCAAGGCTCATTTATAAGTGAGAAAAACACCGATAATCGTTTGGTTGCCTACAACCTTTTTGAAACAGCTGCAGGTTTGTTTAACCAATTGTTATCTGATGAAGACAACAAGCTGAACTTGGGAGTATCGTACGAGGCAGGTATTAACGATGGTTCGTCCGATATCAATAGTGACCGTTTAGGTTTCACTGTTTCTACTCAAATTACTGAGTGGGCGAGTGTAAATGCCAAAGTGGGTATCCCTGTAGGGGGGGTAAGCCGCACTGCTGTAGCGGGGAATGTAGAAGTGCAATTCCGCCTCAACCCCGATGGTAGCCTCACAGCCAAAATATTCAACCGTGAAAACGAATGGCAGCAGTATATGCTCGATCGTATAGGGTATGCCCAAGGGGTAGGACTCACTTATTCAGTAGATTTCAATACCTTCAAAGGGTTGATGCAGAAAATATTTAAAAAAGGAGGCAAAGTACTCGAACCAAAGAATGAAAAATAGAAAGAAAAGCATTTTTTCGTCATTCGTCGTTCGTCATTCGTAATTATTTCGTACTTTTGCCCCCAATAACTCAAAATAACAAACAAGTGTATGGCTAAGAATGTAGTGATTGTAGAGTCGCCTGCAAAGGCTAAAACTATTGAAAAGTTCTTGGGTAAGGACTACAAAGTGGTGTCCAGCTATGGGCATATTGTAGATTTGCCTTCTAACGAGTTAGGGGTAGATATCCACAACGGTTTTAAACCTAATTACCTCATCTCTAACGATAAGAAAAATCTTATAAAAGAGCTTAAATCACTCACTGCTACTGCCGAAACCGTATGGCTGGCTTCCGATGAAGACCGTGAAGGAGAAGCTATTGCGTGGCATCTTGCCGAAACTCTCAAACTGAAAAATGAGAATACCAAACGTATTGTTTTCAACTCTATTACCAAATCGGCTATTGAGAATGCAATTAAGAACCCTCGCACCATCGATTACAATTTGGTAAATGCACAACAAGCACGCCGCGTACTCGACCGCCTCGTGGGCTATGAACTCTCCCCCGTACTTTGGAAAAAAATTAAAAGCGGGCTCTCAGCAGGGCGCGTGCAATCGGTAGCTGTACGCCTTATTGTGGAACGCGAACGCGAAATACAAGACTTCAAAACGCAATCGTCTTACAGAATTACTGCCGAATTTACAACTTCTGAAGGAAAGGTGGTGAAAGCTGCCTTACCCAAAAATTTTGATACTCAAGCAGAAGCTGAGGCTTTCTTGCAACAGAATATAGGAGCACACTTCAAGGTACAATCCTTAGAAACTAAACCCGCTAAAAAAATGCCTGCGCCACCTTTCACTACTTCCACGCTTCAACAAGAAGCGGCGCGCAAATTGCATTTTTCAGTTAGCAAAACAATGACGGTAGCCCAACGCTTGTACGAATCTGGATTTATTACCTATATGCGTACCGATAGCGTGAACCTTTCACAAGAAGCTCTTAGCACTGCCAAAAATGCTATTGTACAGCTTTTTGGAGAGCAATACAGCCAAGTGCGCAACTTCGCTACCAAAAGCAAAGGAGCGCAAGAAGCTCACGAAGCAATTCGCCCTACCGATATGAGCCGCTCTAGTATTCCAGCAGAAACCGACCAAAATAAACTCTACGAACTGATATGGAAACGTACTTTGGCTTCCCAAATGGCAGATGCTCAAATAGAGCGTACCACCGTGAAAATAGAAGCCGATAAGCACAAAGAATATTTCGTTGCTAATGGTGAAATGGTACAGTTCGACGGATTTCTAAAAGTGTATTTAGAAAGCACCGACGATGAGGAAGAAGAACAAGAAGGAATGTTGCCTAATCTTAAAAAAGGAGAAGTACTCGTTAATAAGCATATCACTGCTACAGAACGTTTTACACGTCCGTTACCTCGTTATACTGAGGCTTCATTAGTGAAAAAATTAGAGGAACTTGGTATCGGGCGTCCATCTACTTATGCGCCTACTATTTCCACTATTCAAAATCGCGGTTATGTGGAGCGTAGCACTCTTGAAGGGGAAGTTCGTCCTTATCACCAACTCACTCTTAAAGCTAATGTGATTACACCCAAAACCCTCAGTGAACGCGTAGGCGCCGATAAAGGTAAACTTATCCCTACTGATATAGGTAGTGTGGTGAATGATTTCCTCGTAAACCATTTCGATACCATAATGGACTATAACTTCACGGCTAAAGTAGAAAATAGCTTCGATGAAATAGCCGAAGGTAAAGAGAACTGGACAGAGATGCTTTCTGATTTCTACAAACATTTTCACCCTGTGGTAGAAAATGTAGAAAAGCACACAGGTCGCGAAACAGGTGAGCGTATACTTGGCACCGACCCTAAAACAGGGCGTCCTCTCAGCGTACGCTTAGGGCGTTACGGTGCAATGGCACAAATAGGAAACCCCGATGATGTCGAGAAGCCTATCTATGCGAGTCTGTTAGCTGGTATGTCTATAGAAACTATTACTTTTGAGGAAGCCCTCAAACTCTTTGAACTCCCTCGTCAGTTAGGTATTGTAGAAGGCAAGAATGTAGAGGTGAATGTAGGTAGATTTGGACCTTATGTGCGTTATGGTGAAGCTTTTATATCGCTTGATAAAGGAGAAGATGTATTTAGTGTAACCCTTGAGCGCGCTAAACAACTCATTGGCGAAAAGAAAAAAGCCGATGCCCCTATAGCTACTTATCAGGGGGTAGAGGTAACCAAAGGAGTAGGTCGTTTTGGTCCTTTTATCAAGTGGAACAACACCTATATCAATGTGCCTAAGAAATACAATTTCGATCACCTCACTCAGCAAGATGTACAAGAACTTATAGAAGATAAACTCAAAAAAGAATCGGAGAAAGTAGTAAGAGAATGGGATGAAGGAACTATTCGTATAGAGAAAGCGCGTTGGGGGCGTTTTACCCTCATCAAAGGTAAAACTAAGGTAGAACTCCCTAAAGATACCGATGTAGCAACATTCACTAAAGAACAAGCCCTTGCACTCCTCACCGAGAAAACCCCTAAGAAAACTACTACCCGCAAGAAAACCACTGCTAAAAAGTAGGTAATTGTAAGGTTAAAGGATTTTCAATTATTCAAAGAAATAAAAAAAGCGCAATGCCCTTCAAGGCGTTGCGCTTTTTTAACTTGTAAAAGCTAAAGTTATTTTCTCTTATAGATATAAACTGTAGTTTCTGTAGCACTACTACTTTGGTTGAAATCTTCAAAAGTAAGAGTGAGTTTGTTGTTGGCTATAGAAAAAGTAGCTTCATCAGCTTCGCCTATTCTATCTCCTTTTTCTGTTAAAACAATCTGTTTTCCAGTAATAGTGTAAGTGCCTTCCTCCAGATTTTCTTTACATTGATTATTTGCAGGATTTTTGTCGTAAGAAACTAAAGAATATTTGTTATCAGCAGTAAAAGTGTAAGTATTTTTCTTTTCACATTCATTAAGAACTTTTGCAATACCATTTTCTGTTTCACTTTCAATAATCCAACTTCCTACTAAATTATTATTATTTGTTTGATTATTTGTTTGATTATTTGTTTGATTATTTGTTTGATCGTCCGATTTTCCACACGATGTTACAAAAAATGCTGCGGCTATAAAAGCCATTTTTAAAAGTTTTTTCATTTGCTTACATTGTTTTTATTAGTTCAACGGTGCAAAGATACAAATTTAACATTTTCTCGTATCTTAAAGCATTGTTAAAAATCACTTAATCTTATCTCTTACCTCTTATCTCTTACCTAAAAAATACTTTTGGCACGAATTTCGCTACCTATTGTCAATAAAATACTATACACTTTATGAAAAAGTTATTATTACTATGCTTAGGGGCTCTTGCCTCTGTAAGTTGGGCTCAAGAAGTAGGCTCAGCTGGACGTTTATTACAAAACGAGTACCGCCAAAACAAACAAGCACGCGCTGTGATGGGGCGTGGAGGTATCTCGGTAAATATCGATTGGGAATACGACTATAACGGTGGTTATGCCGAAGTGTTTATCCGCATTCCTGAACGTGGTCGCTTTACGGTGAGTATAGGCGATCAAGAAATTACTAGTACTACTGGTATGTATCGATTTTTCGACCTAACTGCTACTCCTCAGCCTCTCAGTATCTGGCAAGGACGCACACTGATTTACCGCGTAACTATCAATCCGAGTGACAATACTCGTATGGTAATGGACTTCTTTTCGCGTGATGGCTTGTATTTGTTAGATGAAATTACTTTGAATAACAATCAGCCTTCCTATCACGGTCGTCAGTGGAATGATGTGTGGAATCGCTCTTACGGTGGTTATGGAGGCGCCCCTATGATGCGTCAAAGTGATTTCAACAACTTCTTTAAAATGTACAAGGATGAAACTTTTGATAAAGATAAACTCTCTTTCTTCCGCGCTCAAAAAAATATTGTCTCATTTACCACCGAGCAAGTAGGACAATTGATGGAAGAACTTTCTTTTGACGATAATAAATTTATCATCGCTCAAGAAGCCTACCCCAATGTAGTAGATCCTCAAAATTACTACCAGTTGCAAGCTAAATTTACTTTTCCCTCTGGTAAAAAGAAACTTTCCGAATTCTTGCAATCAGTACGTAGATAATGAATGTTATAACAGTATAACGAAAAACTATTACTTAGAGGCTTGGCATATTCGATAAAAATCGTACCTTTGCCTCAAATTTTTAACAACAATACAAAAAACATATTAGTATGGCATTAGAAATAACAGATGGAAATTTTGAAGAGTTGGTACTTAAAAGCAGCCAACCTGTATTAGTAGACTTTTGGGCAGTGTGGTGCGGTCCTTGCCGTATGCTTGCTCCCGTAGTTGAAGAAATCTCTAAAGAATACGAGGGTAGAGTAGTAGTAGGTAAAGTAGATGTGGATAACAACCAAGAATTTGCTGCTAAATATGGCATTCGCAATATCCCTACCGTATTGGTATTCCAAAATGGAGAGGTAGTAGGTCGCCAAGTGGGAGTAGCTCCTAAAAAGACTTACACCGATGCTCTTGACGGATTATTGTCATAAGTACCACTAACACTTTGACAAACAATAGAAAAGGCTATCAACAAACGTATAATATTGTTGATAGCCTTTTTTGTATTGTGTTTTGTCCCCTTTAAAGCGCTTCACTCACTTTCTGTGCAAGGGCTTTAAACTCTTCATCGGTGAGTTTAACCTTGTGTTGGAAAGTCATTTCTTTCATTTCGCTAATAGGAATGAGGTGTACGTGTACGTGAGGGACTTCGAGTCCTACAACTGCTACGCCTATACGCTCGCAAGGCACTACTTTTTCAAGAGCTTTGGCTACGTGTTTCGAAAAAGCCATCAAGCGCAAGTAGTGTGCATCTTCCATATCAAAGATATAGCTGATTTCTTGTTTAGGTACACAGAGGGTATGTCCTTTAGCGTTAGGATTGATATCAAAGAAAGCGATAAATTCATCGTCTTCAGCTACTTTGTAGCAAGGAATTTCTCCGTTGATAATTTTTGTAAAGATACTCATATTTTTTACTTGTTACCTATTACTTGTTATGTTATCTACTTATTTCTAAGATTTCCATTTTAAGAGTTCCATTAGGTACTTTAATTTCAGCAATTTCACCTACTGATTTACCCAAAAGTCCTTTGCCAATAGGCGAACTTACCGATATTTTTCCTGCTTTAAGGTCGGCTTCACTTTCGGCTACAAGGGTGTAGGTAATTTCCATCTTGTTAGCGAGGTTTTTCAGTTTTACGGTCGAAAGTACAAGCACTTTGCTCACATCAAGTTGAGATTCATCAATGATGCGGGCATTAGCTACTAATTCTTCGAGTTTAGCTATTTTCATTTCCAATAAACCTTGCGCTTCTTTAGCAGCGTCATACTCAGCGTTTTCTGATAGGTCACCTTTATCGCGGGCTTCGGCAATAGCTTGAGAGGCACGAGGGCGCTCTACATCTTTTAGCTGGTTGAGCTCATCGCGGAGCTTTTTCAGTCCTTCAGGGGTGTAATATGATACTTTTTTCATAATATTCTTTTTAGATGTTGTTATGTTTATATAAAAATAAAAAATCCTCAAATAGTCTCTCTGAGGATTTCTGGGCGCAAAGGTAATACATTTTTTTGAATTGGCAAAAAATAAAATATCAAATCGAATCGCCAAATTGGCAAATCAGCAAATGGACAAATCAACAAATTAATTTGCATATCTCATTTTTTTTTTAAAAACTTTGCGCCTATTTTTTAAAAGTAATTATGAGAGAAAGATTATCAACAAACTATGTTTGGCTATTCTTTTTGCTGATAGTAGGCTCTATGAGCGCTCAGCAAATAGAAATTTCAGGAACTGTAAAGGATAACAAAGGTGAGCCTTTATTAGGTGTTTTTATCTTAGTAAAAGGTACCCAACGAGGGGCAACTACCGATTTTGATGGACATTACTCCCTAAAAGCGAATGTGGGTGATGTGCTTAAGTTTTCTTTCTTAGGAATGAAAACAATAGAGAAAAAACTCACTGCAGGCACTAAAGAGCTCAATGTTACTATGCAAGAGGATGTACAACAGCTTGAAGGCACTGTAGTAGTAGGCTATGGAGGTAAAAAAGTTGCCAGTCGTACAGTCGCTTCAGTTGCTACAGTAAAAGGAAAAGATATTGCCGAAACACCTAATGCAAGCGCTATTGACGCATTGCAAGGTAAGGTAGCTGGCTTAGTAATCTCTACAGATTCTGGACGACCAGGGGCAAATTCTTCAGTACTCATACACGGATTAAATACTTTTTTCTCTGTTTTCGACGAAACTATAGTTTCAGAACCTCTATATATAATAGATGGTGCTGTCGTAACCAGCGATATAATGACAATGTATAACCCTGCTGATATTGAGAGTATAACAGTACTCAAGGATGCAGCTTCTACTTCTATCTATGGGGCTCGTGCTGCCAATGGGGTAATTTTAATTACTACTAAAAGAGGTAAACGCAATGAGCGCACTCATATTGCTATCAATCATCAGTTAGGATTTTCAATGCGTACCAATGTAACCCGAAAATTCTTTGAAAATATGGCTACTCCTGAGGAGTATATGGATTTTTGGATACTCAAGGAACCTAGTGCTTTAACTTCACTCGGTAGACGTTTGGGATATACTGAAACCACCCCTAGAGAAATTGCAGATAGAATTTTAGCCGAAAATCCTTACAATACGCGTTGGGATAAAGTTTTCTTTCACGATTTTGCTCCTGTTTCACGTACTGATGCATCTATCTCAGGAGGAAGTAATACAACTTCTTATTTCCTTTCCTTAGGTTATTTAGATCAGCAAGGAATAAAAGCGCGTTCAGATTATAAACGCTACAATCTCAATGCTAATTTAGATACACAAATAGCCGAGTGGCTAAAGGCTGGACTTTCTATATCGCTAGCACATACTGATATGCAATCAGTTTCAGGCGGAGGTGGTGCTGAAACTGATATTTTGTCACTGCCTATCTATTCACCTACTCAAACTGATGGAAAACGCAAGAATTATATTCCTTCTATTACAGGTCATCAGAATGGTTTTTATCATCCTGATTATTTAGCTGAAAAATATCCTGCCGATAGATATAGTGATAATATTATGCCTATAGGTTATTTGCAGATAGAACCAGTAAAGAACTTGACTTTCAAAACTCAATTGGGGATACAATACAATGTAGATGAAGATTATAGTAGAGGACCTCTACCTTCATTTATAGAATACCGTTATGATACCGATTCTAACAAAACAGTAGGACAAACCGAGCGACAAATGAGCAAATATTTGCAACGCACTTATACGAACTTGTTAGAATATAGATGGAACATAAAAGAGTCACACAATTTTGATTTCTTGTTAGGACAAGAGTCTGTGGAGTCAGTAATGCGTTCTTTTAGTGCTTCTTCAAAAGGGCAACCTTCCGATAGGCTAACAATGCTTAGTCACGGACCTAAAGAGCCTACAGTGCGCGATAGCCAATCGGAAACTGGGTTTAACTCTTTTTTCACTCGTTTAGAATATTCATATAAAAACCGTTATTTCTTAGATTTATCAGCTCGTCGTGATGGTTCTTCAGCCTTTGGGGCAAACAATCGTTATGCGAATTTCTGGGCTGTAGGAGCGATGTGGAAACTCAAAGAAGAGAAGTTTTTGCAAAACGTGAATTGGCTTACTAGCTTAGATTTGCGTTTTAGCACAGGTATTTCTGGCAATTCGTCTATTGGTGATTACCGCAATAGAACTTTGATAACTCCTTCTAATACTTACAAGGAAAAATCAGGCTATTTCCTTTCTATGTTAGGTAACCCCGATATTATGTGGGAAGAACAACAGAAAACTACATTAGGGTTACACATTTCAATAGTGAAAGGTACCAATATCAACTTAGAGTTCTACGAACGCAATACTCATAAAACTCTTGCACAAGGCTATATCAACTCAGCTTCGGGCTTTACTTCTATCCCTCACAATATAGGTGATATGCAAAATAGAGGTATTGATTTTACTTTTTCTACTATTGCTTTCAGAAGCAAAAATAACAATTGGAATATCCGTCCATATTTCAATATGAACTACAATCAGCAAAAAGTAACATCGTTGTATCTAAACAAAGAATTTTTTGCCAATAGTTTCAGTTATGCAGGCTATAGACTAAATGAAGCACTACAATGGACAATGCCTATATTCAAAGGTATTAATAAGGATGGGAATGCAGAGTGGTATTTGCCTAATGAAACCAACTATATGATACAGCAAAAAGACGATAGCAAAACAACTTACCAATTTGATGAGAAACAACTTATGCAAACCACAGGCAAGAAAATGTACGCACCAGTAAATGGAGGTTTTGGAGTAGCAGTCACTTATCGTAATGTATCGTTAGACTTGGCATTCTCATATTCTTTAGGCAAATGGCTCATCAATGAAGATAAGTATTATACGCTCAATCAAGGAAGTTTTGGAGCAAAGAACTTTAGCAAAGACTTGTTAAACTACTGGAAACAAGAGGGTGATGACACCGAGTTGCCAAGACTAAACAGTGCTTACTATATGCGAAAAGATACCCGATTGTTAGAAAATGCATCGTATATGCGATTGAAAAGTGTAAGTATAAGTTATGCACTTCCTCAAGAACTAATAGACCAAATGAAATTCTTTTCAGGGGTACGTATATATGCATCGGCACGTAATATTTTTACTCTCACCAAATATTCAGGTGCCGACCCTGAGTTCTCTAATACATTATCAAGAGGTGGTTATCCTCCTACTCGACAATTTACTATGGGTGTTGAACTTAAATTTTAAAAACAAATGAAAAAGATATTATATACAACATTGTTATTTTCAGCCATTAGCTTATTGCCAACAGCTTGTGCACGCTTGGATTTAGAACCCTATAACGAAGTGGATGAAAGCAACCTATTCAACAACAAACGCGATGCTGAACAATGGGTTAATGGAATGTACAACGCCTTGCGCAATGCCAATCAAGGAGAACAGATGTACGCATCCGATATCCAAGCCGATTATCTAAATGCAGTGCAAGGGGCAATGGAAAAACTTCCTAATATGCACCGTTGGTCAATTTTTGGAGCTTCAGAAAATACAACAGCTACTATATGGAAAGAACGATTTTTAATCATTCAAGATATCAATATAGCACTTAAAGGCTTTCCTAATATACCAGAACAAGATGAGATAAAAGGACTTACAGGCGAATTGTATTTAGGGCGTGCCTATTGCTATACCTATTTAGCTACGCACTTCTGTAAACCTTATAATAGTGGAACTGCCGCTACCGATTTAGGTTTGCCTATACTCACTGTCTCTTCACTTAAAAATTTTCCAGCTCGTAGCACTGTAGCCGAAACTTTTGATTTTATCCTTAGTGATATTCAAAAAGCCGAAACTTTATTGGCAGGGCAAGCAGGAACAGCAGGTGCTGATACTTTCACCCTCGATGCTGCCAGAGCTCTCAAAGCAAGAGTCTTGCTCTATCAAAACAATTGGGCACAGGCTTACCAAGTAGCACAACAGCTTATCAACACAAATAGCTATCCATTAGCAACTTCTGCCGATGCTCTTAGCAAAATATGGGCTGAAGATGATGACGCCGAGAGTATTACACAATTATATGCTGCGATCAAATCGGGAGTGTCCGAAACTTCAGGAAATACAAATGAACTTTATTTGAGTGAACAAGAAAGTTTCTTTTTTCCAGGGCAAACAGAAGCAAGCCCTAATGTGTTACCTACACAAGATTTTGTAGATTTATTTGAAACGGGTGATTGGCGTAAAGGTGTGTTTTTAAAACAAGTAGATATAGGTTTCTTTAGCCTTTATGCAGTGAATAAATACCCTCGTAATAAAAATTTGGAGCCTACTGATAGTTATTTCTTTTATTATGGGCATAGAGCTAAACTCTTCCGTATAGCCGAAACTTACCTAATAGCTGCTGAGGCTGCTTATAGAAATAATGACGAGACTAACGCTAAAAAATATTTAAATCTATTGCGTGCTGCCAGAGGACTTAGCGCTGTTACTACTTCGGGTAGCAATCTCTTTGCCGATATACAAAACGAACGCAATAGAGAGTTAGCTTTTGAAGACTTCCGTCTATACGATATCAATCGTTGGGGATTAGCTGTGAAACGCGGTACCCCTCAAAATTTAAACTCTATCAGAAACACCCCAGCTGAAGATTACAGTGAACTCAATATACAAGTAGGAAGCACAAACTATTATAAAATAGTATGGCCTATACCTGTGAATGATATTGATTATGAACAAGGTAATTGGAAACAAAATCCAGGTTGGTAACCCTATGATTAGCAAATTAGCAAATGTAAAAGTTTGCTAATTTGCTAATTTTCTAATTTATAAAAATATGGAATATTATGAATTGTACAACAAACTAAAAAAGATTTTCGATATCCAGCGCAATACTGAAGTGCCAGAACTGGGTATTCGTATTTTGCATAACAACTTCTTTTCCGAAGGAGCTAAGCATTACCTGCCAGGGAGTCCGCATTTGTTTTGCCAAGAGCATAATTTAGCGTTCTCCTCTCAACTCAATGATGCTCAAGACGATTTGCACTGGGCTGACTATGATGTGGATTGTAATATCCACTTCCAATATCATATCGTGCAACCTCTCAACACAGAAAAGTCCGATGGGGTGATTATCGTTTTTCACGGGCTCAACGAGAAAAAATGGGATAAATATCTGCCGTGGGCTTATGGTTTGGCAACTCAAACAGGCAAAGCGATAGTGCTTTTCCCCATAGCATTTCATATGAATCGCGCCCCTGAGCGTTGGAGTTCTCGCCAAGAGATGTATGCCATTGCTCAAAAGCGTATGAATGAGTTCCCCGATAATTCCGAAACTTCTTATGTGAATGCAGCGACCTCCACGCGTTTAGACGCTTTCCCTCAGCGCCTATTTTGGTCGGGATTGCAAACCTATAACGATATAGTGCAGTTCATTACCGACTTAAAAGCGGGAACTTTCCCTACCATTACCCCAACGGCTACAGTAGACCTCTTTGGCTACTCCATAGGCTCTTTCCTCTCGGTAATACTGATGATGGCAAACCCCAAAGGATATTTTGCCAATGCCAAACTCTTCTGCTTTTGTGGGGGAATGACCATCGATCGTATGTTCCCTATTTCTAAATACATAATGGACGGTCGTGCTGCCATAACAATGCAAAAAACCTTTGCCGAGTTGTTGAGCACCAACTTCAAGAACGACGATCGCCTAAGGCATTATCAAGATAGTGAACTTCATTTTGATGAAGGTTGGTTCAAAACGATGTTGCGCTATAACTATTACCAGAAAGAGCGTGAGCAACGTTTTTTGCAACTCGAAAATCAAATTAAAGCTTTGGTATTAGAAAAAGATGAGGTAACACCTCCTATCGAAGCTCTCAATACCCTAAAAGGTGGTTATCGCAATATCAACATAGAAGTACAGATAGACGATTACGATTATCCTTATACCCATATCAACCCCTTTGCCCTCACCACCAAAAATGCCCCACAAGTAACCGAAGCCTTTAATCGTTTCATAACATCAGCAGCAGCATTTTATAATTGCTAAGAGTTAGGAGGTAAGAGTTAAAATAGGTAAGAGTTAAAAGAGAATATTACAAATTCCCACAGCTCCCACAGGTCTCACAGCTCTCACAGCTCCCATTTTCACCCGTGCGGCTCGCACCTCTCACAGCTCTCACAGCTCGCACCTTAACAACTAAATATAACTAATTAACAATGAACACAGAAAGCATTATCAAAGAAATTCTACCAGGGGTAGCTGCTACCTTTGACGAATTAGATCTTCCTAAAAAGCCTTATGGCAGAAATGAACTCTGGGAAGGCATCACCGATTATTTAAAAATCAAGCAGCGAAAGAACAAAATAGAGTTTCATAATAATGAGGAAGAATATACTTGTCCTTCTATTACCATCAAAGACTTTGACCAGCTTCCTGACGATTTTATAGACAATGAGTTGCTTCCTGCTTTGGAAGAGCAACTTACTCAAATGTTCTTCAACCCTGAGTTGTATTATCGCTTTCAGTACAAACTTACCTTAGTGTTTGATTTTCTTTCTGCCTCAGGTCATCACGCTCGCAAGCAACTGCGATTAGAACACCCTGAGCGCAAGGCTGAACTCAAAGAGCGCTTGGATACCTATGTCCAAAAGGTAATCTATGAGGCTACCGAAAAAATGAAAGAGAAGGAAGTGCATACTTTCTTTGATAAACTTTTTGATTTTGAACTCACAGGTTATAGTGAGGACAAGGTAATTGAAATTCTTAACAAAGGGATTGCCCTCATAGACCCTAAGTGGAAAAAGACTTTAAAAGAATATCAATGGTGCTTGCTCTACCATACACGAGAGTGGAAAGAAAAGGTTTTTATGAAACTATATTACAAAGTAGAAGGAAGTGATTGGTCAAAGAAATATACACTCAAGGAAGGTTTGCAACCAAAAGATATAGATAACGCTAAACTAAATCTATTTGTCGCACAAGCTCTTTGGCATATCAAACACAAAGAATATAGTTGGGATGTAAAGTTTGCTTGCGAAGATTTAGAGCGAGCCGCTAAGGAATTAGGCTCTAAAAAAGCAGCGATGTACCTCAAAGAGGGGACAGGTATTTTGTCCAACGACCTTATTCACTACAAGGATAGTGAAGTGGAATGCGATGCCAATGATGTTTTTGCTGAAATCAGTGTGAAAATCAAACAAGAGTCAGCTACGGCTTATGACAAGGCTTTAGATTTTATCATTGCTCTGCTCAAAGCCGATTTCCCTGCAAGTTACCATATCAAGTTCAGCAGCAAAGCTCCTAAACAGTTTTTATCTATCAAAGGCATTGAAAAGTCGCCAACCCATCGCTTCTTTGCCCAAGCACTGCAATACGAGGAGTTGCGTCCTAAATTAGTAACTTATGCTGAGGTGGCTATGAAAGAATTTCAGTGGTATAATGATGTAGAAGAGGGCGAGAAAAGCTGTATGCCGGGCAGTTATGCCGTCTTTGGTTTGGGCTTGATAGGGGAGGAGTACTTTCCTTTGGTGAGCCAATACTTTTCGCTGTTGGATGACGAGCACCAAATGGTACATAAATACTTTGTGAGCGCCCTTATCGACCGTTATGGAGTGAATGAAAAATCCTTACCACTTATCTGCCAAGGAATCACTTCTGCACAGTTTGATATGGTATTTAAGAATTTGGAAAAAGAAATGGAAAAGCCAGAGAACAAGGAGTTACTTGCGAAATTCCTCAAAGAAAAAGAAGCCTTTTTTATTGCCAACAAAGAACCTGGTTTCTACAAATATTACGAAGAAGATATCTATTATGCGATCTATGGCAAGCAGTGGAAGAAGAAAATAAACTCATAATTTATGAATGAAATAACCAACATTACCGATTACAAAAACTGGTTGCAATCCTTAAAAAGGAGAATACAGCAAAGCCAAATAAAAGCAGCTATACAGGTAAATAGTGAGTTGTTACGCCTTTATTGGCAAATGGGAAAAGATATAGTTGAAAAGCAAGCACAATCCAAGTGGGGCGATGGTTTTTTGCAAACGCTTAGTGCTGATTTGTGTGAGATGTTTCCTACAATGAAAGGTTTTTCTTATAGGAATCTAAAATCAATGCGACAATGGTATTTGTTTTATAATCAACAAAATACAATTGGGAAACAACTTGTTTCCCAATTAGAAGTTTCTTTGTTTAGTGTGCCTTGGGGGCATCATCTAATGATTATGCAGCGTTGTAAGGATATACAAGAGGCTATTTTCTACGTTTATAAAACAATAGAAAACCACTGGAGCCGGTCGGTATTGGAACATCAAATGGGGCTGAATTTATATGAGCGACAAGGGAAAGCGATCACTAATTTTCAGCAACAGTTACCTATTGCTACTTCTGATTTAGCCCAAGAACTTACTAAAGACCCTTATGTGTTCGATTTTCTTTCAATAACAGAAAGTTATACCGAAAAAGAACTTCAACAGTATTTAGAAGATAATATGACGAAGTTTCTGTTGGAGCTTGGGAAGGGCTTTTGTTTCTATGGAAAACAGGTACATATAAATGTAGGAGGAGATGATTTTTATATTGATTTGCTTTTTTATAACGTACAACTGCACTGTTATGTAGTGGTAGAACTCAAAACAACCAAGTTTAAGCCAGAACATATAGGACAATTGAAATTTTATGTAACAGCAATAAATAGACAGTTACGCACTGAAGCTGACAATCCTACTATTGGCTTGTTAATCTGCAAAGATAAAAATGATGTAGTAGCTGAATATACCTTAGATGATATACATAATCCAATAGGCATTTCATCTTATAAATTATTTGATCAGTTATCAAAGGATTATAAATCATCTTTGCCAAGTATAGAAGAAATTGAAAAACAATTAAACACCGTTGATACGAGTTTGTAGCTCGTGTCCTAAGATCTAATGATAGATACCCATACACATTTATATTCAGAAGAATTTGATACCGACCGCGTTGAGATGATAGCACGCGCAAAAGCAGCAGGCGTAACCCGTTGCTTTATCCCTGCTATTGATGCAAGTTATACCCAGCAAATGTTCCAACTGAAAAACGAATACCCTGATTATGTTTTCCTGATG
Source organism: Capnocytophaga sputigena (assembly GCF_900446695.1). Taxonomy (GTDB): domain Bacteria; phylum Bacteroidota; class Bacteroidia; order Flavobacteriales; family Flavobacteriaceae; genus Capnocytophaga; species Capnocytophaga sputigena. The sequence goes on from NZ_UAVP01000007.1 coordinate 188,385, forward strand.
AACGGTCTGCATCCTTGTAGTGTAAAAGAGAACTATAAAGAAGAGCTCGCTCACGTAGAAGCCTTAATGCCCACACATCCTTTCTGTGCCATTGGTGAAATAGGGATTGACCTCTATTGGGATAAAACTTTCCTCAAAGAACAACAAGAAGCTTTTGCTTGGCAAATACAGCTAGCAAAAAAACACCATTTGCCTATTGTTATTCACTGCCGTGAGGCTTTTGATGAGGTTTTTGAAGTTTTAGAATCCGAAAAAAGCGGCGACCTCTTTGGTATTTTCCACTGCTTTACGGGCACAGAAGAGCAAGCCCATCGCGCTATTGATTATGGATTGCATTTAGGAATAGGAGGAGTCGTAACTTTTAAAAATGGAAAAATCGACCAATTCTTAAAAAATATTGATTTGTGTCATATAGTTTTAGAAACTGATAGTCCTTATTTAGCTCCCGTGCCTTATCGCGGAAAGCGTAACGAAAGTGCTTATATTGTGAAAGTTGTAGAAAAACTATCGGATATATATGAGCTTCCTGAAAGTGAGATAGTCCGTCTTACTGATATGAATGCTATAAAAATATTTAACATTTAATTAGGTGTTATCAAATATATTTCGTTATTTTGCCTTTCGTTATACAAAGAATAAGCAAACAAAATCGCTGAAATGACCGATTATTTTAAATCCATACGTCCGTTTAATGACGACGAAGTGCCTAAAGCCTTATTACAAATTAAAGATACTCCTTTGATTCGTGCAATGATGGCTTATGCGTTTCCTGAAGATACTCCTGCACAACGAGAGAAAAGACTCCTCGCTTGCCAAAAAGTATCCGATTTTCAGGTGGATATAATGTACCAAGTGGTTACTAAAGCAATCGAAAAAAGTATCACCGAATTTACTTGCGATGGCTTTAGTGCTTTAGACCCTAAAAAGGCTTATGTTTTTGTTTCTAACCATCGTGATATTATCTTAGATACCTCTTTGTTAAATGTGGCTTTGCACGACAATCATCTCTCAATGACCGCATCGGCTATGGGCGATAATCTACTTAAGAAAAAGTATCTCAAGATATTAGCAATGCTCAATAGAAATATTATTATATATAGGAGTTTGCCCCCTCGTGAGGCTTTAGAGCATTCTAAATTGGTTTCAGAATTTATACATCATTGTATTACAGAGAATCACCGCAATGTGTGGATCGCACAACGCGAAGGGCGTACCAAAAATGGCGATGATCGCACCCAGCAAGGTGTCTTGAAAATGCTTACCCTCAATACCCCTGAAGGCGTAACTCCTTTGCAATATCTCAAAACGCTCAACATCGTGCCAATGTCTATCTCCTATGAGTTTGACCCTACCGATGTACTGAAATTGCCTGCTCTCATCGCTCAACACAACGGCGTAGAGTATGTAAAATCTAAAAAAGAGGATTTCGAAAATATCATTCAAGGACTATTGGGGCAAAAAGGGCGTGTGCATATTTCGGTAGGTCAACCTTTATATGAGGAAATAGATGCTATAGAAAAGGCTCATCAACACCTAAACAAACAGCTACAAGCCTTAGCCGAGTGCTTAGATCGTGCGATTCACCAGCAGTACAAATTGTTTCCTGCTAACTATATCGCTTATGATTTGCTCAACAAAACTTCTATATATAAAGATTACTACAACGAAAAAGAATTTAGACAGTTTGAACGCCGAATGAACAACCGAAGCAATTCTGAAGACCTTTCACAAAAAAAGTTTTTAGAAATGTATGCCAACCCTGTAAAAAATAAAATTGATGGAAACCAATAATTCAAAAGTACTCCTTATCTATACAGGAGGAACAATCGGGATGATTAAGGACTACCAAACTGGAGTTTTGCGCGCTTTCGAGTTCGATAACCTCTATAAGCGTATCCCCGAATTGTCTCATTTAGATTGTGATATTTCCGTACATTCATTTGAAAAAGTGATAGATTCCTCGGATATGAATCCACAGCATTGGATAACAATTGCCGAGGTGATTGAAAAAGAATATAACAACTACGATGGTTTTGTAGTGCTTCACGGTAGTGATACAATGAGCTACTCAGCTTCGGCTTTGAGTTTTATGTTACAAGGGCTTACCAAACCTGTAATATTCACAGGCTCACAACTGCCCATAGGCGATTTGCGAACTGATGCCAAAGAAAATCTCATTACCTCCATACAATTAGCAGCCTTGAAAGAGAATGGCGAGTCGGTAATACAAGAGGTAGGACTCTATTTTGAATACAAGCTCTACCGAGGTAACCGTACAACCAAAGTAAATGCCGAACATTTTCAAGCTTTTGCTTCATTCAACTATCCGCTATTAGTAGAAAGTGGAGTACATTTAAAGGTAATGAAAGAAAATCTTTTGCCGCGCAAGCGAGGAACAACCTTGCAAGTGTGGAAAGATTTCGAGACAAATGTAGCAATCCTCAAAATGTTCCCAGGTATAACCCCCGCTGTGCTCAATGGCTTTTTTAATATTCCCAATCTCAAAGGGGTAGTACTCGAAACCTATGGTTCAGGCAATGCCCCTACCGATAGCTGGTTTGTAGAAAGTCTCCAAAAAGCAATTGAAAAAGGAATACACATCGTGAATGTAACCCAGTGTTCCGGAGGCAGTGTGATAATGGGCAAATACGAGGCAAGCGAAGCCCTCAAAAAGATGGGAGTGATAGACGGAAAAGACCTCACAACCGAGTCGGCAATCACAAAATTGATGCTTTTACTTAGAAAAAATATTTCTCATAAAATGTTCAAAATCAAGTTTGAAGAAAATATAGCTGGAGAAATTTAGCAAAAAATTAAGAAAAAATTTGTGAGATAGAAAAATATTTTGTTACTTTGGCATTCAGAAACAGCATAGAGAGAGGTGTCCGAGTGGTCGAAGGAGTACGCCTGGAAAGTGTATATACGCCACAAGCGTATCGAGGGTTCGAATCCCTTCCTCTCTGCTTTATTTCTAAAAAAATATTATTAAACATTAAATTATCAACTAACAAATTAAAAGATTAAACAAATGAAAAAAATGTCATCTAAGCTACTTCTAGTAGCAATGTTAATTTTAAACGTAGCTATGGTTAGCGCTCAGGAAGCAGCTGATGCAGCGCAACAAAGTAAAGGCTTCCACCAAGTATTTAAAGAGCGTTTCATCGAGGGGGGTCCTATGTATATGGCTCCTATCTTGCTCTGCTTAATCATCGGTTTGGCAGTAGCTATTGAGAGAATTATTTACCTCAATATGGCAACTACCAATTCTAAAAAATTAATCGCCGACATCGAACAAGCTCTCGATAGCAAAGGTGTTGAAGCTGCTAAAGAAGTATGCCGCGATACCAAAGGTCCTGTTGCCTCTATCTTCTATCAAGGTTTAGACCGCGCTAGCGAAGGTATTGATATGGTTGAAAAATCAGTAGTATCTTACGGTGGTGTTCAAATGGGACAATTAGAGAAAAACGTTTCTTGGATTTCTCTATTTATCTCTATCGCTCCAATGTTAGGGTTTATGGGTACCGTAATCGGTATGATCGAAGCCTTCGATAAAATTAGTTCTGCTGGTGGTTTGGACGCTTCTTTGATCGCTGGTGATATCAAAGTTGCCTTGCTTACTACTGTGTTCGGTTTGATCGTTGCGATGATCCTCCAAGTATTCTACAACTACATCATCGCTAAAATCGACACTATCGTAAATGATATGGAAGATGCTTCTATCTCTCTTATCGACCTTTTAGTAGCAAGAAAAATTAAATAATTTTACTCACCCATTAAACAAATTTTAGTATGTATAAAATATCAAAATATGTAGCTCTTGCTTTAGGAGCCATCGGGGTAATCCTATGGGGAGTATTGTCTTCTACTAATTCCGATGACCCTAATAATGGTGCTATGCAAGCTCTCTTTGTGCTTACCTATGTACTATTAGCTATTGCTTTCGTCGCAGTAGTAGCTTCAGCAGCACAAAATATCTTGTCTTCACCAAAAGCACTCAAAAAAACGCTTATCTATACAGGTGGTTTTGTAGCTATCCTTCTATTAGCCTACATCTTCTCTTCAGGAGCTGTTGAAGCTAATGCAAGTGAAGAAGTGAAAAAAGCCAGCGAATCTGTAAGAAAATGGACAAGCACAGGTCTAATCGCTTTGTATATATTGGTAGCAGCTGCCGTTGCAGCACTTATCGCTTCCAATGTGAAAAAAGCACTAATGAAATAAAAAATTATGGCAAAACGTTCAATACCTGAGGTAAATGCAGGTTCTATGGCGGATATTGCTTTCCTTTTGTTGATATTCTTCTTGGTAACAACTACCATCGAAAGCAATACTGGTATTACTGTAAAACTGCCTCCTAAACCACAAGAAAATACACCTCCACCTCCACCAGTGAAGGAGAAAAACGTATTGGTTGTGGTAGTGAATAAAAACAATCAGTTGTTAATAAACAACCAATTGAAGGAACTTAAAGACGTTAAACAAACAGCTATTGATTTCTTGGATAACAATGGTGATGGTACCTGCGCTCATTGTAAAGGTAAACGTGATCCATTATCTTCCGATAACCCAGATAAAGCTGTTATCTCTTTGCGTAACGACCGTGAAACTTCGTACAAAACTTATATAGCTGTACAGAACGAACTCATTGCAGCTTATAACGAACTCCGCGAACGTGAACGCCAAAAGAAATTCCCTAACGAGGTTCCTTATGTTCAAATTGAAGAAGAGTTCAACGCGGCTCGTACTCCTCAAGCACGTAAAGACCACCTTGAACCTATTATCTTGGAACTACAAAAACGCTTCCCAAGAAAACTTATAGAAACCGCGCCTAAAAAGCACTAAAAACTAAAGAGAATATGTCAAAATTTACTAAAAAGAAAAGTGGTGAAGTACCTCCAGTTTCTACGGCTTCTTTGCCTGACATTATCTTTATGCTTTTGTTTTTCTTTATGACTGTAACAGAATCAAAAGATAGTGACTTGATGGTGCAAAATAAGTTGCCCGTAGCCGATCAAATTCAAAAATTGGACAAAAAAGACCCTGTAGTATATATCTATGCTGGTAAACCCCTTCCTAAATATCAATCTAAGTTTGGGGCTAATGCCAAAATTCAAGTAAATGATAAATTTATAGACGTTTCTGAAGTAAGCCACTATATCCTTAACTATCGTGAAGGATTACGCGACGCCCTTAAAGATGTTTATATCACTGCCTTGAAAGTGGATGCCGATACTAATATGGGACTTGTGAGTGATATCCGTGAGCAATTGCAAGAAATAAACGCTTTGAAACTCAACTATATCGCTCGTCAAGGGTCTCCTTTGAATCAAAAATAGAAACTTTTTTAAACTTTCTATCATAAAAAAGACACATAAAACTATGTGTCTTTTTTTGTTATTCTCAAAATTAATATTACCTTTGCACTATTAAAACATTTTAATAGTAAATATTTATGAAAAAAATTATCTTATTTTTTGGATTACTTCTCTCTGCAGGAGTAGCCTCAGCTCAATCAGCTGGTGATGTACAAATCAATGGCGGGATAGGCTATTCTGGTCCTGGTTTTATGGTTTATGGCTCCGCCGATTTCGGTGTTGCTGATAAAATCACCATTGGTGGTGAACTCTTTTACCGCGGTAGAAATTATGGTAATGTAAAATACAATAGCATTGGCTTTTTAGCTAATGGTAATTACCACTTTGCTAAACACATCAAAGGAATCCCTTCAAATGTAGATTTCTATGGCGGTTTGTCATTAGGCTATTACAACTGGTCTAATAATAGAAATAATTGGTACTATGATAGTCCTTACTACGATTCAGGATTTGCGGTACGCCTCCAAACAGGTGGTCGTTACTTCTTTACCGAAAACTTTGGTGTGAATGCTGAACTATTTGTAGAACACAACTCTTTCGCTGCAGGAGGTTTCAAAGCTGGGGTTACTTATAGATTCTAAAACTTATTTTTGTACTTTATACATTAAGAGGCTATACTCTATGCGGGTATAGCCTCTTTTGTTGCTTTAATTTTTTTTCAAAAAATATTCTTTAAACAATCGCAGTTGCCCATACTCATATCTCCTTTGGGTCTTTTCGATTATTCCTGCCAAAGAACTGAGATCTTCCTCAGCAGTAAATAGTTCGTTTAATTCCTTAATAGCTTCTGTAGTGAAAATTGCCTCTACAATATCTATTGGTAAAACTTCCCTTTCTATCAACTTGCCTAAATGTCCATAGATAGTTCCTTCAGTAAGCATACGTTCTTTAGCTATCTCGGCTACTGTTTTGTTCTGTTGCCATAATTGCAATGTGATGTCATAAGTAGAAATCTTTTCTTTCTTCTCTTTTTTAGATTTCTCTTCTTGAATGCTTATTTTAGGCGGATTGGTGAACAATTGTTCATTTTTCAAAGTAGTATATACTCTCTCCATTAGCTGGTTGCGCATTGCTTCCATTTTCTTAGGTTGTATATTTTCTTTGCTAAAAGGTTCTTGTTTTTCTAACAGCACTACCATTTGCTCTAAACGGAATAGTTTCTTAATGAGTTCTGTGAGACTATCGTCTAACTCTTTCAATTCTTTGCTAAACTCTTTTACTTTCTTCAGTCCTGCTACTTTGGTTTCTACATATAACAATTCGTACCATATCGTTTCTAATAGCGGACTAAAATAGGCAACAGCTTTCTGTATTCTCTCAAAAATTGTTTGTATAGGAGTTGGATTTTGGAAATAGCCTAATAGTTGTTTGCTAAACTTTTCAGATACAGCTACAAGTTCCTTTACTCGCTCGTATTGTTGCATTGCCCAGCTTTTATAGGTATTTTTGTTGCCCAAATCACCTATATAGTTATGACTATGGGTGTACCACTCTTCTAATAAGGGCTGCCAATCAAATGTTTTCAGTATGTATTCTCTTAAGAAATCTATTCTACCCTCGCGGCAGGCTTGTTGCATTTCCTCTTCAGTAGCTTTGTTGTCGGCGTAGTCTATCACTTTCTCATCATTATCGATGCCGTTTTGTGTTACCGATGACAATAGCACTAATCCGTCTAAGGAACGCAAGCGAGAGAATGCTACATAAGCTTGCCCCGAAGCAAATACACTCGCCAAATCTAACACTGCTTTTTCAAAAGTGAGTCCTTGACTTTTGTGTATGGTAATCGCCCACGCCAATCGCAAGGGGTATTGAGTGAAAGTGCCTAAGCGTTCTTCTTCAATATCTTTGGTAGAGTCATTCACTTTGTAGCGCACATTTTCCCATTCGTAGCGCTCTACGTTTATGGTCATTCCGTTGTCCAAAGCTACACTCACCTCTTTTTCACCAAGAGCTACCACCGTACCCATTTTCCCGTTAAAAAATAAGTGTTCCCCCGAAGTGTCATTTTTGATAAACATCACTCTGGCACCTTCTTTTAGCTGGATTACTTTTTCAATAGGGTAGAGATATTCAGGGAAATCGCCTACAACATCGGCTTCGTAAGAAAATAGAGGAGAGGGAAGTTTTTCTAACTCCTCTTGGTTCATTGCATCGGCTTTGTTGTTGTGAGTGGTGAGGGTGATGTATTCATTTTTGTGTTGTTTAGCAAACTCTGGTTGCACGTGTGAAGCCAATTGTCGCAAATCTTCTTGTGTGAGCTTGTTATCTCTCAGGTGATTGAGTATAGAAATGAACACCCCATCGGTTTGGCGGTATATTTTTTCGAGTTCTATGTACAGCAATGGGTGCTGGGTGATTACTTGTGATTGGAAGAAGTACATCCCTGTGTAGTAATGCTTTAGCACCTCCCATTCCTCTTGTTTTACCACGGGCGGCAATTGCAGTAAATCGCCTATAAAAAGCACCTGTACGCCTCCAAAAGGTCGCCTATCTTTGCGAATAAACTGCATTATATAATCCATCGCGTCTAACACATCGGCGCGTAACATACTCACCTCGTCTACAATTAGCAGTTCCATATTCTTGATAACTTGCTGTTTGTTGCGATGCATTTGGAAGTGTTTTTTTAGTGATTGTCGGTTTTCAAACCTAAAAAACTCATTGGCTATAGGCGGATTTTCAAAGGTGGGCAAAAATGAAGCAAAAGGCAGCTGAAATTGAGAGTGAATAGTAACTCCTCGCGCATTGAGTGCTGCTATTCCCGTAGGGGCAACCACCACTGTGTTTTTATAGCTGGTCTCTATGATTTTGTGAAGCAAAGTAGTTTTTCCAGTTCCTGCTTTTCCCGTCAAAAAAATATTTCTATTGGTTTCGTTGATAAGTGTAAGAATACGCTCTTCCATACTCTTGTTCGGCAGATGTAGTTTTATGAGCACAAAAGTATAAAATATTTTGTGAAATAAAAAAAATAAACTACCTTTGCCACAAAAGATTAGAAATTGAACTATGAATACACCTGTATCAGAAGAAAACTTAGAAATAGTTAAAAAGGTACTTACCAAATACTTAGAAGATAACGGGCATCGCAAAACTCCTGAAAGATATGCCATCGTAAAGGAAATTTACGAGTATAATGATCATTTCGACATAGAAACGCTCTATGCCAATATGAAAGATAAAAAATACCGAGTGAGTAGAGCAACCCTCTACAATACTATCGAACTACTATTAGAATGTGGTTTGGTGCGCAAGCACCAGTTCGGGCAAAACCAAGCCTACTACGAAAAATCGTATTTCGATCGCCAGCACGACCATATTATCCTTACCGATACAGGAGAGATTGTAGAGTTCTGCGACCCTCGTATCCAAACTATCCAAAAAACAATAGAAGAAGTATTTAACATCAATATTACCAATCACTCTCTTTATTTCTACGGTACACGCAGAACTGATACCGCCCCAACCCAAGAGAGTACTACAACTAAATAATCAAACAAAATGGCAGTAGATTTATTATTAGGTCTTCAGTGGGGAGACGAAGGAAAAGGAAAAATCGTAGACGTCCTCACCCAAAACTACGATATCATTGCTCGCTTTCAAGGAGGACCCAATGCTGGTCATACCCTCGAGTTCAATGGTATCAAGCACGTGTTACACACCATTCCATCGGGCATTTTCCACCAAGGTGCAGTGAACATTATAGGCAACGGGGTGGTGATAGATCCTATCATCTTCAAAAAAGAAATAGAAGCACTTGCTCCTTATGAAGTCAATCTGAAAAAAAACTTACTGATTTCGCGAAAAGCTCACCTCATTTTGCCTACCCATCGCCTATTGGATGCCGCTTCCGAAGCTGCTAAAGGCAAAGCTAAAATAGGCTCTACCCTTAAAGGAATAGGTCCTACTTATATGGATAAAACAGGTCGTAATGGGTTGCGCGTAGGCGATATAGAACTATCCGATTTTAGTGAACGCTATCGCAACCTCACCGATAAACACGAAGAAATGCTCGCTAACTACAAGGTGGATATACAATATAACCTTAAAGAATTAGAAGCTGAGTTTTTTGAGGCTGTGAAAGTGCTCAAGGAGTTCCAACTCATCGATAGTGAAGAATACCTCTACCAAGCCCTCAAAGCAGGCAAAAAAATACTTGCCGAAGGTGCTCAAGGCTCTATGCTCGACATTGATTTTGGTACTTATCCGTTTGTAACTTCCTCCAATACCACTGCTGCAGGCGCTTGTACGGGCTTAGGGATTGCACCTCGCAGTATCGGTCAGGTGATAGGTATTTTCAAAGCCTATACTACTCGCGTAGGTAGTGGTCCTTTCCCTACTGAATTATTTGATGAAGTAGGCGAAACAATGACCCAAGTAGGTCGTGAATTTGGTGCGACTACCGGTCGCCGCCGCCGTTGTGGTTGGCTTGATTTGGTAGCTCTTAAATACGCCGTACAAGTAAACGGAGTAACCGAACTTATAATGATGAAAGCCGATGTACTCAGCGGTTTTGAAACGCTAAAAGTATGTACCTCTTATCTATATAAAGGAAAAGAAATCAAGCATTTGCCTTATAATATCGAAGAACAGAACGTAACGCCTGTCTATACCGAACTCAAAGGCTGGCATCAAGATCTCACCCAGCTCAACTCCTATGAGCAACTCCCTAAAGAACTATTGGATTACATCAGTTTCTTAGAAAAGGAATTAGAAGTACCTATCAAAGTAGTATCTGTAGGACCTGATAGAACACAAACCATTATGAGATAATAAAAAAGGCTATTCTTAAGAATAGCCTTTTTTTGTGTTTTTAAGTTGCCGCTTATTTGATGAAAGTGAATCCTTCAAAAGATTTTCCTATGATAGGAAGCGGTTTTTTCTCTTCTTTTATTGCATTAATCAATCCAAAGATGAATAACACTAAAAGAACAATCCATAATACAGTACCTACTAAGGCTAAAGATTCTGAAACTCTTAAAAGAATTTGAATTACAATACTAAAAACAAAGGTTATAAGGAAAAGTCCAAAACCTTGTCTAAGGTGATAGATAGATTTATCATCTTTAGTGCCTGCAAAAAAAGCAATTAGCCAGCCAATCAAGCCAAAATAGCTTAAAATTGAAGTTACTTTACTACTCATAAATTGATTTTGTTTTATTTAAAAATTAATTTGCTGCAAAATTAAATAATATTTTCAATATTAGAAAATAAAAATGAAAAATAATTAACTCAATTAATATCTTAACAGTTTTGAATAAAGAAACTATAATATGCTACCTCTTACTTCTTGCCTAAAAAAGCAGAAATATTTTTGTTTTCTAAATTAAAAGTTGTACATTTGTAGCGAAAAACTAATTGTATAAAAGAACAATATGGAAAAGACAGTTAAACGATTCTTAGACGTTATCCTCGACCAAGCTACCCCTCTTATTGCAACGCTTAACAAAGGGGTTAGCGAGGCACAAATAGCTGAATTTGAAGCTGAAATGGGGATTACCCTCCCTACAGAGGTAAAACAATTATATCAAAATTTCAACGGACAAAAAGAAGGTGAAAATGATAGTTTCTTTTTAGATGGAATGCGCTTTATCCCTTTAGAAGAAATTAAACGCACTCAGCAACATTGGATCGAACAGTTAGAAAGTGTTCCTAATTGGCAATCTCTCCACTTCGATAAAGAAGAAGCTATTGATATGTGCTGGGATGGGGTGCTGAAAAATCAATTCTATAACCCTAAATGGATTCCATTCCTCTCTAATGGCGCACGCTTTATGTTTATCGACCTCGACCCCGACAAAGAAGGTGTTGTAGGGCAAATAGCCGAAATAGATTTGGTGCTTGATTCTATCGAAGATTCTTTTATGGATTTAGAATGCGATTCTATAGATGAATGGCTAGAATTCCTTACGGATGATATTGAAAGGGGAATCGTGTATTACGACAACGAGATGCACTCGCTCGTTGAATCCATTTCTTATGACGACGAAAACGATATCCCTAATATTTTCGCTCCTACTCCCGATTATGTATCCGAAGGTGGTTCTAATGTCTATAACTATTCCGAAAAAGACCGTAGCGATTTCGTATTCCCCGATCGCTCTTGTGTGTATATGGACGAGATTTGCGACCATTTCGAGAAATATATCGGCAAAATAGATAGTGTGTTCCACGAACTCATCTCAGAGTACGTACATATTGATGTACATTGGATTAAACCTACCCCCGAAACACCTTACCACGTACTATTTACTACCGGTATGAGCGATTATCCTATGTATTTGCCCGAAGGTTTGGAAGACCCGAACGATTATAGCCACGCCGAGTTAATGGTTTATCTCCCCGAAAGCTGGCCTATCAGCGATGAGGCTTTTAAGGACGACGATAACTATTGGCCTGTGTACTTCCTTAAAATGATAGCGCGTTTTCCTCACCAATACAAAACGTGGATGGCTGAAGGGCACACTATTCCCAACGGTCCTGATGCCGAGCCTATCGCCAACACCGATTTTGGTTGCATCCTGCTGATGCCTCCTTATTTATCGGCTCCTCAAGATTTCTTGAAGTTGCAAACTAAAGATGGTACAATTATCAATTTCTACAGTATTTTGCCTATCTATCCAGAAGAAATGGATTTGAAATTAGAAGAAGGAGTAGATGAACTTCTCAACCTTTTTGATGAGTACGAAATCTCTGAAGTAATAGATATTCACCGCAAAAATGTAGCGTTATAAACATAAAAAAACAGATGAAATCTCTTGAGGTTTCATCTGTTTTTCTTTAATATCTCTGCCAGCATCTTCTTGGCTCTTAGCAGGGTAATCTTCACACTACTCATCGGTGATTGCATTTCTTCGGCAATCTCTTTATAACTTTTCTCGTGCAGGTATCGCAGTTGTATAGCCGTTCTGTAAGGTTCTTTCAGTTGCTTGATGCTTTTTAAAAGGTAGTCGAATTGTTGCTCCATTATGAGGCTATCTTCTATAATAGGAGTCTCATCTATCAGTGTTTTAGATTGTTTTTCCTCTCGGTCTAAATGCAGCAGCGTTTCATTTTGTTTCCTGAGGTTATCTATATGAATATTTTTAGAAATAGTGATGAGCCAAGTGCGGAAAGAGTAATGTTCGTCGTAAGTATGCAGCTTGTCAAACGCTTTAGCAAAGGTCTGTATGCTAATGTCTTCTGCCTCTACTTCATCATTCACACGTTTGAGCTGAAAGTTGTACACATCAGTCCAAAACTCATCAAGCAACCAGCTAAAAGCTCGTTGCTTACCTGCTTTTGCAGCGGCTATATTTTCAGCTACTGCCTCTGCCATTACTTATTATTTCTGCACTCTTGTTCATCGGGTAAGCGACCGCAGAAGCTGCAAGCCTCTCCCTCAGGATTCAAATGTGGATTTTGGCTTGCACAAGTGCCAGCGAACTTACCGCCTTTCTTGCCCCAAATCTTAATTGCCATACCTGCCACACATAGCAGTAATATACCAATAGTTAATAATATTAATTTCATTTTTTAGTTATTTAAGATTAAAAAGAGACTCTACGGATGGAACTCTCTCACAAGTAAAACCTTCCGCAAAATCTGTACCAATTAGCCTACCCAAATCGCGTGCTCTGTAAGTAACGCTATCCAAAAAGTTCTTATCCGAAATAGGAGTAGTAGGTTCATTGCTATTGCTGTCGTAAAACTGAGAGCTGTACGCTAATACAGCATTCACTTTGGCTTCCATAAAGCCTGTGATATCTACCACAAAATCAGGGACTATGTTCTTCCACTGAATATAATGATACACCACTTTAGGTCGCCAAGCTGTTTGTGCTACGCCATCGAGAGTAGTTTCGATGCGGCGCAAACCGCTTAGAAAACAAGCGTCACTCACGAGTTTGCTGCCTTTACCGTGGTCGATATGGCGGTCGTCTATGGCGTTGCAAAGCACTATATCAGGTTGATATTGGCGTATTTTTTTGATAATCTCCATTTGGTGAGCTTCATCATTTACAAAAAAGCCATCGCGGAATTTTAAATTCTCGCGTACTATTGCACCTAATAGTTCTTTGGCTTTAGTCGCTTCTTGGTGACGTATTTCAGCACTACCACGTGTGCCCAATTCCCCTTGAGTAAGGTCGATAATGCCCACACTTCTGCCTAAACTAATCTCTTTGGCAATAGTGCCTGCTGCTCCTAATTCTACATCATCGGGGTGCGCCCCAAAAGCTAATATATCTAATTTCATCTTGTTACTTGTTAATTGTTATTTGTTAATTGTTTCCTGTATTTCAGCTGCAATTTTATCTAACATCTCATATCTACTGCGATAAAGAGACCGTTTGCTCGATTTGATTTCTTCCATAGACTTACGTTGCATTTGAATGGGTAGTTTGAACCATCCATCTTTATCGGGAGAGCCATCGGCTTCTTTCCATAAAGTATCATAGCTAAAACTGAGTTTGTGCAACCATTCTATATGGATAAAGTGCTTTTTATTATGAGCCTGAATTTTACTGCCTACCCCATAGAGAGCACTACATCCTAACTGTCGGCTAAGCTCCTGAATAATAAATATCATCAAAGCTTTAGGACGAAGAGCATACATTTGTTTTTGTAGTTCTTTGATAGCATTCTCAGTTTCGGCACTTTTGTTGCCTTGCACACACCCTATATAGCATATCCATTCATCATTTTTCTTATCAATCACAAACGAAGCTTCACAGATAGCCTCTTGATAACTATCACAATGTAGTGAAACAACTAATTCGCCCTCTTTGCGGTAGCGATCGTTATGACCTAAATAGATTTGTCCTTTCTCGCCGTTGTATTTCATTGTAAACTCAGCCAGTTTAATGGGAGTTTCTGTTTCTACCATACGTTTTAGCAAAGGTCGTTGTTTGATAAAAGCATAACAATTAAGCAAAGCATTCATCCGTTGTTGTTTTGTCCACCTTGTAGACATATACACTCTAAAAGGCTTAAAATAGAAACGCGGACGCTGTGAAAGCACCCATCTATACTCTTCTGATTGTATCAAACTAAACCATTTTTTAGCAAATGGAATGTTTAATAGAGTATGGAAGAGTATCTTGTTCTTTTGCTTTTTAATGTATTTGGGATGCTCCTTGGCAAAGCCTTGTTCTGTGAGTGTAAGGGCATCGTGTAGCAACTCTTTTATCGTCATTAATTCTCAATTGTCAATTGTTTGTAGAGGCTTGTTTTCCAGCCTTTTTTATCTACATATTGCAATAACTGCTCAAAACGCGCTATCATCTGCTTACCACTGTTACGCATTACGTACGCTGGAAAATTGAATTCTTTTTGGTGTAAATTGGTGAATTCCCAAGGATGAAAGTACAAAGTAGCATAGCCCGTAGAGGCTACACATCTATTTAGCAAAAACTTATAAATCCACAGAGGAAAATTGTGAAATGATAGCCAAAATAGAGGAATCCTAAACCAACTCACTGCCGTAGGGATTTGCCATAAGCTATTTTCGTTGAAAAATCGCTTTGGTACATGTAATTTGTTGTACCTCCCTGGTAAAAATGTAGGGTTTACCGATGAATTGTAGTGATATCCGGCTTTTTTTACCTCCTCAGCACTTACTTCAAGCATTCTTGGCATACGCAATCCCTCAATAGTTACCCCAAATTGTTGTTCTAAAGCTTCTTTAGAGCTTTTGAGGTGTGCATTCTCAAATTCGGAATGATAATAAGTGTGAGAGGCTAATTCGTGTCCTTCACTAAGAAGTCGCTCTATAAGGTCGGGCACTTGCTGGGCAAAGACTACTGTTGAAAAGAAGGTAGCCTTGGCATTGTGTTTTTTGAGTAGGTCTAATATAGTGGTAAGCCCCTCGCGTGAAATGGCTATTTGTCGCTCGAAAGCAATGTCGTAGCCGTATTCCTTGGGCATATCAAACTCTTCTATGTCGAAACTTAAATAAATCATTTTTATAGTAATTAGTTTCCTCTGTAAGTAGAATAACCATACGGAGATAATGTAATCGGGATGTGATAATGTTGATTATCTTTTATCTCAAAAACTACTTCTATAAAGGGATAAAATGTTTTTTGTTTCAACTTTTCAAAATAAGGAGTAATATAAAAAGTGAGTTTATAAACCCCATTATTATTTTTATTAGATTCTTCTTTCAAAAAATCTTTAATTCTCCCATTGTTATCTGTGTATTTCTCATCTATCAATACCCAGTTTTGATTTTTATCTTGCTTAGATAGAGCTATCTTTACATTTGGAGCAGGTTTACCTTGTGAAATATCTAAAATATGACTTGATAATTGATATTTCTCTTGTGCTTGGATGAATGTGCTAAAAAGTATTAGCAATATTAGAATCGGATTTCTCATTTTTATGTGTTTTTATTTACAATTTTTGTTCTTGAATAATATAACAGGGGCGGTCTTTAGTTTGTTTAAAGATTTTTCCTATGTAAATACCTATGATACCTAAAATGATGAGTTGTAACCCACCAAAGAAAACAATCGTCATAATCAGTGAAGCCCAGCCCGATATTTCAGTGCCACTTGCAAAGGCGTATATCACGTAAGGAATGTATAATAGTGATAGGGCAGAGAATGCAAAGCCTAAAAATACAGCGAAATATAAGGGTTTGATACTGAAAGCCGTAACACCTGTAATTGCTAATTGTAGCATCTTCTTAACTGTGTATTTACTTTCACCTGCAAAACGAGAAGCTGCAGTGTAAGGGATATAAGTTTGGCGGAATCCTACCCAAGGTACGATGCCTCGCAAGAAAGGTTCATTCTCTTTCATAGAGCGAATGACCCTTACCACCGATTGGTCTAAGAGTCTAAAATCAGCTGAACCTTCTTTGATTTCTATATCCGAAAGCAGATTGAGAAGTTTGTAAAACTGTTGAGAGCTTTTTTGTTTCTTTTTAGGGGTATCGGCGGGATAGGTGCGCAAGGTTGCCACTACTTGATAGCCTTCTTCCCATTTAGCAATAAGCTCGGGTAAAAGGGCAGGAGGGTGTTGCAAATCGCAATCCATAGAGATAACAGCATCAGCAAACGAGTGGTCTAATCCTGCTTTTACTGCTAATTGATGACCAAAGTTACGCGAAAACGATAGATATTTCACGCGAACATCACTTTCAACTAAAGATTTGAGCACCTCAAGAGAATTATCGCTGCTGCCGTCGTTTACAAAAAGCAAAGTATAGCTATAATCAGGGAGTTTTTCAGCAAAAATACGCTGTATAGCTTCATATAACGGACGTATATTTTCACTTTCGTTATAACACGGTACTATTATTTCTATTGTTTTCATCTTTTTTATCTCTTACCTGAATAAATAACATTTCATACACTATTGCAAGCCAAACCAAGGTTACAGGTACAGCTCTCAGCGAATATCGGATAATATAAGGTTCTTTCAGTGGCTTGAATAAATCAGTAGGGGAAAGTGAGCCTAACATAGCCAATACCAATAAGGTTATTTTGAGTTTAGGATGGAGTTCACTTACCATAAACCATATCCCAACCCCCACATAAGCTACTATATAAGTGCTATTTTCAGTGCCTGTACTAAACAAACAGAGGAAAATACTCACTGAAGCTAATAACAACAATCTAAAATTGAGATTTTTATATTGCTGAATGCGCAAATAAGGTAGCGCAAATAGCCCTAACCCGAGGAGAATAACTATACTGTTGTTGTTATAAATGCCTGTGCGTTGCAAAAAGCCTAAAAGAGATAGGTTTTGCAAGTTGTAAGTGGTGGTACTTAGGTTGGATACATTCTTTTCAGCCAAAGAAGCATACCAATCAAAATATTGAGAAACTACATAATCGGGTGAAGAGTAGAGCATTGGCAAACAAAATAAAATGATGAGCCAAAATAACCCCGACCAAATAAATCGCCATTTGTCCTTAGCAAAGAAGAAAAATGCTAAGCCTACAATGCCATAGAGTTTTGTGAGTGTACCTATTACAATGAGCAAGGTTGCCCAATGACTCTGCCTGCGTTCTATAAATACAAAAGCACCTACTAATAGTGCTATCACGCTGATATTGAACTGCTGCATAGCTGCTGCGGTATACATATCGTGAGCAGCAATGAGCAGTACCGCTATAATCGCCTTTTTAGAGAGAGGCAATTGCCTAATTGCCCAATACAAGAAAGCTGCATTTGCCATTATCCATAAAGTACAACCTATCCACTTGGGTAACAGGGCAAAAGGAGCAATAACCGCACTGAACAAGATGCCGTAATGGTTTGTATCAAAATACTCATCGGGGTAGGGGAGGTAGAGGGGCAATTGCTTGAGGGTATGCCAAAACACCCCGTCAAAAATTAGGTAGTTGTTGAACTTGCCTGCTATCCACACGTTCTGTACCACAGTTGCCAGCACAAGGGCAAACCATAGTATCGTGATAAAGCGGTAATTTTCAAATAGTTTTTTCAGCATTGTTATCAGTGTTATTTTTCAATCCATTGTTTCACTTCATCGCTAGAAGGTAAGGTTTTAGGGTCGATTACCTTTTCTAATTTGCCATCTCGCCCGATGAGGTATTTTTGAAAATTCCATTTTACTTTAGAATCTTCTACACCATTTTTCGATTTCTGGGTAAGAAACTGATATAGAGGGTGCATATTCTTTCCTTTTACTGATATTTTGCTCATCATTGGGAATGTTACTCCATAGTTGATACTGCAAAACGAAGCGATTTGTTCATTGCTACCAGGCTCTTGTCCTAAGAAATTATTAGCGGGGAATCCTATAATGATAAAATCTCTGTCCTTATACTGCTGATAAAGCGCTTCGAGTTCTTTGTATTGAGGGGTGAGACCGCATTTTGAGGCGGTGTTTACAATCATTACTTTCTTGCCTTTGAGGTCGGCAAGAGCAAAGGGTTTGCCGTTGATATCTTCTACGGTAAACTGATAAATAGTTTGATTATCAGCGTTGTTTTGTGCTTGTAGATTTTCCATAGTGAGGATGAATAAAGTGATAATAAAAGTGAAGTATTTCATAGAAAAATTAAAATTTGTGGCAAAGTTACGCAAAAGGTTTGATTTATTAAAGAAAAACTTTATATTTGCCCAAAAATTAATAACTATGTTTTCAGAAAAAGCTTTTAAAATATTTGAAGAAAGTATCGCGCAATACCATATTGCCGACGATGTATATCAGCCTTTTGTAAATCCTTATCCCTCAACCGACTTGCTCAATCACTTGCTTTATCGCAAGAACTGGATTGACACCGTGCAATGGCATTATGAGGATATTATTCGCGACCCACATATCGACCCAGTGGCTGCCCTCGACCTTAAGCGCAAAATTGATGCTTCTAACCAAGATCGCACTGATATGGTAGAGTATATAGATAGTTATTTTTTGGATTTATATAAGGAGGTAAAACCACTTCCTGAGGCTACTATCAATACTGAAAGTCCTGCTTGGGCAGTGGATAGACTTTCGATTTTAGCACTGAAAATTTATCATATGAAGGAAGAGGTAAACCGCCCCGATGCCACTCCTGAACATCGCGCTAAATGCCAAGAAAAACTGAATGTACTCCTCGAACAGAAAAAAGACCTCTCTACCGCTCTCAACCAGCTTTTAGACGATATTGCCGCAGGTCGCAAGTATATGAAAGTCTATAAACAAATGAAAATGTACAATGATGATGAGTTGAACCCAGTGTTGAGAGGAAGTAAATAAGAGATAAGAAGGTGAAACTAACGTGTTATCATTATGAATTGGAAAGAAATTTGCAGGGAAAACGATATTGATGATAGCTTTCTAAGGTTGTTTGCTTCCAGAGATGGGATTACATTACTCAACAAGGAACAATTTCGTCTGGCTCAAGAAAGAATTTCACAAGTTAAGATGGGGTTTGAGCTATTGCCACTCCTCACAGATACTGAAGATAGCTATCTATTGATTTATACTACAGGATTCTTAAAGGGAAAAGTGGTGATAACCGACTTGGAGGCTACTGCTTTTATACCTTCATTTAAAAGCATACAATCTTTTTTAGAAGTGTATTTTTGCAATACCGATGCAACTACTTTAGCTTATATTGATTGGAATTGTGATTATGATGTAGATACGCCTTCTGATGAACCTGAAATACTGCGAGAATGTTGGAAATATATCAAAGCAGACAATTTTGTTTCCGAAGCACAAAAAGTAATGATTTGTTGTATGGCTATTTATCTCACGCCTTTGGAACAACGCGACAGTTTGTTTTTCTTTTTACAATCGCCTTTTATAGATGATGAAAGTGAAACTACTGAAACCATTGTATGGGAAGCAATCAACTCTTTTACGGGGGATAATCCTTACCCCTCTGCCAAACCTGTGATAGCTGCCCTATTTGAAGCCGAAAAATTCAATGATTATCCTTATAAAGACATTATTTTTGATGGAGAATTTAAAGAAAAAGGTTTTAAAGTATTTTGGAGAGAAAACCAATTTTGGTTGGTGATATTGTTACTCTCCCTATTACTGTTCATTTCGAGGTTTTTCTGGTAAGAAACTTATAAAAAAAACTGCCCCAAACAATTTGAGGCAGTTTTTTTATTACTACATTGCCAAATTGGCAAATTATCTAATGCTTGCTTTTAAGTACTCACGGTTGAGGCGTGCAATATTTTCAAGTGAAATACCTTTAGGGCATTCTACTTCGCAGGCACCAGTGTTGGTACAGTTACCAAAACCTTCGTGTTCCATTTGGTTTACCATATTGAGTACGCGTTCGGTAGCCTCTACACGACCTTGAGGAAGGAGGGCAAATTGCGATACTTTGGCAGCTACAAACAGCATAGCTGAAGAGTTTTTACAAGTAGCCACACAAGCTCCACAACCTATACAAGCCGCAGCATCCATAGAGCGGTCGGCATCGCGTTTAGGGATAGGAATAGCGTTAGCATCTTGGGTATTACCAGAAGTGTTTACAGAGATATATCCCCCTGCTTGTTGAATGCGTTCAAAAGCGGTTCTATCTACTATCAAGTCTTTGATAACGGGGAAAGCAGTAGCGCGCCAAGGTTCAATAGTGATGGTATCACCATCTTTGAACATACGCATATGCAACTGACAAGTAGTTACCCCACGGTCGGGTCCGTGAGCTTCCCCATTGATGAAGAGCGAGCACATACCGCAAATACCTTCACGGCAATCGTGGTCGAATGCTACAGGTTCTTCTCCTTTTTCAATGAGTTGTTCGTTGAGTACATCCAACATTTCCAAAAAAGACATGTGGTCTGAAATGTTGGTTACTTTATAATCTACCATACGACCTTTCTCTTGCGAGTTTTTTTGTCGCCACACTTTGAGTGTTAGGTTCATCGTTGCCATATCTTTCTATTTATAACTACGTTGTTTCAATTCAATATCTTTAAATACAAGAGGTTCTTTATGCATTACCTCTTCACTAGGGTTGTAAGTATTCACTACTTCTTTAGGATTACCAGTGTATTGCCAAGCGGCTACATAAGCGTAATTCACGTCGTCGCGGAGGGCTTCCCCATCAGGAGTTTGATACTCTTCGCGGAAGTGACCACCACAAGACTCGTTGCGCTCTAAAGCGTCTTTAGCAAAGAGCTCACCGAGTTCAAGGAAGTCGGCTACACGACCCGCTTTTTCAAGCTCTACGTTCATACCAGTGAGTTCACCAGGTACTTTTACGTTTTTCCAGAAATCTTCGCGTATTTCGCGTATTTCTTTGATAGCTTCTTTCAAGCCCTCAGCGTTACGTGCCATACCTACTTTATCCCACATCACTTTACCAAGTTTCTTGTGGAAGTAATCTACAGAGTGCGTACCTTTATTGTTGATGAAGTAAGCCAAGCGCTCTTTTACGATGCGTTCTGCTTCGTCAAACTCAGGGGTATCAGTAGGGATTTTACCAGTGCGGATATCGGCGGCTAAGTAATCGCCAATAGTGTAAGGTAATACAAAGTAACCATCGGCTAAACCTTGCATCAAGGCTGAAGCCCCTAAGCGGTTAGCTCCGTGGTCGGAGAAGTTAGCCTCACCGATAGCATAACAACCAGGGATAGTGGTCATCAAGTTGTAATCTACCCAAATACCACCCATAGTGTAGTGAGTAGCAGGATAAATCATCATCGGTGTTTTATAAGGGTTTTCGGCTACAATCTTTTCGTACATTTGGAAAAGGTTACCGTATTTAGCTTCTACGATTTTTTCACCGCGTTTAATAACTTCTTCTTTAGTAGGTTCTACGCCGTGAATTTTACATTGTTCTTTACCATAACGCTCAATAGCTGAAGCAAAATCCAAATAAACAGCTTCACCTGTTTCGTTTACTCCATAGCCTGCATCACAACGCTCTTTGGCAGCACGTGAAGCTACGTCACGAGGCACGAGGTTACCGAAAGCAGGATAACGGCGTTCCAAGTAGTAATCGCGGTCTTCTTCAGGGATTTCAGTAGGTCTTTTGCGTTTTTCGCGTATTGCTACTGCATCTTCCATTTTCTTAGGCACCCAAATACGTCCGTCGTTACGCAAAGATTCGGACATCAAAGTCAATTTAGACTGATAGTCGCCTGAGCGAGGGATACAAGTAGGGTGAATTTGAGTGAAACAAGGGTTAGCAAAGTAAGCACCTTTTTTGTGAATTTTCCAAGCTGCAGTAGCGTTAGAGCCCATCGCATTGGTTGAAAGGAAGTATACATTACCATAACCACCAGAGGCGATAACCACAGCGTGAGCAGAGTGGCGTTCAATTTCACCAGTAACAAGGTTACGAGCGATGATACCACGAGCTTTGCCATCTACAATTACCACATCAAGCATTTCGTGGCGGTTGTACATATCAATTTTACCACGAGCAATTTGGCGGTTCATAGCTGAATAGCAACCAAGCAAAAGCTGTTGCCCTGTTTGCCCTTTGGCATAGAAAGTACGAGAAACCAATACCCCACCAAAAGAGCGGTTATCTAAGAGTCCGCCGTAATCACGAGCAAAAGGAACCCCTTGTGCCACACATTGGTCGATGATATTGCCAGATACTTCAGCAAGGCGATACACGTTAGCCTCACGAGCGCGGTAGTCACCCCCTTTTACAGTATCGTAGAACAAACGATAGTTAGAGTCGCCATCGCCCATATAGTTTTTAGCGGCATTGATACCCCCCTGAGCAGCAATAGAGTGCGCACGGCGAGGAGAATCTTGGTAAGCGAATGCTTTTACGTTGTAGCCTAATTCAGCAAGGGTAGCTGCAGCCGAACCACCAGCCAAACCAGTACCTACCACAATCACGTCGATATTACGTTTGTTAGCAGGGTTTACGAGGTTGATATGGTCTTTATATTTCGTCCATTTGTCCGCTATAGGACCTTCAGGAATTTTAGAATCTAATGTACTCATAAGATTAAGCTGTTAAAAATTTAATGTAATGGAAGAGGGCTATGAAGATAAAGCCTCCGCAGATAATGTAAGAATACCAATTACCTACGCTGCTGATGAGTTTTTTGCGAGCGTCGTCTTTCCAGCCCATAGATTGGAAAGCAGATTGGAATCCGTGTAGCAAGTGCAAGCACAAGAACACAAAGCACAATACATAGAATCCCACACGTAGAGGGTCGTGGAATTTCTCTACTAATTCATCGTAGTAGCGGGTAGGGTCTGGAGCTAATTGCTCGATGTATTTGTAATTCATTTCACCTACCCAAAAATCATAGAGGTGAAGCCCTAAGAAAAGAAGAATTACAATTCCCGAAATGATCATATTACGAGACATCCAAGTGGAGTTAGCGCCCCCATTGTAGCTGTAATATGCCTCACTACCACGAGCTTTTTTGTTTTGGATTTCCAAGACAAATCCCATAATGAAATGGAATAACACCCCAGCGAGCAATACAGGTTGCATAGCAAACTGAATTAGCGGGTTCGTACCCATAAAGTGGGATAACTCGTTGAAAGTACTCTCACTAATCACTGAGGTAAGGTTTACCGCCAAGTGGATGATTAGAAAGAGAATGAGAAAGAGTGCCGAGAGAGCCATCGCCACCTTTCTTGCAACAGATGTTTTAAATAATCCTGCCATTCGTTTTATAGTTTTTTTATATATTTACGTTAAATAATTTCGCTACAAAAGTAAGGCTTTTTAATTATCTATACAACAAAAATTACACAAAATAACTAATTTATATTCGGTTTAAAGAAGAAGAAGCGAGTTACTCATTGAATGTAAGGATTTAACAAATTTTAGGAATTAGAAATTAGAAGTTAGTTACTGAATTGTCAGATTGTCAAATTAACTAATTGTTTGATTTCTTTTTCGGTGTTAAAACTATGCAAACACACCCTTAAACGCTCCTGACCAGCAGGTACCGTAGGGGCTAAAATAGGCAATACCCCTATGCCTTGTGCTTGCAAACGCTCAGCAAGAGCTTTCACGCGATCGTTGCCGCTTACAACCATTGCTTGTATAGCTGAATCGGAAGGTATAAATCCTTCAATGCCGTATTGGATTATCAACGATTTGAAATATTCTATATTGTGGTGAAGAGCATTCATAGCCTCCGTTTGTTGCAACTGTTCGTAACCTGCGCGAATAGTCGCTACACTATGCGGACTCATAGCTGTTGTATAAATAAATGAGCGTGAGAAGTTTACCAAATATTGTATCACCTCATCATTAGCAACTACCGCTGCTCCGTGAGCCCCCAAGCCTTTGCCAAAGGTGACAATGCGCGCGAAGATTTCAGTTTCTAATCCTAAGGCTTGTACTAATCCACAGCCGTGTTTGCCAAAAACACCTATAGCGTGCGCCTCGTCCACTGCTATATAAGCACCATATTGTTGCGCTAAAGCTACCAAGCGCACTAAATCCGGACTATCACCATCCATTGAAAAAACACTTTCAGTAGCGATGAGCACTGTTTTGTCACCCGTTGCAAACTTTTTGAGCAATTTTTCTAAATCGTCTAAATCGTTGTGTTTGAACTTATACGAATGTGCTAAACTGAGTGAAATGCCATCGCGTATAGAAGCGTGACTATAACTATCATATAAAATCACATCGCCACGACCTACGATGCAAGAGAAAAAACCTACATTGGCATCATAGCCTGAATTGTACAGAAGAGCCTCTTCAGCTTGATGAAAGTCAGCAATATAGCGTTCGGTTTCTGTGAATAAATGAGAGTTTCCCGACAGCAATCGAGAGCCTGTTGCACCGTGAGGTGTTGTGGTGCTTATCAGTTGGCTAACACGTTCAGTGATAGTGGGATTTGTGCTAAAACCTATATAATCATTAGAGTAGAAATCAATAGCAAACGATCGTTCACTAAGTTTGCGCAAGGCATTGTTTTTTTGGCGTTCAGTTAATTTTTCTCGGATGTGTTTCATATTGCAAAAGTAGAAAATAATGATGAATTACGAATGACAAATGACGAAAATTTGTTACCTTTGCCACATTCTAAGGCTTCCGAAGAAGAGTTTAAAAAGCATAACTATTACAATATCCCCGATTTTAAACAAGTGTGGGAAGATACGCGCTATGGTGGTACTTGGTATCCTGGAATGCCTGAATGAAAAAGCAAACTTTTCTAATTCTCTAATTTGCTAATTAACAAATTATTTATACCTTTGCCCATTGTAAAATTTTAACTTATCACTTTTAACCTTTAACTTTTATGAAAAAATTGTATTCGATGCTCCTCAGCATTTTTCTATCAGCAGGTTTTACCGCTTGCAATCAACCTCAAACCAACCCTAAATCTGAAAATTCTAATACGCCTATCAAGGTAGAAACACCTCAGCGCACGCAAGGTCAAACTGATGTGTTGAACCTTGTAACCGATAAGTTAGACACCGTACGTGTGGGGATTATCGGTCTTGGAATGCGCGGTTATAGTGCCGTGGAGCGCTATATGCACATTGAGGGCGCTAAAATTACCGCTATTTGTGATATTCGCCCTGAAATGGTGGAAAAATCTCAACAAGTAATTGAAAAAGCAGGTCGCCCACGTGTGCCGCAATACACTGGCAGTGAAGATGCTTGGAAAGCCCTTTGTGAACGCCCTGATGTTGATCTTGTTTATATAGTAACCGACTGGAAGCACCACACCCCAATGGCACTCTACGCAATGCAACACGGCAAACACGTGGCTATAGAAGTACCTGCAGCGCTTGATATGGATGAGATTTGGGCGCTTATTGATACAAGTGAAAAAACACGCCGCCACTGTATGATGCTCGAAAATTGTGTGTACGATTACTTTGAGATTACAACTCTTAATATGGTACAACAAGGACTCTTAGGGGAGGTGATTCACGGTGAAGGCTCTTATATCCACAATCTCGATGAGTTTTGGACAGAATATTGGAATAATTGGCGTCTTGATTATAACCATAAACACCGTGGTGATGTATACCCTACACACGGTATAGGTCCTGTTTGTCAGGCATTAAATATCCACCGAGGTGACAAGATGAACTACTTGGTTTCGGTAGATACTAAACCTTTTAGAGGTAAGGAAGTATACCAAAAAGTAACAGGTAAAGACGCTGCTGATTTTCAAAATGGCGACCTTACCATTACAATGATTAAAACTGAACAAGGTAAAACTATTCAAATTCAGCACGATGTAGTAACCCCACGCCCATATTCACGTATGTATCAACTTACTGGTACTAAAGGTTTCGCTAATAAATACCCTATGGAAGGCTATTTGTTACAGCCCGAAAGTGTGGCAAAAGCTGAAGTTCCTAATCACGAAAATCTATCGGCTCACAACTTTATGCCTG
Source organism: Capnocytophaga sputigena (assembly GCF_900446695.1). Lineage (GTDB taxonomy): Bacteria > Bacteroidota > Bacteroidia > Flavobacteriales > Flavobacteriaceae > Capnocytophaga > Capnocytophaga sputigena. The sequence continues at coordinate 214,515 of NZ_UAVP01000007.1, forward strand.
AAGATGCTAAAAAAGCGTTGATGGAAAAATACAAACCACGCATATTGAAAGATTTGGAAGAACAAGCTAAAAAAGTAGGCGGACATGGCGGCATGGATTTCATTATGGATTACCGTCTTATCTACTGTTTGCGCAATGGTTTGCCTTTAGATATGGACGTATACGATTTAGCCGAATGGTGCTGCTTAGCACCTCTTTCTAAACTGTCACTCGAAAATGGCAGTGCTCCAGTAGAAATCCCTGATTTCACTCGTGGTGCTTGGAATAAACAAAAAGGCTATAAACACGCGTTTGTTAATTAGTATCCCCTCCCCTTTCCCTCCCCCAAGGGGAGGGGGTAGGATAATATATTTTTTTAACTATTTATATTGCATTCTCCCCTCCTTGGGAGGAGGTGGGGAGGATTATAGAGCTTATGTCAAATGTATTACGCCTTCCTGCGGAACAACTCTACGCTAAGGAATTAGAGGCTTTAAAAGAAGAGGATAAAAAACAAGAAAAGCCCATAGGCTGGCAATTGTCGCCTAAAGCTGTGTTGAAATTTGTAACTGGTGGTACTGCCTGCGGGGTGGAAATTACTCCTAAGTACATCGGTCATAATCGTTTGGTGGAAATTGCTATTGCTACACTCCTTACCGACCGCTCTCTGTTGCTCATAGGTGAGCCAGGAACTGCCAAGTCGTGGCTTTCCGAAAATCTTACAGCTGCCATTTGTGGCGACTCAGGCAAAGTGATTCAAGGAACTGCGGGTACCAGTGAAGAACATATACGCTATTCGTGGAACTATGCAATGCTTTTGGCTAACGGTCCATCGCACGAAGCCTTACTCAAATCACCTATTTATCGCGCGATGGAAACAGGAACTGTCGCTCGTTTTGAGGAGATTTCGCGTTGTGCTTCCGAAGTACAAGATGCATTGATTTCTATTCTATCAGAAAAGAATATAGCTATTCCTGAACTCAGTGAAGAATTGCCAGCTCAGCGTGGTTTCTCTATTATTGCGACAGCTAATACTCGCGACCGTGGTGTGAACGAAATGTCATCAGCACTTAAAAGACGTTTCAATATTATCGTGCTACCTGCTCCTGCTACTTTAGAAACCGAAGTGTCTATCGTAACCAAGCGCGTAGCCGAAATTTCTAACAACTACAAACTCAAAGCCGCCTTGCCAAGCAATGAAGCTATAGAGAAGATTGTAACTATTTTCCGCGAATTGCGCAAAGGAGCTACTTTAGACGAAAAACAAAAACTCAAATCGCCTAGCGGAGTTATTTCTACCGCTGAAGCTATTTCGCTTATCACCAATAGTATGGCATTAGCAGGCAGTTTTGGCAACGGCACTGTTACCGATGAAGATTTAGCATCGGGATTGCAAGGCGCTGTAGTGAAAGATGAAGATAAAGATAAAATGGTGTGGAAGGAATACCTTGAAAATGTAATGAAGAAACGCGGAGCATCGTGGCGTGAACTCTACAACCAATGTTCCGCAATGAACAACTGATAATTATTACATTGGTATATTCGCAAAATTGCACATTTCCACATAGTAATAAATAAGTGAATTGTATTCAGGATGTGCCTGCATCCACTGATGTAAGATAGGTATAAAGGTGGCGATAATTTCTTTATCGCCACTTTTTAATATATGTTTGCTATAAGTTCGGTAAATTTGTTCTGCCAAAGGCGTTATAAGTGTACCTTGGTATGATTTAGGTGCAAAATCTTCAGTGCGCAGAAAAGGCATTACATCAGTAATTACTTCCAAATATTCATCACGGTCTTTATAAGCTTTGTGCAACTGTTCTATTAAGGCAGAAAACCCTTCAGAAGGCATTGTGAAATACATACCTTTCAAACTCTCATACAGCACATCAATAAGTGCTGTTCTTTCCGTTTTGCGCAATTGAGCAAAGAGCTTTACATATTGCCAAAGCAGTTGGTCGGTGATGAGTACTTCTTCAGTACTGAAATGCAGGTCTTTGAGAGCTTGTACATATTGCAGGAAAACATCTAAGTCGTTTTCGGCTATTGCCTTCTTGCAAAAATCGTAATACACCCAGCCCAACGAATATTTGTTGATACTGCTATCGTTTTCCTTAAATTCCTCGAGAGCGATACGCAATGCTTCATCCAATTCACCTGCCTTTCGCAAAGCTGTTACCTCACTTACCATCATTTCTTTACAACTCTAAAAAGGGTGATTTTCTCATTGCCCGAAGCCACCATAGTTTGTTCATCAACAAAAAGGAGTGCGTGATAGGATTTATCCGAAAGTTGTTGCCAGCTCTTGCCTTGGTCGTTAGAGAAGAAAAGACCATTAGGCGAAGTTGCCACTAAAGCATTTCCCTCACTATTAGGGATGTATTGCACGCAGCTCGCATAACCAATAGCCTTGTCGGTTGCGATAGGCTGCCAAGTTTTACCCCCATCGAAAGTGAGTGCGCCAGAGCCTTTGCGCTCTGTAGGTTGTTCATAATCACCGCCGAGAACGATGCCCTGCTGGTCGTTGTAGAAAGCTATAGTGAAAGCCCCTTGAGTAGCCGAACCTTGAGCGAGAGGTAGGGTAGCGAGGTCTTGCCATTTATAGCCCTTGTTGTCCGAGAACAACACCCTGCTCTTACTGCCGCCTGTTACTACCCATAGTTTGTTGCCATAGTGCGCCAAAGCCGAGTTGCTAGCGGCGAATACACTTTCACCCTCTTCGAGTTTCGGCGATTGTGACCATGTGAGTTTCGTCCATTGTTGTCCACCATTGAGCGTTGTTACTACCGATAGGCAATTGTCGATAGGGTCGCCTATAGCGATGCCAAATTGGTCGTCCGTAAAGCGCAATACATCGTAGAATACCTCAGGATGTTCCTCTCGATATACTTCTTCCATACCACTTTGTTCAGCTTTGTAAAGCAATGCGGGGTTGCCGATAGAGAGCATAAAAAAGTTCTGACTCGTAGCTGCCACCGCACGAAAATCGGAAATCACCCCACGATTCTTCAAGTTAGAAGTCGCAATAGTTTGGTTTTGAGTGTTGATAAAACCAAAGGTAGCATCGGAGCCTGCAAAAGCCACGTTTTTCTCTAAGAGTACCATTGCACGCACGCTTATTTTCTCCAATGGAAAAGACTTTACTTCTACCAATTCGATAGTAGTGTCCTTATAAGGATTGGAGTGCTTACACGCCACAAGGCAAAGCAATATAAAAATAATAGCAATATGTTTCATATCTCAGTGATAAACAAAGGCAAAGATAATGTTTTTGGTTGGAATAACCAAGGAAGGATGTATTTTTTTTATCACTGACACGATTTGTCAGAGTAGTGCCTTATCTTTGCCCCGTGAAACTAAAAAACTAATAAAAAATGGTATACTTAGAATCTTTTTATTTTCCTTCGGTAAAAGAAGAGGAAGATGAACTACAAAAGTTTTTCTATAATAAAAAATGTAAGCGTCCTATAAAGCCAGCGCTTAATTACATTGCTCAAAATGTTTATCCTTTTAGCCTTTTAGCCCATCATCTTAGTTGTTTAGATTTTGAGCCTATTACTATCCTTTATGGAGGTAATGGTTCGGGTAAATCTACTATTTTAAATGTAATTTCAAACAAATTGCATATTTCGAGAGAAGCTCCTTACAATTCGTCTTATTTAATGGAAAAATACGTAAAAATGTGTTCTTTTAAGAGCAATTTTCACTATACAAATAAAGATTTAGATCTTGTGAATAAGACTAATTACAAGTACGATATTTTAGAAATTAGCAAGATGATTACTAGCGATGATGTGTTTAAAAAAATGATAGACAAACGCCTTAGAGATGACCAAAAACGCTTTAAGAGCGAGATGATTATTGAAGAGAAGAGAGCAGCAGCAGGAATAGTACCTAAGTCTATCAATTTGGAGGATGAGACAAGTATAGAACGTTTTAATGATTTTCTCAGTATGCGAAAAAGTAGCTATACCCAATACATCAAAAAAACGATAGGGGATATAGGACCTTCATTTTCTAATGGCGAAACAGGACTGATGTACCTTATGGAGCAGATTTCCAATCCAGGTCTATACTTATTAGACGAACCTGAGAACAGTATGTCGTGCGAAACGCAACTCAAATTAGTAGAGTTCATTGAGCTTTCAGCACGAGCTTTTAATACGCAGTTTATTATTGCAACACATTCACCCTTTTTGCTTTCTATTCCTAATGCAAAAATATACAATCTTGATACCCGCCCTGTAAGTTTATCTAAATGGTGGGAACTTGAGAATATGAAACGTTATTTTCAAATTTTCAATAAATACCAAACCGAATTTCAAAAAGCATTGTAAAACATTTTTATTACTAATTTATTAACTACTTGCGTGGCTTGCACCCTATTAATATTATGGCAAATTATAAAAATCTCCGTTTTCAATTCCTATTGGAGCTCTTAAAAAACAGAGGCGATAGTGGAGCTTCTTTCGCTGATATCAAAGATTATATCGAACGCCGTTTCGAGGATAAGGATATTCCTTACAATTATAAGGAACGCACCTTTGAACGCGACAAATGCGACCTTCTCACTGAACGTGATATACAGCTTAACTACACTCGTTCTAGCAATATCTATACCATCAATTGGAGCGAGCTTAGCGAGGAACAGAACTTCCAGATAGAAAACGACTGGCTACAAGAAGCGCTTCGCCAAAATCCGTATCAAAAACATTTTATACACTTTGAAAAACGTCCCACACGCGGACTCAATTGGCTCTACGGACTTATCTACGCTATTGATAATCACCAACTGCTACAATTTACCTATCACAAATTTCGCGAAGATACCTATTTGTCTCATACAGTACAACCCTACGCTCTCAAAGAGTTTGATTACCATTGGTATCTCCTCGCTTGTGATACTGCGCCTAATAACGACTTACCCTCTATAAGTGTTTTTGCACTCGACCGCATTACCGACCTTGATATTCTCAAAGAAACATTCACACCTACACCTTTTAATGTAGAGGAACATTTTCGCAATGCCTATGGAGTGATAGCCTTACCCGACCCACCTGAAGATATTATTCTCCGTTTTGACTGTCATCAAGGTAATTATGCCAAAGTACGCCCTTTGCACCCCTCCCAAGAAATCCTTACTGACAATGCTGAAGAGCTCGTAATACGCCTACATCTTACTCCCTCCTACGATTTTGACCAAAAGTTACTATCGTTGGGCAACCGCGTACAAGTAATTGAACCACAGTGGTATCGCGAACATATTGTGATGCGACTCAAACAAGCATTGGATAATTACGAATGACGAAATACAAAATACGAATGACAAATTGGCAAAATGCTTAAAATGTTAAAATTAAGATTTTATTAGGAATTGTTAAAGAATATTTTTTACATTTGTCGCCTGAAAAAGAAGAAAATTTTTACAGTGCTGCTTTTTGGCAGAGAGAGGGTGTAATTTTGTACCCAAAGAAAAATGCATTATTAACCTTTAAACATTAAACCTTATGCCATTATATCGAGTAACCGTAACCCGTACCGTAGCCAGCAATGGCATACGCTTAGAACCAGGAATGTCAGTAGACATACCTACCCAAACTACCACCAACCCCGTCTCAGTAAATGGTGGTCGTGAGGTAATAGCCGCTTTCCAACGCATCTACGGCATAGATGTAAGCAAAAGTTATGGCATCTTAAGAACAGCTTTGAAAGTGGAAAAAATTGGGTGAGAAAGTAAAAAATAATAAACTTTACTAAAGAATATATTTATGAATACGATAGACGATATTTCTTTTCTTATAGCTTCATATCTGATAGTTTCAGACTATGAAATTCACTCTAATGAAATAGAGATACAAAAAAAGAGTTTTTCAATTAGCGAGCAAGTTAAAATAGAGCATAACAAAATTCTTTCAGATGAAGAAGATAAAAAATCTTTAAATGAGCTTATAACTCTCTTTAAAAACAGAGCTTCTTCTGATGAAAAGAGAAAATTAGTTATGGTACTATATCAAATAGCTTATGCAGATAATTTTTTTCATCAGAATGAAAGAAAATTTATAGATAACATTATTAAGCAAATAAATTTTTCTGCTGCAGAAGCTCAAGTTATATGTAACGAAATAGAAGAGTCATCTAATAAGTATGTTGAAAAACAACAAACATTTTGGCAAAATGTAAAAGAAAACATTAGTAAAGGACTATATTCTATTACAAAAAATGATTTTTTTGAAGACACTTTGCTCAATGGAAAAGAATTTGTTAATAAGGTTCGTGAAATAGGGGTAAGAGCTAAGGAAGATTTAAATATAACAAGTAATAATATAGAGTTACTCAATAAAAAACTTTCTGAAAAGATAGAAAACATTGAAAATGCTGCAAAAAAAATTGAGAAAAATAAAAGAGAAGATAAAGAATCTGAAGAAATTTTATCTTTTGTACAAGAGTTAGAGGATAAAATAAAAAATGGCTTTATAAATGAGTTTTCCAATAACTTAGAGGTTCTCAAAAAGAAAAAAAAGACTATTGATTATTTTACCATAGCATTTATGGGACGTACAAAAGCAGGGAAAAGTACTTTTCATAAAGTAATTACAGGAGAAGAAACAGATGATATAGGGGTTGGAAAATTAAGAACTACAAGATTTAATCGTGTTTTCAACTGGGAGAATATTCGTATTGTAGATACACCTGGTATTGGAGCTCCAGGAGGAAAAGCTGATACAGAAACAGCGAGGAGTATTGTTGATGAAGCTGATTTAATATGTTACATTGTAACAAATGACGCTATTCAAGAAACAGAGTTTAATTTTCTATCGGAATTAAAAGATAGGAATAAGCCGATGTTTATTATACTTAATATTAAAGAAAACTTAGAAAATAGTGCAAGATTACGCCGCTTTATAAAGAATCCTTTACAATGGAAGGAGGATAAAGGGGATAAAAATATACAAGGTCATATTGATAGAATTAGGGAAATGATTGCTAAAAATAATTATAATCCTGACTTGGTAGAAATTATTCCTATACAGCTTTTAGCAGCTCTTCTTGCTAATCAAAAAATAAATGAGTTACCAAAAAAAGAAATTGAAGCCCTTGCAAAAGGTTCTAACTTAGAAGAATATACAAAAAAAATTAAACAATCTATTTTTAGGAGTGGTAACTTAAAGAAGAGTCAAAATATTATAGATGGATTTAACTATTACGTTACGAACACTAAAGATTCTATTGAACAAGAGAGAAAAAAGGCAGAAAAGTTATACAATTCAATAAAAAATAAGAAAAGAGAGCTTAATAAGGATATAGATAAAGAAAAACAAAAAGCTTTGTTGAACATAAATAGTGCTATATCGAATACATTTGTTTTAATGCGAGGGGATTTATCTTCAAATTTTGCTAATGATCATTATGAAAGTAAGGAAATAGGGAAAGATTGGGAAATATTTGTTGAAAGAAAAGGCTATTTTAAGTCTTTAAAAATAGAGATAGAAGATGAGATAATGAACTTTTCAAAAAACATAAAAAGCAAAATAGAAGAATTCTTTGATGATTTACAAATGGAATTGCAGTATTCCTATGTAAATAATTTCAAAACAGGAGATACTACTAATTATCGTTTTTGGTATAATTATACTTTGGGATTAGCTACTTTTGCAGTTGCAAACTTTTGGAATCCTGCAGGATGGGTTTTGGGAGTTTGGGCAGGGCTTGCTTTATTGGGAAATTTGCTTTTTAAAAGTAAAGAGGATAGAGTTAAGGAAGCTAAAGAGAAAGTTATAAAAGGTATACTTCCTCAGTTACAAAAACAAGAAAAGGAAATAAAACAAAATGTTAGAGATAATTTTGTTGAAAATATTTCAAAAGTTCAAGGAACGCTAAATCAAAAATTAGACTATATAATTAATAGCCTTCTTCAAATTAAGAGTATTCTTGAAGAAATTGAACAAGAGTCTTCTGTTGTTCAGGAAATATTAAATAAGGTTTTTGTTTATAGAATTTTTGAGCACTTAGGAAAGGTGAAAATAGATGTTAATGGAAATGTTCTACAAGAGTATATAAGCAAAAAATTAGAATCTACTCAAATAGACAGGAGTTATAAAAATTCTTATTTGAATGTGAAAACAGATTTCAATATATCACCAAAAGAAGAAAAAGAAATACAAGAAATAATACAAACAAACATTAAATTTATAAAATAATGAATACTAATTTAAAAATAGCAGAACTAAGTAATAAGTTGCAAACACTTATTAATAAAACGTATGAGCTTTTAGAAAAAACTAATAATATAGAGTTACAGAAAAAATTAAAAGCTGAGTTGGAAGCCTTGAAAAATAGGACAGACTTAACAGTTGCTTTTGTAGGACAATATAGTTCTGGTAAGTCTACTATTATTTCGGCAATTACAGGAAACAAAGATATTAAAATTGATGCGAATGTAGCAACCGATAAAGTATCTAAATACCGTTGGAATAATATTGTGTTACTTGATACACCCGGTATTTTAGCAGGGAAAGTAGAAAGACACGATGAACACACAAAGGAAGCGTTGAAAAAAAGTGACCTTATTGTTTATGTAATTACCAGCCAATTGTTTGATGATATAATTTTTGAAAATTTTATTGATATAGCCTACAACCAAGCATTGAAAGATAAAATGCTTATTGCAGTAAATAAAATGTCAATGGAGGCTGGAGAATTTGAAGAGTTACAAAAAAATTATACTACTTCAATAAAATCAATTTTTGCAGAAAGGGGGTATGATTTTGACTTTGAAGTAGTCTTTATAGATGCTGCAGACTATATAGAAGGAGTAGAAGATAATGATGATGAATTTATTCAATTAAGTAATTTCAATAAATTTATTAGCACGTTAAACGACTTCGTAAATAGAAAAGGCCTTATAAAAAAACAGTTTGATACTCCTATACGTTTGCTAAAGGGAAGTGTTTCAGATATAGCTATGTCTGAAGTGGATCCTAATTTGCAAGTGCTTTTAGAACAAGGAATTAAAAAAATTAAGGGTAGTAAAAGAGATATAGAACGAGTAGTAAGGCTCGAAATATCCAAATTGGAACAAGAGTTAAAAAACAAGGGATATGAGGTAGGTAATATGATAGGGGAATGCTCTAAAGAAGATTTTGAAAGAGCACAAGATGAATATAACCAATATGTAAAGAACAGAGTAGAAGAAACAAAAGATATTATAGAAAGTCAAATAGAACAAGAAAATGAGGAATTAATAACAGAAATAGAGGAATTTAGCAAGAAAGATGCTGTGGTGGCTTACCAAGAATCAATTGAAAAAAAATTGCAGAGTAATATCAATCTATCAGCTACACAACGGGTTAGTTTAGAAAAACAACGAGATATTTTAGGTTTTTTGCAAAAAGGGACTGGAAATATAGCAAATATGGCTATAAAGAACGCTTCTTTAAATGGATTGAAAGCTGTAAGTGGTAGTAATTTACATCGAGCGGTTCTTTCTGTAGGGAAATTTTTTGGACATAATTTTAAACCCTGGGGAGCTATTAAAATAGCAGGAAATATAAGTAAAGTAGCTAAATTTGCAGGAACAGCCTTGGCTGGCTTAGGTATAGTAATAGATGTTGTTCAAGAGGAGAAAGAAGAAAACCGTATTAAAGAAATAGTAGCAGCAAAAGCTCAGTTTTTTGCAAGTGTAAGAGATTTTGTTTCGGGAATAGTAAAAGAACTTGAGACTATGTTTAGTGATTACATTAGAAATAGTTACGAGCAAAAGTTAGAAGACTTAAACACCCAAAAGATAGAAATAGTAAATCTGTCAAACACCAATGAAAAATTAAAAGAAGCTATCAGTAAATTAGATAGTGAATATATTGATTTTATTGAAATTATTGAAAATTGAAAATATATGGAAAGAGAACTTCGAATTAAAACACTTGAAGAATATTTAAATGTTGTTTTAAAAATTTACAATTACAGTTCTAATTGTAATAAAAATAGACATTTATTCTTTAGAGGGCATTCAAATGCAGAAAAGTACAAATTGCTACCAACAGTATTTAGACCTACAAAAAAAGGTTTTAACTGGAATGAGAAATCTTTACTGAACGATTTTGTTCATTATAGTCCTCAGCACGATTTAAGTTATGATTTTGAAAAAGATAGGGTGACAATCTTAACAGATATGCAACACTATGGTGTAGCAACTCGTTTGTTAGATTGGACAGTCTCTCCTTTGAATGCATTGTATTTTGCTGTCGAAAAAGAAGATGAGGAAGTAGATGCACAAGTTATTGTTTTTAACCCTTGGCTATATAATGGAAAAATAATTGATTATGGGGCTCATCCTAGAATACACGACATCTATATACATTCAAGAGCTTTACTTTCTTCTACAAATGATTTTAACTATATAAAAGAGTTTATTGAATATGAGTATAGATACAATTTATTAGAAAAACATAATATAGAAAAACCGGTTTCTTTTGTTTCTAACTACACAAATAGTAGGATTTTACATCAAAGAGGGGTTTTTACCATACAAGGGGAGGTTAAGACTCCTTTAGATGATTTAAGTGAGTTTAAAGAATACTCTTTTAGGATTGTAATAGAAAAAACGGCAAAAAAAGAATTATTAGATTCTTTAAATAAATTGTATATTAACTCCTACTCTATTTACCCTGATTTTTTAGGAATGCAAACTCAAATGGAGAGAAGAGGGGGGCTTTTTAATCTTTAAAAAATGATTTATAACTTACACCCTGAACTTACTCCATTTATCGGGAAACTTTACCCTAAAGCACCCTTAAAAGTACTTTTCTTAGGAGAGAGTCATTATTTGCCTGCTGTTTATAATCATAAGGTAGGGCAGGAATGGTATGAACGTAGTACGGTGAGCTATCGTTTTAGTGCAGAGGCGCTGGCGTGGCTCAATACGGCGGCTATCATACGCCACGATGTGATAGAAAGTAACTATAAAAACCCTGCTCATAATATCTACCGTAATATAGGTAAGATCTATGGAGAGGTGTTTGCCAAAGGAGATTATCCACAGGCGTTGGAGTACATAGCTTTTGGCAATTACTTTTTGCGTCCGGCTGAGGTATGTGGTGAGAGTATTATTATAAACGGCTGGGAGGAAGAAGTGTGTAGCTTTCAGCAGTTGGTAGCCTTAGAAAAACAGCTACAGCCTGCCCTTATTGTTTTCGTGAGTAAAAAAGCCTACGAGTCGTTTGTGCGGGTGGCACAAGCAGAAGGGGCTACTGCCTTACTTAGCAAAACCAAGAGTGTACCTCACCCCAATAGTGCGTGGTGGAATCGTTCTATTACACAATATGAAGGGCGTAGCGGGAAAGAAGAGTTGGTAAGAATTTTATTAGGTAAGAGATAATAGGTAACAAGTAATAAAACCTTTGTTAAAGTCCTCGAACTTTGACAAAGGTTTTTTATTTTTCACTTACCACTTCCCCTAAATCCAAATACACTAAGTATTTTCCTTTTACTTGCCATCCTATGGCTGTTAGGTTTTGTTGGTAATGTTGTAGTTGGGTGCGGTATTGGTCGTTGGGGTGTCCGGTTTTGTAATCTATGATATAGACTTCGCGAGTGGTGGGGTTGTAGGCAAGTCGGTCGGGACGGAAATAGTTGCCATTAGCATCTATAAACTCACGTTCCATAAAGTATTCGTAGTCCTCACTAAAGAAGGGTGCTAAAGTGCTGTCTCTGAGCAATCGCGCCATTTGGGGTTGCAATAGCTCGTATTGTTCGGCAGTGAGTGTACCCTCTTGTAGCGCATCGTTGAGTACAGTGTCGAGGTCGGTGGCGTAAGTGATTTTTGAGAATAATTCGTGAATCAGGTTACCGCGCTCCAAGGCTTCTTGTTGGTGAGTGTCCCATAGCAGGGAAGCTCCCGTCGCAATCTTGTAGTTCGGTTGTTGCCAACCTTTTTGAAAAGGAATAGGTGATTCTTCAGCTGCTGCTTTCTCTTTCTTCTCAGGAAATACAGGGTTCCCAAAGGTATATTCCACTACATTCTCATTCCACTGTTCGTTTTTTTCTAAAAACTCTTTAAAGAGCGTGCCATACGTTCCAGCACTGCCTTTGGGGAGTGAGGTGATTACATAAAGGAACGATTCGGGGCGCGTCATCGCTACATATAGCACATTTAGCTGGTCGAGGAGGTTTTGTTCGTGTAGTTGAGTCATCAGTAGCTCGGCTTGCGGGTCGTAGTTCACTAAACTTTTATTGCTGTTTACCAGCAGATAGTCAAAGCCGTTAAATTGCTCGTGGTCTACGGGAAACCAAAGTTTTTCGGTGTGAGTGTCGATGAGTTTGCTATCGGCGAAAGCGTAGATAATCACGGGGGCAGAAAGACCTTTGCTCTTATGCACTGTCATTACCGTAATAGCGTTTAACCCTTCGGGCGAACTGATACTGAGTTTTTCTTGCTGGTCGTCCCAGAACTCTAAAAAATCGGCTAAACCTCCTTTGCGTGCATTCTTGAAATCGAATACAATATCCATAAAATGAGTGAGATAAGCATCGGAAGGACGGGCGAGATCAAAGCAATTTACCGCTAAAGCGACTGCTTCATACAGAGAATATTGGTTGAACAGCTCTATAGAAAACTGAAAATCGGCAAGGAAAGTATTTACGGGCTCCTCTACATATTTGCTGAGGAATAGGTGAGGGTCTTTAGTCGATTTAAAACGCAGATAATCAAAGAGTAATTGCAGTTTGAGTTCTTCACTTTCGGGGTGGTATAGCAAACGCAACAAGGTAACGAGAAACTGTACTGAAGCGACGTTTTTCAGCAATAGCGAATCGGGAGAAATCACATTTCTTTGGTGTTCTGAGAGGAAAGAGGCAACGGCAGCTCCTTCGCGGTTAGTGCGCACCAATATAGTAATATCCTTATCGGCAGCCCCTGCACGGTTAGCGTGTTCTATTTTTTCTAAAATGGCTTCACAATAGCTGCGTTCGCGCGGTGAAAGTATAACGGCATTGCTGTTGTTATTCTCTTCCGTAAACATATCCTCTTCTTCTGTAGTGATAAACGAGAGATTGAAATAGCCTTTGGGTAAGGATTGTTCTTTTTTGTTTTTGGGATATTCTTGTGCAGCGTTTTTATAAAGGTTTTTGTAAGTCTCACTTTGAAAAAGGTCTGCTGCAAAGTTGAAAAAAAGGTTGTTGAAATCGATAATAGCTTCTAAACTTCGGAAGTTTTTGTTGAGGTCTTTTACTTCTCCTTTGATGAGGAAAGGGTTTATTTCATTGTTATACAGACTCATAAATTGTTCAGCCTTGCCTCCTCGCCAACGGTAAATCGATTGTTTGGCATCGCCCACAAGCAATACCGACCCGCGTTGTTTGTTTACCTCACTTTGTACTGCATTGAGGATAAGTGGTATAAAGTTCTGCCATTGCAGCACTGAGGTATCTTGAAACTCATCGATGAAATAATGACGGAATTTCTCGCCAATACGCTCGTAGATAAAAGGTACAGGCTGGTTGCTGAGCTCTGAAGAAATTACTCCGTTGAACTCCCATATAGGCAAGATGTTTTCTTCTTCTTTAATGTTTTCTATTTCTTTTTGTATGCGGTTGAGCAAAGCCAAAGGCACAACATATCTCAACGCGTTGTTTGCAAAGGCAAGGGTGCCAAAAGCCTCTTTGATAGCCAAAAACAGGTTGGCAACCACCTCTTGCAAACTGTCGATAAGGGCAGTGTCGTACTTCTTAGCTGCTGAATTAGCATAAAGCGGTTCGCCTTGTAATAGATTGTTTTGCCAACCAACGCCCCACGAAGGTTCCTTAGGGTTGTTGACGGTGAGTTTATCGAAGAAATCGTATAAATAACCTCTGTTAAAAGCACCTCTGTCTAAACTGTGGTCGCGCATCAGTTGCATAAAGTCATCGGCGGAAGTTTTAATCGTTTTTAGGGCATTGTTGCGCTGGTTGAGTAGGGTGTTTTTGAGGGCTTTAAAATCAGATATTTCCTTGTCTTTCAGCAATTGTAAAGGCTCATAATAGTTTTCGTTAGTAAGCATTTCGGCTACGTCAAGCAGTTCTTTAGTAGTGTCCCAACTTTTGTCGTCGTCTATTTTTTCGTTGGCAAAATCGATGAGTAGTTGGGTGAGTTCAGTATCATTCCCTGCTTTACTCATCAAATTATCTACCGCACGCTCCAGTAAAGCCTTGCTATCCAATTGCACTTCAAAGAAAGGATTGAGGTGCAAATCGTGTGAAAAGCGGCGTATCAGTTGGTGGTTGAAGCCATCAATGGTGCTGATATTAAAGGCTGCGTAGTTGTGCAGTATATGCTCCAAAGTTTTAGCTGAACGCATTCTCAGTTCCTCATCGGGGAGCTTCAAATCCTTTGCTAACTCGCTAAACATAGGGTGAGGATTGGTGAGCATTTTGTCCTCACTAAATACGCCTAAAAGCTCAATAATGCGGTTCTTCATTTCAAAGACCGCCTTATTGGTGAAAGTAATGGCGAGCAATTGCCTAAACAAATCGGGGTATTTGCTGCCGAGGATAATTTGCAAGTAAGCCTTTACGAGGCTATAGGTTTTTCCAGAGCCTGCCGAGGCGTTGTATATAGTATAATTTGCTGATGGACTCATACTATTTCACGTGCTTTTTTCTAACTTCAATATAAGGTTTTAACAATCAGGTTAATCAACTTTGCCAAAGTGTGAAACTTTGGTAAAGTGTAGTAATCTTTTATCCTGCAAATTCATCTAACATATCCAAAGATGGTACAAAGAAAAGTGTTCCTGTTTCGGCTGTGCTGAAATCTAATAGGCGGTCGTAATTGCCAGCGGGATTGCCTATAAACATATTGGTAAGCATCTTTTCTACTGTACTAAACGTATTGGCATAACAGATGAAGTAAGTACCCATTTGGTGACTTATGGGGTCGTGGAAAGGCATATTGTCTCTCACTACTTTCAAATCATCGCCTACATTGGCAAGTGCCGAGTGCGCGTTCGATGGTTTGGTATCCTCGTCCATTTCTATATCCATTTCTTTGCTACGCCCTATTACTTTTTCTTGTTCGCTAACGGGGAGCGCACGCCAAGCGTTCATATCGTGCACGTATTTTTGTACGAATAGGTAACTTCCTCCTTGGTAATCGGGGTCTTCATCACCTACTACCGCAAACTGTTCGCGTTCTGCGCCACGAGGGTTTTCGGTACCATCTACAAAACCAATGATAGCGCGTCTGTCCCAATATCTAAAACCTTGTACGTTTACAATACAGTTGGCAATGGGTTGCATTACCTCACTAATGGCAGCTGCCATATCGTAAGCCAAACTTTGGTTGTGTGCGCGGATATGAAAATGCAAGTCACCTTTGGTGGCTACAGCCGTGTGTTTACTCCCCTTGATAGGCTGAAAATCTTTGAGTTCTTTGGGGAGCGGTTTGGATAGCCCCAAAGCAAGCCACGCGCTGTGGCTAATGCCTATGGTTACACTAGCGCGACCTTCAGGAAAGCGGTCGGCTACTGAGTTGTTGAGGTTGCCTACCAACCCACATACTTTTTCAAAAGTGCTGTTTAGTAGTTTTTTCGTTATACTCTTCTTAAATGCCCATACCAAAAATACAGTATTGTTATTAGGCAAATCAGTTACATTTTGATAATTCATTATTTTTATTTTTAGTTGTTAGCAAATCGGTAAATTATCTCACGACTCTTTCTTGACGATTGATAGACTCTTGGTGAATGGCTTTAAATACCTGAATAACAAACTCTTCACTGAGATTGCGTTGTTCGCCTTCTAAAATCATTTTGCCAAGGATTTCGTGCCAACGGGTGTTTTGCAAAATGGCTACGTTGTTTGTTTTTTTCAAACCGCCAATCTCATCGGCGATATCCATACGTTTTTTGAGTAAATCCAATAACTGCTCATCAATAATATCGATGCGTGAGCGCAAATTTCCTAGCTGGCTTACATAATCTTCTTCTGAGGTAGATGTTTTTCGAATACGCAAATCGTTCATTATTTCAACAAGGCGCTCGGGGGTGACTTGCTGGGCAGCGTCGCTCCACGCGGCATCAGGATTGCAGTGGGTTTCAATCATCAACCCCTCGAAATTGAGGTCGAGAGCTGTTTGTGATACATCGAATATCAAATCGCGTTTGCCGGTGATATGTGAAGGGTCGCAGATAATTGGCAAATTAGGGAATTTGTTTTGCAGTTCAATCACCAATTGCCATTCAGGAATATTGCGGTATTTGGTTTTTTCGTAAGTAGAGAAACCGCGGTGTATCACCCCTAAATTCTTAATACCCGCACGTTGCAGGCGTTCTAAAGCTCCTATCCATAAAGGAAGGTCGGGGTTTACTGGGTTTTTTACTAAGATAATCTTATCAGTACCTTCTAATTCATCGGCTATCTCTTGAATGATAAAAGGGCTCACGGTAGAGCGCGCACCTATCCACAACATATCGATATCGTGTTCTAAAGCGAGCTTTACGTGGTCTTTATTAGCTACTTCGGTCGCTGTTTTTAAGCCTGTTTCTTCTTTTACGCGTTGTAGCCATTGGAGTCCTAAAGCACCTACACCTTCAAACATACCAGGGCGGGTACGAGGTTTCCAAATTCCAGCACGAAAGAAAGATACATCGGTATTTTTGAGGCTGTGCGCTATTTTTAGCACTTGTTCTTCAGTTTCGGCACTGCAAGGTCCCGCAATCACTACGGGGTGGTTGAGATGCAGGTCGTCTAACCACTTTCTGTTTTCTTTTGTTATTTCCATTGTATTATTAGGTGTTAGGGGTCAGGGGTCAGGTGTCAGGGGTCAGGTTTCAGAGTTTGGTTCTTCTTAGGCGTAGGGCATTGCTGATGACACTTACTGAACTAAAACTCATTGCTAAAGCTCCTAGCATAGGGGAGAGCAAAATGCCAAAGATAGGGTATAGCACTCCTGCAGCAACAGGGATACCTACAGCGTTGTATACCAAAGCAAAAAATAGATTCTCGCGTATGTTTTTCATTACCGCTTTGCTGAGTTTTTTAGCTTTTACAATTCCGTTGAGGTCACCTTTTACTAAGGTGATTTCAGCACTTTCGATAGCGATATCAGTACCTGTACCCATTGCGATGCCTACGTTGGCTTGTGCCAAAGCAGGCGCATCGTTGATACCATCGCCTGCCATTGCTACGATTTTTCCTTCAGCTTGCAAACGCGCTACTTCAGCTTGTTTGTTTTGAGGGAGCATACCTGCTTTGTAGTTGCTGATGCCTATTTCTTTGGCTATCGCAGCGGCAGTAGTAGGGTTATCGCCTGTGAGCATTACAATTTCTACTCCCAAGTCTTGCAACTCTTGTAAGGCTTGAACAGTAGAGGTTTTTACTCTATCGGTGATGGTTACTACCCCAATGATTTCTTTTTCTATGGCGAGAAGAGAAACGGTTTTTCCTGCTGCTTGCGCTGTTTTTACCACAGTTTGTATTTCTTCGGATAAAGGAGCACCGATTTCTTCCATCAATCGTTCATTGCCAAAGAAATAATTTTTTCCTTCGTAAGAGGCTTTTACCCCTCTGCCCGCCAAGGCTTCAAAGTTAGTAAAGGGTAGGGGAGTAGCACCTTGTGCTTGAGTGTATGCATTGGTAGCTTTTGCTAAAGGGTGTTCACTGTGCTGATTGAGACTATAGAGCACTTGTAACAAGTCCTTTTCACTTCTGTTGCCAAAGGTAAATACTCCGCTCACACTGGGTTTCCCCTCAGTAAGTGTGCCTGTTTTGTCGATGACTAAAGTATTTACTTTGTTCATCACCTCTAAGGCTTCGGCATTGCGTATCAAAATACCGTGTTGCGCTCCTCTACCTACGCCTACCATTACCGACATAGGAGTTGCTAACCCCAGCGCACAAGGGCAGGCAATAATGAGCACAGCAACCGCATTGAGCAAGGCATATATATAAGCGTTTTCACCACCCAATACAGACCATACTATAAAAGTAAGTACCGAAATGGTGATAACAATAGGCACAAAATAGGAGGCTATCTTATCGGCTAAGTTTTGAATAGGTGCGCGACTACTGCTGGCTTGTTGTACCAATTGCACTATTTGAGAGAGCAGGGTGTCACTACCTACTTTTTCGGCTTTCATCACAAATGATTGAGCACCGTTGAGCGTACCTGCCGACACTTTACTGCCCACTCCTTTTTCAGCAGGAATGGGCTCTCCCGTAATCATACTCTCATCTATGCTTGCATTGCCTTTGGTAATTACACCATCAACGGGGATTTTCTCACCAGGTTTTACACGAAGCAAATCGCCTAAGGTTACTTCTTCTATAGAGACTCTTATTTCCTCACCGTGAACAATTTTAGTAGCCTCATTAGGGGCTAAATTCAACAGTTTTTTGATAGCCCCTTGCGTACGACTATGCGCATCGGCTTCAAGCACTTGTCCTAAAAGTACTAAAGTAAGGATAACAGTAGCTGCCTCAAAATACAAGTGTACTGAGCCGTGTTCTTTGAATTGTTCGGGGAAGATATCGGGGGCTAAGAGACCTACGACACTGAAAAGCCACGCTACGCCAGCACCTATCCCAATGAGGGTAAACATATTGAAGCGCAAGGTGCGGATACTGCGCCAAGCCCTTTCAAAAAACACCCAACAGAAATAGAACACCACAGGCAAGGAGAGAGCAAACTGCACCCAATTCCACGCACTTATAGGCATTAACTCATACAGCGGATTGTTGTGCCACATTCCGATCATTGCGATGATAAAGATAGGAAGCGTAAAGGCTACAGCCCCCCAGAACTTACGACGTAACTTTCTGTTTTGCCCTTGTTCTCCCGAAGGGGAAAAAGCTACTTCTGTGCTTACTTGTTCAACCAAATCCATACCACATACGGGGCAATCACCAGGTTGGTCGTAGGTTTTGTTGCCCTCGCAGTGCATAGGGCAATAGAAAACGCCATTGCCTTTAACTTTTTTGGGAGACTCTTGGTGGTGATGATGTTGTTGAGCTCCCCCTACTTGCTCTACTAAATCCATACCACATATAGGACAATCACCAGGGTGATCGTAGGTTTTATCACCTTCGCAGTGCATAGGACAATAGAAAACACCAGAGCCTTCAGAATTTGAAGACTGATGAATGCTATAATGAGTACCCTCTAAGGCTTTTTCAAGAGCTTCAAAAGGGATTTCTCTATCAGTTTCGACAGTAGCTTTTTTAGTAGCGAAATCTACGGTAACAGCTGTTACGCCTGCTACTTCAGAGAGCTTTTTTTGTATGGTATTGGCACAACCTGTGCACCCCATACCTTCTATATTGTATTCCATAAATTGTAAATGTTAAAAAGTTATTTGTTTTACGCTGCAAAGATACAGCAAAACATCTACTTGGATATTACACAATTTTGTATTTAATTTGTAAGATTTTAAACCTCATCTAAAGACTTACGTTTGTTATCTTTTATCTGCTTGAAAAAGCTAGGGGTGAGTCCTGTAACTTTTTTAAACTGATTGCTTAAGTGCGCTACGCTTGAATAGTTGAGTTGATAAGCTATTTCACTAAGCGTCAGTTCGTCATATACTAAGAGTTCCTTTACTCTCTCAATCTTTTGAGCAATAAAGAATTTTTCAATAGTTCTGCCTTCTACCTCAGAAAACAAACGCGATAAAGCCCCGTAATCTCGACCTAATTCACTGCTGAGTATTTCAGAAAGGTTAAACGATAGTTTGTTGTCTTGGTTATGTATCAAATTGATAATGATAGATTTAATTTTTTCAATAAGAACACTTTTCTTATCGTTCATCACCTCAAATCCTAAGGGTAAGAGAGCTTGTTTGATAGCTTGTATCTCATCAGAAGAAAGTTCCTGTGTAAAAGTAATTTCACCCAAATTGATGCTTTGTGGTGTTAAACCTAATGCTTTTAACTGTTCATCGAGTACTATTATACAACGATGGCAGACCATATTTTTTACAAATAACTTTGTCATATATTTCTTTTAAGGATTAAGATATTATAAAGTGCTTAAAAGTGATACCCAAAATCTATGTTCATATAGATAGGGTACATATTAAAGGTAATGGTTTTGAAGTCTTTTTTAAAGATATTGTTTATCCCATAGGATAGTTCGGCATTGATGTTAAAGTGTTTAAAGGCTTGCCAAGAACCTCCTATTAGTGTCCCCCAATGCCAATGACGCAGATGATTGCTAAAATCATAAGAAGCGGTTTGTCCGTTAGAAAAACTAACTTTTTCGCCTATTGGGCTACCTTCACGTAAATAACCTTCGGTTACATAGCCAGAGAAATTGCCGTCCATACGGTAAGAAGCGAATATTCCCAAATGAATTTTCCATCGGTTTGCAAGGCGATAATTCACCACTATAGGTAAGGTGATGAATGAACTTTTATAGACTGTATGCACATCACCTGTCCAAAAACCAGCCACGTGGTTACCTTGTTCTATAATTTCCATTCCGTAGTTCTTTACATTTGCATCAGTTTCCATACCTTTTTCTTCTAAGCGCAAACCTGCTGAGATACCCCATTTAGGGGTGAGCCATTTGGTGGCAGTACCTTCAAAAGAGCCGTTGAATTTGGGGCTATACCCTTTTATTTTGCGAATTTCTTCAGGAAGGGGCGTAGGGCTTGCTCCCCCGATGTTTACGCCCGCTTTTAGCTCGTATTCCCAACCTTTTTCTTCTGATTGTACAAGCGTTTCAGTACATTCATTTTGAGCGTGTAATAAACTGCCAAATAGTATTAAACATACAACAAAAATATTTGTTTTCATAACCTGATTATTCATAGTGTAATTGTATTTCATCAACATAAAGAGTACTGCCTACAGCTGCTGTAAAATCAGCACCTTTTTCACTAGAACTGAGTATTATAGCGAGGTTGTACTTTCCTTCTTTTAGTTTTTTAGCATCGATAGAACGACCTTTAACTGTTTTAAAAGGAATAGAGAATTGCACCCAGCTATCACTTTCCTTCTTGTCGGTTAGTTGTGCTATTAGCACGATGTTATTGTGTGTTTTGATGTTAGTACCATCTAAATGAGGTACTTGGGCAGTTGTTTCGTAAAACACAGCGTAAATATCACATTTGTCTTTTTGGTTAGGTATCACATTGCCGTTTTTATCGGTAAGTTTTTCACCTGCTTTGTATTTGTAGTAGCCAGAAAGTTGAGTAGGTTTTCGCTTGAAAGGAATCCCGAAATGGGTAGATTTTGCAGGACTGAACAAATCTATTTCAAAAGCCCCTATAAAGAGATTACCTGCTGCGATAGGAGCACCAAAAGTTTTTCCTAAAACTCCGGTGCTTTGTGTTACAAGTTTTACGCATTTTCCTCTGTAGCCATTCTCATCTTGACTTGTAGGGAACTCATTGGGTTTAGCATCGCTTTTAGTAAATTTAAAACCTGCATTTCCGCTACTCCAAGCAATTTCTTGTCCGCTTACTGAGGTGTCATAAAAAGTGTAGTAGCCATCAGTGATACGAGCATTTTCAAAGTGATAGTGGGCGATAATATCATTAGTAAAACAGCTCACTTTATATGTTTTCTGCCATTTGCCATCTTCGGAAGTTACCACATAAGTTTGAGGGGTAGAAAAATCGCGGGTTGTACCACTGGTAGGGCTGATAGTTGCACCTTGTGTGAGGGTAAAGCGCGGGGCGAGGTTTTTCACGTTATCCAAAGAGTTTACATAGAGTTTTACCTCGGTATTTTGGATCACAGGTTTGCGAATCAGTACATTGCCATCTACTTCACAAGTGAGGATATCGGCTTCAGCATTGGGAGCTTCGCTTTTGATACAACTTTGCAGTGTGAGGAGCAAGGTAGCAATGATAAAAATGTTTAGAAGTTTCATATTTATTGAGTGTTGAATTAAATAGACTACAAAAGTATGAAAGAATTAGCAAATGACCAAATTGGGAAATTAGCAAATTGTTTTTGTTTGTTAAAACGAAACTAATAGAAAAACCGCTATCATTTTTTGTTCATTATTTGTTAAAAATAATGAAATTATTCATTTACAATATTTTAGTTTATTACAGCTATTGCTTACTATCAAAAAATAGCCACAAATTTGATAGTGATTGACCATTTTTTGATAGTGGTTTGCTTTCTTTTTCCCTACCTTTGCCACCGAAAATTAATCGAAAAAACATACCAATATGATGAGTAGAAAAATAAACAAACGCATTTTACTATCGCTTTTGCTCTGTAACTTTTCGGGTGCTCTTTTCGCCCAAGAGGTAAAAGGAGTGGTAAAAGCAAAAGCTGATAACAGCCCTATGATGGGTGTAACGGTGATGGTGAAAAACAAAACAGTAGGCGCTTCTACTGATTTTGACGGGAATTATACCCTTCATCCCGTCGCTGCCACCGATAGTTTGGTCTTTTCATACATTGGCTACAAAACCCAAACCGTAGCTGTGAAAGGACGCAAGAATATAAGTATAACCCTAGAAGAAGAAGTAACTGCCTTAGAAGGGGTTACCATATCGGTAGGGTATCGCGCTGAACGCAAAACCGACCTTACAGGGGCAGTATCGGTAGTAAAGGTAAACGAAATGATGTCTACCTCCGAGAACAAC
Organism: Capnocytophaga sputigena; assembly: GCF_900446695.1. Classification (GTDB taxonomy): domain Bacteria; phylum Bacteroidota; class Bacteroidia; order Flavobacteriales; family Flavobacteriaceae; genus Capnocytophaga; species Capnocytophaga sputigena. Next base: position 237,074 of record NZ_UAVP01000007.1, read on the forward strand.
CCTATGAAAGCCCTACAAGGTCGTGTAGCAGGGATGCAAGTAACCGATAATGGTGGTCCTGCAGGGAAAGCAACCATTCGCATTCGCGGTATCGGTACACTCAACAACAATGACCCTCTTTATATTATTGACGGAGTACCTACCCAAGGCGGTATGCACGAACTAAACTCTAACGATATTGAGAGTATACAAGTGTTGCGAGATGCTTCGGCTGCTAGTATCTACGGGTCGCGTGCTGCCAATGGGGTGATTGTTATTACCACTAAAAAAGGTAAGAAAGGTGTGCTAAAAGTAGATTTCGACCATTATACTACTGTATCGATGTTCCACTCACGTATGAAAATGCTCAATGCTAACGAGTACGCACAAGTGCTTTGGAAAGCGGCGGTGAATCGTGGCAACAACCCTAACCAAAACCCATTAGGCATTCACTATGATTACACTACCGATGCCAACGGACACGCTACCCTCAACAATTTGTACTACCCCCGTGAGTATTTTGATAAAACAGGTAGCCCTATGTTACCTTCTAATACCGATTGGTTCAAAGAAATCACCCGTATGGGGGTAACCGAATCGTACAACCTTTCAGTTACTAATGGTACTGAAAAAGGGAATTACTTCCTCTCTTTGGGCTATTACAACAACGATGGACTTGTAAAAAATACTGACTTCTCTCGTCTTTCAGCTCGTATCAATACTGATTACAAGCTCTTTGGAGATGTGGTAACCATAGGTGAAAATTTCACCGTAAACCGTACCAGCGAGGTAGAACAACCGCACCAAATCACCGAATCGGCAATGATAGCGGTACCTTTTATTCCAGTACGCACTACCGATGGCAAACACTGGGGCGGACCTGTAAACGGATTGCCCGACCGTCAGAACCCTGCACGCCTTGTAGCCGATAATAAGGATAATCGCTACAACTATTGGCGTATGTTTGGAAATGCCTTTGTGAATATCCAGCCTATCAAAGGATTGAATGTGCGTTCTAACTTTGGTATAGACTATGGCAACTTCTATAAACGTGTGCTCAACCGTTCGTATGTTTCAGGATTTATGGAAGAAGGCAAAGAAAAAACTTTCTCTCAACTCGAGCAAGCCCACTGGACAAAATGGAACTGGGCTAATACTGCTACCTACGACTTTGAACTCGGCAAGAGTCGTTTTGAAACCCTTGCAGGGATGGAGATGTACTCACAGAACGACCTTAATTTAGCTATCAAAGGGAATAACCTCGCAGTAGAAACACCTGAATATATGTGGCCTTCATTGGCAACTGGGGGTGTGAGTGGTAGTGGTTCAACTACGGGCTACAAGCTGCTCTCTTTCTTCGGAAAAATCAACTATGCTTTCGATAATAAATACCTCGCTTCAGTAACCCTCCGCCACGATGGTTCTTCACGTTTTGCCAAAGATAATCGCTGGGGTACTTTCCCTGCGTTCAACTTAGGATGGCGCATCTCTCAAGAGTCCTTTATGGAGAAAATCAACCATACTGTTTCCGACCTCAAATTGCGTTTTGGTTGGGGACAAAACGGTAACCAAGATATCAACAACTACGCTATCTACGACATCTTCGACCCTTACTATGGGGTAACAGGCGACTTTATATGGAATGGTATCTGGAAAACCTCTTACGACCTCGACGGTAAGGGCTCAGGACAATTGGCTTCAGGATTCCGTCGTACACGTCTTGGTAACAAAAACCTCAAATGGGAAACCACTACCCAAACTAACTTTGGTATCGATTTCGGTTTCTTCGATAATAGCTTGTATGGCTCAGCTGAATACTATATCAAGAAAACTAAAGACATCTTGGTAGAACCTCCTTATGCAGGTATCAAAGGAGAAGGCGCTTACCAATGGGTAAATGGTGCTGCTGTTGAGAATAAAGGTTTAGAAGTATCAGTGGGCTATCGCAATGAAACTAAAGGCGGACTCAAATACGATATCAATGCTAATGTCGCTACCAACAAGAATAAAATTACAGAGCTCCCTACTTCAGTAATCAACTCTTATGGTGGTAATGGTAAATGGGACAATGGTTTAGGTCGCCCTATAGGTTCTAATAACTTCTATGGCTATGTAGCCGATGGTATCTTCAAAACTCAAGAAGAAGTAGACCAACATCCACAACAAAATGGTAAAGGTATCGGTCGTATTCGCTACCGCGATTTGAACAACGATGGCAAAATCGATGAAGACGATCGCACTTGGATAGGCAATCCACAACCCGATTTTATCTATGGTCTTAACCTCAATTTGGAGTATAAAAACTTCGATTTCACTGCTTTCTTCCAAGGCGTACAGAACGTAGATGTGGTTTCTAACGTAAAACGCCACACCGATTTCTGGAGTGTACAAGATACGTATGGTAACAAAGGTCGCCGTTTGCTCGATGCTTTCGACCCCGTTACCAACCCTGATTCTGATATTCCAAGTGTATCAAGCGTAGACGACAACAACGAAGGACGTATGTCTACTTACTATGTGGAAAACGGTTCATACCTCAAACTTCGCAACGTACAATTGGGCTATACCTTGCCTAAAGAACTATCTGAAAGGATAAAACTCAGCAAGTTGCGCTTGTATGTAAGCGGTCAGAACCTATGGACACTCAAAAGCAAATCGTTCACTGGTAAAGACCCTGAAAATCCTAACTACGGCTATCCTATCCCAATCACCTTTACGATGGGACTCAATGCTAGTTTTTAGCCCACTAAAAATAACAGACAAATGAAAAAGATAATATATACCACCGCGATATGTGCAGCGCTTTTTACAACAAGCTGCAGTTTTTTAGACGATAATCCACAAGGGATTATGAGCGAAAAAGAGGCAATCTCTAAAGCTGATGGACTTGCAACCGCTGCTTATGCCTCTTTAGGTAACGACCACTACGATTCTCCTTTTAGCCTTTGGATATATGGCAACGTGCGTGCTGATGATGCTTACAAAGGCGGACAAGACGTGAGTGATATTCAGGTATTTCACTTCTATGAAACTGCCCAAAATATCGACCCTACTTATGCCGAAGCCGATAAATTCTGGTTTATGTGTTACCAAGCAATTTCGCGCACCAATACCGCTCTGAAAGCCTTACAACAAGCATCGGATGCCGAAGTGCCTAATCGCCAATCACGCATAGGCGAAATGTACTTTTTGCGTGGACACTTCTACTTTATTCTTAAAAACGTATTTGGTCACATTCCGTTTGTAGATGAGAATACTCCCGATGCCGATTACGAAACTACCCCTAATACCTTGCCTAACGATGAGCAATGGCAAAAAATAGCTGCTGATTTTAAGAAAGCTTACGACCTATTGCCTGCCACTCAAGCACAAAAAGGGAGAGCAACCAAAGGGGCAGCAGCGGCTTACCTTGCTAAAACTTACTTGTACAAAGCCTATCGCCAAAGTGAAAACAACAGCGTAACTAGTATCAACAGCCAAGATTTACAAGAAGTGCTCACCTATACCAGCGCTGTGTTAGGCTCTACTTACGGTTTAGAAGAAGATTTTGCCTTCAACTTCCTACCTGGGGGCTATGAAAATGGTAAAGAGTCGCTCTTTGCGGTGCAATACTCAGTAGACGATGGTACTCAATACGGAAGTCTCAATTGGGGTGATGTGCTATCTGTACCTCAGAAGTTAGGCTGTTGTGACTTCCACAAACCAAGTCAAAACTTGGTCAACGCCTTCAAAACAATCAATGGATTGCCCGATTTTGATAATTTTAACAACAACGATTATAACGCCGCTAACGATAAAGCCGACCCTCGTTTGTTCCACACCGTTGCCTTACCTGGCTTGCCTTATAAGTACAACACCGAGTTGATTTACAAAAACGACTGGAATCGCAATAGCAACGTATATGGTTTCTATGCCTCCCTCAAAGAGAACGTAGACCCTTCTTGCTCCTGCTTCCGTAATATCAACCCTTTCCGAGGCAACTCCAAGAACCGTATCGTGTTGCGTTATGCCGATGTACTTCTAATGCGTGCCGAAGCCCTTATCGAGCTCAATCGTAGCAACGAAGCCTTGCCACTTATCAATCAAGTGCGCCAACGTGCGAAACAAAGTACTTCTATGATTCCTTACGCTACCAATGCTAATATCGCCTTATACCAAGATGGCGTAAATATCACTTGGAATCAAGAAAACGCGCGCAAAGCACTCCGTTGGGAACGCCGTTTAGAGTTTGCTATGGAAGGCAGTCGATTCTTCGACCTCGTACGCTGGGGTATCGCCGACCAAGTGCTCAACGACTATTTTACTAAAGAGAAAACGCGTCGCCCAGCAATATTTAGCAGTGCTTATTTCACTAAAAACAAGAATGAGTACATCCCTATTCCACAAAACCAAATAGGGTACGTAAAAGGTATTTACAAACAAAATGCAGGATTCTAATATGAAAACAACAGTACACAAACTCGCCCTCGGTATGGCAGCTTTGCTCGGCTTGTTCAGCTGCGACGAAAAACACGAAGGCGAACTTATCAACGATAAAGAGGCTAAAATCAATGCCTTCCAAGCCAATGGTATCGATGGAATCATCGACGAGGAGAAACAAACCATTACCGTTTACGCTCCTTGGTCGGCTACGCTTACCAATATGTCCACCTCCCTCAGCTTGCCCGAGGGAGCTACCTCAGTGCCTAAAGGTGCTACAGGAGTAGATTTGAGTAAAGGTGCCAAGTATCGTATCTTTAATGGTAATCTCTATTGGGATTATACTGTTACCGCTCAGTACCCTAAGATAGAGAACTTTGTAATCGGAAAATACAAAGCTACTATCGACCACAGTACAGGTAAAATAAGCGTGAAATACCCTAAAGGAGAAGCAGTAACTGCGCTAACTCCTACTTTTAGCACTACCCCTAATGCTACCGTAAGCCCTGCTTCGGGAGTTGCCCAAAACTTCACTCAAAGCGTTACTTACACTATGAATTACCGCGGTGAGAGTTTTGCGTATAATGTAGAGATTATACCTACCAACTTTGCGCCTATTGCCTTTGTAGGTACAGCTAAGAGTGCTTCTGCTATCGCCAATGAAGACGAGAAAGCTGCCTACACTTGGCTTGCCGAAAACTACGATACTGCCAAATATATCTCGTTTAGTGACATCAAAGAAGGCAAGGTTAATCTCAACGATTATAAGGTGATTTGGTGGCATTGGGATAACAACAAAGAGTTGCCCGCTGAAGCCAAAGCAGATGCCGTTGTGAACAAGATGAAACAATTCTATGCTGCTGGAGGTTCGTTCTTATTGTCTTCTTGGGCTGTACAGTACGTAGTTGATTTAGGTATCGCCTTAGACGGCAAAGTGGTAAACAATATGTGGGGAGAAGGCAACAGTCCATTTGCAATTGGTGATGACTGGGGTATTTGCTATAAAGGCAACGAAAGCCACCCCCTTTTCAAAGGATTGAATAAGAAAACAGGAACTAACGATGTCGCCTTCTTACTCTCTAGAGGGGTAAAAGCCAAAGCACATAACGCCTTATGGAACTTTGAGTGGGGTGATTATGCCAATAATGTAGCAGGCTGGCAAACTGCCAGTGGTGCTAAGTTATTAGCAAGTTTCCACTGGAATGATGCTATGAACCGCGCAGCGATTTTTGAATATACCAAACGAGGTAATGCAGGTCGCACCATTTGTATAGGCATTGAAGGCTACGACTGGTATAACGAAGATAATTCCCTTGCTAATACCTATAAAAGTAATATCGAATTACTTACTGCCAACGCCTTAGAATATTTAGCAAACTAATAAATAGAAATGATGAAAAGAACACTTATATTAGCGCTTTGTGCTACCGCCTTAATAGCTTGTGATAAAAAAGAATATGTGAGCAACGACCCCAATGCGGCTCCCGATGCCCCCACTTGTTATGCCGTACAAGATTACGGGCGTACCTATAAGCATTTCTTCCAACCAAAGAATGCTTTTGTAGGCGACCCTATGCCCTTCTACGACAATGGTAAGTTTCACATCTTCTACCTATACGACCAACGACCCGCACCCGCAACCTTCCACCCTTGGTACAGTGCCACCACTACCGATTTGGTGAACTATACCGATAACGGCGAAGCTATTCCCTGCGGTGCCGATGGTTCGCACGAAGATGCCCTTGGTACAGGTTCAGTATTCAAAGATGGGAATACCTATTACGCTTTCTACACAGGGCATAACGGCGATTTAGACCCTAAAGAAATCATCTATTGGGCTACTTCTACCGATTTGAAAACGTGGACAAAGGATACCCAGCACTCCTTCCGTGCCCCCGATGGCTACGACCGTAATGAGTTCCGCGACCCTATTGTATTTAAAGAAGGAAATGCCTACAAGATGCTCCTAAGTACCCGTGCCGATATAGGAAGCGGTGTTTGGAAAGGTGTCGTAGCACAATTCACCTCTACCGACCTTAAGAACTGGACGAAAGACCCGAACACTCCTTTCTTCTATACCGACCCTTCTGCCTTTATGGTAGAATGCCCCGATGTCTTTACACAAGGTAACTACCAATATTTGATATTCTCTAATATCGAACAAAGCGTGCGCCGCGTGCAATACAGATACCGCCGTGTAGGAAGCACCGATTGGATTACCCCTGCACAACAAGACTTAGACGACCGTGTGTTCTATGCTGGAAAAACCGCTACCGACGGCACACACCGCTATATATGGGGCTGGAATCCGTCGCGTATCAATTATGAAGATAACGCCGCTTACCACTGGGGAGGCTCATTGGTAGTGCACGAGCTCACTCAAAACGCCGACGGTACCCTCAATGTGAAAATGCCTACCGCTTTCGATAGCAAGCAAGCCATATCTGCCTCACTTGGCAATATAGCCTTAGACAATAATAATCGTGTGTTCGACCGTCTTGGCACTGGGTTCAACAAGATAGTTGCCAAAATCAAAGCCAATACCGCTACCGAGTTCGGAGTGATGTTGGGCGCTTGTGGGAACCTTTATGAAACCTACCGCGTAACGCTCAATCTCAATAAAGGCGAGTTGCAACTCAATCGTGTAATTAGAAACGGAGGCACTGCTACCATTAATAGCATAAAACTCCCCGTGAATGCCAACAAGGAATACACCCTGAAAATAGTGCAAGAAGGATCGGCAGCAGCAATCTATGTGAATGATGCAGTAGCCCTTTCTATCCGTTGCTATAAGATGAATCAAAATCCTTGGGGCATCTTTGCTAACGGAACAGCCAACTTCCAATTCTAAGAATTGAAGAATTCGCAACGTTTCCTAAAATTTATTGCGAATTTCTTAAGTATAGATTAAGTGGACACTATGTGGTTATTAAGTGGTTACTAAGTGGTGCTAAACAATAGAAACCCCATTGCAAAAAACGCAATATTTTATCCAAAACATTGCGAAAAACGCAAAAAGAATTATTCTTTCATTACTTTATAAATTGTGGTATACATAAACTTTGTCAAAGTCTATGGACTTTGACAAAGTCTATACCCCATAAATTTGTAAAAACTAAATAAAATAACTACATTTGTCACACCAAATAAAACCCCAAAAACACACCGCCCCATCACCCTTGCGGCTTGTCCCCCTTCGGGGGGTCGGGGGCTAAAATAAAAGTATATGAATAACAAACTAATAGCAGGATTAGGAGTCTTAACGCTCACTGCCTGCCAGCAAAACACCGATGATATCATCATCGAGGACTTCGAGTCAGGCACTTATGCCAATTGGACGGTAGAAGGCGATGCCTTTGGTACGACTCCTGCCACAGGTGGCTATACCGGTCAGCAGCCCGTAACAGGCTTTGAAGGGAAGCACCTCACCAATAGCTTCAACAATGGCGACGACTCTCGCGGAGCACTAACCTCCAAAGAGTTCACCATCGAGCGCGATTACATCAACTTCCTTGTTGGGGGAGGTACTCACGCCGATACCTATATTGAACTTTTAGTTGAGGGCAAAAGCGTACTACAATCGCGTTCTCTCTACGAATCGGAGACCCTGCAATGGCTCACTTGGGACGTAAAACCCTATAAAGGAAAGAAAGCTACTATCCGCATTGTCGATAACCAACGCGGCGGATGGGGGCATATCCTCATCGACCAAATCGAACAAGGCAACAAACAAAAAAGCGTTTTTATGACTGATTACACCCGTACCTTTGAAGCCAAAGACAAGTACTTGCTCATTCCTGTGGAAGACCAAGCAACCGAAAATAAAGTCCAACTATCGGTAGATGGTACTCCTATAGGCGAGCCAATGACCATTCGCATTGCCCAAAACAAAATAGACTACTGGGTGCCTATCGCTATCGAGGCGTACAAAGGCAAAAAAGTAACCCTTACTTTTGCAGTAGCCAAAACTACCGATATAGGCTTAGCCGAAATCAAACAGTCGGCTGAATATAACTTCAACTACAACGAAAAATACCGTCCGCTATACCACTTCACCCCTCAATATGGCTGGATGAACGACCCTAACGGAATGGTATACCTCGACGGAGTATTCCACCTCTTCTACCAATACAACCCTTACGGAGCGCGCTGGGGCAATATGCACTGGGGGCACACCGTTTCCAAAGACTTGGTGAATTGGGAATACAAGCCTTTTGTATTAGCCCCCGATAAGTTAGGAGCAATTTTCTCAGGCAGTGCTGTGATTGACCACGATAATACTGCCGGCTTTGGCAAAGGCGCTATGGTGGCTATTTTCACTTCAGCAGGCGACCGCCAAACCCAATCTATTGCTTATAGCCTCGATGGCGGAAAAACCTTCACCAAATACGAAGGCAACCCCGTACTCATTGATGCCAATATCATCGATTTCCGCGACCCGAAAGTATTCTGGCACGCACCCTCTAAACAATGGGTGATGAGCCTTGCCACTACCCAAACTATCACCTTCTATGGTTCTAAGAACCTCAAAGAATGGACACGACTCAGCGAGTTTGGCGAAGGCTTAGGCGGACACGGCGGTGTGTGGGAATGCCCCGATCTCTTCCCGCTTACTTATGAAGGAAAAACCAAATGGGTGCTCTTCGTGAGTATCAACCCAGGCGGACCTAACGGCGGAAGTGCTACTCAGTACTTCATCGGTAATTTCGATGGCAAAACCTTCACCCCCGATACTATGAACTATCCACTTTGGTTAGACTATGGTCGCGATAATTATGCAGGTGTAACGTGGAGCAATGTCCCCGCCACCGATGGTCGTCGTCTCTTTATAGGCTGGATGAGCAACTGGGATTACGCCAATGAAATCCCTACTGAAAACTTCCGTAGCGCGATGACTGTTGCCCGCGTTTTGCGTTTGGTGCATAATGGCGAGCATTTGGTAGTAGCCAGTGAGCCCGTGAAAGAGTTGGAGAGCTTGCGTCGTGAAGCGGTACTTTTAGGTGATAAAACACGTACCAACACCTCCAATGCCATAACTTTCGAAAACTTCTTGCCCAATAATCAAGGCGCTTACGAACTTACTTTCACAGTAACCCCTAACGAAACCGATAGCTTTAGCTTTGCCCTTGAGAACACCAAAGGTGAAACTATTAAATACCTATTTGACAGCGCTAATAAAACTTTATCGGTAGACCGCAGTAAGAGCAGTGTAGCTTTCAATGCCAACTTCGCCGAAACGCTTATCAAAGCCCCAATGGTAGCAAAGAAGAGCTATACCGTACGCTTATTGGTAGATAAATCTTCTACCGAACTCTTTGTGAACAACGGCGAACTCGTACAAACTAATGCGGTATTCCCTACCGAAGTGTACAATACCCTCCGCTTCAATACTAGCAAAGGTACCCTCACCCTTAAAAATGTAACTGTCTATAAATTGAAATAAATTATGCAACAAAATAACAACTATCTAAAATATTTATTGCCCGTACTCCTATCATTCTTCTGTATGGGCTTCGTAGACCTTGTAGGCGCCGCCTCCAACTTTGTAAAAGACGATTTTGGCTTGACCGAAACCACTGCCAAAGCTCTCCCTGCAATGGTATTCTTTTGGTTTCTGCTTTTCTCAGTGCCCACAGGCGTGCTAATGAGCAAAATAGGTCGTCGCAAAACCGTACTCCTCAGCTTGGTGATTACCATCTTAGCGATGGTAGTGCCCTTTATCAGCTACAACTATACCACTATGCTGGTAGCTTTCTCCTTACTTGGTATTGGTAACACACTAATGCAAGTATCGCTAAACCCGCTAATGTCAGCCATAGTAAAAGGCGACAAACTCGCCAGTTCACTCACTTTTGGTCAGTTTATCAAGGCGATAGCCTCGTTTTCTGCCCCCTTGCTAATGAGTTTCTGCTTCGATAAATTCAATGATTGGCGACTCTTCTTCCTGCTCTTTGTAGCTATCTCAGTAGTAACCCTCTTGTGGCTGGGTGCTACCCATATTGAAGAGGAGAAAAACGACAGCAAGAACGCCACCTTTACCGAGTGTTTTGCACTACTTGCTAACCCTTATGTGCTCTTGTGTTTCATTGGTATTATGTGCCACGTAGGGATAGACGTAGGGGTTAATGCCTCAGCGCCCACTATCTTTATGGAGCGTTTAGGGCTTACCACCACCCAAGCCTCTTTTGCCACCAGCTGGTATTTCTTATTCCGTACCATAGGGTGTCTGTCAGGAGCTTATATTCTCACCAAAGTATCTCCTAAGAGTTTCTTTACCCTCAGTGTGCTTTGTATGGTAGCCTCAATGGCGATATTGTTCTTTTTCAGTGATAAAACAATGCTCTACATTGCTATTGCTTTAGTAGGTTTTGGTAATTCCAATGTGTTCTCAATCATCTTCTCGCAAGCCCTCTTGCAGAATCCTACTAAGAAAAACGAAGTATCAGGATTGATGATTATGGGACTCTTTGGCGGTACTATCTTCCCTTTTGCAATGGGCTTAGCCTCCGATGCGATGAACGGTTCACAGATAGGAGCCCTTATTGTCCTCAGCATAGGAGTATTATATCTGTTGCTAATGAGCACCCGACTCAAAGCCAACGCCTAACAATATAGTTGGAAAACTCTGCCTTGTCAGCCAAGTCTGCCTCGTCAGATAGTTCAGATAGCTCAGATAGTTCAGAAAACTCAGAAAACAATAGAAATTCTCAAAAAGAATTTATAACTTTGTACGCTGAAAAAGAAAAGAATTAACAACAACACTCTCGCCTCACACCCTTAGAGGAGGGCAGGGGAGAGGATAACATATAATACAATGAAAAATACAGTAGTAGGATTGGGAGAAATCCTTTGGGATGTCTTCCCTGAAAGAAAAGTATTAGGCGGTGCGCCCGCTAATTTCGCTTACCACGTGTCGCAATTCGGCTTCAACGGTTATACTGTGAGTGCCATTGGTGGCGACCTTCTCGGTAAGGAAATTCTAAAAAGTTTAGAAGAAAAAGAACTCAACTACATCATCGAAAAAACTGATTTTCCTACAGGTACCGTAAAAGTACAGTTAGACGGTCGCGGGGTGCCTACCTATGAGATTAGCGAAAATGTAGCGTGGGACAATATTCCATTCTCTTCGCGTATCGAGAACTTAGCAAAGAACACGAATACCGTGTGCTTTGGCTCATTAGCGCAGCGCAATGAAGTATCGCGCGCTACTATCCACAAGTTCTTAGATTTGATGCCTGCCGAGAGTCTGAAAGTATTCGATATCAACCTCCGCTTGAAATACTTCAGCAAAGAGGTAATCGCCGATTCTTTAGACAAGGCAACAGCCTTAAAAATCAACGATGAGGAGATAGTAAAAATTGCCGAAATGTTCAATCTGCAAGGTAGTGATGAAGAAGTGTGCAAGCACTTGTTAGAGAAATGCAACCTCAAATTCCTTATTTTAACGCAAGGCACGAGAGGTAGTTATGTATTCACGCCTAATGAAAAATCGTTCTTAGGGACACCTAAGGTTACCATTGCCGATACGGTAGGTGCAGGCGACTCGTTCACGGCTGCCTTTGTAGCCTCTTACCTCAATGGTCGCAGTATTGCCCAATCACATCAATTGGCGGTAGAAGTATCAGCTTACGTATGTCAGCAACACGGTGCGATGCCTCGCCTCGCCGATGCTCATTTAGAGTTGTTTAGATAAAATGACTTTTAGAAGGTATCATATACTTTTCTTATACTTCGCTCTCTTTGCTTGCCTCGCTTGCCAAAGGGAGCGAAACCCCCGTTATGTAATAGGGGTGTCGCAGTGCAGTGAAGACCTTTGGCGACAAACGATGAACGAGGAGTTAAAACGCGAAGTAGCCCTTTATCAGGCTGATGCTGAGGTGCTCATTCGCAGTGTGAAAGACGATACTCCCAAGCAAATTGCCGATATAGAGTGGTTCATAGAGCAAAAGGTAGATGTGCTCGTCGTTTCACCTAACGAGTCGGAAGCCTGTACCCCTGTGATTGAAAAGGCTTACCAGCAGGGTATTCCCGTGATTTTGGTCGATAGAAAAATCGCTACCGAGAGTTATACTGCCTATGTGGGAGCTAACAATTACCAAATAGGCAAAGAAGCAGGGCTTTATGCAATAGGCGTTCTCAAAGGCAAAGGCAATATCGCCGAAGTGCGTGGTACCAAAGGATCTACCTCCGATGCCGAGCGTCATAAAGGCTTTGTCGATGCCCTCAAAAACGCCCCCGAAGTGCAAATAGTAGCCGAAACTTGGGGCAACTTCCTTCAAGCCGATGCCAAAACGCAAATGCAACAAATCTTCCAAGAGCACCCCCATATCGACCTTGTCTTTGCGATGAACGACCCAATGGCAGCAGGTACGCACGAAGCTGCAATGCAGTTCAATGGCAAAATTCCTTTCATCATTGGCGTTGATGCCTTGCAACAAGTGGGCATACAAAATATAGAAAATAGCGTGCAAGATGCATCGTTTATCTACCCAACAGGCGGTGAAAAGGTGATAGAGCTCGCAATGAAAATTCTCCATAAACAGCCTTTTCAGCGCGAGAATATTCTCAATACCACAGTGGTAGATAAGAGCAATGTGCGCATTTTGCAGCTACAAACCGAACAAATTGCTGAAAAGCAAACCAAAATAGAGAATATCAATAACCAACTGAGTGAGAGCCTTATCCAGCATACAAACCAACGAATGTTGCTCTACCTTTCTATTACGGCTATTGTGCTTATCACCGTTTTCTTACTGATGGCTATTAGGGCTTATCGCGCTAAAAGTAAGACCAATAGCGAACTGAAACGCCAAAAAGAACAGTTGGAAATCGTCTCTAAACAATTAGAAGAGGCGACCCAAGCCAAATTGCTTTTCTTTACCAATATCTCTCACGAATTTAAAACACCGCTGTCGCTTATCTTAGGACCTGTACAAACGCTCTTAGCGCACAATTCACTCCCTAAAGAAGAACAAGATTTGTTATTCCTCATCAAAAAGAATAGCAACCGACTTTTGCATCTCATTTCCGAAGTAATTGAGTTCCGCAGTTATGAGAATAACAAAATGCAAATGTATTTCACCAAAGGCAATTTGAAGAGCTTCCTCACCGAACTCAATTCTTTTTTCACCGACCCTATCAAGCAAAAGAAACTCAATTTTCAGTTCCTTGCCGAAGATACTTCTTTTGAAATGCCTTTCGATAAGGAAAAAGTAGAGAAAATCTACTTCAACCTGCTTTCCAATGCGCTGAAGTTCACACCTCAAGAAGGACGTATTTCTGTATCTTTAGAAAAACAAGGAGAATATGCAGCTTTACGTGTGTTCAACAGCGGTTCATATATCCCAAAAGACAAGCAAAATGAGGTGTTTGAACACTTCTACAAAATAAACCCCGATAGCGAAGGATCGGGTATTGGCTTGGCGTTGGTACAAGCCTTAGTAGCCTCACACAACGGTACTATCAGCGTGGAGAGTACAGAAGGCGAGGGGACAACCTTCGTCATTCGTCTGCCTTTCACTCAAGAACAAGTATCGGCAAAAGCGGTATACGACAGTAATTACATAGAAACCCACCTCGATTTATTGCCTTCATTACCAGCATCTGACGAAAAACTCAAATTGCCAACAGTTGTACCCTCAGCTCCTGAAAAACCTACCGTACTGATTGTGGAAGACAACGAGGATATGCGCCAGTTTATTCGCTATATCCTCAGTGATAGCTACAATCTTATAGAAGCCGAAAATGGTGAAGAAGGCTTTGAAGTCGCTAAAAAACACCTCCCCGATGTAGTGATTAGCGATGTGATGATGCCTAAAACCGATGGTTTTGATTTGTGTCAGTTACTGAAAACCAATGTAGCTACCAATCATATTCCCGTGATTTTGCTCACCGCCTATGCTTTAGACGAACAGAAACAAGTAGGCTTCGAGAGCGGTGCTGATGCCTATATCTCCAAGCCTTTCAACGTAAAACTGCTGAAAACACGAGTACGCAAACTTATCGAGAACCGTAAGAAAATACGTGAGAGTTTTAGTAATTTTCTCTTGAACGAAACCAAACAAGAGACTTTAGGCAAAGTAGAACAACAATTTATCACCGATTTCACCCAATATGTCGAAAACTCTATCGCCAACCCCGAACTGAATATCGACGAAATTGCCGATGCCTTAGGCTTGTCGCGCTCTAACCTATACCGCAAAATCAAATCCCTCACCGACTATTCGCCTAACGAACTCATTCGCACCATACGAGTAAAATACGCCAAACAATTGCTCAACAGCAAAGCCAAGAGCATTTCCGAAGTCGCTTATGAAGTAGGCTTCTCCTCACCATCCTATTTTGCCAAATGCTTTAAAGATTTTTACAACGAAAGTCCAACAGAATATTTAGAACGCATTAGGTAATAACTTTTTGCACTCAAAATAATATAAAAATTGGGTGGTGTTATAATAAGTATGATACCCCAGCTGGCGCGAGCTTGTAGCTCGTGCCTACTATAAATAGAGCTTGTAGCTCACTTACAGTGCTCTCAGTTACTGATAACAGTGAAAAATACTTATACTTACACCGCGACTATCTCGGAAGCATTGTAATGCTCACCGATGAGAACGGCAATATAGCCGAGCGCAGATATTTTGACCCTTGGGGACAACCCATAAAAGTAGAAGATGCTGCAGGTAACACCTTAGACAAACTCACCCTATTAGATAGAGGTTTTACAGGGCACGAACACCTGCAAACGGTAGGACTTATCAATATGAATGCTCGTTTGTACGACCCTGCGCTACACCGTTTCTTACAACCTGACAACTACGTACAAGACCCATTCAACACTCAGAATTTTAATAGGTATGGGTATTGCTTAAATAATCCGTTGATGTATGTAGATCAGAATGGGGAAGAAATTATCACAGCAATTGTTGTAATAGGTGCAATTGTAGGAGCTTATTTTGGGGGGGCACAAGCTAATGGTTCTTACAATCCGCTTGAATGGAATTACAGCAGACTAAGCTCTTGGTTAGGAATAGTAGGTGGTGCCGTTGTAGGGGGAGTTTCGGCAGGAGTAGGATCGGCTGTTGGTGGAACCATCGCGGGAGGAACTACTATTGTCTCTTCTATGGTAGGAGGAGGAGTAGGGAGTGCTATATCAGGTGGTGGGTTTGCAGTATTGCCAGGTGGGAATGGTAAGGTTTTACAAGGTATGGGGATTGGAGCTTTATCTGGAGTCATCGGAGGAGCAGCTGGATTTGCTGCTGGGAAAGGGACTAATGTACTTCTTCAAGGCGTTAATATAACAAGCCCTGTTGTTAAAGGATTTATAGCTGGAGCTATTGGAGGGGCTGCTGGAGGAGCTATAGGTGGATTTACTGCTGGTTATATTACAACAGGAAATCTTGATGCAGCTTGGAATAGTGCTGGGTCAGGAGCTATTTTTGGAGCAGGAGTGGGATCTGTTTCAGGATTTGCAGGAGGGTATAGGTATGCAAAAAAAGAAGGTTTAAACCCTTGGAATGGTAGGCTTATACCAAAAGAAGGAGAAACGATAGTAAGACATCATACAAGTCCAGAAAATATGGATTTAATAAAGAACCAACTAAAGTTAAATCCTTCAAGAGAATCTGATTATAATTTTATTGGAGTAGATTTTGATGGTGCTCCTAAATTAGACTTAGGAATAGATTTTGGTAACTCAGGCAAAGGGGCTTTTATTGAATTGGCTTTACCAGTAAAATCCCTTACTCCAACTCCTATTCCTTATAAACAGTTCCATTTTAGAGTAAGAACAGGACTAGAAGGATTAAAAATATCTCCAGAATACAGACCTCAATACTATTATAACATAAAGTTTTAATCAAAATGACTAAACAAGAAACTTTATTTTTAGCATTGCTTTATAGACAGATGTTTCTTTCTATAGATAGGTTCTCAGAAAATGAGATAGAGGAATACTATGCAATTTTTAAAGAGAATGAAAAGTACTATTTTTACGCCTTACACCTCTTAGAAACCAAAGTACTTAACTCACAGAAAGCTCAAAAAGGTTTCTTTTTAAAGCAATGCGTCTCTACCACTGATATGCTTTTACTGTATTTTGTATTAGATAAATACCTAAGTGCATTAGCCGATAAAACTATTTTAGATAGGACTACAAGAGGAGAATTATGGGTATTTATTAGGAACGTATACAGCTATCTTACCCATGCAAAAATACCTTTTTACAAGGAAAAATATATAGATAAAGTACATTACTTTGGGAAGAACTATTTTGTGCCAATGCAAACTTTTCCAATAGATGCATTACTCAAAGAAATGCACTGTAAGGATGTATTAAATGCTATTCAAGAGTATAAGGGCACTCCGAAGTATCTTATTGAGTCATACGAAAATGGAAGGGATAAGACAGATTCTTTCTTTTTCTTTTTGATCATCAAGCAGTTGTATTATTCTATTCTCAACTACAAAAAGGAGGGTAATAATGGGTTTGTTACTTTCTATAAGGAAAGAGAAAAGTACTATCGCTTTGCAAGAGATTTTTCACAAGCAAAAAATTTTGGTTATGGCAGTGAATATGATAAAGATAATGGTATTTCTCAAGATCCCTTAATATACACTGCCTTAGAAAAGTATATTCAGATGATTGAAAATCAATATATAGAATATAATTATGAGGAGACTAAAAATGATTTGCACACAGTTTATAAGCTCCTTGAAGATAAGGTGCGATTATATTACAAAACAAATGACTTTGCTGTGGAGTATTATAGTATGAAAAATGAAGCAAAACCTATAAGTTTCTTTTTAAAAATGTATAATTACAATTACTTTTTAGATAGGATTAATAGATGGTACTAATTTTTTTTTCTACCTTTGCATCGTGATTTAAGTACATATGAAATATTGAAAAATAAGTCCTGAGCAGTTGAGCGTATCACCTATTTGTACAATGCCTTTGGCGAGCGTTCACATTGCTATTACGGTAATGCTGAAGTAGAAAAAGCCAAACGCCCAATGCTAAAACACTACAGCCACGACGGTAGTGTAGAGATAGTATGTAATAAAACCGATAACAGCACCAAGTTTGTGTTTTACTTAGGAGGTGATGCCTATAGTGCCCCTGCGATACTCATTTCGGACGGTGAAGCCTCAAAACTCTATTACTTACATAGAGATTATTTAGGCTCTATAGTAATGCTTACCGATGAGAACGGCAATATAGCTGAGCGCAGATATTTTGACCCTTGGGGACAACTCATAAAAGTAGAAGATGCTGCAGGTAACACCTTAGACAAACTCACCCTATTAGACCGTGGTTTTACAGGACACGAACACCTGCAAACCGTAGGGCTTATCAATATGAATGCTCGTTTGTACGACCCTGTGTTACACCGTTACAACCTGACAACTACATACAAGACCCCTTAAATAGTAAATAATATGGAATTAACAGATAAATTAATAGCACTACTAAAAAAAGGAGCTCCTGTATATGGAACAATACAAAAATCTTTTTCAAAGAATGATGCCTTAGAGATTTTAGAAGAGTGTCTAAAGAGTAGAATTGCTGTTTTGGGAGGAGATGTAGTCAATATTAATAATAATGGTTATTTTGAATATAATTATGACAATTGGAGTTATAATAGAAAAAAGCAGAAAGCGAGGTAGATTATGTATTAAGAAGTATAGAAAAAGCCATTAAATATATATCTAATTATAAACTAAATAATGTTTATTTTTGTATCTCATTTGATATAAAAGACAGTAATACAAATAAATATTTCTTTTTTAAGAATATAACTTTATGATGAGATATTCAAAAGAAATTGTAAATCAAATAAAGATAATAGACGAAGTGCTCTATTCTCTGAACTTACCTTCAATTTTGAAGAATGAATATCTTGTAACAGACGCTATAAACTGTGAAAATTATTTAAAGTTACATTATAATAAACCTAATAACATTTTCTTTTCAATAGTATTAAATTCATTTGGAGTACAAATAGATATTGATGAAGCAAAAGAAATATTAGATTTATCACTTTCCTCTTCAAAAGAAGAAAAAAACTTTAAAGAATTTATAAAAATTCTTTTTACATCTTTTATTAGAATAAAAAAATACGGTAAATATTATATTAAAATTACTTTTTTCAATCAGAAAAGAGAATGTATTAAAACGATTAGATACACTGAAATTAATTCTTTTTCTTTAAATTTTAAAGCTACTTTAAAAGAATATCCACCTTTGTATTTATCTTGGTAAAAAACATTCATATAAGACTATAAGAAAAGTTCTGGTTTAAAATTTCGTACGTTTACCTTGAAAAGGACAATTTGAAAAATATCAAAGAAATTATAAAGGTTATAAAGTTTTTAAAATCAAACCATAATAGTATGAAAATAGACAGAGAACTGAAACAAGAAATTAACAAAGAATGGCAAAGTGCTTTCCCTCAGTTAGGGAGCTATACTCAAAATAAATTTTATAAAGTTTTAGGGACTCTTATTGTTGGTATAGAATTGATAAAGGTTTCTTTTATGGAGCAATATAGACCTCATTTTGTTATCTATACTCTGTTTGATAAAGATTTAGGCACAAACCTCTCTGAAGAAATATTATTACAAGAGTTTTATAATAAGAAAGGGTTTCAGTGTGATATACCTTATTTAAAACACAATGAGTATTTTAAAGAAGTGGTAAGTTGTATTGATAAACAACTTCCAATTTCTTTAGAAGTAGACATACAAATTGATAAAATAAATGTTCTTTTAGAAAGTTATATTAGAAAAGCCCCTTTTAATGGAGGAGCTACTAACTCTT
This sequence comes from Capnocytophaga sputigena, assembly GCF_900446695.1. Classification (GTDB taxonomy): domain Bacteria; phylum Bacteroidota; class Bacteroidia; order Flavobacteriales; family Flavobacteriaceae; genus Capnocytophaga; species Capnocytophaga sputigena. The sequence goes on from NZ_UAVP01000007.1 coordinate 256,290, forward strand.
TCAGTTATGCAAAATATCAAGAAATTAAAATGAAGATAGCCTTGTATCTGAATAAAGAAAGAGCTCAACAAGTATTTAGAGATATTTATAATGTAAAATGGGATAATAAATCTTTTGAAGAATCTAATTGTTCTATAAATAGTTGGTTACTCTCTTTGCAAGAAGTGATAGATAATAGGGATACTTTTCTAAGACAAATTGAAATCAACAAACAAAGTAAAAAGATTTTAAAATTACCTTATTCAGAGATTGTTTTATAGCTGTAAAATATTCGTAAAAGTTAGGTAATGTGATAACAATAGTTTTCTTATGAATTTAACAGATAAATTAATAGCACTACTAAAAAGAGGAGCTCCTGTATATGGAACAATACAAAAATCTTTTTCAAAGAATGATGCCTTAGAGATTTTAGAAGAGTGTCTAAAGAGTAGAATTACAGTTTTTGGAGGGGATGTAGTAGAGTATAAAAATAATTATTTTGAACATAATTATGACAATTGGAGTTGCGAAAGGAAAAAAAATGAGTCTGATGCTGATTATGCTTTGAGAAGTGCTAAAAGAGCTATTAAATACATTTTAGAATATAAAAAGGATAATGCTTATTTTATCCTTGTACTTAATGTAAAAGATGAAACTATTAAACAACATCTTTTTTTTTAATGAGATGATTTTGTAATCTATCACCAACGAAGCAGGCGATACCCATTTAGAAAAATACCCTTTCCCTGCTATTCGCTACAATGCTTTTAAAGCTCCTGCTCAGATATATGTAAAAGACAAAGAACGCATTAGCTTTGAATATGATGCTTTTGAGAGCAGAGCCGCGATGTACTACGGCAATACAGACCTTAAAAAACAAAAACGCCGTTATGTTAAACATTATAAGATGGTACTATGGAAAACCTTCTAAATCCAATGAATATTTTTGGAATTATTTTTATGAAAATTATGGCAAATGATGGACGTGCTTTATTATTATATTTATCTTTTTTATGTGAAGGTTATATCTGATAATCAGCCTCATTCAAACACTATTTGGGCATTAGGTTTTCTTTTTTCTTTGATAATCAATTGTCCGCTTGATATGGGGTTGGCATATTTTTTCAGTTATACTTTAAGTATTTTTCAATTGATAAGTATAACAGCACTTCTAATGCTTTTGTTCTACTTTAAGTATTACAAAAGTGGTAGAGGAAAACAAATTGTTAAAAAAGAGAAACCTAAGTTTTTTGGTAGCAATACAGCTTCCATAATACTAACTATTTTATTCTTTTTGATAAGTATGTCATTCTTATTTCTTGGTCCGGATATAGTAAGAGAAATATTAGAGATGAAAAAAGCTGCTACCTCACCTATGTAAGTGATAAAACTTTAGCATTTAAACTCAATTCGATATAGCAAAAAGAGGGTAGATTTTTAAAAGCAAATACCGCAAAAAATCGTCATTCGTAACTCGTCATTCGTAATTATTTATTATCTTTGCCCCAATTAAATTAATTATTATTACAATGAAGTTAAAACATATCACCCTTTTAGCAGTGGCATCCTTAGTGCTTGCTGCCTGCAACAATCCCCAAAATCCTATACAAAAAGAAGCACAAACCCCTCAAAAACCGTTGATTAGCTATGTAGACCCATTCATCGGTACGGGCGGACACGGACATACTTACCCTGGGGCAACTACGCCTTTCGGTATGATACAAGTTAGCCCCGTGAATGGTCTTAGTCACTGGGATTGGTGCTCTGGTTACCACTATTCCGATAGCCTTATGGTAGGTTTTGGACATTTGAGCCTTAGTGGTACAGGGATAGGCGACCTAAACGACATCTTGCTAATGCCTACTACTAAAGAATATGATCTTAGCGTACTGAAATACGGTCGCAAAGAGCAATATCCTGTGAATGCCCAAGAGTTCCGCGATATGGTGCCTTACAAATCAAAGTACAGCCATAAGAACGAAAAAGCAGAACCTGGCTATTACCAAGTGTATTTAGAAGACCCCAAAGTGAATGTAGAACTTACTGCAGCACAACGTTATGCTGTACATCGTTATACCTTTGAAAAAGGTGCAGAGCAATCAGTGATTCTGAACTTAGGATTTGCTATCAATTGGGATAGCCCTACCAAAACTTCTTTTAGCAAATCGGATAAGAAGTTAGACGCTAATAACAACGACAATATTATCACAGGGTATCGTTATAGCACAGGATGGGCTGAAAACCAAAAAGTGTTCTTCGCAATACAGTTTTCTAAACCTATAAAAAACATTACCTATCAAAAACACAAAGATGATGTTACCTCAGGGCAAATCTTCTTTGATAATACCGATGAGAAGTTAGAGGTAAAAGTAGCCGTTTCGTCAGTAAGTGAAGAAAATGCTTTAGATAACTTGGAGTTATACAACGCTCCTAATTTTGATAAAACCAAATCATTAGCACAACAACAATGGGAAAAGACCCTCAGCAGTATAGTAGTAGAAACTCCTGTTGATTCTCTCAAAACAATTTTCTATACTGCCCTCTATCACGCACAAGTAGCCCCTGTAACTTTCTCCGATAAGAATGGTCAATTCCGCTTGCAAAACGATGAGATTGCACAAGCCGAAGGTACTGCTTATTCTACCCTTTCTCTGTGGGATACTTTCCGCGCCGAGCACCCACTGCTCACGCTTTTGCAACCCAAAGTAACCGCTGATATCATCAACTCAATGTTAGCCTACTATCAAGTGCACAAAGTGTTACCCGTTTGGACGCTCTACGGTAATGAAACCAATACAATGACCGGCTATCACTCGGTAGCAGTGATTGCCGAAGCCTATCTAAAAGGCGTACGTGGTTTTGATGCTGAAAAGGCTTACGAGGCAATGAAAACTACAATGATGCAAGATGATCGCGGACTCAAAGCGTACAAAAAATATGGTTACATTCCTTATAACGCAGGGGTAGACGAGTCGGTTACCATTACCCTTGAATACGCTTACGACGACTGGTGTGTAGCGCAAATGGCGAAAGCCTTAGGCAAAACCGAAGATGCTGATTTCTTTACCAAACGTTCTGAAGCCTATGCTCACTTATTCGATAAAGAAACGGGCTTTATGCGTGGTAAAAGTACCAATGGCAAATGGCGCACACCTTTTGACCCTAAACGCTCCGACCACCGCGAAAATACTGACTATACCGAAGGTAATGCTTGGCAACACAGTTGGTTTGTGCCTCACAACGTACAAGGACTTATCAACTTATTTGGAGGCAATGAACCTTTTGTAACACACTTAGAAAAACTCTTTACCGAAAGTTCTGAAATCACTGGTGATAACACCTCTCCTGATATTTCAGGACTCATAGGGCAATATGCACACGGCAATGAGCCTAGCCACCATATTGCCTATATGTTCAACGTAGCAGGACAACCTAAGAAAACCCAATATTGGGTAGATCGCATCTTGCAAACTCAGTACAACACTACCCCTAACGGACTTAGTGGCAATGAGGATTGCGGACAGATGTCGGCTTGGTACATTTGGAGTGCTATGGGCTTATACCCTATGAACCCAGCTTCTACCGAGTATCAATTTGGTCGTCCACTATTTGATAAAGTAACCATACACTTGCCTAACGGAAAAACGTTTACAATCATTGCTAAAAATGTCTCTAAGGACAATAAATATATCCAATCTGTAAAACTCAACGGCAAGGAATACTCTCAATGGCATATTTCTCACCAAGACCTTCTAAAAGGCGGTGAATTAGTTTTTGAAATGACAAACAAATGAAAAGAAACATCTTAATCACAGGAGGAGCTGGTTTTATAGGCTCTCACGTCGTAAGGCTATTTGTAAACAAATACCCTAACTATCACATTTTTAACTTAGACAAACTTACTTACGCTGGTAACTTAGAAAACGTTGCCGATGTAGCCAATGCCCCTAACTACACCTTTATACAAGCGGATATTTGCGACTACGAGCGTATGAAAGCCCTCATCGCTGAACATCACATCGATGGAATCATTCACCTCGCTGCCGAAAGTCACGTGGATAGAAGTATTGAAGACCCTTTTATCTTCGCGAAAACGAACGTGATGGGTACTTTGAGCCTCTTGCAAGCAGCTCGTGAAGCGTGGAAAGATAATATGCAGGGCAAACGCTTTTATCACGTTTCTACCGATGAGGTATATGGAGCTTTAGAAATGGATAATACCCTCTTTACAGAGCAAACTCCTTACGACCCTCAATCACCTTATTCGGCTTCTAAAGCCTCATCCGACCATTTTGTGAGAGCTTATCACAACACTTACAAATTGCCTGTAGTGATTTCAAACTGCTCTAACAACTATGGTTCTCACCAATACCCTGAAAAATTGATACCAGTGTGCATCTACAATATTGTGGATAATAAACCACTACCAATCTATGGCAAAGGTGAGAATATCCGCGATTGGCTTTTTGTGGAAGATCACGCTCGCGCTATCGATACCATTTTCCACCAAGGAAAAGATGGTGATACCTACAATATTGGAGGCTTTAACGAATGGCGTAATATCGATTTGGTGAAGGTAATCATCAAAGAAGTAGATAAGCAATTAGGTCGCCCCGAAGGTACTTCCGAAAAACTCATCACTTTCGTAACCGACCGTGCTGGTCACGACCTCCGTTACGCTATTGATGCTACTAAATTGAAAAATGAACTCGGTTGGGAACCTTCCTTGCAGTTTGAAGAAGGTATCCAAAAAACCGTAAAATGGTACCTTTCTAATAGATAAGAGGTAAGAAATAAGAGATAAAAAAACAGAGGCTACTCATTAGTAACCTCTGTTTTTTTATTCGTCATTCGTCATTCGTCACTCGTCATTCGTCATTTGTTTATCGTCTACACACCACTTGGTTCATATATTTTAGATTTACGACGCTGTATTCGTTCAGTTTGTTAGTTTTTTCTAACTGTTTATAGAAGGCTTTGAGATTAGCTTTCTTAAGCGCTTCGTCTTCAAACTTGCCAAAAACAACTTTAAAAGTAGGCACACGCATCAAAAATTCGTATTCGCCATTAGGTTTTACCAATACTTCAGTGATATTCTCAGCCATCCATTGGTCGTTTTGTATAAACTGCATCAGTGCGTAGGAGGCTTGCCAATACTGCTCGGTATTACCTCTAAGTACAGGCACTCGCGCCGAGTAAGAACTTGAGAGTGGCATCTTCTTTCCTTGGGTATCCATATAGTACACTCCCGCTCCGTCGTACACACGAGCGATAGGTTCTCGCTGTTTAATTTTAGCATTTAGAGTGCCATCAATAGTGCAAAACACTTCCGATTTCTCAATCATCACATTGTTGTCTAAGAGCTTTTCAATTTCATTTAGCCGAAGAAGCCCCATAGGGTGTTGTGCTTGAGGATCTTTGAAGATAGTGCGGCGTATAGCCTCATCGGTAACGTACATATTCTCATCCTGATGGTCTACCACCACCTCTTTCACTACACGCATCTTGTTGCGCCCCGATGCAAATATTTGTATGCAAAAGGGCAAAAAGATGATTACAAGTATTTTTAGTATCTTTTTTATCATAACATAATCGACAGATTAACAAATCGGCAAATCAATAAATCAATTAGTATCGTAGCCAAAACGCCTCAATTGTCGCACATTGCTACGCCAGTCTTTATTTACTTTTACAAAGAGCTCTAAGTGTATTTGTTTGCCAAAAAACTTCTCTAAATCAGTGCGAGCTTCCACACCTACCCGTTTTAAGGCTTCTCCTTTATGCCCTATGATGATGCCCTTTTGGCTTTCGCGCTCTACCATTATCACCGAGCGAATGTGGATAATCGTCTCGCTATCGGCAAAACTTTCAGTCTCTACTTCTACTGAATAGGGGATTTCCTTCTTGTAGTGCAATAGAATTTTCTCACGTATAATTTCATTTACAAAAAAACGCTCTGGTTTATCGGTGAGTTGGTCTTTAGGGAAGAACGCAGGCGACTCGGGCAAAAGTTCTATAATGCGGTTGAACACTACCTCTGTCTGGAAGTTGCGCAAAGCCGAAATAGGAAAAATTTCGGCACGAGGCACTTTTTCCTTCCAATAAGCTACTTGTTCTTCCAATGTACTTTGGTCGGAAGTATCCACTTTGTTGATGAGCAACAACACAGGAACTTCCAGTTTATTGATGCGATTAAAAAAAACTTCATCTTTCAGTTCTTTTTCGCCTATTTCTACCATATAGATGAGAATGTCAGCATCTTCAAAAGCACTTTTCACAAAGTCCATCATCGAGGCTTGTAAGGCGTATGAGGGTTTGATAATCCCAGGAGTGTCCGAAAAAACTACCTGAAAATCATCACCACTTACGATCCCAAAAATGCGGTGTCGTGTAGTTTGTGCTTTAGAGGTGATAATAGAAAGTTTTTCGCCTACAAAGGCGTTCATAAGGGTAGATTTCCCTACATTAGGGTTCCCTATAATATTTACAAATCCAGCTTTATGCATCTGTTAATTGTTAATTGTCAATTGTTAATTGATTGTATCATTCCTTTCCCCCAATGTGGGTGATTAGGCGTTTTAGGAGTGAAATGGTTAAATTTTTCTAAGGCTATTTTAACTATAGGTGCTGCTTTTTCCTTGCCGCCACCTAATATTTTAGGTTTATAGTAAATTCCGATAGCACGAATCACATAAGGACGTGGGTTTTCGGTATTTGCCTTGATAGCTTTTTCAATGTATGCTTTACATATTTTTCCGTATTTAGCCCCGCGAAACATCGGGTTTACTTTCACTTTAGCACTGTTCAGATAGGCGTATAAAGCATTGATTTCCGATACATCGGCATCAGGTTGTTTTTCAGCTATCTTCAAATATTTCTCCGCCTGATTGCAATAACTATCGATCATATCTCCCTGCGACATATCAGCGAGGCGTATGTTCACATAAGCCGCATAGTAATTTGTAAGCCAATGTGAAGCCACTGAGGTAGCAAGAGTCTCAAAATCTTTAGCTAAAGTCTGTAATTCTTTAGTAGTATAGCTTTTGTCAAGGAGTTTTACTTTTTCAGTAAGTATAGCCTCCACATCCTGCCCCCAAACCACAGAACAAACTAATAGCAGAAAAAAAGTAATATATCTACTCATTCGTCATTCGTAATTTGTCATTATCTCCTTCCTTTCGGTTTTTTAGCAGGTGCCGATGGGGTAGGAGAGGAGGTAGTTTTAGGAGTTTCTGCCTCTTCTTTCTTTTTCTCCTTTTTGTAAAGAGGAATCAGGTAGCTGAGTGTGTAGTTGAATCCTACGCCAAATCGGCTTCCTTCGTGTACCCTGCCAAAAGCAGGAATATAGTAGTTAGGGAAACCGCTGTTGTTCGTTTGTGCAACCAATAGCCCTACGCGCACACTTGCCCCTGCATAGAGGTTGCGCAAGAGTTCCGCTTTGATGCCTACAACTAATTCCAACCAATGTGCCGTGCGACCATCGTATTTTTTCAAAAAAGAGGGATCAGAACCTATGATATTTTCAGTCCAATATTGGTTATCCTTGTGAATTGTATAGGAAGTGAGGTCTTGTGAGAAGAGCGAAATACCATAGCGAGCCCCTGCGTAAATCATATTTTCCATACCATACCAATTGCCATAGGTATTATAATCAAAACCCGCACGCAAAAACTGACCTTGGGTAGTATAAGTATAAAAATCCTCGTTTTTACTTCTCTTTTCGTGACCTAATTCTGCTGCAAAATAGTAGTTGGTTGTCAAGCGGTAATCGCCTACCAACTCAAGTCCGTAGTAATCTTTATCAAAAAAAGGACGTACCAACTTACTCAAGTCGGCACCCACGCGCAACCCATACCGTTGTTTGTACACGGGGGCTTCTTGTTTTTCGGGTAAGGCGATGGTAGTTTGTGAAGTCGTACGGGTAGCTGTTTGTGCCTTTAAGCCTGCAACCCACAACATACTAATGATACAAATGTATATGAGCTCTTTTTTCATTATCTACGGTAGTGTTCTTGATGTTCAGACCTTTCAGCCAAGAGTTGCTTGCATCTTGAATAGTAGCTGAAAGAGTGTTGTAAGTGATTTTTACCCCGCAAGCCTTGCTTACGAATGTTTGTTCGGGAGTATAAGTGAGTGTAAGAGTTGCTGTGCTGGTAGTTGTGCCCGAAACCACTGTTTGAAACAGATAAGTGGTAGGAGATTCCAAGCGCAAGGGCAAGGCAAGTGAATCTAAAGTAGTGTTGCTCACCAAAGGAGTCGTGTTACCCTCGCCATACACTGTAAGATTTGCTATGCTAAAAGGCGTACGAGTGTTGTTTTGGTTATAGAATCGCACCACCAAGCGAGGCGTATTTACGTTGTGGTCGCAAAGATCATCCGACTCACAGCTTATCAATGCTGAAAGTGAGAGAATTAAAAAGGATATGAAGATAGTTTTTTTCATCAAAAAATATAAAGTTGGCGCAAAGATACAAAACAATTGATAATTAACAATTGCTTATAAACAATTATTTACTATCTTTGTCCTTTCAACTATTCAGTTTTAACTAATACAGATGGCAAAGAAAAAGAAAACCCTCCCTGCTAATTTCTACGAACTGTTAGAAGCTAAAGATTTAGAAGCGCTTAAAGCCGTTTTCAACGAATGTGAATTGAATGCTTACGATCGCCGTTCATTCAAGAAACCTGCGCTTTCTTTTTATGAAATCCCCTTAAAGTTAATGGATTGGCTCATCACTCAAGGCGCTGACATCAATGCGAGAGATGAATACGAGTGCACGCCGCTACACTATCACGCTCAGGTGAATAATGTAGAAAAAGTAGCACTTCTATTAGAAAAAGGGGCTGATATAGAGGCGCAAGATAAATATAAGAACACTCCTTTACACTTTGCTGAGTATAATGCCGAAGCAGCCCAGCTACTCATTGAAAAAGGTGCTGATATCAAAGCAAAAGATAATATGGGGCATAATGTAATGGAGCGTATGCTTGCCAGATTAAGCAATGGTTATCTTGTAAAAGCTGCTAAAGCTGCTGAGGTATACCTCAAAGCAGGATTGAAGCCTAATAAATTTGCCAAAGAACAAGTTACTCATGTAGGCGAGGATTTTGAGTTTCACCGCAACAATTTCAACCCAGAGTATTTGGAGGAAACCGATGCTGCGCTCCAAGAACTATACAAGCTCTTTGATGTGCCTCCTGTACCTCGCCATATACAACACGATGGCAAATCCGCTATTGTACTGGCAGGTGATACGTGGGAAAAGCGTTACGAGCAGGCGTGGACACTTTTGGTGCCCGGTAGTGGTAGCGCAACTACGGTACAAGGTGAGGTAGTACGTATTGCAGGTAGGGTGAATGATGAACTCCTGCGCAACGCTATGGGCAACTGGGATAAGGAATACCGCAAGATGCTCACTGCTATTAGCGGTTACCTACAACAAGGTAATCCCCTCTCGGAGAGTGAACTCGCCGAAGTAGCTGATATTCAAAAACATATTTTGGATGATGACGGCTCTGGCACCCAACGCTTGTGCGAATTGGCGACCACTTGGGTAGTACAGAACCCAGAGCCTATTGCCTTAGGTAAAGTGAATTATAAGTGTTAGGGGTCAGGTATCAGGTGTCAGGTGTCAGGCATTAGGCATTAGTTGTCAGGGGATAGCCATCCGATTTGTCTGCCTCGTCTGCCCCGTCTGATGTCTATTATTAACAAGATTTTTAATTTAAAACACATACAAAATGACCTTAGTAGAACAATACCTTGAAGGCTTGAAACAAGCCTATATCGATAACGGTGGAGAAGAAGCGTGGCAAAACCTTATGGCTACAGCCCACGGCGCTACCGAAGCCAATTTGCAAGTCCTCCGCAATCGTTACCCACAAGTGCCTGAGAGTTTGCTGGACTTACTTCGCCGTATTGACGGCACTTATTGGCGTGAATATGAAAAAGGCACAGTGAGCGATCTTATTTTAGGCGCTGATGAAGCTATGGGAGATTATCCTTATTATCTGCTTTCGGCTCACCAGATTGTGGAAACTCAAAATGAAGCCTTTGATTTTTATGCTGATTATATCAATCGAGAGTATGAAGAGGTAGAGATAGACAATCGCATTACGAGTGATGCTTCACAACTTCATAATTGGTTACATTTTTCTGATTGTATGAACAATGGCGGTACCTCACAGCTTTTTATAGACTTTTCGCCTTCTGCTACAGGTAAAGTAGGGCAAGTAGTACGATTCCTTCACGACCCCGATGAAATGGTAGTCATAGCCGACAGCTTTGACGATTACCTGAAAATGCTTATGAAAAATGGCTATTGCTTTGTAGATGAAATGAATTTTGAGTAATAAAATGAAAAACCTCAATATCTAAATCTTATGAATAATAAAACAATTACTGCGCAAGAGCGCAAAAACAGAAGTATTGCAATACTACAAGCACAAAAAGTACCTTATATAGAACATTTGCCCTTTCGTTATGAAACAGAGGAAGTAACCCCTCGTGATAAAAAAGAAGTCATTGAGCGGGCAGTATGCTCATTTGCTTCTATAATGTGTGCTTTATCTATCAGTGAAGGTGAATATTCCGAAGAGGATAGAGTATATGCAGAAGATTTTCTTTCGGAAAAATACAATGCCCTCGAGTTGCTAACTCCTATGGAACAGCAGGTGATTGCAGGTACTATAAGTGAGGCAGGAGCTATGAATGCCACTTGGAAATACGAAGCTGTATGGGTATTACTATGGGCTCTGGGCATCGTAGAAGAACTATCATTCCCCAATGAGATTTGCGATTGCGATTTGATAATGGATACAATGGGCGAGTTTGAGGGGCTTGATGACTTTATGGCACATACCACCCTGCGCCCCATAGAAGAAATCTTACAAGCCTTAGACTTGCACTATCGCTACCACTGGACAACAGTAAATGCTCGTATATACGGTTCAGACTTAGCAGGTTTAGACGAAGATATCGTAATGGAACGCCGTGCAGGTTTAGAATGGTTGTGTTGCAAAGGACAAGAGAACGACAACCTTACTGATACTTACAACGCTTGGGATTATCCCGAACTAGGCACTTAATAATTTAGAAGATAAGGAATAGGAATTAAAAGATGTTCCTCAGACTTGTCAGCCCCGTCCGATTTGTCTGACCCCTAACCCCTATCCCCTGAAACCTAACTCCTAAAAATGAAAATCATTTCTAAATTCAAAGATTACTACGATTATAAAGTCGCTGAGTACGGCATAGATGAAAACCTCGTCTATGACCGCCGTTTGCCACCAGAGGTAGGGATGAGCCTCCCTCAGAGAAGTTGGCTCACCTTTGACGACCCTACCGATGATGAGGCACTGCACTCAGCACTCTATGTGGGCACTGCACTTGTGCACCTCTTTGCTACACGCTCTAAAATATACACTCATTGGGATTTTGCCGATCCTGAGGATTGGCATTACAACCTATTTGATTTGTGGTATGGCGACCGTTATGTACTGATGAATGATGGGAAAGAAATTAGGATAACCTCCTACTTATCGGCTACTTGTGATACTCTGCTGGAACAAATGGAAGCCCCACGTGAGCAGAATATCTTTAAGCTGGAAGACCGACCCCCTTGGCTGGTGTTAAAAAGTCCGTTGTTGCTCATTTACAACAAAGACTATAGAGGAGATAATAGGGCAACCCATTATATAAATTTGCAGGAATTAGGGGTATATCTCGACCCCGATTTTGTATGGCAGCACATCGTGCAATACCTTTCCGACCTGAAAACCCAAGCCGAGCAGTCACCCGAACTGTCCAACGACTTGAAAATAGACAGTAAAGGCTTTGACAAAAAACGCTCTTTCCGCCCCAAAATGAAGTAATTTGTTAATTGCCAAAGTTTTAATTGCTCGTCGTGCTACGACCTTTGGCAAAGTTGAATACTCTGATAATCAATCATTTTTGAAGTATGTTATGTAGGAAAGCCAGCGATAGCTGGGTATGTGCTGCAAACGCCCTTCTATTAATAAAACCTTTTGGACACTCTTGTTAATTGTTAATTATTAATCGTTAATTGAATGAATTATCTAAAAGAAATACAAACCCTTAAAACCGAGCTGGATATTCCTCTGCAGAAAGCCAAAACCCTATTAGAGCAAACAGCAGGCGATATCCCCGCCGCCATAGCCCTCTATCACCAAGAAAATATAACCACTATAATGGCAGAAACCGAGTGCGAGTATTGGGAAGCCGAAAGCGTATACAAGCGATTCAACTACAATGTCGAAAAAGCCGTAAAACACATTTTTAGCACTTCATTAACTATAAGTGTTGAAGATAAAAGAGATACTAGCGAAAGAGGTATGGGCTACCTCGTCAGTGCCTTAGATACCGATTTGAACAATGTTTCCAAGCGCTCTATCTTCATCCCAATAGAAGATTTTGATCAATATCTTTTAGAAGATTTCAAGTCCGTATTTCCCCTATACCAACCTCAATGGAATAAAATAGAACCCCATTTCAATTGTACAACCAGCAATGTCTTCGACCCTACTCTGTGCCAAAAAATCATCACACAACTGCGCCAACGTACATTTACCGATGATAAAGTAAAGATTTTTATACAGAAAATTATCGCCGATGTAGAAGAAAAACTCCCCACCTGCGGCTATATAGAGGTCTATGGGAATATATAAAAATAAACCAATGAAAGAACAACTCCACCGCATTCAGCAAAAGCTTGCCCAAGCCAAAGCCGCTGATAAAAACTTAGACGTATTTGGTGCCGATGCTCACCAGTACCACCTCAACCCTCCCGTAAGCGAGGCGGAAGTCCTTGCTTTTGAGAAGAAATATGGCGTACAACTCCCCAAATGCTATCGTGCCTTTATGCTTACTATTGGCGATGCCAAAGCTAAAAAATCAGACTTTATAGCAGGACCTTATTTCGGTTTGTACGCCTTTGGAACTTCTGTAGATAGCCTACTCTACGAAAAAATAGAAACCTACCTCAAAGCGCCTTGCAACCTTTCTCCTGATATGACTCAAGAAGAATGGGAAACGCTATCTGATCCACTATTGTCCTCTGAGGAAGAGGAAGAAGAAGACGATGATAAGTATTTTGCCGAACGAGCAAAAGTATTTGGCGGACTCTTGCCTCTCGGAAGTCAGGGCTGTACCTATGAACACGCCTTGGTGCTCAATGGCAAATATGCCGGTCGCGTAGTAAATGTTGATTTAGACCTCGCGCAACCCAAATTTGCTTTCGAAACGAACTTCTTAGATTGGTACGAACGCTACCTCGATGAGGTCATTTCGGGGCAACTTATAGACGACCGTCCTACTTGGTTTGGCTACCATCGTGGCGAACCCGCTGAGGTGCTCCTCAATGAATATGAACACACTACCGACCGCAAAACTCAAACCGACTGCCTCGAGGGGGTATATCATAAAAAACCACCTTTAGAACCTACACTATTAGACAAGATAGAAAAGCTCATTGCCTTAGATAATGAAGATAGAACCTTCTTAATTGAAATTCTTAGCCAATCCTCTTATGAGCGAGCCAAACCTTACTTGCAAGATTTGGTAAACAAAGATCCTAAAAAGGTATTTCAGTTCGTATGGTGGTATGCAAAAGACCATTGTGCCGACTGGGTGTCTGTTGTAAAAGAGCTATTGCCTACCATTACCGACGAAAGAACCTTTGATTTTGCTACCTACCTCCTTACGGAAGGAGATGACAATTTCGAGGAAGTGATCCTGCCCTTCACCGATGATGAGAATCCTCAAATACGTAGCACTGCCTACTATACACTCGGCAAAAGCAAGAAGAAAGAACAATACCTCGATACCTTTATCAAAGGGCTACAAGAGACCGATACCGGTGTCCTTTGCACAGTTATGCAAGCCCTTTCTGGGGTGGAAGACAAACGCTTATTGCCCTATTACAAACAGATAGCCAAACGTTTCCCTGAAGAGAAAGACTATGTCCTCTCTAACTTAGAACACCGCTTAGCTTCTTTTGGTCTCACCATTGAAGAAGCAAGAAAATAAAAAGATGCAACTAAAAAAGACCATAGAAAACCTTTGGATTACTAAACTCCTCGTTGAAGGACTTAACAAAGCCTTTGCCTATAACGAGCACTTGGGTTGCTTTTTGATGATAACTATTTTCTGTATTATCTATGTGCTAATATTCCCTATAATGTTAGTGGCATTACCAATTCTTGGGTTAGTGAATTTGTTTAGGAAATAAATAGTGAAGAATGAACCTAAATAGAATAATACATTCAAGGCTCTTAAATACCACTATTGATAAAGTAATCAAAATCAATGCCTACAACCCATTATTAGGTTTAGTTGTAATAACAATAGCTCTTTTTGTTTTCTTTATACTCGTAATCCTTTCAATAATAGTAGGATTACCTATACTTGGCTTAGTGAATTTGTTTAAAAAATTGATAAAATAAAATATGGAAATACAACATTTGTTGGGCAGACCTATCCATTCTCCCGAAATAAAAGAATTTTTTGCAAAATATCATTTACCGCAAAACCCTAATCCTGAATATGATGCTTACGGCAACTTGTTTTGGGTACCAGTTAATAATGAAGAAAAGACCATTCGCTGCCTCTTTACTGGGTATGTGAGATATGCTCCCGCTTATGGAGAGCCTATTGGTAATTATAACAAGGAAAAAGACCAACTTATTTTGCATCAAATCACCATTGATTCTGAGAATGCACCCGATGGAAAAATTTCTGATATAAACCTGCCTTTTGGATTGAACATTGGCGATGATAAAACAACCATTGAACAGAAAATAGGCAAGAAGCTTACGCGTAAAGAAGTGAGTGATTATGGTTCTACTTATGATGTTTTATTTGAGGAATTTAGCTTGTTAGTGGCTCTGAATCCTCAGGAACAACTGGACAGGCTAATGTTATTCAAATTAGAACTCTATGAAAAGAAACGCATCCGCCTAAAAGCCCTCCTCAAATCACAAAACAAAAACATAGACCCTAATCGTATTCCTGAAATACAAGCCTTTCTCTCCGAAATCCCTATCCCTCAATGGCGCCAGCGTATGGCTGAGGGCGATGATATGTTTTCAGAAGAAAGCATCACAGCCGTAGAAACAGCCCTTACGGAATATGTGCAAACACTTTGTGAAGCGGTGCAAAAGAAAAATGCGACTACCGTTTATAACTCTATGGGCAAATTGGTAAAGAAAATCAATAAAATCAATGACAAATACGGACTTATAGAAACAATGGAGCGTGAAGAACTTTGCGAGTGGCTCAATACACTCATTCGCAAAACAGGTTTAGAATTAGCCGATAATGTAGATATCACCGATGAATACCGCGAGTGGTAAAAAATACAGAAACAATGAAAAAATCATTAGAAAACCTTTTAGAAAAACAAGGTATTGCCTTACTCAATACCCTCTCTAAAGAAGAGCGACGCGCTCGTACCGAAACTATCAAAGCGCGCTATCGCGAGGCAGGCTATGACGATTTGCCTCACGAACTCGTTACCTTCCTTACTGTATTCGACGGCAAGGATATCAAGCGCAACGACGGCTATATGGCTTTTATATACTCACAAAACCTCCCTACTCGCCAAGAGATGCTATACTATGAATCAGACGCAGGGGTTACCGAGCTTATTCCCTTTGGCGATGTCAATGCCGATGAAGTTCTCTGTATCGATAGTGTAGGTAGTGTATGGGGTGTGCTTGACCTTTCCTCTTGGACGCCTCGCAAAACCTATCACTATTTCTATGGGGGCGACCTCTATACCGCCCTTGAAAATATCATCAAAGGCAAAGTAGAAGAAACAATTATACGACCTTAAAAACACAATACTATGGCAATAGACGGCGTAAAAATCATAGATAGCGATAGTGGCTACGACATTTACAACAACATCACCGAACGCTATAAAGATGGTGAGGATGTAGAGAAAATCAGACAAGATTGGCTCAATGAGGAAGTTAATTTCTGTATTGATGAATTGTATACTGAAATCTATTGGACGGCTTTTGCGTATTCCCTTTGGAAAATAGGCTATCCAAAAGATGAAGTGCGCACCAAAGCTTTGCAACTCATAGAACGAGGAGCAACACCGCTCTGGAATGAGATAGACAGCAAAGCCCAAAAACAACGACAGAAAGCACTTGATAAGCTCAAACTACAACTGCAAGAGGATAACCCCAAACCTCTTGTGAAACCTACCCTAAAGAAACCTAAAACACCTTATTTTGAAGTAGGAGATGTGTTGGCGGTAACCATTGGTGAACGTTATGGTATCTGCTTTGTCTCAGCTGTAGAGGTTACTCCCCGAAAAATAGAGTATCATCTTGCTCCTACTCGATATTTAGCCCCTACTTATCCTACAATGACCGACTTTCTGCAAAGCGAACTCGCCTGTGGGAAAAACAACCAAGATTTCGCCCTCAAAACCGATTGCTGGTTCAATCATAAAGATTTAGGAGTGATACTGCCTTCCCTTAAAAAAATAGGGATAATACAGTTGAAACCTTATAGTTTATGGACACTCTCACCCGCTCATAGCATAGAGGATATCTATGAAAAAATCATAGAAGACAAAAAATATTTTGGAGGGAAACTCAAGAAAGTAGAGGAGTTGATAGACACTATTAAAGAGCAATTATAAAACCTTAAAAAGAAGTTATTATGCACTTATATCCTTCTATATCTTCAGAGTTAGAACTGGCAGGGAAACTTATAATTCCTTTGTTAGTATTTCTCTTAATTGCTTTCGTGGCAAAAAAAGTAGAGAATAAATCTATTTTCTCTCTACTTGAAATCTTATTAGCATTGGGCATAATGGTCTATAATATAGCTGTAGGAATCTTTTTATTCCGGTGTGTGCGACCAATAATTCCCTATTGGGAGTTAGATCTTATAGAATGGTATCCTGTACCTCTATTTTTTGCGTTTTTCATTTTAGTATTTAACATCCTTTTCTTGCTCAGGTATAGAAATAAACTCTATGAAAATGTATTGTTTGTGCTGAGTTTAGGATTGCTGTTATTTACGCTCTATGAGTTTGTAGTTACCAAACCTTTTAAGCAACAAGATGGAGCTGAATTCTTATTAGATGAAACTCTTTTAGAACACGCTCCACTACTAAATTTTATAATTAATATAGCAGTAAGTTTGTGTTTTATACTATTTATTATATTCAAAAGAAAATCAAAACTATGAAAAACACCCTTTGGCTTTATAAAAATCCTTATCAGATAGAGATAAGAGAAAAGGAAGCACACCCACCACAAGTAGCGGTTTATCTCTATCAGACAGAAGAGGAGATTAAAAACATAGTCCTCACGGGAGGAGGGAGCGTGAGCAGTCTGTGGGAGAAAAGTGCGCTGTTAGACGGTGATAGGTTGCTCATAGCTTGTGGCAATGAGGTATTTTGTATCCTCTTGCCTACATTAGAACTCCTTTGGCATACGCAGGTGGATATGGCTACTTGCTTTGAAATAGTCGCCTATCAAGATGATTACATTACCCACGGCGAGGTGGAGATATCGCGCCTCAATAAGCAGGGAGAAATCCTCTGGCAGTTCAGTGGCAAGGATATTTTTGTCTCACCCATAGAGCGCACTCCCGCTTTTAAGACAACCCCACAAGGTATTGATTTAGTAGATTTTAATTATGAGGAATACCACATTGATTACAATGGGAAATTAATGAAGTAACGTGAGTTCGATATAACAAAATACTATATTTGTATTGCGGTCTGTGCGAGATTTTAAAAACAGCGAAGCTGTTTATCTATTTAACTAATAAGTAATTTAATTATCCTACATCGAACTTGCGTTAATTATTTTTATTTTGCTAAGTAAAAATGTTTTTAGTAAGGATGGAACAGTTTAAAATCCCTCTGCAAATAGGAAATAGAAAAAAGTTTTTGATTTCTGATAAAATTGTGTACTTTTGTCGCGTAGCATAGCAAAATTAGTGAAATGATGCATAATAACCTTATAGATAATTCTTCTGATGCACTCTCTATGCAGCGATATCTCAAGAGATGCATCTTGGCTGAAGGGGTTGATAAAATTCAGATTGCAACAGGATATTGGGATATTCCAGGGATGACTCTTGTTCTCAATGAACTTAAAAGTTTCTTAGAACGAGAGGAAACTTCATTTGAACTTCTTATTGGTAAAGATCCTTATGTTTATACTTCAATGATTAAAAATCCTAAGTACAAAGATGCTACTTATCCTTATGATTTTATACGCACAGATATACACGATCTTGAAATAAAAGAGGAATATGAAGATGTTATCAAGCTATTACTCAAATATGGCGGAAGTAGCAAAATTCAGATACGCATATACACTAAAAATTCAAAAGAAGAAGATGAATTTTTACACTCTAAATGCTATATTTTTTCAGGATCTTCACATTCTTTTGGTATTGTAGGAAGTTCGAACTTTACAAAGAAGGGATTGTTAGGAAATGCAGAATTAAATTATCTTGAAACTGACCCTGCACGTATTACAGCTCGACCTACACACGGCTCCAATGCAAAAGGACATATTTGTTGGTTTGAAGAAAAGTGGAAACTTTCAAAAGAATGGACACAAGAGTTTTTGGAGCAAATTATTAAGAAATCGCCTATCTATATTGATATACAAAAAAATACTGCGCAAGAATTCACTCCCTACGAACAATATATCAAATTACTTCAACTGCAATTTGGGGATGTTGTAGATAAGAACTTAGGACAAGAAATAGAGAGCTATCTTCCTCCTAAAGTACATAAATTGGACTATCAAATAGAAGCCGTAAAACGCTGTATCAGTATTATGCACGAACACGGAGGCTTTATGTTGGCAGATGTTGTGGGACTTGGTAAGACAATTATCGGAACCCTCATTATCAAACGTTTCCTTTCGGTACCAGAAAATGATGGGAGAGAACGTAAAGTTTTAATCATCACCCCCCCTGCCATTCAGTCGGGATGGAAGAAAACAATTGCTATGTTTGACAAAGATTCTGATGAGAAGATCGCTCCGTATATCGACTTCATAACTACAGGACGTATCGCGAATGTAACCGAGGAGGATGATTGGGAAGAAAATGATGATGATAGTGCTGATTCTGGAGAATTTGTTGGAACCCTCCAAGATAAGAATTATGGATTTATCATTATTGACGAAAGCCATAAATTCCGCAATAGTACTACTTTTATGTACCGATCACTTGATGAATTGATCATAAAGATTGGTTCCAACACGGGGGTATATCCATACATTGGACTGCTGTCGGCTACCCCTCAGAATAACCGCCCTAACGACTTGAAAAATCAGATATACCTCTTTGAACGCAATCGTAATGATAGCACTCTAAAAAAAGCAGAGAGCGGTAATATTGAAAAATTCTTCGCTGATGTAAATCGTGAATATGATCTACTGATAAACAATAGAAGTAATATTACTGAAGAGGAACGTAAACAACGTTTAGAGGCTGTTTCAAAGAAATTACGTGACTGTGTGCTAAGTGATATATTAGAACGCAGAACAAGAACGGATGTCGAGAAGTATTACAAAGAAGATATGGAGTCTCAAGGTTTGGTATTTCCAAAAATTGTAGGTCCTAATATTCTTAAATACATAATGGACGATGAATTGGCGCAACTATTCTCAGATACTATGACAATTATTGCACCAAATCAGAATGAAAGGTTACTTACGAACGAATGGCTCAAGTATTCTCGTTATCGCGCCATTGAATATTTTGTTGATCCAGCTAATGAACAAAAACATACTGGTCGAGGCAACCGTGGTGTTAGTGATGTGGCAAGACAGATGGCTACTATTATGCAAATTCTTCTTGTAAAGCGCCTTGAAAGTTCGTTCACGGCTTTTACTCAATCATTATTCAATTTGCGTCGTTATACTGAGAATATGATTAGGATGTGGGAAAACAACACCATCTTTGTTTGTCCACAAATTAATGTAAACCAAGAACTCGACTATGAAGCAAAAACTAAGAAGCGAGGAGAAAAAGTTTCTTTTAATGATTGTGTGGAAGAAATTAGAGTCAAAATTCAGAAACTCACAAACCAAGGCCGAAATGAGAGAGGGCAGAATGCCGAATATAAACGCAATGATTTTAAAGAGGAATACTATAGCCAATTAAAAGAAGACTACAACCTCATTTCTAACCTCTGCGATCGTTGGGCTAAGAACTCTCAAGACCCGAAGTTCGATGCTTTCAAGGAAAATATAAAACCTGAATTATTCAATCCAGAAAAAAACACTTCTGGAAAGTTGGTTATTTTCTCAGAGGCAATTGATACCGTTCAAGCTCTTGCAAGAGCTGTTAAGGCAAAAGGCTATAAACCACTTGTTATTACAGCTGCCAATCGCGATGAAATGGAAAAAACAATTGAAGAAAATTTTGATGCTAACTACGAAGGAGAATGGAAGGATGAATACAATGTGATCATCACAACCGAAGTTTTGGCAGAAGGGGTAAACCTTCACCGTGCCAATGTTATTCTGAACTATGATACCCCTTGGAATTCCACTCGCCTGATGCAACGTATAGGGCGTGTAAATCGTATCGGTAGCAAAGAACCTTTTGTTTATGTTTACAACTTTATGCCAAGTGCCGAAGGTGATGCTCAAATAGAGTTAGTACGAAAGGCACATACTAAACTGCAATCATTCCATATTCTATTTGGTGAGGACAGCAAGATTTTCTCCGATGAAGAAAGCGTTGTACATTATGATATAGCAAAGGCTATTGAAGGAGAGGAGTCGCCAATGCAGCAATATGTATACGAACTGAAACAATACAAAGAAACACATCCTGAGCGTTATAAGCAAATAGAGCAGACTAATGAGGGGTGGGAAATAGCGCAGGCAACAAATGGCACGGCATACTTTATTGTGAAAGCCCCTCGATCGGCAAAACTTGCCATTAGCATACACACAGCCGAAGATAGTCAATCAAAAGCCCAAATAATTTCTTTACTTGAACTGCTTGAAGCGATGCGAGTGGATGAGAGTGCCCAGCGTATTGCATTGCCAGATAATTGGCATCAACTCTCAGCTGATGCCATAAAAACATATAATCAATATTTTGTCCACATCAACAAGTCAAGAGCTGGCGACAAGCGTACTCAAGCTCTTCAGATAATTGTAAAGCTATATAATAATGATACAATTTCTGAAAAATCGAAAGAACTCCTAAAAAATACAAGAAAACTTGTTGATAAAGGAAGCCTCGATATCATCAAAAAAATATTAGCTATCGGACAGGAATTGGAAGAAAAAAAACCAAGACTATTCAATATTGAACAACAAGATATTGACGAAATTCTCAAGCGGGAAATCGGTAAACTCGTCACCAATGTAGAAAGTAAACAAGGAGAAGCATCAATTATATTAGCAACCATTAAGTAAAAACACCCCTATGAATAAGGAGTTATTAAAAGAGTATTTAAGCAATCGTTATCAAGGCTGGGAATCATTTCTCAATAACATTATTTTTCCCATTTTTGGCAAAGATGATTTTGAGGATGGTTACGAAGCAGAACTTTTGGATAGTCAGCCTGAACGCAGAAAATTAGCAACAATCACAGGAATACGCAGTATCAAGCAAGTAGGAAAGATATATGTAGGCGTTGAACCATTGCAAATTTTCGATGTGACAGTCAGCGATCGGGTGATGATGGAGCGCAATCGCGTAAACATCCAACGGCTTATTCGCACAGTGATGGATCAGTTCTCTTGTGCTTTTATGCTATTTCATTACGAAGATGACACACGTTGGGATTGGCGTTTTACTTATTGTCGAAAAAGTGCTAAAAAGGAAGAAACTACCGATAACAAACGATTTACTTTCTTACTTGGTCCTGGACAGTCTTGCCGTACAGCAGCTGATAACTTTATAGCTCTTTACGAGAAAAGAGAATCCCTTGAAATTAAAAATATAGAGGAAGCTTTCAACGTTGAGGCACTCTCCCAAGAGTTTTTTGGTAAGTATAAAGCACAGTACGAGGCATTTGTAAATTATATGGTTGACCCAGCCAACGGAATGCGTCAGGACTTTATCGATATGCACTTTGACCACAGTAGTATGACTGCCGACAAGATTCGTGATCGTGAAGAAAAGCCTATTCGTGACTATGTAAAGAAACTTCTTGGGCGCATTGTATTCTTACACTTTCTCCAAAAGAAAGGATGGCTTGGTGTTCCTGCTGGCAAGGAATGGGGTGAAGGCGACCGCGATTTTATGCTTAAGCTTTTTGAAAATGCTTCTCCAGAACAAAAAGAAAACTTCCTTGATGAGGTGTTAGAAGGCTTGTTTGCAAATGGTTTAGATACTAACCGATCGGACAACGGAGATGTATATAATACAAGAGTGCAGGGCTTTTGCAATTGCAGAATCCCCTATTTGAATGGAGGATTGTTTGAACGTGATGCGTTAGACGAAAAAACAAGTCGCTTTCCTGCTAAATACTTTGAAAGTTTGCTTACAATGCTCTCCCAATATAACTTTACCATTGATGAAAACGACCCGAACGATGCAGAAGTGGGAGTTGATCCCGAAATGCTTGGACGCATCTTTGAGAATCTTTTGGAGGACAATAAGGATAAAGGGGCTTTCTACACACCTAAGGAAATAGTGCAATATATGTGTCGTGAAAGCCTGATTGCTTATCTGCAAACCGACCAAAAGGAAGATGATAAAGAACGTATTCGCCAGTTTGTTACCACACATGATGTGGACTTACTTGGAGAGTTGAAAGAAGAGATCGAACAAAAACTTATCGATGTTAAAATATGTGACCCAGCTATTGGTTCAGGAGCTTTCCCAATGGGATTGCTGCGTGAATTATTTTTCTGCCGTTCGGCTATCGAACCTAATATTGTGGAGAAAGCGGCTGATATCAAACGACATATCATACAGAATAATATCTACGGCGTTGATATTGAACGAGGTGCAGTAGAGATTGCCCGATTGCGTTTTTGGCTTGCTTTGATTGTAGACGAAAAATCACCAGAGGTGCTACCTAACCTTGATTTTAAGATTATGCAAGGAAATTCGTTACTTGAGAGTTATGAAGGTATAGATTTGAGTAAATTAGCAACAATGTCGGATGTACAAATATATGAACCACAGCTTAATTTGTTTGGAGAGATGGAAGCCCCTCAGCCGAAAGTAATTTATACTCAAACCGATAAACTTAAAGAGTTTCAAGCAAATTTAAAACGATATTTTGAACCTATTACTCACGAAGAACGGACGCGCCTCCGCAATTCTATCGACGACTATGTAAGGCATACGATTACCTATACACTTGAAGTACATAAACAATCTGAAGAGAGGAAGAAAGAACAGATATGTTTGTCTACTACGTTTACTGAAAAACAAAAGAAAGCCATTGCTGAGGCAGAAGCAAATATGGTTCATCTCAACGAGATGATAGAGAATGTTCAAAATATGGAATTGATCAACTCCGATTTTTTCCTATGGCATACTTGGTTCCACGATGTTTTTTCTCGCCCCTCTAAAGAGGGCTTCGACATTGTCATCGGTAACCCACCATATGGAGCGAAGATCGATAACAACCAAAAAACTATCATTAAGAGAAATTATACTGTTGCCAATACGAGTAATGGTATCAAAGGTTCAACTGACACCTTTTGTGTATTCATAGAGAAAGGTTTTAACTTGCTCAGAAAGGATGGAACCCTAACTTATATTATACCTATGTCTTTCACTTCAAGCGATGCTATGGGGCAGGTTCATCGCTTGTTATTTGGAAATTGTGACACCCTAAGGGTTTCTTCTTTCTCTAATCGCCCAAAACAAATTTTTGAGGATGCTGGATTACGTGTGTCAATCATCTCGTTTACCAGATCAGAAACTCCTATGAAGCATCTCCTTACAACTAAAATGATGAGAAGAAGAAAAGAAGAGTCTATGAAGCTGTTGATGGACAATCTGCAATTCGCAGAATCTTTACCATACGTCCTGCCAGCAAGACTACCAAAAGTTGGTTCAAATGATGAAATGCAAGTGTTAAATAAAATTTTAGAATTACCCCACAGAGTCAAGTCTTTTTTTGTCAATGATGGTAAACCTTTGTATTACAGAGCAGCAGGAGGAAGATACTTTAATGTTGTTACCGATTATAGTACATTCACATCAGCAGAAAAGCAACTAAATTTAAGGTATCATAGACAAATTGGATTATGTCTTTCTTCAACATTATTTTGGTTTTATCAGCAAGTCTATACTGATGGATTAAATTTAAAACAATCAGAAATAAAGAACTTCCCTCTTCCTAATTTTGACAAGATGCCGAAAGAAACACTTTCAGAACTCAACAAATTGTATAGCCGTTATCTTGAAGATATTGAGACTAAGGCAAACCGACGTATTGCCTCTGGTGATTCCAGCTACAATGTTGATTCATTCAAGGAATACAAGATTGTACGATCTAAAAGAATCATTGATGAGATAGATGATTATATCTGCCCACTATACGGCTTGACTCAGGAAGAAACGGACTTCATAAAGAACTATGAATTGGAGTTCAGGTTGGCTGGAGAATAATATGGAAAGGGTAATCAAAGCCCCTCCATATATTTCATTTCTTTATCTGATAAACCATAAATACTATATATTAATCTGTCAATTTTGTTTTCTTCTGAGGAAATGTCTTTTTCAATGTTATCTCTCGTTAAGTCTAATATTTCTGTAACTAAGTTGGATATCTCATTCCTTTGTTCTTCGTTTGTCTGAGGAATAGGTATGTTCTCAATTTCTCGTGTTCCAATATTCAAATATCCCCCTGCCATTTTTATGGAATTATATAAAATGTTTATAGAGAAGGATACTAATTTGCTGTTGAGCAATCCTAACAAGAATCTTAATTCATCTCCTAAAATAATGGTTGTTGATTTTCCTCCTAAAGTTTCACCTACATCATAGACTGCTTCAATTCGCGATGACATTCCCGCAACAATAAGTTTTTCGCTCATAGATTGGGACAATCGTCGTTCACTTATATTGTTAAGGTCTGATTGACTAACTCTTGGAAAATGGTATTTCCCTTTAATATATTGCATAGCCTTATAGCCCCATAATGATTTATATGGATCTATAGTTCCAGTATTGATAACTTTCAAAGAATCATCGGACTCTTTAGCATCATAAAGAACATTTTTTATCTCATATGCTTCTGCAACAGTTGCTGAACCAATAACATTCCACTCATCTCTTATTATAGATTTTGAGGCAAGGAATCTTTTGATAATGGAGAATTCAATCTCGCTTCTAAAAAACACATCCCAATACTCGCTTCCTATGATTTCTTGAAGGGAGACATTTTTTCGCTCTATTCTCTTGACTGTCTTCATAACGATGAAACGACATGAATTATAGTCATTTGAGGCTAATGTCCTACGACCAACTATCGTACAAGGATAAACAGCTGCATTTATAAAAACAGGAAGTCTACTGTAGTCACGAATTTCAATAATGTCATTTGCGACAATCTGTTCTCGCAATTTAGATGTGTATTTTGCTGCTATAAGTTTGTTTGGTAAGATAAAACTATATATTCCCTCAAATGAACATAATTTGATACCCTTTTCGACGAAGATAACAAACATATCCCAATTTCCTCTAGCACAAGTGAAAATTTGGGAGTATTGCTTTCTTAATTCGGGCATAATATTTGTCATTGTTTCTGAATCAATATATGGTGGGTTACCGATGACAATGTCGAAGCCCTCTTTAGAGGGGCGATCTCACAAGAATCAATGGTATATTCCATATTCTTTCCATCCTTCTTGTTGACAATTGATTGGGGTATGTAATCCTGTATATACGAGGTAACGATAGAAGGTTGTCTTTGATACTTTTAGTTTTTTAGTAATGATTTTTTTCTGCGTACCCTTTTCTAATTCTTTGACGATCCATTCGTGTTTCTCGGTACATTTTGGGTTGAGCCTACAGCGGAAACCTCTTTGTCTACCAAGTACCACCCCCTCTGCTTTTTTGCGAGCAAGTGCTTCTTTGGTGCGCTGACTGATAAGGTTGCGCTCAATCTCGGCTGATAGACCAAAAGCAAAAGCAAGCACTTTGCTCTGTATGTCATCTCCTAAGCGGTAATTGTCTTTAATAGTCCATACACGGCACTCTTTGGTCATACATATATTGAGAATTTCCATTATCATAAACAAGTTACGCCCTAACCGTGACAGTTCACTGCAAATGATAATATCTTCTTTGCCTACCTTTTTCAGTAACTTTCCCAATTGACGTTTGTTATAATTTTTGGTGCCGCTAATGGTTTCTTCAATCCAGTCGTCTATTAACAATCCTTTTTTCTCACAAAAGTTTGTAATTTCAAATCGCTGGTTCTCTATTGTTTGTTTGTCACTACTCACCCGAATATATCCGTATATCATAATGAGACGTCTAAACTTGTATCACTCCTAAGTTAAACGCTTTTTCAATGGGGGCATTGTTGGCAGCTTCTATACCCATTGCTATCCATTGGCGGGTTTCTAATGGGTCGATGATGGCATCCGTCCAAAGGCGAGCAGCAGCATAGTAAGGTGATATTTGCTCGTCGTATTGCTCTTTGATATGTGCAAAAAGGGCAGCTTCTTTTTCGGGAGTGAGCTCTTCACCTTTTTTCTTTAGGTTAGCGGTTTCTATCTGCAAGAGTACTTTAGCAGCTTGTGCGCCCCCCATTACCGAAATGTTTCCACTGTGCCACGATACGATAAGACGCGGGTCGTAAGCCTTACCACACATTGCGTAGTTGCCTGCGCCGTACGAATTGCCTATGACCACTGTAAATTTAGGTACAACTGAGTTCGCAACCGCATTCACGAGTTTAGCCCCATCTTTGATAATCCCTCCGTGTTCTGATTTAGAGCCTACCATAAAACCGGTAACATCTTGCAAAAAGAGCAAAGGTATTTTCTTTTGGTTGCAATTGGCAATAAAGCGGGTCGCCTTGTCGGCACTATCCGAGTAGATAACCCCTCCAAACTGCATTTCCCCTTTTTTAGTTTTCACTACCTTGCGCTGGTTGGCAACAATGCCTACTGCCCAACCCTCAATACGCGCATAGCCCGTTAGGATGGTTTGTCCGTAACCTTCTTTATATTCGTCAAATTCTGAATTGTCTACCAATCGGAGGATGATGTCTTTCATATCATAAGGCTCTGAGCGCAATTTAGGCAAGATACCGTAAATTTCATTAGGGTCTTTCAGCGGTTTGTGTGCTTCAATGCGGTTAAAGCCCGCTTTTTCGGCATCGGCGAGTTTAGCCATTGTACGGCGCACACGGTCAAGGGCATCTTTATCATCGGTTGCCTTATAGTCGGTTACCCCGCTAATTTCACAATGAGTAGTGGCGCCGCCTAAGGTTTCATTATCGATATTTTCTCCTATAGCAGCTTTTACCAAATAGCTGCCCGCCAAAAAGATACTTCCCGTTTTATCTACTATCAGTGCCTCGTCGCTCATTATAGGCAGATAAGCCCCTCCTGCCACACAACTGCCCATTACTACGGCTATTTGGGTGATGCCCATACTGCTCATCAGGGCGTTGTTGCGAAAGATGCGACCAAAGTGTTCCTTATCGGGGAAAATCTCGTCCTGCAAAGGTAAGTACACCCCTGCGCTATCTACTAAATAGATGATAGGCAAGCGATTTTCCATTGCAATTTCTTGAGCGCGTAGGTTCTTTTTAGCTGTAATAGGAAACCACGCACCTGCCTTTACAGTAGCGTCATTGGCTACTACTACACATTGTTTGCCAGCAACATAGCCTATCACTACCACTACACCTGCCGAGGGACAGCCGCCGTGTGCTTCGTACATTCCCTCACCAGCAAAAGCGCCTATTTCTATTTGAGGTTTATCTTTGTCTAACAGATATTCTATGCGTTCACGAGCCGAGAGTTTGCCTTGGCTGTGTAATTTTTCGAGGTTCTTTTTGCCCCCGCCTTCTTTTACCTTTTTCAAGCGTTTACGCAACTCGCTAAGGGCTAATTTATTGTAATCTTCGTTTGTATTGAATTGAATGTCCATATTTGATTAATATTGTACATTTTACATTTTGCCATCATTGGCAGTTATCCGAAAATCTTGGATAACTCAATTTTTACCTAACTCTTTCATCGCTATTTCAGTTTTAAGTATTTACCTGTGTAGCTTTGTTTGTTTTTAGCGATTTCCTCAGGGGTGCCAGTCGCTACGAGATTGCCTCCTTTGGCGCCGCCTTCTAAACCTAAATCTATTACATAGTCGGCTGATTTGATCATTTCGGTATTGTGTTCGATAATGATAACTGAATGCCCTTTTTCTATAAGGGCTTGCAATGAATCTAAGAGTTTGCGAATGTCGTGAAAGTGCAAACCAGTGGTTGGCTCATCAAAAATGAACAGCACTTTTTCTTTGCTATCCGATTTTGATAGGAAAGAAGCCAATTTTATCCGTTGGGCTTCCCCTCCCGATAGGGTAGAGGAGGACTGCCCCAGTGTTACATACCCCAACCCTACATCTTGCAAGGGTTTGAGTTTTTCGGCTATTTTGGTTTGTTTGTGCTTTTGGAAAAAGGCTACAGCATCATCGATAGTAGTGTTTAGCAGGTCATCGATGTTTTTGCCTTCGTACATCACCTCAAGGACTTCTTTTTTGAAGCGTTTGCCGCCACAAGCCTCACAAGTGAGGTGCACATCAGCCATAAATTGCATTTCTATGGTTACTTCACCTTCGCCTTTGCACACTTCACAACGACCTCCATCTACGTTGAATGAGAAGTGTTTAGATTGGAAATTGCGCATCTTTGCCAATTTCTGATTTGCAAAGAGGGCGCGAATATCGTCGTAAGCCTTGATATAGGTAATAGGATTTGAACGAGTTGATTTGCCAATAGGGTTTTGGTCTACAAATTCCACACTTTGCAAGTGCTTGTATTTTCCCTCTATTTTGGTAAACTGACCGATTTTCTCTCCGCCTAAGTCTAATTCTTTTTGAATAGCAGGATAGAGCAATTTTTTCACCAAAGTAGATTTTCCGCTACCCGATACCCCTGTAACTACCGTGAGCATATCCAAAGGAAAAGTAACATCTATGTTCTTAAGGTTGTTCTCGCGGCAGCCTACCAAAGTGATGTGTTGCGGAGAGGTGCGCCGTTTTTTGGGTACTTCAATTGCTAAACGTCCGCTGAGGTATTTCCCCGTAAGAGTATCGGCTTTTAGAAGTTCTTTATAAGTGCCTGCCGCTACCACTTCACCGCCGTGCGTTCCGGCTTCAGGACCTATATCGATAATATAGTCGGCAGCTTTCATAATATCCTCGTCGTGTTCTACCACAATCACCGTATTGCCTAAATCGCGCAAGGATTTTAGTACGCCTATCAGTCGTTCGGTATCGCGTGGATGCAAGCCGATACTGGGCTCATCGAGTATGTACATAGAGCCTACCAAACTACTGCCCAACGAGGTCGCTAAGTTGATGCGCTGGCTTTCTCCCCCTGAGAGCGTGTTCGATTTTCGGTTGAGGGTTAAATAGCCTAAGCCCACATCGGCAAGGAATTGCAGACGGTTGTTGATTTCTAACAACAATCGTTTGGCTACCTCTTGCTCGTAATCGTTGAGCTTGAGTTCTTTAAAGAAAATTTGTAGTTCTTCAATAGGCAATTCTACCAAGTCCGAAATGCTTTTACCTGCTATTTTCACGTAGTTAGCCTCTTTGCGCAAACGTTTGCCGTGGCATTCGTGACAACGCGTTTTTCCGCGATAGCGCGCCAAGAGTACTCGGTTTTGTATTTTATAACTTTTGTCCTCTAACTCTTTGAAGAAATCGGTGAGTCCCGTGAAATACTTATTGCCGTCCCAAACCAATTGTTTCTGTTTATCAGTGAGTTCAAACCAAGGTTTGTGTATGGGAAAATCAAATTTATAAGCATTGTTCACTAATTGGTCGAGATACGAGCCCATCGTCTCGCCACGCCAAGGGTAAATAGCTTTTTCGTAAACCGAAAGTCCTGTGTTAGGTACGATAAGATCTTCGTCAAGACCAATAGTATCGCCATAACCGTCGCATTGGGGGCAAGCTCCATAAGGGTTATTGAAGCTGAACAAGTGTACGTTAGGCTCTAAAAAAGTGATGCCGTCCAACTCAAACCGATTGCTGAAATGCGTTTGCACCACCCCGTCTATTTCCTGAATATAGCACTCGCCTTTGCCTTCAAAAAAAGCGGTATCTACAGCATCGGCAAGGCGGTGCTGAAAATCCTCGTCGTGACGCACAATCACCCTATCTACTACCAATTGGAAATTGTCGAGATTCTTAGGCAAGTTGTCTTCCTCAAGGCGGATGATTTCTTCTTTGTGCAGAATGCGTGCATAGCCTTGTTGTAAGAGGAGTTTGAGCACTTGCTCTACCGTACGGTCTTTAGGGATATTCACAGGTGCCAAAAGCAATAGTTTTGTACCTTCGGGATACTGCATTACTGCATCTACCACATCGGTAACGGTATGTTTTTTTACCTCTTGACCTGAAATAGGTGAATACGTTTTCCCGATACGTGCGAAGAGTAATTTTAAGTAGTCGTACACCTCGGTAGAAGTGCCCACGGTAGAACGCGGGTTAGAGGTGTTTACTTTCTGTTGAATAGCAATAGCAGGGGCTATCCCTATGATATTGTCTACTTTTGGTTTGTCTAACTTACCCAAAAACTGACGTGCGTACGACGAGAGGCTCTCCACATAGCGGCGTTGCCCTTCGGCGTAAAGCGTATCAAAAGCCAATGATGATTTACCTGAGCCTGAAAGCCCTGTAATCACTACCAACTTGTTGCGGGGAATCCCCACCGTAATATCTTTAAGATTGTGCAGTTTAGCACCTTTTATAAGGATTTCTTCGGTTTTCATTTTTAACAATCAAGGGGGCAAAGGTACGACTAATTTGCTAATTAGCCAATACTTACGTGATATAAAAAAGAACTACCCAAAAAAGTGTCCTTTTTTAGGTAGTTCGTGTCTATTTAGGTTTTTATGTTTTTTATTCGTTTTGCACCATTTGTGAGTTTGATTCTATTTCATCTTGTGGTATTTGGTATACCCAACGTTTATCGCCAGCGGGTACTGTTACCATAAAAGTATGGTTGCTGCCAGCCTCATTTCGGTTTACCCCTAAATGCCAACGTTTGAAATCGAAGAAGCTAGTGCCTTCACCCCATAGCTCTATGCGGCGCTGAGTGCGTACTTCGTCTCGCATAGCCGCTTGAGTGGTAGCAGTGAGCGTGTAAGAAGGGTCGCGATAGTCGTGCATAAAGTCTTCAAGGGCAGTTTTAGCAGCGCTCAAATTGTTCTGTTCTACCAAAGCCTCTACATACAAAAAGAAAGGGTCTTCTATGCGTATGAAGCAGTAATCACTTAAGAAACGCTGGTCGGTAGCGTATTTCACATTGGCGTAATTGGGTAATCCATAACGATCGGCGATTGTGGGGAAAAGTGTACTATTGATATATATTTTCTTACGTACATCAGTATCGGCTATCTTAGCATAGAGGTTGCTGTACATATTTTTATAAGCTCCTGAACCCCCAGCATAGCCTTGTGTTATGGTATTATCGATATGCGAATAGAAAGACCCAAAGGAAGTTGTAGTCTGCTGAGTGATATCATACCCCCAAAGCCAAGAGGTATTACTGATATCCCATTTAGCTCCTTGCACTTCAGCCATAGAAGTATAATTGAAATCGGTTGCGTTGAGTACAATTTGGGCGTATTGGGCTACCTTTGCCCACTCCTCTTTGTGTGCATACACTTTGGCAAAATAAGCAGCGGCGACAGCTTTGTCTACATCTTCTTTGCTTTCGGTGATGGTAAAGCGGGCATCATCTACCACTGATAGGTCTTCTTCCATTTGACGATATACTTCGGCTACTGTGGCACGCGGTAGTTTGCCATCGGTAGGTTTGAGCATTAGGGGCACCCCTAATTTAGACTCGTTGCCTTTGTAAGAATGTTGATACAAATTCACCAAATAGAAATAGTAAATCGCGCGTAACGACTTGAGTTCAGCATATTTTTGATAGAGCACTTGCTCAGCGGGAACTTCCGAAAAATAATCGGCTAAAATCGTGTTGATAGCACTGATTTGTCGATAGAGGAAAGACCACATAAAGCTAGTGCGCGAATAGTTTGCATTGCGCATATCGAAATAATAGTCATAGCCAAACCAGTGATATGATGCTTGTACCATATCAAGCCCTGTAAGGTCTGACGACAGATGGATAGACTTCAGCCCAAACGAATCGTGATAGTTACTCTGTAGTGCTACATTGTTGTTGTAAATACCGTTGAGTTCTACTTGTAGGAGGTTGGCTTTAGTTTGTACATCGGCTTTGAGTTCCTCTTTGCGTTGGTCGGTGAGGTACTCGTTTACCTTGGGGTCGAAATCACTCTTAGAACAAGCAGTAATAAGCAGTGATAGAAAAGCGGCGGAAAGTATATATTTTTTCATAGCTTTTACGATTTTAAAAATTGAGTGTTAATCCCATTGATACCGTGCGGATTGGGCTATATACTGCATAGTCATTGCTACCTGCCAAGCTGGTGCGGGGGTCTAATCCTTTGCGTTTGCTCCACAAATATACGTTGTCGGCAGTGATGTAGTAACGCAGTTTTGTGAGTCCTAATTTTTCAATTACTTCACGGTTGAAAGTGTAGCCTAAACTCACATTGCGCAGTGATAAATAGTCTGATGATACTATAAAACGATCGGAAAGACTAAGCACCTTTTGGTTTGCAAACTCCAATCGAGGAATGTCGGAGGTAGTGTTTTCAGGAGTCCAACGATTGCGAATATCAGTATGCCAAGTTCTACCCAAGTCGCCAGAGTGCATTAGGTTAGCGTACTGAGAGTCGTAGAATTTACCACCGAATTGGTAAGAAAATTGTACCGCAAGGTCGAAATTATAGGCGCTAAGCGTTGTGCCAAAGCCTCCTTGCAAATCGGGGATAGAGGTGCCAACATATTGTTTGCTAGAACTATCGTAATCAGCACTGCCTTTTAGTTCATATTCACCCGTAGTCGCATTTTTTACATAAAATTGCGCATCACCATTAGCGGGATTTACGCCTCCCCATTTCACCATATAGAAATCGTAGATACTACCACCCTCTTTTAGTATTTGATAGCCGCTTGAGAGTCCTTTTTCGCGCAATTCTTCAGGTAGGCGAGTGATTTCGTTTTTGTAGTGCAATCCGTTTAGCGAGATTGTCCACTGCACATTGTCGGTGCGTACTGGGGTTATTCCTAGTGAAAATTCAAATCCTTTGTTCATCATATCGGCAACGTTGCGCGGTTCTGAAGAAAAACCAGTAGAAGCAGGCAGCGGCATATTGAATAACAAATCTTTAGTTTTCTTTACAAAATAGTCAGCCTCTAAGGTAAGTCGGTTTCTAAAGAACCCTAGTTCTATCCCTGCATTGAGGTTGCCACTCTCTTCCCAAGTAATATTGCGATTACCTTTATAGCTGGCTTCAAGCCCTGGGGTATTACCATTGGTACTTACGCTATAGAGCGTCATATAAGGTACGTACGAACGCCCACCTCCAGGGAGGTAAAGAGCATCGTTACCTTGTACCCCATAGCTGAGTTTTAGTTTTATCAAATCAACGAATTTCGCTTTTTCTAAGAATTTTTCTTCGCTGAGCAACCACGATGCCCCAACTGACCAGAAAGTACCCCAACGATTTTCGGGGGCAAATACCGAAGACCCATCGCGGCGCAAACTGCCTGATAGATAATACTTATGTTTATAATTAGCATTTATCTGACCGAAGTAGCCTTCTACAAAATAACGACGAGAGTATGAAGTGAGCGAACTGAGTACAGCCGCGTTGTTGAACTCACTATTGCGCGGATCTACAAAATTTTTCTTAGATCCTTCAATGGTACCAAAACGCTTCAGATAAGTTTCGTGTCCTAAAAAGGCTTCAAAACCATAGTCGTCCCAGTTTTTATTATAGCGCAACAATTGGTTGAAGGTCATTACTATATTATCCGATTTGTACTTAGTAGATGAGCCACCATAGTTCTTGCCAGCTCCTCCTAATGGGGTAGTGAAGTAATTCACATCGTAGAAATTGGCATAGAAATTACCATTGGCAGAAAG
This sequence comes from Capnocytophaga sputigena, assembly GCF_900446695.1. Classification (GTDB taxonomy): domain Bacteria; phylum Bacteroidota; class Bacteroidia; order Flavobacteriales; family Flavobacteriaceae; genus Capnocytophaga; species Capnocytophaga sputigena. The sequence goes on from NZ_UAVP01000007.1 coordinate 290,486, forward strand.
GGTAAGATTTTTATGTAGTGTTGCATCTAATGAAAGCGACTGATTGAAATAGTAATCGCGATTGTAGTTCAAGTTCTCGCGTTGTGTTGCCACGGGATTGGTATTATCGTTGAATTTTCGGGTAATCCCATAGTCGTAAGTACTCAAGCGATTGCCATTGGCATCGTGTTCATAGATGGGGTAAATAGGAGCGATAGTGCGCGTCCACGCAAAAGGGTTGTCATAACCATTATCTTCTGTACTTCCTTGTTGTTCAGTATAAGTAATCATAGAGGAAGCATTGGTCTTAAGCCAAGAAGTGATATCCCCCTTATAAGAAAAACGAGTTGCATAGCGATTGAAATAAGTATTCATATTATACCCTTCATCGCCTAAATAACCAAAAGAAAAATAGAAACTATTGTGTTCTGTACCTTTGGTCATACTCAAATTGTGTTCTTTGCGCACACGGTTGTTGAAGAGCGCTTTCTCCCACTGGTTGAAAGTTGCCGCATCGGAATATTTGATAGAAGCAGCAGGGTTGAGTTTACCGTTAGGGAGCACCACTTGGTCATCGGCTACATTATAGATGTTGTAACCACTACCCACATTGCCAATGAGCGACTTACTAGCATTGCTGCGCGCCAAGGCATCAGCCTGATTTTGAGTGTACAAATTCTGATTGTAGAGTGCAGACCAAAGGGTTTCGTAGTATTCGGATGGGCTGCTGATGATATCGTACTCAGGAATACCGCGATAGTTGAAGCCCAACTTACTGTCTAAAGTGATAGATAAGCGACCTTTAGAACCACTTTTGGTAGTGATGAGTACCACCCCATTAGCGCCACGAGCCCCATAAAGTGCTGAAGAAGAAGCATCTTTTAGTACGTTCACACTCTCTATGTCGCTGTTGTTGATGGCGTTGAGTGTTCCTTCAAAAGGTACGCCATCTAAGATGATAAGTGGAGAACTAGAAGCATTGATAGAGCCAATCCCCCTAATGCGGATAGCCGAACTACTCCCTGGTTGCCCTGAAGAAGTGGAGATTTGTACCCCTGCTACAGCCCCCTCTAAAGTTTTGGCTACATCGGTAGTTTGTTTAGCCTGAATAGTTTCGGCTTTGATAGTAGCCATAGAGCCTGTAAACGATTTTTTATCGGTAGTACCATAAGCGACAGCTACTACCTCAGTACCTTCAAGCTCAAGTACATCAACAGAAAGAACGATGTTTAGGTTGTGTTCCTTACCTACTTTTACCTCTTTAGGAGCATAGCCGATAGTTGAGAATACCAAAATATCCCCCTGATGAGCTTTGATTTCAAAGTTTCCATTCCAATCGGTAGCCATACCTTTATTGGTGCCTTTGATAACAATAGCAGCCCCAGGCAATTCTAGACCGTCCTGATCTTTTACGGTACCTTTGATAGTTACTTCCTGGGCTATTAGCCAAAAAGGAAAAAGTAAACAGAAGATAAACGAAGCGATTTTGTGTGTGTTATCCATACTTTTATTTGTTTTAACGGCTCAAAAGTATCAATATCTTTCGTAATAACAAAACAAAAGTTTCAAAATTAACAAAGATTAACTTTTTAACACTTTTTTATAACATTCTTGATTTTTAACAGAATATCAAAATAGGAGTCATTGTAAAGATATTTTTTGAAAGATTGTCAGTTTTGAAGGTTGTTTACTGAAGAAAACGCAAAAATAATGACGAATTACGAATTACGAATGACGAGGGACGAATGATGAATTACGAATTACGAATGACGAGGGACGAATGACGAATTTTTAAAGGTGTATATATAGTTTCTCAATAATTTCGTACATTTGCCTCATAAACTAAAAAAAACAAAAAATGGATAAATTACTACGTATCATACACCTATTGCGATTTATACGCGATTGTAATAGAAAGGGAATTTACCCTAACTACCAACAAATCTACAAAGAAATGGATAGTTATTTAGCTGAAAAAGGGTATAACCGACAATTATTTGAGCGCGACAAAGAGACAATACGCGATGAATGGCACTATGATTTGAGATTTGAGGATGAAACTTATGCGCTATACGAAGATGAAAATCAGCTGATAGTAGACGACCTATTGGCAGCTTACATCTTGTTTACCGTGCAAAACCAAGACGGCAAACTACCTGAATGCGTGATTACAGAAACTCGTCAGCATACGGGTACAAACCATATAGCCGACTGTATAGAGGCTATAGAAGCACATAAAGAACTACACATTACTTACTACGACTACCGCGATGAGCAAACCAAAGCCTATACGCTACAGCCTTACAAACTAAAACATAAAGACTATAAATGGTATGTGTTGGCAGTAGATAAACAAGATAACAGTGTGCCTTTTAAAGCTTTTGCCTTAGAGCGTGTGCGTTCGTTAGAAATAGGTGCTACCTTCCGCCCTAATAAGCAATTAGACTTCTACAGTCCGTATTACAATGCTTTTGGGATGTTTACCGATGCCAAAGCCGAAAAGGTAGTGCTACAGTTTGAACACCGTGATGGCAACTATCTCAAAGCCTCACCTATTCACCACTCACAGCGGGTTATAGCTGAAACAGCAACGCATATCACCTTTGAACTCTATGTAAAACCCACTCTTGACTTTATTATGGAATTGATGAAACGCAGTTGGTCGCTTACTATATTAGAACCTACTCACTTGCGAGATACTTTTGTAAAATATTGGCAAGAAGCAGTGAAGAGAAATTTGGAAGTGCGTTAATTTGTTGATTGCAGTTTTAAAAAGTTTTGCACTTCATCTGCTTTTATTATAGGAAGTTCTATAGTATTGCGATTGATTTTTTGATGGTATAAATTATGCCATTCTTGTAAAGTTATTTTGAGTAAGTTGGCTCTTTGTACTAAATTATCAGCGACTATTAGAAGATAGTTACACAGTCCTAATAACTTAAAATAGTGTTTCTTTTCTATTTTACCAATTGATAATACGAAGTAAATTCCTACTTTCTGACTTATTTTGAAGATGTTTTTTTAAGTCTCAAAGTGAGTAAAGGCAAAGTTCTCTATATTTTCTATAAACAAAATGATATGAGGAACTTTATAGAGCTCTTTATGCTGTTTTTTATATCGATTTGCTATTTCTTTTTGTAAAATAGCAAGCGTTTCAAGCGTTTTTCTTTCATCTTGTGCATTGATAGAGAACATTCGTACATTTTTAGAATGCTTATGGTAGAGCATTGTCCAGCGTATTTCTTGTACTAATAGTTCTCTTTCATCAGGGTTATTTCCTTCAATAAGTATAGGACTTATTTTAGCAATATCTACGAATTTCACTTCTTTGATAAATACACCTAAAGGTACGGGGAGTGTCATTTTTTTTGGAGCTCTAACTTGTAAAAGTTCTTGAAAGGTTTTCATATTGTGTGATATTATAAGTTATTGAGGGCAAAGATAATATAGGAGGTGTATCATTTTGTGATACTATGGTAAAAAAAAGAGTGCCAAGAATTGTTCTTGGCACTCTTTTTTATTGTTAAGAATGAGAATTATTCATTTAATAATGAATAAATCCAGTCAATAAAAATTGGACGATTATCTCTATTGCTTGCTTTGCCTTCTTTCTTTTCATACCAATCATTGGTTACGTAGTATTCCTTACCATTGTATTGAAAAAAAGGTTTAGCATAATATCTATCCTCTAAATCCTTGTTATTGCTGATATTTTCCTTTGTGTTTTCAAGCAAGATAGGAAAATAATGTCCTAAAGTTTCTTTACACTCTTGTCCATTAGTGAGAGTAGAGAGATTATCTTCTAACAATCCATACTCATCCATAAGTTTAAGGCATTCAAAAGCAAATTCTTTGTTTTTAAGCTTATTAATTTTTTCAAAGGTTTTATCTTCTAAATCATCAAAAATAATTTTTTGTTCAGAAGATGATTCTGGTTTCCTTTTTAAAAAATGAATCCAACCCTCATTATGAGCCTTTTTAGCTAATTCAAAAAAATCTTTAGAAGGTTTCTCTACTTCAATTTTATTATTCATTAAAGTATCTGGATGGTACAATTCAATACAAATAGCTTTGATAAGTTTTTGTATTTTGCCATTTATAGGGTCTTGTGTTTCTGGTTTATCCATTATATAATTTAGATAGTTAGGGATTACCACTATATTCCATAATGAACTAAAATAGTAAGGGTTGTGTGTAGTGTTAGACCATACATGAGAAAGGGTATAATTAAAGAAATCACTATTATTACCATTAATAGTATAACCTGTCGCTTTTTCAATAGCAGTAACAACTGTTTGATTTCCATTACCATCAATAGCAACTTTGACTTTACCATCTTTAAAGAATAAGGAGTATTGACTAGCTATTTTCTTAATTTTTGCTTTATCTTTTTTCTTTAAAGCATTTTTTTTAGGTTCAGCTTCAAATTCATCAAGGTATTTTTTGCCAAACCTAATATTGATTTTAGCGTTATTGCTAATGTCAGAGAGCATTTCTTTTGCTCTTTTCTCCACCTCTTTTTTTTCAATAAAAAGGCAAGATTTTACAAAATGTTCAATGAAAGCGTCTTCATTTCCATTGAAAAGAGTTTTAATAAATTCTTGGGTTCCGTTCATAAATTTGTGATGATTTAAATTAACGCCCCAAAAGTACTAACTATTTTTCTTGCTACCAAATATAAAATGTTAAAATTTGGGACGTTAGGATAATTTTTTTACTGTTCATTCACTAAATGAAAATAAATAGTCTTTCTATTTCTACAAAGAGTATATTGCAAACTTTCTCAAAGTGCGGAACTTCGTAAAGCCGAATACTCTTTCCACTCTTAAAAGAAGCTGTCTAAAAAGTTCTATTTGTGTGGGCGTTTGCAAAACGCCCTTACATAGTATACTTTAAAAGTAATTGATTATCATAGTAATGGCAAAGGTAATATAGAAGGTGTATCATTTTGTGATACAATGATAAAAAAGAGTGCCAAGAATTTTTCTTGGCACTATTTTTTGATTGTTAAGAATGAGAATTATTGCTGCTTGTACTCTTTGTATGCTGCTAAAACAATTTTTTCTGTATTACTCCAAAGCTTTACCATTCTTTGTTGTCCTTTATAATATACTTCAAAAACCTTTCCGTGATTATTGTCATAAATTTCAGTCATAGGTTTAAAATTACCTTGAAAATTTTTATGAAAACCTTTGTTCTTAGCAACTTCTTCTTCTAATTGCTCTACTGAAACCTCATTAGATTTTTCATAAAGTTTTAAAAAAGCTAATAAAATAATTGAATTTTGTTGATGTGTGTCTTTTAACCATTTAGGAACTCTCCTTTTCACCTTCAATTTTTCATTAACAATGAGATTTTTTTCAAATGATTCTAATACATTTTTATTTAAATCCAACTCTTTTTCAGCTTTAGGGGGTTCTGTATATAGAAACTCTAATACATAAGTGTTTATAATTCCCTCTACTTCACTGTAAATCTCAGCAAGTCTGTTGGTAAAATCTTTTGTGACAATATCTTTTGGATATTCAAAATCCTTTTGATATTCTTTAAGTCTATCAATTACCTCTTGTTTCTTTTCTTTAGGGAAAAGATCGTTATTCCTCTCATCGTTGATGAACTCAATGAAATCTTTACCACTTTTCTTAGCATTGATCTCTTTTGAAGTAGGAACTAAGTTACCTGCTAAGTATAATCCTCCATACTTTCTATTACAAGGAATAAGGTGGTCAAAAACGACTTCTTCCTTTTTTAGTTTCTTTCCTGTGTAGGCACACTTATAGTTGAAATATTTTAGTATATTTTCCATTGTGCTACCGTCTAAAGTTCCCATTTTTTCACTAATATTGTTAAGAATAGATCTAACAATAGAGTTTTGAGCATTTGAAATAGGATAATTTTTTCTTTTTGCCATTTTTAATTTTGTTTTTTAATGTTGTTAATGCGCCCCAAAGGTACTAACTATTTTCCTTGTTACCAAATATAAAATGTTAAAATTTGGGACGTTAGGGTGATTTTTTTGTTGTTTATTCAACAACTTTTCTATTTCTAAAAAAGAGTGTATTGCAAAGTTTTCTTAATTTTATTATTAAGAGCTTGAGAACGCTTTCTAACTACCTACTGCTGACTTTTGACGGCATCTAAGAAACTTCTTGTTAATCAGCTCAAAATTAACTTGCGACAATAGGATTTCTATTTCCGAAAGCAATGCTATAGGTGAAAGCTGCCAAGTGAAAATTGAATTGTTAAAAAGCTTGTGTACTAACAGTGCTTTCTCTTCTAAATTAGAAGGTATTGGCTCAACTTCTCGTAACTTCTTTACAATAAGGCTCAACTGTGGATAAGTAGCATTAGGTAAAGTGTCTAACAATGGGCATACCACTTTCTCAGGAGTGACGGCTATTGGGTTGAGTATATCATAGTCATCTTCTACAATAAAAGGCGCTAAACTATCTCCTATAGAGTGAGTGTGTAAGGGTTCACCATCAATAAGTATCTGTTTGCTTTCTTTAAGTATTTCAAAATGAGTTATACTACCTAACTTCTTAGGTGTTTCTCCTGCAAAATAGGTAATATTATCCATAACTCTGCCAAGCATTTCATTAAATAGTTTCGTTTGTAATAATCGAGAAAAATACCCTCTAATTACATTTAGTGGAAGAACTATTGCACCATCTGTACTACACAGCAGGCTTCTCATTACCAAGGGGGTATGCAAAGACTTTTTAAGGTCTTTTAAAGTCTTTCGTTCTAAAAGAATATTACTCCTATTTTCTAATATCTGTGCTATTTGTTTTTGTAAGGTTTCAGCTCTCTCTGAAAGCAATTCTTCTGGTGGTACTTTTATTTTTCCTTCTCTAAATTGTATGATCTTGTCAAAAACCTCTTCTTCAAAGAAGGGTAACAGAAGAGAAGTGCGCTCATAGCCTATTGCTCCATCTTCGTGAACCCATAGCAAATTGTTAAAGAGCAAACGATAATCAAGTAGCTGTTTTACAGTAATGCTTTTCCTCTCAAATACTTCCGAAATACCCACAATATAAATACCCTGTGCTTGGCTATCTTTCAAAGCATTTAAAAGTAGAAAATGTTTCTCAAAAAGCGTATCAGCCTCATTGATAAAGACTACTATATATGGTGAAGAAAGAGCATTTTCTGTGCGTTTTTGGTTTTCATCTACTAAGGATTGCAAAATTTCTTCAGTATCAGTAGCGGTGCTAAACGCATAAGGTGTTATAACTTGCAACATCGCAGGCGGGCAATCGTCAGCTCCTCCTATCCACACTATTTTGAGCGTTTCTGGACTGTGTTTGTAAAGCAAGGATAGCAATACAAGCTGTTGTAATTTGCGTTGATAGGTAGGGTCATCCGCTTGAATAGCCAAATGTGCTTCAGTCGTTAAATCAATCAAATGAAGGTCTTCTTCATTCATTCCTAAAGCAATAGGTAAAAGCATTGTAGAATGTTTGAATTGCTTGGAGTCCAAAATTTCACTCAGATATACAAAATGAGTAGTTTTATTAGGGATAGCTATCTGTACGAAACGTGAAGTTACCTCTTCGCCTACAAAATTGTAATGAGGTAATACATAACCTTTCGGGAAGGCTTTTTGTACTTTTTCAAAATCATCTTCACTGAAATAAGGCTTCATCTTTATTGAAAAGACAGTTTTTCTTCTGTCTATTTTTGGGTGTAAAGAGCCTTTAAAAGGTATCTCAATAGCTTTGAGAGTTTCTTTAATATAACACTCTTGTTGTGCTACTTCGCGCTCTAAAAGTGCACGCATCGTTACTTTAGACTTACTGAGCAGCGCTATAGGCAACTGCAATGATAGTGTATTTTTTTCCATTTGTTAGAAGTTTTTTTTGATGCGGCAAAGGTAAAGGGGGAAGTGTATCATTTCGTGATACAGTATAAAAAAACTTTGCTAAGAGTCCTAAAACTCTTAGCAAAGTCTAACTTCTATTTTCTAATTCCTAACTCCTAACTCCTACTTCTTGTACAATTCTAAAAACTCTCGGACGGTTTCAAAGTCGTCAAAATGGTGTTTTACGCCTTTAATTTCTTGGTAAGTTTCGTGTCCCTTACCGGCGATGAGGATGATATCACCTTTTTTGGCATTCTTACAAACGGATTGTATTGCTTGACGACGGTCGGTGATGGTTTGTACTTTGTGGAAGTGTTGTGGCTGTACCCCTTGTTCCATTTCGGCAAGAATCGTCTCAGGTTCTTCGTTGCGAGGGTTGTCGGAAGTGAGGATGACATTATCGCTGAGGGTTGTAGCGATATCAGCCATTATAGGGCGTTTGCCTTTGTCGCGATTGCCGCCACAGCCCACTACAGTAGTGAGTGTCTCGTTGTGAGTGCGTATATCGTTGATGGTTTTTAGAACGTTTTCAAGGGCATCGGGGGTATGAGCGTAATCTACGATGGTAATTACTCCCGTAACCGATACGGCGTACTGGAAACGCCCAGCTACGGGCTCTATAGCACTGATGAGTGTAAGCGCCTCAAGTTCGTCAATACCTAAAAGTGTAGCTGCTGCATATACCGCCAAAAGGTTATAGGCATTGAACTCCCCTATGAGTTTTGTCCATACCTCGTGCTGATTGATGCGCAACAACAAGCCGTCAAATCTGCTTTCGATGATATAAGCTTTATAATCTGAATAGGTTTTGAGAGCGTAAGTTTTCTTTTGGGCTTTGGTGTTTTGTAGCATAAAAGCCCCGTTCTTATCATCGTTGTTTACTAAGGCAAAAGCGGTAGCAGGCAATGCATCGAAAAAGCGTTTTTTTACATCGCGATAGGCAGCGAAGGTTTTGTGATAGTCGAGGTGATCGCGGGTGAGGTTAGTGAAAATACCACCTGCAAACTGTAGTCCTTCGGTGCGATGCTGGTCGATACCGTGTGAACTGACCTCCATAAAGCAGTATTTCACCCCTTGTTCTACCATTAAGTGTAGATAATGATTTAGTTGAAGAGGGTCGGGGGTGGTGTGAGTTGCTTCAAAACGTTGGTTGTCTATGTATACTGCTACGGTAGAGAGCAAGCCTGCTTTTTGTCCTGCTTTTCTAAACAATTGGTAGAGAAGCGTTGCAATAGTAGTCTTTCCGTTAGTGCCTGTAACACCTACTAAGGTAAGTTTTTCGGAAGGATTGCCATAGAAGTTAGCCGCGATAAGAGCTAAGGCACTATGGGTATTAGGTACAATGATATAGCTCACGTCGGGGAAAAGCAATTGGGGTAATTGCTCACAGACGATAGCGGTTGCCCCACTGCGAGTGGCTTGGTCTATATATTCGTGTCCGTTAGATTGAGTGCCAGAGATAGCAACAAACATACTTCCTTTTTCTACCTTGCGAGAATCAAAGCAAACGGAAGTAATAGGTTTGTCTTCTTCATAAAGAGAAGCTTTTATAGAGATGTTTTTAAGTAATGTTTTTAAATTCATAATGTTAATTAGTTAATTCTCCACATTGTAAAACTACTATGGTATTGTTCGCTACTTTGGTGCCTTTAGCAACTGACTGGCTACTTACCTTGCCTTCGCCCGAAAATTTTACTCGTAAGCCCATATTTTCGAGTAGGGCAATAGCGTCCATTACATTCATACCCGTAAGATCGGGCATTACAGTTTTGTATTTTGCAGCCTTAGCGTAGTAATCTTCATAGTTTTTAGTAGTCTTTTCCGATACATTTTCTACATCTTCTACGGTGTCCATCAACAGTGAGTTAGTATAGATTTTATGGGCTATACTTTTGAAAACAGGTCCCGATACATCGGCACCGTAAATCCCTACACTGCGGTCGGGTTCGTGAATGACTACTATACAAGAGTATTTGGGGTTATCTACTGGGAAAAAACCTGCAAATGAGGATATATAACTCAGTTTGCTTGCATCGGCATTGGCGTAGTTCTTACGAGCAGTTCCTGTTTTGCCTGCCATCGAAAAATCGGGAGAATAGAGGCGATGTCCCGATCCGTATGAGCGCCTCACCACATCGGCAAGCATTCCTTTAGCTTTATCAGCTGTTTGTTTAGAACACACTTTTCCGTTGATAATCTCAACATTAAACTTTTCTATCGTCTTATTCCATTCTTTTACTTCCTTGATCATTCGGGGTTTTACCATTACTCCGCCATTGGCAATAGCATTGTAGAAAGCTAAGCTCTGTAAGGGGGTGATTTTCACAGCATAACCTATTGACATAGATTCGAGGGTTACCCCACTCCACAGTTTGTCGCGAGGTGTAGGAATAAAAGGCTCTCCTTCTCCTAATATGGGCAAACCTAACTGCTGGTTGAGGTTCATACTTAGCAATTGAGTGGTAAAATCCGAAGGGTTTTTCGCAAATAGTGAGTGTACTAACTCGGTCATCCCCACGTTTGAGGATACCGAAAAGGCTTTGTTTAAGCTAATACGCCCTGTGAAGTGATGTTGTGAATCCTGAAAAGTCTTATCGTAGTACTGTTGTTTCCCGTCTTTTATATCCACTACATAAGTGGTGTCGATATTGCGGGTTTCCATAGCAGCGACAACTGTCATCAATTTGAATACAGATCCAGGTTCGTGAGCTTCGCCTATAGCAAAGTTATAACGCTCAGTGTAAGTGTCACTTTTCTTGTTCAATTCGAGGTTAGAAATAGCTTTTATCTCACCTGTACTCACTTCCATTACAATCACGCAACCGTGTTGCGCTTTGTATTTTTTAAGCTGGGTGAGCAGAGCGTGGTGTGCAATATCTTGTATGTTGATGTTGATAGTAGAGACTACATCATAACCATCTTTAGGTTCTATAATATCAAACCCACTGGCGAGTTTCCACTGTCCTTTGGCAATTTTCTGTTCTAAACGTCGTCCTTTGGTGCCCAAAAGGTAATTGGCATAAGCACCTTCAAGCCCTACGCGGGTAGTGTAACCAGTTTCATCGGTACGGGCATAACCAATACTGCGGTGGGCAATTCCACCTAACGGATATTCGCGTTTGATGTTTTTCTCTATAATAATTCCCCCTTTGTAAGGACCTTTGTCAAATAGTGGAAATTTTTTGATACGCGCGTATTCACTATAACCTAAATTGCTAGCTATCAGCAGGTATCTATTCTTTAAATTGCGCTCTTTTTTTAGTAGATTCAAATAGTAGTTACTTGGACGACCAAACATTTTTGAAAGTGAATCGCTCAACGGCTTTACATATTTGTTGAAATTGGCTTTAGAAGGGGCTATCCCATCCCAACGAATATCGTAACGAGTTACCGAGGTAGCCAATAAACTCCCATCATCGGAGTATAAATTGCCCTGACTGGGAATAATATCAGCCTCGCGCAAGGTAGTTTCGTCTACTTTGGCGCGATATTCCTCTCCCTCTATTTGTATTTTGATAAGTTTTATGGCAATCACTACAATCATTAGCAGGATTACCAATGCTACGAAATAAGTGCGAGCTGTTATTTTTTTGTCGCTTTTTTCCAATGCTTTATCTCCTTTTTGTTATGTTATTCTTCTACGATTACTTTAATTTTTTGTGGTGGTTTCTCTGGCTGTTTCAGTCCTTTAGAATCTAATTGCTCTAATAGTGATGATTCTAATCGCACTTTCTGCAAACGCGAACGCACATCCACAAACTGACTTTTGAGTTCATTCACCTCTTCATTCAGTTTGGCTATTTGGTGTACTTTAGCATCTACCCGCTGTGAGCTGGTAATCACTATGATAATCAGCACAAACAGAAAGCCTACAAACATCCAGCTTTTAAAAGCGTCTTTGCCTACAAAAAACTTTCCGCGTAGTATATTTTTAATTTCGTCGGTAGCTCTTCCCATTTTTTATCTAAAAGTTAAGAATTAAGCGTTTATGCGTTCAGCAATGCGAAGTTTAGCACTGCGCGCTCGGTTATTCATTGCAATTTCACTATCGGTAGGAGTGATAAGTCCGCCTACTTTTTTAAACGGAACTGACACATTGCCAAACCAATCTTTTTCGGGAGTACCTTCTAATTGTCCGTCGCGTATAAAGCGTTTCACGGCACGGTCTTCAAGCGAGTGATAACTGATGAGACTGATGCGTCCCCCAAGTTTTACCACATCGGGCAGTTGTAATAAAAACGATTCTAAAGCCTCCATTTCGCCATTTACCTCTATGCGTATCGCCTGATAGATTTGCGCTAACACTTTGTTTTCTTTGAACTTGGGTAGAAAACTCTTTACAGCTTCTTGTAACTCACTGCCTAATTGAATAGGCTTTTGTGCTCTATAATTGATAATCGCTCGAGCGATAGCTTTGGCATTTTTTAGTTCGCCATAGTTGAAAAACAATCGGCTTAAATCTTCTTCATCATATTCATTTACAATTTCTTTAGCCGAAACCGTTGCATTTTGGTTCATACGCATATCCAAAGTACCTTCAAAACGAGTAGAAAAACCGCGTTCGGCTACATCAAATTGATGAGAAGAAACCCCAAAATCACCTAAAACCCCGTCTACTTGCGTAACACCATAGAAACGCAAGTATTGTCGCAAATATTTGAAATTCTGCTGAATGAGTGTAAAACGGTCGTCGGCTATTGCATTGGCAGCTGCATCAGTATCTTGGTCGAAAGCAAAAAGTCGCCCCTCATTGCCTAAATGTTTGAGGATTTCACGCGAATGACCGCCGCCGCCAAAGGTGACATCTACATAAGTGCCATTGGGCTTAATTGCCAAACCCTCAACACTTTGTTGCAACAAAACGGGAATGTGATAAGAGGAATTATCGTTCATATTACAGAATGTTCTAAATCAAAGGGCAAAGGTACAAATAATTAGCAAATTAGCAATAGTTTGTTTTTTTCAGTTTCTTTTTGTAAATTTGCTGCCATAAACTAAAAATTGACAAGAAATGTCGGTAATTTTAGCTGACTGCTAAACACTAATCCTATGTTAAAAGATATTTTAAATTTCCGCAGGGCGGTACGTTATTTCGCTCCTACGCCCATTAGTGAGGAAAAGGTGCGTGAATGCCTTAGGCTCGCTACACTAGCACCTAGTGGTTTCAACATGCAACTGTATGAGTTTTATCATATTACTGATAAAACTTTGTTAGAAAAATTAGCACAAGTCTGTTTGGGGCAGCTTTCAGCAACCACGGCACAACAGATGGTCGTTTTCGTGACTCGACAAGACAAACACCGTCAGCACGCTGAGATGATTTTGGAATTTGAGCGCGGTAATATACAGCGCAACAGTCCGCCTGAACGTCAAGCCAAACGCATTAAAGATAGAGAGAGGTATTACGGCAAACTAATCCCCTTTGTATACAGTCGTTTTTTCGGCTTACTAGGTGCTTTTCGCAAACTGTTTGGGGTGGTCATCAGTTGGTTTCGCCCTATGGTGCGAGAACTCTCTGAAAGTGATATGCGCGTGGATGTACATAAAAGCTGCGGGCTTGTAGCGCAAACTTTTATGTTAGCAATGGCAGAGGAAGGGTATGATACTTGTCCCTTAGGTGGGTATGATAGCCGTCGTATTAAGAAACTTTTGCACTTGCCTTATGGGGCTGAGGTGACTATGGTTGTAGCTTGTGGCCTTCGCGAAGAACGCGGTATATGGGGTGAAAGGTTTAGATTGCCTTTCGAAGAAGTGTATAGGCATAAATAACAGAAAATATGAATTTACTCACTAAAAATATAAAGCGTAATGGCTATATTGTGGTAATTTGCTATATAATATTAGTTTGTCTTTACAATGTATTCAATCATATAACAAAATTAGGAATGCCTGAGTTACATTCCTTTTCATTAGAAGGATTACAAGCCCTTGTAGGAACTTTTGCTGTACCTATGATGCTGCTCTTTGAATCGTATAGACATGGTGATTGGGTGCTGAATACCCTCAACAAACTCTTAGTTATTGCTCCATTCCTACTTTATATACTCCTCCCTATTGTTCTAAAAAAGAAAACTTCTTTCAATTCCAAAAACTATTTTCTCACCATAGATGTTATCACATTTTTGATATACGGACTTATAATGCTACCTACTTTAGCTGTGGGTTTATCGGCTGTTATAGCAATTCCTGCCTATATTTTTATGCTGCATTATTGAAATCAACAGTATAAGAAAGGACTATTTAATTGAAAAAAACGTCATTCATTATTCGTCATTCGTAATTATTTATTATCTTTGCCCTGTTTAATTAACAACCTTAATAAAAATGTATCCAATAAAATTTAAACCCATCCTCAAAGAACGTCTTTGGGGAGGCACTAAGCTAAAAACATTATTCAACAAACCTATTGAAAGTGATATTACAGGCGAAAGCTGGGAAGTATCAGGAGTACCAGGCGATATCTCCATAGTAGCCAACGGCGCTCTTGAAGGTAAAAGTCTCCAAGAACTTATTGATTTGTACCCTAATGAACTATTAGGCAAACACGTACACCAGCGTTTTGGTCGCGATTTCCCTATCCTTATTAAATTTATAGATGCACGTGAAGACCTCTCTATACAAGTACATCCTAACGATAAATTGGCAAAAGAACGCCACAATTCTTTTGGTAAAACCGAAATGTGGTATGTGCTTCACGCTGATGCAGGTGCTGAATTGATTGTAGGATTCAACAAAACGGTTACCAAAGAAGAGTATCAACAGCATTTAGACAATGGTACGCTTACTGATATTCTCAACTATGAAAAAGTGAAAGACGGCGATACTTTCTTCATCAATACAGGCAAAGTGCACGCCATAGGTAAGGGAATTATCATTGCCGAAATACAACAAACTAGCGACATCACCTACCGCGTGTACGACTTCAACCGTCGCGATAAAAATGGCAACTTGCGTGAACTCCACACTGAACTCGCTCTCGATGCCATCGACTATGAGAAGAAAGACGACTTTAAAGTGCAGTACACTCAAAATGCTAATGAGGTGAACAAAGTGGTGAATTGCCCTTATTTTATTACTAATTTATTGCCTCTTACAGCAGGTTTTGAGAAGTCGCTTGCTCAAGATGATTCTTTCCATATCTATATGTGCGTAAAAGGTGAAGGTACCATCGGTGATGGCACTACCGAATTGCCTATCAAACAAGGTGAAACAGTGCTTTTCCCTGCTTCTTGCCACAAGTTAGAGGTGAAAACTAAAGGGATGGATTTATTAGAAGTGTTTATTTAGACAACTAAAAACTAAAAATATGTATACATCAAGAATTAAGGGATTAGGATTTTATGTCCCTGACAATGTAGTTACTAACGACGACTTGTCGAAACTAATGGATACTAGCGATGAATGGATTCAAGAACGCACCGGTATTCAGCAACGTCGTCACGCATTAAGAGGTTCTGATACTACTACCTCAATGGGAGTGAAAGCGAGTTTAAAAGCTATTGAAGCCGCTAAAATCAATAAAGAAGAAATAGACTTTATTGTGTTTGCAACCCTCAGTCCCGACTTTTATTTCCCTGGTTGCGGGGTGTTAGTACAAAAAGAATTAGGTTTGCCTACTGTAGGGGCTCTCGATATTCGCAACCAATGTTCGGGCTTTATCTATGCCCTTTCAGTAGCCGATCAGTATATTAAAACGGGTATGTACAAAAATATCCTTGTGATAGGTGCTGAAACCCAATCACCTGCCTTAGATATGAGCACACGCGGTCGCAATATGGCAGTGCTTTTTGGTGATGGCGCAGGTGCTGCTATCGTTTCTCGCTCCGATGACCCCGAACGCGGCATTCTCTCTACTCACTTGCACAGCCAAGGCGAGCACGCCGAGCAATTAGCAATGATAACTCCAGGGGTAGGTACCAAATGGGTAACCGAATTATTAGCTGAAAACGACCCCGATGATGTGAGTTATTATCCTAATATGAACGGTCAGTTTGTATTTAAAAATGCTGTAGTGCGCTTTGCCGAAGTGATTGAAGAAGGACTAAAAACTAACGGACTTTCTCGCGAAGATATCAATATGCTGATTCCTCACCAAGCTAATTTGCGTATCTCACAATTTGTACAACACCAATTCAAACTCACTGATGAGCAGGTGTTTAACAATATAATGAAATACGGTAACACTACCGCCGCTTCTGTGCCTATTGCTCTTACTGAAGCAGTTCAACAAGGCAAAATCAAGGACGGCGACCTCGTAGTACTTGCTGCCTTTGGTAGTGGTTTCACTTGGGCAAGTGCCATCATTCGTTGGTAGCCACAGCGTGGCAGACAATAAAAAAAAGCTGTTGAACATTACAATTTGTTCAACAGCTTTTTTCTATCTCCTAACTTCTAATTTCTAATACAATAGGACAGTGGTCGCTGTGTTTTGCCTCAGGGAGTATAAGCGCACGCTCCATTCGGTTTTCTAAAGGGGTAGATACTAAATGATAGTCAATCCGCCAACCTTTGTTGTTGTTGCGAGCATTAGCGCGATAGCTCCACCACGAGTACTGATGTGGCTCTTTGTGAAAGTAACGAAAACTGTCAATAAAACCACTCTTCATAAACTTGTCTAACCACTCGCGCTCTACGGGCAAGAAGCCTGATACTGTAGCATTGCGCACGGGGTCGTGTATATCGATTGCCTCGTGACAGATGTTGTAATCACCACAGATAACGAGGTTAGGCACTGTTTGTTTGAGCTTATCAATGTACTTTTGGAAGTCAGCCATAAAAGTGAGTTTGAAATCCAAACGATCAATGTTGGTGCCTGAGGGCAAATAGAGACTCATTACTGAGAGTGTCTCAAAATCAGCACGAAGCACCCGTCCTTCCTTGTCCATATAATCAATTCCTGTGCCCACTTCCACGTGTTTGGGTGCTATTTTGGAAAGAATAGCCACACCACTATAACCTTTCTTTTCGGCACTGTGATAATATTGGTAAGTATACCCTAATTCGGTAAATATTTCTGTAGGTATTTGGTCTTCAAGGGCTTTTATCTCTTGCAGACATAATACATCGGGATTAGCACTTTTCAGCCAATCGGCAAAGCCTTTGGTGAGGGCAGCCCGTATGCCATTTACATTGTAACTGATAATCTTCATTAGTAGCCGGTTCCTTTCTCTCCTTTTAAGATAGCAATTCCGTTAGAAGTACCTATGCGTTCTACGCCAAGGTTTACGTATTGCATAGCTGTTTCATAGTCGCGTATACCTCCAGAGGCTTTCACTTTAGCCTTGTGTTGCACACATTCTTTCATCAGTTTTACATCGTCGAGTGTTGCACCCCCCGTACCGAAGCCTGTAGAAGTTTTCACAAAATCGGCTTTAGCATCAAGGGCTAAACGGCAAGCCAAGCGTTTCTCTTCATCAGTAAGGTAACAAGTTTCGAGGATAACTTTCAGCACGCGGTTTTCACCCACACAGCGTTTAAGAGCGATAATTTCATCCAATACTTGATTGGTTTTCCCTGATTTAAGCCAACCTACATTCAGCACCATATCAATCTCATCAGCACCATCGGCAAGGGCTTCACCTGTTTCAAAATATTTAGCTTTAGCCGACATTGCTCCTAAGGGGAAGCCTACTACGCTACACACCTTGATATCAGTGCCAGCTAAGAATTTTTTAGCAGTTGCTACATAGCCGCTATTCACACATACCGAATAAAAATCGTAGTCCACAGCCTCTTTACAAAGAGTTTCAATCTCGCTAATGGTAGCTGTAGCTTTTAGAAGCGTGTGGTCAATTAGTTTGTTTAATTCCATAGTTTTTTTAGTTAAGAGGTAAGAGATAAGAAAGTGTGATGTTTGATACCTGATGTCTAACACCTGAAACCTAATCCCTAATACCTATTTTAATATATTCTCGTTGATTGTAATTTTCTTTAAATGTTATAGATATATACAGATAGTTGTTTTTGCTAAAGAATATTGGTTCTTTTTCATTGTAATCAATTGTCCAATATTGAGGGGTAACAGTAATAAGTTCTTTTAAAGTGAATGATTTTGCTTGTTTTACTTTATAAAACATTAAAAATGTTCCCAAAGCATTGCTATGTGTTCCTATTACATAGTTTTTATCAGGTGATAAGAGCGGTTCGCCCTCCATTTTAGTCTGATTACCTGTTTGTTTATCAATAAAAAGAATTTCTTGAGCTCTATAAACCGTGTATCTCACTACATATTGATTTAAATCAGGTATTTCACCTAAATAATCATATATTTCAGCATCTCCATCATTTTCAGATTGCTCAGTGTCTTCCATTCTAACGATTTTATTTTTACAAGGAAGTTCAATCACACCATCTTGTTTTTCAATTCTTAAATTGTTGTTAGTGAAGAAATAATAGCGATGTTTCAATGCTTGTAGATATTCCTGCTTTGAAATCTTTGCTATAGTAAAATATTTCCCAAAATCCTTAGTGTCAGAAGTATCTCCCATTGTTTCTAAAAGCTCTTTTTCTGTAAGTTTAACCTCTTTAGCAGAAGTTTCTGTTTGTATTTGAGGTTCTTCAGTAAGAGCTACATCTTGCTCTGCCTGCTGTTGCCCTTGAAAAAGGTTACAGCCAGCAAACAATAGTGTTAAAATAAGAGAGATAAAGTATTTCATAGATTAGTTATAATGCTGTTTACTAATTTCTAATTTCTAATTCCTATCTTGATATACATTCGCTGTTTGTTAGGATTATTATGCTCGTCAAAAAAGTTTGGGATAACATTCATCGGGGCGTATAAGAAACCATTTTTACTAAAAAAGATGGGTTCTTTATCAAAATCATAGGCTGCCCACCATTTTGTGTATTCATTTACTAAAGTTTCAATCACAAATGGTTTAATGCTTTTTATGCGATACAAAGAAATCGTTCCCACTAAATCCTCATAAGCTCTCCCTATTGTAATGATATACTTCTTATCGGGAGAGAGAAAGGGAAAACGCTCAAAATCAGTTTGCTTACCAGTGGTTTTATCTATAAAAATATAAGCATAAAAATCTTCAGAATCTTCAAAAACTAAATATTGATTGAGAATAGGAACATTCCCTACATAAGCATAGGTTGTAGAAAAAGGATCTTCAACGTTATCAGACTGGTCTTTTAGATAAACTGTTTTATGCTCACAAGGGAAGGTAAGTTTGCTATTCTTTTTTACAATTGCAAGGGTGTCTTCTATGAGAAAATCTATCTTATTTCTAAGAGCTTCTTGATATTCTTTATAAGAAATTTGATCTATACTCAGGTATTTAGAGATACTATCGTTAGAATTTCCGTTAATATCTACGTTTTTTATAAGATCATCCCCA
This sequence comes from Capnocytophaga sputigena, assembly GCF_900446695.1. Lineage (GTDB taxonomy): Bacteria > Bacteroidota > Bacteroidia > Flavobacteriales > Flavobacteriaceae > Capnocytophaga > Capnocytophaga sputigena. The sequence continues at coordinate 309,674 of NZ_UAVP01000007.1, forward strand.
GTGATTTTAGTTTTCAGGGTATTCCAATCGCCTACATCTTTCTTTTTTATATAATCTCCTCTGTTAGTTTTGTAAAACTCAGTTCCTTCTGCACTTATTTTTATTTTCTCTCCGAAAAGATAATAATCTTCCCGTTCTTCCTTATCAATGACATACAACTCCTTCTCCACTGGCACAAACGTTTCTACCTGCTTTTCCTCTACTATAGCACTTCCCTCTGCTGGTTGTTGCCCTTGAAAGAGGTTACAGCCTATGAGATAAAATAATGATATGTAAAGTGTAAGGAGTTTCATTTCTCGTCATTCATAACTCGTAACTCGTCATTATTTTACCAGTTTCATTTCGTTTAACAGATAGCCTGCTCCAGCGTATTTATCAATGATGAAAAGCACATAGCGCATATCTACCATTATGTTGCGACATATTTTAGGATCGTAGTGAATATCACTCATTGTGCCTTCCCATACGCGGTCGAAATTAAGCCCGATGAGGTTGCCTTGCGCATCAATAGCAGGACTTCCTGAGTTTCCTCCTGTGGTGTGATTGGTCGCTATAAAGCACACTGGCATTTTACCATTAACGCCATAGATGCCATAGTCCTTTTTCTCGTAGAGTTCACGCAATTTAGCAGGTACATCAAACTCGTAATCGTTCGGTACATATTTTTCCATTACCCCATCTAAATAAGTCATATAATCATAAGTTACAGCGTCTAAAGGTGAATAGCCCGCTACCTTGCCATAAGTAACGCGCAAGGTGCTATTAGCATCGGGGAAGATACGGTCTTGAGGTTTAGAAAACTCTAAAATGGCTTTCATATAGGTACGTTGTAGAGCTGTAATTTCATCATCTAAGTTTTGATAAGTAGGCATTACAGTTTCGTAGAAATGAGAGATGATTTGCTCTACAAACTGCACTCCCACATCGTTTTTGAGGCGTTTTTCAAAAGCATCATCGGGGAGGTTAAGCACTTTATCCATTTCGGCTTTAGAGGCTAAAAACGATTCTTTGTAGAGTTTATCAGCCAAAGTGTGCGCGTCAAATTGCTGAAGATTAGGAGATAGCAAGGCTTTAGGCATTGTTTTAGCGTAGTAGTTAATCGCTTGTTCAAACACAGCTTTATCTACATTGAGGTCGTAGTTTTTAAATACAGTTTCAAAGTTGTTTAAAAGGTTTTTCTTGCGATCAACGAACGATTGAGAGCCTTTTTCGCGTAGCGCATTGCGAAGTTGGAGTATTTTGTAACCATTGGCAATTAGGTCGATATTGCGTTGAGCGAGTTCCCAATAGAGGTCGGCTGCTAAAGCATAATCTTGTATTTTAGCATATTTTTCAGCAAATTGAGGTAAAATATGTCCGTATTCAGCAGTTTTACCGCGTTTTTCAACTTCTTTTATAAATTTCTGTTCTTGAGCGCGTTTGATAGCCACAGCATTCGATTTTTTCAAACCTTGAGTTTCGCCTATCCATTTTTTCCAATAGTTAGCAACACTGGCATATTTAGAGGCATATTTGATTTTTATTTCGTTATTGGCGCGCATAAATCCGTCTTGGGTTTTGAGAATCACATCGCGAATACCTATTTTAGCAGGGTTGAGTACATTCACAATTTGCTCTACGGCTACGGCAGGAAGGTACTCTTCAGTACGACCTGGATAGCCAAAGACCATTGTGAAATCACCGGCTTTCACGCCTTTGAGTGAGATGGGGAAGAAGTGTTTAGGGCGATAGGGGACATTGTCTTTGGAGTACTCGGCAGGGCGATTGTTTTTATCGGCATAGACACGGAAGAGAGAGAAGTCACCCGTATGGCGAGGCCACACCCAGTTATCAGTGTCAGAACCAAATTTACCAATAGAGGAAGGGGGAGCGCCTACTAAGCGTACATCTTTAAAGGTCTCAACTATAAAAAGGATATATTGGTTGCCTTCATAAAAGGCACGAATGCGGTTTTCTTGCCAGCTTTCTTTAGGTGAGTTTTTTACTAAAGAGGCAATATTTCTTTGTATTTGGGCTTTACGTAGGGTTTCATCACTGAGGTTTTGTGTGTCGGCGAGTACTTTTTTGGTTACATCTTCAATGCGAACGATAAAGGTAACTACCAAATTCTTGTTAGGTAATTCTTCCGATAGATTTTTAGCCCAAAAACCATCAGTAAGATAGTCGTTTTGCACAGACGAATGTGCCTGTATTTGTCCGTAACCACAGTGGTGGTTTGTAAGCAAGAGTCCTTGATTAGAAATTATTTCGGCAGTACAACCGCCATTGAAATGAGGTACAGCATCTTTCAAGCTTGATTTGTTGATGCTATAAATATCGCTTACTGACATTTTCATACCTAAGGATTTCATTTCCTTAGCATTCATACCTTCGAGAAGAGAGGGTATCCACATACCACCTTGTTGAGCTGTTAAAGTAAAAGGTAAGAAGTAAAAGGTAAGAAGTAGTAGAATAAAGTTGATTTTTTTCATAGTATTGATTTAAATTAGTGCGCAAATGTAAGGAATATTTTTCTAATAAATCATTAATTTACAAATTATTTGTATTTTTGCGGATTGAATACTACGTAGGTTAATTTTTAATAGTCAATTGTTAATTGAAAAAATATGAATTGGGAAAATTTACTTTCATTAAATAAATACGGCGATATTACTCCACGACCTCGCCTCAAAGAGGACGAAACACGTCTCAGTTTTGATATGGACTACGATCGTGTGGTCTTTTCAAGTGCTTTTCGCAGTCTGCAAGATAAAACACAGGTAATTCCGCTTTCTAAAACAGGTTTTGTGCATACCCGCCTCACTCATAGTATAGAAGTGTCGGTGGTAGGGCGCAGTTTGGGGCGTTCGGTAGGTAAACATCTGCTCAACAAATACCCTCATTTGCGCGAATTGGGGTATCAAACCAATGATTTTGGGGCTATTATTGCAGCAGCAGCTGTAGCACACGATATTGGTAATCCACCTTTTGGGCATAGTGGTGAAAAAGCGATAGGTGAGTTTTTTCAGTTTAAAAAAGGAACAGCTATCAAGCACCTGCTCAGTGATGCCGAGTATGCCGATTTGTGTAACTTCGAGGGGAATGCCAATGGTTTTAGAATTCTCAACGAAACGCGCTTAGGAGTAGAAGGAGGTTTGCGCCTTACCTATGCTACTTTGGGGGCTTTTACTAAATATCCTAAAGAATCATTGCCTATACGCCCAACCAATAGAATAGCCGATAAAAAATATGGATTCTTCCAAGGCGATAAGGCTTTCTTTAAAGAAGTAGCAGAAACTTTAGGACTCAAATCGAATAGTGAGGCAGGGGAATTGCGTTATGCGCGCCATCCGTTGGCTTTCTTGGTAGAGGCTGCCGATGATATTTGCTATACTATTATTGATTTTGAAGATGGTATCAACTTGGGGCTCATCAGCGAAGAATTAGCATTAGAATATTTAGGGGCTATTATCGATAATCGTATCAATACTCAAAAATACACTAAACTGCAAACCAAAGAAGAGCGTATTGCCTATTTGCGTGCTGTAGTGATTGGGGCATTGGTACAAGATGCTACCGACATTTTCTTACAAAATGAAGAGGCGATTCTCGCAGGTGATTTTCATCAGTCCTTATTATATAATAGTAAATACCGTCATCAAATCACCGATGTAATCGATTGCAGTGTGGAACGCATCTACCAATCGGACGAAGTAGTAGAGAAAGAAGTTTCGGGTTATGTGATTTTACAACATCTATTAGACATCTTTTTTACGGCAATTATCAACAGTGAGAATGGAAGGGAAACATCATTTGACAAACTTTTGCTAAAAAAACTACCTGAAAAGTACCGTAAAGAGGGGTCGATATACGATAAAGTGATGGGCATTACCTGCTATGTAGCGAGCCTTACCGATAGCAATGCACTGGAATTACACCTAAAAACTGCCAGTCGCACCTCAAATATGTGATAATGCAAAACATTCATTATCAGTGGTGTTTGAAAAAAGTTTAAAAAAAAATGAAAAAAAGTCTTCAAAAAATTTGCAGGTATTGAAAATAGTTGTACTTTTGCAACCGCAATGAAGAAATGAATTGCACAATTTACTGATAAATGGTCTGGTAGTTCAGTTGGTTAGAATACATGCCTGTCACGCATGGGGTCGCGGGTTCGAGTCCCGTCCAGACCGCTTCATAAGATTTAGTTGTGTTGTTTTGTGTAAATATTTTTACACGGGTTTATAGTAAACCAATGAAAGCTTTCCTTTCTCCAAGGAGAGCTTTTCTTATTTTAACATCAATACATTAAAATAATTAGAAAATCGACAAACAGCATTATAATATGATCAAGCTTATTGTTTCCGATATAGATGGTACTTTGGTGAATAACCAAAAGGAAATCCCCGATAGCTTTTGGGAAGTGTTCAAAACTATTGAACAGAAAGGTATTCTTTTTTGTGCAGCAAGTGGTAGACAACTACAGAGTTTGCACGAGCTTTTTGCACCTATCAAAGAGCGAATAGCCTATGCTCCTGATAATGGGGCATCACTTGTGTATCAAGGTAAGACACTTTTTGAGCGACCTATCGCTTTTACTTCTTTTTTTCCTATTTTGCGCACTTGTAATGAGATTCAGCAAATAGGGGTAGCCCTTTGTGGAAAGAAAAGCGCTTATGTAAAAACTGATGACGAGTGGATTTTTGATGAGATTGCTCGCCATTATCCCGCCCACACTCGTGTAACCGATTTTGCAGCTATAGACGATGATATTTTTAAGATAACAGTGTGTGATAGAGGTATTTCTCGTCTCAATTCATATCAGTATCTCAAACAGTATAGCAATGAGTTTAACGTAGTGGTATCAGGGGAAATATGGCTTGATATCACTGCTAAAGATGTGAATAAAGGAGATGCTATTGCTCATCTGCAATCACAATTGAAAATCACTCCTGAAGAAACTGTAGTATTTGGCGACCATTTAAACGATGTAGAACTTATTCAGCAGGCAACCTATAGTTATGCAATGCTTAATGCTCAAGAGGAACTCAAAGCACTTGCTAACTATGTAACTGAATACGACAACAATCACGCAGGAGTGGTGCGTACCCTCGAAAAATTATTGCAATCATAAACCTATAAAACATATTACAATGGAACACGATAAGACTATTTTCACCGAAACCTATAAAGTGCGTAGCACTCAAGTGAATTTAAATAATCAGTTGGGACTTTATGGAGTACTTGGAATGCTCCAAGATATCGCTGCTGAACACGCTGCTTATTTAGGATTTGGTTACAAACAATTAGTGCAAAAAGGCTTCTTCTGGGCACTGATTCAGCAAAAACTTAAAATGAACTACTGGCCTCAGTGGAATGAGCGTATCACTGTGAAAACTTGGTCGTTACCAGTACAAGGGGTCTATGCTTTCCGCGAGTTTGAACTCTATTACAACGACCAAAAAATAGGCGAATGTGCTAGCACTTGGATTACAATGGACATAGCAACCCGCCGCCCTATAGAACTCACTGAACAACAAGAAATTTTTTACCCACGTACCGATGGAGGTCTTAATTTCCGCACCGAACGCATTGCTTTACCCGATGATATGCAACAAGTGAACCAATTTAAAGTGCGTGTGAGCGACCTTGATATGAATGCTCACGTGAACAATGTGAAATACACTCAATGGGCATTGGATATGATGACTGAACGCAACCACCGTGAGTTTACAATCAAAGAGTACGATATCAACTTCCTTTCCGAAACTTTTATGGGCGACAAAATGCAAGGCTTTAAAAGCAAAGGCAGGTATTTAGACGATGCTCATAATTTAGTAGAACTCTATCACTATGCTCAGAAAATAGGAGGAGCAAAACCCGCCTTCATTTCTCATTGGATAGCCGAAAGAATTTAACAAAAAACACCAAATATGAAACCAGCTATTATCATCACCCTCACTGCCTTGCTTTTCAGCTCTTGCCAAAGCGTACATTATCTTCCTACAACAACTCATTATACTATCAATCAAACAATTGACAAAGAGTTGTACATCTCCAATCACGACCAAACTAACCCTAAAAAAGTAGCTTTCTACTACGAAAATCTGCACAATGTAGTCATTGATGGAAAGGGACAGAATTTAGTGTTTCACGGTACGATTTTGCCTTTTGTAGTGAAAAATTGTAGCAATCTCACTCTTCGTAACTTCTCAATAGATTTTGCAACCCCTTACCTCCGACAGTTACAAATTACCGAGGTAGATAGCCTCCACAACAGTATAAAGGCGCAACTCTACCCTCAAGGAAACTACAAAATTGAGAATGAAAAACTCTACTTCACAGGTGAAGATTATCAGGAAATGCCTTTTGGAGGAATGGTTTTTGCTCCAAATAAACACTTGGCTTACCGCTGTATCGATGTCCCTTTCTCACCTACAAAAATTGTTGAACTTGCTCCTAACGAATTTTATATAGAGGGAATGGGCAAATTGCCCTATCTACAAGTAGGTGAGCGCTTTGTGTTACGTACTTATTCCCGACCTACACCTGCTATTTTCGTAACCGAAAGCAAAAATATAACTCTTGAAAATATCACAGTACACAACGTACAAGGGATGGGGCTGTTGGCTCAACTCACTGAAAATATGACTCTTGATAAGTTTCGAGTAGCGATAGAGGAGGGGAGCGAACGTTTTTTCACTACTCAAGCCGATGCTACCCATTTTTCAGCTTGTAAAGGAAAAATACGCTCGGTAAATGGTTTGTATGAAGGTATGGCTGATGATGCTATCAATGTGCACGGCACTTACTTGAAAGTCATTACTCGTGAGAATGATTATACTATCAAAGCGCAATATATGCACCCTCAATCGTGGGGATTTCTTTGGGGAAATAAGGGTGACCAAGTGCAATTTGTCGCTGCTAAAACAATGGAAACTATAGGTGATAAAACTTATAAAATTCACCAGATAAAAGCTGTTGATAAACCTACTGAAGTAGGGGCGAAAATTTTTGAAATTACTTTTGATAAGCCTTTACCTGCTGAGGTAAACCCCGATACTGCTTGTGGAGTAGAAAATCTCACTTGGACACCTAAGGTACTTTTCAAAAATAATATTGTGCGCAACAATCGGGCACGTGGGGCACTTTTTAGTACCCCTAAAAAAGTGATGTGCAGTAATAATCTATTCGATCATACCCACGGGGCAGCTATCTTGCTCTGTGGCGATTGCAACGGCTGGTACGAAACGGGTGCTTGCCGCAATGTAAGCATCAAAAACAACCATTTTGTCAATGCACTTACTGCCAATTATCAGTTTACGAATGCTATTATCTCTATCTACCCCGAAATCCCTAATTTAGAGGCACAACAAAAATATTTTCACTCTAATATACGCATTGAGGACAATGTTTTTGAAACTTTCGATGAACCTATTCTCTATGCTAAATCAGTAGAAAATCTTATCTATCGCAATAATAAGATTATCAAAAATCAGGACTTCAAACCCTTTCATTGGAATAAAGAACGCTTTAAGTTAGAACGCACTAAAAATGTGAAAATTAAATAATAAATTAGTAAATCGACAAATTGACAAATCTATTATTATGAAACTATATTATGTATTACTGCTTTTGGTTTTTCCTCTTTCAGCACAAATAAATGTAGTGCCACAGCCTAATGAAGTACATTACTATAAAGGCAGTTGCAAGGTAAATACTCCTATTACTTATGTAAAAGAACCTGCTATTGCCAATCCCGAAGGCTATCAGTTAGTTATCCAGCCTCGGAAAATTATCATTAAGTACAGCGCTGAAGCTGGGAAATACTATGCTACACAAACACTTAAGCAATTGATATTTCAGGTAAAAAAAGAACGCAAGGACTCCTTGCCTTGTCTCACCATTACCGATGCCCCTCGTTTTGCTTATCGCGCCCTAATGGTAGACCCCGCACGCCACTATTGGAAAATAGAGGATTTGAAAAAGTATATCGATGTAATGTCGCAATACAAATTCAACTACTTACATTTGCATCTCAACGACGATCAAGGCTGGCGCATAGAGATAAAAAAATACCCCAAGCTAACAGAAGTAGGTGCTAAACGAACAGATTTTGAGGGAAGCAAGCGCAATAATGAAGGCTTTTATACCCAAGAAGAAATGAAAGACTTAGTGCGCTATGCTTTAGAGCGCAATGTGCAACTTATCCCCGAGTTTGATGTGCCTGGTCATAATGATGCGGCAGTGGCAGCTTACCCATTTCTCAGTTGTAATGATACGATTATAGGGGTGCGTACTACAGCAGGGGTTTCTAAGAATTTGTTATGTGTATCCAAAAAAGAAGTTTTTACTTTTATAGATGATATTATCAGTGAGTTATCAGAGGTATTTCCTTGTAAATATTTTCATATAGGTGGCGATGAAGCTCCTTTGGATAAATGGCTTGAAAATCCGAAAGTGCAACAGCTTAAAAAAGAACTACAAATTACGAACAACCAGCAACTGATGAGTGAGTTTTTCAAAAGGGTAAATGAGTCCTTAGCGAAAAATGGCAAGCAGCCTCTCATTTGGATGGAACTCGAAGTGCCAACTTATCCTCAAAATAGTGTAATGTATTTGTGGCGAATGCACACTACCCCACAGGTATTAGAACGCGCTAAAAAAGATAACTTCAAAGTAATATGCTCACCGGGAGAGTATGCTTATTTTGATTATCCTCAAGCCAAAGATGATTTGCCTAATGTAGACTGGATGCCTACCCTCACGCTACAACAAGTATATAAATTTAACCCTGCTTTTTCTCTTACTTCACAAGAAGAAAAACAGTATATTTTAGGAGTAGAAGCTACCTTATGGGGCGAAAGTGTAAAAGACCTTTTTAGGGCTTTTTATATGACCTATCCGCGTGCACTTGCCCTCTCCGAAGTAGGCTGGACACAAATGCAACAGCGTTCTTGGAAATCGTTTACTGATAGGTTAGAAGGACAACTCAGTTACTTATTACATCAAGGAGTGAATTATAGACCTCCTGTGGAGTTAGCCAATTAAATGTCAATTATCAATTGCTAATTATCAATTATTTACTATCTTTGCATTCTGAATGAAAAATTTCTGGATGAAAAAAACATTTTTTTACATATTACTTTTAATTTTTGTTTGTGGTGCACAAAATATTGTAGCACAGAACAATGAGCCTAAAACTAAACGTATAGAAATTGTCTATGGGGGTGAATTTACTATTGATAATGTAAAATACCCTGGAGCGACTATTTTTAAATCGGATGGGCAGCGAGTGCAGTTTCGCCATCAAGGATTAGATGTATGGTGTGATTTGGCAGTGCTTTATGAGGAGAAAAATGAGGTAATCGCTCACGGCAATGTAGTGTTGCAACAAGGCGATACTTTGCAGATGAACAGTCAATATATATCGTATAAAGGAAATACTAAAACAGCAGTAGCTCGTGAGGGGGTGGTGTTGCGCAATGGCAATATGACTCTTGAGACCGAAGAACTCTTTTTCGATCGCAACAAACAAGAGGCTTACTACAATAATTTTGGTAAAATAACCGACCCCGAGAATGAACTTACTAGCCAAACGGGGAAATATTATGTAACTACTAAAAAAAATCAGTTTACCAATTCAGTAAAGATTGTCAATCGTGATTTTACAGTCAATTCTCAGGTGTTAGACTATTATCACAATTCTGGTAATGCCTATTTTTATGGTAAAACTACCATTGCAGGCGCTGATTATAAGGTGTATTGTGAGCGTGGTTTTTATGATACAAAGCGAGAGCAAGGCTATTTTATGAAGCACGCTAAAATAGAGTACAACCTCAAAACTTTAGTGGGAGACAGCTTGTATTTTGATAAACGCCGACAGTTTTCATCGGGTTCTAACAATATTTTCATTTCGGATACTATAAACAAGACCTTTGTGCGTGGTCATTACGGCGAGATTCACAAGGCAAAAGATTCGATGTTTATCACCAAAAAAGCGGTTGTAATTACCTTAGTAGAGAAGGATTCGATGTATATGCACGGCAAGCGTATTTTGGTTACAGGCAAACCTCAACACCGCGTGATTCGCGCTTACCCCGATGCTCGTATCTTCAAAAGCGATATGCAAGCCAAATGCGATTCCATCCACTCTAACGAAGCTAACGGGCTCACACAATTGGTAGGCAAACCTGTAGCGTGGACAGGGGAAAGCCAAATGACGGGCGACAATATCCACCTGATAGCCAATACAAAAACTCAACAGTTAGACTCCCTCAAAGTGTTCAACAATGCTTTGGTGGTAGAAAAAGATACTTTGGGCGATGGTTATAACCAAGTGAAAGGTAAGCTCTTGTATGGCAAGTTTAAAGATAATGCATTGCGACAGATAGACTTTTTGCAGAATACTGAGTCTATTTACTACGTGTACAACGATGCTAAAGAGTTGGTAGGTATCAACAAACTCACTTGCAGCCATATCAAGCTCTATTTAGATAAAAAACAGCAACTACAACAAACTGTGTTTATTACACAACCTTCGGGGAATTTATACCCAGAAGAAAAATTGCACGTGAACGATCGCAAGTTTAAGGAATTTATCTGGCGAGGCGACGAGCGTATTCGCAGTAAAGAACAGATATATAGTGATGCTGAGAAGAAGATAAAACCTAAAGAAATAAAGGGAATGAAGTCCCCTGAGGAGATAGATGAAGACGAAATGATATTAGCCAATCCATCTCTGAAAAAAGAACTCAAAAACGCTAAAGAGAAATCCAAAGCCAAGCAAAAAAACAAATAAGAGATAATCTTGGCACTTTTATTGTAACATATTCATTAATTATAAAACATAAACTAGTATGAAAAAATTTATTATCGCACTATCGATGTTGGCATTAGTTACCACATCGTGTGTATCTAAAAAGAAGTATGCTGAGTTAGAAGCGAGAAACAAACAAACTGAAGATTTGCTAAACACTGCTACCGTAAAACTCAATATGTGTTTAGATGAAAAGAATAACTTGTCATACAAATTAGAAAGTCTTAAAAACCAAAACGATTTGCTCAAAGAGAACAATCAGCAGCTCATCAACAATATGGGCAACCTCACTACACTTACCCAAAAAGGTGCTGAAAACCTCGAAAAATCATTGGAAAGTTTGCGCGAAAAAGATTTAACTATCAAAAACTTGCGCGATGCAGTTACCCGTCGTGACTCTGTAAATCTGGCTTTGGTGCAAAGTCTCAAAGGTGTATTGGGTAACTTGGACGATCAAGATGTAGATGTGAAAGTAGAAAAAGGAGTGGTATTCATCAATATCTCCGATAAAATGCTCTTTAGCAGTGGTAGCTACACCATCTCTAAAAACGCTAAGAGCGTACTCGAAAAAGTAGCTAAAGTAGTGAAAAACAAACCTGACTTTGAGTTTATGGTAGAAGGTCACACCGATAACGTGAATATCAAAACAGGTTGTATCCGTGACAACTGGGATTTGAGCGTAATGCGCGCTACCGAGATTGTACGTGTATTGCAAAAAGATTTTGGCGTTGCTCCTGAACGTATGACTGCAGCGGGTCGTAGCTACTATGTACCATTAGCAAGCAATGGCGATGCCAATGGACGTGCTCTAAACCGCCGTACTCGTATTGTAGTATTGCCTAAACTCGACCAATTCTATACTATGATTGAAGAGGGAATGAAAGACCCTGCCATAGGAGGAAAAGGAAAATAATGCGAGCCGCACAGATAATTAAATTAACAAAATGAAATAAGAGTCAGCAGTTAGTTTTAACTAATTGCTGATTTTTTTGTATAGGAAAAGCTTCTTTTGGTATAGAGAATCAGAAACTTATTTTGTGTTAAAAGTTTTTATTTGTACTTTTGCCCCTGAAAAAAATAATAATTATTTTATGAAAAAGTGCTTTCTACTACTTTTTTTAGTAGCTACAACTGCTGTATTTGCACAACACAAGTACACCCTTAGCGGTTCTATTTCCGATGCTTCTAATGGTGAAAAATTATTAGGGGTAAACTTCATTGTCAAAGAACTCCATACGGGTACTTCTACGAATGAGTATGGCTTCTATTCTATTACTTTACCCGAAGGTAAATATACTATTGTGATTGACTATATAGGTTTTGGCTCCTACCAAGAAACTATAGAGCTCAACAAAAATATCCGTAAGGACTACAAATTAAAACCTGAGGCTATAGAGCTTAAAGGTGTGGAACTCAATGCTCATTCTGCTCCTAAAGCGGCTGTACGCAAACCCGAAATGAGCGTTGCTACAATTCCTATTACTACCGTCAAGAAACTTCCTGTATTGGTGGGTGAGGTGGATATTATCAAAACCTTAATGCAAATGCCTGGGGTGAGCAATGCGGGTGAAGCGTCCTCTGGATTTAACGTGCGTGGTGGCGCTGCCGACCAGAACTTGGTACTCCTCGACGAAGCTACAATTTTTAATGCATCTCACCTTTTTGGATTCCTCAGTGTCTTCAATGCCGATGCTGTGCGCGATATGAAGCTCTACAAAGGCGGCATCCCTGCGCGCTATGGCGGACGTATCGCTTCAGTTTTGGATATTTATCAAAAAGAAGGTAATAAAAATAAATTCGCTGCAACGGGCGGTATAGGGGTACTTTCCTCACGCTTGCTTGCCGAAGGTCCTATCGTGAAAGACAAAGCTTCATTTTTAGTAGGAGGTCGCGCCTCTTACGCTCACCTCTTCCTTAAACTGAGTGACAATAAAAATTCAGCTTATTTCTACGATCTCAACACCAAACTTTCTTACCAACTCAACGAAAACAATGCGCTCTATCTTTCTGGCTATTTTGGTAGAGATAGGTTTATTCTCAGCGAGAACCTCACCAATACTTATGGCAATGCCTTAGTGAATTTGCGTTGGAATCACTTGTTTACCGATAAACTCTTCTCTAATCTCTCGGCTATCTACAGCAACTACGACTATAAGTTTGATTTTAGTTTTATTGATATGAAATGGACGTCGGGAATTGAGAATTTTAACCTCAAATACGACTTCAAAAACTATATTTCCGAAAAATTCAAACTTACTTACGGAGTACAGGGCTTGTACTACATATTCAAACCAGGGAAAATTGTGCCTAAAACTTCAGCTTCTACTATCAAAGAACGCATACTCGAACATCGTTATGCTGCCGAAATGGGCTTCTATGCCGATGTAGAACAAAAATTAGCTGAAGCTCTTACGGTGTCTTACGGCTTGCGCTTTAGTAATTTCTACAGTTTGGGCAAACGCACCGTGAATGTTTATCCTAATGACAATCCCGTGGGTTATAATGCTAACCGACAAGTGTATTACCAAGGTACTGCTATAGCTACTAAATACTACGGCAGTAACCGTATTATCGATTTGTACTCTAATTTTGAACCGCGTTTTACAATGAGTTATGCTTTTAGCGATACCAAATCAGTAAAAGCGAGTTATGCCCGCACTGCTCAATATGTACATCTCATTTCTAACACAGCCTCTCCTTCACCTTTGAATGTATGGACGCCTAGCGATGAGTTTATCAAACCTCAAATCGCCGACCAAGTGGCATTAGGTTATGCTTCTAATGTTTTTGACGATAAATACAGCATAGAGGTAGAAACTTACTACAAAAAGGTGCAAAATCGTTTGGATTATATCAATGGGGCAAACTTAATAGCTAATGAAGCTATTGAACGTGTGTTGCTCTCAGGAGAAAACAGAGCTTATGGCTTGGAAGTGCTCTTGCGTAAAAATACAGGTAGACTTACCGGTTGGATTGCCTATACACTCTCAAAATCGGAAATGCAAACCAAAGGTCGTACCCCTGAAGAAATAGGTATCAACTACGGCGATTGGTATAATGCTCCTTATGATAAGCCTCACGACCTCTCGATTACAGCTACTTACGAACTTTCGCCTAAATGGACGTTTGGCGCTATATTCAACTTGCAATCGGGATTGCCTGCAAACTACCCTGTAGGGCGCTATTCTTACTTAGGACAAACTGTCCCCGATTATAGCAAGCGCAACGAATACCGCTTGCCTACCTATCACCGTTTAGACCTCTCGGCTACCTATACCCCTCAGCGTGCTAACAAGCGCTGGAAAAGTGAATGGGTATTTGGCGTGTACAATGTGTATAACCGCAAAAATGCCGTAAGTGTTTCCTTCCGTGAAAACGAAGATACTCATAAAAATGAAGCGGTGAAACTCTCTATCTTTGGTATCATACCTAGTGTAACTTATAACTTTAGTTTCTAATCCTATAAAATAGTAGAATAAAATGAAAAACCTTTATATCATACTCCTCAGTGCCTTTGCTTTGACTTCTTGCGAAGAAGTTATCGATTTGAATTTGGATACTGCTCCTAAGAAATTAGTGATTGATGCAGCTCTCGACTGGAAAAAAGGAGAAGCCAAAGCCTACCCAATAGTCGATATCAGCTATACTGAAGCCTATTTTGGCGAAACACATTCACCTGCGGTAAATAATGCAGTGGTGAAGATAGTTTCAGGTACCCAAACTTATAGTCTTACCCTTTGGGATGGTACCACTACTATCACATCTGATAATCTAAATGAATTAAAAGGTGGCAGCCGTTATGTGTTCCCTGCGGGTATTACCCCTGAGTTAGGAAAAGATTATGAATTGATTGTAGAGCTCGACGGACAAACTTATACCGCCAAAGATAAAATGCTCGAAGCCCCCGTAGTACCTTCTGATAGAATTGTACAGAAAGAAAACGGAGGCTTTTTAAAAGATCGCAAAGAGGTGCGTTTCTATTTTGATGGTATCAATGATGGGGTTGCTAATGCTTATCTACTAAAGTTGTCACAGAGTAATATTTCTAAAACTGTTTATGGCACCTTAGACGATAATTACATAGCTAATAATAAATTCTTCTTTGTAATGACAGGGGTTGATAATGATAATAAACTCAAAAAAGATGATGTAGTGAATATTATTCTCTACCGTATTCATCCTCAATATAAGGAGTTTGTGCAAATGCTAGTTAGACTATCAGAAGGACAAAGCCCATTTTCTATTCCTACGCGCCCCATAGGCAACATCGTGAATACAACTAACAAACGTGAAAACCCTCTTGGTGCTTTTCGTGTTGCCCAATACACTACACTTCAATATACAGTAAAATAATCGCCTGTGTGGCTCACACTACCATTTGAATTGTACTAAGAACTCGTGAGAGTTACGCGATTGCAAGTTGAGATGGGTTTGGAAGTAACTTTCAAACCCATAACCTATTGCTACATAGTAATCAGGGATTTCAAAGAATACATAAGCATTTACAGCTTTATCAGTGCGATAAGTGACACCTAATTCGGCGCGATTAGCAAAATTGCCTGCCACAGTAAGGTCGATAGAAGGTTTTTCACCTTTGCCAAATCGCGTTTGGAAACGTGGTTTTATAGTGAAATCGGTAGTTGCACGCCAATAGTAGCCCACCATAGAATAGAAGAACATATTATCGGCAATAGAAGTCATTACTTCATCATCCATACGCACTTTATCAGAAGCTAACATATTAGGAATCGCCATACCTATATAGAAATCAGGATGGTCGTAGTAGAGTCCCGCACCAAAGTTGGTTTGAAACTTCCCTGAAATACTTTGCAAATAAGGGTCGTTGTAGTAAGTGGGGTGCTTACGATTTCCATTAGGGTAATACATATTATACAAATTGTTGTAGGTGCGCAAATCACTGCCATCTACATTAAAAAAATCTCCCCCAAACTTTATACCTCCTATCAAATTAGAGTTGTAAGTAATAGGGATTGAGTAGGAAAAATCGGCATAGATACCGGCTTGTTTCTGTATAAAAACTTTGTTATTAGCAAGCGAAAGTCCCACCCCTACGCGATCGGAAAGGCGGTGAGTGGTGAAGAAAGTTTGCGTTTGAGGCGCTTCGGTCATTCCGCGCCATTGGTTGCGTATATCCACCGAGATGGTGTGCCCTCTCTCTAAGCCTACAGCTGCTGGGTTTACCAAGTTTTGGTGCTGATAGTAGAATATATAAGAGGGGTCGATAGTTTGTGCTTGAGCTACCCCAGCGAGTAATAGGGCACTTAAAAATATCTTTTTCATAGTTTATCTTCTTTTAATAATTGATGTAAATCCAGTATTTAGTTTGTTTTTCGTCAGAGCCATCGATGCTAAATATCGCTATATACGAGCCTCGAGCTACCAATGTTCCATTAGACATTTTGCCGTCCCACTGGTTCTTGTAGCCTCTTGCTTCATATACTAACTGACCTAAATTGTTATACACATAAAGGGTGTTACGCGGATATTTTTCGGCGTGAGCAATCGTATAAGTATCGTTGATGCCATCACCATTAGGGGTAAAGGCATTGGAAATGAGTACGTAATCCACTTGAGGGTCTTCTTTATTTGGAATACCATCTCCATCGATATCATCATCGCAGCTGTCACCTATCCCATCACTGTCGAGGTCAGCTTGGTCAGGGTTGTAAATTAGCGGACAGTTGTCTTGAGCGTTAGGAATGCCATCACCATCAATATCATTATCACAAACATCGCCTATACCATCGTTGTCGCTATCTTGTTGGGTAGTGTTAGATGCGGTAGGGCAATTGTCGAAAGCGTTGAGAATGCCATCGCCATCGATATCATCATCACAAGCATCACCTATACCGTCGCCATCAGTGTCTTTTTGGTCGGGATTGGCTACAAACGGACAGTTATCAACACTGGACATTATGCCATCGCCATCGGTATCTTCATCTTCTTTTATAGTGATAGTCCCCGCATTTACGGCTAAAAAGATGTTCTCTTCAGCTTTGATCATAAAATGCCCTTGAGTAGTTTTTAGACTTGCCGGTATTGTTACTTCAGCTTTGCCATTATTAGCTAAGCTAGTAGCCAAAGTATGTGGAAAAGTAGCTCCGTTATCAGTAGAAAAGAGGATTTTCACTTTATTTACCGATACGGGAGCTTTATTAGTATTGGCAACATCCCATTCGATTTTCACCTTCTGTCCTACTACCCAAGTGCTATTTTGGTTATGAGAAGTTACTTTAAAAGGACCTGCATCGGCACTTACTACTACCTCAATGGTTTTATAAACAGTATTTCCCGTTTGGTTACTTGCTAAAGGACGGTCGATTACCATAAACGTCCAATGGAGGGTGCGCCCAATGTTGAGTACCGTTTCCCAAGCATCGCCTTTTCTGGGGTTCTGCTGGGTGAGTGTGCCTGCTACAATCCGCTCTAAGCGAGGTATATAGCGATACGATTGTGTAGAGGGGTTCATAGAGCGGGCTGTAGCTCCAAAACGCATCGTAGGTGAAAAATAGTAGCTGTTAGAAGTAGTATAATTATCGGCTTGTTCCCAAGTGTATAACAAGGCATCACCATCAGCATCGGTGGCAGAACCTTCTAACAGATAGGCAGTGCCGTACGGAATGGTATAGCTTTTTAGGTCGGGTATTTCAGGAGGTGTGTTACCCGTAGGATTTTCAGTAGCGCACGATTTGCTTTGCAGGTTCTCGGTAATATCGTACACTGTACGGTGGTGCAAGTAAGGGTCAGAGAATTGTTGTACGTCGTAATCACGTGTAACTCCAGCATAACTCATTATGGTAGTGCCACTTCCTGGTTCCATTTGTGAGCCAGAAGCAAACTCTCTGCGGTATGAAAAAGTATGTCGTGCTCCCATTTGATGTCCTATTTCGTGAGCGACTACATTTGTAGCAAAAGCACTGCGAAATCGTCCCATTCTTGCAAATGGATAAGAGGAAAAAGCTTGTCCTTTTTCACCATTTTCACACACACAACCTATACAGCCTGCGTTACCACCATCATTGCCATTATGAAATAAATGCCCTATATCATAGTTAGAGCTACCTATCTTATTATCAAGTACTTGCTGTAATATTTCAGATTTATATTCCCAATCTCTATATTTAATACCCTTAAATGGGTCGGTGTTTTCATTGTCAAAAACGATACTGTCGTCTGAGACCAACTGAAAGTCTATGGAAAGTTGTTGCCCATATACCTCATTCACTTTGTTTAAAGTATTTACTATTTCTGCAAAAGCAGAAGTTTTACCCAAAAAGTAATCGGTATACTCGTGAGTACAAGCAATTGCAATTCTAAAAGTGCGATGCACATTAGCACTTGAAAAAGTGGCGCGTTGTAGCGATTGACTTTCTGCTACAAGTGCTGGTACATCCAAAGTCTTGCAGTCTACCAAAGGTTTTTCGGTATTTTCATATTTATAAACTCTATAATGAACTCCTTCTTGATCTTCAGCTTCTACAAAACTATAATACAAATTTTGTTGCATAATAGCATCCAATCCATAATCACTCCACGTAAAGCGGATATGTTGAGTAGCATCCTCTACCCCTTTGCCCACAAAGGTTTTAATAGAAGGAAATTTGCGTGCTACTGCTTCCGAGAGCACTTGAGTAGGGGTAATATAATAGTTGATGAGTTTTCCCTCGGCATTAGGAATGGCAATGATAGCAGCACTTCGGCTTGTTTCACTTGCTTGTAACGCACGCGCAAAAGCCGCCTTATCTAAAGTGAAATACTGAAAAGAAGGGTCAGTGGAATGAGTGCTACGCTGGGTAGTGAAATTGGTTTTGCGCCAATAACTTTGCGCTGACACTCGTCCTACCCATAGAGAACAAAATAATAAGAAGATTAAAAATTGCTTCATATAGTTATTGGTTATGGTTATTAACTGAGGTAATATTCAAAAGCCTTATAAATCTCTTCAAAAGGAACAATACAGTCAATTTTTGGTTTGCCAATGGCTTCTAAAAGTACAAAATAAACATTGCCGCCCACGTTTTTCTTATCAAAACGCATCAGCTGACAAATATCGGTAATTTCTTCATTAGAAAAAGATTGCTTGCGGAAGTATTCAGCTAAAACAGCTTTGATATGGTCGCATTCAGCTTGCGGGAATCCCAATTCTCTTACTGAAAGATAAGTAGCGAGCACCATTCCAATAGCAACAGCTTCTCCGTGTAACAAGCGTTCTCTTTCAGGGTTTTGCAAACAATACGATTCTATAGCGTGCCCCAAAGTATGACCATAGTTCAGCGTTTTGCGCAAACCTTTTTCGGTAGGGTCTTGGCGTACAACCTCATTTTTTATCACTACCGATTCACGAATGAGCACTCCCAAATACTCTGCAGGAAGTTCATTTAGCTGACACATTTGTTGCCAATATTCAGGTGAACTGATGAGACCGTGTTTGAACATTTCTGCCATTCCGCTGCGGAGTTCTTCAGCAGGTAGGGTTGCCAAAAAGCGAGTATCGACCACAACCCCTAACGGATTGTTGATTACCCCTATAAGGTTTTTTAAAGCACCCAAATCTACCCCAGTTTTACCACCTACCGAGGCATCAACCATTGCCAGCAGACTCGTAGGCACGTTTATAAAATCGATACCGCGCATAAAAGTAGAGGCGACAAAGCCCCCCAAATCGGTAACAACGCCCCCACCTATATTGATGAGCAATGATTTGCGGTCAGCCCCCAATTCAGAAAGGGCATACCACACTTGGGTACAAGTATCGATGTTTTTATTAGGTTCACCCGCTTCTATTTCTATAATTTCTAACGGAATATCGGTAGCCAAATCGGGGAGGAATACTGGCAAACAGTGTTCGTTAGTATGGCTATCTACTAAAAGGAAGAGTTTAGAGGGGCGACGCTCAGCTATCAAATCATTGATAAAACGCGTCCCTTCTTCGTTGAAATATATGCAGTAGTTCTGTGCTTCAATTGTAGTGCTTCCCATAAGTTTTTTTATTTCTAATGGGCAAAGGTAAAAAATAATTACGAATAACGAGTTATGAATGACTATTTTTTTACGAGGACTGATACTGTTCGTAAGCGGCTTTGTGGTAGTGAGCAACCTCATCAGCTAAAGATTGAGGTGCGATAACCTTTACCGAACAGCTAAACGAACAGAGTTTCATCACCAAATCGTAGGGAGCTTTACCATTAGGAAAAGCAAGAGTGAGTTGCACGCGTAGTTCGTCCTCATTATCTATTAGAGTTACTTGGGAAGGATGTAGTTTTAGTGATTTGATATACTTACCTTGTTCATAATCAAAGGAAAGTACTACCTTTTGCAAGGGCTCGCCTTCAGCAATAGCAACCCCATAGAAATGATCAAAAAACGACTCCATATCTATTTTTTTGCGTTTCACTTGGATGTCGATTACCTCTAAGTTGCTGATACGGTCGAGAGCAAAAGCTTTGAGTTTGATAGGCTGTTTGTTATCAGTCGCAATGAGATACCAACGACCTTGATATTCTTTCACTGCATAAGGCAGTACCTGATATGCTTTAGTAGTTTCCCAGCCAAAGGAAGTATGAGTAAAGGTAATCAATACATTTTGAGAAATAGCAGTAAGGATAGGGTCGAGCATTTCCAAGCCCTTTTCAGGTTGTACTTCTAAGAGGAGAGTACCCGTATTTTTTGCCTTGCGGTGCGCATCTACTAACAACAGATGGTCTAATATGCTTTGTTTATTGGCAATGCTATCGGGGTTGATAGCCCATACTTTTTCCTTTGCATTAAGGGTGATATCAATACCAAAAGCGATGTATATATCGTCGAAATCCCTGCGAATAGTGCGGTTACTGAAAGCATATTCATCGCCTTCATCAGCCAAATAATCAGCAATACTCTGAGCTGATAGTCCATTTTTATGAGTAGTAAGCAATCTAATGATATGCACCAAACGTGCTATTTGGATAGGTTTTGCCATAATAAGTGAAAAGTGTTAAGTAGTTAAATTGCCTTTAAAATTGTTTTTTGTTGTTCTTTGAAATTATTTAGCAACCGCTCAATATTTTCTTTGCCCACAGGGTTTTGGCTATGCACTGCAAAATCAGGCAAAGGCAACTGACGGTCTAAGCAGTAATCCACCAAATATTTAGCACAGTCATAACCCGAAAACTCTTCCCCTAAATCGTGGTCAAACGAGATAAAATCAGGCAAACCATAACGCTGAAGATAAGCTACAAATTCCTCGTAGCTATACACACGCTCAAAGCCCTCAGGAGTAGGGCGGAGGTCGTCTAAGTAAAGATTCATTGTATTACTTTAAATAATTACACTGCAAAGATACAATATTAAATGGACAAACTATGACCGATGATGGTGTTTTTTGAAAAAATATCCCCACTTTTTTAGGAGTGGGGAGGGGCTTAATAGTTGTTATTTTAGAATTTCTTCTCGTAAGAATTTTAGATATTTAGTTAGGTTTTCAACTACTTTTTGAGTATTTACAAAACCTTTTTCATTGGCTAACCAGTTTTCTTTATCAACAACAGCAACCGTCATATATTTGCCATTACCAAATCTATCAGGTTTTCTAATTTCGTCTAATCCTAAAATGCTTGCTTTTTCAATAATTAAATTGTAAAGCTCATTACGGGTGTTTGCTCTATCGAAATTATCAGGCAAATCAATATCGTCAGGATCTGTAGATAATTTAAAACACAATTTTCCTTCTTCAAGTTGTATATATACAGGATAATCACCCCAATACTCCCAATTAAGAATAGCATTCCAAAAACCTCCATTTGGATTGTTTACATAATGCCATTTTAGTATATTGATTTTAGTTTCGATAAGCTTGAAAAAACCTTGCCAATCATTGCCATTCCATTCATCTAAAGGCTTGTTTTCAAAGTCAGTACTTAACTTTTCTAAGTTGATCATACGTTCATAAAAATCAATAAAAATATTGTTTTTAATCTCTTTATGGTTGTTAAGTAAAGTTATGAAGTCTGTTCTATCAAAGATGGCAAACCCTTTTTCTTTTATTGCATTAAAAATGTTCAAACTTTCGTTACCTGTTTTAAGGTAAATACAAATAGGTGTTTCATATTTGTTTTCTGAACACCATTTTTCTGCTATTTCCTTATAACGTTCTAATTGATTAGAATGTTCTGAACTAATGGTTTTATCTTCTATTATAATAAGATATTTACCATTTACTTCCGCCCATACATCAATGTTTTCCCACTGACGCCCTGCTTCAACTGTAAGTATGGGCTCATTAAAATTTGGAATTTGTTTTTTTATGAGCATAGAAACAAATTCTTTTGCACATAGGTTCAATTCCTTATCATATTGCTGATTGTCATTATCAGCAAAAGCCAATAGCCAAGTGATAAAAGCATCCTGACTAAGTTCTTTAGTGGCAATGTCAAAAATATTTGGTTTCATAAGAATACTTTATATGATTATATTAACGCTACAAATATACAATTTTTTTTAATACAACATTAACTTTTTTATATTTTTTTTACACCTCTACCCATCGTTCCCAATCAAATCCTTCGTGTTCATCTCGCATTACGTAGCCTAATTGGTTGGTGAGTAGCTGGGTGTTACCTACCTTAAAGTTGGGCTGGTTAAAATGGTGATGCCCATAAATCCAATAATCTATAGGGTTTGAGACAATAAAATCGGTCAGGTCTTGCGCAAAAGCTTCATTTAGCGGACTGTCCAAGTATATTTCAGGGTAATGCTCTTTGGTGGGTACGTAATGGGTGGCAACCAATATACGCTCTATCTCGCCAGCTTGCTTGGCTTTAGCCGCTTTTTTCACTTCTTTCTTCAAGAAACGCACCGCTTCTTTGTTAAAATAGTTAAAATCAGCTATTTCCAAAGAATCTATTTCACCTCCTTTAGTTGGGTTTAGCACAGTAATATAACGGAAATCATTCATTCCGTACTTTATAGCTTTCTCGTTCTTTTTGCTGATATGGCTCCACATCGTGCTGAATATCAGCTGGGTGTTACCTATATGTTCACTGTAGTTGTCTACCAAGTAGAGATTAGGCACCTCCTTCAACGGTTGTTCACAACGACTGCTGTCGTAGTGGTGTGTATAGAGGTAATACTCGTGGTTACCGGGTAACCAAAATACTTTCTCAAAACCCTTACAAAGGTCGGCTATCTCACTTTTATAGAGGGCTTTAGAGAGATTTACAAAAGGGACAAGGTCGCCTGCAATAATAAGAATATCACCCACTCGTTTTATAGGGTAGTTGTCTAAAAAGTTTAGGTTATCTTCAAATTCGAGGTGTAAGTCCGAACAGTATTGTATTTTCATTTTCTTAGTTAAATAAAGGACAAAGTTAAGAAATAAAAATTATTCAAACGGTGTTTAAACAATTTCTTTTACAGTAACTTTTAAATGTTCTTCGTATTCATCATCTTTAACATAAAAATGATGGGTAGTAAGGTATTCAATATCGGTTTCAATACCCTCATCAGCACGCCATTTTTTCAGTTCCTCACGAGTGAGGTTACCCTCAGAGTCATAGTAGTAAAGAGTATGCTCTAAAAATATTTTATCTTTGTATACAATTTTTAGGTTAGGGCGTTCTCCTATAGTCTCCAAACTATTTTTATATTCCCATTTTTCATTACGCTCTACTTTTTGTCCTTGATCATTATAGAGAATGATTTCTGTACTATAAGAGCCATCAGAGATAAATTCTTCATTAAAAAAATGCCGCCTCACTTCTTTTACAAGTACTCCTGCTTCGTTATAAGTGTATTCTTCAGACCATTCACGATGTACTTCTTTTTTGAGGGCATACTTTCCTTTTCTAATTTTTTCCCATTTTTTATAATAGGTACGTTTTACTTTTTTTACTAACCTTTTTTTATGGTCGAAAGTAGAGATCGTCTCTTCGATCCTACGTTCATCTGATTTGTACTCAGTTGTTTCTGTATAATTATCCTTTCTTATAGTACGAATATAGCCTTTTGGAATAAAAGTTCGAGGGTCTGGGAATGTTAATAAACTAACATTCTCTCGGTTGTATTGATAGTGTACTCCGTTTTTCTCCAATAGTCTATTCTTATCATCATAAATAGAAATTTCTTCTATAGTTAGTAACCTATCAGTAACCCAAGACTCTCTCTCCATAATTGTATTGCCATTGTGGTCGAAAGTATAGCGCCTAAATCTTTTTTCGCCCCAAGCGCAATCGTACTCTTCTATGAAAAGCTTTTTCCCCTTTTTATCATAAGTAAAGCTTTCTAAATCAGTTCTATTTCCTTTGGTAAAGAACCCTTCACAATGCGTCCAAACTTCTTGTGAGGTAAGACTTTTTTTGTCATCACACTTTTGGTGGAATACAATTTTCTCAATCTGCTCAGGGGGAAAGCCTAATTGCAATATCTTTTCTTTAATGGGGGTAAACATACTACGCTTTTCTTCATCAGTGTAGAAAGGCAGAATAAAATTGAGAATTTCCTCGCCAAGTTCATAGAAAGAACAGTTTATATACGAGTGCTCGTAGTCGTATACTTCACGTAATTTTAGACCTTTGCTGTTAGGATATACAAAGCGGCGTTCACTAAGGCGTCCTTCACTGTCGAATTTTTTTTCTTCTTCAGTAGCATATTGACGGTCAAGAGTGAGGTTGCCGCAGGTCATTGTCTCAAAGGCATCAGCAAAGATGAGTTTTTGGATATCGGTAAAGTTGTCTAAGGTTATCATTCTTTTACAGTAATTTTTAAATGCTCTTCGTATTCATCATCTTTAACGTAAAAATGATAGGTAGTAAAGTGTTCAACATCGGTTTCAATACCCTCATCAGCACGCCATTTTTTCAGTTCCTCACGAGTGAGATTCCCCTCAGAGTCGTAGTAGTAAAGAGTTTGCTCTAAAAATATTTTGTATTTAGGTCCAAAACCATTTTTATACTCAGTTTTTTCATTGCGCTCTACTATTTGTCCTTGCTCATTATAGTTAAAAGTTTCAACACTATAACTATCTATTTGAGATTCATCATCATAAAAAAGTATATATTCTCGTTTTACTAATAAGCCTGCAACGTTATAGGTGTTCTGTTCTATAGTTTCGTTGATAATATCTTTCTTGCGAGGTCTGTATCTCTTTTTGTTTTTTCCGTAATTGCAATAGGTAGTATCTACTTTTCTAACTAACTGATGGTTTTGGTTAAAAGTAGAAACTATTTTTTCAGTTTTCCCAAATTCAGTAATACATTTAGTGGTTTCAGTAAAAGTGCCTTTCTTTTGAGTATGTAAGTAACCTATTTCGCTGTATTTTCTCGGTTTTTCAGGATACATTCTGATACAATTAGCTTTGTTCTTGTGGTAGTATTCGTAGCACAAATCTCCTTCTTGTACTAACCTGTCTTTCTCATCATAACTAAAAAACTTTACTGAAGGGTCACATATATCATAAAATATTTTTTCCATTATTTTTTTTCCAGTATGTTCAAATACATAACGCCCTTTGCTTTTTTCAAGGTAATAGGATTCGTAGTTTTCTTTCCAAAAACTCCTTCCTTCCTTGTCATAAGTGGTGTTTTCAATATTAAAGGATTCTCTATAAATTGAAGATTTATTTATCAAAACTTTTTGTTCAGTGAGGTTTTTAGGGTCGTTACACTGTTGAGAAAGTGACAGTCTTTCAATATTCTCTAATGAAAAACCTAATTGCTGTATCCTTTCTTTGAGAGGGGTAAACATAGTGCGCTGCTCATCATCGGTATAGAGAGGGACAGTAAGGCGGAGAAGTTCTTCATTATTTTCAAAGAAAAACTTGGTAACGCGTGATCGCTTATAGTCGTAAGCTTCGCGTACTTTTAGGCTGCCATCAGGATATACAAAACGCCGTTCGCTGAGGCGACCTTCACTATCAAAGTCTTTTTCTTCTTGGTAGTAATTATCACAAATGATTGCCTTAAAAGCATCTACAAAAATAAGTTTTTGGATAGGAGTAAAGTTATCTAATGTCATTTTTTTTGAGTATTATTCTTTTCTTGTGGCAAAGATACAGTGAGAATTGGTCAAACTACGTCCTGTAAAATAAAAAATATCAATTTAAATAAAAAAAGCACGACTTTTAGAATCGTGCCTTGTAAAGTTGGTAAGTGATAAGTTATTGCTGTGCTTTAATAGCGTTTAGAAGAGAGAGGAGGTCAGAAATCACTTCTTGTTCTACATTATTCTCTGAATAAACGTAAAGATTCTTTCGCCCTATCCAATGTGGTGTAGTCTCTGCCTTAGGGAAATGTTCTAAATAGAAATCCTTAGCATTTAGGTTTAAAAAATCTTTTTGGTTTGAAGAACGAAAAGCAATATAAGGAATTTTGTCTTGTAAGTCAATACGAAAATCCAACTCATCATTGTTAAGTCCTTTTGTTATAAATTTGTAATATTCCCCCTTTGGTAGTTTGGTAAACTCAAAGCCTTGTTCCTTGAGTGCAGATAAAACATTTTGTATGTTTATCTTATTGTCAAGATTGATAGGAGTAACTTCTTTTCCTTCTAAAAGTTCACCCAAACGTTTGTTGATAATATTTTTATCCAAATAGCTTTTGAGTCTTGAAGGGTGGAATATAGCAAAGGCTTTTCTTCCTGAAATGTTCCCTTCAACTACTAATTTAGCATTGTTACCTTGCAGAATAGTCTTCTTATTGGTAACTAACTTATCACTTGCGGTTACACCTAACACAATAATTTGCTTAGGATTAATGATTTCTATAAATTTTTCAGTAAGGGCAACGCAAGTTTCTTCTATGCTTTTGAATTCTTTTAAACTTTTTAGGGCATTTTCATCCTTTGTAGAAAAGAAAATATAGTTCATAAAACAATAATTACCACTTTCTATTGACCTTTTAACAAAGTCAATATTTTCTATTCCTTCAATGACAGTCCAAGTGTCTTTTTCAGAATAGCAAGGATTGCCTTTTAACAAGCGTTCTGTACTCATCTTACCATCTTTGAACTCCCATATTGAGTTGTTTTTTTGACTCTCAAGACGAGCTTCTTTTTCATCTACTGCTCTTGGGTTTAACCCAATAATCAAGAGTTTGGGGTTCATTTTAGCTTCTGTTTGTAGAGGATAGTAAGCTAAATCAATTTGTTCGGCAAAGGGGGTGATTTTCTCTATCACTTCAGCTGCCCATTGTTCTAATTCGGGTGTAAATTTACTCATATTGGTTTGTTTTTGTTTTACGTTGCAAATATAAGGATTAAATTTGATTTAAATTAGGTTTAAATATTTTCTTTTACAATAACTTTTAAATGTTCTTCACATTCATCTTCTTTAAAATAAAAATGGTGAGTAGTAAGAAGTTCAACATTGGTTTCACCCCCCTCATCAGCACGCCATTTTTTCAGTTCTTCACGGGTGAGGTTACCCTCAGAGTCGTAGTAGTAAAGAGTGCGTTCTAAGAATATATTATCTTTTGTTTCAAATTTGAGATTAGGGCGTTTACCTATAATCTCCAAACTATTTTTATATTCCCGTTTTTCATTGCGCTCTACTTTTTGTCCTTGCTCATTATATAGAATGATTTCTGTACTATAAGAGCCATCAGACCAGGAAATATCTTCATTATCTTTATCAACATATCGCCTCACTTCTTTTACAAGCACTCCTGCTTCGTTATAAGTGTATTCTTGAACTGTTTTATTTGTTATTTCATCACTTCGCACTTCTTTCTCTCCTATCCATTTTTCGTATTTTACTAAATAATTAGTCTTTATTTTTTTTATGATTTTACCAGTGGAGTTAAAGGTAGTAACTTCTTCTTTACCTCTATGGTCATCTTCTGTACAAATAGTTTCGTGAGTTTTGTCCCCTATTTTTTCTGTGAGTTTGCGACTTTCTTCAACAATCTTTTTAGGATTATGAAGATACATTTTTGTGCGAATCACTTCATTTTCTTTATAAGAGTAATATGTTATCCCCTTAAAATCTCCATAGCGATTGGTGTCTATGCGTTGCGTTACTCGGTTTTGCTCATCATATAGTGATACTTCTATAGAGCTTAAAGTATCTTCTTCCCAAGAATGTGCTTGAAAAATTCGGTTGTTTTGAGCATCAAAACTACGATACTCTATGCGTTGTTCTCCCCAAGAAGATACATATTCTTCTATAGTACATATATTATCTCTCTCATCACAAGCGATATTATCTATACTTGTTCTGTGAGCTTTTTCAAAGTACCCTTCACAACCATGCCAAGTTTCCTGTTGTATACCTCCAATTTTGTCAGTACTTTTTATCTCAAGGCTAATTTCTGCTACCTGCTCAGGCACAAATCCTAAGTTTTGTACCCGTTCTTTAATAGGAATATGTTTAGCTCTCAATTCCTGCTCACTGTATAAGGGCAGACTGAAATGGAGAATCTCACGACCAAATTCATAAAATGACTTATGTACTATCCCTTTGTTGTAGTCATAGTGTTCTACTAATCTGGATTTTCCATAATGTACAAAGCGTCTTTCTAATAGGCGTCCATTTTCGTCAAAATCTTTTTCTTCTAAAGCGGGCTCTTTGTAGTCTATACTGCTGGGTATATTGCAGGTCATTGCCTCAAAAGCATCAGCAAAGGCTATTTTATGTTTCTCTGAAAAATAAGCTAAGGTCATAATTGAATATTTTGTAAGTTTGTTTTTACCGTAATTTCCAAATGTTCATCATAATCATCTGTTAAGGTGTAAAAATGATGAGTAAGGTGTGTAGGAGTGCTTTCTAATAAAAGTTTTCCCTCTGTATCGTAAGTATAAACAGTCTTTTCTAAAGTATAAACTTCTCTGTTTGAGTTTTTACGCCTATAGATACGTTCTATTTTTTGCCCTTGTGGGTTGTAAAGCAAAATTTCAAGTTCAGTAAAACCATCGGTGCTGAGGTGTATTTCCTTTGTAAGCACGCCTTGTTCGTTGTAAATATACCTACTGATTTTCTCGCTACTTTTTTTGTGTCTATCGGTATAGGCAGTATTTATTCTATGTACTACTTTGTTATACTCGTTAAAAGTAGTAAGCTGTTTAACAGTTTCAAAGTTATCATTATAATGTTCAGCTATTTGGGTGAGAGTACCTTTTTTTAAAGTATGTGTATACCCTTCTTTTTTACTTTTAGTAGGGTTTTTAGGGTCTATTTTTATTACCTTTGTTTTGTTTTTTCGCGGTTCAGGAGTATAATTCAGAATATTGCAAACACCCTCTCGGTTAGTAATAATTTTCTGTCTAAGTTTCTTATTAGCATCGTAATGATAAACCTCTACTGTACTAAAAGTGTTCTCATCCCAAGAACTTAATTCAATAAGGGTCTGACCATTCAAATCAACTGTTCGCAGTATATTTCGTTTTTCGTTCCAATAAGCATTAAAACCCTCACTAGAATAGAGATTATGTCTTTCATCATAGCGGATATTATCTATTCCCATACTGCCTTTTTCTGCAAAAAATCCCTTACACCAATTGTAAGTTTCTTGCAGTTTTTGTCCTTTTTTGTTGTAGTTTTTTAGGTGTACAGTTATTTTGGTGATTTCTTCAGGCTGAAATCCTAAATTCAGTATACGTTCTTTGATAGGCAGATAAAAGGCTCTTTGTCTTTCTTCTGTATAAATAGGGTAGATAAGGTGTACTATTTCCTCGTTATAAGGATATAGTTTTTTATGTACATAATTGCGCTGATAATCATATATTTCTCTAAAGAGGAGCTTGTTATTGTTGTACAAGCGGCGTTCGGTAAGTCGATTTTGTTCATCGAAGTCTTTTTCTTCACGAGTATCTTGGCAGACCATAGCTTCCAGTATATCAGCATAAGCTATTTTTAGTTTGTCACTAAAGTTGTCTAAAATCATCATAAAAGCATTTTTATTGTTTTTCTGCCGGCAAAAATACACCCCTAACTGGTCAAACTACGACCAGCTAATTAGAAAAATTGCTAATTTGCTAATTTCTCAATTATTACTACCTTTGCCCAATAAAAGAAACAAACCTTATGGAATTTACTTATACTTTATCCGAAATAGATACCATTGCCGAAAAAATCCTTCCTTATTTGCATTCCAAAGTAGTGATTTTCAAGGGAGGAATGGGCTTTGGTAAAACAACCCTTATCAAGGCTTTGGTACGAGCTTTAGGCAGTACCGATAATGTGAGCAGTCCTACTTTTAGTTTGGTGAACCCTTATGAAGGCGCTAATGATAAGATTTACCACTTCGATTTCTATCGTATCAAAAATGAGGAAGAGGCTTTTGATATAGGTTTTGAAGAATACCTCTACTCTGGTGATTGGTGTTTTATTGAATGGGCAGAAAGAGTTGAAAAATACTTGCCAGAGACTTACACCATAGTCGAATTGATACAGATAGATAAAAATCATAGAAAATTAAGAATTAGCGAATTAGCAAATTGATATTATGATTAAACATATTCTCAATTTTAAACGTCCGTCGGGGACATCAAGAGGGGTGCTTACCTCCAAAGAAACCTTCTTTTTGGCAATAGATCAAGAGGGCAAAAAAGGCATAGGGGAATGCAACCTCTTTCGTGGATTGAGTGCTGATGATGTACCTGATTATGAAGCAAAACTGCAATGGGTAGAACAACACCTGCATTTGGGTGAAGAGGCATTACTCAAAGAACTCGTTGCCTTTCCTTCTATACAATTCGGTGTGGAACAAGCCTTTAGATCGGTAGCGGCATCACAGTGGTACGAACTTTTTCCTTCCGATTTTACAACGGGAAAAGACGCAATTCCTATCAACGGACTTATCTGGATGGGCTCTCCCGACTTTATGAAAGCGCAGATAAAAGAAAAACTCGCTCAGGGATTTCGTTGCATCAAAATGAAGATAGGCGCCATTGATTTTGAAGAGGAATATCGTATTTTAAAAGCCTTGCGCAATGAGTTTTCAGCAAGTGATATAGAGATAAGGGTGGATGCTAATGGTGCATTTCAAGCAACTGAAGCTCTAGTCTATTTGGAGCGATTAGCTGCCTTGCAATTGCACTCTATTGAACAGCCTATACGCGCAGGACAGTGGGAAGCTATGGCTGAACTATGTGAACAAACACCCCTGCCGATCGCCCTTGATGAGGAATTGATAGGGGTATTTACTTCTGAAGAAAAACAACGACTTTTAAGAGAGATACAACCGCAGTATATCATTTTAAAACCTTCGCTCATAGGAGGTTATCAAGGTTCTGAAGAGTGGATAACGCTTGCCGAAACATTGGGTATAGGTTGGTGGGTAACCTCAGCTTTGGAGAGCAATATAGGGCTCAATGCTATTGCACAGTGGACGTACACACTTCGCAGTCCAATGCCTCAAGGTTTAGGTACTGGAGCATTGTATACTAATAACTTATCCTTTCCGCTTTATGTGGAAAACGGACATTTGGGCTTTAATCCTTGTGAGCGCGTAACATTTCCCTTTTCATAGGCGGTCCAGGTAATCGTTCCACTGTAAAACCACAAGCCTGCATCGCACGGCGCACACTACCTTTGGCAGCGTAGGTTACCAAATAGCCTCCTTGTTTGAGGGCAGTGTACATTTGTTGGAAAATAGCTTCTTGCCACAGTTCTGGTTGTACTTGCGCCCCAAAAGCATCGAAATAAATAAGGTCGAAAGTGTCGACATCATTAATAGTTTCAAAGCGTTGTAGTCGTTTTTTGAAGCTGAAGGTAGGAGAGAGAGCAACAGTTTCATCCCACGGGCAGCAGTGCATCTGTTCAAAAATAGGGGATAGGGTAGGGGAGAGCACTTCCGAAAAATTCATTTGTGAGGCTTCCTCCCACGGAATAGGATAGGCTTCTACCGTTTCGTAGTGAATGTTCAGCTGCAAGACTTTGTGTTCCTTGTAAGTAACCAAAGCATTGAGCCCTGTGCCAAAGCCAATTTCTAAGATAGAGATGCTCTGTTGTTCAAATAGTTGCAGTCCGTTTTTGATAAACACGTGCTGAGTTTCTTGAAGTGCGCCGTGTACTGAGTGATAGGTCTCATCTAACTGCGGAATATAGAGGCTGGTAGAGCCATCGGAGGTTTTTATAAGTTCGTGAGTCATTGTTTAGCTAACAAGTGAAAATTGTAATATATTACATCTTTAGGTATATATTTTGCATAATCTCAGCATCTAATTTTTTAATTTTTATAGTACTTTTCTTTTTATTATTGCCATTATAGCAGTCGATTTGATAGGTTTTATCAGGTAAGGGAGTGATTTTTGTGCCGTAAAGCTTTCCATCTTCATTGATTAAGAACCCTATAACTTGTTCATTTTTTAAAAGCTTTGTAAATTCTTCTTCACTTTTATTGAGTAGATAAGATAAAAAATTAAGACGTTCTTTAGAAGAGATAGCTTCTGTTTCAAAAGCATTGTTGAGTCCTTTTACTAAATCACTAAAAGCTTCAGTAATAGAGTGTTTATATGTTATAGGTAAAAGAGTGTACAAGGAGGTAATGAAAATATCAGAAGCTATTGTTTCTTCATTGTCATATCTTTTTATTAAAAAAAAGTATTCTTTAAGTTGTTGCTTGTCGTCTAAATAGTAGTATATACTTGCGTTAGGCGTTCCTTTTTCTACAGTGATACTATGTTTTCTTGTATGAAAAGTACGTCCTCCTGACAGTAAATCACCTACTAATTCATCGTCTTTTTTATAGATTTTTAGGTTCATCAAATCTTCCTTATCCTCATAAGCTACTGTAATAAAATCCTTTTCTAAACTAAACAACCAAGCGTTGATTATATCGTGATACATTACAAACAAACACTTATGCGGACTGCCATTTTTGTAATTAGTGATTGTTAGATAAGTAACTTTGTCAATTTTTCTTTCTTTAAATACAGTGCCATCGGTTACAGCCTGCCCGTTTTCTACTTTTGCTATCTCATCTAACTTGATGGGATAGTTATTATTTTCTTTTCCAAGAGGAGCAAAGCAGTATTCTTTTATTTTTTTACCCTTTTCGTACTCATCTACTCGAAAGTTTAAAGGCATTTTACCTTTTTGAATGAAAAAACCTTCATAAGGTTGTCCTTTTTGATAAGTTCCCATATATGAAGATTGCGGTTTTTTAAGAATAGTAAAAACGTTGCTATGTGTAGTTAGTTTTTCACCCTTGGCGTTAAGGCGGTATAGTTCATAAAAATTTTGAGGGTACTCCCATCCTCCTACAATAGAATCGCGTTCCTGTGCTGAGGTATATCCTATGAAAAAAGAGATAATAAGTATACTATAAATTGTTTTCATTTGTTTAAAAAGTGTTATTTGTTAAATATAATTGTTTCATAGTTAGTGTATTGAAGAACACACAATAAAGATTTTTGTCTTTTAAACGACAAAGTTAAAAAATATTTCGTACCTTTGACAAAAATTTAAGAATTAAAAACTAAAACAATATGAATTTAAAGATTGAAAAAGTAAAAGAAAGTCGTATCAACGAAATAGACTTTTCAAAACTGAGTTTTGGTAAAACTTTTGCTGACCATATGTTTATCTGTGAATACACAGATGGACAGTGGCAAAACCCAACCATCAAACCTTATGCTCCTATTACCCTTGAACCTTCAGCAAGCGTATTCCACTACGGGCAGGCTGTTTTCGAGGGAATGAAAGCTTATAAAGATGACAACGGACACGTTTTTCTCTTCCGTCCACAAGAAAATTACAAACGTATCAATAAATCCTGCTCACGATTGGCAATGCCTGAGTTCCCTGAAGAATGGTTTGATCAAGCTCTCCGCACTCTTGTAGATATCGATAGTGAGTGGATAAAACCTGGATTTGGCAATGCGCTCTATTTGCGTCCGTTTATGATTGCTACTACTGCTGGTGTGCAAGCTGCCCCTGCTAAAAACTACCTCTTTATGATTATTACCGCCCCAGTACAGGCTTATTACAAAGGCGATGTGAAAGTAAAAATAGCCGACTATTACAGCCGTGCGGCTAATGGTGGTTTTGGTTTTGCTAAAGCTGCAGGTAACTACGCAGGTCAGTTTTTCCCTACCCAAGAAGCTGCTAATGAAGGTTATCAACAAGTGATGTGGACAGACGATGCTACGCACCAATTCTTAG
Organism: Capnocytophaga sputigena; assembly: GCF_900446695.1. Taxonomy (GTDB): domain Bacteria; phylum Bacteroidota; class Bacteroidia; order Flavobacteriales; family Flavobacteriaceae; genus Capnocytophaga; species Capnocytophaga sputigena. The sequence continues at coordinate 343,564 of NZ_UAVP01000007.1, forward strand.
AAGAAGCAGGTACAATGAACCTATGGTTTCGTTTTGGTGATACCCTTGTTACTTGCCCTACCAGTGAGCGTATTCTTGATGGGGTAACTCGTAAAAGTATCATTGCAGTAGCCGAAAAATTAGGTATCAAAACCGAAATTCGTCCAGTGAAAGTAACTGAACTTATCGAAGCGGCTGAAAAAGGTGAATTGAAAGAAGCATTCGGTTGTGGAACGGCTGCGGTGATTAGCCCTATCTCTGGATTTGGCTATAAAGGCAAGGATTACAGTGTAAATCGTCCTGCTGAATTATATACCGATAAAATCAAACAAGCTATACTTAACATTCAGTATAACAAGGCTGAAGACCCATTTGGATGGAGAGTACAAGTGAAGTAAGAAAAAAATAATTGAAAAAAAGTTGTTAAAAAATTTGCAGGTTTCAAAAAAGGTTGTACCTTTGCACCCGTAAAACAAAAACAACAATGGCCTCGTGGCGCAACTGAATAGCGCATCTGATTACGGCTCAGAAGGTTACAGGTTTGAATCCTGTCGAGGTCACTAAAAGCTCTAACAAAAGTTAGAGCTTTTTTATTGTACTTTGAATAATATTTTTTCCATTAGAACTTTCTGCAACCTTAATATCTACATATTTCATAGTTATTAATATGAATCAATAGTTGAAAAATAATAATCCCTGATTGACAGAATGTTATCTCTTTTGCATCATTACATTTTGTCAAAGTCTAAGGATTTTGACAAAGTCTATAAAACTGATAATCAATTACTCTTAAAGTATGTTATGTAGGGGCGTTTTGCAAACGCCCCCTTAAAAATAAACTCATTTATTTGTGATCTATTTTTGTTTAACTATAAATTGAAAGTATCACAATTTTTATTTTCATCCTCAATACCTTCTATATTTCTAATATACTAACAAATCCACAAATCGTCAAATTAGCAAATTGTTATCAACACCTTATTAACAATCTATGTGAGTAAATAATTAGAGCAAGTATCATTCTTTTTTGTACTTTTGCGCTATGAATGAATCTGAAAATATAATAGTTCCTGAAATTACACCTCAATACCAGCGTTTTACTCAGCAACAGACGAGTATTGAACGCGGTAAACTCCCACCGCAAAACCTCAATGCCGAAGAAGTAGTACTCGGCGCTATGCTCATTGATAAACGCGGTGTTGACAATGCTATCGATATGCTTAGCCCTGATGTGTTCTACAAAAAACAACATCAATTAATTTATCAAGCTATCTTTGAACTTTTCAACCAGTCGTTACCTATCGACCTTATCACGGTTTCTGAACAATTGCGCAAAGATGGCAACTTAGAAGCTGCAGGAGGAGAACTCTATCTTATCAACCTCACTCAGCGCGTATCGTCGTCTGCCAATGTGGAGTTCCACTCCCAATTGATTTTGCAGACGTTTATCAAACGCCGATTGATAGAACTTTCGTCTGAAATTATAGAAGATGCTTACGATGAAACTACCGATACTTTTGTGCTGCTCGACCAAGCGGAACAAAAACTCTATGAGGTTACCCAAAACAACCTAAAACGCTCTACTGAAACAGCAGGTGATTTGGTGTATAAAGCGGTAAAGAAAATCGAAGAATTGTCTAATAAAACAGATGGATTTAGTGGAGTGCCATCAGGCTTTACAAAATTAGATGAACTCACTTCGGGGTGGCAAGCGAGTGACCTTATTATTGTGGCAGCGCGCCCTGGTATGGGGAAAACAGCCCTCACGCTCTCTATGGCACGCAATATTGCTGTAGGGCAAAAAATACCGGTGGCTTTCTTCTCTTTGGAAATGTCGTCAGTACAGCTTATTACTCGTTTAATCTCCTCAGAAACAGGACTTTCCTCCGAAAAACTTCGTACTGGTAAACTGGAAGCTTACGAATGGGATGTGCTCAACAACCGCGTGAAAGACCTCGAAAAAGCACCACTTTTTATAGATGATACGCCTTCTATTTCTATTTTCGACCTTCGAGCTAAAGCACGCCGACTTTCCTCACAGTATGGCATTCAGCTAATTGTAATTGATTATTTGCAGCTGATGACTGCCGGAGGTAGCAAAGGAGCTGGTAATCGTGAGCAGGAAATTTCTACCATTTCGCGTAACCTTAAGGCACTTGCCAAAGAGCTCAATATACCGGTAATTGCACTTTCTCAATTGTCGCGTAACGTAGAGGCACGCCCTGGTCACAAACGTCCTCAACTATCCGATTTGCGTGAATCAGGAGCGATTGAGCAAGATGCTGATATTGTATCGTTTATTTATCGTCCTGAGTATTACAAAATAATGGAGTGGGACGACGAAGCTCAAACGCCTACGGCCGGACAAGCCGAATTTATCGTAGCAAAACACCGTAATGGGGGCTTAGACAATATACGTTTGAAGTTTGAAGGACATTTAGGTAGATTTGCAAATTTAGATGAATATAGCAGTGGAGGTTTCTTATCGGCAGTACCTCAAGAGTTTACTTCTAAAATGAACCAAAATGTAGCTTTTGATGCCGTGCCAATGGCAAATCCTGCTCAGGCTTTTGGTGCTCCTTCCACCACCTCACCCGAGGGCGATATACCTTACTAAAAATACTCTTGGAGCGTGTGAATATCCAAGAAACCTTTTTTGCCATTCTTCTCTATTGCATAAAATGATGTTGAGAGAGGAATGGCTTTGTCATATTGGGTTGAGGTTTGCAGGTAGAATCCTATCTTGCCGTCCTTGTATAAGTAGATCACATCGTTTTCTTTCTGCTCAATTTTATCGAATACAAAAGGCAATAACTGTTTGCCTTTCATATATTTTATAACAGTAGGGAGCATCCCAAGTATAAAGACGGAGCTTCCTTCTTTGTCTTTAAAAAAGAAATTGTTGTAGAGATTTTGTATTTCTTCATCTGTATAGTTTGTAGCTTTTGAATAATCGTAGTAAAAAAGACCTACTTTTCCCTTGCGTTTTACACTGACTAAGTGCGGGAATAAACGCGTTCTTTGCTCTTCTTTTTTATCCCAACTTAAGTAGCTTCTCTCGTAATAGTCTCTTGCATTTATAAAAGCGATTTCCTCTTCAGCATTGCGGTCTATGAGGCGGTATCTCTCGTCAGCTACTTCACTGTCACTTATCAGAGGAGTATCTTTAAAATCTATATAATGAGTAATGTTTTTCTCAATCGTATCTTTATTGAGGCGATACACTTCCTCGCGAAAACTGAGCCCACAATAACCTCTATAAGCTTTTGGTAATTTTGCAACTTTCTGTCCATCCATATCGTATAGTTCTACTCCTTTTTCAGTAAGAGCTTCTATACCTATGTTGTATAAATACGCTACTTTTACCCCTTTGAATTTGATAGGTTGATGCTGGTAATTATAAAACTCTAAAGAATTTTTATTCTTGCCAATGACTCCGTATTCATTGTAGTAAATGGTGTCATAGGATTTAGGTAACACTTTGTGGTTAAAGCGATTTACCAACTCATATTGTTTTCCTTGGGGTCGAAGTGTTAAAAACTCATTTACATTCCAATAGTTTATCCATTTGGTATAACGCATCTCTATAGGAGGCAGTTCTTCCATTTTGCTAATGTTTTCTTGCCAACTATAGCGATCTAATGCTGCAATTGTATTTTTTTCTTTTGGAGGAAAATAAATTTTTGAGATATAAGGAATGTTATCTCTGCCTTTTAAGTCGGAGAGTAAGAAAAGGTATCTTCCTTTACCTGCATCTAAAACGAAATAAGCATAATATTGAAATTCGTAAGATTCCCATCGCGGTAGTGTGTCTTTAACAATATGAGACCACCCCTCCTTGTCTTCAAGGATAAGTCTCTCACCCTTATATGCTTTGGTTTCAAATTCTAATTTTCTTTCGCTGGCTACCGAAGAATTGAGCAAACTAAAGCAATGTGTCTTCTGCTTTTTTAGCATCACAGTAGGGTTACCAAAGTTTTTGCCAATCATTTCATCAAGTATAGTAGGTCGCACATCTTTCATTTCAATAAAAGCGTCTTTTCGCAAGTGTAAATCATTGTAGCTAAGTTCTTTGTCATCCATTTTCCAATAAGGAGTATAGGCATAGAAAGTACTATCGGGCAAGGATTCCCTGCGAAAGTTGAGTAGCATAGCCACATAGCTACCGTTCTTCTTTTGATGATAAAAATGAAATTCTTTATCGATAACTGCTATGAGCGAAATTTCTTTAGAAGGAAGAATAAATTGCGCTTGTAAGGGCAATATCCCACACAAAACGCATAAAATTAGTGCTTTCATCATATTGAAATTAAAAAAAGTAGTATCTTTGCGGAGTCAAACAGACTTCATTATGATCAAATCATATTTATCCAAAATATTTGCCTCTATCGTTAAAAAAAAGATAGACCGTTGGGCTAAGGCTCCAATAGACACACAACAAAAAGTATTCCAGTCACTTATAGAACAAGCTAAAAATACGGCTTTTGGGCGTGACCATCATTTTGAGGAAATCAAAACCTATCAAGATTTTGTGGTTCGCGTACCTATACGTGATTATGAAGCCTTGCGCCCTTATATCGATAGGGTAGTGGAGGGCGAAAAAGATGTACTTTGGAAAGGAAAACCGCTCTACTTTGCCAAAACTTCGGGTACTACCAGCGGGGCGAAGTATATCCCTATTACCAAAGCCTCGATGCCCTTCCATATTCAGGCAGCACGCGATGCGATTTTGTGTTATATAAACGAAACTAAAAAAGCCGATTTTGTAGAAGGAAAGATGATTTTCTTACAAGGAAGTCCTATTTTAGGTGAAAAAAACGGTATCAAAACAGGGCGACTTTCGGGTATAGTAGCACACTATGTACCTGCTTATTTGCAGCGCAATCGTATGCCGTCATACAAAACCAATTGCATAGAAGATTGGGAAACCAAAGTAGAAGCTATTGTTACTGAAACTTTTTCTAAAAAAATGACCCTCATCAGCGGGATTCCTTCGTGGGTGCTGATGTACTTCGAGCGATTGTACACGCGTTCAGGTATCAAGATAGGAAAATTGTTTCCTAATTTCAATTTATTTATTTATGGAGGCGTGAATTTTGAGCCTTATCGCCAACAGTTTGAGCATCTTATTGGTCGCAAAGTGGATAGCATAGAACTCTATCCTGCCAGCGAGGGATTCTTTGCCTATCAAGATAGCCAGAAAGAGAAGGGAATGCTCTTATTGCTCAATTCAGGTATTTTCTACGAGTTTGTAGAAGCCGATACTTTCTTCAGCGATGTGCCCAAACGAGTGGCTTTGCAGGATGTACAACTGGGGGTAAATTATGCGCTTATTATATCTACCAATGCCGGACTTTGGGGTTATAACATAGGCGACACCGTGCAATTTACCTCATTAGTGCCTTACCGTATAGTAGTTACGGGGCGCATCAAACATTTTATTTCGGCTTTTGGCGAACACGTGATTGGCAAAGAAGTGGAAGAGGCAATGCGTGAGGGCTTAGAGGCTACGGGAGCGCGTATTACAGAATTTACGGTTGCCCCTCAGGTGAATCCGGCAGGAGGTGAATTGCCTTATCACGAATGGTTTGTAGAATTTGAGCAAAAACCTACTGATATGAAACGTTTTGCCCAAGTGATAGATGAGGCATTGCAAAAACAGAATATGTACTATTACGACCTTATACAAGGAAAAGTACTCCAACCGCTCAAAATTACTGAAGTCTCCGAAGGTGGTTTTGCCTCTTATATGAAGTCACAAGGCAAACTCGGTGGACAGAACAAAATACAACGATTAGCAAACGATAGAAGCGTGGTGGAGCGATTAGTTGTTAGTAGTCCGGTTAGGCATTAGAGGCTAATGGCTGTAACGATATGAGCTATGGATGAAAACCACAAGGTTACAAATAGAAGCAAGTTTAATCTTCCAAACTAAATTTGATAGGGCATCGAAAACGCACCGCTATTGGCTTACCACGTTGGAGAGCGGGAATGAAACAAGGTAAACTTTCAATTAGGAATTTAGCTTCTGCTTTGAGGTCTTTATCAGTGCCAATAACTTCAAGTACTTTTACGGTACCATTTTTCCTGATAGCAAACTCTACTACCACCTTCTCTTGTATTCCTTTCCTTAAAGCTCTTTTAGGATAGCGAAGATGAGTGATAATATGTTCGTTGAGATGTTGCTTGAAACAATGTTCTTGTTCGTTTTTATCTACATCCTTACAAGCCTCAAACATAGGTTTTTGCTCTATAATAGCAAAAGGAATGTCGTATATACCTTCATCTTCATCTTCTTGTGTATAGCTATTGGCTGTGATAGAATTAGAGCTTTTACAAGCTATTATCAGTACTGCCATTACAAATAAAAGTGCAATTTTTTTCATAAATATAAATTTAAAGAAGCAAAGATAGGAATGATTGGCTAATTAGCAATTACCAAATTAGTTAATTCTATTGACGATGTGTTTCTTGTAGCTGTCTTTTATTATTGAATGACAAAATTAATAGGGTAAGCAAAAGTTGCTGTTATGGGCTTTCCTTTTATTTTTCCTACAGTAAAATGGGGTAATGCTTCAATAATGCGTTTGGCTTCGCGCTTCAAACTTTCATCTTTACCGCGTGTAGCGAGCACTGTTACAGAGCCATTAGTATTGATACAGAATTGTACAATAACCCTTCCTTGTGTCATTTCACAAGCAGTCTCTTGAGGTACAATCTTACGTATATATGTATTTACGTGTTTGTCTAACTGCTTTTTAAAGCACTCCAATTGTTGTACCTCTGGAATATCTTCACACTCCTTAAATCGCGGTTTTTCCTCTACCCAATGATAAGGAATCGTGTCATTTTCTTCTATTTCAGTAGGAGCACTATAATAAGTATTATCATTGTATTTAGGTAAAGTACACGTTTGTATATCTACCTTCAATATTGGTAGTGGAGTAGCCTTGTTCTTTTTCTTTTGTCCATAACTATTACCTATTTCCATCAGTAAAAGTACTAAAAATATAAAGATACTATTTCGCATAATATAAAAAATCGTTAGTGTTGAACTATAAACTTCACAGGATAACCAAAAGTTACAGCTACGGGTTTTCCATTTTGTTGACCAGGAATAAGACACGGTAAACTTTCGATAATGCGTTTAGCTTCTTCTTCAAATACTTTAGGTAATCCAAAACTATTTACTCTCAATACTTTTGAAAAACCATCAGTACCTATACAAAAACTTACAAGCACTCTACCTTGCCCGCAAAATTCTATAGGGTAGCACAAATGTGTTGCGATATGTTTGTCAAGCTGTTGTTTAAAACAAAGAAGTTGTTCATTGTTAGCTAAGTTTTCGCATTCTTTAAATATTGGCTTTTTTTCTACTATCCCATAAGGAATCGTATCAAGATTTGATACATCTGAAGCTATTGGTTCTCCACAACGTGCTTGTGAGTAACTTGTTAAAGTTACAAAAAAGAATATTATAAAGGTAATTATTGCTTTCATTAGTATCTTTAGTTTTTAAAATAGCTCAAATCGTATAGGCCACAGCATTTTTACTACTACAGGTTTCCCATTCTGTTTGGCAGGAATAAAAGGCGGAAGACTTTCAATAATAGATTGTGCGACAACTTCCCAATCTTTATCTGTACTTTTCATTTGAAGGACTTTAGTTGTGCCATCGGGATTGATACAGAAACTCACATTCACCCTTCCTTGAATAAAGCCGCAAGTCCCTTGAGAGGTGATGCTTTTGATATATTCCCTTATAATTTTATCCATCTGTTCTTTGAAACACTGGATTTCTTGAGTTTTAGCTACCTCTTTACATTCTGCGAATCTCGGTTTTTCCTCTACATTAGCATAGAAAAGGGTATCAGTTTGCGAATAGCTGTTGTAGTAAGTAATTGCAAATAAAAGTATTAGTAATAACTTTTTCATATTTGTTATTAATCGTTTGTTAGTTTGAAATTGATAGGACAGCTAAATTTTACAGCTATAGGTTTGCCGCGCTTTTTACCAGGGATAAGTCGGGGTAAACTCTCAATAACAGATCTTGCTGCTGCTTTGAGCTCCTTGTCAGTACCTGTTATTTTGAGAATTTTGACAGTTCCATTAATTTGGACTGTAAAATCTACTACTACTCTGTCTTGTATTCCTTCTTCTAATGCTTTTTTGGGGTAGCAGAAATGCGTTTTGATATGTTTTTCTAATTGTTCTTCAAAGCATTGAAATTGTTTATCCCATCCTAAGTCTTTACAATCCACAAATAAAGGTTTTTGTTCATAAATTAAACAAAGCACACTATAATTTGTTTCTTCATCATTATCTTGCTGGGCATAACTATTCGCTATGACAGCAAAACACAATAAGAATACAAAAGTTTTAGCTTTCATTTTAGTTACTCAATTTGAAATTGATAGGATAATTAAAGGTTACTGGCACAGGTTTTCCGCCTTGTTTGCCTGGAATAAAAGTAGGTAGTTTTTCAAAAATCTCTTTGGCAGCAACTTCTAAGAGTTTGCTAATTCCACGAACATCCCTAATGGTTACAGAGCCATTAGAGTTAATTTGAAAACTTACATTTACCCTGCCTTGTATACCTTTGTCAAGCGCTTCTTTAGGGTAATAGAAATACCTAATTATGTGTTTGTTGAGCTGTTCTTTAAAACACTCTGTTTCTTTTTCTTTGGGAACATCTTCACAAGCCATAAATTTAGGTTTTTCTTCTACTAATAGAAAAGGAATAGGGTCTTCTTTTTCTTGCACTCCTTTAGCATTAAAATGGCGACTTACTATTTGTGCATAGCTATAACCTACAAAAAGAAATGTAAATAGTATGAATATCTTTGTTTTCATTGGGTTTAAAATTGTTTATAAAAATAGTCGTTAGTAATTGGTTGTTAAACAACACAATACTAACGACTAAGGTTTAAAAATTAATGACTTAATTTGAAATTGATAGGATAAGCAAAAGTTACAGCAGTAGGTTTGTCGCGCTGTTTGCCAGGAATCAGTTTAGGAATAGAACTGATGATGCGTTTTGCTTCGTCCTCTAATATTCTATCGGTACCACGCACACCCAAAATACTGATAGAGCCATCGGTATTGATGCGGAAACTCACATTCACACGTCCTTCAATGCCCATATCAAGAGCAGCTTGTGGATATCTGAAGTTGTTTTTCACGTGTTTGTCTAAGTGTTCTTTAAAACAACTCATTTGCTCACTTCTAGGTACATTTTTACATTCTTGGAAAAGAGGTTTGTCTTCAATTACTGCAAAAGGTACTACTATTTCTGGATTTTCATCTTCTACCACTGGGATACTTTCAGGTGGCGCAGGGGGAGTAGGATCACTAGGGTCAGTACTCCCGATAGGCACTTCATCCACAGGATCGGTACCGTGAACTACTTCTATTTCCTGAACAAGCTGTGGTGGAGGGGCTTGTTGAGGCATTTCGGGGGTAGGCAATTCGATGATAGGGTCTGGTTCTTCACAAACTACTATTTTATCATCTATATAATAATTCGGGTTGCCTTCATTATAAGTTTTTGCCTCAAATCCCCATAAGGTAAACCCAGAGATAGCGGCAAAACCAATTGCAAAGAACAACCCACTTTGTTTAGCCAAATCGGCTTTAGGGTTCTTTTTGAGTTGCATAATGATTTTTCTTTAAAAGGTTATTAAAATACTATCAACAAAGGTTTAAAAAGCTTTCTAACTGTTTGTTATAAGCTGTAATTCAACAAGTGTGCCAAAGTATAAGAGGGTTAAAAATTACTAACCGTGAAGGTCAAAGTTGATAGGATAATTTAGTGTTATTTCTACTGGTTTCCCATCTTTATCTTTGGCAGGAATAAGTATAGGGAGACTCTCAATAATACGTTTACCTTCATTTTCTAGAAGTTTATGAGGACCTTTAATACTTATAACACTAATACTCCCATCAGTGCGGATACAAAAAGTTATGTAAACCCTACCTGTTATATGTTCCTTTATAGCTTCTTCAGGATATTCAAAAATTTTTCCTACATGCCTATCTAAGTTTTTTATAAAACAAATATATTGTTCTTTTTTTGACATTTTATCATTTTCACATTCTTTAAATTGGGGAAATGTTACTACTTCAGTAGTTTTTTCTTTTTTATCCTCTGTTTGTGCATAGCTAAAACCTACAAAAAGTAGTGTTAAGAGTATAAGTATATATTTTTTCATTTCAAAAAGATTTGAAAGTTATTATCTAATCAGTTGATAACTATAATTTAAAAAAAATAGGGTAAGCAATAGTTACAGTTATAGGTTTCCCGTTTTGTTTGGCAGGAATAAGTTTAGGCATACTTTCGATAATGCGTTTAGCCTCTTGTTCTAAAAGTTTATCAACACCTCTTAGTCCTATAACTTCTGTACTGCCATCTTTTTTAATGCGAAAAGATACATTTACTCTTCCTTCTATCCCAACCTCTTTAGCATCAGTAGGATATTTTAGTGTGTTTTCTATGTGTTTGTTCAGTACTTCTTGAAAACATTTGAAAGTTTCACCTTCAGGAACATCTTTACATTCCTGAAATCTTGGTTTTTGTTCTACTCTGGAGTAGGGTATATCAGTTTCTTCTTCTTTGTTTTGTGCGTAGCTAAAACCTACAAAAAGTAGTGTTAAGAGTATAAGTGTATATTTTTTCATTTTTTGGAGAATTTTAAAAGTTATTGCCTAATAAGTAATTAATAGGGTAAGCAAACATTATAGGGGTAGGAATTCCGTTTTCTTCAGCAGGAATCAATTGTGGAAGTTTTTCAATAAGACGTCTTGCGTTTTCCTCGAAGATTTTATCGGTTGCACTAACATTAATGATTTCAACTTTCCCTTGGGCATTGATACAAAAAGAAACGATAGCTTTCCCTTGTAGTCCTTTTTCTTTAGCTTTTTTAGGGTAGATAAAATGTCTTTTCACGAATTTGTTTAATTCTGTTTTAAAGCACAACGCTGCCTCTTCTTCAGTTGCATTTTTACATTTGTCGAATTTAGGGTAACGACTGATAAGATTACCGTCAGGGTCTTTTAATTGAGCATAGCTAACAATAGTGAAGAACATAGCTAAAAGTGTAAAGATTAGATTTTTCATAATGATATGAATGGTGATAGGGGTTGATAAAAGTTGTGTAATTAAAAAAGTCAGTAGTAAGGAGTCCTCACTACTGACTTTATATTTTGTTAATTTAATTAGTTAGAAAGTGTAAAGTTGATAGGGTAAGCGAACGTTACAGGGGTAGGTTTACCACGTTGTTTACCAGGAATCAATTTAGGTATAGACTTGATGATGCGTTTAGCTTCTTCTTCAAGTAATTTATCAGTACCACGAACACCAAGAATAGATACAGTACCATCAGTATTGATACGGAAACTCACATTCACACGTCCTTGGATACCCATTTCAAGAGCAGCTGGTGGATATTTGAAGGTGTTTTTCACGTGTTTGTCCAAGTTCTCTTTGAAGCATTGCATTTGTTTGTCTTTAGGAACGTTTTTGCAAACTTCAAACATTGGTTTATCTTCAATTACAGCAAAAGGCACATCAATAGCAACTTCTTCTTCTTGAGGAGTTTCAATTTTTTGTACAGCTACTACTTCTTCTTTTTTGCTGGTTTCGGTACTAGCGAGAATTTCTTCTTTAATATCAGTTTTGTTATCTACCACTTTCACATCTTCTACAACAGCAGGAGCTGGTGGTGGTGGCGGTGGCGGTGGAGTGTCGGGGTGCTCCATTACGAATTGTTCCTGTTCTTCGTCGAGGTTTTTGTCGGCATCGGATAAGGTGACTTTATCTGGCCCTTTGTCTTCGCGAGTGTACTCAAAAGCGAAAAGAGATAGTCCAGAAACAAGAGCAAATCCTATTGCAAAGAACAATCCACTGCTTTTAGCCAAGTCGGCTTTTGGATTTTTTTTAGGTTGCATAATGATTTTTCTTTTTAAAGGTTACTAATATAGTTGAAAGAAATTATTTAAATAATTCTTTATATCTTGCTATAAATATTAAAGCAACAATTGTGCCAAATGTATTGAAAAGCATATCTATAGGGTCGGCACTACGAGTAGTGGTGAGCACCCCTTGTAAAATCTCCATTGTAGTTCCTAATAAAAGGGCAGTAACAAGTGCCCATAGGTATACTTTTTTAATAGGTTGTATCCATCGTGTTTCTTTCCCAAATGAGAGTACAAACAAGGTGGTATAACTAAAATAAAACCCAAAATGCACTATCTTATCAGCATAAGGAATACGCGGAGGTTTGGGCATTTTGTTAGAGGAGATGAGACTCAAGCAGATAACTGCTATGGTACAAATCACCCATAACCAAGAGTATTTATAATTTTTAAGCATTGATAAGGGATTGATAATCACTTGCAGAAAGCAAGTTATCCCACTCTTGTGGTGCGCTAATTTTTATTTGTATCATCCAGCCCTCACCATAAGGGTCGGTATTTACCATTTCAGGTTTTTTAATTAAGGCTTCGTGAAAGGTAAGCACCTCACCACTCATTGGCATAAAGAGGTCTGAAATAGTTTTAATAGCTTCAACAGTACCAAAAATAGTGTCTTTAGCTAATGTACTTCCTACGGTTTCTACTTCAACATATACAATATCACTGAGTTGCTCTTGAGCAAAATCGGTAATACCTACAGTTGCAATATCACCTTCAAGGCGAATCCAAGCGTGATCGGCGGTATATTTCAGTTCAGTAGGGAAAGTCATAGAAAATAATATTTTTTAAAAACGAGCCAAAGGTAAGATGTTTTTTTGAAACTGCCAAATTTTTCTTAAAAAAAGTTTATAAAAAGAAATTGGCTAATTGTTAAATATCGGTTGTTAATTGTTAAATGTCAATTATTTTACTATCTTTGTCCCTAAAAAATAGCGTTATGAAAAACAAAACTCTTATACCACTCATTTTTTTAATGCTTTTTGGTGTGCTTTCTGCTCAAAATAAAGATTTAGTGGGAAGTTACAAAGGTAGAGGAGGAGGAATTTTTCTCTTTCCTAACAAAATGTTTGCGCTATATGGGTATATGACTATGATACCAGGTACTTATGAAGTGCTCCCCGATGGAATAGTACTCTTTAAACCTAAGAAGAGTCCTCTCTTTTTAGTTTATGGCAATCACAACAAAAACTTAAAACCAGATGAGGTACGTATTCGATTTGCCAACTTTGAAGATGGAAAAAATTATCTTCAGTATGAGAACGGCAAAACGTTCTCTGTGTTCAATGAGAATCCTAATTGTTTACCAAGTCGTTACGTACATACATTTAGTAAAAAAGAGATAGGCAATACCCTAACACTTATTGCTGATTTTTCAAATGAGTTGCCTTTGCTAACGCAAGGACTTAAAAATACAGCTCGTTTTACTTTGAATGACAATAATGATTTTCTCATTTGGTATGGCGAGCGTTCTCATTATCAACTTGATGGAGCAGGAGCTTTGGTAGAAAAAGAAGGGCATACTTGTTTGATTTTTATCAATGTGGGGACACTTGAACAGAATCAAGAAGCTGTAAGAAGTATTAAAAAGCAAATAAAAAAAATACCTATAGAGGAACTTAGTGAATTCGCTTTTGCTAAAGAAGACGAGGATGAAGTTGATAAAGAGCTGGAAGAAATGCTTCGATTTGATGTATTAAACGATCCTCAAGCAATGTATATGGAGCTTAAAGATGAGACAGTTTCGTCTGATATTGAAGACTCTTTTTTGCAGTATGACGCCTCTAAAAATGTTTATAAAGATCCTTATAACAATATTGAGTATCACAAGTTTAAAATATTAGAACTGCAACAAAGTACTACAGATCTTAAAAAGCTGAAAATAGAGCCTCAAACTATTTTTCACTACGAATGTGAACAACCTTCAAAACGCAGAATATATGGCACCTCAAACTAAAATTGTTACTCGTTCATTGTCAATTGTTAATTAATTTATATCTTTGCCCTCTGAAAATAAACCAAATTAATAGTTAAGTCTATGGAATATTTAGATTTTGAACAGCCAATCAAAGAGTTAGAAGAACAAATGCAAAAGTGTCAAACCATTGGAGATGAGAGTGATGTGGATATGACCGACGCTTGCAAAAAAATAGAAAAGAAGCTCAACCAAGTAAAAAAAGAGATTTATGGTAACCTTACGGCTTGGCAAAGGGTGCAAATCTCTCGACACCTTGAGCGTCCTTATACTTTGGATTATATTAAGGCGCTTGCAGGTGATACATTCTTAGAATTGCACGGTGATCGTACTGTAAAAGACGACAAGGCAATGATAGGAGGTTTTGGCAAAATAGATAATCAAAGTTTTTTATTTATTGGTCAACAAAAAGGATCAAATACTAAGATGCGCCAATATCGCAATTTTGGTATGGCTAACCCTGAGGGATATCGCAAAGCCCTCCGTTTGATGAAACAAGCCGAGAAATTTAATATTCCTGTAGTGTGTTTTGTAGATACCCCAGGTGCTTTCCCTGGTATTGAAGCCGAAGAACGCGGACAAGGGGAAGCTATTGCTCGTAATCTTTTGGAAATGGCTCGGCTCAAAGTACCTACGATTGTGTTTATCATAGGTGAAGGCGCCTCAGGAGGAGCATTGGGTATCGGTATTGGTGATAAGGTATATATGCTTGAAAACACGTGGTATTCAGTAATTTCACCAGAATCTTGTTCTTCTATTTTATGGCGTAGTTGGGAGTATAAAAAAGAGGCTGCTGAAGCTCTTAAACTTACCGCTCCTGATATGAAAAAACTCAAACTCATTGACGAAATCATCAAAGAACCTCTTGGAGGGGCACATCACGATCGTGAAATGATGTTCAATACAGTGCGCAAGGTAATTCTCGACGCCTATAAAGAACTCAAAAAACTTCCTGCCGACCGCTTAGTTGAAAAGCGTATGAACAAATACCTCAATATGGGAGTGTATAAAGAGTAGTATCAATCATTGAACATTAATCATTAAAAAAAATGTTATCAGAACAAGAAATCATTCGTAGAGAAAAACTCTCTAAATTGAAAGAATTAGGGATTAATCCATATCCCGCTCCATTATATCCTGTCGATACTACTTCTAAGGATGTAGCCGATCATTATGAAGAAGGCAAGCAAGTAGTGGTTGCCGGTCGTTTGATGTCGTTGCGCGTACAAGGAAAAGCTTCGTTTGCTACTTTGCAAGACAGCGAGGGCACAATGCAGTTGTATTTCAATCGCGATGAGATGTGCCCTGGGGAAGATAAAACACTCTACAACGAGGTATTTAAAAAACTCCTCGACTTAGGCGACTTTATAGGTGTAGAAGGTTATTTATTCATCACCAAGATGGGTGAGAAAACTGTAGCCGTTAAGAACTTTACTCTCTTGTCTAAAGTATTGCGCCCACTGCCAATGCCTAAAGTAGATGCCGATGGCAAAGTGCACGATGCTTTCACCGACCCTGAACAACGCTACCGTATGCGTTACGTAGATTTGGTAGTAAATCCACACGTGAAAGAGGTGTTTATCAAGCGTACGAAACTGTTCAATGCGATGCGTCAGTTTTTTAACGATGCAGGTTATTTGGAGGTAGAAACACCTGTGTTGCAAGCGATTCCAGGGGGAGCTAGTGCGCGTCCGTTTATCACTCACCACAATGCGTTGGATATTCCACTCTATATGCGTATTGCCAACGAACTCTATCTAAAACGCCTTATTGTAGGAGGTTTTGATGGGGTGTATGAGTTTTCTAAAAACTTCCGCAATGAGGGAATGGATAGAACTCATAACCCAGAATTTACTGCGATGGAAATCTATGTGGCTTATAAAGATTACCATTGGATGATGAACTTCACCGAGCGTTTGCTTGAACACTGTGCTATGGCAGTGAATGGTACTACCAAAGCTACTTTTGGTAAACACGAAGTAGACTTTAAAGCTCCTTATCCTCGTGTTACAATGACCGACGCTATCAAACACTTTACAGGTTTTGATATCACAGGGAAAACAGAAGAAGAATTAAGAGCCTTTGCACATTCTATTGGTATTGCAGTAGATGAAACAATGGGCAAGGGCAAGCTCATAGATGAGATATTTGGCGAAAAATGCGAGGGCAACTTCATTCAGCCTACTTTCATCACTGATTATCCTAAAGAGATGTCGCCACTTACCAAAGAACACCGTGACAACCCTGCACTTACTGAGCGTTTTGAACTAATGGTATGTGGTAAAGAGATTGCTAATGCTTACTCTGAACTCAATGACCCTATCGACCAACGAGAGCGTTTTGAAGAACAATTGCGACTCTCTGAGAAAGGTGATGATGAGGCTATGTTCATCGATCAAGATTTCTTGCGCGCTCTTGAATATGGTATGCCACCTACTTCTGGTTTGGGTATCGGTATGGATAGATTGATTATGTTCCTTACCAATAATGAAAGCATACAAGAAGTACTTTTCTTCCCACAAATGCGTCCTGAAAAGAAAGCGGTAGAGTTGTCAGAAGATGAAAAAGTAGTGTTCGAACTACTAAAAACTTCAGAAAAACTTCTTTTAGAAACTCTTAAAACGCAAACAGCTTTCTCTAACAAGAAATGGGATAAGGCTATCAAAGGACTTACTAGCAAGAAAGTTGCTAAAGTAGTAAAAGAAGGAGAAGAACTGTTTGTAGAATTAACAAATTAGTCAATTTTTCAATTAGTAAATTATAGATGCCAAAGGTTGTATTATAATCTTTGGCATTTTCTTCTTTAAAATATAGTAATGAATATCACTGAAAAAATAGCTTATAAAGAAAGATTAATTACCCGAACAAAAGTGATTTTAGCACAAGGGAAATACCCTACTGAACTCCTTGAACAGATTAAAGATGAACGTTTGCTCAAAGAGGTAATGAAGGAAATGATGCCCTCAGCAGGAACAGCTTACGAGCTTTTAAACGATGAAGAAAAACAACAACGTGACCGTTTGTTGGCTCTAAATATAAAGTTTAAAGATTATTTATATGGATTTATGTTGTGCAAAAATATAGGTTATTTACTTTTGATAACAGCTATATTAGTAGGAATTAGTGTTGTGATGCAATTCAACAACAATGGTATTTTTGGTGTATTGAGCTTGCTAAACAGCGCTTTGCTGTTGTATTTGGCTACAGAGAAAAAGAAGTTGTTGCATTACCACTGGCAGTTATTTTATGTATTTCTATTGTTTTATATTATAGAACTAATAGTATGGCAAGTCCCCTCTCCTTTTTTGTATTTTATTGATGCCGATGTGCTTGCTTCAAGACACGAAGCTAAAATGAAGTTGGCAAATTTAGCAACCCCATTGGTTTATGAAGGGGTGAGATTGGCAGCACTTTTAGGAATTTATAAAGGATTCAAAAAAATCAGCCAATTTGTTAAAGCAAATTAACAGATTTTTTTGTCAATTAGCAATTATGAATTATCAATTGAAAATCATCTACTGCTTTTGTAGAATCCAAAGAAAGTGATATAACCATAACACGCTACTAAGGTGAGAAAAGCCAAAATAAATCCTACTTGGTCGGTAAAGAAACCAAATAAGATAGGAATCAGTCCGCCACCTACAATCATAGTACATAATAGTCCAGAAGCCTGAGATTTCAGTTCGTCAATACCCTCACAAGCCAAAGCAAAAATAGTAGGGAACATAATAGAATTGAAAAGGCCTACTGATAGCAAACTTATCATTGAAAAAAGGCCTGTAGTGTTGATAGCTAGTAAGATGAGCGCAACATTGCATAAAGCTACTGTCGTCAGCATTTTAGAGGGAGAAAAACGCCGGCTAATTCGTGCTCCTATAAATCTTCCTACCATAGCTCCCCCCCAATAGAAACACAAGAATATGGCAACCATAGCCTTTGGATCGGCATTGATGAGGTTGGGATTGTCGAAAATGACTCCTAAGGCTTGCCACATAGGTTCTCCTATAGGGCATTCCGATATTTCAGCCATATTGATTTTTACTAGATAATTAATAGTAAAACTCCCTATAACAACTTCAGCACCTACATATAAAAAAATAGCAATGCTCCCTAAAAGCAATGATTTTCTTTTTAAAAGAGAAAAATAATTAGTGTGATTTATAGTTTCTTCCTCCTCGGCGGGATGACAAGGCAGTTTCGCAATACTAAATGCAATAGCCAAAGCAATTACTATTAATGAAATATATAGAAAAGGAATTTGTACAGCTAGTGCCTCATTTTGTAAATAGATACTTTTTTCAAAAGAATCTAAAAGTTGTATTTCGCCCCCTGTTTTCACTTTATCCCTTAATAAATAGACGCCCCCAATAATAGGAGCCAAAGTAGTCCCTAAAGCGTTGAAAGCTTGAGAGAAAGTGAGTCTTCTGGGGGTAGAGCTTTCCCTGCCTAAGGCAGCAATGTAAGGGTTAGCGGCTACTTGTAAGAAGGTAATGCCACTACCTAGTATAAAAATAGCTGTCATAAATGCCCAAAAAGAGCGTATTTCGGCAGCAGGGTAAAAAAGCATAGCACCTAGGGCAACAATAATAAGTCCTAAGGTAATACTTCGTTGATATCCTATTTTGTTGATAATCAATCCTGCAGGGATGGAAAATAACAAATAAGGTAAAAAGAAAAAAAAGAGTATAAGTCCTGCTTGAGTGTAATTGAGTTCAAAAATATCTTTTAGGTAGGGAACTAATAGTTGTACTAATACTGTAATACCACCAAATAAGAAAAATAGAATTCCAATAAATACAAAAGTTTTAATACATTTTTTTGTTTTATTCATTGTAATTGGTCAAATTTTAGCCTGCAAAAATACATTTTATATCTAAATAAACGTTAAATTTTAACAATATATTTTTGTTATAATTGCAACTAATAAATGTAAGCGTCTTATTATCAACCTTGTTGTGGTTTTTTATTGTTAGAGATAAAATTTATAAATTACCTATATATTCAATGCTTGATAATATGTTGATTACTCTGTTTATAAAAAAACCAACAAAAAAGTTTGCATTTCATAAAAAAACACTAATTTTGCCGCTGAAATAAGAAGTGAAACGGCTTTTTGTTTTTTTAGTCACTTTGTGTATGAGCAATCTACTAACTATCGGCTGAGAAACTAATTAACTAAATATAAATGAAAAGCTGGTTTTTAAATGTCGCAATTTTATTGCTTGCAACAATTACCTATGCCCAAAGCGGAACAATAACGGGTGAAGTAATTGATGGTGAGTACAATGCACCTCTGATGGGGGCTAATGTATTGGTTAAGGGTACCTCCCACGGTGTCTCCACCGATATGCAGGGTAAGTATTCCTTAAATGTAAATGCCCCTACAGGCACCTTGGAGTTTTCATACCTCGGGTATGTAACCAAGACCGTTCCTTACAAATTAGTAAACGGTAAAGCACACGTAAAGGTTACTCTTTCTACCGACCAACAATCGTTGGGCGAAGTAGTCGTAACTGCAAAAAGTACGCTGTTAGACATTGCTAAAGAGCGTAAAACACCAGTAGCTGTCTCTACTATTCAAGCTACTGAAATTGTCGAAAAATTGGGTACACGTGAACTTCCTGAAGTACTCAATCGCACACCTTCTGTCTACGCCACCAAAGGCGGAGGAGGATTTGGCGACTCTAAAATCAATATGCGCGGTTTTGATAGTAAAAACATTGCTGTAATGGTAAATGGTATGCCTGTAAACGATATGGAAGGCGGTACCGTATACTTCAGTAACTGGTCAGGACTTTCAGATGTAACTTCTGCAATGCAAGTACAACGCGGCTTGGGAGCTTCTAAGTTAGCAATTGCATCAGTAGGGGGAACTATGAACTTTATTTTGCGCGCTTCCGATATGCAAGAAGGCGGAAATATTGCCTTTAATTATGGTACTAACAAAGAGTATAAAGGTACTGTTTCTTACAATACAGGGAAAAGCCTCACTGGTTGGTCTGCTTCTGTATTATTCAGCAAAAATACTGGACGTAAATATGTTGATGGAACTCAGTTCGATGGCTATAGCTATTATTTTGCATTAGGTTATGAACCTTCTAAAAAACACAGTTTCCAATTTACCTTCACAGGGGCTCCTCAATGGCATAATCAACGCAATGTGAGCCCGCTTATCTCCGATTATCAAAAATATGGTTCTGAAGATAAACCTAACCGTCGATACAATTCTGATTGGGGATACTTAAATGGTGAAGAACATACTATTAAAAAGAATATTTACCACAAACCCGTAGCAATGCTCAACTGGGATTGGAATATCAACGAAAGTACTTCTCTTAGTACCGTGATATATGGTTCATTAGGTCGTGGTATGGGTACAAACTCATCAGGGGTAGCACACTCAATCTCTTCAAAAACTTCTAGTGGTACTACTACTTATTCACTTCAAAAAAACTATCTAAATTCTTTCCGTAAAGATGACGGGCAAATAGATTTTGATAAAGTAGTACGCTATAATAACGGTGAAACTGTAGATAATTTGCTACCTATGCAACACCCAAGAGAAGCTGGTAAGAACGTAACAATAGCTAACCCAGGTGGTGGTCGTGCATTTACAGGTTATGGTGAAGGCTTTACCTTAAATGGCTCAGTAAATTCACACGACTGGTATGGTATCCTTACTAACTTGCAACACCAAATTAATGACCGTTTCACTGTGAATATGGGATTAGATGGTCGTTATTACTATGGTTATCACTATCAAGTAGTAACTGATTTGTTGGGTAACAACAGTTATACCGATAATACACGAAATAACAACAAGAATTTGGCAACTCCTACTGTAATTCGCTCTGCGGTATCTACTAAGCCTTCTTGGAATCCTTTCCAAAAAGTAGAACCTCTTGAAAATCGTATAGGTTATAGTAGTGAAGGAGAGGTGAAATGGATGGGACTTTTCTCTCAATTTGAATACTCTGATGACCATTTTTCAGCTTTCGTACAAGGATCTACCTCAATGCAGTCCTACCAGCGTATCGATAACTTTTTGAAAGATGGAGTTTCTCGTGCTGTAACTACAAATCCTAATACAGTAATGTATACTAAAACAGGATTTAAAAACTTAATAGGTTATAATATCAAAGGAGGAGTGAATTATAATATCAACGAACAACATAATGTATATGCTAACATAGGATATTATTCTAAACAACCTTTCTTTAACTCTGTATATCCTAACAATCTAAACTATTTAAATCCTTCACTTACCAATGAAAAAATATTTGGAGTAGAAGCTGGATATGGTTTTAAATCAAGAGTTTTTAGTGGTAATTTAAACCTTTATCACACTACTTGGAAAGATAGATTCCTTCGTCAAACTTATATTATCGAAAATTTCTCAGGTAGAGGTAGCAATACAGGATTTGCCAATATTTTGGGTATCCAAGAGATACACAATGGGGTAGAAGTAGATTTCAAAGCTACTATCACCGATTACTTAAAGCTCAATGGTATGTTCTCATTTGGTGATTGGTATTACAAAGGAGATGCTTCAGGTACCCTTTTGAATGAAAATGGTAATGCAATAGATTTACAAGGTAATGAGGTGCCTGCTGGTAGAGCTGCTGAACTTAAATTATACTTAGATAAAGCAAAAGTAGGACAAACAGCTCAAACTACAGCTGCTTTAGGGTTATCTTTCCTCCCTCGTTTTGCTAAAGGATTAAATATTGATGTAGATTGGCGTTATGTAGATAATCTATATGCTAATTTGAATATAGGTACTTTTTCTAAAAAAGAAGTAGCCGAAAAAGGAGCTATAAAATTACCTGCTTATCATTTGTTTGACCTTTCAGCTTCTTATAAATGGCAACTTACTGATAAACAACGTCTCACTTTCTCAGCTCACGCTTATAACCTATTAGATACTTACTACATCGCTGAATCATACACAAGTATCCATACTACTGATCGTAGTAAAACTTATCAAGGTATCGATGTAAGAAACCAAGTATACTTCGGCGAAGGTCGTACCTTTAGCTTTGCTGTACGATATAACTTCTAATAAGTAATTAAGTAACAAATAATAAGTAATAAAAAGGCTGTCCATCACTTGGGCAGCTTTTTTATTGATAAATTAACAAATTGGGGAATTGACAAATTTTTCGTATCTTTGCCCCATTCTAAATTATTAATTGTAAAATATGTTGCTATTCGCAAAAAAATATAAATCTATCTATGAAATCTTTGAGACTTATATGTACTCATCTAACTACGAAGATATAGACTTCGTGTTTGATGTAGTGAACTACTTTCGCCGCAAAAGTAAAGATAAAAAATCTCCTTTTAATATCGATGAGCTCATCGCTGAAATAAAACACGAACCCGAGCGTATCGCTTTCTTCCGAGAAAAACTCCACAATGTATTTGCTAACAAACAAAAAGTACTTCTATTCACCGATGCAGGCTTGCTCAACAGCGTTTCATTTTTTAAGGAATTGCGCCGCCGTATCAGTAGGCAACTCCTGCCCGATCAGCCTTCACAAGAAAATATTCAATACGTACTAAATCAGATTTTTTACAGCCCTTCCGATGCTAAATGGGTGTTGCAAATCCCGTTAGATAATTGGAAAGAGCTTTTTGATATCCTCACTGTACCTACTTTTTATGAGGATAGTGAAATCAAAGCTACCTCTAAGCAAATTCTTTTGGCAATAATGATTCTCTCACAACGTATGGGAGGATTTGCTTTGCAAACCGATGTACACCGTATGGTGCCTGAATACGCTCACCTAAACAGTCCTTTTATCGCTCTTGACGACGAACTGAACCAACTTGCGCGTACCCTTGATGAAGAAGATAAACCTTACCTTTATATACAAGAACACGAATTAGACTACAAACAACTAAATATCTTAGCTGCCCAATGTGAAGACTTTGTAAATAAAGCCGATGCTAACGCCGAAAAATATGGGGTAACCTTTAGCGTGAACCAAACACTTTTGCTTATCCGTCAGCAGATTAAACGCATCAAGCGTCTTTATAACTACTTGTTTATAGAAAAAGAAGCTGATAAACGCGAAAAAGCAATTGCTTTCTATTTAGATATGGTAAAAACCAATTCTAAGAAAAACAATATTCGCAAATTGATAAATGATAGTGTTTACAACATTACCTACGAGATTACAAATTATACCGGTAAAACGGGGGAACATTACATCACTTCCACAGGTAGGGAGTATTTCAAAATGCTCAAAACCGCTTTATGGGGAGGGGTAATTGTGAGTTTTATGTGCTTGATAAAGCTCTATATGTCTATGGTACCTGACCAAAGTGCGTTTTTCCGTGCTTTGAACTATAGTTTAAACTATGCTATTGGTTTTGTGATTATTTACCTCACAGGATCTACTTTAGCTACCAAGCAACCTGCAATGACGGCTTCTACCATTGCCAAAACCTTAGAGAACCTAAATGACAACAATGATAAACAAAAACGCCGTCAATATACTGAGTTCTCAGCACTCTTCACGCGTTTATTCCGTTCGCAGTTCATCGCTTTTGTGGGCAATGTGTTTGGAGCTTTCCCCGTGTCAATGCTTTTGGTGATAGGAATGAGTTATTTAGAGGGCTATAATATTGCCACTAAAAAGAGTTTGCATCTGTTAGAAGATCTCAATATATGGCACTCACCAGTATTTTTACACGCTTGTATTGCTGGGGTATTTTTGTTTTTATCGGGTATTATTGCCGGTAATGTTGCCAGTGTGAATAACTTCAATAACTTCTATTACCGCCTATCCGAGCACCCTTTCCTCAAAGGATTTTTTGGCAAAATGCGTATGCAACGCGTTGCCAATTGGATGCAAAAAAAGTGGCCAAGTATTGTTTCAAATATTTGGTTTGGAGTGTTTATGGGGAGCGCTTGGGCTGTAGGTGAGTTCTTTGGTTTACCTATCGATATACGCCACATCACTTTTTCAAGCGGTAATTTCGCTTATGGCTTGTATGGTATGAATTTTATCATCAGTTTAGAAAATATCCTTTGGTGTGTTTTTGGAATAGGTATCATTGGTTTAGGGAATTTTATAGTGAGTTTTGGTCTGTCGTTGTGGATAGCCTTGCGCTCTCGTGAAGTTCCAGCTTCCGAGCTCAAATACTTAGTTAGGTGTGTATGGCAAGCCTTCAAAGAACGCCCCAGAGCTTTTTTCTTCCCCGTAAGAAATAAAAAATCTTAATCTCCTAAAACCTATTCTGGCATTGCCTTCCACTGCTGAATATGGTAATTGTATAGAAATATAAATAGGAAAGCCACAGCTAAAAGTTGGTAGTAAAGTGATTGAGAAAATTGGTCGATACCTACTTTTAGCAAAGCAATGGTGAAAATAGCAGCAGGGAAGAGCAATAGGCTGAAACAGATGAGAATACCACTATAGAGTTTGGGAAGCAAAGGTGCTCCTATAACCGAGGCTATCGCTACAGCAAAGTAAGCAAATAGATATATCCATACAACTAACTGAAAATCAATATTACCTACAATAGCAATTATAATGCACAACATCGCTAAAATGAGTGCTAAAATACTGGTGAAAACAATGGTGAGTAAGAAAGTTCGCAATTTGGTAATATACACACAAAAGATGATAAGTGCAATCCCTAAGGCAAAAAGTGAAAAAGGAGCTTTGGTGATAAACAAATGAATATCAGTTAAATCACTAATCTCGGTGCCTGCAAAAGAAGAAGTGCATAACACCCCTAAAGCAAATGATACTGGCAAACCAATCACACTGAGCGTTACAAGAAAAAAGAGTACAAAAGTTCCAAACAACTTTAGCGGACTGTTAGGATAAAACCAATTAAAGGCATTGAATCTGTACAAATCCATCAGCCATTTTACAAAGAAGACGATAAGTCCAATGCGATAGATTTCAAACGGAAGTGCCCAAAAGTCTTCAGCAAACCCCATTCCTCCTCTGTTAGAAGCAATAAGTCCTAACAAAAAGAATAACAAATGCGCGCCAAGAGCTACAATTAGCATTGGCACTGCTCGCGTACTCCAAATTAATGGATAATGTTCTAAAAGATACTTTTTCAATTGATAATCAACAATTAATAATTAATAAAATCTGCCTCCTAAAACCTGACACCTAGCACCTGACCCCTATTCTGGCACTGCTCTCCATTGGTGCAGTACGGGAGCGTATAACAATATGAAAAGGAAATTAGACAAGAGTACCCCATAATTCAATACAGGCATATTGTCAAAAGTCTCTTCTTTGAAAATTAATAAGATAGCTCCGTAAAGGGCAGGAGTAAAGAACAGCAGTGAAAAGTTGATGAGAATCCCCGAAAAGAGTTTGGGCATTGTTGCTAAATTAGTGACAACTATCAATATAGCAATAAAAGGAATTGCCACATACATCCAAACAACAAGTGAAAAAAACAAATTGGCATCAGAAAAAATACTGAATAAAAATGCCGACACCGTCCCTAACGCGAGTGATAATACCCCCGAAAATACAATTGTAAGCAATAAGGTTCTAACCTCAGTAATCCGTACACAAAGCACTAACAGTGAGATAAAAAGCGATGCGATGAGCAGCCCTTGCACAATAGTTCCTTCCTCAGCGCCATAAAACGGTCTATCAATCACAAGTAAGTGCGTTTTTTCACCAGCCATAAACGAAAGAGAGAAAGTGAGTACCGCAAATATAATTATAAAGTATTGTGTATATAAACCGATTAATTGCAGCTGATTGCTGGGGTAAAAATGTTTAAAAGCATTGTTTTTAGAGAGTTGCATTAGCCAGAACACTAATAGCAAGATACTCACAATAAGGTGTAACAAAAAAGGAAGAGGGAAAAATTCTTCTCCTATGGTATAAACTCTTTCATATATACTGCCTTTATCAACGATATAGCCCAACAGAAAGAAAAAAACGTGTCCGCAAGCAGCGAGACCTAACATTGGCAACAACTTAGTGTTCCAAATCAACGGATAATTTTCTAATAAATATTTTTTCAATTTACAATTTACAATTAATAATTAACAATTTACCCCCCTGACACCTGACCCCTGACCCCTGAAACCTAACCTCTACTCTGGCATTGCCTTCCATCGTTTGATAACTCCCGTATAGAGTCCTACAAACACAAGTGAAAGCAATATTCCAATTCCCCAAAGGATAAGTATTTTTATATCATTCTTAATAGGATCTAAATAATATTCTATAAACTCCCACAAATTGTACCTATCTTCTATAATTACAAAAGTAATAACTATAGCAGGAAAAAAGCCAAATAGAGAGGCATTCATTGCGATGCCTCGGTATAGTTTCTTTTTAGATGTAATTGATAGGAAAACCACCGATAGATAGCTAATCCATAGCAGGGATAAAGCAGCAAATATTTTGAATTTTATACTTGTGTCTACATATACAATAAGTGTTACTACTAAGGAAAGCAGCAAACACAACAATCCGCTAAATACAATAGAGAGTAACACTGTACGCAATGAGGTAATACGTACCGCAAAGAGTAATAATGTGAGTAAAAAAGCGATAATAATTATAAAGTTAATTTGCGCATCAAATTTTTCTATAAACACTCGCTCTTTTATAAGTGATGCATTATGAGCTATGTAATACTCTTCTCGCTGAGCTTCAGAAAATTGTTTCATTTCAGAATCGCTAATATACTCAGGATATTGTTGTAGCACACTGTGAAGGTAACTATCAGTATACCGCCAATATACTTTAGCTTTCTCGCCTGTCATAAATGAAAAACCAGTACTGATAATCCCCAAAATAACAGCGAAATACACTACAAAACGCCAAAACAATTGCCAACGACTCACAGGGTAGAAACGATCAAAAGCATTGTTTCTAAACAAATAGATAAACCACCCTACCAATAGCAAAACAATTATAATAAAGTTTAACAACATTGGTAAGCCATTAAACGAGTCCCCCCACGGGTAATACCCCTTACATAACTTTCCGTCGGTGAGCATTATAAATCCCAAAGCGAAAAAGACTAAATGAGATAAGAATATCAGTGGTAATAACAGTACCACCTGCGTATTCCAAATTGCTGGATAACGTTCTAATAAATATTTTTTCAATTTACAATTTACAATTTACAATTAATAATTAACAATTTACCCCCCCTGACACCTGACCCCTGACCACTGACACTCTACTCCGGCATTGCCTTCCATCGTTTGATAACTCCCGTATAGAGTCCTATAAACACAAGTGAAAGCAGTATTCCTCCTATCGAAACTATAAGTTCTTTTATATCGTACCAAAAGTAATAATAAACCTCCTCAGTAATTGATGAAGGATACCACCAATCATATCTCTCACAGATAGCTATTAGAGTAGTGATTGTTATAGGCAAAAAACCAAATAGTGAAATATTCATTGCAATACCTCGATATTGTTTTTTATCAGAGAAAATAGATAAAGCAATTATTGAAAGGTAAGTCAACCATAAAATTTCCAGCACTACATATACATCTCGCATTCCAAACATATTGCTACTCAAAACAAATATGAGCACTAAGCCGAGCAGCAAGCACAGCACTCCACCACAAACAATAGAGAGTAACACTGTACGCAACGAGGTAATACGTACAGCAAAGAGCAATAATGTGAGCACAAAAGTAGCTGTTGCAACCATTGTGATTTCCTCATCGTGCCCCACTATAAATAAACGTTCTTTGATATCTTTAGCATTGTTGGCTATGTGGTATTCCCTTTGTTGTGCTTCAGGAAGTCTCTCTACATCCTCAAAGTTAAAATTTTCAGGATATTGTCGTAATACATTGTGTATATAGCTGTCGGTGTATCGCCAATGCACTTTAGTATTCTCGCCTACCATAAATGAAAGTCCTGAACTGAGTATGCCTCCCATAATAAACAGATATATCACAAACTGCCTGAATAGTTGCCATCGGCTCACAGGGTAAAAGCGTTCAAAAGCATTATTCCTAAATAAGCGAATGAGCCATCCCACTAATAGCAATACAATGGCGATAAAGTTCATCACCATAGGCAAGCCTTCAAATCGGTTTCTCGAACTGAAATAATAGTTACCCATAGCCTCATCAGTAACCATAGTAAACCCCCACGTAAAAAAGAACAAGTGGGTCGCGAGAATAAGAGGCAACGCCCATATTAAATGGGTGTTCCAAACCAAAGGAAAGCGTTCTAATAAATATTTTTTCAATTGATAATGAGTGTTTTATAATTAATAACCTATACCTCCTAAAACCTAACACCTGACCCCTAACTCACAAAAAATCTCCTTGTACTAGCCGAAATATTTCGTATATAAGTGAGCTCTATTTTAGCTTTACCAAGAGCTTCTAACACAGTAGAATATTCTGTACCTTCAGCAAAATAAGCGATGTAAATACCTCCATTGTACTGCAATTTTTCAAGATTAAAAGTGCTAAATACTGCTAATAATTCCTCTCTGCTGTTAGTAGTGTCAATTTCTACGATGAGTGGGGTAGGGGTGTTCTCTTGGGTAGTCTCAACATTTTCGCGGTATTGTCCGTTTTTGAGGAAAATTACCTTGTCAGATATTTTTTCCACTTCAAAGAGTTGTTGAGAGCTCAATATCAAAGCGATAGGGTGATTTACTGAGTTGGCTATCATTTTGAGGTCTTCTAATATTACCTGTTGTGCCAATACATCTAAGTTCCCTAAAGGCTCGTCTAAAAGCAATAATTCTGGCTGACGTAATAGGGTGCGCGCTAATTCAAAACGCATTTTATACCCTGATGATAGCGCATTCCAGTTTAGATTGCGGTATTTCCACAAACCTAAACGGGCAATCATTAGCAGAGTGCGTGGTTCGTTTTCTTCAGCAGGGATACCATAGCACGCCAAAGTAAATTTGAGATTGTCTTTCAAACTACCATACCATTTGTCGGTGCGTTGGGGAATGTAAGCTAATTTAGTGCGTAAATCGTATTCATTAGTGGGCGTTTTTTTGAAGTAATAGGTTATTTCGCCCGAATTATAAGAGAGGTCGTGTGCTAAGATGCGCAAAAGGGTTGTTTTCCCATTGCCATTTTCACCTACTAAGCCATAAACTTGTCCTTTATTAATAGTAAGTGATACAGGACCTAATGAAAACATTCCCGAATTGTAGGTTTTTTTAATGTCTTTAGCAACAAGCACAGCTTTTTCAGTTATTACCTCCTCTACGGTGCATCGCCCTACTTCTTCAAGTAAGGCAGAAGCCTTTTCTGTAAGTTGATCCAACTCATTAGGATTGTTTTCCTTCCAGTTGGTAAGTTCTATAGCCTTTAGGTAGAGAGGCATTTGTTGTGTGTCGGCTACACAATCTAAGAGTTTGCGAAAGCCTAATTCAGTATCTTTTTGTGTAAAGAATTTAAGAGCGTCTTGCACGCGGAGTTGATGTTTTGTCATAAACGAATGGTTTGATGCGACAAAAGTAGTCAATAATTAGTAAATTAGCAAATTAACGATAAAAAAAATCACTTTCGTAACTTGTAATTCGCAATAATTTATTACCTTTGCGCTTATTAATTCTAAATTATAAAATTTTAATTGTAAGAATATGTCTCTAATAAAATCTATATCAGGCATTCGCGGTACTATAGGGGGAGTACCCGATGACAACTTAACCCCCATTGATGCTGTAAAATTTGCCGCTGCTTATGGCACTTGGCTCAAAAAACATATTTATAAAACCCGTGTGAAGGTGGTTGTAGGTCGCGATGCACGTATTTCGGGTGAAATGGTGCAGAATCTCGTCCAATACACCCTTGTAGGTTTAGGAATTGATGTGGTAGATATAGGCTTGAGTACCACCCCTACTGTGGAAGTGGCGGTTATTATGGAACAAGCCGATGGCGGTATTATCCTCACTGCCAGTCATAATCCTAAACAGTGGAATGCCCTCAAATTGCTGAACAACAAAGGTGAGTTTCTCAACGCTCAGGAAGGCGAAGAAATCTTGCGCATTGCTGCTGCCAATGAGTTTACTTTTGCCGAAGTAGATGCACTAGGGCATATCACTCACAACGATACTTATATACAACGCCATATCGATGCGGTGCTTTCGCTCTTGCCATTAGCAACTTTGGAAGCTATTCGCAAACGCAAATTCAAAGTAGCGGTCGATGCTGTAAACTCTACTGGAGGTATTGCTATCCCACTTTTGTTAGAACGCTTGGGTGCTGAGGTGGTACCACTCTACTGTGAACCTAACGGTCAGTTCCCGCATAATCCCGAACCTCTTAAAGAATATCTTTCTGATATTTGTGCTAAGGTATTGGAAGTAAAAGCCGATTTAGGGGTGGTGGTAGACCCCGATGTAGACCGCCTTGCGCTTATTACCGAAGAAGGCGAAATGTTTGGTGAAGAATATACCCTTGTTGCCTGCGCCGATTATTACCTCGGTAAAAAGAAAGGAAATGTGGTGTCTAATCTCTCCTCTTCACGTGCTTTGCGCGATATAGCCGAAAAACACGGGGTAGAATATGCAGCTGCTGCTGTTGGTGAGGTGAATGTAGTAACAAAAATGAAAGAAGTAAATGCTGTGATAGGAGGTGAAGGCAATGGTGGTGTCATTTTTCCCGAATTGCATTATGGTCGTGATGCCTTAGTGGGGGTAGTGTTTTTCCTCTCACTTTTGGTAGAAAAAGGTACTACTGTGAGCGCTTTGCGCCGTAGTTACCCTGCTTATTTTATGAGCAAAAATAAAATCCAACTCACTAGCAGACTTAATCCGGACAAGGTGTTGCACGCAATGCAAGAAAAGTACGCACACGAGCAAATCACCACTATCGACGGACTTAAAATTGATTTTCCTTTCAGCTGGGTACATTTGCGCAAATCGAATACCGAGCCGATTATCCGCATCTATACTGAGGCTAAAACCCAAGCAGAAGCCGATGCTTTAGCCACTCGCTTTATGGAGGAAATGGCAGCGATTAGTTAAGGTTGATTGCTTGATAATCAGTTGTACTCTTTTAACACTACATTTCCTTTGTAAAATACCCGCCCAACTAGTCCGAATTGTCCGACTCGTCTAACTTGTCCAATAAAATAAATTTTAGTACTTAATCAATTGTTAGGTAGTCCCCTAAGGACTAACAATTAACCCCTAATGAACTAACATCTAATAACTAACAATATGAAACAAATTTTATTATTCTGCTTTCTGTTTATAGGAAGCCTCTATGCACAAGAGTATGAAGTAACAGGAAAGGTTACTGATGTTTTTAATGAACCTTTACTTGGAGCTTCAGTACTCATCAAAGGAACTACCCAAGGAGTTACTACTGATTTTGATGG
This sequence comes from Capnocytophaga sputigena, assembly GCF_900446695.1. Taxonomy (GTDB): domain Bacteria; phylum Bacteroidota; class Bacteroidia; order Flavobacteriales; family Flavobacteriaceae; genus Capnocytophaga; species Capnocytophaga sputigena. The sequence goes on from NZ_UAVP01000007.1 coordinate 374,821, forward strand.
TAAATACACTATCAAAGTAAAGAATGGTGATATTTTAGAGTTTTCTTTTATAGGAATGAAAATCAAGCAAGTAAAATTTTCCGGACAGAAGATTATCAATGTAGTTTTAGAAGAAGATAATGTTGCACTTCAAGAAGTGGTGGTAACAAGTTATGAAACTGCAAAAAGGCGAGATGTAACTAGTTCTTCTATACGTATAAGAGGTGCAGGAAGTGTTAGTAGAAATTATCGAACAAAAAATAGCTATACTTTAAATAGTTCTCTCGAGACTTATAAAGCGATAGATGAAGGCGGCTTTAAGAAAACAACAAAAGACCCCGTAACTACTTTCTCTGCCGATGTAGATAGAGCTTCTTATAGCAATGTGCGCCGTATGCTCAACTACGGACAAAAGCCTCATAAAGATGCTGTGCGTATAGAGGAGCTTATCAACTATTTTGACTATGATTATGCTCCACCAGCCGAAGGAGGCAAAACCCCTTTGAAAGCTACTACCACGCTAAGTAGTTGTCCTTGGAATCCTGATAATTATCTGTTGCGCATTGGATTACAAGCAAAGAAAATAGATTTTACCAAAGCGCCACCTTCTAATATAGTATTTCTAATAGATACCTCAGGTTCTATGGATGAGCCCAATAAAATGCCTCTACTCAAAGCATCGTTCAAATTGCTTTTGGATAACTTACGTCCAGAAGATAGGATAGCGATTGTAGTTTATGCAAGCCAAACGGGTATCGCTTTACCTTCTACTCCAGCGAAAGAAAAAGAGAAAATCTCCAAAGTGATAGACGATTTGGTGGCTAGTGGATCTACTGCAGGAGGAGCAGGATTGCAAACTGCCTATGAAGTAGCCGAAAAAAACTTTTTACCCAAAGGTAATAACCGTATTATCTTGGCTACCGATGGTGATTTCAACGTAGGAATTTCTTCACGTGATGAACTACAACGTTTGGTAGAAGAGAAGCGCAATAATGGAATTTACATTTCGGTATTGGGCTATGGTATGGGTAATTACCGCGATGATATGGCAGAAACTATTGCCAACAAAGGGAATGGTAACTATGCTTATATCGATAATTTTACTGAAGCTAAAAAAGTATTGGTAAATGAATTTGGCGGTACGCTCTACACCGTAGCTAAAGATGTGAAATTACAATTAGAATTCAATCCTCAATACGTGAAAGAATACCGCTTGGTAGGCTATGAAAACCGCGCTTTAGCCAATGAGGATTTTGAAGACGACAAGAAAGATGCTGGTGAGATAGGTGCAGGACATACCGTAACTGCTTTGTATGAATTGATACCTGCCAAAGGTGCTACTACCGATGGGTTGCGCTATCAAAAACAAGTGAAAGAAGGATTTGCTAACGAATTAGCTTTCCTCAAAATACGCTATAAAGACCCTGTGGTAAAAGATGCTAAAAGTGTAGAAGAAAGCACTCCTATTCCTTTTTCTCTCACTGATCTCACCCAAACTGATGATGATTATCGCTTTGCTGCCGCTGTTGCCGAATGGGGAATGCTCCTAAGAAATTCTAAATACAAAGCAAAATCCTCATATAAACAAGTAATAGATTTAGCTAAGAATGCGATTGGAAAAGATGAAGAGGGCTATCGCAAAGAGTTCATTCGCTTGGTCGAACTTTCTGAAAAAATAAAATAATAAACTAATAAACAAACTAACAATAATGAAATATCCAATAACTTTAGGAATGCTTTTGCTTACGATGATTACAGCAAAAGCTCAAACGCTCGCCGAGCGTATTAATGCTAAAAATGCTACTTTAATTGATGTGCGTACCCCCGAAGAATTTGCTAAGGGTACAGCCGAAGGAGCAATTAATATCCCGTTGGAAGAAATAGGAACCCGATGGCAAGAATTAAAAGGAAAAGAGAATGTTGTACTCTTTTGTCGTAGGGGGATTCGTGCTGGCAAAGCACAAGATATCCTCAAGAAGCATAATATTGCAGCCGTGAATGGTAAAACAGTAGAGCATATAAAATCTTTGCAAAAAGTAAATTTAGCCGATAAACTTACTTTCCGCAATGATAAACAAACTACCTATTTTGTAAAAGATGGTCAAAATGTGAGACAAGTAGCCATAGCTTTAGGTGAAGGAGCTGTACTAAAAAAACATACTACTAATATTCCAGCAACCCTTATTATGGTAAAAGGAACTGTACGTTTTCTTATCAATGGTGAAGAAGTTGTTCTCAAAGACCTTGATACCTATCAAATCCCTGTAGATGTAGAACACGAAGTGATAGGAGTAGAGAAAGAAAATGTATTTATAGTAACCAAAGGAAATTAACTTCAAGTAACAAGTAATAGGTAACAAGTAACCACCAACACAAATTTGTGTTGCTGGTTACTTGTTATTACACTTTGCCAAAGTTGTTTGTTTTTTTAGAGTATGTTATGTAGGAATGCCAGCAATAGCTGGGTATGTGCTGCAAACGCCCCTACTAAATCATCAAATTGTTATCTGTCGCTCCTACAACTCCCACCACTCTCACTTTTCTAGATTGTCCTCCTTCAGAGGGGGCGGGGGTTAATCGCCAAATCATCACATTGCCAAATTGTCAATTAATCTCACACCTTCTGCGTATACCACTATAAAAGCGCGATACTCTTTGCCTGCTTCTTTTGTAGTGATATGTTGCAAGGTATGAGCATCAGTGATGGTAAAATACTCTAAGGTGAAATCAGGCTCTTTTGCAAAAGTATCTACCACCCACGCTTCTACTTCAGCAGGTGTATGAGTGGCAAAACGCTCTTTGGCAGCCAAAAGAGTGCGATAGATAAATGAAGCGCGCTGTGTCATAGCTTCACTTAGCAGAGCATTGCGTGAGCTGAGGGCTAACCCTTCACTATTGCGCACGATAGGGCAGGGAACAATAGTCACTGGTAAGCCTGTTTGTCGTACCATTTGCTGGATAATGAGCAGTTGTTGGTAGTCTTTTTCACCAAAGTAAGCTCTGTTGGGCATTACAATCTCAAAAAGTTTTTTAACAATCGTACCTACACCATCAAAATGCCCAGGTCGTGAACTGCCTTCCATTACTTTGTCTAATCCTGCAAAGTCAAAAGGTTGAGCCACTACCTCTTCACCGTAAATATCATCAACGGTAGGGGCAAATATAATTACCTCTTCACTGTATTGGGCAATCTTCTCAGCATCTGCTGTTAGGGTACGCGGATATTTCTCTAAATCCGTAGGATTATTGAACTGTGTAGGGTTCACAAAAATGCTCACAACTGCTATATCATTCTCTTTTTTAGCTTTTTTTATGAGTGATAAATGTCCGTCGTGTAAAGCGCCCATAGTAGGTACTAAACCTATTGTTTTTCCTTGATTTTTAAGGGTTTCCATAAGTGAATGGAGTTCCTTTTGCTGTGTGTAAATCATCGGTATAAAATCTTTTTTGGGTGCAAACTTATATAATTTTATGGATATGTGCATATTTTTTTGTACTTTTGTGCCTTCTAAGAGCAAAATAAATTAAAGAAATACTCTTTATGAAAGATAAAAAAGTACTCTACGTGTCGTCGGAAGTATTGCCTTATTCGCCTTATAGTGAGTTGGCTAAAATGTCGTTTGAAACCCCTAGAATGGTGAATACTAACGGCGGACAAATACGTATTTTTATGCCTAAGTTTGGTAATATCAACGAGCGTCGTCACCAGTTGCACGAGGTGATACGCCTATCAGGTATGAATATTGTTATCAACGACATCGATGTGCCGCTCATTATCAAAGTAGCCTCTATCCCCAAAGAACGCATTCAAGTGTACTTTATTGATAATGATGAGTATTTCGCACGTACTGGCACACTCTTTGATGAGGAAAACAATATGTATCCGGATAACGATGAGCGCTGTATCTTCTTTGCAAAAGGCATTGTAGAAACAGTTAAAAAACTCAATTGGTTACCCGATATCATCCATATACACGGTTGGGTTTCTGCTTTGTTGCCTCTTTATTTACGCACTTACTACAAAGATGAACCTATCTTTTCCGAAAGCAAAATTATTACCTCTGTGTTTGATAGTGATTACGAAGGCGCTCTCGATGCCTCACTTATCAATAAAGTAGCTTTTGATGGCATTAGTAAAAAAACAATTGACCCCCTCAAAAATCCTACTTACTACAACCTGATGCGTATCGCTATCAAGCATTCTGATGGCGTAATTGTAGTGAGCGAAGATATGCCCGAAGATTTTAAAACTTATCTCAAAAACTTAAGAAAACCAGTGATTTATAACAGCGATAAAGAAACTTTCCAAGATTCCTATCGCGATTTTTACACTAAAATACTAAAGAAATAACAGCAAACGAATGAATAATACTTACAAATTACTTTTTTTCCTTACTGTACTAACACTTTTTAGCGCTTGTTCTTCCGATGATTTCAACGAAATAGATGGCGCACTTCTCAAAAATCCTAACTACGAAACCAACGTGTTCACAGCTACTATTTCAGTGAACCAAGTCAAACAAACTGCCGTACAAACCAATGGTTTAGGAGGATATTTGCTCGGGCAATACACTCAAGCTCCTTTTGGTACTAAATCGGCTACTATTGTTGCACAAGTAGGGCTTCCAGCCGCTAATCCTTCTTTTGGTAGCAAAACTCAAGCACTAGAAATTAGTGAAAATAAACCTGAAAATGAAAAGGTGATGAATGCTTATTTGTATATCCCTTTCTTCAATCCCAATAGTTCAAGCAACAATGCTACCTATAGCCAAAATGTTGAATATCAATTAGATTCCATCTATGGCGACAAAAGTGCTTCTTTTCGTGTAGAAGTGAAAGAAACTAACTACTTCCTCAGCGATATAGGTACCGACCTAAAATCAAAAGTCTATTATTCTAATAATACTGATATACTCACAAACTTAGGTAGCTCAATAGTTTCAACCACTACTTCAGCTACAACTATTAGTAATAAGGCAATCGCTCGTTTCCAGTTTGATGATCCCAAAACTACTGCCGATGAATCTAAAACTGTACACGATGTCTTAGCCCCTGGTTTGCGTATTCCTCTTAGTACTTCTTTCTTTCAATCTAAAATATTAGACAAAGAAGGTAGTAGTGAATTAGCAAGTGTTACCGACTTTAAAAAGTATTTTAAAGGAATACAAGTCAGTGCCTCTAACTTCTCTAAAGATGTGATGATGCTCCTCAATATGGCAAATGCCAAAATACAGTTGGAGTATAGTTATACCGCTTATGTAAGTGGTAGCACAGCTACTAAAACTCAGTACAGCCGTTATGATTTGCCTCTCAATGGTATTGCTGTAAACCTTTTCAACAATGCAGGCGAAAGTCTTACGGATACTAGTAAAACTTATTTGAGTGGTGCTTTAGGGCAAACTGCTTCTATTACTATTTCAGATACCGATATTGCTCGTATCAAATCTGAAAAATGGTTAGTTACCGATGCGAGCTTGTTCTTTTATGTAGATGAAAGCGTGACTTATAGCAAAACTCCTGAACGCCTTTATATTTATAATGCTCAAACGGGGGCTGTGTTAGCCGATTATCAGTACGACCCTACCGCTAACAACACTACTTCAGCCTATTCACACTTGGTGCATTTAGGGAAATTACAAAAAGAAAATGGGGTAGGTAAATATTACCAACTAAGGATTACTAACCATATTCTTAATATGGTAACAAATAATACTACTAATGTTCCTTTAGCAATTGCTATAGGGTCTAATATAAAGCAAACTACAGCAGGTAGTTATAAAAGTGCAAGTGGTGAAGGCAAAATTGCCAATACAGCCCTTGCTACCCCTTTAGGAGTAGTGATTAAAGATGTAAAATTGATTGTCAACTATACCAAAGTAAAATAAGTATGGACTTAAGAGACCAACTTAAAAATCTTTTCCCCGACCATATAGAAGAGGAAGTACCTCAAGAAACACCATCTACTATATGGTTGCAAGATGAACCTCTACTTTGTAAATACGAGAAGCGCAAAGGCAAACCTGTAACAGTAATCGAAGGTTATAACGGAGCCGATAGCGATTTCAAAATATTAGCTAAAGAACTAAAAACATACCTTGGAGTGGGCGGAACAATAAAAGATGATACGATTCTCATACAAGGTGATTACCGCGATACTATTATGCAACTCCTTAAAGAAAAAGGATTTAAAGTAAAACGCGTAGGAGGTTAAAGATAATTAACAATTCATAATTAACAATTATAATATGAAATTATTAGAAGGAAAAACAGCTATTATCACTGGTGCTAGTCGTGGTATCGGTCGTGGTATAGCCGAAGTGTTTGCCGCTCACGGAGCGAATATTGCTTTTTCATATAGCTCATCGGTAGATGCTGCAAAAGCTCTAGAAAAAGAATTAGCTGCACAAGGTGTAAAAGTGAAAGGCTATCAAAGTGATGCCTCCAACTTTGCACAATCACAAGAATTTGTCGATGCCGTTGTTGCTGAGTTTGGCACCGTTGATATCCTTGTAAACAACGCTGGTATCACCAAAGACAACTTGCTAATGCGCATCAGCGAAGAGGATTTCGATAAAGTAATTGAAGTAAACCTCAAATCAGTGTTTAATATGACCAAAGCAGTACAACGTGTGATGCTCAAACAGCGCAAAGGCTCTATTATCAATATGAGTAGCGTGGTAGGGGTAAAAGGTAATGCTGGTCAGTCTAACTATGCAGCCTCTAAAGCGGGAATTATCGGTTTTACTAAATCTATAGCTTTAGAATTGGGGTCTCGTAACATCCGTTGCAATGCTATTGCACCAGGATTTATAGAAACTGAAATGACAGCTGTGCTTGATGAAAAAGTAGTACAAGGATGGCGTGATGCTATTCCTCTTAAACGTGGCGGACAGCCAGAAGATGTAGCCAATGCTTGCGTGTTTTTAGCCTCCGATATGTCGGCTTATATCACTGGGCAAGTGCTCAATGTAGATGGCGGAATGCTCACATAATTTTGTTATATCAGAAAAACTTTTTACTTTTGCCGAATGTTAATGAAAAAATATATCATCATCGGTCTGCTCGGTGTGCTTTTTGCCTCCTGTGGTGAGTACCAAAAAGCTCTGAAATCTACAGATGGGAGCGTAAAATACATAGAAGCTGAAAAGCTCTATAAGGCTAAAAAATACAAAAAAGCGAATCGCCTTTTTGAACAAATAGCCTCAGAATATGCAGGAAAACCTCAAGGGGAACGCATCTACTATATGTATGGTGACGCTTGTTATCAACTCAAGCAGTACAGTTTAGCTTCCTATCAGTTCGAACGTTTGCAGAAATTGTATCCTCGTAGTGAAAAAGCTACCGAAGCCTCCTTTTTAGAAGCAAAATCGCTTTACTTAGAAACACCTAAATATAGTGTAGATCAAACCTATACTTATCAGGCTCTCGAAAAATTGCAGTACTTTTTGGATAGATACCCTAATAGTGAGTATACCAAAGAGGCTAACGAACTTACCTTAGATTTGGTAACACGTTTAGAGAAAAAAGATTTTGAAATTGCCAAACAGTATGATAAAATACGCGACTATCAGGCTGCAATGAAATCGTTAGATAATTTCTTGACCAATAACCCTGGAAGTCCTTTCAGAGAAGAAGCCCTATACACCCGTTTGCACTCAGCCTATGAGTGGGCGATCAATAGTGTCGAAAGCAAAAAAGAAGAACGCCTCAATACAGCTAAAGAAGCCTACGACAACTTGTTGCGCGCTTATCCTGAAAGCAAATTCAAAAAGGAAGCTGAGAATATGCTTGCTAAAATTAATACATCACTAAAAAGTTTTACATCACAAAAATAATTACATTATGGATTTTAAAAAAATAGATGCTCCTACCTCTACGGTTACTTACAACAAATCGGCTATAGAAGCACCTACTGGTAATATTTACGAGGCGATCTCTATTATTGCCAAACGTGCTAACCAAATAAACGCCGAAATTAAAAAAGAATTGGTAGAAAAGTTAGAGGCTTTTGCTACTAATAACGACAGTTTAGAGGAAATCTTTGAGAACAAAGAGCAAATAGAAGTATCTCGTTTCTACGAGCGTTTGCCTAAACCTCAAGCCATTGCTGTAAAAGAATGGTTAGATGGTAAGGTATACTACCGTGAAACCGAATAAAAATGGGTATTTATAAATTGTTTGTTAGGCTTTAAGTAGTAAGCTATCGCTTGCCGTTTAAAGCCTTTTTCAATCTGTTTAATTATGAATATAGTACTTGGTATTACAGCAGGAATTGCCGCCTACAAAACGCCTCAATTGGTACGTTTGCTCACTAAAAAAGGACATAATGTAAAGGTTATCCTTACCGAAAATGCGAAAGAGTTCGTAACACCTCTTACTCTCAGTACAGTGTCTAAAAATCAGGTGCTTACGAGTTTTTCATCTCCTGAGGGCGATTGGCATAGTCACGTGGAGTTAGCACTCTGGGCAGATAGAATGCTCATCGCTCCTGCTACTGCCAATACCATTGCTAAAATGGCTCACGGGGTATGTGATAATCTGCTGTTAGCTACTTATTTTTCCGCTAAAGCACCCGTATTCATAGCTCCCGCAATGGATTTGGATATGTATGCCCACCCCACGGTTACCGAGAATTTAGCAAAATTAGCATCCTATGGCAATCATATTATTCCCGCAACTTATGGTGAACTCGCTAGCGGACTTGTAGGACAGGGACGTATGGCTGAACCTGAAGATATAATACTGTTTTTAGAGAATACGCTCTCCGAAAATCTTCCTCTTAAAGGTAAAAAAATACTTATCACCGCTGGTCCTACTTACGAGGCTATCGACCCCGTGCGATTTATAGGAAACTTCTCCTCTGGCAAAATGGGGATTGCTCTTGCTAATGAAGCCGTACGACAAGGCGCTGAAGTACATTTAGTGTTAGGACCTTCTTCCGAAAAAAATATTCACTCACAAATACACTTACATCGTGTGGTAAGTGCTCAGCAAATGTATGAAGCTGCTGTAACCGAATTTTCTACTTGTGATATCGCTATCCTCGCCGCAGCCGTCGCCGACTATACGCCTGAATTTGTAGCTCCCGAAAAAATTAAAAAGAAAGGCGGTAACCTCAGTTTAACTTTAGTTCCTACCGTCGATATATTAGCTTCTTTGGGTAAAATCAAAACTACTCAAACGCTTATAGGCTTTGCTTTAGAAACTGAAAATGAGGTGGCTAATGCCCAAACCAAATTGGAGAAAAAAAACTTAAATGGCATTGTACTCAACTCATTGCGCGATGCAGGGGCAGGTTTTGGTACCGATACTAATAAAGTTACTTTTATTACTAAAGAAACACAAATCAGTTTTCCTTTAAAAACTAAAGAAGAAGTTGCTAAAGATATTTTGGCGCAAATATTTGGCATTCTTATAGAAAAGTAATATCTTTGTACTTTCAATCTTATAAAAATAAAATAAATGAAAGCATACATCTTCCCTGGTCAAGGAGCCCAATTTGTAGGTATGGGGCTTGACTTATATGAAAAATCTGCCGAAGCTAAAGCGCTTTTTGAAGCGGCTAATGGCATTCTTGGATTCTCTATTACCGATATAATGTTCAGTGGTACTGATGAAGACCTCAAACAAACTAAAGTTACCCAGCCTGCTATATTCTTGCACTCAGTAATCCTTAGCAAGGTGCTCGGTAAAAATTTTGCTCCTCAAATGGTTGCAGGACATTCATTAGGTGAATTTTCTGCTTTAGTAGCCAATGGGGCTCTCTCATTTGAAGATGGTTTGCAATTAGTAGCCAAGCGTGCTGCTGCTATGCAAAAGGCTTGCGAATTACAACCTGGTACAATGGCTGCCGTATTGGGTTTAGAGGATGCTAAAGTGGAAGAACTTTGTGCTACAGTCGATGGGATTGTAACTCCTGCCAACTATAATTGCCCAGGTCAGTTGGTGATTTCAGGCGAACTCAAAGCTGTAGAGGCGGCTTGCGAAAAGATGAAAGAAGCAGGCGCTAAACGCGCTCTTGTTCTTCCCGTAGGTGGTGCATTCCACTCAGTACTGATGAAACCTGCTGAAGAAGAATTAGCTGCAGCAATTGAGCAAACAACATTCCACAAGCCGTTATGCCCTGTTTATCAAAATGTAACCACTACAGCCGTAAGCGATGAAAATGCTATCAAAACCAACCTTATCAAGCAACTTACCGCTCCTGTGAAATGGACACAAAGCGTACAACAAATGATTGCTGATGGCGCTACCGAATTTATTGAAGTAGGACCTGGTAAAGTACTACAAGGTTTGGTGAAAAAGATAAATAAAGAGGCTGTGGTAGCCTCGGCTGAACTATGATACAAGTAGAAAATTTACATAAATCTTTCAATGGAACTGAAGTGCTGAAAGGCATTTCCACCGTATTTGAAAAAGGCAAAACAAATCTTATTATTGGGCAAAGTGGTTCAGGAAAAACAGTATTCCTCAAATCACTCTTAGGACTCTTCACCCCCGATTCAGGTGATATCATCTACGATGGGGTAAAATACGCCGATATGAAACGCAAAGAACAAGTAGCCCTCCGCCAAAAAATGGGAATGGTATTTCAAGGTAGTGCCTTATTCGACTCGATGACGGTGCTCGAAAATGTGATGTTTCCTTTGAAGATGTTTTCCCAAAAATCAGCTGATGAAATCCGTGAACGCGCTGATATAGTGCTCAGCAGGGTGAATTTGGTAAATGCCGAAAACAAATTGCCTTCCGAAATTTCTGGAGGTATGCAAAAACGGGTGGCTATTGCTCGTGCAATTGTAAATAATCCTAACTACTTGTTCTGCGACGAACCTAACTCAGGTCTCGATCCAAAAACTTCTATCGTAATAGATAACCTTATTCAGGAAATTACCCAAGAGTTCAATATCACTACTGTAATCAATACTCACGATATGAACTCCGTAATGGAAATAGGGGCTAAGATTGTTTTCTTGAAAAATGGATACAAAGAGTGGGAAGGTTCTAAAGATACTATTTTCCGTACAGACAATGAAGCCGTTACCGATTTCGTGTATTCATCGGAACTCTTCAAAAAAGTGCGAAAGGCGTATTTGGAAGAACACGTCTAAATTACAACTCTTTTGTCCGTATTTAGCAAATAATTACTATCTTTGCACCCACTAAAAAAACTTAAAAACAATTTATTAAAATGACAAAACACAAGTACACCAGATCGCAAACTAGTTTGCACCCTGAAATCATTGACCTATTGAACGACCAAGTAAGTAAAGAAGCTGAAGCAAGCTCTCTCTATTTAGCTATGGCTTCTTGGGCTGAATATAATGGCTACTCTCGCAGTGCCGAGTTCTTTTATGACCACGCTGTAGAAGAAAGAGATCACATGATGAAAATCTTCCGCTTCCTCAACGAAAATGGCGCACGTGCTTTTGCTCCTAAAGTAGGTGAGGTACAACAAGAATTTGATTCACTTAAAGAAGTTTACGAAAAAACTTTGGAACACGAAATCAAAGTTACTCAATCTATCTTCGCGATCTTCAAAAAAGCACGCCAAGTAGATGATTACGCTTCCGAAAACTTCTTGCAATGGTTCGTTCAAGAACAGTTAGAAGAAGAACGTTTGGTACACTCTATCCTCGACCTCTTCGAATTCTACAACGAGAACGATTCGCCTATAGCTCTCAAACTTATCGACGAACGTATTCCTTTAGACGAAAAATAATGATTTTAGTAACTGGCGGAACAGGGCTGATTGGCAGCCGCTTGCTTTTTTACCTTACTCAAAACAAGGCGCATAAAGTAAGGGCTATCTATCGCAGTGCCCATTCGTTAGAGAAAGTCGAACAACTTTTTATACAACAATCCCCCAATGGAGCGGAACAATTCCGCTCTATTGAGTGGGTACAAACCGATATAAGTAACATTCCAGCGCTTGAACAAGCATTTGCGAATGTTACTTTTGTTTTTCATTGTGCAGGCTTTATCTCTTTCCAACCTAAAGATTTTGCTCAACTCCTCAAAGTGAATGTAGAGGGAACGGCTAATATTGTAAACTTGTGTATTGATTTTAAGGTAAAAAAACTCTGTTATGTAAGTTCTGTAGCTACCCTTTCTGCCTTGCCTCACACACCTATTGACGAGGAAAACGATTGGAATAATGAGGAAAATAATACCGATTATGCTATCAGTAAGAATGGCGGTGAGATGGAAGTATGGCGTGGCTCTCAAGAAGGATTGCCAGTAGTTATTGTAAATCCTTCAGTGGTGTTAGGTGCTGATTTCTACGAGCAAGGATCTGGTTTATTGTTCAAAAAAGTAGCTAACGGACTAAAATATTACCCCACAGGAGGTACAGGCTTTGTGGCGGTAGATGATGTGGTACGTGCAATGATTGCCTTACAATTCTCCGAAGTTACGGGAGAACGCTTTGTGCTGAATACGGCTAACCTTACTTATCAATCAGTTTTTGAAAAGATAGCCAAAGGATTAGGAGTGAAAGCTCCTACTAAAAAGATTTCACATAAAGTATTGCGTCGTTTGGCGCGTTTAGACGGCTTTTTAAGTTTCTTGGGTATTAAAAAGCGAACCCTCACTCTACAAACAGCCGATGCTCTCGGATTGGTAACCACTTATAATGGTGATAAAATTAAAAAGTTTGTTGATTTTCAATACAGTGACATTGATGAAGTAATCCAAGGAATTTGTCATAAAATAACGTGAGTTAGATATAACAGAATGTTGATTTACAGCACTGTATCACAATTTATTTACAAAATAATTCACCGTCAGGTGAAAATTTGTGAGATAATATAAAGTAAAGAGTTTTGTGCACTCCAAATTTCGTGAAAATTCGTGAAATTCGTGGGAGATTAAAAATATTTTGCTGATTATTAAATAATTACTTACGTCGAACTCACGTTAAAATAAAAACTACAACTTTTGGAAGCTCTCTATGATAAAAAAACTTTTAAAATATTTCCTAAAAACCCTACTCTTTGTAGTAGGTTTTGTAGTACTTTATGTGCTACTGTGCTTGCTGTTGCCATTAATTCCCATTTCTGCAGAAAAAACTACAGAGCCCAAAACTATTACCATTTACCTTCTCTCTAACGGAATGCACACCGATTTGGTACTACCTACTCAAAATGAATACATTAATTGGACAACTAAAGTTTCCCCTGATGATACCAAAGGGAAAATGAGAGGTGATTGGTTGGCTTTTGGTTGGGGCGACAAAGGCTTTTACCTCAACACCCCCACTTGGGCTGATTTAAAGTTCTCTACAGCAGTAAAAGCTGCTTTTTGGATGAGTGATTCGGCTATGCACACCACCTATTTAGGAGGTACCGAAGGATATGAAAAAGTAGCACAACTAAGTCTTACAGCTGCACAATACAAGCGCTTGGTAAGCTATATCGACCAGCAGTTTGACAAAGATGCACAAGGTAAATACATTCCTATTCCCACCAATGCCGTTTATGGCACTACCGATGCTTTCTACGAAGCCAAAAGAACTTACAACTTTCTCTATACCTGCAACACTTGGGCAGACTACGGGCTTCGCGCTGCCGGACAAAAATACGCCCTCTGGACAGCTACCGATTCAGGGATATTTAGGCATTATAAATAATTAATAATTGAGGTGTCAAAATAATTTCATGTATTTGCGCTCTGAAAATTAATGTATTATGAAATTATTTAAGGGACAAAGCCTCTTAGAGTTTACTGAACGCTTTAAAACAGACTTAGATTGCGAAGAATACTTAGCTTCCATAAAATGGGAAAAAGGGTATTGTTGCCGTAAATGTGGACATACAAAATACCAAGTTCGCAAAGATTTTTCACGCACTTGCAATATCTGTTCAGATACAGAAAGTCCTATAGCTGGGACTTTGTTTCACAAGCTAAAATTTGGACTTCTCAAAGCATTTTATATATGTTTTGAGATGTCAACAACTACAAAAAGTCTATCAGCATCACAAGTTGCTCGCCGTTATGATATTAGTCGACAAACAGCACATTATTTTATGCACAAGGTTCGTGAAGCTATGAAATCCAGTGAGTCACAGAAAATGGATGGCAAAGTGCAAGTCGATGAATTTACCATAGGAGGAAAAGAAGAAGGAAAACAAGGTAGAAGTTATGACACAAAGAAAAAGAAAGTTCTTTGTGTGATACAACTTAGTAACCAAGGTAAAGTTAAACGTTTTTATGCATTTAAAATTCCTGACTATTCTTCAAAATCATTACGAACAATATTTGATAAACACATTGATAAGACAGCTTATATAACGACTGATGAATGGAAAGGCTATAGACCTATAAAGGACTATAATATAACTCAAATTTCTAGTAATGACGGAAAGAATTTTCCTACATTACATAAGGTAATACATCAAGTAAAATCTTGGATACGAGGTATATATTCTTGGGTATCAGAATTTAACATAGACCGATATTTAGCTGAGTATAGTTTTAGAATCAATCGTTCACAGAGCAAAGAGACTATCTTTAACAATCTAATAAAAAAGATTGATTGAAAGAAAACCTATTTTCCAATCTCAGTTGGTATGCCCTTAACTTGACACCTCAATTAAAGAATATTATTCTGTAAAAATATGAAAAAAACTTACTATATATTAATATTATTTCTTTTTATATCTTGTAATTCAAAATTAATTCCTTTAGTTTATCCGCCTATTAGTTTGAAAAAGGATTATTCTGAAGACACAAGAAACTTTAAGGAATATAAAGGAAAGATTGAAGGATTGCCAAAAGATAGATATTATAAAGCTGCTATAAAAATACTATTAGATAGTACTTTATGTAGTTTTACTTCTTCTGATATGGATCATACTTTTTATATATATTTGGATACAACTTGTATTAGAAGAGATAGTTATATAGAAATTATTTTAAATGATTACTCTCCTAAAACAATTTTATTAAATGATTTTATTAATTCTGATAAAAATATTACTCTTATTAAAGATAAGAATATTATAACAAAAGATACTTATGATAATTTTTATAGAACATCTTTATCCGAATGTGGGACCATTTCTGATAGAGATATTATTTATTCTACTAAATATCTTACAGAAGATAGAATTCATTTAAGTAATATAGAAGAAATAAACCAATTAAAAAATGGAGATTTCTACTATGAGGATAATAAGACTCATGTTTTAGTCATAGGAAGTAAACTAAATAGTAATAAAAATGGAGAGTGGAGAACTTATTTGCTAAAATATAGTGATGATCCAGTGTTAAAAAAAATAGAAACTTATTCTAATAATTATTTAGATGGTTATTACTATGAAACAGATAACTCTAATTTTACTAAACAAGGCTATTATAAGAAAAATAAAAAGTATGGATACTGGGAAGAGATAGATTGGAAAGGAAATATACATAAAGAGTATTATAAAAATGGAAAGAAGAAAACAAAGCGCAGAGGAAATCTTTAAATGAAAACCACAATTATGAAGAAAATATTCTTTTTAGTATTAGTTATTTTTATTTCTTGTAATAGAAAAATGGAGTTTATACAGTCTGAAACCATACCCAGTCTTATTTTAGTAAGAAACTCTATAGAAAATGATTCTTGTTAAAAAACCAACTAATTAGCTTTATAATAAAAAATCATCATAAAAATCGTATCCAATTTTATAAATTGAGGTGTCAAAATAATTTCATATATTTGCACTCTGAAAATGAATGTATTATGGAATTATTTAAGGGACAAAGCCTCTTAGAGTTTACTGAACGCTTTAAAACAGACTTAGATTGCGAAGAATATCTGCTTCTTTAAAGTGGGAAGATGGATATTGCTGTCGCAAATGTAGTCATAAAAAATACCAAGTCAGAAAAGATTTTTATGGATTTGATACAGAAAGTCCTACTGCAGAAACACTATTTTAAGCAAAAAGTCCGCAAAACTATGAAATCCCGTGAATTGCACAAATTGAATGATAGCGTTTAGGTTGATGAATTTACCATAGGAGGAAAAGAGAAAGGAAATACACCAAGTAAAGTCTTGGATACGAGGTATATATTCTTGGGTTTCAGAGTTTAATATAGACCGCTATTTAGCAGAATACAGTTTTAGAATCAATCGCTCACAGAGCAAAGAGACTATCTTTAACAATCTAATAAAAAGATTGATTGAAAGAGAACCTATTTTCCAACCTCTGTTAATATGCCATTAACTTGACACCTCAAAAAATAATTTAACAAAATAATAGATATATGAATAAATTTTTATTTGGAAATAAGAATAATCGCCAGATATGGATAATATTTATTGTAGCTAATTTGCTTTATTCATTAATGATTTTTATGAGTATCCCTCATTTGCAAAAACTTTCGCAAGGCTTACCTATATTGGATATGAGGGCAGGCGGCTATACTTTGGAAGAGGTGCAAGCACTATATACAGCCTTAGGAAGTGAGGGGCGAAGTTACTATCTTTTTCCTCAGTTATTTTTTGATATATTTTATCCAGGGCTTTTTGCAGTGACTTATACTTGGATTATCATCAGGCTATTACAACAACTCTCCATACAAAATAAATGGTTAAAAGGTTTGTGTTATTTACCATTGATTACCAGTTTTTTTGATTATTCTGAGAATATCAGTATCTTCATTACTCTCAAAAGTTATCCTGAGTTGTCCCCTACGCTTGTTCAATTGGGAAGTGTCTGCACATTTCTAAAAAACATTAGCGGGATGATGACTTTCAGTGTGATGATTGTACTGTTTTTGGTATGGGTTGTAAGGAAATTAAGACAGAATAAAAGCTCAAATTAATAAAGAAAAATTGAGGTGTCAATTAATATAATTAACTTAATAATGCGTCATTCGTCATTCGTCATTCGTTATTTGCTTTTCCCCTTTGCAGTGATCTATGGGGCAATCGTTCGTTTGCGCCATTGGTGCTATAACGTTGGCATTTTTAAAGTACATACCTTTGCAGTGCCTACAATTTGTGTGGGCAATGTAGCAGTAGGAGGTACCGGTAAAAGTCCGATGGTGGAGTATCTAATTAGGCAGCTAAAAACAACCCAGCGCGTAGGGGTGTTGAGCAGAGGGTATAAACGCAAATCTAAAGGTTTTGTATTAGCTAATGGAAATAGTACAGTATACGATTTAGGCGATGAACCTTTTCAGTTTTGGAAGAAATTTAAAGATAATATTATATTAGCTGTATGTGGTAATAGGGTGGAAGGAATAGAGCAGATGCTTGCGCTACCAGAGCCTCCCGAAGTAATCATTTTAGACGATGCTTTCCAACATCGTCCCGTAAAAGCAAAAATCAATATAGTACTTACAGCTTATAAACAGTTATTTACTAACGATTGGCTACTGCCAATGGGGCAACTCCGTGATGTAGTAAGTCGAGTGCAACAAGCTGATATAGTGGTAGTAACCAAATGTCCTACTTCCTTGTCTCAAAGTGAACGTTCTCTTATTGAAAAACAGTTACAAAAAAAGGCTCATTGCCCTATAGTTTTTGCTACTATAGCTTATGATGAACAAGTGTTCAAACAAGATGAAGCTATCTCTTTGTCAAACTTTATCAAAAAACCTTTTACTTTGGTAACAGGTATTGCTAATCCACAACCTCTATTAGTGTATTTAAAAGAACAAGGAGCAGATTTTCAGCACTTAAACTTCCCCGATCATCACCATTTTAGTTCAGAAGAAATACAGCAATTGCAAGATAAATGTATTCTCACTACCGAAAAAGACTATGTGCGCCTACAATCTCATTTACAAAACTTATACTATTTGCCCATTGCAATGCAGTTCCTCACCCCTTCCGATGAACATATATTTGGCACGGTTTTTGAAAATCTGTAAACACGAAATAATTTCAAACTTTTATCAACTATGACAAAAAAACTCATCGCTATTGTAGCTTTTATTTTAGCAACAACTGCTACCCTCGAAGCTCAAGAAATTAAATGGATGACTTTTGACCAAGCTATTGCTGCTCAAAAGAAAAAACCTAAAAAAATATTTGTAGATGTATACACTAATTGGTGTGGTCCTTGCAAAATGTTAGCTAATAACACCTTTAAGAACAAAGACTTAGTGAACTATGTAAATGATAACTACTACGCTGTGAAATTCAATGGTGAAGGTAACGAAGTAGTAAATTACAAAGGTCAAAAGTTTGAGAATAAGGATTATGATCCTGCAAGAGCTCAATCGCGCAACTCACTCCACCCGCTCACCAATTACTTGCAAGTGCAAGCATACCCTACAATGGTGTTCTTAGACGAGAAAAACGATTTGATTACAGGTATCACTGGCTATATGTCACCTACCCAATTAGAACTCTACTTGAAAATGTTTAAAAATGACGAACATAAAAGCATTACTAACCAACAAGAGTTCCAAGTATATCAGTCAAAGTTCAAACCTACATTTAAAAACTAATAAATACACTTTTTCATAAACACACGCGAAAAACTCTTGGCAAAATGTCAAGAGTTTTTTAATTTTTTATTATCTTTGCCACATAAATTGGCAAATTAATGCCCGTGCGGCTCGCACTAAATTGGCAAATTAGAATTATGGCAAAAATACTTATTATAGAAGACGAATCGGCTATTCGTCGTGTACTCAGCAAAATATTAGTAGAAGAAAGCAAAGAGTACGAAGTAGAGGAGGCGGTTGATGGTATCGAAGGCGTAGAAAAACTCAAAAAAGAGGACTACGATTTGGTGCTTTGCGACATCAAAATGCCTAAAATGGACGGTATGGAGGTACTCACCGAGATTAAAAAGGTGAAACCTGAAATCCCTTTTGTAATGATTTCTGGTCACGGCGACCTTGAAACCGCTGTAAATGCAATGCGTCTTGGGGCTTACGACTATATCTCAAAACCACCCGATTTGAACCGCTTGCTCAATACAGTACGTAATGCTCTCGATAAGAAGAAGTTAGTAGTAGAGAATAAACACCTCAAAAAGAAGGTGAGCAAGAGTTATGAGATGATAGGAGAAAGTGCTCCTTTGCAACAAATCCGTCAGATGATAGAAAAAGTAGCGCCTACCGAAGCGCGAGTACTCATCACGGGCTCTAATGGTACAGGTAAAGAGTTAGTAGCTCACGCTATTCACTACCAAAGTGAGCGCAGTGAAGCCCCTATGATAGAAGTGAACTGTGCTGCTATCCCTTCAGAACTGATAGAGAGTGAACTCTTTGGGCATATCAAAGGGGCATTTACTTCAGCAGTTAAAGATCGTGCAGGTAAGTTTGAAGCCGCTAACAATGGTACAATTTTCTTAGATGAGATAGGAGATATGAGCCTCTCTGCACAAGCCAAAGTATTGCGTGCTTTGCAAGAAAATAAGATTACCCGTGTAGGTAGTGATAAAGATATCAATGTAGATGTACGAGTGATAGCCGCAACCAATAAGGATTTGAAAAAAGAGATAGCTGAAGGTCGTTTTCGCGAGGATTTGTACCACCGTTTGGCAGTAATTCTTATTCGTGTGCCTTCACTCAATGAAAGAAGAGATGATATTCCATTACTTATTGATTATTTTTCAGTAAAAATAGCCGAAGAACAAGGTATTAGTCCCAAGAAATTTAGCAAAAAAGCGGTAGAACTTCTCCAAAAGCAAGATTGGACAGGTAATATTCGCGAATTGCGCAATGTAGTAGAGCGGCTTATCATCTTAGGAGGTAAAGAAATCTCAGAAGATGATGTCAAAGCCTTTGCCGGTAAGTAACCTTTTACCTCTTACTTCTTACCTAAACAAAATGAACAAAATAAAATCTTTTCTAAAACCCTTAAAAACCAAACGTTTCTGGAAAGTTACTGCTCTACTATCACTGTGGTTGCTCTTAGTAATCATCGCTTGTAACGTGCAGGTAAGCAAAGAAACTAAAAACTTGTTGTATACTGATATAGCTGAAGTGCCTGCACATAAAGTAGGTTTGCTTTTAGGTACGAATCCTTATTTAAGAAGTGGGGCACCCAATAAGTATTTTCTTTATAGAATAGATGCTGCGGTTGCCCTATATAAGGCAGGGAAAATTGAATATATTTTAGTGAGTGGCGATAATCATAGAAATGACTACAACGAGCCCGAAGAAATGAAAAGAGCCTTGATGAATAACGGAATCCCTGAAGAACGTATTATCTTAGACTATGCGGGTTTCAGAACCTTAGACTCCGTAGTGCGAGCCAAAGAAGTATTTGGCTATGATACATTCATTGTTATCTCACAACGTTTTCACAATGAGCGTGCCCTTTTCTTGGCAAAGCATCACGATATACAAGCTATTGGTTTTGATGCGCAAGATGTTACTGCCTACTACGGTTTTAAAACACGTGTACGCGAGTATTTAGCACGCACCAAACTCTTTGTAGACTTGTGGTTTGAGGTACAACCCAAATTCAAAAAGTAGTAAATTGATAAAAAAGTATTATCTTTGCGCCCTTTCCTAATCCACAACCTTTAAACACTATAATCACTAACGACTAAAAATGGCTATAATAATAACAGATGATTGTATCAACTGCGGGGCTTGCGAACCTGAATGTCCTAACAACGCTATCTACGAAGGTGCCGATGATTGGCGCTATAGCGATGGTACAGCCCTAAAAGGACGAGTAGTATTGCCCAGCGGATTGGAAGTAGATGCTGATGAGCCTCAACAAGCTATCAGCGATGATATTTATTTTATCATTGCCGATAAATGCACCGAGTGTATAGGTTTCCACGATGAACCTCAATGTGCTGCGGTATGCCCTGTAGATTGTTGTGTACCCGATGATGCCCATCAAGAAACTGATGAGGAACTCTATGCTAAAAAGCGATTTATTCACAATGAAGAAGCTTAGTTTGGCATAACATTTGACTTTATAAGGGTAAGATTTTTAATGTATTACCCTTATGAAAACAAATGTATCTTTAATGCTGTTATCAGCTTTGTTATTAGCGGCTTGTGGTAACCCCGAAGGTCACCGAAATTCAAGCAATTCAGCCAACCAGCTTCCACCTCCTGCACCTGCTACAACAGTGGAAGAACTTACAGCGAACAAAATGGCTTCGCCTGAAACACCACCTCCGCCACCCCCACCACCTGCGTATGATGCTGTAGTAGAAGAAATGGAAATTGCCAATTCTGAAGAACCTTCTCAACAGCAACTGCGTAGTAATGAAACCTACAAAGAGATTTCTGAAAATCCATTTGTAGCAGTAGCGCAACAACCCGTTACCACTTTCTCTGCCGATGTTGATCGCGCTTCGTATGCTAATTTGCGTCGTATGTTAGGTTATGGTCAGTTACCTCCTAAAGATGCCATTCGCATAGAGGAGATGATAAACTACTTCGATTACGACTATCCTGCACCTACTAAGGAGGCTACTTCTCCTTTGCGCGTGACCCCCGAATTAGCTCCTACACCTTGGAATCCTGAACATTTGCTATTACGCATCGGTTTGCAAGCTAAAAAACTCGATTTGGCTCAAGCACCCCCTTCTAATATTGTCTTCCTGATTGATGTGTCGGGATCAATGGATGAGCCTAACAAGCTCCCTTTGCTAAAATCTTCTTTCAAACTCTTGCTTACTCAGCTCAAACCTACTGACCGAGTGGCGATTGTAACTTATGCCAGCGGTACAAAAGTAGCCCTTTCGTCTACTCCTGTAAAAGAGAGACAAAAAATAGAAAAAGTACTTGATAATCTGTATGCAAGTGGTTCTACCTCAGGTAGTAGTGGTATTCAATTAGCTTACAAAGAAGCTCAAAAAAACTTCATTAAAAATGGTAATAACCGTATTATTTTAGCTACTGATGGCGATTTCAATGTGGGGATTAGTAATCCAAGAGAGTTAGAAAAATTCATTGAAAAACAGCGCGAAAGTGGTATTTATATGTCAGTTTTAGGTTTTGGTATGGGTAATTATCGCGATGATATGGCCGAAACCATAGCCGATAAAGGTAATGGTAACTACGCTTATATCGATGATCTTACCGAAGCTAAAAAAGTATTGGTAAACGAGTTTAGCGGTATGCTTTTCGCCGTAGCAAAAGATGTGAAGTTGCAAATCGAGTTCAACCCTAAATACGTGAAAGAGTATAAGCTCATAGGTTATGAAAACCGTATGCTTGCCAATGAGGATTTTACTGATGATAAGAAAGATGCAGGTGAAATAGGTGCTGGGCATACTGTCACAGCCCTCTATGAACTCATTCCATCGGAAGGTAAAGTGGCTCAAAATCTCCGTTATCAAACAAAAGAACTCAACGAAAAAGGTAAAGGCAATGAGTTAGGATTCCTCAAAATACGTTATAAAGACCCTAAGGTAAAAGATGCCAAAAGTGTAGAAGTAACCGAACCTTTGTTATTTGCTAAGAAATCTTTAAATGAAACTTCTGTAGATTTTCGCTTTGCAGCCAGTGTAGCCGAGTTTGGTATCCTTCTGCGTGGTAATAGCAATAAAGCCCAAGCTACTTACGATCAAGTAGTAGAATTAGCTAATGGTGCTATAGGCAAAGATGAAGAAGGCTATCGCAAAGAATTTGTGCGCTTGGTAAAAAGTGCAAAATTGTTGGCTAAATAGTAAAAAAATACTATATTTGCCCCGTAGCTTTAAAAAAAAGTTTTTATGAAAAAAGAAGTAACTGATGTATTAGTAATAGGCGCAGGACCTTCAGGATGTGTGTCAGCTGCCTATTTGCACAATAATGGCGTAAAAGTACGCGTAGTAGAAAAAACTAAATTCCCGCGTTTGGTAGTGGGGGAGAGCCTTATTCCGCGTGTGATGGATCATTTTGACGAAGCGGGTTTTATGCCTGCCTTGGAAGCCCAAAAGTACGAAGTAAAATGGGGTGCCCGTTTTATCCGTGGTGAACAAGTATGTCAGTTTGATTTTGGTAAGAAGTACGGCAAAGGTTGGGATTGGACGTGGCAAGTGCCTCGCGCTGATTTCGATAATGTTTTGGCTCAAGAAATCATCCGCAAAGGTGTGCCTCTTAGTTTTGAAACCGAAGTTACGAACGTACAGTTTTTTGACGATCATCAAGTTACTACTGTTAAAGACAAGAATGGGGAAGTGTATGAAATCACCTCTAAATTCGTCATTGATGCCAGTGGCTACGGTCGTGTATTGCCTCGCTTGTTAGACTTGAATTCTCCTTCTAAATTAGACGATCACTCTGCTATATTCACGCATATCAAAGAAGATAAGGTACGTCCTGAAGGTGAAGAAGGAACACTCATTTCTTTTGATATTTTAGAGAGAGAAGTATGGCTCTGGGTGATTCCTTTCTCTAATGGCAATACCAGTGTAGGAGTCGTAGGGCCTACGCACTACATCAATAGTCTATCGGCTTCTGGTGATACTGCTGAAGCTTTGCGCAAGGCTATCGTAACTTCAGATTTTTATAGAGAGCGCTTCCAGCATTCCGATTTTCTATTTGAACCTAACAAGATACAAAGCTACTCTTGTTCAGTGAAAAAACTCTTTGGCAATGGCTTTGTACTCACAGGTAATAGCACTGAGTTCTTAGATCCTGTGTTCTCATCAGGAGTGGCTTTTGCTACCGAATCGGGTATGTTGGCAGCCAAATTGGTAAAACGCGAACTTGCAGGTGAAAAAGTAGATTGGCAAAAAGAATATACAGAGTATATGCAACGCGGTATCGATGTGTTTACTTCTTATGTAAGAGAGTGGTATACAGGTAATTTGCAAACGCTTTTCTTCCACCAGCCTGGTAACGAGGATGTAAAAGAAAAAATCTGTGCAGTATTAGCAGGTTATGTGTGGGATACCACCAATCCGTTTGTAACCAAACACAAACACATCATCGAAAATATGGCGTATGCTATCAACAACGGCTTGGGAATGAAAGAAGCGTAAGTGTTTTTTGGCTAAATAGTAAAAAAGTATTACCTTTGCGCCTTTCATAACTCTTAATTTAAAAACTCTAAACAAAAAAGTGCAAACAGAAGAAAAAGAACTATACAGCTTCTCAGAAGCACCTGATTGGGCTAAATCCCTTTCAGATAATGAAATGGTACAACTTTTAGTAGAAACTGATTTCTCTCGTGAACAAACTGATGAGGGACGTGACTACTGCTATTTCTTACATAAATACAGCAAAGTAGATAATAATAGTACTTCCGATTATACGTTGATGGCTTACACCCTCACTCAACCCGAAAACTTGGAACGTGCCTCTATGTACGATATGGTACTTGAGGAAAATGAGTACTTTAGCATCCATCGTATTAGTGTGTATCGCAACGGTCAGCTGATTGATAAAACTGCCGATACCACTATAAAAGTATTGGATAACGAAGGACAAAGCGGTCGTGGTATTATTAGCAGTTCTAAAAAACTGAACTTCTCTATCAAAGACCTTCACCTAGACGATATCCTCATTTTGGAAGACACTAAAGAAAAAGTGTTTACCGAAAAAGAATTCTTGCGTCGCGACTTTATGAAGTACGTATATGTAACCCCCGATACTTATTGGGCGTATGGCAAATACCACTTCAAGCTCATCAACAATCGCAACAAACGCGTAGCTTATAAAGATGTGTTCTTCCGCGACGAGCAAGGTAACGTAATCCCAAGTCAGGTGAAATACTTAGCGCAAGGAGAGGCATTTGAAATAGTACAAGAAAACTACATCAACCCAGTAGACCCTAACCGCGAAATCTTCCCTTTTATAGACTTTGCTACCGATAGTACTTGGAAAGACTTGTCTAACTATATCTATCCGCTTTATGAAGAGGTGTTCAAAGCACAGCCCGCTGATTTCGCCCCCGATTTGGTAGAGAAACTCAACAGTATGGCTACCCTCGACGAAAAATTGCAATACGCTATAGAGTTCGTGCAAAATAATATCTACTACGTGTACAACGCCGATGAGATGAACGGACACAAACCACAAGCGCCCGCGCTTACTTACCAAAATAAACAAGGTGACTGTAAGGCGAAATGTGTATTGTTGAAATCTATCCTCAACTATCTAGGTGTAGAGGCTTCAGTGGTATTGGTGAACTACAATTCCGATTATTATATGCAGTTCTACCTTCCTTCATTGCTTTCGTTCAACCACGTGATAGTGAAAATCAACTATAAAGGGAAAGAGTATTTTGTGGATGCCACTGCTCGTAATGAGTTTGGTAGATTGGAGAAACGCGCTGTGATTTCTTTCTGTCACTTTATGGAAATCTTGCCTAACCAAGAGTTACAAGTGCGCAAACCTACTTATTTCGATGATTTTTGTATCGATGAACGCATCACTTTAGAAGCCAAAGGCAATATAGGTAAAATCCAACTGCTAACTACTTATCGTTATAATCGTGCTAATTCTATGCGTGGTTACTTCAAGTCAAGCAACAAAAACGAACGTTTGGACAGCTGGAACAACTCTTTGTTCTATGCGCTCAACTATGTGAACGACCGCAAAGGCAAAGATTTTCGCGAGATATTCAAAGATGCTACTTTGCAAATAGTAAAGGATGACAAGGTAGAAAATGAATTTGTAGTGAAGTACGAAGCAACTATTGAGCAACCTTACTTTGTAGATAGTGAAGGTCGTCGTTTCTTGATGTACTACGATGGTAGTGTGTTGAAAAACAGCATTCGTGAACACCAGCACAGCGATGCGAGTTTTTGGCATAACTTCGATAGCGAGCGTTATGAAATCGAACTCAAAACCGATGAGAATATCGATACTAAGGAAAAATACACCGTACAAGAGTGTGATATCAAAAATGAGTATTTTACTCATAAAACCCAAAAGTTCATCACTAAAAACTCTGGTAAGGTGATTGTAGAGTACAATCCGCTCACAAATATCGAATTGCCACTACATAAGTTGGAGCCTATTCGTGAAGATTATCACACTATGGCTGATAGCAACTTCGGTATCGGTATCGATGTGGTAGAAAAAGGATTTTTAAACTCCTTAAAACGACTTTTTAAATAAGATACTTATGGCGCTGTCCAAAAAGTCTCAAAATCACTTTTGCGTCACTACACTTTGCCAAAGTTTCCAGCCTGTGCGGCTCGCACCTTTGGCAAAGTTTTTATGATGTATTATCAATAAAATAACAATGAACACACTGCTTCCAACCATAGAAACCCAATCTGAAGCCGAAATTATTGCTTTTCAAGAAGAAAAACTGAGAGAACTATTGCAATATCTCAATAAAAAATCGGTTTTTTATCAAAATCTCTTCCGCAAGCACCATATCCGTATAGAGGATATCCGCACTCTTGCCGATTTACAAAAAATACCCACAACCCATAAAGACGATTTGCAGCGTGAAAACGATGCTTTTCTCTGCGTGCCTAAAAGTGCTATTGTAGACTATGCTTCTACCTCAGGTACTATGGGAACGCCCGTTACTTTTGGTCTTACCGACAAGGATTTAGATCGTTTGGCGTACAACGAAACTATCTCATTGGCTTGTGCAGGCATTCAAAAAGGCGATGTAGTCCAACTGATGACTACTATCGACCGCCGTTTTATGGCAGGTTTAGCTTATTTCTTAGGCATACGCAAAATGGGGGCAAGCATCATTAGGGTAGGGGCAGGAATTCCTGAATTGCAATGGGATTCTATCCGATTGTACGAACCTAAATACCTTATTGCAGTGCCTTCCTTTGTGCTGAAAATGATAGAATATGCCGAAAAGAATGGTATCGACTATCGCGCTTCTTCCGTGAAAGGAGTGGTGTGTATAGGTGAGGCGTTGCGCAATCAGGATTTTAGTCCTACACTCTTAGCAAAAAAGATTACTGAAAAATGGCAGGGATTGCAACTTTACTCCACTTATGCTTCTACCGAGATGAGCACTACTTTCACCGAGTGTGAGTACCAACACGGAGGGCATCACCACCCCGAGCTCATCATCACTGAGGTATTAGACGACGATGGTCATCCCGTACCCGATGGCGAGAGTGGAGAGCTAACGATTACTACTTTGGGAGTGGAAGGTATGCCACTATTGCGTTTTCGCACAGGCGATATAGTAGCGATGCACAACACCCCTTGTAAGTGCGGGCGACATACGGCACGAGTGAGTCCTGTATTGGGTCGTAAACAGCAGATGATCAAATACAAAGGAACGACTCTTTACCCACCAGCTCTAATGGATTTGCTTACGGGGTTTGAAGCTATAGAGAATTACATTATAGAAATCAATACCAATGATATCTTCACCGATGAAATTCTTATCAAAATAGGAACAAAAACTCCTACTGAAGCTCTTCGCGAGCAAATATGCAACCATTTTCGCGCTAAACTAAGGGTAGTCCCTAAGATTGAGTTCTGCGATATAGCCCTCATTGAGCAGCAGCTCTACCCGTTAGGCAGTCGCAAACCGATGAAATTTGTAGATAAACGCAAACCATTAAATTAATTATATATGAAGACAAAAAAACTATTAGCAATCTTATTTTTATGTGTTACTTTAGCTGTAACAGCCCAAGATTTTCAAGAAGAAAGAGGTAATTTGTCTTTCCTAAAAGATCAAAAAGTCGTAAATGTAGAGTTCAAATACGATAATTTGCGACTAATGAAAGACAATGTTACCGAAAAAGAATATGTAGATGAACGCCGCGAATATTTAAATAACAAAGATAAAGGGAATGGCGATGTTTGGTTTAAGAAGTGGGAAAATGCTAAAGAAGGTATTTGGCAACCCAAGTTTTTAGAGCTTATGGTAAAGACTATTACATCATCTAAAGGTATTGAATTTAAAGAAGGAGCTACTGATGCCCCTTATACTCTCATTGTGGATGTACAATGGATATACCCAGGTTGGGATGCTTGGGTGATGAAACAAGCTGCCAAAGTAACAATGGTCTTGAAATTTGTAGAAACACAAAACAAAGATAAAGAACTATTTCAGTTGCGTTCTATTGAGGCTCCAGGTGATCAGTTTGGTAATAATTTTAGCAATGAATCACGTATAGGCGAGGGCTTTGCAAAAACGGCTAAATCCTTTGGAAAGCTCATTGTCAAACGCCTTAAAAAATAATAATTACAACACTCTTAATTGCAATACCCTTTGTCAAAGTCTCAAAACTTTGACAAAGGGTATTGCTACTTATTACCTGTTACTTGTCATTTGTTTCTCCCATTCTTCATAGAAAGTCGGTTTATACAGTGATAAGCTATTGTCTTTTAATGAAGTAAATACCTGTACAGTTTCTCCCGTACAAACTAACTCATTAGCTTCGTTGTAGATAAAATACTGAAAGATGAGTTTCGCTACATTGGAGGGAATATATTGAGTTTCAATACGCAAGCGTTCGCCATATCGTACCATTTTTTTGTGTTCGCATACGCTCTTCACAATAGGGGTTGCATAGCCTTCGCGCTCTACATCAAGGTAAGAAATGCCGTACTTTCTCCCAAAGGCTTCTCGTCCGTCTTCAAAATATTTGATATAGTTGCCGTGCCACACAATACCAAGCGGGTCGGTTTCGCTAAAGCGTACCGTAATAATAAAACTCTCAGATAAATTCGCAGGTTTATACGTTTCTTTTGGCTTTGTCATAATAAATAGAGATAAGAATACAAGTGATGAAAAAGAGCAGTAAAGCGCCTATTTTAGGCAACAAACTACTCGCAGAACCGCCTCTTAGTAATACCTCGTAGAAGGCTTGTAATCCCCAGTTCATAGGGGAAATATTAGAAAGTAATTGCATAATATGGGGCATTGCAAAGGTAGGTATCCACACACCTCCAATGGCTGCAAAAAGCACTGTGAGGGTAGCTCCCAAGGGCGCTGATTGTTCTTGTGTTTTTGCTAAAGTACCTAAGAGTACCCCCAATCCTATTGCTGAAAGCCCTGAGGCTATGGCGACTAACAACAAGGGTAAAAGTTTACCTCCCACGTCCAATGTTGGTAAGCCTAAATAAGGAAATACGAACACCCCCATTACTACCATCAAAGCGAATTGTAGTAAGCTAATCATCAGAAAAACAATGATTTTAGCGGTGAGCAATGCCCAGTAGGGTAGGGGACTCGTGAAGAGTCGGAGTCCTGTGCCTTGTGTTTTTTCCTTTACAATACTCGCCGATAGCGGTATGGTAATGAAGAAGATAGCAAAGAGAGCCCACGCGGGTACGTTGTGCTGGGTAGCGTTGGGGATAGCAGCAGTAGCCGTATTAGGGTTGATTTCTCTAAAACTCACTAATGCTTCTGTTTTTGGTAAACTTACCCCATCCTCTAACTGACTCTCAAAGGCTTTATAAATAAACTGATTTTCTATTTGGTATAGCAATTTGTCAATGCCACTCTTCACACTTTCTTTAAACGAAGTCTGTAAAGTAGGGTCAAAATAGAGGCGTATTTCTTTGGTAGTATAAGCCGTTTCAGTAGGCGTTATGGTCTCGCCTGCAAAAGTGCTGATAATCGTCTCAACGTTCTGTTGCACTTTAGTTTGCAAGCTGGAGGAGAGTTCAGCGGGAATTACAATAGCCAGCAAGTAGTTGCCTTTCAGTACCTGCTCACGCGCCATAGCTTCGCCTATAGGTTTTCCATCCAGCGTTTTCACCATTTGGAAAGCACTTCCTTCTAAACTCTTACTGATATTTTCGGCAATTTCACCGCCATCGTTATCCACTAACAAAACGGCTGTTTTCTGCTCACTGATATTCTTAAAAGCTCCGTCCTGCAATAGCGTAATGGTTACTACCAATAGCAATGGCATTGCAAAGAGAATGATAAGTGCCCCCACATCGCGCAACAGCAATAAGGCTTCTTTTTTTATAGATTGAAACATAACGGTTTGAATAGGGGGCAAAGATACAGATATTTTGCCAATTATTTCCTAATTTCTAAATCCTAAATCCTAAAATTTTTCGTCATTCATAATTATTTTGTACATTTGCGCCTTGATTTGTTGCTTTCTTAAACTTATATAACAAATGATGAAATTTATTCTATTAGCTATAGTGTTCATCACCTTGGAGTCTTGCAGTGTGACCAATGTGTTTACTTTTCATAATGATGGTACTATTTCCACTGATATGACCTTAGATATGAGCGAGATGCTCGCTATGGAAGCTAAAGCAAAACAAGGTGAAAATAGCCTGAAAAATGTGAATATGCCTAAATTTCCTAAAGAATGGCAATCGGTATATGATTTTCAAAAAACTATAGGTAGCAAGGATTCTATCTCAGAAGAAGAGGCTACTTTGCTCAAACGCTCTATGATTAAAGGACTGTTTAAAGACGATAAAGAAGTGGGATTCGAACTTCGTTTTAGTCATTTTTCTCCTGAACAGTTCGCTTCTATCACTACTATTTTAGACAAAGGAAAGCAGAAAAACACTCCACTACAATTGCCATCTTTTAAATGGGAAGGTAAAGAATTGCATATTGATATGAATGTTTTCGATTCCAAAAACGATGATGAACAAGCAGAGCGTCTTGCTCAAATGAAAAAAATGTTCAACATAGAACTCAATAATACCCTTGTTTTTGAAAATAAAATAAAGAAAATAAAAGGCAAACATCCTTTTATTCAAAAAATAGATGCACACACTATAAAAATAGATGTAAATGCTCCAGAAGGCAAAAAGAAAAAGAAACGTGATAGTGAAATTGTAATTATAACAAAATAATTGTTATTTTCGTTTTTGGCGAAAAAGTAAAATAAGAAGATGCGTTATTTTCGTTTTTGGCGAAAAAGTAAAATAAGAAGGTGTGTTATTTTCGTTTTTGGCGAAAAAGTAAAATAAGAAGGTGTGTTATTTTCGTTTTTGGCGAAAAAGTAAAATAAGGAGAAGCCCCATTTTAATTGTTAATTGTTAATTGTTCATTGAAAAATGTTATACCATTTATTAGAAAATCTTGAAAAATATTACGACTTTCCAGGGTCGGGATTATATAAATATTTGTCGTTTCGTGCAGGTTTGGCTTTGATGCTCTCTCTGCTGATTTCCACTATTTATGGGAAACGCATTATCAGTTTTTTACAACGCAAACAGATAGGCGAAACGGTACGCGATTTAGGTCTTAGTGGTCAGAATGAAAAAGCAGGAACACCTACAATGGGGGGGATTATCATCATCCTTGCAACTCTCATTCCCGTATTGCTCCTCGCAAAGTTAGATAATGTCTATACCTTGCTCCTCATCATCACAACTGTATGGATGGGAACTATTGGCTTTATCGACGACTATATCAAAACTTTCCGCAAAAATAAAGAAGGTCTTAAAGGGCGTTTCAAAGTATTAGGACAAGTAGGCTTGGGGATTATCGTAGGTGCAACCCTTTATTTCAATAGCAATGTAACTATTAAAAACGAAAAAACAGGTATCGGGCGTGTGCGCACTGAAGTCGTTGCCCAAAATAATACCGATAATGTAGTAGTCCCTGAAGTAAAATCTACTAAAACTACCATTCCATTTGTAAAAAATAACGAGTTTGACTATGCCGACCTCATTGCGTGGACGGGTGATAACTATCACCACTATGTGTGGCTCATATTTATCCCTATTGTTATCCTTATTGTTACAGCTGTTTCTAATGGTGCCAACCTCACTGATGGTATTGATGGACTGGCGGCGGGAAGTTCGGCAATTATAGTCCTGACTTTGGGGGTATTTGCTTGGATTTCGGGTAATATTATCTTCTCAGAATACCTCAATATTATGTATATCCCAAGAGTGGGTGAAATGACGGTGTTTATAGCAGCTTTTGCAGGAGCTTTGGTAGGATTCTTATGGTACAACACCTATCCAGCTCAAGTGTTTATGGGTGATACGGGTAGTTTGACCATAGGGGGGATTATCGCTGTGATTGCTATAGCAGTACGCAAAGAATTGCTCATCCCTGTCCTTTGTGGTATCTTCCTAATCGAAAACTTATCGGTGATATTACAAGTCGCTTATTTTAAATATACGAAGAAAAAATATGGCGAAGGCAAACGTATCTTTTTGATGTCACCTTTGCATCACCATTATCAAAAGAAAGGTTATCACGAAAGCAAAATCGTAATGCGTTTCCTCATTGTAGGTATCTTTTTAGCAGTTATCAGTATAGTAACACTGAAAATTAGATAATTATCAATTCTCAAGTATCAAAGAATTTAGATTTTCGTTAAACCATTTATACCGATTGATAATCATAATATGAGTGCCGTTTTTCACTACAACGGCATTTTTTATATACTGAATAGGAAAAACAGGGTCTTTATCACCGTGAATGTGAATTGTGCGGGGTAAAGGCTCTTTTTGTTGCCAATTCACAATGCGATCTATCGACCAATCAAGGTAGGCAGGTGAGCGCATCCCGATGTATTTTTCGTATAAGGCAATGCGTTTGCTGAGCACTTCAGAAAATGAAAATCGCTTCCAAAATTCTAAATCGCTAATAGCGCGTGTAGGTAATAACTTGTGCAGATTGGTATAGCGCGCCAAAAGCATTTTTTTAGGCAGTTCATATTGTGTTTTTACACTTGATACAACTATCAATTTCTTGTAGTTGTCACATTGTTTAGCAATTTCTTGTATGATAATCCCTCCAAACGATACTCCCAAGAGTATGGGAGAAGGCTCAGTAATTTCTTCAGCAATACGTCCTGCATAGTGCGCTAAACTCTCGTTTTTCTCTGGAGTAATCCAGTCGAGCAAGTGCACACGGCAGTTACTCGGGAATTGCAAGCGCTCAAAAATCTTAGGACTGGCTGCCATTCCCGGCATTAAATAAATAGCAGGATTATCTTTTATATTCATTTAGTATTGTTTTTTTACGAAAAATTAGTAACTTTGCAGCGAAATAATTTGGTAATAATCTACCTCTTATCTCTTATTTTTTCACTAACAGAAGCAAAGTTACAACTTTTTGTTGAATAATACATATTACTAATTAAAAAACTAAAAAACGCAATACAATGGAAGTAATAGATAGTGAATTCTCACGCCAGTACCAAGCCAAAATCAATGGTGAACTTGCCTTTGTAGACTACGCTATACAAGAGCGCAAAATATTCTTTACCAAAACCTTATTGCCCGAAGCGACTGATGAAGTCCTTATCGATGAGTTCTTCAAAGGAGTCTTAGCGCTGGTAGCCCAGAAAAAATATAGGGTTGTGCCCGTGTGTCCTGTGGCTATTGCTTTTTTCAAACGCAATAAGGAATATAAAGATGTATTACCCGCTGGCATCCGAATATAAAGTTGTTAATCATTAATTGTAAATTATATGAAAGCCGTATTTTTAGACCGCAATACGCTCTCTGAGCGCATAGATGTGGATATTCCTAAAGGGGTAGCCCAATGGGTTGCTTTCCAAAAAACTGCCCCCGACGAAATTGTTCAACGCCTCAAACCCGCTGATATAGCTATAGTAAATAAGGTAAAAATTGATGAGAGTATCCTCAGACAGCTGCCTAACCTCAAGCTCATCCATCTCACCGCTACGGGTATGGATAATATCGATAAAGAAGCAGCCAAAGCATTGGGCATAGAAGTGAAAAATGTAGCTGGCTACTCTACCGAAAGTGTTACCGAACACTTTTTTATGATGTTGCTTT
This sequence comes from Capnocytophaga sputigena, assembly GCF_900446695.1. GTDB lineage: Bacteria > Bacteroidota > Bacteroidia > Flavobacteriales > Flavobacteriaceae > Capnocytophaga > Capnocytophaga sputigena. Next base: position 408,340 of record NZ_UAVP01000007.1, read on the forward strand.
CGGCTATGCGCGCTCTCAAGACCTATCACGCAAATGTAAGTGATGGCACTTGGCAAAAAGATGGTCGCTTTTGCCTTACTGAACCTCCAGTGTTTGAATTGCACGGCAAAACCTTAGGAATCATAGGTGTAGGTAATATCGGTAAAGCTATTAGCAAAGTAGCTGAAGCCTTCGGTATGAAAGTGCTATGGGCTGAACGTCAAGGCAAAGCACCACGTAGCAAAGAATATACTGATTTTGATAAGGTATTAGCACAGAGTGATATTATTTCCCTCAACTGCCCGCTTACCCCTGAAACTAAACATTTAGTAAATGAAGATTTTGTGTCTAAACTTCGCAAAAAACCATTGCTCATCAATATGGCACGCGGTGCAGTAGTTGATCCTCAAGCAGTGTACGAAGCTATTGAAAGTAACCGCATTATGGGCTTTGCTACCGACGTATTTGAGAGCGAACCTCCTTTGGCTACTGATCCTCTTCTAAAAATAGCCGATCATCCTCGTGTGATTTATACTCCTCACGTAGCTTGGGCAAGTGAGTATGCACAAGATAAATTGTGGCGCATCCTCAAACGCCAAGTTGAAGAATTTATTGTAAAATACAAAGCAGAACACAAACAAAATGAAAAAGCATAATTTTAGTGCAGGTCCCTCTATTTTAGCTCCCGAGGTATTCCAAAAAGCCTCTCAAGCCTTGTTAGATTTTGAAGGGACAGGCTTATCGGTAATAGAAGTATCTCACCGCAGTCCAGAGTTTGTACGCGTGATAGAACGCGCGCGTGCTTTGGCATTAGAAATCGCTGGTTTAGATGATTCGTACACCACACTCTTCTTACAAGGGGGAGCAAGTATGCAATTCCTAATGGTGCCTTACAACCTGCTCGAAACCAAAGCTGCTTATATAGATACAGGAACTTGGGCTAACAAAGCTCAAAAAGAAGCTGCGCTCTTTGGCAATACCGAAGTAATCGCTTCCTCTAAAGCTGATGGTTATAAGTACATTCCTAAAAATGTAACTGTCCCTACAGATGCTAACTATCTGCACATCACTACCAATAATACTATCTATGGCACTGAATTTCACAGCTTGCCACAAACTGATATTCCTTTGGTAGCCGATATGAGTTCTGATATTTTCTCGCGCCCATTAGACTACAAACAGTTTAGTTTGATTTATGCCGGTTCACAGAAGAATTTAGGTGCTTCGGGCTCTACTTTGGTGATTGTGAAGAAGGATATATTAGGTAAGGTAAGCCGTAAGCTGCCTTCAATGATGGACTATCAGTTGCATATCAAAAATGATAGTATGTTCAACACACCTTCTACTTTTGCAGTATATGTGAACTTATTGGTACTCGAGTGGATACAAGCACAAGGTGGATTGCAAGCCTTAGGCAAACGCAACCAAGCCAAAGCCGATTTGCTTTACGGAGAAATAGACCGCAACCCATTAGTAGTAGGCTATGCTAACAAAGAAGACCGCTCTCTAATGAATGTAGTGTTCAACCTCACCGATGAAAGCACCAAAGAACGTTTTGATACTTTGTGTAAAGAAGCGAATATCAGTGGGATAAAAGGACACCGCAGCGTAGGAGGCTATCGCGCTTCTATCTATAATGCTTTGCCTTTAGAAAGTGTACAAGTATTAGTGGATGTACTCAAAGAATTTGAACGCACTGCATAATACATTTTTTAGTTGAAACAATAAAAGAGCCCCCAAAGAGCAAATACTCTTGGGGGCTTTTTATTCAATGAAAAAACTTATTTTACTTCAGTACCATTGGCAATTCCCTCGGTATCAGGGTTGATGAAGGTGTATTTGCCTTCACTATTCTCTACCATTAGTATCATTCCTTGACTTTCTACACCGCGTAGCTTGCGAGGAGCAAGGTTTACTAATACGGTTACTTTTTTGCCAATAATCTCTTCAGGAGCAAAACTTTGTGCAATTCCTGAGACGATAGTGCGCTGGTCGATGCCTGTATCTACTTTTAAGATAAGGAGTTTATCGGCTTTAGGCATTTTCTCAGCTTCCAAAATAGTACCAATACGAATGTCCATTTTTGCAAAATCATCGTAGCTGATGAGCTCTTTTTGTGGAGCAACAGTTACTTCGGCATTGGCTTGAGCTTCTTGCTGGTTAGCTAATTTGGTATTCTCTAAACGTTGTAATTGCTTTTCGATAACGGCATCTTCAATTTTTTCAAAAAGGAGTTCCGCAGTGCCAATGCGATGTCCTGCTTTTAGCAATTCGGTGGCGTTTGTTTTTAGGTCCTCCCAAGTGATAGCCCCCAATTGCAACATACGTTTCAGTTTCTCAGAAGTGAAAGGCAAGAAAGGTTCGCTGGCAACTGCCAAAGCGGTGGCAATTTGCAAAGCGACGTACATTACTGTTTTTACGCGTTCAGGGTCGGTTTTGATGAGTTTCCAAGGCTCTTCATCGGCTAAATATTTATTGCCTAAGCGCGCCATATTCATCAGTTCTTGTTGAGCTTCACGGAAACGATAACGTTCTAACGATTGTTCTATTTTCTCGGTAAGTTCTGTGATTTGGCGAAGTGTTTCGGTGTCTATGTCGTTGAATTCTCCTGCAGCAGGTATAACTCCTTCGTAATATTTCTGCGTTAGCACAGCCACGCGATTGATGAAATTTCCAAAGATAGCCACAAGCTCGTTGTTGTTGCGCGCTTGGAAGTCTTTCCACGTAAAGTCGTTGTCTTTGGTTTCAGGAGCGTTGGCGGTAAGGGCATAGCGCAATACATCTTGCTGATTAGGAAAATCTTGCAAGTACTCGTGTAACCATACTGCCCAGTTTTTGGAGGTAGAGAGTTTGTTGCCTTCTAAGTTGAGGAACTCATTGGCAGGAACGTTAGTAGGCAATATATAGCTGCCTTCGGCTTTGAGCATTGCAGGGAAGATAATGCAGTGGAACACGATGTTATCTTTCCCTATAAAGTGCACTAATTCAGTGTTTTTATCTTGCCAATAAGGACGCCAGTCTTTGCCTTCGCGTTCAGCCCATTCTTTAGTAGATGAGATATAACCGATAGGCGCATCAAACCACACATAGAGCACTTTGCCCTCAGCGCCTTCTACAGGTACGGGAATTCCCCAATCGAGGTCACGAGTTACAGCACGTGGTTTGAGTTCGTCGTCGAGCCAACTTTTCACTTGCCCATATACATTGGGTTTCCAATCGGATTTATGACCTTCTAATATCCATTTTTCCAGAAACTCTTGGTAGCGATTGAGGGGCAAAAACCAGTGTTTGGTGGCTTTTAGGGTAGGTTTGCTACCTGTGATTGACGATTTAGGGTCGATAAGGTCGGTAGCGTTGAGCGAACTACCACAACGCTCACATTGGTCGCCATAAGCCTCAGGGTTGCCGCATTTTGGGCAAGTACCAATCACAAAGCGGTCGGCAAGGAATTGGTGTGCTTCTTCGTCGTAGAGTTGTTCGGATATTTCTTCTATAAAATCACCTTGTTCATATAGTTTTTTGAAGAAATCGGAAGCTGTTTGGTGATGAATAGGGGCAGAAGTGCGCGAATAATTATCGAATGAAATGCCAAAATCGGCAAACGATTGCTTGATAATCGCGTGGTATTTATCGATAATAGCCTGAGGGGTAGTACCTTCTTTTTTAGCTTTGATAGAGATTGCTACTCCGTGTTCATCACTTCCGCAAATAAAGGCTACATCGTTGTTTTTCAATCGTTGATAGCGTGCAAAAATATCGGCTGGCACATATACTCCCGCCAAGTGACCAATATGGATAGGCCCGTTCGTATAGGGTAAAGCCGCTGTAATGGTATAACGTTTAGACATTTTTTGAGTTTTGAATTACAAGTCGCAAAATTACGAATAATTTGTCAATTAGCCAATTTGTCAATTAGCTAATTGTTAGGATTTTTCATAGAAAGGGGTATTGATATCAAAGATTTCGCGCAATAGTTCTTCAGTGTATTCACTGTACAAAGCGAGAGTTTTAGCGGTTACATCGTAATCTTTCTCCTTGTCGATATAGGTGTGGAAAGGCAAAAGACCTTTTTGCAAACGCTTGAATGATAGGTTCGCAACTATCATTTTTTTATTGATATTTAGGTGTTTGGTAATCATATAAGCATAAGTGAGCAGCTGGAAGGCTTTGCCGTACTTAATATCGGTAATGAGGTTATTCCAATCTTTGATGCGCACATCGGTTTCCTCTACAATACCCGTTTTGTAGTCAATAATGTGCAATACCCCATTGCGCCTATCTACACGGTCGATAATCCCCTTGAAATAGATAGGGAAGGGGAGGTGAGGAGCTTGGAAAGGTATCTTTATTTTCTGTTCTAAATAGAGAGGAATAATTTCGGTACCACTTTTTATTTCGTTGAGTTCTAAAGCTAAAAAACTGCGTACATACTTTTCTATTACATTGAAGATGAGCCAGTTTTTTCCTGTTCTAAAATCAGTACTTCTATACTCTTCTTCAAAGCGTTTTTCGATAGTAGGGAGTACCAAAGGTTGCATTTTTTTGATGTGCTCTTCGGTGAGTATTTCGTTTAAGAAAGGTGTGTACAAATCTTCCAAAGTGCCGTGAACGATATTTCCAAAAGTACGTGCTTCAACAGTTTCTTCTACCTCTTTTTCTTCGTATATATGCAGTACTTGTTGCTCGTAGAAAGTGAGCGGATTGCGGATGTAAGTAGTTAGTGCTGAAGGTGAAATGCCTTTCTCGGCAAGGACTTTTAGCGCATCGATTACAGCAGTTGTTTTTTCGATGGTAAGCGGTCGCAATATGGCTGGATATACTTTAGGAGCTTTGATTTGGTGTATCACCTTGTGGGTGGGGATTTTCTCAGCTAACAATTGGAGGATAAACCTACTTTTTTCTTTGCTTTTCAGGCTGTCCATCTCGGTGTCGTAAAACAAGTGTACTTGCTTGGCACGCTGCAAAATGCGGTAGAAGTTATAGCTATACACGGCATCGCGTTCCTTGAAAGTAGGTAGTTCTAACACGTGTTTCACATCGTAAGGAATAAGCGAATCACCACTTTTGCCTAACGGAAGTACCCCTTCGTTTACTGAGGTGATAATCACGCGGTCGAAATCCAAACTACGGCTTTCCAGCACCCCCATAACTTGCAAGCCTTCCAAAGGCTCACCGCGGAAATTGAGCGAACTCTTCTGTAAGACATCTAAATAGAAATGATAAAGCGTTTTCACCGAATCGATATAGCCGTATTGTTCTTGCAACTGCTTCAACTGATTGAATAACTGAAAGAAGCGATAAGCATACTCTTGAGTGAGTAGGTGAGTATTGCTCTCAGGGTCTATTTGTGCTTTTAGGCGATAGATAAGCGTAATAGCATTGTCGATAAGGGTAGTGATGAGTGCCTTGCCTTTGGCATCGGGGAATAGCAAAGTAAGCATCTCGTGTTCGGATTCATCTACCGACTCGAATAGCTTTTTACGGGTGATATAGGTGAGGTTGTGCGTTTTGATATACTGCGAAATATGGCGCACCACTTCTTCTTTTAGCAAGGTGTGCAAGAAAGGTTGAGAGAGCAAGTTCAGTATATCTTTATGGTAAAAACTTTTGGAGAGATGCAAGCGGAAATAGGCGACAAAAAGGTCGTTGAGAGGCGTTTGTTGCAAAGGGTAACCCATCGTGATGTTCACACTTGTTTTGGGTTGTACAGCTTGCAGTACGGGGATGAGCAGATTCTCATCGGCGATGATGAGGGCGGTTTTTTCCAATGCTTTGGTAGGCGTGTTTTTGAGTAGTTCGGCTACACTATGCGCCTGATTGATACTTTTGGGTACTCCCGTGAGATAGAGTTCTTTTTCTTTTTCGTAATTGCTTTGTATGAACTTAGGTTTATGAGTTTGGTAATAGCGCCAACTGTTAGTATATTTGCGCAAGAAGAACCCTGCATCGTGAGTAGGGTTGTTCAAAAAATAAGTATCGCCATCCCAATAAATTTCACCACCTATATCCATTAATATAGATTGAATCACGTGCTGTTCTGCTTTGGAAAGGGCGTTAAAACCGACGAATATATGAATAGTATTAGTGTGTGTTTGCAGGTATTTGGGGAGTTTTTCAACAGCTTTTTTAGCGATGAAACCGCCATAACCTTTACCCATTTCGGTGAGTTTGCTGTTGAGAGCGAAATAGTAATCGCCGAGGCTATTCCAGAAAGCTAAGTGCTTTTTCTGCATCTCGCTAAGCTCGTCCATACCCGACCAGTGTTCGGCTTCTTTGAGGGCGTGGATATAAGGAAAAATCTTATCGGGGTTTACTAAATACTGGTCGATTTCGCTAAAATCTTTGAGAGCCGTTTGTCCCCAGCTGAGGAACTCTTCAAAGCTATCGGGGGTGTCTTTACAAGTTTTTGTGTAGCAATCGTAAAACTCAAAAAGCAAAGGCAAATTGCTGATAGACTGTACCCCTGAAATACGCGTAAATAGGTCGGCTATACCGATGAACTCAGGGGCAATAGTAGCGTGCTTTACCTGCTCGGCAAAGTGTTTTTTGAGGAAGAGCGCAGGGCGTTTCCCTGTAGTAACAAACACAAGGCGCTCTATCTTATTGGGATAGTTTTCTAAAACATCGGTAATAACTTCTTGTAAATAACTCATAATCAATTAACAATTGACAATTAACAATTTGTCCTCCAAATATCTAATAGTGAGCACTCGTTAGCTTTCCAGAAGAGGGACAATTTGTAAATATAGTTGTAAATCAGCTTTGTATAAAGTTTTTTATATTTTAATTTCTGAATTCTAAAAAAGATGGATGAGAGCGTTGGTTGTTTTGAGGGTTGTTGCTGTTTCTCTTTCTATTTCTGTTTTTGTTTTTAGAGTTGGATAGTATTATTAAACCTATAGAAGCTAATAAAAGGAGTACTCCAAAACCAATACAAGCTATTTTGGCAAATAAGGACATATCACTTTCTTCATAGGCAGCAAACAAAAGGACTGCAGCAAAGCCAAGTATTCCCATTGGAATAGTGATACGAAAAACTACAATCCTCAGCATTTGCTTGTAACGCGTCATATCTTTACCCAAGGCGTAAAGCACAATTCCCACAAGGAGAAAATCAAAAAACAAGGCAAAGAAAATCATTACAGATAGCATTTTATAGAATCCTCTATCTGTTATAAACACATTTCCTGTAGAGGGATTGTAGTTTACTTTGCAATACATTGTTTCCTCCTTGTAGGAATATGAACTATTGTAATGCACAGCTTCCTTTGTAATTGTATCTCCTTGTGAGGTTACTAACTGAAACACAGGTACTTTTACGGTAACTTCTATTGTATGGTCGTTACTATCTGTTTTCTCTCTTGTTTCATATACAAAATCTACGATTTTAGCGTTGTAAGTTTCACTTTGGTTTAAGTCTTTTATATATTGAACAACGGTTATCGGGAGCAATGTTCCAGCTAAAGTAATAGGGGATACTATTGCAAAAAAGATAAGATAAGTAAAAATACTGGATTGAGGGCGAAACCGCTTTACAAAGTAATAAGTGAGAATAATTGCTATTATAATAATAGAAATATACATAAGGTTATTTTAATTATTTTCTACGAAATGAAATTCGGTTAAAACCACTTACACGGCGAGTTTCTTCTTTTATAAAAAAGATGTATATTATTGAAGGGATAAGAATAAGCATTCCCCAGCCTATACCATCAAAACTGGTAATATAGCTATATATTAGCAATGTCATTCCCACTATAAAAGAACTCAGAGCTATAATTTGTGGTACTTTTGAAGTTTTGGCGTAAAAATCGTTAGGCTGATATTGATGAGAATAATTGCAGTTTTTGCAAGTGATTTTCTTGTATTCTCCTTCTTGCATTGCAAACTCTACACGACTTGTGGCCTCAGTAGCACAAGAATTTTCATACCCACAATTTTTGCATTTTAAAAAGACTCTCATCTTATTACTTTTTTAACAACCGTACTCCCATATAGCCCAACGGCAATGCCATAACTCCCAAATAGAAAGCGTGTTGTATCACTATCTCAGGGGCATAAACTACTACTACTGCCAGACCAAAGAGCGCACCCCCTAAGTGAGCTGTGTGCCCTAAGTTGTCACCTTTTTGTGGGTTGAACATCATAAATACTGAATAGCCAAAGTACAATGCTCCAAAGAGCCAACCCGGTAAGAAGTTTACACTCAATGTTTTAGGATATAGAGCAATAGCTGCAAAGATAATCCCCGATACAGCTCCCGAGGCTCCTATGGCAGAGTAATAGGGTTGATGTTTATAGATACGCAAACTAAAGATACTCCCCAGTAGCATTGATCCAAAATAGATGAGCAAAAATAGTAGGTTACCCATAGAACCGATAATCACATCTTGAAAGAAATAGAGTGAAATCATATTAAAAATGAGGTGTTGCCAATCGGCGTGTAGGAAACCAGAAGATAACAGGCGCACATAATCGCCTTTTTGCACCGCTCCTACATTAAATTTGTAGCGGTTGAAGAAAGTAGGGTTGTTGAAGCCGTGATAACTTATTGCAATTGTAGCAACAAGAATAATGATAAAAGTGATATTCATAAGTTTTGTATTTTTAAATCCATAATAAAATAGTGAGTACTACTATAAGAATGAGTGCTAGTGGTGAGATGAAGCGTAACCACTGTTTGTAGTTGATATTTACCATTGCTAGTGAAGGCAATATGAGTCCGGTAGGGGTGATAAAAGCCATTATTCCCATTCCAAAGAGGTAGGCACTCACCACACTATGTCCTTCTACTCCTACAACTGAAGCTAATGCCCCTATAATAGGCATCGTGAGCACTGCCATTCCGGAGGAGGAAGCTATAAACAAACTCAGTAGCCCAAAAATAAGCATTAGCATTGGCAGAAAGACCATAGGCGACATTCCTTGCACAAGGTCGGTAGCGTAATGCAGAATAGTACCCGATATTTGTCCGTCGTTCAATATAAACGATACCCCTCTGGCTATCCCAATGATAAAAGCAACGCCCAATAAATCACGGGCTCCTGCCATAAATTGAGTAATAAATTGCTGTTCACTACAGCGTTGCAACAATGCAATAGCAATGGCTGCTACCAAAAAGAGTGCAGTCATATCCATAAAATCCCATTCCCACTGCGATACGCCTATAATCATAATCACAAAAGAGAGTGCAAATACTAAGAGCTCTATTTTGGTAGAAAATTTGAGTGAAGTGGTAGGTTCGGAGCTGTTAGAAGCATATATTTCGGGGATAGCTACTCCATATACAATTGATTTTTCGGGGTGTTTACGCACTTTTTCGGCATAGCGGATAATATAAATAATGCTTATCACAACACACAAAACCAAAGCTATGATGCGAATACTCAATCCCGATGTCCAATCTACCCCAGCGGCATCGGAAGCGATAATCACTGCAAATGGATTGGTAGTTGATGCCAATGTACCTATGTTGGCACCTATGTAGATTACAGCCAACGGTACCATTAGGTCGTAACCTGCTGCCAAGAAAATAGGAACTATCATAGGGTAGAACACAAAAGTTTCTTCGGCTAAGCCAAAAGATGTACCTCCTAATGCCAAAAGTGTAGTGAGCAGAATGATGAGGACACCCTCACGCCCTTTGAGTTTGTGCGCTAAATAGCCAACCCCCATATTTAGAGCTCCCGAACTATTGAATACCCCTATAAAGCCGCCTAATACTAATACGAACAATATAATGTCAATAGTGTCGTAAATTCCTTTGATAGGAGCGAAGAGCACTGATTTAACACCTTGATAATGCGGTTGGCTCTGTACATACGTATTGGGAATTGAGATAGGTTTGCGTATTTTCTCTTCTTTGAATTTGCTTAACTGAATGTTGATCCCCAAATCCTTGAGCTGTTCTTGTGTTGCAGGTAGTGCATAAGTACTATCGGAAGTGTGAATTACAAAAGTATCGTTTGCTTTGTTATACTGTAAGGTGTTATAAGCCCCCGAAGGTAATAAAAAAGTAAGGCTGGCAGCTAAAATAATTACCAACATTAGTACCGTATAGGGAGTAGGGAATTTTAGTTTTTTCATTGGTTTTTAGTTTTAGTGATTTTATATCCCAAAGAAACAGAAATTATTGATTATTTGAAAGTTGTATTGAATACTAGTTACTTGATCAAAGCTAAAAGTAATGAGGGAAAAGAAACGAATAGTGATATATAGTTTTAACATTTTCATTGATGCAAAAGTAAGGTAAAAATTTCATTTATTTGAGCTACCATATCTTTAATAACGTTATCTTTATCCTCTTCCGTCTTAGGATAAATAGGAATAAAGTTACCTTCTTTTTTATCTTCAAGGATAGCTTTTCCTATTATTAATGCTATTTTTTTAATTTTGGACTTTAATTCTTCAGATTGGCTATATTTTCCTTTGTGTATATTGGTGATTTTGTCATTTCTTTCTTCTATTTTCAACCAAAAAGGAGTGTCTGCTTCTTTAGCCCAGTACTCAAAGTTAAGTCCAAAGGAAATGGTATAATTGTAATAGTTTCTATATACATAATACCTATTTTTTTTACCCCCCTGAGTTAGTCCTTCATTGTTGCACTGTTCATATTTGCTTAGTTCAGCAATTACTCCATCTACAATTTCATAGAAAGAATTTACTTTTTTTCCTATATTTGGAGATAAGTCTTTTTCTGTTAATGGGAGAAATGAATTTTTATCCACTACCTCACAAAGCCCAATAATTTGATCGATGTCTGATAACAATTCTGTTTCTTGATGGATTTTAAGTTCAGCTTTTATAAGTTCTAAAATCTCTGTCCAAGACCATATAAGAATGTATTGGTTATTTAATTTGAATGAATTTGAAAATTCTTCAAATGGTAACTTTTCACTCTGTATTCTTCTAAAAAGCTCTTTATACAAAGAAGCTTTTCTCAACGATGGGCAGATGAAAACTAATGTTCCATTATTATCTAATCGTTTTAAATAAGAAATAGGTTGGTTTTCAGTGAGAGAAGCCCAGAATTTAGCTTCTAATATAACTTTTTCTTTTCCTTGACTATCAATGCCTGAAATGTCAGTACGTCCCAAATTCTCTTTAACAATTTGAGTGTGATAATGCAGTGTAGGGATAGAACTGCCTGTCTTGCTTTGGATTTGAGTAGCTATAACTTCTTTTGCTACTGCTGATTTTTCTAAAATGTAAGTAAGGCTTTCCGAAACAATATCTTCGTGAGATATTTTAATTTGGTTATAAAACTTAGCTAATAAAGACATATTTATTTTTGATTTTTTACTAAGGAGGAGTATTATTGGTAGTTGTGTTGAGTCTCCATAGTTTAATGGTTTATTGTGTTTATAACTTCTTCAATGAAGTGTAATACAAAATCGCTGTTTTTCAGTTCGTAACTGAGACTTATAGGGGTAATAGTTCCGGTTATTAGTTGCCAATTTTCGTCACGTGTTCTAACTACATCAGTAGAAGTAATGGTTACTACTCCTTTTTGTATAGCAATATGCTGAAGTTCATAAAGTCGCCATTCTTCTTCACGGGGATTGGTAAAGAATGTTTTTTCAAACAGAATCTTCGTATCGGCAATTTCATTGCGACTTTGTAGTTTGTTCTCTTCATTAATTCCCATAGTAAATACACTAAAGCCACCGCCCTCTTCAGCACGAGGTATAATATTCCCCTCATTATTATACTGAGTAGCCCCCAGTTCACTCACTTTGCCATTTTCAGTAACCAATGTGATACTACTCCAGTGTTTTTTACGTTTGGTTAAGAGTACTTGCCCAGTATGCAAATCGTAAATAGTTTTAATCCACACCTTATCCGATGGATATTGTGCCAAGAAGCAGAAGTGCTGAAGTTTATCTCTTGAAAGCACTTCAAAAGATAATTCGCTATAGTCAGGTTTTACTTGTACATTGTAAAGAGGTAGAGGAAAAGGGTCGCCATAAGGGTTTTCATCATAATAAAATTGATGTGTATTAGGATCATAATCCAAACACGCAAAGTTTTCCTCTTCTATACCTCCTAATACTACTGAAAACCAATCAAAACTACCTATTTCCACCCTGCAATAATACAAATCTATTATTGTAGGGATAGGCTTAAAGCCATACGCCAAGGCTGCTTCACGAATAAAATCAGTAAGCTCTTTGGTATAGCCAAGATACAAAAATCCCCAAAGGAATTCAGGCATTTCTTCTTCCTCTGGGTTATTAAAAGTAGAGAGTTGCTCGCAGAGGGTTTGTATAGCTTCTGCGAGGTAAGTTTGTTTGTCTGTGGCTTGATTAGATTTTTCTAATTTAGCCAAGAAAACCTCCAAATATGTGTTACAATCGGTGATGTTTTCTTCTGTATAATAGCGGTCTTCCTCAATAGTTGTTGAGAGTTCTGCACGCATTTGGGCGATGATTTGGTCTTTTTGAGTAATGAATTGGGACATTTGCTTTATTTTATGATTGTTTGGCATAGCAACTATAACACAAAGGTGTTGCTACGGTTACTTTTTTCTCTTCACCACAACAATGGCAGTACTTTTCTTCATAAAAGCGATTGCCAAATTTTGCCCACTCCTGATAACAGCTATAGCATAGAGGTCTCAGTGGGTCTAAAGGAATAACTGTATTACAACGTATGCAATGTCCTTTCTTTTCTTGTGGAGCAGCTTGAGCAATAGGTTGTACTATTTCTTGTGTTATAGCTTGTGGAGTCTCCTCTTGTACTGCTTTTTCAGGTGCAGGCTCTCTTTCTGTGCGTTGTCTGTTCTCCGCATTTACATAGTTTTCAGGCACAAAAGAAGAGTAACGGATAGGCTTCACGGCTCTGTTTGAGAGTACATCATCTACCAAGTCTAAATGTACGGTAGAGCCTACATAGTCTTTTGCCAGACCTAAAAACTTCTTGTTGTAGTTAGGGCGTTTGGCAAAGATAGTGTAACCGCTGTCGAGCACACTCATAATAGTATTTTTAGAAGTCTCGAAGAAGTTGTTTTTGTTCACAAGGTCGGTGAGGGCTTTTTCGGCAAGTACGCCAAACTCTACATTGTTTACCAAGGAATAGTCCATAAGGTTCATAGAGGTAATGACCGACTGTTTTTCGTTCGCATAATACTTGCCGTGCAATTCGGGAATGTAAACAATAGTGATATTTGGGAAATTCAAGAAGTATTCTATTTCCTCCCTTTTGAAACTACGCTCTTTATTGCGTTCATTTTTGCCAAAGCCAATGAGAATATGCAGTTTGGAGTTATGGAGGTGTTGCTTAAAGATATTGTCTTTGAGGTAATCACCCAGCTGAATATAAGGAGAAATGATGATAAGTTCTTTTTCCGCCTTAAAAAGAGTGTCGTAAATAGTATCCGATAGCGGTTTTCCTGTTAAAAAGTCCATAGTATATTATTTTATTAAGAGGCAAAGGTAATGGTTAATTAGCAAATTAGCAAATTTGTTGGTTATTAGTGATTGATTGGAATAATTTATATCCTATATATTTTTTGAAATTGGGGTGTGCATTTTTATAGAAACAATCCCAATAACTGGCAATACGGCTTTCTATACGAAGTTTGAAGCGTGGGTTTTTATTGAAGAAGTCTTTTAGTAGAGAGCGAGTGTTATTAGGTAGTTCGCGGTGAAGCACTTCTAATATTTCTATCACATAATCACCAAAAAGTTTGGCTATAAAGGGCAAGGCAAAATCTTCTTTTACTGCTAACAATTCTCTTAGGTAAAATTCTCTTAAATGACCGTTGTGATGACACAAATACAAGCAATTAAGCATTTGCTCTTGAACCAAAGTCAGGTTTTGAGTGTTGAACTCCCCAAAATAGACTCTTTGAGGTAACTCTAAAACTTCTCCATTGAGGCAAACGAATTCTGTTCCTATAGTTTTGAAACTCTTAGGGTCATTTTGCTGTAGAAAATCTGCAATTTTATCAGCATCTTTGTGTAAATAAGAAGGGAAGGCTTTTTGTATCATTATTTGTCTTATTTTTGTAAAGGAGAGGTATCATAACCCAATGATTGCAAAAAAAGCAAGCCATTTAAAGGAGATATTTTGTTACTACCTGTCCAACCTTGTGTTTCTGCCCAATCAATAAGTTTGGGGATGTATTTAGGTTCATTAAGGTTGATAGTATCCTCAGTTTGTGTAGTTTTATTCAACAAATTGATGTTCCCATTGAGGGGTTGTCCCATAAACTCATCATCAATGGTAATAAAATCAATACACAAGGGCGTATTTTTCTCTCCACTTAAGAAAATACGCACATAAAGTAATGAGGTATTATCTCCTTTAGTGTTGTAAGCAGTATTTACACGATATAAATACTCTTGACCTTTATGAACTAATTTGCGTAATTTCTGTTTCATAATTATTTTTATTTAACACCTTTTTCATCAGCCCATTTGTGATATTTTTTAGCTTCTTGAGAATGTTGTAAAAAAGTACGTGAGAACTTGTGATAACCAAAATTTTCGGTATCAGCAGCAAAGAAGAAATAATCGTGTTGTTCGGGATTGAGTACCGCCTCAATAGACGAAATATCGGGCATAGAGATGAGACCTATAGGCAAACCGTAATTTTTATAAGTATTATAAGGATTTTCTAAACTTGTATGCAATCCTGTAACGCGTTTAACTACAAGAGTATAGTCATTTAAATGGTTTTTATAGCCAAAAATGGCAGTAGGGTCGGCTTGTAGCATCATATTGCTATGCAAGCGGTTGAGGTAAACTCCGGCAATGCGTGGGCGCTCATCAACTTTAGCAGTTTCTTTTTGTACGATAGAAGCCAATATACTGACTCCTATAGGTGTAAGGTCTTGCTTTTGGGCTAGAGCTTTGCGTTCAGGCGTCCAAAAACGTTCATACTCTTTGAGCATACGGTCGCGAAAGTCTTCGGCTGAGGTATTCCAATAAAACTCATAGGTATTAGGAATATACATCGCCAATGCAGTAGCATCGGTGAAGCCGTTTTCTTTGAGGAAGTTAGGGTTTAAGAAAGCACGCATTAGAGTAGCGCTATCAGGTTCTATTTGAGCCGCAATGCGCCCAGCAAAATCTTCTAATCGCTCCTGATTGTTGAATTTGAGTTTTACAGGAGTATTGCGATTGCGGAGTGTGCGCACAATATCTATATTGGTAGCCCCTTTTTTGATGATGTATTTACCTGCTTTTACTTTATCAGCATAGCCCATACGCTTGGCTACTTGAGTAAAAGAGATAGGGTCTTTCAGTAGCGGACTCATCACGTGTAATACCTCGCTAAAATCAGCTCCTGTAGGGATATATACTATTTCTTCTTTGGTTTGAAAGGCTGTATTGCCTACCAATACAGTGCGATAAATAAAGAAGCCTACTACGGCTACAGCGGCTATAACCGCTCCTATAATCCATTTTTTCATAGTTGTTTTATTTTAAAATTTCCATTCTATGGTTTTGTCTTCTTTTTCTCGAAATTCCTTTTCTTTAGCAATCTCATTTTGTAGATGCTTAGCATACCTACCGAAGTTCAACAAGGTTTCTAAACTAAGTGCTCTGTAAGTTTGTTTGATTTCTGAAATAGTCATTGGTTTCTATCTTTTAAACAACTGATACCCCCATTTTGGAATGAGATAAACGCCTATGAGACAGGTTACCATTACGGGTGAATAGGAATGGGTGAAATAGCTTATTAAGATATGCCATACCAAGAAGAAAGTCAATCCTGCGAGGTATATACCAAGAACAATTCTTGTAGCTTTTTCGCTCTTTCGACATAAAAAAGCAAAGACTGCTACCAAAGTAAGTTGCCCAATAGAAGCTCCTATAAAATATTCAGGGTGTTCATTAGCTAAATGAGCATTCTCAGCAATTCTGGGGAGTTGCAACCATTGGGGTATCTTATCTACAAAGTCAATATACCATTGCCAGAATGAAATGCTTTCTTCTACTTGATGCAAAGCGTGTAGTCCCATTATAGGTAACCACAAATGTATATATCTATTAGTTTGCATTTTGCAAATCTTTTATCTGAAGGCAAAGATACTAAAAAAAAGAAAAACCGAAAACTTTATACTATAAAAGTACTAAATCTTCGGTTTAAAAAATATTATGAATACAAAAATTCTATAACATACGCCTATTCTTGACGTGGTTTTTGGTTATTATTGTGTCCTTTAGGGCGGTCGTTACGAGGTTTACCATTGTATGGTTTATCCGATTTTGGACGGTCTTCTCTCGCAGGACGGTCAGGGCGCTCTTCGCGTGGTGGACGTGGCAACAAGGCTTTGCGTGATACTCTTGTTTTCTTGGTTTTAGGGTCGATACCAAGGTATTTCACTTCTATGATATCACCTTCTTTAAGAGCATCTTCTATTTTTTCGATTCTATCCCAAGATACTTCTGAAATGTGAAGCAAAGAGTCTTTACCAGGTACAAACTCTACAAAAGCACCAAACTCTACTAAGCGCACTACTTTCACAGTGTAAGTTTCGCCTTCTACAGGTTCAAATTTTACTGCGTTTACTGCCTCAATAGCTTCTTGGATACCTGCTTCATCAGTACCTAAGATTTCTACGATACCCAATTCGCCCACTTCTTCCACCACAATGGTAGTATTGGTGCGTGCTTGCAAGTCTTGAATATTCTTACCACCTGTACCGATGAATGCTCCGATGTACTCTTTAGGCATATCCATCTTAACGATTTTAGGAGCGTGAGGTTTCACAGTTGGGTTAGGTTGAGCAATCGTATCGGTGATTTTACCTAAGATGTGCATACGTCCTTCGCGGGCTTGGTTTAAGGCTTTTTCGAGTATTTCGTAAGAAAGACCTTTGATTTTGATGTCCATTTGGCAAGCGGTAATACCATCGGCAGTACCGGTTACTTTGAAGTCCATATCACCTAAGTGGTCTTCATCACCTAAGATATCAGAAAGTACTGCATAACGTTCGCCATCGGTGATGAGTCCCATAGCTATACCAGAAACAGGTTTTACCATTTGTACCCCTGCATCCATCAAGGCTAAAGTACCTGCGCACACAGTTGCCATTGAAGATGAACCATTAGATTCCAAAATCTCAGAAACTACACGAACGGTATAAGGGCAATCCTCAGGGATCATACGTTTGAGGGCGCGTTGTGCCAAGTTACCGTGACCTATCTCACGACGTGATGTTCCGCGTAACGGACGAGCTTCACCAGTAGAGAAAGGAGGGAAGTTGTAATGCAAGTAGAAACGTTCTTCACCTTGTTCTGAAGGCAAATCAATTACGTTTGCTTCGCGTGAAGTTCCCAAGGTAACAGTAGTAAGTGATTGGGTTTCACCACGTGTAAAGATAGATGAACCGTGAGCAGATGGCAAGTAGCCTACTTCGCACCAGATAGGACGTATTTGGGTAGTATTACGACCATCTAAACGGATATTTTCGTTTAAGATAAGGTTACGAACAGCTTCTTTTTCAGCATCTCCGAAATAACGAGTGATGATAGGAGTAAGCTCTTCTAATTCCTCTTCTGTAAAGAGTGCCAAACACTCTTCTTTTACAGCCGCGAATTTCTCACCTCGTTCTTGTTTAGTAGTGTTTTCTTTGGCTATAGCATAACATTTATTGTAAGCAAAATCATATACTTTTACTTTTACTTCTTCATTTTCTACTTCAGGTTCGTAGCTGCGTTTTTCAGTTTTACCTACTTTTTCAGCCAAACGCAATTGTGCTTCGATATGAGGTTTGATAGCTTCGTGTGCAAATTTGATAGCTTCAGCCATATCTTTTTCGCTCACTTCGTCCATTTCACCTTCTACCATTGCTACGAAGTCTTTAGAAGCACCTACCATAATATCAATATCAGAGGCTTCTAATTGTTCACGGCTTGGGTTTACAATAAACTGACCGTTTACACGACCTACGCGCACTTCGGAAATAGGACCATCAAATGGAATGTCAGAAACTGCCAAACAAGCAGAAGCAGCTAGACCTGCTAAAGCATCGGGCATTACATTCTCGTCGTGAGAGATAAGCTGAATCATCACTTGTGTTTCAGCGTGATAATCTTTAGGAAATAGAGGGCGCAATACGCGGTCTACCAAGCGCATTGTCAAGATTTCTTGATCGCTAGGGCGAGCTTCGCGTTTGAAGAAGCCTCCAGGGAAACGACCTGCAGCTGCAAACTTCTCACGATAGTCTACAGTAAGAGGTAAAAAGTCAGTTTCAGGATTGATTTCTTTTGCAGATACTACAGTAGCCAATAGCATTGCATTTCCCATTTGCACCACAACAGCACCATCGGCTTGTTTAGCCAACTTGCCAGTTTCGATAGTGATGGTACGACCATCACCTAATTCGATGATTTCTTTTTTTACTTCTGGAATCATTGTTAATTGTAAATTAATAATTTTTTTATTAGTTGTGTTGTGGGCTTTAGGGTTTTTAACCAATGAAAAACTGCTGTAATAAACAAAAGGAGGCACAAAGCCTCCTTAGTATTGCTTATTTTCTGATGTTTAGCTCTTTGATAATCGCACGGTATCTCTCGATATCGTTATTTTTCAAATAATCGAGCAAACTTCTGCGTTTACCTACCAATTTCACCAATGAACGCTCGGTATTGAAATCTTTGCGATTTACTTTCAAGTGTTCTGTAAGGTGATTGATTCTAAGGGTAAAAAGAGCGATTTGCCCTTCTGCTGAACCAGTGTTGGTTTCTGAACCTGCGTACTTTTTAAAAATTTCCGCTTTTACTTCTTTAGTTAAATACATTCCAATATTAATTTAATGATTATTATGTACGAATTTTTTCGGGCGCAAAGGTAGTAAAATTTTTCTAACTACCAAAGAAATAGCTCTTATTTTTATTTTTTATTCACTTACATCTTCTAAGTGGACGAGTTCTACACCTGCTTTTTTGAGGAAAGCTAAGCCCTCGTTGTCGCGATAGCCTTCCTTATACACCACGCGTTTGATACCCGATTGATAGATGAGTTTGCTACATTCTTTGCAAGGCGACATTGTGATGTAGAGCGTAGCTCCTTCCGATGATTGGGTAGATGAGGCGACTTTCATTATCGCATTGGCTTCGGCGTGCAATACATACCAATGAGTATTGCCTTCCTCATCTTCACAACAGTTGTCAAAACCGGTGGGTGTACCATTATAACCGTCAGAAATAATCATACGGTCTTTTACCATTATAGCACCTACTTGCTTGCGTTGTGAATAGGAAAGTTTAGCCCATTCCATTGCCATACGCATATAGGCTTTGTCATACCGCAATTGCTTTGCGCGCTGCTGTTTCGTCATCTTGTAATTGTTTTTTAAGGAGGTCGATAGTAGCAAATTTCTGTTCTTCACGTAGGTATTGTACAAACTCAATGGTGAGTTTCTGGTCGTAAAGGTTGCCGTTGAAGTCAAAGAAATAGACTTCAATAGAAGCTCCTTTTCCTTCGATAGTAGGGTTCTTGCCAATGCTCATCATTCCATAAACTTTACGACCGCCAATGTAGCTATACACGGCATATACGCCGTCTTTAGGGATGAGTTTATAGTCTTCGGTTACTTGTATATTAGCCGTAGGGTAGCCTAAGGTGCGCCCTAATTTAAGTCCGTGTACTACCCTGCCTGTGAGGCTATAAGGAGTCCCGAGATAATGTTCGGCAGTGGTCACGTCGCCTTTGTTCAATGCCTCTCTGATTTTGGTGGAACTCACCGATACTTCATCTACTTCTTGCACCGATATTTCTTCTACAGCAAATCCATACTTTTTACCAAATAAACGCATATCGTCTATATTAGCAGTACGATTGCGCCCAAAACGATGGTCGTAACCGATAATTACCTTTTTTACATTAAGGTGTTCTACTAAGATAGTACTAACAAACTCTTCGGCAGAGAGTTGTGCAAAAGCCTCATTAAAAGGTTGCACAACGAGCAAATCTACGCCTAATTGCTGGAGTAGTTGTTTTTTTTCTTCTAAAGTGTGGATGAGTTTCAAGCCTTTGTCGTGTTGTACCACCATTCGCGGATGTGGAAAAAAAGTGAATACAGTAGCCAAAAGCCCCTCTTGACGTGCAGTGGTTACTACTCTTTCAACAATTTTTTGATGTCCTAAATGGACGCCATCAAATGTGCCTATGGTGAGCACCGTAGGCTGCTGGGTTGTAAAAGTAGTAATATCGGTTATTTCTCTCACTTGTTGTAGAACTTGTTGTAAATGTCTATATATTTTTCTTTAATCACACGTCGTTTGAGTTTGAGGGTAGGGGTGAGGTGACCACCATCTATTGTCCATTCATCAGGGGTGAAATCAAAAAGTTTTACTTGTTCCCACTTGCCGAGATGACTATTTACTTTTTCGACTTCTTTAGCAATACGGTCGTGAACCGCTTGATTTTGTATGATTTCTTCGTTGGTTTTACCTAATTGTACTTTGTGACGGCGCGCCCATTCTTTTACAAATGGGAAATTGAGCTGAATGATAGCTGCAGGCATCTTTTCACCTTCGCCTACTACCATCGCATTCTCAATAAAGCGAGAGAGTTTCAATTGGTTTTCAATCAGCTGAGGCGATACGTACTTACCGCCTGAAGTTTTGAAGATTTCCTTTTTGCGGTCGGTGATTTTAAGGAAGCCATCGGCATCGAGTTCGCCTATGTCGCCTGTGTGGAAGAAACCATCGGTGATGTTTTGAGCTGTTTGCTCGGGGTCTTTATAGTAGCCCAACATTACATTCTCACCTTTTACAAGTATTTCACCGTCTTCAGCGATTTTTACATCTACATTCACAATAGGTTTTCCTACAGTGCCTATTTTCCAAAATCTTCCGGATTCGCGGTTTACTGCAATAACGGGAGCGGTTTCGGTAAGGCCATAACCTTCCATAATTTTCAGCCCTGCGGCAGAGAACACCTTAGCCAAACGCGGTGAGAGAGCAGCGCTACCTGAGACGATCATCTGTATACGTCCGCCTAAGGCTTCACGCCATTTACTAAAGATGAGTTTGCGCGCTAATTTTAGTTTGAATTGATACCAAGCGCCATTGGCTCCATAAGGTTCGTACTTGAAGCCCAATTCGAGAGCCCAAAAGAAGAGTTTGCGTTTAATGCCTTTGAGTTCAGCACCTTTTGCGAAGATTTTGTCGTAAATCTTCTCTATAAGTCGGGGTACAACCGTAATGATATGTGGTTTTACTTCGCGTAAGTTATCACTGATTTTATCGAGAGATTCAGCAAAATAAATGCTTAGACAATCGTACTGATACAAATAGGTGAGCATACGCTCAAACACGTGGCACACAGGCAAAAAGCTGAGTGCTGTAGAGCCTTCGGCAATAGGCAAACGGTCTTGGCAGTTCAGTATGTTAGAGATGATATTCCAGTGAGAGAGCATTACCCCTTTTGGGCGGCTGGTAGTGCCCGAAGTGTAGATGATAGTCGCTAAATCGTCTTTCTGTATGCTATCTTTGCGTGCTTCCACTTCTGCTTGATTGCTCTCATCGGCGCCTAAATCGAGGATTTCTTGCCAATGGTGAGCATAAGGTACATCGTTGAAGGTAAAAATAGTTTTTAGATGAGGCAATTTATCTTGGATAGAAGAGATTTTCTCCCATAGTTCTTTATCGGAAACGACACAGTATTTACATTCCGAATGGTTGAGGATATACTCGAAATCCTCTAAGTTGATAGTGGGATAGATAGGTACATTCTGTGCGCCTACTTGTAAAATCCCGATGTCGAGCACGTGCCATTCGGTGCGGTTAGTGCTTGAAATGACTGCTATTTTATCATTTTTTTGAATGCCTAAGCGCAATAAGCCTCGGCTTACGGTATTTGCTTTTTTGATATATTCAGCAGTAGAGGTTTTTGCCCACTCACCGTTGTATTTGGTAGCAAAAGCGACCTCTAAAGGGTGTTTAGATTGTTGATAATAAGGTATATCGAATAAACGATTTACGGTATTCATTGGTTTAAATTTTTGTTACAGAGGGCAAAAGTAATAAATAATTACGAAATACGAAATACGAATGAGGAAAAATGAATTACGAAATACGAAATACGAATGACAAAAAAACTTTATTTCTCAAAAAAATATCTTTTATTATTTGTAATTTAGAATTAATTCATACTTTTGCACCAAATAAAAACAATTGAGATATAGAAGAATAGAAAAATACGCATAAGATTTAAAGAGAAAGTTGTTAATATTCCTTTTAAAAAGAATCTGGTAAATTCAATAGAAACAGAGGTGAATTAACAAATGGTTTCTCGCCCCATAAGGGCGTGAACTGTTTTTGTTACATACCTGTTTCGGGCATACCAGAGCCTTTTTAAAGTGTGAACAAAACATTCACGCTTTTTTTATGCTCAAAGGTTGCCCTTATTCGTTTTGTAATATTAAAATTAAATCAATAACAAATGAGAAAAATTGTTTTATTCAGTGCTTTGGCACTACTGTTAGTGAGTTGTGGTGTAACAAGAGAGTTATCACACAATGTAAACAACCATACTACTCAAGTGGTTTTGGCTAAAAATAACTTTAAAGTAGTAGAACACGTGAAGGGAGAAGCTTCTAATCAATATTTTCTATTGATTATAGGAGGCGGAAAACGTGCTTTGGTGGAAAAAGCAAGAGCTAAAATGCTTCAAAATGCTAATTTGGTAGGCTCTTCAAGAGCAGTTATCAATGAAACTATTGAGTCACATTGGATTTTTATAGGAGTAGGCATCCAATATACGGTAACTGTTTCAGCAGACGTAATTGAGTTTACTGAGTAGTAAAAATAAAAAAGAGTCAGTTTATATTTTTTGGAAACTGACTCTTTTTTATTAGTAAATTATTCTACAGTTACTGATTTGGCTAAATTACGAGGTTGATCGACATTGCATCCGCGCTTGATAGCGATATAATAAGACAGCAATTGCAAAGGCACTGAGGCTAAAATAGGGGTAAGCGCCTCACTGATTTCGGGTATTTCAATCACGTGGTTTGCTAAGCCCGCCATTTGGGTATCGCCTTCGGTTACCACAGCTATAATTTTACCTTTGCGCGCCTTTATCTCTTGTGCATTGGAAACTACCTTATCATAATGTCCTTTAGATGGCGCAATGAATATCACTGGCATATTCTCATCGATAAGGGCGATAGGCCCGTGCTTCATCTCGGCAGCTGGATAGCCTTCGGCGTGAATATAGGATATTTCTTTGAGTTTTAAAGCCCCTTCCAAAGCAGTAGGGAAATTAAAACCACGACCTAAATACAAGCAGTTGGTAGCTGTTTTATAGCTTTCGGCTATCTCGGCGACCTTGTGATCGACTGTTTTGATAGTCGTTTCGAGCAACTGAGGCACGCGTTCTAATTCCTTACAAAGGTGGTGATAGGTTTCTGTACTGAGAGTACCCTTTTTATGTCCTAAATGCAAAGCGATAAGGGTAAGCACTGTGAGTTGGGTGGTAAAGGCTTTGGTAGAAGCTACCCCTATTTCAGGACCTGCGTGAGTGTAAGTGCCTGAATGGGTGATACGCGCAATTGATGAACCTACCACATTGCAAATACCGTAGATAAAAGCTCCTTTTTCTTTTGCTAATTTGAGGGCTGCCAAAGTATCCGCGGTCTCACCTGATTGTGAAATAGCAATGACGATATCCCCTTTATCAATAATAGGGTTGCGATAACGGAATTCTGAGGCGTACTCTACCTCCACAGGAATACGCGCATATTCTTCTAACAGATATTCACCTACCAAGCCTGCGTGCCACGAAGTTCCACACGCTACAATAACAATGCGTTTTGCATTGAGGAAGGTTTCTAAATGATTATCTACTCCTGATAGTTTGGTAGTATGATCGGGCAAGAGGCGACCGCGCATCGTGTCTTGAATAGACTTAGGCTGCTCATAGATTTCTTTGAGCATAAAATGGTCGTATCCTCCTTTTTCAATGGCTTCGAGGTTGAGTTTGAGTTGTTGTACAAACGGACTCACCTGCTCGTTACTACCTATTTTAATCACTTTCAACGGTTGGTTGAGGTGAATGGTAGCCATTTCGCCATCTTCTAAATACACAGCGTTTTGGGTATACTCTATAAAAGGAGAGGCATCGGAGGCGATGAAGAACTCTCCATCACCTACCCCTATTACCAACGGACTACCCAAGCGGGCTACTACTATTTCCTCAGGGTTGCTTTCCTCCATTACAGCAATGGCAAAAGCGCCAACTACCTCATTGAGGGCATAGCGCACGGCAGTCTCTAAATTGACGTTTTCTTTTTCTTTGAAGTATTCGATGAAGTTTACTAATACTTCAGTATCAGTATCAGAATGGAATACAAAACCCTCTTTGATGAGGTTTTGCTTGATACTCTCGTAGTTCTCAATAATACCGTTGTGTACAATGGCTATTTTGCCAGAGTTAGAACGATGAGGGTGTGAATTGATGTCGTTAGGCACTCCGTGAGTTGCCCAGCGGGTATGCCCCATTCCACAGCCATAAGTAGGAACATTATCCCCTGCTTTGGCTACCAAATCGGATACTTTGCCTTTGGTTTTTTCTCCGTAAAAACTCTCAGCGTTTAAGATAAAACCTGCGCTGTCGTATCCACGGTACTCTAAGCGTTTTAACCCATCAATTACGATGGGAAAAGCGGCACGTTTGCCTAAATAACCTACAATTCCACACATATTTTTAAGTTCTTTTTATTATTTATTAATTTATACTCTTACACTTTCGGGCACTAATACGGTATAATCACCGTGATTGCGAATGACATCGCGCACAATAGATGATGATATAAACGAAGTTCGTGCTGCCGTAAGTAAAAAGACAGTTTCTATTTGAGATAATTTGCGGTTAGTATGTGCAATAGCTTTCTCAAACTCAAAGTCGGCTGGGTTGCGCAAACCTCTGAGAATAAATTGCGCATCGATTTCTTTGCAAAAGTCTACTGTGAGCCCTTGATAGGTAGTAACTTTTACTTTGGGTTCATCGGCAAAGGCTTTTTCGATAAACTCTTTGCGTTGTTCTACCGTAAACATATAGTTCTTGTCGCCATTAACACCTATGGCAACTACAATTTCATCGAATAGGTCTAAAGCACGTTTGATAATATCGTAATGACCTAAGGTAATGGGGTCGAACGACCCTGGGAATAAAGCTCTTTTCAATGATTAACGATTAATGGTTAGTGATTCAATACTCGTTCTATTTCGCTTTCGAATAGTTCTTCAAGACTGATACCTGCTACTTTAGCTTGTTGAGGCAGTAAACTAGCTTCTGAAAGCCCTGGTGTAGTATTCATTTCGAGCAAATAAGGTGTATCGCCTACTATGATGAACTCACTTCGGCTGAAGCCTTCCATTTTTAACAATCGGTATACGCGTTCTGCCAAAGCGTTGATTTTAGCAGTCATTTCGGCAGAAAGGCGTGCAGGAGTAATTTCTTGTGACTTACCGTTATATTTGGCATCATAATCGAAGAAATCGTTTTCGGATACTATTTCAGTCATTGGGAGTACTTTTATTTCACCGCGATAGTTGATTACCCCGATAGAGATTTCAGTACCTTTTAGGAAACTTTCGATGAGGATTTCGTCGTCTACTTCAAATGCTTTGTCTATATACATAGGCAGTTGAGCCTCTTCATATACTTTATACACTCCAAAACTACTCCCTGATTTATTAGCCTTCACAAAGCAAGGCAAGCCTACTTTGGCTACAATATCAGCTGTATTATAGTTTTCACCTTTGTTGAGATAGTAAGAAGGGGCTGAAAGAATGCCAAAAGGTTTGAGTACTGATAGCATATCGCGTTTGTTGAATGTAAGAGCCGAAGCATACATACTACATCCTGTGAGCGGTAAGCCAATCAAATTAAAATAGGCTTGCAAATAGCCATCTTCACCTGGGGTGCCATGAATGGCATTGAAAACGGCATCAAAAGTAATTTTACGTCCGTTTACTGTTACCGAGAAGTCGTTTTTATCAATAGGATGTTCGTTGTTTTGAGCATCTACATACACCCATTTATCGCGGTCAATACGAACGAGGTAAGGTACATATTTATCTTGGTTGAGGTTTTTGGCTACTACTGCAGCACTCTTTAAAGAAACGGGAGCTTCATTAGAGTAACCTCCCATTATGATTGCTATATTTTTTTTCACTTTTACAAGTATTTTTTTCTTATATATTTTCTATTTTCTCAATGAGATAGCGATGTATCCATTCAGGAATAACATCTTGCAAAATCTTCATTTCAGTTCCTTTTTTCTCTATTAAGAGAGAACGTTTATCTGAAAAAGTTGTATCGAAAATAAAAGCTCTATCGGCTATCATAAAAGCTTCGAACAATAATTCCATTGATCTATAATAACGCTCTATTACTTTCTTTTCTAACACATTATGACCTCCTTTAGTTACTCTTAGCCCAATGCGTTCTATATTGATTTTTGGATCGCGTGTGCTTACAAAGTACAGATATGTTTTAAAACCTTGCTTTTTTACATTCTTTAAAAACTCAACTTTTGAAGGGTGTGACATTACTGTTTCAAACGAAAAAGTACTTTCTGTACACAGTAATATCTGTCTAAAAAAGTTGGCTATACTTGCTGCTATATAGCTATCTATTGGAGTATTTAACACCAAGATATTATCAGTGATAACAATACTTTGGAGTTTTTGCTTATCAATTTGCTTATTTTCAGCATTTAGTTGAAAACTTTCCCAATCATATTGTGTGATAGGGGTAGGTACATACTCCTCACAGTTGATAAACCCCTGTGTTTTTAGTTGCTTTTCAATAATATCAGCATTTACAAAATAACCTACGTTATAATGTTTTTTTACATCTTCTATAAGAGTGGACTTTCCCGAACCATTAGGTCCTGCAAACATACGAAAGCGTTTCATATCGCTTTTTTTAGTTTATAAATACCCTTTTTAACCTTTACAGTTCCAAACTGGGCTTTTTGTCCTAAAGGTACAAGGGTGCCATCAGGTTTTTCTTCTACCAATTCACCATCTATTACGGTAATATTGCTAAGCCCTAAAGCGCGATTTTCACGGCGCGCTCTTTGCATTGCATTATAAAATATTTCATTTAGGGCTTCTGTAGGTATTTCTTGTTTCATATTAGGTCTTTACTTTGTGGTTGCTTTGTTATGTTCTAAAAAATGATTTACTATTTCTGTCTGAAATACACATCAATAGGTACCCCATTAAAATCGAAGTTCTCACGAAGTTTGTTCTCGATAAAACGTCGGTAGGGGTCTTTTACATACTGTGGCAAATTCGCAAAGAAAGCAAACTGTGGCATAGGGGTAGGCAACTGGGTGCAGAATTTTATCTTGATGTATTTTCCTTTGATCGCAGGGGGTGGATAGTTCTCAATGATAGGCAACATTACTTCGTTGAGTTTGCGAGTAGGGATACGCTTAGTGCGGTTGTTATACACTGCTACCGCAGTTTCTATCGCTTTGTAGATACGTTGCTTGTTCAATGCCGATACAAACAAGATAGGCACATCGGTGAAAGGTTCTATTTCTTTGCGGATAACTGCTTCGTACTCTTTAGCGGTATTGTTTTCCTTCTCTACCAAATCCCATTTATTAACCAATATTACTATGCCTTTGCGATTGCGTTGTGCCAACCAGAAGATATTAGCATCTTGGCTTTCAAAACCTCGCGTAGCATCAAGCATTAAAATACATACATCGGAGTGTTCAATGGCGCGAATAGAACGCATCACTGAGTAGAACTCCAAATCCTCTTTCACTTTGGCTTTACGGCGGATACCTGCAGTATCAACTAAATTGAACTCAAATCCAAAACGGTTATATTTCGTATCGATAGCATCGCGTGTAGTACCTGCTATATCGGTAACAATATAGCGGTCTTCGCCTATAAGAGCGTTGATAAAGGAGGATTTACCCGCATTAGGTCTTCCCACTACAGCAAAGCGCGGTAATGTGTTTTCTTCTTGTGGTTCTTTTACGGGTAAGAGTGCTACCAAATCGTCAAGCAATTCTCCTGTTCCACTACCATTTACGCTTGATAGGGCATAGAGATGTTCAAAGCCTAAGGCATAAAACTCGTGCATATCGTTGCGACGGTTGTTGCTATCCACTTTGTTTACCGCTACCAATATTGGTTTATGGCATTTGCGCAACATCTCGGATACAGCTTCGTCCATACCGGTAAGCCCTTCTTCTACGTTTACCATAAAGATAATCGCATCGGCTTCGTCTATGGCTAAGGCGACTTGTTTGTTGATTTCTTTCTCGAAAGAATCATCACCACCGGCTAAGTAACCTCCTGTATCTATAACAGAAAAAGAAACCCCATTCCAGTCAGTTTTACCATAATGGCGGTCGCGTGTAACGCCACTCACAGCGTCCACGATAGCCTCACGGCGTTTTATCAAACGGTTGAAAAAAGTGGATTTACCTACATTGGGGCGTCCCACTACAGCTACTATAGCACTCATAATATACCTTCTTATTTTTTGCAAAGATAGAAAATAATTGACAAATGGCAATTATCTTCTTATAAACGCTGTTCTTTTTTATACGGATTAGGGCGATAACCTTCCATTAATGCATCGTTTTCCATTATAAACGGAATGGCATTAGGTTGCTCCCATTCTACATCATATCGGTTCATTAAATAATCGCTGAGCTCAGTGCGATTAGCAAATTTTATCGCTTGATAAGGTTCTTGGAAAGCGAGTTTTTCGATAAAGAGTAGCTTGCCTTCAAAAGGTACTAATACCCCTACGTGTCCTACAAAGAGGGTGTTTTCTTCTGGGGTAATTTGAGAATGGAAGACTGCCGATATAAGCGATGCCTTAGTAGGGTCGTTTTTATAACGGAAATTGATACCGCGTTCTTTCCAAGCACTTTGCATTGTTTGTAAGTGAGTGTTTATATCTTTAGTATTAGTAGTGGGCACCTCGGTAAAAAGGGCAAAAAAGTTGTTTTCTTCCTCTGGGGTAAAGAACTTTTTAGGGGTATTATGCAAAGACTCTCGGTCTATAAAAAGTACCTCGTCTTCCTCTTTGCTAGCAAACTTTTTATCTGCAGGGAAAGTAATCAAATCACGCAAGAGGGTAAAAGAGGTAAGACGACAGTTATAACCCTGAAACATAGGGTATTTAGCTGTCCAAATATTTTGTATAGTAACCTCATCGTATTTAGGTAGTAGGCTATCAATAGTTACAAATCCTTTGGGTACTAAGCCTGCTTTATCGCCTACGGTTTGGTTGAAAAGGGCTACACTCTCCAAAAAAGAGGCTACATTTTGCTCAGCTATTCCCGCTGCTGTAAGGGCTTTTTGCACTTCTTCTTGAGTAGCAGTGTCTACCAAATTAGAATAAGTGAGCGGAATGCTCGTTTTTTCAGTTGTTGCTTTCTTCTGCTCACAAGAAATTGCTCCTAATGAGAGAATTGTTATTAATATAAGTTTTTTCATATAATGTTATTTTAGACTTTTCTTTTTAGTTTTAAAACGTTTTTCCTTAGTATAAGTAGTATATCTTATTCCTGTGCCACAAATGTACATAACAGAACTATAGTAATCCTTTTTCCAAATGCCATTCTCTTTTTTATAAACGGCATCTATCTTTTTGTCGAATTGACCAAAGCTAAAATATGCTTTATTTCCTCCATCAAAGAATATGGGTTCTGAAAAAGTGAAACATTCTAGTTTTTCTGGTCTGTAAATGAGTTCTTTCAATTTTTTGTATACTTTCCAAGCTTCTTTTTCTCTTCTTTTTTTACTCCAATACCATTTTACAGTTACAAAAAAGGTATGCGGACGAACAAAACGTTCTTTGTCTTTTATGTTTCTCTTTGTAAAAACAAAATCTTGACTATCAAATGATGGTAATAAACTATCTTGAAAACATTCTCTTGCTTTTTTGAATGCTTGAAAGTCCCAATACGATGATTTTGGATTTTTTTTTCGCTTCTGAATAGCCTTTATAACACCTTCTGCATCTTTAGATAATGCTGGATCACTAAATAAAGAATCTTCTTTTGCATACTCAAATTCATAAGCTGAAGGTATATAGGGCGGTTTTAAGTAAAAATATTCATAATCTTCAGGAATAAAATCCTTATATATTTGATTGAAAAATTCTTCTTTGCTTTCCTCTTGCGAAAAGAGCAATTTAGAACAGAACAACAATAAGAAGGTTATTTGTTTTTTCATATTTGTTTGATATAATTAAAGTTATATATTGCTCTCATAATAATAAGACTGTTCTATACCTTTAAAAATTACTTCACGGTCATTTACTTTATCAGTAAGGGCAGGTTGCAACAAAAAGCGCAATTCCAAATCGTTGATAGGGCTACGCTCCATTGCTTGGAGGTAAGGAGCTTTATCTATCAGTTGCCAATTCACTACTTTACCTAAGCGTTTTTTGAGTATCAGGTCGAGCCATATACGAGTAGCACGTCCATTGCCTTCCATAAAAGGGTGAGCTATATTCATTTCTACGTATTTGGCTACGATTTCTTCAAAAGTATTTTCAGGCATTTGGTCTATTACGGGTAGGATAGCGTGCAAAAACATCGCATTGGCAAAACGAAAACCTCCTTTACTGATATTCAACTGACGTATTTTACCCGCAAAATCGTAAAGCCCCTCAAAAAGATAGCGATGTATCTCGCATAATCCTTTAGTGGTACCTACTTCTATCTGCTCTATAGTCCCACTCTCAAAAAGGCGATAGGCATTTTGCAAACTTTGTGCGTCGATTTCTTGAGTTTTCATCTTCAATTTTCTCTGTTCAATGTATATACTAAGCTTGTATGTCTCTCTCCTATAAGTGGAAACAAGAAATCTTCAAGGGTATGATGGTAACGGAAGCCACATTTTTCAAGTACTTGCTGTGAGGCAATATTTTCCTTGTATGCGCTTGCCCATAACTGGGTAAGGTGCAACTCATCAAAAGCATATTGCAGTACCCTTAGGGTAGCTTCAGTAACATAGCCCTTACCCCAAAAGTCTTCTCCAAGCCAGTAGCCTATTTCGGCTTCATTTTCCCCTATAGGGAGATTGCTCTCTCCTTGCAAAAGCAAGCCTATACTGCCAATAGGTGTGTTATTGGGTAGACAAATAGCAAAACTATGAGCCTTACTAAGGACAATCTCAATAATCTCTCGGCTCTCATCTACACTTTTGTGAGGGTTCCAACCGCACCGCTTGCCTATAATAGGATTGTGCGCTTGTGTATATAAGGCTTCAGCATCAGTAACTTTCCAAGGGCGAAGCAAAAGATGTTTTGTGTGAAGTGTTTCCATAAGATTAGATATTATAAACACACTTTGCCAAAGGTGCGAGCCGCACGGGCAGATAACTTTGGCAAAGTGTGCAATGTAAAAGAAATTAATTGCTTGTCGTGCTACGACTTGAACATTCCTTTAATCTCTTCTAACATTTTAATTTGTTTTTTCACAGATTCAGTTTGGTTTAAACCGCGTTTGATAGTGATACCTTCTTCTAGGACATTTGTAAGCATCTCTTTAGCTGCAGGATTTTCCATATCTTTAGCGATTTCTTTGAGTGATTTAGCTAATAATTCTACGTGTGAAGTATTATCTAAATGCATTGCCCATTCATAACCTTTTTTGAAGTTGGCAGCGGTATCGGGGTTATCTTTTTCAAAGAAAGGATAGTATATGAAATAAGGAAGTATTGCAGGGAGATATTGCTCCATTTGGTTATCTACAATTACTCCTGATAATCCTGCTAATTGGTCGGTGTCAAAATCTTTGATGCTTCCTTTTTCAAGGATACTCTTAGCGCGTGCGGGCTCGGTGCGAGCTATACCATTGATAGCAGCATTTTTGATAGCTCCTGAAGGAGATTCAAGGTTTTTCTCGAATATAGGAGTATATTTCTTTTTGTCCTTAGAGGTTGCCAATACCCACATTGCTGCTGATTTAGCTAAGTTTTGAGGATCGGAAGAAGCAATTTTTTCAACTATAGCCATTTCTTTGGTATTGAGATCGTAGTTGGCAAGTTTTTGCAATGCTAGTATGCGCACTTGGAAGAAAGGATCTTTAAGAGCCGCAATTAGAATATCTTTGCCATCGGGTTCCATAGGGGCACTTACAGCTTGCAATCTGCTTTTGAGTGATTTGGCGTGTTGCATTTGGAATAAATACTCAGCCCACGATTTTTGGTATTGCTCATTCATCAATATTACACCTTCAGGGTTGATGTCTACGAGAGTAGGCATCTTTCTCATTGGGAAGGTGAAAACATTCTCTTTGCGAGCATCTACCCAAACAGTGTGTCTCATCACGCGATTGTTGATATATAAATCTATATCCAATGGGAATTGGAACAAGAGGTCTTCACTTTGTGTTTGTATCACTTTTAGGGTGAGTTTGCCTCTGCTGAAACTCTTTTCTACATTCACCACAGGGTTACCATTGTCAAAATACCATTGGTTGAAGAACCAGTTGAGGTCTTTACCACTTACTTTTTCTAATGAAAGGCGTAATTGGTGAGCTTCGCCAGTACCGTATTCATTGGTTTTGAGATAATCGGTAAGTCCTGCAAAGAAAGCAGCATCGCCCAAATAATTGCGCAACATGTGTAGAATAGCTCCTCCTTTGTTGTAGGAAACTAAATCGAACATATCTTCACGAGAATCATAACCAAAACGCACTAAATCTTTTATAAAATCGTTGGGGCGGTGCTGGTATTGGAGGGTGTTGTTGCTCAAGTGGTATTCAGCGACATCTTTGCCGTATTTGTGCATCAACCACAAGTACTCGCTGTAGTTAGCAAACGACTCGTTTACAGTGAGGTTTGACCAGCTTTCGGCAGTTACTAAATCACCAAACCAGTGGTGAGCTAACTCGTGTGCAATAATAGGCTCCCAATAATTTTGGTCGGCTAAAGCACCTGCTGTTTGATAAGCACTTTCGGCGTGGCTAACGGCTGTAGTATTTTCCATTGCCCCACTCACAAATTCGCGTACTACCATTTGGGCATATTTAGACCAAGGGAAATCGTAGCCAAAACGTTCGGAGAAGAAAGTAATCATTTCGCCTGTGTTGCCAAATATCTGTTTAGCAACAGGTTCGTATTCTTTTTCAACATAGTATTCAATAGGGACATTACCACGCCAAGGAGTATCTTTAACCACGGCAAATTCTCCTGCTCCCATAAAGAAGAGGTAAGGAGCGTGAGGTTTATCCATCACCCAATAGTCGGTACGCATATTACCTTTCTTGTCACTGCTTTTTAGCAGACCATTAGAAAGGGTAACAAAGCTTTCGGGCACAGTGATTTCAATTTCTTGGGTTGTTTTTTGGTTAGGCTTGTCAATAGTAGGGAACCAGCAAGAAGAACCTTCGGTTTCACCTTGTGTCCACACTTGGCGCATAGGTTTATCGGGTTCTCCTTTAGGGTTGATGAAGTAGAGCCCTTTGGCATCAGTAATCGCTAAGCTACCCTTATCGGTTACTTTCTCAGGCTGAGCTGTGTAGCGGATATAGATGGTGTAGGCTTCATCTTTTTGGTAGGTTTTGTTGAGTTTTATTTTTAGCAAATCGTTTTTATAGCTGTAAGAAAGCCCACGTTGTTTGCCATTTTGGTCTAAGGCTACCTTGTGGATAATCATTGCCTTAGCATCGAGGATAAGGCTATCGGTAGCATAAAAATAAGGGGCGGCAGTGAGCCATTCTTCCCCGTTGAGGGTTTGGTTGTTAAAGTTGAAACTTACCTTTAACTTGGTGTGCTTCAAGGCAGTTTTCTTTTCAGGAGTTGCACGGTAAAGACTTCTACCCGAAGTATCGGTTTGTGCAAAAGTGTAGCCCGCGAGCAATAGGGCAATGATGGTAAAAAGTGTTCTTTTCATCGGTTTATCTTATTTGCTTGAAATATACTGATAATTTATTTTTCAAGGGATGATTTCAACCGCAAAGATATATCTTTTTACTATTATAGCGAAATAAAACGCTAAAAAATTACAATCGCCCTACTTCTTCAAGTTCGTTTGTATGGACTTCTTTGGCTTTTCCAAACTGATAAGTGAGGTTTAGTTTGACTTGCCGGCTTTCGCTATTGCCATAAGCATAAAGGTCTAAGTTAGGCAAATGGCTTTCGCTATCCCAGCGCTGGGTGTGGAAAATATCGGTAAAACTGAGGGTAGCTGTAAGGCGATTGTTTAAGAAAATGCGCTGTACCCCAAGGTCTATACCGCCTGAAGATTTGGCTATTTCGTTGATGCCCGCTAATCTGCGCGAATTGTAAACCGCTGTGAGCTCTCCTTTGAGTTGCCAAGGCAAACGAAAGTAATTTTGCATTGTTAGGCTGTACTGCCAACGATTGAGGTGTAACTCACTGCCTTCCAAAACAGTGCCTTTGTTCTCTATATAACTGAGATTAGGAGTAAGGGTCGTTTGGCAGCCGTTACCCCAATTCAGTTCTTGATAGAGTGAAAAGAGCAAATGGTGCTGACTGCCTATATTTTTAGGAATTGAAATGATCTTGTTGTTTTGAAAAGGCTCACTGATACTGCTGAAAAAGTCGGTAGAGTAACTGTAAGTCATTGTGAAAGAAGTTTTTTTGTACGAAGCTGAAAGCGTAGCTTTTTGTATTTTTTCGGGAGCTAAAAACGGATTTCCTTTCCAATACGACAATTCGTCTAAAAGGTATTCAAACGGGTTGAGATTTTGGTATTCAGGTCGGTTGATGCGAGTGCTATAGCCTGCAAACAGCTGTAAGTCATCGTTGTATTGGTATTGTAAACTCAGGGTAGGGAAGAAGTTAGTATAGTGTTTTTTATGCTCTTGCTGGCTGTTTCCACTGCCCTCAATAGGCAATAAAAGTCCGTTAGAAAAAGTAGTCTCGTTGCGCACGCCTACCTCAGCAGACAGGTGGTCGGTAATAGGGTAGTGATATTGCGCATAAACAGCAAAAATATGCTCTTTGAAGTCGAATGCATTAGAGCGGTTTACATCTATAATGTTATGGGTAGCCAAGTGTCTGTAAAACTGAAAGCTATTGTCCGAAAACACTTGTGAGTACTTAGCTCCTGCTGTAAGGCTGCCACCCCATAGCGGTAATTCCGAACGAAAAGAAATAGCGAAGATATGTATTTTGCGGTCGTTTTCGGAAAGATATAACTCGTGAGAAAGCACATTGCCCGCAGGTGAACGATAAGTATTAGGTTGCCAATTTCCTGAACCACCATCGAAAAAAGCATAATCTATATCTAATTGGTAACGTTCGTTATCGGAAGGTGCAAAAGTGTAATAAGCATTGGCACTGTAGCGGTTAGCTTTTTGCATAAAGTAATCGTTGTAGCCTGATAATGTTTTTTCCAATACATTGGCAGCATTGAAAAAGCGAGTGGTTGTGCTAGTAGTTCCTTTGCCAAATAGGGTGTTGGCAGAGAGTTGCACACCTAAAGTATGCTGTTCATCGGGCAAATAGTCATAACCAATATGTCCTGCAATAGTTTTGCGTTTTTCGGTATCATCGGTGGGACTTTCATAACGCAAGCCATTTTGTAGGCGCTCGCTGCCGTAATCCATTGCATAATGCCCTAACTGATGATTGTAACCCAAACGCAAAATACCTTTTTTTACGCTGTGTTGCAGTTGGAGTTCCGTATTTTGGCGCAGATTCCACCAATACGACAGCCCATTGTTCAATGAGAAGAAGGTACCTTCCACCGTTTTTTTATCTAATACGATGTTCACCGCACCTGCTCCCCCTTGAGCCTCGTACTCGGCAGGAGGGTTGAGCAATAATTCCGTTTTTTTGATTTGCGTCATTGGAATAGATTTCAGATAACTCGCCAAATCGTCGGGTTGCATATAGGTAGGTTTCCCATTGATGAGCACCAACACATTGCTTTTCCCGCCAATGCTCAGGTGATTTTTGCTATCTACTACTACATTGGGAGTACTTTTTAGCGCATCGAGAGCCGTTCCAGAGGCGTGTGTTAGACTGTTTTTAGGTGAAAACACAATCTTGCCCTGTTCCATATATACCACAGCTTTCTTTTGAGGAGCTGTAATGACTACTTCTTCTAAAGCAACTGATGTTTTTAGTTCGATAGCAAGCATTTCAATAGACTTGTTCAGCTGAAAAGGTTCGCCTGTATACGACAGATAGTCGTTAGTACCTTCAATATAAATACGCAATTTGCGAGGGGAAGAAGTAAAGCTAAAGAGACCGTTAGCTTCGGTAATAGGTTCACTTACAATAAAGTTTGTATCGGCATCTAATACTTTGATAGCCACATTGGCAATGCCTTCGAGTGAAGCGTTATGCACAAAACCTTTTACGGTGTATTGTGTTTGTGCAGAAAGGGTTGTGAGTGTGCATAGTAGGCACAATAAGAAACTCAATCTTTTCATTGTACAATAGTTGTTGGTGAATAATGGTGCAAATGTAAAAAAAAAACACACTCTACAAAATAAATGTGTTTTTATTGTGATTCAATGGTTTTTATAATATGCGCTAATAGTTGCAAAAATACTTTTCTATCGAAATTATTGTTTAGAATAGTGCTGCCTACAGCGTTGTACCACCATTGTTCCTCAATAGCTGTTTGCATTGCTTTGAGTTGTGTTACAATAGTTTCGGCAGAGAGTCCTACAAGTGCCTTGTGGATATCCTCAGGCATAAACGAAAACGCTTGAATACCACAACACTCCCTAACACATTCTACCTCTAACTTATCAAAAAATGTATTTAGCGGTGCAATATAAGGGTCGAGATCTAACAGCTTCCCATTGTAATCTACTGGGAGTTCTTCGATAAAAAGGTTATTGCCGATGAGGATGGGCATAGGGGGAGATTAATGTTTTTATAGAATGATTGAATCACTATATATCATATTTTTCTCTTAGCTCTAATTTTTTAATTCGGGATAAAATAGCTCCCCTATTTCTTCCAAAGATGTCACACAATTCTTTTACCGTTGTCTTTTCACAATAGAGTAACTCTAACTTATCATCATCTTCTTTTGCCCATTTAGCATAAGCATTAGGATGAGCTTCCCTTATTTTTTCAACAGAATAGGACTTTTTATCGTATTTGTCAAAATTTTTTATGTAATCAAAACTTTGAACAGTGAGGCTAAGAGGAATTAGATAGCTTTCACCTGTATTTATCTCTTTATTTTCTTCTTTTTTTAATAAACCTATGTTTCTATAGATCTCATTTATAGAAATAAAATAAGGGTTATCTTCTTTCAAAATGTTATTTTCTCTTTTATAAATTGCGATTATAACAGGAGAATTTATTATTTTTTGCATATTGAAATGCTTTTCAAATTCGTTACAATTAAAATAGAAAACATCTTGATTATTTTTTTTATAAAAAGTTTTGCATTTTACTTCTATCTCAATATTACCATAATTTCTAACTAGAAAATCCCCTCTTTTAATTGCTTCAAATGGTGTTTTAGAAATTATATATTGCTCAAAACTTTTTTGATCCTGGGATATTTGTTCTAAAATAAGTCCATTTTCTTTACCTTGATTTTTAAAAAGTTCTTGAGCTCTTAAGCCTGCAATAAACCAAGATTGAGAATAATTTTTAAATTTTGATTCTTTTAGTTTTATGGGAATATTTGTAGGATCTCCTTGATAGATAATAGAATTTTCAGTGATTATTATTTCCGAAGAAAGTAATTCAGCCTCATCTTCAAAGAAGTGATGAAAAAAGCCTTTTTCTGTAATATTGATGATATGATATCCCATAGTTAAATTAGTTTTATTGGTAGCTACTGTTTTATTTAACAGATTCTTACACTCTATTATGTTGTATTTTATAGGTATAAAATGTAAGTTTTTAGTATTTATTAATTCTCTTATATTTTCCAGATTGATTTTCCTTCAAAAATGATATTTATAAGTAATTAACCTTTATTTATTTCAATAATTAATCTATTAAATAAACTATTATTTTTTTGTTGAAATTCAATAATTTTTGTTTTTGAGTTATCAGAAAAAATAATATTTTGTTCCAAATTAAAACTACTAATAAAATCTTCATTTTCTGTAATAAGTTCCCTTAATTCATTTTGATAAGGGTTTAGTATATTTTCATCTATTTTATAGATTTCATTTATAGTTCTCATTATATCTATCACCTTTATATTCATCAATTTAAACCACGGTATTACCGATTTTACTCTAGTATTGTTTGAATATAAGTTATTTAAAAAAATCTTATATTCAGATCTTATATCTTTAATTTCAGTAATAAAATGGTCTTTTAAAACTCTTTTATTTGTTAGACGGTTTTGAATAGTTATAACAAGCCAAATAGATAGAGATGAATTTATAATTATTCCTATAATACTAATCCAATCAGATATAGAAACTCTCTCTAAAAAATCTGTGGTTGTTTCCATACTTTTGATTGAATTGTATTATTAACTAAACGGAACCATTTTTCGTGCAATTTTGTTACAACAGGTTCTTCATTTTTAATTCTTCTTTGCTCCCATTGTTGATAAGTTTGTTCTTCTATCATATTTTTCCAATGAGGCTCTTCATTGGAGATAATTTCAATATTTTTCTTTATTATATCTAATGAAAAATCAAATACTAAATTACCAAAAGCTTCATCTAAGAAAGATGAGGCATATCCTGCTGTTCCGTCAATATTTATAATGAGTTTTTCATTTTTCTCATATGCTTCTTTAAAAGAATTATTTAAAACAGAATGATAAAATTCTTCTCCTGATTTTTCACTAATTGAGCAGTGACGAAGTCCTGGATATTCTGAAAAATCTTTAAT
Source organism: Capnocytophaga sputigena (assembly GCF_900446695.1). GTDB lineage: Bacteria > Bacteroidota > Bacteroidia > Flavobacteriales > Flavobacteriaceae > Capnocytophaga > Capnocytophaga sputigena. The sequence goes on from NZ_UAVP01000007.1 coordinate 447,084, forward strand.
ACTAATATTCATCTTTTTACTTTATTTATTTTTTATACAATCTTTATTTATTTCCCATTGATAAAAAGTTCCTTTAAATCTTGGAGAACCTTTTACAAAAGTTTTTGAGTTATTTTTATTATCAAAATGTAAAATAACATTATTAGTCAAAACTTTTAAATTTAATATCTTTCCTTCTTCAAATTGAGTTTTTATAGATGGTAATCCTTTATTTCTATTACTCTCTCCAGAAGAAGAGTCATATTTTTTATCAAATGCTCTTTCTAAAATTTCATTCTCAGACCTTAGAAATAGTTTATCAGCAATTTTCTTACCAAACTTTCTATGTAAAGTATTTAAAATTCCTTTTCCTACATCTGTTACTGTAAATATAGTTTTGTTATTTTCATATTTAATTCCTAAAAGCCATTGTTTTTCATTAGTACCACTCCATTCTATAGAATTTCCACATATTTCTAATATAATTGATTTTATATATAATAGATTACCTTCTTGTCCTGTTAAATGTTTTACAATATTCTTCATAAGAGTTGTTATTTTTCTACTATTCTCTTCTGATAAAACATTTTTACCTTTTTCAAAAAATATTAAGTCAGATTCTTTAGATTTAGGAAAAGGTTTATTATATTGATCATACATGTGATTAAGAAATCCAGATTCTACTAAGAATTTTCTACAAGGATAATTATCAGGGAAGTCTCCTTGTAATATAATATTTTTACTTTTTAAATCATCACTTATTGCTGTTAAAATACTAATAGCTCCATAATCTATGGATTCCACTTGCTTTAATGAAAATCTAATTAAATTAATTTTATCACTTCTTAAAACAGATTCATCACTTCTTATTTTCCTGAAAAAAAGCAAACATTCTTCTGTATTTTCTATTATTCTAAAATCTTTCGGAGCTATTATAGAAATTATTTTTTCTATGTTTTCCTTTTGATTTAGTTTTTTAAACTTTTTAAAAAATAACTTTTTTCTTTTTTTCTTTCTTCTTTTTAAACTCTTTCTAGCTCTCTTAATAAGTATTTTTTTATATTTTAATGTAGTAGATATTTTTTTCATTTTTATATATTTTCACTAGTCATTCAGTTTCAACACCGCCATAAATGCACTCTGTGGGATTTCGACGTTCCCCACTTGGCGCATACGTTTTTTACCGGCTTTTTGCTTCTCTAAGAGCTTGCGCTTACGCGAGATATCCCCTCCGTAACATTTAGCGGTAACGTCCTTACGCAAGGCTTTAATAGTCTCGCGAGAGATGATTTTAGCCCCAATGGCTGCCTGTATCGGGATATCGAACTGCTGACGCGGTATCAGTTCGCGGAGTTTCTCGCACATCTTCTTACCTATATTATAAGCATTATCGGCGTGGATAAGGGCAGAGAGCGCATCTACCGATTGTGAGTTGATAAGAATATCCACCTTTACGAGGTTAGAAGCACGCATCCCAATAGGCGAATAGTCGAATGAAGCATAGCCCTTGCTCACCGTTTTTAGTCGGTCGTAGAAGTCGAATACGATTTCAGCAAGTGGCATATCAAAGTTCAGCTCCACACGCTCAGGGGTGAGGTAGTGCTGATTGGTGATAACACCGCGTTTTTCAATACAGAGCGACATCACCTGACCTATAAAATCCGATTTGGTGATGATGCTCGCCTTGATATACGGCTCTTCCACGCGGTCTAATTTAGAAGGGTCAGGGAGGTCAGAAGGGTTATTTACAATAATCGCTTTTTCGGGTTCTTTTTTGGTAAAAGCGTGGTAACTTACGTTGGGCACGGTGGTAATCACGGTCATACCAAACTCGCGTTCCAAGCGTTCTTGTACGATTTCTAAGTGCAACATTCCTAAGAAGCCACAGCGGAAACCAAAGCCCAAAGCAGCAGAGCTTTCAGGAGTAAACACTAAGGAAGCATCGTTTAGTTGAAGTTTTTCCATTGAGGCACGCAACTCTTCGTAATCTTCGGTGTCTACCGGATAAATTCCTGCAAATACCATTGGTTTTACGTTCTCAAAGCCGTCAATAGCTTCTTTGCAACCGTCTACTGCCGAGGTAATCGTGTCACCCACTTTCACCTCACGCGCATCTTTGATACCGGTGATAAGGTACCCCACATCACCAGTGCTAATTACCTGCTTGGGTACTTGGTTGAGTTTGAGGGTTCCCACCTCGTCGGCATCATAGATTTTGCCGTTGGACATAAATTTGATTTTCTGTCCCTTGCGTATTTCACCATTCATTACACGGAAGTAGGTTTCCACTCCGCGGAATGAGTTGTACACCGAGTCGAATATCAACGCTTGTAGTGGGGCTTTAGGGTCGCCAGTAGGGGCAGGAATACGCTCGATAATCGCCTCCAAAATTGCCTCTACGCCCAAGCCTGTTTTACCACTGGCAGGGATAATGTCATCGGGCGAGCAACCGAGAAGATCTACAATATCATCTTTCACCTCCTCGGGGTTAGCACTCGGTAGGTCTATTTTGTTGAGTACGGGAATGATTTCAAGGTCGTTTTCGAGAGCCAAGTAGAGGTTAGAAATCGTTTGTGCCTGAATGCTTTGCGCAGCATCTACGATGAGAAGAGCCCCCTCGCAAGCAGCGATGGAACGGGATACCTCATAAGAGAAATCCACGTGACCTGGGGTATCAATAAGGTTGAGAATATATTTTTCGCCTTTGTACACATATTCCATTTGGATAGCGTGGCTTTTGATAGTAATACCGCGCTCGCGCTCCAAGTCCATATTGTCTAAAAGTTGGTCTTGTTTTTCGCGTTCAGTAACGGTTTGGGTAAAGTCGAGTAAACGGTCGGCTAAAGTACTCTTGCCGTGGTCGATATGTGCAATAATGCAGAAATTACGTATGTTTTTCATTATAATAAATTAGTCGTTAGCTATTTAGTTGATTGTTGTTAGTACAAGGTAAATCCCACAACTATCAGTAATTAAGGGCGCAAAGGTAGTAAATAATTAGTGAACTAGCAAATTTAGAAGAAGATAGGATTTCAGAGAAGTCTGAGCTTTGGTAACTAAAAATTGTTCGTTGTTATTTGTCTATTGTTTTTTATTTTGTAATTTTGCCGCCAATTAATAACAAAGAGGACAAATTTGTACTGATTGCAACCTCTTGGGGGCACTCCCCAAAAAATGCTAAAACAGTTCTTCTTTACAATGGCGTCCCCTGCTAAATCATAATTATCAATGGGATATTTATTTACCTCTGAGTCCGTTTCAGAAGGACATCCAGACAAAATCGCTGACCAAATTAGCGATGCACTTATTGACAACTTCCTCGCTTTCGACCCCCACTCTAAAGTGGCTTGCGAGACATTAGTAACTACCGGTCAGGTTATATTGGCTGGCGAAGTAAAATCAAACACTTACATCGATGTACAACAAATCGCGCGCAACGTGATTGAGAAAATTGGCTATACCAAAAGCGACTATATGTTTGAAGCCAAATCGTGTGGGGTACTTTCGGCTATTCACGAACAATCACCCGATATCAATCAAGGAGTAGATCGTGGAAAACCTGAAGAACAAGGTGCTGGCGACCAAGGAATGATGTTTGGTTATGCAGTAAACGAAACCGAAAATTATATGCCACTCGCTTTAGACCTTTCACACGCTTTGTTGAGAGAATTGGCTGCATTGCGCCGTGAAAACAAGGAGATTACCTATTTGCGCCCCGATGCTAAAAGTCAGGTAACTCTTGAGTATAGCGATGACAACAAGCCGGTGCGTGTGAACACTATTGTGATTTCAACCCAGCACGACGACTTTAATACCGAAAAGAAAATGCTCCAAAAAATTAAAGAGGATATCGTGAAAATTCTCATTCCGCGTGTGATTAAAAAGTATCCTCAATACGCACCTTTCTTTGACGATAAAATTATTTATCACATCAACCCTACAGGTATTTTTGTGATTGGAGGTCCTCACGGCGATACAGGGCTTACTGGTCGCAAAATTATTGTAGATACTTACGGTGGTAAAGGAGCACACGGTGGGGGAGCATTCTCTGGTAAAGACCCGAGTAAGGTAGACCGCAGTGCGGCGTATGCTATGCGTCACATCGCCAAAAACTTAGTAGCAGCAGGCGTTGCCGATGAAATATTGGTACAAGTGAGTTATGCCATAGGGGTAGCTGAGCCTACAGGTGTGTATGTAAATACTTATGGTACTGCCAAAGTGAACCTCACTGATGGTGAAATAGCTAAAAAAATACAAGAAATCTTCCCATTGCGTCCGTATGATATAGAACAACGCCTAAAATTGCGCAATCCTATCTACAGCGAGACAGCTTCTTACGGACATATGGGGCGTACTCCTGAGGTTGTAACCAAAGTATTCTCATCGCCTTATCACAAGACGAAAACGATAGAAGTAGAGCTCTTTACTTGGGAAAAATTAGATTTCGTTGAAAAAGTAAAAGCAGCATTTTTTTAATTACGAGTTACAAATTATAAATTACGAGTGATAAACTTTGCCAAAATTGAAACTTTGGCAAAGTTTTTTTTATTCTTTTCATTGTTCATTGTTATTTTTTTCTTACCTTTGTGCTATCAAATAAAAAATAGTATGAAATCTTTTTTACCCAATATGTTTTATTATGGCTTTCCTATAGTGCTTCTCAGCACGATAGATAAAGAAGGAAAAGCTAATGTAACTCCTATTTCGTGTAGTTTTACTATAGGTACAAATGCTGTAATAGCCCTTGTTAAATTGAACAAAGTCTATCATAATGTAATGGAAGTGCCTGAAGTGGTATTCAATTTTCCTACAGCGGCTATGTGGGAGCAAGTAGATACAATAGGTCCTTATACCGCTCAAAACCCTGTGCCTGATGTGAAAAAGGATAAATACACATATACAAACGACAAGTTTAGTATTGGAGGATTTACCCAATTACCCTCAGAAAAAGTACGTCCTCCGCGCATTGCCGAGTGCCCTATGCAAGCAGAAGCTATAGTAAAACAAGTGAATGACCGCGATACGTATGCAATTGTAGAGTTGGAAATAGTACAAGTACACGCTGAAGACTATTTGGTGATGGAGGGAGACAAAATCAATCCATTAGAGTGGGAACCACTTATCTATAACTTCAAGCATTATTATGGATTGGGAGAACACAAAGGAGTAAATTTTGGTATCAGATAATGGCTTATCTAAGGTAAGAAAAAAGAAAGCTTTGCAAAACTCTTACAAGGTTTAGCAAAGCTTTTTTTATATTCATTATTGTTATTTGCTAATTATTTTTTATCTTTGCTTCATTAAACAAAAACATTATACAAGATGATGAGAAAAACAGTAAAAACCGCACTGTTGTTTTCGTCGGCAGCACTCATCGTGGCTTGTGGCGGAAATAACAAAAAATCAGAAAATGCAATGACAGACAAAAATGCTGACAAGGGGCTTTCCCTTGCTGAAATGGACACTACGGTGCGTCCGCAAGATGATTTCTACAATTATGTGAACGGCACTTGGGCTAAAACTGCCAAAATACCAGCTGATAAACCTACGTGGGGCTCTTTTCATATCCTCCGTGAGAAAACCGATGAGAATTGCTTGCTTATCTTGGATAACCTCCTCAAAGAAAACTTTGCTCAAGGTACTGAAGGTCAGAAAATAAAAGACCTCTATGAATCGTTTATCGATTGGAAAAAACGCGATGCCGAAGGGCTCAAACCTATTGAGGGACTTCTTACTAAAATTGATAATATCAAAACTCTTGCAGATCTTCAAAAATATCTAGAAGAGGTAACCCCTGAGGGTGAAAACCCTATTTGTGCTTGGGGTGTATATGCCGATATGAAAGATTCTAATATGAATACTGTGTATCTCGGTAACTTTAGTATCGGTATGGGGCGCGATTACTATCAAAAAGACAACAAGGAGAATACTGAGGCTTTACAAAAGTATCAAGATTATGTAATGGCTATCTTCAAAGTGCTCAAAGACGATAAAGCAGCTGAAAAAGCTAAACAAATGGTAGATTTTGAGCGCTCTATAGCCAAACTAATGCTCACCAATGAGGAAGATCGCAATCCTAATCTTAGCTACAACCCTCAAACAATGGCTGAGCTCAGCAAGTTGGTGAAGAATATAAACTTGCCTCAACTTCTTAAAAACGTAGGGGTGAACACTGATAAAGTGGTTGTTTCTGAAATTCGTTTGTACAAACAATACGATAAGTTTATCAACGAAAAGAACTTGCCTCTTATCAAAGATTATCTCAAATATCAATTAGTAGCTGATAATGCGAGCAACCTTACCAAAGAACTCGATGAGCTTTCTTTTAACTTCTATAGCAAAGAGTTACAAGGACAACAAGAACAACGTCCGATGAACAAACGCGCTCTAAGCGTTATCAATGGTATTTTGGGTGAAGCCTTTGGTAAATTGTATGTAGAAAAGTATTTTCCACCTAAAGCTAAAGAAGAAATGGTTACTTTGGTAGACTATCTCAAAAAGAGCTTTGCACAGCATATCAAAGATGTAACTTGGATGTCAGATGCTACTAAAGAAAAGGCTTTGGCTAAACTGAATAAATTTACAGTGAAAGTAGGTTACCCTGATAAATGGGAAGACTACTCTAAATTGACCATTGAACCGGCTGCTAAAACGGTGTATTTTGCTAACTTGCAACGCGTGAGTGAATGGGCTTACCAAAAGAGTTTGGAAAAAGTAGGCAAGCCTGTAGATAAAACTAAATGGGGTATGTCGCCTCAAACAGTGAATGCGTATTACAATCCGTTGTATAATGAAATTGTGTTCCCTGCGGCTATCTTACAACCTCCTTTCTTTAATTTTGAAGCCGACCCTGCGGTGAACTTCGGTGGTATTGGTGCTGTAATAGGTCACGAAATGACACACGGATTTGACGATAGTGGTGCTGAATTTGACGGTGATGGTAATCTAAAAAATTGGTGGACTCCTGAAGATAAAAAGAACTTTGAGAACGCTACCAAAGCCCTTGCTAAACAATACGACCAATACGAACCTGTAAAAGGTGTATTTGTAAATGGTACTTTCACCAGTGGTGAAAACATAGCCGACCTCGGTGGGGTGAATATCGCTTTTGATGCTTTGCAAATGTACTTAAAGGACAAAGGCAATGTAGATAAAATAAGCAACTTCACTCAAGATCAACGTTTCTTTATCTCTTGGGGTACTGTATGGCGTACGCTTTCTACTGATAAATACCTTACAAATCAAGTAAAAACCGACCCTCACAGTCCAGGATATTTCCGTTCATTCGGTCCGCTTGTGAATGTAGATGCTTGGTATAAAGCCTTTGATGTAAAAGAAGGTGATAAACTCTATAAAAAACCTGAAGACCGCGTCAAAATTTGGTAGGTGAGCACCGCACTGATAGTAACACCTACTAATCCGTGCATTGCAACACTCTGCCCTGTAACATACAAATTCTTGATGTGAGTTTGTGGCATAAAAACGCTTTCTATTATATGGTTAGCGTTTTTTTTGTAGCCGTACAATGCTCCCGTGGGGTTGCCTATATAATCGCGGTAAGTAAGTGGGGTAGAGGTGTAGTAATGAGCAATAGCACTTTTGAGTGTAGGAAATTGTTGAGCAACTACATCTAATAAATCCATAGCGCGTTGTTGCTTGAAAACTTCATATTGGTTGCCTCTTGGGTTACCCTCAGTGTTAGTAGTAAAACTATCTTGCCAGCGATGCAATTCATTGGTGTTCATATAGGTAAGGATAGTAACATTATTAGTATACTCCCTGCTGTCCTTTGGTGGATTCATAGAGAGCATATACGAAATCGGGAAGTCGTTAGTAGGGTAATTAGTAGCATGGTAAACACTGTTATTATTCTTAAACCAATACACATTATAAGGCAAGTAGCGAAAAGCATTTGGTTTGAGTACCAAATGCAATGAAAAGGCAGCAACTGTAGGTTGTAAGCCCTGCACGCGTTTGCAAAAAGAAGGCTTAAAAGGTGTTTTGCCTGTGATGTTGAGTAGTTGCTTTACATCTATAGCCGAGATGATTTGTTTTGCAGTAAACCGCTCTCCTTGCTTGGTGAGTACTGTGTTGATACTATTCCCCTCACTGTATTCAAATCCTATGACCTCTCTTTGGTTGAAAAGGTCAGCACCGTACTGGCGTAGTTTTTCAATGAGCAAGTCAGTGATTTGGCTACCTCCTTGTGTGAGTCGCCACGCACTTTCTATATACGAATTAATCGAAAGTGCGTGTACGTATAAAGGTGTCTGCTCATCAGCGCCTCCATAGAGAAAGTTAGAGCCCAATAGCACGGCTTTGAGTCGTTCATTATTGGTAATACTATTAAGGAAATCTAAGAGTTTTAAGGAAAGTGTATGTACATCGTAATCGGCTACTGCTTGTTTATGGTGGTAGAGAGGAAACTTATCGCAAATAGATTGCATTGTGTGGGCGTACTCTTCTAAGGCTTTCTTTTCATTAGGGAAATAGGAGAGGAGTTGTTTTACAAAGTTCTCATACCCCTGAGCGTGAGGATATATTATGTTAGGTGTATCGCCAAAACAAATGCGGTCGTAGCCGTTTATGTCAAGACGTTCTAAGGAAAGATGAGCGGCAATACCCACATCTTTAAAATACTCATATAGTACCTGACCTTCTGCGAGACTTCCTATGTAATGCACTCCTGTATCAAACAGGGTATTATTGCGCACAAAAGTCTGCAAATTACCTCCGTACTGCTGGTTTTTCTCCAACACGCACACTTTCTTTCCTGCTTTAGCCAAGAGCAAAGCCGAAAAGAGCCCCGAAAGTCCGCTACCTATCACCAAAACATCGTATTGCTTCATTGTCTATATTCCAAAACTCGTCAAAAACTTATCGATATACAACTGTTTTTCTTTTGATTTATACTGTTGAATAAAGCGAGGGTGCTCTAATACTACCATTTCACCAAATAAAGTAGCTTCTTTATTCAATTTTTGTAAGAAAGTAGCGTTCTTTTTACCTAACACAAATACCTTTTGAGTATCTACTCCTAAGGCGATGTGCTTTTTGAGAGTTGCTATCATATAGTCCTTTACTGACTTAAAAAGTACCTCCTCATCGTAATAATTAGCATTGAGCCACTTGCCGTCAGAGGCTTTTCGCACAATAGCCAAAGGGAAAGGAGAGTTGATATAAAAATCATTGTAGAATTTAGCTACTCCGCCATATTGCTGTATCATATCATACATAAAAACAGATGATATTTCGTGTGTATGCGCTGACTTCATTGCAATACCACACTCACTTTCTAATCGCTTGGTATCAGTAAAAGGAACACCAGTAACTCCTGCACCGTGTCGGCTGGGATTGATACCTATAATGAATTTCCGCTGGCGGTTATCGTTGTAGAATTTGTGGTAAAAAGCACGCATTACCTCCATAGTTTCAGGATTATCCATATAAGGATTTAGCACATCAAAACCCTTAGGCAAGGATTGGTTGTACGCTAAATGTGTGTTGAAATTAATAACTCTATCGGCAAAAGTATTCATTAGGCTTGTTTTTTGAATTTCACCGCTACCCAATTGTTGCGCTCTAAGTTCTCGATGTATTGCAAACCGTATGTTGCTGCTTTTTCGCGGATAAGAGGTATATCTTCCTTGTAAAAACCACTGAGCAAGAGGGTACCTCCTGCTTTGAGAGCTGGCACATACTGCGGTATATCGTTCAAGAGAATATTGCGGTTGATATTCGCAATAATAAGGTCAAAATCCTTTTCATCAGCCAATGAAGAAGCATCTCCCAGCTCTACTTTGATGTGCTTACAACCATTGCGTTCTACGTTTTCTATAGAGTTCTCTACACACCATTCGTCTACATCAATGGCGAGTACCTCAGTAGCACCGCGTTTGGCTGCCATAATAGCGAGTACGCTCGTGCCACAACCCATATCGAGCACTTTTTTGCCTTTGAGCTCTTCCTTTAGAAGGAATTGCAACATCATATAAGTAGTCTCGTGATGTCCAGTGCCAAAACTCATCTTAGGGTCAATTACAATCTCATAAGGGGTATGTGCTTCTGGGTGGAAGGTAGCGCGTACAGTACACTTATCATCTACCGTGATAGGCTCAAAGTGTTTTTCCCATTCCTCATTCCAATTCACCTGTTCAATAGTTTGATATGTGTAGGTAATTTGGAACTCCTCGCTATGAAGTATTTGTATGTCAGAGAGTATATTAGCATTCCAAAGAGGTTCTTGTATATAAGCTTGCAAACCAGTTTCAGTGTCTACAAAACTCTCAAAGCCTACTTCAGCGAGTTCAGCAACTAATATTTCAGAAGCAATACCTATAGGGGTAATGGTAAAAGTGTATTCTATGTAATTCATTTAATGAAGGGTAAAATCTATTTAGAGCGCAAAAATAAGAAATAATTGCAAAAAGAAAGTGATAAATAAGAAAAAAGTTATATCTTTGCGGGGTGTACAATAGAATTGAAAAAACAGATTGACAATTAAATAGTAACTATTATGAAAATGTACGACATTGTAATCATTGGTTCAGGTCCAGGAGGCTATGTGGCTGCTATTCGCGCTGGACAATTGGGCTTCAAAACTGCCCTTATAGAAAAGTACAATACTCTGGGAGGTACTTGCCTCAATGTAGGTTGTATTCCATCTAAAGCCCTACTCGATTCCTCTCATCATTACGAGGAAGTAACACAACATCTTGAGGCTCACGGCATCGAAATTGCTGGAGAGGTAAAATTTAGCTTAGAGAAAATGATAGATCGCAAGGCTACTGTGGTAGAACAGACCTGTGCAGGAGTGAAATTCTTGATGGAAAAAAATAAAGTTGATGTTTTTACAGGAGTTGGTAGTTTTGAATCACCTACGGAACTAAAAATAACAGCTTCAGATGGAACTTCCGAAACTATAACAACAAAATATACCATCATCGCTACAGGCTCTAAACCTGCAACTTTACCTTTTATCAAACTTGATAAAGAACGTGTGATTACCTCTACCGAAGCTCTCAAACTTAAAGAAGTACCTAAACACCTTATCGTAATAGGGGGTGGGGTGATAGGTTTGGAATTAGGACAAGTGTACAGCCGCCTTGGGGCTAAAGTATCAGTAGTCGAATACACCGATAGTATTATCCCTACAATGGATAGAGGTTTAGGGCGTGAACTCACTAAAGTGCTTAAAAAACAAGGTTTTAACATCTATACAAGCCATAAAGTAACCGAAGTTACTCGCGACGGTAATATAGTAACTGTAAAAGCAATCTCTCCTAAAGGGGAAACTATTAGTTTAGAAGGTGATTACTGCTTGGTAGCCGTCGGTCGTCTTCCTTATACTCGTGAGCTTAATCTTGAAGCTGCTGGCGTACAAAAAGACGAACGGGGTAGGGTAGTAGTAAACGATCACTTGCAAACTAATGTGCCTAATATCTATGCTATAGGCGATGTGGTACGAGGGGCTATGCTCGCTCATAAAGCTGAAGAAGAGGGGGTATTGGTAGTGGAACAACTCGCCGGACAAAAACCTCATATCAACTATAATCTCATACCAGGGGTGGTTTATACGTGGCCTGAAGTTGCCTCAGTAGGAAAATCTGAAGAACAACTCAAAGCCGATGGAGTTGCTTATAAAGTAGGTCAGTTTGCTTTTCGTGCTTTGGGGCGTGCTCGTGCCAGTATGGATACCGATGGCTTTGTCAAGATTTTAGCTGATACTCAAACTGATGAAGTGTTAGGAGTGCATATCATTGGAGCTCGTGCAGCCGATATGATAGCAGAAGCTGTTACAGCTATGGAGTTTCGTGCTAGCGCTGAAGATATTGCTCGTATTTGCCACGCACACCCTACTTTCACCGAGGCTGTAAAAGAAGCTGCCTTAGCAGCAACCGAAAATCGTGCTATTCACGCATAAATCAGATGGTTAATAACTAACAAAACTTTGCCAAAACTAATTGCTTGTAATGCTATGACCTTTGGCAAAGTTATTTTTATATACCAATTTTGCTATTTTGGCACAATCTTGGTGGATACATCCTTATAGTGCGATTTTTTTGTGGAGGAGTGATTTGTTTTATATATGATTAAAAATCAGCTTAATAACTACATTTTTCAGAAAAGTAGAAATGTTAAATAAAATAAAAAATAACAAATAATGAGTGTTATGTCATATAAAACACCTATATTTGCGCCTTGCATAGAATAGTATATATGTACAAAAAATTACACATCCTATTTATAGTATTAGTGGCGCAATTCGCCTCAGCACAGCGATATGAGTTAGGTGTCTTCTTAGGAGGAAGTAACCCCATTGCTGATATTGGTCGCACTCACTACGTGTACCCTAACGAGTTTGCTTTTGGTGGATTGTTCAAATGGAACTTCCACGAACGTATGTCTGCTCGTGTGCAGATAACTAAAACTGCCCTCAGCGGTAATGATGCACAATCGGATATACCAGGAAAACGCAATCGTCAGTTTTCTTTCCGTACAGATGTTACTGATATGACCGCAGGAGTTGAGTGGCATTTCTTTAGCTACAAAATCAAAAATTTGCTCGATCGTCCTATTACACCTTATATTTTCGGAGGTATTACAGGCTTTTGGCATGACGATTTGTATTTTGATCCCGCTTATCCTAAACCTACAGATGCTATCGATACTTCTCGACGAGATTTCGACTTTGCAGTCCCTGTAGCTTTTGGTGTAAAAGCTAAAATTACAAACCGATTGGTTTTGGCAGGTGAGGTGATGTTTCATTTTACCTTTACTAATAATTTAGATGGTACAGCTCCTAAAAACCGTCCTTTTATATTTGGTAATATAGGTAGAAGTTATGATTGGTATACCCTTTCTGGACTTACACTTACTTACACTTTTGGAGAATGGCCTTGTTATTGTAGAAATTAGTGAAATTTAAATGGAAATAACCAAATACCCGAAACACTTGGCTATTATAATGGACGGCAATGGGCGCTGGGCAAAAAAACAAGGTTTGCTCAGGGCTTTTGGTCACGAAAAAGGAGTACAAACTGTAAGGCAGGTAGTCGAATATTGTGTAGAACACAAAATTCCTTATCTTACCTTGTACGCTTTTTCTACTGAAAACTGGAATCGTCCTGCTTTAGAAGTAAAAGCCTTGATGGAATTATTAGTGAAGTTCTTAAAAAAAGAGGTGGATAGTTTGCTGAAAAACAATGTGAAATTGAACACTATAGGCAATTTAGACCGCTTTCCACCCAAAGCTCGTGAAACATTGCTCGCTACTATTGATAAACTAAAACACAACACCGGAGTTACCCTCACTTTAGCCCTTAGCTATGGGTCGCGAGAGGAATTGCTTACCGCTGTAAAACAGATTGCTACTAAGGTGAAAGACGGCGAATTAACTGCCGATGCTATCACTGAGCAAACACTACAACAACATTTGTACACTAATAATTTGCCCGATGTAGATTTGCTCATCCGCACCAGTGGAGAATATCGTATTAGTAACTTTTTGTTATGGCAAATAGCCTATGCCGAACTCTATTTTGCTGAGGTACTATGGCCAGATTTTACAAAAAAACACTTAGAGGATGCTCTCCTCAATTATCAAAATAGAGAAAGACGATTTGGAAAAACAAGCGAACAACTTACGTAAAACTATGCTGAAAAAAATTATATTACTCGCCTTTTTGGCTTTGGTAAGCCTTGTGAATGCACAAGAAGAAAGAATATCATTAGGACAAGGAAAAAAATACACCATAGGCGGCATCGAAGTTACTGGTGCCAAACGTTATAACGAACAAACGATCCTCACTACTTCTGGTTTGAAGGTAGGAGATGTAATTGAAATCCCTAGTGAGAAATTCAGTGCGATTATCCATAAATTATGGAGTTATAAGTTGTTTAGCGATATCAATATCTATATCAAAAGGGTAGAGGGTGATACAGTATTTTTAGAATTAGCCATTAAAGAAACTCCTTCCCTTGTAAATGTAAAAGTATCAGGTATTGGACAGAAAAAAGGTGAAACCCTCCTCAAAGATGCCGATATTAAGAAAGGTGCAAAAGTGAATGAGAGTTTGATTGCTAATACCCGAAACTATATCACCAATAAATACCGAAAAGATGGCTATCTAAATACTAAAGTAACTATTGATACTAAGGTAGATACTACCGATGCAAACGGAGTGGATATGCTTATCCATATTGATAAAGGTAGTAAGGTAAAAGTAGATAAAATAGTTTTTGAAGGTAACCAGCAGTTCAGTTCAGCCAAATTGCGTAAAAAACTCAAAAAAACCAAACAAATACAGTTTGGTCGCTTTTGGAAACGCTCTAAGTATGTGAAAAAGAACTATGAGGAAGATCTTACAAATCTGATTGATTTCTATAAGGAAAAAGGTTATCGAGATGCTCGTGTGGTAAGTGATTCTCTCATCAAAGAAAAAGATGGTAATGTAAGTTTAAATATTGCTGTAGAAGAGGGCAAACGTTATTATTTTGGTGATATCCGCTTTTTGGGGAACTCAGTTTACAACGACCGCGTACTCAATCAAATTTTAGGCATTAAAAAAGGGGATGTGTATAATGGAGTATTGCTCAAAAAACGTGTGCAAGACAATACCAAACCCGATGCTGAAGATATTACCAACTTGTACCAAAATAGTGGTTATCTTTTCTCTCAAGTACATCCTGTAGAAACTTCAGTGGTGAACGATACTATCAATTTTGAAATACGCATTGTAGAAGGAAAACCTGCATATTTCAATAAAATAACAGTAAAAGGTAACGAAAAAACAAACGACTATGTAATTTATCGTGAATTGCGTACTCGTCCTGGTTACCTATATAGTAAAGATGCCGTAGTGCGTACTGTGCGTGAATTAGGTCAATTACAACTCTTTGATGCTCAAAATATCAATCCTGATTTCAAAAATGCCGATCCTAATGCAGGAACAGTAGATATAGAGTATAACCTTACCGAAACAGGTTCAAGTCAGGTACAATTACAAGGTGGTTATGGAGGAGGTTCTTTTATTGGAACGGTAGCTTTATCGTTCAACAACTTCTCTATCAAAAATATATTCAATAGAAAGGCTTATCGTCCTGTACCTATGGGTGACGGACAAAGTTTATCACTCAGCTTGCAAGTGAGTAGATACTATCGCACTTATGGATTCTCATTTGCCGAACCTTGGATGGGAGGCAAACAGCCAGTACAGTTCTCAGTATCATTTAGCCGTACTGAACAATTTGGTTATAGCTATAGAAGTTATGATGTAGATAAAAGCCGCCGTGTATATATCACTGAGTTTAGTTTAGGATTAGCAAAACGTCTTAGAGTTCCAGATGACTATTTCCAAATCGCTCACACACTCACCTATAAACACTACGATTTGAAAGATTATCCTAATTTAGGGCTCTTTACTTTCAAAGATGGTTCATCTAACTCTTTTGCTTACACTATTGCTCTATCGCGTAATTCTAGCGGACCTAACCCTATCTATCCAATGACGGGTAGTAGTTTTACTATCAGCGCAAAGGTTACCCCTCCTTATTCTTTGTTTAATGGAGTGAATTACGCTAAGTTGTTAGAGGATCGTACACAAGCTATTGCGAATAACGATAGCGACAAAATAGCTTCTATAGACCAAGAACGCTTCCGTTGGTTAGAATTCTATAAATTCAAATTCACTTCAGCTTGGTATACTAATTTGTACAGCAAGTTTGTGTTGAAATTTGGAGCCGACTTTGGGTATCTCGGGGCTTATAACAACAATCGCGGTATAGTACCTTTTGAACGATTCTTTATGGGAGGTGATGGATTAGGTTATTACAATATGGATGGTCGTGAAAACATACAAATGCGTGGTTATGAGAACTACGGATTATCTTCAGATAGTGGAGAAACTATATTCAATAAATTCTCATTGGAGTTGCGTTACCCTATCACTCTCAAACCTATGGCTTCTATCTATGGTTTGGCATTCGCCGAAGGAGGAAATGTACACGATGGATTCTCAAACTTCAATCCTTTCCAACTTAAGCGTTCAGCAGGTTTAGGCTTGAGACTCTTTATGCCACAATTTGGTATGTTGGGTATTGATTTTGGTTATGGATTTGATAATCCAGCTAATAGTACAAACCGCAGTGGTTGGCAAACTCATTTCATTTTTGGACAACAATTCTAATTTTTGGCACGATATTTTCTATGAAAAAGTTATCAGTTCTTTTTGCAGTGCTATTGGCAACAATAACACTTTCATTTGCACAGAAGCCTTCCCGTATAGGCTATGTGGATATGGACTATATTTTGGCTAATTTGGAAGACTACAAAGTAGCAAACCAGCAGTTTGCATTGCAAGTAGAACAATGGCAAGCAGAGATAGAAAAACGCCTGACTAAAATACAAGCTGAAAAAGATAAGTTAGAGGCTGAAAAAGCATTACTTACTCCTGAATTGATAAAAGATAAGGAAGAGGAAATCGCTTTGATGGAGTACAACCTCAATGCTTACAAACAGCAAAAGTTTGATGCTAAAGATGGAGAGTACATCAATCAAAAGTTTTTGCTCGCCAAGCCTATTCAAGACCAAGTGTTCAACATAGTGCAAGAGATAGGTAAATTGCGCAAGTATGACTTTATTTTTGAAAAAAGTGATGCGACAATGTTGTTTTCTAACGAGCAACACAACCTTAGTAAGGTAGTACTTCGTGCCTTGAAGAAAAAAGATAATGCTGCCGATCGCAATAAAGATATGGCAGAGCTCTTAAAAGAAAGTTACGATTTTGAGTTTGTGGAAGAGCGTGTGAAAAAACGCAAAGAAGCCGAAAAAGCACGTGAAGAACGCCGAGTGCAATATGAACAAGAACGTTTGCGCAAAACAGAAGAAATGAAGCAACAGCGTGAAAACTTCAGAGCCCAACGTGCTAAAGAACAAGCAGAACGTCAACAAAAAGCTCAGCAAGAACGCGAAACTTTGAAAGCACAACGCGAAAAAGAACAAGCAGAACGCGTGCAGAAAATGCAACAAGAACGTGAGACCTTAAAAGCTCAACGCGAAAAAGAACAAGCGGAACGCGTACAGAAAATGCAGCAAGAACGTGAAGCTTTAAAAGCTCAGCGTGAAAAAGAACAAGCCGAGCGCATTCAAAAAGCTCAGCAAGAACGTGAAGCTTTAAAAGCTCAACGTGAAAAAGAACAAGCAGAACGCTTGCAAAAACAACAAGAAGCGGGAACACAAACTCGCACAACAAACTAAGTAAAAATTTTAAAATAACTAATATTACAAACAAAGATGATGAGAAACATTAGAACATTGATGATTGCATTGGCTCTCTTTTTTGGAGCTACAACAATGCTCACTGCACAGGTGAAAGTTGCCCATATAGATGTGCAAAAACTTTTGGAAGAAATGCCTGAAAGAAAATCTATAGAAGCCCAGTTGAAAAAAATGGAGCAAGGCTATATGAACGACATTCAAGCTGCCATCAAAGAATTGCAAGCTAAAGCTCAAAAATATGATAATGAGTACGCAGCACTTTCTGAAGCTCAAAGAAAATCGAGAGAAGCTGAGTTCCTTAAAAAATCTGAGGAAATAAAAACAATGGAAGAAAATATCCGTAAAACTCAACAAACAGCTGCTGAAAGTTTGCAAAAAAAACAACAAGAACTCGTAGAGCCTTTGCTTAAAAAAGTAAAAACTGCTATCGAAAATATTGCTAAAGAAAAAGGCTTGCAATACGTATTAGATTCAAGTGCGGGTTCAAGTGTGATTGTTGCTACAGGTGAAGACCTCTATGGCACTGTAAAAAAGAAATTAGGTTTCTAATTGAAAACTACACATATTACAAAATGGTTTATTTACAAAAAGTGTTCGCTATGTGAACACTTTTTTTTATTTTTGCACCATCAAAATAAGATAATAGAAAAATGAGTGATGTTACATTCTCTACAGCTCCTATAGGTCTATTTGATTCGGGGGTAGGAGGAACTACTATTTGGAAGGAAATTAATGCCCTAATGCCTAATGAGAGTACTCTTTTTTTAGCTGATAATAAGAATGCTCCCTATGGAGAAAAAACAAAGGAAGAGATTATAACTCTCTGTGATGCCAATACTCAATTTTTGTTGGCTCAAAAAGCTAAAATTATAGTAGTAGCTTGCAATACAGGTACTACTAATGCTATTTCTTATTTGAGGAATAAGTATAAGGATGTGCCTTTTATTGGTATCGAACCTGCTATCAAACCGGCGAGCTTACAGAGTGTAACTAAGAAAATAGGTGTTTTAGCCACTCGGAGTACACTTGCAAGTGATCTTTTTGCTAAAACAAGTGAGCACCTCAAACAAGAGGAGCAAGTGGAAATTATAGAACAAGTAGGTGAGGGGCTAGTAGATCTTATAGAAGCAGGACGTATAGAAAGTCCCGAAATGACCCAACTATTGCGTCATCATCTTTTGCCAATGGTCGCCTTAGGTATTGATTATTTAGTATTAGGCTGTACCCATTATCCCTATTTATTGCCTCAGATACAACAACTCATTCCTGCCCGTATCAAAGTCATAGATTCGGGCTATGCCGTTGCTAAACAAACGAGAAATATACTATTACAACACCATTTGCTCAACGAAGATACAAGTATGACACCCAGTCACATTTGGCTTGCCAATGGTAATACAGAAGTGTTAAAACAATTTGCCCCCAAAGAAAAAAGATTAGAAAACTTACAAATTTCTAATTTCTAGCTCCTAACTCCTAATTCCTATTTTTTAGGAATCCTGATGTAATAGGTTTTACTATCTTTGTTGTCAAGTTTCCTATCACGTAGCCAAGGATTGTAATTTTTTAACTCTTTGTAAGTGATATTTTGACTTTTAGCAAAATCACTAAGATTTTCTATGGTGCTATCTACCATTACATTATAAGTAGGTAATTCGTTGTACAAGTGCTTTTTATCGAAGATAAATCCATACTTTTTAGGGTGCTTCATTATTTCTTTTACAGCCAAAATACGGAATACATAACGCGAAGTTTCACTGTTTAGGTACAAATCGTAGTAGTTGTTTGTTTGCTGAAAAGTAGTCTGTTTGTTCATTCCTGCTACACCAGCGTTGTAGGCAGCTGCTGCCATTGTCCATGAACCTGTGCTACGTTTGGCTTTATTTAGGTAATCACAAGCAGCTTGCGTTGCTTTTTCTAAGTGATAACGTTCATCAACTTGGTCGCTTACTTCTAAACTGTACTCTTGAGCAGCAGCTTTCATAAACTGCCAAAAACCACTAGCTCCTGAAGGCGATACAGCATTGGTGAGCCCGCTTTCTATAACAGCTAAATATTTAAAATCGTCAGGAATATTGTTGCGTTTGAGTATAGGTTCTATGATGGGGAAATATTTGTTAGCGCGTTTGAATAGCAACAAACTGTTAGACTGCCAATAAACATTCACGAGAAATTCTCTGTCTAATCGTTCGTATACATCAGGGTCATCCATAGGTACTTTTTCACCTGCAAAATCTAATTTTTCAGGTAGGTCAATAGCGTATGTTCTGTAGTTATCAAAAAAATCATCTTTGTGATTAGAAGAAGTTTCTTCACTAGCAAGAGGATTCTCAGTTAGTTCAGCTTCAGTTTGTTCAAAAATATTGAGGTCTTCTTTCTTAACTGACATAGCGTTTACTAAGAACCCTGAAAGCAGTACTACACCACCACTGATAAGAATGTATTGTAATGTTTTTTTCATTATTGTTTTCTTTTTGTTATTAAAAAACTTTGCTAAAGGCGGAGTACGACTTTAGCAAAGTGAAATTACGCTAAGGCGTTGAGTTTCCCAATCAAGGCACCTGCTTTTTCTTCAAACTCTTTTCTTACTTGTTTGAGATGAGCGCCTCTGTTTTCTACTGATTTATCAGCTACTTTATCAATAAGTGAGTCAAAATCATTTAGGATT
Organism: Capnocytophaga sputigena; assembly: GCF_900446695.1. Lineage (GTDB taxonomy): Bacteria > Bacteroidota > Bacteroidia > Flavobacteriales > Flavobacteriaceae > Capnocytophaga > Capnocytophaga sputigena. The sequence continues at coordinate 467,009 of NZ_UAVP01000007.1, forward strand.
TCTCCTACAAGAGCTTTGCCCTCTTTGGTTTCCATTTTGCCAGTGAAATACACAGCGTCAATGATATCTCCCAACACATAGTTGATCTCTTTTTTTAAAATGCGAATGCTTGCCATACGTTTTTAATTTATTGATGATTTGCGGGCAAAGTTACAAATTAATTCTTATCTTTGCAAAAAATAAATCAGTTATGTACGTATACAATTTAACGATGGTAGTGAGTGATGAAGTGTTTTTACTTTGGCAGAACTGGCTGCAATCTGTTTATTTACCAATAGTAAAAACATCAGGAACTATAGAAAAAGTACGAGTATTCAAATTGTTAGACGCTCCCGAAAAACATTATGCAGTACATTGCGAAACCTCTTCTCCTTCTCATTTATTGCATTTTATTGAAAATACTATCCCTCAACTTTTACAACAAGCCGCTGAAACTTTTGGAGAGAAAGTGCTTTTTTGGGGAACTCAGCTCAAAGAAGTGAAAACTCAAGACTAGATGAGAAAAGAATTTGGCATAAAAATTGATTTATGACTATTAGCTATCAACTATTAACTCATTGCTATTAACTAAAATAAAAATGACTATGAAAAAGAATGCAAAACTTACAAGTGTAATGAAACAACTTGTCTTGGCAATCGTAGTTTCATTCACATTCACTTCTTGCGTCGGCTACTACTACGCCGATGGCATTTATAATGACCCCGTGCCCGAAAGGCCACGTTATGTAGAGAGAGAAATGCCTCCTCAACGTTATGATTATCAACCCGAAAATCGTTATGCTGATAATGGTTACAATAGCTATTTTAGGGATAAAGCCAAACAGTATGAAAATCCTACAGTAGATAGTAGTTTTACTCATTTTACTGATGTAAATAGCTATCGTTCTAATGCCTATGCTTCAGGAACTTCTTCTTATGGAGGTTGGGGTTCTAACCCTTCACAAGTGAATGTAAATGTCTACAATCGCGGTTGGGCAAATCCTTACTATGGTTATTACGCTTATCCATACTACCGTTCTTATCGTTCTGGTTGGAGTCTATCTTTAGGTTGGGGTAGTTATTACGATCCTTATTGGGATAACTACTACTATGGAGGTTACTATCCTTACTATGGTTATGATCCATACTATAGCTATTATTCTTATTATGGATATTATCCTTATTATGGTTACTATCCTTATGGATATTATTACGACTATTATCGTTCAAGAGATTATTACTATGAACCAAACTATTCCTATGGTAATAGTCGAGGACGCGCCATCATAAGAGAAGATGGACGAAGAGGTGATCCAAATCGTTATAGTGATTATGATAGAGGTTCTTATAATCGTTCACAAACACAAGGTTCTTACAATCATCGCTATGGCAATGAGACTAATAGACCCTCTTATCAAAATCAAACCCCTTCTTACAATAGCACCCCTTCAGGCTATGAATTAAGAAGAGCTTATGAATCTAATAATTCTAACTATTCAGGTAGAAGCTCTAATTATGGCAATAGTAATTCAGGCGGGAATTATAATAGTGGTAGTTCCTCTAATAGTGGAGGAGGGGGGTATAGAAGTTCTAACCGTGATTAAAAATATTAGCAAATGAAAAAAATTAGTCATATATTACTTTTAGTAGCTTTTCTTTTTGTAATGAACATACAAGCACAGAATTATACTGATGCTTTGCGTTATACAACAGAAGAGCTTACTGGTACCGCTCGTTTTAAAGCAATGAGTGGCGCTTTTGGAGCCTTAGGAGGTGATCCTTCTGCTTTCAACATTAATCCTGCAGGAAGTGCAGTCTTTAGCGCAAGTGAAATTTCTTTTTCTTTAAATAACAATAACCAAAAAAGAAATATAACCTTTCTTGATAGAAATCACAAGCAAAGTAACAATGATTTTAATCTCAATCACTTTGGTCTTGTTCTAACACTACCTGATGCATCACCTACTTTTAAAAGAATAAGTTTTGGATTTAATTATCAATTAGTGAAAACTTTTGATAATGATAAATTTTCTTATTCAGCTTATAATAGCAAAGGCTTAGATGATTATTTTTTGTATTACGCTACTAAAGGTAATGCAGGTAATCCTTTCAGCTTTGACACTTTTGCTAATGGATATAATTATAGACACTCTAATCAGCAAGAGGAAATAGGTGAATACTATGCTAAATTAGGACGTACAGAAGGTTATGCTGCTCAAATGGCTTATTTAGGTTTGATGGCAAATGTTATTTCCCCTCAAACACTTACAGCTACTAATACTACCTATATACCTAGTGGCTATAATCAAGAACGTTTAGAAACTTATAGAATAGATCGCTCAGGTTATATAAATAAATATAATTTTAACTTCTCTTCTCAAATAGGTGATTTTATTTACTTGGGAATGAACTTAAATGTACATAACATTAATGAAAAAACACTTTATAGCTTAAAGGATGAAAATTTTCAAAGTAATAATCCTTTATTGCGATATGCTAATCACAAACAATATATCAATACATTAGGTGAAGGAATTTCATTACAGTTAGGAAGTATAATTAAAATAACCGATGACTTGCGAGTAGGAGTGAGTTATCAATCACCTACATGGTACAGTCTCAAAGAAGAATCACGCCAAGTATTATATGCAACTTCAGGAATTGCAACCCGTACGTATGACTATGATGTTGAGTTAGTCAATCGTTATGGAGACCCTATTTGGTATGAACGTGAATATAAATTTCGTACTCCTGGTGCATGGACAGCTAGTGCAGCTTATATTATCAAAAAAAGAGCAATATTGAGCGTAGATTATACCTATAAAGCCTATGATAATATGAAATTTAGAAGTAACAATATGAAAGCGGAGAATACTATTATCCAAAACGAATTAGGTGACACTTCTTCCTTGCGAGTGGGGGGGGAATTCCGTATCCCTTTTAAATTGTTAAAAGAACAAGAAGCAAGCAGAAACTACGTAAGTCTCCGTGCAGGTTATCGTTACGAGCAAAGTCCATATCGCAAAGCTATAGCTACTGTAGGTGACCTTACAGGTTATTCGTTTGGAGCAGGAGTTACTTTAGGTGGTATTCGTTTAGATGCCTCTTATGATATTGCTAAACAAACTAACCTATACCAAATGTACGAAACTGTCCTTACTGATAACGCACAGATCAAATCAACTTATGGTAACTTCTTGTTTACCTTTACGGCACAGCTCTTTTAATTAAATAATATTAGAATTACTTTTGTATCATATTGTAGGGGCGAATTATTGCAATTTCCCCTCAAAAAAAGAGACGGTAATAAAAAATTGCCGTCTCATTTTTAGTATAATGAAATTACACAGAAACTTAGTAGATGCCGTGATAGAGGGGCTTACCTTTATCTTCAATGAAGGGCAATACGCCGATAAAGTAGTTGAAAAACAACTCAAAAAAGATAAACGTTGGGGTGCTCGCGATAGGGCTTTCATCGCCGAAACTATTTATGACATCGTGCGTTGGAAACGCCTTTATGCCGAAATTGCCGAAGTACACGAACCCTTTACAGTGCATAACCTGCGCCGTATGTTTGCCGTGTGGGCAACCCTAAAAAGTATTACCTTGCCCGATTGGGGTAACTATTTTGAAGATACGCCTGCTCGCCGAATTAAAGGTAAGTTCGATGAACTTTCTAAACTTAGAAAATTCCGTGAATCAGTACCCGATTGGCTAGATGCTTTAGGCGTAAAAGAGTTAGGAGAAACGCTATGGACAGATGAACTGCACGCTCTCAATACTTTAGCACCCGTAGTATTGCGTGTCAATACCCTCAAAACTTCTTTGGAACGTTTGCAACAGTTTCTACGACAAGAAAAAATAGAGACTTATCCTTTGCGAGACTATCCTAATGCCTTGCAATTAGTAGAACGGGGCAATATCTTTAAAACCCAAGCCTTTGCCGATGGTCTATTTGAGGTACAAGATGCTTCCTCTCAAAAAGTTGTTCCTTTTATGCAAATAGATGACAAGGTGAAACGCGTAATCGATACTTGTGCAGGGGCAGGAGGCAAAACACTCCATATAGCCAACCTATTGCAAAACAAAGGTCAGGTGATTGCAATGGATATCTATGAACAGAAGTTGCAAGAACTCAAACGCCGAGCGCGCCGCAATGGGGCTTTCAACATAGAAACCAAACTCATAGATCCCAAACAACTCAAGCGTATGCAAGGCACTGCCGACCGTGTGCTTATTGATGCTCCTTGTAGTGGTTTGGGAGTATTACGCCGCAACCCCGATGCCAAATGGAAATTGCGCCCTGAGTTTTTAGACGAGATACGCGCTACCCAACAAGAAATCTTACAACAGTATAGTAAATTACTCAAGAAAGGAGGCAAACTCGTTTATGCAACTTGTTCTATATTGCCGAGTGAAAACCACCAACAAGTAGAGAAATTCTTAGCTTCGGAAGCTGGAAAAGATTTTCGTTTAGAAGCTGAAGAAGTGATATTTGCACATCAATCAGGTTATGACGGCTTCTATATGGCAAGGCTCGCTTTTTAGGTATGTTGTAGGGGCTAATGGCAATTAGCCTTACTATTACAAACCTTTTGCGTCGCTACACTTTGCTAAAGTTTTAATTGTTCGTCGTGTTACGACCTTTGGCAAAGTTGATTACCTTGATAATCAATTACTTTTAAAGTATCACAATATATTCACAAAATAATTCACCGTAAGGTGAAAATTTGTGAGATAATATAAAGCGAAGAGTTTTATACAGTCCCAAATTCGTGTAAATTCGTGAAATTCGTGGGAGATTAAAAATATTTTGCTGATTGTTAAGTGATTAATTATATTGAACTCACATTAATTACTTTTGTAAATTAGGATTGTTAGCAATTACTAAGTAAGTAACTTAGAGGCTTTAAGACTTTATAAAAGCTTGTTATTGCCTATATCATTATTTTGTTGTAATTTTGCACTCTTAAATAAAACGACCAAATGAAAAAACTCATTACATTACTGCTTATTGCTTTTGCAACTATAGCAAATGCTCAAATACACAACCCTGTAAAATGGAAAACAGCGGTTGAAAAAATCAACGATAACGAATACTATTTGGTAGCAACAGCTTCCATTGAGGCAGGTTGGAAACTCTACGGACAAAACATCCCACCTAATGGACCGGTACCTACCTCCTTTAAATATACCCAAGAGCCTACTTTTGAGTTGGTAGGAAAAACTGAAGAGTCAAAACCTATTGTAAAACATGACAAGGTGTTTGATATGGAAATTGCTTATTTCTATAGACAAGCAGTTTTCAAACAACGTATTAAACTCTTGGGTGAAGTTACTTCTATCTCTATCAAAGCTGAAGTTGAGTTTATGAGTTGTGACGATAGCAACTGCTTGCCCCCCGATTCAGTAGATTTAGAATTTTTCCTTTCAGGGATTGCTGCGGCTAATCAAGGCGCAACTCCTCAGTTTACTTTTGGTAATAATACCGAGGAAAATAACACTGTTCCTGCAACTACCGTAAGCCAAACTACAGCACCCAAAGCTCCTGTTCAAACTCCTATTTCACACCAAGGTCTTTGGACAATATTCTTTATATCTTTCCTTTCTGGCTTTGCTGCCTTGCTCACTCCTTGCGTATTTCCTATGATTCCTATGACAGTGAGTTATTTTACCAAACAGAGCAAAACTAAAGCTAAAGGTATCAAAAATGCTGTAATTTATGGAATCTCTATCATTGTAATTTATGTGTTGTTGGGCTCAGCTATTACCGCTATCTTTGGAGCAGATGCCTTAAATGCTTTGGCGAGTAACTTCTGGTTCAACCTCATATTTTTCTTGATATTGGTAGTGTTTGCTATTTCGTTCTTAGGAGCTTTTGAAATTACTTTGCCTAGTTCGTGGAGTACCAAAGTAGATGCACAAGCCGATCGCAGTGGTTTTGTAGGTATTTTCTTTATGGCATTAGCTTTGGCAATAGTATCTTTCTCTTGTACAGGTCCTATTGTAGGTACTTTATTAGTACAAGCAGCTTCTGAAGGTGGAATTGCTCCTATTATAGGAATGTTCGGCTTCTCATTAGCAATTGCCTTGCCTTTTGCCTTGTTCGCTGCTTTCCCTGGTTGGTTGCATTCATTGCCTAAATCAGGGGGTTGGATGAACACTGTAAAAGTGGTATTAGGATTTTTAGAATTGGCGTTAGCGTTCAAATTCCTTTCTAATGCCGATTTGGTATTGCAATATCACTGGATAGAACGAGAGGTGTTTATCGCTATTTGGATTGCCGTTTTCGCTGCCTTATCACTCTATCTTTTTGGAAAAATACGCTTGCCTCACGACGATGCTACCGATCGTATTTCTGTAGGTCGTTTGTTATTAGGCTTGGTAACCCTTAGTTTTACGGTTTATATGATTCCAGGGCTATGGGGTGCGCCACTCAACCTTATCAACGCTTTTCCACCCCCACAACACTATAGCGAATCACCTTATGGTGTAGGTTATACCGCTGGAGGAGGTAGTACAAATGTAGATGAAGGGGCTCTTCCTGAAGGAGCGCACTTGTTCAAACCTCACAATATCGTTACTTTTGATGATTATGAAAAAGGATTGGCTTATGCCAAACAAGTGAATAAACCTGTAATGTTAGATTTTACAGGCTGGTCTTGTGTGAACTGCCGTAAAATGGAACAAAACGTATGGCCTAATCCTCAAGTACTCGATGCCCTTAGAAATGAAGTGGTATTGATTTCGTTATACGTAGACGACAAGCGAGAACTTCCTGAGAGCGAAGTGAAACCCTCACAAATCAGAGAGGGCAAGATGATTAAAACTATTGGGCAAAAATGGAGTGAATTTCAAACTCTCAAATATAAAGCTAACACTCAACCTTTTTATGTGTTGATGAATCACCAAGGAGAGAACTTGGTAGCCCCTATTGGTTATACCCTCGATACCGATGATCCCGATGAGTTTTATCAATGGATAAAACAAGGTATTACTGCTTTTCGCAAATAAAACAATAAATGAAAAACAAGTACTACATACTCCCAATTCTTATAGGTTTAAGTTTGGCATTGGGGCTTATATTAGGTCGCCAGTTAGCGAACTTCTATATTCCCAAACCGCCTCCTCCCGTGCCTATGCCTATCACCGATATAGATACGGTACCAGAAAATCCTTATAAGGTAAAACTCGGCAAACTTATAGACTATATTGAGGAAGATTATGTGGATAAGGTAAATACCGATAGCATCGTCGATCTTACCATTAATAGTATTTTGCACAAGTTAGACCCTCATTCCACTTATATTTCCAAAAGTGATATTCAAGAGGTAGCCGAAACAATGAGTGGTAAATTTGTCGGTGTAGGCATTAGCTTCTATATGTATAATGATACCATTGCCGTCATCAAACCTGTTGAGGGGAGTGATGCAATGCACAAAGGTATCCGCTTTGGCGACCGTATTTTGATGGCAGGGCAAGATACGCTGTTTAAAAAACATTTAAACACCGATAAAATCAAAAATATCCTCAAAGGTGAAATGGAATCTAAAGTCGATTTGACAATCTACCGCAAAAGCAGCGATAGTATTTTCAAATTGTCTATAGAGCGTAAATTTATCCCTATTAGGAGTATAGATTGCTTCTACAAAGTCAATGACACACTGGGCTATATTCGTATGAATCGCTTTGCCGAAACCACTACCGATGAATTTACATCTGCTTTGAAAGCCTTAGAAAAAGAAGGTATTAACAGTTTGATTTTAGACTTGCGAAACAATTCAGGTGGATTCCTCAATGTAGGTATACAAATTGCCGATGAATTCCTGCATAAGAACAAGATGATTGTATTTACTAAAAACAATCGCAAAGAAATTGAAGAAACTTATGCTACTGATGGCGGTCTTTTTGAAGATAAACCTCTGTTCGTCTTAGTAAACGAAAATAGTGCCTCTGCCAGTGAGATTGTTGCAGGAGCTTTGCAAGATAACGATAGGGGAGTGATTGTAGGGCGTAGAACTTTTGGTAAAGGATTGGTACAAAGCGAAATGCCCTTACCCGATGGTTCAGCAGTACGCCTCACCACTGCTCGTTACTATACCCCTACAGGGCGCTCTATCCAAAAACCTTATAATTTGCGCCACCAGCGCCGAAGTTTTGAAATAGATGAGGCTTCTATCCCCGATTCACTGAAGTTTATCACTCCTAAAGGGAAAGTGGTATATGGTGGCGGTGGAATTTACCCCGATGTGTATGTCCCTATAGATATGAAACCCGAAACTTATATGGTGAACGAGGTGCTCAATTCGGGGCTTACCAATTTCTTTCTGTTTGAGTATTTAGATAAACACCCATCACAAAACAGACGACCCTCTAAAGCGTATTTCATCACCGATTATAAAATATCAAAAGAAATGCTGAAAGCCTTTGCCGCTTTCTTAAAAAATAGACGTATCCAAATAGATTTCAATAGAAATATCGGTGATATATCTAAACATCTCAAAGCGAGTTTAGCCGAAATTTGGTTCAACGACAATGTCGCGGGACTTATTCGTAATCAAAATGATTTTTATATAGAAAAATGTTTGTATTACTACAAAGCAAAACACGCAACCGTTTCTCCTCATAAAACAAAAACAAGGAGAAGAACTGCTAATCTATAAAAAGATTTTAAAATATATATGAGCAAGAATTTAACATCACGTAGTGAAGACTATTCTAAATGGTATAATGAATTGGTTGTAAAAGCCGATTTAGCCGAAAGTTCAGGCGTGCGTGGCTGTATGGTAATCAAACCTTACGGCTATGCTATTTGGGAAAAAATGCAAGCAGAGCTCGACCGTATGTTCAAAGAAACGGGGCATACCAATGCTTATTTTCCACTGTTTGTACCCAAAAGCTATTTTGAAGCAGAAGAAAAAAATGCTGAAGGTTTTGCTAAAGAATGTGCGGTAGTAACCCACTATCGTCTCAAAACCGACCCTAATGAAAAAGGTAAATTAATAGTAGACCCCGAAGCTAAATTAGAAGAAGAATTGATTGTGCGTCCTACTTCCGAGGCGATTATCTGGAGTACTTATAAAAACTGGATTCAGTCTTACCGTGATTTGCCAATACTCATCAACCAATGGGCAAATGTGGTACGTTGGGAGATGCGCACCCGCTTGTTTTTGCGCACTGCTGAGTTTTTATGGCAGGAAGGACACACCGCTCACGCTACTAAAGCCGAAGCTCTTGAAGAGGCTGAAAAAATGATGAATGTCTATGCTACTTTCGTAGAGAACTTTATGGCAGTGCCTGTAATTAAAGGATTGAAAACTGAAAGTGAGCGTTTTGCAGGTGCCGATGAAACATTTTGTATAGAAGCAATGATGCAAGATGGTAAAGCGCTACAAGCAGGAACCTCACACTTCTTAGGTCAGAATTTTGCCAAAGCCTTTGAAGTGAAATACGCTACTAAAGAGGGTAAACAAGAATACGTATGGGCGAGCTCTTGGGGTGTCTCAACCCGCTTGATGGGTGCCTTGATTATGACCCATAGTGATGACAACGGATTGGTATTGCCTCCTAAATTAGCTCCTATACAAGTAGTGATTGTACCTATATATAAAGGTGAAGAACAATTAGAAAAAGTGCGTACACACATTCAACCTTTGGTAGAAGAACTTAAAAAACGTGGTATTAGCGTGAAATTCGACGATCGTGATACGCAATCACCAGGATTTAAATTCCACGAGTACGAACTCAAAGGAGTGCCTGTTCGTTTAGCTGTAGGACAACGCGATATAGAAAATAATACTTTTGAGGTAGCTCGTCGCGATACCCTTACAAAAGAAACCGTAACAGGTGATCAAATTGTAGCACATATCCAGCAACTATTAGAGGATATACAAGCTAATATCTATAACAAAGCATTGGAGTACCGCAATACGCATATTACTGAGGTAAATAGCTATGACGAATTTAAAGAGTTACTCGAAACCAAAGGAGGTTTCCTTTCAGCTCATTGGGATGGTACTCCTGAAACAGAAGAACGCATCAAAGAGGAAACAAAAGCAACAATACGTTGTATTCCATTAGATGCCAAAGAAGAAGCCGGAGTATGCATTTATTCGGGTAAACCTTCTACTAAACGTGTACTATTTGCTAAGGCTTATTAATAAAATGTAAAAAAGTATCTCAAAGTGCATTTGTAAAGTGCTGTTTTTCAAATGTTTTATAAAATTAGTATATTTTTTTTACATTTTATTTGGTAGGTATAAAAGAATGACTTATTTTTGCCTTATAAATTTTAACTAAAAACATTTATACGATGAAAAAAATCATTTTATCATTAGCAGCAGTATTTGCTTTTGGTGCTGCTTCAGCTCAAGAATTAGTTTCTTCAAAAGGTGAAGAATATCTACCTAAACAAGGAGATTGGTCAATTGGTTTTAACGTTGGAAACGCTCTAACTTACTTAGGTCAAGCTTTCAATGGAACAACTTCTAACCCAGGAGACAATCTTTTCAGAGAAAATGCTAACATTTTGAATTTTCAAACAGGAGCCTTTTCTCAAACAACAAATGTTAATTCTATTTCAATTGTAGGGAAGAGATTTATTGAAGATAACAAAGCTATGCGTTATATAGCAAGTTTCAATTTTGGTGTTGAGAAAACAAAGGATGTTGATGCTACTAGCAACTTTGGACTAACAGTAGGTCTTGGTAAAGAGTGGAGAAAAGGAATTACTCGTTTGCAAGGTTACTATGGGGCAGATGTGTTAGTTGGTTTTGTTGCTCCTGCTAAAAAACAATTTGGCTTTGGTGTAGGTGCACAAGCTTTTGGTGGAGTTGAATACTTCATCTTCCCTAAAGTAGCTCTTGGTGCTCAATACACTTATGGAGTAGCTCTTATTTATACAAGTGACGGAAATAAAGAAACTAATACTTTTGGTTTCAATATCGGAAGTAAACAAGGGCTAGGTATTGTATCTGCAACTCTTAACGCTTACTTTTAATAGGTAGTTTATAAAAATATAAAATAGGCTTCTTGATAAAACAAGAAGCCTATTTTATTTTTACTTTTATAAATACAACTTGTGATTATTTTTTGTATATTTGTAGCCAAGAAAGAAAGATATAATAATATGAAAGCAAAAGTTTTATGGCTGTTATTGGTCAATGTTACTTTGGCTACAGCACAGGTACAAGTAATTCCTGCTCAACTCTATCAAAAAGTAGTAGAGCGAGGTTATGAAACACAAGAAGTAGTAACGCGTCTTGCTAATTACTACTACACTAATCACAACGAGACTCAAGCACTCAAATACTATCAAAAACTTATAAAAGGTATAGGTTATCAGTTAGATCCTATAGAACACTATCGCTATGCAGTGCTATTGCAAAAGGTAGGCAAAAAGAGTGAAGCTAAAAGGCAAATGAGTGTTTTTGATGATAAAATGCAATTGCTTTTTACTAAACATCCCAATACTACTCCTAATGATTTAATGGGATTAGTTACAGATGCCGAGAAAGGTACAGTTGTAGCTGGAGCCCAAGTATTTTTGATAAATGCGGCAGGTGAAACCCTTACCGATACTAGTGATATAAATGGTTTTTTTGTATTTTCGGTTAATAAAATATATCCTAACTTCCAAGACGCTTATATCGAAATCCAAAAGAATAATTATGAGCTGATGAGTCAGCCTATTTCTTTAACTACAGCACAACAGAAAATATATTCTTTATTTCCTAATGTTTTTGAAGTAAACAAAGGAGATAATTTGGCTAATATATTTAATATCGATAATATTTATTTTGATTTTGGACATACCAATATTCGCAAAGATGCTTCAGTACAATTAGCTAAAATAGTTGCCTTTCTAGAAGATAATCCTACCTTAAAAATTATCGTAAAAGTACATACTGATAGTAGAGGAAACGATAAATATAACAGAGAACTTACTGAAACACAAGCAAAATCTATTGAGCAATGGCTCATCAAACGAGGTATCGCTTCTCACCGTATTATTGCTAAAGGCTATGGGGCTACTCAGTTAGTAAATGGTTGTGAAAAAGGAGTGCCTTGTACTGAAGAAGAACATCAGGCAAATAAACGTGTAGAGTTTATTGTTGACTAAAACTTGATATGTTAAATATTAATAAAAAAGATTTAATTTTTATTGTTGTTTTGTTAAAATAAAATTCCTATATTTGCACCGTATTTACTAAATGATACGAGAAAATGTGTAGGAAAGTACAAATATTCATTAGCAGTCTTCTGTTTTTCTTTTCAATAAGTACGGCTATTAGTCAAAATATTATCAATTGGATTAATGTAGATCCTGCTGTTCATATTGCTTTAACAAATTTTGAAGCTCCTTTAGCAATTGAAGTAAAAATTCCTAAAGGTGAGACTTCTGTAAACTTAAAAGTTTTTTTTCCTGAAGGAATAAACTATTCTAGAATTGAAGTGCCTCAACAAGAAGGAACACTTGTTAAGGTCGAAAAAACAACTGATTCTACAATCAATCAGCCTATTTTTATAGTCACTGCTAAGCCTGAAAGTGTTGTAAATTTTTTAGTTTATAGAAAATTTAGCAAATGTGTAAAGGCAAATGTGAATTATAACGATATAGTAGAAGCTATGATTGGAGGCAAAACAATTGAAAAATCTACTTCTGTGCCTTATCAATTTAGATTTCCCAAATTATCAATAGTAACAGAACCTATAGAAGTAGGAAAAAAGGGAGAAAACAGAAGAGGTTTTAGTGTTAAAAACTTAGGGGAAGGTGCTATAAAGGAATTTTATCTTTCTGTACAATATCCTGATAATATAAAAAATAAAGCTCTTTACTATAAGAAAAATGGGGAAGATCATCTCCTTGTTCCTGAAAGTACAGTTCCTAAAGGACTTGCTAACAAAGGACGGTATTTTTATAAAGTAAACGCAGGTGTGCTGAAAAAAGAAAGCGTTATAGGAGTTTCTTTTTCTGAAATATATGAGATAACCAATTGTTTTTCAGTTATACCTATACAATATCAAGTTTATTGGGGAAGTGATTTAACAACGGAAGGTTTATTTGAAGCCTCTAAAATTACTGAAAAAATAGTTTCCAACTATACTGTTTCAAACTTATTGTCCTATCAAGAAGGTAAAATAAGGGGTGAAACTACAGATGAAGTGCTCTATAAAGGGAAAATTAGAATAAATACAATTGATAAAACAATCCAAACGGGTGAAAAATCATATTTTAAAGTACAATTACCAGTAGGAATTACACCTGTATTCTCATTGGGAGATTTAAAAAGTGTAGTGCCGTTATCCCAAAATGTCACAGAATATACATTCTTATTGCCCCAAGGGAAAAAGAAAGAAGATTCTTTTGATTATACTTTAAAATTACAAACCAATAAAAAACTGACGTTTGTGCCTTCTTCAAAAATGGTATATTATACCACAGAAGAAAGCGGTAGAGAAACTTGTACGGCTACTCCTCTCTATACCTCAATCAAAAAAGAAATAACTATCCCTATAGAGGAAACACTTTTACATCCTATAAAACTACAAACTACCGATGATACTTTTAGCCACACCACTACCACCCAAACGATCGTCTTAGGTAATATCCTCACTAATGACAGCTATAACTCTCAATCGGTAACGACTGCAAGTGTTACCATTAGTACAACCACCACGTTGACAAATACCCCTTACATCAAGAATGCTACTGGTGAAGTGTCCTTACCTGCCCATACGCCAGCAGGCACTTATACAATAACTTACAGTCTTTGTGCCAAAACAGCCCCTTATAATTGCAGTGGAGTTGCTACCGTTACGGTAATTGTTAGCCCATCTCCTATAAAATTACGAACTACTGACGATACTTTCAGGCATACCACTACCACCCAAACCATTGTCTTAGGTAATGTCCTCACCAATGACAGCTACAACACTCAATCAGTAACGACGGCAAGTGTTACCATTAGCACAACCACTACATTGACAAATATCCCTTACATCGCTACACAAATTGGTGAAGTCTTCTTACCTGCTCACACTCCTGCAGGCACTTATACGTTAAGTTATTCTCTTTGCGCTAAAACAGCCCCTTATAATTGCAGTGAGGTTGCTACCGTTACAGTAAAGGTCACCCCTTCACCTATAAATTTACAAACTACCGATGATATTTTCAGCCATACCACTACCACCCAAACGATTGTCTTAGGCAATATTCTCACCAACGATAGCTACAACACTCAATCAGTAACGACGGCAAGTGTTACCATTAGCACAACCACTATATTGACAAATGTCCCTTACATTGCTACCTCTACCGGTGAAGTGCTCTTACCAGCCCATACCCCAGCAGGCACTTATACACTAACTTACAGTCTTTGTGCCAAAACAGCCCCTTATAATTGCAGTGGAGTAGCTACCGTTACAATAATCGTCAGCTCTTCTCCTATAAAATTACAAACTACTGATGATACTTTCAATCATACCACTACCACCCAAACGATTGTCTTAGGCAATATCCTCACCAACGATAGCTACAAGACTCAATCAGTAACGACGGCAAGTGTTACCATTAGCACAACCACCGCGTTGACAAATGTCCCTTACATCGCTACACAAACTGGAGAAGTCTTCTTGCCAGCTCATACCCCTGCAGGGACTTATACACTAACTTACAGACTCTGTGCTAAATCTACCCCTTATAATTGCAGTGGAGTTGCTACCGTTACGGTAATTGTTAGCCCTTCTCCTATAAAACTACAAACTACCGATGATACATTCAGTCATACCACTGCCACCCAAACTATCGTCTTAGGCAATATCCTCACCAATGATAGTTACAACACTCAATCAGTAATGACGGCAAGTGTTACCATTAACACAACCACCGCATTGACAAATGTCCCTTACATCGAGATAGCTACGGGTGAAGTCTTCCTTCCTGCCCATACGCCAGCAGGCACTTATACACTAACTTACAGTCTTTGCGCTAAATCTGCACCTTATAATTGCAGTGGAGTTACTACGGTTACAGTAAAGGTTAGCAAACCTCTTGTGATTGCCCGTGATGATACTTATACTGTTACTATAGGAACAACCTCTATTACTGAAAGTATATATAGCAATGATAGCATAGGAGAACAAACTCCTAACGCTTATTCGGTTAATTTTCAAGCCATAGGAGGTAGTAAAGATAATGATAACTTCTATGTTTTATCTGTTAATTTAGCAGGAAATATACTCATTCCTCAAGGTATCCCTACCGGTACTTATACCCTGCAATATCGCATTTGTGATATAAAGGATACTCATAATTGTGCTACTGCTACTATTACAGTGATTGTTACGGAAATTCCAATAGCTCCTATTGTCGCTCGTGATGATACTTATACCATTACCATAGGGACGACTACGATTACCGAAAGTATATACAGCAATGATAGCATAGGAGAGCAAACTCCTAATGCTTCTTTGGTTAATTTTCAAGTGATAGGAGGTAGTAAAGATAGTGATAATTTCTATCTTTTATCTGTTAATTTAGCGGGAAATGTACTTATTCCTCAAGGCACACCCATAGGTACTTATACTTTGGAATATCGTATTTGTGATATTTATCACCAGTCTAATTGTGATACGGCTATAGTGAAAGTATCAATTACCTCTCCTCCTGTACCTCCTTCTTCACTTGTGGTAACTCCTGATGAATTTACTTATACGGGGAATTCTATTGTTGGGAATATACTTGCTAACGATACAATCGATGATAATCCTATAGAATTTCCAAATGATGATATTAATATTGAAGCAGAAGAACCTACGGATACAGCTCCTTACATAGAAACCTCTACTGGAAATGTGATAGTACCTACTCATACCCCAGCAGGCACTTATACCCTCAACTACGAGTTGTGTATAGAGAATCTAACTATTTGTGATGCCACAACAGTGGAAGTAATAGTGCCTGATAACCCAACACCTCCTTCCCCTCCTAAACCTCAAGAAGATGAAAAGGCAAGCCCTACAAATGTACTGATAACCTATAACGCAATTTCTCTCAATGATGATAATAAAAACGATTATTTCCATATAGAAGGTATAGAAAAATATCCTGATAATATAGTGCGTATTTATAATAAAGAAGGACTAAAAGTGTTTGATGTTGTAGGCTATGATAATAAAAACCAATCATTTAAAGGTTTTACACAAGGAAAAGTAGCTGTAAAAGAATCTTTGGAATTATCCTCAGGCACTTACTTCTATTTTATAGAATACACCGATGAAAACCATCAACTACAGAGAAAAATAGGTTGGTTATATTTGAGAAAATAAACTATAAGTGAAAATATTTTTTACAAGAAGCTGTATTATTTATAAAAAAGATGTACCTTTGCCCGATTTTATATCAAAAATAACTAAGATAAATAAGTATAGAAAGTTTAATAAAATGATAAAAAAAGTACTTTTTTCAGCACTAACAATGTTATTTTGCAGTGAGATTTTTGCACAACAAGAGTCTCAATACACACAGTATATGTATAATACTATGCTGTTTAACCCTGCTTACACAGGGTCTCGAGAGGTAGGAAGCCTCTTTGGAATGTTCCGTACCCAATGGGTGGGTATCAGTGGTGCACCTACTAATGGAAGCATCAGTTATCACCAGCCTATGGAGAGTTTGCGCAATGTAGGTTTAGGAGGAAGTATCTTCCGTGAAAGTATAGGACCTCAAAACCAAACAGATTTAACAATCGATGTGTCATACACGTTAAACTTCGAAAATTCTAAATTGGCATTCGGTATCAATGGTTCAGCAAGTTTGTTTCAAATAGACTACAACAAGTTGGATGTAAAAGATAAAACCGATCAAAGCCTTTCAGGGAGTGAAAGTGTATTTTCTCCTAATATAGGAGCAGGCTTGTATTGGTATACTGATAAATACTACATTGGTTTTTCAGTGCCTAATATGCTCGAAACTACTCACTACAACAAAAGTTCAGTGTCAGTGCTTAAAAATGCACAACACTTGTACTTGATAGGAGGTTATGTGTTTGATTTATCCGAAAATACAAAGTTCAAACCAGCAGTACTTTCTAAAGTATCGTTTGGAGCACCTTTGCAATTAGACTTTTCAGCAAACTTTATGTTCAACGAGAAGTTTGTGTTAGGAGCCGCTTATCGTTGGTCGGCTGCGGTGAGTTTAATGGCAGGATTCCAAATCAACGATCGCTGGTTTGCGGGTTATGGCTACGATTTTGAAACTACTGAGTTGCGCAAATATAATTCAGGTTCACACGAAATCTTCTTGCGTTACGAATTGGTGAAAACCTACAAAAAAATCGTATCACCTCGATTCTTCTAATCTTGTAATGCTTTAAAAATTAGATAATAAAAAGAAATCTATTGAATTCTATGAAAAAACTTTTTTTAGCTATAACATTGGCGATTTTGCAGTTAGGCTATGCTCAAAGCGATAAAGAAGCATTGAAGAAAGCAGCGCAATACTACAAGAATTTAGATTATGTACAAGCTATTAATGCTTATGAAAGTATTGCAAAGAGAGGAATAGAACCTCAAGAGCTTTTAGAAAATCTTGGCAATGCTTATTACTACAATGCCGATTATCAACAAGCTAATAAGTGGTATGCCAAACTTTTTGAAGGCAAAGATGCTAAAACTAACAAGCCTTTCAATATCAAACCAGAATATTACTACCGTTATGCACAAACACTCAAAACAGTAGGTGACTATGATAATTCTGATAAGATAATGGATAAGTTTGTAGAGTTGGTAGGCAAACAAGATACTCGTGCAGCTCTTTTCCTCAAAAATAGAGATTATCAAGCAGAGATTAAACGCAATTCGGATAGGTTAGAGCTGAATTTGTTAAAAATCAACACTAAAAAATCTGAATATGGTACAGCTTTCTACGGTGATAATATCGTATATGCTACTTCTAAAAGCGGATTCCTCAAACGCCGTTCCGATTGGACAGGGGATAATTTCTATAGTCTTTATGAAGCCAATACCGATAGCTTAAAAGCTACTAAAAAAGCTAAATTAAACGGTATCAATACCAAATTCAATGAATCGACAGCTGCTTTTACGAAAGATGGCAATACAATGTATTTCACTCGTAATAACTTCATCAACAACGAAGTGAAGACTAATGGAGACCAAACCGTACTCCTCAAAATCTTTAAAGCAACTAAAGATAAACACGGCAAATGGGGTGATGTGCAAGAAATGCCTTTCAATAGCAATATCCACAGCGTGGCACATCCTGCTCTCAGTCCCGATGGTAAGTATATCTACTTTTCATCGGATATGAAAGGTACTTTAGGCTCATCAGATATCTATCGTGCTAAAATCCTCAAAAGTGGTTATGGCAAACCCGAAAACTTAGGCGATCGCATCAATACTTCAGGGCGCGAGTCTTTCCCTTTTATCTCAGATGATAATGTGCTTTATTATTCATCAGATGGTTTCCCTGGTTTGGGTGGTTTGGATATCTATGCAGTGAAATTAGATGAAGAAGGCAACCCTATTACTAAACCTGTAAATATAGGTCGTCCCGCTAATAGTGCCGAAGATGATTTTTGTTATGTCATTAATAGTCAAACTAAAATAGGTTATCTTACTTCTAATCGTCCCGAAGGAAAAGGAAGTGATGATATTTATAGTTTCTACGAGCATACTCCATTGCATTTCACTTGTCAGTATAGCTTATCAGGAGTAGTAAAAGATGCAGATACTAAGCAAATTATACCAATGGCAAAGGTAACACTTTGGGGAGCTAATAATACTCTGTTAGAAGAAACTACAGCCGATGCCAATGGTAATTTCGCTCTTCTCTACAATGCCGATTGTGGTGATTTACAATTGCTTCTCAAATCGGAAAAAGAAGCATACAAATCGGGGCAACAATCAATAGCTCTCAATGGCAATCAGAAAGTAACAGCCGAAGTGTTGCTTACTCCAATTCCAGCAACGCCTAAAATAGCTGTGGGTACTGATTTAGCTAAAGTGTTGAAGATAGAAAACATCTATTTTGACTATGATAAAGCTAATATTCGCAAAGATGCTGCAGAGCAATTGGCTAAAATCGTAGCTATAATGAAAGAATACCCTACAATGAAAGTGGATGTACGTTTGCATACTGATAGTCGTGGTTCTGATAAGTACAATTTAGCACTTTCTGAGCGCCGTGCTAAATCTACTATCAAATGGATTGTAAGTCATGGTATTAAGAAAAACAGAATTACAGGTAAAGGCTATGGTGAAACGCAATTGGTAAATGGTTGCTCTAATGGCGTACCTTGTACCGAAGAGGAACACCAAGCTAACCGCCGAAGTGAGTTTATCATCGTACAATTCTGATTGTTCATATCAATATTTTTACTTTGCCAAAGGTTGTAACACATTACTACAACCTTTGGCAAAGTTTTTAATTTTATAACCTATTCAAATTCAGTGTTTAGAAAAATATTTTTACAAATTGTTTCAAAAATATTTGGCAGTTACAACTATTAGTATTTACTTTGCAGCACAAAGTGCTTCACTATGGAAGAAAATAAATATTTAGAGGATCTACGTGAAATACGCCAAATGATGCGTAAATCTACCCTTTTTCTTTCGCTTAGCGGACTTTCGGGGGTATTGGCAGGTGTGTATGCTCTTATGGGAGCAGCAGGAGTGTATGTATTATTGCAACACCATTATAACTATTATCCGTATGTGTATATCGAAAGCAAAACCTTTAAAGCTATTATAGCTATTGCTTTAGCAGTGCTTGTAGCTTCTATTCTCACAGCTTATTTGTTTTCAGTGCGCAAAGCCAAACGCAATGGCGAAACTTTAGTAACACCTACTGCTAAAAGAGCATTGTATAACTTTATGATTCCACTACTCACGGGAGGCTTGCTCAGTGTCTTGCTTATCAAAAATGAGTACTACGGACTGTTAGCTCCTATGACGCTTATTTTCTACGGTTTGGCGTGTGTGAACGTGAGTAAATACACCTTTGGTGATGTGCATTATCTCGGTATTACCGAAATTATTTTAGGCTTATTAGCTGTATATTTTCCTGGTTACGGACTCTTGTTCTGGACATTAGGTTTTGGCGTATGCCATATTCTCTATGGAGGCATTATGCACTTCAAATATGAACGAAAATAATAAATGATGACTGAAATCTTAAAACGCTATATCGATGCTTCTAATGCTTTTCGCAAAGCAGGAGGTTCTCACGAGGGAGCTATCGCATTGTACGATTTGTTGTACGATTTGCAAGCTAAAACCCAGTGCACTAAAGAGGAAGAGCGTATCCTCGCTGATACTTATACCTTATTAGAATACCACCTTTCGGCTTATGAGACTTTCTTGCGCATTGCCGATACTACTAATTATAAGGAGAAAAGCAAACTATTAGTTTTGGAAGATAAAGCCAAAACGCATAAAAATACTTTTTGTATCAAGGATGTTCGCAAATTGAAAGCAAAGAAAAAGCAGACTGCCTTTAAAACAAGTGACTTTGAGAAAGTAGAAGATTTAGAGTCAGAATGTGAGTATGTGCTCTCAACGAAAAAAGTAGTGATTTTTAACAAAGAGGTGGCAGGAGAGGATTTTTCATTCTTTATAAACAAAGAAACTTCCTTAGAAAATTGCTTGCATAGTATAAATGAATATTTAGAATGGCTTTCGGATGCTAAAGCGACACTCATTAATTACTACAATGAGCATTGTGCTGAATATACACCTCAAGCTGATGACAATTGGTACAACACTTTAGAGGTATATAGCGGTAGTATATGGGTAGGTGGTAAAGAGGTTTCGGCACATATCTCGGCAGGAGATATTTTTACCTCTGACCATTCGTTAGAAATAGATTTTAACGACAAAGAAATTACTGATATAGGTTGGGACGGATAGAACAAAATATTATGAAAGCAAAAATTTTTATCACAACACTATTTTTCCTTATTGGAGCAACAGTTTTAAAAGCCCAAAATGAAAGTAGTGATACACAAAAGGCTATCGCTACTTTGAAGGAGTTTTACAAAGTAATATATGATGATAATTCATGGAAAGAAGAGCAATTTTTAAAATATGTATCTAAGGAATTGTTCAATAAAGTATTTCCTCCCTCTCGCGAAGATAATTCACCAGAATATGACCCTTTTATACAAGCACAAGACTATGAAGCAAAAACTCTTAATCGCAGTTTGAAAATTACCTCTTTAGGTAATGATAGATATAGAGTATGTTTTTTGCTTTCTGACTGGGAAAAGAAGAAAACTTGCGTAGATTATCAATTGAAGAAAAATAACAAAGGGAAATATATGATTACTAATATTTTAAGTGATAAGAATTTCTATATAGAACCCAAAAAGAAAAAGAATTAAAAGACCCCTTGCTGGTTTTATTACCTAAATACCTATTATCTAATTTTGAAGTCTCTTTTAGCACATATCAATAAGGCTTTTGACCACCGCATTCGCTTAGCGATTATGTCGGTGTTGATGGTCAATGACAGTGCCGACTTTAATACTCTAAAAGAACTCTTAGGGGTAACCGACGGCAATCTGGCAAGCCATACCCGTGCCTTGGAAGCTGAAGAGTATATCACTATTGAAAAATCGTTTATAGGGCGCAAAACTAATACGAGTTATAAAGTAACTGAAAAGGGTCGCGAGGCTTTCCAAGAACATTTAAATGCACTCGAGAAGATTATTGGGAAATTAGCAGATTAGGAAATTTGCCAATTTGCCCCCGAACCCCCGAAGGAGGACGATCCGTAAAGGAGTAACATTATCTCCTTTCTTTTTTATATACGCACTTTGAATTACAAAGCGCTTTAGTGTTAATTGTTAATTATTAATTATAAATTTTAAATATTATGTATCCAGAAAAACCATCAACAACATCTAATGTATGGCAATCAAACACTTTTCGTTTGATGCTTATTGGGGCACTTACTTTGGTATTGCTCATTCCGCTCTTATTAGTGCAAAACTTAGTGAGAGAACGCAAAGAACGTCAGCAGGAGGTTATCAATGAGATTGATAGCAAGTGGGGGCGTGAGGTCTTTTTCTATGGACCTATTCTCAAAATCCCTTATAAGGTGTATAGCGACAAGAACAAAAATGTTTTTGAAACTCAATATGCTTATTTCTTCCCCGAGGAATTGAAAAATACTTCAAATGTAAAAACTGAAGTGAAGAAACGCAATAACTATGAGTCGGTGGTGTTTAATGCAACTATGGATTTTACAGGTAGTTATGTAGCTCCTAACTTTACAACTAAAGGAATTGCTAATGAGGATATCAGTTGGGATAAGGCTACAATTCTCATCCGCACTACTAACCTTGCAAGTATTAAAAACGGAGTAAGCATTCAATTAGGGGGTAAGACTTACGCTTTTGAACCTATCTATGAGCAAAGTGATAACGAGAATTATTACTCTGACTATGAGAGTAAAGCTAATGAGGTGTCCTCACTTGAAACAGGTTTTATCAACTATCAGGAGTTTTTAGCAAATCCATCGTTTAGTTTTACGGTGCAGTACGATGGTAGCAAGAAGATAGCTATTGTACCTATCGGGAAGACGACAGAGGGCACACTTACCTCCAATTGGGCTGACCCCAGCTTTACTGGTGGCTTTTTGCCTTATACCAAACAGATAAATACTAATGGGTTTAACGCTTCGTGGAAGGTGTTGCACATCAATCGTCCGTTTGCACAACAATCGTTTGGAAGTTTGCCAAGCATTGCGCAATACACTTATGATGTAGATTTTATCATTCCTGTAGACCAATATCAACAGAATGAACGCGCTACTAAATACGGTTATTTGGTTATCTTTCTCACTTTCTTGATATTCTTCTTGATACAAAGTATCAGCAAGATAAAGATTCATATCTTTCAATATTCAATGATAGGTTTATCCCTTATCTTGTTCTATACCTTACTTATTTCTATTACTGAACACAGTAGTTTCTCGTTTGCTTACTTTATATCATCGGTAATGACTGTAGGACTTATCAGTTTGTATTCGGTTTCTATACTGAAAAATAAGAAGTTCCCTACTTTTATAGGGCTTTCATTAGCGGCACTCTACGGCTTTATCTATGTGATTATTCAGCTTGAAAACTATGCTTTATTAGTGGGTAGTATTGGCTTGTTCACCATTTTAGCAATCGTGATGTACGTATCGCGAAAAGTAGAATGGGAAAGTAGGGGGTAGGTAAGAGATAAAAGATAAGAAGTAAGAAAGACTTTGCCAAGAGTTGTAGCAATAAAGGCTATGACTTTTGGCAAAGTTTTAAATGTTTTGTAAAATACTATCTCACAGTAATAGAGTTTAAAAAGCTATTCATCTCGGTAGTAGCTTTGGAGCTGTTGTTCATTGCTATACATTCTACCGACACTACTTTAGCACGGACAAAAAGCACTATACTACTGCGCTGGGTAACCTCACCCGTAGCAGGATTGACCGCTGAATAGTTTATTTTTCTACCATAGTGAGCTCCTTTTTTGATAGGGCTTATCTGTGCAGTATTGCCCGAGGAAGCCATCACCCCTTGAGTATAGTTGTTGAGAAAACTATCCGCTACCTCTTTTTTTTGAGTTTCTGAAAAGTTTCTTTCAGCAACTAAGTACTGAGAGCGTTGTGGTAGGTCTACACTCTGCACCATACACACCGCGTTGTCTGTTTGTGCGATATACTGTCGTGCCCCCTGTGCCACACTGTACTGCGGATTTTTAGGGAAGGTTACCCAAATACCATTTTCTACTTCTTTTCTTACTTGTGAAAAGAGAGATAAGGAGGTGAATAGGGTAATGATAAGAAGAATGTTTTTCATAGATGTAGAATTTAATTGAGTTCAACTTTGTATTCACGACCTCTATCATCCTCAAATGAGGCTGAACCATCGCTAATGTCTACAGGAGAGAAATGGCTATCGTCTAACCATCCACCATTATTCCAATATATTTTGGTAAGTTCTCCGTCTTCCACTTCTACATCTAATGTATAAGTAGCTTCGTGCCCCGTGTCAGGATTGTAAACTTCTACTTCAGCTTCATAAGTACCATCAGGGTATTTCTCTTCTTTTTCATAAGTAGAGTTTTCCTCATAGTCATCAGTGCTATTGTCGTTGTAATAATTTTTTCTTTGGTTGCAAGCAATCAAAGTTAAAAATAGGGTGAGGAGTAAGATTATTTTTTTCATAGTTAATAGTATTCTATATTCCGTTCTATGATTAAATTTTTACTGTGCCCTTGAGATGTTATTGTCTTAGTCATTTCTATCCAATTGCCTTTACTGTCAAACTTGTATTTACAAGTTACGTTTTCTTTTCCGTCCAATACTCCACCTGCTTCAATTTTTCTAACTAAGTTGCCTCTATTATCATACTCATAGGAAATTTCTGTTTTACCAAGAAATAGATCTTGAATTGTGCTTTTTATTTTATTTCCTTTTTGGTCATACGAATTTTCTTCTTTATAGATAATTTCAATTTTCGCAGTGCCATTTTCATCAAAGGAAAAATTACCTTCCTCATCTGTTGCATAAACGAATAGATAACGTTCTACTTGATTTCCTTTTTCATCATATCTATAGATATAATAATTATTGGATTTTAATTTCCCATTAGTATTATATGAGTTTTCTTCTGTTATATTACCCTGAAGATCATGTTTATAAACTGATTTTTCTTCGAGATTTCCTTTGCTGTCATAAGTGTCTTTGCTTAATAACAGTCCTTTATTATCATAATTATAAGTATAAACATTAAAGACTCCCCCATTTTTATTATAGGAGATTTCTTTAAGTAATTTTCCTGTCTCGTCAAAAGAAAATTCATTATTAGCAAAGCCTCTTGGAGCTAAATTTCCCTTGTGATATTCACCTGAATATCCTATAGCTTCATAAGGTGTTTCTTTTATGGATTTCACCTTGCCTTTTAAATTCTGTTTATCCCAGTCAGTTTTACTACTTTTGCTCTCACAAGCTACCAAAGCCATAAGGCTCAACAAAAAAAATATTAGTTTCATAAGTGTATTTTTTAGTAATATTCAATAATTCTTTTTGTGATAAACTTAGCTATGCCATTTTCATAGATGATTTTCTCTGTCCAATTCCCTTTATCATCATAAATATACTTATAGGAATCTTTTCTAAGAATTCTATTTTCTAAGTTCATATTAAGCACTCCCTCAGAACTCAATTCATTTCCATTATTATCATATTGAAAATAAAATACCAACTTATATTTAGAATTGGATAGATTAACTAACTCTTCTATTTTTCTATTTTCATTATTATACTTGAAAAATCGTTTTTCTTCCAAAGTGTTTTGTTTATAAGAAGCCTCTTCTACTTTATTATTTTTTTGATCGTAGACAAAAAGACTTCTCGTAGTTTCATCTCCGTTAGAAGAGTAGCCAATTTGTTCAATCAAATTGCCTTTATCATCATACTTATAGATTTCTTTTCCTCCAAATATTTCTTTCCCATCATCTTGAAAGAATATTGTTCTTCCTTCTATTTTTTCATTTTTTAAATTGTACTGATACTCTTCTTTAGCTGTTTCTTTATCTCTTGCAAAAGTAAGTATCTCTACATTATTACCTTCTGAATTATATTTGTAGACTGATTTACTTTCAAAATTTATTTTTGTATCTCCTAAATCAACTATATTTAGAGTACGTATTTCACTTTTCTTATTTTGTTCGTTGTAAATTATTTTTTGAGAAGTTTTAATTTCTCCATCTTTTCCGAAAGTTTCAAAAGACAATATAAATCCCTGTTCATTAAAACTATAAGATCTATTGCCTTCTAATCTTTCTCCTGCTGTAATCTCCCCAAATTTATCAATAGGTTCATAATTGATAATTCTTAAGGATTTGACCTTATCTTTCAATTCGAGTTCAGTTAGATCATTCTTTATTTTATTTTCTTGTGTGCAAGCTACAACAAAAGGCAAAAAGCACACTATTAAAAATAATATTTTTTTCATTGTTCTTAATTTTATAGGTTATTAGAATAGGTACAATCGCTTCCCTTTGCGTGTTCGGCTAGTATTTTTTCAATAAAATCAGTGTTTGTTATTTCTAATGAAACAGCTATTTTGCTTGCTCCTTGAACATCTTTCGATACCCAAGTTGTATTACTTTCACCATAAGTTAGTGTAGTAAATTCAACAGTTTTTTCCTTAAAAAGTACTTTTCCTTTGCTGTTAAGATACTCAACATATAAATTGTATGTATCACGAGGGATCGTAAAATTTGAGTAATTTTTGTAGGTAATATTCCCTGTAACATATCCATATCCACCTTGAACAGTGTGATTTTCCAAACGAACATTTTGTTCGATTTCTCTTTTAATGCTCTCCACTAAGCTATTAAACTCAAATCGTTTTTCAAAGCAAATTTTAGAGATTTCAATGTCGTAGTTATCATCTTTTATACAACCAATTTGTTTGCAGTATTTGTAAAGTTCAGAATATACAAACATAGAAAGCCCTTTGGTTTTTGTAATAATATACTTTCCGTTTTTCTTTTCAACTTCGAAAAGTACTTCATTTCCTTGAGCTTTTCCTATTACAGAAATTGTTCTCTCATTTAGTACAGCATTTAATAATTGAAAATCTTTTAGTGCCAAAAAACGTCCTTCAATTTTTTTTATATCAGGATAGTATAGAGGCAACTTTTCTAAATTTTCAAACGCGGTATTACTTGCAAAAAGACTAACAACTTCTTTTGCTTTGTTGATTTTAGTTTCTTCTGATTCACAAGAAACCAAAGCAAGTAACATGCAGATAAACAATACTTTTTTCATTGTTATGATATTTATTTTATTTGGTTTAACATTTCACAAGCTTTGTCATTGAAGTTTTCACAAGCCTTACGTAGCCAAAATATAGCTTTACTTTTAGACTTTTCAACTCCTTTTCCAAGATAATAGCAAGCAGCTAAGTTATTCTGAGCTTTTGCATCTCCTTGTTCTGCCGCTTTTTTCCACCAATAGAAAGCTTTACTATCAGATTGCTCTACACCAATCCCTTCGCTATAGTAATAACCAATATTGAATTGAGCACTATAATTACCTTGTTGTGCTGATTTTCTGTACCAATAAGCTGATTTTGAATGAGATTGCTCTACTCCTACACCTTCTCGATAACATTCACCTAACCCAAGTTGAGCAAGTGCATTTCCTTTTTCTGCTGCTTTGGCAAACCAATAAACGGCATCTTCGGGAGATTTTTCTACATCATCTCCTCCTAAATAGTAAAGTGTAGCCAAATAAAACTGAGCTTCTACATTACCTTTTGTTGCATCTTCAGTGAGTAGATCTATGTTTACTTTTTGTGCTGAGAGCAAAACTATGTAGAAAAAGCTGAAAAATAGTAATATCCTTTTCATATCTTAAAAATTTATGATAGGTTTTTTACTTTTAGATAAATGGATAAACATACTTATAATAACCAACGATATTATATAGACAAAAGTTAGCCCAAAAAATCCTATAGTATCATCTTCATGTGAAAAGCCTGAATTTATAAAGAATATTACTAATGTTGGTATCCATGCTAATAAAAATATTACTATAGCATAAGCAAAAGAGGATACTTTTGGTTTAAAGTAAGCAATAATCATACATATCAAACCAATGGCACTTCCTATAAGAGCTGTGATAGAAGCTATTACAGCTGCCTCTTCTCTTATATAAGAGTCGTTTTTATAAATATAATTATCATAATTAGTTGAGTTTAGAACAAGTAGTCCTAACATAAAAAATACTATCCAAAGAGTAATACCTAACAATAAAGTAGATACAAATACATTGCTAAGTAATCCTCTATTACGCATACTTTCAATACTATTGTTCCCAATACTATTGCTCCCTCTATCTAAGGTTGTTTCATCTTTTCTTATGGGAGTTATATTAATCCCCATTCTTTTTAAAATTTCAAGAGCTTCGGGATATCCATTTTGGGCAGATTTTTCTATCCAGAGTTGAGCTTTATATGTGTCATTCTTTTCAAATAGCAGCATACCTAATTTGTATTGTGCTTTTGGAAATTCTTTTTCAGCAGCTTGAATGTAATACTCATAAGACTTTTGTAAATCACATTCAACTCCCTTTTCTTCACTATACAAATCACCTAATAGGCACATAGCTTCTACATTCCCTAAGTTAGCGGCTTGTTCTAAAATAGGTAATGCTTCAGTGTAATTGTTCTGTTCTGTTAAAGATATTGCTTGTTTAAAAAGTTTTTCACTTTGCATTTGAGCCATTACCTCTTTTAAATCCTTAGGAGGAGAGGGTATTTCTTCTATTACTGTAATCTCTTCTGAAGAGCCAAATAAATTTTGAAAAATACCATACATAACAACAACCATTGCTATTAGTAAAATTATGACTATAATTTCCATAAGTTATTTTTTATCCGTTAATTACTGTAAATCTTGATTTTATTTCTTGTTCATCTATAGAAGTAAGACTTCCATTTATTGCATCTTCTTTGACTCTTCTAAAGATGTCTTCTACTAAATTGATAAAATTATTTACATAAATAATTGTATTGCAGTCTTCACTTTTATTGGAATAGTTGTTATCCCAATTCTCTTGAGGAAGTTCAACCACTTTGTTACTTTCCTCTAAGCTAAGTACAAATTTTTTAGGGTAATTATCACTTTTGCTAACCAAGCCCCCATTATGAGCTAAAGCATTTCTAAGTCCTACTAAGGTATAATTTTCATCACTATTTGCTACATTGTTGTAAGTTTTTAAAACTTTGTAGATAGCGTTTTCCTGAGTAGTAGAAGGATTAAAGATTTGTCCTAATTGCTCTAACAAGACAAGATAACACATAATGCCCGAAAAATAGGAATAACCTAAACCTTCTTTCCAAAGTGCTTCCCGAATTTCTAAAACTTTTTTGTCTTTGTCAGTTAGTTTATCTCCTGTTTCTATATTTCTACCACATAAGAGACGAGCTGTTTTCAAATTTATCATAACTACAGAAGTCCTTTCTGGAGTTATTTCCATAGGTTGTTTATGGTCTAATAGTTTGGCTATAAAATCATTCATAGTATTTTTGTTTTTAACATTATATTCATTCTACTGCATAAAAAAACGCGGTGCATTCCTTGTTTACTTATCATAGAATGCCCGACCAAAGGCTGATGTAAATAAGCAAAAGGAATGCCCACGTAATCGCAGGCATTTCCACTTTTACTTTCCTATTTACATCAAAAAAAATTGGTCGTTTTTCTATGATAGGAAAATGTAAAGCGAAACGCTAATATTATTTATGTCTTTTAATAGTTATTTAAACACAATTGAATAATGTTTAAATTGTTCTCAGTTGTCTAATTCGGCTGTAAAAGTATGAACAATTTTTACGCTACACAAGAATTTTAACATTTATTTTTGGTAGTAAAATCGTAAGTGATTAAAAGTCAATAGTTAGTAAGTGTTGCGGGAGGAGAGTAACTTTGCCAAAGTAAAAGAGGTGTCAGGTATCAGGTATCAGGTGTCAGGTGATAGGTATCAGGTGCAAATTAAAAAAAGGGCTGCCAGAAAAATCCGGCAGCCCTCATTGTGTAATTACACAATTTTTAAATAAAAGCAATATTACGTATGAAAAATGTATCTTCTAAAGTATTTAATTTAGTTGGATTTCATCTACAAAGAGTAGGGCAGGGGTGCCTTTACCTTCGTGCCATTCGGGGATTATAGTACCTTTGAGCACTACTTTTACATAGCGGGTTTTAGTTTTAGCAAAATTTAAACTGATAGGTACTCGCTTGATAGGGTCGGTTTTTTCGGCAATCTTCAAAGGTTGCTGAGCGATGAGTTGGAAGTTTTTGCCATCGGGGGAACTATAAATAGCAACTTCTGAGGCAGGGAATATCCAGTTAGGGGTATCGGCTAAGCTACCTGCTTTTAAATTGCTGATTTCTTCTTCTTTACCCAAATCAATCACTGCTTCTACTCCTACACGACCGGGGAAACCTACCCAATGTCCATCGATATATGAATCTTCACCTATTTGGGCATCGACTAAGGCTGTAGCTCCTCCAAAAGTATATTTAGGGTTGGTTTCGGTGAGTAATTGTATTTTTTTGTAAGTAGCCTTGTTGAATAAGGATTGATAGCTAAATACTCCGCTTATAGTATCCTTATGTACAGCAACAGCTTTGAGTAGTAACTCATTGCTCAACTTAATAGGTTGGGTGTAGAGTGTTTTGTTCGCATTGGGGGTAGAGCCATCGGTAGTGTAGTACACTTTGCCATCACCTACGGTGAGGAGCTCTACTTGAATGCCGTCTTTATTGGCAGCTGGTTGGATTATAGGGGTAACTCCCATTATGTGTTTGGCGTAGTGATAACCTTTTAACTGATAATAGTTTAGCAGGTTCCCCAAATGTTTTAGGAAATTAGGAAAATTCTTTTTCTCGGGAGCTGTCCATTGCACTTCGGCTAAGGCAGCTAATCGGGGTAAGAGCATATATTGAGCGTGTGCAGGGCTCGCGATGTATTCTGTCCATAAATTGGCTTGTGCTCCTAAGATGTATTTACCTTGTTCAGGAGTGAGTTTAGGGTCGATAGGCTCGTAGTCATACACCTTTTTTACAGGGAGGTATTCACCTATGGAAAGCGGTTCTTTGGTAGGGTCTTCTCCTTGATTATAGTCGAAATACAAACTGTAGTGAGGGGTCATAATAGCGCGGTTGTGACGTTGCGCTGCAGCAATACCTCCTTCAGTACCTCGCCAAGACATTACAATCGCATCTTGTGAGATGTTGTTACCCTCTAAAATCTCGTCCCAACCTATTACTTCCCTGCCTTTAGTTTTAAGGAATTGCTCTATACGTGATACCACATAACCTTGCAATTGTTGCTCGGCAGTGTGTTCTCCATCGCCTTTTAAACCCAAAGCTTTGATTTTAGCCTGACATTTAGGACATTCTTTCCAACGTGTTTTGGGACACTCATCACCTCCTATATGAATGTATTTAGAAGGAAAAAGTTCGGTAAGTTCATCAAAAACGTCTTCTAAAAATTTATAAGATGCTTCGTTACCTGCACAAAGCACATCGTCAAAAACGCCCCATTTAGTACCCACAGCATAGTCTTTACCGGTACAACCTAACTCAGGATAAGCGGTGAGTACAGCGAGAGTATGCCCAGGTATATCAATTTCGGGGATAATGGTGATATAGCGGTCTTGAGCGTATTTTACAATTTCCTTTATTTGCTCTTGAGTGTAGTATCCGCCATAGGGTTTGCCGTCGAATTGATGGGGTTTATCTTTGAG
The DNA here is from genome assembly GCF_900446695.1 of Capnocytophaga sputigena. Lineage (GTDB taxonomy): Bacteria > Bacteroidota > Bacteroidia > Flavobacteriales > Flavobacteriaceae > Capnocytophaga > Capnocytophaga sputigena. Next base: position 498,319 of record NZ_UAVP01000007.1, read on the forward strand.
CAAATGCCCGATAAGCGTTTCTTTACGCATTGAACCTACCTCAGTAAGGCGAGGGTATTTTTTGATTTCAATACGCCAACCTTGGTCGTCGGTGAGATGCCAATGAAACTTATTGAGGTTGTGCAGAGCGAGTATATCAATATACTGCTTGATAAAATCTACAGTAAAGAAATGGCGACTCACATCAAAGTGCATTCCGCGATAAGCAAAGCGGGGAGCATCGTTTATAACTACGGTTGGAAAAACTAAGGCTTTGGGGTGAGTTACATCAATAGATTTGCGCAAAGTTTGAATACCATAGAACACACCGGCAGGGCTTGCTCCATCAATAGTGATTTGGTCGCTTGTTACAGTGAGCTGATAAGCCTCTTGGTTTGCATTTCGCAAATCGGTTTTCAATATAATGCGTTTGCCATTGGTTACTCCGGCTTGTGTTTTTATAGGCATTCCTGAAAGTTCTTGGATATAAGAAGCTAAAAAGGAAGCATTCTTTTCCTGTAAAGTGTTGCCTTGCGGATAAGTAATTACTGTTTTAGCATCTAATACAAAAGGTTGCTGCTTAGTGTACTGAATAGATTGTGGTAGTGGAATTACCTCGTAATTCACTACAGGTTTTGTTTCTTCACAGCAAGCCATTAAACATAAGGCAAGCGTGCTGAATAAAAGTTTTTTCATTGGAAAGTTGTTTAATATTGGATTGTTGGTATATAGGTTACACGATAAAAGGTATAAGGCAACGAAAGAGTGCGTTTTATTTCGAGCGGAGTACTTCTATTAGTAATGAGTACTTGTTTTTGAGTACTCAACGCAAAAAGTACGTGCTGATTATCTATAAATTGTACATTACTACGAGTGCCAGAGGACATTCCCTTAGGCAAAGCAACTTCCAAAGGAACACTCACAGTTTTCATTTGTTCGTTCACATTATAAATAAGAGCTCTTGAACCAGTAAATTGGTTGTTGCGAGCATTGTCTATCACTAATACTTCGTTAGGCGCTTGTACTATAGCACAATGGATACCGTGAGATAAAAGCTTTTCGGTAGGTTTGATGGTGCCGTTTTCACCTACGCGATACATCAATTCGCCTGTTTTACCATTGATTTTCCAGAGTTCACTATCGCGATTGGTGGTCATATAGTAATTGCCTTCACTATCTTGATCGATGGAATTGGCGTGTATCCAGTCTTCTTTTATTTTCTTTTGGGCTATATTAGGATAGTCAATCGGATTTAGGTGGTCGAAACAGCTCCACGTTTTTACAATTTCACCCTTTGGGGTCATAATCACAAAACCATCACCTGTTACAGTATCGGTTTGAGAGCCTCCTTTAGAACTGAGGTCTACTGTTTGATGAATATAGGTTACTAAGCCTATATTGCCATCGGGGAGGGGACGGCATTCGTGATGTACTTCGCGGTTGTTCAGTTCGGGGATAGAGGCAAATTCTTTTTCCAATTCGATGTTGCCAAAGAGGTCTATTATTTTTAGTTTTTTAGAATTGAATACAAATAATCCTTCTCCAGGGGCATCGGTGAGCAAGTAGAAACGCTGTGTGCGAGAGTCGTAGTTCACAACAGCAGGAGTATCAGGCACAGGTTCATACCACACTACAGTTCCGTTCATATCCATTAGGTAGATATGTTTTGAGCTGCGATTGTTAGCTAATAAGAAACCCTCTATTTTTTCTTTAAATTTGTCTTCTAACAAGGTTGCATTAGGCAAAAAAGTCTCTATACTTTTGGTTTTAAAAGTTTTTAGAGGTGATTTTATACCTGTTGTGGTAATAATTTGGCAGGTATAGTCGGTATTGGGCTTGAGAAACAAGAGTGTTTTGTGAGTAATGCCCGTAGCTTTATAGGTGTTAGTTTGTTGTACTTTTTGAGGGTTTGCAGTCTCCCAATAAGCAATATGATAGGAAGTTTCGGTGCTAAAAGTAGCAGTTACTTCAGCACGAAGATTATTAGTTTTACTCAAAGCTACCTCAAAAGCGGTAAGGCTACCCTGATGAGAAGGGGGTAATGAATCGTCTTTTTTACAAGAAACTAATAATCCACCTATGGCTAAAAACAAAATAATGATTGACTTTTTCATATTTTTAAATCTTTGTTGTTTTTCTCTAAGTTAATTGTTTTAATAAGGAAAAGTGTTATTCTTTATCGGGATTTACAGGTTCAATAGCATTAGCAAAAGGCTCATACATTACATAATCCCATAAAGCATAATGATCTTTGGTAGGAATATGGTCGCCTATAAAATCTATATTTTCTACACTACAAAAAATACGGAAAGGATACTGTTGCCCATAGTTGAGTTCCTTTTGAAGGTATTGTACTCCATTGATGAGCCACGTAGCAATATAATGGTCATTCTGCGGATTGATAGTTAATTTAATCTGAAAAGTGTGCCATTGGTCGCTGTCTATAAGTACCTCAGCATTTTGCGCCCAAGGATTATTTTGGCTAGTCATAAAAACTACTACCTGTCCCTCTTTTGCGCCTAACTTCTTTCTGCGTTTGGCATCACCCGAGCCTACTTCAAAATCTATTTCGTGACCTTCACTGTTATATAAGAAAGAGCCTATACTTGCCCAAGCACTTGTTTCCATTGGGGGAATGTAAGCGCGCCAAGTATAAATGCCTGCACCATAACGATGTGTAGTTTTTTGTTTTTTGCGTTGTTCAGTGTGAGCTTTTGTCCATATTTTTAGAGCCCAACCATCTTCGGCATAAGAATCTCCCACTACCTTAGCATAAGTTTCTTTATCTTTCCCCTGCGGATAATCCTCATCTTGATTACCTAATAACCAACCATCAAGCGTTTTGAAATCCCATTGCATCACTTTGGTTTTATCAATGGTTACCTCAGGAATATCACTGACTTGCTTGCTACAACTTATAAAAGCCGTTAAGCACACAATCATTAAAAATAGATTTATCCGTTGCATAGGTTTAATTTTTTGTATTCAAAACACTTTTAAGCTTTTATTTTAAAAACAGAGGCTGTCTCATTATTGGAGGCGAGACAGCCTCTGGAAAAAATCAATTTGCCATTTATAGAGATAAACATTGACTCACTACTAATAGGCGGTATATTCAATAAAGTTGAAAGTAGCACTATACTCACCATCTACTAGGGTTTCACCTGGCAACCAACTTCCTCTATTAGATTCTGCTGAAAGACTCCATTCAAATTTCATTTGGTCTTCTCCAAAGTTAGCTACAGCTAAACTTTTTACAACATTTTGATCAAGAGAAAATTCAACGCCATAATTATTACCTACTTTTTTAAGGTCGATAGTAAATTTGTAGTCTTTATTAGGTTTTAATACAGCTACATACTCTTCTATAGCGGGTGATACAGATTGTACAAATAGTAGCAATTCTCCTGTTTTGGCACCTAAGCGTTTACGTTCTGCTTCATCTCCATAACGAGCCATCATTATAAAGAAACGTTCCGGAGACTCATTGTAGAAAGTCATACCTAATTGTATCTTAGCAGATTTATTTACTTCTGGCAAACGAATAGAACAAGTGTATTTACCATAACCAGCCTGAGTTTTATTAAATATTTTTGAAACACTACAGTTGGCAGAAGTTGTAAGTACTAATTTTCCATTCTCTATTTTATTATTAACTTCTACATTAGCTCTTGCCCATTTTCCCCAATCATTAGGGAAGTTTTTAAATGTCCATACTTTTGTTTCTCCAGTATCAGGTTCTGGTTCAGGGTCTTTTGGATTGATTTGGTTTTGAGGTTCTGTAGGGGCTATAGAATATGTATAAGGGGTATAAGTTACATAATCCCATAACCCATAATTATCTTTATAAGGCCAGTTATCACCTACGAACTTTAAGTTTTCTGTACTACAGAAGATGTGGAAAGGGTGTTCTTGTCCGTAGTTTAGTTGCTGAGCAGCACATTTCACTCCATCAATGAGCCAAGTAGCGAAATACTTGTTGCCTACTAATTGTAAATCGATTTGGAAGGTGTGCCAAGCATTTTTCTTGATTTTAATCTTTTGGTGTAGAGCAGGATTGTCCTGACTGGTGATATAAGCAATCACTTCATCATCAGCGGTTTTTAAAAGATCACGGTCTTTGCTAGTACCAGATCCTACCTCGAAATCAAGTTCGTGTTTATCGCTATTCCACAACCAAGAGCCTATACTCACGCGTTCATTAGTTCCTAAATCGGAAATATAGGTACGCCACGTATAGAGACCAGCTCCGTATTGTTTTTTAGTTTTTAGTTTTTTACGTTCTTTACTAGCTAAATTAGTGAATATTTTCACTACTTTACCATCTTCAGCATCGGTATTGTTCTCCACAGAGGTTTGTGAAATATTAGCATTATCACCTTGACTGGCATTAATCCAATCGTCGGTATTGTCGAAATTCCATTTGAGTTGATTGGCGGTATTAGCAGTTCCCTTTTGAGGGGTGCCTATTTCACTTTTAGGATTGTCGCTAAAGCGCCCATCTACATCGCTTTTGCTACAGCTATTCAAACTCAGGATAGCTGCTGCCATTAGTATGGGTTTTGTATAGGTTTTCATATTAGTTTACATTTTAAAATTATTGTTCTCTAAAAGAACGATTGTTTTGCAAATCGGGGTATTTGTTGCTATATACCCCTGGTATAGGATAATATCTACGTTTGTCGTAAGTTTTCAATGGATTGCTAAACTTAGGATATACTTTCCATTGAGGGCTTAAATCATAAGGGTTAGGTACTTTATTAGGGTCTCTTCTAGCATTGAGATTAGCTTCTTTAGCTTCAAATTTTTGTTTTACAGTGTCCATATAAGTATCTAAGCGGTCTTTCCACAATCCCATACGGATAAGGTCTACGCGGCGTACACCTTCCATATTAAGTTCAAATAAGCGTTCGTCGCACAATTTGCTTCTCAACTCTTCTTTAGAAGGGAAGTTAGCTAAAGTATAATTGTGAGTACTGTTTTCGAAAGCACGTTCGCGAATCTTATTGATTAAATCAACTGATTCTTGATTAGGGCCATTGAGTTCGTTTAAGATTTCGGCTTTACATAGCAATACATCGGCATAACGCAATAGTATGAGGTTGTTAGGTGTATTGTAGTTGTAAGAGCCTGTTTTGGTATATTTGTATTTTTTAGTATATACTGCATCATTTTCAACTATTTGAGGATTACTTGCTTCATTTCTAAGTGTTCCTACTTCACTAAGTTTAGGAGATACATACTTAATAGGTTTCCCGTACACATTGTCGTAAGAGGTTACAATTAGCTCTTTCAAACGTTGGTCGTCGCTGTGGAATTTCCAATACAATTCCAAAGGCATATTGATATTGTTCCATCCCATATCGTATTCCCAAGGGGTGAAATACAAAGCTAAATCGGAAGAACCGGAAGGTACCTTATCACTTGCGCGAATAGCAAATATAATTTCGTTATTGTTCAATGTTTCTTTTTTGGAAGGGTCGAACACATCAAACACTTTGGTTTGCAAGGCATATTTGCCAGAAGCAATTACAAGATCGGCATAAGTTAAGGCAGCTTGCCAAGCGGCGGTAGCATCTTTACCTTCTTCACGCAAACGACCAGCTTTACGCATATAAAGACGCATTAAGTAACCATAAGCAGCTCCCTTGGTAGGGCGACCATTGCCACCTTCTTCGCTTGCACTCCACTGATCGGGGAGGTTATTGATAGCGATGAGCAAATCTTGTTCTATTTGGTCGTCTAATTCATCTACTGTAGCCAAAGTAGGGTTGGCATTAGAATCGTAGAAACCATTGGTAATGAGAGGTACTCTGTAGAAAGCATTTGTAAGCTGATAGAAAGCGAAGGCACGCATAAAGCGAGCTTCGGCTAAAAGCTCAGGTTTTTTATCAGCCGTTTTGAAACGAGATTCAGGAATCATTGTTATATTGTCGATAGCTGTGTTAGCACAACCTATCATTTGCCAGTTTCCGTTATAACATCTCGCGAGTTCCACATTTCCTGAAAGTCCGTTTTCGTTATAAATTTCAAAAGCGATACCTTCTTTATAACAATCATCGGTAGACATATCGTTGATGTAGAAATTGCTTGTGTGTGTAGCTCCAAGAAGATAGCGATAAATTCCGTTTACCCCTTCTTGTGCATTTTCTTCAGTAGTATAGGCGTTATCCTTATTGTAAACCGAACTTAAGTCTTCTTTCAGTTCACAAGCTGTAAATGATAATCCTAAGAGGCCTACTAATGTATATAGTTTATAATTCGTTTTCATTCTTCTTCTGTATTAAAAAGTTAATTTCACTCCAAAGTTGATTGTGCGATAAGCAGGATAAGAGTTCAAATCCAATCCTTGAGCAACAGCACTGCTGCCATTGGTGCTGATATCGGGGTCGAAACCTTGATATTTAGTGAAAGTGAGCAAGTTTTGTCCTCCTATGAACATACGCATTGCTTTAAGGGTTTTTACATTCCATTGGCTACCAGTGAAAGTATAACCTAATTCAACATTGCGGAGTTTTACAAAATCGGCATCCTCTACAAAACGAGAGTTTACATAAGAACCATATTGCAATCCAGCTGTTTTTTGATAACCATTGCGAGGTACGCTATTAGAAGCGTGAGCACGTGTCCAACGGTCGGATGAGGCTGCTAAACGGTTGTTGTCTTCCAAGTAGATACGAGTAAGGTTGAGCATTTTAGCTCCTAACGAAGCTTCAAAGAAGAAAGAAAAATCAAATCCTTTGTAAGTGAAGCTATTGTTAAGACCTATGATAGTTTTAGGGATACCAGTACCTAATACAGTGCGGTCGTTCGCGTCTATTTTGCCATCGCCATTGAGGTCTTTAAACTTAGGATCACCAGCTGCTGAGTTAGGTTGAGGAGCATAGCTTTCACCTTGTTGTATAACTCCTTCAAACACATAACCATAGATAGCACTTAAAGGTTCACCTTCTTTGAGCATCATATATTCTTTTTCTTCATAAGACCCGTGAGGACGTATGTATTGAAAACGAGGTTTTCCGTTGTTGAGTTTTAATACTTCGCTGCGGTTGTGAGCAAAGTTGAAAGCGGTATTCCATATAAATCCATTTTTGTTGATATTAGTGGATTTGATAGCTATTTCAAAACCTCGGTTTTCTATTTCACCATCGTTTACCATCATAGCGGTATACTCAAAACGGCGACCATCGTTAGTATAGTTAGGGAATCCTCCTGAAGGGTGGATAGGATCGGGGTTTAGCAAATCGTTTGTGCGTTTGATATAGTAATCAAAACTAAGTTCTACACTTGCAATGTTCAAATCAATACCCGCATTCCATTGTGCAGTAGTTTCCCAACGAAGTTTTGGATTGTAAGGATTAGAAGGATACATACCCTTAGAGTTGAGGTCATTACCTATATACACATCGCGTACTGAATATTGGTATTGAGATAAACCAAAACGGATACCATCATTACCACTAAGACCATAGCTGGTGCGCAATTTGATACGAGAAATAAGAGGTTTTACCCACTCCATAAATTTTTCTTCACCTAAGTGCCAAGCAATTGAACCTGCAGGGAATATACCCCAACGATAGTCGGCTCCAAATACTGAAGAACCATCGGCGCGAACAGAAGCATTGAGAATATAACGATTGTTGAAGATATATTCGGCACGACCAAAAGCAGAAGCTTTTTTGATAGATGATTCGCCAGAGCCTATCCAGTCTAAGTGTTGGGCAGCACCGATGTTTTTGAAAGAGAATACATCGGAAGCAAAACCATAAGCCTGTACTTCATCACCTTTACCTCTTTGATAGATATAAGAACTACCTGCAGTTACTTTTACATCGTGTTTACCTTCCATTTTGGGGTGATAAGTAGCAACACCTTCAATTTGGTGTTTTACGTTTTCTTCGTGGCTAAGGAAAGCCTGACCTTTATACGACTGTCTGATAGAAGTAGAACGATCGTAATATTTTTCAGTTTTTAAATGGTCGTAAGCATAAGTGTAACGGCCATTGATAGTAAGAGAAGGCAATAAATCAATATCGGCATAAGCAGTAGCGTACATTGTATTGAAATGACGATAGAGTTGCGCTCCGTTCATTTCTTCAAATACAGCAGGACGACGATCTTTAGTTCCAAAAACATCAAAACCTTCTTTGTTTTTCCAAGGCTCTAAGTTGAAGATGCGGTACATAATATTCTTATCGGAAGAGATAGTGCCCATATCTAAGAATTTCTTTTTAGATTGAGAAAAACTCACATTAGCTCCCGCTCTTACTTTAGGGCTAATTTTGTATTGTAAATTGGTACGACCTCCATAACGACTGTAATCGGTATTAAGCAAAATACCAGGTTCGCTGAGGTAGTTAGCCGACATAAAAGCAGAAAGACGATCTGTACCCCCTGAAACAGAGAATTGGTGTAATACAGTAACAGCATCGTGAGTGGTTTCTTTGAGCCAATCAGTTCCTTTGCCACGATAAGTAGCTTGTTGTGCTGTCCATTTATTATAGGCAGCATCTTGGGTTTGCTCATACAAACGGCGAGTAAGTGAAATGGTTTGTCCTGCATCGAGTAAATCCCAGGGGTTGTACATATTCTTATAAGAAGTTTGGTTAGAATATTCTACATTAAAAGCTCCTTCTTTACCTTTTTTAGTAGTGATAAGAATAACCCCATTGGCACCACGGGCTCCATAAATAGCTGTGGTAGAAGCATCTTTTAAGATTTCTATAGACTCGATGTCGTCTATACTAATTTGCGACATATTGTCGGTTTGAAATCCATCAATTACGTACAAAGGCTCATTTTCGGCACTTACTGAAGAAGCACCACGTACACGGATAGATACATTACCACCAGGTTCTAATGAGTTCTGACGTACTTGTACACCTGAGGCACGTCCTTTTAACATTTGTGACATATCGGCTACTACACCAGCTTTCACATCACCTGTTTTGATAGAGGTGATAGCACCCGCTAAGTCACGTTTTTTAGTAACACCATATCCTACTACGACTACTTCTTCCAATTTTTTTTGTTCATCAGCCAAAGCAATGAGCAAAGGCACTGGGGTATTGGCAGTTACTTTTACATTTTGGGTAACATAACCCATAAAAGACACTTCTAAGGTCTGTCCCACCGCTACATCTATGGTATATTTACCATCCATATCGGTGCTGACACCTTTGGTAGTTCCTTTCACTACTACTGAAGCACTCATCAAAGGCTCCTTAGTAGTAGCATCGCTGACAGTTCCACGAATGGTGCGTTGTTGAGCATAACTCCAACTCACTAATAACAGTAGAACTGATAAAAATAGATTTCTTTTCATACAATGGTTGTTTGTTTTTGTATCGTTTGATGACACAAAGGTATAAATAACGTGCAAAAACGATTTCTTTTGTTGTCTAAAAAAGGTATAAAATTGTCTAATAGCTACTAAATATTTGTAAATCAGTGTTTCATAAAAGGAGTAGTTTCATAAAAAAAGCTGTTCGAAAACATCAAACAGCTTTTAATGAGATAAAGTATTTACTTATTTCCAATCTTTTTTCTTGGAGGTTTTACCAATACCAGGATTGAAGCTATTGGTTGGGTCGAGTGAATTGTAGAAGTTTTTAAGGTCGTCGTTAGCGTGATATAAGTGTCCGACGTTATGCTCGGCGGGATATTGAGCGCCACGAGTATCTAATATTTTGAGCATCTCTTCTTCTATTTCTTCACAATTGTAACCTTTTTTAATTACATAATCCTGATGGAACACGTGACACATAAAATGCCCGTAGTACAATTTGTGAAGAATCTTAGCATCGAGTTCAGGAGGAAGTTTTTCAAACCAATCCTCATCATTACGACGCAAAGCGATGTCTAAAGCCACGATATCTTCTACCTCATCTTCGTGTACTGAGCGATAACGAATGGCTGCAGAAGCTACAGCAAAGCGCAAGAGCATTGCTGCTTGAGCAAGTTTGGCATCACATTCTATATAAGCTCCTTTGCTACTATCAGAAAATTCTTTTTGCAAATAAGCACGTGCTTCTTCTACTCCTTTACCTCCCATTTTTAAAATGAGGTGGTGTTCGTATTGGTTGCGATAATCCCATAATATTTTAGGGAGGTGTTGAGGCATTAGTTTAGAGGTGAATTGCAAGAATTTTTCACTGAAATGGTTGGGCATAAAAGGTAGCTTTTTAGCTACACGATCTCCCCAAGCCTTCATAGAAAATAGTTTAGGTAAGTATTCAGTACCGATATTTTTGATATACCAAAAAGTGTCTTTGCCGTATTTGGCAGCAATATCAAAAGCGGTACGATGAATATATTCACCAGAAATAGGAATTTCTTCGAAAGTTCCAAGCATATCACGGCGCAGTTTAGTAAGTACGGCTGTATCGTTAGTACCTATGTAGAATACGGCAGTTTTTTTCTCGGCGGGGAAAGTATCTACACGTACTGCGAAAACTCCTAAACGACCTGCGCTACCTGAGGCTTCATATAGGCGAGCAGGGTCGGCATTGAAGCGGGCAGGAGTATCAGCATTGATTTCGCGTACATGGTTACAATAGTTGTGATCGTGTCCTTTTTTGCCAGTGGAATGGATATCCTTTTGCTGGTATTTTCCTTCTTGAAGATTAGTGAGAATTTCTTTAGGAGAATTTCCTAAATCAATACCTAAATGGTTGATGAGCTCTAATTTACCGTCGGCATTGCGTTGGGCGTAGAGAGCCATTTCGGTATAAGCAGGTCCGCGTTGAACTAATGAACCACCAGAGTTATTACACACGCCTCCAATTACAGAAGCCCCAATACAAGAAGAGCCAATCACAGAATGAGGTTCACGATCGTATACTTTCAGTTCTTGTTCCAAATGGTTGAGAGTTGCGCCAGTGAGACATACCGCTTGTTCCCCTTCGTTGATAAGCTGAATATTGTCATTACGCATAGTGTTGATAATAACCACATCGCGGTCGTAATCGTTACCAAAAGGGTTAGACCCTCCCGTAATACCTGTATTGGCAGCTTGTGAAATTACAATCACATCGGCTGCGACACAAGCCTCAAGTACTTGCCATTGTTCCCACAAAGTTGCAGGACGGACTACGGCAATAGCATTTCCGGTACCAAAACGATACCCAGTGCGGTAACGTTCAGTTTTTGAAGGGTCGGTAATAACGTACTTTGCGCCAACGATGTGGCGCAAGGTTTCTAATAGGTTTTGTGAGTTCATTGTTATTTTTTAGATCTATAAGTAAGAGTCAAACCAAATTGGGGTTGAGTGAGGAAATCGTTGTGGATAAAAGGTTCTAAAGTAAGACGTTCATCAACATTGAACTGCTTGAGGTGGGCATCTACATTTGCCTCGATAATATTTAAGGTGTACAAAGCTACTCCTATGAGAATAGAGAGTTCCTTATTACGGCGATAGAACTGTATGCCTCGACGCAATCCATCGGTGCTGAGACGTGGTTGTCCATCAGAGCGATTACCATAAAACTCATCATCAGTAAAGCCTTGTTGGCGACGTTTGTAGGCGGAGAGATAACGATCGTATTCCTTAGAGTTTTGTACATAGAAGTATATAGGGGTTCCGATAGCAATATATACCAAAGGTACTTTCCAGTAGCTTTTGTTGTATATCTGTCCCAAACCAGGGATAACAGCCGAATAGAAAGCTGCTTTGGCAGGCGAAAGAGGATCGGTATTCCAAGGAACTTTTTTCATATTGTCTTGCATAACGGCTACCTGCATAGAATCGGAGGGTACTTCTACCACTTCCTCTGTATCGTTTTGTGCGTACGAAATACCCACTCCCATAAGGAGTACCATTATGAAAACAATTGTTCTACTCATCTTTTTTGTGTAATAAACTTTGGATACGTTTGAAATCTTCCTCTGAGGTAAAGGGAATGGTAAGGCTGCCTTTGCCATCTTTACTCATTTTTACGGCAACTTTAGTGCCAAAAAAATGATTGAAACTACTCATATTTTCTTTGATATAAGTAGGTACTTCAGTTTTACTATTGCTTTTAGGGATTTGAATACTTACCACATTAGGTGTTTCGGGGTTTTGCAAGCGGCGTACTAACTCTTCGGTATCACGTACAGATAGGTTATCGGAAATGATACGTTGGTACACTTCGGCTTGTTGTTCAGGGGCTTCTATAGCGATAATCGCACGACCGTGCCCCATAGAGATAAAGCCATCGCGTATACCTGTTTGAATGATAGGTGCAAGCTTCAGCAAACGCAAATAGTTAGTGATTGTAGAACGTTTTTTACCTACGCGTTTGCTCATTTGGTCTTGAGTGAGGTTTACCTGCTCAATGAGCTGTTGGTAAGAAAGAGCAATTTCTATAGGGTCTAAATCCTGACGTTGGATATTCTCAACCAAAGCCATTGTAAGCGACTCGTTGTCATCGGCGATACGGATATAGGCAGGGATTGTTTTGAGCCCAGCTAATTTAGAAGCTCTAAAACGGCGTTCGCCAGAAATGAGTTGATATTTGTTTTCTCCGTCGAGTTTGCGTACGGTGATAGGTTGTACAACTCCTAATTCCTCAATAGAGGAAGCGAGCCCTTGTAGTTCTTCTTCATTAAAAGAAGTACGAGGCTGAAAAGGGTTTGTTTCTATTAGGTCGAGTTCAAGCTCTATGATATTTCCTACGATCTTATCGGCATTCTTATCTTTGATAGAATTGATAGCCACTTCGGGGCTATTGCCAAAAATAGCTGAAATACCTCTCCCCAAGGCAGGTTTTTTAGCAGGTTTCGTCATTATGCAGTTTTGTTTTTATCTATAATCTCTTGAGCTAAGTTGATGTGATTAGTAGCTCCTTTACTAGTGGCATCATAGTTGATGATAGTTTCACCAAAACTAGGAGCTTCGCTAAGGCGTACGTTGCGCTGGATAATGGTTTTGAATACCATATCACTGAAGTGTTTTTGCACTTCTTCTACCACTTGATTAGAGAGTCGCAAACGAGCATCGTACATAGTTAGCAACAAGCCTTCGATATCCAAATCGGGATTGAAGGTTTTTTGTACACTTTTAATAGTATTGAGGAGTTTGCCTAATCCTTCCAGAGCGAAGTATTCGCATTGGATAGGTACGATCACCGAGTTGGCTGCTGTAAGAGCATTCAGTGTGATGAGACCTAAGGAAGGAGCACAGTCGATTAAAATATAATCATACTCATCTTTGATAGATTCTAAGGCTTTTTTAAGCATAAACTCACGTTGTTCTTTGTCAACCAACTCAATTTCGATAGCCACCAAATTGATATGAGCAGCGATAAGGTCGAGATTTGGAGAGGTAGTGTGAACAATCATATCTTTAGCTTCCATTGTGTGTTCTAAAAGCTCATAAGTACCGTGCTCAATAGAATCTACATCAATACCTAAGCCAGAAGTAGCATTTGCTTGTGGGTCGGCATCAATGAGTAATACTTTTTTCTCCAATACGCCTAATGAGGCGGCTAAGTTCACAGAGGTAGTAGTTTTTCCCACACCTCCTTTTTGGTTTGCAATAGCTATTATTTTACCCATAGATTTAGTGTTTTTAAAAGTTAAAAGGAAGACCTTGTTTGGCTACATTAGCTAATTCTAATTCATTAAGTTCTGTAGCTTTGGCAATAGCCTTGTTGAGTGTGATAATCAAATAATCTTCTAAGGCTTCTTTGTCTTCTAATAAAGCCTCGTTTATTTGAATGCTTTTAATTTCTCGATTGGCAGTAATAGTTACTTTTACACTGCCATCAGAGGCAATTTCATCAACTAATACGTGATTTAAGCGCGCTTTAGCCTCTTCTATTTTTTGCTGGGTTTCTTTGAGTTTCCCCATCATTCCCATCATATCTCCAAACATAATATTTTATTTTTTTCAGAGGGCAAAAGTACAACTTTTTTTGAAACATCACACAAAAAATACAATCAATAATTGAGCGACCATTATTCGCAAGAAGGTAGTAAGCGGATAAACACTTGCATACGTAAGGGCTGGTACTTCAGAATTATTCATTTCATTGGCAAATGCCAAAGCAGGAGGATCAGTAGAGGCGCCAGAGAGCAAACCACAAATTTCCAAATAGTCTAACTTTTCTTTGATACGGGCTACTAAAGATGTAATAATGAGAGGTATAAGGGTGATAAGAGCCCCCAATCCCATCCAATATAAACCTTGACCGTGCAATAAGGTTTGGACAAATTGCGCTCGAGCATCTAAGCCCACACTAGCGAGGAAGAGCACGATACCAATTTCTCGCACCATTAAATTAGCACTTTGTGATACATAATGGGTAACTGAGAATTTACCACCATAACGGCTGATAAGTATTGCTACAATGAGAGGACCACCCGCCAAACCTAAGCGGACTGCTCCAGGTATACCAGGTATAGAAAAAGGAATGCTACCTAAAAGCACCCCAAGAGTGATACCCATAAAAAGTTCGGCTATATGAGGGGTTTGCAAGCGGCGTTTGGAGTTTCCAAACTCTTTGCTCACGAGTTGTATATGAGTCTCGTCGCCTATTACAGTAATTGTATCGCCAAACTGCAACTTGGTATGAGCAGAAGGCACAAACTCTACCCCTGCACGGAATACACGGCTAATGGTTACTCCAAAACGTCGGCGTACATCTAATTCGGCTAAGGTTTTGGTAAAAATAGCACGTTGTGTTACGTTGATGCGACGTGAGGTGTAACGCATATCTTTTTCATCAGGGAAATAATCGGTAATTGATACACTATCTCCCATTAGGGTAAAGAACTTTTCATTCTCTTTTTGGTTGGCTACAATTAGAACTATATCGCCTTCTTCTATGAGAGTTTCGGCATTAGCTAATAAGATTTCACCTTTTCGGCACATACGTGAGATAGTAAAATCAAAATCAAGTGTTTTTTTGATAACACTTAATTTTTTTCCAAATAAAGAAGGGTTGGTAACTTTGATAGCAAAGCGGTTGATTACCACTTGGTCTTTAGAATGGCGTACAGAATTTAAGCGTTTTTCAGAATCTAAATTTACTTTGAAAATACTTTTTAAACCTAACATTACAATGATGATACCCAATACACCAAAAGGATAAGCTACTGCGTACATTGTAGTGAGCGAGGGAGCTTCTTCACCAAATTTTTCGGCAAGAGCAGCATTGGCAGCTCCTAACCCAGGGGTATTGGTTACAGCACCTGACATTATCCCTACTAAGGTTGACATATCAGTTTGAGTAATGTAGTGAATTGCTATAACAGTTGCTACACAAGTAACGATAGAAAGAATAGCTAATAAATTGAGTTTGATACCTTCTCTTTTAAAAGCTGAGAAAAATCCGGGTCCTACTTGTAATCCTATGGTATACACGAATAAAATAAGCCCAAATTCTTTTATGAAGTGCTGAATGTGCATATTAACAGTAAAGCCCATTTCAGCCATAGCAATACCTGCAAATAGTACCCAAGCGATACCGAATGAGATGCCAAATATTTTTATTTTACCTAAGGCAACTCCTACTGCGATGACAACGCTATACACTATCACGGTGTAGGCAACACTTTCGTGGTTAGTCATCAAATTCCAAAGCCAGTCCATTTAATGTTTAATGATTAATGTTTAGTGTTTAATGATTAATTATTTATTAGTATAAACTTTGCCAAAGATGTGAGCCACATGGGCAGAGAACTTTGGCAAAGTTAAAATTTTATTTTATCCTAAGAAAGGGTAGCGATAGTCTACAGGGGGTACAAAAGTTTCTTTGATGAGGCGTGGTGATACCCAACGCAATAGATTTTGGGCAGAGCCAGCCTTATCGTTAGTACCTGAGGCACGTGCGCCACCGAAAGGTTGTTGTCCAACGACAGCTCCTGTAGGTTTATCGTTTACATAGAAGTTACCAGCGGCGTTTTCGAGAGCTTTCACGGCTTCGTCTATGGCATAACGACAAGTAGCAAATACAGCTCCAGTGAGAGCATAAGCTGAAGTTTGGTCTACTAATTTAAGGGTTTCCTCCCATTTAGAGTCGTCGTATACATACACGGTTACTACAGGACCAAAAAGTTCAGTTTCCATAGTGGTGTAATGAGGATTGGTAGTAACAATCACTGTAGGTTCAATGAAATAACCTTTGCTCTTGTCGTAACCACCACCTACGAATATCTCGGCATCTTTATCTTTTTTAGCTTGGTCGATATATTTAGCTAATTTATCGAAAGAATGTTCGTGAATAACGGCAGTTATAAAATTTTCGAAGTTTTCGGGAGAGCCCATTTTGAAGGATAATACATCTTCTTTTACGAAGGCTAAGGTTTCATTGGCTTTAGATTCAGGTAAGTAGACGCGAGAGGCAGCACTACATTTTTGTCCTTGATACTCAAAAGCTCCACGAGTAATAGCAGTAGCCACTTGTTTAGGGCAAGCGCTTGGGTGCGCAAGGATAAAGTCTTTACCCCCTGTTTCGCCTACGATTTTGGGGTAGGAACGGTAGTTATGGATGTTGTTACCTATTTTTTTCCAAATATCTTGAAATACATTGGTAGAGCCCGTAAAGTGGATACCAGCGAAGTGAGGGCTAGCAAGTAGTGTATCGGTAATCATGGCGGCATCGCCGTGTAGTACATTGATAACGCCATCTGGCAAACCTGCTTTCTTAAATACTTCTACTATCATATTGGCTGAAAATACTTGCGAAGCACTTGGTTTCCATATTACTACGTTACCCATTAAGGCAGCACTGGCAGGCAGATTACCTGAAATAGCTGTAAAGTTGAATGGAGTAACAGCATATACAAAACCTTCTAAGGGGCGGTATTCTACGCGATTCCAAACACCTTCAGAAGAGTTGGGTTGGTCGTTATAGATATTAGCCATAAACTCTACGTTGAAGCGCAAGAAGTCTATTAGCTCGCAAGCAGAATCTATTTCAGCTTGGTGTACAGTTTTAGATTGTGCTATCATTGTAGCAGCATTCATTTTAGCGCGGTAAGGACCAGCGATAAGGTCGGCTGCTTTTAAGAAGATAGCAGCGCGTTCTTCCCACGCAAGGTCAGCCCATTTCTTACGAGCTTCAAGGGCTACAGCTATCGCTTTTTCTACCTCTGCTTTGCCAGCGTTGTGGTAAACGCCCAAGCAGTGCTTGTGGTCGTGTGGGGGGTGCATCTCGCTCGTATTGCCAGTGCGTACTTCCTCACTGCCAATGTATAGCGGAGCGTCTACACGGGTGTTCCACAATTCTTTGTAAGCTTTTAGCACCGCTTCGCGCTCAGGGCTACCTGGTGCATAACTCTTTACGGGCTCATTTACAGCCTTAGGTACTTTAAAAAATCCTTTTCCCATTGTTATTTTGTGTTTTAAGTTTGTTGATGTATTAAAAATTTTCGGCTAAGATACAACAATTATTTGAACCACCAAAATTTAGAAAGGAAATCATATAAAAACTTTGCCAAAGGTCATAACTTGTTGTATTATGACCTTTGGCAAAGCAATGTTATTTATTTTTGTTTTACAAGAAAGTACCACTACTTTCAGGAGAGAGGTCTGATGAGAGAATATCATTATAGTCTTTTTCGATTTCATCTTTACTTACACCAAATTCGCGCACAGCATCCTCTATTTGTTTATCTTCTGCTATGATATCGTGGTAAATGTGTATTGGGACTTTCACCTCCATAACTTTATTAGCAGGAAGGGTACTATAAGTTAATCCAGCGGGTTTGGTAGCGAAATAGCCTAACACAATATGCAAATTGAAATTTACATAAGCTCTTTTGATTTCAAAAAAGCCTTTTAAACCTATTTGCTCTTTACGGAGTACACCTTTGGGGGCATTGGGGTTATTGTCTATTCCTGCTCCTCCTTTGATGTACAACTCTTCAGGATTGGTATCACGATATTTGTATCGCAAGGCTTCAGCTTGGGTAGGCACTGTAGTATTGCTAGCTACAGCTGTGAAATTATCGGCGATAAAGAAGAATTGATAGTGATTAGGAGCCTGACCAGTAGTCAAGAGTGAGTTTATACGTTTGCCCTCTTTATCATAGAAGATAAGTTCTATTCCAGAGAGTGACACTCCAGCTTGATCATTACTTCCTTCCCAACGGATAGCGGTAGGATTATCGCTTGCTGGGGTAATAACGCCATTTTTGTTCTCAAAATAGAAACGTTGTACTGTTTTGAGGTATTTCACGGGGTAGTCGGGGTTGCCGTGGAAATAGCCGTGAGAATGCCCTTTGGTAAAACGCACTTCAAGTCGGCTCCACTTAGCTACAAACTCTTCGGTAGTAGCTGTGGTGGTGGAGGTAGTGGTAGCGGTAGTGGTAGAAGATTGCGTAGTAGGAGGGGTTACTTTATTATCGTCTTTACTGCAAGAGACAGAAAGAAAAGTAACAAATATTGAGAGCAATGAGATTTTAAAAAGGTCGTATATATTTTTCATCGTTTTTTAATATTAAAAAGGTTATTGTTTAATTTCTATGGGTAGTGTCATATCCGAGTCTAATTGAAAAGCATTAGAGTATTCCACTACGTTATAAGGGCGTTCTTCTTGGGTTTGAGGGTTGAGTTTATTAGCAATAATAAAGTGTGCTAACTTGATACGCAACTTATAATCGCCAGCCGTAGCCTCGTCTTTGATGTGAAAAACGCCTTTTAGACCGATAGGATCACGTAGTTCAGGGTGTTTTTTATCCCAAGTGCGCAAGCGCAAATTTACTCCTTGTGTGCCATAAGTGCCATTTTCAGGGTCCGTATCTTGATATTCATAACTTACAGCTTTGTTCATAGCGGTTACCATCGCATCTCTTCCTTCTTTATTTCCAGGGTAATTTCCTTGAAATAACTGAAAGAAATGTTGGTGGATAGGTGCCATTTCAGCAGTTACAAACTCATGGTTCATACGAGCTCCATTGTTGTAATAGACAATCTCAAAACGGTATTCGTGTCCTATTTGCCATTGTATAGGGGTATTGATGTCATATACTATATCTTTAGGTGACTTATTAGCGGTGCGCTCTTGTACCTCGTTAGTGCCTATATCGGTAATGATAAACTGCACCTTATCAGGCATATCGTGTCCTCTGTCCTTAGTTTCATCAGTAGGAGCTTTAGGTTGGGTATTGTCTTTACTACAGCTGCTTGCTGCAAAACATATTATAGCTATTAAGCTAATAGTTTTTAAAAAATGTGATATTTTTTTCATTTTGATGTTTTTTTAAAAATTATAAATCAATCTTACGAATACATTTCTACCCAAATCGTGTGCGTAATACCTAAAACGATTGGTGTATTCCTTGTATTCAGTGTTTAAAAGGTTTTCAGCAGAAAGCCTTATTCCTAAAGTTTGCTGCTCACCTATCTTCAGAGTTATTCCTATATTAGCCTCAAAAAGGTGATAAGCATCAGGTGTAGTAGGAACTAACTCTTGTGAAGACTCAAAGCGAGTTTGTTTGGCTACAAAAGTATGCCCTATACCTATGGTAAAGTTTCTTAGCAATCCTCTATTGCCGTCTACATTCCATTTTAACTGCTGATTCACACGTGGAGCAGAGATAAACGGAAAATAACGCTTGGTTTGCATCTCATTAGCAAATACTACAGATCCTTTCAGTTCATAACTTAGCTCATTGTCACTTTGGTTATACCATTTTACTAGAGGTAATTTTGCTTCGAGGTCTATGCCTCTAAAGAAAGCATCTGCTTGAGTGTACTGAAAGATAGGGTACACACCCGAAAAGAGAGTGCGCACTTCTCCCGTAGGATAATCGTAAATGTAGTTCTTTATCCATTGTAAATACATATCTACATTCACTCGTAGTCTTGGGCGATTATAAGCAAAAGAGGTAAGCCATTTAACCCCTGTTTCCGATTGTAGTGTCTCATCGCCTAAGTCGTAGGTGCCTGCCCCGTGGTGTAACCCACTGCTGTACAGCTCATTTACGTGAGGGGCACGCCAAGCTACCCCTATATTTGTACTAAGGTCTATCCATTTATAGTGGTATGATGCTCCTGCTGTATAAGTAAGATTATGAAACTGATGTTCGCCCCCGTAGCGTTGTGAATACATATCGTAACCATCAGCATTGAGGTATTTGTAGTCATACCTAAGTCCAGCTTCAGCCATCCATCTATTAGAGTGATAACGCTGTATCCCAAAAGCTCCATAACTAAGGGAAGCAAAGTTAGGGATTACAGGCACAACCCCAGTACCAGGTTGGTTATAGTTATCTTGCTTACCAAAACTACCTCCTAAGGTTGTTTGCCAATAATTATAACTATTTTCCCAATCTACATCAAGGGTGTGAGAGGTGAGCTCCATATTCAGCGCAGGGATACGTGTTCTATCCATTCGGCGCACACTAAACTCTTGGCGTATATCCTTCTGAAAAGCGTATTGTGTGGTGAGTTTACCGCCAAAAGGCAAATAGTAAAACGCTTTAGTTTTCAATAGATGATGCACAACCTTTTGTTTAGGAGCGTTGATAGTGTACGAAAACGGATAAGTAGTCAGCGGCCTGCCGATTTCAAACCTGCCTAATAGGTCGTCTAAATTACCGATGTGAGAACCATAAAACACACTACTTTCGTTCTCATAACGGCTGTAAAACACTTCAGCAGTACCTTGCTTTTTTTGTACACCCGTAGCTACCGAAAAGTTCGCCTCACGGGCTGCGGTGTTGTTCAGCAGATAGTTAGCGGTACTGAGGTCGCCCGAACGTTTTAGGGTACCTTGCACCCGCCACGCCCACGAATGTAGCTTGGGTACAGACCCCTCTACGCTTGCAGTTAGGGCAGTCTTTCTACCGTTAGACGCAAATGAAGGTAATAACCTGCCGTGCATACCATCACCATAAGGCAATTTCTTAGGCGCTATGAGGATTACTCCCCCAAGAGCATCTGAACCATATCGCACAGCATTAGCTCCTTTTACTATCGTTATTTGGTCGGCAACCATAGGGTCTATTTCAGGAGCGTGATCAGCTCCCCATTGTTGTCCCTCTTGGCGCACCTCATTGTTGAGTATCAAGATACGATTGCTGTGCAAGCCGTGAATGACTGGTTTAGCAATGCTAGCTCCCGTTTGTATCATTGAGACCCCAGCTACTTGGGTAAGTACTTTGGCTAATTCGTCACCCGAATGCTGTATAAAATTCTCTTTTTTGATAACATTTAGGATGCAAGGCAATTTGCATTCCACTACAGAAGTGTTATGACCTACCACCGTTACTGCATCTAACTGACTAACAGTTTCTTTCATCACTACTTTATAAGGTTGAGCAATGGGTATACTGATAGTAGCTTCGTAATCGTGATAGCCTAGATAAGTGATTTTGATAGGGAGAGTCCCTTTAGTAAGTTTTTCAATAGTTACTTTGCCGTTAGAATCTGTTAGGTAGTGTTTTCCCATAAAGTGTACCACTGCACCTACTAAAGGCAATTGCTGTGTGTCTTCTACTTGCAGTTGTAATCGGCTTTGTCCAAAAGAGGAAAGCGCACACAAAAGCAGCAGAAGAGATAATATCTTTTGCATAAGAATTTAATTTGAAAAATAGTCGGTTTTTCAATTTGCTAATTTAGCAAATTGACTCATTGACAAACCAACTGGGGGACCTCTTGAAAAGATAGCAAAGGCGGTTTGAGGAATGCCTTTTTCAATAAAGAAGAATACAGTAGAAACTGTTTGCTCCCATAAATGATAGGTAAAGAAAGAAGGAGCAAAAAACTGATGTAAGTGCAAAAAGATACAATCATAATGAGTGTCTACAGCTGAAAGATGCGATTCGTGATGACATTCATCACCTGTAGCTATAGCGCATAATTCTTCCTTAGTCTGGTGATTATGAAAGAATTCACCCACTGGGAAAGCTACCTTTAGCATACATAAGAGAAGCAAAAAGGCAAAGATGCGTGTATATACAGATTGTTTCTTCATCGTTTTCAATTTGCAAAATTACTAAATAGTTATGAAATACCAAAGAATTAATAGTTAGTTTTTATCATTAGAGAACTTAGATTTACTAAACAACTCTTACTTTTTTGCTAAATTGCTAATTTTTCTATACTTTTGCCCCTTGATTTATGACAATACAGAAACTCATATCCTTCATTTATTCTACCAAGCTGATGGCAATCCTCTTCATTGTTTTTGCTGTTGCTATGGCAGTAGGAACTTTTGTAGAAAATAGTTATGATACCGATACCGCCCGCATTTGGGTGTATAACACTTGGTGGTTAGAGGCGATAATGGGGCTTTTTGTGGTAAATTTTATAGGGAATATCTCCCGCTATCGATTGCTCAAAAAAGAGAATTGGGCAGTGCTGGTATTACACCTTTCTTGGGTGTTTATCATCGTAGGGGCTGGGGTTACGCGCTACTTTGGCAATGAAGGTATGATTTCTCTACGTGAAGGAGAAACTACAAATACTTACCTTTCCGACCGCACTTATATCACTGTAATGGTAGATGGCAATTATCAAGGAGCTCCCTTGCGTAAAAAGAAACAAAAAGAGGTGCTTTTCTCAACTCATACTTCTAATCATTACAAGTGGACATCCGACTTTAAAGGCAAACCTTTTAGTATTACTTATAAATCGTTTAAACGTATAAGTGAAGGAATGAATGCCTTGGTATTGGAAGTTGTTTCAGGTAATCAGCGCAAAGAAGTAACAGTAATGGGCAAACGCGATGTGCAACACCCTTCTACCACTATAGATTTGAATGGCTTGCAGTTTCACCTAAGCTATGGACCACGTGAAGAAAAATTGCCTTTTAGTCTCACCCTCAACGATTTTATAGCTGAAAAATACCCTGGTACTGAGAATAGTTATGCTTCCTTTAAAAGCAAAGTAACCGTGAGTGGGGGAGGGGAGACCTTTCCTTATGATATTGAGATGAATCATATTCTCAATTATCAAGGTTATCGCTTGTTCCAATCTTCTTTTCACCCCGATGAACAAGGTACTATACTCTCGGTAAATCGTGACTTTTGGGGTACCCTCATCACTTACATAGGTTATATACTGCTCTTCGGCAGTCTGCTGGCGTTTATGTTTGTAGGCAAATCCCGATTTAGGAAACTCAATCAGCAACTTAAAGATTTGCAAGCCAAAAGGGTTGCAATAGTTTTGGCATTATGTTTCGGCTCTTTGGCTACAGCCCAAACTCCTATGGTAGTACCCGACAAAGCGCACGCTGAAAAATTTGGTGCAATGCTCATTCAAGATGATGGGCGCTTTAAGCCCGTGAATACCTTTTCTTCAGAACTCTTGCGCAAACTTAGCAAACACGATACTTATAAAGGTTTAACTTCCGATCAAGTTTTGATTTCTATGCTCCTCAGTCCGCAAGCGTGGTATGAGTCGGATATTATCTATGTGAAGAAAGCTAATGATAGTTTACATCGTTTTTTGGGAGTTCCCAAAGGAACTAAATGGGTAAAACCCAAAGATTTTTTTGATGCAAAAGGGCAGTACAAGCTCGCCCCTTTATTGAAAGATATTTACAACACAAATACTCCTAACCAATTTCAAAAAGATTTTAAGGAAGTAGATCAACGTATTGGGTTGCTCAACAGAGCACTACAAGGCGATATTTTTAAGGTCTTCCCTGTGCCTAATGACCCTAATCATAAGTGGATTTCGCACTTGGATTACGTAAACGACACCCTACAAATCAACGACCCACTGTATAAACAATTTGTAAAGAACGCACTACCTGCTTACCTTATTTTGCTACAACAAGCCACTGAAACAGACGATTATAGCAAAGCTGAAAAGGTGCTTAACAATATCAAGCTACAACAAGAATTTTACTCGGCTGAGGTATTACCTTCACCTGCGAAAGTACAAACTGAATTGTGGTACAATCGCATCAATATTTTTGAACAACTCTTTCAAGCGTATTTATATCTTGGTACAGTGTTATTTATAGTACTACTATGGCATATTTTTATGCCAAAACGAATTTTTAGAAGACTTACCCAAATAGGTATAGCCTTGCTGTGGCTCTGTTTTATTCTGCATACTGTGGGACTTATTGTTCGTTGGTACCTCTCGGGGCACGCACCTTTTAGTGATGCGTATGAGAGTATGATATATGTAGGATGGTCGGCTATTGGGGTAGGGATTTTCTTTTCTCGACGTTCACCTCTTGCAGTTGCTGCTACGGCTTTTGTAACCGCTATGATACTGATGATTGCGCATTGGAATTGGATGGATCCTGCTATTGGAACTCTTCAACCCGTACTCAATAGCTATTGGCTGATGCTACACGTTGCCGTGATTGTAGGTAGTTATGGACCTTTTGCCTTAGGAATGCTCTTAGGTGTAATCAACCTCCTACTGATGATAGTTACTACCCGCAAGAACGCTCATAAAATCAACCTTATACAACAAGAACTCACTATCGTAAACGAATTAGCTCTTACAGTGGGGCTCGTGATGCTCACCATAGGCAACTTTTTAGGAGGTATGTGGGCAAACGAAAGCTGGGGACGTTATTGGGGCTGGGATCCAAAAGAAACTTGGGCATTGATTAGCATTATGGTTTACGCCTTAGTGATACACCTGCGCTTGATACCCCATTGGCGCGGACGATGGGCGTTCAACTTTATGAGCATTGTTGCCTTTGGCAGTATCCTAATGACCTATTTTGGCGTGAATTTCTACCTTACAGGTATGCACAGCTATGCTACAGGCGATAAAATTATCACCCCTGCTTTTGTGTATTATGCTGTGGGTATAGTGCTGTTGTTAGGACTGGTATCGTATTTGAGAGTGAGAAAAGCATTACAAGTTTTGCCGAACTCTAATACTAATTCCTAATTTCTAACTCCTAAATTGTTAATTATTAATTGTAAATTGTTAATTGAATGAAGTCTTATATCAACGGAATAGCCTGCATATCGGCTCAACCTACTTTCTTAACTCCTCATTTCCTCGATGAAGCCCTAAAGGTTACTCCAGAGGAAGTGTGTTACGCTCAAGAACCTTCTTATAAAGAATATATTGCCCCTAATGCTAGTCGTCGTATGGCTAAAGGTGTAAAAATGGGTATAGCCACTGCTACCGAAGCCTTAAAAGAAGCACATATCACTACCCCTGATGCTATTTTGGTGGGTACGGGTATGGGATGCCTGCAAGATTCTGAAAAATTCCTTACAGCGCTTATCAATGATAACGAGGAGCACCTCACCCCCACGGCTTTTATACAATCTACTCATAATACTGTTGCGGGGCAGATAGCTCTTTTGTTGCAGTGCAAAGGAGAAAACTTTACCTATGTAAATGGGGCTGTATCATTTGAATCAGCTTTGTTAGATGCCAAAATGCAAATGGAACAAGACACTATCAATACGGCTTTGGTAGGAGGTGTAGATGAACACAGTCCGCACACTTTGTATTTATATGATTTAGTAGGGCTTGACCAAAAAGGGGAAGGAGCGAGTTTCTTTGCTTTATCAACAGAGGCTACCCCTAATACCTATGGAGAACTTGTGGATGTAGCTTTGTACAATGAACTCACTCCCGAGCAACAACAAAAAGCCCTAAACGACTTTCTTTATCGCCACCATCTTACCCTCTCTAATATAGACTTGATACTTACTGGTGAATCAGAAAATCGTTCTTGGGAACGCCCTACCTTGCACTACAAAAACCTGAGTAGTGAGTATTACACAGCCTCAGCTTTCGGATTTTGGTTGGCTTGCCAAGTACTACAAAAGCAAACCCTTCCTGCCATTTGCGAGCTTACTCTCTCCACCCCTATACAATATATTTTATTAGTAAATTCATATAGAGGCAAAGATTTTAGTTTTCTACTGTTGAAGAAATAAAAGAGGTTGTTTGAAAAGTCTTAAAATTGACTTTACAACTTGTGTCTTTGGTAGAGTTTCATACTTTGCTAAATTTTATTGATTTGATAATCAATAGGTTTTAGAATGTTTTGTGTAGGGGCGTTTTGTAAACGCCCACATAAATAGAACTTTTTCGGACTGTCCTTTCATTGTAAAAAGGTTGCCAAAGTTTGATCTTTATTTTGTAGGATCTTTTCAAAATTAAACTTTTCAGATAGTATCTTTCCATTTTATATTTATTGTATTTAGCATTATACGAGTATTTTAATTTGAAAATCAACTAATGTTTAAATTTTCTCATTAGTGCTGATAAATAAAGTTATGTATAAAATCTCTTTTTGAAAGATAGATAAATATATTAGGATTGATAATAAAACGCTTTTAGTTTAAATTTATTCAAAAAGTTTGTAATAAATAGAGTAAAAAGATCTTTTCAATAAAAAACTGAATTTCTATGTTTGTTGAAAAAATAACTCAAATATTTGTAAGGAAGAAAAATGTATGTTACTTTTGCCGTACTAAAACAACTTTTATTGTAGAAAAACTAAAGTATTTGCCGTTAGATGAAAATTTGTAAAATAATATAATACAAGAAGTTTTTTTAGTCTTAATTTCGTGTAAATCCGTGAAATCCGTGCGAGGTTTTCCTTAACAAAGTATCAACTCTATATCATTTAAACATTGAACAAATATCTTTTTACAATCGCAATATTTATCAGTGCTCTTGTAACAGCATTTATACAAAATGCTCCTTGGTGGGTATATGTATTATTAATAGTGTTGTTTTTAGGCATTATCTCTTGGGGCGTATTCGATATCCGCCTCTCTTATTTTGTCAAAACACAATACTTCTTAAAGGGGCGTCCAGCAAAAACAGTAGCGCTAACTTTTGATGATGGTCCCTCTGAACTTACACCACAATTTTTAGACCTTTTACAGAAATACAACGCCAAAGCAGTCTTTTTTTGTGTAGGCAAACAAATACAAAAGTATCCAGAGGTCATCAAACGTATGCAAGCTGAAGGTCATTTAGTGGCAAATCATACCTTTACTCATCAACCTAAAAACATTCTGCACGCAAAAGCCCTTGCCAACGAAATTCGTCATACCGATGAAGCATTGGCGCACTTGGATATCGTTACCCCATATTTCCGACCTCCATACGGAATCACCTCACCACCCGTTGCTAGAGCAATTCGGGCAACAGCTAAAAAAGCTATAGGATGGGATGTACGCTCATTAGACACCGTAATACACGATGAAGACAAGCTTTTTCATCGCATTGTGCGCAAACTTACCAATGGCAATATTATATTGATGCACGACCGTCTGCCCCATACCCTCACCGTTTTGGAACGCTTATTGCAGTACCTCAAAGAAAATAACTATACAATTACAAACAATTTAGAATGAAAAAACTCTTAATATTCCTTATTTGTGTTGCACCTTTAACAATCAGTGCCCAAGCCCTTACTGAAGCCCAAATACGCGACTTCAAAACGCTGACCATTGCTAAAAACAAGTCAATCCAAACAATGCAAGCAGATTTTACTCAGAAAAAACATTTGGATTTTATGAGTAAGGATATTGAGACTTTTGGTAAAATGGCATTCGCTAAACCCGATAAACTGAATTGGCAATACACTAAACCTTACCAGTATCGCATTGTTTTTCAGAAAGATAATATCACGGTGAACGATGCAGGTAATGTCTCACAGATGAAAGCTGATAATAAAGTATTTAAAAAAATAAATAACCTTATTGTGAGCTCTATCAGCGGTGATATGTTCAACGAGAAAGAGTTTGCTATGACCTTTGCCAAATCGGGCAAAAGTACATTGGTAAAACTATTGCCCAAGGATAAGACACTTTTGAAATATGTGAGCGAAATACATCTCTATTTCGATGTTGATAGTGTAGTAGAGCGCGTAAAACTGATTGAACCTTCTAAAGACTATACCGAAATCCTATTCAGCAATAAAAAACTAAATACAAAAATTGATGAAGCAAATTTTAAAATATAGTCTGTTTGCTATATGGCTTGGTAGTTGTTCACCTTATTATAAACTCCCTGCAGAATATCAGTCAGTTGCTACAACTCAAACAATTATTGCAAATCCTCACGTAAGAGTAGGGGAGGAGTGTCTCTATCGAACTACCATCACTGCTTATGGGCACACTTTTAGCGGACTCTTAGCAGCTAAAATTACTGCAGACAATACGTGGCGAGTAGCCCTCACTACCGACTTTGGCAACACGCTTTTCGATTTTGAAAACCAAAAAGGAAATATAAAAACTAATTATATAACTCCTGACCTCAATAAAGAAATAGTCATTCGCACCCTTACAACCGACTTTCAAAAGTTACTACAAACTCATTTTACTGTCATCCAAAAATATACTGATGGCACTACAGAGGTACAAAAGTGCAAAGAAGGCAGTGATACAATCTATCTGTTCACTTTAGAGAACAACCTCTTCAAACAGCTTAATATGCAAGGAGAAAAGTTGTACACCACTTATATATATAATCCTAACAACATAACCATAGAACACCATAATCTTACCATTAAAATAGTTTTAGAACCCATTGTTAATTTTTAGTTCTCAATTGTCAATTGTAAAAGATGTTAAAAGATTTTTATAGCCTCAATATTTTAGAAAAGCAAGATACTGAAAATTATCTCTGCACCCTTACCCTAAATCCTCAACACCCTATTTTCGAAGGACATTTTCCTAACAACCCTATCACACCAGGAGTGTGTATGATGCAAATCATCAAAAATCTCACTGAGGAAATTACAGGGTACAAACTTTTCTTAGCCAAAACTACAAATGTAAAGTTTATGGCGCTTATCAACCCTATAACTCACCCCGTATTGCAACTCACACTCGCCATTCAATATAAAGATGCTAATATACAAGTGAAAAATACAACCTCTTTTGATGAAACAGTCGCATTAAAACTTACGAATTTATACAAAATACTATCTTAAAAAGTTCGTTTCCTTACTCATTATGTAAAATGAAAAAAAATAGTTGAAAAAATTGCGCTATGTAAAATAAAATAACTACTTTTGCAATCATTTTAAAAAAAGTATAACAAACAAATAACACTAAAAAGCAATATTAATAGTGGAAAAGGAACGAAAAAAATTTACAGAGAAGAGTTACGAGAAGTTGAAAAATGCAATTCAAGAGATTGTAAATGAGGAGGATAAAAAAGATGTATACGCACTATCTTTTTGCTACACTTGTGATGATGACGATTTGCGATTTCCTAAAATCACGCTGAGCTATAATACCCTTTCAAACGTAAAAGAAGAAAGTTACAATGCCGCTTCTAAAGAAGACGCTAAGTGGAATTTTGATTATTGGTTACAAACTGAAATGGAAACCATAGGAGGTAAAAAAGACAAACTGTTGAAACAGTGGTTTGCTAAAACTCCTCACTTCTATACAGATGAAGAAAACGATCGAGCTATAGAAGAAGATGAAGATTTGTATGACAAACTCCTTAAAAAAGGAGATAGATTTTGCAAAGAATTTATAAAAGAAGCGATCGCTCTTGCTAAACAATTATTAGATGAAGGAGAAATAGAAAAAATATTCGGTCGTAATATTCCTATTATTATTCATCAGCAAGATTTTGAAGAAACTCCCATTATTTGGACTAAAAAAGCCAATCCTGCCAAACTCATTAAAGAGTTTTTGGAATACTGGGATGGTGATGACGATGAATAAAAGAACAATCTACACTTTGCCAAAGCTACGAATACCTCAAAAGGCTCGTATCTTTGGCAATTTTTTATATTTATTCCTAATTTTTAGTGATATGCAAATACTATTTATCTTATTATCTCTTTTTTCTACAACTCTTTGCGCACAAGCAACTTTCAATGCACGTGAAGTAGATGCTGTCGCTTATGATGATAGTGGTAATTATACATTCTTCCAGAAATTAAGAAATGGAAACTATAAGGCTTTAGATTTAGATTTTGATGTTAAATACCCCATAAAAGATAATTTTTTTAATTTTTTATCTCCTTATTGGAGGAAAGATGATGAAGAGTATTCTGAAGAAGAGATTTTAGAAGACAATACTGAAATAATATTTACTAAAGATATAAGTAAAACTTCATTTCAGGATTTTGTAGGAAAAACGTATTGGTGTGATACAGTAATATCCTCTGAAGAGAGAGAAGAAGGACATATTATTTGTGAAATGGTAAATAATCATACCGCAGTGCAGGCACACATAGCTAATAAGATACCCACTTATGGTTTTGGTCAGTATATTATTGATACTCCTAAAGATACACCTCGTTGGCTTACTTTTGATACAAAGCAATATGCTATTTTGATGCTAAAACTAAAAGATAGTAAACAAATATATCTGTTTATTAATGAGAATGGAGATTTGGAGAAAGTTTTTATTCCTATGGGAGATAAAATAGTTTTGATAGATGAAGCTAAGTACACTTTTAGAAAAATCACATCAGAAATATATAATCTCAAAAATTATCGTTATAGCACTCGTGATTTTGATGATTATTTTGAAATATTCCCTAAGGGTAAGAAATATGAAATTATAGACATTTTTAAGAATAAAGCTCTTTTGGGAACCTATGACACTATTATTAGGAATGAGACTTTTATCATTACTAAAAATAAAGAAGAGGTAAATATTTATAACCAATTCTTTCAAAAACTGAATTATGGAAAGGTAAAAAGCGCTCATTTAATTAATTTAGCAGTTGAGGTAGAGGATGAACAAGGAGTAAAATATTACGATAGCACAGGGAAGAGTATACCTAAATCAGCATTGAGAGAATTTAGCTGTGGTACGAGATAGTTAGTACTCCTTATAAATATCTTACATCTAAGAAGCTATTTTTAAAATTCCTACTAATAAAAATTATTTTTTATTCTCAACCCTCCCACCCTCAGTCTCCATTTTCCAGCTTGTCCCCCTTCGGGGTTGTCGGCAATTGCCGAGTAAGTGAGTCGGGGGTTATCCCATCCCTCCGAGTTTCTCCTAGTCCCTCCCACAACTCCCACCGTTCCCACCGCTCTCACTACTCCCACAGCTCTCACTACTCCCACAGCTCTCACTACTCCCACAGCTCTCACCACTCCCACCACTCTCACTACTCCCACAGCTCTCACTACTCCCACCGCTCTCACCACTCCCACCGCTCTCACCACTCCCACCGCTCTCACCACTCCCACCGCTCTCACCACTCCCACCGCTCTCACCACTCCCACCGCTCCCACCGTTCCCACCGCTCCCACAACTCCCACCGCTCCCATCCCTACCCGTGCGGCTCGCACCCCCCTCCAAGTTTCTCCGAGCCTCTCCGAGTTTTTCTTCAAAAAATATTCTCCTCATTTTCAAACAACTACAAAAAACTTTCAAAAAAAGTTGCGAAAAAATTTGCAGGATAAAAAAAACGCCGTACCTTTGCACCCGCAAATGAGACGGACAGCCGCTCTCAGAAAGCGAAAAACAACACGTACATTGACATAATGTTGTACAGCACAAAAAGAAGATTTAAAGAATTGAGTGAAACCTGAAGTCAATAACTTAAGAATCGGTTAAAGATATTAAAGATTTTAACGATGAAGAGTTTGATCCTGGCTCAGGATGAACGCTAGCGGCAGGCCTAACACATGCAAGTCGAGGGAGAGGTTACCTTCGGGTAACCAAAACCGGCGCACGGGTGCGTAACGCGTATACAATCTGCCTTTCACATAGGGATAGCCCGAAGAAATTTGGATTAATACCTAATGGTATATAGGAGCGGCATCGTTTTTATATTAAAGCTACGGTGGTGAAAGATGAGTATGCGTTCTATTAGCTAGTTGGAGAGGTAACGGCTCCCCAAGGCGACGATAGATAGGGGTTCTGAGAGGGATGTCCCCCACACTGGTACTGAGATACGGACCAGACTCCTACGGGAGGCAGCAGTGAGGAATATTGGACAATGGTCGGAAGACTGATCCAGCCATGCCGCGTGCAGGATGAAGGTCCTATGGATTGTAAACTGCTTTTGTAAGGGAAGAATAAGGAGTACGTGTACTTTGATGACGGTACCTTACGAATAAGCATCGGCTAACTCCGTGCCAGCAGCCGCGGTAATACGGAGGATGCGAGCGTTATCCGGAATCATTGGGTTTAAAGGGTCCGTAGGCGGGCTGATAAGTCAGAGGTGAAAGCGCTTAGCTCAACTAAGCAACTGCCTTTGAAACTGTCAGTCTTGAATGATTGTGAAGTAGTTGGAATGTGTAGTGTAGCGGTGAAATGCTTAGATATTACACAGAACACCGATAGCGAAGGCATATTACTAACAATTTATTGACGCTGATGGACGAAAGCGTGGGGAGCGAACAGGATTAGATACCCTGGTAGTCCACGCTGTAAACGATGGATACTAGCTGTTTGGAGCAATCTGAGTGGCTAAGCGAAAGTGATAAGTATCCCACCTGGGGAGTACGCACGCAAGTGTGAAACTCAAAGGAATTGACGGGGGCCCGCACAAGCGGTGGAGCATGTGGTTTAATTCGATGATACGCGAGGAACCTTACCAAGGTTTAAATGGGAACTGACAGAGGTAGAGATACCTCCTTCTTCGGACAGTTTTCAAGGTGCTGCATGGTTGTCGTCAGCTCGTGCCGTGAGGTGTCAGGTTAAGTCCTATAACGAGCGCAACCCCTGCCATTAGTTGCTAACGAGTCAAGTCGAGCCCTCTAGTGGGACTGCCGGTGCAAACCGTGAGGAAGGTGGGGATGACGTCAAATCATCACGGCCCTTACATCTTGGGCTACACACGTGCTACAATGGCCGTTACAGAGAGCAGCCACTGCGCGAGCAGGAGCGAATCTATAAAGACGGTCACAGTTCGGATCGGAGTCTGCAACTCGACTCCGTGAAGCTGGAATCGCTAGTAATCGGATATCAGCCATGATCCGGTGAATACGTTCCCGGGCCTTGTACACACCGCCCGTCAAGCCATGGAAGCTGGGGGTACCTGAAGACGGTCACCGCGAGGAGCTGTTTAGGGTAAAACTAGTGACTGGGGCTAAGTCGTAACAAGGTAGCCGTACCGGAAGGTGCGGCTGGAACACCTCCTTTCTAGAGATGACCGATAATTGAACATCGGACTAACTCATTCTTTAAATCTTGCTGACAACAAAAAATAAGCAGTCTCATAGCTCAGCTGGTTAGAGCGCTACACTGATAATGTAGAGGTCGGCAGTTCGAGTCTGCCTGGGACTACAATAAGCTAAAGAAGGAAATTCTAGAAGCTGAAGAGAGACGAATAGCATAAATCGTAATTCGTAATTCGTAACTCGTCATTAAGCACGGGGAATTAGCTCAGCTGGCTAGAGCACCTGCCTTGCACGCAGGGGGTCAAGGGTTCGAATCCCTTATTCTCCACAACAACAGTACATTGACATATTGGGATAAAGAGCATAAGAGATCAATAATAGATTATTGATAATCTAACGAAAAATATTAAAAAGAATCAAAGAGAACGAGGTATTTATTTAATTGATAATTGTTAATTGTTAATTGAATAAAACTACAAGCGCGAAAAGTTATGTAAGGGCGTATGGGGGATGCCTAGGCTCTCAGAGGCGAAGAAGGACGTGATAAGCTGCGAAAAGTTGCGTGGATTGGCACATACGAGTTGATACGCAAATATCCGAATGGGGCAACCCAGTACATTGAAGATGTACTACATCGTAAAGATGGGCAAACCCGCTGAACTGAAACATCTAAGTAGGCGGAGGAGAAGAAAACAAAAGTGATTCCCAAAGTAGTGGCGAGCGAAATGGGAACAGCCCAAACCCATATTGTTACGGCAATATGGGGGTTGTAGGACCCAGATATAGGTTGTAAAGCTGGATTAGAAGTGTTTGGAAAGACACACCATAGAGAGTGATAG
>NZ_UAVP01000005.1 GCF_900446695.1 Capnocytophaga sputigena
CTAACACATGCAAGTCGAGGGAGAGGTTACCTTCGGGTAACCAAAACCGGCGCACGGGTGCGTAACGCGTATACAATCTGCCTTTCACATAGGGATAGCCCGAAGAAATTTGGATTAATACCTAATGGTATATAGGAGCGGCATCGTTTTTATATTAAAGCTACGGTGGTGAAAGATGAGTATGCGTTCTATTAGCTAGTTGGAGAGGTAACGGCTCCCCAAGGCGACGATAGATAGGGGTTCTGAGAGGGATGTCCCCACACTGGTACTGAGATACGGACCAGACTCCTACGGGAGCAGCAGTGAGGAATATTGGACAATGGTCGGAAGACTGATCCAGCCATGCCGCGTGCAGGATGAAGGTCCTATGGATTGTAAACTGCTTTTGTAAGGGAAGAATAAGGAGTACGTGTACTTTGATGACGGTACCTTACGAATAAGCATCGGCTAACTCCGTGCCAGCAGCCGCGGTAATACGGAGGATGCGAGCGTTATCCGGAATCATTGGGTTTAAAGGGTCCGTAGGCGGGCTGATAAGTCAGAGGTGAAAGCGCTTAGCTCAACTAAGCAACTGCCTTTGAAACTGTCAGTCTTGAATGATTGTGAAGTAGTTGGAATGTGTAGTGTAGCGGTGAAATGCTTAGATATTACACAGAACACCGATAGCGAGGCATATTACTAACAATTTATTGACGCTGATGGACGAAAGCGTGGGGAGCGAACAGGATTAGATACCCTGGTAGTCCATGCTGTAAACGATGGATACTAGCTGTTTGGAGCAATCTGAGTGGCTAAGCGAAAGTGATAAGTATCCCACCTGGGGAGTACGCACGCAAGTGTGAAACTCAAAGGAATTGACGGGGGCCCGCACAAGCGGTGGAGCATGTGGTTTAATTCGATGATACGCGAGGAACCTTACCAAGGTTTAAATGGGAACTGACAGAGGTAGAGATACCTCCTTCTTCGGACAGTTTTCAAGGTGCTGCATGGTTGTCGTCAGCTCGTGCCGTGAGGTGTCAGGTTAAGTCCTATAACGAGCGCAACCCCTGCCATTAGTTGCTAACGAGTCAAGTCGAGCCCTCTAGTGGGACTGCCGGTGCAAACCGTGAGGAAGGTGGGGATGACGTCAAATCATCACGGCCCTTACATCTTGGGCTACACACGTGCTACAATGGCCGTTACAGAGAGCAGCCACTGCGCGAGCAGGAGCGAATCTATAAAGACGGTCACAGTTCGGATCGGAGTCTGCAACTCGACTCCGTGAAGCTGGAATCGCTAGTAATCGGATATCAGCCATGATCCGGTGAATACGTTCCCGGGCCTTGTACACACCGCCCGTCAAGCCATGGAAGCTGGGGGTACCTGAAGACGGTCACCGCGAGGAGCTGTTTAGGGTAAAACTAGTGACTGGGGCTAAGTCGTAACAAGGTAGCCGTACCGGAAGGTGCGGCTGGAACACCTCCTTTCTAGAGATGACCGATAATTGAACATCGGACTAACTCATTCTTTAAATCTTGCTGACAACAAAAAATAAGCAGTCTCATAGCTCAGCTGGTTAGAGCGCTACACTGATAATGTAGAGGTCGGCAGTTCGAGTCTGCCTGGGACTACAATAAGCTAAAGAAGGAAATTCTAGAAGCTGAAGAGAGACGAATAGCATAAATCGTAATTCGTAATTCGTAACTCGTCATTAAGCACGGGGAATTAGCTCAGCTGGCTAGAGCACCTGCCTTGCACGCAGGGGGTCAAGGGTTCGAATCCCTTATTCTCCACAACAACAGTACATTGACATATTGGGATAAAGAGCATAAGAGATCAATAATAGATTATTGATAATCTAACGAAAAATATTAAAAAGAATCAAAGAGAACGAGGTATTTATTTAATTGATAATTGTTAATTGTTAATTGAATAAAACTACAAGCGCGAAAAGTTATGTAAGGGCGTATGGGGGATGCCTAGGCTCTCAGAGGCGAAGAGGACGTGATAAGCTGCGAAAAGTTGCGTGGATTGGCACATACGAGTTGATACGCAAATATCCGAATGGGGCAACCCAGTACATTGAAGATGTACTACATCGTAAAGATGGGCAAACCCGCTGAACTGAAACATCTAAGTAGGCGGAGGAGAAGAAAACAAAAGTGATTCCCAAAGTAGTGGCGAGCGAAATGGGAACAGCCCAAACCCATATTGTTACGGCAATATGGGGGTTGTAGGACCCAGATATAGGTTGTAAAGCTGGATTAGAAGTGTTTGGAAAGACACACCATAGAGAGTGATAGTCTCGTATAGGCACAGTTTATAAATCTTATGGGTATCCTGAGTAGGTCGGGGCACGTGGAACCTTGACTGAATCCACCGGGACCATCCGGTAAGGCTAAATACTCCTGAGAGACCGATAGTGAACTAGTACCGTGAGGGAAAGGTGAAAAGAACCGTGAATAACGGAGTGAAATAGACCCTGAAACCATACGCCTACAAGCGGTCGGAGCAGCTTAGGCTGTGACGGGCGTGCCTTTTGCATAATGAGGCCTACGAGTTACTGTTACCAGCGAGGATAAGTATTTCAGATACGAATCCGCAGCGAAAGCGAGTCTGAATAGGGCGACAATAGTTGGTAGTAGTAGACGCGAAACCTGGTGATCTACCCTTGGGCAGGTTGAAGCGCTGGTAACACAGCGTGGAGGACCGAACTGGTTGTCGTTGAAAAGACTTCGGATGACCTGAGGGTAGGGGTGAAAGGCCAATCAAACTGGGAAATAGCTCGTACTCCCCGAAATGCATTTAGGTGCAGCGTTGATGTGAGTTTAATAGAGGTAGAGCTACTGATTGGATGCGGGGGTTTCATCGCCTACCAATTCCTGACAAACTCCGAATGCTATTAAATGCTCATCAGCAGTGAGGGTATGGGTGCTAAGGTCCATAT
The DNA here is from genome assembly GCF_900446695.1 of Capnocytophaga sputigena. Classification (GTDB taxonomy): domain Bacteria; phylum Bacteroidota; class Bacteroidia; order Flavobacteriales; family Flavobacteriaceae; genus Capnocytophaga; species Capnocytophaga sputigena. Next base: position 2,927 of record NZ_UAVP01000005.1, read on the forward strand.
CCGAGAGGGAAAGAACCCGGACCATCAGCTAAGGTCCCCAAATATATGCTAAGTTGACCAAACGCGGTCTGACTGCACTGACAGCTAGGATGTTGGCTTGGAAGCAGCCATACATTTAAAGAGTGCGTAACAGCTCACTAGTCGAGCGGTTGGGCATGGATAATAAACGGGCATAAGCATATTACCGAAGCTATGGGGTTATTACATAAGTAATATACCGGTAGGGGAGCATTCTATTGGCGTTGAAGCTAAAGGCGTGAGCCATAGTGGAGCCTAATAGAAAAGAAAATGTAGGCATAAGTAACGATAAGGCAGGCGAGAAACCTGCCCGCCGAAAGATCAAGGTTTCCTCAGCTATGCTAATCAGCTGAGGGTTAGTCGGGGACTAACGCGAACCCGAGTAGGGGTAGTGGATGTACAACAGGTTAATATTCCTGTACCATTAATCTACTAAAAGTGACGGAATGAGATAGCTACCGCGTACTGACGGAATAGTACGTTTAAGGAGTTGTTATGACTTCAAAAGTACACTGAGGCTTCGGCTGATGTGAGAGTGGCGACAACGTTTCCAAGAAAAGCGAAGATTAATGCCCGTACCGTAAACCGACACAGGTGATTGGGATGAGAATTCTAAGGCGCTCGAGAGATTCATGGCTAAGGAACTAGGCAAAATAGACCTGTAACTTCGGGAGAAAGGTCGCCTATCTAGCGATAGGCCGCAGTGAAAAGGTCCAAGCGACTGTTTATCAAAAACACAGGACTCTGCAAAATCGAAAGATGAGGTATAGGGTCTGACACCTGCCCGGTGCTGGAAGGTTAAGAGGAGAGCTTAGCGTAAGCGAAGGTTTGAATTGAAGCCCCAGTAAACGGCGGCCGTAACTATAACGGTCCTAAGGTAGCGAAATTCCTTGTCGGGTAAGTTCCGACCTGCACGAATGGTGTAACGATTTGGACACTGTCTCGGCCATGAGCTCGGTGAAATTGTAGTATCGGTGAAGATGCCGATTACCCGCAGTGGGACGAAAAGACCCTGTGCACCTTTACTATATCTTCGTATTGGTCTTGGATAAGTGATGCGTAGGATAGGTGGGAGACTAAGAAGCGGCTATTCCGGTAGTTGTGGAGTCATTGTTGAAATACCACCCTTTGCTTATCTGAGGTCTAACCCTGCTAGGAGCAGGGGACAATTCGTGGAGGGTAGTTTGACTGGGGTGGTCGCCTCCAAAAGAGTAACGGAGGCTTCTAAAGGTTCCCTCAGCACGCTTGGTAACCGTGCGTAGAGTGCAATGGCATAAGGGAGCTTGACTGAGAGACCCACAAGTCGATCAGGTACGAAAGTAGAGCATAGTGATCCGGTGGTTCCGTATGGAAGGGCCATCGCTCAAAGGATAAAAGGTACGCCGGGGATAACAGGCTGATCTCCCCCAAGAGCTCACATCGACGGGGGGGTTTGGCACCTCGATGTCGGCTCGTCACATCCTGGGGCTGGAGAAGGTCCCAAGGGTTGGGCTGTTCGCCCATTAAAGTGGCACGCGAGCTGGGTTCAGAACGTCGTGAGACAGTTCGGTCTCTATCTACTGTGGGCGTTAGAAATTTGCGTGGATCTGACTCTAGTACGAGAGGACCGAGTTGGACGCACCTCTGGTGTATCTGTTGTCTTGCCAAGGGCATAGCAGAGTAGCTAAGTGCGGATGGGATAAGTGCTGAAAGCATATAAGTACGAAACCCGCCACAAGATGAGATTTCTTTTAAGGGTCGTGGGAGATGACCACGTTGATAGGTTACAGGTGTAACGGTGGTAACATCATAGCCGAGTAATACTAATCACCCGTAGACTTTTCGCGCGTAGAGATTCTTTTTTACAAAAATCTTAGTCACAACAATTGTTAATTATTAATTATCAATTGTTAATTGAAAAATATGTTTTTTATCCCTATATGTTAAAAAAATAAGGTTACAGGTTGTAGGTTATAGGCATCAGGGATTCCCCTGAAACCTAATCCCTAACCCCTAACACCTAAAAAGTTTAAGGTGGTTATAGTCAAAGGTCTCACCTCTTACCATTCCGAACAGAGCAGTTAAACCTTTTAGCGCAGATGGTACTACGGTCACGTGGGAGAGTATGTCGCCGCCTTCTTATAAAGAGCAATTCTGATAAAGAGTTGCTCTTTTTTTATTGTGAATTATGATGAATTGAACAAATAGAAAAGATAATAAGTAAAAACTCCCCAAGGCATTATGCCTTGGGGAGTTTTTTTGCTTTGTAGGAAGTTTTATTATTTCCTTTCTAAGATAAAGAAGTGATAAGTGGTTTTGAAAGGTTTTTCTATGGTGATTTCAAAAAAATAAGCTTGAGAATCAGCAGTGTTCTTAAACTTATCTTCAAGATTTTCTTTCCAGATGTTATCTTCCTTGGATAACTTTGGAAATATAGTGTCAACATCCCATCTTTCTTCAAACTTCTTTCTTAAATCTTTGTCGCTGTCACAAACAATGAGTATAAATCCATTACTATTTCTATTTTCAAAGTGTTTTTGAATAGATTCTTGGTACTCTGAAAAACCTCCTTTATCTTTAGGGAAATGATATTTTAACTCTATTTTAAAAGGATTTTTAGGGAAATTTTCGTCAACTAAAGATAAATCAACGCGGGTGTAGGAGGTTCGTTCTTCTCTTGTAGTTTTCTCTTTTTCTAAGCGAGGGTGTTCCGCTATGGCTCTGACTCCTTTTTGACTATGATACTTGTTGAAAAGAGCTAACAATAGATCTCTGATGTGGAGTTCTTGTTTTAGGTTAAAAAAATTGTCGTTGAGTTTAGCTAATTTTCTTTTAAATCTTTTTGATTTGATAATGCTTATCAAACTATCAAACATTTCTTCTTTTGTTCTGATACTATCACTCATTTTCTAATAGTTTTAAGATTAATTTTTACTTTAAAAACTTCTTAGCCTCATTCGCAATAGCAGTAATAAGTTCATTGCTAACTCCATTGCTTAATTGCCGAGTATGAATAAGAATACGTTTGTTGTCCTTACTAAAATGTAAGTTATACCAATTTTTATTACCTACTTCTGTTGTTTTTCCCTCCCATTTTACATTAAATGTTAGTTCTAAGTCTATTTGGTAATGTTTTGGATAATCATTGGCTGCAACAATTACAATAGGGAATTCTTTGAAAAAAGGCATTGCAAAGAGAGGTTTACGCTCTTCTATAGACTGTTTTCTAAGGGCTTCTATTTCCTCACTCTTGTAACTTTCCTTAGTAGGGTAGTCGCTGAACTCGGTGATGAAAAACTCTTTTTGAAAATTGATTTTCTCAAGTTTTTCTCCTTGTAAAAATAGCTGTTCGTAAAGTTTTTCGTAGTTTAGATAGGTGCTACTTGTGCCACCATTGTAAGGTTTTTCTTCTTTCCTTATATCCCTTTTGTTAAACTGATTGCCATAAGCATATAAGGGATTTTCGTGAGAGATGGGGCGTTGACCATCGTAGTTAGGTACTTCATTGGTAGAGAGTATGTGTTCCCATTGAGATACATTACTTTGGAAGAGCTCTTCTTTCTTCTTTTCTAAATTTTCGGTAGTCTCTTCTTGGGGAATGTGTGCAGCTTCTTTGCCGATTACTAAAACTTTACCATTAGGGTTGCCATACCCTACAAATAGATTGTTGGCTTTGCAGTAGGCTACTGCCTCTTTGAATGCTTGTGTGTACATATAATTTAAGTTTTTTATTGCCTTTGATTTTTTTTTAACGTTTGCAAATGTACTAATTTTCTACTATAGTACATTCTTTCTTACGATATATTCAGGAGTGCCATTTCTATAGAAAACAGTTCCCATTTCTCCATTAGTAAGATAAGTACGCACAAATCTCTCCATCTCATCACTATTTTTATCGTATAGGGCATAAGAAAATAACTTGTCGATGAACAAATTGTACCTATGTCTATCATAACCTTCTCTTATTACAGAGAGGATCTTCTTCGTGGACAATGTCTTTACAGACAATGACCTCTTTAAAATCTTCGTTAATTTGAGTACGCTCTACTTTACATCAAAGTACTTGTAGAAAACAGTGTATAGCAGCTCAAACCCTTGGTAAGGTTTGATTTCAAAGTATTGTTTTTCAATTATATTCCCTTGTTCGTCAAAGAATAAAAATTCCTTGTTTCCATTCTCGTAGTACAAATTTCTTGTTTGGCAAGATGTCCATTTTTGTACGAATTGATGAAAACTTTTCGC
>NZ_UAVP01000008.1 GCF_900446695.1 Capnocytophaga sputigena
CTTGACTCGTTAGCAACTAATGGCAGGGGTTGCGCTCGTTATAGGACTTAACCTGACACCTCACGGCACGAGCTGACGACAACCATGCAGCACCTTGAAAACTGTCCGAAGAAGGAGGTATCTCTACCTCTGTCAGTTCCCATTTAAACCTTGGTAAGGTTCCTCGCGTATCATCGAATTAAACCACATGCTCCACCGCTTGTGCGGGCCCCCGTCAATTCCTTTGAGTTTCACACTTGCGTGCGTACTCCCCAGGTGGGATACTTATCACTTTCGCTTAGCCACTCAGATTGCTCCAAACAGCTAGTATCCATCGTTTACAGCATGGACTACCAGGGTATCTAATCCTGTTCGCTCCCCACGCTTTCGTCCATCAGCGTCAATAAATTGTTAGTAATATGCCTTCGCTATCGGTGTTCTGTGTAATATCTAAGCATTTCACCGCTACACTACACATTCCAACTACTTCACAATCATTCAAGACTGACAGTTTCAAAGGCAGTTGCTTAGTTGAGCTAAGCGCTTTCACCTCTGACTTATCAGCCCGCCTACGGACCCTTTAAACCCAATGATTCCGGATAACGCTCGCATCCTCCGTATTACCGCGGCTGCTGGCACGGAGTTAGCCGATGCTTATTCGTAAGGTACCGTCATCAAAGTACACGTACTCCTTATTCTTCCCTTACAAAAGCAGTTTACAATCCATAGGACCTTCATCCTGCACGCGGCATGGCTGGATCAGTCTTCCGACCATTGTCCAATATTCCTCACTGCTGCCTCCCGTAGGAGTCTGGTCCGTATCTCAGTACCAGTGTGGGGGACATCCCTCTCAGAACCCCTATCTATCGTCGCCTTGGGGAGCCGTTACCTCTCCAACTAGCTAATAGAACGCATACTCATCTTTCACCACCGTAGCTTTAATATAAAAACGATGCCGCTCCTATATACCATTAGGTATTAATCCAAATTTCTTCGGGCTATCCCTATGTGAAAGGCAGATTGTATACGCGTTACGCACCCGTGCGCCGGTTTTGGTTACCCGAAGGTAACCTCTCCCTCGACTTGCATGTGTTAGGCCTGCCGCTAGCGTTCATCCTGAGCCAGGATCAAACTCTTCATCGTTAAAATCTTTAATATCTTTAACCGAATTTTAAGTTATTGACTTCAGGTTTCACTCAATTCTTTAAATCTTCTTTTTGTGCTGTACAACATTATGTCAATGTACGTGTTGTTTTTCGCTTTCTGAGAGCGGCTGTCCGTCTCATTTGCGGGTGCAAAGGTACGGCGTTTTTTTTATCCTGCAAATTTTTTGAGAGTTTTTTTTAAGATTTTTTTAATTTATTTTTTAAGTGGTTGAAAATCAATTGAGATTTACAAGAGAATCTCGGAGGGACTGGGAGAAACTCCGAGGGATGGGAGCGGTGAGAGTTGTGGGAGCGGTGGGAGCGGTTGGAGGGATTAGGAGAAACTCGGAGGGACTGGGAGAGGTGGGAGGGACTGGGAGAGGTGGGAGGGATGGGGTGCGAGCCGCACGGGCAAGGATGGGAGTTGTGGGAGGGATGGGAGCGGTGGGAGTGGTGAGAGGGATGGGATAACCCCCGACTCACTTACTCGACAATTGCCGACAACCCCGAAGGGGGACTAGCCGGAAAAGGGATGTGAGTTGTGCGGGCAGGGCGGAATTTTTGGAGGAGAAACTCGGAGGGACTAGGGGGGTGAGAGAATTAAGGAAAGAGAGGGTGGTGATAGAGGTTTGGCGGTTGGAAAACAGAGGGTGGTACATTTTTTTTTGGGTGGGATTAATTTACTAAGGTGATATAAAGTAATCTGCCGCCTTCGTCGTTTGAGAGTATTATCTTTTTCTCATTGGTGAGCTCTACCATTGTACCAATGGGAATGGGTTTGTTTTCGGTAACGTCTTTCATATCGGGGAGGGATTGATTGACGAGCACCCATCTGTTTTGATAGAAGGTGAAATAACCTACAGGTTTTTTGTCGTCGTTAGTGAGATTCTCGTTACGGATGAGTTTGCGCGATACGTGCCACTTGAAAAGGAATTGGTTGTGATATACCATCAGGCGATGGTTTTCGGGTTTCCACACATTGTTACCTGCATTGTAATACAAATCGGCGATGGGGAGGCTACCGCGATGAGGGGTACCACAAAATGGACACTTAGGGCGAGCGGTATTATCGAACACATACCACTTTTGAGTACAACTTGGGTTACTACAAGGTTGTATCAAATCTACAGTTTTGAGCAATGCTGTTTCCCATTCATTGGCGATAGGGCGCAACATTGGGTTGTGCAATCCGTCGATGAAAGCACGGTTGAAAAGTTCGGTGAGGTAGGGACCTGTGATGGTATAAGGCAATTTAGCAGGGTCACCCCAAAAGGCGTCCCATTTGCGCAACTGGTCGGGTTTTACACGATTGGTGGCATCGGTGGGGTGTTCTATAAAGAGTGCCTTCTCCCCCATCGCTAATAATTCATCCTTTTCAGCATCTAAATCCCATACTTTGCTACCTTTGAGCGGGTGGCGGCGCAACAGATACATATATATAAGTACTGCCAAAGCGTGCAAATCAGTTTTTTGGTTAGGCAGTGCACGTTTAGGGTCTTTGATATCTAAATGTTTGGTGCTAAGTACTTCAGGAGCTATAAAATCGGCGGTACCGATAACCTCTGGAGGGAACATTCCAGGTACAACCAAACCATCTAAGTCGATGATATTTGCCGATTTGGTAACGGGGTCGATGAGGATATTATTGTAAGAGAGGTCGGAATGGGCGAGCCCCATTTGGTGCATTTTCTTGATGCCGCGACAGATATTGATAGCGATTTGGAAATAGCTAAGCCAATCGCCTAACTCCGAAGGTGCCAAACAGAGTGGATACTGAGGATCGCGGAAAGAAGGGGTAGTGAACCACTTACCTTTTTTTTCCTCGCCTTTGAGTCCGTCGTCGGCAACACGTCCTTTGGCAAAGAAGAACTTACGGTCGTAGATAGGAACAATCACCCCTGTTTTGCCGTCTTTTTCAACAGCATCGTAGGGCCAGCGGAAAATCTCGTTGAGGAAATAATCGGGGGCGTTACCTTTTTTGATATTCTCCAAATACAGAGAGACGATGCGCTTGATGCGTTCTTTTTGGTTAAAATCTAAGGGGTCGCGGAAGAAAGCTACCACATAACGACGATCGGGAGAGAAGTACACATCTTTCACTCCTCCACGTTTGGGGTTGCCATCATCTACATATTGGTAGGATTTGGATGTATCTATAATTGATTTTACAGTAATTGTATTCATTTTAATAAATAATCGCGAGGGTTCTATCGTCGGAATTGCCTTTGCTCCAGAAGTCGAGCCACTGGAGGAGCTGCTGGTCTATTTGGTTATCGTTTTGGAAATCGACTTGACAACAATCGTCGTTCTCTCCATTGAGGTCGGCTAAGAAATCATTCCAACGTTCTATTTTAGTAAGATTATTTTCCACTACAAACTTAGGGTCGTAGATGCCGTCGGTCATTAGGAATAGTTTGGAAAAATCGTTAAAGCGATGAATACCAAAGCGTTTACCTACGGGTATTTCGGCATCGTTAGAATAAATCTCGGGCATAGTGATGAAACGCGTACCTCCGCCAAATTCACCTATATCTAATAGATTTAGCAATTGCACTTCGGTTTGAGCTTCATTTAGAATACAAATAGGGCAATCGCCCACACCAAAGGTGAGTAGCACGTAGCCAAAATCGTATTTTTTAGCCAAAGCAAAAATAAGTGTTGTATGAAGGTCTTTCAGCGCAATTTCTTCGGCGTTAGCAAAATCTTCTAAATGACGGAAAAGTTCTCGCAACTTGCGATAAATGGCATTTACAATATTGCTCTTGTGCGTAAGGTCTTCCGCTGTTGCGAAATAAGCAACTACCTCTTGGTCGATTGTGTTTAGAAAACCGCTATCATTAAAACTATCACAAATAAAACGAGTGGCTATTTCGGATCCTTTGCGAGCAAACTTAGCTGAGCCTGCCCCATCGGCGACAGCTATCACTTGCCAATCGTTGGGCAAAGGCAAAGTGTAGAAATCGTCGTCACGAGCACCTCCTTGGTGAGCGTGCGACCTACCACGTTTAGAAGCAACTACGAGTTTTTTGTCTAAGAAAGAGGTTTTTAGGGTAGCTTCTTCAGTTTTGTAGAAACGCGCTTCTTTATGTAAAGGAATATTTTGCCAAAGGTCTTTGGGATCGGGATTGATGATGAAAGGCACTCGTTTTACCCGTTCAATCAAATCGGGGTCGGTGGTGCAATAGAAGTGAATTTCCAACTCGGTACTCGCTGCCATAGTAGGTTTTCCCTCGATAGTGCGAGTATCGGGGAAGAAAGTAAGCCCAAACTCTTCTAAATGACTAATGCGAGAGATGTGTATATGTGGAAATTCCTCTAAATTAAAACTGAAATTGTAGTCCTTTTTAGCATTAGCATTGGCAATTGGCAAATGAGCATCTTGAAAAGACTCAATTTCGTAGTGTATTTGGTATTTTTCTTTCACTTCTTCTTGTAGTTGATGTGCTAAACTGCTTATTTTTTCGGATTGAGAGAGTATAGAGAGTACTTTGGCTGCTACACGCGGATTAGGTTGCGCATTGGGATATTCAGCATTGATGATAGTTTGTATAATTTCGTCCATTATCCTAAGGTTCTATTGATGTCAAACTCTTCATCGGACATACCGTAGTTAGCCACAGTGCCACACCACGGACAGCTGTTCTCGCCTTCGCCAGAAATGCAGTGTACCCCACCACAAGAGCAGGTTGCCAAAGCATAGGCATTGCCACAACAAGGGCAAGAAGGGTTACCCATCAACTCGTCCGATGACACTTTGAGAGCATAGTTCGTTTCATTTGAGAATTCTTTATAACTATTCTCGTCTATTTTATAAGCCCCTTGTAGCATATAGATACGGGTTTGCATTCCGTAGATGCCCGAACTGCGAGAGCTTTTTTGGAATTTGATAAGGTATTGTTTTTGGGTATTAGAACACTTTCCGCGAATGACCACGAAGTTTTCATCGGGGACATCGTGGCGCTTGGTGAGGTCGATGCTTTCGATGAGGTGATGATCGGGTTTGGCGAGCTTGATAACATCGGTATTGGTGTTGTTCACCTGCTCGCTGGTGGTTTTGATAGAGGCTGTAATCCACTTAAAAAACTCTTTGTAGGCAGCTGCATTGGTGTTGTTGAACTGCAAGACTTGATCGGTGAGTTGCCCCAAGAGGTTGTAGTTTGTGTTCTCACCTAATGAAATTGCTACTAAGTTCACTTTACGGCGATAATGAGCATTCCAACGCTCGATAGCTTGAGCGGGGTCATCGGTAGGGATACCATCGGTGAAGAGGAAAACGAGAGGTTTCCAGTCGCCTTTGCGTTCGAGGGTAGTTTTCACCACCTCACGGTCGATAGCGTTCATCAGTTCGTTGAGCCCACTAGCGAGGGAAGTACCTCCGCCGATAGGAATCTTGGGTGGATAAAAAGTGATGATATCCTGCAAAGGTGTAATGACCTTGCTTTTGCCCGCAAAGCCAATGATAGAGAGCCAAACAGTTTCGAGTGCAAATGGATCGGCTTTGAGTTCTTTGATGATTGTAGCCATACCGTCTTGCACGTGTTCTATGGGGTCGCCGACCATTGATTCGGAGACGTCGAGGAGGAAATAAATGGGGAGTCTACGCATATTAGTGAAAAGTGAAAAGAATTATACTACTAAATTGAGTTCACGTGGTGGCGGAGGGAGGGTCATTGATTCACCGGTGCCTTGTGATTTGCCACCCATTTCTATAGATGAACTCACCCATTTGAAAAAGGTAGTAAGCATATTGGCATCGGTGGTGTCGAGTTTTACCACATCGGGGGTGAGTTCTTGGAGGTAGGACACTTCGGCTTTGGGTCCTGCGGCACAACCTACAATCACACCAAAATCTAGGGCTTTTACTTTAGGGATATATTCACGATACTTCTGTATATCAGAAGGTTTGCCATCGGTAAAGATAAACAAAAGCGGTTTCCAATCGCCTTTTTGTTGCGCTGAACCTCTGATGAGTTCGGTTTTTACCAAATCACACACCATTTCAAGAGCTTCACCTGTGTGAGTGGGTCCGCTTTCGGGACATTTGATTTCGATAGGCTGAAAAGAAGCTAAATCTATCAGCGGGATGATGTTGCGCACTTCACGGTCGAAAGTAATGACACTCAAATGGAGGGAATCCATCGCCTGAGGGTCGTTGCGTAGCATATTGATGAGCCCATAGAAGCCGTTGTTGAGGGCTTGGATAGGTTCACCGCTCATTGAGCCTGAAGTGTCTAAAAGAAAATAAGCTAAGAGTCGTCTGTTCATCGTTAGGAAACAATTACTAATTCACTTGGTGGAGGAGGGAGTTGGTCTTTTTTGGTAAGGTCGATACCTGTTTCTTCTACTTTGGTAGAGGTAGTAGCAATGGAAGCTGACACCCATTGGAAGAATTTGCCAATGCTATCGGCATCGGTATTGCTAAGGCGCACTACTTGGTCGGATATTTCCTTAAGCACTTTATCATCGGCGTTATTACCAGCGGCACATCCTACTATCAATCCTTTTTTCATGGCTTTAAGTTTTTGGAATCCCGCTTGCCAATCGTCGGTAGGGACACCATCGGTCATAATAAAAACGATAGGTTTCCAGTCGCCTTTTTGTTCGAGAGTTGTTTTGGTTACTTCATTTTCTAATTTATCGGCGAGGAGGCTCAAGGCAGCTCCAAGGGCTGTTGTGCCAGCGGCTTTGAGGTCTACCATTTGGAAAGAAGCTAAATCGGTAAGGGGTATAAGTTGTTTGGCTTCAGAATCGAAAGTGATGATGCTCACAAAAGCAGTTTCGATAGCCTGAGGGTTTTGGCGCAGTGAGTGCACCATCATCTGCACGCCATTTTTCACTGCCTCTATAGGTTCGCCTGTCATTGAGCCAGAAGTATCTAAGAGGAGGTATACGGGAAGTCGTCTCATAGTGTGATATGTTAAGAAAAGAGGCTGCCCTAAAGGGGAGAAACAGCCTCTCAGTTTTATGATATGTTGTATGTTGAATTATTGTTATTCAATCCTGCTCCATAGGTTGAAGCATTTTGGCTTAAGCCTTGCCCATACCCAGAAGCTCCATACTCAGGATCGTTCTGGTTGATAAAGCTCATCACCTCTAAAGTAACATCTTTACCACCAGAAAGCACATTGTATAGGCAACCTATGGTATAGATAGGACCCCAAGGGATACCCCACCACCCTAATATAAGGGTAAGGAAAAACCAGCCTAAACCTTGTGTAACTCTTGATTTACCAGGTTTGATAAAGTAGATGCCACTAGAACGTTTAAGAGTAACGACTACTAGTGAGATACAGTAAGTATAGATTACAAACTTACCTCCTTGATTTACCAAATCGCGAATTTGGTTTGTAGACAAGCCTTCAACGTTGTTAATATCATTCATAATAATACTTTTGAATTACAAATAGTTTTGAACAATACGGTGAATGGTTTGACCAAGGAAAGAATCGTCTACGGGATCACCGATAGCATCGAATTTCCATTCGCCATTTCTCTTGTAGAGTTTTGCCAAAATAAGAGCGCGTTTGCCAGCGTAAGCAGGTTCGGCAGCTACGTTGTAAGAGGCAAATACAGAGTTTACACGCTGTGGAGTACCTTCGAACATACGAATTTTAGCATAAGGAATTTGTGAAAAGTCTTCTTTACCTACGTTGTTGAGGAAGAAGAAGATTTTAGATACATTAGGAGCTACACGATCTAAGTTTACAGTGATAATTTCGTTATCAAGACCGTCGTCACCTCCTTTATCGCCTTGCAAATCGTCACCAGTGTGGTGAAGAGCGCCGTCATTGGAATCTAATTTTCCTTTAGGAAGACCAAATTGTTGCAAGATTTGGATATTGTACAAAGGAGAATAGAGGTGGTCACACACATTGTTATTGTCGTCGATAAGCACACAGCTAAGGTCTAAATCCACATCTTGTTTGTTTTTCATCAAACCAAAGAGAGCTTTAGTTTCGATAGCACCCCAGTTCACTCCAATACAGAAGTTTTGTAGTTTTTCACCAGATTCTTTGCGTAGGTCGATTTTTTGACCTTTTTGTAAATTGATTGCCATAAAAATAATTTTTAAATTAATCAATTAGCAGAGATTTTGCTAATTGAGAGGTTTATAATTCAGTTAATTGTATTTGTTAAGATAGTCTTCCAAGCCACCTTTCATTCCCATACCTACCGCTTCGAACTTCCATTCGCCATTGCGTTTGTAGATACGACCGAACTCTACAGCTGTTTCGATAGAAAAATCCTCTTCCAATTCGTATTTTAGCATTTCTTGATTGGTAACCGAATCGAAAATGCGGATGAATGAATTGCGTACCTGACCGAAATTTTGTCCGCGTTGAGCAGCTTCGTGAATAGTTACCACGATGCAGATTTCGGCTGCATTAGGTTCTATTTTAGAGAGGTCGACAAGGATTTGCTCATCGTCGCCATCACCTGCTCCTGTGCGGTTGTCGCCGGTGTGGACTACTGCTTCATTAGGTGATTTGAGATTGTTGTAGAACACAAGGTGGCTATCTGACAACAATTTTTTGTTTTCGCCTAAGATAAATACCGAGGCGTCTAAATCGAAATCAGTACCTGTAGTAGAGCTGTTCGTATCCCAACCCAAACCTACGGTGAATTTAGGAGCATTGATGCTCTCTCTTTGTCCTTTTTGTAAGTTGATTGCCATAAAATTAATTTATTAATTAGTCAATTAGCAAATTTGCCAATTGGGGTGTTACTTGTTTAGGTTTAAATCGAGCATAGAAGTGAGGATGTTTTTTTCTTCCTCTATATTCAATTGTTCTTCGGTAAGGTTGTTGTTATCAATGGTTTCACGATATTTTGCCAAGAGTTCTTTTACATCCTCGGGGAAACTGTTGCGTATCTCTTTGCGTTTTTCTTCTAAGTCTCTTATTTTGCGTTCCAACTCCCCTACTAACGAATGACCATTGCTCACGTTTTTTTCGCGATTCAGTTGGTGCTTGAAGGCATCTTTTAGCAAATAGAAGCCATTGGTTTGTAGGTTCCAAATAAACTCATCATCGGAGCCGAGAATTCTAAAGAGCTCAAAAATTTGGAAATCTACATTGAAACCACACATAAAACGCACTTTGAAGTTTTTGCTCGCCAAACGGGAGAGCAATAGGCGCTCAATATTCAGCCCTTCTAAGGTGTAGAGTTTCGTTCCTGGCACCACTAATAGGTGTGTGATATCATCGTCGTCGCGAAAATACTCCTCGGCATAGTGATTAGGGAAACTGCGGATTGCTGTGAGGTTGTAGGGCTTGTAGCTACCTGTGAGCGTACTATAAGCGGCTTGAAACACCGCCGATACCTCAGCCTCGTGATAACGCTGATCGGTTTCAAAACGGTTTTCGGCTTTGCCTTGGCGTGCCAGCTGAGCGATATAATCCTTATGGGCTGCTATTTCAGTATCAATATTGGTAATTGCAGCTTCCTTTTGCTTTTTGAGTTTGGTGAGTAGCTCGATAAGGCTATCGGTGTACTGCAAATGGAACAGCTCCAACTTGTTCACATCTAAGGCTTCGGTGTTTTTTTCAAAAAATGAATGGATAATCTCGGTACGTACCACTATACCTACCAAGTCGGTTTGTTTGAAAAAGTTCTCTAATATTTTGAGTTTTTGTAACCTCCGTTTGCTATCATTCAGTATTTTTGTTTCTGTTCCCAAGTGTTATGCCTTTCTATTTTGCAATTGGTTTTTAAGAGTGGTTTCTAAGTTCTGCAATTCGTTATCCAACAAGCGGCGACTTTGCTCTCCTTGTTGTTGGATTTGTTTCACCTCGTTGAGGGTATTGATGAGTGAAGTAGTGGTTTCGCGCAAGGTATCGATAGAGACGATTGTTTGTTCGTTAGCACGAGCGACATTCACGGTATTCTGTTGGAGACGCTGAGCGTTTTTGCGCAAAATTTCTTCGGTAGTTTGGGATACGCGTTGTTGTACCTCAATATGCTGTTGCTGGCGGTGTAAGGCTACAGCCAGCGTAAGTTGGTTTTTCCAAACAGGCAAAGTAGTAGTGAGGATGGTTTGTGCTTTTTCGGCTATAGACACGTTGTTGTTCTGTATCAATCGGATTTGAGGTAACGATTGCAACATAATGAAGCGCACGACTTTCAAATCGGCTAAACGGCGGTCTAAGCGGTTGGCAAAGTCGCGTTTATCGGAAATTTGATAATCTTGATACGCATCGGGGTTTGCTTCCATCAGAGCGAGTTCTTGCTTGGTTTTCTCGTAGCGCAAACTACCTGCAATGATGTACTCTTCAATTTTTTTAATCGCATCAACATTGCTGCTAAAAATAGTTTGCAATACCGCGTTATCTTTAGTAGAATTGATAACTCCTGCATTCACCTTATTGGAAATATCGGTGATGTTGTTCACTATTTTGTCGTATTTGGCAAAAATATTATCTACCGTAGTTACCATACGCCCCAAGAGCGGTATTTTGCGCAAGAATTTTTTAAATCCGTTACCTTCAAGCTCATCTACATCTACATAGTTGAGTTCGACAAGCAGTTTATTGATGAGCTCGCCTACCTCACCAGAGTTAGAGCGGCGTACATTGTTCAAAAAACTATCACTTTGTGAAGCCAATGTGTTTTGTAACTCAGCACCAAAGTTGATTACTGAATTAGGGTTTGTTTCTTCTATATTGGCAGCGATGAGTTCGTACTTAGAGGTATCGGCAGGTGTAAGATTTTGAAGGGTTACATTGCCGTTCTTATCGATTACTTGAGCATTTGTATCGAGTACTTGTAGTTCTAAGGTTTGTTCCATAGTGTTTAAAATATTTTGATGTGAGTTATTAAAAACTCGCACTAATTTGACAAATGAATTATTAATTATATTTGTTAGTTAGTTATTTAATAATTTCGCCTTTGTAGTATTTAGAAAGGAAAAATGCTAAATCTTCTTTGTAGCCAATGCCTGAGGCTTCAAATTTCCATTTGCCATTATGCTTGTAAAGACGACCAAATTCTACTGCTGTTTCTATAGAAAAATCTTCACCTAATTCGTATTTAGCTACCTCTTCGCCGTTAGCGTTATCGACGATGCGGATGTACGAATTACGCACTTGTCCGTAGTTTTGTTTGCGGTTGAGTGCATCGTGAATGGTTACCACGAAAAGAATTTCGGTTACTCGAGGGTCTACTTTCGCGAGATCTACTTGTATACTTTCGTCATCGCCATCGGCACTGTTACCTCCTGTAGGGTCGTCGCCAGTGTGGTGGAGAGCGCCATCGGGGGAATCGGTATTGCCGTAGAACACAAAGAAAGGTTCAGAAGGGATAAGGCGCTGTGCATCTATCATAAAAGCTGAAGCGTCTAAATCGAAATCGTAGCCAGTACCCTCATTAGGATCCCAGCCTAATCCTATAGTTAAATTTTGTAGACCAATGTCTATACGTTGTCCTTTTTGTAAGTTGATTGCCATAATACTGATTTGTTAATTAGTCAATTAGCTAATTAGCTAACTGAGGGGATGTTATTTTATTAATTAATATGGTGCAAAGATAATAATAATTAGGAAATTTGCAAATTTAAAAATTAGCAAATTACGAGAGTCCTGTGATAACGCCTTCATCATCTATATCCATACCTTCGGCAGCAGGCACACTGGGGAGTCCTGGCATACGCACCGTATCGCCTAATATTGGGATTACAAAGCCCGCCCCAGAGGCAAATTCAAACTCGCGCACAGTTACCTCAAAATCGGTAGGACGGGCGAGTTTTTTCTCGTCATCGCTGAGCGATTTAGGGGTTTTCACCATACAAATAGGCATTTTATCAAAGCCTAATTTATTGATTTGCTTTAACTGGTTCACTGCTTTGCCACTGTAGTTCACCTTGCTCGCTCCATAGATTTTAGTAGCTACTGTAGTGATTTTTTCTTCTATACTCGCCTCATTGTTGTACAAAGGTTTAAAATGGCTCTCACCACTCTCAGCTATAGCAACTACCGCGTGGGCGAGTTCTTCAGTTCCTTTACCTCCTTCACTAAACCCTTTGCTCACAATCGCTTGCACTCCTTTTTGAGCGCATACTTCTTTTATATAAGCGATTTCTTCCTCGCTATCGTTAGGGAAATAGTTGATTGCTACCACTGCTTTGAGTCCGAAGAGTTGTACATTCTCAATATGTTTTTCCAAATTGGCAATACCGATTTTCACTTTTTCCAAGCAAGGGGTGTTATACTCTTCTTTTTTAGCCCCTCCGTGATGGCGCAAGGCGCGGATAGTCGCTACAATCACCACTGCATCGGGGGCTAAGCCTGCTGAAGTACATTTGATATTGAGGAATTTTTCAGCCCCAAGGTCGGCGCCAAAACCTGCTTCGGTAACTACATAGTCGCCTAATGAGAGTCCCATTTTGGTAGCCAAAACAGTATTTGTACCTTGGGCAATGCTGGCAAAGGGACCACCGTGCAAGATAGCTGGATTGTTTTCAAGGGTTTGCACGAGGTTAGGTTTGATAGCTTCTTTGAGCAGTAGTGCCATTGCCCCTACTACGTTCAAATCGCGTGCAAATACGGGAGTACCATCAAACTTTTTGCCTACATAGATGTTGCCGATGCGTCTTTTTAGGTCGGAAAAACTTTCTGACAAGCACAATATTGCCATAATCTCGGAAGCTGGTGTGATATTAAAACCATCTTCGCGAGGCACGCCGTGTGTATGTCCACCTAAACCTACTACTATATGGCGCAGTGCGCGGTCGTTCATATCCATCACGCGTTTCCACACCACTGTGCGCGGGTCGATGCCTATAGAGTGGGTTTTGCTCTGGATATTATTATCGATAACCGCTGCCAAGAGGTTGTTAGCCTTCTCAATAGCCGAAAAGTCGCCCGTAAAGTGCAAGTTGATATCCTCCATAGGCACCACTTGCGAATAGCCACCACCAGCAGCCCCTCCTTTGATACCAAAAACAGGTCCTAACGACGGTTCACGCAATACCGCAATCGCTTTTTTGCCTATTTTGTTGAGTCCTTCCGTAAGACCTATGCTCACCGTAGTTTTGCCCTCACCTGCAGGCGTAGGCGTAATAGCCGTAACCAGCACTAACTTACTGTGTTTCATCTTCTCGGCATTGATAAAGTGCAACGGCAGTTTAGCCTTGTATTTTCCATAAGGGTCGAGGTCGTCCTCGCTGATGTTCAATTTTTTAGCTACCTCTCTGATGGGGAGCATCTGTGCCTTTTGGGCGATTTCTAAGTCGGTCATAAATAATTGATAATTTTGTGGCGTAGTTTTATTTTATTGACAATTCTTTGGTAAATTGCAAAAGATGTTGTACTTTTGTACCCGAAGATGAGTTAAAGTCATAGACTCGCTGGGCTAATAACCTAGAAGCGTTATCGGGCGTGTTGAGTAAGGATTTTAACTCATCTTCTATTATCTTCTCTTCTGATTTAACACTATTATACATACTTTTTAACCGTAATTTATTATTTTTACTACCAAATACTTCAATAATTACAACCGTATTATCTTCATTCTTTTTCAAAAATAAATAAGTTTCAGCTTGATGTTTTTCTATATGTCCTAATGAAATAAGTTTATCAGGTTTATCCAAAACGTCTACGATAAGAGAAATGTCTGTATCTGTGAGAGGTTTCCCTTGCTGTGGAGCCTTCTCATTTTTACCATATGTCAGATATTGATTGTAACACCACCATAGCATCTGGTGTAAGTTCTGCAATAAGGTAGTCTTTAGAAATTATCTTGTTTTGTTTTACACTAAACGTGTTTAAACTTTTTTTAGGAACTTGGAGATAAAACCTAATAAAAGCATTCCAATCCAAGTTACATCAAGATACTCGTATCTCATTATCAAAACTTTATATCCGTCAAGCCAACCATTTGCTTGTCCAATTTTAAACCTATTTTTGTACAATTCTTCATCAAAATAAACATCTGGTTGCTCTCCATTTCGGGGATTAGGTTTAATATTTGCTATAATTTCTTTGCTTTCTAAAAACTCTCTAAGAGATTTGCTATCAAATCCTGCATCAGCATTGAGAAATAGATCTTTGTGTTCTATTCCTGCTTCTTCTAATAAAGCTAAGATTTCTTTTAGTACTTCTTCTATTTCATATAAGTCATTGTGATTTCCGGCTTTAGGACTCCCCATTGCTATCATTTACCCTTTATTATCACACAAAAAAATACTATTTGTAGTTACGGATTTTTTTCTTGCTTGATAGCCTGTAGATTCTCCTTTTTGCCGACAACGTGTATGACTACCATCCAATTGAACGCAAGACATATCTAATTTTCTTTTCTTCTTGCTTAATAGATTTAACCATATTCGCTGAAAGCTACCGTCTTTACTTTCCTACACTTAAAAAGGGAATAATCCAATTATTTATTGTATTTTTGCACAAAGTTCCTGAATTTTGGTGTTCTTTTTTTCTCAAACACAAAATTACTAATTTTCGGGAACTTTTATTTTATTATAGGAAAAAGTTTAAACAGCTTCATTTTTTAAAAGTTATTTGGCTATGGGGTGGTCGGCAGGGGCATTATTACAGTCTTTCACACATTCTCCTTTTTGGTTTATATAGAACCATTTGTTATTTAGCTTTACTTGTGCTAATCCTTCTTCTGAAAATCCTTCTGCATAATCATACTTTATAGGAATCACTTCTTTGCCTGTTTTATCTATAAAGCCATATTTATCATTCAATTTTACTTTAGCTAATCCTTCTGAAGGACTTTCAGCATCATCATACTTTATAGGAATCACTTCTTTACCTGTTTTATCTATAAAACCCCATTTGTTATTTAGACTTACGGCTGCTAATCCTTCTGAAAAATACCAAACATCATCATACTTTATAGGAATCACTTCTTTACCTGTTTTATCTATAAAACCATATTTTCCATTCAAACTCACGCTTGCTAATCCTTCTGAAAAACTACTCGCATCATCATACTTTATAGGAGTCACTTCTTTACCTGTTTTATCTATAAAACCCCATTTGTTATTTAGCAGAACTTTTGCTAATCCTTCTGAAAAAAGCCAAATATAATCATACTTTATAGGAATCACTTCTTTACCTGTTTTATCTATAAAACCCGATTTGTTATTTAGACTAACCTTTGCTAATCCTTCTGAAAAATCCCAAACATCATAATCATACTTTATAGGAATCACTTCTTTACCTGTTTTATCTATAAAACCATAACTATAATTCAAACTCACGCTTGCTAATCCTTCTGAAAAACTGCTCGCATCATCATACTTTATAGGAATCACTTCTTTACCTGTTTTATCTATAAAACCATATCTATTATTCAATTTTACTAAAGCTAATCCTTCTGAAAAAACCCTAGCATTATCATACTTTATAGGAGTCACTTCTTTACCTGTTTTATCTATAAAACCATATTTTTTATCTAATATTACTAAAGCTAATCCTTCTGAAAATCTATCTGCATAATTATACTTTATAGGAATCACTTCTTTACCTGTTTTATCTATAAAACCCCATTTGTTATTTAGCCTAACGTTTGCTAATCCTTCTGAAAAACCCCAAGCATTATCATACTTTATAGGAATCACTTCTTTACCTGTTTTATCTATAAAACCATATTTTTTATCCAATCTTACCATTGCTAATCCTTCATAATATTTACCTTTCCAAGCGTACTTCTTTGTTTGTTGCACAGGCTGGGCAGACGGCTCTTTTTTTACCTTTTCTTCAGGTAGCAGACCTTGCGCATAGGTTAGGGTAGCAGTTAGTAATAGAGTGTAAAGTAATATATTTTTCATGTTTGTAATATTTTTAAAAATTATTTGGTTATGGGGTGTCCTGCTGGGGCTTCATCACAAAACTCTGCACACTCACCTTTCTTGTTTATTTCAAACCATCTATCAAGTTTAGTGGGACGAACTAAAGCTACTCCTCCTGAGAAACTTTTTGCATCAAAATATCTTGTAGGAATAACCTCTCTCCCTATTTTATCAATAAACGTGTTTAAACTTTTTTTAGGAACTTGGAGATAAACCCTAATAAAAGCATTCCAATCCAAGTTACATCAAGATACTCCCCATTGCTATCATTTGCCCTTTATTATCACACAAAAAAATGCTATTTGTGGTTACGGATTTTTTTCTTGCTTGATAGCCTGTAGATTCTCCTTTTTGCCGACAACGTGTATGACTACCATCCAATTGAACGCAAGACATATCTAATTTTCTTTTCTTCTTGCTTAATAGATTCAACCATACTCGCTGAAAACTACCATCTTTACTTTCCTACACTTAAAAAGGGAATAATCCAATTATTTATTGTATCTTTGCCCAAAGTTCCTGAATTTTGGTGTTCTTTTTTTCTCAAACACAAAATTACTAATTTTCGGGAACTTTTATTTTATTATAGGAAAAAGTTTAAACAGCTTCACTATCAAATAAATACATTATAAAGTCTTTGACTTTATCTTTTAAAGATTTCATTTTTTTGGTTTGTTTAATTTTGTGCGACAAAAGTAGTGTTTTTAGTTGGATTTTCCAAACACAATACACGTGGGTTTATCTATCTCAATCTCTTCTGGCGTTTCAGTGAGTTCGCCAGTTGCTTCATTGCGCTCAAAAACCTGAATTTTATTATCATCTCGGCAAGCTACTAAAAGGTATTTACCATTAGGAGTAATCGCAAAATTGCGGGGATGAATACCTGTGTGTTGGTAGCCTATTTTAGTTAAACTACCTTTCTTAGGGTCGATAGCAAAGATTGCAATACCGTCTTTCTTTAATCGGTGAGAGGTGTACAGAAAACGCCCATCGGGACTGATATGTATATCGGCACTACCACGCCCGCCACCTTCATCAGCCATTATGCGCTGTATCTCTTTCAGTTTGCCTTTGCGATAGCTGAGCACCACACATTCACCTCCTAATTCGTTGATAAGATAAGCAAAACGACCGTCTTTGCTAAATGTAAGATGACGAGGTCCTTGTATAGTATCACTAATGCGATAAGCAACTTTCATATCACTGAGTACTTTAACACCTTTTAAGGCTTTCCGTGCTTTGTAACGAAAGCGATACACACAATTTTTCCCTAAGTTAGTAACCAACACATAGCGCTTCTCAGGGGTAGGAATGATACAATGGATATGAGATGCACTGCCGTGCAAAGCCTCTACAAAGGATATGTATTGTACTTCAGTTTGCAATCTCCCTGTAGCATCTAATGAGAAAACACTGATATCGCCTCCCGTATAGTTAGCTGTGATAACGTATTTGCTGTAGGCTACGATATGGCAAGGGTCGGCTCCTGCTCGTGGCAAGACTTTTTTAGGAGCCGTAGGTAGGAATACAGGATTGCTTAGCTGTACTTTATCTTCACTCACATCAAAAGAATACGCTCCTTGTCGCCCGTCGTTATACTCGCTTACGGCATATAGATGTTTTCCATCGGGCGATAAGGTTACAAAAGAAGGATTGGCAGCGGTGGCACTGCTCAGTAGTTCAAAAATACCGTTCTCCTGATTGAAATGATAGGTGTAAATTCCTTTAGAATTACCCCCTTCGGTATAGGTGCCTATATACATCATCAAGTTTTTATCTTGGGCAAAGGTGATGAATGTTAATGGTGCAAAGACTATGGTTAAAAACGTTCGTAATTTCTTCATAAGTTCTAATTTTGTGCGCTATTAAAAAAATGTATGGTGTGCTCTATTTGCTTCTTGAGGGTCGTTACTTCCTCATCTGCCATAAAGCTAAGGTATTCTTTAAACAAATCAGAATGATAGTCGAATTGTTTCTTTTTCCACTGCGAAGTAGCCAAAATCAATTCAATAGCTAATATTTCTTCTATATTCTTCACTACTTGTTCACATTTGATAGCCGAACTACCTCCCATTCCTTTTATATCTATCGTTTTTTCAAACAAAATAGGACTTTCGATGCTTGCAGGGGTAGAAAGACGACGGTTTTCATTCAATATTCCTTCTATGATACGCTGGAATATAGGGTAATCTATTTCCGTTTCTATCTCTTTACCGATATTTGAAAGCAAGTAGAACACTCGCCGTTCACTGATATTGCCCAAGCTGGTGAGGGTAATCGCCAAAAAGTCCATTGCCAAGGTGAGGGGCAGGGTATGCGAGTTACCTCCAAAGATAATTTCTTGGCTCTCAGGGAAGAGAATAGGGTTGTCGGTAACCGAGTTCATCTCGGTTTTTATCACTTTGCGAATGGCTGCAATCGACTCGCGCACAGCTCCGTGTATTTGAGGGATAGAGCAAAAGGCTTCGGGCATAGACGAGAAGGCTTGCGCTTGTGTAGCGAGGGTGCTGTCTTTTAGCAGGGTGCGCAAATGCTCAGCTGTTTCTACTAAGCCTCGGTGGGGTCGCACTATTTGCATAGCTTCCGAAAATGCTGAGAGGTTCCCTCCAAAGGCTTGGGTAGAAACTGAGGCTACAAAGTCTGCCCACTGAATGATTTGCAACGATTTGCTGAGGTTGTAAATACCATAAGCGGTGGTAAGCTGAGTGCCGTTGAGCAGGGCATCGGCTTCGCGCATTTCCAAGGACAAAGGTTGCCAACCGTATTTATCTTCCAACTCTTGCGCTGAATAGATTTTGTTGTGTATACACACTTCGCCTTCACCAAAGAGGGGTAGAGCGAGGTGTGCCAGAGCAATGCGCTCATCAGGGATGTCTTTAGAATACACCACTGGCAATACTCCTTTGTTATAAAAATCGATGAGGCGTTGTACCAAAGCCAATCGCACCCCACTATAGCCATAGGAGAACGATTGTATTTTCAGGAAGAGCATCAGTTTGACAATCTCATTGGGGATACGCTCGCCTATACCACAAGCATAGTGGCGCAACAGGGCTAACGAGCCCACCGAGAGTTGATTTAGAAAATTAGGCTCTTTCTGGATATAATCACTGAGAAAGCGGTGGCACGTTTCGATATTTATCACCGCCTCTTCTGAGAGTTTTAGTTGTGTGTCGCCTTCTACAATTGCTATAAGCTGTTCCAAAAGAAGGACTTCGTTAGAAATATAGTGTTCCATATTAGGAGATAGGGGGTTAGGGGTTAGAAATTAGCTACTTCACCATATACAATTGTCCTGTTATAGATAACAATTGATATTGTAGCAGTTGGTTGCTATACAGATCTACTTTTTCAAACTTTTCGAGTTCTTCATTGCCTTTGGTAAGGTAATAAGTAGGAGTTTTTAGAGCGACAGCTTCAGATGTCCACATATAAGTATTAGCTTTAAAGGAGATAGAAGCATTGTTTAAACGCAGTTGCATAAATAGCTTTCCTTCTCCCCCTTCATCAAGAGTTCCTTCTACTAGAAAGTACTGAGGTAATATCTTACGGCGTGTGTATGTGCTTTGAAAATCACTATAATAAAAATCATCATTACCCAATTTCATAAAAAGAGGAAATACGGGGGTGCGCTCAAAAAAAGTATCTTTAAAAGAGGAAATGTAATGAGTAGAACAAATATAATGAGGCTTCTCGTCTTGTATAAACACTACGATACTCTCATTATCAAAAGTAGTATAGTACTTTTGATTATCGGGGCGCCATTCTATTTTTCTAACTCCTATTTTATAACAAGTGGGTGTGGGTAGATGGTTTTTGGCTATATAAGTCTTCACATCGTCTTCTTTCCAAAAATCAGTACCCTCAACGGCTTTCATCGGACGAAATTCGGGGTTGCCATCTATAGCCCAAGTACTGTAAGAAAGTGTATAAGTATCAATGATATATTTATCTTTGATATAAAACTCTCGTTTCTGTTCTTCAGCTATATTGAGAGACAAACTGTCAATTATTTTTCCTGAAGTATCGAATTTTAGGAAATATGGTGGAAAATCAGGATTATCACCGATATAATAATCTTCTTCTCCTTTAGGCTTCACATAGTATGCAAGCAAACAATGTTGTTTATTGAAGAACTTTTCCTTAAGCGAATACTCTCCTCTTTCGTAAAGCGGGGTAATTGTCTTTTTTCCTTCTGTAAGCTCTTTTCTTGAAAGTTCAGGATAGTGTTTGAGATTTTTAGGAAGGGACATCCGTGATTGCCACACTATATAAGTTTCTTCTATTTTGTCTTTGTGATAAGTATAAAGCATTGTTAATACTGTAAGACAAACACTTACCCAAAATATTTTTTTGACAATCTTATAATAGAAACTATAATAACAAAGCAACCCTAAAACAAAAATTACAGGTGTAAATAATAGAAATACATCAATAATTCTTAAGGATAAGGAAGACTCTAAGGATAAGCCTAACCAGCAAATAGTATACAACACTATAAAGCCGAAGCCCGTTAAAATCGCTAAAAATATATTAGGTTTCTTCATTTGTCGTTAGTTTTTAGATGGTTTCACGTTTCCTTAACACTGCATACAAAAACACAAAAAACGCCAAGAAATACGCAATACGGGCAATGTAATCACCCATTTGCACATAGAAAGTTATTTCATCATTTAAGGCAATAGTGCCTTTCAAACTGCCTTGAGTGCCATAAGGTAGTGTTTTGAGCACCTCTCCCCTACCGTTGATAAACGCCGAAATCCCCGTATTAGCACTGCGGGCTACACTCCGGCGGGTTTCAATAGCTCGCAAACGGGTATAACTGAGGAGTTGCTTGTGCCCTTGTGTGTTACACCACCACGCATCGTTGGTAAGAATTGCCAAAAAGTTAGCCCCTTTCTTGATATAGCCCGTTACAAACTCACCGTAAATCGTTTCATAACAGATGATAGGTGCTGCCTTGCCCTCGGTGTCTACCCCTGCAAAAGCGGTGCGATCAGGCTGGGTGGTTTTCAGCGCTACCGTACCGCCTAAATTGATAAGGGTTTCGCCCAATATAGGTTTTAGAATATTTTGATACGGGAAATTCTCTACGGCTACTACCAATTTACTCTTGTGATACAGTGGTATTTCGGGATTGCGATTGAGCAAGAAAGCCGAATTGTAATCGTTGTACCAAATACCATAAGTAGAGAGGTAGTTGCTTTGGGAAGTGGTATGTGCTTCATCTCTCACAAACTCAATCATTGCGGTGCCTCCTACCCAATTGAGCTTAGGATAGCGCGCTACGCTAGTGCGCAACCTATCTATCTCTGGTGCATAAGGCAATTCGTTCAGTTTGATATTCTCGGCAAAGACCGTTTCGGGAGTGAGGACGAAATTTACTTTATCGTCCAACTTATCAGCGACAAGTTGCAACAACAAATTGCTTACTTCTTGATTAGAAAGTGAATATTTCTCGGCATAAGGGTCGATATTAGGTTGCAAGACTATCACATCAACTGTTTTCTTGCCTGCTTCGCTATAATTGATGTATTGAAAATACGAAATCACTACAGGAACAGCAAAAAAGAGCATTGCCACCCCTACTTTTTGAGCAAGAACCTTGCGGTTTTTAGTCGTAAGATAGTTTTCAACAGCCAAAAATAAGATGATATTCACGATCCACACCCATAGTGTGCCTCCAAAAGTCCCCGTATATTCGTACCATTGTATCCACGTAATTTGCTCAGAGAAAACGTTGCCTAAATTGAGCCAGGGCCAAGAAACATCCCAAGTGAGGTGAAATTTCTCAAACGAAAGCCATATCGCTACTAAGAAGATGAGCGACACCTTGCGGTTCATTCGTTTGGCTACAATATGATAGAGGAAGAAAGTAAGGGTCATCAGTAGCGTATTTGCCAAAATAGCAAAAACTGCCCCTATTTGAGTAGAATACCATATCCACCAAGTAGTGGGGATATTCCAAGTGAGGAACGCCAGATAAGAGAGTGCAAACACCTTGCGTTTGGTATGGCGATAATCGCGACGGATGCGCGCTTCCATTAGCAAGAGAGGAATTAAAGCGATGAATATCAAAGCTGTAAATCCGTAGGTTACCCACGCACTTGCGAGTAAAGCCCCTGAGAGCAGGGCAAGAAGTATATTTTTCTTCATATATATATTAAAAAAACGTGCCAAAAATAGTAAATAATTACGGAATAAGCAAAAAAACAAAGACTATTATTTTGATATTAGAACTGTCTCTGCTATAATTCTTACAGTTGTCGCACTTTAGATAAACTAAAAAATTTCATTCCTTTTTCACTCTAAAACTAAACTCAGTGTACAATCTCTCACTAAGTTGCTAATTTTGCTAATTTACAAATTATTTGTACCTTTGCCTTATTATTAAAATTGAGCAAAATGAATGAATTTAACCAACAGTTTTTTCACAAGAAAAATCAAACTGTTATAGTTTTTGAGGTTTTATCCTTAGTGTTAGCCATTATCAACCTTGGGATAGCATTCATACCTTGTGTAGGTATCTTAGCGATTCCTATAGGAATCATATCTATCACAATTTCGGCAATAGGATTATATATAGCTCATAAAGCTAGCGCCCAAAAGGGACTACTCATCGCTGCATTAGCGATAGGATTGGTAGGCACTGCTATTTCAGTTGGGCAGATTGTCCTTATAAAAGTCTTAGGAGAATCTTCTCAAAAAGAATCTCGTTCAGATGCTATCTACCAAAATGACTCTATCTATGATAACGACTCTATTAACGAAAGCGATTCTCTCTCTAATGGCACCTATCGTTATAACAATGAAAATTAACCTTGAAAAATAGATCTTTACATAAATATCTGTTAGTAAATAGCCTATTAATAGCATTGTATTTTGTTGGGATATTATATTTAAAATATTCTCCTACCAAAATACAATGCTATTACAAAACTCATTATGGGTTTGAATGCCCTACTTGTGGGCTTACACGTGATTTTTCACAATTTCTCTCCTTAGATTTTCACTCTCCTCTCAACCCTGCCTCTTACTATTACTTTACAGCTTTTACATTAATTTTCATCACTCGCATTCTTCACAGTTTAATTGTATATCGCAAGCCCCACCAGCTCAAAAGTTTTATTTTTTTAGATGGTGTGGTGTTTATATTTTCTATTTTTTTAATAGTTTTAGGATTTTGGTAGTATTCACAATGAATTGTATAATTTGCTAATTAACAAATTATTCTTATTTTTGTCGCCAAAATTATTATTAGAATGGATACATTTCAGAAAAACAACTCTTTTGGAGCTCCCCGCTCTCAAAGTGTTAAAAAAACTATTATCAACCTCTTAGGAGTGATTACCCTCGTTTTGGCAATTTTTGTACTTATTGCTTCATTTATTCCTATGATTGGTGAAATTGCTTTTATAGGAGGGGCAGTGGTTATTCTGTTGGCTGCTATTGGCTTGTACTTTGCTGCTATATACGGCATAGGCAAAGCTTTACTAATTGCTGCACTATCGCTTTCGATAGCTGGCACGGCTATTTCAGTGAAAAAGTTTATTGATTATAACGAGGCACACGCTTCCGAAATACATTCAGGCGGTTCAAGTGGTGGTCACCACCACAGTTGGGGCGATGATGATTAGTTAATCTCTCAAATTCGCTAATTCGCTAATTATATCTATCTTTGCACTTTAATCATTTTAAATAACTATGGCAGAAAAACACCATTACAAAGGACTTACCGATGCGCAAGTTCTTGAAAGTCGTGCCAAACACGGCGAAAACTCACTCTCATCAGTAGAGGGAGAGCCTCTATGGAAGCAATTCTTAGAGAAATTTACTGACCCTATTATCATCATTTTGTTGGTAGCCCTCGTCTTCTCATTTGGGGTATCTACCTATGAATTTACGGTACACAACGGAGGTATTCACGTATTTTTAGAGCCTGTAGGTATCCTCTTTGCCGTACTTTTGGCTACTGGAGTGGCTTTTTATTTTGAACAGAAAGCTAACAAACAGTTTGAAATCCTCAATCAAGTAAACGATGATATCTACTATAAAGTTATTCGCAATGAGCGTATTACCCAAGTACTCAAAAAAGATATCGTTGTAGGTGATGTGGTTATCTTAGAAACAGGAGAGGAAATACCTGCCGATGGAGAACTCCTTGAAGCGGTATCGTTACACGTGAACGAATCCACACTTACTGGAGAGCCTATGGTACACAAAACTACCAATCCTGCCGATTTTGAAGCCGAAGCTACTTACCCTTCTAACTACATCTGTCGCGGGACTTCTGTATCCGATGGACACTGTATTTTTGAGGTGAAAAAAGTGGGGGACGCTACCGAATACGGTAAAGTGTTTGAAGGTGTACAGATAGACAATAGCGTAAAAACACCACTCAACGAGCAGTTAGACCATTTGGCAGGAATGATTACTAAAATTAGTTATGCAATAGCTGCTTTGGTGATTGTAGGTCGCCTTATTGTATATTTCACCAATCCTGCAAATAGTTTAGACGCTATTGACTGGGTATCCTTTGGTGGTTACCTACTCAACACCGTGATGATTGCCATTACCGTAGTAGTAGTTGCCGTGCCCGAAGGCTTGCCAATGAGTGTTACCCTCAGTTTGGCATATAGTATGCGCAGTATGATGGCTACTAATAACCTCGTGCGCAAGATGCACGCTTGCGAAACAATGGGGGCTACTACCGTGATTTGTACTGACAAAACGGGTACGCTCACCCAAAACCAAATGACCATCTACGAGACTTTCTTCAACGCGGGAACCGACGAGAAACTCATAGCCGAATCTATGGCTGTGAACTCTACCGCTTATCTTGATTTCACCGATAAAGATAAACCCAGCGTATTGGGTAACCCTACCGAAGGAGCTCTCCTTTTGTGGCTCTATGGCAAAGGTATCAACTACTTGCCGATACGCGAAGAAAGCGAAGTATTACAGCAACTCACTTTCTCTACCGAACGCAAATATATGGCTACTTTGGTACAATCGCCTACACTTGGCAAACCTGTGTTGTACGTAAAAGGAGCGCCTGAAATAGTAATGACTTTCTGCCACGAAGGCGGTAAATTCCTTTCAGATATTTCACAAGCCGATTTCGAGGCTAAACTCTTGCAATACCAAAACCAAGCGATGCGTACTATCGGTTTTGCGTATAAAGTGATTGACGACCCTAAAGCAATTATCTCAGAAAACGGCAAGCTCGTAGTAAACGGCTTGCACTTTATAGGTATCACTGCTATTTCTGACCCTGTACGCCCTGATGTACCTGCTTCTATTGAAGAGTGTATGCACGCAGGCATTCAGGTGAAGATTGTAACCGGAGATACCCCTGGTACCGCAAGAGAAATTGCTCGCCAAATACATTTGTGGGACGACAGTTGCACCGACCGCAACCAGATTACCGGTGTAGAGTTTGCCGCAATGAGCGATGCCGAACTTTTAGACCGCATAGGCGACCTACGTGTGATTTCACGCGCACGTCCGCTTGACAAAGCTCGCTTAGTAAACTTACTCCAACAAAAAGGAGAAGTAGTAGCCGTAACAGGTGATGGTACTAACGATGCACCAGCCCTCAAAGCTGCCCAAGTAGGTCTTTCAATGGGTGATGGTACTTCGGTAGCTAAAGAAGCCTCAGATATCACCATTTTGGACAACTCATTCAGCAGTATTGGTAAAGCCGTAATGTGGGGACGTTCGCTTTATTTGAACATTCAGCGTTTTATCCTCTTCCAGATGACCATCAACGTAGCAGCGTGTATCATCGTGCTTATTGGGGCTTTCTTAGGGGTAGAATCACCGCTTACTGTAACCCAAATGCTTTGGGTGAACCTCATTATGGACACCTTTGCTGCTTTGGCGTTAGCATCATTGCCACCAAGCAACCGCGTGATGAACGACAAACCACGTGCGCGTGGCACTAATATCATCAGCTCTCCAATGGCAAAAGGCATCTTTGGGGTAGGAGGATTCTTTGTATTATTGCTCTTTGGTTTCATTCAGTATTTTAAGAATGAAGACATCACAAGTCTCACCGAGTTCTCTATCAGCGATTATGCAAGACATTTCTTCCATTTTGGAGCTCCCGAAGGCAGTTTATCAGCTTATGAACTTTCCTTATTCTTCTCAATATTCGTATTCTTGCAATTCTGGAATATGTTCAATGCCAAAGCCTACCGCACTGGCAAGAGCGCATTCAACAACCTCGGTAAGAGTCAAGGATTTATGCTCATCGCCTTAGCCATTGTATTAGGACAGGTGTTCATCACTACTTTCGGTGGACAGATGTTCAATGTAACGCCTCTCAAATTGGTAGATTGGGCAATTATCATTGGTGCTACCAGTGCAGTACTCTGGGTAGGAGAAATCCTTAGAGCAGTTAAGAGATAAGAGTTAAAAGACAATAAATTTTAAAAGCACAATAGCTAATCATTTTAGTTATTGTGCTTTTTTGTTTTCCAAAGTTTGCTAATTAAAATAATAGCATTATCTTTGTGAAGTTCTTTTAATCATAAAAATGAACAAGAACCCTCAAAACTATGGAACACTTCACTAAAAACTTAGAAACCTTACAAAAACTCCTTACAGAAAGTAATGGCGCTTTTATGCATTTTGGCAATGAACAATATCGTTTTACCCAACAAGCAACTGTTACCCCTGAAGAAATAGCTGATTTTGAAGCTCAGCACCACATCAAGCTGCCCGAAACTTTCAAAACTTTCCTCATTACCTTGGGAGCTTGCACCCTTTTTGAAGACGAACTAGGTTTTGCCTATCAGTTTTTTCCTCCTAATCAATGGGAAGCCTTTTCAGCTGAAGTATTTGAAGGAACTGGTGAATATCTCTTCCCAAAAGTTTTATTAGTGTGTTACCCTAATGTCGGTCATCAAGCGGGATTTATCACTACCCAACCCGATGCTTTTGGCACATTTTATTCGGATATTCCTCTTGAATACTGGGAAGAAGACACTGAATTACTGCCTTTTGCCGATTGGCTAAACGAAGAAATGGCTACACTATGAGAAAAGAAGTCATCACTATTGTTGCTATCATTTTGCTTCTTTTAGCGGGAGCAGGATTACTATTTGTTAAATATGCCCAACAGAAAACAGCTGTTTATTACGCTGAAAAAGAAAGCAGACTCTACCGCTACTACTACGATTATTACTACGCTCATAACAAACGTTTTTCGGCTACTGAATTTTTAAAAGTTCTATCACACAAAGACCCTGAACTATACGAATTGCTGAAAAACGGCAAAATCGTATATTACCCCAAAAAAGAAGGTTTTGCCTACCAAAGATACACATCGTCACAAAATTTTGTAGATTTTGAAGATTTTACCTTTGCTAAATTCCTATTCTCTGATGCCAATATAGCCATAGAACCGATAATGTCTTTTAGCAAAATAGACTATGAAACTGATGTGATATATCAGTACAAAAACGATAGTTTTATAGAAAAAGAGGTATTCAACAAACGGTTACTGATAGATAAATACACTCAGCTATTGCATTGTAAAAAACCTTTTTTAGAAGAAGATTGCCTCTCCTACAACTACAATTTATGCAAAGAGGCAACCACGGTGATTTTCCCCAAAGAAGTCGTTTTTGTAAAATCGAGTTTTGAACCTGAAAGTGAAGCGATTATCAAGCAAGTTTTGCAAACACACTACACTAATACTAACGATACACTTATGGTAGTGGTAAATTTCCCCAACCTCAGTGAAGCAAAATGCTTGAATATCAATTAACAATTGATAATTGGTTAATTGACAAATTATTACTATCTTTGCCCCAATATTAATTTTTTAAGTTAAAAAAAAGAATGAAAAAATCAACTCTTATCCTTATTGGAGCTGTAGTGCTCATAGGAATATTTGCTGTTTCAGCCTATAATGGCTTGGTAAACAAACAAGAACAATTGCACAGTGAGTGGGCGCAAGTAGAAACTCAATACCAACGCCGTTCCGACCTTATTCCTAACCTTGTGGCAACTGTTCAAGGTTATACCAAACACGAAAGCACTACCTTAAAAGAGGTTGTTGAGGCACGCAGCAAAGCGACACAAATCAACATCAACCCCGAGAAGTTAGATGCCGAATCATTAGCCCAATACAATAAAGCACAAGGAGAACTCTCTCAAGCCCTCGGTCGTTTGCTAATGGTTACTGAATCCTACCCTGACCTAAAAGCAAGTGAACAATTTACAGCCTTACAAGCAGAATTATCAGGTTGTGAAAACCGCATTGCTGTAGCTCGTAAAAACTACAACAGCGCAGCAAAAGACTATAACACCTCTCGCCGCCGTTTTCCTAACAACCTCTTCGCTTCAGCTTTTGGATTTAATGAATCTGCTTATTTTAAAGCCGATGAAGGTAGTGAAAAAGCTCCTAAAGTAAGTTTCTAAAAAAAATGAATAACAAGCTGTTACCTCTACTATTTTCGTTTCTCATTGGCATAGGGCTCACCTCTGCCCAAAAGGCTTATACGGTAAAGACAGTCCCTAATGTACAATTGCAGGACAGTCAGCAGTATACTACCGACCCTCAGCACTTGCTCACAGCTGCCGAGACTGAAAGTCTTAATGCTATCTGTAGGAATTTGCGCGCTGAAAAAGGAGTGGAAATGGCAGTGGTAGTCTTGCCTCGCATTACCGACGATTATGCCGATATACGCGATTTTGGTTATGAACTTTTTACTGAATGGGGATTAGGGCGAAAAGACCAAGACAACGGCTTACTAATGCTTTTGATCACCGAACCCGAGCAGCGAGCTATCACTATAGAAGTGGGGTATGGCTTAGAAGGGACTCTACCAGACGGCTTGTGCAAACTCATACAAACGCGCACAATGATCCCTCTGATGAAGAAAGGACAATATGGTGCTGGACTCATTGCAGGGGCTGAAGAAATACAAAAAGTCATCTCAGGTGATTCCGACCTACCACAACTACTGGAAGCACAAGAAAACTCAAGTTGGTGGGAAGAAATAAAAGAAATGTTTTCTGGAATATTCTATAGTGCCATAGCTTTTTTCTTTTTTATTCTTATGATTTTTGGAAAGACTAGAAAAGAAATAAAAGAGCAAATGGCTAATCCTGCTATATCGCCTTATGTGAAGTATTTGACTATAGAAAATGTAAGCATTTCAAAAAAATACATCCCTCTACTGATAATCTTTTTCCCTATATTACCTTTTGCTATCTACTGGCATTACCATTGCAAGCGACTTAAAAAGCAATTGCTCGCCGAGATGATTTGTGAAGAATGTGAGCGTACAGGCACCACCGTTGCCGAAAAAGTAACCCGAGACACAATAGGTGATTACATAAAAATTACAGTGCAATTCCGTTGCAAAAATTGCAACCACCTGCATACAGAAGAAAAGAGCTTCAAGATTGAACACAACCGTAATTACCGACGAGGCATAGGCTTTGGCGGAGGTAGTTCGTTTGGAGGTGGCAGTTTTGGAGGCGGTAGCTTTGGTGGTTCGTTTGGAGGAGGGCGCTCTGGAGGTGGTGGCGCCTCTACAAGATTTTAAAACAATTGATAATAAGCAAAAAAGCTGTCTAACATTTCTTTGTTAGACAGCTTTTTGTATTTCATTTTTTGTCAATTAAAAAAAGTATTCTTTAAAGGTCTTTATATCGAGATAGCCTCGCTTACCACCTTCTTCTATCTCATAGAAATGAAAAGTACATTTTTTAACCTCATTGTAAGAAGGCTCTTTTTGCTGAGGATAGAATCCTTTTTTGTTGTCTTTCTCAAAAAAGAACTGATTATTGCTTTCATAATACAATTTATCATATACTATTGGTAGCAATTCTTCTTCTGTAAATTTTTCTTCTGGAGTAAGTTTACAAAGAAGCAATCCTTTATAACCGTTCTTTTCAACTCTTAAATAATACAAGTTTTTATCGCGATGTATCTCGGTTATTGTTTCACCCATTTCTTTTACAACAGAACGTTTTTTACTGAGATACTCACCCCATAGCTCACCTATATGCAATTGCGTGTTAGAGATAACATAACAGTCATCTCCCTTATTAAGATTAGGAAGCTCTGTTACTTTTTTGCCATAAGCATCGTAGTAAGCCGCTCCACTTTCCTTGAGTACCTCTATCCCCATATCATAGAGATAAAACGCTTTTATATCACCTATATCCATCTTATCCTGATGCAGATTATAAACTTCTATCTTCCCATTATTTTCTGTAACAAATATACTCTCAGAATAGTAAATATTGTCATATTCATCAGGTAATACCTTAGCTCCCAATATGTTTACCAACTCGTATTTATCTGCTTTAGGCTTTTTGAAATACAAGTCTTTATGTCCCATAGCATCAGCTATATAGCCTTTATCAAGCTGAATAGGTTCCAACTCCCCACTGATGTTATATCCCACTAACTCATCTCTATCTTTAAAAGGAAGCAAGGCGTTGTATATACGATTCCAGCTATACCCTTTCCCTAATAGATAAATACACTTATCCTTAGATAGTTGGATTACAATAGGTACGAACGACAATGAAGTAGATTTGTACGCTTCCAAGTACTGTTCAACTATATACGATGTATTGACAAAACTGAGTATTACCCCTCCGCCTAAAGACCATTTTTTCTTATTAAAATCAGCATACGTTGTACTGCGAAGATCTTTGGTATAGAAAACTCCCTTTTCCTCTAATTCCTTTTTAATTTTTCGTTTTTTAATCGTAGCTACTTCTTTTAGAGAAAGATTATACATTTTGTTATTCTGTATATCTCTTTCCTCTTTGCATTCCAATTGATATGCAATATAATCACCCTTCTCTTTTATGTAATAAAAAGTAAAGCCTACCCGTTCATCAACAGCTATAATGTCAATTTCTTTAGGAGTGGAGAGCGTATATTGTGCTTCCACTGATAAACTACAAAAGAATAGAAAAAGAATTGTTATGAGGTGTTTCATATTCGTAATTCGTTATTCGTAGTTTGTCATTACCCTTTGGCGTTTTGCCTCAAAGATGAGTACAGCAGCAGCTACTGATACATTCATAGAATCGATTACACCTTCCATTGGGATGATGATATTCTGGGTACTATGAGTAAGCCATTCATCAGTAAGACCTTGGTCTTCAGTGCCTACTACTATGGCTGAGGCTTCACTAAACGACACTTCGTAGTAAGGCTTAGATGCCGTGAGAGCCGCACAATAACTGCTGATGTTTTTAGCTTTCAGAAAATCAATAACCTCAGCAGTAGTACCAGTGGCGATAGGCACCGTGAACACACAGCCCACACTTGAGCGGATGATATTCGGGTTATAGAGGTCGGTTTTAGGGTTGGCGATAATCACAGCATCTATATGGGCAGCATCGGCAGTGCGGAGGAGAGCCCCTATATTCCCCGGTTTTTCGGGAGCTTCGGCTACCAATAGCAAAGGTTTTTTAGTGCTGAATGCCAAAGTGTCTAAACCGTGTTTTTTTACCTCTACCAAAGCTATCACCCCCTCAGTAGAACTGCGATAGCTAATCTTCTCATAGACTTCTTTGCTGATAGCAATAGGCGTGAGTTTTTGGGTAGTATAACTGAGCAATTCATTAAGTTGTCGCTCACTGAAGATATCCGGCTGATATAGAAGATTTTCAAGGCTATAGCCTCCTTGCAAAGCCAAACGTATTTCGCGCGCGCCTTCTACTACGCATAAACCTTGCTTCTTGCGTTCGCGCGATTTCTCACTCAAAAGAGCTATTTTCTTTATTAAAGGATTTTGAGTACTCGTGATGTTCATTTTTAGATAATAGGTAAGAGATAAGAAAAAGCTACCTACTTACGTAGGCAGCTTTATTATTATTTATCCATAAGCACCTTGCAGTGGGATAGTTCGGGCTTATTTTTAGTGTAGGCATCGAGCCAAACTTTTAGTTCTTCTACTTCATAGGGCAATAGTCTATCTATTGCTTTTTTGAGTTCTTTGTAAAATAAGTTTGGATCGAAACTTACCTTTGATAAAATCATTTTTGTGTACTCAAACATTGCACGTTTCATAATAGATAGGTTTTAATGTTTTATTGTACAAATGTAGCTAATAAAAATGATATGAACAAGTTTTAGGATGTTAATTTTGTGTTAAAGTCCATAACTATTTCAGTTTCACATCATATTCTAAACGGGCTTGTACCCCGCGTTGTTGGGCGATGCGTTTTATCTGCTGATATACTTCATAAGCTTCTACCCCCATTTCGTCACGCAGGTTATTTCCTCTTAACTGAGCACCAAAACGGCGGAACATTGTTTTGAAATCCATCTCGAATACAGGATAAGAAATCGTACGATATTCTTTAAGTCCGTTATCTTTAGCGGCGTAGGCAATAGCATCGTTGAGAGAACCGAGTTCATCTACCAAACCATTAGCAAGGGCTTCTTTACCACTCCACACTCTTCCTTGTGCGATAGAGTCTATTTGAGCTACTGTTTTGCCACGTCCTTGGGCTACACGGTCTAAAAATACAGTATACACTTGTTCAATAGATTCGGTCATTTCTTTTCTGAATTGTTCAGTAGGCTTTTGATAAAGGCTATACCATTGAGCATTAGGGTGAGTGCTTACCGTTTCGGCAGTTATACCCCAATTAGTAGCTAAAGCATTTACGTTAGGAATCACGCCAAATACCCCGATAGATCCTGTAATGGTACCTTCTTCAGCAAAAATGCGATTGGCATTACAAGCTATATAATAACCACCTGAAGCAGCGTAATTACCCATAGACACATATACCTTTTTCTTCTTTTTAGTTATCTCTATTTCTCGATGCATCAACTCTGAAGCTAAGGCATCACCGCCAGGGGAATTGATGCGGAGGACAATTGCTTTTACTTCTTTTTTATCGGCGGCTTTGCGCAAAGCACGGATAATGGTTTCGTTACCCACTACTTCGGCACGACCTTCGCCTTGCATAATCTCGCCATCGGCATAGATAACCGCGATTTTATCTTTAGTTTTATGCTCTGTGGCTTTACCCACCACTGCTTCAGCGTAATCTTCTATATTGATAAAATCTACTTTATCAATACTCTTGCTACCGGTTTTGTCGCAGATAATTTTCTCAAACTCATCACGGTAGAGGATATCGTCTACTAATCCGTTGTTTTTAGCAAGTTGGGCATTACGTCCGTTTACATTTGTAGCAATTTCGTTAAGCTTTTCGACAGAGATGTTGCGGCTTTGAGAGATATCGGCAGCAATCACACCCCACATTGCATTGAGCAATTGTGAGATTTGCAATCGGTTGTTATCGCTCATCTTATTGTCTAAGAAAGGTTCTACAGCACTTTTGTATTTACCGTGGCGAATGACTTCCATTTGCACCCCTGTTTTCTCTTGCAAACCTTTGAAGAAAAGCACTTCGGAAGAAAGTCCCCGCAAAGCAACACTTCCCAGCTGACTTATATAAATTTTATCGGCAACACTTTGAAGATAATAGTCGAGTTGAGAAATTTCATCGTTATAAGCTAAGACGAATTTTCCAGAAGTTTTGAAATCTATTAGGGCTTTGCGCAGTTCTTGAGCAAACGCCAAACCGCCAATATTACCCGTACTTTTGAGGTAAATACCCTTGATACGTTTATCGATTTTGGCATTTTGAATAGCTTTAAGGGTAGTGTTCAGTCCGTTGTAAGACTGAGAGGTATAGTCGAAATCCTTAAAACTAACACGCTCACCATAGTCGGTAAGAGGCTCGTTGAAAGCGAGTTCTAATACTGAATTGTCTTTCACGGTTATTTCTTCACCTGAGGAGCTTCCTACTACTGAACCTATCATCACAGAAATGAAGACAAGGAAAAGGAGGAGACATATCCCCATAGAGATAAAGAATCCTAAAATTGTAGCTAAGAGGGTTTTGAAAAAAGTCATATTATCAATTTGTCAATTTATTTATGTTCGTGGAGACCGCATTCCTTTTTGCTATTGCTTTCCCACCACCAACGACCGGCACGAAAATCTTCACCTTCTTTGATAGCGCGGGTACAAGGAGCGCAACCTATGCTCACAAAACCTTTGTCGTGCAATACGTTGTACGGAATGTTATGCGCTTTAATAAAGGCTTTGGTATCTTCGAAAGTCCAGTGGAGTATAGGGTTATACTTAAAGAGCTGAAAGGTATCGTCCCACTCGAGTATAGGGAGGTCTTTGCGGGCTGTACTTTGGTCGGCACGGAGTCCTGTGACCCATACCTTTTTACCTTTGAGCGCTCTGCCAAGAGGTTCTACCTTGCGGATATGGCAGCACTCTTTGCGGAGTTCTACTGAACGGTAGAATGATAGAGGTCCATTTTTATGTACATACTCTTCTATATCAGTTGTTTTAGGATAATAGGGCAAGATGTGTGTGTTGTAACGTTCATCAGTACTTTCCCAAACTGAATAAGTTTCGTTGAACAAGCGCCCTGTATCTAAAGTAAAAATACTGATAGGGATTTGGTTCGCCAAAATGAGATGTGTAACAGCTTGGTCTTCCAATCCAAAGCTAGTAGAGAAGACAATTTCATTAGGAAATTGTTCAGCTAAAAAAGCGAGACCTTCTATTTCAGTTTTTTGTAAGAGAGCGTTATGGAGTGTTGCTAATTGTTCTTTCATTATATTATTTATGATCGGCGAAAGTGAGGTAAGGCATAATCTCTTTGATAGGCACTTTCACTTCAAAAGGTTTATCTAAATAAGGTGCAATTTCAAAAGGATCGTAGTACAAGATGAGAGCATCGGCAGCAATTCCCATTTTGTTAGGAAGGCAAAATACTCCATCTTCAAAATCTATTTTTTTATCGGCTAATTGATTTTCAGGAGCGTTCTCTTTTGCTTTTTTGAAATAGCGTTCGGCAATTTGAGTTACTTTTTGGTCATCAGTAAAAAGATTTTCATTAGTAATTACCTCACCGTTATCGAGTGCAAAGTGAGTGAACACTTTAGTTTGTATAGGTTGCGCTTCACCAGTAGCAGCATAGCGTTTAGAGACTAAAGATAACATTTTGCTATTCTGCCACATAATGCTATCGGTAACAATAAACTCGAAAGCTGGGAGATCGGGGAAATGACCGTGAAGTTTGTAGTAGTCATTGCTCAAACTATCTAAGGCTTTTTCAATACTGATACCTTCCACTTGCAAAGTATCCTCATTAGAAAGGAGGAAGTTAGAGATTTGCATTTCTATTTCTTTATTGAAATTCTGTGCGAACTCGCTATTGCCTTTGCAGTGCAAATAATTCAAGCTCACTGAGAAGCAATCGTCTTCGCAATTTTCGTCGCTGCGTTCTATTGTTTTCTCTTCAAAACGGAGTTTGCTAAAATAATTATAGGTGCAATAAGCTCCAGCTATTATTACAGCAATTAGGGCTATAATGAGGGTTAGTTTTTTCTTATTCATTTTTCTTTAATATTTCCATTGAC
Source organism: Capnocytophaga sputigena (assembly GCF_900446695.1). Classification (GTDB taxonomy): domain Bacteria; phylum Bacteroidota; class Bacteroidia; order Flavobacteriales; family Flavobacteriaceae; genus Capnocytophaga; species Capnocytophaga sputigena. The sequence goes on from NZ_UAVP01000008.1 coordinate 35,387, forward strand.
ATATATATTTCTGCAAACCATTGCAGATAGATTGATATGTTTATCATTTACTAATAGGAACATAGAGTCGTCAAAAGGTTCTTTACTGAGTACTTCTATCTCGTCGCCCAAAGCAATATTCATTTTATTGAGATATACCAAAAACTCCTTAGAGGTGTTCTTTACTGCTACACACACTCCCTTATCGCCTTGCTTGAGTTCGCTTAAAAGGGTTTGGATAGTGGTAGTGAAAACGCCCTCTTTATTAGGAATTGGGTCGCCGTGAGGGTCTTTTTGAGGAAAGCCTAAGAAAGCATCGAGGCGTTCTATCAATTTTTCGGACTGGATATGTTCTAACTCTTCGGCTATTTCGTGCACTTCGTCCCAAGAAAAGTTGAGTTTTTCTACCAAAAACACTTCCCACAAGCGGTGTTTGCGAATGATGCTGATGGCTTTTTGAGTACCTTTTTTGGTAAGGGTAACCCCTTGGTATTTCACGTAGTTGATGAGTTGTTTATCGGCTAATTTTTTGAGCATATCGGTTACCGATGAAGCTTTGTTATTCATCACTTCGGCAATAGCATTGGTGCTGACAGCTTCTTTAGTATCGGCATAGAGATGAAAGATAGCTTTCAAGTGATTTTCTTCTGATAAGGTCATTTTTTCTTTATTTTTAAGACAAAAAACCGCCTTTTACATTGGCGGTTCTACTATTACATCAACTATTTTCTAACTCGGTGAATAGGGCTTTTAGCTCGGTAGCATCGTGAGGAGAGAGTTTGCCGGCAATCACCAAACTGAGCTGGCGACGTTGCAGAGCGCCTTTATATCGCTCTTTTTCGAGCTCGGTTTCGGGTTCTAAGTCGGGTACTTTTACGGGGCGACCATTTTCGTCTACCGCTACGAACGAGTAGATAGCCTCGGTAGCTTTGGTGCGTTCACCATAAGTATTTTCCATCCACACATCTATATACACCTCCATAGAAGAGGAGAAAGCGCGAGAAATAGCAGCTTCTACGGTTACTATACTCCCTACGCGTATGCTATGGGTGAAGGCTACGTGATTTACCGATACAGTAACTGTAGCACGCCCAGAATGGCGCTGAGAGGCAATACTTGCGGCTCTATCCATACGAGCGAGGAGCTCGCCCCCAAACATAGCGTTTAGGTGATTGGTTTCGCCAGGTAGTACGAGGTCGGTGAGTATGGTACGTGAATCAGAAGGGGTTTTCTTGTATGGTATCATTTTTTTAGGGTTGAGTGAGTATCCATCCACCATCGAGTTTTTTCTCTTGTTTGGATGCTTGTACTTCGCGTTGTTGTAGTCTTGCTTCATCGGGAGAATCGAAACCACCATAGCTTACTTGGTATAAACCTTTAGCATTTACGCCTAACACAAAAGCATTAGGGTATCCTATCTTTCTAAGTTGTTGTACACGAGCTTGTGCATTTTTCTCGGAACTAAAAGCCCCTGCAATCACTTGGTATTTTTTGTTAGCCAAAGGAGATGGTTTACTAGGGCTGCTTGGAGCACTTGTGTTAGCAGGTTTGGCACTTGTTGTAGCTTGTGTAGGTTTAGTACCCGCTGTAGCTTGCGTAGGCTTAGTACCTGCTGTGGCTTGCGTAGGTTTAGTACCTGCTGTAGCTTGTGTAGGTTTAGTACCCGCTGTAGCTTGTGTAGGTTTAGTACCTGCGGTAGCTTGTGCAGGTTTAGTACCTGCTGTAGCTTGTGTAGGTTTAGCGGCTGCAGTAGCTTGTGTTGGGGCAGACTCTGGTTTTGTAGGTTTAGGTGATTCGGCAACTGTATTATTAGTTTTAGGCTTTGCCTTACCTTTTTCTGGAGTGAGTGTAATTACCGGCATAGTGATAGGAGGGGTAAACACCGCTGCTTCACTAAGTTGCTGATTCAAACGCTCTTGCACCAAGCTATCAGTAATTACATATTGCTGTTCATCGGAATTACCATTAGCAAGTTTTTCACTAAACAACGCATAAGCTCCATAAGCCAAAATTGCCAATCCTAACATTGCCACGGCAGTATATTTGATATAAGGGCGCAGTTTGAATTGCTTTTTGTTTTTATTAGGCTGAGGAGGAGTTACATTTTGCACCTCGGGCTGTGAAACAGGTTCTATAGGAGGAGCTGGTTGTGAAACAGGACTCTCTATAGCTGCGAGCGATTTTTCTTCAGGAGGAAGAATTGATTGAGGGTCTATTGTAGGTTTTATTTGATTTTCAGCGATTTGAAGGTCGGAAGTAGTAACTTCGTGAGGCACAAAGGGTCCCATACCGAAAGAGTCGGTAAGATAATTCACATCATTAGCAGGTTCAAAAGAAACGCGTCCTTCACGTGTTTGGCGCAAAGTACCTATTCTTTCTAACTCTAAAGGTTGTTCCTGCTGCAAGATGCGTTTCCATCCTTCTACGGCAAGATTTATATAATCTTCTACGAGTTTGTAGTCGATACCAGATTGTTCTGATACATATTTCATCAACAAGCCATCGTTAGAATTGAGGCTTGCGTTGAAACTAAGCTCGCGCTTAGGGGGATCGAAAGTCTTATCGTCAGCCATTTTAGCTGATTTTCTATTAGAGATAAATGCTCCGAATTTAGGGATAATCACACATTGGTGTTTGTAGAGCAACTCTTCGATGTATACATTTAAATCTTTCATAATCTTTACTGATTAAAACAAGTGGTCCTGCCAAGAATCGAACTTGGATCAAAAGTTTAGGAAACTTCTATTCTATCCGTTGAACTACAAGACCCACTCAGTAATTTTTGCAAAGGTAATACTTTTTTTTGAAATAGCAAATTTTCAATAGTAAGACACTGAGTTCGAGGGGATGGGAGTTCTCTGAGTATCAGAGCTCTTGGAGATCTCAGTACTCTCAGAGTTATCAGAGTTTATTTAACGTAAGTTCAAGGTAAGTAATTTCACGAATTTTCACCTGACAGTGAATTATTTTTGTAAATATATTGTGTTATACTACTGTAAATCAATTTTTTGTTATATTGAACTGATGTTATTTAACTTTGGTAAAGGTGTGAGCGCAAAGCATACGATCATTACCAGAAAGATCTTGGCGGAGTATGATTTCGGCAAAGTTTTTTTGGGTTAACATCGCTTGCATTTCGGCTGCTAAATACTGATTGATTTCAAAAAACAAACTGCCTTCAGGCTTTAGATATCGTTGAGCGAGAGAGGCTATTTGTTCATAGAATAACAGTGGGCGCTCGTTGGGAACAAAAAGGGCTAAATGAGGTTCGTAACTAAGCACATTGCTATGCATTTCAGTCTTTTCTAATTCACGTACATAAGGAGGATTAGAAATGATCACATCATACTTTTGTGGAAGTGTTTTGGTTTGTAAAATATCACATTGCAAAAACTGAATTTTTACTCCATTGCGGTCGGCATTGCGCTGTGCCACGGTTATAGCTTTAGGCGAAACGTCTATAGCTGTCACCACAGACTTGGGCAAGGCTTTCGCTAATGAAATCGGAATACAACCACTGCCAGTGCCTATATCTAAAATGTGCAATGGATAGTTTTTATCAGGATAAGTTTGCAATACCCAATCGACTAATTCTTCGGTTTCGGGTCGGGGTATGAGGACGTTTTCATCTACAAAAAAACGATTAGAGAAGAACTCAGTTTCGCCCAAAATGTATTGTATGGGTTTGGCTGTTTGTAATTCTGTAATCGCTTGTTGTATAGATTGTTTTATATCATCTGTAAGGAGTGTATCAGCATTGGCTAATACATCGGCTGTAGTATAGTTAACATAGTGCTCCAAGAGAATAAAATAAAAAGAATTGATTTCACTCTTAGGATACAAAGGTTGTAAGCAGTTGTGAATATGGGCTTTTAACTCGGCAAAAGTCATTAGTTTACACGAATTTGTTGCCCCACTTTTAGATTACTGCTGGCTACATCATCAAAATTGTTGAGTTTCATCAGTTGTTGTACAGGCACTTGCTGCTCACGTGCTATTTTATACAAAGTATCGCCTGTTTGCACTTGATAAAACACTTGAGCAATTGCCTCTTTTTTGACAGGACTCTCTTTAGCAGGTGCTGAAGCAGGTTTAGCTACAGGAGCTTTAGGTGTTTCGGCTTTAGCTATAACTTTAGGTGTTTCTTTGACTACCGATTTTGGTGTTTCTTTGACTACTGGTTTAGCTATTTCCTTAACTACTGGCTGCGCTGCTGGTTGTGTAGTTTCTTTTGCTGCAATTTTAGGTGTAGGTGTTGAAATGACATCGGTATTAGGCATTTTGAGTTCTGCGCCCTTCATTGCAATTACCTGATTGTCGTACAGATGCAAGTTGAATTTCTTGATAAGAGCAATCAATTTTTTAGCATAGGCAGGATCGGTAGCGTAGCCCGCTTTTTTGAGTCCGTGAGCCCACGATTCGTAATCGGTAGGGTCTAACTCAAACAAAGAGCTATATCTACCGCGTTTTACCAAGAATTGAGAGTGATCTTCAAAGGATTCGTAAGCATATTTATAACGGCGGAAGCACTCGCTTTTCTCGTCGTCGTCGTGGGTAATAGTTTTGCCATTCCAAGTAGCGTGACATTTGATACCGAAATGGTTATTGCCATAACGAGCCAAGCGACCTTGCCCTGAACCACTTTCTAAGATACCTTGTGCCAAGGTGATACTTGCAGGAATGTTATAGCGTTGCATTTCCACCATAGCAATATCCTTGTAATCCTCTATATACTTTTGAGTAACCGCCCCTGTTACTTGTAAAGCAGGAGGTACTTCGTGGAAATCGTCTTCCACGAAATCTTTGCGGTTGAGTTTTGAATCCGCGAGGGCTTTGTTCCTTTGTGCAAGCTCAGAATGGGTAGGTTTTTTCACCTCGACACGGGGTGTAGGTCGTTGCCCACGATAAATTACAGAATTAGAATTTTTTCCATTTTTATAATTCTGTTCAGAGCAAGATGATATTATAAAGAGAAATAGTAATAGCAAACTAAATCTTTTCATCATAATTCAATATACTTTTATGTTTTTTAATTCGTTCGTTGTTAAAGCCCTTAATTCCTTGTAAACCACCAGTATGGATGGCTAAAATGCGGGTATTGGGCGCAAAATACCCTTGCTTTGAGAGGGCAAAGATAGCAAAAATCATTTTACCTACATATATAGGGTCCAATAAAATTTTTGTTTGACTGTTAAAATCATTTAAAAAATCTACCAATTCATCGTTCACTTTTGCATAACCACCGAAGTGATAATCGTGTATCAACTCCCAATTTGTTTTGGTAGTATATTGCTTGATTACCTCGCTAAGAAACTCGCCTTTGAGAGCAGGAAACCCTATGACTTTCTGATGATTAGCACTTGCATTAATAAGCCCAGAGATGGTACCACCAGTACCCACAGCACTACATATTACATCAAAAACACTATCTTCGGGGGTAAGAATTTCCTCACATCCCCTCACTGCCAGCGCATTAGTACCACCTTCGGGGGCTATATAAACATTATTACCATAGCGTTTCAGGAGATTCTCCAAGAATTCGGGTGTATGTTTTTGTCGGTAATCTTCACGACTCACAAATAGAAAATCCATTCCACAAGATTTAGCAAACTTTAACGTCGTATTAACATCTACTTTAGATTTTAATTCGTCCCCGCGGATCACACCAATAGTTTTCAAACCTACAATTTGCCCTGCAGCGGCTGTAGCAGCAATGTGATTAGAATAAGCCCCTCCAAAAGTGAGGATGGTATCCTTGCCTTCCTCTTGTGCTTTGGCAATGTTATACTTGAGTTTGCGAAGCTTGTTACCCGACACAAAAGGGTGGTTCTTGTCTTCACGTTTTATAGTGAGGGTAATACCACTGGGCAATGGAATATTTACGGGTTCATTTTCTATATGGAGGTTATTGAACATAAGAGGTATATTCATATTAATACACTTTAAATTCTGTTTCGCCTTTAGGAATATGTAATAAGTAGTCCAATTCAGCACCTACCCATTTTCCTTCTCTTTTAAACTTACACAACAATGCAGAAGCTCCTCGAAAACCTTTGTCTTTCTTTTTGCTTTTTAAGCCCACTAATCTACCCTCTCCATAAAAAACTAACTCATAATTTTCTAATGGAAAGAATTCTAAATTATCAGCACCTGCAATGGAAATAAGTTCTTCCCATCCCTCTTGCACTTCTTCTTCATCAAAATATTGGGCAATGGCTTGGTCTTTCATTTTATTATATGAGAATTGAGCTATTTTGTCTAAATCACGCTCTTTAAATGATTTTTGAATCATTTGATAAGCTTGTAATACTTTTTGCTCCAAGAGCTTCTTATCAAAATTTCTTAAATCTTGACTATCTTTCCAACCTTCTATTTTATAAGGCACATCAGGAAGCGTAAAGGTTACTGTTTGTTCAAAGTATTTTTTCCCTGCAAATTTAAAAAAGCCATTTTCGTCTTCTGGAGTATGATAGGTAAATATTTTGTCTTGTTGTTTTTCAATAGAAAAACGATTTTGATTATCATAACTACCTATTTCTAATACAACAGTTGAATTGTTCAAAAATTCTCCAAATTCTTCTGTAGCATACATCCTTAGCTTTATCGTTTGATTTGAAAAATTCAAAAGATATGGATTTATTGTAAAACTACTAGACCCTCCTTCTCCGTAGTTTTTATAGGCTAAGATATCATTTATATACAATTCAATGTAACAATGACCAAATTTAAAATCTACTTGATAGATAGGTTCATAATTATAGTGTTTAACTTGTTTTGCAATCTCTTCAACGAGATTATCAGCGGTGATGTTTGGATTTTGATTTACGGGGGTGGGTTGTGAACAGCTTTGGAAAGTTAGCAAAGCTACGCAAGCTAAAACGATGTTATGTACTATTTTATTCATATCTCAATGCTTCAACGGGGTCTAATTTTGAGGCTTTCATCGCGGGGTACAAGCCAGAAATTACAGATACTACTACTGCAATAATAATGGCTATTGCTATCACGCCCCAAGGAATAGTAAATTGAAATTTTACGGCTTTGGCTATCACAAATCCTAAACTGATACCTAATATAATACCAGCAATAGCTCCCATTTGTGCAATAAGCAAAGTTTCGGTAAAGAACTGCAAGGTTATGGATTTGCGTTTTGCTCCTAATGCTTTGCGAATGCCTATTTCCTTGGTGCGTTCGGTTACTGAAACGAGCATAATATTCAGTAAGGCTATGGAGGAACCTAAAATGGTGATGAGCCCAATTACAAAACCTGCAATGGTGAGTGTACCTGTGATATTACCTATACGTTGCAAAAGGTCATCACTACGTTCTATGCCAAAATTATTCTCTTGTAAAGGCGCTAACTGACGAAGGTTGCGCATCACGACGATAGCATCATCTACCAATCCGTCGAGTTGATCTTTACTTTGGGCGCTTATTTTTAATTGGAAGTTGGGATTATCTACAGGAAAAGCAGAACGTGCAATACCTAAGGGGATGAGCACTTGAAAATTTTCGTAGTTACCAAAAGAAGAACTCTGCTCTTTGAGCACCCCTATTACTTTGAATTTATACCCACGTATAGAAATAGTTTTTCCGATAGGATTTATATCTTTGAAGAGAGTTTTCTTAAAATCGGGACCTATGACACATACTTTGCTGTTGTTTTGGATATCAAAATCACTAAAATCACGTCCTTCCTCTATTTCTAATCCTGAATTACTGATATAGTACTCATCTACTCCTATTACTACCGCTAACGGGTCGGTTTTTTTGTTTTCGTACTTCACTTCGGCTGCTGAAGCGACATTTATAGAAATGCTTGTTTTGGCAAACGGACTATTGAACTGTTCTTTGAAAGCAGTTGCCTCTTGATAAGTGATATAAGGATGAGGTTTTTGGGTAGTTCCGCTACCTTCAGCACGCTGAGTATACTGATAACGAGTTATAGAGAAGGTGTTTGCTCCCATAGAAGAGAAGTTACCTTCGAGGGTATTGCGCAAAGCGGTAATCACACTGAGGATACCCACCAATGCAGTAATACCAATAGCGATAATGAGCACGGTGAGAATAGTGCGCAATAGCTGTCCGCGAATGCTATCGAGAGCTATTTTTATATTTTCACGAATTACGATCCACACAGTATAATTAGCAAATTAGGGGATTATCAAATTAGAAAATGGTTAAAAACAAAAAAAGGCAATCAATAACCTATCAACTTGTAATTGTTACGTGTTATCTATTGCCTGTTACTTGTTTAGTGGAGTCGGAGAGAATCGAACTCTCGTCCAAATAAGTCATCAAAGAGCTTTCTACATACTTAGTACTCGTTTGATTTTCGTCGTAAAACTGACCGAGCACCGCCCATTTTACGCTTAGCTTCCTAAAATTAAGAACCCTTAGCAGAAGCGTACCGCAGGTTCAATGTTGACTTTTATGGTGCCTCTGTACGAAACGCCGTCAACAAGGGCTTTTCAGAGACATCTCGCTTCCCTACCTTGTAGGGACTTAGCCAGCAATCTTACTAAACTTCAGATTAGGCAGCAAGAGCGTAGTTATTCTCGCCATTTAAAATTTTGAAATAGAGATTAACGAGCATTCATTTCACAGCTCGGTATGCTTACTGTTCAATGTCACTTACTGTCAAAACCGGTCGACCCCAAGTGTTCATTTATGTAATTCGGGGCAAAGGTACAAATAATTTACAAATTAGCAAATTTGCCGATTGGTAAATTTGTAGACACAAAAAAAACTTTGCCAAAGGTGCAAGCTACATAAGCAGGAAACTTTGGCAAAGTCCATACTACAAAAACTACTATTTCTCTTTCTCTACCCTAATAGTAAGTACCGGAGTATTAGAGTGATTTACGAGGTCGCTACTAATACTGCCGTTGAAGAAATGAGCGATACCTTTGCGTCCGTTAGGGAACATACAAATAAGGTCTATTTTATTATCTTTCACGTAGTTGAGAATACCTGTTTCTACACGAATATCGTTGTATACGTGAGTTTCGTAATGCTGACGCACGTGCTCAGCTTCTTTGAGAAACTCTTCCATACGGTGGTTGATTTCGTGAGTAGTAAGGAACTGATAAGGCGTATTCACATATACCAAATCTACTTTAGCGCCAAAGAGTTTGGCTAATTTCAACGCTTTTTCAAAAGGTTTTAAAAATCGTTTAGAGAAGTCGCAACCAAACATTATGTGTTTGATTTTGAGTTTTTCGTGTGGATTTTTAATTACTAATACAGGTACAGAGGCAGAGCGAATCACTTTTTCGGCATTAGAACCGATAAAGAGTTCTTTTGCTCCTGAAGCACCGTTGGAACCCATAAACACAAGGTCGATATGGTATTTTTTCACTACATTTTCCACAGCTTCAGGCAAAGGCGAAGTTTCTACCAAATCAAGAATTTCTACATCGGTATTGAGAGTTTTGTGGAGATCGTTAAAGCGCTGTTTGGTGAGGTTGAGAAAATACATAGCCTCAGGCACAGACACTTGACTCTCGGTCATTAAGCGCACTGGCAATTCTATCGCGTGAAGCAAATAGATTTTAGCTTTGTGTTTCTTAGCCAATTCAATTGCTACGTGAAGAGAAGCGATAGACTTCTCAGAAAAATCGGTGGTTACTAAGATGTTTTTCATAAGACTCTATTTTTTTAGTTATTAATTAAATTTTATGTGTTAGGAATAATTTTATCATTCTCGAATTTCAGACTATATGTTTTTTTATTACCTTCATTATCTTCAAAGAAAATCTCGAATTTTTCGCGAGCTTCTATTATAGGCACTACATCTTCATCGCTGAAAGGAAGTATATAGGTATACTTAGCTATAACCTGCTTATTGTTCATTCTAAAAAGGGTAAGAGTGTTCTTGTTTTTTATAGCATAGAACGTATCATTTTCCCAATAATTACTTTGCCCCCACCCTGCTACTTTACCTAATAGCTGCCACTCTTTATTGTAAGCCAATCGCGGTCTATCGGTTCTAGAATAAATTTGAACAAAGAAACCTAAGTCTCCTTCTTTACTAATACCATATAGTTTTTCAAGAGATACTTCATAGATTTTATCATTGGAAAAGACAAATTTTTTGTGATAATATCTATCTTTATCTTCTCTAAATCCTTGTGGTTCTACCAAAGGTTGTTGTGCAACTATACGACCTACTCGCACCTCATTATCTCTATAGAAATTTAGTTTTAGTTCCTCGGTATTGAAGTTACGTCCATCTATAATCACTTTTTCAGGAAGTGTTTCTTGATGTTGCGCTATAATCTTCTTGTTTCTAATCAAATAAAAATAGAAAGTATTTTTATATTTACCTATAGTATAAGTATTTTCAGGATCGGGATAACCTGATTCTTGACCTTGTATTTCTACCTCTTGAGGAATACCTAATTCTTTTTTAAATTCTTGAAAGGGGTCATTTTTATCAGTTATTTCTTCCTTAGGTTTGGAGGGTTCTTCCTCTTTTAGATGACAAGCTATAAAGGGGAATAGAAATATAGTGTATATTAGTATTTTTCTCATTGTTTCAATTATTTTTTTTCTACAAGTTGTTCATTTTTGAGCACTAATATATAATTTTTCAGATGTCCATCCTTATCTCTAAAAATGATTGTTTTATTAGTGTTAGAAAACTCGGGGATAATTTCTTCTTTAGGAGAAAATGGTAGTTTTTTAGTATATTTAGCTATCACCCGCTGTCCTTCAACTCTAAAAAGTACTACTTCATTCTGTATATCAACTACAAAGTAATCCCAACCGTTTCTACTATCATTTTCAATTTGTGTATATGGATAGAAGAGACCTACATACGACCATTGAGGATCGTAGTAACGATATGGATCACTAGTAAGTCCAGGTGAACTTACAAGGTATCCCATTCCTTCATAAGCCTTAATAGTATTGATATTATCCACTTCTATAGCTGATATCTTATCACTTCCCATTACAAGATGCTCTTTGTAACAAGCCGGTTCAGAAATTCTAAATCCAGGTGACTCCACTTTAGGATAGTCTACTTTTAAAGATGCTAGCACTACACTACCACAATGGCTTACTACTATTTTTGCTTCATTGAAATCAAACCATTTTTCTCGTATTTTCAGTTTCTGGGGCATCGTTTTTTCTCCTTGTGCGATGATTTTCCCTTTTTTAACAGTATAACAACAGAGAGTAGTTTTTCCTTTTACTCCAGCAACATACGTCATATAAGGATGGTAATAATCAGTATATTCAGCTTTTATCACCATATTTTGTTGCTTGGAGTTATTTTTCTCTACCTTAGAAGTAGCCTCTTCTTTTGTACAAGCTATCATTACTATTAAAACCAAATAGGTTACAAGTATTCTCATAGTATTATATATTAACCAAAATTAATTCTTTCCCTGTGAATTTGAAATAGTAATTCTTTTGATGACTAATATTGTCTTCTTTATAGAAATATATTTGGACAATATCTTTTTCTACTTTTAAGCTAGGATAATAACCTGTTATTAGTTCGGGGAGAACTCCTACGTATTTCTTTACAAAAGCATTACCTTGATATTCCAAGAGAAGTATCTCATGTTCATTTTTTAGGACAGCATATTTTTTATTAATATGATAACAATCATAGGTATAGATTTGCATAGGTATTTCACCCCAGAAATCCCAATTAGCATCATACAGCAATTGTTTATCCCTATTTCCTTCTATAGTTACAAAATACCCTAAGCCTTCTTGGTATTTTATGGAGGCTACTTTATAAGGGATATCTACTACTTTTACATTTTCGTCGTTTAAGATAACCTTTTTGTTGTATAGTTCATATTCAAAATCGCCGTCATCTTCGAACTGTACCTTTATAGTTACTACGCTCACATATCCATTGACATACACAAAAGTGGGTTGCAAGCGTTTTGTATCCATTTGGGCTACTTTTTCACCTCTAAACGTTAAACTATCGGGAAGAATTTCTATGTGTTTAGAAAGCACTTTATAGGTTTGAGAATCATATTTATAAAAATAAAACGTATTATTGTGTTTCGCAAGCACATCGGAAGGAAAACCTATTCGAGGAATTGTTTGCTCTATTATTTCAGCTTCTATAGGAATATTAAGTTTTTCCTTTAACAATTCATCTTTTGTCTTTTCTTTTTTAGGTTCTTCTTTTTCTCCAATAATATCATTATTGTCCTTGGTGTTACACCCTGAGAGTGCCAATATAGAAAATCCTACAATAAGTATATATATTTTTTTCATAGCATTATGTATTGACTAACATTAGTTCCTCTCCAGTAAATTTGAAATAGTAATTCTTTTTATTACCATTTTTATAAAGATAGATTAAAATTTCGTTCTTTTCAAATTTTATTTCAGCAATACAATCAGTTTTCTCAGGAAGTGCTGCAGTGTATTTTTTTACTAATTTATTATTTTTAAATTCAAAGAAAATTACTTCCTTATCATTATTCAATACAGCAAATGATTTTTTACCAGAATAGGGATTTTTATGAAAATACAAGGGCACTTTTCCCCACAAATTCCAATTGGTATCGTATAATAGTCGCCATTGATAATTATCTGCCATAGCAATAAAACAACCTATTCCTTCCATATATTCTATTTCTTGTATTTCATAAGGAATATCTACTACTTTTACAGCTTCATCACTTAAAACAAACTTTTTTGAATAATATTCATACTGAAAGCTGGTATAAGAAGGATTTTCTACAATAGCAAATGATACTCTAATGCCTCCGATTGCAATGTTATTTTTTTGAAATAGAATAGGTTCTATACGTTGTGTATTTATCTGACCTACTTTTTCACCTCTAAATTCTATATCTTCAGGAAGTGTTTCAATATGTTTAGCAAGAACTTTGTAATCACCATCATATTTATAGAAGTAAAAAGTTTTTTTATTTTTAGCAAGTAGATAAGATGGATAGCCCACTACGCCAAAAGCTTCATACGTTATTTGAGCTTCAGCAGGAATACCAAGTTTTTCTTTTATAAACTCTTCTCTGGTTTTTTCTTTTTTAGGGTCTTCGTGAGGATTAGCAGGTTCTTCTTTAGCATTGCATCCCAAAAGAACTAACATAAAAACTCCTATCACTATGTTAAGTATATATTTCATTTTTATATATTTTATTCATTTTGATGAGGCAAATGTACGACTTTTATTTTTTATTTACAAGAAAAAAGTTTCTTTTCTTTTCATTTTATTGATAAATTCTTGTGAAATCGGTCTTTTATTACGTTAATTCCTAAAGTTTATTTTGTTACATTACTCAAAATATAATACATAAAGCTATAAAAAACTACATTCAACAATAAAAAGAAATAGGTAACCTTTACAATTCTAAAAACTTTATAATGAGATTTTTGCATTAACCTTAACACTGTTTGATAAATAAGAAATATAGGCGACACTATAAAAGCAGTAAAAAATATAGTCCCCCCTATTATTTCAACCGCATTATTATACCTAAAATCATCACTCGTATGCAAAAAATTATTAAACAACATCTCCCAAAATACAAGAGGGTTGATCATCACACAAATCAAACACCAAATACCTAACAATAAAGTTACATTTCTCATTTCTTATTCATTCTTGATAGCACATTCTATCCATATAAAATAAAAGTTATTATCCTTTTTTTCAAACCAATAAATCCTCAAAAGATCATCATCCTTACCTTCATATTCCTTAAAAACAAGACCATAAAGTTTATGCTCTGTTTCTGGTGTAGTATTATAATCCATAGCTGGATAATAGAACAACTTAAAATCTTTTTCTTTGAGTTTTCTCTCGAAAAACTCATCAAAAATAGCACTAAACGCCTTCTTTACTTTTGCCCTGCTATAGGTAGTAGAGTGATGCATATCTATGGAAGGAATGCAATCAACTGTTACTCTTTTGTCTATCTTAAAACTTTTATCTTTAAGCTGACTGAGCAACATAATAGAATCTTGCTGAGAAAAGCTATTTTCTTGCGCCAAAACAAGAGTACTAATGAATAATGATAATATCAAAAAATATACTTTCATACTTTTAATTTCATTATTCTACTTTTAGCTAAAAAGTAGTGATTTCTCCTTAAAAAAACTTAAATTGGAACAGCCCGAGAGATTAAAATAACAGCCCCAAAACTACCACCTATTTATCTAATTTCCAAAACTTTTTTTACTTTTTTTCTTGTTATTTAGAAAAATCGTTGTATCTTTGCCCCGAAAAACAACATCAGAGGGGACATTTAAGTCCCCTCTTTTTATAGAAAATGAATTTTAAAGACCAAGTTAAAGAGTTAGTAGACAAAGCTTTAAGCAATCACCCCGAACTCTTCCTCACCGATTTAACCGTGGGGACTGATAATACTATCCGCATCACTATCGATGGCGATAAAGGTGTATGTATAGATGATTGTATAGAACTCAGCCGTGCTGTAGAAGGTGCTTTAGATCGTGAAACTGTGGATTTCGCTTTAGAAGTAACCTCTTTTGGCGCTACCGAACCCTTTGTAATGGAACGCCAATACACTAAAAACGCTGGCAGAACTGTGCAAATCACTACCCTCGACGGCAAAACTCACGAGGGGGTACTCAAAGGATTGCAAGAAGGCAAAGCCGTTCTCGAAACGGAAACCCGCGAACCTAAACCCGTAGGCAAGGGAAAAATCACTGTAAAAAAAGAGCAGCTTTTTGCGCTCACCGATATAAAAGAAACTAAAGTAATCATTAAATTTTAATTGAACGTATATGAATAGTCTTGAATTAATCGAATCATTCTCGGAGTTTAAAGATGATAAACTCATCAACCGCGAAACCTTGATGGCTATTTTGGAAGAAGTTTTCCGCAATACCCTTAAAAAGAAATACGGCTCTGACGATAATTTCGATATCATTATCAACCCCGATAAAGGCGACCTACAAATTTTCCGCAACCGCGTGGTAGTGGAAGACGATGCGGTTACTAACGACAACCAGCAAATCGCCCTTTCGGCAGCTCGCAAAATCGAACCCGACTTTGAAGTAGGGGAAGACGTTTCTGAAGAAATTAAAATTAATGACTTAGGTCGCCGTGCTATCTTGGCTTTGCGCCAAAACCTCATCTCTAAAATTCACGAATACGATAGTATGACTATCTATCAGCGTTTCAAAGACTTGATAGGTCAGCTATACGTAGCCGAAATTCACCATATCCGCCACAAAGCCATCATCTTGCTTGACGACGAAGGTAACGAAATTATCCTTCCTAAGGAAAAACAAATCCCTTCCGACTTTTTTAAGAAAGGCGAACACGTGCGCGGTATCATCGAATCGGTAGAACTAAAAAGCACCAAGCCTACCATCATTATGTCGCGTACCTCTCCGGTGTTCTTAGAGCGCTTGTTTGAACAAGAAATTCCAGAGATTGCCGATGGTCTCATCACCATTAGCAAAGTAGTGCGTATCCCTGGTGAAAAAGCCAAAGTAGCGGTAGATTCATTTGATGAGCGCATCGATGCTGTAGGGGCTTGCGTAGGAGTACGTGGTGCTCGTATCCACGGCATTGTACGTGAGTTAGGCAACGAGAATATAGATGTATTGCCATTCACTAACAACCCACAGCTACTTATCACCCGTGCCTTAGCACCTGCACGCGTATCTTCAGTAATTATCAACGAAGAAGAAAAACGTGCCGATGTATATTTGGCTAACGAAGAAGTCTCTAAAGCTATTGGTAAATCAGGGTACAACATCCGTTTAGCAAGTCAGCTTTCAGGTTATGAAATCGATGTATATCGCGAAGGAGTAACCGAAGAAGATATTGAACTTACCGAGTTCAACGATGAAATTGAACAATGGGTAATTGAAGAGCTCCAAAAAGCAGGTCTTGATACCGCTAAAAGCGTACTTGAACTTTCAGCTGAAGAGCTAATGCAACGCACCGACCTTGAGGAAGAAACCGTAAACGAGGTGCTACAAGTACTTGCTGCCGAATTTGAGTAGCAGGTAATTTAGGTAAGAGGTAACAAAAAAGGGGAATTGACAATTATGTAATTGTCGATTGCTAATTGATAACTAAAAACATATATATGAGCGAGGGAAAAACAATAAGAATTAACAAAGTTTTAAAGGATTTAAATATCTCTTTGGCGACTGCAGTGGAAGAACTCAAAAAACACAAAAACATTGAAATTGAGGAGAGTTTGAACACTAAAATTACCGAAGAGGCTTTTGAGTTCCTTTCTAACAAATTTAAAGCCGACAAAAATAAGCGTGCGGTTTCTAAAGAAATTGTAGAAGATAAGCGCAAAGAGCGTGAAGCTATCCGTATGGAACAAGAGAAGGAAAACCAAGAAAAACGCAAGCAACAAGAACAGGAAGTAATTCGTGCCAAAGCTCAATTGGCAGGACTCAAACCTGTGGGCAAAATAGACCTTGATGGGGCTAAAAAAGAGGAAAAAACAGTTCCTGCCGAAGCTCCTAAAACCGAGGTAGCAAGCACCCCTCCTACTCCTGTAGAGCCCGTAGTAGCAAAAGAAGTAGAAGTAACTCCTGCTGCCGAAGTTGTTAAAAACAACGAAAATAAAAATCATAACCACAAAGACCACAAAGAGATCAAAAAGAAAGAATCCCCCAAACCCGACGCTCAAAAAAATAAAACTGTTTATCAAAACCCTTTGATGCAAGCCATTACCCCGCCTAAGAAAAAGGAACAACACACTAAACACAAGGAAGAACCTACTCCTGAGATTTCTATTGGTGTGATTGAAACCCAATACCAAAAACTCACTGGGCCTAAAGTGGTAGGTGAGAAAATTGACCTTAGCCAATTCGAGAAAAAGAAGAAAAAACGCAAACGCAACCGTCATAAAGACAAAGAAAAAGAGGCTCAAACTACTAATAGTACTATTGGGGCTACTGCCGACAGCGAAAAACGCAAACGCAAACGCATTCGCAAAGATGAAGTGAATGTAACCAAAGGTGGCGACACTGCGAAAAAAGAAAAGAAAAACAAGATTATTACCAAAATAGAACCTACTGAAGAAGAGGTACAAAAACAAGTGCGCGAAACCCTCGAACGCTTGCAAGGAAAAGGTACCAAATCTAAAGGGGCTAAATACCGCAAAGAAAAACGCGAAACTCACCGCCAAAAAGCGGAACAAGAACTCGCAGAACAAGAACAACAAGAAAAAATCTTAAAAGTAACCGAGTTCGTTACCGTAAACGAATTAGCTACAATGATGGATGTGCCTATCAACAAGGTTATTGGTGCTTGTATGTCACTCGGCATTATGGTTACTATGAACCAGCGTCTTGATGCTGAAACCCTCTCTATCGTAGCCGATGAATTTGGTTATGAAGTGGAATTTGCAACTGCCAACATTGAGGAGGCTATCCATACTGAAGAAGATCAACCTGAAGATTTAGTGCCTCGTGCGCCTATCGTAACCGTAATGGGTCACGTAGACCACGGTAAAACATCACTTCTCGACTACATTCGTAAAGAAAATGTGATTGCAGGTGAAAGTGGTGGTATTACTCAGCACATTGGAGCTTACGGGGTGAAACTCGAAAGCGGTGAGCGCATTACATTCCTCGATACCCCTGGTCACGAAGCCTTTACCGCTATGCGTGCTCGTGGTACTAAAGTAACTGACATCGCTATCATTGTGGTAGCTGCCGATGACGATGTGATGCCACAAACTAAAGAGGCAATCAGTCACGCTCAAGCAGCTGGAGTGCCTATCATCTTTGCTATCAACAAGATTGACAAACCTAATGCTAACCCCGATAAAATTAAAGAACGCTTGGCAGGTATGAACCTACTTGTGGAAGAATGGGGTGGTAAAATACAATCACAGGACATCTCAGCTAAACAAGGTATTGGTGTTCCTGAACTATTGGAAAAAGTACTCTTAGAAGCTGAAATCCTTGAACTAAAAGCAAACCCTAACAAACCTGCTGTAGGTACTGTAGTAGAAGCTGCTCTCGACAAAGGTCGTGGTTATGTATCTACTGTACTCGTAGAATCAGGAACTTTGCGCGTAGGTGATTATGTACTTGCAGGTACTAACTCGGGTAAAATACGCGCTATGCACGATGAGCGCGGTAGAAAGGTGAAAGAAGCAGGTCCTTCTACTCCTATCTCTATCTTAGGTCTCGACGGAGCCCCTCAAGCAGGTGATAAGTTCTATGTATTTGAAGACGAGAAAGAAGCTAAACAAATAGTAGCCAAACGCGCTCAGTTACAACGCGAACAATCGGTGCGTACACAGCGTCACATCACCCTCGACGAGATTGGACGACGCATTGCCCTCGGCGATTTCAAACAGTTGAATATCATCCTCAAAGGAGACGTAGACGGCTCGGTAGAAGCACTTACCGATTCATTCCAAAAACTCTCTACCGAAGAGATTCAAGTGTCTATCATCCACAAAGGTGTGGGTGCTATCACCGAATCGGATGTATTGTTGGCTTCAGCCTCTGATGCGATTATCATTGGTTTCAACGTTCGCCCAATGACTAATGCACGTGCTTTGGCAGAAAAAGAATCTATTGATATCCGTACCTACTCTATCATCTACGATGCTATCAACGATTTGAAAGACGCGATGGAAGGTATGCTTTCACCAGTGTTCAAAGAAGAGGTAACTGGTACAGTAGAGATACGCGAACTCTTCAAGATTTCTAAAGTAGGAACTATTGCGGGCTGTATGGTAACTGATGGTAAAATCTATCGCAACTCTAAGATACGCCTATTGCGCGAGAATGTGGTGATTTATACCGGCGAACTTTCTTCACTCAAGCGTTTCAAAGACGACGTAAAAGAAGTGAGCAAAGGTTACGATTGCGGTTTGCAAATCAAAAACTACAACGATATTCACGAAGGTGATGTAATAGAAGCCTTCCAAGAAGTTGCCGTTAAAAAGACTCTTAAATAATAAGTAAGAGGTAACAGGTAACAAGTAATAGATAAAAAGCTGTTTAAACGATGTTTAAACAGCTTTTTTATAACTTAATCTTCTCGAAAAACGCCTCTTTGCAGTGTTCGGCAATGGTGATGCGCTGTTTGCCAAATACTACTTGATTGCGCTCTACCACTTCCACTTTATCTAAGGCTACAATAAACGAGCGATGTACGCGCATAAATTGTTCAGGAGGTAAATCTTCTTCTAATTTCTTTAAACTCATCAGGGTGGTAATAGGGGCTGTATCGCCGATGAGGTATATTCTCACATAATCTTTTAGGCTTTCTATATAAAGAATATCGCTGTAGAGCACCTTCACTTGTTTGTAATCAGTTTTTACGAACATATAATCAGGTACTTCGGTAATTTGAGGGGCAGTAGTTCCAGCGATAAGCAAGGCTTTTTCTACTGTTTCCAAAAACTCGGAGTAATCAAAAGGTTTCAGTAAATAGCCTATCGCATTTACTTTATACCCTTCTAAGGCATACTGATCAAAAGCTGTAGTAAAGACTATTTTTGAAGCCGTGGGAAGCTTTTTGGAGAGTTGCAAACCGTTGAGTTCAGGCATCTGTATATCCATATAGATAAGCTCGGGGGCGGGGTTGCTATGCAGAAATTGCAATACTTCTATGGCATTGCTAAACTTCCCCACAAGTTGCAAGGAAGGAGTTTTCTTCACATAACTCTCTAAAAGACAGAGCGCCATAGGCTCATCATCTACTATAATACACGTAAGCGGTTGCATATTGATTTAGAAAGGATAGTTGATACCAAAGTTAAACACCGTTTCTTTTATTCTGAATTTCTTTATCCAGCGATCACCTATAGGTTCAGCAGGATCATAGGTAGGGATCCCCATATCGAGGCGAATGACAAAGAAATTGAAATCATAACGCAAACCTAAACCTGTACTCAAACCTACATCTTTTAGTGATGAAAGATCTTTGAATTTATACTTATCAAATCGAGTATCATCGGCTACATTCCAAATATTTCCTACATCGGTAAAGAGAGCTCCTTTGAGAGCTCCTAAGATAGGAAAACGATATTCCAAATTGAGTGTAATCTTCATATTGGCTTCGTTGTAATCCAAAATTGAACCACTTGCCCCAGGACCTAAGCGGTAGGCTTTCCACCCGCGGTTATCGGTAGTACCTCCCGCAAAATAACTCTGTGAAAAGGGTATATTATCGGAATTACCATACGGAATTGCGACTCCTAAGAAAGAACGAAACGCCAAATAACTCTGTTTGCTAACAGGGAAGTGCTTGATAAAATCGACCTCAGCTTTGGCATATTGGGCGTATTCCACCCCAAAGAGTTTATTTTTAGTACTCCCATCACTATTCACTACCTTGTAGGTCGCTGCAATGGCATTGAGCAAACTGCCTGCTCCTTCTATTTTGAAGCGGAGTTGAGAGAAATTGCGGTCAAAAAACTGTGATTTGCTATTGATGATATACGTAAAACTACTCGCCACGATAAAGTCGTTGTTAGTAATACGGCGATAGCGTTCAGCAACTCCAAAAAGAGGCAAAATATCCTCATCCTGAATAGTTAAAGTCCCTTCAAATATATCATTCATAAAGTTAAAGGTACCTTCGGAGGGGGTAAGATTCCCTCGGCTATCCACATATCGACTGCCTAAGCTATACTTACGAGCAATATCATTGAGCCTTTCATACGTGCTTTGGTAGATATTAAAAAAGTTACCAGGGTTGATATTGTTCACGTACTGTACATTTATCAAATCGAAAATCACCTTATTCTTTTGGTTGCGCGGATTCCACACATAGCGCAATAAGCCCGAAGTAGTGCGTTTATCAAGCCCTATATTAGTTTGGTAACTCATCCCTCCTTGCAAAATAGTTTGAGGGGTCATATAGTACGGAATGAGCTTGCGAGTATTCAGTGGAAAAACGATAGAGGGGAAAATGAGGCGGATATCACCACTCCCTTCCGAGGTATTGAAAAATCGCGTATCCTTAAGTGTAGGCTGTGAGGCAAAAGTCCCTTGGAAGTTCAGTTCTAAAGTTTCAGCCCCTCTAAACAAGTTGCGCGCTGCAAACGAAGTACCTATCCCAAAACCAATGGCTTCAATTTCCGATCGCTTAATCTCATTGGTAAGACGCAATGAAAATTTATCCATAGACGATAGGTAGATATTCGCATCGAGTTTGTTTTGCAAGGTATCGTTGGCGGCGTATTTAAACTCCATATTGGGGTAGCGAAACACGCGTAAGTTATTGAACTGACGATAAGTATTACCGCGCTCCATATCGGAGTAGACCGCCCCTTTTCGCAGCCCCGTAGCGTGGTACAGCACTCGCGGACGATAGCGGAGTTTATCCTTGTAGTAAATAAGCATATCGCGATACTGTATAGAGTCCAAAGTACTCTTATCTACTTTGTTGTCGTAATCGGTGTAGAGGCGTATTTTATTGATGTGGTGTACTTTGTATTTTTTGGTAGTAATCACATCGCCATCGCGTTCTATAAGGTCGCCTATATCGGTGGTTACCTGTAGTTTAGTGTCCTTTTGGGCAGCAACTGTATCGCGTACAATTTGGAAGTTGATAGAACTCTGCTGAAAAGTGTAAAAACCATTGTTGCGGAAGAGTTCGTATAGGCGTGAACGCTCGTTGCTAAAATCGCTAAGCTGATAGGGCGCCCCCGATTTGAGGAAAGTTTTTGATTTGTGCAATTGGTAAACCGAATCAATTTCGGGAGAAGTGATTTTCGTTTTGAGGCTATCCAAATAGTAACGCTCGCCCGTGGTGATGTAGTAGCCTACTTTAGCTTGTTGTTTTTCTTCTTTAGGAAGAGGGAAAATGCTATCGGTTACTTTGTTGTTGAAATAGCCTATACTGCGGAAGTACGCTCCCAATTGTTTGGTAGATTTATGTACGCGGGCTGTATCAAGCACGGCAGGAGCTTCGCCTATGCGTTGCAATTGGTGGTCGATACCCGATACTAAAAACGATTTCTGGAGTCTGCCCACCTGTTTTTCAGACAAGAGTCCTTTGAGAAAACGATGCCAACCTGGGTGTGTGTCAATCCATTGAGCAAAGTCTTTTTCGGCATTAGGATTGCCCAAATTGTAGATATACAAACTGATGGGCATTCCTAAAATATACGAATTAGGCTTTTGTAACACAAAATTGTTTATCTTTGCATCGTCGGTTTTAGTGCCATTCACGTACACGAGATTTTCTCTGAGCAAATGGCGGTCTTTAGGCACACGCTTGGTAGCATCACACGCGCTGAGTGCAATGGTCAAGACGAGTAGTATACCGATAAGGCTTAGTGGGGAACGCGTATTTCTCACAAGTTTTTGTTTTTAGGGCTCAAAAATACACAATTATTTTATGCTTAGCAAAAATCAACTCAAATTAATTCAGAAACTACAACAGAAAAAATACCGCAACGAGCTGAATCTCTTTATAGTAGAGGGAAAAAAGAGCATCGTGGAATTTCTGCAAGCAGGCTACCGATTAGAACTGCTCATCGCCACCGAAGTGTTTGCCGAAGTTCTTAGCCATCACCCTATCACGCTGGTGAGCAAAGAGGAATTGAGGAAAGTGAGTGCCCTCAAAAACCCTGATGAGGGCTTGGCAATTTTTCACCAACGCAAGCACAAGGGCATACTGCAAGAGGGGATAATTCTCGCTTTGGACAACGTGCAAGACCCTGGCAATTTAGGCACCCTGATACGCCTCTGCGACTGGTTTGGCATCGAAACTTTGCTCTGTAACACCCAAACCGTAGATTGCTATAACCCTAAAGTAGTGCAAGCCACAATGGGCTCACTTACCCGTGTAGCAGTGCATTATGTAGATTTAGCGGGATTTTTGGCTACTTGTAGTCTGCCAGTATATGTAATGGATTTGGAAGGTGAAAACCTCTATACTACTGAATTTCCCGAAGATTGCGTACTCATCTTAGGCAATGAAGCCAATGGGATAACCCCCGAAGTGCGTTCCTTAGCGAATAAGGCAATCACTATTCCGCGTTTTAGCAAACACCAACAGACAGAAAGCCTGAATGTGGCAATGGCAGGAGCGATTGTTTTAAGTAAGGTAAGAGGCAAGAATTAAGAGATAAGAGGTAATAATTAACAAGTAAGAGTTATGATTTTATTATTGCCAATTTTAATATTAGTAGGTTTATGTTGCTACGGACTTATGAAGCAACAAGTTCCTTTGGCACAAAGTTTAACGATTTTGTGTTATATCTTCTTGTTTTTTCTCTTCCTCATAGGGGTAGCTATCGATGTACATCCTTATGATAAAGCTATTGACCCTATTGACAATGGTTATGAGTTCATCGCTAAACAATACAGCCTTATATATTTAGTATTTTTCTTACTATATCACATTGCTTTAGTGCTTCTTTGGTTTCGCAAATCAGCTTTGCCACCACTTATTTTAGCATTGGGATTGTGCGTGCTCTATATAGGGTTGTTTTTTAACGGGGTACTCATCTTGCAACTTTTAGGCTCACAAGAAGGTGCTGAAATCTTAGCTTGCTTTCCTGTTTTCAGTCTGTTATTAGGTTTGGGTATCATCATTCGCACGCTCATCGATTTGCCTAAAAACCTATCTTTTAGTCCTTCTAAACACCAATGGCTCAACCAGCTAAACGAAAAACTCTCTACAAAAAGTGCGCTGTTTTGCTCCTCGGTAATAGCTATATTGCCTGTGTTTGTGCTCATTACCTTAGTACTGATGCTCTTTGGAGAAGATTACGATGCTGTGAGCAAAGCTCTGACAGAGACTACAACTTGGGGGTTCTCACAACACGACCACCCGCCGCATTTACCCCACCAAGGGCATTATCTTTGCACGGTAGCTGCCTGTGGGAGTCCGCAATTAGTAAAACCTTTGCGCTGGGGGATACGAGGCAAACAGCGCATTATCGTAAACCGACAGTTGCAGATTGCTAACGCCTTTGAAGAACTTATCGCCGACCTCTCTCCTACCCTACACCGCTTTATACGCAAGAACTACGACCGCTATGGCTACAACCTCTCTAAAAAAATCAAAACCCGCTGGGCTTCCAACCTCACTTATATACTGATGAAGCCTTTAGAATGGGGATTCCTACTTTGTCTATACACCTTCTGTTTACGACCAGAGGAGAAGATTAGGAGGCAGTATTCTTTACAATTAACAATTAATAATTAACAACGGACAGATAACAATGAAAAGGTTAGAGGATAGAGTATAAATATTTAATTATCAATTATTAAGTATAGTTGATAGAAATATTGCAAATAAAGAACAGCTAAAAAATTTGCGTATGTATTAAAAAAGTAGTATCTTTGCAACGCAAAACAGATTAAATTCGTTTTGAATGGTGCGGGACGAGACTTTGGGTCTCTATACGCCTTCACCCCTCCGGGAGGCAAATTGATGAAGAGTCAGTTTGCCTCCTTGTTATTTTAGCCTATCTGTTTTATTAGTAATTGACAATTCGCCAATTTGCTCATTAGGAAAGTTAAGGCAATAAAGAACCACCGCTGAGCGAGTAAATGCACAGCGGTGGTTTTTGTTTGATTATCTCTTCTTTAGACACTCAATATTGCTACTGCGATAAAAAAGAGTTTTTTCATTGAGATAAAATAGTTATTTGAGTGTTGATAATTATCTAATTTGTATTTTGAAAAGTTTTTTATAAGCTTCTACACTACCAGTAGGGACAATTTGGTGCTCCAGGTGATGCAGAGGTTAAGATTACAAGATTTATATAAATCCTATTACTTTTTTAGATTGGTATGCGCTTTTGTAAAAAGAGCCCTGTCTCAGATTTATGGTACTTTTGAATTTAAATTACCAGGTGGAGTTACGTTGAACTATTCCACTTTTACTGATAGTGCTAATGATGATATCCAAGAGGTAAAAGAATGGGCTGAGAATAATAGAAGTATAAATTTCTTTTATAATACTAATACTATTTAAAAAAATAAAACAAAATAAAAAAATATCCATTAAGTTTATCTTTTCGAATAACCTAATGGATATTTTTATTTTATTATTGTTATATAAATACCTATCATTAATATTCTATTTTTTCTACTTTTTTATTGGTGTCAATTTTTAGGAAAGCTTCAATTATTTTTTTAGCCCATTTTTCATTAGGATCATTAATATTAATTATTCTTTTATTTATATATTCTTTTTCTATATATTTAGTGCGGTATGCATATATTATATCTTTTTGATCTATATTAGAAGGATTAATGTCTAATAAATAATTCGAGCTGGTGGATTCTACAAAGCCATCTTTTTTATTATAAACGAAAGTAAGCACTTCCCGAGAATCATGAGCCACGTAAATAGTATGTTCATCTCCTATAATAGCATCAATTTCTTTTATTTTATTTATTAATAATTGTTTTTCAGATGCAGGGGACTGGTTATTATTATTACCATTGTTTGGATTACCAGGTTTGATATTATCTGAATCCTCATTAGATGAACCATCATATTCAACTTTATTAGGCTTCTTTAACTCATCCTGCTTATCAGAATCCTTTTGGCAAGATGTGAAAGTTAAACCGAAAACTACTAAAACTACAACTAAAACTGATTTTTTTAAGATTGATTTCATTACTTTTGACTTTTATTTAATTGTTAATAAATTGATTTTGTTTTTACGATAGGATAGTTGTTATTAATTGCTAAACTACAAATATTAGAGTTTGTATTTAGCATTAGATTGTTGTATTATTTGCAAAAGTTGTTGCAACTCAGCAAGGGTAAGAGGGAGACCATTCATATCATCATCTTGCCAAAGACCACTTGCTTTAACATTGGGATTAGACGAGTGCTTACCTAACCAATTATTTGATGATTTTATAATTCCATTTTTACCGGCTTGACCAAGGGTGGATATGAGTTTATTTTCCCAGAATTCCCGCTCGTTTTGAGTTTCTACTTCAAAAACGACAAACGAAAAATTCTCTTTCATATAATTAGAAACTTCTTTTTCTATATCTGTGATAGAATGTTTAGCTTTGTTTTGCAGGCTATTCCCTACATATTTTCTAAAACTACTTGCTTTCATATTCCCTCTAAAATGCTGATCTAAACGGCTAAATAGCTTATTACCTCTTTGAGAATCTTTATCACTATCTTTTGTGTGAATTCCCACTCTCACAATTCTATCTTGTGAATAGCCTTGTGGATTTGTGTATATTTCTCCTTTTTCAAAGAAGACATAGATACCATTACGAGGTACAATCCATTTTTTACCTCTTTTCTTTTGGTAAGGGTAAGAAAAACGTCTTAGGGTATTAAAGAAATCGTGTAGCGCAGAAAGGAAAGTTTCGCTTGCTACAGTAGTGGAGTTGAGGGCAGCAATTCTTTTGCTTATTTTCTGTAATTCAGCGCCCATTAGTTTTTGCTCTGCTACCCATTGTTTTTCTTCTTCTTCATTGAGTATTTGGAGCATTTCGCCATTTCCTTTTACACCTTCAAAAGGAAGTTCAACATTTTTTAAACTACCTTTGAGAGACTTTACATAGTCCTTGCCAGCCAAGATGATAAACTTATCATTTTGCAGGTCGGCTACTTTTTTGAGGTGCTCAATTACTTTAGCACCCCACGCTTTATTTTCAGCTTTTTTGTTGCTTACTCTTTGATTGTAAGGTTCTATTACCTTATCTAAAGGCAGTAGGTAATGCTTTGCTGAAAGAATGTAGATAGCATCAGGATTTAGTTTTTTAGCGTGTGCTAAATTTTTCTTAAACAGAGGGCTTGTATACAATTGTTCAGCAGTTGTTGCTGCATTTGCTTTTTTAGAAGCACACGAAATAAGTACAATTGTTCTCATTTTACAATTCATTTTTTCAGCGGCAAAAGTATAATCGCTCCAAAAAATACGAAAGTCCAATTTTGTACAATTGTGTATAAATTTTCTGTACAATTTTGTACAGCTTAGTGTTTTTGTGTATATTTGCACCCCAATTATAAATACTTGACGTGGAAAATGACAAATGATTTAGCTACTGATAACGCTTATAAACAACACATTAACCGCTTACAAAACGAAGTAAACCGCTCCTTTGGAAAAACAGTTTTCTCAACCACTGACTTTGAAAAATTATCAGAAGAAACACGTCTATCTACCCAAACCTTGCGCCGCTTTTTTGGGAAAATTGACAAGGAGAAACAACTAAGTATTACAAGTTTAAACCTGTTGTGTAACTACATTGGTTTTGTTGACTGGCAGAGCTTTTGCAACAACACAACCCCTGCTACCCCTACACAACTGCGCGAGGTTATCAACTCTTTCTACGACACTATTGCTTTCTCGGGCGCGAGTTTTTTCGACGTTAAACTGCGTGACACTCACGAGGCTTACGCTCCTATCATTTTGAACGATTTACCTTATGCTTATTCGTTCTTGGAACGCTATAAGAACACCCCAAAAATCACTCAGTCGCTTTACCCTTGGTTTCCATACTACGACTATATGGCACAAGCAAGCTATGTACATCTCATCGAAACCTATCTCGCTACTCAGCCTTTGGAACACTTGAGAGTGTGTCAGAATTCTTTTCTTGCTTATGGTGTGTTTTGCAGTACAAAATGGGGGGAAGGTGGAGCAGGTCTTGTAGAAAAATATACTAAAGAAGCTGATAAATACATTGAATCGGTATGGCGAGATTATCCTGATAGTTTCTTTCATTATCCTGAAACGCGTTATACCATAGCCAAAGTAGTATTGGCTTACTTAAACAACAACGAACAAGAAGCGATTCGCGTGGCTGAAGCTGCTTTACATCGCAACCTACGCGCTAAACCCTTACACGTGTTTGATGAGGAATTTAACACTCCTGATATCCTCATTTCTAAACTGTGTAATGCACTTATATGGATGGGAAAAGTGGATTTTGCAATAGAGATTTATAGTACTTTTAGCGAAGAACTTTTTCTAACGAAAGATCCTGTAGAAAATATGTCGCAGCGTTTTGTATATGAGCGCGACACTCAATTTGCTGCCCAAACGGTGGATATGTTGCGTTTGTTTGATCCTTCAATTCCTGAGCTTGTTTCTAAACGTCAGCCGCATTGGAAAACGAGGGTATATGAAGAAATTCAGCAACTTCTCATCGATTTGAAGCGCTGTAAAAAAGGAGAGTTGAGCAAGCGTTTGACCTTAAAAGAGCGCTTGCGCACCCTTGCTAAGCAAACCAACTTCGGGGTCATAGAAAATTTGATACAACTATTCCAATAAAAAAATGCTCAGGGATTTACCTGAGCATTTTTCTTACTTCTTATCTCTTACCTAAACTAAACTCCTGTGTAGTTCTCGGGGGTGATGACTTTTAGTTCAGCCTTTACATCTTCACTTACTTCCAAGGTATCGATAAAACTGCTGATAGTCTCGGCTGTGATAGCGGTATTGGTGCGCGTGAGAGCTTTGAGGGCTTCATACGGATTAGGATAGCCTTCACGACGCAAAATCGTTTGGATAGCCTCGGCTACTACTGCCCAATGGTCTTGTAAATCTTGGCGGATTTTATCTTCGTTTAAAAGGAGTTTGTTGAGTCCTTTGAGGGTAGATTGCAGGGCGATGAGTATATGACCAAAAGGCACCCCTACATTGCGCAATACTGTACTATCGGTGAGGTCGCGCTGCAGGCGGGAAATAGGCAATTTCGCCGATAAATGCTCTAAAAGAGCGTTGGCAATGCCTAAATTACCTTCAGAATTTTCAAAATCAATAGGATTTACCTTATGAGGCATAGCCGAAGAGCCTACCTCGCCTGCTTTTATCTGTTGTTTGAAGTAGTCCATAGAGATATACGTCCAAATATCGCGATTCAAATCGATGAGAATGGTATTGATGCGTTTGAGCGCATCAAAAAGAGCGGCTAAATGGTCGTAATGCTCAATTTGGGTAGTGGGGAATGAGTGGTGTAACACCAATATTTCCTCTACAAAGCGGGTTCCGAAAGCCTTCCAATCGATATTAGGGTAGGCTACTTTATGAGCGTTGTAATTACCGGTTGCTCCCCCAAATTTGGCAGCATAAGGCACTGCGATAAGGGTTTGTAACTGTTGTTCCATACGAACGACAAACACCTCGAATTCCTTGCCCAAACGCGTAGGAGATGCCGGCTGACCGTGAGTGCGTGCTAATAATGGTACGTCTTCCCATTGGGCTACTAAACTTCTCAGTTTGCTGAGCAATTGTTCCAAAGCAGGCAAATACACTTGTTGTACGGCTTCCTTGATGCTAAGTGGAATAGCGGTATTGTTGATGTCCTGAGAGGTGAGCCCGAAGTGTATAAACTCCTTATAGGGTTGCAGTTGCAGATAATCAAAAGCTTCTTTGATGAAATATTCTACCGCTTTCACATCGTGATTGGTAGTCTGCTCTATTTCTTTTACTTTTAGAGCCTCCTCTTCGGTGAAATTTTGGTAGAGTTTTCTCAAATCGGTGTATTTTTCCTTAGGAAAGGCAGCGAGTTGAGGCAAGGGGAGTTCACAGAGCGCGATGAAGTACTCTACTTCCACTTGCACACGATAACGAATAAGTGCCATTTCGGAAAAGAAAGGCACAAGGGAAGTCGTTTTATCGGCATAACGACCATCGATGGGGGAAATTGCTTTGAGCATAGTTTATTAGGTGTTAGGGGTCAGTTTTCAGGTGTTAGGGGTGTGTAATAGTCGGGTGAGTTTGATAGCCAAATCGGTAAAAATAACTTTGCCATTGCCGTTGCGCTCTACGTGTAACTGGGCTTCTTCGAGGAGGTTGTGTATTGCCTCAATATTGTTGCCGTGAATAAAAGGCGCAAATTTGGCAAGTTGGAAAGTAGGGTCGTTAAATTGCATATACACCAAATTGGAGGCTGTGTAGTTAAGCAGAAATGCCTGACGGAATACCTCAGCGCAGTACTGCAAAAACTGTTTTTGCGCCTCACGCCCTACCGTATTAATCTCGTCGCTCCATTGCAAGAGTCCTTGTATAGAGGCTTTGTTGCCACGCGCGCGGTAGGCAGTACGCACCCACGCAATAAACCAACGTTCAAAAGTAGTTTCTTCGCTTTCTTTGTTGTCCATCAGTTGGAGGGCTTTGTTGAAGTTTCCTTGAGCGCGTAGGGCTATTTTAGTTGCTTCGGCTTCAGCCAAACCACGTGTGATGAGTGCTTCCTTGATAGCTTTCTCACTGAGTGGCGGAAAGCGCAGAATTTGGCAACGCGATTTGATAGTGTCTAACAAGGCATTTTCATCTTCTACCACCAAGAGAAAGACCGTTTTATCGGCGGGTTCTTCAAGGAGTTTGAGGAGCTTGTTAGAGGCTTCTACGTTCATCTTCTCTGCCATCCAGATAATCATTATCTTATAACCGCCCTCAAATGATTTCAGCGCTAACTTATTGGTAATCTCTTTAGCTTCGTTTACTCCTATGTTGGCTTGTTTCTTCTCAATACCAAGGAACACGAGCCAATCGAAAAGAGAGCCATAGGGCTGTTCTTTTACAAAAGTGCGCCATTCGTCCATAAAGAGCGAGCTAATAGGGTCTTTTTTCACCTTGTCGTTAGTAGCTGTAGGAAATGCAAAATGAAGGTCGGGGTGAGCGAGTTGGGTGCATTGGTTTTTTGCTTTAGGGTTGTCGTGCGAAAGAATGAGAGTTGCGTAGGCAATTGCCATTGGCAGTCCTCCTTGTCCTTCGCCAGCGACAAATAACTGAGCGTGTGGAATGCGACCTGCTTCCACACTGGCTTGCAAATAGTTTTTTATAGTGTCATATCCTAAAATATTGTCCATTGTTTTTACTATTTTTTTAATTTATCAATTTCATTACAAACATTTTGAATATGATCTAAACCATAAAGTAGTATCTTTAAAATCATCAAAAACCATTATGTTTTTTTGTTGTTTCTAAAATTATTCGTATTTTTGCCCCAATTTTATTCCCGATAGGTCTCTGAGCAATCAAACTATCGGGTTTTGTTTTTCTATAACTTATACAACTTCAGCAATTTTACTAAGATGTGTCAAGATGTATTATTTTATATTTTCTGGTAAGTTATTCTCTTTGCGACTTTCTTCTAAAAAGCACTTGGTTAAAACTGCTTACTCTGCTGCGGTCTTGCTGGGTGATAATCGCATAAACAGCCCACGGAATCAGTAAATAGCCTCCTAATACAATGTAGTTTTTTCCCGCAAAAGCATAGATAAGAGCAGGCACTCCCAAAATAAGAATAACTAAGGCTACTATTTGCCCTATTTTTGAGGGTTTGGCGCGAAAATCGTTAGGTTCATAAGTAAAACGGCGGTTACAATTAGGGCAGACGAGTGATTTTTCTTCCCCTTCTCGCATCGCAAATTCTACACGATCAGTAGCTTCTGTAGTACAAGAGATTTCTTCAGCGCAATGTTTGCATTTAGTATATACTTTCATTTTTCAGTCTTCTTCCGCATTCTCATATTCAAAAACTCAACGCCCAATGAGAAGGCAATGGCAAAGTATAAATAGCCCTTAGGCACTGCCCCTACCGTTTGTCCAGCGAGTACCGCTTCTGATAGGTGCATACTCTCAGTGATAAGCATAAAGCCAATGAGTATCAGGAATGAAAGTGCTAATATTTGGATTGACGGATTGCGGTTCACAAAATTACCTACTGGGTTAGCAAAGAGCATCATTATTGCCACTGAAAGGATTACAGCGATAATCATTAGGTAAATTGCACCTTCCAATCCATTAGTCATTCCCACAGCTGTGAGGATACTATCTATTGAAAAGATGATGTCTATCAGTAAGATTTGCACGATAACTCCGCTAAAAGAAGCCTGTTGTCGCGCTTGAGGCTGTTCCGATTCGGTAACGTGTTCTATATGATTTACTTTAGCGTGAATTTCTTTAGTTGATTTGTAGAGTAAGAAAATACCTCCCGCGAGAAGTATCAGTGCTTGTCCGTTGAAATGTGCTGAGAACCAACCCCAATCAAAACTTATAAGCGGGTCTTTGAGGCGAATGAGGAAGGAAATTCCCAATAGCAAACCTATACGCATAAACATTGCCAAGAAGAGTCCCAAGCGAGTAGCACG
Organism: Capnocytophaga sputigena; assembly: GCF_900446695.1. Lineage (GTDB taxonomy): Bacteria > Bacteroidota > Bacteroidia > Flavobacteriales > Flavobacteriaceae > Capnocytophaga > Capnocytophaga sputigena. The sequence goes on from NZ_UAVP01000008.1 coordinate 67,386, forward strand.
TTTGCGTTGGTTTTCGGGTAATTTACCTGTAACGATAGAGATAAATATCACATTATCAATCCCCAAAACGATTTCGAGGAAAGTAAGGGTAAGGAGTGCCACAAGGGCATCAACAGAAAATAAAAAATCCATAATATTTCAATTAACAATTGACAATGAATAATTAACAATAATTGAGGCGACAAAGGTAGTAAAGAATTTGCTAATGAGCAAATTTGGAAATGAGCAAATTAACCTTTATCTTTGCGCTTTCTAAAAAACTAAAACAATTCATCTGATGAGAAAAATGCTATTAGCCCTTTGTGGCTTCGCTTTTGCGCTGAATGTAAGTGCGCAAGACAATCCTTGGCAACAACAAGCTGATTACCAAATGGACGTAACAATGGACGTGAAAACCTTTCAGTACAAAGGCACTCAAAAACTCACGTATACGAACAACTCCCCCGACACTCTTCGCGTGGTGTTCTATCACCTCTACTACAATGCTTTTCAGCCTAATAGCGAGATGGACAGCAACTTGCAAGCTCTCCCCGACCCCGATAGACGTATGGCTAACAACGTAGGTACTAAACAAAAACCTGTCTACGAGAGTAGAATTGCCAAACTATCACCTTCCGAAATAGGCTCTTTGCGCATTACAGCTATGACTCAAGATGGGCAAAAAGCAACTTTCACTCACGAGAGTACTATCTTAAAAGTTACCCTTCCCTCCCCTATCCTCCCTCATAGCAAAACTGTGCTCGATATGACTTTTGAAGGTCAGTTGCCCGTAATGATACGCCGTGCAGGGCGCAACAACCCCGATGGTGTAGCTCTTTCAATGGCACAATGGTACCCCAAAATGGTGGCTTACGATCACCAAGGTTGGCACACCACCGAGTACTTAGGACGTGAGTTCTATGGCGTTTGGGGTAATTTTGATGTAAAAATCACCTTGGACAAAACCTATGTGGTAGCTGGTTCGGGTATACTCCAAAACGCTAATGAAATAGGCTTTGGCTATGAAGATGAAGGGATAAAAGTTCCTGCCCTACCTAAAAAAGCTAAAACCAGAACTTGGCACTTTGTCGCTGAACGCGTACACGATTTTACTTGGGCTGCCGACCCTCAGTTTGTTCACGACAAACACAAACTCAGCGATGGTAAAACTATGCACTTCTTCTACAAAAAATATCCTGAAACTTGGAAACGCATTCAGCCTGATATGCTAAAAGTATTTGATTTTTTCAACAAGCTCATCGGTGCTTACCCTTGGCCTCAATACTCTTTTATCCAAGGTGGTGACGGCGGTATGGAATACGCAATGTGTACCCTTATGGTAGGTGGTGAAAAATATGAAAAATTAGTAGGCACAGCCACTCACGAATTGGCTCACGCTTGGTTTCAACACCTTTTAGCTACTGATGAAGCTGCTTATCCGTGGATGGACGAGGGCTTTACTTCGTATATACAAACCCTTGCCGAACAACAAGTTTTAGGACTTATCCCTCAAAACGAATACCCTTTTGAAGATGCTTATGAGGGCTACTTCAATTTGGTGAAATCGAGATTGCAAGAACCTACTATCACTCATTCCGATCGTTATGCGACCAACTACGCCTATAGCATTGCCGCTTATTACAAAGGTCAGTTGTTTCTCACCCAGTTAGATTACCTAATGGGTAATGAGGCACTACTAAAAACTCTCAAACGTTACTACCGCGAATTTGCTTTCAAAAACCCTACTCCTAACGATTTTATTCGCATTGCCGAAAAAGTATCGGGTTTGCAATTGCAGTGGTTCCTCAACGAGTTTATGCAAACTGACCACGTAGCCGATTACGCTATCGACAAGGTGACTGCCAAAGGTAATAAAACTAGCGTTACCCTCAAGCGTTTAGGCAGATTGCCTCTCTCTATCGACCTTTTTGTAACTGATAAAGCTGGAAAAACTCAATATGTATATGTACCTTCGCGAATGACTTACGGCGAAAAACCTAATACTTATCCTGCTTACTCTCGCCTTGTACTCCCTGCTTGGGGCTGGGGTAACCTCACTTACACTTTTGAGCTTGATATGCCACTGAGTGATATCCAAAGCATAGTGCTAGACCCTAACAACAGAAGTGTGGATATCAATAGAGAAAACAACGTGTTTAAACAATAGGTTTTAAATAATAATCAAGGGTTGAAGGTGGTGTAAAGGAAAGCAAAACCATTTTTCAACCTTTGATTTTTTACTAAACTTTTGACTTTTAAGAAGAATATAACGAGACATTTCGATTGAAATAATTAAAACTATAAAAGATTCTTTCTTAGCAATAGACAAACAAATATTTGACTGAAAACACAATGAAACACCTCCTATTATTCTTTTGCTTGGTTACAGCCCCTATATGGGCGCAACAAACGAAAACCATACACGTTTTGGTAGCCCTCTGCGATAATAAGTATCAGGGCATTGTGCCAGTACCCAAAGGGATTGGCAATGGGCAAGATGCCGATAGTAACCTTTATTGGGGTTGTGGTTATGGCGTGCGCACTTATTTTAAACGCAGTAAGGAATGGAAGTTCGTAAAATCGGAAAAGCCTTATAGTGATATTATTTTGGAGCGAGTAACCTTTAAGCACGCTACTAAAAACTATACGCTCATCGCCGATGCTTACGACGGCAAATATATCAAAACTTGTACAGAAAACTTCTTGAAAAATGCCGCTGCTGGCAATGCCGATTTGGTTGCGTATGTAGGACACGACGGACTGATGGATTTTCAGCTCAATACCACTTATAAAAATACCGATGGCAAGACACGCGATGTGATTATCTTGGCGTGCTATAGCAAGCGTTTTTTCGAGCCTCACCTGCAGCACGCAAAGGTAAATCCACTGGTTTGGACTTCAGGATTGATGGCTGCCGAAGCCTACACGCTTCACGATGCACTTACGGGCTATGTGAATGGTGAAAGCGATGAACAGATACGCCTGCGTGCTGCTAAGGCTTATGCTAAACACCAAAAATGCAGTGAGAAAGCAGCGAGGAACTTGTTTCGGAAATAATTGTTAAATAGCAACTAAAAGCTAACCCCTAAATAATTATCATTATGTATTTTGCAAACACTTGGCACAAAAGTTTTAATTTTGTAATCACTCCTGAGGAGTTTGAAGCGGTATTCAGTAGAGATGATTATGAGTTTGTAACTAGCAATATGCTAGTGGATATAGACTATATCAGCACTGAAAAGCAGGAAATCTTTAATGCTTATCAACAATATTATGAAAAAATACTACTCCGTGAGGAAAAGTATAATCACAAAACTTTATGGACTATCGAGGATAAGATGCGACAAAGTATGATTGATCAAACCAAAAAACTCATTTTCCTCGAAGTAGAGGACAACAAGAAAGATGCTGTTAAGTATAAACGAGTGCGTACGAAAGAGCCTTTTATGAATCTTGATCCATTTTATCTTCTCTATAAAAAGGAAAAAAACTTGCTCTCTACCATTTATCACGCGCCTGAAAACACATTCGGGCTCAAGCTCACCTATCCTAAAACCATCAGTCTTGCAGACAAGAACGATAACCTAAGAGGTAATTACGACACCGAAAAGTACCCTATGTATGCCATTTTCAAGGATATCATCAAGCAGATTAAGAAAATCAGCCATAAAGCAAAGATAATGAAAGGAGAGCAATTGCTCAAACCCGATTTTTGGATTTCCGACAAGGCAAAAGAACAAGTAGGGAAGAACTATTACTTACAGCAAATAGGATTGGTGTTTGTTTAAAGGATATAGAACAATGTCTAAAGAAGAAAAATATAAAAAAGAGAGCAAGTTTCTCAGTTTGGTACTGCGACACCACCCTGAGGCGATTGGTATTAGCCTCGACACACACGGTTGGGCTGAGGTGAATGTGCTCATTAAGAATATGAAGCGTAAATTCCCAGTGTTCAGTCTTAAAATATTAGAAGAAATCGTCGCTACTGATAGCAAACAGCGATATGCTTTTAGCGAGGATAACACAAAAATACGCGCCAATCAAGGGCATTCGCTTGCCGTAACATTAGAATTACAGCCCCAAACACCTCCTGAATGTTTGTATCACGGCACTGCCAGCAGGTTTGTAGAGAGCATTCTCAAAAGCGGACTCCAAAAGCAAACCCGCCAACACGTACACCTTAGTATGGATATAGCAACCGCAACCAAAGTAGGTGCGCGACACGGCAAACCTGTCATTTTTAAAGTAAATACAATAGCAATGCATAAGGCAGGGTATGTTTTTTACCTCTCTGCCAACGGGGTTTGGCTTACCGATGAAGTACCACCGAAGTTTTTAAACCTAATCGTTAATAATTAAAACACTATGCAAACAGAAATCATTTGGAAAACAACACTGAAAAACGGTATTTTTGGGAGTCTTACTCCTCCACTTGCCGACCCTTTTAATTCCGACCATTTTTATGTAGCTGATGGTTGGGGCTCAATGTATGCCTCTATGCGATTGCACAAGCTCTCCTTCTCTACGGGTAAAGAAGTAGCCAATGTGTTGATACGCAACACTGTGCGCTGTATGTATTTCAGCGCAGATGGGCAACATATATTTGCTATTACTGATAATAAGATATTTCAACTGAGCAGAGAGACTTTGGCAGTAGTCAAAAAACACGAAAAAGGCATACCTAAGTTTTCTGATTATATAGCCTCCAATGACCAAGACACCCTTATACTAATGAATTTCAACAGTATAACTGTTACCGCTTACAACTATATAGAAGAAAGTACAAGGAAAAAGAGAATCAAAGGAGAAGGCTGTGCCTTGATAACACGAGAAAAAGCAGACACTTACATCATAGCTTCTGACCAAAATGGAGTAATACAGCGCTATGATACCACAACTAACAAAATAGAACTCCTTTTTAAAACAGACAGCTTTCATTCTGTTTGCCGAGATAGTAAGGGCAATTGGTATTTCCATTTGGGAAAATATACGCCACCAAAGACTTATGCCAATTATGGAACAGGAGCTAAAATGGATCCTTTGTACATCATACGAGTACTGAAAACAGATGGTTCTCAAAAGGATTATCAATTGGATATACCTTTTTATAATCCTATACAACTTTCAGAGGATGAGCAATCACTCTTTTTAAGCAATGACCACAATCTATGGAAGTTCTCTTTGCAAGAAGAGAGGATAACAGATACAACTGTAATCTCAGGAGGCGAGAAGCTCATTCATTTCTTTGAAAAACAGCAGTTTTTATTATGTGTAGAAGCTGATAGTGATTATAAAAAATTGGTAGGACGTAGCCTTCAATAGTAACAATTTGTTACCCACAGTCAAGCACTAATAATTATTTTAGTATGAAATTATTCAAGCAAAAAACGTGGCAGTTTGAAACCTCGGGAGTAGAAGGCGAGGTAAAACTCTTTGGCGTAAATATATTTGACTACAAATGGCAAGAAACGGGAGAATATGTAAAAGTAACAGACCCTCTCTATCACGCCGAAAGGTCTTTTTGTCTTTATAAAGTAGTGATAAACAGCGAGACACACAGCTTTGTAGCAGGAGAGTTTAGCAATATGATATGGGGCTTTTATTTGCTGAAATATTGATATGGAAAACATCAAAAAATTATACAATCTCACGGCAAAGGACTGCAAGGGCTTCTCGGAAGCACAGTTGTTAAAAGCTGAAAAATGCTTACACATCACCTTGCCTGAGGAGTTCCGAGCCTATTACTTACAGTTAGGGGCAACCAAAAGTGTAAACCAATCCTATAACTCGTTGGCTACACCTCAGCAATTGTATTTTGCAGGGGATTACTTATGCTTTTGTGAAGAAAACCAAGGAGTAGTGATATGGGCAATTCGCAAAGAAGATTTAAACACCCCTAACCCTCCCGTTTGGGGTAATTACGGCTCTGAAACCGACCCCAATTGGATACAAGAAACTCAAAGTCTCTCCGACTTTTGGCTCTACCTCGCCATTTACAATGGTGTGATGGGAGGCTTGCCCTACAATGCCAATGCAATGGGCGGTTGGGGTATGGAAAACTTTGAAGTACCCGAGCAAGCAGTTGCTCATATAGAAAAACAATATACCGAGCTTACCTCCCTCAGCTGGAAAGGGCAACGCACCTTTACCGATGCCGATTTTCAAATAGTCATTACCCTTGCCATACATTGAGACACAAACCGAGCCACAGCTATTTTTATAGGCAGCACTCAACAAGAGTTATTTGATACTCTTTTAGATGCTATGGAAAACTTTGGCTTGGAATGGGGTTACACTTCCTACGACGATGACGATGATGACGATGATGACGATGGTTTTCAAGTAGTCTCGGAAGCTGAATTAAATGAACTAAAAGCCAAAGGCTTATGGACGCTAAGTTAGATGTTTTTACACTATCAATGATAGTATAGTAACGATTTTGAAGAGTTTTAAAAGAAATCTATCTTTATGAAAAGGAAAATACTGGGGTATACATACATCCTTTCGTATGGGGTTTTACTTGTTATGATTATTGGAGGTTTGATATTAATGATAATTTCATTTGTGCAGCATCGTGATATGATCTTTAATCCCGATACCTATACCAAAAGGTTTGTAACACTTGATTCTGTCATATATTCTACTACAAAAGGGGCTCCACGCTACCCTCGGCAGGCTTATTCAAACCAAGTGAACAAGGGTAAAACTACTATTGAAATTGTGAATATTGAAAAAGGTACTTTTTATAACTATGTTCAAAAGGAAAATGATAAAAACTATATATACATTTGGTACAAGCCTAATGAGGAGTATGCTTATTTAGCTAAAAAAGAAGAAACTATTTTTCCAGTAAAGGAATATTTGCGCGATGATAGAAATCTAATAATTGTATTTTTAGCAACAATTATCCTCAATAGGGTACTCCACCGATACCTGTTTAAAAGATGGTGGACTTTACCACGCAAATAGCTTTATAAGTCCCTTTAAATTATTAAAAAATATGACCGAAGCAGTAGCAAAACACATCAAAAAGCTCCATCAGTTGGAGAAAAAAGGCAATTTGGAGGTAGAAGACCTCTTGAAAATTCTCAAAACGCCTAATAAGGAATACATTACTCCCTTGCAGGAAATGGTAGCGCAATACCATTGGCAACCACTCAATGATGAGCTTATTGTGCCTTTCGCCTCGTGGGTAGATGCCCTTTGCATTTATTTAGAAGAAGGGGTACAAGGCTTGGTAAAATCAATACACAAAACAAAAGACTTTTTTAGCATCATTTTTGGAGTATTGAAAGGGTTACCTACTGAGGAATCACTCCCTGCTTTTCTGGAAATTGCCCAAAATTTTTCTGCTAAAATCACCGATGAACAGGAGGATTTTGTAAAAGAATACACCTATGAACTTTGTGATATATCACACCAGCTCAAAGGCGAGAAAGTAAACAAAGACCTTCACGAGGCTTTTGTACCTATCTTAAAGCAAATTATCAGCTTTGGGCAGTCTAAAAAAGACGAAATACTAATGTGTAGTGCAGCAGTGTGTTTTCAAGCATTTGGTAACAAGAGTGATATCCCCTACCTCAAAGCACTCTCTTTTACAGAAGCCTATTACAAAAACACAGGAAAAACTATTGCCAAAAGAATAGAGAAGAAATATGCTTAGTTTTACAAAAGACGATATAGAAGCCCTACACCAAGCCGGCATTACCGCTGAGTTGCATTCTCCTCAACCCCAGCTAATGAGCCTTGATGAGGTACTGCAAAACAAGTTTGCCCTACTAAATGACTATCCACAAATGGGGTTTTACTTCATTCGCTTTCCCGATGAACTTGTACCTATGCAACAGCAAGGGCAGCACTTCCAATGTTTTGAAAAATGTTGTTATGGTTATTTTGTACTGAATACCAAGGGGAATGTATACTTACTCTCTACTAACGACGATTATACCGACGCCTCTGTGGTGTGGGTGAATCATTCACTCGACGAGTTTATCAAAAGTTATAGTCGCTTATTAGCAGGGGTATTTCAGCTCAAAGGTAGTGATACATCTACCCAAGAAAAACTTTTTGCAATACTGGATAAAGTCGCCCAGCAAGTAACCGAGTCTATTCGTGAACTTAATCCTAAATTATTAGAGGAAGGAAGTCTTTGGGAGCAATTTATTTATATGATAGAAGACGGCTGGTTTAACATCGCTTATCACGAAATATTCTATATCAGAGAAGGAAGAAGAAGTCTATAATAATTTTGACAATTTGTTAATTAAAAATACCCCTATGCAAAAATACAAGGAACTATTTCCATCCACAGAAGACTACCATCGCTATATAGAGCAATTGGAAAAGAAAATAAGCACCTTTGCGACTTCGTATATGAGCAATGCCAAATGGCGCAAACTCTTTACGGCTATCATCGCTCATAAAAATCTTATCAAGCAGTGCGAAATATATGATTTCTTTGGCTATTGTGTGAACGAAATCGCTTGGCACAAAGTAGGCAATGACAGCGATTTGTACATTCAAGAAGATTATATTTCGGAAAATATTACCACTGGTGAACACCCTACTTATTACCGCGAAATTGAATATATAGAGTTCAAAGCACGCTGGCAAAAGGCATATATTGGCAAGTCAGTCCCTCCCATTTACGAGACACAAGACCTCAACGCTATCGAAACCTTGCTCCACAGTATATGTCAGTTTCAGTTATTAAAAACAGAAGATAGTTTGAGGGTATTGGGGTATGGCAATTAAAATTATAGCCAGCGACGTACTTTCAAGCAATAGTTTTCGTATTCTTTGCCAAATTTCAGTCTGAGAGCGCGCTCTTCTGGAATGATTTGGAAGCGTGTCATATAAGCTATAAATAGCGGTATTCCTATCCAAGTTAAAAGATAAGATAGCCATATCGCCCAAGCGAGCAAACAGCAAGCCAAGCCTACGTACATTGGGTTACGGCTCAGCTGGTATACCCCTTTTGAAACAAAATGAGTAGCCTGCGATGGCTCAAGAGGATTGATAGTAGTGCGGACTTTGTAAAAACTCCAAAGACTAGCTAATCCAACTCCTATACCTATCCCTGCGACAGCTATAGCCAGTGCAGGCAAGTGAGGCAATGCGCCAAAAGGCAATAAACGAGCAAGCACCCACATTATCAAGGCACAGATAAACCATACTGCAGCTGGTGGGATTTTAAGTTCTAAATTCTTCATTTATAAATCAACTAATGTTTTTTAGAAAGGAGCATACACCCCCAAGTCTTCTCCCCAATCCAATTCGGCAAAACGAGTACTAAAAGCCTCATACACTTCTCTGGAATTGATTTGTAAAGCGGTGTAGTTCTCAATTTCTTGTAGTTTTGAAATATCAGTAAATGATACAAAAATAGGCAGGTTGCTATGCTTTAATGAGTTTTCTATTTGAGGTTTGGCTTTAGCAAGAGCAGCCATACACACTTCAAGCATAGTTTTCCTATAGTTATCACAATCACTTTTGATAGCACTCACCTCTTCCCTAAGTTTTTTATTAAAGGCTTTCAACTGACTATCTTCTAAATCATAACTCATACACAACCATTCATTAGGCGACCATTTAAAATATAGAAAATCGTCAGTATCAGTAGGTGTTACCTCATTTTCTGATAGAATCTTCTCCAAGTCTTCAGTATTGGCTAATGCTAAAAAGAAATGCTCCATAGTATCATTGCCAACCAATGCCAAGGCATAAGGTTGTTTGTGAGTGTCCTTCATTTGGTTCAAATCGCTCACAATACTATTGCACAAGGTACTGGTGAGTTCTTCTATTTTTTGTTTATCCATAACGTTATTATTCTAATAGCAAAGGTAGTGATATTTTGGTAATTAGCAAATTATCTATATCTTTGTAGCCTAAAAAATGAAAAAGTGTCATTAGTGAGTTATCCTGATTTGCACTTTTTCAGCTTATAAAATTAATAAACTAATGAACACTTTAAGAAAAGAACTACGCCCCGATTTTGCGACAGCAGAAAAGCTGTATCCACTTGTACTAAAACGTTTGGAAGACTACGAAGCTTTTCATGATGCCCAAAGTGAAGACACTCCTGAGGAAGTATTTGATAAAGAATACAAGGCGATGGAGCAATATCTTAGTGAGCTTACGGGCAAAGACCTTTCCGATATTTGGCTATGGGAATGGTGGGAAGGCAATGGTATTGAGGTTTTTGCCTTTGATCTGGCAATGCCCGACCCTGTAAAGCATAACAACCTCACTCGTGAAGATATCACTGCTTTTGTTCGTATCATTATAGACAATGAATTTGAGTGCGAAAACGACTTTCAGGAGGAGTTTATGCCTTATATGTTCTACGCACATCAATACTTTTATAAGTTTTTAGCACTCAACTGTCCACACTTCGACCCTACTGTGTTCAATACCACTAAGGATAAAAAAGGCAAGTATCACGAGCCTACTGTCGAGGAGGTAATGAAGAAAATATGGAGGTAGGTGTCAGGTGTCAGGTATCAGGCGTCAGGGAATAGAATTGACAATTAATCTTAAAAATCTAAACAAATGGAACTAAATCGTATCAAAGGAAAAATCGCTTTTATCTCGGGCGCCAGCAGTGGGATAGGTAAAGCCGTAGCCGAAAAGCTGGCACAAATGGGCGTAAACCTCATTCTTTGCGCACGCCGTGCTGAGGTGTTGGCTGAATTGAAAACCCAACTCGAAAAAGAACACGCTATAGAGGTCATTACCTTAGCTTTCGACGTGAGAAACTACCAAGAGGTGGCGAAAAATATCCAATCCTTACCCGAAAAATGGCAACAAATTGAGATTCTCATCAACAATGCAGGGTTGGCAATAGGATTGCAACACCTCCATACCTACGCCATAGAAGATATAGACCAGATGATCGACACCAATATCAAAGGGTTTACCTATATTGCCAACAGTGTGATTCCGCTAATGATTGCCACTGGTAAGGTGGGCACGATAGTGAATGTCGGCTCGGTAGCGGGAGAAATAGCCTACCCCAATGGCAGTATTTATTGCGCAACCAAGTTTGCCGTAAGAGCCCTCAGCGATGCGATGCGCATAGAGCTAATGGACAAAAATATAAAGGTAACCAACGTAAAACCAGGGTTGGTAGAGACCAATTTCAGCAAGGTGCGTTTCAAAGGCGACCAGCAGAAAGCGGATAATGTATACAAAGGCATCACACCCCTATATGCCGAAGATATTGCCGACACTATCGCCTATATCGTCAATCTACCTGATAAAGTGCAGATTACCGATATTACCGTCACCCCCCTCCACCAATCGGATGCTATTCACGTACACAAAGAAGTATAGTTTGCTAATTTCCTCCTTATGTTAAAAACCTTAGAACAACAATACCAATTTCAATATCCTGAACTATATCATCGGCTTTATGTTGACCAAATGCTCGATATAGGCGAATACACTTCACATTGGAGTAAAGAAGTATATCCACAACTTAAAAATCACCCACCGCTTTTTTTGTACAGCGGTGATTTTGAGTTAATCCCACTTACTAATATTGCCGAAACTGTTGAAGAACTCAATGGCGAGGACAGTTGGTTCAGTATCAATCCCGATTACCTTTTTATTCCATTCGGACAAACGGGTGGCGGTGATTATTATTGCTTTTTGTACGACCAAAATCACCCTAAACCCACACCTCCTATTGCCTTGTTACAACACGACTCGGACGAGGCTGAACTATTAGCAAACACCCTCGAAGACTTTTTTTTCTATGAGATGCTCAACTCGGTGAACGATATATACGAGGGGTCGCTCGTACGCAGTGAAGGTGATTTCTACGAGAATATTACCCGCCTACTACAAAGCCACCTGCCTTACATAAGCAACGAGGCGCAACGGCAAGTAATACAAGATGTTTACAGCCGGAAACTCACCGATTTCACACGTGTGTTGCCACATTCTACCCAAACCTATCAAGGATTATTATCCGATGAAGAATTGGAGCAACTTCTGCAGCAATATATCCCCATAGCAGGCGAAAAGACCTTTGTATATACAACTGAAAATGAAGTAGAAAGTACCCCTCCACGATATATAGACGGAACACTCTATGTACGGGTAAGTCCTATTCCTGCTAAAAACGACAAAGTGTATGATGCCCTCAAAGCCCTCAATTGGCGACAAAACAAAGCCGTTACCGACCGCTTAGAGTACAGCAAGAAAATGCAATTGTACTACAACGACCAGTATGGTATCCCGTGGGAAGAGTATATTTTAGGTGCTTTCAAAGAGCGTATTGAGGTGCTGAAGCAATTCCCCAATGTAACCGTAACTTTTGAACAAGAAAATAATGACTAAACAAGAAAAAGATTTCAGCGACCTCTCTCAAAAACTCCTCACCACTACCGATGGCAGTGAGTATCACGAATTGGTAAGAAAAATAGTAAAGAAGTACGGCGAGAAAATGCGTCAAGAAACCTTACAAACCTTAGTACGATCAGTAAAAGAAAGCAAAATTACCCACGCTCGCAACTTTGTAATCGCACGTATCTCGGAACTTGTGACCGAAAACGACACTGCGCTCGCACCTTTCTTCTACGAAATGATATCCAAAGGCTTACCCTATTGGGCTTTTAGCGGACTGCTGAAAGTAGAGGGAGACAAGTGCTATCCTTTTTTGGTAGACTACTTGCAAAAGGAGGATAACAAAGAAAATAAAGGCAGTGCTATCATCGCCTTAGCTGAACATAGCGGACAGCCTTTTAATAACGACCTCCCCTCCGACCCTGCTTATTGGCAAGCCCTACCTATAGAAAAAGTACTTGAATGGCAGGCGCAAGGTTACCCAAGAAAACAAGCACACAGCGAGTTTCCTTTTTTGCTACAAAATCCACAAACCGACTTAGAAAAGGCAATGGCTAAAATAGAGCAGGCTTTAGCAAAGGAGAGAGCGTTTTGGCACGTAAAATCATATCAATACAACCGCGCTATTTTGGAAGTACCCGAAAAGCAAGTTATCGACAATATTAAAACGCGTTGGGAACTGCCTGCGGTTTATCTCACTTTCTTAGAGCGCTTTTCGCCTGCTGATGATGCTTTCCTCAAGGGCATCAATCTGTATGGTGCTAATACTTTAATAAAGCATCAATGCGGTTATGCTTTCAGTAGTCCCGATGATGAACTCTTCCCCGATTGGAAAGCCCATTGGCTCGTAATCGCCGATAAAGATGCCGACCCTTATATACTCAACCTTTCCAAAAGTGATGGCAACGATGCGCCTATCTACAAAGCTCCCCACGGAGCAGGTCAGTGGAAATGGCGCAAAGTAGCGGGAAGTTTCTTAGAATTTTTAGAGAAATTAAGCTAATGAATTATATATATTATGGAAGAAATAATACTTTTAGAACTTTCTAAACAGATAAGAGATCAAGGCTATGATGCCACTCCTGATTTGCCTAATCTTATGATACGAATAGGCGACAAAATGCGTATTGAGCTCGATCCTATCCCTATCACCCCCGATATTCATAAAAGTGTGTTGCCAATGCATATAGGCACTTATTTAGAGGATGGTTTTTTCCCACAAGGAATTTTGGATAATATAGCAGGTTTTGGTGATACCGATGAAGAAAAGATAGATTCATTCATAGAAAATTATCTTTCTACTACATTCCAAGCCATCATCAATAGTTTGGGTTGCCTTTTTGATAAAGGTTGCGATATCTATCGGGACAATTATCATTGGCATACCTCTATAGGCAACCTATATTTGTTAGGAAAATGGCAAACGCCTCCCAATGAAAGAGATTTCTACAACCTTCTGATAGACATTCTGCCTCAAAAATTCACTACCGAATACCGTATCCAGTCGCTAAAATGTTTTGTAGCACGTACAAAAAGCGGATATGTAACCGAGTGCTTGTTAAACAATGAAGATTGGGATGAAGGAGCAGAACGCCTGCGCCAATACGCCCAAACTTGGCAAGACGAAGCCTCATTCCTATCTATAAAACAACTACTGATATTCCGCCTTTGTGACGCAATACACAATGAGAAATAAACGCCTAATTTTGCATAATTCAAAATAATATCGGAACTTTGCGCCCTTAACGCTAAACTCAATTAAAATGTTAATAATAAAAAATCTCCACGCTGGTGTGGACGGCAAAGAAATCCTCAAGGGGATTGACTTAGAAATAAAAGCAGGTGAAGTACACGCCATTATGGGACCTAACGGAGCCGGAAAATCTACCCTCTCTTCGGTAATTTCAGGCAACGAAAACTTCGAAGTAACCGAGGGTGATATCCTCTTAGAAGGCGAAAGTCTGTTAGAAGATGCCCCCGAAGAGCGCGCTCACAAAGGTATCTTTATGTCTTTCCAATACCCAGTGGAAATCCCTGGTATATCTGTAACGAACTTCATCAAAACAGCTATCAACGAGAGTCGCAAAGCAAAAGGACTCCCCGATATGCCTGCTGCCGAACTCCTCAAGAAAATACGCGAAAAAGCTGCCCTTCTTGAAATAAACCCCGATTTCCTCTCTCGCTCCCTCAACCAAGGATTCTCTGGCGGTGAGAAGAAACGCAACGAAATCTTTCAAATGGCAATGCTTGAGCCCAAAGTCGCTATCCTCGACGAAACCGATTCTGGTCTCGATATCGATGCCCTCCGCATTGTCGCCAATGGGGTGAACAAACTCAAAAACGAAAACAACGCAGTGCTCGTTATCACCCACTACCAACGCCTCTTAGACTACATCGTCCCCGATTATGTACACGTGCTTTCCGATGGTAAAATCGTAAAAACAGGCGACAAAAACCTCGCCTTAGAATTGGAAGCTAAAGGTTATGATTGGCTGAAAGGATAATGGTTAATTATTAATTATTAATGATTAATTACGGTTATGCTCATTGAAAAATACACAGAAACCTTAACAAACCCTTTGTTACCTGAGGCGTTTCAGTTCTCAAAAAGAAAAGACATCTTTGCTATCAACTATGAACATCAGCAAATAGGCGTATGCAATGAGTCAGAAGGATTTTCACTCTACACTTTTGAAAAAGAACTGCTTTGGCAAATAAACAAACCTATTGTGGGGGCTTTATTAGCGATAGAACGCCAGCAAATTTGGCTTGCCCAGCGCCACGATGCCCAGCACATCACCGTATGGGTGTATGACCTGCAAGGGAAGGCTTTGGCGTCTATACCTATGGACGACGAAATCTACGATGCTAATATAGAGCTGAAAGCATTGCCTAATAACAAAGTGGTCATCACTTTCTATGGCGGACAAGATGGTTGTATGAGCTATCTGCTATCTTTTGAAAACGAAAAACTAAAAGTAGCCAAACAATTGCCTAATGATGTAGATTTCTGCTGTATGCTCAGTGAAAAAGAAGCTGTATTCACCAATTTCTACGAGGCAGAGCTTTATGTAATGAGTTATCCATCGCTAAAAACACTCAAAAAACACCATTTCTCCAAGGATTGGGGAGCCATAGCACAACCTTTCAAAGGTGACAAAATACTGATTACTGATATGTATTGCAATCGGCATTACATTTTTGATATCAGTACCCTCACAGTGGAAGACGAAATCATTTTCAAAGGTTTTGAACCTTATCAAGATGAGGTAGAAGAGTTTTTAGTAAGCGATATCGACGAACTCTACTATCACAACGGTCAGCTGATAGGAGGATATACCGAAGTAGATAGCGATCGTAACGCCATATACCATTGGCTCATTAGTAAATTAGAATATTAGCAATCACCCGTACGGTTCATACTGGCTTGTCCCCCTTCGGGGGAACGGGGGCTAAATCGACAAATTGACAAATCGGTATGTTTGAACTCAACAACGAACAACGCAAATACGTAGGCTTAGACCCTATATTACCTCATTGGGATAGGGTTTTATTGGCAGGCGACAAACACCGCCCTGAGAGCATATTGTATTTTGACGGCGATATCATCAAAAGGCAAATCATCTCCACAAAGGAAAAGTATATTGAAAAACAGTACGAGGAAGCGACACGCAACCGCAAAATATTGTTACCTAAAACCCAAAAAGGTAAAGAAGTGCCTTTGCAAGCCAATCATTTTGAAAAACGCACCCCTATTGGTGTGTGGGTAGAAATCAAAAATGACCGGTTGGCAATAACAAGCTACACCTCCGAAATCACTTTTTACGACACTCTTTGGGAAAAGCCTTCCGATAGAAAGCAAACCTCTATCCCACAGCAAATAGCTGATTTTATCGCTCAATCACCAGCAAATCATTTAGAGGAAATAGCCGAATTTAAACAACAGAAACGAAAGCACGTAAAATTCAAAAAAGGCGATATTTTCTGTTTTAAACTCAATCGCACCCAATATGGATTTGGCAGAGTGGTTTTAGATATCTATAAGGTTCAAAAAGAAAATATTATCCCCAAAAACCATTTTTGGAGATTTCTTTTCGGTCGACCTGTGATGATACAGTTCTTTGTATATGCTTCCGATACTAAAAATGTAGCTATAGAAGTATTGCAACAGCAGAAAACAATGCCCTCTAACGTGATGATGGACAACAATTTGTTCTATGGCGAATACGAAATTATAGGCAACGTTCCTATCCCCGATGAAGAATACGACTTCCCTATCAACTTTGAAGACGATGGATTTATGTTATACGGCGGTCCTAAATATTTTTTGCAATGGGGATTGATACAATTAGGAATGAGTGAAGCCGCCTTTGACGAAAGAGCCGAAAAACTCAAAACCCTCACCGATAATTTGGATTATAACAATAGAGGAAATGGTATTTCACCACAGATGTATAGAAAACATCGTTTAGCGCAAATGCTCAGTGGCGAGGACTTATGCTGGTGTGATAGAGATTTGCGCGCTCCTTTCAACAAAGCTATCAAAGATGAAATCCTTACAATTTTCGGTCTTGACCCTACAGCAAGCTATGCCGCAAATTGCAAGAAGTTATACACAATACCCTTACCAA
This sequence comes from Capnocytophaga sputigena, assembly GCF_900446695.1. Taxonomy (GTDB): domain Bacteria; phylum Bacteroidota; class Bacteroidia; order Flavobacteriales; family Flavobacteriaceae; genus Capnocytophaga; species Capnocytophaga sputigena. The sequence continues at coordinate 84,347 of NZ_UAVP01000008.1, forward strand.
GTGAATTAAAAGATTAAGAAGATGAATTTAAAAGAAAAATGGGTTACTGCCTTCGAGGCATTCCCTCATAAAGACGATATATTAAATGACATTCGCAAAGAAGCCCTTAGTTTCTTTGCCGAAAAAGGTTTCCCACATAAAAAAGTAGAAGCGTGGAAATACACTTCACTCTCTGACCTCCAAGCTACTGATTACAGTTTGTGGCAACCTATTCACAATAAAACAACCCTCTCACCCGAAGTGTTACACAAGTACGCTATCGCAGATTGCTATCAGCTTGTGTTTGTAAACGGCTATTACTGCCCCGAAATGTCGAGCAAAGAGATTGCAGGCGCTACTATTAGCCCTCTATTAGAGGCGTTGCACAAGGGCGGAGAAGCCTTTATCAAAAAATACTTTAATACCAATACCGAAAAAGGTGATATATTCACAGCCCTCAACACAGCTTTTACCTCAGAAGGGCTCTATATAGAAGTACCTAAAGGGAAAGTAGTAGATAAACCTATACAATTGTTGTATTTCAACGACAGAAAAGAAACCACTTGCTATCAGCCGCGCAATATTATTGCCGTGGGAGAGAATGCACAGCTCAAAGTCATTGAAGTACACCAAAACCTATCGGATACTGCTACGGCTATCCTTACCAATGCAGTAACCGAGGCATTTGTAGCCAAAGAAGCTTTCCTCGACTATTACAAATTGCAAAACGATAGTCTTAGCGCTTCTCTTATTGATAACACCTATATTTCGCAAGAAGCAAATAGCCACGCCAGCGTGCATACCTTCTCATTTGGGGGTACACTCACTCGCAACAACCTCAATTTCTATCACCAAGGCGAGCATTTAGAATCTACCCTCAAAGGGTTGAGTATCCTCAAAGGCTCACAACACACCGACCATTATACGCTGGTGAACCACGCATATCCTAACTGTGAGAGTCATCAGGATTATAAGAGTATCGTAAGTGATGAAGCTACCAATGTGTTCAATGGTAAGATAATGGTAGAACAAATCGCCCAGAAAACGAATGCTTATCAGCAGAATGACAATATCCTCCTCTCCGATAAGGCAACAGTATACACCAAGCCCCAACTCGAAATCTTCGCCGATGATGTGAAGTGTTCCCACGGTTGTACCGTAGGCTCTCTCAGCGCAGACTCTTTATTCTATCTGCAAACACGAGGCATAGGCAAAAAAGAAGCGGCTGCCCTACTCACTTATGCTTTTGCTAATACTGTATTAGAAAGCGTAAAAATCCCTGCTCTTTCAGCCTATATCAATGCTATTATTGCTGAAAAATTAGGCGTAACCGTAGATTTTTAAGAGAAGAAGCATGAGCTAACAACGTGTAAAATACTCTTTAATAAACATAACCAACATAAATATATGGCAGTAAAATCAAATGACACTAATCTTTCTGAATTGCTTAAGACAGTAGGCAACGGGAAAAGCCAATTACCCGACTTTCAACGCAGTTGGGTATGGGATGATATGAGAATTTGCAAACTCATAGAAAGTTTAACTTCCGATTTCCCTATGGGAGCAGCAATGTTTCTTGATTATAGTGCAGATACAGGTATAAAATTCAAGTATCGTTTATTTGAGGGGGTAGACAAGCAATACGAGAGTGTAGTGCCCGATTCATTGGTTTTGGATGGACAACAGCGTCTCACTACTCTCTACCAAGTGTTTATGAGTAAAAATCCTGTTGTTACAAGAATGGATACAGATAAAGATAGTACCATCAAGCGATACTATTATATTGATATAGAGAAAGCAATTAACCCAGAAATAGACCGATTAGATGCTATTATATCAATATCTGAGGATAAAATTAAGACAGAAAATATAGGACGAGAAATCATTCTTGATTTGCGTACAAGAGAAGATGAGTATAAGAACCTGATGTTTCCTCTTAACCTAACCTTTTCAGACACTATGGATTGGATATGGGGATTAATCACTTATAATAAAGAGGCAATGCCTATTGTTCAAAAGTTTCAGCAAGAAATTTTGGAACCTTTGAAGAAATATACATTCCCTGTTATTACCCTTGCCAAAGATACTACTCCAGAGGCTGTATGCCAAATCTTTGAGAATGTAAATACAGGTGGTGTTACACTCACAGTATTCGAGCTTGTTACTGCAAAATTTGCTGCAATGGGCAGTAAAAATCTAAGAGAGGAGTGGAATACGCTAAAAACAGATTTCAACAAGAGAAACGACAAATTACTTAAAGACCTTTCAGGACCAAATTTTCTTACCTCAATGACTCTCCTTTTATCATACTTAAAAATGAAAAAAGGAGTGCGACAAACAGTATCTTGTAAGAAAAAGGATGTGTTAAAGTTAGAATATGATGATTTTTTCACCCATCTTGAAGATTTGAAGCAGGGTTTCACTTGTGCCGCTAATTTTATGGTTCAACAAGGAATCTACAAATCAATAGACATTCCCTATAGTACTCAGCTCATTCCACTTGCAGCCATTTTTGCATACGATAATTTGAATGGCAAAAAACTAAGTTTAATGCAAAATTTAGATTTATTAGCTAAGTGGTTTTGGTGTGGTGTTTTTGGTGAACTTTATGGCAGTGCCAATGAAACTAGATTTGCCCAAGATATAGTAGGAATCTTTGAATGGATGGAGAATGAGAATGCTGTGCCTGAAACCGTTACAAGAGCAACTTTTGATGCTACCCGGTTATTATGGTTGCAAACTCGCAACAGTGCTGCATACAAAGGTGTTATGGCTTTAATCAACAAGCAACACCCTAAAGATTTTATGAGTGGACAAGATATGGAAATTGCTAATTATCTCTTAGAACTTACGGATATTCATCATATTTTCCCACAAGCATATTGCACAAAGGAAAATCTGCCACAAAGAAAATGGAACTCTGTAATAAATAAGACACCCATCTACGCTACAACCAATCGTTCAATAGGTGGTAAAGCTCCAAGTCTTTATATTCAGACCATTCGGAACAAAGGAGTTTCAGAAGATAAAATAGATTATGCTTTAGAATCCCATAATATAAACCCAACTTTACTTAAAATAGATAGTTTTGATGCCTTTATTGTAGATAGAGCAAAACGTCTGCTCAATCTAATTGAAAAGGCTATGGGCAAAGCTGTCTCTGGAAGAGAAAGTAATTCAACAATTCAACATTTTGGGGAAGCTCTAACTGAATAGTTATAAACAAGTTTGAACTATTTTTTTAAAGATATAATTCCTCTCTCAGTGCTATTTTACTACAATTATTGCTAAAAAATTAGGGGTAACCGTAGATTTTTAAGAGAAGAAGTATGAGCTAACAACGTGTAAAATGAGAAAGTTATACAAAATTCTTGTGTAGCGCATATACAAAAAGTGTTAAAATCAGTTTTTGGCACGAGGCATCAAAACTTTATTTAACACTGATAATAAGCAACTTATATGTAAAACAGATAGACTTTTCATTTTTGGCACGCTATTTTCTATATAGTAAGTGTAAGTTTGACAGACGGGATGTTAGTAAAACTTGCAAGTGCATCATAAATCATAATAAATGATTATACTGAAAATTGCTTGAAAAAACTGAATTAAACAAATTACTGAAAAATTGCTATAAGAAACATTGTTAGATAAAGATTATTTCATTGAAAACAAGATTTTGAGAAACAGAGATTGCTAATATGTTAATCAAAATTGCTTACTATAAGAAACATCATTAAAGCAAAATTTGAAAAAAATTAAATTACTGAAAAAGATCATTTATTAAGCTATTTATAGACAAAATTTTATGAGAAAAACAAATACTTTTAAGTTCATAAAATTTTTTATAAGCTTAAAAGTATTAATTTTGGAGTTAGTAGTAGTATTTATATGCATTGTGAAAAAAGGCTCTTCCGAAAGGGAGAGTCTTTTTTTCATTAGCACATTCAACTAATTATCAATTAACAATTATTCGTTGTTCACTACAAGTCTTACGGTCTCTATTTTGGTTTGAGAACAAGCTTCTATAACAAAAGAAAATGGGGGAATTTGTATGAGCTCACCTTGGGTGGGGATACCCTCGTTGTGAAGTACTATAAAGCCGCCTAAAGTCTCGTATTCTTCACTTTCAGGAATTTCTAAGTGATAGGTTTCATTGAGGTATTCTACCTCCAAACGAGCTGAAAATAGGTATTCAGTTTCTGATAGTTGTTCTTCTATAAATTTATCTTTATCGTGTTCGTCTTCAATTTCGCCAAAGAGTTCTTCTACAATATCCTCTAAGGTTACAATCCCCGAGGTACCGCCATACTCATCGAGTACTACCGCCATACTTTTGCGTTTGCGGGTAAGAATATTCAACACTTCGTTTATTTGAATAGTTTCAGGAATATTTACAATAGGAATAAGCACCTCTTTGATATTTTTGGGTTTCTTGAACATATCAAATGAGTGGACATAACCCAAAATATCATCTATATTTTCGTTGTATATCAATATTTTGGAGAAGCCCGAAGAGACAAAAGTAGCAATCAGATTTTCTATAGACTCATTGAGTTCTACAGCTACTATTTCGGTACGTGGTATCATTATCTCACGCGCTTTTACTCCCGAAAACTCTAAAGCGTTCTGGAACATCTGCACTTCACTATCCATTTCCTCTTTTTTAGGCACATTTTCGAGCTGTTCGGAGATGTAGTCTACTAATTCTACTTTAGTAAACGAAAGAGGCACGTAATCCCCTTTTGTTTTGAAGAATACTCGCAATACAAAATCGGAAATCCACATCACCAAACTTGAAAGCGGGTAGAACAACAAGTAGAAAAAGTAAGCAGGAATAGCAAACAGTTTCAACAACTGATTGGCGTAAATCTGGAAGAATACTTTAGGCATAAACTCTGCCGTGATGAGGATAATAAGAGTGGAAATGATAGTATGCCAAAGCACATTTTGGAAGAAATCGGGTAGAAGGGCGGTCATTACTTTGCCCATTTCAAACCCATAGACTACTAAGGCAACATTATTGCCCACGAGCATAGTAGCCAACAGTTTAGAAGGCTTTCGGGTGAGTTTAGTAAGGACATTTGCTATCACACCCTCTTGTTTTTTAAGGATTTCTAAGTGTACTTTGTTAGACGATACGTAGGCTATTTCAAAGCCCGAAAAAAAGGCTGAAAGTACCAGCGTAGTAAGGATAATAATTATAGAAATAGGTTCAACCATAAGAATAATAGAAAAAGGCAGTTGCTACCAACTGCCTTTTATTTATGAAAAGAATTTTTACTTGGTAGCCTTAGCTTTTACTACTAACTCTACATCATCGTTGATGAATTTGTCTTTCAAATCATCAAACACTGATTTAGAACCGTAGTTTACTCCAAAATCTACACGATTGATTTTGAAGGGTTGAGAAACGATGCTCACTTCGTTATCGGTAATAGTAACAGTAGCAGGGAAAGACACTTCTTTAGTTTTACCTTTGATAGTAAGGTCGCCAGTAAGGTTTTTACCATCAAATTTTTTGAATACGAAAGAAGCTGTAGGGAAATCTTTCACATTGAAGAAGTGGTCTACCTTTTCAGGATCAGTACCTTTAAGGTGAGCTTCGAGGTCTTCTTTACCTTTGCCAGCTTGAAGGTCAAGCACTGTAATTGTATTCATATCCAATATAAATTCGGCTTTGGTAATAGCACCATTCTCCACATTTACACCACCTTTAGTAACATTCACAGTACCATTGTGTTTTCCTGCAGGTTTACTACCTACCCATTCTACTACTGAAGTAGGATCAACTGAGTAAGCAAAAGCAGGAGCTTGAACAGCTTCAGGAGCAGTTGCTTGCTCGGTAGTAGGGGTAGTTGTTTCAGCATTTTGCTGAGTGTTTGTGTTATTGCAACTCACAAGTGCAACGCTTGCTATAACAGCTAAGCTCAAAACGATTTTTTTCATTAATGATTCTTATTTTAAGTTATTAATTGGGCAAAAGTATGAAATATATTTTATTCTGCCAAATTTATTTAGGAAACAAAAAGAGGCTTGCCGTGGCAAACCTCTTTATTTTTATTAACTTTAACAACTGTAATTATTCAGCTGCTTCAGCTTTAACTTCAGATTTTACTTCTGCTTTTGCTTCAGTTGCAGTTTCTTCAGTTGCTTTTTTTCTACCACGACGAGTAGTTTTCTTTTTAGCTGCTTTATTAGCTACGTTGTAAGTAGTGTTATAGTCTACGAACTCAATCATAGCCATTTCGGCGTTATCGCCTAAACGATTTCCTAATTTGATGATACGAGTGTATCCACCTGGGCGGTCGCCTACTTTTACTGCTACTCCTTTGAAGAGTTCGGTTACAGCGTATTTGTTGCGCAATTTACTAAAAGCGATACGACGATTGTGAGTAGTATCTTCTTTAGATTTAGTTACCAATGGCTCTACAAAAAGTTTTAGAGCTTTTGCTTTTGCCAAGGTAGTATTGATGCGTTTATGCTCGATAAGAGAGCAAGCCATATTGGCGAGCATTGAATTTCTATGAGCAGATTTTCTTCCTAAATGATTAATTTTATTTCCGTGTCTCATTTTTCCTTAGTTAAAATATCGCAAGAGCGAGTTAATCTTTATCCAATTTATACTTTGAGGTATCCATACCGAACACCAAACCTTTGTTAGCCACTAATTCGTCGAGCTCGATGAGAGATTTTTTACCAAAGTTTCTAAATTTCATCAAATCGGCTTTGTTGAATGACACTAAGTCACCTAATGTTTCTACTTCAGCGGCTTTCAAGCAGTTGAGAGCGCGCACTGAAAGGTCCATATCTACCAATTTAGTTTTGAGTAACTGACGCATGTGCAATGATTCTTCATCGTAAGCATCGGTTTGAGCTACTTCATCGGCTTCGAGGGTAATTCTCTCATCGGAGAATAGCATAAAGTGGTGGATAAGTGTTTTAGCGGCTTCAGTAAGGGCTTGTTTAGGGTGGATGGAACCGTCGGTTTTAATTTCGAAGACTAATTTTTCGTAGTCAGTTTTTTGTTCAACACGATAATTTTCAATGGTGTATTTCACGTTTTTGATAGGAGTAAAGATTGAATCGGTAGCAATCACTCCTATAGCGGCGTTTGGTTTTGCGTTTTCTTCGGCAGATACGTAACCACGACCTTTTTCAATGGTAATTTCCATTGTAAAAGATGCAGAAGTTTCCATATTGCAAATTACCAAATCGGGGTTTAGCACTTGAAAACCTGAAAGAGTTTTTTGAAAATCACCGGCAGTCAATTGTTTTTTACCAGAAACAGTAATGGTAGCTGTTTCATCTTCTACGTCTTCCACTTGGCGTTTGAAGCGAACTTGTTTCAAGTTGAGAATGATTTCGGTTACATCTTCTCTCACGCCTGGTATAGTAGAAAATTCGTGGTCTACTTTATCAAATTTCACAGAGGTAATAGCGAAACCTTCGAGAGAAGAGAGCATAACTCTGCGCAATGCGTTACCTATAGTTAAACCATATCCTGGTTCCAAAGGGCGAAATTCAAATCGCCCTTCGAAATCAGATGATTCAATCATTATAACTTTATCTGGTTTTTGAAAGTTAAATAATGCCATATTTTGACTGCTGTCTTTTTTATTTATTATTTAGAGTACAACTCTACGATTAACTGTTCTTTAATATTTTCAGGAATCTGAATACGTTGAGGTACAGCTACGAAAGTACCTTCTAATTTTTCAGGGTTCCAAGTGATCCATTCGTATACGGTGCTGTGAGCAGCCAATGAATTTTCGATCACGCTTAAAGATTTTGATTTTTCGCGAACGCCTACTACATCACCAGGTTTAAGGGAATAAGAAGGGATGTTTACGATGTTACCGTTCACAGTGATGTGGCGGTGAGACACCAATTGACGGGCGGCGCTACGAGTAGGTGCGATACCCATACGGTATACGACGTTGTCTAAGCGAGATTCGCAAAGTTGAAGAAGCACCTCACCGGTGATGTGTTTACTTCTTTTAGCTTTTTCATATAGGTTATGGAATTGTTTTTCGAGGATTCCATAAGTATATTTAGCTTTTTGTTTTTCTTGTAGCTGGATGGCGTATTCAGAGCGTTTTGCTCTACGGCGAGCCAAGCCGTGTTGTCCGGGAGGATAGTTTTTTCTTTCAAAAGATTTATCATCTCCGAAGATAGCTTCACCAAATTTACGAGCTATTTTAGTTTTTGGTCCTGTATATCTTGCCATTTTGAATTGTTTAAAATGAAAGGCAGTTATGAATTAAGGCATTCCTTCGATAACAACTCACCTTTCTTAAATGTTATTAAAAATTATACTCTACGTTTTTTAGGAGGGCGGCATCCGTTGTGAGGAAGAGGAGTAACGTCGATAATTTCAGTTACTTCGATACCAGCGTTGTGGATAGTACGGATAGCAGATTCTCTACCGTTACCTGGTCCTTTTACGTATACTTTTACTTTTTTAAGACCTGCGTCGAAAGCTACTTTTGCTGCATCTTCTGCTGCTACTTGGGCTGCATAAGGGGTATTTTTCTTAGAACCTCTAAAGCCCATTTTACCTGCTGACGACCAAGCAATTACATCTCCTTTTTTGTTGGTAAGAGAAATGATAACGTTGTTGAAAGTAGCTGAAACGTGAGCTTCGCCTACGGACTCAACGACTACTTTTCTCTTTTTAGAGACTTTTGCATTTTTTGCATTTTGTTTTGCCATACTCTACTACTTATTATTTAGTTGCTTTTTTCTTGTTCGCAACAGTTTTTCTTTTACCTTTTCTTGTACGAGAATTGTTTTTAGTTTTTTGTCCGCGCAAAGGTAATCCGTTACGGTGGCGGATACCGCGGTAGCAACCGATGTCCATCAAACGTTTGATGTTTAATTGGATTTCGGAGCGCAATTCTCCTTCAATTTTATAAGACGCAACAATTTCGCGAATGCGGCTGATTTCGTCATCATTCCATTCGCTTACTTTAGTGTCTTCGTTTACTTGAGCTCTACTTAAGATTTCTTTAGCTCTACTTTTTCCGATACCAAAAATGTAGGTTAAACCAATAACCCCTCTTTTGTTTTTTGGTAAGTCAATACCTGCAATTCGTGCCATAATTATCCTTGTCGTTGTTTAAATTTAGGATTTTTCTTGTTAATTACGTACAATCGTCCTTTTCTGCGCACAATGATGCACTCGGAACTTCTTTTTTTAATTGATGCTCTAACTTTCATTTTGTTTTGTTTATATCAATAGAGTGCGCAAAACTACAATTTTTTTTTGTAATAGCCACATTTTTAGTGTACAAAAATTTCATTTTGCATTTAATTCACTCGTTTTTGAGCGTAAATTTTATATTCAACAAATTGAATACAAACGTTTTACGCTAAAATACCACAAATAAAAAATTCTTATTTTATGATTGTAATTTCTCACAGATATAACTAAAATGGTTTTATCTGTGAGAAATTATCAACCAAAATATTGGAAGAATTCTCTTAATTAAAACTAATAACGGTAGGTGATGCGAGCTTTGCTTAGGTCGTAAGGGCTCATTTCGAGTTTTACTTTATCGCCTGGGAGTAGTTTGATGTAGTGCATACGCATTTTTCCTGAGATGTGTGCAATCACTACGTGTCCATTGTCTAACTCCACTCTGAACATTGCATTAGACAGTGCTTCTACAATAGTTCCGTCCTGTTCAATTGCTGCTTGTTTAGCCATAAATTTTAATTAAGATACTTTTCTATTTTTACCTGTTTTCATCAAACCATCATAATGGCGATTGAGCAGATATGAATTTACTTGTTGCATAGTATCAATAGCAACCCCTACTAAGATGAGTAGTGAGGTACCTCCGTAGAACAATGCCCATTGGTCTTGCATACCAATAATTTTGAGCAGTGATGGGAAGATAGCTACCAAGGCTATACATATAGAACCAGGGAATGTGATGAGCGACATAATTTTATCTAAATAGTCGCCTGTTTCTTTACCTGGGCGTATACCTGGGATGAAACCTCCGCTGCGTTTTAGGTCATCGGCCATTTTATTGGTAGGTACTGTGATTGCAGTATAGAAATACGTGAATAGTATAATCATAGCTGCGAATAGCAGATTGTACCAAAAACCGAAGACATTAGAGAAGGCTGCTTGAACGCTTTTAGCAAATTCGGATTGTGATAATCCGGCTACAGTGGCTGGAATGAACATCAGGGCTTGAGCGAAGATGATAGGCATTACCCCTGCAGCGTTGAGTTTTAAAGGAATGTATTGACGAGCGCCAAATATATTTTTCTCGTTAGCGACTCCTCCGTCGGCTGTTCTACGGGCGTACTGTACTGGGATTTGTCGTACTGCTTTGATCAGGTAGATACATAGCAGGATGATGACGAACCAAAGGATTATCTCGATTAGGATTAAAAGAGGTCCTCCAGTACCGGTAAGTCTAGAAGCGGTTTCGGAGAGGAATGCGCGAGGGAGGCGTGCGATGATACCTACCATAATGAGTAGGGAGATACCGTTACCAATTCCTTTATCGGTGATTTTTTCACCTAACCACATTGCGAAAATAGTTCCTGTTACTAAGATAAGCACCGCTGGTACTATAAAAGAGAGTCCCTTGCCTAAAAGGAAGGCAGCATCAGGGACTCCTAATCTATTGATACCGTATAGGTATACGGGTGCTTGTACAATACATATTGCAATAGTAAGCCATCGAGTGATTTGGTTTATCTTTCGGCGTCCGCTTTCACCTTCTTTTTGTAGTTTTTGGAGATAAGGAATAGCGATTCCCATCAACTGAACGACGATAGAAGCTGAGATGTAGGGCATAATCCCGAGGGCGAATACTGAGGCATTAGAGAAAGCGCCACCAGTAAAAGCGTTGAGGATGTCGAGGAGACCACCGCCAGAGGTTTTAGTAGACAACTCGTGCAATTGAGCGGAGTCGATACCAGGGAGGACGATGTGAGCTCCGAAGCGATAAACTAACAAAATTCCGAGAGTTAAAATGATTCTATTTTTTAACTCTTCAATTTTCCAAATATTGGTCAGGTTCTCGATAAACTTCTTCATAAATTGAATATTACAAGGTTACTGCTTCGCCACCAGCAGCTTCGATAGCGGCTTTAGCACTTGCAGTAAACTTATGAACAGATATTTTTAGTTTAGATTTTAGTTCGCCACCGCCTAGTATTTTGACTAAGTCAGATTTTTTAGCTAGGTTTAGTTGAACTAAGGTTTCGAGGTCGACTTTATCAGTAATTTTGCCGTTATCAACGAGTTCTTGGATGCGACCCAAGTTGATACCGACGTATTCTTTACGGTTAAAGTTTTTGAAACCGAATTTTGGTACGCGTCGTTGTAGGGGCATTTGACCACCTTCGAAGCCAATCTTATTAGAAAAGCCAGAACGAGATTTAGCTCCTTTGTGACCGCGGGTAGAAGTTCCTCCTTTACCAGAACCTTGACCGCGACCTACGCGCTTCCCTTCTCTGTGAATTGAACCCTGTGCGGGTTGTAAATTACTCAAGTTCATAACTTTGTATAAAAATATTATTTAACTTCTTCTACAGAAATTAAGTGTTTTACCTTATTGATCATACCAAGGATGCTTGGTGTAGCGTCGTGTTCGACAGTTCTACCGATACGAGTAAGACCTAATGCTTCGAGAGTAAGTTTTTGGTCTTTAGGGCGTTTGATGCTACTTTTAATTTGAGTTACTTTAATTTTTGCCATAGCTATATAAATTAACCTTTAAACAATTTTTCTAAAGAGATGCCACGTTGAGCAGCGACAGTTTTAGCGCTACGCAATTGTAATAAAGCGTCGAAAGTAGCTTTCACCACGTTGTGAGGGTTAGAAGAGCCTTGAGATTTAGAGAGTACGTTATGGATACCTACAGATTCCAAAACGGCACGTACTGCACCACCAGCAATAACTCCAGTACCATCGGTAGCGGGTTGTAGGAATACACGGGCACCGCCGTATTTTCCTTTTTGTTCGTGAGGCAAGGTAGTACCGTTGAGGGGGATACGCACTAAGTTTTTCTTAGCGTCTTCCACAGCTTTAGCGATAGCTTCGGAAACCTCTTTAGATTTACCTAAACCGTGACCTACGACTCCGTTTTCGTCGCCAACTACAACGATAGCGGAGAAACCGAAAGCGCGACCACCTTTAGTTACTTTAGTAACACGTTGTACACCTACCAAACGGTCTTTCAATTCCAAACCACTTGGTTTTACATATTCTACATTTTTATATTTCTGATACATAGTTATTAGAATTTAAGTCCGCCTTCTCGAGCACCGTCGGCTAATGATTTTACACGTCCGTGGTAAAGGTAGCCTCCGCGGTCGAAGGATACTTTTTCGATACCTTGTTTCAAAGCTTTTTCAGCAATAGCTTTACCGACCAATGCTGCTTTTTCAGTTTTAGTACCTTTGGCGGCACTAATTTCTTTATCGCGTGAAGATGCAGCCAACAGGGTAGTACCTTTAGTATCGTCTATGATTTGGACATAGATTTCGTTATTACTTCTGAAAACAGCCAAACGAGGTTGTTCAGCAGTACCTTTTACTACTTTTCTGATTCTGCTTTTAATACGTTGTCTTCTTTCTATTCTTGATAATGCCATTGTTCTAACTATTAAGCTGATTTACCTGCTTTTCTTCTCAACACTTCGCCTACGAATTTAACGCCTTTACCTTTGTAAGGTTCAGGTTTACGGAAGCTACGGATTTTAGCCGCTACTTGACCGAGTAGTTGTTTGTCGTGAGAAGTTAATTTAATGATAGGGTTTTTACCTTTCTCGTTGATTGTCTCGAGTTTAATTTCGCTTGGCAATTCGAGAATGATGTTGTGAGAGAAACCAAGGGCTAAGTCTAGCTTTTGACCTTGGTTAGCTGCACGGTATCCAACCCCTACTAACTCTAATTCTTTAGTGAAACCTTCAGAGACACCTACGACCATATTGTGTACTAAGGCACGGTATAGTCCGTGTTTAGCGTTTTGGTCTTTGGTAGTATCTGTAGTTTCAAACACTAAATGTCCATCTTCTTGCTTTACAGCAATGTCTTTAACCTCTTGGGTTAATTCGCCTAATTTCCCCTTTACGGTTACGACGTTATCTTTGATAGTAACGGTAACTCCTGCGGGAATATTGATGGGTGCTTTACCTATTCTTGACATTGTTTATTGTCTTTTTATTGATTAGTAAACGTAACAAATTACCTCTCCACCGATATTGAGTTCTCTAGCTTTTTTACCTGTCATCACGCCTTGTGATGTAGAGATAATAGCGATACCCAATCCGTTTAATACTCGAGGTAGGTTATCAGCGCCAGCGTACTTTCTCAGACCTGGTCGGCTGGCTCTTTCAATATGCCTAATAACGGGTTCTTTGGTTACTTTGTCGTATTTCAAAGCTATTTTGATGGTACCTTGTACGGTAGAGTCATCGAATTTATAGCTAAGGATGAACCCTTGGTCAAAAAGGATTTTAGTAATTTCCTTTTTGAGTTTAGAGGCTGGGATCTCAACGACTCTGTGACCAGCGCTATTAGCATTTCTAATTCTTGTTAAATAATCTGCGATAGGATCTGTATACATAAATTTTGTCCTTTTAAATTATTACCAACTTGCTTTTTTTACACCAGGAATTAATCCTTTGTTTGCCATTTCGCGGAATAACACACGTGAAATTCCAAAAGTGCGCATATACCCTTTAGGGCGACCAGTAAGTTTGCAACGGTTGTGCAGACGCACTGGAGAAGCATTTTTAGGGATTAGCTGAAGTGCTTCATAATCACCAGCTTCTTTTAGAGCTTTGCGTTTAGCAGCGTATTTAGCTACTAACTTTTGACGTTTCACCTCGCGGGCTTTCATTGATTCTTTAGCCATATACTTAGTTCTTTTTAAAAGGTAATCCTAATTCGCTTAATAATGATTTAGCTTCTTTATCAGTGTGAGCTGAAGTAACGAAGGTAATATCCATACCTGCGATCTTGTTGATTTTATCAATGTCGATTTCAGGGAATATGATTTGTTCGGTAACGCCTAAGTTGTAGTTACCTCTACCATCGAAGCCATTTGCTTTCACGCCTTGGAAGTCTCTTACACGAGGAAGAGCTGTAGTGATAAGGCGGTCTAAGAACTCATACATTCTTTCTCCACGAAGGGTAACTTTGGCACCGATAGCCATACCTTTACGGAGTTTGAAAGAAGCTACGTCCTTTTTAGAATAAGTGGCAACAGCTTTCTGACCAGTAATTTTGGTAAGTTCGTCTACAGCATAGTCGATTTGTTTTTTATCGGCTACTGCAGAACCAACACCGCGGCTCACAACTATTTTTTCAAGTTTAGGAACCTGCATTACATTTTTATAGCCAAATTCTTCTTTTAGAGCCGCAACGATGCGCTCTTTGTATTCTTGTTTTAATCTAGGTACGTAAGCCATATTATATTACTACATTAGATTTTTTAGAAATTCGCACTTTTTTGCCGTCGCGTACTTCGATACCTACACGAGTAGTTTTTTTCGTTTTAGGGTCGATGAGTGCGAGGTTAGAAATGTGAATAGATGCTTCTTTTTCTACGATTCCACCTTGAGGGTTTTGAGCGTTAGGTTTGGTGTGTTTTTTGACCAAGTTTAGCCCCTCAACAATCGCTCTGTTCTTCTCGCGATCTACACGTAATACTTTGCCTTCTTTACCTTTTTCTTCTCCAGCAATTATTTTTACGGTATCTCCAGTTTTAATTTTTAGTTTCATCATTTACTTTATTAAAAATTAAAGCACTTCTGGTGCTAATGAAACGATCTTCATAAATTGTTTATCACGAAGTTCTCTCGCTACGGGTCCGAATACACGGGTACCTCTCATTTCACCAGCTGCGTTCAAGAGAACGCAAGCGTTTTCATCAAATCGGATATAAGAACCATCGGCACGGCGTACTTCTTTTTTAGTTCTTACTACCACCGCTGTAGAAACTTGTCCTTTTTTTACGTTTCCGTTAGGAGTAGCTTCTTTAACGGTAACTACAATCTTATCGCCTACTGAGGCATATCTGCGCTTGGTACCACCGAGTACACGGATAGTAAGCACTTCTTTAGCGCCAGTATTATCGGCTACTTTTAGTCTTGATTCTTGTTGTACCATAATTACTTAGCTCTTTCAATGATTTCTACTAATCTCCAGCATTTGGTTTTGCTCAATGGACGTGTTTCCATTATACGCACAGTATCACCAATGTTGCAATCGTTTTTTTCGTCGTGCGCAACATATTTTTTAGTGCGCAACACGAACTTACCATACATAGGGTGTTTTACACGTTTCACTTCTGAAACTACGATAGATTTATCCATTTTGTTGCTTGTAACAACCCCTATTCTTTCTTTTCTTAAATTTCTTTTTTCCATAAGGCAGGTTCGAATTATTGTAATTCTCGTTTAGTTAGCTCACAAGCCAATCTCGCGATAGTTCTTCTTACGTTACGTAATTGAATTGGTTTTTCCAATGACGAAATTGCGTGTGCCATTTTCAAATCTGCATACGATTTCTTAAACTCACCAAGCTTTTCTTGTAGCTCAGTTATTGTCAATTTGTTAATTTCAGACTGTTTCATTGTTCTTTAATTAATTTTGATAATCTCTTGCTACAACGAATTTTGTTTTTACGGGTAGCTTTTGAGCTGCGAGGCGTAGCGCTTCTTTAGCTACGTCGAGCGGCACGCCGCCTACCTCAAACATTATTCTTCCTGGTTTTACTACGGCTGCCCAGTATTCTACGGCACCTTTACCTTTACCCATACGTACTTCCAAAGGCTTTTTGGTAATAGGTTTATCTGGGAAGATTTTGATCCAAAGTTGACCTTCACGTTTCATATAACGGGTAGCAGCTACACGAGCTGACTCGATTTGGCGAGAAGTGATGAATGCTGAATCTAACGATTTAATTCCGAAAGTACCATTAGAAAGGAGCGCACCGCGGTGAGCTACGCCTTTCATTCTGCCTTTTTGTTGTTTACGATATTTCGTTCTTTTTGGCTGTAACATCTTTCTTGTTCTTTAAAAAATTACTTTTTGCGACGCGCTCTTTTGGGTGCACCAGCAGGCTTGTCAGTTGATTTACCAGAGAAATTTCCGCCAGTGGCTTTTTTAGTCATACCTACAAGTGGGGAGAGTTCTCTTTTACCATAGATTTCGCCTTTCATAATCCACACTTTGATGCCCATACGGCCATAAGTAGTGTGAGCTTCGTCAATAGCGTAATCGATATCAGCTCTAAAGGTTGAAAGAGGGATACGACCTTCTTTAAAGCTTTCGGAACGTGCCATTTCGGCTCCATTCAAACGACCTGAAATCATTACCTTGATACCTTCAGCGTTCATACGCATAGCTGAAGCGATAGCCATTTTGATAGCGCGTTTGTAAGAAACACGACCTTCGATTTGGCGAGCGATGCTTGCTGCAACGAGAGCTGCGTCGAGCTCAGGGCGTTTGATTTCAAAAATGTTGATTTGGATGTCTTTACCGGTGATTTTCTTAAGTTCTTCTTTCAACTTGTCTACCTCCTGACCGCCTTTACCGATGATGATACCAGGGCGAGCGGTGGTGATAGTAACGGTTACAAGTTTGAAAGTACGTTCGATAATCACGTGAGCAACACTAGCTTTAGATAAACGAGCGAGAACATATTTTCTGATTTTGTCGTCTTCAGCGAGTTTATCTCCGTAATCATTGCCTCCATACCAGTTAGACTCCCATCCTCTGATAATTCCTAGGCGATTTCCGATTGGATTTGTCTTTTGTCCCATAGTTTATCTTAGCTTTCTGTGTTAAAATTTTTAGCTCCAAGCACCAAAGTTATGTGGTTAGAGCGTTTTCTAATTCTGTGTGCTCTTCCTTGTGGGGCTGGGCGTAAGCGTTTAAGGATAGCGCCACCGTCCACGCGGATTTCTTTGATGAATACTCCTGCTTCTTCCAAGTTAGCGTCCTCGTTTTTAGCTTGCCAGTTAGCGATAGCTGAACGCAACAATTTTTCTAAACGAGCTGCTGCTTCTTTTTGGTTGAATTTCAAAATAGCCAAGGCTTTGTCTACTTGCTGTCCACGAACTAAATCCGCTACTAGGCGCATTTTTCGGGGAGAAGTAGGGCAGTTATTTAACTTCGCGAAAGCCAAGCTTTTTTTAGCTTCTTTTATTTCGTCTGCTTTTAATTTTTTTCTAACTCCCATAGCCTTAATTATTTTTTACCTTTATTTTTTGCACCTGCGTGTCCACGGAAGGAACGGGTAGGTGAAAATTCTCCTAATTTATGTCCCACCATATTTTCAGTGATGTATACAGGGACAAACTGACGACCGTTGTGAACTGCAATAGTTTGGCCAACGAAGTCTGGAGTAATCATAGAAGCGCGTGACCAAGTTTTGATAACGTTTTTCTTACCAGACTGTATATTTTGTTGGATTTTCTTTTCCAAGCTATAGTGAACGTAAGGTCCTTTTTTTAATGAACGTGCCATTTGTTAGTCTCTTATTTTTTTCTGCGTTCTACAATATACTTATTACTTGCTTTGGTTTTAGAACGAGTTCTATAACCTTTTGCTGGGATACCTTTACGTGAGCGTGGGTGACCACCGGTAGCACGACCTTCACCACCACCCATTGGGTGATCGACAGGGTTCATAACTACTGCACGGGTACGAGGACGGCGTCCTAACCAGCGTGAGCGACCTGCTTTACCTGAAAGTACCAATTGGTGATCGGAGTTTGATACGGCTCCTATGGTTGCGAGACAAGTGAGGAGGATCATACGGGTTTCACCTGAAGGTAGCTTTACAGTAGCATACTTACCATCTTTTGCCATTAGTTGAGCAAAAGTTCCTGCAGAACGAGCGATGTTAGCTCCTTGTCCAGGGCGCAATTCAATACAAGAAATTACAGTACCGAGAGGGATTTGAGAGAGCGGCATTGCGTTACCGATTTCAGGGGCGATGTTTTCTTGACCTGAAACGATTACTTGATCTACTTTCAAACCAGCGGGAGCGATGATGTAACGCTTTTCACCGTCGGTGTATTGAACGAGAGCAATAAACGCTGTTCTGTTAGGGTCGTACTCGATAGAAACTACTTTGGCGTCTACGCCGAATTTGTTTCGTTTGAAGTCGATGATACGGTACTTTTTCTTATGACCACCACCAATGTAACGCATGGTCATTTTTCCTTGATTGTTTCTACCACCGGTCTTTTTCAACGGAACGAGCAAGCTCTTTTCCGGCTTATCAGTAGTAATGGTGTCGAATTCGTTTACTACTCTAAAACGCTGACCGGGGGTAATCGGTTTTAATTTTCTAACTGACATTTTTGTCTATTTGTTAAATACTTATATATTACTATAAAAATCTATAGTTCCATCTTCTACTTGCACAACTGCTTTTTTCACTGCGTTAGTTTTAGCGATTTGCAAGCCTGTTTTTGTATAACGAGTAGATCGTTTAGGACCGTAGTTAAGGGTACGTACGGATTTTACTTTAACGCCATAAGTAGCTTCAACTTCATTTTTGATTTGAATCTTGTTAGCGTCCTTAGCTACTACGAAAGTATAGCAGTTTCTTAACTCGCTATTTTCGGTTGCTTTTTCTGTATTTACAGGTTTAATTAATACGCTCATTTTCTTCTTATTTTGTTAAAATTGACTCTAAAACTGCTACTGAGCTCTCAGTAAGTACTACATTTGAAGCGTTCACCAATTGGTAAGTGTTTAACTCTGAAGCAGTTACTACGCTTGAAGTAGGTACATTACGAGAGGACAAATATACGTTATTATTTGTATTTGGCAACACAAAAATTGATTTTTTATTTTCTAAGCCCAAAGATTTTACAACAGCTGTGAAATCTTTAGTTTTTGGAGCGTCGAAATTTAAATCTTCAACTACAACGAGGGCTTGGTTTTGCACTTTAGCGCTGAGGGCAGAACGGCGAGCCAAGCGTTTTACGTTTTTAGTAAGTTTTTGTGTATAGTCTTTAGGACGAGGACCGAATATGCGTCCGCCACCCACAAATACAGGAGATTTTACGCTACCTGCACGAGCTGTACCAGTACCTTTTTGTTTTTTGATTTTGCGAGTACTTCCAGCCACTTCGTTTCTTTCTTTAGCCTTGTGAGTACCTTGACGTTTGTTAGCTAAATAGCGTTTAACATCTAAGTATACTACGTGATTGTTAGGCTCGATACCGAACACAGCATCAGAAAGGGTTACCTTTCTACCTGTTTCTTTTCCTTGTATGTTTAATACTGCTACTTCCATTATTTGTGAATAGTTACGTAAGCATTTTTGTGACCTGGGATACAACCTTTTACTACTAAAAGATTTTTCTCAGCAACCACTTTCAATACTTTCAAGTTTTGTACTGTTACCTTTTCAGCTCCCATACGTCCAGCCATACGCATACCTTTGAATACGCGAGAAGGGTAAGACGAAGCACCTACTGAACCTGGTGCTCTGAGGCGGTTGTGCTGACCGTGAGTAGTTTGACCTACTCCGCCAAAACCGTGGCGACGTACCACCCCTTGGAAACCTTTACCTTTAGAAACGCCTGTGATATCCACAAACTCACCTTCGGTGAAGAAATCTACGGTGATAGTATCACCTAATTTGTAATTGTCTTCAAAACCTTGGAATTCAACAACTTTTTTCTTTACAGAAGTACCTGCTTTTTTGAAGTGACCAAGCTCTGCTTTGGTAGCACGTTTTTCTGCTTTGTCATCGAAACCAAGTTGAAGAGCATCATAGCCATCAACCTCTTTGGTTCTGACTTGGGTAACTACGCAAGGACCTGCTTCGATGATGGTACAAGGAATATTTTTTCCGTTCTCATCAAAAATGCTGGTCATTCCTACTTTTTTTCCGATTAACCCAGACATAAAATTAAATATTAAATTAGTTATTAGTTTTTTTTTGAATCGACAATTAAGTTTTGCCAATTATTATAATGTTCCAGGGTCAAAAAATGCCTTAGGCTTTTTAACCCTGAATCATTTTTATCCGTTTTTCCCTAACCCGCAGTTTCGGGACATTTTAGTAAAGTTACTTAAACTTTGATATCTACGTCTACACCACTTGGTAATTCCAATTTCATCAAAGCGTCGATAGTTTTAGATGAAGAGCTGTAGATGTCGAGGAGACGTTTGTGAGAGCTCAATTGGAATTGCTCACGAGCTTTTTTGTTTACGTGAGGAGAGCGCAATACAGTAAATATTTTTTTGTGGGTAGGTAGAGGAATAGGTCCTACTACTACAGCACCGGCTGCTTTTACTGTTTTTACGATTTTCTCAGCAGATTTATCTACCAAGTTGTGGTCGTAAGATTTTAACTTTATTCTTATTTTTTGTTGATTACTCATTTGCTTAATAATTTAGTTGCCTTTGGCTTTTTTAATTACTTCGTCTGCAATGTTAGATGGAGCTTCGGCGTAGTGAGAGAACTCCATTGTAGAAGTTGCACGACCAGATGAAAGGGTTCTAAGGGTAGTTACATAACCGAACATTTCGGATAGAGGCACGAATGCTTTTACTACTTTAGCACCATTACGGTCGCTCATATCGTTTACTTGACCACGGCGGCGGTTCAAGTCGCCTACGATATCACCCATATTTTCTTCTGGAGTAATAACTTCCAATTTCATAATAGGCTCCATCAATACGGCTTTTGCGGCACGAGCAGCTTCTTTGTAACCTAATTTGGCAGCCAACTCGAATGACAATGAATCTGAATCGACAGGGTGGAATGAACCATCAATAAGGGTAATTTTCATTGCGTCCATTTCGAATCCAGCTAAAGGTCCGTTTTTCATTGCTTCTTTGAAACCTTTTTCTACTGATGGTACATATTCTTTAGGGATGTTACCACCTTTGATTTCGTTTACAAATTCGAGACCTACTTTACCTTCTTCGGCTGGTTCCATACGGAATACGATATCAGCAAACTTACCACGACCACCTGTTTGTTTTTTGTAGACTTCGCGGTGATCTGCTTTACCAGTGATAGCCTCTTTGTATTCAACTTGAGGTTCACCTTGGTTTACTTCCACTTTGAACTCACGTTTGAGACGATCGACAATGATATCCAAGTGTAACTCACCCATACCAGAGATGATAGTTTGACCAGAGGCTTGGTCGGTTTTTACTTGGAAGGTAGGGTCTTCTTCAGCAAGTTTAGCTAAAGCCATACCTAATTTATCAACGTCAGCTTTTGTTTTAGGTTCTACAGCGATACCGATTACTGGATCGGGGAATACCATACTTTCGAGAACGATAGGGTATTTTTCATCGCAAAGAGTATCACCTGTTTTGATATCTTTAAAACCTACAGCAGCGCCTATATCACCAGCTTCGATGTATTCGATAGGATTTTGTTTATTAGCGTGCATTTGGTAGATACGAGAGATACGTTCTTTGCTGTTTGAACGGGTGTTCAATACGTAAGAACCTGCATCGAGGTGACCAGAATAAGCACGGAAGAATGCTAAACGACCTACATAAGGGTCAGTTGCGATTTTGAATGCCAAGGCTGAGAAAGGAGCATCAACAGCTGGTTTGCGGAGTGCTACTTCACCGGTATCGGGGTTAGTACCTTCGATAGCTTCTTTATCAAGTGGTGAAGGCAAGTAACGGCAAACAGCGTCGAGCATAAATTGTACTCCTTTGTTTTTGAATGATGAACCACATACCATAGGGATGATAGCCATATCCATTACGGCAGCGCGCAATGCTTTGTGGATTTCTTCCTCGGTGATAGAATGTTCATCTTCCATAAATTTTTCAAGAAGACCTTCGTCATAACCAGCTACTTC
This sequence comes from Capnocytophaga sputigena, assembly GCF_900446695.1. GTDB lineage: Bacteria > Bacteroidota > Bacteroidia > Flavobacteriales > Flavobacteriaceae > Capnocytophaga > Capnocytophaga sputigena. Next base: position 106,163 of record NZ_UAVP01000008.1, read on the forward strand.
TTCGATCAATTGGGCACGGTATTTGGCTACATCTTCTTTCATATCTGCAGGGATTTCAACAACGTCGAAAGTAGAACCTGAGTTTTCTTCGTGCCATACGATGGCGCGGTTTTTAATCAAATCTACAACACCTTTGAAATCAGCTTCGTCACCGATAGGCAATACGATAGGCACAGCGTTAGATTTGAGCATATCTTTTACTTGGTTGCAAACATTGAGGAAGTTAGCACCTTGACGGTCCATTTTATTAACGAAGCCTATACGAGGTACTTTGTAGTTATCAGCCAAGCGCCAGTTAGTTTCAGATTGAGGTTCCACACCGTCTACGGCAGAGAAGAGGAATACTAATCCGTCGAGCACACGGAGAGAGCGGTTTACCTCAACGGTAAAATCCACGTGACCGGGAGTATCGATAATATTGAAGTGATACTCTTTAGCATCGGCAGTAGGTTTACCATTTTCGGTAGGGAAGTTCCATTTACAAGTGGTTGCAGCAGATTGGATAGTGATACCGCGTTCAGCTTCTTGTTCCATCCAGTCCATAGTAGATGCACCATCGTGAACTTCACCGATTTTGTGAGTTTTACCGGTATAGAAAAGTATACGTTCGGTAGTGGTGGTTTTACCAGCATCGATGTGAGCGGCAATACCTATGTTTCTTGTATATTTTAAATCTCTACTCATCGTGTTAATTAAAATCTAAAGTGTGAGAATGCTTTGTTAGCTTCAGCCATACGGTGCGTATCCATTTTTTTCTTCACGGCAGCACCTTCTTCTTTAGAGGCAGCAATAATTTCGGCAGCCAATTTCTGAGCCATAGATTTCTCGTTACGTTTACGAGCGTACCCGATGAGCCATTTCATAGCCATAGAGACTTTACGGTCTGGGCGAATTTGCATAGGGATTTGGAAGGTAGCACCCCCTACACGGCGAGAGCGAACTTCTACGTGAGGCATTACGTTGCTAAGAGCGTCTTTCCAAACTTCTAATGCCGACTTTTCGTCGTTATTTTTCTTTTGTTCTACGATATCAATAGCGTCGTAGAATACTTTAAAAGCCACTGATTTTTTACCGTCCCACATAAGGTTATTCACGAAGCGCGTAACCAATTGGTCGTTGAACTTAGGATCCGGTAAAAGGGGGCGTTTTTTAGCCTGTCTTTTTCTCATTTCTTTTCAGTTAAAAGATTTTGTGTGTTAAATTACTTTTTCTTACCTTTAGCTGGTGCGGCAGCGGCTTGTCCTGGTTTAGGGCGTTTAGCACCGTATTTAGAGCGACGTTGCGTTCTACCGGCAACACCGGCAGTATCAAGTGCACCACGCACGATGTGATATCTAACACCTGGTAAATCTTTTACCCTTCCGCCTCGTACCAATACTATCGAGTGCTCTTGGAGGTTGTGACCTTCACCTGGGATGTAAGCGTTCACCTCATTGCCATTAGTTAAACGAACACGAGCTACTTTACGCATAGCAGAGTTCGGTTTTTTAGGCGTAGTGGTGTACACACGTGTACATACACCGCGGCGTTGTGGGCACGAATCCAAAGCAACCGATTTACTCTTCTTGGTAATTCTGGTTCTTCCTTTTCGTACTAATTGTGAAATTGTTGGCATAATTTACAATACTATATATTTGTTTATTTGTTTACTTGAGTTTTAGGCTTTAATTATCCAAAGCGGGTGCAAAAGTACAATTATTTTTTAAAACTGCAAAACTATCTGAAAGATAAGAGGTAAGAAGGAGTTAGGGGTTAGGGGTTAGGGGTTAGACGTAGTAATTACTTATTATATATTGATTATCAATATATTACATATTCAATTTTTGTAGAAGTAATTATATTATAAGGAGTTATATGTTTTTAATTTTGTTACAAATATCACAAAAAAGTTGTTTTTTTAGATAAGAGATAAGAGGTAAGAGGTAAGAAAGCGTAAGGTGTTTAAAATGTTTTGTTTGTAGGAAGGACGTTTGCAGCACATACTCAGCTATCGCTGACTTTCCTACATAACATACTACAAAAGTAATTGATTATCAAAACTCCACAAATTTTTATTGATGGTGAATTATCAGGAGATTTGGATTTAAATGCCTACCCCCGTTCCCTCACATACTCCGCTCTCGCGGACTTTCCGAGAGGAAGGGGGCAATCCGCAAAAGTAACTTTTTTAATGAGAAAACTTCTAATATTTTCTACTATTGTGGAGTTTATTTCTGTAATTTATCAAAAAAAAATAAACCTATTATTTTAAATGCTAATAGCATTGTGAATTACGAATCTATTTGTTTTTGTTATTAGAAAGTATTACCTTTGCTTTTATTTCTTTATTATTACCCTAAATACAGATAAACAAATGCCAAAAACTTACGGAAAATTTACACTGTCTCTCACAGGAAAGGACAGTCACAAGGTGAATATTACGCCAGGACAAGGACGCTTTACTATAGCCCCTAAGACCTCGGGAGAGAAAGCAGATGCTTATGTAGATGCTGACACCCCTATACAATGGGAAGTTTTCAACGATTTTAAAGTGCCTGCAGGAGGCAACTGGCCTCGTGTGATGGACTATATGGGGAATGACACCCGCTTTATAAAATGGACTGAGCAGCGCGAAATGGAGAGCTTTGACTGGACTCTAATGGCTCCTGCAACAGTAGATTTCTCTAAAGCAAAGATTGAATATTTATCGGTAGACAATAATGATTATCCTCTTCATATTAAGCTCGGTAACAAGTGGCTGAAGGGGCTTAGTTTGGAAGGAAATCCGCATAAGATAACGCTTGAAGTGGTAGTTCCTTTGAAGAGTATCTCGTTTGATATCAGTACTGAAAAGAAGAATAATACCCCTGTGTTCTTGCCTAAATTTGAAGCGCTAAAAGACATTACTACTATCAATATAGATACACCGGTAGGGGGACAACCCTTTGACTGCAGTAGCTTGTTGCAGTTCAAAAAACTCAAGACTGTGAGATTGAATGGAAATATGTGTAATATGGAGGCTTTGGGTAAATTAAACCTTAGCGGTATTGAGGTGCGTTATTGCCCTGATATGACTGGATTACCCCCTTTGAGTACTTGGGCAGACTTCAGCTATTGTATTTTCTGGAATGTGGAAGAGGTAAGAGGTAAGGTACTGAGAAAAGAACTGAAAGAATTGGAGAAAACGCGAGGGTTGGGTGAATATGCTTCAGTCTCTAACTTGCACCCTAAGAGTTGGTTTGCTACAGAGTTCAACATTCCTTTTGCTTCGTGGGAAGGCAAGAATGGTAGAGAGGCAATGAAAGCCTATAAGGAAACCCTAAAAGCAGTAAAAAAAGCTAAAGACGAAAAAGAAGTTAGAAGCTTATTAGAGGGGCTTATCGCTGTTATCAATGGGTTGCCCAATATAGAAACCACTGAGCGAGAGGACACCTACGAAGCTGTATGTCAGCTAGCAGAAGTAGCACCTTTTGCTATTGAGGAAGAGAAAATAACGCAGTGGTTTGACAAGGCGAGAGAATTTTAATTAACCATTGAGAATTAGTATTCCTTCTTTTGTAAAGGAAAGACGTAAGCAGTTACGCCTTACGCAGCCTGAGTTGGCAATGCGAGCGGGAGTTGGGTTGCGCTTTGTACGCGAACTGGAGCAGGGTAAAAAAACCTTGCGTTTGGATAAAGTAAATCAAGTATTGGCTCTCTTTGGTGCCGAAGTAGGGGTCGTAAGTATTATTGAAGAATGAAACAAGTAGTAAGCATTACCTACTTGGCGACAGTGGATTGAGCGTAGTTTTCTTTCTGATTTTCAATACAATATTATTACTCATTTTTTAACATTTTTGAATAACTTCATCATGAATACAACATTATTTTTAGTAGCCCTTAGTGGTATTTGTTGGACAGTGGTCTATGTAGATGCTATCCGAATAGGTTTTAGAAATAAAACTTATGCTATTCCTTTTTGGGCATTAGCTTTAAACTTTGCTTGGGAATTGCTTTGCACTATAATTGGTTATCAAGAAATTGGAATCAATGACCAAATGATTGCTAATATTGTATGGTTATTTTGTGATGCCTTTATACTCATTACTTATTTCAAATATGGAAAATTATACTACCCTATAGTTGTCCAAAAATACTTTTATTTGAATGGAATCGTGATATTGTTTATTTCATTTGTAGTACAATATGCCTTTATCAGAGAATTTGGTTTAATAATGGGAAGTAGTTATTCTGCCTTTTTACAAAATCTATTAATGTCTATACTATTTATTGGTTGGGCATTAGACAATAATAGAATTTCTTCCCAGTCTATACTTATAGGTATATCTAAATGTATAGGTACATTAGCTCCCACTATATTATTTGGAATGATAGGCAGTGAACGTCTTGGAGGAGCTAATACCTTTTTATTATACATAGGATTGATAATTTTTGTGTTAGATATAGTGTATATTACTTGTATATTACTTATAAAAAGGAATACAAAATCCCGTACAATTGAAACCTATTAAAATCTTTCTTAATATGTCATATAACTTTAGCGAACTCGACACCCTTACTGATCGCCTTATAGATGAGGAAATAGGAACGTATGACCTGCCTTATTATATAGAACCACTACTTGAAGGTGCTACTCTTATAGATCTGCTCAAAGCTTATTTAAATGATGCCATTACCCATAAAAATGCCAGCCGTATAGAGTGTGCTATCATTCTTGCAGGAGCATTGGGTGAGGATAAAAAGCTGTTGTCACAATACGAAAAGTTGCTTTTGGAAGATTGGCATCACAGTCACGAAGATCTTGTGGATATCATTGAATCTTATGGTAATACCTCGAACGTTGCTACTTTACAGAAGGCTTTCAACCTCTACCTGCCTTATATGGCGTATAACCATCATTATTCTTTTCACCGCAAGCTACTCTACGCCATCTTAAAGTTAGCCCCTCAGCAATTTGTCCAAATACGCAAGGCTGTACAAGGCAAACTTTGTGCTACATTGAAAAAGGAATCGTTTAAATGATAATTAAAATGATTAGAAAAATAATTTATCTTTTCTTCCTTATAGGAGTACTTGTCTCTTGTGATTTTATTAATAATCAAAGTAATAACAATCAAAACAAACAAGAGGAAGAATTAGATTGTGAAGGGATTATTTCAAAAATCGTACAATCGAGCTCTTTAGATTGGAAACATTACCCCAAAGCTTTCACAAGAATAGATCGCATTTCGGGAGATAGTATATTTATCAAAGTGTTTTTTGATATGGATATTACTGATGAGAATGAACCTAATACCAAACAAGTGGTTGAAAACACCATTGCTTGGTTATTGCTTTGTGTGAAGGAAAAAAAACTGTACAATATAACTTACGATATAGAAAATCCTATTATTCTAAGTTTCGACAAAAATTTACTTACTGCGGATAAGATTGAAAAAATATGTAAAGAGAGTAATGAAAACAAAATTATATCGGAATCTGAAAGTAGTAACCATACCAAGATAAAGAAGAATTTAGTGGATAAAAGATATGAGGGGAAATGGGAATGTTTTAAATACATTAAAGATGCTGGAAATGACAATGAAAAATTTAGTGAGAACTATGCTAAGCAATTTTCTCATTTTGCCCAATTTTCACTCAAAAAAGACTCTTTAATACTTTCTAACCAATGTGCTAAACACTTTTTTCAGTATAAATACCCCACAAAATTAAAAAAGGATAATGAGGAGGATAGTTACATAATATTTTTAAAACCTAAACAAGATAGTATTAGTATTATCAAAGGGATTGATGATGATTTGCAGTGTGATAATATTTTTAATACATTGTGTCTCAATGACAGTACTATTATTTTCCGTGACCGAGGCTATTTCTTCTATTTTAAAAAGAAATACAAAGATGATTCTGCAAGTAAAAACTTTCATATAGAAGGAATTCCTGGTGATGATAGAAATTATTGGAAAGTAGAAAAAGAATATAATTTTAGCAACCTCCAAGAGGCATACAATTGCTTTTTAACTGATTTTCCTTATGCTTCAGAAAACTTATTGAATAAAATACCTCTAAAAAGTTTCTATGATAATAAACACTATATAAGTTACACAATACAGAAAAACAGTGTTATTATAGAAAAAGAAGTGCCCTCAGGAATTGTTTCAATCAGCTTAAAAAAGAAGAATAACGTATGTGTTTTGTCTTATGAAATAAAGTATCCGGAGGAGTAATAAAATATGAAGAACAACAATGATACATAACTTATTTCAAAACATCTACAAACACCCTCTGATAGGGGCGCAAGAACTGCAACAGATACAAAAAGCCCATCAGCCTATTGCTTTTCGCAAAGGCGATTTTATTTTGCGAAAAGACGAAATAGCTCGTGGTTATCTCATTTTACAGATAGGAGTTGCTCGCGCCTTTGTGTATGACTATGAAGGGAATGATATCACTACCGACTTCTTTTGTGAAGGTGAAATTATCGTGCAAGAACTTTCTCTTTTTAAGCATTTACCTTCTGCCGAAAATATCCAAGCCCTTACCGATTGTGAGGGCTGGCATATCGATTATGAGGATTTTCAAGAACTCTATCACAGTTTGAAAGGATATTCCGAATGGGGGCGACTCTTTATGACAGAGAAATTGTTTGAGGCAAAGAAACGTTCTCTTGAAATGATTACACTCCCTGCCAAAGAGCGCTATATGCAGTTTATTAAGGAAAAACCCAGTGCTATAAAGCACGCTCCCTTAAAACATATAGCCACTTATTTAGGCATCACAGATACTTCGCTAAGCAGAATACGAAAGGAGGTTTGTTGAGAAAATCTTGTCGTTTTAAAAATTACCAGTAGAGGCTTTCCGCTAATTTTGTACCCTGATTGAATTATAAAAAATGAAATACAGAGAAATAAAACCCATTGGGTTCTTGACGAACTTTATTCAAAGTTTTTGGGAATATGAAACCTTTAGTACAGAATTTGAACATACGATTATTCCAGATGGATACTTCGACCTTATTGTAGAATTTGAAAACAATTCATTTAAACAAATAAAACTAACTGGGGTTTGGATAATGCCTATTAATGTAGTGATACCGAAATCAACTAAACTTTTTGGCATTCGGTTCAAACTTTTGGCAGCTGAATATATATTTCAGCGAGAAATAAAATCTATTCTGAACACAAACATAATTTTACACGATACATTCTGGAACATATCAAGTTATCAAACCAATGACTTTGAAATATTTGTTTCAGAAATCTCGAATTATTTGGAAAATTCAATCAAACATTTTAAGGAAATAGACAACAGAAAACTCAAACTTTTTGAATTAGTTTACCAAAGGCAAAATTTATCTGTTGAAGAACTTTCAAAAAGTGTGTTTTGGAGCAGCCGACAGATAAATCGGTATTTTAATCAGATGTTTGGGTTTTCATTGAAGCTATTTTTAAACATTGTTCGCTGTAATGCTTCATATAAAGACATCTCGAAAGGAATTCTTTATCCAAGTGAAAACTATTTTGACCAAGCTCATTTCATTAAAGAAATAAAAAAATATACGGAAAAAACACCGAGAGAGTTGTCAAAAAACGAGAATGTCCGATTTTTACAATTAGCAACCAAGCGCAACGAGTAATTTTGCATTTTAAATTTAAAAGATTTATTATGAAGATTACAAAACTTACCCCAAATTTTGAAGTAACGGATGTGAAAAAATCGGTTGCTTATTATGAAAAAAACTTCGGGTTCAAATTGATTATGACTGTTCCTGCAACTCAAGACGGAATTGAACAAAGTTTTACCGAAGGTAAAGAATATGTTTATGCTATGATGCAAAAAGATAATGTTGAAATTTTCTTTCAACGTACCGATACATTTAAGGAAGATGTTGTTTTTGCAACAGGTTTGCCAATCGGAGCTTCCGTTTCTTTTTTATATGGATATTGAGGGAATAGACGAATTTCATCAACAAATGAAAGCGAAAAAGTTAGAAATAACCGAATTAAAAACAACTTGGTACGGAATGAAGGAGTTTTACCTAAAAGACATTAATGGATACATTCTCGGATTTGCCGAAAAAGCTGAACAATAATGAATATTGAAGAATTGAGAAATTTTTGTTTATCATTAAAAGGCGCAGAAGAATCTATGCCTTTTGACGATAAAACGCTTGTGTTTTCCGTAAAAGGGAAAATGTTTTGTGCCACCGACATAAATACTTATGAGTTTGTTAATTTAAAATGTGATCCTGATAAAGCTATTCAGTTACGAGAACAATATAACGAAGTAATTGAAGGATATTATATGAATAAGAAACATTGGAACAGTGTAAAAACCAAAGGGAAAATTACTGACAAACAGTTTCAAGAATGGATAAAAGATTCGTATGATTTAGTTGTATTAGCTCTTCCAAAGAAAATACAAAAAGAACTCAACGATGAATAAAAACGCCATATAACAGGCGTTTGGTTATTTTTGGACAACCCAACAGCCGAAGATGATTTCTGGGGATAAACATTCATCATTGAAAACTTAAAAATCTTGTCTTATGGCAAGATTTTTTTTGTTTGAAGGCAGTACTTTTGCCCCCGATTTCTAAAAAACATTTAAAAATGACAAAAACAAAACACTTTGATTTTCTTTTATCCATTCGCAAAAACCTATTGACTTACTTAGATAATCTTACTCCTGAACAATTAGGTTATATCCCAACAGGTTTTTCTAATAATATCTTTTGGAATATAGCACATTGTATTGCTGTACAGCAATTCTTATGTTATCAGCTCAGTGGAAATAAACTGCTAATCAGCACTGATTTTTTAGAGAAATACAATCGTGGTACCTTTCCTCAAAAGATTACACCTTCAAAGGAAGAAATCTACCAAGTAAAGGAATTGTTACTCAGTACGGCAAATCAATTACAAGAAGATTATCAAGGAAGGCTATTCAATGAGTTCCCAACGGTTAAGGTAGGTTTATTTTCTATTGATACTATAGAAGAAGCTATGTATGTAAACAATATGCACGAATCGAGACATTTGGGAACTGTAGTAGCTTTAAACTATTTTAGCTCAAAAATTTAATATATGGCTTATAGTATAACACTTGCAAATAGAGTCCGCGAATATTTAGCTAAAATTCCTCATATCACGGTGGAAGAAAAGGCGATGTTTGGCGGTTTGGCTTTCTTAGTGAATGACAAGATGTGCATCAACATAGGAGAGGATTGCCTAATGTGTAGGTTTGACCCTAAGCAGACAGAAGAAATTGCCGAAAGACAAGGCTTCTCGCCAGTAGTAATGAGAGGCAAAGAGCTCTCTGGCTATTGCTATGTAGACCCTACGGGGTACAACCAAAAAGAAGACTTTGATTTTTGGTTACAACTCTGTTTAGAGTTCAACAGCAAAGCAAAGAGTTCAAAGAAAAAGAATAAAAACAAGTAATTTTCAATAATATATGTTTGATTTCCTTACAGAACTTACAGAAAACAACAATAAAGAATGGTTTGACGCTCATAAAGCTCAATACGAATCGGCTAAATTGGAAGCCACTACACTTTTTAAGCATATTTATTCTATACTTACTGAGAATGACACTTTGTCTTCACTAAAAATATATCGCATTCATCGTGATTTGCGTTTTTCTAATGACAAAACACCTTATAAAACACACTTTGGATGTTATATACAGCGCAAAGAACCCCACTATCTCGGCGGATATTATGTATGTGTTAGTCCCCAAGAGACTTTTATAGGAGGTGGTTTTTTTGAACCCAATAAAGATGAATTATTACGTATCCGTCAGGAGATATCATTTAACGCTGAGAAATTTAGGGCAGTAATGAAGAATGAGGGCATACAAAAAGAATTTGGCGGACAATTATGGGGAGAAGAACTCAAAACAGCCCCTAAAAGTTTTCAGAAAGACGATCCAATGATAGACTATCTGCGTAAAAAGCAATTCCTTCTCAAGCACGATTACTCTTTAGAAGAAGCTACATCAAATAACTTTGCTGAGAAAGCGATTCAAGGATTATTAGCTATGCGTCCTTTTTTTGACTTTATGACCGAAGCTCTCACTACAAATCTCAATGGAGAACAGCAGTTTTACAGATAAGTTTGGCATTGGTTGGATGTTTTTATGCTAACCTCTTAAAAACTAAAAAAATCCTCGTGCGGTGATACCTCACGGGGATTTTTTATTAGCTAACTTGCTAATTTACTAATTATTCTTACTTTTGCCCCTTGAAAAAGAAAACCTTAAGACAATGAGAAAATTACTTTATGTGTTATTAACACTATTATCTTCGGCTTCTGCCTACTCACAGATGCTTTTTTCGGAAAATCTCACGATGAAGATTGATAGTACTAAAACCTTACAAGGAATGATTTTACCTGTCTTAAATTTTAAAACTGAAAAGGAAAACGTCCTTACTTTTATAAACACGGCTAATCTAAACCTACTGATAAATCATAATAAGGTTATCAATATCATCAATAAATTTGAGTTTGCTACCTATGGCAATAAAGTGCTTGTAAGTGGGGGATATGTGCATGCTGAATACCGCTATTTGTTACGTCCTACTTTTGAGGTATATCCTTATATAGAAGCACAATGGGCAGAGAGTAGAGGAATGAAACATAAAGTTTCTACAGGGTTACAATCGCGTTATCGCTTGCTCAATACCGATACTTCTCTGATGTTTGCTGCTATGTGTCTATTCTTTGAGTATGAAAAGTGGCAATATCCTGCTCCTGATAATATTGTAGCTACTTATGCTTATAGCCGTAGTATCAAAACCCATTTATCACTTAGCTACAGACTTCAATTAGCTGAAAAATGGGAACTTATTACCACTGTGATTTATCAAACCAAACCTGATAGCACTTTCAAAAAACCACGCTATGGTGGGGCTATTGATCTAAAATACGACATTACTCCTACGGTAGGCATACGCGGTATTTACCGACTTATTTATGACACCGCTCCTATTGTACCGGTGAGAAAAGACTACAACATAGTAGAAGTAGGGCTTAATATTTCATTTTAATTTCGCAATTATTTTAAACAAACTTATGAAACAGTACAAAATTAAAGATTTTACACAGCACACTGATGACCCTACTTCTTATGATGGTACGGTGGTTATCAATGGAAAAGAATTAAGTGTGGATATCATCCTTGAAGATGAAGGCGAAACTGAAAAGATAGAACAGCAGATGAATACCTTTCTCAGTGAGATAAACACTCTATTGCTCAAAGCCAAAGAATGTATTGCTGAGAAATATTTAGACCTCTACAATAACAATTGGCGTTTTGGCGATGAGGATGATCCTGATAAACCTGAGCTTACTAAAAAGGAATTTATAGAAGCCCTCAGTTTGCAGAGTCTGTTGTTTTACAGCGAAGACGTAGAAGTCTTCTTTGATGACAACGATATGTTCTTGGGGCACTCACTTATCGCCTCAGAGTTTGACGGTGAGAATTTCAATGATGCGCAAATGTTTGGTTAGAATAATTGATTGAAAATGACCTTAGAAACGATCATTACCCATTACAGAAATTGCTTGACCTCATCACCCGATGCCATACTTATAGGCGAAATCCCCGAAGGTGCTAAAAATATTTCCCCAGAGGTGTTACAACTCATAGCCCCTGCACATTGTGCTTTTTTAAAACTTTGCAATGGTGGTTCTTTTGGCGATATCATTCTGTGGAGTACAGAGGAACTATTAGATAACCAATATCGCGTCCCCGCCAATCAATCTTCGTGGTGCGAGATTGGGCAGCTGTTATATGAGCCTCTTTTCCTTGATAAAGATACCCAACACGTAATTTTCCCTGCCGATAGCTATGAAGGTATTGAGGAGATTGATGTTGATTTTGATACTTTTGTAAAGGAATACATCTTTGGCAGTAAGTACAAGGAAAAAATTATAGGTTATGACAATGCCGATGATGATTGGTCAGTATTTTTAAACAATTCTTCTATATGTTAAACCGCTATGTAGTGGAGTTACAGGGCATAAAAACATCAAAAAATGGATAAGGAAAAAGCAATTATGGAGGTTTTATATTCTAAATATGGATCTATTTTAGAAAGTATGGTTATAAACCTAATAAAGCGAAAAACAAATACAGCATCAAAACAAAAAACAATCTATCAGAGGTTAGTTTTCTTTTTTCTAAACGCAGTAATATCCTGCATCTTGTATATTCGTATACAGATTTGAAAGCAGGAAAATTACATATAGATATAGAAAATCAAATCCGTATGGAAGAAGGAGAAAATGCGCTTAAATTTCTGCGACCCACCTTTATCATCACCGATTGGAAAGATATCTTTACCTTGTATGGTTATGACTATCGCGAAATGACAGGTTGGTTTTCTTCAATTGAAACTATTGAACATTTGGAGGAAAAAACAAAAAATACATTTCCACAAGCCTTAGAAATAATCATTGATTTAGATGAGAAATTTAAAACATTGGATGGGATATTAGATGTTTTATGGAAAAAGAACAATATAAATGAATATATGGATGTTTATGATGCCATCAATATATTGGTAATAAACAAATTAAAAAGTGAAGAAAATCTATTAGAATCCTATCAAAATATCATTTCTTGCTCTCAATATAAAAGCCTTCCAGAGAACACCCTACAAGAAATTACAAAATATTTCAACACAATGAAAAAATCTAATTCCTTATACTAAAAAGAAACATTTCACAGCTCCCCTACCCTTACAGCAATGAATTAAAAAATAAGTTTTTCGTATGCAAATAAAGAATTTTCCTGTAAACTCTAAAAACTCTTATGTCGTTTTTGAAAATAATGACAAAATAGAAGAATTAGAACCTTTTATGAAGGAAAACAAGCTATCACGCATTATTTTCTCAGGATTTTTAGGGTATAACAAATCTGTTCTTCCCTTCAATGAGAACATAGATTTGATTGAAGAAATTTCCCTTCAATGTTCAAAAATAACTGATTTGACCCCTCTTTATCATTTAAGTAACATTAAAAAAATCAGTATAGAAGAAAATGCGGTTCTTGCCCATCCGTTTGATATTAGAAAAATAGTTAGCCTCACTGATTTCTTTACCGATGACACGCTTAAAATAGACGGTTTTTTTGACCACCCTACACTGAAACAGTTACACATAGAGCCTAAAAAAGCAAAAAAATTAGACATACATAACAAAAATAATATTTTAGAAAGTCTTAGCATTGCCAATAGTCATATACTAGATTTATCCGATTGTAAGAAATTTACCAACCTAAAAGGTTTATATATAGCTTATTTGCCTAAAATTGAAGATATTAATTTCATTTTAGGTATGCCTACACTCACAGATGTTGAAATATGTTCCTGCAAAAAAATTAACAACTTGATTGCTACACTTGCTCAAAAAAATAACTTAGAAAAACTAACTCTTTGGAATCAAGGCAATTTAGACAGTATCATTCCATTATCAAAATTAGAACATCTAACCACCCTTAACATTTGGGAGCAAACCAAAATTATTGATGGAAAGATTTCATTTTTGGAAGAAATGCCAAATCTAAAAAAAATAGATATAAGAAAATATACACACTACCATTAAAGCTAATTTGCTAATTAGCAAATTATTACTATCTTTGCCCCTAATATTTAAACTAACATCATAAATACTTAACATTATGAGTTTTTTGAAAAACCTACTTAATCTGCACCAAGGCGAAGAAAAAAAAGAAAAAGTAATAGAAGATATTCTTAGCAATATCTCTCTTCGCGGTGCCAATCTATGGATTTTGGCTTGTGCTATTGTTATTGCATCTATCGGACTAAACGTCAATTCTACGGCAGTCATTATCGGGGCGATGCTTATCTCTCCGCTTATGGGGCCTATTGTGGGGGCAGGCTTTGCATTAGCTACCTACGATTTTGACTTATTGAAAAAAACAGGACGCAGTTTGCTTATCGCTACGGTAGTGAGCCTTATAGTATCGTTTATCTACTTCTATATCAGTCCGTTTAAGGATGTGCAATCGGAGCTTTTAGCCCGTACCTCGCCTACTATTTACGATGTGTTCATCGCTTTTGTGGGTGGGTTGGTAGGTGCTATCTCCCTCACCCGTCAAGACAAAGGAAATCCTATCCCAGGGGTGGCAATTGCTACTGCTTTGATGCCTCCACTTTGTACAGCAGGCTTTGGTTTGGCAACAGGCAATATTAGTTTTTTTTTAGGGGCTTTCTACCTCTATAGCATCAACTGTTTCTTCATTGGGATTGCTACTTTCCTCATCATCAAATACCTGAAATACACTCCTAAAAACACGGGTAATGAAGCGCTTAACAAGCGTTTGCGCGTTGTTATCACCACATTGGTCATCCTCATTGTTACCCCCAGTTTGTATTTGGCATATAGTCTTTTGAAAGAGAAGGAATTCCACGAGAATGTAGCTCATTATATCACTGCCGAGTTCGAAAACAACGGTTATACCATTATTTACAAGAAAATACACTACAATACGAACCCTAAAAGCATTGAATTGGCTTTTTTAGACAAGAAATTTACCGATGAGGAAGTAAAAACACTACAAAGTAACCTCAAAAACTTCAAATTACATAATACCAAACTCATCATCAGACAAAAAGAATCGGAAATTGATAAAGAAATACTATCGGAAATCAACAAAAACAAGTCGTCGCTCTCTAGTAAAGATGTGATGATAAAGAACCTAACTGACGAGCTGGAAAAATACAAGCCTACTGATGCTACTTTTGCTAAAGAAATGCAGGTATTATTCCCAAGCATAGACGATTTTTATTTTGGTAAGCTGAACCTCTTGTCTAATAAAGATTCTCTACAAACGGCTACTGTACTGCTCTACACCCTGAAAAAAGATACTATAAAGGGCAAAGAAGTGACTAAAGAAATAGATGCCGCGCGATTGCAACAATGGCTCGCTGAGAAGTTTGGCGATAAGAAAGTAATTTGCCGAGTAGCAGATTAAGTCGTAGCACGACAAGCTGTAATAAAACTCCCCGTGTAGTAAATAACTCCACGGGGAGTTTTTAATTTGCTAATTCACTAATTATTACTATCTTTGCCAACAAAAACCTTAGGACGATATGTTAAAAAATATCACTCTTATCATTGCTCTCTTGCTCACTTCTTTAGCGCAAGCACAAAAAGAAACTTCAACCCGTCATATCGATATCCTCGCTTATAACTCTGATGGGGGACTTTATTTTTATACTCAAAAACAGAAAGACAAGTTTTCAGAGTTAGAATTTGATGCTCAAGAAGATGAAAATCTAGATACCGATACCGAAGTCTACGATCTCAAATTGGTTGATTATAATGAGGAGATTTTAGAGACCCTGAGCGAGATAAAAGAGGACGACAACAAAATTATCTACCTCAAAGATATACAACGCACTACCCCTAGCGATTTTGTAGGCAAAACCTTTAACACACTTCCTCCTATCTATGACGAGGATACTCAAACAATTGTCAAGATACTTACCCCTCACTTGGTTTTGTTATGTGATATAGACACAGAAGAAGAAAAACCTTATCAAAGAACAGACTATTATGCACTACACACTATCCATCTAAAAAAGGGGCGAAACATTTACCTCTTGAGTGATGGAGGAAATATCGAGGGTTTTATGGTACCCTTAAAAGATAAAACCTTGTTTTTAACTGACAGAGAGACAACGGTGCTTGCGCCAACTCAATTCCCTTCGTCCTATAAAGATGACTTTATAGATTATGAGCCAGAAGAGCATCTCATACTTCGCCCCAAAGGCAAGCGTTATGAGCTTATGAATACCTATAAAGAAAAAGTGCTTTCAGGCAGATACGATACAATCTATTATGACAAATTTGGCGTTATAGCCAGAAGAGGAAGCAAATTCACTCTCTATGATAGTTACTTACAAAAAAAATCGTTCAAAGGGATGCGCAGTGCTTATTTCTACCGCGATGGCATTGAAATGCTTAACAAGCAAGGAGCAGCATATTACACAATAGAAGGCGAACGTATCGAGAAATTTCCAAAAATCAGTTACTCACTCTGCGGAACAGTATATGAAACGCGTTATTCATTGAAAAAAGACCCTGAAAAATCAGAAAACCCACATTATATGCTTTATGGTTTTGGAGGCTTTGCTTCAAAGTTCGAAGCCGAAAAACGAAACTATCTTTCTGATAGAAGTGCCGATGAAACACTTTCTTTCATTAATGGTAGTAGGTATTTTGAATGGGATGAGAATGACTTTTTTGTCGATAACATTTATCATCACCCAGAGCTTATACGTGTGCAACGCGGGAACAAATACGGACTGTTCAAATACAATTATCAAAAGATTTCAGAAAAAGAATTATATATTGAGGGAATAGAGGAGGATAAAGAAAATGAAGAAGAAAATAGTTTTAAACGCAATGTACGCAAATATGCTTCAGCACATCTCATAGGAGACGAACAGCTCCCTATCATCTACGATAATATTCAGCAACATAAGGATGGACTTATCTATTTCTACAAAGATAATAAGATAGGAATCTACCCCCAGCATAAAAAGGTTATATACGAAAAAATAGAACCCCAAACCCACTCTTTCTATCAGATTGTAAAGAAAGGTAAAAAAGGTTATCTAGACATCAGAACAATGAAAGAGTATTTTTAATCCTTCATTACTTTTATACTTTAAGATTACAATTTCCTCACTGTATTAGCAAATGAAAATGAAAAAGATGTATATCCTTATCACCATACTATTGCTCTTGCTCGTGGCAGGGGCTTACTATATATTTCGCCCGACCCTTTTTGCAAAACCTACAGGCAAGTATGCTGTTGGCACAGTAACCTATTGTGTAACCGACCCTAATAGGGAAGAAATTTTCATCACTGATAAACACCAAGCCAGACAAATCCCCATACAAGTGTGGTACCCTGCCGAAAATACCTCTCACCCTGATTACGCCCCTTATATCCCTGAAGCTACAAAGGTGAGCGAGGCTATTTCACAGCTTTTGCACATCCCAAAGGCATTGCTTTATCCATTGCAATTCAAGCGTTCGAATGCCTTAGTAAAAGCTCCTGTAAACAAGGAAAAAGCGCAATATCCTGTACTTTTGTACCTCACAGGACTTTATGGTCACCGATGTATAAATACTTTTCAGATACAAGAGTTGGTCTCTCAAGGCTATATAGTAGTGGGTATTGATTGTCCGATAGCGGTAGCCTTGGTGACTTTCCCCGATGGCAGTACGCTCAAAAGCCTGCCGCGAACACTCATCGACCCTATGCTCAATGAGAGCTTAACAGAAGAAAATCCTCTTCTGAGTTATAATGGAAAAACTTTTGAAGGGGGATTGATAGCCTACTTCGCCAAAGATGTATCGCAAGTAATAGATTTCCTCACCACACTGAATACCAACGACCCTAACAATCTTCTTTACAATAAACTCAACTTGGATAAATTAGGAGCTTTTGGGGTCTCCCTCGGAGGAATTATCGTATCAGAAGCCTCGTGGAAAGACCCCCGTATCAAGGCTAATTTGATTATGGAATCACAGATTCCGCTAAAAATAGCACAAACGGGCTTGCGTGTTCCTACAATGGTGATCACACGTCCGGCAGAAGCTATGCGCACAGAAAGAGAACGCTCAGGGGGGTGGACAGAAAGCGATATTCAAGAGCACCTCAGCACAATGGAAAACCTATGCAAAAACACAGCCGAAAGTGAATTTGTACAAATCCCTGATATCTTCCACGTAGATTTTACCGATGCGCCTTTGTGGGTGCCTTTTCCTCATCTTTTGGGATTTAGTGGCAAAAACCCTATTGAGCAGACCCACCACAAACTAAATGAACTTACCCTTACTTTCTTTGCAAAACATTTATAATAAACTATATGAAACACTTAATTATCTTCTTATTATTCCCATTCTTAGCTGCGGCACAACCTATTATTAGCTGTACAGATATGATAAAACCTTATGCTGATTTTGAGAGTCCATTGGCTTTTGAAGAGACTGTAGCAGCACTTCAGAAAACACTGAACAGCAAAGGGATTACCATTTTTGCTACTATCGAACACCACAAGGCAGCCGAGGCAGTAGGCGAAAATATGCAGCCCGCGACTGTACTTATAGTGGGCAACCCCAAAGTAGGTACTGCTCTAATGCAAGAAAACCCTCGCTTGGCTATTGAACTTCCTTTGAAAATTCTCATCTACAAGGAGGAAAAAATTGTACGCATACGCTACGAGAAAATCTCTGCTATCGCCGAAAAATACCATATAAAGCAAAACTTCGCTACGGCAGAAAAGATAGACACCGCAATGCAACATTTGATTAAATTAGCAATTGAAAAATAAGCAAATTAGGTCGTAGCACGAGTCATAGCACAACACACAATAAAACAACTCCCCGTAGCGCAAACAGCCTATGCAGCTGGCACCACTGGGAGTTTTAGTATTATTGATTTTATTTAGGCATGTCACGCGAAACCCTTAGCCGTTTGTATTTTGCCTTATCCCAAAAAAAATGATATACCTCTCAGCAATATACATATTTTAGATGTATCTTTGCCCCGAATTTTAAAAAGAAAAAACAATGAAAAAATTAGTAGTATTGCTCACCCTTATCTACAGTGTAGCTGGGGTAGCACAGAACAAAAAAGTACTTTTTGTAGTAACAAACCATACCCAACTGGGAAATACAGGTGAAACTACAGGCTATTTTCTATCGGAAGTGACTCACCCCTTAGAAGTGCTTACTGAGGCTGGCTATAAGGTCGATTTTGTAAGTCCGAAAGGTGGTAGCACTACTGCCTATGGTGTGAAGTTAGACGACCCTATCAATAAAAAATATTGGGAAAGTACCGACTATCAAAAACAATTAGCTCATACCCTTGCCCCTTCGCAGGTAAAAGCTAAGGACTATGCCGCTATCTTTTATGCAGGAGGACACGGCACAATGTGGGATTTTGCCAGCAGTGAAGCCCTTGCCAAAATAGCCCAACAGATTTACGAAAAAGGAGGTGTAGTAGCTGCAGTGTGCCACGGGCCATCGGGTTTAGTGAATATTAAGCTCTCTAACGGCAAATATTTAGTAAGTGGCAAAACTTTGAGTCCTTTCACCAATGAAGAAGAAGAGGCTGTAAAACTCAGCCAAGTAGTGCCTTATTCGTTAGAAAACAAGCTCAAAGAGCGCGGGGCTATCATTGATAAAGCGGGCTTGTGGCAAGACAAAGTGAGCGTAGATAATCGCGTAATTACAGGGCAAAACCCGCAATCAGCTAAGAGTGTAGGCGAAGCAATCTTAAAAGAACTGCAAAAATCACCTCTCCGCTTTGATGCTACTAAATACACTACCCAGCAAGTAACACAAGGTAACCAGACTCTTGCAGTACGTGCCTATGAAGGAATTGTATATGTAGCCAATCCAGTAGAAGAACAATACCAACAACTCAATATCTACATTCCTGAAGCCTACTTCAATGGCGAAACAATCAACGGCTTTAACGCTCAAACTGCCCCTATCTTCTTTCCTAATGGTGTAGGAGGCTATATGCCTGCCAAGCCTCTTTCGCTTACCGGAGGTAAGTTTAAAGACACAAATAATTCGCTTATTATGGCTCTTAGCAAAGGTTTTGTGGTTGCCTCACCTGGTGCGCGCGGGCGTACCTCGGCTACCGGCAAAGCCCCCGCTGTGATTGTAGACCTAAAAGCTGCCGTGCGTTACCTCAAATACAACGATAAAGAAATACCAGGCGATGCCAATAAAATCATTTCTAATGGTACGAGTGCAGGAGGCGCCTCATCTGCCCTTTTAGGAGCTTCGGGCGACCAAGCCGATTACGAGCCTTACTTAAAGGAATTAGGTGCTGCCCCTGCTACCGATGCTATTTTTGCCGTATCAGCCTACTGCCCTATTACCAACTTAGAGAACGCCGATAAAGCCTATGAATGGCAGTTTGGTAACCTTAGTCAGTATAAAACGATGGAGGTTTCTATGCTTGATTACAACGTACAACGCACTTATAAGACAGGGACTTTTACCGCTGAGCAAGCTAAAGTTTCTGCTGACCTTAGAAAAGACTTCCCCGCTTACCTCAATAGTCTAAAGCTAAAAGACAGTAAAGGCAAACAGCTTACTCTAAACTCCAAAGGCGAAGGTAGCTTTAAAGAACTACTAAAACAAACGATTATAGCTGCTGCTGAAAAAGCACAAAAAGAAGGTACTGATCTTAGTCAATATTCTTTCCTTACCCTTAAAAACGGTAAAGTTACGGCTATCAATTGGGAAGGCTACATCACTTATATGGAGCGACACAAAAGTCCTCCAGCCTTCGATGCCCTCGACCTAAGCACAGGAGAGAACCAACTCTTTGGCGATAGCACCACCGATAAAAAGCATTTCACCCCTTATGCTTTTAAGAACAGTATTGTAGAGAGCCAAATGGCAGATGCCAATATCGTAAAACTGATGAACCCAATGAGTTTTATAGGTAAAAAGAATGCTCATTTGCCAAAATATTGGCGCATACGCCACGGGGCTAAGGACAGTGATACCTCAGCAGCTATATCCTTAATTCTTGCTACTACACTCCAAAATCACCGCTACGCTGTAGATTATGCCCTCCCTTGGGATAAACCTCATAGTGGTGATTACGACCTCGAAGAACTCTTCGATTGGGCTGAGAAAATTAGTAAATAAACGCATAAAATCCCTCGTGTAGTACCTGCTACACGGGGGATTCTTAGTTATTGAACTACCTAATAATTCATTATAAAATTACATTGTGCAAAATTTATTTGTAAAAAATTTTGTTGTTTAAAATATTTATTATACTTTTGCCCCCGAAATCAAGAAGTGATGATAGAAGAAAACTTACAATTAAGTGCTCAGGTATGCTTTCCGCTCTATGCGGCTTCGCGTAAGATTACACAGCAATATGCTAAATATCTTACCCCCTTAGACCTTACCTATCCGCAGTATTTGGTACTTTTAGTGCTCAGAGAAGAAGGCTCTCTCACGGTGAATGCCATAGGAGAAAGGCTCTACTTAGACAGTGGTACCCTTACCCCTTTGCTTAAGCGAATGGAAGCCAAAGAATTGCTCACTCGTATCCGCTGCAAGAAGGACGAACGCATTATGTGGATAGCACTGACCGAAAAGGGGCAACAGCTACAAGAAACCATCAAAGACATTCCTTCGCGATTGAAAGAGTCAATAGCACTTACCGCTGAAGAATTAGAGACTCTTAGGACATTAGTAAACAAATTATTAAATCATAAATAAAAAAGAAGACAGATGACAGCAATGTACACAGCAGTGGCTACCGCTACCGGAGCCCCTAATAGAAAAGTAACTTCCGACAATGGCGTATTAAGCCTCGAACTTCGCTCTCCTAAAGCCTTAGGAGGAGCTAATGATGATTATACCAATCCAGAGCAACTCTTTGCAGCAGGGTATGCAGCTTGTTTTGATACCGCACTGAACTTGGTTATTAAGCAAGCTAAAGTAACCACAGGGGTAACTACTGTAACAGCACACGTATCTATAGGAAAGCTTGATACTGGTGGTTTTATCTTTGCTGTAACCTTACAAGTGAATGTACCTGGGGTATCACTTGAGCAAGCCAAAGAACTTGCGGACAAAGCACACCAAGTATGTCCGTATTCTAACTCTACTCGTGGGAATATAGAAGTAACTACAGAGGTAACAAACAACTAATTATAAGAAATAGAAAATATGAATTTTTTAGAAATCGCACAAAAGAGATATGCTGCCAAAGCATATCGCAATGAGAAGATAAGTGAAGCTAAAATCAAAGAATTGGCAGAAATTCTCCGCTTATCTCCTTCTTCAGTAAATAGTCAGCCTTGGAAATTTGCTATCATAGGTGATGAAGCCCTCAAAGCCGACTTGGCAGCGCATTCATTCTTCAACGAACAGAAGATAAAAGAGGCTAGTCACCTCATCGTGTTTTTCGCTTATGATGATACAGCCGCTTTTGAAAACCATTTCAAAGCCAATCAGCCACAACCTGTAGTAGATTATTACGAAAGTGTAAAAGCTGGTGATGATGAAAAAGCGAAGGCGTGGTTTCAAAAACAAGTGTATTTGGCAACAGGTTTCTTTGTAGCCGCTTGTGGAGCAGAGGGTATCGATGCCACCCCTATGGAAGGAATTGATACGGCTTATTACACTGAAAAATTGCAAGTAAAAGGCTGTAAAGCGGTACTTGCTGTAGCAGTAGGCTATCACAGTGAAGCCGATGGCAACCACCCAAGTAAGACTCCTAAGAAGAGACTTCCACTGGAAGAAGTAGTGGAAATTCGTTAATTAGGTTGTAATAGATAGACAATAAACAACTCCCCGTAATGCAAACTGCCTATGTAGCTTGCATCACGGGGAGTTTTCGTAACTCGTCTCTCGTCATTCGTCTCTCGTCATTCGTCTCTCGTAACTCGTCTCTCGTCATTCGTCTCTCGTCATTCGTAACTTCCTCAGCCATAAACCTACACCGAGATACAACAGACAAGGGATAATCCCCGAAACTGGCGAAATGAGTATCTCTCTACCCGCTTCTATAAAAATATGCTTGTCGTATATCAGGCTGTTGATAGTCGTATCCTCAATAGCGTGCATCCACACCCCAGCCCATATCGACTTTGTAAGGCGGAAAAGTTCGGTATACATCACTGTCCACGAGGTGCAGCACACTAATGCCATTACGCAAAAAGTAACCTTATCATAAGGGAATACCGCAAATAGCTGTTCAGGTTTTAGGAAGTAGAAAAAGTAAGGCAAATGCCACGAACACCACACTACCCCCACAATGAGATAGAGCCACACGTCTTTAATTTTCAAACTGAGCAAACGAGCCGTAAGATACCCCCGCCACGACGATTCTTCAAAGAAATTCTTTACAAATTCGGCTACTACAAAAATACCAAAGCCCGCAAAATAGTCCGTCCACCGGATTTGCACGTCCAGCCAGCCTAACAACTCGCCTATAAGCAGGGTAATGGCAATCACCGCAGGGTAAATAAGGGTTGCCACTCCATACCAACGCAGGTTTTTCTTGATAAGCGGACGCAACCCTGCATCGCTCCAACCATCGCCCATAAAGGCGCGCAACAAGAGCCAAGTAAGCAGGGGAGCCACTATAAAAATACCCATTCCGCTAGTACCATTATTAGTATCGCTGAAATCGCCTGTCGTTTCACCCGTAAGCGAATCTACCCATACGCCCACCCAGCCACAACTGAGGGCTACGAAAATAAAAATACATAAATTCCTAATGGTTCGTGCTTGATGCTTCATCTTTTAAAAATATTTGATTATCTTTGGCGCAAAATTACGGCGGTGCGCATCACTACACAATACTGAATAATAACCATTTTGAAATGACAACCGATAAAAGCATAGAGGAAATAGCACAGGAATACATTCCACACTTAAAAATCTTAGAACAAGCAGGGAGTTTTGCCGTTTTTCTATCGGATAAATTCGGGCATTACTATTATGTAACCGAATATATTGAAGCATCTCAAGAGCTCAATATTGAGAAATTGGTACATCCTGATGATTTAGAGGTGGTAAGAAGAATTGATAAAAAAGTATGGGAGTTTTTAGACACACTCCCCAAGGAAGAAAAGCTCACTTACAAATACATCTATGAAATGAGAGTCTTGGATAGAGGGAAATATGTACGAATGATTTACCAAATGCGTATATTGGCATTCAAAGACGATAATTTTTTGGCTATGGGTATGATAGACCTCGCTCCCGAGCAATCGGCAAACACTTCAGTGCGTTTTCAGATAAAAAACTGTCTTACCGATGAAGTAGTACCTTTTGTTATCGAAAGTGCTACCGATGTCCTGCTCACTCCGCGCGAAAGAGAGATACTCGCCCTTGCCAAAGAAGGAATGTTCAGCAAAGAAATCTCCGAAAAACTGAACATCAGCATACATACCGTAAACCGCCACCGCCAAAATATCCTCGAAAAACTACAAGTAGATAATATAATTGAAGCCATAAGGTCGTAACACAACACGCTGTAAATAAAAACTCTATGTTTGTACAAACAAATAATTGATTTATTAACTAATTATTCGTATCTTTGCGGGGTGTAAAATGGAATATTATGTTGAAACAATTGACCTTTATCGCAACTTTGTTGTTTGCCTTATGGGGGCAAGCACAGACAGAAACCAGCTTCCGCCATATAGATGTCCTTGCCTATAATACTGAGGGAGATCTCTATTTTTATTGGCAAAAAGGGAAAGATAAGTTCTTAGAGCTGGATCTTGACTACGAGGAAGATGAAAAAGCAGATTATAAGCAAGAACTCTACGATCTTAAGTTGACTTATAATGATAAGGAGGATTGGGAGACTCTGAAGGATATAAAAAGAGGAGAGAAGAAAATTATCTATCTCAAAGATATTCAACGTACTACTCTAAAGGATTTTGTAGGAAAAACCTTTAAGACACTTCCGCCTATCTATGACAAGAATACCCAAACAATTCTCAAGATACTTAACCCACAATTGGCATTACTATGTGATATAGATATAGAAGAAAAAGACCCTTATCAAGATAGGGATTATTATTCACTGCGTGCTATCAACTTGGGAAAGGGTAGGAATATATACCTCTTGAGTGATAATAGTTATATAGAAGGATTTATAGTACCTTTGAAGGATAAAACCCTATTCTTGAACGACAGAGAGACGACAAAACTTATGGTAACTCAATATCCTTCATCTTATAAAGATGATTTCATAAATTATAAGCCAAAAGAATATATGTTACTTCGTCCTAAAGGCAAGCGCTATGAACTTATTAATATCTATAAGCAAAAAGTACTTTCGGGTAGATATGATACGATCTATTATAACGAATTTGGCATAATAGGCAAAAGAGGGCGTAAGTATGTACTCTACGACAGTTATTTACAAAAAAAGAAATTCAAAGGGATGCAAAGTGTCTATTTCTACCGAGATGGGATAGAGATGCTTAATAGAGAGGGAGCAGGCTATTACCAGATAAGTGGAGAGCGAATAGAGGCGTTTCCTAAAATCGTTTATTCCCTCTGTGGTACAGTGCATGAGAAGAGCTATTCATTGGAAAAAGACCCTAATAAGAGAGAATACCCATACTATATACTTTATAGTTCTGGAGGTTTTGCTTCTGAGTATGAAGCTAAGAAGGAGCATTATCTCTCGGATAGAGGTGCTGAGGAAACTCTTTCGTTTGTCAATGGTAAACATCGTATTGTATGGGACGAGAATGACTCTTTTACGGGCACTATCTATCCCCACCCTGAGCTTATACGAGTACAACAAGGCAATAAGTATGGACTTTTTGGCTACACCTACCAAGAGAAGTTGGAAGGGGGCGACTATATAGAGATAGAGCTGGAAGGAAGTCCTTTTTATAAGCGTATGCTGCGTGTATATCCTGATGTATATCTATTAGGAGATGAGCTACTCCCCATTATTTATGACAATATAGAACAACAAAAGGATGGACTTATCTACATCTACAAAGATCATAAAATAGGTATATACCCCCAGCAGAAAAAAGTGGTATATGAAAAAATAACACCTCAAACTTCTTCATTCTATAAGATTATCAAAAACGGTAAAGAGGGGTACTTGGACATAAGAACTATGAGGGAGTATTACTAAAAATCTATTTGGAAATAAAATCAAAAAAACTAAAAATAAGAATTACAAATGAAAAACATTGAGTTAAACAACGGGGTACAAATGCCCCTATTGGGCTATGGTGTATACCAAGTAAACCCCGAAGAATGTGAACGTTGCGTAAGCGATGCTATCGCGGTAGGCTACCAAATGATTGACACTGCCCAAATCTATCACAATGAAGAGGGTGTAGGCAATGCTATTAAGAAAAGTGGTATCGACCGCAAAGAGTTCTTTATCGTTACCAAAGTGTGGGTAAGCAATGCAGGCTACGAAAAAGCTAAAGC
The DNA here is from genome assembly GCF_900446695.1 of Capnocytophaga sputigena. Lineage (GTDB taxonomy): Bacteria > Bacteroidota > Bacteroidia > Flavobacteriales > Flavobacteriaceae > Capnocytophaga > Capnocytophaga sputigena. The sequence continues at coordinate 132,157 of NZ_UAVP01000008.1, forward strand.
CTCTATCGAAACCTCTTTGCGCAAACTACAAACGGATTATATTGATTTGCTACTCGTTCACCAACCTTTTGGCGATTATTACGGCTCTTATCGCGCTATGGAAGAAGCCTACAAAGAAGGCAAAGTGCGCGCTATTGGGGTGAGCAACTTCTATGCCGATAGATACCTCGATTTGACATACCACTGCGAGATAAAACCTGCTGTAAACCAAATGGAAACGCACGTATTCTATCAACAGCAAGACCTCCAAGATCTAATGAAAAAATACGACACCAAACTAATGTCGTGGGGACCTTTTGCCGAAGGTAAAAATGATTTCTTTGCCAATCCTACTCTTAATGCTATTGGAGAAAAGTATCACAAAACTGCTGCCCAAGTAGCTTTGCGTTATCTCTTGCAACGCGATATTATCTGCATTCCTAAGTCGGTGCGCAAAGAGCGTATGGAACAGAACTTTAATGTATTTGACTTCCAACTCTCAGCAGAGGATATGAGCCAAATAGCCACTCTCGACACCCAACAAACGCTTTTCGCTTCTCACCGAGACCCTGCTTTTGTAGAGATGATACTACAATATGGTAATTAGATCGTAGCACGACAAGCAATAAATAAAAATCCTTGTGTGGTAATACCATACAAGGATTTTTTAATAAAACATCTAACTTGCATCTATTTGCTAAATTCTACTTCAGCATTTAGTTCAGTTATCTTTTCTTGCAATTTAGTGATGTCTTTTTGCAATTTCTCAATACGGCGATTACTTTTGGCTAAATTCTTGTTAGCCTTTTGAGCTTTGCGCAATGCCTTTTGAGCTTTGTCCGCTCTTTTAGCACTTGCCGAAGCCGAACTCGCATCACTAAAAGCATCCGTGCGATCAGTAGCTTCTTCATTAGCCTGTGCAGCCTCAGTTTGCAACGACTGATTATTGGTTTGCTCTTGTGTGAGTTTCATTTCCAATTCGTTGAGCTCGGTATTGAGTTTCAAGGCTTGTTGTTGTTTTTCCAAGCGTATCATCTCTGGTGATTTAGCTGTACCACAGCTCGCTAACATAAAGGAAGCTAACACTCCCATTAAAAGTACTTTTCTCATAATTACATTATTAATATTTTAATGCCACAAAAGTAATACTTAATTGCCTAATATGCAAATTCGCTAATTTACTAATTTGCTAATTATCGAATTATCACTACCTTTGCATTTAGAATAACTTAGAAACAATACAATATTATGAGAAAAACTTTTATTATTTTATGCATTTGGAGCATCATTGTAGGCTGTTCTCAAGAACAAAATGAAGATGACTCTTCTGACATAGAAAAAGAGGGATGGAATTTAGTTTGGCACGACGAGTTCAACCGCGATGATATTTTCGCTACCGGTATATGGTCTAAAATATGGGGATGCCCTACTTCCACTGCCGATTGGTGCAAAACAATGAATCACGACCCCAGTCTGTTTGAGATAAAGGATGGCAATCTTATTCTCTTGGGCAAGCCCAGAACTGACCCTACCAAGCACAAAACGCCTTACATTACGGGAGGAATAACTAGCCAAGGAAAGAAATATTTTCAAAACGGGCGTTTAGAAATCCGTTGCAAGCTCGAAGCTCATCAAGGCGCTTGGCCCTCTCTCTGGATGGTACCCGATGCACCTTGGCCTACGGGTGGTGAGATAGACATCGTAGAGCGACTCAACTACGAGCCTTTTGTACACCATACAGTACATTCCACTTACACCCAAGAGGGCAAAAAAGACAAATCTAAGCGTACTCCCCCAAGCACCGCTACTGCCCCTATCAACCCCGATGATTACAACATTTATGCCGTAGAACTCGACACCGATGAGGTGCGTTTTTATGTAAATGGCAAACAAACTTTCAGTTATGCCCGCGTGCCTGAAAAAGAGAGTGAAGGGCAATTTCCTTTTACTCGCCCCTATATGTTGCGTATCGATATGCAATTAGGCGGTAGTTGGGTAGGTGAAGTAAAACCTTTTACCAAGCCAATAAGAATGTATGTAGACTGGGTACGGTTTTATCAGAGAGTTAACAAATAAAATTTGGAGGGCAAATACCGCGCCCTCCCTCCTATTGTAGAAGGCGATATAGTTCAATCAGTTAAATTTCCTGAACTCTATGTATCAACTGAGGATATTTTTAGACAGTAACTAATTGACTCATTTTGGTGAGCGTTTCCTCTATCATCGCCATACGCTTCTTTACTTTCTCTACCGAAGCATCTAATGTATACCCCTCATCAAGGAGTTCTTTGATGAGGAGTATTTTTTTATGCTCTTACTCCCGAAAAACAAGCGGCTTTTGAGGCTATGGTAAAGGAAATCTACCCGTTGCAACACATTGGCACACCTGAAGATATAGCCAAAGCTTGTGTATTCTTAGCCAGCGACAATGCTTCGTGGATTACAGGCACTGTGCTCGCCGTTGATGGCGGACTCACTACAAATTAAAATTTGCGAATCCCTTAATTTGCTAATTTGCTAATTATTACTATCTTTGCCCTAATATTAGTAAATCAACAAATTAAAATAACGTATGAAAAAGATGAGTTTTATAGCTCTTTTGGTGCTATCACTCGCTGCCAATGTAGTATTGGTACGCAAATTATTTGTAGGAAATACCCAAGTAATTGAAGGCGACTCACGTATAAGTATTGTGGTAAGTCAGCCTAACCGTGATTTTGTGATGAGCGAAATGCGCAATTTCGTAGAAACCTTACATCAAATCAATATGGGAATTGAGCAAAACGATTCCTCACTGATAGTGGAAGCAGCACGTAGTTCAGGAGGTTCGGTAGCACATCACGCTCCTGCAGGACTCATAGCTTCTATCCCTATGGGATTCAAAACTATAGGCTTCGACACGCACGCTAAATTCGATAGCATTGCCAATAGCGCCGAAAAGAACTTCGACCCTAAAGTTACACAACAACAAGTAACTGCCCTACTCGGCAACTGTGTAGCCTGCCACCGCAGCTATCGTATGGATGTGAAAAAGGATTAGCAAAAACACATAATACACTATGAATTTGAACATATTCATTACCCTACACCTTTTAGAGAAACGCCAAAAGACCTTTGGGAGTATGCTAAGGACAATCCTCTTGTTTCCATTAGCAATTGTAGGGGATACGTGTTTGGTGATAGCTTATTTAATAGCTTTGATAGTGAGTAATATACTTAAAAAATACAATAATTAAAATGAAAAAACTTTTTTTACTGCTATGTGTATGGGCAACAATCCCTGCTGTAGCGCAAACCTCGAAAGACAAAACCCTGATTATAGATGCGAGTTACCTCAAACAAGGTAGTAGCTACGGACAGTTAGGAGTGCATTTCAACTATTATGACAGCAATAAGTTGGCACTATTTGCGGGATTGGCGGGCAACTTCCGTTCGGAAAACGGATTAGTTGCTATCCCCGAAGCGCAACTCTCGGCGTGGATAAGAGCAGATAATGAGCGTGGAGGCTTTGTTGATATTCCAGTCTTGCTCTTGCGCCCTCAACTGAATTTATCTCCTTATTACTTTGCCCCCGAAGCAGGTATACAAATTTTTATTTTCTATGTAAAAGCAGGCTACGCATTTCCTTGGGGTAAAATGAGTGACAACTATCCTTTTGACACGGGTAAATTCCGCCTTTCAGTAGGAGCTATTATACCGCTAAATATTAAATAAAAATAATATGAACCCAATAATCAAACAATGGGACACTGCTAAATCTCTAAAAAGAGCCAACCAATATGAAGAGGCTTTGGCTATCTATGAAACGCTCTGCCCAAAGGTAGAGACAGAACTCTCGGATACTTTTGATAGGGCTATGTTTTTTGGGGATTACTTTGGCTTATTGGCAGATGTTGCCCAGTATGACAAAGCGGAAGCTATGGCTGCTAAAGCCCTAAAATACATAACTGAAAATGAGTATACTACTCTAAACTATATCTTCTATAACTATGGGAATATGTATCTTCATCAAGCTAAATGGGAAGAAGCTATTCCTTGGCTCGAAAAAGCGCTCAACAGAAATAGCGATGGGTGGATTAATGAAAAACGAAAAGCCTACTATGGTACTGCTTTAGGGGGCGCTCTATTCCATTTGGGGCGTACAGACGAAGCCGAAGAAGAGTTGCTTAAGGCGGTAGAGGCAGGCAAATATACTGTAGCTAATAAGGATTGGGAACCTTTTTTCTACCTCAAAGAAATATACAAGCAAAAAGGTGACGAGAAACTAATGGCAAAATATGAAAAAATGTACCTTACCCGACTTAAAAAGGTAAAGGAAGAAGATCTTATCTATCCTCTATCAGAACATCGGGCAAACAAACAAGCCCTTGAAGACTGGAAAAAACTTAATAACCCTTAATCATTTTACAAATAAAACTCTATGAACGAACAAGCAAGAAAACTTTACGACCAAGCCCAAGCGGATTACCCAAAGTTAAAAGCCCAAATAGAGGCGCAGGTAGTGCGTTGGTTTTGGGCAGCAGGAGGCGTAGGATACTTTTCTTTAGAGCCTTTTTATTTTGAACAAAACCGTTTCTCGAAGTCTAAAATTCTTAAAGATGCTCCAGAAGATTCCGACAATAAGTATCAATATGGCGTGAATGCCAACGATGAGATTATCGTCGAACGCAGTTATACTGAGTTTAAAGGACAGTGTTATGAAACTTTCTATTTCCGTAAAGAAAACCAAATTATCAGTTATCGTTTTGAGTACTCTGAGGAAAAGGAGTGTGACAATGTAAAGGTTTTTATTTATAAAGATGGATTACTTCAATATATCTATAGTGCTTTTGAAGAACATTATTTGGAAGAGACAATGTATTATGAGGGGAATAAACTCATACGACGCAAAACTAAAGGATTAGATTATTATTCAAACCCCATTGATAATACCCTTCTCTATACCTATGATATGTTAGGGAAACTCAATAGTATTACCAACGAAACCGGCTATGTATATTATCAGAAGAAGGATAAGAAAATCAGCTATAAAGCCCTCTCTGAAAAAGCTGCAGAACGCTACTATGCCCTATTACTACCTACCATTAAGGCATATCCTGTAAAAGAGCCTTTGTATTGTATCAACCTATCGTTTGACTACCAAAACATACTGCCTACAAGAATAGGCTTTGGTACTGAAAGCGAAAGACAAGAATACCAAAAGTATGGCAAAGAGGCAAAACACTACCTTTGGAACACTGCCGAATATGCTCATACTATAGATATAGAACCCAACGAAGAAGACGCTGCCCTCTTTGACCTTTTCAATCAAGAAACCGAGATGCAAGAAAAGAGCAGTGCAGCCACGAAGCTATTAGTCGCTTGTGCCAAACGCCTCAAAGAAGAATGGGCATCATTGAGCATTCCCTCCACCGATGACTTTGTAGTAGTGGTAAGTGATGAAGAAGAATCTTTTTTGAAGAAAGTGTAATTTTGAAAATTAAAAAAATCTAAAAGAATCATATTTTTGAACAATGGGCACTTTTAGCCGAAACCCAAAGTTATATCGCCCTGCTTAAGGATTTGTATAAAAAAGTCAATAAGATAAAGTAATACAGAAACTCTATGAACGAATAAGCAAGAAAACTCTATGACCAAGTCCAAGCGAATTACCCAGCATTGAAAGCGCAAATAGAGGCGCAGGTAGTGCGTTGGTTTTGGGCAGCGGGAGGCGTGGGACTCTTTTCTTTAGAGCCTTTTTACTTTGAACAAAACCGTTTTCCAAAGTCTAAAATCCTAAAAGAAGCTCCAAAAGACACTGACAATAAGTATCAATATGGCGTGAATGAAAAAGATGAGATAATTGTAGCACACTCTTATATTGGATGTGAAGGCGATTATTACGAAGAGTTTTATTTCCGTGAGGAAAACCAAATTATCAGTTATCACTTTGATTTTGCCTCTAAGAAAAAATGTATAAGTACTAAAATATTCATCTATAAGGACGAACTCTTGCAATCAATCTACTCCGCTTTCGATAATAATACTTGGAGTGAAAGGACTATGTATTACGAGGGGAACAAACTCATCCGCCAAGAGAAAAAAGGAATAGATTATATTGATAATACGCTCCTCTATACCTATGATATGTCGGGGAAACTCAATAGTATTACCAGCGAAACCGGCTATGTATATTATCAGAAGAAGGATAAGAAAATCAGTTATAAAGCCCTTTCGGAAAAAGCTATGGAACGCTACTATGCACTATTGGTGCCTACCATTAAGGCATATCCCATAAAAGAGCCCTTGTATTGTATCAACCTATCGTTTGACTACCAAAACATACTACCTACAAGAATAGGCTTCGGACTTGAAAGTGACAGACAAAAATGGAACGAGACTTACGGGGAAAGAGTTGATAGATATCTTTGGAACACTGCCGAATATGCTCATATTATAGATATAGAACCCAATGAAGAAGACGCTACCCTCTTCGACCTTTTCAATCAAGAAACCGAAATGCAAGAAAAGAGCAGTGCTGCCACGAAGCTATTAGTCGCTTGTGCCAAACGCCTGAAAGAAGAATGCGCATCACTAGGCATTCCCTCCACCGATGACTTTGTAATAGTAGTAGGTGATGAAGAAGAATTCTTTTTCAAGAAAGTATAATCCTATTTTAAAACTAAAAATAAAATGACTCAAGAACAAAAAAACCACATTCAACAGTTGGCGAAAGAACATTTTCGTTACTCATTTTCTCACATCAAAGCCAAAGCCGATAGTAAAGGAGCTCATTTAGAGGCTTATTATCTATTCTTAGTAGACGATTTTTTTGCCGTTGGTGATGCCGCTATCAGTCGGGAAGCTATTAAGGCTTATGACCCCAATGCTACTATATTAGACGCTATATGGAGTGGCGAATGTGAAGAGGACTACAATGGTTCTTATGTACCTGTACAAGAAAATGCCGACAACTGGCTCGACAACCAAAGTCATTTGTACAAAGAAATTTATCTCTTAGTACAGGCTTTAGAAGGTGACGATGAAGAAGAACAATACAATGCTTTGCGTAAGGACTTTGAGGATTGTCTGCTCAATGCCCTTGCCGAGTGTGATAAAGAAGGGCTTTTTGGCAATCGCGAGGAAAACGGCTTACTTCTTTTTGCCTTTTATATAGATGATTACGACGAAAATGACGAAGGCTCACTCTTGTATCGTTCCACCGAACTCCTTAACCCTAAAAAAGATTGGGACAAATTGAAAGGATAAAATTTAAAAACAAAATGACCCCCGAACTACAACCATTAGGCGGTGCTATTTTTGAGGCTACTCAAAAAGCATTTTTAAAGCTCTTTGAAAACGGAGAGCATTATTACTATTGTGTGTTACTCACTACGGGGGAGGCACTTCCCCCTTGTATTGCGGCGTGGTCGGTGGAAGCCTTAGAGCGATTCGTAAATGAAAATGCTATCCCCCAAGAGGAAATACCATACTATAAATACTCATTTGCCGATAGCCCCTATTACGCTTTTGGTTATGAGGAATATTTTCAGCAGGTAAAGCAGTTGTTTGAGCAGCGCGACTCTCTTATAGATTACAACAATGAGGAGCAATGGAACGAGGAATACAACCTCCGACTTGCTGCTATGGTATATGCGATGAAAAAACTTGACGAGACGGGTATTTTTGCCCTCAACCAACCACGAGAACAAGTGTATATCAACGTAGAACTAATGCCCCCCGACGATACCGATATAGAAAGAGCCTTGTCGCTTAACAATTCTGAAGATATCAAAGAATGGCTTTCTATATTCAGCTAATCATTTCTTTTGCATCACACTTGCATAATTCAAAAAAATGATATACTTTTGTGGCGTGAATTTATTTTCCATTTTTTAACCTTTCATTTCTTACTTTAAAATGCTTTCTTCTAACAAACTAAACTATATTGAAGGTGTACAAAAACACGCAAAACGTGTAGCTACCACTACAATAGTACTATCGGTGATAGTGCTAACAATCTTAATTGTAATTCATACAATTATAAATCACAGAAAACTCGCCGATATTATCTACAACCCTTTTTTTCGGTAATAGTTTTAATATTATCATTCTTTTTCTTCATTCTTTACCGAGGAAAACAAAGAGCCTTAAAACTACAAAAACTCATAGAACAGATGAGCGAAGAGGAGTTTCAGTTCTTATGGCAAATACAATCTTCCTTATCTTTTCACTACAAACACGCCCCTACATTTGTACTTTGTTGTGAGCAACTCTATTTATTTACTCCCTTCAAAATCAAGAATATCGACCCTAAAAAAGTAGAAAAAGTAGGTTATCACTATGCAAGGGGAGGCAGCTTTTTGGTAGAGATTCAATCGCCCGAAACTACCAAATTTGAGGTGTATAATAGTGTTTATCCTTACTTTGCAAGCCTTATCGAAATGTACAACCCTAATGCTGATATAGAAAATTATGAATAATGATATTCAAAAAATATTCTTATAATTCACTCTTCCCATTTTTCTTCTTCTAAATTCAACTGCCGGTGGAAATTGCGTATTTGCTCCTCATCAATACGTGGGTTCTTATTCAGTTGTCGTAGTATCTCCCGCTGATGATGCAAAATAGCAATGTATTTCTTTCGCTCTTCAGGAGTAGTAGTATTGCTCTTCGACAAATCGAGTTGGTATTGCCATATATCTTTCTGATTCTGTAATAGAAGACTATCGTTTATTCCTTCTTTGTAATGCTTTTGCATATAATCTAAAGCCGCTTGCGCTAATGATTTACGAATAAGACTTTCGGCTTCAGCTTCAGGAATATGGTCTTCATAATCAGGGAATTTAGCCCATCGAATAAGCGCTGGCAAACTAAGCCCTTGTACGAGTAGGGTTGCCAATATCACTATAAAAGTAATGTAGAGAATCAGGCTGCGATGCGGAAAAGGCTCACCGTTCTCTAAAGTTAGAGGAATAGAAAGGGCTACCGCGAGTGAAAGCACCCCGCGCATTCCTGCCCAACCAAGTACCAAAGGTAACCGAAAGCCAAGGTTCCGCCTGTCGGCTACTGTGATAAAGTGTTTCATTACTTGAGTAATGAGTAAAGCCCCGTATGACGATAGCAGTCGTACCCCTACTACTACCCCTGTGATGAGCAACCCATAATTTGTAGCTGTAGCAAGACTCATACCTTCGGCTTCTATACCTATCAGCACTTCAGGCAAAGCAAGTCCTATCAGCATAAAGGCAAGTCCGTTCAGTACAAAACCTAAAATATCCCATACCGCCCACCCTTTGTTGCTTGTGGAGGCAGCAAGAATACTAGTAAGGTGGAACGACATATACATACCTCCAGCCACTACTGCCAACACTCCGGACGCCCCTACCTCGTTAGCTACAATATACATTATATAAGGAACAATAAAGGTAAGGATAACATCCATATTAGCATCGGTAGGAAGATACTTGTGTAGTTTACGCATCACCCACGCTACTCCCAAGCCTATAAGCGTTCCGCCAATAACTACCCAAAGGAAATTCAGTGCCATATCCGTCCACACCAGCTGACCGGTAGTTACTACCAAAGCGGCAAACCTAAAAACTATTAGTGAAGAAGCATCGTTTAGCAAACTCTCGCTTTCTATGATGGTTGAAATGCGTTTAGGCACCTTTACAAACTTCATAATCGTTGAAGCACTCACCGCATCGGTAGAGCCTATCACGCCCCCCAAAAGGAAACCTAACGCCAACGAAAACCCAGGGAATACCATATTGGCTACCCACGCCACCGCAGCAGCCGTAATAAAAACTACTATAAAGGCAAAGCTAAAGATAATGCGGCGCCATTTCCACATCTCTTTCAGCGATAGCGAAAAAACATCGGCATACAGAAGAGGCGGTAAGAAAATGATAAGTACCAAATCGGGATTCAGTGTAATGGTTGGGACATTGGGAATAAAGCTAATTGCCAATCCTCCTAACACCAAAAGAATAGGGTACGCTACCTTGAGCCGGTTTGCAAACATTATCAGTAGCATAATAGCCACCATCAAAAGTAATAAGTAAGGGAAATATTGTACCATAGTTTATAAGTTATGAGGCGGCAAAAATAGTAAAAAATATTTTTTAATCATAATTGATAAGTATTTTTTTGTATCTTTGCACTAATAAATTAATTCTTATGAAAGGACTTATTATTGGCGCTACGGGCGCTACCGGAAAAGATTTAGTAACACAACTTTTAGCCGACGACACTTATAGCGAGGTGCATTGCTTTGTACGTAAACCTATGAGCATCACCCACCCCAAGCTATACGCTCATGTAGTGAATTTTGAGACTCCCGAGGCGTGGGCAGATTTGTTGCACGGCGATGTAGCTTTCTCTTGTTTAGGCACTACCTTAGCTGTGGCAGATAGTAAAGATGCTCAATGGCGGGTGGATTATGACTATCAGTACGCTTTTGCTGAGCATTGCAAGAATAACGGAGTACCTACCTTTGTGCTCATCTCGGCAGCAGGAGCTACAGCGCAATCTAAACTGTTCTACAACCGTATGAAAGGACAGTTGGAAGACGCCATAAAAGCACTTGATTTCTCGTGCTTACTCATCTTCCAACCCTCTATACTCATCCGTTCTAACAGTGATAGAGGTATTGAGAATTTCACAGTAAAAGCCTTCAAATTTTTAAACAAATTAGGTATTTTAAAACGTTACCGCCCTATGCCTACCGAAATATTAGCTGAAAAAATATTATCAGCTATATACAACTTCCGTAAAGGAACTTTTACCTTTGCTTTAAATAAAATTTTTGAGTTATAGTAAATTGGCAAATCGGTAAATTATTTCTATCTTTGCCTTCTCTAAGTTCAATAGTAAAAAGAATATGAAAATAAAAGAGATAACTCTTCGCAATTACAAACGTTTTGTAGAACAAAAGACTATTTTTTTTCACAAAGATGGTGAGATAAATGATCTGACCCTGATTGTAGGAAATAATGGTACAGGAAAAACCTCTCTGCTACAAGCTATTGTAATGATGATAGCCCCCCTTACACGTGATCACTTTAGTGTAGAAGATATTGATTGGAGTGGTTTTGAATACCGTTTTATACAAAGCGGAGGACGTATGCCTTTAAAGGTAGAGGCTACTATTGACTTTTCAGAAGAAGAATTAGAAAAAACACTTCTTTATGCTAAGAGAATAGATAAATATGGCAAGAAAATAGTTTTTCCTAACAAAAATAAAATGATTAATGTCTTTTTTGACTATGAAAAAAAGAAACCTATTGTTAGAGGTAAGGGAGGGGGAAATCTTTTTCAATTCTTTGGGCATCAATACGCTAAACAACTCACTTCTTTTGAGATTGATAAAAATAAACTTTTTGAAGGAGTAGGTAATATCTATTGGTATACAGAACAGCGTACTTCTTATAGTGTAAACAATATGTTTGAAGGAGAAGTCTCTCAGTTAGATGCTATTCGTTCTTTTTTAGCTAATGCTTATAGTTTTCATATAGCCATAACTGAGGGACGGAGAACACTAAAAGCAGGGGAATTTGATTTTTACCAAAAAATATCAGAACTATATGGTAAGGTTTTTACAGATAGAAAATTTGTAGGCGCTACCCCTCGTTTTGATATTTATGAAAAAAGTACTGCTCCCGATTTCTTTTTAAACGATGGCAAAAACGACTATGAACTCTCTGAAATGTCGGCTGGTGAGCGCGCTATTTTTCCTATCTTGATGGATTTTGCAAGATACAACATCAACAATTCTATCGTTATTATTGATGAAATAGAATTGCACCTGCACGCTCCTCTACAACAGGCTTTTATTCGCGCTTTGCCTAAATTAGGACACAACAACCAATTTATACTCACCTCACATTCTGATTATGTTACCACAATGTTTGAGGAGAACCAAATTATCAAGCTTAACTAATGAAAATCATCAACCTATACTGCGAAGGAAAAAGAGGTAGCCACGACTTTGACATTCTTGAAAAAGTAATTGAAGGGCGACTCATCACTATCAAACCCATTGGTAGTAAATATGGTGCCAATGCTATTATGGAATACCAAGAGAAAAACGGCAATGTGCGTTCCTATTTCTATCTTCTTTTTAGAGACAGAGATTTTGATCAACCTATCCCTGAAGAAGAAAAACTTATTATTGATAGAAAAACCTATTACAGCTATCGTACTACCATTGAAAACTATCTATTGGATGTGAGTACATTCTTTCACTTTCTCCAAGAACAAAAAAACAACTACAAACTCGATACAGAAGAAGCTGTAAAAGCACTCTTTATAAAAGTAGCCAAAAAACTGAAATACTATCAAGCTGTAAGGCATACCTTAGGAAAATTACGCTTTAATAATAGTTTCAACACTACTTGGGTAACAGGAAGTGGTACTTTGCCTAATGCATTAGATTTAGAAACTTGTAGAGGTGAAGCTTGGCAACTGATTGAAAATATACTTAACAAAAGTAATCAACAATGGACAAAAGAAATCTTTGAAGCTACCCTACAAGAATTCTTAACCCTATTTGAGGCAGAATCATTCTTTGATGAACTGAAGTTTTTAGTCTATTATCAAGGAAAAGATTTTGCTAAAGCTCTCACTAAAGAACTACCTAACTTTTCAATAGAAAACTACTACAAATACGCTAAAAAACATTTTGATTACACAAAATACCTCGATCTTGTAGAACTGAGAGCTATTATAGAAAAACACTTAGTATAGCAATTCCTGCTTTTGGTATAGAAAACACCTTTTTATTCTTCTTATAACCCCTTTTCTCTATACTTTTGCCGCTGTAATACTTTAATCTTCATTACAGTGAAAGAAATATTTACCTTTATAACCCTCTTTTTGGGAGTGAATTCTTTTGCGCAAATTAGCGTGAAAACGGAATACATCAGCAATTCCAAATTCTACGATGCGGTAAGTGATAGCAATATAGGCGACGGCTCAGCGATGATTTATTCGGTAGGAGCTTTGGTACCCCTTTCGATGAAAGCCCCTGAGGAAGACGACCTTTACCAGCGACCTACCCTGTGGGGCGTATCGCTCAGTGGTTCTTTTGTAAAGATGAACAACCACAACTTCCCTATTGGCAAAGAACTTCCCTCGCAGGTGATGAACCTTGGGGCTACATTCCTGCATTTACGTCCGCTAAAAGAACGTTGGTCTATGCTAATGGCACTCGGTGCGGGAAGTTATACCCCCGAAAATCGACTTTCGTCTATTCATATAGGTGAAAATGTGGTAGCTAATGGCGCTTTTGTGCTTGTATGGCACTGGCGACCTAATATCGAAATAGGTGGTGGGGTGGCGCTGAATAATACTTTTGGGTATCCTATGGTATTTCCTGCATTTTATTTTAAATACAACGGTGCTTTTAGCGATAAATTTACTATTGAAGTGGGGAGTATTGATGGGCTAAAAGTTACCTTAGGGTATAACTACCGCGAAAACCTCGACTTTAAATTAATAGCTAATATGGGAGGTTATTCCGCTTACCTCAGGCGCAATGGAGAAAAGGAAATATTCAGTCAGCAGACTTTTGTTGTAGGATTGCAACCTGAGTTCAAGATAGGTAAACACGTGAGTATTCCACTTACTGTAGGAGGAAGTTTTATCCGTTCAGGGCGTTATAGAGAGCGCAAACTCAGTGCTATGTTTGCCTCAGAAGCTAAAAATGAAGACGGCAGTGCGCGCTCAAGTGTATTTCTGCCTGCGTTATACTTTGCTGCCGGAGTCACAATTAAATAATTAACAATGAACAATTATTAAGTAAGTGAATTAGAGATTCCCTGAAAGCCCTGAGCTTCTCAGAGTTTCTCACAACTCAAGAGTCATAATTAGATAATGAACAATTAACAACTAATAATTAACAATTAGAGATTCCCTGAAAGCCCTGAGCTTCTCGGAGTTTCTCATAACTAATAAACAAATAAAAACAAATGAAAAGAATTATTATCTTAACAGCCTTAATAGCATTCACTGCTACGGCTACAGCACAAGTGAAATTTGGAGTGCGTGGAGGCTATACTTTGAGCCCCGTGAGTAAAAGTATTCACACCGACCGTTATGAAAACCAAGCTCATAGTGAATCAGCGAGTAGTTGTGGGTCGGCTTATGCAGGACTTACCGCTGAAATACCCGCTTCTGAAAAATTACTCTTTGATGTAGGACTCATCTATATCAATCAAGTAACCATAGGCGAAGGAAGTACTATGTTGCACAATATCAATTTGCCTATTGCAGTGAAATACGATATTTCGGGCTTCCGTCCTAAAGTAGGGCTCTACGCCAGCTATATCCCTGCGGTAACTTCTTTTGAAGATGAGCATCGTTCGCTTACTAAAAACGACCTTAAAAAATTCGACTATGGAGCTACTTTTGGTTTGGAATACAACTTCTTTGATAGATTTTTTATAGAAGCCAATTTCAACTTAGGAATAGCCAATCTCCTAAAAGAAGACCCTCGCCACAGTAGTGACTATTTGCGCACACGCTCTATTCTTATAGGAGTAGGATACAGATTCAATTAACAATGAACAATGAATAATTAACAATCAACAATTATTAAGTAAATGAATTTGAGATTCCCTGAAAGCCCTGAGCTTCTCGGAGTTTCTCATAACTAATAAATATATAAAAAAATGAAAAAAATTATTACCTTTGTAGCCTTGATAGCACTCACTGCTACAGCTACAGCACAAAATGAAAGTATGGGTTTTGGTATTCGTGGTGGAGGAAGCATCACCGGATACAATGGAAAAACAGAAGCCAATTATACCAATGTAAAATACAAAGCAGGGTATTACGTAGGTATTTTTAGTGATTCTCAGTTGCTTCCTTTCCTCGACTTGCGCACTGAACTACTTTTCAGTAGTTATGGAGCAAAATGGGAATTTACACAAGGAAATGAGAAATATTCCAACACCCTTCATACGCAATATATCAACCTACCTATCTTGGCGCGCCTTAAAATAGGTAATTTAGGTATTTTGGCAGGAGTTCAAGGGGGTATTTTGGTAAACAAACCTTCTCTTGAAAACACTTTCAACGGTCGTACTGTAAAACTCGACAGAAGTGATTTTGCTAAATTTGATTTTGGAGCAGTGGTAGGAGCTGAATTTAATGTAACCGACCATTTCCTTATTGATATTCGTTTCAATCAAGGATTGGTCAACGCACTTAATTCCTCTAATTCCTCTGTGAGAAACCTTAACATAAGCAGTAACAATAACTTTTTGAACGTTTCTTATACCTTAGGAGTGGGATACAGATTTTAATGAACAATAAACAATGAATAATTAACAATCGGAGATTCCCTGAAAGCCCTGAGCTTCTCGGAGTTTCTCATCACTAATAAACACATATAAAAAATGAAAAAAATTATTACAATTATAGCCTTAATAGCACTCACCGCTACGGCTACAGCACAAGTAAAATTTGGCGTCCATGCGGGTGCTGGAATTGGATTGATGAGCAAAGATGTTCACGACGACCGATATGAAGGACAAAACAAAACGGACAAAGAGCCTTTTAGCACCTCTTCTTATGGTGGTTTCTTTGTTGAAATCCCTGCTTCTGAGAAATTATTGTTAGATCTTGGGGCAATGTATACCAATTATTCCACTATAGGAAAGGGAAAAACAATGCTTCACAGAATTGATGTGCCTCTGGCTATCAAATACGATATCAGTGGGTTACGTCCTAAAGTAGGAGGCTATGTGAGTTATATACCTGGGGTTACTTCTTTTGAAAACAAATACCGTTCATTAACCAGAAAGGATATTGAAAAATTTGACTATGGGGCGCTCTTCGGTTTGGAATACAACTTCAACGAAAAACTCTTTATAGAAACCAATTTCTATTTAGGATTAGCCAATCTCCTCACCAAAGATCCTCGCCACAGTAGTGACTATTTGCGCACACGCTCTATCCTTATAGGAGTAGGATACAGATTTTAATGAATAATGATTAATGGTTAATGAATGAAAATCCATACATATTTTTAAAGAATAATTTCTTCTTGCAGTTCCTTATTGCCGATAGATTTCGTATCTATCGGCATATTGTGGCTTGTAGCTCATTATTGCTATTTTTCATACTGGGCAGACAATGGGGTGATTACGAAGGAATGATAGATTATTGGGATTGGATAGAGAAATGGCTGGGGATTACTGCTACTTTTTACCTAAATATGTATGTGCTCATTCCGCGCTTTTTCTTCAAAGGGAAGCTCGCTACCTATATCATCCTCCTTACGCTATGGGTACTTTTTATGTTGGGCTCTACCTATTATCTCAATTTTGTACTATGGAAAGACTATATGATTGGGAAAGAAATCAAAATAGCATCAGAAATTCCTGTTTCTGTAGCAATTTTTTCTAGTATGGTATATATAGTACCCTTTATAATGACTTCTACGCTTATCAAAATCTTTCAAGTATGGGTAAAAGATAGCGAAAGAATGCAAGAATTGGAGCGACAAGCCACCGAAAGTGAACTGCAAGCCCTAAGAAGCCAAATACAACCGCACTTTTTGTTCAATATGCTCAACAGCATCAACACGTTGTTGTATATCGACCCTGAAAAAGCCTCTTATACCATCACAAAACTATCCGATTTCTTGCGACATTTGCTCTATCAAACGCACGAAGAACAGGTTTTTCTCAGTTCGGAACTGCGTTTTTTAAACGATTATCTCTCTTTGGAAGCAATGCGTCGCGATGATTTTACTTATGAGCTTACTTACAGCGAAAAGAACGTACAAGGCATACAAATTCCCCCTAATATTCTGCTTATCTTAGCAGAAAACGCTGTAAAACACAGCGTTGACACCCTCTCCCCTACTTATATTTATATGAAATGTGAGGAAAAAGAAGGACTTCTGCACTTTTCAGTACGCAATTCGGTACCTTTAGAGCCTCATCGCAAACACAAGTGTAGTGGAATAGGTTTACCCAACCTAAATCGGCGATTGGAATTGCTCTATGGTGAGCGTTTTAGCTTGTCGCAAGAGCGTTTGCCACAAGAATATATAGTAACCTTAACTTTGCCCTTATGAATTGTTTGATTATAGACGACGAACCTTTGGCGCGTATCGGGATGGAGCGCCTCATTAGGCAATACAGCAACTTAAAGGTAGTAGGCACTTTTAAGAATGCGGTAGGTGTTACCGACTTCTTGAAAAAGAACGAAGTGCATTTGCTCTTCTTAGACATCGAGATGCCAGGAATCAATGGTTTGGAACTGGCTAAAATCCTACCCGAGCAAACACTCGTTATCTTCACCACAGCCTACAGTCAGTATGCTTTAGAGAGTTATGAGGTAGATGCCCTTGATTATTTGGTAAAGCCCATCACCCCTGAGCGTTTCAAAAAAGCTATTGCCAAAGCCGAGAGTTATCACCAGTTGCTCTCTGAGCAAAAAACCGACTTAGAAGCGACCGATGCTCAATATATCAGCATTCGTGCGAACCGGCGCAACTATCGCATTGCACACAGCGATATCCTCTATATAGAAGCACTAAAAGATTATGTGATTATCCATACCTTCACCGACCGCTACATCACGTGGATTAATCTGAAAAACATACATAGCCAGCTTCCTGAGTCGGTATTTGTACGCGTCAATAAGAGTTATGTAGTGAATATACAACACATTAGTTCCTACACCCACCAGTTTGTATATATAGGGGATACCGAAATCCCTATCGGTAGAACGTATGAAGTTATTGAGAAATTAGGAAATTAGCTAATTTGCTAATTATTTTCGTATCTTTGCCCCTAAATCATCAAATTCAAATCCAATGAAAAAGATTTTTTTATTCTGTTTAGCCCTTGTGGGCTTTGTAGCTACAGCACAAACCTACGAATTTAAAGTCGTAACTGCTGTAGAATCAGTCGTACCTTATGGAGTCGGTCGTTCTCGTTTGATCTCAACTAACGATGAGCGCAATTACAAGGATTTCACCACCACCCGTTCAGAAGAAGGGGATGAACGTAACAAAAGCGACCGTGATGAGATTCGTGTAAAAGGTTTTGACGAAACCAAGTTGCTGAACTTCTTTAATATCGGGGGGATTCGTTTTCAAAATATCGCTGCCAACGATGCCCTTATCACTTCCAAACTCAATGCAATGAGTGAAGAGGGATGGGAACTCGCCTTTGTTAGCAGTGGTGTAGAAAGTAATTCAGGTAAAGACGATTCTACAGGGCTTTTTATCACTCGCTTTGTTTTTAAGCGATTAAAAAAATAACCTTTAAATTAGCAGATATTCCTGCTTGTAGGCTGAGCTTACAAGCAGGAATTTTATATAACTAACATATTTACTAATTATCTACACAAGTTTTCTCACTACTAACTGATATTACAATTAACAATCCCTTAATACCTTAATTGTTAAAATTTCCTAATGTTTTTTGTTGCATCATTTTTTAGCAGTACTTTTGCCGATAAAATGTTTATTTTTTAGCCAAAAACAATGGCTTTTATAGATTTAACTTAAATTTAAAAAAATGCAATCATTAAAAAAACAATGGGTAAAGTGTTGTACACTTTTCCTTTTGCTATTTACGGGAATGGTTAAAGGGCAGGTAGTAAGCGTTCTTACCGAAAGCCCTATACACATTGCTGACTCTGCTGATTTTTCAGCAGGAGTAGTAACAATTACTTTCAATATGCCGGCAGGCAAAACAAGTGGGGAGCTGGAGGTAACACTACCCGCTGGTATTGAATATGCTCAAGGGCTAACGGCTACTGGAGGTACTGTTACGTGGAAAACGGGCTCACCTGCTAATAAGCCCGTATTTACAATTAGCGGTGCTGGAGCTGTAGTAACTGTAAGTTTCAAACGTAAAGTTACTAAGGCTATTTTGTCTAACCCCGATTTTGGTGAAGGCTTTTTAGACACTGCTGTTTTAAAAATAGATGGTGCAAGTACACCTGCTAAACACAATGACACAAAATACCAGCTGCAACGCCCAACGCTTGCCGTACAGTTTACTGGAGCAGCGGGTTCAGAAGATATAGGAACCCATACCAGAACTTTTACCATTCGCAACACGGGTAATGGTAAGGCAAAAGATGTCTATTTTTCTGTAGATTACCCTACCGATGTAACAGGAAATGGTTTTTGGCATAACAATACCAAACTTACATCAATGACCATCAATGGAAAGACGGTATATAAGGTGCCCAATGTAAATTTAGCAAATAATGATTTTGTTACAATTACTGAGAATTACACAATCAGTAAATGTAGTAATGCTATGCAAAATATTTACTATGCTCATTGGGGTAAGGATAATGAGATTTTTGAAACTACTTCAAGCGCTAGAAATATACAAGTTAAAACAGGTACACCTTCCATAGAGTTAGATACAAATAATACTAGCACCTATTTTGAATGGGGTAATGGACTTATGGGAATACTTTAGGTACTTTTACTTTGAAGTATAAAAACAATGGTAAGGGAGAAAACCCCACTGCCTATAATATAATTCTTGACTTATTCGAACGCTGGAATGGACAAACTTTTGTTAGCTATAAACCCTCCAATATTAGATTAGTAGCTGCAGATGGTACTGAACTTATTATTCCATCAACAGCACTTAGTACTCCAGATGGTACAAATGGAAAAATTGTAATAGATTTTAGTAAAATTACAGCTCTAAAAACTAATGATGCTACCTATGGCAGTAAGGATTTTGGCTTTACTGATGAAAATGGAGATGGTTTTAAAAGAGAATTGAAAAAAGATGCTGCCTTTACGCTGCGTTTTGATTATGTAAAGAACCAAACAATTAGCTGCTTGATGAACACAGCTAGTAAGGATTTGAATATTTCTCCATTTACATATTTATATACTAAAAATGTGTGTGGTCAGGATATACCTCGTAAAGAGACTCCTATACATTCATATACCTTTACACGATTGTTGAGTTCAGGAGATAGTTCAAAATTTCCTATTCAGTTGTTTCACAATGTGCCTATGGCAGGTTATGTGATGGCTGCGACTACAGGTTTTGCCGCTACCGAACGCACAAAAGGGAATAACAACAAAAATAATGACAGTAGATTAAAATATCAAATTAAACTTCCTGCAGGGGTAGCTTTAAAAAATATCAAATTCTACAAAGCTACTGCTTATGGCACTTCTACCAAAGCACCTATAGATTTGGGGAATGCTGCAGCTGGAACTACTTTCAACTATACTACAGCTGATACTGAATTTGGATATATTACTTTTGATATAGTATTAGAAAACTGTGTGGGCAATAGTGTAAAATTTGATTACTCTGCTTGGTTTTTAGATAAAAATGAAAAAACTAATACTTATTCTGAAGTACCTCTGGTTTGCGTAACTAATAAGTCAATAACAGCTATTTGTTCAAGCCCTTGTGGTTTGAATGGTCCTGAAATGTTAAGCACTAAAGTAGAACGTGCTGATAACTCTTATGGATGGACTGACCATAATATGACTACTCGCACTCAACGCTCTCAAGTATCTGAATTGCAACGCCAACGCGCTTTGTACTTAGATGACATCGAAGTAATTTCTACGGGTAAACAGCTAAATGTTACTACAAAGAACTTGTATTACCACGCTTCATTTGCCAAAGGAGCTGGTGTAACACCTAAATCTATCACTTTCAATACAGCTACTCATTCAATTACTTTACAAGCAAGTAATACTATAGTTACCAAAACTACTGTAGGTGAAAGAGATTACTTCCTTTGGGATCTTACTTCTGCCTTGCCTTCAGCAGGTATTCCTGCTAATGGCACTTTCACAACTGTAGCCACTTATCAGCTTACCAATGGAGAAGAGAGATATTCAAATTCTAAAGATATTGAATCTGGAGGAGAGAGCTTCTACTATCGTTTAAACGATCCTACTACCGATACAGTTAAAAATGCTCAAGGTTATCATACAGCACAAATTCACTGTGGAGCTAATTTATATGCTACTTTCTACTTTGCAGGATTATATTCAGCGGTAGCTACCAATGATTATGTTTTAAATGGTTGTGCACCTGTTAATTTAGGAAATTATCAAGTACACTCTGCGCGTAGGTTTAACACAGGAGGTACTTACTTTACTGATGAGTTCCGCCCTGCTCGCCTTGTCAAGAAAGTAACATTCACGGTTCCTAGTTCAGTAAACTATGTGGATAAGGTTACTTATATGTATAGAACAAAGTACCCTAAAACTGAAGAGATAAACATCCCTATATCAAAATTTGTTTTGGAAAGTGACAACGGTACTTATAAAGTGTATAGTTATACCAATCCACCTAAAGGGCAACCAGGACACTTACCTGTAGGTGAGATTTCAGCAGAAAATGCTTACGATAGTTATTTTCAACCTTGGATGCAAGCTACTTGCAAAACCAAAGTTGTAAAGAACTTAAATGAGGCTAAAGCTGCCAATATGTTAGTAACATCTAAATTGGAATATGAGGATTTTTATTACCATTATGCAGCACGAGGTGGACAAAAAATTACTTCAGGTGAGATTCCTGAAAACAAAATGCCTCTATATTTTAAAGATGTACCAAGTATAGATATCACTCCACAAACCGCTTTATCTGTAAAAGCTAGTAAAAGAGAGCAAATATTAGAATTTAAACTGTCTAACAATTCATTCTCAGATGCTCCTTATGCTTGGGTCTCTATTCCAAATATAGCAGGTGTAGATATACTTTCTCTAACCGAAATCAGCAGTACTAAAGCACACGTATATACTTATACTGCCCAAAGTAACATTTCGGGTGAGCAAATGTTCTTTTTAAGTGACAAAGGAGGTAATGGTACGATTGCAAAAGGTGAAAATCGTTATTTCCGTGTAATTTATAAAATTACTAACTGTGAGGCTCCCTTACACACGCTTAAACTATATGCTGGTTGGAACTGTAACAGCAACCCTACTTCGGGCTACCAAAGCACTTGTAGCGACAAGAGTCTTACTTACAACATTACTGTAGCTAAGAGTAGAAAAGAAATAGAGCCTGATGCCAATAACCCTGGTCAAAATAAACCTGATAAAGTAGGTACCATCCCAATGTGTACAGCTACCCCTTATAGTTATATTATCAACAGTGCTAGTGAAGGAGATATCTACGATGCCAAATTGGTAGTAACTCAAGGTGCGGGTATTAGTTTCAGTGATATCGAAGTAGAATACCCTCTCAATAGTGGTAATAAATTCTATGTAAATAGCGGAACTAAAAGAATAGGATATAGCCAATCTGGTAACACTCATACTTTCGATATTAGTAATATATTACCTGGTGGCAGCCTCCCTGGCTCAATATCAGAACCCAATGATGCCAATCAAAGGAAGTTTAAACTTACTTTCAAAGTAACTCCTGATTGTGATTTCACTGCCGGATCTTCATTTGATATAGACATTGAAGGTAATAATCTTTGTGGCAAACCAGCTGCAGGTGATAAAACACGTGCTATTATAGCAGGTATCACTGGGGTAAACATCAGTGAATACAGTATTAACCTTGACAATTTAACTTATGTAAATGGTAATGGTTCTGCTTGCGATACGGGGGTTACTTATCGCACTCGTGTAACTGTAAACGCTAGTAATCCAGCTTTTGAAATTGGAGATAATGCCCGCTTGCGTTTCCGTATCCCTAAAGGATATGAATTTGTATCAGGAGCAATACAATCACGCTCTTCTGGTACTTCTTGGACTGATCCTGCTCGCAAAACAGCAGAAGATAAAGATGTGCGCAATGAAAGAGAAATTTCAGTAACTGTTCCTAAAGGAATGAAAAATGGTCATTCTTTTGAGTATAATGTTACTATCAAACAGAAAAATAATGCAACTATAGATTGTGCAACTCCTAAAGAACTTAGTGCTTTCACAACAGATACAGTTACAGGAGTTACTTGTGCAACGGCACAAGGAGGCAAATGTGGTACTTTCACAGTGAACTCTTCTCCTCGCCGTTCTATTGTAATTAAAAATGAGCGTCCATCGTTGTCGTTTAGCAATGTAGCTGTAAGTTCTAAGGCTGAAAACAACAAAGAGAAAATCACTGTAACATACAAAATCACTAATGGGGCTACAGCATCAGCTACCCTTACAGCTCGTCCTGTAGTGGCTAGTTTGTACTATGATGCTAACAACAATGGCGAAGTAGATGCTAATGACACTAAACTTACTACTTACACTAGTACAGAAACTTTAGCCAAAGGTGCTACTTCTGCCGAAAGAAGTTTCACTCACTTAGTGGATGCTGATAAAGTATGTAGATTGTTATTAGCACTTAAAAATGAAGATAATGTTTGCCTTTGTGGTGATGTAGTAAGTGCGTTGCCTGCACCTACTACTATCGAAGGACTCACTCAATCATTTACTACTTGTGCTACTAGCAGTATAACACTTGCTTATCCAGCAGCAGCTGCTACCTACACCGGTTATACGTGGAGCGCTGTAAGTCCAGCTAACGCCTTAGGTTATTTGTCAGCAAATAATGTAGCCACTCCTACATTCTTGTACAATGGTGCAAACATCACCTCTCCTCTTGTGGTTACTTATAAACTTACGTTGAAACGCTATCACGGTTGTGAAGCTGTTCAAACTGTAACTGTACAAGTAAGTCCTCAAGGAATAAACTTAACAACTCCAGCTCCTTTGGTAGTAAACTGCAAAAATGCTACGGCAAGTATCACTCAGTGGCTCAACTCTGCTTCAGCTGCCGATACCTGCGGAAATGCGGCAAGTGTTACTCATAATTACGACACTGTAAAACCTGCCGATCTTTGCAATAACAGTGGTATTGTAACTGTAACCTTTGTAGGTAAAGATGCTTTGGGCAACACTGCTACCCAAACTCGCACCATTACTTTGGTAAATATAGATGCAGTAGATGATGACTTTACTTTTACTGATGGTTCAGTATCTACTACCTCAACTCGAACTGTATTAGTAAACGATAAAGTAGGTAACCAAACAGCTACGATAGGTACTGTAAGTTTAACTGTCATTACTCCAGCAGTAGGAGCTGCAGGTTCTGCAACACCTACACTCAATGCGAATGGTACAGTTACTGTTCCAGCAGGAACTAAATCGGGTACTTATTATATTGGATATAGAATTTGCAGCACTGTTGCAAGTATATCAGTTTGTGACACAGCAACAGCTACTATTATAGTAGGCACGCCAACTATCACCGCTGATCCTGATACCTTTACTATCACTACTGGTACTAGCACTAAGTCTGTACTTGATAACGATAAGATTGGTACGGCAACAGCTACTACTAATACCGTAAGTATTTCAGTAGTTACAGGCGCTACTCCTAAACAACCAGGTACTAACACACCTACTTTGGATAGCGATGGTAAAGTAACCGTTCCTAACAATACACCAGCAGGTACTTACACTATTGTTTATCAAATCTGTGATAAGTTAAATAGCGGAAATTGCGCTACCACCACAGCTACTGTTGTAGTAGGTAATCCTACCATCACCGCTGATCCTGATACCTTTACTATCACTACTGGTACTAGCACTAAATCAGTACTCGATAACGATAAGATTGGTACGGCAACAGCGACTACCAATACCGTAAGTATTTCAGTAGTTACAGGTGCTACTCCTAAACAACCAGGTACTAACACACCTACTTTGGATAGCGACGGTAAAGTAACTGTTCCTAACAACACCCCTGCAGGTACTTACACTATTGTTTATCAAATCTGTGATAAGTTAAACAGCGGAAATTGTGCTACCACCACAGCTACTGTTGTAGTAGGTAATCCTACCATCACCGCTGATCCTGATACCTTTACTATCACTACTGGTACTAGCACCAAGTCTGTACTTGATAACGATAAGATTGGCACGGCAACAGCGACTACCAATACTGTAAGTATTTCAGTAGTTACAGGCGCTACTCCTAAACAACCAGGTACTAACACACCTACTTTGGATAGCGACGGTAAAGTAACCGTTCCTAACAACACCCCAGCAGGTACTTACACTATTGTTTATCAAATCTGTGATAAGTTAAATAGCGGAAATTGTGCTACTACTACAGCTACTGTTGTAGTAGGTACGCCAACTATCACCGCTGATCCTGATACCTTTACTATCACTACTGGTACTAGCACCAAGTCTGTACTTGATAACGATAAGATTGGTACGGCAACAGCGACTACTAATACCGTAAGTATTTCAGTAGTTACGGGCGCTACTCCTAAACAACCAGGTACTAACACACCTACTTTGGATAGCGACGGTAAAGTAACTGTTCCTAACAACACCCCTGCAGGTACTTACACTATTGTTTATCAAATCTGTGATAAGTTAAATAGCGGAAATTGTGCTACTACTACAGCTACTGTTGTAGTAGGTACGCCAACTATCACCGCTGATCCTGATACCTTTACTATCACTACTGGTACTAGCACCAAGTCTGTACTTGATAACGATAAGATTGGTACGGCAACAGCGACTACTAATACCGTAAGTATTTCAGTAGTTACGGGCGCTACTCCTAAACAACCAGGTACTAACACACCTA
The DNA here is from genome assembly GCF_900446695.1 of Capnocytophaga sputigena. Taxonomy (GTDB): domain Bacteria; phylum Bacteroidota; class Bacteroidia; order Flavobacteriales; family Flavobacteriaceae; genus Capnocytophaga; species Capnocytophaga sputigena. The sequence goes on from NZ_UAVP01000008.1 coordinate 157,695, forward strand.
CTTTGGATAGCGACGGTAAAGTAACTGTTCCTAACAACACCCCTGCAGGTACTTACACTATTGTTTATCAAATCTGTGATAAGTTAAATAGCGGAAATTGCGCTACTACCACAGCTACTGTTGTAGTAGGCACAACAACACCTACAGCTCCAGTTCCTGTAGCAGTTGATGACAGAGCAACTACACCACTTAATACGCCAGTAACTATCAACGTATTAGGTAACGACACCCCTGAAGGTGCTACACCTAATGTTACCACAAACCCTGCGAATGGTTCAGTATCGGTAAATAGTGATGGCTCTATTGAATACCGCCCTCACACCGACTTTGCAGGTACTGATACCTTTGTATACGAGCTTTGTAATGCCAGTGGTTGTGCAACTGCAACTGTAACCGTGGAGGTAATAAAAAGTATTGTTGTCTACAACGCTATATCGTTAAGTAGTGACAAGAACGACCACTTCCACATAGCAGGTATTGAAAGTTACCCTAACAATGTGGTACGTATTTACAACCGTTGGGGTGTGAAAGTATGGGAAGCTGAACATTACGACAACATTCGAAATGTATTCAAAGGCATTTCTAACGGACGTGTAACTGTAGAAGCTCCTAACAAACTTCCACAAGGTACTTACTATTATGTAATTGAATATACCGATGAGCGTAACCAACAACAAAGCAAAACAGGTTGGTTGTATATCAAGAAATAAGCTCCGCAGTATCCACGCTTAAAAAGATTAAAAGCGTAAAACAACAACTCCCCGCTCGTAAACGATACGAGCGGGGAGTTTTTTCATAATTTACACATTAGCTAATTAGCCAATTATTTTTGTACCTTTGTCTTTTCAATAAATTTCCTAAATAAAATGAACTCTTTTGTAGCCTTAGACTTTGAAACCGCCAACCAATACCGCAGCAGTGTCTGCAGTATCGGACTCGTTTTTGTAGAAAACAACGAGATTGTCGATACTTATTACCAACTGATAAAACCTGCACCAAACTTTTATAGTTATTTTAATACTCAAGTACACGGACTTTCGCAGTACGACACCGAAAATGCTCCTCTCTTCCCTGAAGTATGGACAGAAATACTTCCAAAAATAAAAGATTTACCCCTCGTTGCTCACAATAGTATGTTTGATGAAGGCTGTTTGCGGGAAGTATTAGCTTATTACGCGCTCCCACAGCACACCAATCCTTTCTTTTGCACTTTGAGAGCAGCGCGCAAGAGCCTCCCTCAGCTTGTAAATCACAAGCTAAACACTGTATCCGCTTATTTTGGTTTTGATCTCAAGCAACATCACCACGCCTTAGCCGATGCCGAGGCTTGCGCACATATCGCTTTAGAACTTTTCAAGTAAGATAGCAAGCAAAAATTTTAGCAAATCTAAAAAATTGGCTAATTATTTGTACTTTTGCACTCTATCAATAGCAAACAACGTGTTATCACTTCGCTCCTATTATCACCCTATGCAATCCGTTATTCCTGCAGAAGAAAAAGAGGTTACCTATACCGAGTTTCTTCCGTGTGAGGCTTTGCACCCATTTATCTATTGCTATTGGGAACTGAAATCTCCTCCACGTAACACGCCTTTCTTTTACCGAGTAGTTGCCGATGGTTGTATAGACCTATTTTTTGACTGCAACGCCCCGCAGATGAGTTCCCTTATGGGGTATTGCAATACATACATAGAGTTTCCTATAACGGGGGCTTTCCATTATGTAGGGGTGCGCTTTCTGCCCAGTGCTTTTCCGCTGATTTTTGGTCAGGATGCTTTTGAAATCAGCGCACAAGAAATCCCTTTGAGCGAGGTAGTACCTGCACTGGCTACTTTTATAGCTCAGCAGTTGGAAGCTCCACTTTCGTTACCTAACATAGCACAACATTTGGACAACTATTTTCTCCGCCACCTATCACAACGCCCTTTGCAGATAGACAACCGCTTTTTCTCGGCACTTTTGCAGATATTACAAAGCAAAGGCACGATGCACATCAGTGAGTTAGATACCGGTATCAGTGCCCGACAGTTACGCCGCCTTTTCGAGTACTACATAGGTGATAGTCCTAAAACTTTTAGCAACATTGTGCGCTTCCAACATATACTAAGTACAAAAGCCTATCACAACCATTCCTTTTTAGACACTTATTACGACCAAGCCCATTTTATCAAATCTTTTAAAACATTCTATGGCGATACACCGAGCAAGGTGTTGGGCTGAAGAATGTCCGTTTTTTACAATTGTATTCCCTGTGCTTGCGGTACTTTTGCTGCCGAATAACAAATACATTATCAGAATGAAATTAAACGCAGGGATTATAACCGAGAAATTAGCCGAGAGCAAGGCTTTCTACACCCAAGTATTGCAATTTGGCGTTACTTTTGAAAACGACTTTTATTTGCTGTTGCACACCCCTAATCAAGAGGCAGAAATCAGTTTTTTGTTGCCTAACCACCCTTCGCAACAGTCTCTCTTCCAAAAACCTTTTACCCAACAGGGTGTATACCTCACCATTGAAGTAGAGAATGTAGATGAGTATTACCACAAGTTAAAAGAGCAGGGCGTACCCATTTCCATAGACTTACGCGAAGAGCCTTGGGGCGATCGCCATTTTGCCATTATAGACCCCAATGGCATCGGTATTGATATTGTAACCTATTCCGCACCTGAGTAAGGTATTAACGATAAATAAAAATCTCCCCGCTTGTAACAAGCGGGGAGATTTTTATTTGTTACTTCTCTAATTTGCTAATTTCCTCAATGCGTTTGTTGAGTTTTTTCAATTTCTTTTTGATTTGTTTTTCTTGGCGTTTGGCACCTCGTTCGACAGTCTTAGCAAACTTTTTTTGCTTTTTGCTGATATGCCTATTAAAAGCAAACGCTACATCCGCGTATTTACCTGTTAAAGAATTTTTTGCATTTTCTTTGTCTTCGAGGACTTTAGCGAGTTTGGCTTCCAATCTTTCTTTTTCAGCTTGTAACTCGGCAAGGGTTGAGGGTTGCTCTTGAGATTGTGCTGTGGCAATACCTCCTAAAAATAGCGTGAATAACGCTGCTATCAAAAATCTTTTCTTCATCTTTTTGTATGATATTTTTTAAAGGGCGCAAAGATAATAATAATTAGTCAATTTGCTAATTAGAAAATTAGAAAATTATTTACTACTTTTGCCTCATTACAAATCGGCAAATTATTTTATGCCTCAAAAAATCAAAGTTTTCAATAAATTATTAGCCCATTACGGCAAGCAATATTGGTGGAATGACCCCAATCGCATTACCGACTGGATTTCGATGATTCTCATTCAGCAAACTACCCAAGAGAATACCGAAAAAGCGCTTGCAAACTTAGAGGGTAAACTATCGGTAGAGGTTTTACACGCTATGGAACTGAACACTTTACAAGAATATATACGTCCGGCAGGCTTCTACAAGCAAAAAAGCACTTACATCAAAGCCCTCATAGAATGGTACGTGTCACATGGAGCGTCCTTACAGAAGTTTCAAGCTATCCCTACAGAGGAACTTCGCAAGGAACTGCTCTCTATCAAAGGTGTGGGGGAAGAAACTGCTGATGCAATGTTGTTGTACATCTTTGAGCGAAAGGTCTTCATAGCCGACCAGTACGCTATACGACTTTTGAACCGCCTGAATCTCTCTTCTGCACAAACCTATAAAGCCCTCCGTGAAGAGTGTATGCCCTTAGTGGCTGAAATTCCGTTAGAAACCTGTCAAGAATGGCACGCTGTGATTGATGTACACGGCAAGGCTTACCGCAAAGGTTTTACTGATGAACAGTGGTTGTTAGAGCAATAAAATGGAAGGTATAAAGAGCTGTACTTTTGCCTCTTAGGAGAATTGCGATAAGGCGTGTAACGGAAATTGGTACTATTATTACAAGTAAAAGATGAATCAGCTAACAAAAAAAGTCTCTAAAAAAGGACAGAAAAAGGAAGAGCTTTTCGGAGAAAAGTTATTGAAAATAGGACGTATAATCCTAATTGTACTTTTGTGTTTCTCTCTGTTAGAACTTCTATTTTTAGCCCGAAACTTTACCCTTAGCAAGGAACTTATAGACGAGATTATAATCCCGATCCTCTCATTAACAGTCTTAATAGGGTTATATGGCTTTTTTTACAGATGGGTGATGGACAAACGTATGCGCTATAGCCAATATACAAGAGGGGAATTGCCTTCCACCATCAGGGTAAAAGCTCTGAAAGACAAAACTTTTCAATGGATAAAATTCCTGTCGATTGTAGTTTTTTACACAATAGTATTCTGGATAAGCATCCAAATGATAAAAGAAAGTAATGAGGGGGTAGCCAAATATTTTTATTTACTTATAGGAATTGCTGTTTTAATAGTTATTATAGTGCTTTTTGGCAAAGATCTTATAAAAAACACCCATAATACTTTCTATGCCTTAGAGATAAAAAATGGAACTCTTTTCATTTTTTATAAAGAAGAACTTACCCAAACTATCGATTTAAAATCCATTCATCATATCCATTTTTTCCTCCAAAAAGTGAGAAAAGGGGATGAATCTGATAGAATACACCCGCGTATGCAAATTTACACTTCAAAAACAAACAAAGTATTGCACATCAAATTGAGTATTGACAACTATCTTTTACTAAAAGCCTATTTTTCTCATAACCATTTGAATGTAACAGACGAATATAATCTGTTTATTTAATTACAATGTCTAACATTCTTCAATTTATAAAGAACTGGACGCTCCCCTTCTCTATGGGTATAGGAGCAGTGGTATATTTGGTGTTTTACTATGTACCAGCTTTGGAGGGAGCTTCACAGTGGTTTGCCCCCTTGTTCAACAGTATATTGCCGCTATTTATGTTTCTTATCCTGTATGTTACCTTTTGCAAGGTCGATTTTAAGAAATTAGCCCCAGTGAAGTGGCACTTTTGGACGACTGCTTGTCAGTTACTTTTGGTAATGAGCATTGTAGGGGCTATTCTCTTTTTCCATATCAGTGGGAAGCAACTGATACTTTTAGAGAGCATACTCGCTTGCATTATAAGTCCGTGTGCTGCAGCGGCTGCCGTAGTAACTCTCAAACTCGGGGGCAATTTAGAGCAAATGACCACTTATACTTTTCTTTCCAACCTGCTCTGCGCACTGCTCATTCCCGTGTGTTTCCCACTGATAGAACCCGCTTCACAAATGACCTTTTGGGGTGCTTTCTCGCTGATAATGCAGAAAGTATGTTTGGTACTGGTCGTACCGATGTTATTGGCATTGCTCACCAAAAGTCTCCCCCTACTCCACCGCTTTCACCAATGGCTTATCCACATTCCCGACCTCTCTTTTTATCTTTGGGGCTGCTCACTGATGATAGTTACCGGCACTACGCTGAAGAACATTTTCCACGCAGGGACAAGTGTTTTATTTTTATTGCTCATAGGATTTTCGGGATTGGTGTTATGTCTGCTACAATATGGCGTAGGGCGCTATATAGGTAGGTTTTTTGGCACTTCCATAGAATCGGGGCAAGGCTTAGGACAGAAGAATACCGCTTTTGCTATATGGATAGCTACCACCTACCTGCACCCACTTTCTACTGTAGGTCCCGGTTGTTATATCCTTTGGCAGAATATCATCAATTCTATTGAAATTTGGAAAAAAGGGAAGTATAACGCATAAAAATCAATTAACAATTGACAATTAACAAATTGGCAATTTGGAAAATTATTTTTATCTTTGCCATTGTTAAAGAATATAGCTTTATGAAAAAATCATCAATGTCACCAACGGGGAGAATTGTAATGATTATTATCTCGTCAATTGCTTTTTTTGTATGTTTATCTCAATTGAAACGAGTATATGGGGTAATCTATTGGTTGGTACTTTTCAATGTAGTAATGTGGTTAGCGAATGCGGTTGCCTCAACTATTATACTCATTCGTGACTATAAAAGGAAGAAAAACAGCAGAGAAGAGGCTAAATAAACATCATTAGTGCGGTATTTCACAAAGTTCTTCCACTGTGATACCAAATACCTCAGCGTATTGTTGTAGCGTTTTATCCGATAGTTTCTTGAATACTGAAGGTTTGGCGTGACGCTTGATAACCCATTGCCAGCAGTGCATAGCATCGGCGAGGACAGCCCAATCCATACGGTTGAGAAGCATATAATAGACTATGGGACTTTTGCGTCCTGCTATGGCATCTTCTTTAGCTTCATCAATCTGCTCTTGTAACCTGCCTAAAGAGGCTTCTAAAGCTACATTTTTCACTTCCCATCCCGAACTGAGGCGGGTAGTGTAGTTTCCTTCGTCATCGGTTACGTAGCACAATTCCGTAAGGTCGCGCAAGGCACCTTTTTCCTGAGGTAGTTCAGATTCTTTCATTCCGTTAAGTTTTTAATCACTAAATTTAATTCGGCTGTTGCCATAAGAATATCGCCTACAAAAGCATCACAACGCATTGAGCAGATGTAATACTCATCGCTATCGAAACGAGAAAGCAATTCGGCTTCGGTACGCACAACTTCTTGTACCTTAGGCAAAGTGAAGATTTCCAATTTCTTAATCGCACTGATGTAGCCTATCACATAGTTTGACGAATCTTCTATACCAAAGAGAAACTGCCCCACAATTGCCGAGCAGGTTTGCGCCATATTTTCGATAAGTCCCACTTCTACAAACAATCCTTCATCTAGAAAAATACAATCATCGGTTACCGTAAATTCGGTAACTACGTGCGTATTACTGATGTCGGTAATGGTATCTACCATTTGCATCGGCGGGTGATGAGGAAGATATTTGTGGATAGAGATGTTCATATTAGGTGTTAGGGGCTAGGGGGTTAGGAATTGGGTGCGAGTACGGTTTTCATTTCGCCTTGGGCGATGAGAGTATCACCTATAAAGGTTTGCATTGTTACGAGAGTCACATCCATAAACTCTTGGAGAATGGTAATATGAGTTTTGAGGGCATCGCCTACTTTGGGTAGTGATTGTATTTCTATGTTTTTAATAGCTCCTATATACCCCATAGGAGCAGGTTTTCCGTTGAGATAGTAGTAATAGCCTTTGTGCAAGGCGATGCTTTGGGCAATATGCTCTATGAGTCCGCTTTCTAAGAATATCCCTTGCTGTACAAAGAGGTTATTAGAAGCAATGGTGAGTCCTGCCACACCCTAGGTGGGCGTATATTCCCAAAGAGCATCTACCATTACAATAGGATTGCGCTGGGGTATAAGGGTGAGAATTTCGTTTTTATCTGTAATTGGTAAAACCATAATTAAACGACCTTTAAGAAAGCATAAGAATAGGAGAATCTACCACTCTCGGGCACTGATAGCAAAACAGTATCGCCCGTTTTGAGCTTGCCTGAGTGCATCAAGGCTTCTAACATCAAATAAGCGGAAGCAGAGCCTACATTGCCTACTTCGGGGAGGTTGATAAACCAACGTTCTAACGGAAGGTCGATACCTACTGTTTTGAGGGCTTCATACAAGCGTTCTTTGAAATAACAAGACGAGATATGAGGCAAGAAATAGGTAATATCATCTGCCGACAGCTGGTGTTTATCTAAGGTAGCGCGCATACTTTCAGCGCCTTTTAGCAAAATATTCTCATTGAGTAGCTTCACATCTTGCTTGATAGCAAAAATAGATTCACTAAGCCACGCTTCAGCAGGGTATTCACTCCAAGCTTTGAGGTTGCCATCGGGGAGCTTGTCGCCACCGGCATACATACACGCTTCAAGCTCGTGAGCATACGAATAAGCGTCCATCCACTCTATTTGCAAAGCACCTTCGCGCGGTTTGTTTTCTAACAGAAAAGCCCCAGCCCCATCGGAGAGCATAAAGCGCAAGAAATCTTTTTTAAAGGCAATTGCAGGGTGCGCTTCCAACTCGGCTAAGAGTTGTACTTCGTTTTCGTATTTATCGGCACGTAACCACGCCGATACACGTTCAGAGCCCGTGCATACTGCATTCACACTATTGCCCGCCTTTACTGATAAATAGCCAAATTTGAGGGCATTCATTCCTGAGTTACACACCCCCGATGAGGCATTCAGTTCTACTGAGTGTCCGCCCAAAATGCCGTGTACCATAGAGGTGTGCGAGGGCAAGAGCACATCGGGGGTAGAGGTACCACAAGAGAGCACCTCAATAGTATCCCAAGGCACTTCGCCATCCAATAGGTTTTGTACTGCCAAAGCCGTAAGCTGGGCATTGTTATGAGTAGGGTTACCTTGCTCATCGAGAGCATAGTAACGGGTGAGAATACCATTGTTGCGGAGCACGAGGCGTCGTGCTTTAGAGGCATTTTGGTTTATGAGACCTAAGAAAGTCTCCATTTGCTCATTACCAATGGGATCGTTAGGTAAATATTTACTTGCTTTTGTTATATAAACATTCATATTATTTTAGGTAATAAGTAATAGGTAACAGGTTGTTATTCAAAACAACTACTACAAGACTCCTAATCTCTCGGCTTGTTTTCTTACATACTCTTTTGCTTCTTCTTCGGTTAAAGAACTCATAAACCTTCTTGAACTTCTCGCCGCCAAGAGCCCGTTCATTGTTTGTTGTAGCCATCCAATACCATACTTCTCGTAACTGTCCAGCAACATATCGACTGTTAGTAGATTGTTGTCGTGTGGTTCTATTTGTAGAATATTGTTCTTTTTAGATATATCTTGTTGTTCCATTTTATTATTTTCTTTGTATATGTTTATCAAAAATAGACTATATTATTCCTGATGAAATACTATTCTTCTATGTTCTTCTAAGTAAGGTTTGTTTTCATCATAAACCTTAAAGAGTTCATCATTAGGACTAATACCTAAAACTTTATACTCTTCTTCTTTTATAAGAGGAGAAATAATTATTTTGCCATTATCTTCAAAAGAAATAAGTCCTTTGTCAAATAATTTGTCGTAGTTAGGTAATAGCAAGAGTCCATTATAAGGGTCTAACTTTTCTATATTAGTAGATTTACTCCAAGGTTTTATATGTGATGCGATTAATAATTCTGTCATTTCACATTTAGAAACAGCACATTTCTTCCAAAGATTTATTAATTTATTTCTATAATTTCCTTGTCCTATTCTTGCAGATATTAATTGCTCTTTCTCTGTTTTAGGAATAATTTCATCTTTTATAATTGTTTCTATATCATCAATTAAATCAGATTTCTCAGCAATAAACTTTCTGTACTTATTGAGAGCAGCTTTAAAATCAGAATAATCATTATTGTTTTCATTTAGATATATACTTCTCTTCGATTTATTCTTTTCAAGATGATTTATAATAGTATCATTATCAACTAAATCTCTACTAATACTGAATCCCTCTTTGGCTATAAAACGTAACCAAGTAATATAATTTCCATAAGCTTTTAAACCTTCTTTTTTCATAAAGGCTTTAAACTCATTTTCAAATTCTATATATTCCATATTCTTTAATTGTTAATTATTAATTGTTTAACATCTCGTTCTACTTTCCAAAAGAATAATGGATAAGTGAGCCAGTATAGCAACCATACGATGGGCATCAGTACCCAGATAGCGATATACAGATAGATACGGAAGCATTTTAGCAGGAATTTACGTTTCTTACTGCCGTAAATCATCTTTGCCCAGATGCCAAAAAGGCGGTTGCCTTTCTTCTCTGCCGAAAGGAGAAAACGCTTGTAATGCACGCCTCCGTGGGCTACTATTTCTTTTTGCAGTCCTGTGTAATCACCGGTTTGTAGATGCTGGGCAATGAGAGAGCCGTATACACTCGCAACTTGTACATCTTTATCGGCGACACCTGCTTTGGGGAACACACCGAGATAGCGTTTGTTCTTATCGCCTGAAAAGAGCCATTGTACAATGGTAATCACACTGATATGATTGTGATGCCTATCGGTAAGGGCAATATTACCTACTAAATGTGCCCCACAATCGGTTAAGAGTTTTTTTACTTTCTGGTGTGCCATTACCCACATATTGCGAGTGCCCGAAATGGTAATGACAGGTTTACCACTGAGGAGCTTTTTAGCTTCGGGGTGTTGCAAAAAAGAACTCAATGGGATAGAGGGCGAGAGATACCACACTTGGTAGCCCAAAATCACTAAATCGTAATCGGTATGGGGGAGGTTAAAAGGTTGTAGAGGTTGGGGAATTTGCAAGTAGGACTCAGGGAAGGCGTCAAAGAATGTATCGTCTGTCCACGGAAAAGGGAAAGGAGTCGCAGTATCAATAGGCAAAAAGTCGATAGTTACCTCCGTGAGTGGGGATAGTACACTATCGATAATCTCTTTGAGTTGCCCCGATTGGGTGTAATATACTACTAATACGCGTTTCATTGTTCATCCCAAAAGTTGAAATAGTTAAACCATTGCAGTGGGTACTTTTTGAGCATCTGCTCCATATTTTCGGTATAAGCATCGAGTAGAGTTTGAGTATCGCGATTTTTCACTTCAGCAACTCGGGCATATAGGTGGTAATGCAACCTACTTTCCTTCATCACATAGACAAAAAGCACAGGCACTTTCAAGCGGGAAGCTATAAAAAAAGGACCTGCGGGAAAGGTAGCTTCTGCGCCCAAGAGTGTTCCTTTGAGTGAGCGCACGCCCTCAAAATATCGGTCGCCAGTGAAACACACTATCTTGTTATCGCCAATAGCATCATTGATTTTGAAGATATGCGACATATCTTCTTTTACATAGATAAATTGGTTAGAGGGTTTGTTTTTAGAAATAGACTCCAAATACTCTTTAATTACAGAATGTTCCATATCGGTAGTTACCGTACTGATTTGCAAATTGAGGTCTATCTTTCTAAAAAAAGGTTCAGCTATTTCAAAATTACCTATATGCGCTGAAATAAGTACGCCACTTTGTCGCTGGTCGAGGAGTTTATACAAGTTTTCGACACCATCGAACTCATAGGTAAATTTATCTTCGAGTCCTGCCAAAATAGCAATTTTATCAATAATAGTTTGTCCAAAAGTAAAGTAGTTGAGGTAGAGGCAAGCAACAGCTTTAAGAGGGTTATATCCTAAGCGATGGCGGAAATAGTAATACATATAGCCATTGGAGCGCCATTCAAACAAAAAGTAGTAGAATGCCACAAATATTAATAGTATATAAGCAGCATAAATACCTAGGTGCTTCATCAGCCATACAAAGATACTGTAACCGAGCACAGTACCTTTGGATTTTCCTTGCCATTTGGTTTTGCCTTCGTCGTTAGTGTGCATTCACTTTATTTTCTAAGGTAGTATAAAAGTCATTGAAGGTTACGATAGGTTTAAAATCGGCTTCTACTAATTTCACACCGAATTCTTGTTCAATCATCACCACCAAATCTACGTAGTCGAGGCTGTCTAATCCTAAGGAATCGCGGAAGTTAGCCTCAGGGGCAATCACACTGCCATCTACTTCAAATTCATCTACAAAAATACGGGTAGTAAGGTCTATTATTTCTTGTCTGTTCATTATTACGGTTTTTAATATACTTTTTAAAAAGGGACAAAGGTATGAATTAATTATAGATTAATCAAATTTTTCATTGTGATACTTATTTTTACTTCTTGCGAAAGACATTTGTTCTCTTATACCTCCTTGTTGTAAAAACATTTCTTGTTGTTTTTCTATTAAATGTCTAAGCATATAAGTTGCTTGTTGGATGAGAGTGATACAGAGGTTTGCCAATGCTTCATCATCACATTTAGGGAGTAAAGTAGGATACCTCCAAGAGATTTCCTGACTACGAGCAAAAGTACGAACTTTTTCAAAACGAGGATGCCCCTTTTTCCATTGAACTTTATTTCGTACTCTTAAATAATCTTCATAATCAAGCAATAGTTCTTCAAGGCTCGCTTTTGCAACATTTGTTAGCTTTATTTCTGTTTCTGCAGAGGTGGTAGCAGCCTGACTTCCTTCTGCAATATTCTGTTTCCCAGAACGTGCTGCTTGCAACATTTGGTCAATGGTGCGGTCTCCTTTTTTAAGAAAGTGTTGCACAAAATAAAAGGTTATGTCATAAATAATCACTGATACTTGATAAACACGTAATTTCTTATATCCTCCTTTTTGTTTCAAAAAAGTTGTCATTTTTAAAGTGGTTTATTAATTTTGTTAGACTATTGGGACAAGTCGGACAAAGCAGAGTTATCAGACAAGTCAGACGAGTCAGACGAGTCGGATGAGGCTAACAAGTAGAATGAGAGTTTAGGGTTATTCATTTTTTATCTTTTCCCAAGTATCTTTTAAGCCGACGGTTTTGTTGAACACCAATTTTTCGGGGGTAGTATCGGGGTCTACACTGAAATAGCCCAAACGTTGGAACTGTACTGTGTCGCCTGCTTGAGCAGTTTTGAGACTTGGTTCTACATAAGCAGTTACCACCTTTAGAGAATCGGGGTTGATGTAGTTTAAGAAACTATCTTCTTGGCGATCGGGTTCAGGAACAGTAAATAGACGGTCGTAGAGGCGTGCTTCGGCTTCTATTGCGTGAGCTACTGATACCCAATGCAATGTACCTTTTACCTTGCGCATACTCGCCTCGGTACCACTACCACTGCGGCTCTCGGGGTCGTAAGTACAATGGATTTCGGTAATATTCCCTTGAGCATCTTTCACAACACTTTCAGCTTTGATGATATAAGCATTTTTAAGGCGTACTTCCCCTCCTAATTTCAATCGGAAATACTTTTTATCAGCTTCTTCGCGGAAGTCGTCGCGCTCGATATACAATTCACGACTGAAAGGCACTTTACGGAAAGTCATAGGGGTTACCTCAGGGTTATTTTCGGCGTCAAGCCATTCTTCTTGTCCCTCAGGATAATTGGTAATCACCACTTTCACGGGGTCGAGCACTGCCATTACGCGGTTAGCTTTTTTATTGAGGTCTTCGCGCACACAGAATTCTAAAAGAGATACATCGATGAGGTTTTCGCGTTTGGCAATACCAATGGTATCAGCGAATTTGCGAATCGCTTCGGGGGTATATCCACGGCGGCGCAAACCAGAGATAGTAGGCATACGAGGGTCATCCCAGCCAGCCACATAATTTTCGGTTACCAATTGTAAGAGTTTTCGCTTACTTACAATGGTGTGACTAAGGTTACGACGGGCAAACTCACGTTGTTTAGGTCGGGTACGTGAGTTGTCGTATACTTGATCTAAAAACCAGTCGTATAGTTCGCGGTGAGGCAAAAACTCTAAGGTGCAGAGAGAGTGAGATATTTGTTCGAGGTAGTCGCTTTCACCGTGAGCCCAGTCGTACATAGGGTAGATATGCCATTTGTCGCCTGTGCGGTGGTGTGAAGCGTTCATAATACGGTAGATGATAGGGTCGCGCATTAGCATATTAGGCGATGCCATATCTATTTTGGCGCGGAGTACATAGGTACCATTTTCGAACTCACCGTTTTTCATACGTTCAAAAAGGGCGAGGTTTTCCTCAGGAGAGGTATTGCGATAGGGACTATCGGTTCCTGCAGTAGTAGGGGTACCTTTTTGAGCCGCAATTTCTTCGGAGGTTTGTTTATCTACATAAGCTTTTCCTTGTTTGATGAGCATTACTGCCCAGTCGTAAAGTTCTTGAAAATAGTCGGAAGCATAGCATTCTTTATCCCATTTGAATCCGAGCCACTCTACATCGCGGCGAATCGCATCTACATATTCTTGTTCTTCTTTAGATGGGTTGGTGTCGTCAAAACGCAAATTTACAGGGGCATTGTAGCGCAAGCCTAAACCAAAGTTGAGGCAAATAGAGCTCGCGTGACCGAGGTGCAAGTAACCATTCGGTTCTGGGGGGAAGCGAAAGCGCAAAGCGTTGGCGGGAAAACCTGCAGCGAGGTCTTCCTCAATGATATTTTCTATAAAATTATTAGAGCGTTGTTCTTTTAATTCTTCTGACATTTTTTTAGTGTTTAGGGAGAGTATTCTTTACAAAGTGCAAAGGTAGGAATAATTAGTGAATTAGCAAAGTGCGAAGGCGAGAGGGCTTGGAAATATAGGGTGCGAGCCGCACGGGCAGGTGGTGGAAGCTGTGGAAAATATGAGAGTGTGGGAGGTGGGGGAGCGGTGGGAGCTAGTGGGAATAATGGGAAGGATAGGAGCGGTGGGAGTTGGGGGAGCTAGGGGAAGAGAAAATAATAGAAAAGTAGTGACAAGCATTTGTTTTTAGTAAGATTTTGCTTCCTTAAATAGGAAATCATTCAAATCTTCATTTTCACAATTAAAAGGTTTAATTATATGATTGAATGTAGTTTAACAGAAATAGATTGATTATCAAGCAATCAACTTTACCAAAGTGTAGGGACACAAATGCGAATATCGCATTAATAATTAAGTTGTAGATGTAAAGACAAATGGTAACGGTCATCACTTTTGAAAGTAGTGCTATACGTTGTTTTTACTCCTAATACAGCGAAGAGATGGTTGCGCAATTGTTGTTTGAAATCTGTTCCAAAAGAAAAATGGTATTGAGTTTTGCACAAGAGTGTATTATCTGGGTAGACTACCTCGTCGTAAAATAACCGAATAGTTTTAGCGGCGTAATCGTTGTTGGTGAGAGTTTTATAATATTCTATATTCTGATTTTCCAGTTTGCTATAGGTAGGCAATTGACATTGGAATGCTACAAAAGGGGCTATTTCAACTCCCGAAAGTTGGTAACTACGGCTGTGTAATGCTTGAGCGGTGAGGAAATGCCTATCAGTAAGGGTTTGTGCTAATACATCAGTTTGGTAGGCTTGGTGATAGCCGAGCGTAACAGCAGTTTCGCATAATTGAGTGTATTTTTCAGAATAATAATGTACTGAAAATTGCACATCGCGCAATTGCGCTTCATAGTTTTTTCCTTGTTGTAGATTTAAAAAATTTTTACGAGAAGTTTCAGTATATTGAGCGTAATATCTCAACTGAGCTTCCGATAGCTTTTTCAGGCGTTGTATATAGACCTTATAGTTTGTGGTATTAAGCGTTGCCATTAAGCGTTCATCGGCTTCATACTCAGTATTACTTTGGTAAGTATTTGCTTTTTGCCATTGGTAATGAGCTCCAGTTATCCATTGGACAGTAGGAGTTGTATAATGATAATGCAGCGTTAGCTCATTGAAAGGTCGTTCACGTTTGGTAGAGACATCAGTGGGAAGCTCGAAAGTGCCATAGCCTAATTGCCAACGGAGGTATTTAGGGTAGTTCATAGGGATATGGCTATCACTATCGGAAAAAGAAATACCATTGTCTACTTGGGCAAGTCCGTACGTTGTTCCTATGGCTATTTGTTGTTGAGAGGTAAGATTCAGTGCTAATTGGGCGGTAAAAGCTAATTCATTAGTTATTATTTTAGGACGAGGATCAAAGGAGGTACGGTATTTTTCACCTAAGTGATAACGGGCAGCAATCATTCCGTTGAGATGAGAGGTAATGAGTGGAGTGATAAGTCCACCAAATACTTGGTATTGTTGAGCATTCCAATTAGAAGCCTTGCTCACGGCATAGTAATGAGGGTCGGGCATTAGCCCATCGGGAGCAACCTCAACATAAGAGAGATTCCATTTTTTATTGGTTTGATATTCTCTTTTAATAGTGACATCGCCGAAGAAAGCTGTTTTTTTAGCTTTGTAATAACCATTAGTATTTAGGCTGATAGTTGTAACAGCTGAAGGTTGTTGTCCCAAGTGTAAATCACCTTTTTCAGTTTGGAAAGAAAGTCCGGAATTTGTAAAATTCTCTAGAGAAGAGGCAGGCAAGAGTACAGGAGTTTGCAGATAAGTTTGGAATACTTTAGGATGTAAGTAACTATCCACTCTGCTTTGAGAGTAGATAGTTACTGTTGAAGCAAATAATATGAAAAGGGTTTTAGGTATCATCAGTTTAGGGAACTTACATCCGGAGTGGATATCCATATAAAGTCGTTGGTAGAGTTGTTCGTATCTTGATAGAAGATTTTATCACCTACTCTTTTAGTTTCTTTGCGAATAGCTGATTCGGAGGAGTAAGCACCTTTAGGGCTACTGAGGGCTCCAGCATCTACATTAGTAGGCAAACGTTTAGGCAGGTTTGCTTCTTGACAACCTACACCGTCAATAATAATATCTACAGGTATCTGCAAGTATTTTCTATCAGGTTTTTTTCCACGCATAGCGGGACTTTGCACTACTTTTAGAGCATCAGTTTCAGCTTTAGTAGCCCTAAATAACACATAAGCATCACGCCCTTGCACATTTAATACCATATCTTTAAGTGTGTTTATTTTATAGCGTACCTCCATATTAATGGCAGGATTATCAATATCAGTATTATTTTCTTGATTAGGCAAATAGACCTCGAATTTAGCTTTACTTAAATCGACTGTTAGTTCGGGGTTAGGGACTTCGTGCTTTTTACCTCCAATGGTAAGTGGTGCTTTGTGGTTCATCGCTGTTTTGGCGACAATCATTGATTTACCTGAAGCCAAGGGGTAAGTAGTACCATTACCAGGGAAGGCATAGATTTCGTAAGCATAAACAAATTTTGTATTAGCATCTTTACCAACGCCTACTAAATCAGGAGATTTACTCCAGTCTATCTGACCATTCTCATCTAAGTTTTCTTTTGAAAAACTGTTATACCAGCCGTGGATTTGAGCAAAGCAGATATTATCTAAATAGATGGTTTCGTTAGAATTGTTATGCACCTCAAAGAATTGGTCTCTCCACTGGAAACCAGCAGCTTTTTGATTATCAGAACTAACATAATAAACTTGTTTAATAAGCAAATCGCCTGTTTTACCTGTTTGTAATACCAATTCACTGATAGCATTTTGCTGTGCATTGATAGTTACTTTACTCAACGAAGCGTTGAAGCTCGCTTCTTTTTCCTCACCAAAGAGTCTTTTCATCTGTTCGGCAGATAGAGAGATAGAAGCAGAAATATCATAGGTACCCGCAGATATTACTACACTTGCCTTTCCTTGAGCATCGGTTTTGACAGTGTATATCTGACCATTTTGCAAATTGGTAAGTTTTACATTTACTCCTTCGGCTGCTTTGCCACCAAAGAAATCGTCGTACTTCACCGATAAACGATGAGTGATATTGGTTACAAAACCATCGCTATCATTATCTTTTTTGCAGGATAGCACGGTTATAAAGAGTGCGAAAATTAGAATTACTCGTTTCATATAATTAGAAATATTGATTATTTTCAAAACTGATATTTTACATTTCCACCAAATGAAATTTTGCTATTTTGTAGAGAAGTATGTCCGTTGACAGTAATTTTAGGTCGATAGTTTAGGAAATTATTAGCATAAAGAGAGATAGATAGTCCGTTGAGCATTTCCTTGGTGATGCGCAAATGGAAATTGTGATAAGTAGGGGTATGTACAGTTTTAGTTTCGTTAGGTGTTAAAAATAAATGCTTATAGCGAGAGTGTGTACGCTCGGCAGCAGGGATTTCGTGATATACTAAATTTTTATCCATATAAGCATACGGATAAATATCTCTCAAGGCAATATAGTTATTAGAAAAGGTGAATTGTTCGACAGTGAGTGAAAAAAGCAAGCCTAAGGAAGATATATGATGAGTAGCTGTGAGTCGCAAGTGCATTTGTTCGCGCTGAGAAGCATCGGTAGGATAATAGCCATATACATATTTTTCTTCGAGAGCATTGTTGGTTTTGCTGATATAAGGTAGGCGCGAAGTACTTGAAGAAAACACATAACTCCCTGAAAGTGAAAATTGAGTATTGATTTTATCTATCTTATTGAAAAACAGGATGAGTTCAACCCCTTTATCAGTATAGTACGATCCGTTAGTAGCTGTAGAATAGGTACGCACTACTTTTTCATAGCCATCAATACGATAGGTAGGAGGTATGTGTTCAGGATCGGCAGAAGGAATATAGGTGAGTTTAGGGAGGTCGTAGAGCTTGAAAGTAGTTTCAGAAGTAAAGGCATCGAAAGTTTTATTGAGATATGTTGTGAGGTTTAGCTGCATAAACTTGAGAGAAACATCAGCACCAAGTTCGTATTTCCACGCTTTAGAAGGTTTTAAATCTACTTTCCGGCGTTGTTCTACATAAGTTTGCACACGATTCACTGCATAATGATTGGTACGATCGTCACGCAAAAGGATATCAAAATGAACGTTACCAGGAAATCGATTGGCTAAGGAAGGTGCTTTGGTAGCTAAACCTATACCCCCTCTTAACTTGAAATATTTGGTGAACTCATACGCCATATTCACACGCGGACTCAGACTACTGTAACCGTTTTGATTTTCGTAACGCAAACCTATATTGGCAACTAACAGTTGTCCGTTAGCACGTTGCCATTGCAAGTTATCCTGCAGATAAACACTCAACAATTTGTTTGCAATTACATATTTATTGAAGTTCAAAGGGCGTACTCCTTCTTCAGAATTAGATATTTTACTCACCGTACCCACTGTGTTGGCGGTTGAAGAATCAAACACTTTACCTTCACCTAAATTATCGTTGTAGAGGAAACCTATCCCTGCACTTATATTTTGGCTAAATTTATCGTTCTTTAAATGCTTGCTTATCCCCAGCTGACTGTTGATGCTAAAAGGTAACCCTATAGTGCGCACTAAAGAACGGAAAGCGACAGGTGTATAAAGCCCTTCGTGCAGTGCTGTGGTGGTAGCGGTGGGCACTACCTCTCCCCCATTGTTGATAAACTGCTCTTTGTAATCATCTTGTTTAGAAACAGAAAGACCGAAAGTAAGATTTAGTTGGTCAATCCATTTTTTGCTGAACTGCCATCCTAAACGATTGCTAAATGTGAGTCCGTAGTCTTTTTTATTAGATGAATTACGAAAACCCTCTACTTGTTCTTTATCCGTTTTATTACCATCGATATTGCTTCTCAGGGTTAGGCTAAAAGTATTGCGGAAGTTGTTCTTAGGACTCACTACACTCCAAATAGAAGAAAGCGTTACACGGTTATAGCCATCAAGGTTGTTACGAGGGTCAGCATTGGCATTTAAGTAGTCTAACGACAGACTCAAATTACCTACTTTATCACTGATTTTAAATCCTTTATTTACACTTACAGCATTTCCTCCACCTATCATACTGGCAGATACTTGCAAAGGATAAACTCCTGCTTTGCGTTCAATTACCACCAAACCTGTAGTTGCATTGCCGTATTTAGCGTCGGCGATCCCCGTAATTACCTCTACTTTTTCTATACTTGAAGCAGGAATAGTTCGCAAATCCATACCTGTGTTGATACGAGAGAAAGCTGTAGTATTGATATTCTTGCTGTAAGTTTGCATATTCTCATCGTTACTCAAAGGCATATCGTCAATAATATAGCTAATACCAAAAGAATTATTATCGGACTTGATTGCAGTACGTAGGTTCAGTATATTAGGAGTGAAAAAAGAAGGTTTTTCTATAGTTTGTCCAGGGAGCTGTTGTAAGATATCGGATACCGAAAATGATTGGAATTGCCCTATAGCATAATTATTTAACACTACTGCCGAACTCACTTTGTCGCGTACCTTGGTAGCTGTTACGACCACCTCGTTGAGACGCAGGGTTTCCTCTTGCATTATTACAGAAATGGAATGAGTGAGGGTTGCTGTTCCTTTGATTGTTTGCGATTGCAATCCCAACATTGTAAAGCTAAGGTCGTATTCTTTATAAACAGAGATAGAAAACTCACCTTTATCATTGGTAAAGGCCCATTTTCCTGAGATTTTATCAACCACTGTTACTCCTTGTAGAGGTTGTTGTTGCACACTCACCACACGTCCTGAGAGGGTGATTTGCGCTATTAAACCACAAGGAAATAAGAGAGATATAATAAGAAGAAAAATCCTCATTTCATTTGTTTTAAAAACACCTAATCATTTTATTGAGAGTGCAAAGATAGGTTATTTTTATTAATTACAAATAACAAAGAGGTTTTTTATAAAAAACTTTGCCAAAGTTCACGGCACAAGAGGTGATTAGAACTTTGGCAAAGTATATAGGTTTTTCATTTTTAACGAATTGCTGCGCCGAATTGCTTTTCAAAAGCATCTTGTAGGCGTTGCATCGTTTTATCGATTTGTTTATCGGTAAGGGTTTTGTTGTCGTCTTGGAGAACGAAACTAAGAGCGTAACTTTTCTTGCCTTCGGGGAGTTTATCACCTTGATATACATCGAAAAGGTTCACGCGTTGCAAGAGGTCTTTTTCGGTAGTATAGGCTACTTTATAAAGATCGGCAAAGGTTACTTTATCGTCGAGCAAGAGAGCTAAATCACGGCGTACTTCGGGGTATTTAGGTATTTCTTTATAGACTACTTTATGCCCTTGTACTTGTGCTACAATCTCTTCCCAATTCAAATCGGCGACGAGTACTTCTTGCTTGATTCCAAACTCTTTGAGCACTTTGGTTTTTACAACGCCTATAGTTCCTAAAAGGGTCTCCCCTATTTGCCAACGGAAACCTTCGCTGTATACAACTTCATTAGTTTCTAATGGCAAGGTAACTATTTCTTTTAATCCGAGACGTTCAAAAAGAGATTCTACGACTCCTTTGAGTTGAAAGAAAGAAACCTTTTGTGCTGGACTTCCCCAGTGTTCGGGTTGAGTATTCCCTGTAAGATAAAGCACTAAATGCTTATTTTCACTATAATTACCATTGATATAGTGATAATTTTTGCCAAACTCAAACAATTTCAAATCGGAGCGTTTGCGGTTGTTGTTGTAGGCAATCACTTCTAAGCCTGAGAACACGAGATTTTTGCGCATATACCCTAAGTCGCTGCTGAGCGGATTGAGGAGTTTCACGGCTTGTTCAGGTTTTTCGGTATAAGTAGTGATTTCTTTTTCGGAAACAAGACTATTGGTCATAATTTCCAAAAATCCTTGAGCGACTAACTGCTCGGCTACTACATTCTGCATATTATGGTCGGCATACTTATCAGAATGTGACATTGTAGCATTCACTTTTTCGGTGATAGCGATATTGTTATAGCCATAGATACGGAGGATTTCCTCTATTACATCGGCTTCGCGTTGTACATCTACACGGTAAGAAGGAATTAACAGACCTAAACCGCGTTCGGTGAGCGAATTGACTTTGATATCGAGGGAATGAAGAATGGACTTAATGGTGTCGCGAGGTATTTTCTGACCGATGAGTTTATCGACATTCTCGAAAGCGAGAAATACCTGAAAATCTTCTTGTTTTTTAGGGTAAAAATCTATCACATCGGAAGAGATGACACCACCAGCAATATTTTCAATGAGTACAGCGGCGTATATCAGTGCGTATTTACAATCTTCGATGTTGATACCACGTTCAAAACGATAAGAAGCATCGGAGTTGATAGCGTGGCGTTTAGCAGTTTTGCGTATTGAAACGGGATTGAAATAAGCACTTTCTAAAAAGATGTTGCGAGTGAATGGCGTAACCCCAGAATTTTCACCGCCTAATACCCCTGCAATACAGAGTGGTTTTTCGGCATCCCAAATCATAATATCTTCAGCACTGAGGGTACGTTCTACTCCATCGAGGGTTTTGAATTTGGTGCCTTCTTCAGCATTTTTAACTACTATTTTACGTCCGATAATATGGTCGGCATCGAAAGCGTGGAGAGGTTGCCCCATTCCGTGTAACACGTAATTAGTCGCATCAACCACGTTGTTTTTAGGGGTAATACCTATGGCTTTGAGTTTGTTTTGCAACCACACAGGCGATTCGCCAACGCGTACATTGCTGATAGTTACACCGGTGTAACGAGGTACGAGTTTTTTATTCTGTACCTCTATATCTATTTTTACTGAACGGTTATCGACGTGGAATTTGGTTACTGAAGGGGTTATAAGCTCTAAAGAGGTTCCTTTCTGTATCAATCCGGCACGCAAGTCGCGTGCTACACCGTAGTGGCTCATTGCATCGGCGCGGTTAGGGGTAAGACCAATTTCAAAAACTTCATCAGTTTCTACCTCAAACACTTTACTTGCAGGAGTTCCTACTTCATATTTATTATCGAGCACCATAATGCCGTCGTGACTTTCGCCTAAGCCTAGTTCGTCTTCAGCGCAAATCATTCCAAAACTTTCTTCTCCACGGATTTTTCCTTTTTTAATTTCAAAAGGCTTGTCATCTTTATCGTATAATACAGTGCCTATAGTTGCTACGAGTACTTTTTGCCCTTGGGCGACGTTAGGAGCGCCACAAACGATTTGCAGAGGAGCGTCGCCCCCTACATCTACTTTAGTGATTTTGAGTTTATCGGCATTAGGGTGTTTTTCGCACTCAAGCACGTGACCTACGACTACGCCTTTGAGAGCGCCTTTTACACTTTCGAAGTGTTCAATACCTTCTACTTCTAAACCTAAATCAGTAAGAATTACTGCTGTATCTTCAGCAGGCAAGTCTAACTTCAAATATTGTTTTAACCAGTTATAGGATATTTTCATTGAATGAACAATTGATAATTAATAAAGTTTTTTTCTTTAGAGAGTGCAAAGATATAAAATAATTACGAATTACGAGTCACGAATGACGAATTTTTAGTGAGCTATCAGTAACTTCTCTATTTTCTCTCGTTCTTCGCTATAAGGAATTTCGCATTGTAGAGCTTTTTGAAAGAGCTGGTAAGCCGTGGAGGTGTTGCCTTGGGCTTGGTAGGCTTTTCCTAAAAGGTAATAGGCTTTCCAATAATGAGGATTAAGAGCAGTGATGTGTTTTACTTTGTCTATAACTATAGGGGTATGCTCGCGCAAATGGGTTTCTATTTGCTGTTCTAACCCTCGGTAGGCTTCGTAATCTTTAAAGGCTTGGCTGTAGAGAAAGGGGGCGGCAGGGATATTCAAAGAGGGGTTTTGAGTGTAGGGCGTGTGAGAGGGGTAGCTACTACCAGAGAATATCTGTTTCAAATCGTAGGCTACAAAAGTGCCCAACTGATAAGGAGCTGTCGATACCCACACCAAGCGCTCTTGTGGTTTGAAAATAACCGCGTGATGCGCCAAAAGTTGGTTGAGGGCTTTCTCGTTACCATAACCTATAGAATCGCCGTGTAGCCCCTCGGTACTACGCAGAATAGCAGCCATTTTTGAAGGAGTTAGTTTAGGTTCTTGTGTTAGAAACTCCTGCATTTTGGCATAACGATAGGCTGAGTGTGAGGTGTTTATTTGTTTCAGATTTTTCTTGTCGGTTTTATAAGGTTCGCTTTGAAAATGGTTGGCGCAGACCACTGCATTAGAAGCTTCGTATACTCCAAACTTTTTGGGAGAGACTTCAATAATCACCGCTTTGCCATCGGCGGCACTGCCTACCATTATAGCCTCAGACACAAAGACTTTGCGCTTTTTGGCAATAGCAATCGCCTCGTCTATATTTTTAGCATATTGCAAAATCTCACGGCAGAGGAGTGAAATGGGGGTACGGGCTTTGAAGGGAATAGACGATTTCCCAGCATTGATAGTAACTGTAAGTCCTTCGAGATTCATACCCGAAAGCACGCCTATCATTCCGCCCCAAGCGTAACTCATAAAGGGAATACCTTCCTCAGGACGCACAAAGCGGACAATCTTTTCGGTAGCAAAATCATCGGAGAGGTAAAAATCGAAATTGCGACCAATGAGCAGCTGACCTTCTTCAGTTTTATCACCCCAAACTGCTAATGATGAACAACCTACAAGCATCAAATCTTGCAAAGCGTGCCCTAAATCGTGAGCTGAATGCAAGTAGAGCGTACGCTGATAAGCAGGGGCTAAGTAGTTGAAAATCGTATCGGAGTATTGGGCTTGCCCCCACAATTCCTGTTTAAAGGGCGGAATTACACAATTGTTGATATCGCGATTGAACCATTTGATGAACTTGCGTAAGAAACGCTGTTTGCGTTCAGAAGGCACAAAGTGATTCAGTTTAGTGAAGAGCAAACTGTCTTGACGACGGTACAGAGGCTGAGTAAGAGCCCCCGAATTGAGTCCTAATTGATAGGGATTCCCCGAAAGGTAGAGTTCCCACAAACCTTGTTGGTTTTTAGCAATATAGTTATCACCAAAATACCGCAGCGAGTCATTTATTGCGGTAATTTGAGGTTTCTGGTATGGATAAACAACTTCTGGCGGAGTGATTTTCTTATAGAAAATACCACAGGAAGTAAGAGTAAAAAGTAACAGGTAAGAGATAAGAGATAAGAGTTTGAGATGTTTCATTTTTCACTAAAAAATAGCCAATGAGTCAATAATGGTATTGATTCATTGGCTAATTTATTGATAGTTATTAGGATACTATAACAATTTATTTTTAATCAAATATTCAGCGATTTGTATAGTATTCGTGGCAGCACCTTTGCGAAGGTTATCGGCAACGACCCAAAGATTGAGCGTATTAGGTTGTGACTCATCGCGACGGATACGACCTACAAACACATCATCTTTGCCGTGAGCGTACAAAGGCATAGGGTAAGTATTGGTTTCGGTATTATCTTGCACTTTGATACCTGCCGATTGCGCTAAGAGAGTGCGTACTTCATTTATATCAAAATCGGTTTTGAGTTCTACATTCACCGATTCGCTGTGACCACCTACTACCGGTATACGTACCGCAGTGGCAGTAACGGCAATACTATCGTCACGCAATATTTTTTTGGTTTCACGCACGAGTTTCATTTCTTCTTTAGTATAGCCATTCTCTTCAAACACATCGCAGTGCGGAATAGCATTGCGGTGAATTTGGTAGTGATAAGCCATTTCACCTTTTTCGCCTTTGTACTCGTTCTCTAACTGACGTACCGCTTTCACCCCTGTACCCGTAATCGACTGGTAAGTAGAGACTACCACGCGCTTGATGCCGTATTTGCGTTGTAAAGGAGCTAAAGCAACGAGCATTTGGATAGTAGAACAATTAGGGTTAGCAATAATTTTGTCGTCTTTGGTAAGGACATCGGCGTTAATTTCGGGGATTACCAATTTTTTGGTAGGATCCATACGCCAAGCCGAAGAGTTATCTACCACAGTAGTACCTACTTGAGCAAACTTAGGCGCCCATTCTTTAGAAACAGAAGCGCCTGCTGAAAAGAGGGCTACATCGGGTTTGAGTGACACGGCTTGTTGCAAGCCAATCACAGTATATTCAGTGCCTTTAAAGACGATTTTTTTGCCTACTGATTTTTCTGAGGCTACAGGAATTAATTCGGTTACAGGAAAATTGTGTTCTGCAAGTACTTCTAACATTACGTTACCTACCATTCCGGTAACGCCTACTACAGCTACTCTCATATATTTTAGTATTTAGTTTTTTTAGTATTCTACGAATTTTGTGTTTTTTATAGAAAAGCAATGTATAAAGATTGCTTTGATAATCAAAGTAATTTCAATATTCTTTCTATCCAAAAGTTATCATTAGGAGAAATAATAATCACTTTAAAACCATATTGTTCTGCTTCACTTTGCACACCTTGAGCATCATCTATATGAAGGTCGAAACCAAAAGCTTTAGGATATTTGGAAGCGTTAATTTTCAAAGATTGTAGAGTGTGTTCATTTTCTTTTTGGGTGATAATTTTCCCTATTTTGATGCCATAATATCGAAACATCCGTCTTATATAGGGTTTACTTCTCAGCGAAGTAGTGTAGATATGCACCTCATTACCTTGAGATTGCAGTGTTTTGATAAGAGTTTTCGTCCCTTTACGAATAGGCTCTATTCCCAATAACTTCGCCCACCACGATCTTTTTTCAGTAGGAAATTCATTATTGTAAGGAATAAGAGTTCCATCTAAATCAAAACTTATCTGCATTACTATTGCCAATCCCTATTTCTCCAATGCTTGTTTGAAATCTTCAATCAAATCCTCGGCATCTTCAATCCCCACAGCTACACGGATAAGGGTGCGCGTAACACCACGTGCCACTTTTTCTTCTTCTGGAAACTCAGTGTGAGTGAGGGTACTGGGGTGAGTTACCAAGGTTTCTACACCGCCCAAACTCACTGCAAAAAGAGCTACTTTCAAACTCTCAAAAAAGGCTTTGGCTTTGGCTTCACTCTTTACAGTGAACGAAAATACCGACCCGCCTCCCGAAGCCTGACTTTCGTGCACTGCTTTGCCTTTGTTATGTGCCTCAGTAGGGTAATACACTTTCTCTACTTCGGGGTGAGAGCGCAAGAAATCAAGAAGTTTAAGGGTATTTGCTTGGGCTTTTTCCACTCTTAGTTTGAGGGTTTTCATACTGCGAAGTAGCAACCAACTATCGAAAGGTGAGAGAATTGCCCCTATAGCTACTTGGGCAAAACTTATTTTCTCGGCAAGCTCGTCGCTATTCACCACCACAGCTCCTGCGATAATATCATTGTGTCCTCCCAAAAACTTGGTTGCACTGTGCAATACTATATCTGCCCCTAACTCTAAAGGGTGTTGCAACACGGGCGACATAAAAGTATTATCGACCATTGAAAGCAGGTTGTGGCGTTTAGCGATAGCTACCACGCTGCGTATATCGGTAACTTCTAAAAGGGGATTGGAAGGGGTTTCTATAAAAATAGCTTTGGTATTAGGACGCACAGCGGCTTCTATCTGTTGTAAATCGGTAGTATCTACAAAGGTTGCTTCGAAGCCAAACTTGCTGAGTATATCGTTGATAATGCGGTAAGTACCTCCGTAAATATCCAAACTAAGCACAAAGTGATCACCAGCCTTAAACATTGTAAACACCGAGGTGGTCGCTGCCATCCCTGAAGAAAATCCAAAACCGTGTTTGCCATTTTCTAAAAGGGCAATCATTGTTTCGAAATCTTTGCGGGTGGGATTAGACACGCGAGAGTATTCAAACTCTTGCCACTCATTATAAGTTTTGATAGGAAAAGTAGTAGCCATATTTAGGGTACTTCCCCAGTTTTCAATGCCTTTTTCAGGGGTTCTGACTCCGTGAATCGCTTTAGTTTCAAACTTCATATTTTCTGTTATTTACAAAAACAGCGACAAAAGTAAGAATATTTTATCAATTACCAAATTTTTATCTTTAGAGGGAAAGAAAAAAATACCAATCACTTATTGCTGAATATCAATTATTTTTCTACCTTTGTACCCTGATGAAAAAAATATTTCTATTTGCATTCGTTCTCTGCCTTATAGCTTGCAACAAAAAGCAAGCAATTCCTGAGGCTATGTACTTTTGGAAAACGAACCTTTCGTTTACCGAAGATGACAAGGCGTTCTTAAAAGAACACGCCGTGAAAAAACTCTATGTGCGCTATTGTGATGTAGGGCTTAGAGATGAACAAGCCGTGCCCATTGCACCTATAGAAATCGATACCCTTAGCACACGCGGATTGACAATTGTACCTGTAATCTACATCAAAAATGAGGTGTTTGATGATATAGCAACCGCACAATATGCTCCGCAACGTTTTTGGGGAACAGAAACGCTCAGCGAAAATGTGGCTAAATATATTGAGCAAATCAACAACTATTATCATCTCACTGTAAATGAGGTGCAGTTTGATTGCGATTGGACGCTCAACACTAAGGAGTATTACTTCAACTTCCTCAAGCTTTTCAAAGAAAAAAATCCTAATTTACAACTCTCGGCAACCATACGTTTGCATCAAGTAAAATACAAAGATGACACGGGCGTACCCCCCGTAGATTACGGGGTGCTGATGTACTACAATATGGATAAAATCACCGCCACGGGGGCTAACTCTATCTACAATCGCGCAACTGCCAAACGCTATATCGGTTCACTAAAAAGTTACCCTTTACAGCTGAATATCGCTCTACCGATGTTCTCTTGGGGGGTACATTCAGTACGCGGTGAGGTGGTGAATTTGGTTAGCGGACTCACTTCTGCTGAAATCAAAACTCTTAAAGGCGTAGTCGCTACCGACATCCCTAACGTTTATGAAGTGAAAACACAAACCTACTACAAAGGACGCCTTTGGCAAGCTGGCGACCGCATCAAAATAGAGGAAGTAACCGATGCTGAGCGCCAAGAAATGCAGGACGATTTGCTGAAAAATATGAAAAGCCAACCCAAAGAAGTGATTTGGTTTAGGTAAAAAACA
The DNA here is from genome assembly GCF_900446695.1 of Capnocytophaga sputigena. Taxonomy (GTDB): domain Bacteria; phylum Bacteroidota; class Bacteroidia; order Flavobacteriales; family Flavobacteriaceae; genus Capnocytophaga; species Capnocytophaga sputigena. Next base: position 185,692 of record NZ_UAVP01000008.1, read on the forward strand.
ACCCACAAAAATGATACAAAAACGAATTATCAAATTAGCTTTTTGCCTCCTTACTTCGATAGCAGGAATAGGAGCATATTTGTACGCTTGCGGATGGTTTCCGCCTGATTGGTATGTTACTAACTCGGCATTTTCACCTGAGGTTACTGTACCTAAGGGAGTATACAACAGTCTGTTTTACAGCGTGGAACGCAGCTTCAACGGCTATGTAGGAATAGATTCCGACCGTTATACTGAAGATGATTTAGCCGACTGGTGTGCTTATGTAGGCAAGGCGATGCCTCGTGAGCAAATTCGCCATTTGATGTATGACAGAGAAGCAATTGAAGAAGTTTTACAACTAAAACATTCTAAAAAATTCACCGATAAACGGGTGCAGAACTTCCTTACTTTTTTAGAAATTACTCGTGGCAATGAGGTGGTTACAGGCGGTAGCTATTATGACCCTTGGGATTACGAGAACAGAAACTACCAACGATTGCAAAATACTGAACCTCAGCGTGTAGAAGCGCTCTACCGCAGTCTAACCTCCGATGCTTTTTTTGCTAATCGTATATGGTTTCAAGCCGTGCGTTTGAAGTTTTATTCAGAAAACAGAAGTTCCGTAATTCCTTTCTTTGAAGAAACAGCAGCTTCCCAACCTAAAAACTCGCTCTACTACCGCGCTATGCACTATGTAGCAGGAGCTTATATAGCCGAAAAACACTACCCTCAAGCTAATGTACTCTTAGCCGAAATATTTGATACCACTCCCGAATTAAGAACGACCGTAGGGTATGATTATCGTCCGTTACCCGATAGAGAAGTTGCACAAATCGCCCAAAAACTCTCTCCTCGTGTACAATGTGCCTTATGGGCAATGCAAGGTTTCTACACGAACAACGAGGCTAATTGTTTGCTAAAAATCCTCACTATCGACCGCCAATCACCTCACGTTGAGTTTCTGCTCACCCGCTTTATAAACAAAATGGAGTACAAACTCAATATATTCGACCGATATGGCGATGATTTGAAATCTATCAAAGCCTATCATCAGCACGCTCGCAAAGTGAGCACCCAAGTTTTCCCTACCGATTGGCTATTGCTTTTAGCCCGTGAAGGCGACCGACTTTCCAATCCCTATTTGTGGAAAGTAGCAGGGGGATATGTAGCAATGTTTAGAGGTGAATTTTCTTTGGCACGTCAGCTTTTGCAAGAAGCCGAAAAATACGTTGAGGGTAACGAGCAAAAAAGTCAGTTGTACCTCTTACAAGCGATGAACGAAGTATCGAGTTTGGAACACATTGATGCTGCTGCCGAAAAACAGCTGACTCTACCTATGCAGCGCGTGTGGAACAACCTCTATTTCTACCGCGACGACGATTTTTGTTACGACGGTTCTTTAGTGTATGACAAGTACAAAGCCGAATACCTCAATTACCGCAAATTTACTAACGATTTGCGCTATGATTATGCCTTTACCTTTATGCGTAAATACCTCCGAGTGCTCTATCAGGCACAAGGCAATGCCCTAATGGCTGAACTCACTCACCCCAAACGCGGTTTTTTCATCAGTGAAGCTAACTATAAGGCTTTTGACGAACTAACTCACAACCCTCACAAAACCGACTGGCAGGCACTTTGGATCAACTATTATCCTTATACCAAAGGAGATATATACGAGTGTCGTGGAATTTATCTATTCCGCCAAGACCGCATAGACGAGGCGCTGGCATTGTTTGAGAAAATACCTTGGGAAACCCGCGGTGCAGAGTATGATTCGGGAAAAGACAAATTAGTGAATGAAAAACGCCGCTTGAGTGAGAAAGCCTTAGCAGTCAGTCCGTTTAAAGGAGGAGTGTATGATATGTATTACTACGATTATATCACCCCACCTCGCGTGGAATACACTAAGATTTCCTTCTTGCGCAAAGCCAAGCAACTAAAAGACCATATAGCGCAAGGTAAAGATGTATATCACAGCGCCATACAATTAGGTAACGCTTTTTGTAACACCTCGTTTTACGGCGTTTCTCGTCAGTTTTACCACAACGAAATCATAGGCGAATGGAGTGCTTTAAGACTTGAAAACAAAGAGAACTACGTGCCTCTTTTGGATATGACCGCTGCTAAAAAGTATTTTCGGATTGCTCTTACAATGGCAACCACTGATGAACAGCGCGCTGAAGCTGCCTTCTTGCTCGGAAAAGCCGAACGCAACGAGTACTTCGCTCAGTTGAATTATTACGACATCCCTGAGAAGAAACGAAAATGGATAGATCAATGGGAAGGTTTCCATATACTCGCCAAATACCCTAACACTCAGTATTATAAAGAAGCCATTAAGGAATGCGGTTGGTTTGCAGATGTTGTGTATTTGTATAATGATTAAATGATTAGAAATAAGCACTATACTTGTAAGTCGTATTTGGCTGTATGAAGAAAAAGTATTACTTTTGCGATATAAAATAAAGAATTGTTATGTTTGATATAGATAAAAGTAAGGCTATCAATAGTATGTTGTTTGTCCTTAACCAATTAGGGGCAGAGAAATCAGATGCTCATAAGGTCTTTAAAATCTTATATTTTGCTGACCAAAAGCACTTGGTAAACTATGGTCGTCCCATCACAGGTGATACTTATGTGAAAATGCAGTATGGACCTGTGCCATCTTTTCTTAGAAATGTATCAGAAGGCAATGAAAAAGAAGGTCTTATCAATAAAACAAACAAACATTTCCTAACTACTTCTTATCAATATGATGAAGAAGACTTATCAGAATCTGAAATAGAGTGCCTAAACGAAGCTATTGCTGAAAATAAAGATATCTCTTTTAAAAAACTTACTGAAAAATCTCACGATAGTGCTTGGCAAAATGCACAGTGGCGTATTGATTATTTAGCAATGGCAAAAGCAGTTACTAACAATCCTGATATACTGAATTACATCAAGATAAATGCTTTGAATGAACAAATGTGTTTTTAGTTATGGATTTAGGCAGTTTCTTCCCTCAAGAAATAAAAGATAATTTCGCCAAACGAAATATAGAACTTGGTAAAACACTACTCATTGAAATACCCGACTTCAATATTTCATATAAGAAATACCTGATTATTGTAGCTACTAATGAATTGTATATTGCAGGAGTTGTTATTAATACTGAAGTGAATTTAAATGTCGCTTGGAGTGAAAAAGTGAAAAATCTCCACTTACTCATCAAACAACAAGACCATTCTTTTTTAAAATACGATAGTTTTGTAGATTGTTCTAAACTGCACAAACGGCTTATCGCTGAAATATGCAATGCTATAAAAGAAAACCCAAGTATGGTAGTAGGAAATGTTACTGATAGTTTTTTAAGAGAATTGCAAATCACTATCACAAACGCTAAAACTATCTCTATCAAAGATAAAAAAGATTTTGGATTTTTATAAAAACTTTTAAAACCTATATTAAATCGTTAAAATATGTATACCATCAATTTACAAACCCCACAGTTTTTAACCGATTCTAACGGAAATTCTTTAGCTCTAATCCCTGCTGACGAATATCGCGAATTATTAGCTTTAGTCGAAATGTACGAAGAATTAGAAGACATACGTTCCGTTCGTGAAGCTAAAGGAGAAGAAACAGAACCTATTGATGTTTTCTTTGAAAGAGTAGAAAAATACAGAAAAGAAAATGGAATCAGTTAAAAAAGAATACACAGTAATCATTATTAAGAAAGTCGATAAATTTCTTAATTCATTATCTGAACCTCATTATTCTGCCATTAAAAAGGCTGTTTATGCTCTTGCTGATGAGCCACGCCCCTTTGGTTATACCAAATTAACAGGTGAAGATTCTTATAGAATAAGAGTAGGTGATTATAGAATTATTTACAATATTTTTGATGATATTGTAACAGTAGAAGTAATCAATATCAATCACAGAAGAGAAGTGTATAAAAGAAAATAAATGAAAAAACACCTAAAACTCATCATTAGCCTTAGCGCCGCTACAATAGTAGGCATTGGCACTTACCTCTACGCTTGTGCCGATGGAGGTTGGTACTACCTCTACAACTCAGTATTCTCCCCCAAAGTTACTGTAAATAAAACTTCTTATACCCCTCTCTACTTAGAAGGGGAAAACCTTTTCTACGGCGATTACGACACTGATTCCCAAGGAAATTTATCTTCGTCCGACCTCAATGATTGGAAGCAATACCTCGGTAAAGATTTTTGGGCGGAAGGTATTCAATATTTTATGTACAACAACGATGCTCTTGCCGATATTCGCAAATACAACGATGCAACCGACAAGAGTAGTGTACGACTTTCTCATCATACCCCAAAAACCCAAAGCGCACGCCTTACCAACTTCTTTGTTCTTTTAGACATCGCTCGTAACAACGAATCTATCACTAACAACACCCAAAGCGCTTGGGATTACGAAAAACGCAACGTACAATATACTCAAAACAGCCAAATAGAAAAAGCTGAAAAACTATATCAAAAAGCAGTTGCTAATAAAGATACTTTTTTCGCAAACCGTATGTGGCTACAGGTGATGCGCCTCAAATTCTACTCTGCCAACCGCAGCGCTGTAATTGCTTATTTTGAACAGACCCAAGCCGGTCAGCCAAAAAATAGTGTCTATTACCGCGCATTGCACTATGTAGCTGGGGCTTATAAATCACAGAAGAACTACGCCAAAGCTAATGCGCTCTTGGCAACACTCTTCAGCGAAGTACCTAAACTGCGAAAAACCGTTACTTTTGAGTACCGCGCCCTCACCGATAGTGAAACCGAAAAAATAGCCGCTTCTCTTTCCAAAGCCGAACAATGTGCTCTCTGGGCAATGCAAGGCTATTACAGCAAAGAAGAGGTAGCTATCCAGAAAATACTGCACATCGACCCTAAATCACCCCACATCGATTTTCTCCTCACCCGCTATATCAACCGCATAGAGGGTGTGGTAAATAAATTTGGTGATCTCTACCAAAACCAGCCTCTTACAAATGCTACTGCTTATCATCAATACACTCACAAGGTGGCAACCCAAGATTTCAAAACCGATTGGCTGCTACAAACTGCTCGTGAAGGAAAAGTAGGCAATCCTTATTTGTGGAATGTAGCAGCGGGGTACGTTTCGATGTTCCGCAATGAGGCTACAGAAGCTAAAGATTTTCTCAAAAAAGCTGATGCCGTTGCCAAAAACGAAAAACAAAAAGTACAAGTGCGCATCATCGATGTGATGAATGATGTTACTGCGCTACAACAAATAACTGCTACCGACGAGGAGCGCCTCACTAAAAAAGTAGAATGGATGTGGCAATCTGCGCTCCTTAAAGAAAGTGAATACAAATCGGCTTTGCGCTCTCGCTATGCTTTTGATTTGGTACGCAACTACCTTTCAGCGCTTTACAATGTGCAAAAGAACTTGGTAATGAGTGAAATCACTTGTCCAAAAGATGGTTTTTATGAAAACAACAACCATTCAGCAGCTATTGAAAAATTCTTGTTAAAAACAAACAAAACCCCTTGGGAAGCCTTTTGGGCAAAAGAATACGCATTTACTTTAGGCGAAATCTACGAAAGTCGTGCTATCTATGCTTTCTACAAAAATGACCTCGATAAGGCAATTGCCGAAATGAAAAAAATACCTTTTGAAAGCCGACAAGTATATGATGAACAAGCTGAAAAAATGGTGTCCAAACAGCTAAAACTGAGTGAAAGTTCACTACCTGCCAATCCGTTTAACGGCTTTATCAAAGACTGTCACGACTGTGAACACGCCAAAAAACGCTCCCCTTACACCAAAATCTCTTTCTTGCAAAAAGTGAAAGAAATGGAGGATAAACTTGCAAAAGGTGAAGATATGTACAACAACGCACTCCTATTGGGCAATGCGTTCTACAGCGCTTCCTATTTTGGCAACAGCCGCGCGTTCTACTACAACGATATTTTAGGGGAAGCAGGAGGCTTTTTTGTAAATGCTCAGAATATGACTATGTTACTCAATATGACCCACGCCAAAAAATACTACCAAATCGCTCAGCAACACGCTTCTACCGATGAGCAACGCGCTAAAATAGCCTATATGCTCGCCAAAGTAGAACGCAACGAGTTTTACAACAAACAGTACTATTCCGAAGGTAAAATATACGGTGTGAGTCCTTGGGAGAACGAAATCGCTTTTAAAGATTGGCAAGGCTTTAAAGAACTCCGCAAATATCCTCATACCCAATATTATAAGGACGTGATTCGCGAATGTGGATACTTCAGAAAGGTAACAGGTAACAAGTAATAGATAACAAATAATGAATAAGATAGATATTATACTGCTAATTATTTTAGGTTTTGGCTTAGTACGCGGTTTTATGCGCGGACTTATTATTGAGATGGCATCTCTTTTGGCTATTGTAGTAGGCATTTATGGAGCGATACACTTTTCGTTCTTTACTGCCTCTCTCTTAGACAAAATACTCCCTGCCGAAAAACAAACTTTAGAGGTCGTTGCCTTTGGGATAACCCTCATCGTATTGGTATTGGGCGTAATGCTTTTGGCAAAAATACTTACCAAAATGATCAAAGCTGCCGAACTCGGTTTTCTCAATCGATTGGGGGGAGCTTTGTTTGGGTTGCTAAAATCTATTGTGATTGTAGGCTCTATATTTGTATTTTTAGAGCGTACTTTTCAAACCGAAAAATGGCTTTCAACTTCAGCCCTTAGCGAATCAGTACTCTACAAGCCCGTAAAGAGCGTCAGCCAAGTGGTGTACGCCAATGTATTCCCCGATAAAGAAACGGAGGAAGTGAAAAGAGAAAATACAACATACTAATATATAAAACATTATGAAAAAAATCCTTTTATTATCTCTTGCTGTCCTCGCTATTACCGCTTGCGAGCGCAAAACTGCTGCCGATGTCTATAAAGGCGTTCAGGAAACCCGTCCCGCTATCGATAAAAACGGGAATCCTATTGAGGGTTTAGCCGTTGATTCATTGCAATTTGAAACCGAAGTACGCAGCGTACTCCCTACCCAACACCCTCAGTACCGCCTTACTCCTGTTTTCAAAGTGAACTACAGATACGGCGATCGCTCTGTGGGTGAATCTCAAAAACTCAGCAAGTATAGCTACAGCGACTCCTATTATGCACGCCACAACAATGGCAACAACTGGAATGGCAATATCGTGGCAGGTTTTGAAACTATTTATGGCGACGAAATGGTGAACGTCTCCCTTTTTGATGTAGAAAAACAAGAGCAGAAACTGTTCTTTGAAAAACCCGTACTCATAGAAAATGTCTACTATCCTTCGGCTACTCGTGATACTTTGCAAAACAAAAACGTGAACCGCAACTTCTATATGATTTCTTGCTACGACGAGGATACCGATAAAGATGGCTACTACACCCGCGTTGATTTACGTCGGTTTTACCTCTATCAGTTGGACGGCACTCGGGTGAAAGCCCTCATTCCTAAAGAATACGGGGTCATAGGCTCCGATTACGATGGGGTGAATGATGCGCTCTACGTCTATGCGCGTTTAGACAGCAATAAAAATGGTACTATCGACCCTAAAGAGCCTAAACACATCTTCTTAATCGATTTGAAAAAGCCTGAAACTACGGCGTTGTTATACAAGTAAATGGAAGGATTGGTATACAAATCTACAGGCAGTTGGTATATGGTGAAGGACTTGGCAACGGGTCATTTTCACGACTGCCGCATCAAAGGAAAATTCCGCCTAAAGGGCATCAAGAACACGAACCCCATAGCGGTGGGCGATCGGGTGGTGTTTGAATTGGAAGAAGAAGACAGAGGGGTCATTACCGAAATACACCCGCGCGACAACTATATCATCCGAAAATCGGTGAATCTCTCTAAGCAAACTCACATTATCGCATCGAATATCGACCTCGCTTTTTTGGTGGTAACACTCAACAATCCACCTACTTCCACTACCTTTATCGACCGTTTTTTGGTTACTGCCGAAGCCTATAGTATCAAAACTGTACTGCTTTTCAACAAAGTAGATACTTATAATGAAGATGAACTCACCGAAGTGAAATACCTCGCCTCAGTATATCGCAAAGCAGGCTATGAATGTATTGGCATCTCGGCTGCTACGGGCAAGAATATTGACAAGGTAAAAGCGGCTATGGAAGGCAAAACTTGTGTAGTATCAGGGCATTCTGGTGCAGGAAAATCTACCCTTATCAACGCTATCGACCCTCATTTACACCTTAAAACTGCCGAAATCTCTCAGCTTCATCAGCAAGGACAACACACTACCACTTTTGCCGAAATGTTCGACCTGCCCTTTGGAGCGCGCATTATTGACACCCCAGGTATCAAAGGCTTTGGAATGGTTGAAATAGACAACAACTCACTCACCGACTATTTCCCAGAGTTCTTCGCTCTCAAACACCATTGCAAATTCAACAACTGTCTCCACACCGATGAACCCCAATGCGCTATAAAAGAAGCCTTAGAACGCGACGAAATCGCTTGGTCGCGCTACAAAAGCTATCTGCAAATCCTTTCCGGAGATGACAAGGTATATAGAGAAGAAAACAATCAGTAGGATATGAGAAATAATTTCGACCTCATCAGTGAACTTATCGACAAGCGCCTTGCTGCTATAAGCAATAAAGCAGAGAGAGAGCAATTGTTTTTCTTCGTCTTTTTGTTGCAGCGCAAAAAAGATATTGAGGAACTACACAAAAGTACTCATATCGTGAAAATGTATCAGATAAAAGACCGCAAGTCGTTATTAGCTAAAAGAGATGAGATTGTAAAACTCTGTGAGGTTTTTCAATGTAGAGCAATGATCAATCTCAATCCCAAGAGTTATAGAAATGTAGCTTTTGATATGCTCAAACGCCTCCCCGATTTGCTACAACAAGAACACTATGCACGCGTAGAAAAACTGTTTGCCTCTTGTGTAAGTGCTTCGGGTATAGGCAGTAAAAAACTCAAAAAGTACTGGATTATAGATATAGACAGCGACACTCATCAGGTTGATATAGCTCAAATAGAAGCACAAATCAAGATAGCGACTCCCGCAGAAGAAAATAAAATTATAGCTCACATCCCTTCCAAAACAGGTATGCACCTCATCACTACCCCTTTTGATGTAACTCAAGTAACGTTACCTGCTTCCGTAGAACTCAAAAAAGACTGTCTTACTAATTTGTTTATTTATTAAGCAAAATAGATTAAAGGTATGAAAATTATTTGTACCTTTGTGGTGTTAAACCTAAAAACAGCATTACCAATGAAACGCTTCTTCTTATTTTTTGTATTATTGTGGATTTTCGTCAGTTGTGGAAAGTCCGACAACCAGCAAGACAATCGCCTTTATGACAATTGGAAATACATAGGCTATCGCGATAAAGCTTTAAAATTCCACTCACCCTCTTCGTATGTAGCCGATTGCAAGTCGTGTTATACTGTCTATTTTAAAAACGACGACTTTTTTGATATTCAAATATGTAGTAATAAAGGGGGAGGCAAATATCAGATAGATACCCAACAACATCAACTCTTCTCTCAAGGCTACGGACTTACAGAGATTTACGACCCAATGTGTCCCGATGAGGAGGGTTTTTCTATTAGCGGTAATTACCGTTTTATAAGCGATACACTTGCCATTTCACCTAACGACACGCTTACTTCACTCTTTGTAAAAGCAGCTACATACATCCCCCACGTAGATCCTTCGCGTTACTACAAACGAGGTATCCTTAATATAGCACCACAAGGTAGTTATGATTGTTCTGCTGTGAGCCACACCCTTGTTTTAGAAGATAACAGCGGTACTCTATCAATTGCCTATGATCAAACACTCGACCTGAGTAGTTACGAAGGAAAACCTGTAAGTATTTGGGGATATTTCACCCCCAAGTTTAAAAACTGTCCGGAAACATTTCACATAGAACGAATTGTAAAACTATATTAAAATGAAACCCCTTTATTTTTTCTTTTGTATATTCCTCGTTATGAGTTGTAGCAAAAGTTCTGATGATAATAAAACTTTTGCTTTTACTTCTCTACTCAATAGTTATACGGGGTCTACTGCTTCTGTTACTCAGCAGCAAGAAATTATTCATAGCGAAACCGAATTACAAGAGATTGCTAAAAAATGGGGTATAGAACACAAAATAGCCAAACTTCCTAAAATTAATTTCAACACTGAACAGTTGGTACTCATTTGGGGAGACATTAAAGGTTCGACACCATCGCAAATAGAGGTAATCTCGGCTATAGAATACGATGACTACATAGAAATCATCACCGAAAGCAAAGTAACAGGAGAAGCCTTGGCACTTAGTCGTCCTTTTTGTATTATTAAAACGACTAAAACACATAAGAAAATGGTGTTTAAGAGTAATATCTCTACTGGTGGAATTATAGGTTCTTGAAACAATATATGTAAAACATTTGCTTTTTAGTAACGGAATCAATACCTTTGCGGTGTAGTTTATTAGGGGGTCAGGCTTCAGGTGTCAGGCATTAGCGTTTTATCTGAAACTCTCTGAGTTTCTCCGAGAATTCAGAAGCCCTCAATAAACTAAATATCAATTAACAAAAAATCAAGAAGTAAAAGGTATCATTTCTTACCTCTTATCTCTTACCTCTTAACTAAATAAAATGGAAAGAATAGCAAGTTTTTGTATCGACCACCTCAAACTGGAGCGTGGCATTTATGTATCGCGTAAAGACTATGTAGGCAAGGAAGTGCTTACCTCTTTTGATATCCGTATGAAGCTCCCCTACCGCGAGCCCGTACTCGGCAGTCCCGAAATACACACCATCGAACACCTCGCCGCTACTTGGTTGCGCAACAACCCTGAGTGGAAAGACAAAATTATTTACTGGGGACCTATGGGCTGTATGACCGGTAATTACCTCATTCTCGCTGGTGACTATACCTCCAAAGATATCGCCCCCCTCATCACCGAACTCTTTGAGTATATCGCTAATTTTGAAGGAGATATCCCTGGTGCATCAGCTTTAGAATGTGGCAATTTCTACAACAACAACCTCCCTTTTGCTAAATATGAAGCTAAAAAATACTTAGAGGAAACCTTATATCACCTCACTGATAAAAATCTGAATTATCCAGAATAAAAACTATAAACAATGAATACACCCGAAAAATTATCCCTCTTGCGCTCTAAAATGCAAGAAAACCACATCGACGCTTTTGTGGTATTCAGCGCCGACCCTCACCTTAGTGAATACCTACCCAAAGAATGGCTCGAACGCGCTTGGCTCTCTGGATTTACAGGCTCTGCCGGGTTCGTAGTCGTTACCAAAGATAAAGCTGGCTTGTGGACGGACTCTCGCTACTTTGTACAATCGGCAATTGAGCTCAAAGGCTCTGGCATTGACCTCTTCAAAGATGGCGTAGAAGGTACCCCCGATTATGCCGATTGGCTCGTATCAGTACTTCCCGCTGGGGCTACTGTAGCGCTCAACACTTTGGCGACCTCTCACATAGCTTGGGAAAAACTACAAGCTACCTTAGCCGCTCACAACATCAAATTGGTGCATAAACCTCTCATCGACCTTATCTGGACAAACCGCGAAAAAGACCCTCTTCATCACATTTTCGTACACCCCGATAAATGGGCAGGACAAACCGTAGCCGATAAACTCACCACCATTCGCAAAGCAATGGCTACTCACCACACTACCTTGCACCTTATCACTGCCTTAGACGATGTAGCGTGGACGCTCAACCTCCGCGGTAGTGATGTGGCTTACAACCCTGTATTCCTCGGTTATATCGCCCTTACCGATAAAGAAGCTACCCTATTTGTAGATAAAGCCAAACTCACCCCTGAGGTAGAAGCTCATTTGGCAGCAGCCAAAGTAAGCGTGCGTGCTTATGATGAGTTCTACAACTATTTGGCTACCGTAAAAGGACAAAATATACTCCTCGCTGCTAATACCAATCAGGCGATATTTGAAGCGCTCCAAAAGGATAACAAACTCGTGCAAGCTCCTGCCCCTGGCAACCTGATGAAAGCCGTGAAAAACGCTACCGAGCTCGAAGGATTCCGTACTGTAATGGTACGCGATGGGGTAGCAATGGTGAAATTCCTCTACTGGCTCACCCACCAAGTAGGCAAAGAGCCAATGACCGAATACAGCATCGGTAAGAAGTTACGCGATTTCCGCGCTGAGGGTAAGAACTTCGTAGGCGAAAGTTTTGGCAGTATCATTGGTTACCAAGGTAATGGTGCTATTGTACACTATTCAGCTCCCGAACACGGCAGTAAAGAGGTACACCCTGAAGGCAGCATATTGGTAGACTCTGGCGGACAGTATCTTGAAGGTACCACCGATATCACTCGTACTATTCCATTAGGCAAAGTAAGTCAGCAGTTTATAGACGATAGCACCCTTGTACTCAAAGGAATGATACAACTCGCAATGGTACAATTCCCTAAAGGCACTCGCGGCGTACAACTCGATGCTTATGCCCGTATGGCACTTTGGAAAAACCACAAGGACTATGGTCACGGTACAGGTCACGGTGTAGGTAGCTTTATGAACGTACACGAAGGACCTCAAAATATCCGCAAAGACCTCAACCCACAAGTACTTTTAGCAGGTATGGTATGCTCCGATGAACCTGGTTTTTATTTAGAAAATCAATATGGTATTCGTCACGAGAACCTCATTGCGGTACGTGAAGTAGCGAGCAACGAGTTTGGTACTTTCTACGATTTCGAGACCCTCACCCTTTGTCCGTTTATGCCTTCAGGCATCAATGTGAGTCTCCTCACCGATGTAGAACGCCAATGGCTCAATGCCTACCACAAAACCTGTGAAGAAAAACTCGCTCCTCTCTTAGAAGGCGACGTAAAAGAATGGTTCTTGAGTTTGGTAAAACCACTGTAATGGCATAGTTGTTTTTTAATACATAATGAAAACTGCCCTGAAAAGTTTTATACTTTCTTGGGCAGTTTTTTTATTATAGCCTTTGTATAGCTACACTTTGCTAAAGTCCGTAGAATTTAACAAAATCTATTATTACGTTAAAAACAGTTAATCTTTTTATTCCTTTTTTATTGAAATATCCGCAATCTAAAATATTGAAAAATAACAAGTTTGCAATGCTTTTGTTAAAAAGATAATAAGTCGCTATTTTTTTAACATTCAAATTACCAAAAATGCATTTTTTGTTAAGGTGTAAAAATGTTAAAATTCTTCTTTTATTTGCTTTATAAAAAACTACAATCTACCTTTGTTGCAGAATTTTAATCTTAATTGCGATGAAAAACACAAATTTAAAACTATTAGTATTAGCATTAGTAGGATTATTTCTTACCAATTGCCAGCGCGACGATGCTCCAGAAGTATTACCGCAAGAAGAACCAGTTCCTGCCGTAGACCCTCAAGCGGTAGTGAGCTTAAACGAAGCCAAAAGTCTTTTTGAGGCTTCGGAAAACCAGAAACGCACGACCAACAGTGTGAGCCGTAGCAACTACCCGCTTATTGAGTTGGAAACCAATTGGCGGTATTTTGAGCAAATGCAAACGCTCACAGGTGATGCTTATGCTAAAGTATCTGTGAGGATCTCTAGAACAGAACTCAATGGAGAAGTACTCTTCCTTAAAAAAGATGGAAAGACTAAACAATATCTTTTTTTTACTAAGGCAGATAGTATTGCGGCAGATCGTCGTATTATAAATGCTAACTTTTATTTATTTGACACTAAGGGTGTCTTTCTCTCTGCCTACCAAATGAGAAACGGAGTTATTACTCACAAGTTAGTACCGAAACGCAAAGGAAGCTATAGAATTATAGATAATAACGGAGGCTCCACAACTGGGAGAAGTGGAATGCCTATATGTGGCACATGTACTTTACCTTTTTCAGATAATTTCTTTTATTATTGGGAAGACCCTTATGGAGAAGAAAATGAAAAAAGTGGAGGTAGGAATTGTATTGAATTAGACCCCGTTACTGTTATAGGTATAGGTGGTGGTAACAAAAAAATTAATAGAACCCCTAATTTTCCTAACTATCCATATTATGATTATTTACCAATTAACAATTGGGAAGAGAATTATGATAGACGCCATGAAGAAGATGATGATATATGGGCTAAACGCAGGAAGTTTCAAAATAGTAGCAATATAGGAGCAGGTATGGCAAAAGAGGAAGAGAAAAAAGAAGAGAAAAAGCAAGACAAAAGAGAAGATACTATAAAAGACTCTCTTACCAACCCGTGTGCAAAATCCCTTTTAGCTCAAGCTCCTAATTTAAATAACGATATTGCTAAGATTCTTAGAGAGACTTTTGGAACAAGTGATAAATTTAATATTACTGTTAGCAATAAATACTTAATAGGAGCTACAGGTAGTTCTAGTGGACAAGATAATCATGGTATTATAAACTGTAATATTATTTTAAATGATAATATGCTAAAAACAGCTTCTAAAGAATATATTTTAATAACTCTTTATCACGAGGTAATACATTGCTTTTTTATAGTAGAAAAAGAAAGATTAGGAGAAATAGGGTTCAAACAAAAATATCCTTATGTTAGACAAATATCCCTTCCTGTAGGGAATGGGAATGAAGAAAGAAAATATTTATTAATGAATAAGCATAATGAATTTGGACCTTTTCTAGAAAATTTAGCTCAAAGTATCCTTTCTCTAAATCCAACTTTTCCTATTGAAAAAGCAAGAGCTTTAGCAAAAGAGGGAGTAGTAGAAGAATATATGTTTTCTTCAGAAGAAAAAGAATATATTAATGAACAAAAAACTGTAGGAGGTTGCAATTAGTATGAAATATATTTTATTATACTTATTATACTTCTGTTCTTGGGCTACCATAGCCCAAGAACAGAAGTATATACTCTTGGATAGTATTACAAGTAATTATACCGTAAAGAAATATACTCTTAGTACTTTGCCTTATAAGGTGGATTATGAAATAGAAATCTATAATGTGTTTTCTAAAAACTATGGCAAAGGCTTAGATAGTGATTTTATAGTCTTGTTTTCAGTACTCCCTGACCTTGAAAGCAAGAATAGTTGGCAAGAAATAGATTTTTCCTTATTGCAAAAGAACTTTCTGCCAACTAAAAAGTTGTTTGATAGAGTATACAATAGGACTTATAATCCAGAGGCTAAAATCGAAGGTAATAGACAGCTATCTTTGGTGAAAAAAGTTAAAGATAAATACTTTGTAGCTAAAAACTGTTGGGTAAATGAATTTTTCTGCACAAATACACCTTCAGAGATGAAAGTAACAACTAATAATTATGTGATAGATATTCATCAACCAACAATGCCTGTAAGTGTGTTAAGGTCTCTATATAAAAAACAATTTCCTAACCAAGAATTTCCTTTGGATGAACTTTTTTGGATTATACCTAAGCATTTAGAGAATATTTATTTGGCTAATGTAGAAAATAAAGAAGGAGATATTATTTATTATTTTTATTTGTTTTCTAATTCTTTAAGAGATAATAATACTATTAGTGAATTTGCTTATATTAAGGAAAGAGGTATTGTAGCAGGGAATTATTATGGGTATTTCTTTCCTTATGGGAAAAGAACACTTAGGGGAGGTGATTGGTTGAAAGTAAGAGAACCTTATAAAAATGAAATTTTCTGGGCAGAGGAGCTTAAAAAAGAATGGAGAGATAAAGAATTAAAATGGCAAAAGGAACGAGAACGAGAAGAGAAAGAAATTATAGGAAGATGAAACAGTTGGTTCTTTATTTATCATTATTCTGTTCTTGTGCCATTATGGCACAAGAACAAAAATATATATTGCTTGATAGTTTAACAGCTAACTTTAAGGTAAAACAATATACGCTCGACACTTCCCCTTATGGGGTTAAAAATACTATTGAGGTATATAATGTGTTTTCAGAAGGATATGACTTGGAGGTAGGAAAAGGTTATATAATATTGTTTTCAGTACTTCCAGACCTTAATACTAAAACAAATTGGGAAGTAATAGATTTCGATAAGATAAAGGGCAGTCTATTTCCTACTAAAAATATTTTTAAGAGGGTTGTTTATAAAATATTTGGTCTCTTTTCTGATAAGAGCTTACATATTGATAGGTTAAAATTAGTTAAGAAAATAAACAATAAGTACTATGCAAGTAAAATATGTCGTGTAGATGATTTTTATTGTATGGATTACCCTCGTGATATGGTAGTAGCCACAAAGAATTTTATTCTTAACACTAATCAACCTATAAAACCTATAAATGTACTAAAGGAAGATTATAAAAAAGTACTTCCTAATCACCCTTTCCCTTTAAGTAAAGACGGGGGACTTCTTATTCCTAATATTTTTGAAAATACTTATCTTTCTAATATAGAAGAAAAATGGGGTGATGTAATGTATTATTTTTATCAATTCTGTAATTATGATAACAGGGGTATTGATGAACTCGTTTATATTAAAGATAAAGGAATTGTGGCAGGAGCTTATGGTGATTATTTTTACCCAATAGGAAAGATTGATAGAACCGATACCAAAAGGAGTGATTGGAACAAAGTAATTAACGACGCTAAAAATCGTCTTTTATGGGCTGAAGAACTCAAAAAAGAATGGGCTGAGAAAGAGAAACAATTAGAAAATTGGAAGAAAGGAAAATGAAGCAGTTATTATACTTATTATTCTTCTGTTCTTGTGCTGTACAAGCACAAGAACAGAAATATATACTCTTGGATAGTATTACAAGTAATTATACCGTAAAGAAATATACTCTTAGCACTTTGCCTTATAAGGTGGATTATGAAATAGAAATTTACAATGTATTTTCTAAAAACTATGGCAAAGACTTAGATAGTGATTTTATAGTTTTGTTTTCGGTATTACCTGACCTTGAAACCAAGAGTAATTGGGAAGAAATAGATTTTAAAAAGGTTCAGAATAATTTATTTTCTGCTAAGAAACTTTTTGAGGGATTAGAAAACAAAATGCTTGGCTATAACATAATTAGTGAAAAGGAAATCAAACCTATACCTAATAACCTGAAGTTAGTAAAAAAAGTAAAAAATACATATTATGTAAGTAAAGAGTGTATGGCAGAACCTTTTTATTGTATAGACTCTCCTGAGCAAATGATTATTGCTACAGGAAACTATATTATCAATACCCACCAACCTATAGTGCCTATTACTTTATTAAAAGAAGTGTATCAAAAAAAGGTAAATACCAAATTTCCTCTTGATTGGAATGAGTATCCTCCTATAGAAATTCCTAAACATCAGGAACATATTTATTTAGCTAATATTGAAGAAAAAGAAGGTAATACTATCTATTATTTTTATCAATTTGCTAATGTTTTTGATAGAGGTATCTATGAATTTGCTTATATCAAAAACAAGGGAATTGTAGCCGGCACTTATGATGATTACTTTTTCCCAAAAGGAAAAGTATATTATAGAGGTGGAGACTGGCTAAAAGTAAGGCGTCCTTATAAAGAAGAGTTACTTTGGGCTGAAGAACTCAAAAAAGAATGGGCTGAAAAAGAAAAAGCTAAAAAATAGGGCTTATGAAAAACTTATTTTACTTACTATTACTCTGTTCTTGTGCTATAATGGCACAAGAACAGAAATATATATTCTTGGATAGCCTTACCGCTCATTATCAAGTAAAACACTATACATTACGCCCTCATTCTTTTTATGAAGGAAAAGTGATTGAGATGTATAATGTATTCAATCAGGGAGTTTTCTTTGGCTATAATTATTTAACCCTCATCTCGGTATTACCTGATATGAACAATGCTAACTCTTGGGTAGAAGTCTCCAAGGAAGAAGTCGAAAAAGCTGTTGTTAAGATAGAAGAAGTTCGCAGAAGTAATAAAAATAAATTCTTAAACTCCTTCTCTTTAGTAAAAAAAGAAGACGACAAGTATTATAAAGCGAGATGCTGTTTAGTAGAAGTTTTTCAGTTGATGGATTATTCTTCAAAAGTACACTTGAACGATAGTAACATCATCAATACAAAACAAGATTTTGTCACTTATGCTGAGTTAAAAAAAGAATTGAGCAAAGGAAAACATATTAGTAAATATGCTCAGCCAATGGAAGATAAAGAATCTTTCTTGGATAGTTGTTTTGAAAGTATTTACCTATCGGGTACAGAAAAACGCGGCAAAGATACTGTTTATCTGTTTTGGACATTCACTGCTTGGAATAATCGCTCGGGGTTAGAGGCTTATCATCGTGGTATTGACCGCTTTGCTTATATAGAGGGCAAGGGCATTGTAGCGGGAAGTTATGATTTTTTGTTTGACACTCAAAGTCCGCGTCACTCACATAACAGTGAATCTACTATAAAGAAAGAAGTAGGTAGAGAGTTACTTTGGGCTGAAGAACTCAAAAAAGAATGGGCTGAAAAAGAAAAGGCTAAAAAATAAGGTAGTGATTAAATTTCACTGCCTTTTTTCTTGCTATATTTAAAATTTTCTCTATTTTTGCACGCTGTAATAAAATAGAATAATTTTAAATAGTAATTTTATATGAAACGTATCTTTCTGTTATTAACCTTTTTAGGTGTTAACATTCACTATATTTTTGCTCAACAAACCGATGTAAGAGGGCGCGTAACCGATGAAAACAAACAGCCGCTCGTAGGGGTTACTGTACTACTCGAAGGCACTAACAATGGTGTTACCACCAATGAAGCTGGGTTTTACAACCTCCACCACGTACCCGTTGGCAAACAAACTATTGTATTTAGTTACATTGGCTTTCAATCGCTGAAAATACGCGCCGATATCAGTCCTAATCCCAGTGGTACGCACACGCACCTCGATGTACAACTCAGCGAAGAACTCACCGCCTTGCAAGAAGTAGAAGTAGTTGGCAGAAAGGAAAGTAGCTATAAAAACACCAATTCCTTTATAGGTACCAAAACAGCTGCCGCTCTAAAAGACGTCCCTCAGTCGGTGGGGTATGTTACCAAAGAGCTCATTTTAGACCAAGGTGCTACTACCGTAAATGAGGTAGTAAAAAATATCAGTGGGGTAAACCAATACACTTCCTACAACGATTTTTCAATACGCGGATTTCGTGCGACAGGCAACCGCAATTCAGGGAATTTGCTCAATGGGATGCGTGCCCAAACGAGCTTGTGGAAACAATCGTCATTGGCTAATATCGAGCGCGTAGAAGTGATCAAAGGGCCTGCTTCGGCACTCTTTGGCAATGCTGCCCCTGGAGGTGTGATCAATAGGGTAACCAAAAAACCTCTTCTAAAAAACCAGAACAGTATCTCGGTAGGCGTGGGCAGCTGGAATACTCTCAAAACCTACGGTGACTTCACCGGTCCGCTCAACCCTAAGAAAACCCTTTTATACCGCCTCAATTTAGGCTATGAAAAAACCGATTCTTTCCGCGATTTGCAGGGCTCTGAAAGCTATATCGTCGCCCCTTCATTTTCTTATCTTCCTAACGACAAAACCCGCGTGAATGTTGATTTTGTCTATCAGAATTTCAATGGCAAAATAGACCGCGGACAAGCCTTTCCTGCCAATGGTACGCTCTACGATACCCCCATCAGTATGTCGATGAGCGCTGCTAACGACTTCCTTAAGGAAAATACTCTCAACACTACTATCGGACTCTCTCATAAGTTCAACGAGCATATTTCGTTTAATGCTATCTACCTCAACTCTACTTATAGCGAAGATATGCAAGAACACACCCAAGCCAACTTATACTATAAGCAAATAGGCAATGGTGCCAACGCTTTCCGCTATGCCGACCCTAACAAGGTGCTGATGCTTTTCAACCAGCGTAAGCGCTCGTTTGCGAACAATAGTTTTAACAACTACTTCAACTTCACTTTCAACACAGGCATTGTAAAACACAAGCTGCTCGTGGGTTACGACTATTTCCTATCGGAACAGAAATACGGTTCTTCGGGCACTACTGCTCAGGGGTATTTGAGCAAGGACAAAACCAAAGTAGTGAATACCTATACCACCACCGCCAACGTGTTGGCAGGTTCAGTAGAAACTCCTACTACCAATGTGCCAGTGTTCGATTTAGAAAATCGTTCGGCGGGTAATAGCTATAAAGACATTAGCAAGTATATCTACCGCCAAAATGTGCTCAATCCGTATGAGGAATATTCTCACGGCGTATATGTGCAAGAGCAAATGGACATCAGCATTGTGAAAGTGCTCGTAGGGTTGCGACAAGAATGGTTTACCGAAATCCTCAACAAAGGCACTGATAAAGAGACCCAACGCGAAACCAAAGCCTTTATACCACGTGTTGGATTGGTGGTGGAAGCCTCCGAAAACATCAACCTCTATTCCACTTGGGTAAAAGGATTCCAACCTCAAGGAGCGAACATACAGTCCGACCCCGAGCGCTATGGAGGTCCGTTTGATTATGTGAAAAGTGAGTTACACGAAATAGGGCTCAAAACTGAATGGTTCAACAAGCGGTTGAATGCTACTATTTCGGTATTTAAAATAAAGCAAGAGAACTCGTTAGAGCAAAGTGCTAAAACAGGCAAACCCGATTGGCGTGTACCTGTAGACGAAGAATCGAATGGTTTTGAAGTAGATGTCGCCGGACGTATCGCCCCCAACTGGAGTGTAGTGGCGAACTACGCCTATACCGATGCTCGTATCGTAAAACTAAAAGAAGAAGGTGCGCTAAAAGACCTGAATATGCAACGCCCCAGCACACCCCGTCACGCTGCTAATTTCTGGACGAAATACATTATCCAAAAAGGTGCTTTAGAAGGTTTGGGATTAGGCGTAGGAGTGAATTATGTAAGTGAGCGTTTAGGGCAAGTAGGGCGTCGTGCTACGGCTGCCACCTACCCCGAATACACCTTAGTAAACGCTGTACTCTACTACAAAGTGAAAGATGTACAGTTCCAAGTAAATGTAAACAACGTGCTCAACCGCACCTATTGGATTAGTGGTTACGATAACCTCCGCAACTTCCCTGGTGCCCCACGCAATGTAAATGCTACCGTTACTTACAATTTTTAGAAGAGTTTTCTATACCAAGTGCTAACATCTTTGCGAATTGCTTGGTAATTATCATAAATGAGCAGAGCTAATTCAAACTCTGCTCTTTTATTATAACTTTTATTGACTGTAAAATAGCCGCAAAACTTCCCCGAAGCATCTACTACTATAGGAGGTTTAGAGGCAAAATCATTCCACGGACTCAAACTATTCATAGGGTTGCCATAGGTACCAAAATGATTCCATATAGACATCGAACTATTAGCCGACCCGTACTTACCCAAGTCATTCCATATAGAATTGCTGTCAGTTTTACTACAATTCAAGCATCCCAAATAAACATCGTGATTGCTTCCACCATATAAATGCAATTTCTGTGCGCTTACAGCAGAGACTAACAACAAAAAAATAAACAAGATAGGGGTTTTCATAGTGTATGACATTTTTTTGCCTACAAAATTAGTAAAAATAGCTCAAACATTGAAAACTCTCAATAGATTTTTTATACCTTAGACATTTTTTTACTTCTAACACTTAACTGAATTTTAAATTATGCTTATTCCAAATCCTATATTCTTTAACAATCCATTGAAAATCAAATAGATTTTAAACTTTTATTATTTAATTATTAGGTGGTTTTTTTCATACCAAATTCTTCTTAAAAAAATATTTTGAAAAAATCTACAATAAAAATTTGCGTAATTAAATTATTTGTTATTACTTTGCGCCCTGAAAATACAATTGTAGAAATTTTCAAATTATATGAAGGCTTTAAAAGAATTAAGTAAAATACAATTTGGTTGTTATGATAGTGCGCTCCCCAAGGGAGAGATCTTATACTTACAGCTCAAAAACTTTGATGAAAACAATCAATTCTTGGGGAATGTAGATGCTTTTGTTAAAGAAGATGAGAAGTATACTAAAAATCTCCTTTTAGCTAACGATATCTTATTACCCTCTAAAGGGAACCGAATTTTCGCCACTTTGTTTCAAGCACAATGGGGCAAAGCAGTAGCTTCCTCTATATTTTATGTGTTAAGAGTCGATACTTCTATTGTATTGCCTACTTATTTGGTAGCTATTCTCAATTTACCTCAATACCAGCAACAATTATGGCAAATGGGAGGAGGTAGTAATATTTTTTCACTAAGGAAAAAAGAGTTAGAAGATTTGCAAATTCCGCTTCCTTCTTTTGAAGTACAGCAACAAATAGCTACTTTTAACCTGCTATTTCAGCAAAAAAACATTTTAAGACAACAAATTATAAAAAAAGAACGCCAATTACATCAGGCTATTATTCAACAATTAACAAATAGTAACTATGGAAGAAAATAAAATAACTCGCGATACTATCAATGCTATCGTATGGAAAGCTTGTGATACCCTGCGCCCTGTAATGGGAAGTGGGCAATATAAAGACTACATTCTCACGCTCTTGTTCGTGAAATATCTTTCGGATGTAAGAAAAGAAAAAATAGAAAGTTACCGCGAAAAATACAATGGCGATGAGGCTATGGTGAGTCGACAATTGCAAAAAGATCGCTTTATCATTCCTGAAAAAAGCACTTTTGACTATTTATACGACCATCGCAACGAGCCCAATTTAGGCGAAATTATAGACATAGGACTTACCGCTTTAGAAGAAGCCAATCGCAGCAAGCTAACTAATGTATTCCGCAGTATATCTTTCAATTCCGAAGCTGTTTTTGGTCCTACCAAGCAACGCAACGAGATACTCAAAAAACTGCTTACTGACTTCCTCAATTTAGACCTTAAACCCTCACATCTTGCAGGCAACGATGTGATAGGCGACAGTTACGAATACCTCATCGCTCACTTTGCTGGCGAAGCAGGTAAAAAAGCAGGCGAGTTTTACACCCCTGCCGAAGTGAGTACCCTTTTGGCTAAATTGGTAGCCCCTAAGGCAGGCGACCGCATTGCCGACCCTGCTTGTGGTTCGGGTTCGCTCCTGATAAAAGTAGCTAAAGAAGTACAAGGCAAAAACTATTCACTTTACGGGCAGGAAAACAACGGTAGCACTTGGGCGTTGTGCCTGATGAATATGTTCTTACACGAACAAGATGCGGCAAACATCACTTGGGGCGACACCCTCAACCACCCCCAACTCATAGAGAATGATGCGCTGATGAAATTTGATGTAGTGGTAGCCAATCCGCCGTTTTCTTTAGATAAATGGGGTGTAGAAAATGCAGCTTCCGACCCTTACCAGCGTTTTCATCGCGGTATTCCCCCTAAAACTAAAGGAGATTATGCCTTTATTAGCCATATGATTGAAACCACCCATGAGACTAACGGACGAGTAGGAGTAATTGTGCCTCATGGGGTACTCTTCCGCGGAAGTTCGGAGAAAACCATTAGGCAACAACTCATTGAGGAAAACCTATTAGAGGCGGTAATAGGTTTGCCTGCCAACCTATTCTACGGCACCAGTATTCCGGCGGCTATCCTGATTTTCAACCGAGCAAAAGGAGCTAATACCGATGTGCTTTTCATAGATGCGAGCAAGGCTTACGAAAGTGGCAAGAACCAAAACCATTTGCGCGATGAGGACATTAGCCATATTGTTTCGGTATATCAGAACTACAAAAAAGCTAAGCCCATTAACGCTGAAAAAGGCAGTGTAATAGAAGAACGTTTTGCCTATCGCGCTACACTAGCAGAGATAGAAGCCAATGACTACAACCTGAACATTCCGCGCTATGTAGATACTTTTGAGCCAGAAACTTTGGTAGACATAGCTACTGTACATAGCGAGCTGGGGCAACTAAAACAAGAGCTCAGCGAAGTAGAGCAACAAATAGAACGATATTTAAAAGAACTAAACCTTGTGTAATGACAACAGATATTTTAAACTATATAGACCAACTTTCGGCTACCTACAATAGCCTACTCCCTATGAGCCCTGAAAACCAGCGCCGATGGGATAAAAAAGTGCGTTTGGAGTTCAATTATAATTCTAATCATATAGAGGGAAATACACTCACTTATGGAGAAACTGAATTGCTATTGCTCTTTGATGAAACCCACGGCAGTCGCCCAATGAGGGATTACGAAGAGATGAAAGCACACGATGTAGCTTTCCAAAAAATAAAAGAATGGGCTACCGATACCGAGACTCCTCTTACCGAACAGGAGATTAAAAATCTCAACCAAATTATTCTGGTACAGCCTTTTTGGAAAAACGCTATTACCCCTGATGGGCAACCCACCCGCCGACAAATAACAGTAGGCAACTACAAAACACAGCCCAACTCGGTACGCTTGCCCAATGGAGAATTGTTTGAATACACAGCCCCACAAGAAGTACCTATAAAAATGCAAGAACTTATGGAGTGGTATCGCGATGAGCAAACCACTTTACATCCTGTAACCCTTGCAGCTATGTTTCATTACAAATTTGTGTGTATTCACCCTTTTGACGATGGTAACGGGCGTGTATCGCGTTTGCTAATGAATTACGTACTTTTAGCACATAAGCTGCCCCCAGTGGTTATTAAATCTAGCGACAAACAAAACTATTTGCACGCGCTCCACTTAGCTGACACAGGGCAATACGAAGCCTTTATACGCTATATAGCAGAACAAGTAGTGAGTAGCTTGGAAATGGCAATAAAAGCAGCCAAAGGCGAAAGTATAGAAGAACCCGATGATTTAGACAAAGAAATCGCACTTGTCGCTCGACAGCTACAACACCAAGAGACTTACAAAACCCCCCAACAAGTGCTAAACGTTTTTCACTGGGCACAGCAAAAGCTCCTTGCCCCTTGTGAAGCTGTATTACAAAAGTTTGACAAGCTTTTTCAGGAGAAGAAAAGAGTTAGAAAAGTAAATCATAAGGACGTTGAAGAAGAAAACAGAAATAGTTTACTTGAAGTTCTAACTGCCTCTGTTCCTAAAATTGCCAAACAACTCAACAATCCCATAAAAAAGGAAAATGTTTATGGTATAGACCCTTATACTACAGATATATATAACATTACTCTCCAATACTATTTATATGGTAGTGCTTATGCAAGGGATAGTTCTGTTGTGAATTGCATTTTTTATATTTCATTTGAAAAGAATTCATATACTATAGAAATAGAGGTAATGAATGATTATCTCTTCAAAAAAAGCTATCCTTATAGCACTTTTCCAGATGATGAGAGTATAAGCGTTTTACCCCAACAATTAGGCAAGGAACTATTAGCAAAAGTAAAAAAAGTATGATAACAAATATACCCAAACATTGGAAAATAAAGAAGTTAGGAGAGATAGCTAATATTAGTTCAGGGACAACACCTTTTAGAAAGAATCCATTATTTTACGATAATGCTGATATACCTTGGGTGAAAACAACCGACTTGAATAATAGTTATATTACCACAACAGAAGAAAAAGTTAGTATGTATGCTTTAAACAATACATCTTTACGGCTGTACCCAACAAACACTGTTTTAGTAGCAATGTATGGAGGTTTTAACCAAATAGGACGGACAGGAAAATTAGCTATGGAAGCAACTATTAACCAAGCTCTTTCTGCCTTAGTTTTAAAAAACGATGATGTAAATTCTGATTATTTACTTTTTTGGCTAAATACGAATGTTGAAAAATGGAAGAGATTTGCAGGAAGTAGTAGAAAAGACCCTAATATAAATGGAAAGGATGTTGCTGAGTTTTCTATATTAATTCCCCCTTTAAAAGAGCAAGAAAAGATAGCCGAGATGCTACTTACTTGTGATAAAGCCATTCGCCTTACCACTCAAATTATCACCCAGCTAAAACAACGCAACCAAGGGCTTGCTCAACAGTTGCTAACAGGAGAGAAAAGAGTAAAAGGTTTTGAGAACAGTGTATGGAAAGAGGTGAGACTGGGAGAGCTTTTAGACTATGAGCAACCTACTAATTATCTTGTTAAAAATACTGATTATAGTAATGAATATAAAATTCCTGTGCTTACGGCTGGAAAAACATTCATTTTAGGTTATACCAATGAAAAAGAAGGAATATGTACAAATATCCCTTTAATTCTATTTGATGATTTTACAACAGATTCAAGATATATTGATTTTCCTTTTAAAGTAAAATCATCAGCTGTAAAGCTATTAAAAACAAAGAAAAATGTAAATCTTAGGTTTATTTTTGAAGCTATGAAACTTATAAAATATGCTATTGGAGGACACGAACGTCATTGGATTTCAAAATACGCTTTTTTAACTATCTTTGTACCTTCATTTAAAGAGCAAAATGCTATTGCTCAAATTCTTGATACTGCCCATCAAGAGCTCAAACTATACGAACAAAAGCTACAACTCTTGCAAGCACAAAAGAAAACACTAATGCAAAAGTTGCTTACTGGAGAAGTTTTGACCCTTGCCTAATCTCTTAATTAACAAATCAACAAATAAAAGACCTATGCACTACCGAGAAGAAATCATATCGCAAATACCTGCTTTACAACTCCTGATAAATATGGGCTATCAATACCTGTCGCCTGAAGAAGCTTTGGCTATGCGCGGTAATAAGTACAGCAATGTGCTTTTAGAGCCTATTCTCAAGGCGCAACTTGCCAAGATAAACCGTATTCACTACCGCGGGAAAGACTATGCTTTTTCGGAAGAGAATATCAATGCAGGAGTAGTAGCCCTCAAAGAACTTCGTACTCACGAGGGGTTTATGGGGGTAAACCAACAGGTGTATGACCTGCTTACATTGGGCAAAACCTTTGAGCAAACCATTGGCAGTAGCAAGAAAAGTTATTCTTTTAGGTATATCGATTGGGAATGCCCCGAGAACAACGTCTATCACGTAAGCGAAGAGTTTGCCGTAACACGCACTGCCCGCAACGATCATTATCGCCCTGATATTGTATTGTTTATCAACGGCATCCCGATAGTAGTCATAGAGTGCAAAAGCAATGTGATTAAAAATCCTATTACCGAGGCTATTTCGCAGCACTTGCGCAACCAGAAAGACGATGGTATACGCGAGCTGTACCAATATTCGCAACTGTTATTGGCTTTAGCGGTAAATAGTGCAAGTTATGCCACTACCGCCACCCCACTAAAATACTGGCAAGTATGGTGCGAACTCTTCGGCGATCGTTTGGCTGAAAACAAGGCAAATCAGCAACTGAAATCCCTTAAAAACCGTCCGCTTCCTGTCGATGAACAGAGTGCGCTCTTTGCCCATCGCTACCAAAGTACGCAATACTTTTTTCGTCAGCAAGCAACAGAAGAGGTACTACTCACCGAGCAAGACCTCACGCTTTATTACCTTTGCAGGAAAGAGCGCTTGCTACGGCTTATACAACACTACACTATTTTTGACAATCACATCAAAAAGATAGCCCGCTATCAGCAGTTTTTTGCAGTAGAAGACACTTTGGCAAAAGTAAAACACATAGAAGACGGCAAGCGCTTAGGCGGGGTCATCTGGCACACTCAAGGCAGTGGAAAATCGCTTACTATGGTAATGCTGGCACAACTTTTAGCTGCCGACAAGAGCATTAAACACCCCAAAATACTATTAGTAACCGACCGTACTGACCTCGATGAGCAAATAAGTAAAACTTTCAAAAAGTGTAATCTACCTGTGGAGAAAGCTGCTACAGGTACAAAACTTACTGAGCTACTAAAAGAGCATACCGATAAGGTGATTACCACTACCATTCACAAGTTTGAAACCGTAGTAAGTCAGCTAAACAAAGCCCTCACCTCTTCAGAAATATTTGTGCTGATAGACGAAGCCCACCGCACCCAATACGGCAGGTTAGGGGTGAAAATGCAACAAGTATTTCCCAAAGCTTGTTTTATAGCTTTCACGGGTACCCCCCTGATGAAAAAAGAGAAGAACACAGCTGCTAAGTTCGGTGGCATCATCGGTACCCCCTACACTATTACCGATGCGGTAGCCGATGGAGCTATTGTTCCTATCTTATATGAAGGTAGGCATAATCTTTTCGACCTAAACGAAAAGCCTTTAGATAACTATTTTGACCGTGTGAGTGAACCCCTTAGTGATTACGGCAAAGCCCATCTAAAACGCAAAGCAAACAGCATTGCACAGCTCAATCGCGCCGACCAGATTATTCAGGCGCGCGCTTGGGATATAGCAGAACACTTTAAGAAAAACGTACAAAACGAAGGTTTTAAAGCAATGTTAGTAACCCCAAGCAAAACCGCTGCTATAGACTACCGCAACTATTTAATGAAAGAGTGCAAACTCGACTGTGAAGTACTTATCTCGGCTCCAGACACACGAGAGAACAACGAAGATAGTTTTGAAGAAAACGAATATAAAGTAGGCTCTTTCTACAAAGCAATGATGGACAAATACGGGTCATCTAAAAAATATGAAGACAGCCTAATTGATAGTTTTCGAGACAAAGAACAGCCCGAACTGCTGATAGTAGTCGATAAGCTCCTCACAGGTTTTGACGCCCCTATCGTAAAGGTAATGTACCTCACCCGTAGCCTGAAAGAGCATACCCTTTTGCAAGCTATAGCCCGTGTAAACCGAGTGAAAGAAGGAAAAGATTACGGGCTTGTCATAGATTATTACGGCAATTTGGAAAACCTCGACAAAGCCATTGAAATGTATGGCTCTTGGGAAGATTTTGAGGCAGACGACCTCAAGGGAACTGTTACCAATGCTGCTAAAGAAATTGAAAAGCTACCGCAACTACACTCGCAGTTGTGGGATATTTTCAAAACCGTAAAAAACAAATATGACACCGAAGCCTATGCCGAACTATTATCCGACAAAGAAAAGCGAGAAACGTTTTACGAACGGCTCTCCCTCTTTGCGCGTATGCTGAAGTTAGCCCTTTCGTTAGTGAGTTTTGATACAGAAGAAAATGCGCCGACTATAGAGCGTTATCAAAAAGATTTGAAGTTTTTCCTCGCATTGCGCACCGATGTAGCACGTCGTTATTTTGACACGATTGATTACACCGAATACGAAAAGCAAATACAAAAACTGATTGATAAACACATTATTACCGATGGGGATTTTCTACAAATCACTGAAAAGATAGATTTGTTTGACAAAGAAGAACGCGATAAAGCATTAGAGCAGCTAACAGGACACGCCTCTAAAGCCGACCATATCGCTTCGCGCACTGTGAAAGCCATCAGTATAAAAATGGATGAAGACCCTATTTTTTATCAAAAACTCTCCACCCTCATCAGGCAAACCATTGAAGCTTATCGACAAAAACGCATAGACGAATTGGAGTATTTCAACAGAGTAAGAGATTATGAAAACCAGTTTTTTGAAGGAACACAATCCAATTTGCCAGAGGCTTTGATAGGAAATAAAAAAGCTACTGCTTTCTACAACCTCTTAGGCGAACATCTCAAAACCCTTGACCCCTTGCCTCATACTGCCCAAAAAGTAGAATGGGCTTTGCAGTTAGATTTACTTATCAACCACATTATCTACGAAGAGGGTAGCCCTATAGTAGATTGGCAACAAAACAGTTTATTGGTAAACGAGATAGCACAAACTATAGATGATTTTTTCTATCAGCTAAAACAACAGCAGGGGGTAGAAATCCCTTTTGATATAGTAGATACTATTATAGAAGAAATCGTAAAAGTAAGTAAACAAATAGGATAATGAGCACCCACTACGAACTTTATTATACTGATAGAAAAACCTTAGGTATAAAGGTCTATCCTGATACTTCGGTAAAGGTATTTGCCCCTATAGACACAGATTTACCTATAATAGAACAGTTTTTGAAGGCCAAACGCAAATGGATAGAGAAACAGCAAAGAAGCTTTCAAACCTATTTACCTAAAACCCCTGCGCGCCAATACATAGGAGGAGAAAGCTTCTTATATCTCGGTAAACAATATATGCTAAAGATAGAACCTTCTACGGCTGAAGAGGTGAAGCTTTATCAAGGGAGATTGGTAGTAAAAACACTCAATCCTGATGCTACACATATAAAAAAGCTCTTGCAACAATGGTATATTGCAAGAGCTACTATCTTATTTAACAAGCTTTTTGAAGAACAATTTTATTTATTTAAAAGGTTCGGATTAGAAAAACCTATATTACAAATAAAAAAGATGGAGAAGCGATGGGGAAGTTGTACTCCTCAGCAGAAAATAATCTTAAACCCAGAACTCATCAAAGCTCCTATAGTTTGTATAAATTATGTGATACTACACGAATTGTGTCATTTAGTACATCACAATCACAGCAAATCCTTCTACCGGTTATTAGAAAACTTTATGCCAGATTGGCAAAAATACAAACAGCTTTTAGAAACTAAAATGGCGTAACACTATCCCCTGATTTTCTTCAACGCCTCGGCTACTTCACTATGGCTCACTGTTTTATCTTTGAAATAAGCAGTGAGCTGT
Source organism: Capnocytophaga sputigena (assembly GCF_900446695.1). Classification (GTDB taxonomy): domain Bacteria; phylum Bacteroidota; class Bacteroidia; order Flavobacteriales; family Flavobacteriaceae; genus Capnocytophaga; species Capnocytophaga sputigena. The sequence continues at coordinate 216,037 of NZ_UAVP01000008.1, forward strand.
TGTTTTTCTTCGTCGGTAGCACCTAATTGATTAAAAATATTATTGAGGTGCATTTTCATATGTCCTTTTTGGATACCCAAACTGATGAGCGAACTCACTGCCGAAAAATTCTGTGCTAAACCTACACAAGCTACGATTTGCATCAGCTCGCGAGCATTGGGTTTTTCGAGGATTTCGAGGGCTGTTTTCACCAAGGGGTGAAGCGTGGTAAGTCCGCCTACAGTACCCAAAGCCAAAGGCAATTCCAGTGCAAAATGAAAAGTGTCGCCCTCTATCCAAGCGTTGGAAAGACTCTTGTAATTGCCTGAACGCGCTGCATAGGCGTGTGCTCCTGCCTCAATCGCGCGAAAGTCATTACCGGTGGCTAAAATCACCGAGTCGATGCCGTTCATTATACCTTTGTTGTGAGTGGTGGCGCGGTATACATCGGCGTTGGCAATAGCGAGCGCTTGCACGAATTTTTTGGCGGCTGCCATTCCTTTGAGGTGGGCTATCTCCAATTCGTCTACAGGGCAATGCACTTCGGCACGCACCAAGCAGTTAGGCACATAATTAGAGAGTATAGACATCACAATTTCGTACTGCCCACGGATAGTTGCCTCTTTTTCGGCTTCTTCTCTAAAGGTCTCGGCAAACGATTCCAAACACGAGTTGATGAAGTTAGCCCCCATCGCATCTAAGGTTTCAAAAGTAGCTGACAGCTGATAGTAATCCGCTAATGCTTCAGTTTTATCTACCAAAGTAAGGGAAGTAATGCCCCCGCCACGTTTTTCCATATTGGCGGTGATAGGTTTGGCATTGGCGAGCATCAAAGGCTGTACGCGGGCAAAAAAGGCTTCTAAATGCGCTTTTCCACCGTAGAAAAAGAAGTGCACGTGTCCTGTTTTTTCGGTAGAGAGCACCGTAGTATGGAAGCCTCCCCTACCCTGCCAGAACTTCGCTGCACGGCTGGCAGCTGCCACCACCGAGCTTTCCTCAATTGCCATAGGCACCGTATAGGTACGCCCATTGATGAGGAAGTTAGGCGCTACTGCAAAAGGCAAGTAGTAATTCGTAATCGTATTTTCGATGAACTCGTCGTGGCGTTTTTGAAGTTCAGCATCGGGGTTATGGTATTTTTCAAAGAAAGCTGCTGCGTTCTCTACCTCAGGAAAATAAGTGTCGCAAAGCCATTGAATTTTCTCGGCTTTGGTAAGTTTAGAAAAACCGTTGATTTGTTTCATTTCTATGTGTTAGGGGTTAGTGGGGGTACTAATGACTACTTTTTAAAATCGGTAATGTATAGTAAGCACCGATTGCAATGCGGTGTAGTTGTTCATCTTTTAGATGTAAGGCTTTGTCGTAGCTGAGGGTATTCCCCACGTAGGCTACGTAAAAGCGGAGGTCTTGTCCTTGTATGGGAGCGTATTGAGCGGCGGCGAAGTATATCCAGTTGGTGCGCAACTGCTCACTGAGGCGCTGGGTACTCCCCGCTAACTCAATCCCCGCCTTAGCCGATAGACTCCAGCGGTCGGTAAGTTGATAGTCGTAGCGCGATACAGCACGTTTGTAGACTACATCTTTCTGCATCAAGAAATTATCTTTAGCCAAACCATCGTAGGCGCTGAGGAGTTTTGAAGCTGTAAGTCCGTAATCGGCAGCCATATAGGTATAACTGAGGTCGAGATAAACCGTATGTTTGCCACTTTTATACCAATTCCCCAAAGCTACGGAGTGAGTGAGGTAGTTGGCAGCGTATTGCGATAGGTTATAGGAGTAGCGCAATTTGAGTTTGCCGTCGAGCAAATCGGCATTCCAATAGAGGTACATCCCGATAGGTGCTTTGGAAGCCGTAAAATCGCCCGCTACAAAGCCGTTGTTTTTCAAATGAGTAGCGAATTTAGCATTTATTGTGTTGTGCAACTGTACGCCTACTTTCTGGCGCTCGTTGAGTTTATAGCCCAAAGCGAGTCCTGAAAGGAAGACATTGTTGTAGACCCCATTTAGGTAATCGGTGAAAATATATTCGTAGATAGGGTTGATTTCTTTTTCAAAAGCCCCAAAAGCAGCGAGCTGTTTGCCCACCGTTACATCCCACTGACGCATTGCGCCAAAACGATAGGTAATAAAAGCGTAGTCTAAGGCAGTAGTTCCACCGTCCTGAGAAGTTTCGGTAAAGGGACGATTAGGACGGAATCGCACGCGGTAGAAGAGATCATCGTTGAAATCACCTTGCAGATTGATGCGCGCATTGTCAATCACAAAATGAGTGCTATTTTTAGAGGCATCGTTATAATTATCACTCACACCTCCCCCTCTGAAAAACAAATCGATGTTTAGTTTTTTGGCAAAAGCCGGAAGTGTGGGAGGAGGAGTTGGCTTTTCTATTGCCAAAGTATCAGCCTCTTGAGCGATAGCAAATATAGTGGTTAAGGTTGTTAATAGCGTGAAAAAACGTCTTTTCATAAAAGAAAAATTAATATATTGGGGCAAAGATAAGGATAATTAGCTAATTAGCAAATTTATAGATTTGCCGATTTGGCAATTATTTATTACCTTTGTCCTTATTAATAGCTAAATTTATGAACCGAATGAAATTATTAGCAATGACATTCCTCTGGGGAATCGTTGCACAAGCACAAATAAAATGGGGTGTAGAAGCCAAAGCAGGGATTACCGCAGGCGGTCTTTACGGAGTTTCATCGCCTGAGTGGGTAATGGAAAGCGCTTCGGGATTGCAAATAGGCGGATTGTTGAGCGCTCAGTTTGACAATGGCATTGCGATAGAATCGGGATTGGTATATGCCTCCAAAAACTTTAAACACGAGTATAGTTACGGTGGAGGCTATTACAAATCTGACGGTAGCTATATGCGCAAGCAAGTTTTTAATCATCATTATTTGGAAATTCCGCTCTATGTAGGTTTTCGCCTTAGAGCGCGACATATTACTTTTGTGTGGAAAGCTGGACCATATATCGCAACGGCTTTGGCTGCCAATGTACGCGAAGAACAATCGGTGTATAAGGATAGTAGGTTTTTGCACATCAACAAAAGTAAATACTCATTGAGCATTGGCAATGGCAACAACGATGGGCTCAAGCCTTTTGATGCGGGGTTCAACTTTGCTACAGGTTTAGAAATCAAGCGCTTTACCATTGGTTTCCAATACTCAGTAGGTTTCATCGATATATTGCCTAACCCTAATGAAAACTATATGAAGCAGCAGTGTTTTGCTTTTTCGATAGGGGGAAGAATTCTTTAAAGAGACCATCTGGATTTTTTTATCTGTGAGGGCGTTTGCAAAACATTTTATCTGTGAGGGCGTTTGCAGCACATACCCAGCTATCGCTGGCTTTCCTACATAACACACTCTAAAAGTGATTGACTATCAAAGTAATCAACTTTGCCAAAGGTCGTAGCACGACAAGCAATTAAAACTTTGGCAAAGGTCGTAGCGACGCAAATACGATTGGAGAGCTTTAATTTGTGGTTTACAATTATTTTTGTAACTTTGTACCTTTAAATCATTAAACTTTAAAACATTATACAATGAAAAGAGCAAAATTATTTTTGGCAGCAGCCCTGCTTTTGGGGATGATAAGTCCTCTGCGCGCACAAGTGAAAATGGGATTAGAAGTAAAGGCAGGCTTGAACATTGCTGGTGTTTATTATTCAGACACTTATGACAGTAAAAGGTCGATCACTCCAGGATTTCACACAGGAGCTTTAGCAAGTGTAAATTTCCCTACAGGATTCTACCTTGAATCAGGATTATTGCTCACCACCAAAGGACATTCTTACAAGTATAAATACAAAGAAGACAAAGAGAGGTTCCTAAGTGAAAGACATTACAGCTACGGTTATTTAGAGATGCCTTTTTATGCGGGCTATCGCTTAAAGTTGCGAAAAGTAAACTTATTGTGGAAAGCAGGACCTTATGTAGCTGCTGCGTTGTGGGGTAATTCACGTGAAGAGTGGACGCACTACAAGAAGAAAAAAGTAATAGACCACACCGTAAGAAACAGTCATTCATTAATTATTGGCAACAGCAGCTCTGATGATTTACGCAGATTTGATGTAGGTTTCAACTTAGCTACAGGCGTAGAAATCAATCGTTTTACAGCGGGCATTCAATATGGAATAGGTTTCACCGATATACTTCCCAGCCACTCAGAAAGTACTTCTAATCAGGTATTCAGTATTTCGGTAGGGTACAGAATTTTTTAATAACAAACATACTTATACTTTGCCAAAGATACGAGCCGCACAAGCAATTAAGTACTTTGCAAAGTACTAAATAACAAAAGCCTCAGCGAATGCTGAGGCTTTTGCAATTCCTAATCCTTAAAAATATGAAAAATTTCCTCTATGAAGAAGATCTCGTGGTACCTCCAGGAATCGAACCAGGGACACAAGGATTTTCAGTCCTTTGCTCTACCAACTGAGCTAAGGTACCAGTTGTTTTATCATTACGGCTGCAAAAGTAGTACTATTTTTGAAACTTGCAAAATATTTTGTGAATATTTTGCAAGTTTTTTATCATATTTTTTATAACTCACTAATAATCAAGTTTATCATTTGGATATTTTGCCATAAATTCTTCTACCTTTTTCACCATATTTTCTGATCCGCAGAAGAAAGGTACTCTTTGGTGGAGTTCTGTAGGGCGGATATCCATAATGCGTGTGTAGCCATCGGAGGCTTTACCACCTGCTTGTTCGGTGAGAAATGCCATAGGGTTACATTCGTAGAGCAAGCGCAATTTACCGCGTGGCGTACGCGTTCCCGAAGGATAGATATAAATACCGCCTTTGAGCATATTGCGGTGAAAATCGGAGACTAAAGAGCCTATATAACGAGAAGTATAAGGGCGATTGCCTTCTAAGGCTTGGCAATATTTGAGATAATCCTTCACCCCTTGCGGAAAATGCACGTAATTTCCTTCGTTGATGGAGTAGATGGTACCATCTTTAGGGTACTGCATATTAGGGTGAGAGAGGTAGTAAGTACCGATAGAGGGGTCAAGAGTGAAGCCATTTACCCCGTGACCAGTGGTATAGACAAGCATTGTAGAGAGTCCATAGACCACATAGCCTGCTGCGACTTGCTTGTTGCCCTCTTGGAGAAAGTCTTCTAATTGCACAGGAGTCCCTACTGGAGTTACGCGTCTATAGATAGAGAAGATAGTGCCTACAGTTACATTTACATCGGCGTTGCTAGAACCATCGAGTGGATCGATGAGTACTACATACTTGCTGTTAGGACTGTTCTCGGAAGAGGCAATGGGAATGAAAAACTCGTTTTCTTCGGAAGCAATGCCACATACTACATCACGCTGGGTAAGGGCACGGATAAAGAGGTCGTTAGCGAAAACGTCTAACTTTTTCTGTACCTCACCTTGTACGTTTTCTTGCCCCATATCGCCCAAGATGTCGTCTACTAATCCCGCTTTGTTTACTTCGCGGTTTACTAGTTTAGAGGCTAATTTAATCGCACTCAGCAAACGTGAGAGCTCGCCAGTTGAATGTTGGAAGTCCTTCTGATTTTGGATGATGAACTCCCCTAAAGTAAGATGTGTTTTCATTTTGTTGATATGTTAATGTATTAGTTTCTTAATTTAGTGCGAGCTCTATGAAATTTTGCTAATTAGCTAATTTACTAATCTGCTAATTTATTTAGGTATAGCTGGATTACATTCTCTAAACCTAAATAAAGAGCCTCGCAAATAAGCGCGTGACCAATGGAGACTTCTAAGAGGTTAGGTATTTGCTCTTTGAAGTATTTTAGATTATCGAGGCTCAAATCGTGACCAGCATTAAGTCCTAAGCCTACTTTTTGAGCTTCTAAAGCTGCTTTTACATAAGGTTCTACGGCAGTTTTGTTCCCAAGGGCGTACTGGCTGGCATAGCCTTCGGTATAGAGTTCTACACGATCAGTACCGGTAGCAGCGGCGGCAGTTACCATTGCCTCAACAGGGTCTACAAATAGTGAGGTACGAATGCCATTGCGTTTGAACTCGGTTACTACTTCAGTTAAAAAATCTTTGTGTTTAATGGTGTCCCAACCGGCATTAGAGGTGATCGCATCTTCGGCATCGGGAACAAGGGTAACTTGGGTAGGTTTGACTTGCAATACCAAGTCGATAAATTTAGGGATGGGATTTCCTTCGATATTGTATTCGGTAGTTACTACTTTTAGCAAATCGAAGGCATCTTGATAGCGGATGTGACGTTCATCGGGGCGAGGGTGGATAGTAACACCTTCAGCTCCAAAACGTTGTACATCTTTGGCTACTTGTAATACATCGGGCATATTGCCACCGCGTGCATTGCGCAAAGTAGCTATTTTATTGATATTTACACTTAATTTTGTCATTAATTCTGTTTTTAAGGGGTTGTAGTTTCTACTTCCTCTCCTCGCTCATCGGCTTCTACCTCTTGACGAAGGATAGAATCTTGTCTGTTAGGGGTTACCCTATAGGCTTTAGGGTCGTATTTAGGATCGGAGATATTGAAACTGGCGGTGTCCTTATCGCGTTGAGGCTTCAGGTCACCTACGAGTACTTTTTTGATAGACGCCAAATACTTGTCGTTATCTTGGATTTTTTGCTCTAAGGAATCTACTTTGAAGAGCAGACTGAGAGTTTCGCGTTTGTTTTCGACGGCAGTATAGCCTAAAATATACTGGCGCAGAGGGGAATAGATAATCAGTACTGTAGTGAGAGCGATGAGCACAAAGGCAAAGAGAGAACCAAATACAAAGATATTGAGCCGACTCAAGCGGAAGGAAGTTTTTTCCTCGTAGGTACTGTCGTCCATTACTATCAAGCGGTATTTGCTCAACCACTTGCGTTTCCAATATTCTTTTCTTGATTCTTTATTCGCTGCCATTGTCGCTAATTCATTATTCTACACTGATTACTTTTTCTATTTGAGGCACATACTCTTTGATAGTCATTTCTACTCCGCTTCTAAGCGTAAGTTGATTGACAGAGCAGTTGGTGCAAGTGCCTTCTAAACGCACTTTGACGATTTTTCCATCTTCGATATCAACCAAAGTAATATCGCCGCCATCATTTTGCAAATAGGGGCGTATTTTATCTAAGGCTTTGATAACTTCATTTCTAAGTTCTTCCATTTTTATTAGGTAACAGGTATGTTGTTGTCTGTTTAATTATTAATTGTTGTTTTTATTATTAATTAGTACTGCATCCTGCGGTAGTGGTGATTCGGATTGCTTCGGAGGGAGGTAGTGTTTCGTTGCGTTCTACGACACTTTTCACGACCTCTTGAGCTAAGGTACGGAAGGCGTTTGCTTGAGGAGTGCCGTCTTGTAGCACTGTGGGGCGACCTTCGTCACCTGCTTCGCGTATGCCTTGTACTAAAGGAATTTCGCCTAAGAAAGGTACGTTCAAATCGGCAGCGAGGTTTTTAGCACCTTCTTTTCCAAAGATGTAATACTTATTGTTAGGCAACTCTTCTGGGGTGAAATAAGCCATATTTTCTACAATCCCCAACACAGGCACGTTGATATTTTCTTGTTCGAACATCGCTACTCCACGGCGGGCATCGGCGAGGGCTATTTTTTGAGGGGTGCTCACTACTACTGCTCCCGTAATAGGCAATGCTTGCATAATACTCAAGTGAATATCGCCCGTTCCTGGAGGAAGGTCGATAAGGAGGAAATCGAGTTCTCCCCAGTAGGATTCAAAAATGAGTTGGTTAAGTGCTTTAGAAGCCATAGGTCCACGCCATATTACTGCTTGATTAGCATTGGTAAAGAATCCGATAGAGAGGATTTTCACGCCGTAGTTTTCGATAGGCTGGATGAACGATTTGCCATTGATAGCCACCGATTGAGGTCGGTTACCTGCTACATCGAACATTATGGGGATAGAGGGTCCATAGACATCGGCATCGAGGACACCTACTTTGAAGCCCATTTTGGCGAGAGCGGCAGCCAAGTTGGCAGTTACAGTGCTCTTCCCTACCCCACCTTTACCAGAGGCAACAGCGATAACATTTTGGATACCAGGAATGGGTTTTCCTTTGATTTCAGGCACTTCGGGGGCGATGACTTTCACATTTACCACTACTTTGGCTTTTTCGTGAACTTCGCCGTGAATGGCTTTCATTATTTCGACTTCGGTGCGTTTTTTGGCTTGCAAACTAGGATTGTTGATAACTACATCTACTACTACTTCGTCGCCAAATACTACTATATTTTGGACAGCGCCGCTATCGACCATATTTTTTCCTTCACCAGGAGCGGTAATTTTGCGAAGCGCTTCTAATACATCTTTTTTTTGAATGTTCATTTGTTATTTTTAGTTAAGAGATAAGAGGTAAGAATTTGTCACGCTCTTATTTTTATTTTTTTAATTCTGCTTTATAGTCAAATAAATTAAATTACGAATAAATAGCTTATTTTTAGAGAGGTTTCCAAGAGGGCGTTTGCAAGAGGGCGTTTGCAGCACATACTCAGCTACCGCTGGCTTTCCTACATAACATACTCTAAAAGTAATTGATTACCTAAGTAATCACCTTTGGCAAAAGTTTTTAGACTTTGGCAAAGTGTAGCGGCTCAAAATTTAGAAACCGATTTTGATAGACTATGGTGATTCTTATTTGAAAGGCAAAGATATAACTTTTTTATTTATTATCAAAACATTTAGTGGTTTTTAGGTGAGGTGTGAGGTGCACAGGCAGGTGGTGGGGTGCGAGCCGCACGGGCAGATGGTGGGGTGCGAGCCGCACGGGCTGATGGTGGGTGCGGTGGGTGCGAGCCGCACGGGCTGATGATGGGAGGGATGGGAATGGTGGGAATAGTGGGAGGGGTGAAAAAGGAAAAACTTTGTCAGAGTTTGGGGACTTTGACAAAGTTTATTGGATTTTTATTGCACGGGTGGAGGGATTCGAACCCCCATCAACGGTTTTGGAGACCGCTATTCTACCCTTGAACTACACCCGTATTTTAAAAAAGTTTTGAGTTTTTAGAACCCAAAACTTTTTTGTATGATTGTTAACTTAATTCTAAGTTAGAAATTAGTCAAGGATTTCAGTTACTTGACCAGCACCTACTGTACGACCACCTTCGCGGATAGCGAAGCGAAGACCTACGTTAAGAGCGATAGGTTGCAACAATTCTACTTCGATAGTTACGTTATCACCTGGCATAACCATATCAACACCTGGTTGCAAGTGGATAGTACCGGTTACGTCGGTAGTACGTACGTAGAATTGAGGACGGTAGTTGTTGTGGAATGGAGTGTGACGACCACCTTCTTCTTTAGAAAGGATATACACCTCAGCTTTGAATTTAGCGTGTGGAGTTACAGAACCTGGTTTGCAGATTACCATACCACGTTTGATATCTTTTTTGTCGATACCACGGAGCAACAAACCTACGTTGTCACCAGCTTCACCACGGTCGAGGATTTTGCGGAACATTTCAACCCCAGTAATAGTAGAGGTCAATTTTTCAGCACCCATACCGATGATTTCAACAGCTTCACCTGTTTTAGCAACACCAGTTTCGATACGACCTGTAGCCACAGTACCACGACCAGTGATAGTGAACACGTCTTCGATAGGCATCAAGAAAGGTTTATCGATGTCACGAGTAGGAAGTTCGATGTAGTTATCAACAGCGTCCATAAGGGCGAGTACAGTATCAACCCATTTTTTCTCACCGTTAAGAGCTCCAAGAGCAGAACCTTGAACGATAGGAGTGTTATCACCATCGTATTGGTAAGAGCTCAAAAGTTCGCGCATTTCGAGTTCAACAAGCTCTAACAATTCAGGGTCATCCACCATATCAACTTTGTTCATAAACACAACGATACGAGGGATACCTACTTGGCGACCCAAAAGGATGTGCTCACGAGTTTGAGGCATAGGACCATCGGTAGCAGCAACTACGAGGATAGCGCCGTCCATTTGGGCAGCACCAGTAATCATATTTTTTACGTAGTCGGCGTGACCAGGACAGTCAACGTGTGCGTAGTGACGTGTAGCTGTTTGATATTCTACGTGAGAGGTATTGATAGTAATACCACGTTCTTTTTCTTCTGGAGCGTTGTCGATAGAATCGAAGCTACGAGCTTCTGAAAGACCAGCGTCAGCTAATACTTTAGTAATAGCGGCTGTCAAAGTAGTTTTACCGTGGTCTACGTGTCCAATTGTACCAATATTCAAGTGGGGTTTGGAACGATCAAATGTTTCTTTTGCCATTTTAAATAAATTTTAAATCTTAGTTATATAAATGAGTGTTTGATGTGTGTACAAAAGATAATATGAGCTGATGACGAGATTTGAACTCGTGACCTCTTCCTTACCAAGGAAGTGCTCTACCCCTGAGCTACATCAGCATACACGAAAAGAGCGGGAGACGAGGTTCGAACTCGCGACATTCAGCTTGGAAGGCTGACGCTCTACCAACTGAGCTACTCCCGCAAAAAAAATAAAAATATGACAGTGGGGAGAACAGGATTCGAACCTGTGAAGGTAAAACCAGCAGATTTACAGTCTGCCCTCGTTGGCCGCTTGAGTATCTCCCCGAGAAATTTTAAACTATTAAAATATGTACTTTATTTTGAGCCGGCAGAGGGATTCGAACCCACGACCCCGAGATTACAAATCACGTGCTCTGGCCAACTGAGCTATGCCGGCGTTTTTGTCTTACAGAGCGCAAAAGTATAACAAATTTTGAAACCTCCAAAATTTTTGAGAGTTTTTTTTATGATTTTTGATAAAATATTTTTTAAAATGTTGAAAATCAAATGGGTTTTAATGAAGGTGGTGGGAGCGGTGGGAGCAGTGGGAACTATGGGAGGTGTAGGAGTGGTGGGAGTGGTGGGAGCGGTGGGAGCGGTGGGAGGTGCGAGCTGCACGGGCGATTTGTGGGTGGTGGGAGTTGCACGGGTTGTAGGGTGGTGGGAGTTCTCAGAGAGACTCGGAGAGGCTCGGACGTGCGAACCGCACGGGCAGTTTGTGGGGATTATGGGAAGTGCGAGTTGCAAAGATGGTCTTATAAAAAACTTTGCCAAAGGTGTAGCTGTGAAGCTATTAAAACCTTTGGCAAAGTTTAGCAATAATGAAAGAAAAAATCTATTTTAGTTCGAAATCTTTTTCGTTGCTGTTGTCGGCGGAGTGTTGAGCTACCCAGAGTTTGAAAGCACCGGGTTCGGTTACTTTTTTCAAATCGGCGTTGTAGAAGGCTAAAAGGTCTTCGGTAATTTCAAACTGTACTTGCTTGCTTTCGCTGGCTTTGAGTGCGACTTTTTGGAAACCTTTGAGCTCTTTGACTGGACGGGTTACGCTACCCACCAAATCGCGAATGTACAATTGCACTACTATTTCACCATCGCGCTTGCCGGTATTGGCTACTTGGGCTGTAACAGTGAGTTTGCCTCCTTTGTTGAGGGTGGCACTGCTGAGCTGTACATTACTAATATTAAAGGTGGTGTAACTCAATCCGTAACCAAATGGATAAAGCGGTGTGATAGGTGAATCCTCATATTTAGAACGATAATCACCCATTGGGTTATTAGGATCTACGGGACGACCAGTGGCTTTTTGGTTGTAATACACAGGCACTTGACCTACATTGCGAGGAAAACTCATTACCAAACGCCCTGAAGGGTTGTACTTGCCTGCTAATACATCAGCGATGCCATAACCTGACTGGGTACCAGGGAACCACACTTGCAAAATAGCATCAGCTAATTCACTCTCTTCACTGAGATCGAGCGGACGACCACTATACACCAATAATACTATAGGTTTGCCTGCTTGTTTGAGCGCGCGTAACAATTCACGTTGAGGAGCGCGCAAACGTATATCGGTGAGACAAGCAGATTCACCAGACCAGTTATAATCTTCACCTAAGGCTACCACTGCTACATCGGCAGCGCGTGCTGTAGCTACTGCTTTGGCAATATCGGCAGAAGTTGTAGCGGTAAGCGTACAACCTTTGGCATAGCTGAACTGCACCTTACTATCTTTATACACTTCTTGCAATCCTTTGAAAAGAGAAGCGCTAAGTTCACGGTCGCCACGACCTTGCCATTCGCCATTTTGGTTGATAGAATCTTTTACCATAGGTCCTATGAGAGCTACCTTTTTCACCATATCGGGAGTGATAGGCAATACCTCAGCATTATTCTTGAGCAATACCACCGATTTAGTAACGGCTGTGCGTGCTACTTGCAAGAACTCCGGTTTCATAAGGGTTGCTTTGGCGCGGTTCTCATCGAGGAACTTGTAAGGGTCGTCAAACAAGCCTAATACGAATTTCATTTCCAAGATACGGCGTACAGCGGTGTTGATAGCTTCTTCTTTTACTTTGCCCTCTTCAACTGATTTTTTGAGATGCTTGATAAAGTTAGATCCCGTCATATCCATATCGATACCCGCATTGATAGCCAATTCGGCAGCGTGTTTGTTATCGGCAGCAATACCGTGAGGAATGAGTTCGTTGATACCAGTATAATCAGTTACTACAAAGCCTTTGAAGCCCCATTGCTTGCGGAGGATATCCGTCATTAGGTAGCGATTGGCAGTTGCAGGGATACCATTCACCTCGTTGAAGGAAGCCATTACTGTACCCACTCCTGCATCGATAGCTGCTTTATAAGGTGGGAGATAGACATTCCACAGAGTGTGTTGGGAGAGCTCGGCGGTGTTGTAGTCGCGACCTGACTCGGCAGCACCATAGGCAGCAAAGTGTTTTACGCACGCCAAAATAGTATTGGTTTTATTGAGCGAGTGCCAATCGGTGCCGCCTTGAAATCCTTGTACGCGAGCTTTAGCGATTTCACTTCCCAAGAAAGGGTCTTCGCCAGCACCTTCCATCACACGACCCCAGCGCGGATCGCGAGCAATATCTACCATAGGAGCAAACGTCCATTTGATACCATCGGCGGCAGCTTCTTCGGCAGCAATGGCAGCGGTTTGGCTCATTAGGTCTAAATCCCAAGAGCAGGCTTCGGCAAGCGACATAGGGAATATGGTTTTATAACCGTGAATCACGTCGTAACCAAAGAGGATAGGAATGCCTAAACGAGTTTTTTTGACAGCAATATCCTGCATTTTGCGCACACCAGGTACGGTAACAGCGTTGAACACACTGCCCACAAGACCTTTTTCGAGGTAAGGCTGAAAGTCATCGGACATTACGGGACCTGTAACATCCCAATCGGCAGCAAACTGAGTGAGCTGTCCGATTTTTTCTTCTAAGGTCATCAGTGCTAACAAAGAATCTACTTTGCGTTCGATGTTTTTATCGCCACTGAAAGACTCCCATTTCACGGGGGTGTTATCGTCGGTTTTTGACGAATTATTACAAGCTACTACAGCGAATAAGATAGTAGCGGCACAGATTAATTTCTTCATAAAACTTATTTTAAGATGAGTTCGCTATAAACTCACGAATTTACAAAAATTATATATTATGTGGGCGTATACCATACGTCCGGACATGATGTGAGGGCGTATACAATACGCCCCTACATAAAAAGTTTGCGATTGAATTACTGATAAATTCTCACGTAATCGATTTCAAGGCTATCTTCGGTGAAATTATTAGCTACTTGACCTCCCAATGTTCCTCCCATTGCGACGTTTAGGATGAGGAAGAATTTTTGGTTGAATGGCAATTTAGCGTTGTTGTCCATTTCGAAATAGTTCTTGTTATCGACTGCAAAGATAATCTTTTTTTCTGTCCACGTCATCGTATAGATATGAAAATCGTTTGATGTACCTGTCACAGCTGTTTCTTTGTCGTAATCACCTTGATGGTTGCTATCGGTGTCATACCAATGGCAAGCGCCGAGAATATGAGTCTTTTTATTACCTTTTTGCTCGAGCATATCTATTTCACCACATTTAGGCCAGCCCTCGGTAGCAAAGTTGTTGCCCAAGAACCACATTGCAGGCCAAGTACCTTGAGAAGCAGGCAATTTGGCTTTTATTTCCACTTTACCATATTTGAAGCCATACAATCCTTCGGTTTTGAGGCGGGCAGAAGTATAACCACCATTACCATCGGCTTTGGCAGTGATTTTTAGCACACCATTTTCCACTTTCACATTTTCGGGATTTTTGGTATAGGTTTGCAACTCGTTATTACCCCAACCGTTGTTGCCACGACCTAAATCATACGTCCATTTTGTCGCATCGGGGGTACCCGCTTTGTTAAACTCATCAGACCACACGAGATTGGTAAAACTATTTTCGGAAGGTTTGGTAGTGGTGAAAATGTGATACCAAGCAAACTGACTATTAGGTTGCATCACGCGTACGATGAGTTGGGTATCGGTAAGGCTGATGATATCATAAGTGCTTGCACCAACCCACCAGCCGAGCATACCGCCATTGGAGAGCTCGATAGCTGTACCGCGATAGGCTTTGTTGTCATACTTACCTTGGGTAGCGGCTTTGGAAGTAGAAGGGACAAAGGACACTTGTTTTTCGCCTGTAATTGTAGGTACTACATCGGTGCCGTGACATTGGTCTTTAGTTACACCTAACACCTCGGCGTAAGCTCCTGGTATAAACACGTGATTGGCAGTTTGTTTATAGGTAATACCATTGGCTGTACGGGTGAAGATGAAGGAATTTTCGAACATACAAGTACGTGTAGCATCGAACGGTGTTGCTTGCCACCAAGCGGGGTAGCCATATTCGCCATTATCGCCACTTTCTTGAGGTCCTAAGCCTGCATATCCTGCTACATTGGCAGCCCAATACCAAGTTTTAGTATCGCCTACATTCTTACCAGCGAGCATATTTTCGGCTTCAGCATCGGAGAAGGAACTATATACTTCCAATTCTAAAGACACAGAACTCATAGATCCTCCTGCACCTACAGCACTTACTACTGCTGTAAATTTGTTGGTACCTACTTTAGTATAGCGGTGTTGGATTTTACCAGAGGGAGCCATTTCGGTCTTGCCATCGCCAAAATCAATGCGGTAAGAAATGGCGTTTTGGGCGGTTACTACAAAGTTCACCAAGCCCGTGCCATCGCCGTGAGGATGAGTGTTATCAGCCCCCACGATACTAAATGAGGCATTTACATTAGAAGGAGGTGTAAGGTCTCCAAACTCGTGCTTATCTTTACAACTTATAAAGACAAAAGCAACTAATAGGGTTAAAAGATTTAAGGTTTTCATTTTAATTTGTTAATTTGGTGCGAGTTGCACGAGCAATTAATTCAGTGTTATTTCGTCGTAGTAATAAGTGGTATCATCACCTTTTTCACCAAAGTCGAAGAAAACAACTACTTTAGTGTAGGTTGCGCTGGTATCAATGCCAGTAAAATCAAAAGAAAGTTCTTCCCAAGTATTCTTTTTGGTGATACGAGCATCTACTTCTTTAGAAATATTACCCGCAGCATTCTCTAATTTTACTTTTACAACAATACCTGTTTTAGGTGATAGCGCTTTCAATTTAAGGACTTTATGAGCGTTCATATCCAAATTTTCGGAAGTGAAGAACGCACCTGCCCACGTTTGGCTACCTTTGGTACGCACCATTTTTACTACTTTAGTAGATGTATTGCCTGTAGTATTGGGGTTAGCAACTACTTCTACATTTGCCATATCACCAAAGGTAGTAAATTCGGGAGCTGTACCTTCAAAGTTTTCGATTATCACGGTATTCGACTTTTTGTAGAAATACAAGTTATCAATAAATACCGTGCCTTGTCCTACCAATTTGATTTGGTGTACATCGGTGATTACAAATCCTTGTTTGGTATAGTCGGTTAGCGGAATATCGATGCTTGTCCACTTATCGGCAGTGAGGGTCTTTTTGACGAACTTCTCACCGTCAGCACCTGTGCTTTTGCTAATCAAATAGATATCTAAAGCGGTAGCATCGGCAGTCCAAACATCTAAATGTAAGAAGTCCATCGCTGATAGGTTGATTTCTCGGGCAAATTGGATACCTTGATAATTGAGGTGAGCGTATTGCAAGATTTCATCGGTGCCCAACTTAAAGAGGTTGTAGGCAGTAGCTTGCCCCCAATTAGGGTTGAAATCGGTGTCTGCCACATTGGTATATCGTCCACTGAAAAGTGAAACGACCTCTTGTGCTTTGCAGATTGGAGGTTGGGGAGCCGCAGTAGTAGGCTGTTGCAAAGCAATTACTCGTACCGATTTTTGTACTTTGGTAGTTTGTTTGCCAGCACCTTTCACCTCTATGGTAAGGGTGTAAGTACCTGTTTGTTTATAAATGTGTGAAACTGCTTCACCTATATTGCCAGACACTGGTTTTTCATCGGCGCTCTCACCAAAATACACATCATAGGTAATCGCAAAATTTGCTTTAGCCGTTACATTCACTTTTTTAGAAACTGCTTGGTCGTTAGCCACAGTTACTTCTACATTTTCAGGGGCGCGGAACGACACCTCTAAAGGCAAGGTCACTTCGGCTTCCTTGCCAGCGATGTTCACGGCTACGATTTTCACTTGGTAACTACCTTCAGCATAAGTGTGTGTTACCGAACCACCTGCTTTTACTGTAGTGGGAGTTGCAGTACTATCGCCGAAATAGACCTTATAGGAGGTTACTCCCGTAGCTATTGGGGTGATGGTTACAGCTCCTGAGTTATCAGTACTCACCTGAAATTTTGCTGAGACATCGGTAGGAGCCGTGGCATTTTGGACGAAACTGAGGTCGTCCTTATCTTTTTCGCAAGCTACCATTCCAATAAGGAACAGTAGTGCTATTAGGGTTTTGAGTGTTTTCATTTTAATTTAGATAAGAGATAAGAGGTAAGAGGTTCGTCATTAATATCCTTGGTTTTGTTGCCAGTTACCATTAGCAAAGCGTATTTCTTCGTAAGGCACGGGGAATACTTCGTTTTTATTGGCAGTAAAGCCTTGTATTTCGGTACCTTTGCCAGTACGCACTAAGTCGAAAAAGCGCAATCCTTCACCTAAGAACTCTACGCGACGTTCTTTCCATATTGCCTCAGTAAGTGCAGAGCCAGACACGGTAACATTGTGATTTTCATCACCAAAGGCACGTTTGCGCACTTGGTTGAGATAGTCGCGAGCACGTTCATCGCTGATATTACCACGATTGAGCGCTTCGGCAGCCATTAAGAGTACATCGGCATAGCGAATGGCACGATAGTTATTAGGGTTGGTAAGGTTTTGGTCGGGGCTATTGAGGTCGCCTTTGCGAGCAATATATTTTCTATTGAAATAGCCTGTATGTTTATACCCTTCGGCATAAGTAGCGTTGTTCGCTGCTGCCCACGCTACGATATCCAAGATAGCAACATCTTTGCGGAGGTCGCCAGCTTCAAAAGCATCGACAGCTTCTTGTACGGGCACATTGAAACTATAACCAGAATCGAAAGTAGGTCCATTATAGTTGCGGATACTGTTAAACCCTACTGCCACATTCCCTTCACTACATTGCAAACACTCAAAACCAGCACCTTCAGCATCAGAATACTGTACCTCGAACACTGATTCAGCACCATTTTCACCTTCTTTTTCAAAGATAGAGGCATAATCGGTTACGAGAGAATAAGTATTGCTATGTATTACAGTTTCTAATATTTGAGCAGCTTCAGCAAATTTGTTTTGGTATAAATACACCTTGCCGAGCAGTGCTTGAGCCGCTCCTTTGGTAGCACGTCCTACTTGACCATCGGGGGGTGTTGTAGGCAAGTGAGGAATGGCAGCCAAAAGGTCTTTCTCGATAGCAGCATAGACTTCACTCACAGGAGAACGAGGTATTTTTTGTTCGTCGCCGCGTTCAAAACGTTTGTTTTCTTTGAGCGGAATAGCTCCGAACCATTTCACGAGTTCAAAATTGTAATAAGCGTGGAGGAAGTGCGCTTCGGCAATAATCACCTCTTTGCCCTCAAAAGCAGTTTTGTTTTGGAATTCCAAAATATAAGCCGAGCGGTTCACGCCTGCGAACATCCAGTCCCACAAGTTTTTGAGTTGGCTATTGATAGGGGTGTGAATCATCTGATCTATTTGTTGAAAACCAGGTACATCGGAAGCACTTTCACCCCCACAAAGCGTATTATCGGAGGCTATTTCACCCATCAGTACATTTATATACGTAGAATGCAACAGGTCATAGGCTGCAATCAGCGCATTTTGGTAATCTTCTTTAGAATTAAAGTAACTTTCAGAGTTTATCTCGTACTGTTTGGTTTTATCGAGAAAATCATCGGAACAAGCAAGGGCAAAAGCGAGGAGCATTAGCCCTACTGTCCATTTCTGTAGTTTGTATATCGTTTTCATTTGTTTATGTTTTTATATGTTATAGAACAGCCCACAAACTTCAGCTTACGCTGATAGTTTTTTCGCCCACGAATCGCACGAATTTACACGAATTTCAGCTTACGCTGATGAGATTGGTGGCTTCGCTGTTAGATGGAACGACTTTTTAGAATGAGGTATTAAATCCTAAGATAAACTGACGAGCTTGTGGATAGAAGCCGTAATCAATACCTCCACCAATAGCATCGCCAGAGGTCGCTGAAGGGTCATATCCTTTGTATTTAGTGAATGTAAAGGCGTTGTTTACTGAAAAATACACGCGGAAACTCTTCATTTTCACACTCTCTAATACCGATGTAGGAATAGAATAGCCTAACTGTATGTTTTGAATGCGCAAGAAAGAGGCATCCTCAACAAAGAAACTTGAGAACAAATTATTGGTAGTCGCCCCTGTGGTTACGCGAGGCACGCTATTGCTGGTACCCTCACCGCGCCAACGATCGAGGTACAAACGCTGACGATTTACGTTAGGTTGTGAACGCTCGTAGTTGCGCACCATCTCTTTATCGAGCTCGGCATACATATAGGTGGAAAGGTCAAAGTTTTTATACTTAGCATTGAGGTTCAAGCCCATATAGTAAGTAGCGGTAGGTTTACCCAAATAAGTACGGTCTTTAAAATCGATTACTCCATCGCCATTTACATCTTTATAACGAATGTCACCAGGTTTGGCAGGCGCCCCTAAAGCGAGTTGTGAAGGGTGCGCATCTACCTCAGCTTGGTTCTGGAAGATACCATCGGCTTGCAAACCATAGAAGTAGCCAATAGGTTGCCCTACTTCCATACGTGCAGGTGCTAACTGACCCACGCTGAAAGCTCCTCCTTCAGGAATCACATCACCATTGATTGACACCACTTTGCCGTCTAAACGGGTGATATTGTAGTTGAAGCCCCAAGAGAAAGGTTTGGTTACATCACTTCTATAACCTAACGCTACCTCAAAGCCCTTATTCTCAGTATTTCCTGCATTCACAGTAGGGTTTGAAGCTCCTGGAGCTGCTGTACCTATAATTCCTGATACTGGAAAATTAGAGATGAGCAAATCGTTGCGTTTTTCTATAAAGTAATCAAACACTAACGACAAGCGGTTGCCGAGCGTATTGAAATCAAAACCAACGTCTAACTTTTCGGCTACTTCCCATTTGGCACTTGGGTTAGGCAATTTGCCCACAGCAGTACCGCGCACTATTTGTCCGTTGAACACATACACGGCTTCCCCATTTAAAATCGCCTTATAAAGATTCTTACCGGCATTGTTACCGAGTGTACCATAACTACCGCGCAATTTGAGGAAGTCTATCCATTTGCTATCTTTCAAGAAGCCTTCATCGGAGACTTTCCAACCGGCAGTTACTGATGAAAATAGGTCGGCACGATTATCTTTAGGAAAATCGGAAGAAGCATCACGGCGCAACATTGCTGATAGGAGGTATTTGCTCTTATAATCGTATTGCAAACGACCAAAGAAAGAGGTAAGGCGCGAATCGTTTACATAGGAATTGTTCGTTTTGCTACTGTTCGTACCAGTGGTGAGACCAATATCGGCAAAATCCCAAGAGTTGTTAGGCACATCGTAGCCTGTAGCACTCAAGCCGCTGCCCCAATTGCGTTGTGCACTAGTACCTAGAGTGAGTGAAGTGTTGTGGTTTTTCCAGAAAGTTTTGTTGTAAGTAGCGAAAGTTTCCCACGTATAAGCGTGAGTTTCATTCTTATCTTGCGTTACTGTACTACGGCTACGGTTGAAAATCTTACCTGTACCAAAGAAGCTCAGCGGTTGGAAATCTTTTTTCTCATCGTTATAGGTTTTAAAACCGATGCGTGAAGTAAGGTCTAAACCTTCGATAAGATTATAACTCAACTGAAAGTTACCTTCCAAGCCATTGCCATCGTACTGATTATAGGTATTTTTAATCTGTGCTAAAGGGTTGATTACCTCATTGCCCAAGAAGCCTGTTAAATCCTCATCGTCTAATTTATAAGTAGGTGAGAAGTTCAAAGCGTTGAAGAGCACTGCACCCAAACCGTTTTCCTCAATGGTTTTGCGCTTGTTGTTGTAATAGTTGGCAGTGAAGTTCATTTTGAGTTTAGAAGTGATATCGGCACCCAAACTCACTTTCACATTATTGCGTTTGAAGTTAGATTTTTCAGGAGCGACAATACCGTCCTGAGTGAGGTGAGAAGCACCAAAATAATAACTGAATTTCTCACCACCGCCAGAGATGCTGGCAGTTACATCGGAAATTGTCGTATTCTTGAAGACCTCATCTTGCCAATTGACACCTTTACCTAAAGCAGCTAAATTGCCAAAAGGTAATGGCTGACCGTTGGCGGCATAACTTTCGTTGAGCAAAGCAGCATACTCGGTAGCATTCATATAATCCAACTTTTTGGTAGTTTGCTGGATACCTGCATACGAACTGATTTTCACTTCTAAAGGTGTATTTTTACGTCCACCCTTAGTAGTTACAAGCACTACCCCATTGGCTCCTTTGATACCATAGATAGCTGCTTGTGCATCTTTTAGTACAGTAAGACTCTCGATATCCTCAGGATTGATACTATTGAGTGCCCCTTCATAACCATCGATAATTACCAAAGGCTCGTTGCTACCATTAGAACTCACCCCGCGAATGAGAATGTTGATTTTACCCCCTGGAGAGCCTGAAGCCTTGTTTACACTCACCCCTGAGGTAGTACCTTGCAGGGCAGTAGCGGCATCTACCGGTTTGAGGTCGTCGATAGTTTTCGCATCCACTACTGATACAGAACCCGTTACGTCCTTTACCTTTTGAGTGCCATATCCAATAAGCACCACTTCACCGAGGGTTTGAGTATCCTCTTCCAAAATGATATTTAGCGGATTGCCATTGGCTACCATTTTCTCTTGGGTAGTGTAGCCTACATAAGAGAAAACTAACAACTGACCTTTTTTGACGTTTTCTAAGGTGAAATTCCCGTCAAAATCGGTAGAGACACCGTGTGAAGTGCCTTTGACCACTACTGAAACCCCTATCATAGGAGTACCTGTAGCGTCTTTCACATTTCCTTTTATGCGATAAGTTTGAGCCATTGCCAAACTTGTACATAAAAACAGTAGAATAGGTAAGAAAAATGTTTTCATATATATTGCTTTTTCTTTCTTTTGGTTTATGTTTTAATTACAGCGCAAATATAAACGCAATTTTTCAACACACAAAAGA
Source organism: Capnocytophaga sputigena (assembly GCF_900446695.1). Taxonomy (GTDB): domain Bacteria; phylum Bacteroidota; class Bacteroidia; order Flavobacteriales; family Flavobacteriaceae; genus Capnocytophaga; species Capnocytophaga sputigena. The sequence continues at coordinate 237,533 of NZ_UAVP01000008.1, forward strand.
TTTTACCTATACAAAAAATATACAAGGGTTATTTTTTTAGGTTTGTATAGTTGATTATTGATAAGTTTCATTTTTTAATTGATTGTAATATAGTACGTTTATAAATATTCTACAAAGTGAATGTAAAGGTAAAAAACAAGTAAAAGTATCTGTTAAAAAACGGGGTTGTATAGGTAATGTATAGGTGATAGAATGTTAAATAGCCTTTGCCAAAGTCTAAGGACTTTGGCAAAGTGTAGTGATAATTTTAGAGTTTTAAAATATAATCGGTGAGGTTTTGATTGCGTTCTAAAAGCATCTTTTTGCGGAGGCGATAACGCTTGATCTCTATACTTTGGGTAGAGATGTTTAGCAATGGGGCTATTTCTTTGCTAGAAAGGTTCAATCGCAGGTAAATACAGAGTTTGATGTCATTGGGGGTTAAATCGGGGTGGAGGGCTTTGAGGCGGGTGAGAAAATCACGGTCGGTTTGGTTAAAAATATCTTGAAAATGTTCCCAGTCGCCTTCACTGTTGATATTGTCGTCCACAATATGCAACACTTCTTTGCTATTACCACTGCTCAAAAGCGCTTCTTTGATACTCATCAGCAGTTCGTTTTTGCGCACTATGCTCATAGTAGTTGCTGCCAATTCACGGTTTTTGCTCTCTACTTCACTTTGGAGTTTATCATTGCGGAGTTGCATCACGGTGCGGTCGTTCTCTAATTGTATCAGGGCGAGTTCTTTTTCTTTTTCTTGCTCTACTTTTTTCTTATGACGCTTGTAATGCACTCTATACACGCGATGCACCACCAAGAGCAATCCGCATAGAAGTGCAATGTAAAAGGCTATCATCACATTGGTGGCATACCAAGGTTTGCGAATTACGAAATGAAAAGAGGCGGTGTTAGGTGATATGGCATCTCCCACTTTGGCTCTTACCAAAAAAGTATAGTCGCCAGCAGGCAGGTTTTCAAAACGCACAGTAGCCTCTTCACTCCAATCGCTCCAATGCTCATAAAGTCCTTTGAGTTTATATTGGTATACCGATGGAAACATACCACAATAAGCAGGCACGCTATAACTAAAAGTGAAGTTGTTTTCGGTATGATTGAATTCTATTTCTTTGGTATCTAAGGCTATAGCACGCAAAGCCCCCTCTACCCTACTGCTAGCAATGTGTTCTATATGCACCTCGTAGGGGGTATGGGTTACTTGGTTGAATACAAAACTCATAAAGCCCGTGCTAGTACCCAACAGACAGTCGCCTTCGCGGTATTCATAAAGATTTTCATAGCCTACAAGGTCTTTGCGGAAGGATGCTGAGAGAGGCATTTTTTTCAGTTGAGGAACATTGTCGAGTTTGCCTTGTGCTATCTTCACGATATTGTGCTGAGTAAATGCCCACAAGCCCTCGTCCTTGCCTTGCACAAGCGTACCCGATAGGTAACTATCTTGGTGGAAGAGCTGCTGTGTAAGGGCTTCATCTTGTACAAATTTATGCGTTGTAGTGTTGTATTTAAACAAACCTTTTTCGGTGAAATACCAAATCTCATTGCGGTATTTGGCAATTGCCGACTTGCGCCCCATTGGGGCAGAAGTTTCTTTGTGTACTTGGGTTACTTTGGTAAAATCATCATTCAGTTGCAAGCGGAAAACCCCTTTGTACTCGTGGCTCACCAATAGTTCGGTAGGTGAGATAAACTCAAAAAACCTACTCGACACGTTGAATCCCTCTATTTTATTGCGATACTGCCAACGCCCATCTTTCTTTTCAAGCAAATGCAAGCCTTCGTAATTGCCTTGCAAGAGCCAATTAGAATATCCTGCTATAGGTTTTACATCCCACGTACCCAATAGGTTACATATAGAGGTAGCTTGGTGATTCTCTATAATAAACGTACCCGAATTATGACCGCAGAACAGTGTATTTTCCACTACTTTTAGTTGCCATACCTGTCCGTTAGTTCCCTCAACAAGACTGAATTTACTATTCGATTGCAAGGGGAAGGGGGTGTAGAACAATCCTTGATTGGTACCCAAATACAAGGTTCCTTGATGTACGATGGAGGTGTAGACTGCCCCGAGTATCCCCTCATAATCTTTATACAAACGGAAAGGTGAAAAGAAATTCACCATACTGATACCATTGTCTAATCCCAGCCATACATTGTGTTCTTTGTCCTCAAAAATAGAGAGTACTGTGTTGTTTTGCAAGCCTTCTTTTTGTTGCAAATGTTCCAAAAGCTCGCCCTTAGCAGAAATTCTATACACGCCTTTGGCAATAGTTCCTAACACCAATGAGCCGTCGCTTAGTCGTTCGCAACTATATATATTGAGGGTGTTAATCAATTGAGAAGCGCTTACTTTCCACGCTTCAATTTGGGTAGGAGTACCTTCGTAAATTCCTTTGTCTTGGGTAACGAATAGAAAGTGTTCTTTTTGAGGAAGTAGATTGATGAGGATATGTTCGCGAAAGAGAGGATGATCGGTAACTAATACTTCTTCACCATTGACGAGCTTGAATAAGCCTTCTTTCATCTTTTGGAAATAGATATGTTCACCTATTTTGAAGATTTTAGGTAGGTGATGAGTAGCGCTAATTATCTTAAAACGCTGTTGTTGAGTGTCGTAAATAAAGATTTTATGCAGCGATTGGAACAATACCCAGCGATCGGAAAAGATGATTTTCCATATTTCTTCATCTTCTATATCGGTGGGGTTTAATTGGCGGCTTAAAGAGGTGTATTGCAGTTCGTTGAATTTGTTAGGTTGCCAATAGCCAAATTCGGCAAAACCTCCCGTATAAAGGGTGTTGCCTTTGGCACTTACGGCACGAGCAATGGCTCCGTTGGGCAAAGGGTAACGCTGCCACACTACCCCATTGAACTCCAAAAGACCTATGTTATTAGCAAAATATATCTTCTTATTGTCAGCTTGACATATTTTCCAATTCTGGCTTTCCCCCTTATATTCTGAGGGGGTATAGTTATAGATAGGAGGTAACAATTGTGCGTGTATCATCATTCCCCACCAACCTATCAAAATACATAGAAAAACACGCATACGCATAAGGTATAGAGTTTTAGTTGCTGGCAAAGGTAGAAAGTAATTTGTTAATTAACAAATTAGAGACTAGAAAAAAGGATAAATAACCTTTGTCAAAGGTAAGAGCCGCACGGGCAATTAAAAACTTTGGCAAAGATCGTAGCACGATGGGCAGAAAGTAAGAAGTTGTGGTTATTGCACCTTAAAGTTTAGTTTTTTGAGTCCTTGTTGTACTTCGGGGCAACTCATAAAGAGTTTCCATACGAAACCTGTGCGGTGGTTTTCTATCATTGGGGCAATAGTGAGCTGGTCGATTGCGAGATAGCGTTTAGGATACCAAACTGCTTGCTCGCTGAAAGCATCGTAGAAGCCGTATTTACCCCATATCACATCTCCTAAATCGTAATAGAAATGTTTGAGGGCTGCCATAGATTCTTGAGGTGTATAAGGGAAGCTGGAAAGGGCGGCAGTAGGCACAATTACCCCTAAATCGTTAGTTGGTTGGTGGGCTGAGTAGCCTTTTACTGAATAGCTGGCGGTAAGTCCCCAGCAGTTTGCTCCATAACCTTTATAACCTTTGGGGTTTTCTACACAATATTTGTAGTTGATAAGGGTGTGATTGCGGTTCAAATCCCAGTAATTGGCGTAATCATCGCTGAGTCCTTTGGGGTTCAAGCCTATGTACGAATAATGTGCCCAAAATAGAGGACCTCCGTATTGCTCTGCGCCGTTGTGTTTGAGAATCAATGGCAGATTGTAAGTTACCTGAGAGCTTTTGATAGCTCCTCCACGTGCCCAACCGTTGTGATAAGCCGAAGCAGGAATGGTGTGCGTAGGCGAAGATGCTGCCAAAATATAGGTAATCAGGCATTCGTTATAACCTTTGAGCGGGAAATTCATCTGCCAATCGTAATCAGGACTCCAATGCCAATAGAGTACCTCTTGTCCGTTGAGATACCAATCCCATTCCATTTCGCGCCACAATCTATCAATGCGCTGGGCTAAGGATTTTTCGGTATCGTTGCCATCTTTGAAATACTGACGCACGCAGAGCAAGCCCTGCATCAAGAAAGCACTTTCTACAAGGTCGCCCCCATTGTCTTTTTGCCCGAAAGGTTTGGTTTTACCGGTACGACCATCAATCCAGTGCGACCATACCCCGTGATAGCGGTCGGCTTTCTCCAAGAAAGTTACGATTTTAGTAAATCTTTCTACTGCCTCAGCACGAGGGATAAAACCGCGTTCTACGCCTACCAATAGCCCTGCAATCCCAAAGCCCGAACCTCCCGTAGTGATGATATGAGCATCATCGGAAGGGACATCTATATGATTGCGTTCAGGGGCTAAACCCGAATTAGGTTCTGCTCCCTCCCACATATAGTTGAGGTGCGCACGCTGGATATAATCTAAGAAAGCTTCATCGGAAGCAAATTCCATTGGGCGGTTCTTTTCGGTAGGTGGCTGAGGAGTAGGGTTTTCTACCATCTTTTTATTGTCCTTGCTACAACCGCAAGAAACAAAGAGCAGGAGGAAAGCTAAAAGTGAAAAGTGAATCGTGAAAAGTTTGTTTTTGTTCATAATAATATTTTTAAGATTTTAGTAAAAAACTTGTTTTTTGTAAAGAAAGTAGCTGAAAAAGTTCTATTTATGTGGGCGTTTGCAAAACGCCCGTACATAACATACTTCAAAAATTATTAATAATCAGAGTAGTCAACTTTGCCAAAGGTACAAGCCGTACGGGCAAGAAACTTTGGCAAAGTGTAGTGACAGATTTTAGTGAATCGTGAAAAGTTTGTTTCTGTCTATAAGAGCATTATTTCTTTTTAAAAGTCCATTGCAAGAAGTCTGGGGTGTTGAAAGCGGGATGCCAAGCGTTGTGATTTGCCCCGTAGAACTCTATATATTCGGCTTTTTTGCCGGTAGTTTTCAGGGCTTTATAGGCTTCACGCGAATAGGTTACCGGTATCACATCATCGATATCACCGTGATAGAAACGGAATTTTGTTTTCCCTTTGAACTCGCGCATACGCTCTATATTGGTCGCCCCGCATATAGAAACGGCTTTGGCAAAGGTATTGGGGAAGCGATACACCATATCCAAAGTAGCAATCGCCCCCATTGAAATGCCCATAATATACACTCGTTTAGGGTCGATAGGGTAAGTAGCTAAAGTCTCATCTAAAAGTTCCTTCACCAAGCGCAAGTGTTTGGTGATAGGCACTTCTTTAGGCAGTGGATTAGCCGTATTCTTATACCCTTGATCGGGGCGTTTTTCAAGCGACCAATACGCACCCTCAGGACATTGAGGGAATAGCACAAAGCAAGGGTATTTATCTCGGTTCGCAGGATTGCTAAACACTGTACCCCCATTGCGCAACTGACTTACATTGTCGCTCCCCCTCTCCCCTGCCCCGTGCAAGAAAAGCACTAAAGGGTATTTCTTGCCTTCTTTTAGTTGCTCGGGCTGCAAGAAACGATAAGGCATTGTGTCCTGCTGTGCGGTAATGTAACGCTTTTTAGCAAAGGCTTCATTTTGAGCAGAAAGAGGGAACGAAAGAAAGAAAAGTAACAAACATAGTTCTAAAAGTTTTGTATTCAGTCCTCGAACCACCAAAGAGGGACAAGCCGCAAAGGAGATTGGAGAAAAAGGGTTATTTTTTATGTAAATATCATTCTTTTTATTCATTATACAAGGCTTTTATCTGTTCATCGGTAAGGGCTTGATTGTAGAAACCAAAGTTGTCTAACTTGCCAGGGAAGGATTGTGCCCAATTTTGTGCTTTGTCTGACGATTGAGGAGGATCGGTTTGGAAACCAAAAGTTCCTAATACCAAATCACCCATATTGTTGTAGACAATTCGTCCCCAACCTGTAAGGGCACGCGTAAAAACAATTTCGCCATTTTTGAAAATGTGTAACACTTCTGTTTTGTGATTGTAACGGAAGGTCATAAACACCCAATCACCAATAGTACCAGGGATTTTGGTCTCTACCCAATTTTCTTTAGTACCATTGAAGAGGTGCATTTTAAAACGTCCTTCGCCAGCAGTATTGTTGCCATCTAAGAAAATATCGAGGTTACCCCAGAACTTTTTAGTATTAGGAATTGAAAAGACACCTGTACCTTTATTCACTTGAGGGGAATTCATCCAGAAAGCTACTGTAAAACTACCGAGGTTAGCTATCGTATCTTTCAGAGATATATCGCCAGCAAAGCGCGCCGTGCGAGGAGAGATAAACACATAAGTACCTTCACCCCCTTGGTAGGCTTTGCCTTTTTTGCCTTCTGTATAGGTAACATTGCCCTTAGGAAGTGTAGGAACCTTGTATCTACTCACATTTTTTGCATTACTCTCAAAGGTAAACAAGAGCTTTTGAGGGTTGTACTGAGGGATTACCTCCTCAGGATAATCGAAAGGCGGGTCTTGGTCTAAATCTTGATAGCAGCTGGTAAAAGCTATAAGACCTGCCATAAAGCTGATATAAAATATATACTTTTTCATTTTTAGATAAGAGATAAGAGGTAAGAGGTAAAAGATGACGTGATGTTACCTGACAGCTGACACCTAATACCTGAAACCTGTTAGCTAATTAATAATTAGGGTTTTGGATAAGCACTCCGTTGGAACGGTCGATTTGCGCTTGAGGCAAGGGCAAGAGGCGGTGTTTGGTTTGATAAGCGGTTTTGCCCGCGTTATGCAGGGTTTCCACATCTATATTCCAGCGCACTAAATCGTAGAAACGATCGAATTCCATAGCGAGCTCTACACGGCGTTCGTGGCGAATGGCAGTGCGCAAATCACTTTGGACAGTGGTTGTAACGGCAGGTAGGATTGCGTTGTTGCCTGCCCGTGCTCTTGCACGCACTTGCTCTAAATAGACGAGTGCTTGGGCACTGTTGCCGAGTTCGTTAGCAGCTTCAGCAGCCATTAAAAGCACATCGGAATAGCGAATAAGGCGGATATTGAACCAATGTCCGCTTTTGCTATAGGTACTGCGCAAAGCGGGATTGGTATAGGCTTTTTTGTTGTAATACTTGTTTACCACATTGCTTGCCGCTATAGGTTTCTCATTATAAGGCGTATTAGGTTGCATAGTAGCAGCTTCGGCTTCACTTTTGGCAAAATAGAGCAAGGTTTCATTTTTGCGAGGGTCGCCTGCTTCAAAAGCATCGGCTAAAAGCTGGGTAGGGCAATTCCACCCCCAACCTAAGTTCCATTGTCCCGAACCGCGCACTCCTTGTACTTGTGCAAACTGACTACCTACCTCATTAGAATCAGGGTATTGCGCATTGGCAGTACATTGTAGTTCCAAGATAGACTCGGGGCAGTTCTCGCCTTCTTCTCTAAACACTTTATTGAAAGGGGTACTGAGGTTGTACAAACCACTGTTAATTACATCGGTGCTAGCAGTGTACATCGCTTGCCAATTAGAGCGCATCATATAAGTTTTGGCGTGTAGCGCGCGTGCTGCCCCCCAAGTGAGGCGCCCTACGTACACGGCACCCCAAGTGCGGGGCAAAACAGCTTCGGCAGCTGTAAGATCGGCATCGATGAGTTCATAGATTTTATCAACGCTTGCCTTAGGTTTATTAGCATCCTCATCTTTATAGATGCGGAAATTGATAAGAGGCACTTCGCCAAAAGCACGCACCAAGTTGAAATAAGCAAAAGCGCGGAAGAAATGAGCCTCTCCCCTATTGATTTTATCGGCATCGGTGAGCGCACTTTGGTCGGCTTTAGCTATTTTGTCGAGCACGGTATTCGCGAGGTGTACTACTGCTAAATTATCTACATAATAACTATTGATATTGCCATTGGAGGCTACATAGTTGAAATCGTCGAACATTGCAGCCATACCTGCCCCATCGCTGGCAATAGAGCCTTTTTCGGCATCTTCACTACGAAAGCTGTGAATAGCTAAAGCTGTATTCCCTGAGGTTATAGAGAATCCGCGCAATTTGGCGTACAATGTAAAAACATCGGCTTCATAAGCGCCCGATACGCCATTTTGGTCGCCATCAACCCATTCGCCTTGTGGCTCTTGGTCGAATTTGTTGCAATGGGTAAAGAGAGCGAGACTCGCTGCCATCCATCCTATTGCTATGATATGATATATATTCTTTTTCATAATTATCAATTGTTAATTGTTAATTAAAACGTGAGGTTCACCCCGTAGGTAACAATCATTGGCATAGGGTAAGTACCATTATCAATACCAAAAGCTAAGGCACTACCGCCAATTTCGGGCACATAGCCCGTGTTCTTATGCCAAGTTTTGAGATTTTGCACATTGGCATAGAAGCGCAATTTCTGTACTTTGAAACGTTGTACTACTTCCTGTGGCAAGCTATAGCCCAACTGCACATTGCGGAAGCGGAAAAAGCTACCATCTTCTATATAATACGATGAATTTTGCTGATTGATAGCCCTGCTACTATCTAATATAGGTTCCCAATTAGAAGTACCTTTGCCGTGCCAACGGTTCAAACGGTGAGCTTGGTAGTTGAGGGCAGCATAGTTGCTCTCCCCCCAACCGCGGTAGATTTCGTTGCCATAAGCTCCCATAAACTCGGCAGTGAGGTCAAAACCTTTGTAGCCGAGATTTACACTAAATCCATAAGTGAAATCGGGGGTAGGGTTGCCTATCATCGTGCGGTCTTTACTATCGATTACACCATCGCCGTTTATATCTTCAAATTTGAGATCCCCAGGTTTTACAGTAGCTATATTGTTAGCAGGCGAAGTATCGATATCTTCATAAGTTTGATACACGCCTTTCACCTTATAACCATAGAAGTGACCAATAGGGTAACCTGCCAAAGTACGCGCTACAGAATTGTGTTCGTAGAGCGCATCATTATCTCCCCTACCGAGTGATAACACCTTGTTGTCGATAGTGGTAAGGTTAGCACTTACACCATAGCTAAAACCACTTTCCTTGCGTTGGTCTTGCCAAGAGGCTGAAAACTCCCAACCTTTGTTTTCAATCTCACCAAGGTTTTCCAAAGAGTTCTTAGCGCCCGCAATACCGCTGAGCAGCACGATGAGGTCTTTAGTTTTCTTGTGATAATACACAGGTTCTACGCTGAGGCGATTGCCCAAGAAGCGGAATTCGGCACCAGCTTCCCACGCATAAGTTTTTTCCCAACCTAAATTTTGCACTAAATAAGCAGGTGCATAGCCCGTGATGATACGGTCGCCAAAGACGGCACTGCCCGAAGATTGCAAGATAGGATAAGTAGGGTAGTTTCTACCGCCTGTATTTTGGTTACCCAAAACGCCCCAAGAGCCTTTGAGTTTGAGGTAATCTACCACTTTTTGGTTTTTCATAAAAGCTTCTTCACTCACTACCCAGCCAGCCCCGAAGGAATAGAAATTATCCCACGTATTGCCCAAGCGATGGAATACTGAAGCTCCATCACGGCGGAAAGAAGCGTTAAACAAATAGCGATTGCCATAACTATACAAACCGCGCACTAAATACGACATTGTAAAACGGTGATGCTGACTGCTGCCATTGGATAGATTGGTACCGCTGATAGAAGAAATCCACCATTTATCGGGGTTTTCGGGGATACCGAACACAATATCGTTTACGTGTTGGTTTCTGCCAGCAGAAAGTTCACTACGCTCAGTATAGTTCGTGGTAAGTCCGCCAGTGAGGGTGATATTGTGGTCGCCCATTTGCCTTTTGAAGGTGAGGATGTAATCCTGTTGCGTATCGACAGTAGTAGATTTAGATTGCTTGATCTCCTCGCGTTCGGTAAGTCTTTCTCTTTTTTGGGTATCAGGGTTGTAGACCCGAATGATGGGTGAGAACTCACGATTTTCACCTATGCGGTAATCCATAGAAAGAGTTGCTTTGAAAGTGAAATACTTCAAAAAATCCAACTCACCATATACATTGCCCGCCAAACGATGATTCAAACCTTTGTTGTGATTGGCACGTGTTTCTACATCGATAAGCGGATTCCACACTTGGGCACGCTGGAAGTTAGGCATTATATTTAGCAAACCCGATTGAGTGTCGTAAGGGGCTACAATAGGAGCTGCTTTTAGGGCTGTACCGACCCCTTTGGCATCGATAGGGAGGGTGCGAGAACCATTGGCTTGGAAGCCAAAGCGCAGATAATCAGTTACATTGTAGTCGCTGCTGAGGTTGAGGGTGTATTTGGTGAGTTTTTCGTGCTTGATAGAACCCTCTTCATCAGTATAGCCTGCTCCCATATAGAAGCGCCCTTTCTCACCAGAAGTGGCAATGCTCACATTGTGGTTGTACACCCACGCACGCTGAAAGATTTGGTCTTGCCAATCGGTATTGGCTTGATAGTGTGTATAATCAAAAGGGGCGGCACCTTTGTTAGCCAAATCCTCGTTGTAGAGCGTTTTGAAGCCTTCGGCATCGGTCATTGCAACGCGGTCTTCCACAGATTTAAGCCCTACAGAAGAATTGAGATTCACGATGGTTTGTCCTTTTTTGGCTTTTTTGGTGGTAATGATAATCACCCCATTAGCCCCGCGAACCCCAAAGATAGCAAGCGAAGAGGGGTCTTTGAGGATTTCCATAGACTCGATATCCTGCGGGTTGAGGTAGTTGATATTATCGGTAAAGAGCCCATCGACTACATAGAGAGGAGTATAGCCATTGATAGAGTTTGTACCGCGGATACGAATTTCGGGGTCTTGTCCTGCACGCCCTGTATTGACGATTTGTACCCCAGCGACCTTTCCTTGAATAGAAGCCAAGGGGTTAGCTGAAGGTCTATCGGCAAAGGCATCGGTTTTGAGGCTAGCGATAGAGCCCGTGAGGTCTCGTTTTTGAGCTGCCCCATAGCCTATAACAACCACTTCCTTGAGTTGTTGTGTATCATCTTTGAGAGCAATCTCTAAGTAGTGGCGTCCAGCTACTACTTTCACATTTTGGGTTTCCATACCTATGTAGCTAATTTCTAACACATCACCCGGTGAAACTTTATCGAGTGTAAAGTTTCCATCGAGGTCGGTTGAAACGCCGCGGGTCGTACCCTTCACAATTACATTAGCTCCTGGAATAGGGTTTTTAGTCCCTGCTTCAAATACTTTCCCTCTCACTATATTAGGTTGTGCATAAGCAGCAAGAGAGAGAAAGGTTATCAGGAAGAAAAACAACAGTTTTTTCATTTCCGTACGTTTATTAAAGAATTTATGTCGCAAAGTTCCTTATTCTTTCTTTTATATGCAAAAAAACAGGTTCGCTTTCACTACTACAATGTTAAAATAATTTGTTAAAGGACTACGTCATTACTACTACAACGTTTTGTAACTAATTTATAATCTTTTGGTTAAGGAGGGGATTTTTAGGGTAAGAGATAAGAAGTAAGAGATAAGAAAATGTTAATTGAATTGAGCGAAGAAATCGTAAAGATTATCTTCTTCGGCTAATTGGAGTTTTTTGCGCAATCGGTAGCGGGCAGTTTCTACCCCTCTAAGAGATACATTTTGCATAGTTGCAATTTCTTTGGATGTATAGTTAAGCCTGATAAGCACTGCCAAACGCAAATCGGTGGGGGTGAGTTGCGGATAGAGTTCTTTGAGTTTTTTGAAGAAATCTTTGTGTATAAGATCAAAGTTTTCTTGGAATACTTGCCATTGGTCTTCTTGAGAGATGTTCTCGCGTATGTGTTGCAAAATTAACCTACTTTTGGCTTTGCTCACTTTTTGGTTATCCATCAATTCTTCGAGTTCTGTAATGAGATTGGTAAGGAACTCGTTGCGGGTGATGTTCATCATAGTAGCTTCGGCTAACGATTTGCTCTTGTAGTCTAACTGAGCCATTAGCATTTGGTTTTGCAATTTAGTTACTTCCTGTTCTCGTGCTTCTAACAAGCGCTGACGGCGCAGGCGTTCACGCAAATACGAACGCTCTTTTTTCTTCATTTTATAGCGCAAATAGAGAGCTGTAACCAATGCTCCTGCACCTATAAATCCCGCCAAATACAATATATAAGCCCATACACTTCTGTACCAAGGAGTGGTTACCGAAAAAGGAAAAGTATAATGAGATAATGTTTCACCTAACTCGTTGAGCATCTTCACTTTTAGTTGGTAATGCCCTGAAGGAAGGTTTTGGTAATTCACTTTAAAATCATTAGTAACTTCTCGCCAGTGCTTGTCGTACCCCTCTAACTGATACCATAAATGACAATACTCTTTACTAAAATTAGGATATTGAAAATCAAATAATAAATTATTTCTACTATAAGGAATAGAAGCGTGAGGAGTGATACTTTCCAGTGTATATTGGTCGGTTGAGCGATTGTAGGTGCGGAAAGTTTTCAAGCTAAGGTTATTAGGAAATTTCACTTGAGGAGTTTTGGGTGTATAACGCGCAATACTGCCATCTAAACAGAAATAAGTATCCCCATCGGGGGTAACAAAAGCGGCAGCACGCTCCTCACTTGCAGGATGTTGCAACTGGCTAAAGGCTATTTTTTCCTCTATTTTATACTGACCATTAGCAAAGGATACTAAGTGATAATCGGTAGGGGTGATGAACCAAAATCGGTTGTCGTTCACGGGTACTATATGGCGAGTGGTTGCGAGTTGTGGCAATTGCTCATTGAGGAGTGTGTAAGGCAGAATGGTTTGCTTGTCGTCGTTGTAGTCATACCACTGTTGCCCATCGGCAAAGATTATTTTACCGCGTAATTTCAGTAATTTGAGGGATTCTTTGGTTTTGAGTTGGTCGTACGTTACTTTGTGTTGTACGCTTTTAAGGTCTTCGGAGAGAGAGAGTTTGCTCACGCCTCTATAGGTGTGGTTCGTCCATATATTACCAAAAGCATCTATTTCCACACGATAGGTAAGATCAAAATAACCATTTACGATATGAGAGGGCACCCAACGACCCGCAGCATCTTTTTTATAAATGGTAAGCACCGAGTAGGACGAGCCTACTAGCACTTCCTGACCGTGGATAACTCCTTTTTTCAAATCCATTCCTCCTACTCCTACATTATCAAGAGGTTGTAACTGATTGTCTTTAAGTTCTGAAACACCTTTGTTATGCCCTACAAACAGCTGGTGGTCATACTGCTTCACAAACCACACTTGATTAGAGAAATTAGGGATTTTGGAGAGATTCCCCTCTTTAAAAGTGTAGACACCTTTGTTAGATGCTAAATAATACACATTGTTTTTCAGTGCCATATCGCTTATGAGCTCTACATCGCCATTGAGGTTTAGATAGCGCAACTTACTTGGGATTTCTATCATTGCCAAGCCATTATCTAAGGCTGCCCATAGGTTGTGCTGGGCATCTTCATAGAGCCCCAAAACAGTGTTGTTATTCAGTCCGTTTTTCTTATGGATATGTCCAAGAATCTTTCCACTATGAGGGTCTATGGCGTATAATCCTTCGGTGAGTGTTCCTAAAATGAGCAGATTGTTAGCAGTGAGCAATGCTCGGTTGATACGAAGTGAGGGGAAGAGGGCATCCATTTCGGTAGGGAATTTGCGCAGTTCGGCGGTAGAGGGGTTATAGTGAAAAAATCCGTTTTTATTGGTTACCAAAAGCAATTCATTTTGGAAAGGAATGATTTCTATCACTATCCCGTTGAGCTGTTCTGCCGAGAGTTCCATACGAAGTTTTTGCTGAGCATCAATGAGATAAAAGCCAGCATTCATACCCTGCATATAGAGTTTGTTGCCGTAGGGAAACATTGCAAAGGGGGCAGGTTGAGAAGTGAATGCTTGTACCTGAGAGCCATCGTACACGAAATAAGAAGAGAAGGTTTGGAAATATATTTTTCCTTGGTATTTGAAGATTTGCCATACTTCGTCGTTGTGAAACGAATAACCTTTGAGCTGGTCTTTCAGCGAAGTATATACCAATCGGTTTTGAGCATTGCGCTGAAAATACCCAAATTCTTCAAAGGAGCCGACATATACGCGCGAGTTAGGGTTGCTACTATCGGCGAATACCGAACGCGCAATTTTCTTTTGTGGCAAGTAGTGCAGTTGCCATACTTGTCCGTCGAAAGTAAGTAGCCCTTGGTTGTTAGCTACATAAAGTACACCATCCTCACACTGAGTTACTTGCCAGTTTTGCATCCCTGCCTTATATTGAGTTTGAGAGTAGTTGTAGATAGGAGGCAGGAGCGAAAGGTTCTGACTTTGGGCAATAGTGCTAAAGAATGTAAGTAATGAGATAATGAAGAGTTTCATATCTATTGCATATTAGTGAGCGACAAAGGTAGTAATAATTTTTTAATTTAGCAATTTTAGGGGATAGGTATTAGGGGTTAGGTGTCAGGGGGGATATAAAAAAACTTTGCCAAAGGTGCGAGCTGTACAGCGGGGAACTTTGGCAAAGTTTGTAAGGGTTTTAATTGTTAGTCTGTTTTTAGTAAGTAAGGGTAAAGGTTTGCGTACGATTATCAATAGATTTAAGTACTATTTGAGTAGGTTTTTGCTCGTTGTTGTACTGATATTCACGTACTAAAGGACTTGTTTTAGGAAAATTCTTTTGTGTAGTATATGCAAAGAATTTCTCATAATAGTAATTCACTTGGCGTGCTCCTACTGAAATAGGTTCTTCGGCTACCCATCTGAAAGCGGGGTGTGCATTGTAGTTTTTACCAGTAGTGTAAGTAGCTGTTTGGGTATAACCATAAGCAACAGTTTTCACTACATTTCCATTGGTATCAAGGGTATAAGTATTAGAAAATGAACCTCCGTGTGCAAAAGATGTGTTTTCTTTTACTACATTGCCTTCGTACTGATAAGTAGTACTTCTCACTGTACCTTGACCATCTTTTACGATAGTAGCTATTTTACCATCGTTGTTATAGGTAAAGGTTTGAGTAACTACATCTGCTAATTGGGTATCGATGATACGTTCTACTTGTTTTTTATCGTTATAAAAAAGCTCAAAGGTATGAGCGCCAAGATTGTTTAGCACTGTTACTTTACTAAGATAAAGAGCATTATCGTAATCGAAGTTTACGGTTTCGGAAGTAGTGCCGTTTACCCAAGTTACTTTAGTAAGGAGTTTGCGAGCATCAACAGTATGGGTAACAGTTTCGGTATTACCAGCACCACGATCAATTACTATAGTTTTAGGATAATCGATATTTACAACGTAAGGGCTTGCTGCTGCGGGTGGTGCAGGAGGAGGCGTTGGGTCGTCGCTGTCTTTTTTGCAGGCTACAACAGTGAGTGCAGCAGCTGCTAATAGTAATAATTTCTTCATTTGTGAAATGTGTTTAAGTTAAAAAAGTAAGAGGCTGTCCTAAAAGTTTTTCTTGTAGGGGCGTTTACAAAACGCCCGTACATAGCATACTTTAAAAGTGATTGATTATCAAGTTTATAGACTTTGACAAAGGTTGTAGCACGACGAGCAATTAAAACTTTGGCGAAGTTTATGATGCAAAAGCGATTTTGAGACTTTTCGGACAGCCTCTGTGGGATGTTTTAGTAAGTGTATTTGATAGTAGCATAAACAGCACTATCTCCTCCACGTTTTTTAATTACTGTTTTAGGTTTATTACTTCCTTGTTTTTCAGTCACTTCATAAGTGAAAGAACCATCAGAAGTCAGTATATTTTTAGATGATTTTACAAATACATCCTGACTTCCATTTCCTAAGGTAAGATTGCTATGTCTTGTAAAGAGTTCTACCACTGTTGCCAAGCGGAAATATTCAAAATTGAAGTCATTTAATACAGTAGTGTCGTAAGAGTAAACGAAGTTACTTCCAAATGGTTCTGAGAGAGCTGTTGGGTTACCATTTTGATAAGTATAAGTATAGGTAGCATTATTTTGGTCTTTTACTACCAAAGAGTTATCTGTATAGGCAAAGGTAGCTGTCCATACCATACCTTCCCAACCTCCTACATCTCCTCTTGAGGTTTTAGAGGTAATGCGACCTTTATCGTCAACTACTACATCATAGTTATCGGACATACGATCGCGAGTACGTTTAAAGCTCACAAGTTTGTTGTTTTGATAGGTAAATTCAAACTCTACTTTATACAAATCAGTACGACCATTTTCTTTAGACTCATAAGTGTACTTCTTGAGGTTCTTACCATTATATTCTAATGTATAAGTTTGTGTAGCATTAGGAGAGACCACAGTCCAACCTTTTAGTACATTATTTTCTACATTAAAAGTAGTGGTACTTGTTTCTTGACCTGTAACTTCAATTTTCTTTACAAAACCTGCAGGTACTGGAGTAGGTACTTCGGTTTGGGCTCCGTTATTGCCGTTGCCATTACCATTTCCGTTGCCACCACCATTTGGAGGCGTTGGGTCGTCGCTGTCTTTTTTGCAGGCTACAACAGTGAGTGCAGCGGCTGCTAATAGTAATAATTTTTTCATTTGTGAAATGTGTTTAAGGGTTTAAAAAAATAGAAATTGTTCAAAAAAAGAGTTATTGAATAGCTTTTTTTTAGTTTCTTAGAGTTTAGTTAGTAAGTATAGAAAATTGTTGCATCAGGGTTAGTACCGTATTTTCTATTTACTTTTTTAGGTTTGTTACCTTGTTTTTCTACAACTTCATAATGCATTACGCCATTACTTGTTAAAAAGTTTTTAGAGGTTCTAACAAAGATGTCATCACTACCTAAAGTAATATCACTATGACGTACAAAAAGTTGTGCTATATATATCCAACGGAAATACTCAAAATTAAGATCGTTAACAAGGGTTTTATCATAAGTAAGAACTCTGTTATTTCTATATGAATCTTGCAATCTTACTACATTACCATCTTCATAAGTGTAAGTATAAGTACTTCCATCTGTAGGATCTTTAACAACTAAAGTATTGGCTGAGTAAGTGAAAGTAGCTGTCCAAGTGTTACCAGCGTCCCAACCATCAGTAGGATTCAATACAAGATGTTTAGAAGTAATGCGGTTTTGATCGTCTACTGTAATATTGAAAACATCTTTTTTGCCATCACGAACTTTTTCAATTTTCGTAAGTTTGTTGTTTTCATACAAGAAGTTGAATTTAGTAACGATATTTCCTCTACTAGCACTATTCTCAGCTGAGGTATAAGTACTTAATTGAGCACCTTTGTACTCTAAAGTATGGGTGTAAATATCTCCATTAGAGATTACTTCAGTCCACTCTTTTAATACATTGTTCTCTACATTGTAAGTAGTAGTTTTAGTACGAGTTCCATCAGTAGATACTTCCTGAATACTTTTTACAAAACCTGCGGGCACTTCTACTGGTTTTTGATTTCCCCCACCATCAGGGGTTGGCGTTGGTTCGTCGCTGTCTTTTTTACAGGCTACAACAGTGAGTGCAGCGGCTGCTAATAGTAATAATTTCTTCATACGTGTGTAAGTTTTATAATTAAACGAGGCAAAAGTAACGTTTATTTTTTATACCGCGTGTTAAATAAAAGTTAAATCTATCGTTTTTTTATATTGAGCGATAAAAAAACTTTGCCAAAGTTACGGGCTGTGTAGGCTCGAAACTTTGGCAAAGTATGTGATTTTGTTACTTGTTATTCTCCTAATTTAAAGATGTATTTGATTCCTGCAAAGGCTTGGATGCTTTGCGATGGGTAATACACCCAATTTTCGTGACGCTGACCAGTGAGGTTGTTGGCTTTTAGGAATACTTGCCAATTCTTATTAAAGGTATAATCGATATGGAAGTTCAAATCTAAGTAACCACTAAGGTTGATTTTCTCGGGCAAGGCACTTCCTATTTGATAATCGAGGTCTTCACGTGCACCGGTATAGAACAAATCTATCCCTGTGAAGAGATTGGGCAGGATTTTGAAATCGGTGTAGAGGGATACGCGTACGTTAGGGAGATTCCAAGCGGTTTTGTCGCGCTGGGTACGGGCTTTGTAGTTGTTGTACTGACCGGTAAAATTGAAAGTAACAATATCCTTCAAATTACCACCTATTCCTGCTAAGAACTCGAAATCGCTCACCTCATCGTACAACAAGTTGAAAGAGTTGTAGTACTGATAAGGGAGAGCTTCAACTCCCAACAAAGGTCGCTCGCTATTGGTGGTGAAGAGAGGCATTTCTTTATACTGGCGGTAACTACCTTTTAAGCGGTATTGCAAATCACTACCTACCTTACCATTTACCCCTACAAAGCCATCTACTTGTACATTGGTAGGTTTAATTTCTTGCATAGGTGCAAGATACGGATTGGCTTTGGTGAGTTTCTCAACAGTGTTTTGCTGCATACCTCCGCGTACTCCTGCGTGCAATATAGCGCTATCGGTAAGGTTGTAAGAAGCTTCTACATCGGGGTAGGCTTTGAACTTACTATCTACTGATTTATTAGCATCTACATACATTAACGACACTCCTAATTTTACATTGAGGTTATCTACTACCAACTGGTAAGAAGGATTTACCCCAAAGAGCATCCAGCGGTTATCCATATCATTGATAAGATTGTACTTACGTGTAAAACTACCATCGTAGTAATCTACGAGTACATTGGCATTGACTTTTTGTTCATCGGTAAGGGGCACTTCAAACGAAGGTTGTGCTTTCACGTTGATTTCCTTGCTTTGGAAATGATCGGAAAGTCCGCGAATAGCGAAATCTAAGCCTTTGAAATAAGGATTTGACCATTGCAAATAAGCAGCTAATCCGTAATCAAAATAGATTTGGTTTACCTCATCTACCTTGCCACGCAATTCGGCATTAGTGAAAGTGTTTTTGCGGATTCCATACCAGTTGTGCAAACGTCTGCCTACATCGGCATTTATGCCCCATAACACATCTTGACTTTGGTAGTCGTAACGCAACTCAGCTGAAGAGTTTGAATAGTTCATCTCAGGAATTACCTCATCGGCATCATCAGAAGATGAGAGGTGGTTGAGCAAGAAAGAAACACGCCCATTGTCGTTCACTTGGTAATTGAGATTCGCATCGGCATAGAAAGTGTTGAGCATTCCTAAACCACCTGCAATATACGAGTTTTGATAATCTTCGCGCACTATTTTCTGCTTGATAGCTGCTGCACGTCCTTTATCAGGTACAAAAGTAGAGGCTACTGGCACAGAATAGATAGTATAGTTTATCTTTTTCTTTTTTATTGTAAGCGAATCTTTAATTTTGGCATCTTCGCGTTTTTTATCGGCATCGGCGATGGTAGGAGCATACGACTTTACCACATCTACCACCTTGGTAGTGAGGCTGTCTTTACGGCTTTGAGCTACTACTGAAGAAGAAGCTAAAGCTAAAAGCATAAGTGCTATATATGTAATTTTGTTCATTTTTTGTTTGTTTTATATTGTTGTTGCTATCGGACGAGTCGGACGGGGCAGATTGCTATTCGTCCCTACTTTACTGATGAGTTGCTTTTTGCAGCTTCGGCTTTTACAGCGGCGAGTTCTTTTTTAGCTTCGGCTACTACTTCAGGGAACTCTTTGAAGTTTTTCAGTACGCTTTCCAAGATGTAAGAGGCTTGGTAAGCATCGTTAAGTCCGCGGAAGTTCTTAGCCATTACGATGAGGCTCTTAGCAGCAAATTCTTTATGTCCGCCGTAATCTTTAGCGATTTTTTGTACGACCTCATTAGAGGCTTTATAATTACCTTCTTTATTTTTGAAATAAGCATCGTAGTACAAGGCTTCGGCAGCGAGACTACCGGTAGCTGTTTTCTGTACTTCTTGGTAATACTTACGCGCCTGATCGTCGTTACCCGCTTGCGTATAAGCACGGGCGAGCACTATGTAAGCATCGTTTTTGATGCGGGTATCGATAGATTTTTCTTCTAATACTTTATTGGCATATTCTATTGCTTTGTCGTACAATTTCTCGTTGTAGCACACGCGCATTAGGTTGCTTTGAGCATAAGTTCTATTCTGTGCAATGGTAGCCGTTTTCTCAAGTTCTTCGAGGTAAGGTTTGGCTTTGAGGTAGCTACCTGCGTCGAGCAATATTTGGCACACGCGAGTAAGGGCTTGTTCGCCATATTCGTTAGAACCGCTTTTAGATACATTTTCATAGTGGGTAAGCGCTTTGGCTTTTTGTCCGCTATTGAAATAGAGTTGCCCCAAGTAGAACTCGGCATTAGTGCGGCGTAGTCCATTAGGGAAATCTTTGAGGTATTTCTCGAAAGCAGCAATAGCTTCTTTGCTGTTGTTTTGCAAATATTGGCGTTCAGCAGCTTCATAAGATGCACCTTCCAACTCAAGGTCGGTTACCTCAACATAACCTAAACTCTTCGCCCAAGCAGCATATTCGCTCACTTTGCCCATATCTACATAGATAAGTTTAGCTGAAGCCACCGCTTGTGAAGCCTCGTTCGTATTAGGATAGTCCTTAGCAATGGTTTTGAAAAGGGTAAGCGCTTTTTGGTCTTCCCCTTTATTGTAATACACTAAACCTTCGCGCAACATTGCACGAGGCACAAGCACATTGCCTTTGTATTCCTTGATAAGTTGCTGATAGTACTGCACTCCTTTTTCGGTAGATCCTTTTGTTACATAGGCATTTGCCAACTCAAACAAGGCATTAGGGCGCAAGTTAGAACCTTTGTAGTTCTTAACAAAACGCTCTAAATCTTCAATTTTGCTAGGCAATCGGTCTACAAAACCGTAACTAATTGCTTTTTGGTAAGCTGCATAATCTTGGTCGGCTGATTTTTCTTCTATCAGCTTGTTGTAGCCCTCCATTGCAGGCCAGTATTTTCCGGTTACGAAATACGAATCGGCTAAGCGAAGCATCGCATCGTGTTTCCAAACATTATCTTTAGGGTTCTGTTTGAGATATTTCTCAAAATTGACGATAGCCGTAGCGTAGTTGTGCTGATTGAATTGTGAGTATGCTAATCCGTAGTAGCCTTTGCTGTATTCTTCGGTTTTGGCAGCTGCTGGATTGTTCACAAACTGAGTGAAGTAAGTTTCAGCTCCTTTGTAATCTTTTAGCTGATAAGCCGATTCTCCTGCCCAATAAGAAGCACGCGCTGAAAGGCTTCCGCTGCCAGCAATAGCTTTGGTGAGATACTGCAAAGCATCGGTGTATTGAAGTTCGTTGAAGAGTTCCAAACCACGATAGAAAGCTACTTTTTTGTAGGTTTCTTTATCTTTAGGGTCATTGGATTTTTCTAACAGACTGATAGCTGCTTGGTAGTTACCTGAGGAAATGTACGAATCTACCAAAAGCGACTGAATTTCTTCTTTGTTGTCGTTAGGATAGGCTTGTGCGTAGGCTTGCAACACGCTAGGCACACTTTCGTAAGGGTTCCCTATTTCATAACTAAGGCGGGCGTAGTTCAAATGTGCATCTTTTTTGATCTGCTTATCGAAATCCATTTGAGAGGCATTGCGGAAAGCGTTGAGTGCCTGCTGCTTTTGGTCGGTTTTGAGGTAACATTCGGCTAAGTGATAATAAGCATTTTGCGCTACATTGTCGTTTCCACCTACAATTTTGTTAAATTGTTCGATAGCAGCCTTGTAGTCGTTATTTTTATAGAAAGCATAGCCTAAATAGTAATAATCGGTATTAGAGAATTTACCTTTTTTACCTTTGTATTTTTGCAAATAAGGGATTGCTTCTTTATATTTTTTCTGATTGAAGTAACTTTCGCCTATAATCTTGTTGAGTTCTGATATTTCTTGAGCGCTCTTGGTTTTGGCGAGTTGTTTTTGTCCTTCTTCTATAGCCTCGTCGTAAAGGGCTTGTTTGAAGTACATATTAGCTTGGAAGTAGGATACATTTTTGCTGAGAGTCGCATCGTCTTGGACTTCGCGGAAGTAACTTTCGGCTTTTGCGTAATCATCGGAGTCATAGGCTATATACCCTAAATAATACTTGGCATTATCGGCATATAGAGGGTTGTTCTGCACCGACTCGAAATAGGGTTTCGACTCGGCTTGTTTGCCCGTATGGAAGAGACAGTAACCTTTTTGGAAGTTGAAACGCGCTTTCTCCTCACTGGATACTCCTAACTCATCAATAGCGTTGTACCACTCCAAAGCCTCGGCATAATTTCCTTGCTGGAAATAGAGGTTAGCCATTTGCAGGTAAGCCTCGCTGCTCATAGGTGACTCGGGGTGATTGACGATAAAGTTGTTCACTAAAGCATCAGCGCCATCTTGGTTGAGCAGTGCCGCAATAGTGGCTACGTAGTACTCACTTTGGGTACGGATAGCCTTATCGGGATTGGCAGTTTGCTCTTTGCGGAAGAGGTTTTGCGCCGGCTCATACAATTTGCGGTTGTAGAGTTCTACCGCTTTTTGGTATTGCGATTGAGGGTTGGTAATGATTTCGGTTTCTTGTGCCCATAAACACTGACCGAAAGTCATCATCAGTGAGAGCACCGAAAAAAGTGTTTTTTTCATAATGTTTTACTGTTTAAATATTAGGAAAAAGGAAATAGATGCGGCAAAGATAGTAATAATTTGGGAATTAGGCAAATTAGGGGGCAGGTGTTAGGTGTTAGGTTTCAGGGGTTAGGGGTTAGCTGAACTATTGCTGAATTTACTTGTCAATTAAAATCTGTAGTTCTGCGCCACTTACATAGTCTTGTCCGTATTGTTCGCTTAGGGCGGTGAATCGCAGGTAGCGAGCTTTTACGGGTTTGGCGAAAATGGCTTTTTGCGGACTACCGTCTTTTAACGGAAAAGTACCTTTGTGGACTTCTTCCCAATGTTGTCCATCGTTACTTACCGACACACTAAAATCCTTTACATCACCGGTTTTGTACTCATCACTACGCGGCAAGTAACTGATGCCCGTTACAAGGATTTCTTTCATCAGGTCAAAATCGACCCAATGAGGGTATTTTGCCACTGTAATGCTATAAGCACTGTGCCATATTGTGCTAGGATCATTGTCAATCAGGTGAGTAGCTTCGCCTAAATCTACCTCTTCACTACTAGCAAAAATTACTTTCATCGGTATGCCTTTGGTTTTCTCTAAGCCTGTAGGGAAAGTTGGTGCGGGAGTACTAGGGGTTACTTGTGCTTGTGCAGCTATTTTTTCATTTTCATCAGTTGCTGAAGTGCTGAATTCTATAGGGCGTATGATAAAACCGAAATGCGTAGGACTTGCCATTACTCTATCGCGAACGAGCGGAGTGGGACCACAGCTGTTGCCGCCTACGCCCGTAGCACCAGTGCTGATTTGCAAATAAGTAGCATCGGACTCAGGTAATTGGTAAGGATGCCCTGCCAAAGTGAGTTGCTGAGGTGAGTGAGCTAAAGCTGAAAAATCCATTGTAGGATTGGCTACCAATAGCACTCCTGTTTTGTTATCATCGTTTTTAAGGGCTACCCAACGCGTATCTTGATGATGCCCCATATCCTGCGGCTTAGGAAAAGAAGAACCACCTTCTGGAAGCGGAAAAGTTACCTCATCATTGTATATTCCTACAAAAGCCCCCGTTTTTCTATCGGAATAGTTGTCTTGAGGTCCTCGACCATAGTAAGTGGTATGTTTGAATTGTTTGGGCAACTTGAGCTGATAGCCTATTTGTGGCAATACAGCTGTAGGTTCGTTCGATGCAATAGCCGCTTGCAGTTCAATAGAGCCATCGGGGTAGACGGTGAACACTTGGTTGGTAACGAAGCGGAAATTGTCGTTATCAAAAGGTCTATCTGTAAACTCCTTGATTTGATGATCGGCAGCACTGGGTTTACCTACGAGTTGCGCCCCATTAGGCGCTTGTGATTGTACGGTGAAAGCAAAGCTATAACTGCCATTGGCGTTTTTGGTTACTTTGTGCGATAAGGCTTTGTGTTTCAAGTTGTGCAATCCTTTGTTAAACCATTGTTGGTACGCCCATACATCGTTGTTTACAAAAGCGCGAAAAGCATTGAGTTGAAAATTGCTATTTTCTACAATAGTCTGTTTGCCGTATTGCAATTTGGCAATGGTGCCTTTTTCTAAATCGAATTGCACGGAGAAGTCTTTACCAACAATTGTATTTTTGCGTTTGCTATATTGTAATTTATCACCTTGAGCTACTGAAGCAATGCTTGGGTAATTACTTGCTGCTTGCAATAAAAATTGCTCTTGGGCTATAGGTTCTTCTTTTTCTGCCGACCAAGGTTGTTGATTTTGATAAAAACTAAAGTTGATATAATACTCAGCCCCAGATTCTAACGGAGAGTGTTCTATAACATAGACGTTCTCCTCTCTGATGATTCTTTCCCAAATAAGAGATTTAGCCAATTGTTGCAAACTGAGGTCATAGAAATGTCCTTCAGGTTCAATGTTTTGTATGCTAAAGTTGCCTTGTTGCACTTCTTTACCATTTTTGAACAATTGCCATTTTCCTTTTCCTTGTTCTATATAGGTGAAATAGTTTTTGTTGCGCAACTGAAAAGCCGTTTTTTGCAAGTTACTTTGGTTTTTATAATCTACAGGAGGGCAATACTGAGGTTTGTAAGCCTCTTTCAATCGTTCTATAGGGAAGCGTTTTACAGCTACATTCTGATACACTTTTTTCACTTCGGCGAGTTGGGGTTTCGGTTTGCGATCGGCGAAAATAATTCCGTTCATCACAAACTGACCGTCGTTAGGGTAATCGCCGAAATCACCTCCATAGCCTTCATAACGCTTGCCATCTTTTGTATAATGATAGATTGATTGGTCTACCCAATCCCAAATAGCACCTCCACAGATGTATTTGCTACTATCAATCGCTTCCCAATAATCGGCGAGATTGCCGAGAGCATTACCCATAGAGTGAGCATATTCCGAGATATGGAAAGGGTATTTGATATTCAGCTCACCAGTAGCAGCTTTCTCTACCCACGCCACTGATGGATATTGATTAGAGCCCATATCCACAATGTCGTTATTGCGTTCGTACTGCACAGGGCGGCTTTTATCAATGGTTTTCAAGTGGTCGTAAGCTACTTTGAAGTTGTTGCCAGGTCCTGCTTCATTACCGAGAGACCATATTACGATAGAAGGCGCGTTGTAAGTCGCTTCAACCATTTCGGTTACACGGGCAACGTGTGCATTTTCCCATTCTTTGGGGTGAGAGAGCGACTCCTTGCCGTAGTAGTACTCGTGAGACTCGATATTGGCTTCATTTTCTAAATAGATACCGTACTTGTCGCAGAGGTAGAACCAGTAAGGATCAGGGGGATAGTGAGAGTTACGCACGTGGTTGATGTTGTTGCGTTTCATCAAGAAGATTTCGTCTTTCATCTGCTCGTGAGTGAGTGTGTGCCCTTGTGCGGGGTGTGTTTCGTGACGATTTACGCCTTTGAGTTTGATTACCTGACCATTGAGATAATAGGCTTTATTTTGGATATCCACCTTTCTAAAACCAAAGTACGATGAAACTGTTTCAACCACTTTGCCTTTTTTATCTAATAATTGAGCAACTAACACATAGCGATAAGGCGCTTCGGCTGACCACATACGCACGTTTTTCCAATCTTTTTGCAAGGAAGTTGTGGTAGCAAAACCTTTGGCATTTGCTTTAGGCAGTTTGGTTATCCACTGTTGTTCAGGAGAATCGCTCACTTCATCTTTGTACAAGTGTTTAGCAGGATAGACTGCATAGTGCAGTGAATAGCCTTCCACAGGTTGATTTGTGAGATTGCGCACTTCGGCTTTTACTTGTAAGTCCCACGTTTTGTAATCAGTATCAGTAAGGATATTCAAATTGAAGATTTGCACTTTAGGGGTTGCACGCAGGGCTACGGTTCTAAAAATCCCCGGTAAGCGGAACATATCTTGAGATTCGAGGAAAGAGCCATCGGAATTGCGGTACACTTCTACCGCTACTTTATTTTTACCTTTTTGAAGGTAGGGGGTAATATCAAAAGAGGCAACATTGCGAGAGTTTTTAGAGAAACCCACGTATTTGCCATTGATCCACAGATAGAAGAAAGAGTCTACCCCATCAAAATCAATAAAGATTTCGCGTCCATCCCAATTGTTAGGCACTTCAAACTCGCGCACATAGGAACCTACCTCATTGCGATATTCATAGGTTGTCCAATCAGTTGGAGGTGTGCGCATTACCCCTTTGCGCCAATCGTCGACCTTGCGTTCGTGGTAGAAAATCACGGGTTGGTTCACATAGATAGGCAAGCCGTATTTGAGAGAGCCATCTTTTTGGATACCATAGACATTCCAATTGGATGGTACGGGAATAGCGTCCCATTTTGAGGTATCGTAATCCGTTTTATAGAAATCTTTAGGGCGCTGGTCGGGGGTTTTGCACCAATGGAATCGCCATTGCCCATTGAGGGATTGCCAATAGGGAGAATACTCGGGCAATACTTGTGTAGCTTGTTTCTCGTTGTTGAACGAAAAGAAGTAGGCTCGCGGATATTCTTTATTAAGGGATAGGTTTTCGGGCGATTGCCACTCATCACCTGTAGGGGCAGCAGGGTTGCCATAAGCGAAGCCTGCTAAGGTTTTGTGTTGGGCAGTAGCTGAAATGGTAGCAGCTAATGTAAAGGCTAAAAAGTAGTTTTTCATTTGTTGTAAATTTTGGGAAAATCTATTGTTTTTTGGGAGGTTGAAAGCCCCCGACCCCCGAAGGGGGACTATCCACAAAGGTGAGTGTATATCAGTTGTGGGGGAGTATCCAAAATGTTTTTTGCGTGGGCGTTTGCAAAATGTTTTATATATGAGCGTTTGCAGCACATACCCAGCTATCGCTGGCTTTCCTACATAACATACTTTAAAAGTAATTGATTATCAAAGCAATCCATTTTGATAAAGTATGATAATTTGCTTTTTTAAACTCCCACGAATTACACGAATTTTCACGAAATTGGGAGTCCATAAAAGTCTTTATTTTTTATTATCTCACTAATTTTCACCTGACGGTGAATTATCTTGTGATTATATTACGATATAACGCTATAAATCAACATTCTGTTACATCGGTAGTAGTGAATAAAACAGCGAACTACTTGTGAGGAGTAGCTCGCTGTTTGTTAAAGTTCAGAAATTAAGTGAAAACTAAATTTATTTTTTAATGAGTTCGTAAGTACCTGTACCCGCTTCTTCGTCAAAAGAGAAATTGATATCGTAAGTACCAGCAGTAACAGGAATATTAGCACCACCACTCTTTAGGTTGCCATCGGAAACATATCCGTAGTTAGTACCCCAAGAGTTATTCAAACGGAATTTAATCT
Source organism: Capnocytophaga sputigena (assembly GCF_900446695.1). GTDB lineage: Bacteria > Bacteroidota > Bacteroidia > Flavobacteriales > Flavobacteriaceae > Capnocytophaga > Capnocytophaga sputigena. The sequence goes on from NZ_UAVP01000008.1 coordinate 264,653, forward strand.
CACCGTTGCTAAGCACTACGTTTTTAGCTTCCCATTGGTCAAGCTGACCGTTATAGCTCATCACCACATCATCAGTATCTCCCCAACCTTTGGCACCATTACCTATGATACCCCAAGAGTATGCTTCCATTTTGTAAGTAAGAGCGGAAAGATTGATAGTAATACGAGTAGCACCAATAACAGAGGCTTCAATATCACTTCCACCAGTTACTAATTTACCTCCTGTGCCACCATAATTGGTACCCCAGTTATTATTAGTACGGAATTTAATTTTACCTGCTTTAAGAGTAGTATAGGCTACCAAATTGCCTCCTTGATTCCACATAGATACATCGGGACCATTCCAACCATTAGGTGTAGCATCACCTACAACTCCCCAAATAGAAGGAGAGAGAAGGGTTTGGTAAGAATTGATACTAATAGTATTTTCAGAGACACCTTTAGTTACTTGTTGTTCACCTACTAATACAGTAGAGGTAATTTTCACATCGGCGGCTTGCCCTACAGGGAGTTTCAAAGTACGAGCGATTCTATTGAGTTCGGCTACGGTATAGGTTACTTTATTAGAAGTAATTTTTTTAGTATCCGATTTAGAACCATACGAAAAAACCGTTTGATACTTCACTGGAGTATTCACACTTAGATTAGCATTATAGGTAATAGTAAGTGCTTCTTGGCTCGCGTTAGCTTCTTGTAAAACAAGGGTATTGCTTGATACTTGTGTAGTAAGTGTTACAGCACTTGTATCGAGAGTTGTTTTATCTTCTTTTTCACAGCCTGCTAATAATACTAACGATAGCAAGGCTAATTTAGTTATTTTTTTCATTGCTTATTCGGTTTTTAGTATCCAGTATTTTGTTTGATTACACCTCCTGATGACAATACTACGTTAGCAGGTATAGGATAGAGTTTGCGGAAGTTATCAACAGCTGCACCAGCTGCTACACCACCTTTGAAAGGCCATAAATACGTACCTTCTACAAATTGGTTATAACGAATCAAATCGGTACGGCGGAATCCTTCCCAATAAAGTTCACGAGCACGTTCATTAAGTATTTCATCGGTAGTAACAGCACCAAGTGTAGTTACTCCTGCACGAGAGCGCAATAGGTTTACATAAGTAAGTGCATTAGCTGTATTATTACCACTGCGCATAGCAGCTTCAGCATAGTTCAAGTATATTTCGGCTAAGCGTATAAGAGCTACATCGGTATCTACAAAGTCACCTGCAGGGTCTTTACCTTTTGCACCTGCTGAAGTGATGTTTTTGTACTTAGTAATAGCATAACCATGTTTGAAATTAGAGATAGAACTAATTTCGTATTCTTGACCATTGGTGAAGAACATTGCACGTGCATCTGTCCAAGCAGTAGGAGGGTTGTTTGTTCCGTTGAATTTTTGCACTAAAGATTTAGTAGTGCGAATACCAGCCCAACCGCTACCTACACCATAGTTTTGAGCTGACATAGCGCCTCCTATAGATGCATGTACTAAGAAAGTACTACCTGCCCAAGTTTTTGAGCTCAAACCATCGAAATTAGCGGTAAAGATATTTTCGTTTTGAGCGCCATTGGTATCGTTATCGGCTAAGAAAAGGTTTTTGTAATTAGGAGCTAAGCTATAACCAGAGTTGATTACCTTTGTAGCGTATTCCATACAATCAGCCCAACGAGGGGTACCTGTATACACTTCGGCATTGAGATATAGGCGAGATAACAAAGCCCAAGCAGCCGCTTTATCCACACGACCATATTCATTAGTTTTAGGAGCCTTGAGGTCGTTTTCGATAGCTTTGAGTTCACTTTCTATAAAAGCAAACACCTCTGCACGACTTTTGCGATCGGAAGTAGTAAGGTTATCTTTTACTTCGGTTATAATAGGTGTTGCCCCAAATAAATCCATTAAGTAATAATAGGCATAAGCACGAATAAAACGGGCTTCGGCAACTCCGTAGGTTTTCATTTCCTCAAACTGGCTATTTTGGTTAATTGAGATAAATGAATTAGCAAATGAAACGGTTTGTGCCAATCGGTAGTACATACCTTCAATGATACCATTGCTGGCAGTCCAGTTCATATTGTGAAAATCGGGCACACCTGGGTCGCTCCACGCTACTACGGCTTCATCTGTAGGGAGTTCTTGCATATAGAACAAGAGACGAGTGAACTGACTTGTTCCTTCATCTATCCCTTGTATATCAGGAGATCCCGAAGGTCCTTGTTGCCCTGTAAGAGCTAAAGAAGCGTATACTTTTGCTAAGGCTTGTTCTGCTTCATCTAAGTTTGATTTTACTGAATTTTCAGTTTTGCTATCGGGGTCGATAGAAGGGTCTTGGTCTAAGTCTTTCAAACAACTGCTAAGTGATAAAGCTGCTGCCAATCCCCATATTTTGATATAATTACTTTTCATACGCTTAGAAATTTAAGTTAATACCAAATAGGTAAGTTTTAGGACGTGGGTATACGTTGTTATCGATACCTGAAGTTGCTCTGTTATTAGCATCCACAGATAATACTTCTGGATCTAATCCTTTGTATTTAGTAAGGGTAAGTACATTTTGCATAGTAGCATAGAGACGTACTTTTAGTTTGTTAGCTTCAGGGAAATTGTAACCTAAGGTGATATTGTCAATCTTGAAGAAAGACGCATCGTGTAAATACATATCGCTAAGCATTGTTTGCGTTTTACGCTGACTTAACAAAGTGTCGTAGTAAGAGCTTGGTGTATTGCGCAAAATGTTATCGGAATACACGCGGTCAAGCGATGCATTGGCAGATGATACGTTGTCGTACACATAGTTACCAAGGCTTGCACGGGTAGCGATATTCAAATCCCACTGTTTGTAAGTGAGGTTGGTAGTAAGTCCCATAGTGATATCGGCATAAGGAGATTTGCCCATATAACGGTCGTTTTCATCTATTTTGCCATCATTGTTTCTATCTACATAAGCTCCTTCAATAGGCATACCATCAGCTCCGTACACTTGCTCATAGAGGTAGAAAGTGTAAGGGGCATAGCCTTCTTGGTGGCGTTGTACCGTATTACCAGTACCTCCACTAATACCTCCTACGTTTTGAAGGTTGGTAAGTTTGGTAATTTCGTTCTTATTGTAGGCGATGTTGTAAGTGAGAGTCCAATTGATATTTTTTTCATCATTGCGCACAGGCACTACGCTCACAATTGCTTCAATCCCTTTGTTTTCCATATCTCCAATATTGCTAGCAATACGGCTACCATAGTTAGTAAATGGAGCTACGTTAGCTTCGGCGATAAGGTCTTTGGTAAGCTTGCGATATACATCCACACTACCGAAGAGGCGATTGCCAAAGAAACCATAGTCGATACCCGCATTGAGAGTATTACCAATTTCCCATTTGAGATGTTTGTTCACACTTTCAGGACGTGCTGTTGCAATATAGCGGTTGCCTATTTGATAATAAGCACCATCGTTGATACTACCTACATAACGAGTAAGGAATAGATAATCGCCGAGACCATTTACGTTCCCTACTTCACCATAACCGAGGCGAAGTTTAAGTTCGTTTACTTTTTCTTTATCTTTTAAGAAAGATTCGTTTTTCACATTCCAAGCGAAAGCTACAGAAGGGAAGTAGCCCCAACGGTCGTCTGGGTTCAATTTAGAAGAAGCATCGGCACGGAGGGTGGCTGTAAGCATATAGCGGTCGTTGAAACTATAGTTAGCACGACCAAAGAAAGAGATAAGTACATTTCGGCTCTTGTCGTTCACTGGAGTTTCAACATTATTTTGCCCTGTGAAGTATTCAGTTTTATTTGATTCTTTACTGAAATAAAAACGTTGGTAAGAGTGTCCCACCATAAATGAAAGGTTATGTTTACCAATTTCTTTCATATAGTTTGCATAGGCATCAAACAGGGCATTAGAGGCAATGTGTGTATAATGATCGTGTACCCCATTGAAAGTACTTGATGAAGAAGGCATACGAGGATCGGTAATATCATCACCATTACTCTTAGTATAATCGATACCTGTGTTGATAGTAGCCGTAATATCTTTGAAGAAAGGCAAAGTATAATCTACTTTCACGTTAGAAATCAAACGATTTACAGTAGAGGTATTATCACGCAAATAAAGCAATGCTAATGGGTTAGAAGGAGCATTATTGTTTTTGTTGCCATTTTCTAACCAAGTGTGATAACCTGCATATTTATCAGGACCTCCATAAATTGATTGGGTAGGATCATACTCAATAGCAGCACCTATAGCACCTTTATCGGCAAAGCGGTTTTTGATAAAAGAGCCTGATACGTTGAACTCAGTACGCAATGATTTATCAAAGAACTGAGGTGTTAAAGACAATTTAGCGGTTGCACGTTGGAATTTATCAGTTTTGAGAATACCATCGGCATAAGTATGTCCTACAGAAAGGCGGTAAGGAACCACAGATTTGATAGAACCAGAAACTCCTACAGTGGTATTGGTAGTAGGTGCTATTTGGTAGATTTCTTTTTGCCAATTAGTATTTGCATTACCTAATAGTGCTTTTTGATCAGCAGTACCAGTTTGGTTTACTAAGGCACGAAACTCATCGGTAGATAGGAGGTTTACATAATCGGACACTTGGCTGAAAGAGATACTAGAATTTACCGCTACTTGTGTATCTTGGTTCATCTTTCCTTTTTTGGTGGTAATCATAATTACCCCATTGGCAGCACGTGAACCATAGATAGCTGTAGATGAAGCGTCTTTTAGCACGGTCATACTCTCAATATCTTCGGGGTTGATAGAGTTCAAAATACTACGTGACCCCCCAACAGCTCCATCGTTCATTGGTATACCATCTACTACTACAAGTGGATTAGAGTTCAAAGTAAGAGATCCTGTACCGCGCACGCGGATGTTTTGCCCATCACCAGGAGCACCACCAGCGGAGGTAATTTGCACCCCTGCTACTTTACCTTGTAACAATTGGTCGGCAGAGAGGTTTTGCCCTTTGTTGAAGTCTTTGGTAGTTACCAAGTTTACAGAACCTGTAACATCTTGTTTTCTAGCTACTCCATACCCGATAACTACTACGTCGCCGAGTTGTTGTACATCTTCTTGAAGAACGATGTTCATAGTTCCTGCTTTAGCAGCTACTTCTTGAGATTTGAAACCTACAGATGAGAATACGAGAGTAGCCCCTTTCTCTACTTTTAGTTCAAAATTACCGTCGAAATCGGCGGCAGTACCGTGAGAGGTACCTTTTACGAGCACACTAGCACCCATTAAGGGTTCGCCAGCGCCATCTTTCACTGTTCCTTTTACAGTGATTTGTTGTGCATAACCGAAAGCTACACACAAGAAAAACACTACTGCATAAAGTAGTTTGTTCATTTTTACTTTCATACGCTTTTCTAATTTGAAAATTTGTCGATTTGTCGATGCTAATCAAGAATTAATTTGACTTATCAACTTTGCCAAAGTTTCACACTTTGGCAAAGTGTGGTGATATATTTGTTGATTTGCAAATCGACTTACTGACTCATTATTTAATTTCTTTAATGCTAATAGCATAGCCGCCACCTTGAGCAGCTGTGAGTTTTAATTTGGTTTTAGCATTTACTTTTTGTTTGGTAATAGTATATGCCTTAGGATTGGTTTTCCAGTTGGCATCTTTGGCATCGGCATAGATGGTAGCCTCATACTTCTTGCCTTTATCGAGGAAGTTGAGCAAGAGTTCTGAAGTATGACCACCTTCGTGAGCGGTACAACCTACGTACCAATCGTTGCTGTGTTTATCTTTACGAGCAATGGTGATGTAACGTCCTGGTTCAGCTTCAAGGTATACACTTTTTTGCCAATCTACGGGTACATCTTTGATGAATTGGAAAGCATCAGCGTACTTTTCGTAGTTCTCTGGCAAGTCGGCTGCCATTTGTAACGGACTGTACATTGTTACATACAATGCTAATTGGCGTGCCAAAGTGGTGCGTATCTGACTGTTGTTGTTAGGATTTACATACTTCATTTCGGTCTCGAAGATACCAGGGGTATAGTCCATAGGGCCTCCTTGCAAACGAGTGAAAGGCAAGATAGTGGTGTGGAATACTTTGTTACCACCAAAAGCCTCATACTCAGTACCGCGAGCTGATTCGTTACCTATCATATTAGGGTAAGTACGGCAAATACCGGTAGGGCGTACTGCTTCGTGCGCATTTACCATTATTTTGTGTTTAGCAGCTTCTTTAATCGCATAAAGGTAGTGATTGATAGTCGATTGGCTATAGTGGTGTTCACCCACTGGAAGAATATCGCCTACATACCCACTTTTCACTGAGTTATAACCGTATTTGTTCATCAACTCGTAAGCGGCTTTCATATGGCGTTCGTAGTTGCGAGTAGAGCCAGAAGTTTCGTGGTGCATCATCAGTTTTACACCTTTAGAGTGCGCGTAGTCGTTGAGCGCTTTGAGGTCGAAATCGGGGTAAGGGGTTACAAAATCGAACACATAGTCTTTTTTGTTACCAAACCAGTCCTCCCAACCTATATTCCAACCTTCTACAAGCACTTGATCGAATCCGTGTTTCGCTGCAAAATCAATATATTTGCGCACTTCTTCGTTGTTAGCGCCGTGGGTACCATTAGGTTTAGTTTTGCTGTAATCAACGGTATTAAGGTCGATAGTAGGGAGGTCGTTCGTATAACTCCAAGAGTTTTTACCGGTAATCATTTCCCACCAAACACCTACGTATTTTACAGGTTTAATCCAAGAAGTATCGGCGATAGCACAAGGTTCGTTGAGATTGAGAATCAATCGAGAAGCTAAGATTTTACGTGCATCGTCGCTCACCATAATCGTACGCCAAGGGCTGTGGCAAGGAGCCATTAGGTAACCTTTATCACCTTTAGCATCAGGAGTGAGCCAAGATTGGAAGACGAAAGTTTTGTCGTCGAGATTGAGGTTCATCAAGGAGTAATCAACCAAAGCAGCTTCGTGAAGATTGATATACAAGCCGTCTTTGGTTTTCATCATTAGAGAAGTTTGTACGCCAGTAGGTGAAAAAGCAAACTGCGATACGTTTTCGGTAACAGCTTCTTTCATCAATCCGCGAATTTCGGAGAGTTTACTTTCCGTATAGTCGTATTCTTGGGTGTCGTAGTCCCCAGGAATCCACCAAGCGGTGTGGTCTCCAGCCATCGCAAACTGCGAGAGTTCTTCCTCTATTACAAAATAGGTGAGCTCTTTTTGTGAAGGGAACTCATAGCGGAATCCCACTCCTTCGTTGTACACGCGAAAACGAATGTTCATTTTGCGGTTGGTATTATTTTGCTCTAAAGAAACAAGAAGCTCATTGTAGTGGTTAAGGATTTCGCTTTCTTCCCCCCATACAGGTTTCCAAGTTTCTTTGAAAGTAGATTTTTTAGTATCTACTACTTTAAAGTTATTGGTTAAAGGCTCGGCTTTTTTAAGAGTGAAGCCCAAAGTACTTTCGTTTATCACTGGTTTATTTTTGTAGGTAACCTTATATGAAGGAGTTCCGTCGCTTTTCAGTGAAAAAGAGAGCATCACACTGCCATCTGGAGAGCTTTGTTGCTGTGCCATAGTGAGATGGGCAGCAAAAATGCTCATCAAAAAAATTATTTTTCTCATCTTTTTATTCCTTTATAGTGTTAAAATCGGGCTCAAAGTTACGAATATTTTCTTAATAAGCAAATTTTCTTCACTTTTTTTTAACATAAAAAAATAATATTCAGATGTTAGTAATTATATATTAGGGGGTTATAGTTGTTTGATCACAAGTGCGGTGTTGCTACCACCAAAGCCTGAGGCTGTTTTGAGGATGTAATTCACTTTTTTATGCTGGGTTTCTCTCAACACATTAATAGGATGAGAAACACCGAGAGTTTCAAAATTAAGACTTTTTAGAAGGGTTTTGTAATGAGCTAATTCAATGGTAAGTAGGGTTTCGAGCAGACCTGAAGTACCTAAGGTGTGACCAAAGTAACCTTTGTAGCTGTTGAGAGGCGCTGAAAGGAGATTGGCTCGCATAAAGGCGATGCTTTCCATCTCGTCGTTATAGAGGGTACCAGTGCCGTGAGCATTGATGAGGTCTATTTGCTTGGGGTCTATTTTTGCCTCATCGAGAGCGTTTTGGATACTCAAATACAATCCTTCGCCAGTGCGTGAAGGCCCTGAAATATGATTGGCATCGTTGATAGAACTGCTCCCCAAGAGCTGAGCTTTAGCAGCTTGCGCTTCCTTGCTCACATACACCGCAGCGGTTGCCTCACCCAAGGTAATGCCATCGCGAGTAGCATCGTAAGGCTTGCAAGGTTTAGCACTCATTGCTTGAAAGGACTGAAAACCCGAAAGCACAAACTCACTTATCTCGTCGCCAGCCAATACCACAGCACTGTCGTAACTATCTGTTTTTAGCAGACTATCGGCTACTGAGAGCGCCATTGCTCCTGATACACAAGCATTAGAGACAACAATAGGCGTTGTAGAGATCCCTATTGCATTGGCTATTTTTTGAGCTGTAGCCGAAAGTAAAGGGGTAGGATTTCCTTTGGCAAGTGCTGAAATATTACCTTTAGTAGTGGAAAGAATTAGAGCAGTGCGAGGGGTAATTTTGATATAACGAAGTATAGGAGCAACTGCCAAAAGGAGCATTTTTTCCAATCGCGAAAAACCTTCAAGCCCCACGAGTTGCTGGTATTTGCTCTCCAAAGCTCCATCGCCTATTTTAGAAAGACAAACATTGGTGAGTTGCCCATAGATAGGATAACGAGCGATACCCGATTGTTCTCTCAGCACCAAATGAGCGGTGGTAGGGAGGTCGAGTCCTAAAGGTGTTACGATATTATAGTGATGGAAATACATTTGGCGATTTAGTGCGATCCGCACGAGCTATTTGATTTGTAAATGAACTATAGCGTTTTTAGCAAGCGGGATGAGGTGATAGAAATAGATTTTTGTCTCGGGAGTCGTAGCTTCTATAAGGTAATGTGCTCCCTGAAAGTAGTTATGTTGCACAGTAGCTCGCCAATCGGTGGGATGAGGGGCAAGCACAATTTGATGAGGTCTAAAGAGTTTGCCTTGATAGGTAGTTACTTCTCCAAAGAGAGAAGCAGTATAAGCATCGGTATCTTGAGCGTAGATATTGAGGGTATCGCCAAAGTGCAACAATTCACCTTTGCGCATTATTGCTGTTTTATCAGAATAAGAAAGGGCATCTTTACCGTCGTGAGTTGCTACTATACAGCTGATATTCTGCTCTTTTAGATAAGCAAAAAGGGTGCGCTGCAAGTCGTTTTTCCTAAAATTATCTACCTGACTAAAGGGTTCATCGAGTAACAACAATTGGGGTTCTTGTGCTAATGCCATTGCCAATGCTACACGCTGTTTTTCGCCACCACTGAGGTTTAGGGCTTTTAGGGGAGCAAAGCGTTCCATACCTACTAAGGTGAGGAGTTCCATTACACGTTCTTTTTTATAATCCAAATCGAGATTGGAAATAAACTTACCAACATTCTCAGCAACAGTGTGGTAAGGTCCTAAGCCAAAATCTTGAGCGAGGTATTTCATCGTTTTGAAACCTGGCACTAACTGACGTGAGGGTCCCCAGACGCGTTCGTTGTGAAAGAGCACAGAGCCTTCTTGTACGTCTACAAGTCCGTAGATAACTTTGAGGAGGGTACTCTTGCCACATCCGCTTTCGCCCATCAAGGAAAGGTGTTCACCTTGTGAGAGTTCAAAAGAGATATTTTTCAGTAATTCGGGTTGCCCATTGTAGGCAAAAGAAACGTTTTTAAGGAAAAGCATTTTTTAAGGTAACAAGTAACAAGTAACAGGTAACAAGTGTTGTGACACGTTTGTTAGTCTGTTAATTTAATTAAAGAGCGCTTTTGAATTGTTCTAAGAATCGAGCGTCGTTCTCGTAGAACATACGGATATCCCCTATTTGGTAAAGCAACATTGCGATGCGTTCTACCCCCATACCAAAAGCAAAACCACTGTACTGTTCGCTATCGATACCGCAGTTTTTAAGCACATTAGGGTCGGTCATACCACAACCCATAATTTCGAGCCAACCAGTTCCTTTGGTAATGCGGTAATCTACCTCGTTGTTAAGCCCCCAGTAGATATCTACTTCGGCACTAGGCTCGGTGAAAGGGAAGTAGGACGGGCGTAAGCGGATACGAGATTTGCCAAACATTTCTTTAGTGAAGTACAAAAGTGTTTGTTTGAGGTCGGCAAAAGATACGTTTTTATCGATATACAAGCCTTCTACTTGGTGGAACAAGCAGTGAGAGCGAGCAGAAATAGCCTCGTTGCGGAACACGCGCCCTGGGGAGATTGTACGGATAGGCGGCTGGTGGTTTTCCATATAGCGTATCTGTACAGAACTGGTGTGAGTGCGCAAAAGGATATCGGGGTTAGTTTGTATAAAGAAAGTGTCCTGCATATCACGTGCAGGGTGATATTCGGGGAGATTGAGGGCAGTGAAGTTGTGCCAATCGTCTTCCATTTCAGGTCCATCGGAAACATCGAAACCTATATTCGCAAATATTTTTACAATTTCATTCTTCACCAATGAAATAGGATGGCGAGCGCCAATGGGAGCAGGAGCAGCAGGGCGGCTCAAATCACCATAAATACCATTGCTCTCGTTGCGTTCTTCGAGACGGTCACGCCATTCTTGTACTTTAGCTTCAGCTTTTTGTTTGAGTTCATTCACTACCTGCCCAAAGGTCTTTTTTTCTTCATTAGGCACTTCTTTAAAAGCTGCAAAAAAATCGTTTAACAAGCCTTTTTTACCGAGGTATTGAATGCGAAATTGTTCGAGTTCTTCTTTAGTTTTCGCTGTAAAATCTTCAATTTTAGCGATATGTTCTTTTATTTTATCAATCATCATAAAAGCGGAGTGGGTTCATTTAGTTTTTCTCAAGAGGCAAAAGTACAAATAATTTATAAATTAGCAAATTTGTAAATTCCCAAATTTATCAATTAAAAATCTGTTCTAATATTTTAAAGGTGATGAGATAGGTAGGTTTTACGCCCGTAGTACCCAATCCGCCAGAAGCGAGAGTGCTACCAGTTTCGAGAGGGTTATCGGAAGCATAGTAAGCATAACGCACTTTCACATCTTCGCGTATGCTTTTCCGTATTTTAGAAGCTGATTGTATAGCTTTTTGGTAATGAACACCTTCCATTTCCAAGCCTACGGCATTCCACGTAGAGTGCAAGAAGAATTTCAGGATATCCTTATTTTGGAGAGACGTTCCTAACACTGTAACCATCGTGCCTTCAAACACTTTAAGACCATTCCCTTCAAAATCGGCTTTAGAGAACTCGTTGTGGAAAGGATAGTTATCGGCAGTACCTTCAAAAATATGAGAAGTAGGAATCATCAAATCGCCTTTTTCGCCTTCCAAAATACCTGCTTTTCCCATAATAGAAATAGAAATCACATCGAGAAAATGCGTCTTACCACCTTTGTGATAAGGTTTTAGCAACTCGTCGATGGTTTCGTAAGCCTGTTCGCCAAAAGCGTAGTCCATCACAAAGATTACAGGTTTTTGGTTTTCCTCAAGGTGATGCACTTTGTAAGGCGTATCGGCAAAATCTATTTTGGCAGTATCAAAGAGTTGGACATCGATATTGGTACCTGAAGTATCGTCTACCGAAATCATTCCGTGTTTGTGAGCATAGTCTTTCACCTTTTTGCGCAGAGGTTCACTCTCGGGCAAGCTAAGCAGCTCAAAAAGTTCGATACGTGATTTTACTTTCACTTCGCCTGCAAGAGCTTCTTCGGCAAACAAGCTATTCATCACGCTGTGCATATTAGCACTGATGATGTGCAAGGGGCGGTTTAAGAGTCCGTTTTTAAGGAGGATATGTTTGATATTTTCCGCCCATATTTCGCCGTGGAGGTGGTGACCGATGCGTTCGCGCAATACGGTACTGAAAGTAATCACGCGTTTATCGTCGTTCACACGCTCATTGAACGCCAATTTACCCAACCAGTAGATGATGTGAATAAATCGATCGGGGAAAGCGGGGGTAGCCAATGCTTTGTAAGCAGTGAGTACCTCTTCAAAGGTGCGCCCCAACAAGTTACCGATGTGTATGAAAGTAGCCTCACGCTCGGCAAGGGTGAGTTTATTTTTTTGAATATTAGATTCGAGTTTTGCCCAATCGTGAGAAATTTTATTATCGTCTAAGAAAATACGATCGGCGATTTTGTGAGATTCTATAAAGAGGAAAGTGAGGTGCGTAAGCACATCGTAGATATCGGAACGACCGCGAGTAATTTCGATATTCATTTGCTCGGGATCAATGCGATAGCAATTGCGGCGGCGTTTAGGGGGGATAATAGGTTTGAAATGCGACTGGCGATACCCTTCATCGGCGATGAGATTGATGTACTTACATTGCTCAATACCCTCGGGAAGACGGTCGAGTACATAGATAAGTCCGCTGAGTTCAGATTTACTTTCAGCGATAGTGCCATAGATTTCGGGGCGTAGAACGAGTAAAGACTCGCGGAGTGCCTCGCCTGAGATACCCATAGGTTTATAGAAACCTCTTGAGAAGAGGTGTCTCATTGTTACATACATACGCTCAATGGCGTTTGTGGATTCTTGTGCTCTACTTTTCATATTATTCGTCGTATAATTCATCTACTATTTCGTAGACGAGTTCGGGTTCAAAGCCGCGGTATAGGAGAAAGTTGGCTAATTTAGCTTTGGCTTTATAAGGATTTTTTTCTTTGATAGTTGCTTGTTTTTTTTCGGCTAATAGATTGAGGGTATCATAGTAGTCTTCGTCAGTAATTTCACTCAATCCAGCTTCGATATTATAATCGGTGAGCCCTCGAGCTTTGAGTTCTCGCTGTATGCGGAGTTTTCCCCACTTTTTGTTATAGAATTTACCTCGGGTAAAACTTCGGGCGTAGCGTTCTTCATTGAGGAATCCATAATGAATAAGGTGAACAACGATATCGTCTATAGCTAAAGGAATCATACCCATAGCACGGAGTTTGGCAACTACCTCGCGGTGGCAACGCTCCTGATAGGCACAATAGGCTTCGAGACGAGCTTTAGCTTCTTGGACGGTGTAAGTCTTTTCCAATTAACAATTAATAATTTGCAAAAAAACCATCCTTTTGGGATGGCTTTTTAATTATTAAACTAAATTTGTTTATTATGACAACAGCTCCTTATTAGAAGATAGCTGCTAGGTCTTTTTTGTATTTAGCGAGCAAAGCACGAGTAAGACCGAGGTTTGCTTTTGAAGAATCTACTGCTAAGTAGATGAAGTAGCCACCACTTGCAGCGATATCGATAATGTGGATTTGATTAGTAAGAGTAATAAGGATATCCTCAATTTTTTCTTTAGAAGCCAAACCAAGTATTTGGAGGGCGTTTTGTTTTGCCTTTACAACTTCGAGGTTATAAGCAGAAGCTAAGTTAGGGTCAAAACTAGGATCTACTGATTCTGCTCCATAAGAAACACCTGAACGCACTTCAGTAACTGAAACAGCGATAAATCCAGGAACATTGGTTTTCATATCCTGAATGAATTTGTCTAAAACATTTATCATTGTCTTGTAAGTTTTTTTTATTAATTATTAAATGAAATATTGTAAGTGAGGCATCGAGCGGATTTGAACCGCTGTATAAGGTTTTGCAGACCTCCGCCTAACCCCTCGGCCACGATGCCTTTTATTGTTCAGGGCGCAAAGATAGAATTATTTTTTTTTAACTACCAAATCTTTTGCGCTTTATTTTTACAATTACTTGAGCTACATCCCCTCCTATAGGAGGATTAACCTTGGCGATTTTTAGTTTTAGTTTCTGAACCTGTGGAAGTTCTGAGAAAATTCTATCGGAGATGCGACCTGCTACATTTTCTAACAATTTCGCACGGATAGCCATTTCTTCTTTTACTATTTTGTTCAGATGTACATAATCTACGGTATCAATGAGCTCATCGGTTTGGATTGCTTTTTTTAAATCGGCGTATACTTTTAAATCAACGCGATAGTCGCTACCAATAACACCTTCTTCGGCAAGGCAGCCGTGACAAGCATAGACGCGTATGTTTTTAAGAATAATTTCTTCCATTTATTATCGTTGTGCACACTTACAGTTACTAACCCCTTGGAACAAGTCGAGACCTAAAGTCAACATATGTGTACCAGAGTTATAGCCTATGAGTTCGTTGAGGGTAACTTGATAAGAATAAGCAGCATAGAACATTCCGAATTTAGCACCTGCCATAGGGCCTATGTTGAGAGGGCGGAAAAGCTGGTCGTTGAGAGAACGATAGTTCAATCCTACCCAATAGTAATCTTCTATATCAAGCCAACGGAATTTGATATTAAAATCGGTTGTAGAACGCCCATCACTTTCGTAGTGTTGGAAGAGGACAGAAGGTTCGATTTCAAATCGGCTATTTTTGTCACGTTTGTAGCGGTAACCAGTATACACCATATAGTTACGGAGTGCTTTAGGTTCTTCTTTGTAGAAACGCTCGATATCTTTGTTGAGAATGTTGAGAGCTGTAAGGTTGATCCACCATTTTTTATAGCGATAAAGGACAGCCACATCGAAGTTATGGTTTACAGTGAAGCGGTCGTTTGTAAGCGCTTGGTCGTTACCAGATATAGTTCTATCAAACTTATCGATTTCAATTTTAAAAGTATTCAAAGCATAAGAAATACCGAAAGAGATGAAGTGGTTGTCGTAACGGTCGAGAGTAAGGTGGTGAGCGAAGGTAGCTTTACCCCCCATTTGCTTAGTAAAACCATTGCGGTCGTTATAGAGCATCACCCCTGCCCCACTGCGTTCACCGAGACGCATATCACCTCCAAGTGATTGATAGTCGGGAGCGCCTTTTACACCTACCCACTGAGTAACCGCAGAGAGACGGATGCGCACGAAGTCACCAATACCAGCGTAGGTAGGAGCGATTAGGAACTCGCTATCTGCCAAATACTGATTTTGTTGTGGTAAATTTAGCTCTTGAGAGAAGGCTTTTGGAGCAAAAGCACATACTGCTAAAACAAACAAAACTATTTTTTTCATTGTTGATAAAATTAAACTATTAGATTGCTATAATACTCAATTTCTGATTTTATGAGACACCTATTTAGTATATAAGTACAACTCACAAAATTTTCAGCAAAGATATTTATTTTTTTTGTGTTACGCTACTATTTGAGTAAAAAAAAACGAATATTTAACGTATTTAGATTTTTTTTAACATTTTTAAAGTATGTTTTTTATTGCATATTTTTTAATAAAAATCCTATTTTATTGGATATAATCTAATGTTTTCGTGTTTTTTGTTACTGTTTATTCAATTTTTTGTGGATTTTATTGATTTTTTAACCAATTGAGAAAAGAATACCCTTTTACGTGAGTTGTGACGAATATTTTAACACTGAAACAAGAGGTAAGAAGCAAAAAAATAAAAGAACTAAAATTTGCTATTTTGCTAATTTTCGCATACTTTTGCCAAAAATTATTCATTTAAATAAAAAAAGCAATATGAAAAGATTTACTTTTGTATGGGCGCTCATAGCGCTATTTTTTATAGGCTGTAAAAACAACAACAGCAATAATCCTTTTAGTGGTTCGGCAAGTGGACAACAAGAGGCTAATGAGGTGATTGAATATTACAACAACGCCTTAGAACTCTATAAAACATATAACAACTCGTACATCAACCAAGGGGTGAATTATATAGAGAAAGCTCAAGAGTTTGTAGAAAAAAAAGCAACAGGTGCTTTGGCTATTAAGCCTATCAAACCTATTTTTATGATGATCAGCCCTATGAAAGAAAACAAGGAAGCACCGAAGGGTTTTGGCGACAAGCAAGAAACCATTAAAAAAGCAATGGAAGAGATGAAACGCAGCGCTCAAGCAATGCGCAATTTAATAGATGCTACTACATCGTACTTAGATGCAGAAGATTACAAAGATGACAATGGCAAAAAACTGAAAGACCACCAAAAAGAAGCTGAAGCTCAAGCCTTGGCTTTTAGAGAAAATGCTAAAACACTTCTCAACACAATGAGCCCCATCGTAAATCAAGCTGAAGAGAGCAGTTTAGAAGACCACCCTCTAAAAGAACACATCATTTCGTCTAAAAAATTAGTAGCTCAAACAGAAGAATTTATAGATGAAGTAGAAACTCAAGCTGAAAGCGAGCGCTTAGACGATGCTAAATTGCAAAACTTGTACACTGCTATTGAAGAACAAGTTGCCAAAAATGAAAAGTTAGAAATCAGCAACAAAGAATATGCAAGCAGAAAAAGCAGTTTTGATTTTTTCAACAAAAGTGTGAGAGAGTATTTAGGTGCAGCACGCAAATTGATACGTAATGCGAAAGAAGCAAAGGAATTTTCGGAAAGAGATTACCAAGAGCTCAACTCTAATTACAACCAATTGATTAACGCTTATAACAATTTTGTGGATTGATATCCAGAATTCTAAAATAATTTCAGAAATGACAGCAACGGATTTAAAAAACAATTATCGCAATATTCGCATTGTAGTTCTATGCTTTGCAATCTATATTCTATTGAAATGGTTTTCTCCTTTTTTGATAGTACTCGATTATGATTTTATACAAATACTCATCCCTTTTATCATTTCGGGTATTGTAATATTTCCTATTGTGGTGATAGGATACAAATTATTAGGCGACAAAGGAAATTACCTTCAGGTATTGGGTATAAAAGGTAATATTAAAGAAGGCTTGGTTGCTGGAGGTGTGTTGTTTTTGGCAGCTTGGGTCTTTTCTCTTTTTCCTTTAAGCTTTTTACAAAATTTGATGTATGTAAAAAGTCTTTTTTACATTTTTATAAACATTTTTGTTGTTGAACTATGCACACGAGCATTCTTCTTTAGGAAAATTAGCTCTTATACAAAATGGGGGTTCTTTCGCATAATTTTATTTTATATAGCTATCTATTTGGCTGTAGCTATTGTAACGATTTCTGTAATTTTGCTTTTTAACAAGGACATCCTATCGGGAATAAGCAGTTATTTCAAATTAATGCAAATATTCTCTATAGACGTACTATTACAAGAAATTTTGTCGGTTATAGGGATTTTTTTGATGTTACTTTTAACGGAAATTTTCCTTTTTTGGCTTTATATGGAATGGAATTTCAACTTTTGGGTAGTTGTATTTGCACATTTAGTATTGACTTTGGCTAACGATTTAACTTTTGAGTTTTTAAGTATTGAAATTCCCATTTCAATACTATTAATTGCCACTGGTGTGATAGGGACTGTTCTATATAAACAAAGAAAAGGTTTACCTTTAGAAGTAAAACGATTTTGGTAGTAGCACGACAAGCAATTGTAACACAATAGGTAATTGCAGCTCTTTATCTTTTCTTTCCCATAAAAAAGAGTCCATAACAACGTTCATTTCCTTCTAATTGTAGAAAATCTTTCAGTTGAAACATAAAACCAGGGGTACCCCAATAACAGCCTACCGCGTGGGCAGTGCAGGTGAGATACATATTCTGTACTGTCATCGCTGTAGCAGCAATTTCTTCCCATTCGGCTACTTTACCACTAAAATGAACACTGATAGTAACTACGGCATAAGATTTAGCTACTTTTTTCGCTATTTCATTCATTTTTATCTCAGAAAAGCTCTCTGCCGGTACATTTTCTTTGTATAAACGCACTAATTCTTCTCCCAAACGCACTTTCTCATCACCTTTATACACTTTTAATCGCCAAGGTTTAGTGCGTTTGTGGTTAGGAGCTTCATCTGCAGAACTAATAATCTCTTGTAAGACTTCTTCGGGTATAGGGCTATCACTATATTCGGGTGGATAGACGCTTTTGCGAGAGGTAATGATATGCTTGAGTGTTTGGGCTTCTGTCATAATATTAAAAAAATAATGTTTCACGGGGCAAAGATAGTAAATAAAGACGAATTACGAATTACTAAAAAAGGAGGTAACAAGGTTGTAACTTCAAAAAATAATCGTACATTTGTAGCCTGATTAACCATTTAGAGTTCTAAACGAATGAAGAAACTACTTTCTTTTGCCACTTTGTGGGTGGCTTTATCACTACACGCACAACAACCTGTGGATTATATCAATCCACTGATTGGTACTTCTAACTTTGGTGCTACGCACCCTGGCGCAATTGCTCCCCGCGGTATGCTTAGCATTTCACCTTTCAACGTGGCTTTCGATACTACGGGAGTGAAAGCTCCGCTTGAAAAAGATAGTCGATGGCTTTCAAATCCTTATGTAAATGAAAATAAATTCTTCACGGGGCTTACTCACGTGAACCTCAGCGGGGTGGGCTGTCCTGAATTAGGGGTGATTATCGCGATGCCTACCACTGGTAAATTGGAGGTAAATCATCTAAAATACGGCTCTACTTACCAAAAAGAAATCTCCAAAGCTGGTTATTACAGCAATTTCCTTACTAAATACAACATCAAAACCGAAGCTACTGCTACCACCCGCGCAGGCATTACTCGCTATCACTTCCCTAAAGGAGAAGCTAATTTGCTCATCAATCTCGGACTCGGACTCACCAACGAAAAGGGCGCGATGCTGAAATTCGTATCGCCTACCGAGGTGGAAGGAATGCGTATGGTAGGGACTTTCTGCTATAACAGTCCAGAGCTGGCTTATCCGGTGTATTTTGTAGCTAAAGTGAACAAAGTAGCCCCTTCTTATGGCGTTTGGCATACGCCTGAAAAACACCAAGGGGTAGAAGCCCAATGGATGTGGTACAACGGCGACACCCGCCTCAAAGAACAATTCGCTCGCGAGGTAGTAGGTGATAGTATAGGGGCGTATTTCCGTTATAAATTTGATAAAGAGGAAGTCGTGGAACTCAAGATGGGTATCTCATACGTGAGCATAGCCAATGCCCGTGAAAACCTTGAAAAAGAAATAGGCAACCGCACTTTCGACGAGGTGTATGCCACCACACGCCAAACGTGGAACGATGCCCTCCGCGCTACCGTAGAAGGCGGTACCGACGACCAAAAAACCATATTCTACACGGCTCTGTATCACGCGCTTATTCACCCCAATCTCCTCAACGATGTGAATGGTGATTACCCTGAGAGCAAGACTAACAAAATAGGCAAAAATCACCAGCGTTATACGGTGTTCTCGCTTTGGGATACCTATCGCAATTACCACCAATTGCTCACCCTGCTCTACCCCGAACAGCAACTGCAAATGGTGCACACGATGCTCGACATCTATAAAGAAAGCGGTTGGCTACCCAAATGGGAACTCAATTCTACCGAAACCTTTACGATGGTAGGTGACCCTGCGAGCATAGTATTAGCAGATACTTACCTGCGCGGTCTCACCGATTTTGATATACAAACAGCTTACGAGGCGATGCTAAAAGGGGCAAATACGCTTGAAAACAACCCTATACGCCCAGGAGTGAAAGAGTATTGGAAATTGGGCTACCTGAGTGTAGATGGAGGGGTAAGAGGACCTGTATCTACTACCCAAGAGTATAATGCTGCTGACTTTGCTATTGCGCAAATCGCTAAAAAATTAGGCAAAAAAGCCGATTACGAGAAGTTTAATAAACAAGCCTATTCGTATAGGAAATTATTCGACAAAGAAACCCATTTATTGCGTCCGCGTCACGCCAATGGCAAGTGGTATGCGCCTTTCAACCCCGAAAGTGGAGCTAACTTTGAAGAAAATGTAGGCTATATAGAGGGCAATGCGTGGCAATACGTATATATGGTAACCCACGATGTAAAAGGAATGATCAAGCTAATGGGCGGTGAAAAACCTTTTGAAAAGCAACTCGACCATATTTTCGACAGTAAACAGTACGATATGGCAAACGAACCCGATATTGCCTATCCGTATCTCTACAACTTCCTTAAAGGCAAAGAGTGGAAAACCCAACAGAAGATAGACCAACTCATCAATGAGTATTTTCAAAACAAACCTGCGGGACTCCCAGGTAATGAAGATACAGGGGTAATGTCGGCTTGGCTCATTTATGGAATGGCAGGTTTCTATCCTATTACTCCTGCTGAGCCTAACTATACTTTCACCTCGCCTAAGTTTACTAAAATCACCCTCAAACGCAATCCGCAGTACTATCCTGCTGGTGATTTGGTAATAGAAAGTAATGCTTCGCCTGAGAACATTTACATTAAGAACATTTACATCGACGACAAACCTTACAAATCCTATTTTATCAGTCACGAGACACTGAAAAATGCTAAGAAAATACGGTTTGAGTTAGGTAAGAGATAAGAGATAAGAGGTAAGAAAAACCACCGCTGGCGCGAGCTTGTAGCTCGTGCCAATAAATTAGTAAATTGACAAATCAATAAAATGAGTATAATTACAGATTTTAGTAACAGACGAATGTATTTTTGGCGTGGATACTACTTTGGAAAAGAGGGTATTTGGTGTCAGGATTTTGATAAAGAAAAAGCATTTTGTGTGTTAAAAGACTCTTTGTACAAGGATTATATGGTTAGAGCAATAGCTGATAACGGAAAAACGATAGCTGTTTCTCGTAATATTGGCACTAATGAACCATTACTTATGGTTGATGTTGATAAAAAAACTATAAAAAATACCATTTCTAATCATACTTTTATCTATCCTTGTCTTGATAGAGAAGGCAGCAAAGTGTTTTCAGTAACTAAAAGCGATATTTATAAGAATATTTATGGAAACCCTTTTTGTGTAGATGCCGAAACGGGTAAAGTAATAGCTACTCTCGACGAAAAAACACAATGGGGTAACACTGCTTATCATCCTGAGAGCAATTCGGTGTATTTTAGTGCTTTCAAACAGCCTAATCTGTACAAATTCAACTTTGATACACTTGCGTTCTCAGCCGTACCTACTGATAAAAAAATACGTATATTTGATTGTAAAGTAGCTTGCGACAACAAAGGTTACTACTATTTAGGCAGTAATATCTTGCAGTAATATCTTAGTGTATATGAACAATGAGGACGAGGAAGTTTGGCGCATCAATTTTAAAGAAAAAGAAAAACTTAGTGGCAAAACACTCTTTTCAATATGTCTTTCTGATAATCCTGATTACATAGCGGTCTATTTGTTAGATGGCAATTGGTTGTTCATCGTCAATCGCAATGATTTTTCATATAAGAAATATAAATTAGGAAGAGTAGGGTTTAGTGAGTTTTTCAACAATTCATTGCTATTTATATATAAAAATGACAACTTTAGCACACTCAATTTAGAAACATTAGAAGAGAAGCCTTTTTTACCCACCGTTGGCGCGAGCATATAACTTGTACCAAACAAATTAATCACCATTGCATCACTCCAAGTTCCTCAAAAAAGTTTAAACACGTTTTGATAACAATAATAATGATCATACAAAAATTCCTTTATAGATATGTTATATACCTAGTTTCAGTATTTTTTATATCTTGCAATAGCCAAAATAAGAATACTCACACAAATAATCAAAATAATTCTTTACAAAAGCTGAAAGATACTATCATATTAGATGGCTCAACAGAAGGAGAACAAATCTATTTATATATCAATAAAATCACTCTTGATTCTATTATAGAGAGTGAAATTTTAGGTGAAACAGGAAAGGAGAGGTATTCATTTACCTTCAACAATCAACTAAAAAAAGCTAATCATATTCTTTATTCTTATGAAAAACCTATATATCTTTCAAAGAATATAAAACTTAAGGTGAGTAAAGAAGAAGATTTATATTCTTCTAAAGAAGTAAAACAAAATTTAAATAAAAAATTTATGTTATATCATAATATCCTTTTCCGAAAAAAGATAGATTGTAAATGGTTTGGAAAATACACTTTAACACTCAATCAAAATAATGATGATTGGAGAGAAATTTATGATATTAAGATTGATATCTCAAAAGATTCTATAGTTTATGAAGCAAAAGGATACCAATTATATCAGAGATTTCTATTATCTGGAATCTCGAAAAAAGATACTTTATTTTTGTATATTAGCAATATAGAGGACAATATAGGAGGTGTTAATTTTGACGAAGAATCCAAAATTATAATGAAAGGAGAACAATTCTTTATAAAAAATGCGTATATTAATTCCTTATCAAAAAAAACTAATTCATCTTATAAATTAGAAAAAGAGAGACATAAGTAATTCACTGCTGACGCGAACTTGTAGCTCGTGCCTAACAAATTAATAAATCAGTAAATTAAAAAACACAATGAAAAAAATCCATTTTTTATTAAAATTAACCTTGCTGTTGTGTGGCTTTACGGGGTTGGCACAACCTAAATACTTTATCTTTGAAGAAAAGGGTAAGTTAGGATTGGTAGATTTGCAGGGAAAAACAGTGTTAGCCCCTACTTTTAATTCTATAGAAGAAAAACAACCATACTTCTTTGCTTGTAGTAAAACAAAAGGCTGTTCGGTGTATAACGAAAATTTACAACTCGTTCTTAAAGGGGGTTATAACTCTATAGAACTTGGCTGTGAAGGTCAATTTATTGTTAAGAAGAATGGAAAGTATGGGGTGGTTTCTGAAAAAGGTGCCGTAATCTTGCCCTTAAAATACAACAAAATAAACTCTAATAAAAATGGCTATACCGTAAAACTTAATGAAAAAGCAGGTCTTTTTAACTCTGAAGGAAAAGAAATTATCCCTATAAGCTATCACTGGGTTTACACCAGTAAGATAGATGACAATATTCCTATTGTAGCAGAATTGAACGACAACAACGCAGGATATATCAATACTAAAAATGAATGGGTGATACCTCCTACTTATCAATATGCATTTGATTTTCAACAAGGTGTAGCTAGAGTAAAAAAAGGTAGAAATTATATGTATATCAACCTTAAAGGAGAACCTGTTATTCAAGATTTTGATAATTATGTGATTCAAAATTATGTGATTGAACCTTCTGACAACACTTACATAGTAGGTGTGCGTAAGGAATGTAAGTATATGGTCTATGATTTGAATGGTAATTTATTAGACACCTATGATGGTTTTATAAACAATTGGAGTGGTAATGCTATTTTTGGGGTTAAAAAAGGGGGTAAATGGGGCTATATAGATGGCTATGGCAAGGTAATAGTTCCCTTTGAATATGAAGAAGTTAATAATTTTAGCGAAGGTTTGGCTTCGGTACGCAAAGATGGTAAATGGGGGTATATCAATCCAAAAAATGAGGTAGTGATTCCGATTGAGTTTACTAATAAGGAGGTCGGCTCCTTTAAAAATGGGGGGGCTGAATACTATACTGATAGAGGTGTAGGACTTATCAATCTGAAAGGAGAAATAATAGCTGAACCTAAATATGATAGTATAGAATACGTAAATGGAAATATTGCTATAGTATCTTTTAATGGTTATAACTATCTATATGATTTTGTAAAAGAAAAGAAACTCAAACGCCTTAGAAAGGTGAAAATACATAAAGGCTTTATAGCTGTTGAACCAATATGTAACTAATTGACAAATGACAAGAAAACTTCACCTCATATTTTCCCTGATAGCAGGGGTATTCATATTGCTGGGGGCTCTCACGGGGGCTATCTTAGCAGGTGAATCGGTGTATAACCAAACGTTACCTTACAAAAGTGCAGCGTTTGAAAGCACTACCCTTGCCCAAACCATTGCTGTTTTAAAGGAAAAGAATATAGATGCGCTCAAACTCACTATCGACCGCAATCACTTTGTGCAGGTGGAGACGACTGAGGGCGAAAAACTCTTTATCCATCCGCAATCGGGGGAGGTAATCCAAGGGGATTATAAGCCCTAGAAGTTTATACAGTTCGTCAAAACGCTACACCGCTCGCTCTATATGGGCAAAACGGGACGGGTGATTATGGGAGTTACAGCTTTGTGTTTGTGTGTAGTAGCCTTGTCGGGTATATGGCTCATCGCTCGCAAACAGCAACGTTGGAGCAGGTTCTTCCACAAACTTCCGCAAGAAAAATTCTACAATCATTACCACAGTGCGCTGGGGCGCTGGGCGCTCGTGCCTATCTTTATCATTGCCCTCACGGGGGTGTATATGACGCTCGAAACAGTGGGAGTGTTTCCTAAGTTCAAAGCCGAACACAATTACGATGTTAGCACACTACAAGAAACACCCGCAAAACCCGCTAAAGACTTCCCCGTTTTCCAAGTGCCTCTCGCCGAAGTGCGCCAAGTGGAATTTCCTGCTTTTGAAGATGTAGAAGAGGTTTATAAAGTAGATTTCATCGATAAAAATATAGTAGTCAATCAGTTTACGGGCGAGGTAATTAGCACTTCCACCTCTCCTTACAAAGGTTTGGCGTATTTGGTGCGCACCCTGCACATCGGCAAAGGGCATTATCTCTGGGCGACTGTCTTGTTGCTCTCGTGTGTAGCGCTGTTGTTCTTCCTCTACTCTGGCTTTGCGATGACCCTCAGAAAACGAAAGAAAGGCATCAATAATCCGTTTGATAAAAGCGAATGTGAATATATCGTGTTAGTAGGCACTGAAGGAGGTACTACCCGCAAATTTGCCGTTCTTTTCCATAACGAACTCCTCCGTTTGGGCAAGCGTTCCTACCTCACCGATATGAATGCCTACACTCGTTTTGCTAAAGCAGAGCAACTCATTGTGTTTACTTGCACTTATGGCGATGGCGAGGCGCCTATCAATGCGACTCACTTTGCGCATTTATGGGCAAAATATCCCCCCTCACAACCTTTGGCGTATAGCGTACTCGGCTTTGGCTCTGACACTTACCCCGATTTCTGCAAATATGCCAAAGAAGTAGACCAAATACTATCGGCTACTGCACAAGCTGAATGTGCGCTGCCTTTGCATACCGTAAACGACCAAGATTTCAGTCAGTTTAAAGCGTGGGCAACGGCTTGGGGTATGGCGCAAAAGCTCTCTTTGGCTTTGCCTGATGATTTCAGCGTACAACCTCAGCACAAACCGCTCACTTTCACCGTAACAGAGAAAACCCCCGTAATGGACGACGATATTTTCCTAATAGCGCTACGCCCTTCCAAAAAAAGTAGTTTTGTCTCCGGCGACCTCTTGGGCATTACTCCTGAAGATGGGCGCGAACGACTCTATTCGGTTGCCAAATACCAAGGAGATGTGTGGTTGAGCGTAAAGCTACATTCACAAGGGGTGGTGTCTAACCTGCTGAACAATTTGCAAATAGGCGATACATTGCAAGCTGCTTTGGTAGCCAACAAACACTTCCATTTTCCTAAAAAAGCATCTCAAGTGGTGTGTATTGCCAATGGTTCGGGGATGGCGCCCTTTATAGGAATGATAGCCGAAAACACTAAAAAGAAACCTATCACCCTGATATGGGGTTGCCGTCGTGAAGCCTCTTTGGAAATCTACCGCCCTTATATAGAACAATTTACTCGAGAAGGAAAGATAGCCAACTATTGGCAAGCCCTCTCGCGTGAAGGGGACAAATTCTATGTGCAGGACATCTTGCGAAGAGAAGCTCCTTTCTTTGCAGAACTCCTTAAAAACAAAGGAATTATAATGATATGCGGGTCGGTTGCAATGGAGAAAGCAGTTACTGAAGTTTTGGAAGCTATTAGTAGAGAACATTTAGAAAAACCGCTGAGTTACTACCAAAACAAAGGACAAATCAAAACGGATTGTTATTGATTAGATAAGAGATAAGAGGTAAGAATATGACAACACATTTTTTATATATAGACCCCAATACTTCGATAGAGGAAGTGAATTTGCTTTTTGAAGCCCACTCGCTTTCGGCTTTGCCCGTGTGCGAAAACAATTCTTTTATAGGGGTACTCCGCAAAGAAGCCGTGGAAGAAGCTGCTAAAGAGGCGTTAGTAAGTGATTATGAGTATGCGCTTGAACACTATTTTATACCTTCAACGGCTACGTGGGATGCTGTGGTAGAGGCTTTTGCGCTCTATCAAACCGATATGTTACCGGTAATCAATGAGGGAGGAGATTTTATAGGCTACTATCATTTAGATGAGTTTGTATTACAATTCATCGAAACTCCTTTTATACAAGAAGCTGGCTATGTGCTTATCTTGCAGAAAGATACTCTTAACTATTCACTTGCTGAAGTTAGCAAAATCGTAGAGGAAAATGGAGGAAAACTTTTAGGGCTTTATCTCTCTAATCGCACAGAAAACAACGTGCTTATCACCCTAAAAATCACCACCAACCGACTCTCGGAAATACTACAACACTTCCGCCGTTATGGTTATGGTATCCTCACCGAAAAAGAAGATGACCACTACCGGAAAGAACTGAAAGACATCGCTGATTACTTTGAAAAATACTTAGACTTAGGTAACAGATAAGAGATAAGAATAATTTTTAACTAAATATATAGTATGAAACGTTTTTTAATTACCGTTGCTTTTTTGAGTGTTACTACATTCAGTTTTGCGCAAACCGCAATAGGGGTGAAAGTAAATACACCATTACATACTTTTAATTTTTTCAACGATCTCACCTCTAACGAAAGTTATGATATTGAGATTTATCCGCGAATTGCTGCTTTTAATTCAGGTGTATTTGCGCATTTCCAACTCGCCAAACGTTGGGCATTACAAACAGAAGTGCTTTATCGCCGAGAAACATTGTCATTCCGTCCTAAAAATAGCACTTGGGATACCGAAGAACGCCCTTATTATGAGTTTGACTACTTAGAAATCCCTCTTATGATGCAGTTTGAGGGCAAAAAATCCGTTAGAGGATTTACACAGTTAGGTTTTTCACCCAAAATCAGTACAAGAGCTGCTTTTAGAGATAAAGGAAGTAAAGAAGAGGTGCAAGATATGAAATACTATTTTGGCACAGGACAACTACACATCAATTTCAATATAGGAGGAGGGTTGATCGTAGAACGCCCCAGATGGTTGTTGTTCGCCGAAGCACGTTATTCAGTTAATCTCACCAAAATGGCAACGAATAGCAGTTCGCCTTATTTAAATTTCATAGAAGCGAGAAATCATACCTTTACATTTTCGTTAGGCGCAGGCTATAAATTCTCTAAAAAGAAAAACGATACTCCTCCTACTGAAGAAATCGTAACTCCTACTGAAGAAGTAAACCAAGAACCCATAACCGAATAATCTTTCACTAAATATATTATGAAACGCTTTTTAACTACAATTTTATGGTTTTGCACTGCTTACTTTGGCTTTGCGCAAACTGCGATAGGGGTAAAAGTAACTGACCCACTATCGGCTGTTAGCTTAGCAGCTCCTCTATATACAGCAACCAATGTTGATCTAAAAAACTACAATGCCTTTGTTAGCCTTGGAGGCTTTGTTCGTATTCCTCTAAAAGAACATTGGGTTTTACAAAGTGAATTGCTTTTTAAGCACGAAGCTGTGCGTTTTAGAATAGAGAATAGCAGCAAAGATTCTTATTATAGGTTTGAATATTTGGACGTGCCTTTCTTAGTACAATACGAAGGCAAGAAAGCTATTAGAGGCTTTGGTTTTGTAGGTTTTTCACCTAAAATTCTCATCACTTCTTCTTTTTATGATGACTCTAAGAGTGTTACTTACGGAGGGAGTTCGCAATTCAACACAGTGATGATGATGGGACATATAGGAGGAGGTGTGCTATTTGAGCGCCCTAAATGGATTTACACAGTTGATGCTCGTTTTTCTACCAGCATAACAAACTTAGCTTCGGGAAGCCGTACAGAATATATCAATTTTGATAAAGCGAGAACATTTGTGTTTGGCATTTCGTTAGGTGCAGGCTATAAATTCTCTAAAAAGAAAAACAATACTCCTCCTACTGAAGAAATCGTAGCTCCTACTGAAGAGGTAGTAACTCCTACTGAAGAAGTAGTAACTCCTACTGAAGAAGTAAATAAGGAACCTATAACCGAATAATCTCTAACTAAATATATTATGAAACGCTTTTTAACTACAATTTTATGGCTTTGCGCTGCTTATTTGGGCTTTGCGCAAACCGCGATAGGGGTGAAAATCAATAGCCCTGCAAGTACTTTTACGATTATTACTCCTATACAATCAATGGAGGGGTATAATGTGGAGTATTTTGGAAAGACAGGCGTAGTGAACTCTGGGTTATTTTTGCGAATGCCTATCAAAACTCACTTTGCTTCACAAATAGAATTGATGTACAAGCGCGAGGCAATTCCGTATCGCCCTGAAGGCTCTGATTTAAAATTGCAAGACCGCCGTCACATTCGTTTTGATTACCTAGAAATGCCTTTCTTATTGCAATTTGAGGGTAAGAAATGGTTTAGAGGATTTGGACAAATAGGATTAGCTCCTAAAGTTTTGCTTTTGGCATCGTATTCTGAAAAACAAAACAGTGAAAAGTTCAATATGACACAATATTTCAATAAAATATTGTTTACTTTTCACGTAGGTGGAGGAGTGATGTGGGAGATACCTAAATGGATATTCACTGTTGATGCTCGTTTTTCTACGAACCTTACCCCTATCACCGATCAAGAACACGTTCCTCATCTCTATTTTAAAGATGCTAAAAGTTACTACTTCGCTATTTCTATAGGCGCAGGCTTAAAACTTCCTAAAAACAAAAATGAAGAACCAGCTATTCAAGAGCCGGTATATCCTTCAAATGAAGAGCCCGTATACCAAGAAGTGAAAGAAGAGCCTATACCTCAAGAAGCGAAAGAAGAGGCTGCTCCTCAAGAAGTAAAAGAGGCTGAATAACACTTATTATCTTCCTAAAATCAGGATTTCATCATCATCTAAAAGGGTATCATTGCGGAATCGCAGAAGAATTTGCGCAACCGTAATGGTATCTTTTTCGCAATAAGTAGCTATACGCTCAATATCACCTTCGTTGTAGAAGACATTGCGCACTTCGCTGCCATCAATATCGTCTTTAGGGGAAGGAATGCCCAAAATATGAGCTAAGAGTTTCAGTGAAGTATAGTGTTTGTAATCGCCGAACTTCCACATTTCCATCGTATCGAGATGAGGGATTTCCCAAGGCTTTTTGCCAAAGAGTTGTAGTTTTTGCGGAATTTCTATCCCGTTGATAATCATACGGCGGGAGATATATGGAAAATCGAATTCCTTGCCGTTATGAGCGCAAAACAATTTATTAGGGCGTGAAAAATGTTCGTTTACTAATCTGCCGAAATCTTCTAACAGATTCTTTTCTTCTCCTGTGAACGAGGTAACCCTAAAGGTGCGTTGCTGATGCCGGAATGAAAAATACCCTACTGATATGCACACAATTTTTCCAAACTCAGCCCAAATACCTGCGCGGTCGTAGAACTCTTCGGCAGAGAACTCTTCCTTGCGTTGGTAACGCGTTTTTTCTTCCCAAAGCATTTGAGTTTCAGCCGACAATTCGCTGTACTGCTGGTGTAACGGTACAGTTTCTATATCCAAAAAAAGTATGTCGTCTAAGTTGAGTTTGTGGAGCATTACTGTTTTTTTATCTGAAAACGAATATAGGTAATGGGTTTACCTTGTTCTAAATAGAACTGTTCATAGAAGGTTTTAATTTCGGTTACTTCTGTAGGCACGCCATCGCTGTTGTAGATATTGTGATTCGCATAGAGCACTTTATGTCCTGCTCCATGTAACAAGCCTAAGGTATAACCGTGCATAAACTCGCTATCGGTTTTGAGGTGCACATAGCCATCAGGGGCGAGGATATGCTCGTAACGCGCGAGAAAATCGGCGTTTGTGAGGCGGTGTTTGGTGCGTTTGTATTTTATTTGCGGATCGGGGAAAGTAATCCATATCTCACTCACTTCACCAGTGGCAAAGCATTTTTCGATGAGTTCTATTTGAGTGCGGAGGAAAGCTACATTGGCAATATTTTCTTCTATAGCAGTTTTAGCTCCTCGCCAAAAGCGCGCTCCTTTGATGTCTATTCCTATGAAATTCTTCTCAGGATGGCGTTTGGCTAACCCTACTGAATACTCGCCTTTGCCACAGCCCAATTCTAAAACTATAGGGTGATTGTTCTTGAAATAGAGTTCATTCCAACGTCCTTTATAAGGAAAAGCATCGGTGAGGACTTCCTCACGTGAGGGCTGAATTACATTGGCAAAGGTTTTATTTTCTTCGAATCGTTTGAGTTTATTTTTGCTTCCCATAGGTAAGTGAAAAGTGAATAGTGTTAGGGCGGCAAAGATAGCAATATTTTTTTAATTACAGTTTTCTTCTTTGCAATGGCAATTTTCGGTATCTATTTCAAAGGTGCTGTGGGTAATACCTTCGTGAGAAAGGGTGTGTTTCAGTTCTGCTTTGATGGTCATAAATTCTTTTAGCGTAATGCATTCTTTGAGTACCAAATGTGCTGTTAAAGCATTTTGCGCACTACTGAGCGCCCATATATGCAGGTGATGTACGCTCTCCACCATAGGGTGTTGTTCTATCAATTGCTGAATGTGAGCTTGGTTTATATTCTGAGGAACACCGTCTAAAATGAGTTTTACACTTTCCTTTAAAAGTCCCCAAGTAGAGAAGAGAATGACAATTCCCACCATAAAACTACTGATAGGATCGGCGATATACCAACCTGTGAAGTACATAATTGCTCCTGAGACAATCACCCCTACTGACACTAAAGCATCGAGTAGCAGGTGCAGAAAAGCCCCTTTAATATTGATATCGGTTTGCTGACCTTTATAGAAAAGAAAAGCCGATACCCCATTGATAATCACCCCTATGAAAGCTGTAATCATAATAGCAGTTCCTGCCATTTCGGGTGGATTGGAGAGACGTTCAAAAGCTTCGATAAAGATTTTTATCACAATGTATATCAACAGTACTGCATTGATAAGTGAGGCGAGGATGGAAGCCTTTTTGTAACCATAAGTGTATAGCTGGGTAGCAGCACGGTGAGTGAGCTTCAGTCCAATGAGAGAAATCACCAAACTGGCGACATCGCTTAAATTATGACTGGCATCAGAAATAAGTGCCAGCGAATCAACTCTAAAACCTACTATAAATTCGATAAGGGTATAGAGCAAATTCAAGCCTATACCTATATAGAAGGCGCGATTCAACGCACTTAAATCGGTTATTGTATGATGGTGGTGGTGATCGTGATGATGATCGTGATCGTGGTGATGATCGTGATCGTGGTTGTGTGAATGTTCCATAATAGTAATTTTAGGTAAGAGATAAGAGGTAAGAATTGGGGCAAAGTTACAAAATTATTTAGAAACAATCTCTGTTTAGAGGTGTTTTTTCATAGCCTAACCTCCGCTGGAGATGTTTTGGAGAATCTCAGAGAATCTTAGAGAATCTCAGAGAATCTTGGAAAATCTCGGAGGTGGGAAGGGTGGTGTAAATAGTTTTTTGTGTGTAGGTATGGGCGTTTGCAAAACGCCCATACAATGTAACTAAAAATGATTGATTATTTAGGTAATCAACTGATGATTTAGGAGTTTTTGGAGAATCTCAGAGAATCTTGGATAATCTCGGAGGTGGGAGGGGGGTGTAAATAGTTTTTTCTATTTCTTTAGAATATATTTTTTGTATTGGTAATAGGCGATAGCTACTAAAATAAGTGCGATTAGCCAATAAGTTTTTGGGGTTAGCCCGAAATTGTGTTCTTTTTGTTTGAGTGATTGATGTTGGTGGAAATTCAGTACTTTTTGACGAGCTTGGTGCATTTCTTTCTGTTGCAGGCTGTCGGTGCGCTCACGCAAGTGTTTTACGTGGGTAGTGCTGTGGAGTTGCACTTGGGTATGCCCTGTGCTGTCCTTAAACGCCTCAAGTGTGAGATGTACTTCTTGTAGGCCACTGAGCCATTCTACGGTGTGCAAGACTGCTGTTTGTTGGCGGTAGAGACTATCTATTTGCTCACGTATTTGGAGGGTTTCAGTTTGTTTTAGCTTATGTGTTTTGCAGGAGAATAGTAATAAAAAAGGCAATAAAAAGAGAATTTGTTTCATTTTGAGAGTTGTTTTATGATTTTTTTGAGTTGGGTTGCATAATCGGGGGCAGTGGCGTAGCCTGCACGAGCAATGGCTTCGGCGAATAAGTATGGGTCGGTTTTGACTTTTAGAGCCTCGGCATAGCGTTTGTTGTTCAAGAACAAAAGAGCGTGATCGGTAAAGCAGGCTTCGGGAGTGGAGTATTTTTTGAACCAATCCTTTACCTTATATGTATATTTGCCATCAGTGCGCTTGGTAACGCTTAGCACTTCGGGGAATTTTTGTAATGCAGGGGTGCGCTGATAAGTTTCCCAATCACAAGAGAGCACTTCAGTAGTTACCAATAATTGTCGGTCAGAAGCGGGGATATTGGGTTTAGCTTTTACGCCAAAGAACATATTACCAGGGGCGCGTGTTCCCCAAGCACTTTCCAAGGCTGCTTGTGCCAAAATAAAGAGGTGTGAGATACCTGTTTTGCGTTCAGTTTCGATTGCATAGGGCTTGTAGGTAGCTACAAAAAGTGCGATTTGTTGTTCGTTGTTTGTCATTTTCTAAGTTGTTTTAAAAGGTTTTCGATAGAAGTTTCGAGTTCTTTGATACGTAGGTTAGCCTCTTTAAGGTCGGCAATGGCTTTGGCGTATTTTTCGCCTAAGTCATCAATCATTTCGCGATAGATGTGTATCGCTTTATCTACATTGTCTAATTCGCTGGCTTGTAGTTCCACGCGTTGTTTAGGGCGACCGAAGAGCCAGCCTGCCCATCCTGAGAGCAAAAGCCCTACAAAAGTGATGAATTGTTCTTTGAGAAGTTCCATTTTCTTTTTGATTTATGATGCAAAATTGAGGAGTTTTGAAGAAGTGCACAAATAGTTGTAACGAGTGGTTACAAGATTGTAACAAGGGAGAAGTAGGGAATAAAAAAGCGCGAGCTATGAGCTCGCGCCTTTAATCATTAGGTATTCTTTAATGAGTTATCCTTTCTTAATCGTTGTAATTCCGCCACTTAGAGCAAATTCCATCGCTTTTTGGGCAGTAAAGCCTTCGGCGGGTTTTACATTCTCGGCAGAAGTAACAATCACCCAACCCGAAATAGCATACGAATGGGGCAAATATACGCTCACCATTCCCTCGAGATTGACAAAATCCATTGATGGCTGGGTAAGAAAACCTATGCGCCATACTTCGGGGGTTTCGTTTACACGTACCCACACTGGATTGGAGAACTTGCGTTTATCGCCTACAAATGACGCTAAGACATCTTTGATAGATGAATAGATGATTTTTACCCCAGGGATATGTGCCACCAAATAATCTAACAAACCTACCAATAGTTTCCCTAAAATGAGTCGGCTACCTATAAATCCGATGATGGCTGTGCCTAATAGGACTAATGCGAACACTAACCCTGGGTAATCTTTAGAGAGGTCGGGGACGAGGTTATCAACACTTTTGAATATCGACCAAATAATCCAAATAGTAGCACTGAGAGGTCCTATGATAAGTATCCCTTGAAAAAAGTATTTGATAAAAGTACTAAAATAGTGTTTTTTCATTGTTGTAATTTGCTGATTTTGCTAATTTAATCATTGGCTGTAATGCAAAAATAGCACTATTTTCCTAAATAGGAAAATTTTTCTTGCAAGGGAGAGTTTTTGGAGTTCTCGGAGTTTTCAGAGGTCTCTGGAGCGATTGAAGTTTTTGTAGTTGCATAAAATTAGATTGTGGATAGAATAGATTAAATTGTTTTATACAAAAAAAGCTGCTAAGTGGGGTACTTAACAGCTTTTATTATTTATCCAGAATAGGTATGTACACTCATTTGTGCCGTTGGCAAGTAGTTTACACCAAACCAGCAAACAAGGAGTAGTATAAAGGCAATTCCTACGATAAGGAAACTCTGAAAAGGTTTCTTTTCTTTGTGATTGTACTTATGGTGGAGATATACCAAATAACCAAGCCAAGTGATAAATGCCCAAGTTTCTTTAGGGTCCCACGTCCAATAGTGCCCCCACGCTTCTTTTGCCCAAAGGGCTCCAAAGAGCAATCCAAAAGTGAGAAATACATAACCTATTTTTACAAGTTGGTCGATGACAGTAAAGATTGATTGTACTTCTTGTCCTTTTTTATAGCGATAAATGCCATAGAAAGCGGTGAGTGAAGCCATCCCTAACATTGCATAAGCAAAGATATACACGATTACGTGTGGAATGAACCACACGCTCTGCAAGGCAGGCATTAAGGCTTTGTTCATTGTATCGGGGTGGGTATAGGTAAGTACTATAAATACAATCCCCATTACAGCTGAATAGCTGAGCATCCACTTTTGGCGATAGAGCCAATAGATGGCACAGCCTATGAGTCCCATAAAGAATGCGTACCAAATACGTGTTTCGGCAAGGGTGCGCAAGGGCGGACGATCTAAGTTTTGCCACAAGGCAACAATAAAGACTCCAATGGTTAGGGTAGCTACTAAATGAGCTGTAATACTGAGGTTTCTAAGAGCTTTACTTTTACTATAGATAAGCGTTCCGGAAAGTAACCATAGGGCTACTGAAATATATGTTATAAGATTGAAATAATGCCACATAGTTTAGAAAATAGGAATTAGGAGTTAGGAATTAGATGTTTGTTTTTTAGTTTTTACTTCAAAGAGGAGGGCAATACCTCCGGCAAGTAGTAAGAAAATTCCTACATAAACGACAGGTAACCAAGGGTCGGAGATGAGTTCGACGACACTGAGTTCTGACCAGCGCCCCATACGTTCATCGTAACTCAATTGGTAAATGCGCCAACCACCTACGCTGATAGGGTGGTTTACTTCTATTTTTTCTTCGAGTACTTCGTTTATATGATCTTTTTGATATATCAATACATCGGATTGGAATTTGCGTGCTTCGGCAGGTGCCATTACCAAGGTATGTTCATCATCTAAATGAATGGCACGAGGTGAGAATTGGAAGTTACCGGCTGAAATCCAATCGGTTTTCTTTTTGTGAGTACGAAGGTCTTCTACGGTTACTTTGGCTGCATTGGTCGCACCCCACATCGTGTGATTGACATAAGTACTATCGGTATCGGGGATTGCCTTTTCGAGGTATTGGTGAAGAGTAATTTTCCAATTCAGCAGGGTCATACTCTCACCTTGTTTTTCGAGCATAAAGCCTATAGGTTTTTCGTGAGGCAGTGCCGAGCCTGTACTATCGATAACAAATAGTTTATTAGGATAAATATCTATACTAAACTCTTTGAGTTCCATAGCGATAGGCAGTTGTACTACGCGATTATCATCGGTAGTTGCACGCCATTCGAGTTTATCCTTATAAAGGTTCATTTTCAAGCGAATGATGTCGCCTTGCCCTAATACCCCAGCAAACATTGTAAGCCATAAGCCAAAGTGATTGAGGAGGAAAGGAATGTTTTTGCGTTGATAAACCATTGAGCGTTTGAGGATAGAAAACCAGAGGTTCATCAGTGCTAATACGAAAACGATACCAAAGTACCAAGTTTTGGTAAGGTCGTCTAATCCTAATTTGCCTAGAAAGCTATTTGCTACTTCTTGAGGATTCACATTGATACTCCCCAAGCCGATGGTGAGTATTCCAAGAGTTGCAACTGTAACAATTGCAAAAGGCGCCGAAGAAAAGCGCACGATGAAGTTTGTTTTTCTAAAGATAAAATATACAGCTGTAGTGATTACTACGAAGGCAAAGCCTTCTATCACATTGTAAGGAAAACTAAACCAACTTTTGCTGATACTTCCTAAGGTAAGTTGCAGTATCAACCCTATGATAAGGGACACACACGCAACCAAAATAGCGAAAGGATATTGTTTCATTAGTTAGGTAAGAGATAAGAGGTAAGAAATAGGGGCGAATTGCCATTCGCCCCTACATCGTTATTTATTATTGGTGATTTGTTATTATTTTTGGGTTACTAAGCGTCCTTTTTCTTTGGCTTCTTTAATCCATTTAGGAACGATAGTTTCTAAGAATTTTTTCTTAGCAGCTTCTTCTTTAGGGATATCTAGACCAATTTCTTTTTGAGCTTTAGCTTTAGTGCTGATATCAGGCATTACGAAAGCTGTTTTGATGTTTAGTTTTTCTTTAAGCACATCTAAATTATTTTCAGCTTGATAAGCATAGATAAGACCATCGCTAAGGAGGCGTTCAGATTCGATAGGAGCGTGGAAAGCGGCACCGTGTGAAGAGTGTACCATATCCCAACGCCATTGTGATTTGCGGATAAGTGCCAAAGTAGGTTTCATTTGTTCTTCAGTAGCACCGTTATCCCACAAGAATTTAGCTTTGAAGTGTACTTTAGCCAATTGTTTTTCGAGTTTCATACGCATACCATATACAGCATCTTGGCGATCATATACGTTTTTCACCAATTCTTCTTCACTTTGGCGGTGACAAGTTTGGCAACTTGCAGACACGTTACGCAATGGACTGCTGATTTGGTGATCAGAGAATTTTACAGCACCATCAGTTTTGTAAGGCATGTGGCAATCGGCACAAGAAACGCCACGTTGTCCGTGGATACCGAGTTGAGAAAGTTCATAATCAGGGTGTTGTGCTTTGAGGATAGGAGTACGGCTAAGAGAGTGAACATAGTCAGTCCAACCTTCTTTATCGTAATATTCTTCCATTTTTTCAACAGTCATTCCTTCATCCCAAGGGAAAGTAAGATATTTTTTATCACCTTTGAAGTAGTACTCTACGTGGCATTGAGCACACACGAGAGAGCGCATTTCTTGGTGAGTAGCTTTATTGATGTCACGACCTTGACGTTTGAAAGCTTCTTGTAAAGCCAATTGTTTTACTTGTAATTTCATAGTTTTGGTATCGTGGCAAGTAGCACAACCGATAGGGTTTACGATTTGGCTACCCCATTGATCCCAAGGAGCACTATAGTAAGTTTCAGCACCTACTTCTTTCATAAGGCGAGGCACATCAGGGCTTTTACAAGTCCAGCAAGTACCTGGTTGAGGAGAGTGGGTAGAATCGGTAGGCGCACCAGTACGGAGAATTTTGGTAACATCCTCAATAGCGTGCATGTGTCCGCGAGGAGCGTTGTATTCCTTAGAGAAAGCATAACCAGCCCAAAGGATTACCATTTCGGGGCGCAAAGCGAGCAAATCATCATCTTGACTGCTCATATACCTAGAGCGGAATGTAGTGTCGGCAGTTGCTGCCCACGAAGCGTATTCACGAGGATAGAACGGTTCAAAGAGCTCGTTTTTGCATTCCTGATCGGGGAGGTTATTACCGCCTCTTGCGATAAACTGAGCTTCTGTAGATCTATTCATTATTGAATTAGCCAATAGTCCTAATAAAAAGGTAACTACTGCTAATAAACCTGCAATTAACCAATGTTTCTTTTTCATCGCTGTATAAATTATATTTCGTTTTTTAATTTGTTGATTTTTCTTTATTTTTAACCATATTATCAAGCCATTCAGGGGTATTGTTTGGCATATTACTAATAATAGGTACGGGTGAATGAGGAGCTGCATTAAGTCCGCGTACACGGCTGTGAGGTACTTCGCGGTGGCAGTCCCAGCAGAGTCGCCCGTTATCGGCGTGAGCCATTTCGGCAGTTACCTTTCCTGCTTGTACTTCACTTACCAAAGTACTATGGCAGCGGATACAGTTTTCTTGTACTACCTTTTGCCCTGGAGAGTGCATTTTAATCACTTGAGGTTCCAAGCGGAAAGTGAACATCGTGGCGTGGCGTAGACCGTCGTTCGCTTTGAAATAGTATTTGCGAAAAACGTTGTCGTGAGGCACGTGGCAATCGTTACACACGGTATTGCGACCGTGAGAGGAGTGCATCCACGTAGCGTACTCAGGCTCCATAATATGGCAGTTCACACACGCCTTGGGGTCGTCAGACAGATAGGAGTGCGCTTTGGATATATAAAATATGTATCCGCCAAGCCCTATCAATATCCCTACTAACGACGGAATCAAGAATCGAAACCATCGTCCTTTTTTAGTAGATTGGGTGTTGTTATTTGTTGTCGCCATTATATAAAAAATAAATTTTCGTTGTTTTTCGTTGCAAATATAAAATAGTTTCCTTACATTTGCAAATGAAAACGAAAGAATCTATATACTTTATTGTAAGTCTAAATAAGGGAAGTTTGTTTTTTATTCATTTTCAATATATTAACATCTTTTAAATGTAAATAATTCAAAAAAATATACCGATGAAAAAACATTTATTATCAATTTTTGCTTTAGGTACAGCTTTCGTTTTGTACCCTACTTTGGCAACTGCTCAAGAAGAGTTACCACCACCTCCACCAATGGAAGAAATGGCTCCACCACCACCTCCAAACGAATTTACACTATCAGCACAATTGCGTCCGCGTTTTGAGTACCGCAACGGAGCTTACAAACCTATCCAAGATGGTGAAGCACCTGCCATCCTTACTAACAATCGCGTTCGCTTGAATTTTGACTACAAGCACACCGACCGCCTACACCTATATATATCACTACAAAATGTGAATGTATGGGGACAAGCACCTCAAATACAATCATTCGATAGAACTGGTGGTATGTCGGTTTTCGAGGCTTATGCCGAATTCCCTCTTGTTAATACCCTCAGTGCAAAAGTAGGTAGACAAGTGATTGCGCTGGACGACGACCGTATTTTCGGGTCTCTTGATTGGCACCCTGCAGGTCGTAGTCACGATGCTGTGAGCTTGAATTGGAACGCTTGTGACCAATGGACACTCCGCAGCTTCTTTGCTTACAACCAAGGAATTGCTTCAGGAACAATGGATGTAAACACTCCTAATGGAGTACATTTCCAAGGAGGACAAGCCTACCAACACCTTGAAGCAGTTCACTCTCACCACAAATTTAGCGAAGACCAAAAATTATCTCTCTTGTTTGCTAACTTAGGTTACCGCGTTAATAATGGTACAAACTATAATATACAAACATTTGGAGCACACTACACTGGCAAAAGTGACGATTTGAACTATAGCGCTTCTGCTTATTTACAAACTGGTAAAAATGCAAAAGGACAAGACAAGAGCGCTTATATGTTTGCAGTGAATGCAGGCTACAAGTTCTCTCCTATTTTCAGTTTAGCAGCTGGAGTAGACTACCTCAGTGGCACAGCTACTCCTTCCTCTAACACAACGGATAAAACTTTTGATCCATTCAGTGGTACCAACCATAAGTTCTATGACTTTATGGATTATTACTATGTAGGTTTTACTCCTTCTGCAGGTTTGCTTAATCCTTACCTTACTGCTAATGTACGCACTGGTGAGAAGAGCAACCTCAGCGCTACTTTCCACTATTTTGCACCTGCTGCTAAGTTTGAAACTGACAAAAAACACAGCAGCTATGGCAGTGAAATCGATTTGGTGTATAACCTAAAAGTACAACCTTTTATCGGACTACAATTAGGTTACTCTACTTACTTTGCTAATGATGGCACTAAAGCCCTTAAATTTGGTAATACTTCTACTAAAACACGTGGTTACCAAGATTGGTTTTGGTGCAGCTTGAACATCAATCCTAAATCATTCTCAGTGATGTTCTAAAAACAACTAATATTTATATAAAAAGGATAGCTTTCTGTGGAGAGCTATCCTTTTTATTTTTCACTCTATCTATTATGATAAATATTGAATGAGCAAATAAATTTTGTATTTACTTCTTATTTGCGATTGCTTGTTCAAAAGGGGTGATTGTAATGTTTTGTGCGAGCGACAAACAAGTACTGAACATCAAAGCACCCAAAAAACCATAAACTTTGAACCCTCCTACAATCAGTGAGGCAATAAGTACCATTATAGTGTTGTTCAAAAACATTGTAAGCCCAAAAGTGAGTTCGGCGATAGGCATCAACACATAGTCTAACAGCGGACGCAGATAGGCGTTCAAGCAGGAAAGCACAAAGGCTGCAAGTATGGCTGTGGAATACCCCTCGATGGTAGCACCTACATTCAAAATACACAATAGGAATATAAGCGTTGCCGAAATCATTAGGTATAGAAAATATTTTAGGAATTGCATAAAAATTGTATCGTTTTATCGTAAAATTCAGTAGGATTTTGGGCGTGAAGCCAATGTCCTGCCTTGCTTACTACATCTATTGTAGCGTGAGGAAAATGAGTATAGATAAGCGGCTCATCTTCAGGCATTACATATTCAGAATACTCACCTTTGAGAAAGAGTGTTTTACCATTGTACACATTGCTATCTGGCAATTCAGCTCCTATCTCACTCTCGTTGGCAATAAGCGCTGGAAGGTTCAGGCGTAAGCCTAAATGCCCAGGGGTTTCCCAATAGAGATTTTTGAGCAAGAACTGACGGGTGCCTATATCACTCACATAGGCAGCAAGTGCTTTATCAGCCTCTACACGCGAGGTTATTTTGTTAAAATCAAGAGATGCTAATCCTCGTAATATTTGTTCGTGATGAGGTGGAAAATATTTAGGTGCCATATCGGCAACAATGAGTGAGAGTACTTTTTCGGGATATTCAGTAGCAAAGAGCATTGCTGTTTTGCCTCCCATAGAATGCCCCATTAAGTGAAAAGTATCTAACTGATGCGCTTCGGCATATTGCAATAAATCTTGTACCATTAGCGGATAACTAAAATCATCGCTGTGGAAGCTGCGACCGTGATTGCGTTGGTCTAACAAATGCAGTTGAAAACCTGCTTCGGCATAT
This sequence comes from Capnocytophaga sputigena, assembly GCF_900446695.1. Taxonomy (GTDB): domain Bacteria; phylum Bacteroidota; class Bacteroidia; order Flavobacteriales; family Flavobacteriaceae; genus Capnocytophaga; species Capnocytophaga sputigena. Next base: position 305,229 of record NZ_UAVP01000008.1, read on the forward strand.
TTAAGTGCTAAGGAACGCCAATTGTCGGACATTCCTAAGAAGCCGTGCAAAATAACAAAGGGAATACCTTCACCTATAATTTGAGAGTGTAATATCATAAATTCAATTAACAATTAACAATTAATAACGGCTAATTTGTTAGTTTCAGTCCGATAATGGAGCTGATAAGGGTAAACAGAAAGACTACGCGCCAGAGAGTTACAGGTTCTTTGAAAAAGATCATTCCCATTACTACAGAGCCTGCTGCCCCTATACCTGTCCATACAGCATAAGCTGTACCTAACGGGAGTGATTTGGTAGCTTTCATCATCAGCCACATACTCAGTGAAAATGCAATCACAAAAAGTGCATACCACAAGAAACTCTGTCTGCCAATAGTCTCACGTGCTTTACCCATACTAAACACAAAAAGAACTTCAAAAAGTCCTGCTAACACAAGATATATCCAAGCCATATTAGGGGGTTAGGGATTAGAAGTTAGTTTATAGGAACGCCATTTTTCGATACACGCCTGCATATCATCGGGGAGTTCGCTATCAAAACTCATAAATTCGTGAGTTAGGGGGTGTTCAAAACCTAACGTTTTGGCGTGCAGGGCTTGCCGGGGTAATACAGCAAAACAATTCTCCACAAATTGTTTATATTTAGCAAAAGTAGTGCCTTTCAGTATTTTGTCGCCACCATAACGCTCGTCGTTGAAGAGCGTATGCCCTATGTGTTTTAAATGTACCCTGATTTGGTGAGTGCGCCCTGTTTCTAATCGGCAGGACACAAGGGTTACATAGCCAAAACGCTCTAAGACTTTGTAATGTGTTACTGCCTCTTTGCCGTGAGAACCATCGGGAAAAACATCCATTTGCAAACGATCTTTCAAGTGTCGCCCTATATGCCCTCGCACAGTTCCCTCATCTTCTTCTATATTGCCCCACACTAGGGCGATGTACTCACGTTGGGTAGTTTTATAAAAAAACTGTTGGGTGAGATGCAACATAGCCTCTTCAGTTTTGGCGATTACCAATAGTCCGCTAGTATCTTTATCAATGCGATGCACCAGCCCTGGGCGATTGCTGCTGTTGTTAGGTAAATGCTCAAAGTGATATACGAGCGCATTGATGAGCGTTCCGCTATAGTTGCCGTGCCCTGGGTGTACTACCATACCCGCAGGTTTATTCACTACGAGCAACGCATCATCTTCATATACAATATTTAAAGGGATATTCTCGGGCACTAACAAATCCTCGTGTGGAGGGTGAGAGAGGAGAACTTTTACCACATCATTAGCTTTCACACGGTGATTGGCTTTCACTGGTTCGCCATTTACGAAGATATTCCCCTGTTTAGCTGCTTGTTGTACCTTGTTGCGAGTTGCATTCTCTACAAAATTCATCAAAAACTTATCCACACGCAAAGGTTCTTGCCCCTTGCCTGCTGTAAATGAATAATGTTCGTAGAGTTCGGGAGCTCCCTCGTCGTCTGGTTCTAAATCGTCTACTAAATCTTCTTCGTACAAAGTCATAGAATTTTTAGAGATTGTTTTGGATTAATTTGTTGTAATTAAGGATTGAAACTTAGGTGAAATGCTAATCACCCATCAGTTCCTCTATTGGTATCTCGTTGGGAATTGTATCACGCGTTTCAAAACCATTACCGCAAATTAAGTCTATACGTGAAGTTTTTACTAACTTATCACCCGGTTGCACTGGCTTGCCATTGTATTGCATCTCAAGCACCATATCCTTACCGATATTATCCACATAAGTTACTTGCCCAATGGTAAGTCCTACCGATTGTAAGGTAGCTTCAGCATTCCGGCGTGTTACTTGTATCACCTTGGGAACAGTTACTTTGTGGTAACCCTTAGGATTGAGCGTGAGATATATTTTGCGATTGTACTTCACTCGCTCATTAGGCTCAGGACTCTGACTGATAACCGATAACGGTGGAAATGAAGGATTGTACTCGGTAGAATCGATTACCTCACAGCGTAAATCTTGTTCTTCGAGGAGGATTTGCACTTCGGTAAGGCTTTTATTAGTAAGATCGGGGACTACCACAAACTTACCGTGAGCCGTATAGAGTTGCAAAAATTTGAGTGATATCCACACCAATAACACCACTGCTATTGTGGCAAAAAGCAGTTGCCAAGCGAGTTGTTTTCCTGATTTTTTAAAAAATTCTTTGAAGTTCATAACTTTGCAAAGTATTGTTACAGACGGCAAAGATATAAAATAATTGACAATTAACAATTGATAATTAACAAATTATTCTTACTTTTGCAATCTAAAAACTTATCCATAAAATGAATACATGCTTTATAACAATGTCTATCTTAGGGCTCGCTCTTACTGCTTGCCAAAATACTCCTCAAGAAATACCCGTCGCCGAAGATGCTCTTGCTAATACTGAATTAGCTGAAGCACAACGCAATAAATCAAAAGAAGACAATCCTTTTGAGCAGATGAACAACAACACTACGCAGGCTACTCTACCTTCTACCCCTACAGGAGTAACCCTTAATCCTCCTCACGGACAGCCAGGACACCGTTGTGACATTGCAGTAGGCGCTCCACTGCCCAACGACGGCAATGTAGTTGCTCAAGCACAATCTCAAGCTCACCCTGTATCGCAAGGAGACGCGATGCCCGTAGTTTCAGGCGGTATGCCTCAACAAGTGGTGCAAGTGCAACAACCTCAAGCCCAACAGAGTTATGTAGGACCTAAGGGCGAAAAACTCAATCCTCCTCACGGACAGCCAGGACACCGCTGTGATATACCTGTAGGAGCACCCCTCAATAGCAAACCTGCTGCCCAGCCAGCTGCCGCTCAACCACAAGTAACCCAACAGCAAATTGTAATCGACCCTCAACAAGCACAACAACACACGGGCACTACCGAGCCTGGTTTTTCGGGCAAACCTAATCCACCACACGGACAACCAGGACACCGTTGCGATATTGCTGTAGGAGCGACTTTACCTTAATTAAAAATTAACAATTATTAATTAACAAGCTGCAATGTAAAATTGAGAAGAGGTTACTTAAACTTTCATATCAATTTTACCCATAAACTTTGTCGAAATCTATAACACAACTAGTGTTGAGATTTCGACAAAGTTTTTTATTTAGTTTATTTCAAAATAGCTTGCACACTTCAATTCTATTTAGTACTTTTGCCGCCATTAAAAAAACAATCTCATTTTTTATACTACTACCCCACTAATAACTAATATTTATGAAAAAATATCTAATCGCGTGCGCGCTCTTGCCTTGTGGTATGGCAATGGGGCAGGCGCCTGTCACTCCTAAGGACAGTATCATACAACTGTCATCGGTTGATGTAGTAGCTACTGGCTACCAAAATCTTCACAAAGAGCAAACTACTTCGGCTTATACCGAAATTAAGCCTTCACAAATCAATCGGCAAATCAATGCTACTCTCAAAGATGTGATAGAAGGGCAAGTTGCAGGTTTGCGTTTCACAAAAGACCCTTCTACGGGTAAAGAAGTTCCTATCTTGCGCGGTGTAGGCACTTTCTCGGGCAATGTAGGGTATACCCCTCTCGTTGTAATAGACAATATCCCTACTGACATTCCGTTAGAGAACATCAACCCACAAGACATAGAATCAGTAACTGTACTAAAAGATGCTGCTGCTACCGCTATCTACGGGGTGCGCGCTGCCAATGGCGTAATTGTAATTGTTACCAAAAAAGGATTGCATAACGGGTTGCGTATCAACGTGAATACCGATCTTTCTTATACATTCAAACCCAATGTAGACCGTATGCACTACGCTTCTACTTCGGACCTTATCGACCTTGAAACCGCTTTCTACCAAAGTAAATTAGCGGACAGCAATGGCAATGTGGATAACGTTTTTGACTCTTATGGCGTTATTGGAGGCAGGCAATTCACACGATACTACTCACCTCTTCTTCAGCTCTACCGCGACCAAGCCAAGGGAAAGCTCAGCACTCAACAGGTAAATAGCACCCTCAATGAGTGGCGCAAGCGCGATTATATACACGACTTCAAGCGCTATGTGTGGCAACCTATCATCAGCAAACGCTACAATATAAACGTAGAAAGTGGCAACAACCGCAGTCAGAACTACGCTTCCTTGCAATATGAAGATACCGATGAGCGCATCGTTACCGAAAAGACTCGTGCCCTCAATCTCTATTTAAAAAACACCTACCAACTCACTTCTTGGCTAAAAAGCACTATAGGAGTAAACGGCAGATACACTGCTATTGATGCTGTAGCCGAACCAATGCGCAGTAATTATACCAATCCGCTAGGGCAACCACGCTACACTTCGTTATTAGGCACTAATCCGTATGCAGGTTTTAATCTGGCAGCTCCTATCAATCCCTATATTTTAGAACAGATTGCTGGCAACGATGCTTTCCGCTCGTATAGCTTCAATTTATTGGAATCAATCGCGCAAGAACACCAAAAGCAACACACACTCAACTTGCGTCCGTTTGTAAATCTGCAAGTATCTATACTCAAAGGGTTGCAATACCAAAGTTATTTTCAGTACGAACTGAACACTTACGACAGCGAAACTTTCTTAGGCAAAGACACTTACTATATGCGTTTACGCCATAACCAATTGGTAAAACAAGACGCTACTACTCAAAAATTCTCTTCAGAACTGCCTGAAGGTGGTTATTACGAGCAACTAAAAAAACAAACACAGCATTATACCTTTCGTCAGCAGTTAGATTTCAACCGCACTTTTGCCCAAGCGCACAATGTAACAGCTTTGGTAGGTTTTGAAATGCGTCAACACTACACCCCGCGCAATATTGCTGAAGCTCATTACGGCTATGATGAGCAAACCCTCTCCTTCCCTACTCTCAATTGGAAAGACCTCTACAACCCTGGGGTAACTTCTTATCTCTATGGCAGGCAATCACTATCGCTAAATCGCAATCAGCAAAGTGAAACCAAACACCGCTTTATTTCTTTTTATAGCACATTAGGCTATTCGTACCGCCAAAAATACAACCTCACAGGGAGTTTGCGTGTAGATCAAGCTGATATGTTTGGCGCAGACCCTAAGTATAAATACCGTCCGCTTTGGTCGGTAGGTGGTAGCTGGAATTTGCATCGCGAAGATTTCTTCAACATCAATGATATTAACTTGCTAAAATTGCGCCTTACCTATGGTATCAGCGGGAATGTAGATCAAACCACTACCCCTTTCTTGCGCGGGCGCTTACTTACTGATGTGCGTGGTGCTTACCCTTCTCTACAGTATTTGCATTTCAACGATACCGATTTGCCTAACCCTAAATTGCGTTGGGAAAAGACTGAAACTGCTAATATAGGTATTGACTTTGGTATGTGGCATTGGCTCTCAGGAAGTATTGACCTCTACCATCGTTATAGTTCTGACTTATTGGTTCTTACCGAACTCGACCCTACCGTAGGGGCTCAACGACGCCTGATCAACAACGGAGCTTTGCTAAACAAAGGTATAGAAGTGAGTTTGAACGCTACACGCAAATTGACTGATGATTTGCAACTTAGCGTAGGAACTACCTTTGCCTACAACAAAAATACGATTGAAAAAGTGAGCAGTAAGCCTACCAATGCTGTGGAATATGCTCGCAATCCTTTGCTATACTACCGCGAAGGTGATGATTTCAACTCGCTATACGCTTACCGATACAAGGAAACCACCAATGGCTACCCTGTTTATTTAGATGAAAATGGCAATCCTAACACTACTTTCGATGCCAATGGCGTACCTACTATCAAAGATATTAAAAATGAAGATGCCCTTGTACGATTAGGAACGATGAATCCCACTTTCAATGGGGCGCTCAACTTGCAACTGCGCTACAAAGTTTTTGAAGTCTCTACTATGTTTGTTTACGCTGGCGGACATAAACTTCGCAAAGATACCTATTCCATCAACCAAGAAAACGAAACCCACCGCGATATCAACCAGCGTTGGACAGCAACTAACCCTACTGATATGCCGCGTATGTCGTTTGACTATCCAGCCGCTTTGAGACGCACCGCCAACACGGTGAATACGCTTTGGCAACTCGGCGATAACCACGTGGTAAATGCCGATTACCTCAAATGGCGCAACATAGCTTTTGCTTGCTATATCCCTAAAGATATTTGTGAGAAATTAGGCTTGCAAAATGCTAAAGTTACCGCTCAGCTGAACAACCTACTCACTTGGAGTGCTGCTGGCAACGACATAGACCCCGAAGCTTATAATCTGAACACAGGAACACGCTCTTTGCCTATAGCAACCACTGCCCTCTTTGGCATCTCATTTAGCTTTTAGTCGTAGCAGCCGTAGCACGGCAGGCAGTTTTTTATATCTTAATAATTTTACAATGAAAAGAATCATAATCACAATAATATTCAGCGCATTGTTTTTCAGTGCTTGCGAAAAATATACCGACCTTACCCCTAAAGGTGAAAAGATTATCAACACTGCTGAGGAATACTACGATTTGGTAGTATTTCCCACTAAAAACTACCCACCTTTCAACTTCCGCACTTTGGTAGACGACAATTGGGTGAAAGAGAGTAGCATCGTAGGGAAAAGTCCCGATCTAAACAGCATCAACTTCTATTATGAAGAAAATGCCCCACGTGCCGATTACATCGAGTCATCAGCCTTTTATAACAATGTATATAGTTATATCAACAGATGGAATATGATTATCACTACCGTTGATTATGCCAAAGGCGATGCTTCACTAAAAGCACGTGCCAAAGCTGAAGCCCGCTTGCTAAGAGCCTTTGACTACTTTATGCTGATAAACGTCTATGCCAAAAGCTATAACCCAGCTACAGCAGCTACTGATGGCGGGGTGTGTCTAATGCGTGAATTTGATTTAGAAGCCCATCCTACTAAAGCTAGCGTAAAAGAAGTGTACGACTTTATTCAGGAAGACATCGAGGCAGCCTTGCCCCTTTTGCAAGCACAGCCCGTGAATATATATCACCCCTCTTTAGCTTTCGGTTATGCACTGAAAGCCAGAGTACATCTCTTCCGAAGAGAATACCAGCAAGCATTGGCAGCCGCCCAAAAGAGTCTGTCGTACAACAACCAACTGATAGATATGGTAGCTTATGAGGCTAACCCAACCAATATTACGATAGACAAAAACCCCGAAGTGCTCAACTTAGCCTATATGAACGGATATACCGAGATGAACATTTGGTACATCTACCCCGTGAGTCCTGAGTTTTGCAATCTTTTTGATGCGACAAACGATATGCGTTTTAAGCTATTTTTCAAGAAAAACCACCGCTATGCTGATGTAGGTTCAGGTGCAGCCAACTGGGATATGCCCGCCACTAAATTCTTCTACCCTACAGTAGGGATGAAAACAGGCGAAATGTATCTTACTATGGCTGAATGCCAAGCGCGTTTAGGCGACCTCAACGGGGCAATGCAAACCGTAAATACCCTCCGCAGCAAGCGTGTGAAAGGCAGTGGTGCAGCCCTTGCAACCCCTGCTACCACCGAGGAAACTGTAAAACTCATCATCGATGAGCGCCGCCGAGAGCTTGCGATGGGCTTTAACCGTTTTTTTGATTTAAAACGATTGAACACCGAGCCTGCTTACGCTAAAACCTTGCAACGCACTTTCCCTTTGGTGAATACCACTGTACCCCAACGCACTTATACCCTACCTCCTAACTCCCCTATGTATATCGTTCCTTTTCCTAAAGATGTAATGGACAAAAATCCATCACTCACACAGAATTATTAGAATGGTAGTTAGTTATTTAATGAAAATCATTACCTTTGTATTCTAAAAATCATACAAATTAAATAATAAAATGGAAAACGGAAAACTTTTTACTATTTTAGGTTGGGTAGCTACCGCTACTGCCATAGGAATGTATGTATCATATATTCCACAGATTAGTGACAATCTTGCTGGACACAAAGGCAACCCTATACAGCCTTTGGTGGCAGCGATTAACTGCTCACTTTGGGTAGCTTATGGTTTACTAAAGAAACCCAAACGCGATTATCCTGTTGCCATTGCCAATGCTCCTGGGATTATATTTGGGCTTTTAGCTTTTGCGACAGCATTGTAACATTTTCAGTTACACAGTTTTCAAAATATCACTTGGCGTGAGCTTTATAGTTCGCGCCAATTTATTTTATATCCTTATAAAGATATATTATAGGCACAATTATTGTGCATTTATTAAAAATGATTACCTTTGCATTTTCTTTCAATAAGATGTAAAAGATAATAAAGAAGTTAGCACACTAACTCCTCCCTGTAACACCCTAACGACTAAACATAACATCTAAACAATGGAACTGATTAAAATAAACGATAAGACCTTTGAGCCTTACGTATCTGCCGAAGAACTCAACCAAATTGCCGAACGAATGGCAAGTGAGGTATATCAAGATTTACAAGAGTCCCGACCTATATTTATTGCAGTGCTCAACGGCTCTTTTATGTTTGCTGCCGACTTCCTAAGGCACTACAAAGGCGAATGTGAAATATCTTTCGTGAAAATGGCATCCTACCAAGGCACCCAGTCCACCGGAAAAGTACACCAACTCATTGGTCTTTCTACCCCAGTGGAAGGACGCGATGTGGTAATCTTGGAAGATATTATCGACACTGGTAATACCTTAGAAGAAATTTACCGACTATTTGAAAACCAAAAGGTAAAATCTTTCCGCATCGCTACCCTATTCTTCAAACCCGATGCTTACAAAAAAGACCTCAAAATAGACTATGTAGGCAAACCTATCCCTAATCGCTTTATCGTAGGCTACGGTTTAGATTTCGATGAGATAGCGCGCAACCTACCCCAAGTATATCAATTAAACACTTCATTAACTATGACAAATTTAGTACTTTTCGGCAAACCAGGGGCTGGCAAAGGCACCCAAGCCGCATTTTTGAAAGACAAATACAACTTAGTACACATCTCTACCGGCGATCTACTCAGAGCAGAGAAAGAAAAAGGTACAGAATTAGGAAAAATTGCAGAATCATACTCTAAAAGAGGTATGTTAGCTCCAGATGAAATAACTATTAAAATTCTTGAAAAAGAAGTAGAGAGTCACCCTGAAGCTGAAGGATTCCTCTTTGATGGTTTTCCACGTACCTTAGCACAAGCTGAAGTTCTTGATGCTTTCTTAGAAAGTAAAGGTATGCGCATTCACGGTACCCTTGGACTAGAAGCTGATGAAGAAGCTCTTATTCCTCGTATAATAGAAAGAGGTAAAGTGAGCGGTCGCGCTGATGATCAAGATGAAGAAAAAATCCGAAAACGTTTCAGCGAATACAACGAAAAAACTGCCCCTCTTATCGCTTTCTATCAAGCACAAGGCAAATACCACCCTATCAATGGTATTGGTACTATCGAAGAAATTACTACTCGCCTCTCTGAAACTATCGACAAAATTAAAGCTGAATAATCCCCAATGACCGAAGGCAATTTCACCGACTACGTAAAGATATACGCCGCCTCTGGCAAAGGAGGCGCAGGGTCTATGCACCTACACCGCGAAAAATTCGTACCAAAAGGAGGTCCTGATGGAGGCGATGGCGGTCGTGGAGGGCATATCATCTTGCGTGGCAATAAACACCTCTGGACACTTATACACTTCAAGTTCCAAAAACACTTCCAAGCCGAACACGGTGAAGCAGGAGGTGCCAATCGCAGTTTCGGTGCCGACGGTAAAGATATCACTTTAGAAGTCCCCTTAGGAACCATTGTTAAAGATGCTGAAACCGAAGAAGTACTCTTTGAAATCACTGAAGACGGACAAGAAATCATCGCACTCCGCGGAGGCAAAGGTGGCTTAGGTAACTGGCATTTCCGCACAGCTACTAACCAAACCCCACGCTATGCCCAACCAGGTCTCCCTGGTGAAGAACGCGAGTTGCTTTTAGAGTTAAAAGTATTAGCCGATGTAGGTTTTGTAGGCTTCCCCAATGCGGGCAAATCTACACTGCTATCAGTAATTACTTCTGCTAAGCCTAAAATAGGCGATTATCCATTCACAACCCTCAAACCGAACTTGGGCATTGTGCAAAACCGCGATTACCAATCGTTTGTAGTAGCCGATATTCCTGGGATTATAGAGGGAGCTGCCGAGGGCAAAGGTTTAGGGCATTACTTCTTGCGACATATAGAGCGCAACTCGGTATTGCTATTCCTCATTCCTGCCGACAGCAAGGATATCATAGCTGAATACCACATCTTGCTCAACGAACTCAAAGAATACAACCCTGAACTATTGGATAAAGATCGCCTCATAGCCATTTCAAAAGCAGATATGCTCGACGACGAACTCATCGAAGCCATTCGTCAAGAAGTAGCCACAGGATTGGGCGACACACCTTTCTTGTTCATCTCATCGGTAGCAGGCAAAGGCATCCAGCAACTCAAAGACAAACTCTGGGAAATGATACAATAAATAAAAAAGTCAGCTTAAAAGCTGACTTTTTTATTATAACATTTTTCATAAAGTTAATAAGCGCGTTCTTTATTACCTTCGTAGAAATTGATAAAGGCGCGATTTACAACGCGGTTACCGCCATCGGTGGGGTAATCACCGGTGAAATACCAATCTCCGAGGTTTTCGGGGCAGGCTTTATGCAAACTGTCTACTGTTTGGAATATCACTTCTACTTCTGAGGTAAAGTCATTAGGCAAGAGCAAATCTCTTATTTTATCCGAAATTTCTTCATCGGTGAAAGGATCATACACTTCTTTTACATAATTCACTACTTTGTCATCACTTAGTGTTACTTGGGTAAGACACTTTTCATATACTTCTTTTATGATATGATACGTACCGCGTTCTTTATGCAAAGCTAAAGCCGCTTGAAAGGCTACCAAATCTTCTAAACGCGCCATATCAATACCATAACAATCGGGATAGCGGATTTGAGGTGCTGAAGACACTATTATTATCTTCTTGGGCTCTAAACGCCCTAATATACTCAAAATACTCTTCTTGAGGGTTGTTCCGCGCACGATACTATCGTCTATAATCACCAAATTATCACCTTTTTGTACTGAGCCATAGGTAATATCGTATACGTGTGCCACAAGGTCGTCACGACTGCTGTCTTCAGTGATAAAAGTACGCAGTTTCACATCTTTGATAGCTACTTTTTCGGTACGTACTTTTTGAGAGAGAATTGCGGGAATTTCAGATTTTTCGGCTACTGCCAACTGTGTGGCTTTCTTCTCATTGAGATACTGTTCAGCTTCTTCTATAAGTCCTAAGTAAGAAGTTTCGGCAGTATTAGGGATATAGGCAAAAACCGTATCTTTTAGATTGTGATCTATGGCTTGAGCGACACGAGGGAAGAGCAATTTACCCAACATTTTGCGTTCGCGGTAGATATCGCGATCGCTACCGCGAGAAAAGTAGATACGTTCAAACGAACAGGCTTTGCGTACCTTGGGAGTGAGAATTTCCTTGATAGCTGTCTCTCCGCTTTTTTTAATGATAATCGCATTACCAGGGGGAAGTTCGCGTATATTCTCGTATTTTACATTGAAAACGGTTTGTATAGCAGGGCGTTCGGAGGCTACTACCACCACTTCTTCATCTTGATAGTAGAAAGCAGGACGTATACCTGCAGGGTCGCGCAGCACAAAAGTATCTCCGTTGCCTATCATTCCTTCCATTGCATAGCCTCCGTCCCAATATTTAGAGGCGCGTTTAAGGATGCGCTCTATGTTTAGTCGTTCGGCGATGAAAGGGGAGGCTTCTTGTTTGGTATAACCTTCTTCTTTGAGTTTGCGATAGAGTTCTTCTACTTCATCGTCTAAAAAATGACCAATACCCTCCATTACAATCACAGTATCGGTTTTGTCTTTAGGGTGTTGCCCGAGGCGTACGAGGTTTTGGAAGAGCTCGTTTACATTGGTCATATTGAAGTTGCCCGCCATAATGAGATTGCGGTACATCCAATTGTTTTCACGCAAGAAAGGGTGCACGTTCTCGATGCTATTTTTGCCAAAAGTGCCATAGCGCACGTGTCCCATAATCACTTCGCCTATGTAAGGGAGTTCTCGTTTTTGGAGGGTTACATCGTCTTTCAAAGAAGGATTAGCTTTGAACCCCTCGTTGATGCGCTGGTTGATGCGAGTGAAGATGTCTTGCACGGGTTGCGCCTCGTTAGAGCGTATCCTACTGATGTAGCGTTCACCAGGTTGCATATCGAGTTTGATACTCGCAAGTCCAGCTCCATCTTGTCCGCGGTTGTGTTGTTTTTCGAGCATCAGGTACATTTTGTTGATGCCGTAGAAGGCTGTACCGTATTTTTCTTTGTAAAAATCAAGAGGTTTGAGCAGGCGGATTAGAGCAATCCCGCACTCGTGTTTGATTGTATCGCTCATTATTAAAATTGATATACTACTTCTAATTTATGGTTGCCGAGAGCGCGTTTGGCTTTCTCTAAGTCTTCAGTAAATCCTAAGATATAACCTCCGCCCCCCGATCCGCAGAGTTTTAGGAAATAATCGCCCGTATCAATACCTTGTTTCCAAAGAGTGTGGAACTCTTTAGGTATCATCGGTTTGAAGTGATTGAGCACAATACCCGATAGGCTTTTGATATTGGCAAAAAGCGATTTGAAACGCCCTTTGAGAAAATCGTCAATACAAGCATCGGTATATTTGATAAACTCTTCTTTGAGCATTTTTTGGAAGGCTTCATTCTTCATATTCTCCATAAAGATACGCACCATAGGGGCAGTTTCGCCTATCACACCACTATCGAGCAAAAAAACAGCGCCTTTGCCATTAGGGATTTGGGAGGGAATGCCAGTAGGCTCGATATGGTCGTGTGAATTGATGAGTATGGGCAAACTGAGATAACTATTGAGGGGGTCTAAACCTGAGGAAGTGCCGTGGAAGAAGGATTCCATACGTCCGAAAATTGTTTTGAGTTGCAGTAGTTTTTCACGGGTAAGATCGTCCATCGCACTGATAGGGTCGATAGCGTATTCGCTGTAAATAGCCGCTACCAAAGCCCCGCTACTCCCTACTCCATAGCCTTGCGGAATACTGCTATCAAAGTACATACCGGCAGCGATATCGGCGTTGAGTTTTTCTATATTAAAGCGGACGATAGGATTTTCTTCTTCGGTAAGCGTTTGTAGATAAGAAGCAAATTCGCGAAGTGCCTCGTTTGATTTTTTGGCAGTAGCTTCTTTACCATCCTGCACATCGGATAGCATTTTTAGAGTCCCTTTATAGAAGTTATAAGGGATAGCGAGTCCTTTAGAATTTTTGATAATGCCATACTCACCAAAGAGGAGTATTTTAGAATAGAAAGGTTTCATTTTTCAGGGGTTAGTAAGGGGTGAGAATCCTACTTTAGCTAATTTTTCATTAACACGTGCCAATTTTTCAGCAAAATAAGGTGCTTTAGCATATTTATCAATTGTAGGATCTACTTCTATAATTGTATAATAAGGAGTTACTTCTAAAGGTTTTTGAACTTTAGGTTTCTTCTGTATTTGTTTTCTATTTGTGCTCATAAGATATTCATTTTTCGTCTTACAACAAAAGCATCATAATTAACATTAGGACGAAATTCTTCCCATTCTCCATTTAAAAGACATAATAATTGAAAGTTTCTCTTGAGTTCATCAAAATGTTTTACAATGTTTATTTGGTATAATCTTGTTCTTGCAGAGGTACTACCTTCAGCATAAACCCAAACATTTGGAAAATTTTGCGTGAAAGCAAAAACAATACCGACTATTGTTGATAAAACTTTTTCTGTATCACCATTATTGGTTACTATCGTGTCATTTATTTCTCCTGTAATGGGATCTTTATCACCGAAGCCTAAGTTGTATAGGTTTTCTATATTTGTTTCTTGGAAAGAAACCATTTTATCTATTTTACCTTTTATTCCTATACTAGTAAACTCATAACTACGTTTTGTTTCACCTATTCTTATATCATATCTTGGTAGGTTACTCATAATATTTTAGTTGTTAGCGGTTAAAGAGAATAAATCCTACTTTTTGTTATTATTACTACATTCTACAAAAGAATCTTTGCAGTTGTTTGTTATAATATTGAGGCGACAAAAATACAACATAATTTACTAATTTCCAAATTTGCTAATTTGCTAATTTCCTCCTATCTTTGCCGTGATTTTAGAGAATTTCTTTAAAGTTGTTTATCTTTCTCACTGATTATGAATGTAAAAGAACGTATCAAAAAATTTATAGACCACGAGGGACTCTCTATTTCGGCTTTTGAAAAGACGATAGAGGTCTCTAACGGCTATGTGAATAGTATTTCCAAAAATATAGGGATTGACAAGCTGAATGTGATTGTAGAGAAATATCCTCAGCTGAGTTTGGAATGGCTGATTACGGGCAAAGGTGAGATGCTAAAACCAACACTACCAACAACTAAAACCAACAAACTACTGATGCCCAAAGTGGTGGTGGTAGATGATAAAGACAACGAGCGGATTCCGTTAGTGCCTATACGCGCACAAGCGGGTTACCTCACTGGTTACGACGATATTACCTTTATTGAATCACTACCTACTTACAGTTTGCCAAATATGACTAACGGCACTTATAGGATGTTTCAGGTAAAAGGACTCTCGATGTACCCTACCCTGCAAGATAGCAGCTATGTGGTGGGGCGCTTTGTAGATGATTGGCTCGCACTGAGCAGCAATAGGGTGTGCGTGGTGGTAACACAAAACGATGGGATTATCGTAAAACGCATTACTAATACCCTTGAAAAATACGGGACGCTCTATTGTAGATCCGACAATCGGGATTTTCCACATCTATCGGTAGCGGCAGAGGATATCAAAGAGATTTGGGAATGCAAGATGCACCTCTCGTTTGAGTTTCTCGACCCTGTTACTAACTATCAGAAAATAGCCTCATTAGAAGCCGATGTAGCGCACCTGAAAGAAGAAGTACAACAACTGCGGATTATTGATATTTAAGGTGACAGATAACAGATAACAAGTAACAAGTAAAGCCTGCGAGTTGGTGTAGCTGGGTATGTGAGTAACAATTTGGGTGGGCGTTTGCAAAACGCCCCTACATAAAATGATTACAGTTTTATCTCTTTGGTTTTTCCTTGGAAAATCACTTTAAAGGAAAGACTTTTCCAATGTTTTGGCAGGCGGGGAGTAAAGTGTAGTTCACCATTCTTTACACGCATACCAGCAAACCCTTTGACGATGCTGAGCCAAGTCCCTGCCATTGAGGTGATGTGTAAGCCTTCGTGAACTTCTTTATTGTAGTCGTCTAAATCGAGGCGGGCGGTGCGGAGGTAGAGGGTGTAAGCCTCATCAATCTTGCCTAAGGCAGAAGCTAATACACTGTGTACACAAGGTGATAAAGAGGACTCGTGTACTGTGAAAGGTTCGTAAAACTCGTAGTGTTTTTGGAGTTCTTCTTTGGTAAAATGGTCTTCAAAGAAATAAAAACCTTGCAGCGTGTCGGCTTGTTTGATGTAAGGCGAACGGAGGATTCTATCCCACGACCAATGTTGGTTGAGCGGGCGCTCCTCGGCAGGAATGGCAGTCACCGGTTTGAGGTCTTTATCGAGGAAACCGTCTTGTTGCAAATATACTCCATACTTTTCGCTATAAGGGAAATAGATATTTTGGGCTATATGTAGCCATTGTTGTGTTTCTTCTTTTGTAATATCTTCTTTTTGCAATGTTGTTACCTGCTCGGCAGCATAACACAAACACCAAGAGGCAAGGTAATTTGTATAGAAATTGTTGTTTATATTATTTTCGTACTCATTAGGTCCTGTCACACCTAAGATTACATACTTTTGTTTTTCTGCCGAAAAAGAGATTCTCTGCGCCCAAAAACGCGCAATAGCAATAAGCACTTCTATTCCATAGTCTTTGATATAGGACTCATCGCCAGTATAGCGGGTATAGTTGTAGATCGCAAAAGCAATTGCCCCATTGCGGTGGATTTCTTCAAAGGTGATTTCCCACTCGTTATGGCATTCTTCGCCGTTCATCGTTACCATAGGATAGAGCGCTGCCCCTCCTGTAAAACCAAGTTTTTGGGCGTTTTCAATCGCTTTATCCAACTGGTTGTAGCGGTACATCAGTAGGTTGCGAGCTACTTCAGCACCTTTGGTAGCCATATAAAAAGGCAGGCAATAGGCTTCAGTATCCCAATAGGTGCTGCCGCCATACTTTTCGCCCGTAAAGCCCTTAGGTCCTATATTGAGGTGAGCGTATTTGCCAGAATAGGTTTGGTTGAGTTGGAAGATATTAAAGCGGATACCTTGTTGAGCTTTTTCATCACCTTCAATCACAATATCCGAGGTTTCCCAAATAGTAGCCCAATCTTCTCGTTGATTTTCTAAAAGGCTATCAAAAAGAGCAATAGACTTTGACAAAGTTGAGCAATCATTACTTCTACTATAGCCTCCGTATTTTTCAATGCAGAAAGTTTGGTTTTGCTTCACTTTTACTTCATATTGCAACCCTATATAATTCTCTTTCTTATTTTCTTTAGGAGAAATATTTAGTGCTTTATTATCTATAAAAAGTTGATTTTGCATAAAAGTATGCACTTTAAACCCTGTTTTTTTAGTTTCGGCAAGTATCGTTGCAAAGTTATCTTCTGAAGAAATTTCTAAAGTATTCCAAAAACGCTCATCCCAATTAGCATCACTATTTTTGATACCGCTATCTAAGTAACTTTCTATTTCTATAGTAGCCTCGGTGGTGAGAGGAGTGATTTCGTAACGCAGAGCACCGAGTTCATCGTAGCGCAAGGAGAGGAAACGCAAGACTTTCACTTGTATTTCTTGCTGATTGGGGAGCATAGCAGTGAATGAACGCTCATACCAACCTTCTTTCATATTGAGTTGGCGACGGAAGTTTTTCACTTCGAGGCAGGTGTTCAAATCTAATAATTCCCCATTGATTTTGATGTGTAACCCTATCCAACTCGGGGCGTTGAGCACTTTGGCAAAGTACTCGGGATAGCCGTTTTTCCACCAGCCTACTCGGGTTTTATCGGGGTAATAGACCCCACCGATGTAACTGCCTTGCAGGGTGTCGCCCGTGTAATCTTCTTCAAAATTAGCACGCATTCCCATAGCCCCATTGCCGAGGCTAAAAATACTTTCGTGTTTGGTAATATCAGCTTTATTAAAGCCCTCGATGATGATGTTCCAAGTGTTCATTTTTTTATTTAGATTTCAGGGGTTAGGGGGTAGGTTTTAGGGTTTTTGGAGAATTGAAATTGTAAAAAACAAATGTGTCAATTAGCTTATTGACTAATTGACACATTGATTATTTTTCTAATTATCCTATTATCATTCCAGCGATGGTGGCTGACATTAGAGAAGCTAACGAACCGCCAAGTACTGCTTTGAGTCCGAATTCTGAAAGGGTTTTGCGTTGGTTAGGAGCTAAAGCGCCTATACCGCCTATCTGGATACCTATAGAGGCAAAATTGGCAAAACCACAAAGCATATAGGTAGCTATCATTATTGATTTGTTGTACATCAAGTGAGGCTGACTCGCCATATCTTTGAGGATACCTAATTGAGTGTAGGCTACGAACTCTGAAGAAGCGAGTTTTACCCCGAGCAATTGCCCCATTAGCATCACATCTTCTTTGGCAATCCCGATGAGCCACATCACAGGGGAGAAAATTGTACCGAGAATCATCTCAAGCGAAAGTCCTTCTTTATAAGGCGTATTAGCTGCAATAAAACCATTGAGGTTGCCCATATAGCCCATCCAGTGGAGAATATAGTTGATCATCGCAATCATCGCAACGAATACGAGGAGCATAGCAGCTACGTTGGCAGCAAGTTTGAGTCCTTCGGTAGTACCATTGGCGATAGCATCAAGTACATTTGAGCCTACATTTTCCATTGATACGTGAGAATCGTTAGAGAATTGTTCGGTTTGTGGACAGAGGATTTTGGAAACTACAATAGCTCCAGGAGCAGCCATTACTGAGGCGGCTAACAAGTGACGAGCGAAGAGCAAGCGCATTTCGGGGTCATCACCGCCGAGATATTGTATATAAGCCGCCATTACCCCACCGGCTACAGTAGCCATACCACCTATCATCACGAGGAGGATTTCGGAGCGGGTCATTTTAGAGAGGTAAGCCTTAATCATCAAAGGGGCTTCGGTTTGACCGAGGAAGATATTACCTGTAACCGAAAGACTTTCGGCTCCTGAAATATTGAGAAGTTTAGAGAGTGCCCACGCCATTCCGCGTACTACTATTTGGATAACTCCCAAGTAAAACAAGAGAGAGGTGAGCGCTGAAAAGAAGATAATAGTAGGTAGTACTTGGAATACGAATATATACCCAAAAGTATTGGTATCAAGCAGGTTACCCAATAGAAACTGGCTACCAGCTTTGGTGAAATCTAATATCAACACGAACACACTACCAGCGAAATCAAAAGCTTTTTGAATGAAGCCTACTTTGAGGATACCTATAGCGAGCAGTAGTTGTATACTTAAGCCAATACCTACAGTGCGCCAATTGATAGCACGGCGGTTGCTGCTAAAGAGAAATGCTATGAGGAGAATCACTACCATACCTAACACTCCACGTCCAAAGCTCTCCATTGTAAATCCTTCACTGGGGATTACTTTCATAATTGTTTCTTCCATCTATTATTGTTTTTAAAAGGTATTATCACGTTTTGAAATTTCGTCTCTCACTTGAGCAGCCATTTCGTAATCCTCATTTTCCACACATTCACCGAGCATTTTCTTAAGTTCGCTAAGCGAATATTTGGAGTAACGGTTACGAGTAGCATCATCAGTAACATCATCTAAGGAGGGACTCACAGGTTGTTTTTTGCTATCTTCATTAGGCAAAGGGATGTAGATGCCAGCGCGTTCTACAATTTCCTTATAGGTGTAAATAGGTGCGTTGAAACGCAATGCGATAGCAATAGCATCGCTGGTACGGGCATCGATAGTGCGTTCTTTGCCGTTTTGCACACAGAGCATATTAGAATAAAAAATGCCCTCCTCTAATTTGTAAATCACTACTCGTCGCACTTGGATACTGAAGGTATCGGCTAAGTTTTTGAAGAGGTCGTGTGTGAGGGGGCGTGGTGGAATGATGTTTCTCTCTAACTCTAAAGCAATAGCTTGCGCCTCGAAGGTACCTATGACGATAGGCAACTTCAAATCAGACTCTAATTCGTGCATTATCAGCACAAAAGCGTCGTTTTGAGAATGGTTATATGATATTCTTTTGACAAAGAGGCGTACTAAATCCATCAGTAGGTTAGCGTAAAAACTTTTTAATTGGGGGTAAAGGTAAGATAAAAAAAGTGAACTGCAAAAGTTTTGTTAAAATATTTTTTGGAATGACACGAAAAAGGCTATGCAAAGTATCGCATAGCCTCTGTTTTAGTGTAATCTTGTTTTACATTTGTTTGGTAAGGGTGTAATCTTTCACCATTTGAGGTTCTTTACCATCTTCGCCAACTTGTACGATATTATCGCCTTTGGTAATATAGAAAGATTTGTGGTTATCTGCTTTAGAAACGAGTGTAAAACCTTTATCAGTGCGTTCTACTTTACCTTCTTCTTTAGATTCAAAGTTTTTGCTTGCGCAATTTTCTTGTTTTACATAGGTGTCATCGGCATAAAGGTGGATAACAGTAGCCATTCCGCCGCAATCGGCAGCTGGAAGCGTACCTACATAAGTAGCTAACAATTGAGGAGTTACCATTTCTTCTACTTTTTCAGCAGTATTCTCCATCATAGTAGCGGTTTCACTTACTACAGTGTTAGCTGTTTGTGAAGGATTGTTTTGGCAGGAGGCGAGCAAAAGGACAGCAGCTCCTAGTGTAAAGATGTGTTTTTTCATAAAAATATAATGTTTAATACGTTACTTATTCAAAAAATGTACCAATGTTATAACAAATTCACTGCCTTTGCCTACTTGAGAGGTAAAAGAAATACTACCATTGTACGAGAGCACGATATTCTTTACCATTGCCAAACCTAAGCCACTACCGCTGGTTTTTGTAGTGAATTTGGGTTCAAAAATCTTTTCTTTATCGGCATTGGCAATGCCTATACCGTTATCTTTGACAGTGAGAGTTATATCTTTCTCACTTTTAGTAAGTTTTACTTCTATTGCGGGGAAAGGTTCATTTTCAGTAGCTTGGAGAGCGTTTTTCACCAAATTGGTAACCACACGCCCTAATTGGTCTTTATCAAACACCGCAACAATCTCATCGTGAGAGTGCGTGAAGTGAATTTCATCGGTGTTGAAAATATCCAAAGTACGCTTGACAACAGACACAAAGTCAAATTCCTCATCGTTTTTAGCCGGCATATTCGTAAGAGCGGAGAAAGCCGTTGAAATATTGCTGAGGATATCGATTTGCTGGATAAGTGATTCGCAAAACTCATTAGTTTGTTCGGTTGTTTGGGGTTCGCGGCTCGCTTTACGCTGGTAACTCTGCACCGAAAGGCGCATAGGAGTTAGCGGGTTTTTGATTTCGTGCGCTACTTGTTTTGCCATATCGCGCCACGCTTGTTCGCGTTCCGATTGTGCCAAGAGCGCTTTGCTATTCTCAATCTCGTCAATCATTCCGTTATAGGCATTTACCAATTCGGTAATTTCGGCAGGTGCCGATTTGAGGAGGATTTTTTCATTCTGCGATAGCAAGCGTGTTTTCTCCAATCGGTTTTCGATAGTTTTAAGCGATTTGGTGATATACTTAGAAATAAAGTAAGCTACCGTGAGCGCTACCACCAAGAGTGAGAAATAGACAATTGCCAAATTGTAGAGTGAGCCTTCTAAAGCGCGCTCGTTGAAGGTATCGTTCTCAAAATAAGGGATATTGAGGATAGCGATAGGCTTGAACTGCAAATCGGTAATGTAGCTATAGGAGGTTTGATAGCCACGCCCTGCAAACTCGTGATGTTCTACCAAGCGTTTGTTGAGGGTAGCCGAAAGCTGATGCAGTACTGCAGGCGGAATGAAAAACGCATCTTGATCGGGAGAGAGAGAGGCTTTGGAACTTTTGAGCAGCACTCCATCGAGGTCATAGAGGGCAAAATTCAGGTTTTGGATATTGGCAATACTATAGATATCCTCACGGAAAATAAGGGGAATATAAGGAGTTTCGACAGGGAAAGTGGTTTGCGAAAACACATATTGTATTTGCATTTTTATTTGGTTTTCCTTATCGACAAGACGTTCGTCGTGATATTCCAACGCTTGTTTTTTGTACTGGCTAACCATCACTAAGGCTAAGATAGCAAAAGACACCAGTACGAGGAGGGTCATACTGAGGAATATCTGAAAGCGAAGGCTGTTTTTCTTAAACATAGCGTTCCCCTATTAGAGATTATTTTAAGCCAACTACGAAAGCAGCAGGATAGGATTTTTTAATCTCTATCAAGTTTTTTTCGGCTTCTAAACGTGTGCGGAAACTACCGATGCGCACTTTGTAATTAGGAGACTCGAAAGTGAGCAAGGCGGGATATTGTTTGTATTTATTTTTAGCATCGAGTAAGGCTTTGTTAGCCTCGGTGATGTTACCGTTGTAGATTTGCACTTGGAAAGCACTTTCGCTGCGGGCTACTTCTTTTTTGTACTCCATAGCATCGGCGATATTGCTCTCTTGGTTGATCGTTACTTGTGCATAAGTAGCTCCAGTGAGCAATAAAGCAGCGGTGATAAATATATTTTTCATCTTTGTTTAAAAAAAGTTTTACTTATTAATTACTTGAACGGAATTGTTGTTCCAATTCACGATTACACGTTCGTTGTTGATAGCATCTACCTGCTTGCCGCTGTAATCGGGCTGGATAGGCAGTTGACGGCTAAAGCGTCTATCGATAAGCACTAAGAGTTCTATTTCGGAAGGGCGACCAAAACTTTGTATGGCACTAAGAGCCGCACGGATGCTCCTACCGGTATAGAGCACATCGTCAATGAATACCACTCGCTTGTTTTCCACAATGAAATCGATAGCGGTAGAGTTAGCCTCTAAAGGTTTGCCCGTACGGCGGAAATCGTCACGGAAGAAAGTAATATCCAACAGTCCTAAAGAAATATTAGGCACGTGGTATTCCTCGGTAAGGAGCTTTACCAAACGCTGGGCTAAGTGAGTGCCGCGAGGCTGTATACCGATGAAAACTGTATCGGAAAAATCGTTGTGGTTTTCAATCAGTTCACAAGCAAGGCGATGGAGCATCACTTGGAGTTCCTTATCACTGATAATTTGCTTAGTATAAGTGTTGTCGACAGTCATTATACGTGTTTAAAAGGTAAGTGTATTCAAATTTTTCTGTGCATCGGCATTACCTTCGGCGGCAGCCTTTTGGAAAAAGGCTTTGGCGTTAGCTCTGTCACCCAACATATAGTAACAAGAGGCGCGATAGTTGTTTAACACAGGATCTATTGGAATACCAAGTTGTTCCATTTGGGCAATATCGTTGATAGCACGTTGATACTGCTGAGTGTTGTAGTAACTAATAGCACGGTATTTAAGTCCATCGATATGAGCGGGTACTTTTTCCAAGAATTTAGTAAATACAGGGATAGCCTCGGCATATCGTTGTTGCAAATAGAGTTGCATAGCCTCGCTGTAGAGGGGAGCAAATTGTTCTACTTGCATACGCGAAATAATTTTGTTGCGATTGTTGATGATTTCCTGATTGGTAGGTAAATACACAAAAGCGGTATCTAACACGGCACGCGCTTCGGCAATTTGGTTATTTTTCTCCAATAGGTATGCCAAAGAGTTCCACGCTTGTACTTCACCGCGATTCGCCAAGCGACCATCTCTATCCACATCAACGTGGAAGATGCTTTTCAAACGTTTTCTCCACTTAGGTTCTTCTTTTTGTACGCTATCTTTTTCTAAACTCAAATACTGTTTGAGGAGTTTGATAGACTCTTGTTCTTTACCGAGATTGTTCAGTGCAAAAGTTTCCAAATTCAAACTACCGTAGAAATTAGGTTTGATCATTCGGGCTTTGTGAGCGTATTTGTAGATACTATCTAATTTCTTTTCAGGTTCCATAAAGTAGGAAACAGCCATAAAATACTCAGGGCGAGCATCGTAAGGATGATAGTGAATAGAGGAAAGGATTTTGCGAGCTTCATCAAATTTTTGTTCATCGATGAGGTAGCGCGCTTTTTCCACATCTACAGGTTCGGCAACAGCGGTGAGGTTAGGGATACGAGGGTAGTTGCGTATGAGGTAATCGGCAGGAGATTTAGGAGAGCGTACCCCTTGTTGTTCTTCTTTTACCATACGTTGGATTTTAGAAGAATCGAAGTACATTCTTTCAACAATCACTCCTAATACCATAGCCACTACAGCTACAGCTCCTATAAAACCTATAGCAAGCATAGGAAGTTTGCGTTCTTTGCTGTTTTTTCCAAAGTACAATACAGCTAAACCAACCGCTATCCCTACATAGATACCAAAGAGCGCTTGAATTTCGGGGCGGTCTTGAGGGAAGTTGAAGAAAGCATCGAACGAATAGGCAAAAAGCCCAAAGAGCGGCAAGAAAAACCACTGTTCTTGTTCAGAATTTTTATTTTTATATGTGCCTTTGATAAAATAGAAAGCCGCTAATAGGAAGATAGCCACAAACGCCAAACCTCCTAAAATACCCACTTCGGCAGTGAGTTCTAAGAAGTCGTTGTGGTTTTTATACATATAGATATAATGCGGGCTATAAGAGTTTTCATACTGCAAGAAGCGCACTTTCCAGTTACCAATACCCACACCGAGTAGAGGGTCGTTAGGAATCATATCGGTAGCAGTGATTACCCAAGCGGTTTTACGCAAGTTGTTACTAGCATTTTCTTGGTTAGCCACCTCAGCCAAACGCGCACCGAAACTAGTGCTTTGTCGTACTTCTTGAGGATATAGATAATTCTGTACAAAAGAGAAAATACCGAAAGCAATAACTACTAATCCTACGTGTATCAGTACTTTTACTCCTGTTTCGCGACGTTTGAGGATGAAAAAATCGATTGCCCCATAGATCACAAAAATCACCACAGTGAGGATTGTAGCCAAATAGAAGGTACGGGTACTCATAAAGAAGACCGCCAAAGTACCTAAAGTAAGTCCGACAGCTCCAATGAGACGCAAATAGTTTTCTCGGCGGAAGTAGAACAGCCATACTGCAAAAGGAATCTTGATAAATATAGCAGAAGCTAAGATGTTTTTATTAGAATATGAACCTTTGATAGCCAAATCGGTAGCGGTACCTCTGATGACCCCTTTGATACCGTCCATTGCTACTAAGAAGTCATAGCAAAGCAAAATTGTCATTGCTAAGGCTAAGACAACAATTCCTTCTTTGTAGTAAATCACCAAAGCGGAGACCATCCAAGCAGCAGAGAAAGCGGTGAATATTTTGAAGAAATGGAGGATAGCTTCTTCAGTATTGATAGCCTTGGAAAAAGAGAGCAGTGCCATTACCATTATGAGGCTATAGGCAATCCCCATTTTATTGGTAAAGAAGCCAAAGAGCACCTGAGTGCGTTCTCTAAATTCTTTGATAAAAAACACGAGAGCAACCACCACTAAGTTGAGGATTGCAAAGGTGTAGAATTTGGTAGCGTTAGAATCAAACGCCATCCAGTTAGGGGTGATTACCGTTACATAGCCATAGGCTATGAGCAAGAAAGTTGCTAACCATTTGATAGAGGTGTCTTGGGGTTGTGCTGCAACGGCAGCAGTAGAGGTTTTCTTGTTATTGGGTTTCATATTCAATTAACAATTAACGATTTATAATTAACAATTGTGATATTTCTTATATTAAGTTTATTTGTTAGAGAGCGTTTGCAAAACGCCTCTACTTTTAGGTTACTTGAATCAGTTCGTAGGCTAAACCGGTGCTTTTTACCACTGCTTCAGTGCGTTGCGAGTGGGTATCGGTAATGAATAGCTGTCCGAAATGTTTTTGAGTTACTAATTGCACTAATTGGGTTACCCGAGTATCGTCTAATTTATCGAATATATCGTCTAAAAGCACTATGGGGGTAATCCCTAATTCTTGTTGCAAAATTTTGAACTGTGAGAGCTTTAGGGCTATCAAAAACGACTTTTGCTGTCCTTGACTACCGTATTTTTTCATCGGGAAACCTTCAATTTCAAAGAGCAAGTCGTCTTTATGAATACCGCTTGTGGTGTATTGCGCACTGCGATCACGCTCGGCATTTTCGCGAAGTAGTGTTGCTAAATCGCTTTGGTGTAACTGACTTTCGTACTGCAAATTCACGCGTTCCTTCCCTCCTGATATATAGGCGTATTGCTCGCTAAAAACAGGCAAAAACTCTTCCATAAAAGCGCGTCGTTTTTCGTAGAGATGTTGCCCTAAGGGGGCTAATTGCTCGTCGTAAATACTGAGCGTTTCTACAGAAAATACTCCGTTTTCAGCCATTTGCTTTAGCAGGGTGTTGCGTTGCAAGAGGATGCGATTGTAACGCAAGAGCAGTTCTAAGTAAGCTCTATCGGTTTGTGAGATGACACTATCTAAAAACTTACGGCGGGTTTCACTACCTTCTACTATCAAGTCGCGATCGGAGGGGGAGATGATCACCATAGGGTATTTACCTATATGGTCGGCAAGGCGTTCGTAAGCTTTACCGTTGTGTTTCATCACTTTTTTTTGTCCTTTTTTGAGGCTACAGACAATCTGTTCTTCGCGGGTTTCGTTTTGAAACTGCCCCTCAATGAGGTAGAACTCCTCACCATGACGCACGTTCTGCACGGCACTTGTGGTGAAGTAGCTTTTTGCCATTCCTAAGTGATAAATAGCATCGAGGAGATTGGTTTTCCCTACGCCGTTATCACCTACAAAACAGTTGATAGTAGGGCTAAAGGCATACGTTTGTGAGGGTATGTTCTTGTAATTGACGACGGATATTTGTTTTAAAAACATCATTTGCAACGGCAAAGATACAAAACAATTGATAATTAACAATTAATCACTAACAAAAAACTTTGCCAAAGGTGCGAGCCACACGGGCTATCATCTTTGGCAAAGTGTATTTTCTAATTGAGGTTTAGATGTTTTTAGTAGGTGTATTCAGTAGTTTGGACAAGTGTTTCACCAGCAGTTTTGTCTTCAGGAACTGAATAAACTTTGATTTGGATAGGATAATCACCATCATACTGAATGTCGTAACGATGTACAGTTTTAGTAACTTTTGTTGAATTAGCAAGTTCAGTAGCTGTTACTGTTTTTTTGGTGATATTGTTAGGAGTAAGGAGTGATACAAAATGGTCTGGAGTAGTTTGTACTCTAAAGCTAACGTATTCAGGATTAATTTTAGTATCATACTCATAAACTATTTCATAGCTATGTGTAGCATCTCTGTACTCATCTTTCACTACATTACCATTAGCTCCTAAAGTATAAACATGCCATTCGTTTACATCATCTCCTTTTTTAGCTTTATCTACTGAATAAGAAGTTTTAGTAACTCTCACCACATTAGCGCTAGGATACTCAAAAGAAGTAGTAATATAATTCCCATCACCATTACTAGCAGGTTTTTCTACTTTTTTACTCAATTTACCATTGGCATACTCGTAATTCTTAATTGTATAAGGAAGTGTAACAAAAACCCTTTCTTCTTTTTCTAACTTTCCATTAGCATTGTACGAAAAGTTACTAAGATACCAAAGACTTGGCTCATCAGTAGGGTCTACTTTAGAAATCAAGCGGTTGTTACTGTCATAATTATACTCGTGGGTTTCTACTCTTCCATTAGTAGAAGAACCTTGATAAGTAGTAATTGTTTCTTTTTTGGGGCGAGTCGCATCTTGTAGTTCAAAGGTGCGCTCTACGCGAGTAGTACCTGTAATCTGAGTGATTTTTTTAGGGAATTTACCACTTGTGTGGTCATCTTCCTTGTCATCACTTTTGCTGCAAGCTACAATAGCTGCTGTTGCCATTAAGGCTAAGATTGTCTTTTTCATTGTACAATTGGTTTTTAATTAATGCGGCAAATATACAAAACAATTCGTAATCAGCAATTTTTTTAACATTTTAATTCAGGGAAATCTCAAAAAATCTTGGAGAGGCTCAGAGAGCATCAGAGAAAAAAATCTTTATTTATAGAGATTGTTATCAACTTTGGCAAAGGTGCGAGTTGCTAATTCCCTAATTTGCTAAATCCTGCAATCTTTTTAGTTCATCACGGTATTGAGCAGCTTTTACAAAATCCAGCTCTTTGGCAGCGGTTTCCATCAATTTACGGGTTTCTTTGATTTTCTTTTCCAACTCCTTAGCCGATAAATAGACTGATTGCGCTTCGGCTGCTGTGCGCTCTTTAAACGAAGGATCATAGTGAAATTCGGTTATAGGACTCTTGCTGAGGCTGTTCTCTATTTTCTTGTGCAAGGGCTGAGGCGTGATGTTGTGCGCTTTGTTGTAGTTCATTTGCTTTTCGCGGCGGTAATTGGTATCATCAATGGTGCGCTGCATACTATCGGTAATCTTATCGGCGTACATTATCGCCTTGCCATTTACGTTGCGGGCAGCCCGTCCTACGGTTTGAGTGAGTGAACGTGTGGAACGCAAAAAGCCTTCTTTATCGGCATCGAGGATAGCGACGAGCGACACTTCGGGCAAGTCTAAGCCTTCACGGAGGAGGTTTACCCCTATGAGCACATCAAAGAGTCCTTTGCGAAGGTCTTGCATAATCTCCACACGCTCTAATGTATCCACATCGCTGTGAATGTAACGACATCTAATACCAATGCGGGTGAGGTATTTGGTAAGCTCTTCCGCCATTCGCTTGGTGAGGGTGGTTACCAATATACGCTCGTCTTTCTCGGTGCGCAGTTGTATTTCTTCTACTAAATCATCTATCTGGTTGGCACTGGGGCGTACTTCTATTTCGGGGTCGAGCAAGCCAGTGGGGCGTATCACCTGCTCTACGTACACGCCTTGTGTTTGCTGGAGTTCATAGTCGGCAGGGGTAGCACTCACGTAAATCACTTGGTTTTGTAGCGCTTCAAACTCCTCGAATTTCAGTGGACGGTTGTCCATTGCAGCGGGTAAGCGGAAACCATATTCCACCAAATTTTCCTTACGACTGCGGTCGCCACCATACATCGCGTGCACTTGTGAGACGGTTACGTGACTCTCGTCAATCACCATCAAGAAATCATCGGGGAAGTAATCTATAAGGCAAAACGGACGTGTACCTGGCTCTCTACCGTCCAAATAGCGGGAGTAGTTCTCAATACCCGAACAATAGCCCAATTCGCGTATCATCTCAAGGTCGAACTCAGTGCGTTCTTTCAGCCGTTTGGCTTCTAAGGCTTTACCTGATGCCTCAAAAAACTCTACTTGTTTCATCAAATCTTGCTGGATGTTCCATATCGCTTTTTGGAGAATATCGGGGGAGGTAACGAACATATTCGCAGGGTAGATATTGAGGCTCTCGTAGCGGTCTAACACCTGATTAGTAGTAGGGTCAAACTGTTCTATTTCTTCAATTTCATCGCCAAAGAAGTGGATGCGGAAGGCATTGTCGTCATAGCCAGGGAAAACATCGAGCACATCGCCTTTGATGCGGAAGTTGCCGTGTCTAAATTCGGCAGTTGTGCGAGCATAAAGACTTTGTACCAATCGGTGCATTAGCTTGGTACGAGGGAGTATATCGCCTTGTTTGATTGTAATCACATTCTTTTGGAATTCCACAGGGTTACCGATACCATACAAACACGACACCGATGCCACGACCAGCACATCGCGTCTTCCTGACAGGAGCGCAGAAGTTGTACTAAGGCGCAGTTTTTCGATTTCATCGTTGATAGAGAGGTCTTTTTCTATATAAGTACCCGTAGTAGGGATATAGGCTTCCGGCTGATAGTAATCGTAGTAAGAAACGAAGTATTCCACCGCGTTATTGGGGAAGAAGGCTTTAAATTCAGAATACAACTGAGCCGCCAGCGTTTTGTTATGTGCCAGCACAAGGGTAGGACGCTGAATGCGTTCTACCACATTAGCGATAGTAAAAGTCTTTCCAGAGCCCGTAACGCCTAATAACACTTGGTACTTATCGTCGCGCTCTATACCTTTTACTAACTGGTCGATAGCCTGAGGTTGGTCGCCCGTAGGGGCAAAATCGGAAACTATATTGAATTTCATTATTTTAGATGTTATAAAGTAGGTTTAAAAAGGGGTACAAAAGTACTATTTTTTACTGAGATTGCCAAAAAGAGGAAAGTGAGTACTATATAAGCACACAAGCTATGAACTCGCAGTTTGAGACCTTACTTGAAAACAAACTTCGTTTGATGTGGTACTTTATAGCATTCGTACCTACTGCAATGGGTGCTAATAAATTCTATAATGCGTTCTATTTCATCATTGACATTCTCTTTGAAAAACGCAGTATCAATCTCTATAAAATGTTTATCAAAAGGCGTTGATGAAAACTTATTAAACTTAACCGTAGCTTTATTTTTCAAAACTATCACCATACTACTGTATTTTTTAGAAGGCTTTCGCATCATAACTCTCTTTCCAAATTTAATATGAGCAACCTCTTCCCACTTCACCATTCCCTGAATATATTCATCAAAAAGAATACCTTCATCAGTGAAAGTCATTTTGGGATTTTTTAATCGAAGAAAAAAGAACTCTCCTCTCAACGCCTTAAAAAATATAAACGCTATAAAAAACATTAGTAAGCCTATTGCTATATTTTTTCTTTCAAAAAAATATTCTGACCTATAGGACGTAATAATATAGAAAATCAAAGGCATTACTGAAAGTAACAAAAATACGATTGTATGAAAAATACTTTGCTTTTTACTCAAATGTATTGTAAGTGTTCCCATCGTTCATTAATTTATCTAACCCGTCGCGATAAGACGGCTCGTTTTGAGGTACAAAAATAGCACTTTTTATCAATATATCCAAAACTTGTAATCCATTAAAAATCAGATTAAAAAACCTCTCCCCAAAAAAAAGATATCAAAAAATTGCTGCTATCTCAAAAATTATTCCTAATATTGACGGCTCAAATCAATTACGAATGACGAGTTACGAATGACGAAATATACCTTACAAGTTACAAATGACGTATTACGAATGAGGAAATATACCTTACATAAGAACTTATATGGGCGCAAGGCTTTGTACTTTTGCGCACTTTTGCTTATCTGTTACTTATTACCTCTGTGTTTAAATGCTCAAACGCTTCAAGAGATTTGGACTAAGGGCACCTTCTACCCTGAACGTATGTTCAACCTCAAAGCACTGAAACACACCCCTCAATACACTGTATTAGAGTACAACCGCGAGAAACGCGCTCAGGAAATCAACCTCTACGATTTTGCAACGCTCACCAAAGTACAAACTCTGTTTCAAGCTAATGATAGAGTGAGTAGGATTGAAGGTTATGAATTTTCAGCCGATGAAAAAAAACTGCTTATCGCCACTCGTAAAGAGGATATCTACCGCCATTCGTTTATAGCCGATTATTTCCTATACGACCTCGCTACCGGCGACCTTAAAAAAGTGAGCGACAAGCGCATACAAGTCCCCACTTTTTCACCTAACGGCAAACAATTGGCTTTTGTATACGAAAACAATCTCTACTTATACGACCTCGCTACTGGCGAAGAAACCCAAATCACTACCGATGGACAAAAGAATGCTATCATCAATGGTACTGCCGATTGGGTGTATGAAGAAGAGTTCGGGATTGTGAAACTCTTTGCTTGGAATGCCGATGGCAGTCAGTTAGCTTTTATACGTTCGGATGAACGCAAAGTCCCTGAATTTTCAATGGATATCTATGGTTACGACCTCTACCCTACCCCTTATAAATTTAAGTATCCTAAAGCAGGAGAAGCCAACTCGGCAGTGAGTTTGCACATCTACACTTTAGCTAACCAATCGGTTGCCGATATACCCCTCAACGCCTATTATATCCCGCGTTTGCAATGGACAAACGACCCTCACAAACTCACAGTGCAAACCCTCAACCGCCACCAAAACGATTGGCAGTTAGTGCAAGTGAACAGTCTCACTAAAGAGGCTACTACTTTGGCAAAGGAAACAAGCGCTACTTATGTGAGTATCAATAGCGATATACTATTTTTGCCCGATAATAGCTTTATTTACCAATCGGAGAAAGACGGGCATAACCATTTTTACTATTGCAACGCCAAAGGAAAATTGGTACGCCAACTCACACGCGGCAATTGGGAAGTAACTGATTGTTATGGTTATGACCCTAAAACCCAACAGTTGTTCTACCAATCTACCCAAATAGGTTCTACCCGCCGAGGACTCTACGCAGTGAGCCTCAAAGGCAAAGCCCCTCGCGCACTCTCTACTGAGGCAGGCACGAACAAAGGCACCTTTAGCGGGGATTTCACTATGTATATCCACGCTTTTGCGAATGCCACTACCCCTCCACGTTATACGCTAAACGATACCAAAAGCGGCAAACAACTGAAAGAAATCGTTACCAATACGGAATACGCCCAGCGACTCAAAACCTATAATTTGCCCGAAAAAGAGTTTATGGAACTGAAAACTGCCAAAGGTACTTTCAACGCTTATATGCTCAAACCTAAGGATTTTGACCCTAAAAAGCAATACCCCCTCTTGATGTACCAATACTCAGGACCAGGTTCACAAGAAGTAGCCGACCAGTGGTGGGATATGAACGACTTTTGGCACGCATCGCTCACCCAAAAAGGCTATATAGTGCTATGTGTAGACGGTCGTGGCACGGGCTATAAAGGAGCAGATTTTAAGAAATGTACCTATCAACAATTGGGTAAATACGAAGTTGAAGACCAAGCAGAAGTCGCCCAGCTCGTAGGAGCTTATCCTTATATAGATAAGAACAGAATAGGCATTTGGGGTTGGAGTTTCGGTGGTTTTATGTCGTCTAACTGTCTGTTTCAAAAAGGCGATATATTTAAAATGGCGATAGCGGTAGCCCCTGTTACCAATTGGCGTTTTTACGACACTATTTACACCGAGCGTTTTATGCGCACCCCCCAAGAGAATGCCAAGGGTTACGACGAAAATTCACCGTTGTTTCACGCTGCCAAACTCAAAGGAAAATACCTGCTTATTCACGGTAGTGCCGACGACAATGTACACGTACAGAACGCAATGGTGCTGATAGAAACTTTAGTGAGTTTGCAAAAAGATTTCGATTGGCTCATCTATCCCGATAAGAACCACGGAATTTACGACAACACCGGCAGCACACGCTTTCAGTTATACACAAAAATGACGAACTTTATTGAACAAAATTTATAAACTGTAGAATTTTAATTTATAAACAAACCTTAATTTATTAATAAATGAATACAAACGTAGAAAATGAGAAGAAAAAGCACCCTAAGGGGCTTTATTTGGTGTTCCTAACAGGGATGTGGGAGCGTTTCAGCTACTATGGAATGCGCGGTATTTTGATGTTATACCTCACCAAAACGTGGCTTGAAGGCGGTTTGGCTTTCGATCCTTCCACCGCAAGTTTGATTTATGGTTTTGCAACCGGTCTTACCTATTTCACCCCACTGATTGGCGGATGGATAGCCGATAACTTCTTAGGACAACGCAGAGCGGTGTTGTTAGGAGGATTTATAATGTTCTTGGGTGAGGCAGCCCTCTTCGCTTGGACGAGCCACGCAGGACTTTATTTAGGACTCTTCCTACTCATCATCGGTAATGGATTCTTCAAACCAAATATTTCAGCCTTAGTAGGAGGACTCTATGAATCAGGAGATAAACGCCTTGACTCAGCTTTCTCTATTTTCTATATGGGTATCAACTTAGGGGCTTTCTTAGCGCCTCTTATCACTGGACTCCTCACCGACAATATTTTTGCCAAAACCGCTATTGATGCCAATACAGGTGAAGTAGCAATGTCGTTCGGGTACAAATTTGGTTTTGGAGCAGCGGCTATAGGGATGCTCATCGGTGAATTGATATTTATTTTCTTTGCACAGAAATA
Organism: Capnocytophaga sputigena; assembly: GCF_900446695.1. GTDB lineage: Bacteria > Bacteroidota > Bacteroidia > Flavobacteriales > Flavobacteriaceae > Capnocytophaga > Capnocytophaga sputigena. Next base: position 338,239 of record NZ_UAVP01000008.1, read on the forward strand.
TTTAGGCGACCTCGGTTTGAAAGCCAAAGGCTCTAGCAAAAAAGTAGTGGAACTTTCAGAAGCTGAAGCTCATAAACCACTTACTAAAGAAGAAAAAGAACGCATTACAGTAATCTTTGTTTATTTCTTCTTTGCTATCTTCTTCTTTGCAGGCTTTGAACAAGCAGGTTCATCACTTACCCTCTACACCGATAGTTATATCAACCGTGTGGTAGGTAGTTTTGAAATTCCTACCGCTTGGTTCCAATCGGTAAACCCATTGTTTATCGTGTTGTTAGCGCCAGTATTTGCAACATTCTGGGGTACTAAAATGGGACAACGCCTCACTACGCCTTTCAAAATGGGATTAGGTATGATCCTCCTTGGGGTAGGGTTCTTCTTTATGCTTGGTGCTGTGTACGAACGCGGTGGCGCTATAGGGGTAGACCCTAAAGATGTAGCTGTGAAAGCGAGCTTGGCTTGGTTGATACTCACTTACCTCACTCACACTATCGGTGAGTTGTGCTTATCGCCTGTAGGACTTTCTACTGTTACTAAACTTTCTCCTCCACGCTTAGCAGGACTTATGATGGGAGTTTGGATGATGGCTGCATTCTTTGCCAACTCTATAGGAGGGGTGATTGCTTCTTATGTAGAAAAACTCGGTGCGAGTGTAGTATTTGCTGCCGTATCAGGATTTGTAATCCTCTGCGGTTTAGGAATGATACTCCTCAACAAGAAACTTCAAGCGATGATGCACGGAGTAAAATAACAATTAACAGTTAACAATTAATAATTAACAATTAACGGTTAATAGATAACAATTAAAAAATCCCCTTGCGGTTACTACTGCAAGGGGATTTTTTTTGAATTATCTTTTTAAAATTTACTACTGGTGCAATTAATTTTATTCTCCCACGGAGTTCACTACAAAAGCAACTGAAAAATAGTTTTTTATCACTTCAAAATAAAAATAGTGAATGTTGTTTGTGATTTATCGGACGAGGCGGACGAGGCGGACGAGTCAGACGAGGCTGAAACCTGACACCTAAAACCTGACACCTGACACCTATTTTACTTTGGTAAAGTGCATTACTATACGTCCGTTATCTATAGCAAAGGTCATATAGCGGTTATTGTTGGAGAAATTGATATCCCAAAGTGTTTTTTCCGCTGGGTTGCTCACATTGTAGTACTTGCCCCCTTCCTTTATCCACTCATAGCTGTTTATCGTTTTATTACATTGCCCATTTTCTGGATAATTAAGGTATAGGGTAGCTCCCAAAGAGCTGGCTACTACAGCACCTTGCAAACATTTGCCATCTTGTACTATAAATTCTTGTTGTCCCACTACATATTTGGTCATTATCCAATATCCTACAAAAGGATCGAGGTAACTATAGTCTACCCCTTTTTTGCGAAGGATTTCTATTACTTCCTGTTGTTGATTATTTTTTAAATATATAAAAAGCTCTTTCCCTTTCATTTCGTATTTTATAGAGGTTTTAGCCCCTTTTCTTACGTTAGGTGAATCATTGGCAACCGTCATATTAAAAACGCCATTAGTAGCCGTATAATCGTAATATATAGGATAGTATTTACACTCAGAACCTTCTAAATAATAGTATTCGTGCTTTATTTTTTTATCCGAAATAGAATAATAAGTTTTTTCAGCACAATCGTTAGAACTTGTCCAGTTCCGTCCATTTCCATCGGGGTCGCTAAAAATGCTGTAAAGATACCAATCTCCGTTGAGCGAAGTGCTACCTCCGCCGTTGTCGTCGTCTTTCCCGCAAGAGGAAACGAATAATGCTGTGGCAACCAGTGCCGAAAAAATTAGTTTTTTCATATAATATTTGTATTATCCTCTCTCCCGTTCCCTCTCTCCCAAGGAGAGAGAGACAATCTGGTTAAGAGGGGTTAAAAAATAATGTTTAATGTTGTTTGTGATTTATCGGACGAGGCGGACGAGTCAGACGAGGCTGAAACCTGACACCTAAAACCTGACACCTGACACCTATTTTTCTTTGGTAAAGTGCATTACTGTGCGTCCGTTATCTATAGCAAAGGTCATATAGCGGTTATTGTTGGAGAAATTGATGTCCCAAAGTGTTTTTTTCGCTGGGTTGCTCACATTGTAGTACTTGCCCCCTTCCTTTACCCACTCGTAGGTGTTTATCGTTTTATTACATTGCCCATTCTCTGGATAATCAAGGTATAGAGTAGCTCCCAAAGGGTTGGCTACTATACTTCCGTACAAACATTTGCCATCTTGTACTATAAATTCTTGTTGCCCCACTACGTATTTGGTCATTCTCCAATACCCTATAAAAGGATCGAGGTAACTATAGTCTACCCCTTTTTTGTGAAGGACTTGTATTTCGTCCTGTTGTTGGATATTTCTAAAGCGAAGAATAAGTTCCTTGTCCTTTATTTCGTATTTTATAGAGCCTGTAGACCCTTTGTTTCCATAAGGTGAATCATCGGCAACCGTCATATTAAAAACGCCATTGGTAGCCGTATAATCGTAATATCTTGGAGTGTGTTTGCACTCAGAACCCTCTGAGTGATACCATTCGTGCTTTATTTTTTTATCGGAAATAGACCAATAAGTTTTTTCAGCACAATTATCAGGACTTGTCCATCGATATCCATAACCATTGATATCGTTATAAATGGTATGTACATACCAATCTCCGTTGAGGGAGGTGCTACCTCCGCCGTTGTCGTCGTCTTTCCCGCAAGAGGAAACGCATAATGCTGTGGCAACGAGTGCCAAAAAAATCAGTTTTTTCATATAATATTTGTATTATCCTCTCTCCCGTTCCCTCTCTTGCAAGGAGAGAGGGCAATCTGGTTAAGAGGGGTTAAAAAATAATGTTTAATATTGTTTGTGATTTATCGGACGAGGCAGAGGCGTCAGATAGGTCTGACGATCCTGAAAGCTGTCCCCTATCCCCTGACACCTATCATCGGGGCAAAGATAATAAAAAATAGTTTAATATCCTAATTTAAGTGTGTGGCAATAGATTTTCATTACCAAAAGTTTATACTTCTTTTTCTTTTTTATATCAGAAATCTTTCGTAATTTTACCGCGATTTTTTCTAATTCCTATTTCCTAATTTCTAACGACTAACAATAATAATTATGACAAAATTTAGAACAGAATCAGACCTTATCGGCGATTTGCAAGTGCCCGCCGATGCTTATTACGGTGTGCAAACTCAGCGTGCTATCGAGAATTTCCGCATTACCGGTACTAAAATGGGTGACTATCCTGCTTTTGTAAAAGCTATCGGCTATGTGAAACTCGCTGCGGCTCAAACTAATCACGCTTTGGGGCTATTACCCGATACACTCCTCAAACCTATTAGTGAGGCTTGTAAAGAAGTTATCGACGGTAAGTTCGACAGTCAGTTTCCTGTGGATATGATTCAAGGGGGAGCAGGTACTTCGGTGAATATGAATGCCAATGAAGTGATTGCTAACCGCGCTTTAGAGCTTATGGGCTACGAGAAAGGTGATTATTCGCACTGCTCACCTAACGACCACGTAAACCAATCGCAATCTACTAATGATGCTTATCCTACCACCGTAAAATTAGCGGTGATTATGATGAACAAATCACTCATCAAGAAATTGCAATCACTCATCGAGGCTTTCCGCAAAAAAGGACAAGAGTTCGCCGATGTAATTAAAATGGGACGTACTCAATTACAAGATGCAGTACCTATGACTCTCGGGCAAGAGTTTGAGGCTTTTGCAGCCAACTTAGAAGAGGAAATCGCTCGCTTGCAAAGCAATGCCAACCTTTTCTTGGAAATCAATATGGGAGGAACGGCTATCGGTACAGGACTCAATGCGCCTAAAGGCTATGCCAAACTATGCGCTGAGAACTTAGCCAAACTCACTGGCGATGCTTTTGTAACTGCTGCCAACCTCGTAGAGGCTACTCCTGATACTGGTTCTTACGTGATTTACTCATCGGCATTGAAACGTATGGCGGTGAAACTCTCTAAAATTTGTAACGACTTGCGTTTGCTCTCTTCAGGACCTCGTGCAGGACTCAATGAAATCAATCTTCCTGCTATGCAACCAGGTTCGTCTATTATGCCAGGAAAAGTAAATCCTGTAATCCCCGAAGTGGTGAACCAAGTGTGCTACAAGGTGATAGGCAACGACCTTACTGTTACTTTTGCTGCCGAGGCTGGTCAGTTGCAATTGAATGTAATGGAGCCTGTGTTGTGCCAAAGCATTATAGAATCAATCGTATTCTTAGAACGCGCTATCGATACTTTGCGCACTAAATGTGTGGAAGGCATCACTGCCAACCGCGAGGTGTGTCTCAATATGGTGAAAAATAGCATTGGTATTGTAACAGCTCTCAACCCACATATCGGTTATAAGAACAGTACCAAAATAGCCAAAGAAGCCTTACAAACAGGTAAATCAGTTTATGATTTGGTGTTAGCACACGGATTGCTCTCTAAAGAGAAATTAGATGAAGTGTTAGACCCTAAAAATATGCTACACAATTAGGTAATTAGCAAATTTGGAATTTAAAAGAGGCTGCCCATTGTTTGGGCAGCCTCTTTATTTTAATTGGTAAACAGCCTATGCGGCTCGCTCTAAATCTATTCGATATACAAATACAACTGCAAGCGGGCAATCCGTTCTTTATCAAACCCTTCGATTTGCAAAAGGTCATCAAAAGATTTGAGAGCGCCGAGTTCTGAGCGCAATCCTACAATCTTTTTGCCTTCGCCGTATTTCACATAGGGTATTTTGCTCAGTTCGTACATATTGAGCGCATTGATATTCTTTTTCTCAATCACAGGAGCGGTTTGTACCTCAAAACGTTCGGCTACACGCTGGTAGACCTCTTTGTCAAGTCCGTATACCTCAGCCACTTGGTCGATATAGGTAAAGCCGTGCAGTTTGTCTCGGTATTTCAAGATGCGGTTAGAAAATCCCTCGCCTATGCCGTAGATTTTCATCAGCGCTTCGACAGTAGCTGTGTTGATATCTTGTTTGGGAAAATGTTTAGGGGAAGCATACTCATAGTTATAAGCAGTTGTTTTGCGATTTTTCACCCAATCGGGGAATTTGAAAGAAGGGGCAATCTTAGCGAGCAGACTATCCGAAACACCCGTTACTTGCTGGAATTCTCGAGCAGAATTTACGTATCTATTCTGTGCACGAAAGGCTTGCAAACGGTCGATTTGCTCTGGAGTGAGCCCCAGTTTGAAGCCTTTATAATCGGTGATGAAATTAGGGTTAAAGGGATAGATGGTATCCTTTTTAAGGACAGTCGCGAGCGCCCTTAGCGAATCCATTTCGCGATAGCCCACCGTAGTTTCGACAGGGGTGAAAGTATGGCGGAATTCACAGTTGCGAAAGGCAAATTGCAGTGCAACGATAATAACGAGGAGCAGTATAACTCCTCGGGTTTGTTGGCGGTTCATTGGTGTTAGAGGTTAGGAGTTAGAGGCGTTGTTTTACTACTTCGTACAAGAAGACGGCACAAGCTACCGAAACGTTTAGCGAACTGATATCGCCTACCATTGGCAATTTGGCTTTGCTATCTACTACCTTCAACACAGCAGGTGATACGCCCACATCTTCAGCACCCATCACAATAGCGGTAGGCACGGTAAAATCTTCGGCATATAGCAATTGGTTTGTTTTTTCGGTCGTTGCCACTACCCTGATGCCACTGCCTTGCAGATAATACACGGCATCTACAAGGTTTTCGACCTTGCAAATAGGCACGCGAAACACAGCCCCAGCCGAGGTTTTGACAGTATCGGCGGTGATGCTCACACTGCCGCGCTTAGGAATGATAATCCCCGAAACGCCTGTACACTCTGCCGTGCGGATAATCGCACCAAAATTGCGTACATCCGAGAGGTGGTCTAACACGAGGAAAAGCGGTGTAGTTCCGCTTTCGGTAACCGAAATCACCAAATCCTCAAAATTGTGATAATCTACGGGGGAAAGATTTGCCACTACCCCTTGGTGGTTTTTCTTGGTAAGGCGGTTGAGCTTCTCAACGGGCACATACTGCACAGGCACTTGGGCTGCTTGCAGTAGGGGCATTAGCTCTTTATACAAACCGCCTTGTAAGCCTTTTTGCAAAAAGACTTTATCGATGGTTTTGCCTGCTTTGAGGGCTTCTATCAGGGCACGAATGCCGTATATTTGGGTTTCTTGTTCTTGCATATTGTAGTACGACGAGCGTTTATTTTTATGGTTATACTAAATTTGTGGCAAAAATACTAAAAACTTCTTCTTTCTACAAATATAGTCAAACAAAAGTAGATTGTGAATACGTTTATTTCAAAAACACCCCCCAATTCACTCCAAAGAATAAACAAAAAACGAATAATACAAGGAGTACTAAAATAGTTATTGTAACATTGGTCTCTATCTTTTTCCAACCTCCATAAATCCCATAAACACTCATACTTAACTGCAAAAATGGCTCTGTAGAAGTTATCATAGCTATAACAATAAAAGGTATAGTGATAACAGATACCCCTTTAGGTAGTAGATAAATACTTCCACATAAAATCGACATAAATAAAGTTGCAGCACCTATCAGAATCAAAAAACTTATACAGCTATGAGCTACATTCACTGAAGGGTGTTGCAGAATAAAAGGGCGTTGGGTTTTGGCATACTGCTCAGCTTTGGGTTGCTCGTCGATAGGTGTAAAATCGAGGTGTATTTTGTATTTAGGAATGGGGGTATTCACAAAGGCTTTCACTTCAGGCGTGAAGAAAATATTAGGATTAATCATCTTGAGGTCTTTGAGCAAACGCTGCATTGTATCACCATCCAACACATTGTAACGCAAGTATTGTGGTGCTTTGCCTTTCACAGCAAATTCATAGTAAATACAATAAGTAGTTGTGCCTCTATAGTAAGTTCCTTTTTCATAACATCGCACCGAGAGTATATCCTTTATTTTTATAGGTTTCATATTAGGGAGAGGAGTACAAGTAGTCCTCAGCACACCGTTTTCAATATGAACAGCGTGCTTGCAAAGCCCTAAAGAGAAGACTCTTAAAGCGGCACTAGCTTTGTATTTTCTTTCCATTTTTTATTTTTATTAAAAGCCCACGAATTTCACGAATTTAAGACTACACACCTCTCACATACTCCGCTGCGCTAACTCACTAACTTCCTTCAAAGGGATAACCTCCCCCCGTCACATACTCCGCTCTCGCGGACTTCCTCCAAAGGGGAAAATGCGATGCAAAAGTGATAACACTCTGTTAATCAAGGTTTATTATTTTTTTCAACTCTTAATTTATATTACAACTCCTAATGATCCAAATAACAGCCCTAAAAAGAGACAAATAGCAGCTATGTAAAGGTTTTTCTTTATTTTTCGCCAGCCATCAGAAGAACCATATAAAGCTAAAGACAGCCCCATCCCCACATTAAAAAGAGGAAAAAAACTTGCTGCCATTGGAGGAATGAACATAGAATTTGTTCTGCTTCCAAAACATCCTAATAAAACTCCCAAAACAATTGAATTCCCTATGAAAATAGGTGCCATAACTAAAATAATCATCAGCCAATTATGAGCTACATCCACTGAAGGGTGTTGCAGAATAAAAGGGCGTTGGGTTTTGGCATACTGCTTAGCTTGGGGTTGCTCGTCGATAGGTGTAAAATCAAAATGAATTTTATAGGGCTTAATATATGTATTCATAAATGCCTTTATTTCAACAGAATACTCAACCTTAGGATTGAGCTGCCTTATATCTTTTAGTAGCTGTTGCATTTCTTTGGCGTCGAGCACATAAAACCTTAACAAACGATGTTCTTCACCTTTTACAACAAATTTATAATAGGTTTCATCTACATACCCTCCTTTTGCCCATACTTTTTTAGTATAACACTGTATACAAGTAATATTCTCTATTTTAATAGGTTTTATCCTAAACAGAAAACCACAAGTAGTACGCAACACCCCGTTTTTAATACTCACGGCGTGTTGAAAAATTCCTAAAGAGAGGACTCTTAAGGCGGTACTGGCTTTGTATTTCCTTTCCATTTTTTATTTTTATTAAAAACCTACAGATTGCACGGATTTTTACACATTTAGGACTACATATCTCTTACTTCTTACCTCTTACCTCAACAAAACTCCCATTCTAATTGGTTTTTGGGATTTTCGGCTTCCCAATAGCGTTTCCACTGCTCTAAATCGGCAGTGATTTCGTGATAAACAGGCAGTTTTTTCAAGGCTCCACTGCGCATAAAAAGTATCTTTATCTTGCGATACCCTACATCCGATGAAAATATATGCCACATCGTATCATTGATATGAGGCTCCTGACCGGTATGAATGAAAAAAGCATCGTTGAGTGCCTCTATAAAACCTATATAGGTTCTGCACTTACTCGCCTCCACCATCGCGATATATTCTTTTTCTTCTTCAAAAGGAAAATCTTTCATAATTATAGTCAAACAAAAATAAATTGTGAATAAATCGTAGCCCCTGCCCAAAAGGTTTTATTAGTGTGGGCGTTTGCAAAACGCCCCTACAGCACTGACCCCTGACCCCTGATACCTGACCCCTGATACCTGACCCCTGATACCTGACCCCTGATACCTGACCCCTGATACCTGATACCTGATACCTAAATCCTGATCCCTAACATCTTATACGCCTCATCGATATAGTCGTAGATGTCTTGAGGGTAGATAGTTTCTTCGGAGGGTTTGGAGGCAGTGTCGTGTCCTAAGCGCACAATGATAACATCATCCGTAAGATTGGCAATCACATATTGCCCTAAGTGTCCGCGCATCATAAAGAAGTGAATCCCTTTATAGTCTAACAACCACCAGCCATAACCATACTGCGGACTCTCGGCAAAGCGCGGTTGCACTGAGGTGGCTACAAAAGTGGAGTCTAACAACTGTTTGCCATTCCATTTGCCGTGGTCTCGATAGAGTTTCCCCAAACGGGCGAAATCACGTGCATTAGAGGCAATACAGCAATACGCTTTTTCCAATCCGCTCTCCTCGCTATCCAATTGCCAAAGCGCATCACTCTCACAACCCATTGGTTGCCAAAGACTCTCAGTGAGGTATTGAGTAAGCGTTTTGCCTGTAGCTTTTTCTAAAACCATCCCCAATAGAAAAGTATTTCCACTGAGGTATTTAAACGATTTGCCTGGGGATGACGTAATTTTTAAGTGCAACATCTTCTCGCGGAATTCCTTGTCAAAATAAGCGCGAGTAGTGATAGAGAAAGGGTTGTAGTACGACTCGTCCCAATCGAGACCCGACGCCATAGAAGAGAGGTCGCCTACGGTGAGTTGTGCCGCCAAACCTTCTTTGTATTCAGGAAAAAAATCGCTCACTTTTTGGTCGAGGCTCTTGATATAGCCATCGGCAATAGCCCTACCCAAAAGTGCTGACACATAGCTCTTCGCCATAGAAAACGAATTGCTCATACTTTTAGAATTGTAGTTATCAAAATACTGTTCGTGCCAAATGCTATCCCCTTTGATGATGAGAAAAGCCACAGTGCCGTATTTTTGATGTGCATTTTGCAGTTCGGGAGTTTCGGGAGTTTTGTTGTAATCCAAAGAAATCGCCCAAGGGTGAGCAGCGGAACTTTTGGCAATCGTACGATTGTCAAAATACGTATAATCATCGAGAAAAGTAGTGGTATGTCCTGTGCCATAGACCATTGCCACTGCTTTGAGGATATAGCCATAGCCAGTGAGGTAGAGCGTAGCTATCACTAAACACAAGAAGCAAAGCAAACCTAATAAAAACTTTTTCATAGAGAAGCATTTTTGTTACTGCCGACAAAGATACTACATAATTAGCGAATTAACAAATCGGTAAATTTGTAAATTAGTGAATTAGCTAATTAGCAAATTATTCCTACCTTTGCCCACAAATAACAACTTTTCACTATTCACTATTCACTTATGAAGACCTGCACTATAGAAAACAATACCATCACTCTAAACGGTTCAGTGCTTTTCACTGATAAAAGCGACTCATTTGCCGATTTCTCCAAAAAAGCCCTCAAAGCCCTGCAAATGGAGTATCCTAAATTCTTCAAAATGGATAACCTCAGCAAGCTCGCTTTCTTAGCCGCCGAAGTATTGTTACGTCCGTTTTCACAATCTGAGAAAAACGGTGTAGCCTTAGTATTTGCCAATCGCTCTGCCAGCCTCGATACTGACCGCAAACATCAGGCATCTATTGCCAATCCGCAGGAATATTACCCCAGTCCGGCGGTATTTGTTTACACCCTGCCCAACATCTGTTTAGGTGAAATAAGCATACGTCACCAACTGAAAACCGAAAACAGTTTTTTTGTATTCGATAGTTACGAGGAGGCACAACCCTTTTTAGAGCAATACAGCAACTCTCTTTTAGCGCAAGGCAAAGCCCAAAGTGTGCTTACAGCTTGGGTTGAATTCTTAGACGATGATTATAGGGCAATTTGCCAATTAGCAGATTAGCTAATTTGCTCATTTGCTAATTCTTCACTATCTTTGCAAAAAAAATAGATTATTATGCCTTATACCATTACCATAGACGATAGTAGCAAACAAGCTTTACTATTTGTAGAATACGCCAAAAGTCTTGATTTTGCCCGTGTTACTAAATCTTCAATTTTCTCTAATAAAGAACTAACAGCTAAAGAAAAAGCTTTTAAAGAGATGATTACAGAGAGAGTAAAAGAAGTAAAAGCCGTGAGAACTGGCAAAGTACAAACACGTGATTTAGACGAAGTGCTCAATGAACTATAGTTTTAGAACAATGGCTTCTTTTGAAAAAGACCTTAAGAAGCTAGGTAAGAAGTACAAAAGCCTCAAAGAAGACTTTAAAAAACTTAAGGAAGAAATACAAGAAAATCCTTTCTTAGGAACTGACTTAGGAGAGGGATTTAAGAAAATTCGTATCAACATTACTTCTAAGGCTCAAGGTAAAAGAGGAGGAGGGCGTGTTATCACACACGAAATACTCGTAAATGTAAACACAGAAGATGAAACAAAAAATGTACTTTTTGTCGCTTTGTATGATAAAAGTGAAACAGACTCAGTTGATATGAAAATTATTAAAGAAGTAGTGGAAGAGTATTACACTGAAGAATCATAAAAACTTTATGGATTTATACAAAGAAACTGATCTTCTAATCAACATTTTAAAGCAGAAAGAACATAAAAGATTAGGAAGCCACTCAGAACTTTTTGGCAAAAACAAAAGATAGAAATACTTAATACAAGTTTCTTCTGTGATATAAATACAATTGATACTTCTTAAACACCTCTTTTGTCGCTCAATCGGCTAATTCCCGAAATTTGCTAATTTGCTAATTCTTCACTATCTTTGCCCCCTGATATTAATATATTTATAATGGACGCACTTATTTTAGAACTCAAGAACAAAATTATTGAAGTACTCAACTTAGAAGAAGTAACCCCCGAGGATATCGATGAAAACGAGCCCCTCTTTGGCACTGGCTTAGCCCTCGACTCTATCGATGCTCTTGAACTTATCGTACTACTCGACAAAAATTATGGTATCCGCTTAGACGACCCTAAAAAAGGAAAAGAAATCTTCCAATCGGTGAAAACAATGGCTGATTACATCACCGCTCACCGCACCAAATAACAATGCCAAAAAAAATAGTCATCACGGGAATGGGAATTAACTCTTCGATAGGCAATACTGTCGGAAAGCATTTTTATGCCCTTACCCATCGCCAAGCAGGGATTAGCAGGATTGAAAATATAGCAACCATTCACGCTGATCACATCAAAGTAGGCGAAATCAAACGCACAAATGCTGAGCTTTTTAGCGCTTTGGGATTACCCGAAGTAAACGCCTATTCGCGCACCTCTCTCTTGGGGATTATTGCCCTGCAAGAAGCTATCGCGAATGCAAAACTGACTTCAAAAGACCTCTCACACAGCGGACTCATTATGGCTTCTACGGTGGGCGGTATGGATATGACCGAAAACTATTTCTTCCGCTATGGCGATGAAGAACCCCTGCGACGCTATATTACTACTCACAACATAGGCGAGGTAACTCACCAAATCGCTGATTACGTAGGCATAAAAGGCGTTGTAACCAGTGTGAGCACTGCCTGCTCTTCTTCGGCAAATGCTATCATAACGGCTATCAACCTGCTTCGTACTGGTAGAGCCAACTGCCTCATTGCCGGTGGTGCCGACGCCCTCTCTAAATTCACTATCAACGGCTTTAATACCCTGATGATTCTCTCGGATACCGACTGCACGCCTTTCGACCAACATCGCAAGGGCTTAAACTTAGGGGAAGCTGGGGCTTTTTTGGTATTGGAAACCGAAGAAAATGCCCTACAACGCGGGGCTACTATATTAGCAGAAATCAAAGGGTGGGGCAATGCCAATGATGCTTATCACCAAACAGCCTCCTCCGCCGATGGCGAAGGTGCATTTTTAGCAATGCAAAAAGCCCTACAAATAGCAGGATTAACCCCCGCAGATATCGATTATATCAATGCACACGGCACGGCTACCGTAAACAACGATCTCTCCGAAAGTCGCGCCTTGATGCGTATCTTTGGCGAGCACACCCCCGATTTTAGTTCTACCAAAGCCTTTACGGGGCATACTTTGGCAGTAGCTTCGGCAGTAGAAGCAGTATTTAGTGTATTAGCCTTACAACACGGGGTGGTATTCCCTAACCTCAACTTCAGCACTCCAATGGAAGAAGTGCCTATCCGCCCACAAACCGAACTGAAATACAAACCTATACAGCACGTGCTTTCTAACTCCTTTGGCTTTGGAGGGAACTGCTCAACGCTTATTTTAGGTAAGAGATAAGAGGTAAGAGGTAAGAATTAAATAGAGTTGCAGAGAAAACGATGAAAATATATGTTAGGACAAAGAAAAGCAATAGTTTGGTGCAGTAATTATTCTTTGTTTTTACTTCTGTTAAAAAAGTTAAACTTTATTAATTATTTGGTTGTTAGGTTCTTATTCTATAGATTTGTACTCTAATCTTAAAAAATCATATTATGAAACAGGCTCTTAAAAACAACTTGATAGTCGTATCGCTTTACATTTTAGCGGGATTTATCTTCAACGGATACCTACCTTATATGTTAGTTGTATTCCTAATACTATCGGCAACCGTTTCTTACTTTTTGTTCAGAAGAAAAAGTAAAGAGGAAACCCGCAAGGGATTATTGCTTATGCACGTTCCTTTTCTGTTAATTTTAATGGTAGCTGCTTTGTTTCTCAACAATATAAGGGTAGTACTTCCTTATTTGCTTTTTGTACCTGCTGTTGTATATTTAGTGTATTGTGCTATATTTTCAGAAAGAAAAGTGCTGTTTTTTGCAGGAATCATAGCCTTATCTGTTATTAGCGTAGCTACCTACAACGAAATTTCAGGGACAAATGAAATATTTGATGTAAGCTACTACTCGAGATTCATTACACAAAAATAAAATTTAGAAAAACCCGATTTTATTACCTAAAATCGGGTTTTTCTATTGCTTATAAGGGGAGAATCCAAAAAAAAATGGTTATTAGATTACAAAACCTATCCCCTGATACCTGACACCTATTACCTGACACCTGATTATGTTACAATTATTCTATCATTCTTCATTAGAAGCGGGTACTGATGAGGCAGGGCGCGGCTGTTTGGCGGGTCCTGTAACAGCGGCAGGTGTGATATTGCCCCCCGACTTCAAAAACGACCTCCTCACCGATTCCAAACAACTTACCGAAAAGCAGCGCAACCTCTTGCGACCTATCATCGAGCGTGAGGCGGTAGCGTATGCTGTTTGTCACGTACTCCCTGCCGAAATAGACGAACTGAATATCCTCCGCGCTTCTATCACCGCTATGCACCGCGCTATTGCTCAGCTCTCCCCTACCCCCGAATTTATTGCAGTAGACGGCAATAAGTTTGTGCCTTACCAGAAAATTCCTTATGCTTGTGTGGTGAAAGGCGACGGCAAAATACAAACCATCGCGGCAGCTTCGATACTTGCGAAAACCTACCGCGATGCCTATATGGAAGACCTTGCCCAACAGTTCCCTGAGTACCATTGGCAGCAAAACAAAGGCTATCCCACCCCCGAACACCGCAAAGCTATCGCCGAACACGGCGCTACTGAGCACCACCGCAAAACGTTTCAGTTACTGCCCGTGGAACAGTTGAGTTTGTTTTAAGGGGAGGAGGAAAAGCCAGCTGGGGAGCTGGCTTTGTTGTATTTGTATGGGGGGATTAGGAATTGATAATTTCTTGGGTTTTCTGTAGGGCTACTATCATTTGTTGATAATGGATAATATCATTGTAGGTGAGGGTTTGCCCTTTGCGGTCTTTGAGCCATTTTTGGGCGGGCTGGTAGCCCCCGATGTAGGCTTCCCACGCTTTGAGGGGTACATCTGCGAAATATTGGGTATCGTTGATATATATGTTGCCTTTGTCTTTTTGCCTAGTATCTACCCATTTTATTTCGGTAATGGTGTTGTTGCCTGCTATGGGGAAAGAGGTGATGAGGGCTTGTAGCTGGGGGCTTTCGAGCAGGTGTAGCTCTCGCAGGTGTTTGCCTATGGTGGCGTAGTGCTGAAGTTCCTCGTTATCTTTTGGGTAGGGGATGCGGGGGAAGTCTATTTTTAGGAATTCTTTGTATTGTTCTCTATAGTTTTTATCGTGTAATACGCCATAGCAATAGTCGAAGGCGGTGAGTGGGTTGCCTCCGAGTTTTTTAAGAATTTCGGGGTTTAGGTTGGGGATTTTATCTAAGGTGTCTTTAAAGTGTCCTTCGCCTTGGAGGTATAGGTAGAGAGGGAAAACATAGGTTGAATCAGCTGCATTATCTAAAATATGTAAATCAGTAATACCTTTAGTAACAAACATATAGTTCAAACTTAATTGTCTATTTGCTCTTGATACTACCAAACCTATGTTATTTTCTTTAATAAAGTGTTGCATTACATTTTTTCGGCTACGTGTTACCAAAGAGGTATCCCAATAGATATAACGTATATCAAAAGGACGATAGGTTATTTTTTTAATGTTTGTTAGCTCGGATGTTATGGTGTATGCTTCTTTTACTTTGGAGAGTAAGATTTGTTTATCGGTATCTACCAATACAGCATCATTTCCTGTTACTACTCCTACGCTATTGATTTTAAAGAGTTCGTTAATAGAAAAACCTTGGT
This sequence comes from Capnocytophaga sputigena, assembly GCF_900446695.1. Taxonomy (GTDB): domain Bacteria; phylum Bacteroidota; class Bacteroidia; order Flavobacteriales; family Flavobacteriaceae; genus Capnocytophaga; species Capnocytophaga sputigena. The sequence goes on from NZ_UAVP01000008.1 coordinate 353,437, forward strand.
TATATTCTGTTAAGAGGGTATCGTTTTTGGGTACGAAAAGGTAGTTGGGGGCGATGGGATTGAGCTGGGTAAAGGGTATGGTGTGGAGGTTGTTTTCGTCTAAGAAAGCGAGTTTTTCGGTACGCTTACCATAGAGGTCGTAGTGGTATACTTTGGCGAGTTCTGTGTTTTTGGGGTTATTTTTTTTGACAAAGATGTTGATACTTACGCCTTGCATAATGTTGAATACGTTTTCGTCGGTTTCGCCACTGGGTGTGGTTTCTTTTTTACGGCTGTTGCCGTGCAAATCGATGGTATAAATGCTGTCAAAGGTTTTGAGCAGGTGGTAGCGCATCCCGCGAAAGGTGGGATTATCTAAAAAGCCGTGTGGGTTGATATAGATGAGGATGCCACTGCCGTTTTTCTCGATGAAGTGAGCGCCAAAGCGGATAAACTTGACATAGTCGTCATTTATCCACTTGGGGTTTCGTTCGGCGAGTTTCTTTTTGGAGTTGGGTTCTTTTTTATAGTCTTCCATTAGGTTCATAATCCAAGAGCCTTTGTTGGTGCTTGATCCGTTGTAGGGAGGGTTTCCTATGATGCACATTACGGGGGTGTCGCGCTTTATGCGGTTGGCTTCATTGGCTTCGTCGGAGAGCCAACGGGCGAGGGGTAGGGAACGGTCGGGGGTGGGTTCTTCGAGGGAGTTGGTGAGGTATATTTGTATGCGGTTGGTGCTCTGGGTGATTTGTGTTTGAGAGAGGAGCATATCGAGCTTTAGGTGTGCGATGGCGTAGCTTGCCATTAGGAGTTCGAATCCGTTGAGGCGTGGCAGGAGGTGTTCTTGGACGTAGTTTTGCCAAATGCCTTGTTGGCTGGCGAACTGCTGGGCTATATACTCGATGATTTGGGCAAGGAAGGTGCCTGTACCAGTGGCGGGGTCGAGTATTTGTACGCGGTGGTATTCTTTTTCTTCTATATCGAAGCCTGCTATTTTGTTGTCTTGCTGGGTTTGTACTTTTATTTTGGAGGTATCGGCGATGCCTTGTGGGAGGTGGAATTGCTCTTTGAGTAGGGTATCGAGGGTACGCACCATAAAATTGACTACGGGCAGGGGTGTGTACCATACGCCGAGGTCTTTGCGTACTTGGGGGTCGAAGGCTTCGAGGAAGTCTTCGTAGAAGTGTACGATGGGGTCTTTGGAGGCATCTTTGCCATAGGAGGCGAGCATTTGAGCTACATCGCAGGCGAGATACATTTGCACGAGGTCGTCGATAACCCAGCTGATACGAGTATCAACCTCCATTCCTGCGATATATCCGAATAGTTTTTTGAGGAAGGGGTTGGAGGCGGGCAAGAGCTGGTAGGCTTCTTGTCGGCTAAAGGTTGGGAGGGTGGGGTCGTGATAGCGTGCGGTGAAGAGCCCATAGGTAATGGTTTGGGCGTACATATCGGCGAAGTCTTTAGGGGAGATGTCGTGAATGAGTACGTTGCTAAAGGCGGTGAGCTGGTCGGTAAGGTCGGTTTGTATGCCTTTTGTATGGTCTTCGTTGAGTGCTTTTTCGATGATTTTGGAGAGTAGTTGTGCTTTGGCAGCCATTAGGGTAACGAGGTCTTCGGCTTTGGCGATACCAGAGGGCTCGAAGGAGCCGAAATTTTGGATATAGGTAAGGAAGGTATCGAAGTTTTCGGGTAGGGGTGTGATGCCTTTGTCGGTTACTTTTGCGATGGCTATAGAATGTAGGAGTTCTTCATTTCGGTAGAAATGGAAGGTGAGGTAATCGGTAAATATAAGGTTGGTGAGTGATTTTTTGTAGCGGTCGAACTGTTCTTTGTTGCCGTTTTTGGACTTTTCGCCTTTGAGGTCTTTGTCGTTAATGTCTTTGGTTTCGATGAAACCGATGGGCAGGTCGGCGTGAGTTAGGATATAGTCGGGTGCGCCACAAGCTTGTCGCTTGGGTTCGTTGATGATATTGAGTTTTGGGAGGAGGCTTTCTAATAGGTTTTTAAGCAGGGGACGGTAGGAGTGTTCGGTGGCTTTGCCAGAGGTATATTGGGTATTGAGGTCTGTGATATAGGTATTAAGCATATTGTTTTGTTATTAAGAGTGAGGGGACAAAGGTAGTGATAATTGGGAAAATGAGCAAATACAAAAAAAGCCTCTTCGCTTGAAAGAGGCTTGTAATTCGCTTTTAAAGTGCCTGTTTTACTGCTAGTGTAAAAGGACACTGTGAGATAATGCTGTTGTACTTTCACAATATAAAAGTACCACTTTTTTACGTGGGCAATAATATATACTAAATTCTCCTATAAGATATCAAGGTAAGAGCAAACATAGGGAAATTTGTTTTTCTTATGAGTTTTGTAAATGATTAATAATATTTTTGAGCAGTTCGTTGAAATTGTTATATACATACCATTCGGGTCCTGATCTTAATTTAGTAGCTTTTTTCTCAATAGATTGTTGTAATTGTAAGTAGAAATCTTTTTCTTTTTGCAAAACTTCTTCTCTATAGTAGATATATCTATGATTGAAGATTTCGGACAATCTTACTCTTAAATCTATCTTATCATTGTAAAATTTGGAAATAGTTTTACCATTGATATATTTAAAAATAGGAATTGTGTTATATTTATTCTTTACTTGATGCTCAAAATGGTCGAAATCATTTTTTAATATATTGATTAAGTTTATACTGTCTTGTTTGTATTTTTCTTGTTCTTTTTCATTATTGATTGTAAGACAAAGGTCTATTATCTCTTTCTGATTTTTATCCACATCGCTTCTTCCTTTAATATAGAGTAATTTGTTTGGTAACTCAGGGTCATATACGAATTTGTCTTTACCTTTTTTTATTCCTTTAATGATTCTTTCCTTTAGGGTTTTCTTTTTGACTTTTAACGGGTTGTTAAAATCTAATACAAATCTATAAACGGAATGATAATCTCCTAAACCATACTCTCCTTTATCTACATAAGATAGCATTTCTTTTAACAACTGCTCATAAGTGTCATTGCTCATACTAAACACTTCATTGAATTTGATTCGATTATAAGTGATATAGCACTCTGGAATAGTGTTGTCTTTGGATATTTTATATTTTTCTTTGATATCTTCTTCAAATAATTTTTCATCTAGAATATTGATTCCTACTATGTAATCAAAGATGGGTTCATGGAAATAATAACTAACGTTGTTTTGATAGTAATATTTAAAATCTATTTTCTCAAGTATTGTTTCCTCTTTATCTTTTTCCTCATCAGATGAAGATTTGTTATTTAAATATCTTTCAATATCTTTTATACTAAATCCAATTATATTGCCTATCTCATCTTTATTTTTCTTAGTAACATATCCTCCTTTGTGTTCTATGGAAATAGCTATTGTAAATAATAGGGTTTCTTTCAAGACAGTATTTTTGTTTGATTGTATGTAATTAATACTGGGGGCTATTTTTTCTATTTGTGAATGGATATCGTGATAACGGGTTAAAATAAATTTTAAAGTACGTATATTTTTGTAGTCTTGGAAAAAACTACAGATAAAGTTTTTTTCTTTTTGTAAGAAATTTGTATATTCTGAGAAACTTTGAAATTCATTTTGTATAAGAGTGTCAAAAACTTCTTCTATATTGATTTTATATTCTATTTCTCTACCTATTAGTTTTTCTTTTATCTCATCAAAACTTTCATCTTCTATTTTGTTAGTATTTGCTATGATAATTGTTTTTAGGTTATTGTTTTCAGTGAGGTTGTTTATATAACCTATGAGACTATCTATAGGGAAAGTTTTGCTTCTTCTTTCTAAGTCATCAAAACAAATAATAAGATTATCAGTTTCTGAGTCTATTACATCACTATTAGGAATTTCGGGGATATATTCTTTTATTTTTGGGACACTTGAAAGGAGTTTAAAGATTCCTTTTCCCCATTTTAATCCTTTGTTTAAGGAAGGGTATAGTTCTGCTACAATTCTTCTTTCTATATCATCTATGCTTGTAACGCCTGATAGAGAGACTCTAATAGGTTTGTATTTGACACTTTCATTTTTTTTAATGCTTGTTCCCTTTATTTCTTCACTCAGTTTATTATCAAAGAAATAGGTTTTGCCTACGCCCCATTCTCCTGTGATGAGGAGGGCGTTATTGGATTCTTTGATTAGGTAGTCTTTGACTATATCAATGATTTTTTGCATAACTTCTTTTTAATTACTTGGCAAAGGTAGTAAAAATTAGCAAATGAGCAAATTAGTTAATTTTCTAATTGGCTCATTGTTTTGATGATTTGGTAGAAATTAGGGGGGGAGGAAAATTAGCAATTTGGTGAATACAAAAAAGCCTCTTCCAAGCGAAGAGGCTTATAATTCGGTTTTTAAGTGGCTATATGATAGACTTTGACAAAGTGTAGGATTAGTTGATGATATCAAAGCCGGTGTATTTTCTGAGGACTTCGGGGATTACAATGCCTTCGGGGGTTTGGTAGTTTTCTAAAATGCCTGCTAATACGCGCGGAAGGGCTAATGAACTGCCATTGAGGGTATGCGCTAAGCGGTTCTTACCGTCGGAGTCCTTGAAACGCAATTTGAGTCGGTTGGCTTGGAAGGTCTCGAAATTTGATACTGAACTTATCTCTAACCATTTTTCTTGAGCGGTGGAATATACCTCGAAATCGTAGGTTATGGCTGAAGTAAAGCCTAAATCACCTCCGCACAAGCGCAAAATATGGTAAGGGAGTTTGAGTTCGTTGAGGATGCCTTTCACGTGTTCTATCATTCCTTCTAATGCTTTGTAAGAATTATCGGGGTGCTCGATGCGCACAATCTCTACTTTGTCGAACTGGTGCAAGCGGTTGAGTCCGCGTACGTGAGCGCCATAGCTACCAGCTTCGCGGCGGAAGCAAGGGGTATAGGCAGTGCAGCAAATAGGCAAATCGCTTTCGTTTAACAATGTATCGCGGAAGATATTCGTAACAGGCACCTCGGCAGTAGGGATGAGATAGAGATTATCGACCCCTATGTGGTACATCTGTCCTTCTTTATCGGGTAACTGACCAGTGCCATAGCCTGAGGCTTCATTCACCACGTGAGGCACTTGAAATTCGTTGTAACCAGCCTCGGTGTTCTTGTCGAGGAAGTAGGTGATGAGAGCGCGCTGTAATTTAGCGCCTTTGCCTTTGTATACGGGGAATCCTGCTCCGGTGAGTTTTACTCCTAACTCGAAATCGATGAGGTCGTATTTTTTGGCGAGTTCCCAGTGTGGCAAAGCTTCTTTACCTAAGTTAGGAATTTCGCCTGCCTCGAATACTACTACGTTATCGGCTTCGGAGGTACCTTCGGGCACTAACTCATTGGGGATATTAGGCACACGATAGAGCAAATTATTGAGCTCCTCTACAGTAGTGTTGAGGGTATCGGTAAGGGTTTTGATATCCTCTTTAAGGGTGGCTGTTTGCTCTTTCAGCGCATTGGCTTTATCGGTTTCACCTGCTTTGAATAGGTTACCGATTTCCTTAGAGAGATTGTTAGATTTCGCCAGTGTTTCGTCTAATGAAAGCTGAGTAGCACGACGTTTTTCGTCTAAGGCGATGATGTTGTCTATGAGATGCAATTCTTTGAAATTGCGTTTTTTAAGTCCGCTGAGTACGCGGTCTTTTTCTTCTCTAATAGTGTTTAGTTGTAACATAGTGTTAGGTGTTAGGTTTCAGGGGACAGGTTTCAGGGTTGTGATGCTATTCAAATTAGAAAATAAGCTAATTAGCAAAATTCGTCGGTAACATCCTCCCAGCTATCATAGCTATAGGGGGTGTTGTTGTAGAAGGCTTCGAAAGGCACAAAGGCTTCATCGGCGGTTGCTACAAAGGTACGGTAATGTGTGAAGGCATCGGGTGAGTGGTATACGCGTGCTTCTACTTGATAACGGCTTTCTTCGTCGAGTTCTTCGTTTTCTAAAATCGTCTGCACATAGTCGCCGGTATCGCCGTCTTCTGAGAAAACGACAAAACGGTGTCCGTTATAAGGCAATTCATCAATAAGGGTTTTAATCTCTGGGAGGGTTAAAACAACGGGAGCGTGATACTCATCTGTGACAATTCTTTTCATTTTATTTCAGGTGCTAGGGGTTAGGTTTTAGGTGTAATGGTATTTCACCTTTGTTGGGTCTTCAACTTTGCCAAAGGTGCGAGCCGCACTGGCAGATTTTTTTGGCAAAGTGTAGCGACGCTTTTCATTAGCAAATTACTCTGTAGGGGATAGATATGCGGTTTTATCGATGATCTTTTGAGCGAAAGAGGCGATGGAATTATTGGTGAGTTCGCGCATAAAATTGTCTCTAAAAGGCTGTACTGAGGTGTGCAGCGGACAAGGTTTTTCGGACGAGCATTCTTTGAAACCCATTGCACAAGAAGTAAACTTCTCGGCTTCTCCTATTTGCTTTACCACATTCATTAAAGGGGCTGCTTTTTCTTCATCGGTGAGCCAAAAGCCACCTCCTGGTCCTTTGTTAGAACTAATGACCTTTTTGCGGGCTAAAGTTTGTAATATCTTTGCCAAAAAAGAGGTGGGAATATGTAACGCTTCGGCGATGTCCTTAGGGGCTAATCTTTTAGTAGGTGAAGCGTGTAGAGCTAAGTAGATTACTGCATTGATGGCATACTTGCTGGAATTGGATAACATATCTGCTTTCTTTTTATTATGAGTTTTTATCTATCTGACGGGTAATGACTAATTTTTGAATTTCGGTGGTTCCCTCACCTATGGTACACAATTTAGAATCGCGGAAGAATTTTTCTACCGGAAAATCTTTGGTATATCCATAACCTCCGTGAATTTGAATGGCTTCGGTGGCTACACGCACACACACTTCGGAACTGTACATTTTAGCCATTGCTCCTGATAGGGTTACGCGCTGACCATTGTTTTTCTGAAAAGCGGATTTGTGCAAGAGCAGTTCAGAGGCTTCAATTTCGGTTGCCATATCGGCGAGTTTGAATCCAACGGCTTGTAAATCAATCAGGCGTTTGCCGAATTGCATACGTTCTTTGGCATATTTGAGAGAGGCTTCGTAAGCGCCTTTGGCAATACCCAAAGAAAGTGCGCCTATAGAAATACGTCCGCCGTCCAATATTTTCATTGCTTGGATAAAGCCGTCGCCTACGGCACCGAGGCGGTTGGTATCGGGGATGCGGCAGTCTTGGAAAATCATTTCGGCGGTCTCGCTGGCACGCATACCGAGTTTGTTTTCTTTTTTGCCTGCACTGAAGCCCTTGGTACCGCGTTCTACCGCAAAGGCAGTGATACCGTGTTTGTCGCCTTTTTCGCCCGTACGAGCAATCACTACGGCGATGTCACCACTTTTGCCGTGGGTGATGAAGTTCTTGGTGCCGTTGAGCACCCACTCATCGCCGTCTTTCACAGCGGTAGTAGCCATTCCTCCAGAGTCGGATCCGGTGTTGTGTTCGGTGATGCCCCACGCTCCTATCCACTCGCCAGAAGCTAATTTGGGCAACCAGCGTTGTTTTTGTTCCTCGTTGCCAAAACTGAGGATGTGATTAGTACAAAGGGAGTTGTGAGCAGCTATAGAGAGCCCTATAGAGGGGTCGACTTTTGATATTTCTTCAACAATAGCGATATAATCGTGGTAGTCGAGGGCTGAACCTCCATAGATTTCGGGGACTAATATGCCCATAAAACCGAGTTCTCCGGCTTTGCGGAATACTTCTATTGGAAATTCCTGACTTTCATCCCATTCCATCACGTGGGGACGGATATATTTTTCAGCGAAGTCCTTAGCGGCTTCGGCTACCATCTGTTGTGTTTCAGAAAAGTTAAAATTCATTCGTTATATGCTTATATCTAATACCAAGGGGCAAAGGTACAAAATAATTACGAATTACGAATGATTAATGAGAAAAAAGAATTACGAATGACGAATGACGAGGAACGAGAGGTGGTTGCAAAATATATAGGGGCGTTTGCAAAACGCCCCTATATAACATAGTTCAAAGATAATTGATTATTATGACAATTGATTTGAATAATTGATTTTGGTAAAGTGTATGATTTACAATATTACAATTATTCTGAAATTCTCATTTCAACAACATCGGGTTCTACGGAGAGACCTCTTCCGCTTTGATAAGCACCACGTCGTGAGGTGGCATCGCGGTGGTTTTTAGATTGGTCTTTCACATAGTAGTTACCGTCTTTTTGATATACATCAGTACCATTGAGTTTCCAATAGCCAAAGAGACCTTCGCTGTTAGGATCTACGCCAAGTTTGTTGTTTTTAAGCTCGTTGGCGGTACGTGCTACACTCCATACGCGGCATTCACTCATTTTACCTCTCCAAGTACGAGATCCATCGTAATCGTAAGCATAACCTATGAAGAAGTCACCATTGAGATTAAAGCTACTAACTGAGGCAGTTTTTTCGGCTACACGTTCTCCATCTACATAGATTTCAGTGCGTTTGGTAGCGCCATCAAACACAAGGGCAACGTGATACCATTGTTTAGCAGCGAATTTTTTGGAAGGGTTGAATTGTACATTTCCAGCTACTTGAATTTGGTCGGCATCTACGGTAGTATCACCAAAACGGAAGATAAGATTCCCTTCAGCTCCCATTACTGTACTGAGTTTTACAAAATTATCTACATAAATCATTGCCTCATAAGTAAGGGCATTGAATTTTGCCTTTTCGTCCATTGGGATAGAAAGGTATTTTCTACCTGTAAAATCGAATACTTTATTGATAACAATAGGTTTAGCCACCTCTACAAATAAGGTTTTAGCTTCGATAGTAGGGACACTTGCATCGGCTATAGTTACAGGGATTACATAGGTATTTCCTTCTTGTATAGTTGAAAGATTTGTAAGAGCTAACTGGCAAGGTTCGGCATAAACACTTCCTTTTTTAATCACAGAACTATTTTTCTGTAAGCTAAAGTTATTCGCTGGCATCATTTGGTATTTGGTGCCATTTTTAGCATTATAGTCGGCTACCATTTGGGCATCACCTATTTGGTAGGTTACGTTCACATCGCTATCACTGATATTTGAGACACGGGCTGTGATGTTGAAAGCGTGACTACTAACATTATTTTCTAATTTGAGTCGCTGTTGAGGTTGCTCAAAATAGACTTTAGTTTCCAACAATTCGTTTTCTTTGTCTTTACAAGCGTTCAGAGCCAAGAAAGCGAAGATTCCTATACAATATTTTATAAGTTTCATAAGGCTATAGTTTTAGGGTTGTGGATGTTTTTTCATATAATCGGCATAAGATTTATGCATTAAATAAATGGCTTTACGCATCCATTTATAATCAGGCTGATTGTCGTAGTCGTTATCCATACGATAAGCGCCTACGCCTCCTTTAGGACCTTCAGTTGAATTATATTCAGCTTGATCGAGTAGCGCTCCTCCTGATTTTGAATAAGACTCAAAGTTTTCAGTAAAAATGTGTTTACGTGTATTGTAATGCTCGCCAAAAGCATTTTTAACCCCTTGCACCCTATAATCAAGATTTCTATTACCGTAAGATTGTGAAATAAAATAATCAAAATAAGGGGCTGATTCTTTTTTCACATTCCACAATTCACCATCTACCAATAAATAGCGACGTTTACCAGTATCGACAGTAGCTTTGGGTCCTAAGTATTTACCGAGTTCTTCTACCAAAACGTGCAAATACTCACCTCTATCATAACCCCCTTTTAGGTTACCAAAACCATCGCCAGCGCCATCGGGTTCCCAGTCGATATCAAGCCCATCATAATCATATTTTATGATAGTATCGCAGAGCGCTTTGGCATATTTTCTAATAGCGGCAATATGGTCGGTAGAGCTTTGTACGCCACTGGTATAGCCCCAATAAGCCTCTTGCGCTTTTTTGATTTTATCGTTGAGCATCGCTTGAGAGTCACTAGGGTTTTCAGCTTTTATTTTATCGGCGATTGAAGAAGGGGTGATACCTGTACCGATATTGTGCAAGATAAAGCACACAAACACCTTAGTACCTTTTACCTTTTGCACATAAGCTTTATCGGCTTTTTTAGCTTCGCTGATACCAAAGGGTCCACTCCACATTGACACCATATCGATACTATCGGGCAAGGCAGACAAATAGCCTTTGCGCACGCTACCTTCTGGCGACCAGTTACTAAACCACCCGAAAGACACGGGGCGACCGTAGTTTTCGGCAGTTTTTTTCCAAGCGCGCAAGGAAGCATAGTGAGCATCGCGTTCTTCAGGGCTGAGCGTATTAGCTCCCCCATTGTGGTCTATTTCCTTATTCTCTACCTCCGTCCATTTTTCGCAGGAAGTAAGAGAGAAACCTATCATCAATATTGCTATACTGATAATTTTAGATATATACTTCATAACTTTCATAGTATTTTAAACGTTAGTTCTTTTTATCCCACCAAACTTTGGTAGCACCAGTATTGGCACCGCCTAAGAGTTGTAAAGCACGTGCTAAATATACTTTATCCTCGGCAGTGAGTTTGCTTTCTGGATAAGGTATGCGGCGCACTCCCTGCTCAGTAGAGATAACTCCTCCACTGGTATTTTGGACTACTTTATGGAGTTTAGGGTAGCCTGTACGACGCCATTCAGTCCATGCTTCTTGACCATTAGGGTAAAGAGCAATCCATTTTTGAGTGATAATTTTTTCTAATTTTTCCTCGGTAGTACCTTGCCACTGAGTAGTAGCTTGAGTAGGAGCATCGGCATTTCCTAACCAGCTAGCATAATAGTCAGCAGGTTCTTTACCTGAAGTGAGATAAGGATCTACTTGAGCTACATTGATATCGTTCTCAGCAAAAGAAGTCTCTACACCTTTTTTATACAAATCTTCAGGAGTTCCTCCCATATTCCATCCCATTAAAGCACCTTCTGCTCTTAGGAAATATACTTCGGAAGCACGCATCCAATAGGTAGGAGTAGTTTTCTCTATATTAGGCAAGGAAAAACTTTTAAAAGATGTTGATTTCCACCCTGCTCCCGTAGGTAAAGCTTGATATTTAGCTCCAGCAAAAGGTACATTTTGAGCGTATCGACTATCACTAGGTTTGAAATATTTCATCAAGCGAGGATCTTCATAACCTACTAAATAAGAGAACATAGAAGACCCCATACGAGTTTCGCCATATTGGTTTGCAAAGGTTTCGATATTATTTACAAAACTAAGTCCAGCACCTTCTCTCATTTTAGCCTCATCAGCCTTATCGGTCATTACTCCTAAAGTTTGATTGATAGCCTGTTCAGCATATTGTTGAGCTTTGGCAGGAGCGGCATAACGTATGCGCATTGCCAAGCGCAACATTAGTGAATTAGCATATTTTATCCATTTGCTCACATCACCAGCATATACAGCATCATATTTAGGCAACAAGGCACCTCCTTGTTCATATTTAGTTTGCAATACTGCAATAGCAGCTGTAAGATCATCAAAAAATGCTTGATATACTTCTTCTTGGCTATCATAAGGAACCCTTAACAAGCCTTTTCCAGCTTGTTTGTAAGGAATAGGTCCAAACATATCGGCAGTTTTATGCCAAGCTGAAATTTTGAGTATTTGTGCCAAAGCAAAAGCTTCGGGGAAGTTACTCTTTTCAGCATCTTCTTTCACACTGCTCCAAAGGGGTAACATTTTAGTATAAGAGCTGCTATATGAGGCTTCGTACCATCTTTCTAAAAGGAAATAGGTAGTATTATTTTTCCCGTTATCCCAATCTTGGTTTTGAGCAAAATAACCACTCCACGTATCGGCTGCTAAGTGGTAAGCCACTTGATATTGGTTTATAACACTTGTACCATCAGCTTGTGTACCTACAGGTACTACTTGTGCTTGCATAGAGGTAATTTTTGCCCCAATAGTAATACCATCTCTCTTGCCCATTTCTTGGGTTACCCCAAAGGCATCGGTGTTGATTTCTTCAAATTTGTTACAAGAAACCGCAGCAAGAGCTATAGAGGTGTATATAAATAATCTCTTTTTCATAACATTACAATTTTACTTTTACGTTAAATCCTATACTACGCAAGCTAGGTTGCATAAAATAGTCGTTACCTTGACCATAAGTAGCGGTAGAAGGGGTAAGCTCAGGATCGAAAGGAGCTTTGTTGTAAATCATCCACACGTTGTTACCTATCACCGATACAGTAAGTTCATCAATTTTCTTTTTAAACCATTTTGCAGGGAAAGTATAGCTTACCGCTAATTCTTGCAAGCGTACATTGGTAGCATCATAAGTGTAATAGCCTGCTAACTCACTATCGCCTGTACCTACTAATTCGTAATATTTTTTAGCGTCATATTTACCTTGACCAGGGAGTGCTACACCTCCATTATCACGGGCAATAGCTGAAGTTTTAGACACTCCAAAACGATCTAATATCGCTTGAGTAGAAGAAGTTACGATACCTCCAAAACGACCACTGACAAGGAAACTCAATCCAAAACCTTTATAACCAAAGGAGTTGTTCCAACCCAAAAGGAAATCGGGAGTGGTTTTGCCTAAATACACTGGTTTTTGGTTCTCTAAAGTTAAATCGCCACTTTCAGGAATATTGATGTAACCTTGATTGTCTTTTTTCAAGAATTTAGAGGCATATACATCACTGATACTACCTCCTTTTTTAAGGATAGTTCTACCATTTTCTTTGCTCACTTCATCTATATTGAAAGGTTGCTCAATAAAAGGGTGTTTATAGTTTTTTACCATTTTCTTAATCACGTTTTTATTACGAGTATAAGAAACTGAACTAGCAATATCCACACCGCCTATTTGGTTGCGATAACCTACACTCAATTCTATACCGCTATTTTGCACATCACCCGCTTGCAAATAGATATATTTATAACCTGTAGATTCTGGTAGGTTAGCGATAAAGGTTTGGTTATAAGTATTAGAGCGATACCAAGTAGATTCGATATTAAAGTGTTTGAAGAGTCGCAAGCTAAGCCCTAATTCATAAGATTTAGTACGTTCTGCTTTAAAATCGGCATACGGATATATCTCTTCAGGTTTGATCACACCTCCTATAATTTTTTGGGTAATAGTACCAGGAGTACGACCTGACCAAGCGATAGGTGAAGCCACTTCAGTATATGAACTTCTCACTTTGAAATAATTCAAGAAAGCAGGCATCTCACCCATTTCGGAAATCACGGCAGAAAAACCAATTGAAGGGTAGAAATAAGATTCTTCTGCTGAATTTACTAAGCGAGAATCCCATTCGTTACGTCCTGAAAGAGTAAGATAAGCACAACGTTTGAAGCCTATTTCGGCATTTCCAAACACTGCTACATTGCGTCGGCGGGCATCGCCATATCTTTCGGTTATTTTGCCTTCAGAAGGTGTGATGTTTTGGATCGCAAATAGGTTAGGAACTAATTGCAAGTTACCACCATAACCACGTTCTATAGCATCAAAGTCGGAATAGCTACCCCCTAAGTTAAGCATCAAACTCCAATCATCAAAAAACTGTTTGTTGATAGTTCCGATCACATCGGTATAGAATTGATGATCGTTGTAGTTTGCATATTCATAAGCTCCATTAGGTTTGGCAAATATTTCATTTGATGAAGCGTAGAGTTTGCGTTCAAAATTGATATAACTCTTATCTAAACGCGCACGAGCTGCAACATTTGCCCAAGAGGTAATTTTGTAGCTAAGCCCTGCATTGAACATAAATCGGTCTTTGTTGTTAGATGCTAAGTTGCGATAGGCTGTCCAATAAGGGTTTTGAGGAGCAAATCTACTTTCGCTAATAGGCCAATATTGAGTAGCAAAATAACGAGAAGTATCGTAGCGTTCAAAAGTTTTTACTTTTTCAAAATCCTCACCACGAGGGTAGAGATAGGCAGCTACAATAGGGTTCCAATACTCACCTTGAGAGACCATATTCATATCTTTTTGTTTGATATATGAAGCTCCCAAATCTAATTGTACTTTATCTTCAAAAAGCGAAGTAGTGTTACGCACATTGAAGTTATAGCGGTGGTAGCTATTGTTAGGTACTACACCATTATTGTTAGTACTCGCTGCTGAGAAGAAGGTTTGATTGGTTTTATTACCCGCTGTAAGGGTGAACGAGTTGATAAAATTAGTACCTGTTTCAAAGAAGTCTTTTGCAGGGTCATAGCTGCTAGGAGTTGCCAATTTGCTACCCCAACTGCTATATTGCCCACTGCGGTTGCCATAAGTGTTTTGGAATTCAGGCAATATAAAAGGTTTGCTAAACTCGGTAGTAGAAGAGAGTGAGATTTGCATTTTGCCTTCTTTACCTTTTTTGGTATTGATAAGGATCACCCCATTGGCAGCGTTACTACCATAAAGGGCAGCTGCCGAAGGACCACTAAGCACTGAGATGCTCTCAATATCTTCAGGGTTGAAGTCGGCGATACCTTCACTACCTACACGACCTTCACCTTTGATACCACTGTTATCACCACCAGCTTGGGTGTTGAAAAGCGGAATCCCGTCCACCACATAAAGCACGTTGTTACTACCTTCAATAGATTTCTCACCGCGCATTATCACACGAGTAGCACCTCCTGGTCCTGAAGCACTTTTGTTGATAGTAACCCCTGCAACTTTACCGTTGAGGCTGTTCACAAAGTTAGGCGCTTTCACTTTGGTGAGTTCTTCGGATTTCACCTGTTGCACGTTGTAGCTCAACGCTTTTTCTTCGCGCTTGATACCTAAAGCGGTTACCACCACCTCGGAGAGTTGTTGGGTTTCCTCTTTGAGGACAACATTCATATTCAGTGTTTTGCCAGCTCCTGTTACCTTTTTGTCTTGAGCGACATATCCCACTGAACTAAACTCAATAGTTTCACCTTCTTTGGCTTGGAGGGTAAATTTCCCGTCAAAATCGGTAGAAACACCACGTGTAGTGCCTTTTACCACCACACTCACCCCAATGAGCGGGGTTTTGCTTTCATCAGTAACGACACCCGTTACCGTTTTATCTTGTGCATAAAGTCCTCCAAAAAGTAAGAAAAAGACACTAAACACAAAGAATAGCTTAGGGTAATTCATAAAATAAATGTTAAAAATTGACAATGCAAAAGTATAATTTTATCTTAAACGAAACAAGAAAAAAGCAGACGTTTTTTAAAAATAACTAAAAGAAGCTATGTTTGTTAGTTTATATAGAAAAAAGCACAAGAAAACTATGTTTGTACGCTATAAAAAATCTAAAAATGAAAGGAAGTTGGGACGTTTTTCTTTTTAACACAATAAAGGCAATAAAAAGGGCGGTTTTAACAAAAAATTATCTAAATAACGAGAGACGAATGATGAATGACAAATGACGAGAGACGAATGACAAGAGACGAGGGACGAGGGGTGGAAGTGACAAATAACGATTTAGAGATTTGAAGGTTTGGGGATTATTGCTATTTTTGCGGCGAAAACCCTGAATCCTGACACCTGAAACCTAACACCTAGCAACTATGAGCTTTCAATTTAAACAATTTAGTGTAAAGCAGGAGCAAACTGCAATGAAAATAGGCACTGATAGCGTACTTCTCGGCGCGTGGACTCCTCTTGAACAACCTCAAAGTATTTTGGATATTGGGGCTGGTACGGGCTTACTCGCCCTAATGCTCGCTCAGCGCTGTGATGCCCTTACCATAGATGCTGTGGAAATAGATGAACACGCCTATATAGAATGCACTGAAAATTTTGAAGCAAGTCCGTGGGGCGACCGACTTTTTTGTTATCACGCATCTTTTGAAGAGTTTTTTACTGAAATGGATGAGCCTTACGACTTGATTATCTCTAACCCTCCTTTCTACCCTACCGATTATAAAACTCCTGAAAAAGCACGCAACACCGCCCGTTTTAGCGATGCGTTGCCTCCTAAACAACTCTTAGAGGGTGTGAATCGTTTGTTAGCCATTGAAGGGAAGTTTAGCGTCATTCTCCCATATACCGAAAGTGAAGGTTTTATTACTTTGGCAGCTACTTTCGGGCTTTTTCCTCAACAAATCACTCATACACGCGGCAATGCACAAAGCGAACTCAAACGCAGTATGATGCTCTTTGCTCGCGCCCCTCAAGCCTCCTACCCCATTGATATCCTTACTATTGAAAAAGAACGAGGGGTATATACCGAAGCATATAAAGCACTTACAAAAGAGTTTTATTTGAAGTGAAGCGTAAGAAATGAAAATTAAAAAAGGCTATTCAGCGGGATGCTGAACAGCCTTTTTTGTGCTTTATCCTTAGGGTTATTTCTTGAGATATAACCAACCTACTAAAGATTCTTTATTGTTATTACTATCGTAATATTCAATTACATAATAGTACGTACCTTGTGGGAGTTTTTCGGCTTGCTCAACAGTCACACGTCCGTTAGAGATACCTCTAAACACGCGGGTAACGTTGTCATAACCTTCTGTCTCAAAGACTTTCACGCCCCAACGGTTGTAGATACGTACCACATTGTTAGGATAACGCTCGATTCCTCCAATATGGAAATAATCATTTTTGCCATCGCCATCTACCGACATACCATTGTAAGGCACGAGCTTATTCACTACCTCAATAGTAACCGTTGCTGAAGCGCAACCATCGGTGTTGCAAAGTTCATACACAAAGGTATCTATGCCTTCAAATCCTGTGTTAGGACGATATTCGATAGAGCCGTCGAGGTTTACAACTACTGTACCGTTGGCAGGGTTTGTTACCACATTAGGAGTGGTTGCTCCGTTAGGGGTATCGTTGCCCAATACATTCACCACTACTGGCGTGTTGATAGCGGTTGTAGAACGATCGTCTACTGCTATCGGCAACACTGGGGTAGTGCTTGTAGTCGTACCACTTATCGTTACTACGATGCTCGCCGTGCTACATACCGTAGGACTTGCTACCGCGCATATCGTATAGCTTATTGTATGGGTACCCGCAGGGGTGTTTGGTGCTACACTGATAGTTCCGTTAGGGTTCAAGGTGAAGCCTGTAGGAGTTGCTGTGTTCCAAGTGAGTGTTACTGAACTGATACTTGGATTTGGAACGCCATTCAACTTATCATTAGTCAATACACTTGGTGTAGTGCCACCCGCTGTGCTGGTGATGGTGGTTACACCATCGTTTACTGCTTCGATAGTTGTTGGTGTTGCCACAGTAGGAACAAACACTTTTACAGTGGCGGTAGCGGTTGCACAGTTATCAGGGTTCAAACGCTCACAGATACTATACACTATCTCGTAAGTACCTGATTTAGTTCCCGAAGGTACAGTAATAGTACCATCGTTGTTTAATGTAGGCGTTTTAGTTGCGCCTACTACATCGGTGGTGGTGGTTACTACGGTAAGAATCACATCGGTGGTGGTTGGCGTTTTAGTGCCGAGTTTGTCGTTGTCTAATACTGTACCTATAGTTGTTGTGGTGCTAGTACCATTGGTTATTGTATAAGTATCAGCTTTAGCAACTATTGGCGTACTGCCTACTTTTACAGTCGCAGTAGCTGTTGCACAGTTGTCAGGGTTCAAACGCTCGCAGATGCTGTATACTATCTCGTAAGTACCCGATTTAGTTCCCGAAGGTACAGTAACAGTACCATCGTTGTTTAATGTTGGCGTTTTAGTCGCTCCTACTACATCAGTGGTTGTGGTTACTACCGTAAGGATTACATCGGTAGTGGTTGGCGTTTTAGTGCCGAGTTTGTCGTTGTCTAATACCGTTCCAGTGGTAGTAGTGGTGTTAGTACCATTGGTTATAGTATAAGTATCCACTTTCGCAACAATTGGTGTACTGCCTACTTTTACAGTGGCGGTAGCGGTTGCACAGTTGTTAGGGTTCAAACGCTCACAGATGCTATACAATATCTCATAAGTACCCGATTTAGTTCCCGAAGGTACAGTAACAGTACCATCGTTGTTGAGTGTAGGTGTTTTAGTAGCGCCTACTACATCAGTGGTGGTGGTTACTACCGTAAGGATTACATCGGTAGTGGTTGGCGTTTTAGTGCCGAGTTTGTCGTTGTCTAATACCGTTCCAGTGGTAGTAGTGGTGCTAGTACCATTGGTTATGGTGTAAGTATCAGCTTTGGCAACTATTGGTGTACTGCCTACTTTTACAGTGGCGGTAGCGGTTGTACAATTGTTAGGGTTCAAACGCTCACAAATGCTATACACTATCTCATAAGTACCCGATTTAGTACCCGAAGGTACAGTAATAGTACCATCGTTGTTTAATGTAGGTGTTTTAGTAGCGCCTACTACATCAGTGGTTGTGGTTACTACCGTAAGGATTACATCGGTAGTAGTTGGCGTTTTAGTGCCGAGTTTATCATTGTCTAATACCGTTCCAGTGGTAGTAGTGGTGCTAGTACCATTGGTTACAGTGTAAATATCAGCTTTGGCAACAATTGGTGTACTGCCTACTTTTACAGTCGCAGTAGCGGTAGCGCAGTTATCAGGGTTCAAACGCTCACAGATGCTATACACTATCTCATAAGTACCCGATTTAGTACCCGAAGGTACAGTAACAGTACCATCGTTGTTTAATGTAGGCGTTTTAGTAGCGCCTACTACATCAGTAGTGGTGGTTACTACGTTGAGAATCACATCGGTAGTGGTTGGCGTTTTAGTGCCCAATTTATCATTGTCTAATACCATTCCAGTGGTAGTTGTCGTGCTAGTACCATTGGTTACGGTGTAAATATCAGCTTTGGCAACTATTGGCGTACTGCCTACTTTTACAGTCGCTGTGGCAGTTGCACAATTGTTAGGGTTCAAACGCTCACAGATGCTATACACTATCTCATAAGTACCCGATTTAGTTCCCGAAGGTACAGTAATAGTACCATCGTTGTTTAATGTAGGTGTTTTAGTCGCTCCTACTACATCAGTAGTGGTGGTTACTACGGTGAGAATCACATCGATAGTAGTTGGCGTTTTAGTACCCAATTTATCATTGTCTAATACCATTCCAGTGGTAGTAGTGGTGCTAGTACCATTGGTTATAGTGTAAGTATCAGCTTTAGCAACAATTGGCGTACTGCCTACTTTTACAGTCGCTGTGGCGGCTGCACAGTTGTCAGGGTTCAAACGCTCGCAGATGCTATACACTATCTCGTAAGTACCCGATTTAGTTCCCGAAGGTACAGTAACAGTACCATCGTTGTTTAATGTAGGCGTTTTAGTCGCTCTTACTACATCAGTGGTAGTGGTTACTACCGTAAGAATTACATCGGTAGTGATTGGCGTTTTAGTACCCAATTTATCGTTGTCTAATACCGTTCCAGTGGTAGTAGTGGTGCTAGTACCATTGGTTACTGTGTAAGTATCGGCTTTAGCAACTATTGGCGTACTGCCTACTTTTACAGTGGCTGTGGCGGTTGCACAATTGTTAGGGTTCAAACGCTCACAGATGTTATACACTATCTCGTAAGTACCCGATTTAGTTCCCGAAGGTACAGTAACAGTACCATCGTTGTTTAAAGTAGGTGTTTTAGTAGCGCCTACTACATCAGTGGTAGTGGTTACCACTGTAAGAATGACATCGGTAGTGGTTGGCGTTTTAGTGCCGAGTTTGTCGTTGTCTAATACCGTTCCAGTGGTAGTAGTGGTGCTAGTACCATTGGTTATGGTGTAAGTATCGGCTTTGGCAACTATTGGCGTACTATTTACTTTGATGACACTTGTTTTAGTTACTGTATTTCCTTGAGGGTCTTTTCCTACAAAGGTTACTGTTACTACTGATGTGTTGCACCAGTTCATTGGTTTTACAGCTGCAAAATCGTGAGTAAGCGTTGCTATACCACAAGTATCGGTAACTGTAGCCTGACCAAGCCAGTTGTTTACTGTCGTATCGATATTGGCAGCTGTACAAGTTACCGTTAAGGTTGCTGGTACTGTTAAACTTACAGTATTGCTGATGGTAACTGTTACAGCTACTTTATCTGTTTCGCAAGTAGCATTGAAACGACTTACAGTATAAGCATCAGTAGTGGTAAGCGTTTCATTGTTATTGGTTACCAAAGTACCATTTTTATAAACTCTTACAGTAGCGGTATCAGTTGCTACTTTGGCTTTTAATTCGGCTACTGTAGCAGCAGCACAGAAAGTATAGGTTTTTCCGTTAGCTGGTTTTTCTAAAATTCTTACATTATAGTTGAAAGTTACTGTATTAGCAGCGCAGGTGAGTCCTTGTGCTACCACTTGGTAAGTACCTGCGTGTTGTGCATCAATTGATGGTATTACCAACTGAGGGATGGTAGTAGTTAGCACATTTCCGTTAGGGAACGTCCATTGATAAGCAGTTGCTCCCAACGAATGCAAGGTAATAGTTACTGTCTCTCCTTTGCAATAAGCCGTTTGTAATGGTGTAGCCAACACCAATTGTGGGTTGTTGAGTGGCGTGATAGGCAATTCTTTCCAAACAGGATCGGAAGCACAAGCTGAATCGGTGATTTTCACCCAACGACTATTTTGTCCAGGGGTGAAAGTTCCTAAGTTGGTAAAGGTAACAGTACTTCCTTTAGCAGCTGTTTGGGTCTCGATAAGTGTGCCATTTTTCACATTGTACAAATCGTATTGATAAGTACCTGAACCGCCAATACCATTGATAGCTTTCACGACAATTTTACCGGTATTATCTTCACATTTGTAGCCTATATAGCCATTTCTATCGAAGTTGAGAAGCACATCATCTACACTGATAGTGAAAGTGCGTACACAACCATTGGTGCCATTGCTTGATATATAATCCACTACATCATTTTCCGAACTACTGATAGCATCTACCTTTCCTCCATACACAAAGGTATAGCTACCTTCAGAATTTTGGTTTCTCGGCAAGGAGAAATACTGGTCGGCAGAGGCAGGATTATTAGGGTCATACACTGCTTTGATATAAACAGTTCCTCCTATTTGTCTACTAAGACCACTACTTACCGTTACATCTCCTGCATTGATACCATTAGGACGCTTGTAAAGATACACATAAATATTCCTATTTCTATTTCCTGCTTTCAACCAATCCATGGCTGGATTTCCTTTGAAAGGATACACATTCACCCTTGCACATTCAGTTCTTGTTTCAGGTGTCAATGGTTTTTCTTGATAATCTGTAGGATAAGTGAGTTGAAATTTATCATTTGCAATAGGGTTTCTCGTATTACGCAAATAAATGACTTTTCCACAAGGGTCTTCTAACTTTATTTTGTAGATCCCTTCAGGAAGGGTAAAGTTCTTATTACGGTCATCTTGATAAGGGACTGCTAAAATATTATTAATACTTGAATTAGGATTTCTATAAGTGATAGTAACTGTTTCTCCTATCTTCAGTTTTCCTGGTTCTTCTGTATAACCTGCTGGAGCACTTTCCAAAGTTACTTTATAACCATTGACAGAATATATATTCTGAGATTTCATCTCTCTGAAAATCATCTCTATATACCCCTTCGTATTATTAGGGCTTCCAAAACACCTTGTAGCAATGGTAAATCCTGCCTGAGGTATTCGTGAATTGTAATAATCATCAAAACTTCCTGTTTTTGTAATTACCTGACCATCTACAGAAGTTAAAACGATTTCATACTCTTTACTTTTATCAAAAGGCACGCCACCATTCAAGACGGATAAATCCTTAGTCTCATCTTGTTTGATAGAGCCTGTAGCCACCTGTATCCCTGTAGCTTTTTCTTTTACTACATAAGTGGCAGGATCGCAAAACATAGGATTGAATAGTTTTACAGACATTTTAGGAGCTGTACAAGTACCTTCAAAATTTACATTTGCCCCCATAAAACGCATATCCCCTATAAGCATAGGATCTGCCTGATTATTACAATTATTATGTCCTTTGATACGGAAATAGAAATTTGGACGTTTAGTAGGGTCTGTTTGTAGATCTTTATAAGTGCGGTGGTGAGCCCCCAAATCGTAATAAACCATCTTTACATTATTAGCAACTGTTTTCCCCGCAGGCACTGAGAATACAGGGCGCCATTGAATATTAGGGTTATTCTTATCCCCACCATAAATGTGTTGTAAATCATAATCAGAATAAGCCGTATACTCATACAGAGCCAAAAGCTCTGGCGTGTTAAAATATTTGTACAATGGCGAATTTGTATTTCTCCCATCATAACGAATATCTAAATAGTTGCAGTCTTTATTACCCGAAGCATCTAAAATGCTTCTATAGGGTTGATCTCTACCAAAATCATTCGTATTTCTATTAGGTGTAGGGAAATCACGTTGTAATGTATGTATGGTAACAGGCACAGGTACAGAGGTATTACTACTAATCAAACGCGCTTTGTAACTACCTGCTGGCATATTATAGCCTGTAAGTTTTACAAAACTTACAGCTCCCTCTTTGTCGCTTTCTGTAACGGTAAAGGTACGCGTACCGGTATAGGTTGCTGGCATCTCAACAAGCTCTACTACATAAGTCTTACCTGCTTGAGCATTTTGTATTTGGAAACGCAACTGACCTGTTGGGATACAATTGAGTGAGTTGTTAGTTGCTTGGAAGTTCAGTGTTTCATTACCAGGAGCGGCTTGCGTTACTTTCGAAAAGGTGGTTACACGAGTTTGCTCCAACGCCTTGCATATATTCTCATCGCAAGTTCGAGCACTGAGTTTTGCAAAGGAAAATAAAAGTGTAAATAATACTAATAGTGATTGTAATTGTCTATACGTTTGTGATAACATTGAGGTATAATTAGTGATTTTAGCGGGCAAAAGTAGAAAAAATATTTTACAGTATTATATAAATATCACGCTTTAATATTTTTTTAACACACTATCCCCTCTAACTACCCTATTCTCTCTTTACTTTATACCCTCTTTTTTCAAATGTTTGCACTAACTGCTGGATATGGTCGGTGCCATTGGTTTCGACTGTGATGAGCACCTCCTTATCGCGGAAACGAGAAAGGTTCTTAAACTGATTGTGAGCGAGTTTCACAATATTTGCACCTACTTCGGCGATGATATGAGTGATTTTAGCAAGTTCCCCAGGACGGTCGGGGATGCTTACTGAGAAGTTAAAAATACGATCACGACTCACCAATCCTTTGTTTATCATTGAAGAAATCATCAGCACATCGATATTACCGCCACTCACTACGGGCACGACATTCTTATTGCGGTCGGTGAGTTTTTTAAGGGCAGCCAAAGGCAATACCCCTGAGTTTTCAGCTATAATTTTATGTTTTTCAGCCAGTAGTAAGAAGGCCTCGGTGAGTTCGTAGTCGTCTACGGTTACTACCTCGTCTACATATTTTTTGATATACTCAAAATTGAGTTCCCCTATGCGTTTTACGGCAGTACCATCGGCAATGGTATTGGCTTCGGGCAGAGTAACGAGTTTATTTTTCTTAAGCGCTTCGGTAGCCGAGGCAGCTCCTGAGGGCTCTACCCCTACAATTTTTATATCGGGTTTAATTTGTTTAGCGGCACAAGCAATACCCGAGATGAGTCCGCCACCACCTATAGGCACGACTATCACATCGGTTTGAGGCAATTGTTCAAGGATTTCGAGGGCAATAGTACCTTGTCCTTCAAGCACATCGGGGTCGTTGAAAGGATGGACAAACACATAACCTTCTTTTTCTTCTAACTCTTTGGCTTTCTGATAAGCATCGTCGTATACATCGCCGTAGAGCACCACCTCAGCACCGTATTTTTTAGTAGATTGTACTTTGATAAGAGGTGTAGTTTTAGGCATTACAATCACCGCTTTGATACCCAACTCGCGGGCAGCATAGGCAACTCCTTGAGCGTGATTACCCGCCGAAGAAGCAATCACTCCGCGTTGTTTTTCCGCTTCGGTGAGTTTGAGCATTTTGTTATAAGCGCCACGAATTTTGAAAGCTCCTGTTTTTTGGAGATTTTCGGGCTTGATGTAGATGTTGTTTCCTGATTCTTCACTGAAGATAGGACTATAGATAAGAGGTGTAGGAAGGAGCACATTTTTAAGGTGCTCACGTGCTGTGGTAAAGTTCATAATTTTCAATTAACAATTGATAGTTAACAATTAACAATTAGGTTATAGGTCGCAAAGATAGTTAAAATAAATTTCAATTTACAATTACAAATGAAAAATAACCAGTGGAAAGTGATGTACAAATTTAAAACTTATACGCTACTCCTGAAGAAGTGCTAAAAAGGTAAAACCTCGCTTTACTGAGATTTAAAAGCTCCTTGTTGTTATGTTCTGACACGTTGAATACACTCATAGAAAACCGTTGATCTAGAGTGAAAATCCAATGTTTGCGCTCAATGAGTATACCTGCGCCTATATGCCACATCAGTAAGCTCTTCTTAAAACGACGGCTATTAGCAAATGAAATATCATAAGTTCTATCCGAACCATTCTCGCGCCATAAATAAAATTTAGGTGAAAAACCTGTTTGCACAAAACCTCTAATAGGCTGTTTGCCTTCATATTGTAATAATAAAGGCATATCAAAATGTACAAAACGATAGCCCGAATAAAAAGATTGTCCTTGATAAACGCCATCGAAATCTACTTCGGCAATACTGAACATTCCTTCAATTTGCAAAGTAAATCTTTCTGGTAGAGGAATCCTAATAAAACCTCCCACATTCAAATAATTTCTAAATTTACCGAAACTCACAGATGAAGAAGGCACATTGGTAGTAACTGGTCGCATACTTTGTACCATAGTAAAAGGATAAGAAAAACGTACCCCTATAGCTGCCTGTGAAAAACCGATTGTTACGATGCTAAAAAAAGCGATAAAAGTCAAAAAATGTTTCATATAGTCTTGAAATTTGGTGATTTGCTAATTAATGTGGGTTCAGCGTAAGTGATTATTTAAAAATCAGTAAAATATTTTTAATCTCCCACAAAGACAGCGAGTTGGCACAGCTGGGTATGTGAACACGAATTTTCACGAAATTGGGAGCATAAAAGTCTTTATTTTTTTATTATCTCACGAATTTTCACCTGACGGTGAATTTTTTTTTGTGAATATATTATGGTATAAAGCTGTAAATCAATAGTTTGTTATATTAAACTGATGTTAATTATTATGGTTTTGCTTGAATTTTAGCAGCAAACTCTTTCCAAAAAGGCGCAGCTTTGTATTTTTCTACTGAAGTTTTGGGCACATATACCTTTTGTAAATTAGTATCTTTGAAAGGATAATTCACTAAAGTAGGTGGGGTTACGGCATTGATAGTAACTGTTTTAAGATGTTGGCAATACCAAAAAGCGTCGTATCCTATAACTTTGATTGTAGCGGGGAGAATGACATTCTCTAACTCCGTACAACCCGAAATGCCCACAGTTTCTATTTCGGTAATGCCTGTATTTTCCAAGTTGATTTCTTTTAGATAATTCCACCCAATAGCACCAAATCCTAATACTTCTACTTTATTGAAGTGTAATTCTTCGAGATTATAAGACATTGATAACACGCTATAAGGCAGTCGTTTTATATTGGGAAGGGAGAGTTTTCTGATTTTGGTTTTGAAAAAGGCTTTATCGCCAAAAACTACTGTAGCATTGGTATTAAAAGTAACAGTACCACTGAGGCTAGCTTCTTCAAAAGCACTTTCTTCTATTTCTTTGAGGTTGTTAGGGAAAGTAATCGATTGTAGATTTTGATGTTCTTTAAAAGCCTCTTTAGCAATAGTATTGACGCGCCTTAACTCGCTATCGGCTTGCATATCCAACTCGGTAGTATTAGGGTTTTTCCATTTGATGAGTGTACGACCATCGATTGAGATGTCGTAATCGGGGGTAGAGCGATAAGAGACTGAAGAATTATCATCGCTCTTAGAACAACTTGCCAAAGTGATAAAGACAAGAGTAAAAAGGATGAGGGGTTTCATTTTTAAAAATCAAATAAATCTAAACTATCCGGATTTCTACGATTGTCCCAAAAAGAAAGAATACGAATGATATTATCCTCTACTCTATAGAAAATAGAGTAATTGTAAAATACTAAAACAGAGCGAACATCTTCATAATCTTCTTCTATAGGCCAAATATATGGATCTCTAATAAGAGACTTAGCTACTTTTTGTGCTTCAGCGTTTAGTTTAACTGAATAAGCATTACTTTTAGTTCTTTTTTTCCAATAGATAAGAATTTCTTTCAGTTCCTCCTTTGCTTTAGGAGTCCAAACTACGACCATAATATCGCATCCATTTCACGTTCTACTTCTTCTTGAGGGATATGTAGTCCTGCTTTATCTTCCTCTAATCCTTTTTGTATGCTATATCTTTTAGCTTCTTTTTGTTGTTCAAAAAGAAGTGTATCTTCAGTTAGGATATCATTTATAAGTTCTGCTTCCATAGTTTCTATAATTTTGTTGCAAATGTATGCAATAAAAATCAATTAGCAATGAATAAGTAACGTTATTTTAAGGCTTTAGTTATAACTTATGGATTTTATCGGCTAAAGCTTTCCATTGGGAATCTCTTTTGTATATATCAATCAAATCATCGGGGGTGGCAGGCACATATACTGTGGGGTAAGGGATGCCTTGAAAAGGATTGCCTTCAAAATAAGGGGGATAAAGCGCAAGTACGGTGAGATTCTCTAAGGACGTACAATTAGCAAAAGCCTTGTCGCCTATAGGTTTGAGGTTCATTGTTACCGAGAGAACCACCCTTTTGAGGCGTTTACAGCCGGCAAAAGCCTCTGTACCTATGGCAATAGCTTCGGCTTGAGAGAGGTCTATTTGTTCAATAGCTGTACAGCCTTTAAAAGCCCCTTTGCCAATTTTGCCTGTCTTTGCAAAAGTAACATTTTTCAAAGCAGTACAATTTGCAAAAATCTCTGCCGACAACTCTTTGGTTTTAGGAAGTGTTATTGAAGTAATACGGGTATTGCTAAAAACTCTTTCACCCAACACTACATCAGAATAAGAATTGAAGACTACTGAAGTGCGGAGGTCGGTTCCAGCAAAGGCTTCGGTAGCTATTTCTTTGAGGTTATTAGAAAAAACGACCGATTGCAGTCGGCTACAACCTTTAAAGGCTTTTTCGGCAATAGTATTCACCTCACGCAAACGGCTATCAGCTTGCATATTGACCCCAGCGGTAAGGGGATTGAGCCATTTCACTAAGGTTAAGCCATTGGGACTGAGTTGGTAGTCGGACTCAGGTACATTCACACTGTCGTCATCGCTTTTGGAACAGGCGATTAGTGTAAGCAGGAGGATCAAAAAAGTGGTATTTTTCATTTTAGTTTGATTATTAGAGAGACTAGGAAAAGAATCTCGGAGAAACTTTGAAGAATCTCCGAGATTAGAATTCTCATTTTTTACTTTATTGATGCACTTGTACTTGTGGGAATGGGATTTCTATACCCGCAGCATCGAAGCGATTTTTGATGGTTTCGACTGTGCGGAAATAGCACTCCCAATAATCGGGGGTAAGACACCAATAGCGCAATGAAAGGTTTACAGAGCTATCGGCTAACTCCTCTACATAAACCACAGGATCAGGCTCAGGAAGGGCTTTGACTTCCTCTTTGGCAATTTGCAAGAGCACTTCACGGGCTTTCTGAATATTAGAACTATAGCCTATACCTACAAGTACATATACGCGGCGTTTTTCCTCCTTGCTGTAGTTGATAATACTATTACTAAAGAGCTGGGTGTTAGGGATTATTGCCTGCTCATTATTGGCTTTGTTGAGGGTAGTAGCAAAGAGACCTATATTTTTCACGGTACCTTTTGAATTACTCGCCTCAATAACATCGCCTACACGGAAAGGCTTGAAAATGATTATCATTATACCGCTGGCAAAGTTAGATAACGACCCTTGTAATGCCAAACCTATTGCTACAAAACCACTGGTAATAATAGCGATAAACTGGGTAGCTGGCAAACCAATCACCTGTACTATGGTGAGGAAGAGGGCAATATGAAGTATCCAACGCACTACCTGCAAAAGGAAATTTTGCAAAGCGAGGTCTACCTCACGGCGTTCCATCATTTTTTTTATCAATTTTACAATAAAACGAATGATGTATCGCCCTATAAAATAGAGAGCAATAGCCCCAATTATTGTAGGGGCATAGTTGAAGAGTCCTTTAATCCAATCTTTTATCAGACTCTGAAAATCAATAGGTGAAAATTCGGGCATATTTATTCAATTAACAATTAATAATTAACACGTTACACAATTAACAATTAATGTTATACGGGTTCATTTTCTTCTATTTTTCCTTCTAATTCGGCTTTTGTTTTTTTGCGCATCAAGCGGCGTTTGATAAAATCATTGAGGTCTTTCCCTTTTACTGAATAGGTATTGAAGAGTAACATAGGGGTAATCACTCCAAAGGCTAAACACATAGTAATAAAGCCTGTTTGCAAACCGAGTTTAAAAGTTTGATAAAGCAGGTCGAGAGTTTCATCCTGACGGGTTTCAACGGTTACTATTTGGATGATTTTCATCATAAACTCATAGCCGTATTTACCAGGAATCATATTGATAACGGCAGGAATTGTGAACACGATGGGAGGCGTGTGCACTCGGTGAGCGAAATAGACCGCCAAGAGTCCTACAGCACAAGCTCCTAAAAAGGAGGTAATCACAATTTGCTCGGGCATTATAGTACCTAAAAGTATAAACTTAATCCCCCAACCTATACCGCCTAACACCCCTGTAATCCACAAAGCACGGCGAGGAGTGTTGAACAATAACGCAAAGCCAATAGATATCCACATCGACCAAAAGATGCGTTCGGCTAATCCTAAAAATACATCAAAGAAGTTCATAACCAAATAATAGTAAAGCTAAATAAAAACCTAATGAAATCATAAAAACCAAGATAGCAGCGTGAGTGAGTTTGGCTATCCCTGCTACAATACAACCAGAGAGCATATCGATAAATCCGTTGATAAGAGGCACTCCAGGTACCAACCACAACACACAAGCCGCCAAGGCATTGTGGTACTGCTCTACTCCCGCCAAACGGAAGATACTCATCACGGCTACCGACACAAAAGCAGCCCACCCCCAACAGATATACACATTGAACTTGCGCAACTGCAGAATACGACGTCCTGCCAAACCTAATAGCGTTGCTATAAACGACATTCCAAACTCGGTATAACTAGCGTTTTCTTTACCAAACACATAGGCTAATGAACCTCCTGCTACCGATACGAAGAACCACATTACATACATATTGTAGTGAGGTTTGGCTTTAATAGTTGCTACTTGTTCTTCAATTTCTTCGATAGGGAGTTTCTTTTCAATAGCTTCCCAAGAGAGGATACTAATATCGGAAATAGCACTAAAGTTCACACCGTGATGAGGGATTGTACGGACGATAGTTTCCTTTTCGCCTGTAGCCTTATCCTGCACAGTAAGCACGATAGCAGCGTGTGAATAGAAATTTTCGCAATGGTAGTTAAGGGCATTAGAAATGCGTTCTACATTGCGTTCTACCCTACGGGTATTGGCACCACTGGAAATCAGCAGTTCGTTAATGTCGGCAAATAGACGTGCCGCTCGTTCAATGGGTTTCATATAGTTAATTTATCGATTTGTTGATAGAGGGTTGGAAAAACTCTGAAAGGCTCTGAGAAAAATGGGATTTAATTTCCTTTTACTTTTGGTTATTGCCCCGAACCTCCAAAAGGAGAAAAGTTGCAAGAGTGAGTGTTTACTATGTTTTATTTTTGAATAGTAACCTCTTGGCTAAAAGGCTCTGATTTCAGCTGTATTTGAGAGGAGAGTACAACCTTGTACTTGCCTGCAGGAACCTCATTTTCTACTTTAAAAGCAGCCTCAGTAGGTGTTTTAAACGAAGGATAAAGTGTTGCTTTCACTTCATTACCTTGCATCAAAAGCAAAGTGCAAAATCTATAATTTCTATCAAAGTTCATACCGATATAAGCAAAATACTCTCCTGTTACAGTGAGTTCATCACCTGCCTTGAGTGTCGTTTTAGAAAGTGTTTTGATTACGGGTATACGAACGGGTTCTATTGTTATAGGTTGCTTTTCACTATTCACAAAAGGAAGTACTTGTTCTTTAGCACCACCTTTTACTACAAACTTAAAGTCGTTACCTCCGCTAAATGCTCCCGTAGGTGTATTGAACATCTTAAATTCGAGGTTATAATTGGAGATGTCACTCACTGTAAGTTGATAGTCGTGAGTGCCTTTTCTCAAATAATAAGTATATTTTTTCAAGGCTTCAGTATTAGCATATACCACCGTTTTAAAGGTTTGCAATTCGGTAGTTGCTAAGGAAGTAACAGGTTCGAACCTAATAACATCTAACACATTCAGTACTATCTCACCGCTATCTAAGGTGAAATCGCCACTTTCTACTTCTTCTTTATCAAAAGTTGCCTTAAAGTAGTATTGACCATTTTTATAAGAGTCGGGCAATACTACATATACACGTCTTTCTTTTTTATCGATTTTCTGTACTCTAAGGGTGTAAACATCAAATGGAGGGCGACGTTTAACAAGGTCTACTTTTATCTGCTCTTTTTTGACGGGCAAGGTATTGACATCAAAATAAACGACCTCGCCTCCTGCTTTGTTGGTGGTATATTCATTAGGGACGTGTCCAATTTCAATAGGCACATTAGGCTGTGGTGTTTTTTCGGTAGTTACGAGCACTTTGTAGACTTTAGTGCTTTTATCTTCGGCAGTTACGGTATAACTTACTTCTTTGGAGAAATCTTGAGCTATACCGCTATTAGGCGTTACGGTAGCCCCCTTAGAGAAGGTAATGGTGGGGGTAAGGGAGGTAAGATTGGTATCTTCGGGCAATTGGGCAGTGATGGTGGTATTACTAATGGTACTGCTATAAGTAGTACCTTCTACAGTAAAGGTGAACGAAAGTATATTCTTTTCACTGCTTAACAGAGGGGTTTCATCATTGTCTTTTTTACAGGCTAAAGCGAGAAAAAGGACACATAAAGCGTATATCTTTTTCATTGTAAATTAAGTTTTTAGACAGAAGCCGAAACTTCAAGCCGATGTTACAAAGTGCAAAGATAGCGATAATTAGGAAATTAGCAAATGAACAAATAAGGAAATGATTTATAAGATAAGGTGGATTTCAAAAAACTGTTACTAATTTTTGGTACTTGGCATAATTTTTGTACTTTTGCCGCCGAAATAATTTTAAGCAGGCTTTTTTCCTTGTGAAAAACCATCAGTCTTAAAGAAAACAAAATTTATGAAATTAGTTAAAAAGAGGTATTTTTTTGCAGTAATGGTCTTTGCCTTCTTAGGCTTTACCATCAAAGATGAAGAAACAAAAGTAATCACAATTCCACCCACTTTTGTAGTTGATGTACCTCAAATGGCTACCGCTACGCCAGCAGATGCAACTGCAAATAGCGAACTACTCCCTACTTCTTTTACTCTCCACACAGGAAAATCGTTTATTGGATTTAAAGAAGCCTTAGCCTATCGCGAGTCACGCGGTAATTACACTATTGTAAACCGTTTTGGCTATATGGGAAAATATCAATTTGGGAAACGCGCCCTTCGCTTCTATGGCGTAACTGATACCCAACAATTCCTCAACTCTCCTGAACAACAAGAACAAGTGTTTGTGTTGAGCTTACAGCGCACTAAATGGTTTTTGCGCAAAGAAATTAAAAAATACGTAGGCAAAACTATCAACGGGATTCACATTACTGAATCGGGGATATTGGCAGCCGCTCACTTGGCTGGCGAGAGTTCTGTGAAGAAATTCTTCAAACATCAAGGGGGATACAACTTTGCTGATGGCAACGGCGTTACCTTGCAACACTACCTTAAAACGTTTGCAGGTTACGACACATCGGATATTGAAGCTGTACAAAAACCTCAATGGAAATCCCCTGAAGAAACTCTTTCTTTAGCAGCATTGTAAGGAAAATCCACAAGTAATTCAAAAAAAGTTTTTTGAGGGCGTTTGCAAAACGCACCCCAGAAATACTATGCAAACAAATTAATTCCGGTCAATTTCACTTTGTCAAAGACCGTAACGCGCTGCGTTAAGGACTTTGGCAAAGTTTGAATTTATTTTTTACCCCTTACTTGAATATACACTAAAGTAGCAATGAGTAATAGGTGGAGATAGACTGAGTACCCTACCAAAGATAAATAGTCCATCGTATGGGCAAATTGGTATAGGGCGATTACTTGTGCTCCATAAGGAATGAGACCTTGCGCATAACACGAGAAGATATCTAATACTGAAGCCGCATTGCGGAGGGGTATTTGGAATTGCTCGGCTATACGCTTACTTATTTTAGAAACAATGAGAATTGCCACCGTATTATTCGCTACGCACACATCGGCAACAGTTACTAAAAAGCCCATTCCCAGCAAGGCTGAAGCTCCACTCTTGATGCGTTTGGCAACGAGATTCATCAGGAACTGAATGCCGCCAAAACGCTCTACTAAAAAGGCTAATCCGCCAATGATAAAGTAGAGGAAGAAGATGTCAGCCATATCCATAAAGCCTTTATAAGTGTGCTGAGTGAGGTCTAAGAAAGAGAACTTACCATACACAAGTCCCATAACGCCTGAGAACACAACTCCCAAGAACAGTGACACAAACACATTTACTCCAAAAAGCGAAATGACCACAACTGCCACATAAGGCAAAATGAGCAAGGGATTGAAGGTGTGATAGGCTTCGCTATGAGTGAAGGTGGTAGCACCAGGGTTGCCAATAAAAAAGAGAATTACCGCCGATAGCAGCGCAACGGGAAGTGCTATTTGAGCATTGGTTTTCATCTTATCACTCATCTTGCAGCCTAACGACTGGGTGGCGGCGATAGTAGTATCGGAAATGAGGGACAAGTTGTCGCCAAACATCGCACCACAAAGCAACGCAGCCCCTATAAGGGCGGTATTAGAATGACTTTCGAGAGCTAAATTGAAGACAATAGGCGAAAGGGTCATAATGGTACCTACCGAGGTGCCTGTTGCAAACGAGAGGAAAGAAGCAATTACAAAAATCCCCACGGGAAAGTATTCGGGTGAAATGTAGTACATACCCATATTCACTATGCTATCGATACTACCAGAGGCTTTGGCTACCGAAGCAAAAGCGCCTGCCAAAAGGGCTATCACACACATCTGCAACACATTGCTATTACCTGCCCCTCTAAAGAAAAGGGCTATCTTTTGGTTGAGAGGTGCGCGGTAGATAAGCAAAGCTACTACCACTGCAAAAAGCGCAATAATAGGCGCTGGCAATGAATAGAAATTATCAAAATAAATACCACTGCCCAAAAATATAGCTACGAATATGAGTAGTGGGATAATACTTACTATTGAGGTTTTTTTCGTCATTTTATAATTTTGTTAATCTGCTAATTTTCTATTTGTTAATTCTCTCGGCTACTACGGCATAATATCTATTAGTGAAATACCGCAACAGCGGACGCAAGCCTAACTTCTTCACGGGGTGCGTCCATTTTTCTCTATATACAATCCGAAATCCTGCTTTTTCTACCAGCATATCTAATTGCCAATCTTCAAACTCGTGGTAATGACAGTCGCGGGGGTCGGCAGTATTGCGATAGGCTTTGGCAAACCAAAGTCGCAAAGGCACGGTAATCAATATTTTATCTGTAGGGATATTTTGCAACACAGCCAAAGGGTTTACCAAGTGTTCCAAAATCTCTAAAGCGGTAGTGAAATCGGCTTGAAAGTTTTGAAGCGTATTTGTCTCAAAATCTAAATCCTGACCAGTAGTATTAAGCACCGTATAGCCTTCCTCTTTCATAATAGTTGAAAAAGGATTTTCTACCCCTATATCGAGGATTGTACTGCCCTGAGGAGCATATTGTTTGAGAATACTCAAGGTTTTTTGATAGCGTTTTTTAGGAAGGGTTTTGTACATAAATTGAGAATTAACAATTGACAAGGGGATAACGTTTAATTTTAAAGAAGTTATCCGAATTTTTTTTCTTTAAGGGCGTTTGCAAAACGCCCCTACATACATAACATACTATAAAAGCTAATGCGCGTCGAGCCAATTGTTACCTACGCCTAAATCGGCGACGAGGGGCACGGCAAGGGTAAAGGCGTTTTCCATCGCATCTTTGATGAGGGGCTTTACAAGTTCTAATTCAGTTTTAGGCACATCAAACACTAACTCATCGTGTACTTGGAGGAGCATACGGGTTTGGAGTTTTTGGGCTTGCAATTGGTTGTGTATACGTATCATTGCAATTTTTATAATATCGGCGGCTGAGCCTTGTATAGGGGCGTTCACGGCGTTGCGCTCGGCACCTCCACGCACTACTTGGTTATGCGAATGAATATCGGGTAGGTAACGACGTCTGCCTAAAATGGTTTCTACATAGCCGTGCTCGCGAGCAAACTCTATTTGTCTATTGATATAGTTGCGCAAGTTAGGATAGGTAGCGTAATAGGTATCTATCAGTTCTTTGCTTTCGGAGCGAGAGAGGTCGGTTTGTGCGGATAGTCCAAATGCCGATACGCCATAGATAATCCCAAAATTCACGGTTTTGGCGTGGCTACGTTGCTCGCGAGTTACCTCTTCCAAAGGAACATTAAACACCTTGGCTGCTGTGGCGCGGTGAATATCTTCGCCGTGCAAGAAAGACTCAATCATATTGTGTTCTTCGCTGAGGGCAGCGATGATGCGGAGTTCGATTTGCGAATAGTCGGCAGAGAGGAGCACATAATCGGGATTGCGAGCGATGAACGCCTTGCGCACCTGCTGCCCACGAGGGGTGCGAATAGGTATATTCTGCAAATTAGGATTGTTGCTACTGAGTCGCCCTGTAGCGGCTACTGTTTGCATATAGGTAGTATGTACGCGACCCGTACTTTTGTTCACCTCTAACGGTAGTGCATCTACATAAGTAGATTTGAGTTTCTGCACTTGTCGCCATTCCAATATATCGGCTACGATTTTGTGTTTGGCTGCAAAAGGCGCTAAAACCTCTTCGGAAGTGGCATACTGACCGGTTTTCGTCTTTTTCGGTTTGCTGTCAATCTTCAGTTTTTCAAAGAGAATGTCGCCGAGTTGTTTAGGCGATGCCAAATTGAAAGTCTCGCCTGCCTGCTGGGCTATAGCTGTTTCGAGTTGAGCAATATCGGCATCTAAGGTTTTAGAGTATTCTTTTAAAAAATCCACATCGAGGTTTACCCCTTCGCGTTCCATAGCTGCCAATACTTTGATGAGAGGTGCTTCTAAATCGGTATAGATTTTTTGGGCATTTACTTGGGGCATTTGGCTTTGGAATACATTTTTGAGTTGCCAAGTAACATCGGCATCTTCCACAGCGTATTCCTTTACCTCATCGATAGGCACGGTACGCATAGAGCGTTGGGCTTTTCCTTTGCCAATAAGGCTCTCGATAGCAATAGGTGTATAATTTAGGTAGGTTTCGCTGAGGATATCCATATTGTGACGCATATCAGGATTTAGGAGGTAATGGGCTATCATCGTATCGAAGAGTGCGCCCTGTACCTCAACACCGTAGTTTTGCAATACTTTGAGGTCGTATTTCAAATTCTGACCTACTTTGGCTATCTGTTCATTCTCAAAAAACGGACGGAATTGCTCTATGAGCTTAGTAGCTGCTTCTTTTTCCTTAGGAAAAGGCAAATAATGACCTTTATGAGCTGCCCAGCAGAAGGAAATTCCCACTAATTCAGCTTCGAGGGCGTCCACATTAGTAGTTTCGGTATCAAAACACACTTCGGTTTGCTGCAATAGGCTTTGCAACAAGAGTTGTTGTGCCATTGGGGTATCGGCTAATTGGTAGAAGTGAGGCGTATTGCTGCTGTTTTTCTTATCGCTCACCAATTGCGGTTGCGCAAAGAGGTCGCCTTGTGAGAATAAATCTAACTGCCCTGAAGCAGCCTTAGGGGGAGCTTGTACCACAGCTTCTGGCTGGTAGGTTTTTAGGAAATTTTGTAGCAACTGACGGAATTCTAACTCATCGAAAATCTTGCCCACCGCTTCAAAATCGGGTTGAGACATTGCGAAATCGGCTTCATCAAAAGTTACCGGCACATCGAGCATAATAGTTGCCAATTGTTTGGAGAGTATGCCTTTTTCCTTGTTATTTTCTATATTTTCGCGGAGTTTGCCTTTTAGTTTATCGGTATTAGCGAGGAGGTTCTCCATAGAGCCAAAATCGGCGAGTAGCTTTTTGGCAGTCTTCTCGCCTACCCCAGGCAGCCCAGGGATATTATCGACGGCATCGCCCATCATACCAAGGAAATCAATCACTTGCAAAGGGTTTTGCACTTCAAATTTCTCTTGTACTTCTTTCACGCCCCATATTTCGATATCGTTGCCCGAGCGCGCAGGTCGGTACATAAAGATATTATCGCTCACCAGCTGGGCATAATCTTTATCGGGGGTTACCATATACACTTGGTAATCTTGAGCTTCGGCTTGTTTAGAGAGTGTCCCGATGATATCATCGGCTTCGTAGCCCTCTTTTTCGATGATAGGGATGTGCAAAGCCTTGAGTATTTCGTGGATATAGGGGATAGCCAAACGAATCGCTTCGGGAGTTTCCTCGCGATTGGCTTTATAGTCGGCAAAGAGTTCGGTGCGAGCTACGCTCCCCCCCTTGTCGAAAGCGACCGCAAGGTGGTCGGGTTTTTCTTTTTTAATCACCTCGAAAAGGGAGTTCATAAAGCCAAGAATCGCCGAAGTGTTCAATCCTTTGGAATTGATGCGCGGGTTCTTGATAAAGGCGTAGTAGCCCCTGAAAATAAGGGCATAAGCATCGAGGAGGAAAAGGCGTTTTTTCATTTTAGGTGTCAGGTGTTAGGGGTTAGTGATTTGCCAAGTTTCTTCAACTTCCCAATTGGCGCGGAGTTCGATTTCTTTAGGCAGATACCACACCCGCTCGGGTTGCCGATGTTCTAAGAAACTACCAGTATCCCATTGGTGATTTTTGTTCTTATCTTCAATGAGTCGCAAGCGGAATTTACCAGGGGTTACATTCTCGAACAGATATTCGGTTAGAGGTTTTTCAATATAAATTTCGCGGAGTACTTCTGTTGCCTTCTCATTGGTAAGTTGCAGTATAACTGGATATTGCAATGTATTTTCGGCAACGTTGAGATGCATTTTTAGGATAGCTACCTCTTCGAGTTTTTTAGTGCGCACAGTTACTTTTAGAGTATCATTCGTATGTCCGAAAAAATCGGTGAGGGCATTAGGGAGGGCTTCAATGCGGTAAGTCTCGTCGTTCTTTTTATCGAATGAGAGATAGAACTCCAAATTATTAGGGTCTAAACGCGTTTTGAACGGAATAGCCACCGCTGTAGAGTCTTTGCCTGCGAAGACTTTCAGTTTAGAGGGGTCAGTTTTCACGATAGGGATATTGCTTTTAAAGCCAAAATCCTTGTGCATAGGCAAGTCGCCCGAAAAGAGGTTTTCTATTTGCAAGCTATCGTTTTTCATCTCCTTTAAACGCACTTTAAACGTATCGATTTTCTGTTGTTTGGCAATTGTAAATACCAAAGAATCTTTTTGTTTAGGCGTATACCAAAAGTTGAGTGTATCTTTCTTAGGATCTTTGGAGATGATGTATTTAAAATCGGGGGTTACGTGAGAGATAGGTTTGATTTTCACGCTATCGGTTTTGCCTTCAAAGCCAAATTGCACGCGGTTGCCAGCAGCTTGTGTAGGGCGATGTGCCTTGTAAGGAGGTACTTCTTTGAACAAGCGCAATTTAGGGTAAAAACCTTGCGGATTGCCTTTCAAATCGGCAACGGTGATAGGTTCGTCCATAAAAGCAATTTTGTCGTCCTTAGGATTGAAGATATAATTGGGACTTTTTTCTTTGAGAGCGATGAGTTTGTATTTGCCCTCTTTGAGGTATTCCAGCACAAAACTATCGAGGCTATCAAGGGTATTGGTTACATAAGTAGGTTGCGTTTTGTACACCAATGAGTCGTTGTACTGCTCGTTGTAAGGATAGAGCATCACCGTTACGAAATTATCGGGTTTAGGAGCGATAGCATCGGCAATGTCGCCCTCGTACCACAGTGAATCGAGGGTGCTACCAGTAGAAAACACATATTTGAAATCGGATATCGGGTTGCCCTCGTTGTAATCCTGAATGCTATTACCGAAGTTCAACACGTAGGTGGTATTAGGTTTTAGCGTATCCACAATGTTAATTTCCAACCATTTAGAAGCCGAAGTAGGCGAAATGATAGGAAAAGTTTTCATAGGAGGTGAAATAATGAGCTGCTTGCGAACGTCTTTAGTTACCACAAACTCATCAAACTGCAAGCGTATTTTCTTGCCGTGGAACTTCATAGCCCCCGATTTAGGCACAGATTGCAAGAGTACGGGTGGGGTAACATCTTTAGGACCTCCAGTGGGAGAGCCACGGCGGGCGCATTGCCAAAGAGTGAGAGCGATAAGGAGAGAGAGGAGTATGGGTAAACGATGTTTCATAGCTAAGATACGAATTTCTAATTTGCAAAAGTAATAAATAATGTGAATATGGCAAGATTTTTGCGGCTTTTATAGTATAAGCCCCCATCACAATCTTCAAAAAACAAGTACTTATAAGATGCATTATTTTAATTTAATACTACACTCTTTCTGAATAAAAATCAATTAAATCATATTATACAATGAGACGAGTGAGTTTATTACTTTCAGCAGTAGGGCTATTAGTCGCTTGCAACAAGAATGACTACAATGAAGAGCCAGAGCTTATTTATTTTGCAGATAAGATTCACGAAGAAATCTTAGCTGTAGGCAGCACCGAAACCACAACCACCGATTATGAGTTTAAATACCGCGGGGTAGGTTTGGTTACGAGTGAAAGCGTTAAGATTTCTGCACCTTCTACTATAACGCGGACACTTACATACGAGACTTCATACGATGGCAGTTTTCCTAAAACAACGCTTCATAAAGTGGGAGGAACAACAGTGAATACTACCACTTATGACCAATACATTGATAGAGGTAGTATAAAAAAGAAAACTATAGTAGAAACGGGTAAAGAAAATCTTCCAACAGTGGAAGAATACGAGTATTACAACCGCAATACGCTTTCTAAATACACTTCGGCAAAGAAAACAGCTACCAATACTACCGTTTATACAGTGAAAGAATACAATTGGGGTGGCAGGAATGAACTGAATGTCAAAACATCAGTATATACGCAAACGGGAAATACAACTACTTCGGCTACAGTTGTTTTTACTGATAAGTATTTGCTCAACTACAACGAAACTGTGAGAGAACACACCCGCACCGAAAACAATCAAACCGTGGTGATTACCTATACTTACGATACCAAAACTAACCCTCGTTACTTGCAATTTTCACACCGAATGACCCACCCCGATTTCTTCTTACAAGAGGGCTATGGTCGCAATAATATCACTAAAAAAACAGTGAAATATCCTAATGTTGCAGGAAAAGACTACGAGGAAGAAACTGCTTATGAGTATTTTAAAAATGAATATCCACTAAAAGCCGTAATAAAAAGAAATGGCGCAGTAGTAGGAAGTAAAGAATTTACTTATTAGATAAGAGGTAAGAGATAAGAGATAAAAATACCAAAGGTCATAGTGTTATGCTATGACCTTTGGCGTTTTTAGAGGGTTAGTACTAACTGACT
Source organism: Capnocytophaga sputigena (assembly GCF_900446695.1). Taxonomy (GTDB): domain Bacteria; phylum Bacteroidota; class Bacteroidia; order Flavobacteriales; family Flavobacteriaceae; genus Capnocytophaga; species Capnocytophaga sputigena. The sequence goes on from NZ_UAVP01000008.1 coordinate 392,992, forward strand.
AACTAAATTAGACTACTACAATTTGTCCTACACCTAAAAGTATCAGTTCTTTGCCTTTGGCTTTGAAGCTGCGTACAGCGGCGTCTTTATCTATTTTGATATGCGACATAGTGTTGTAGTGGTATCCTAATATTTTATTACATTTTACGAAATCGGAAGCCATAATAGCATCTTCTACGTCCATAGTGAAGTTACCTCCTATAGGCAATACGGCTAAATCTAATTTGTAACGCACTGGGATAAGCTGCATATCGAAATGCAAAGCGGTACTTCCTGCAATATAAACAGTTTTATCGGGGGTTTTGATTACGAAGCCACAAGCAGCACCTCCATCACTACCATTTTCAAAGGTAGATGAATGCAACGCCGATACCATTTTCACTGAACCAAAAGGGAAATTGAAAGTACCTCCTAAGTCCATAGGGTGGCTGTTCTCAATACCAAGATTGAAAAAGTATCTAGCAATCTCAAAATTAGAGATGATTTGAGCTTTGGTGCGTTTGGCAATCTTCTCTACATCCCAAGTATGATCTTGTCCCGCTGTAGTGATGAGGATATAATCGGCTTTTATTTGATTGATATCGATATCACTCGCTAAAGGGTTTTCGGAGATAAAAGGGTCTATGAGCAAGTGCGTTTCACCTATTTTTATCCCTATGCTGGCGTGTCCGTAAAAAGTAATTTCCATAGTAATTAGATAATTCTTTAAGTATGTGTATTTTGTTTATTTACTGATATATATTCCTATAAAAAAGAGTACTGAGAGCAAAAACGTGCTCAAGGCAACTACTTTTAGTTCTTTGTCTAAAAGCTGAAGTTCATTATTGCGTTTTACTGAAAGCAAATGTACCACCAATGGAAGGAATGCTATGAGATAAAGCAATTCCCAACGCATTTGCAGGCGCAATACTGAAAAACTGAGCAAGGAGACCATTGCCAATACCACCAAATAGTAGTGGTAGTACTTAGCGAGAGAAATTCCCATTTTCACTACCAAAGTGTGTTTGCCTGAACGCTGGTCGTTCTCGTAATCGCGCATATTGTTGAGGTTTAGTACTGCTACACTTAGTAAGCCTATAGTGATAGCAGGTAGGAAAGTAATCCACTGGAGGGTTTGCGAGTAAAGAAATTCACTGCCTACTACGCTCACCAATCCAAAGAATACGAACACAAAAAGGTCGCCTAAGCCGCGATAACCATAAGCTGAACTGCCTACAGTATATTTGATAGCTGCTGCTACACACAACAATCCTAACACAAAAAATATCGCTAAATAGAGTAGGTTTTCCGAACCAAAAGCTAAATAGATAAGGATCAATGCTGAGAGTATAGAGAGTCCAGCAGTGATGAGCACTACACGCTTGAGTTGCGAGCGACTTATCGCTCCACTTTGCAAAGCGCGTTGAGGACCCAAACGATGTTCATTATCAGTACCTTTTACGCCATCGCCATAGTCGTTAGCAAAGTTAGAAAGCACTTGAAACAGTATAGTTGTAAGCAATGCCCAAGCGAATATTTGCCAGCTAAAAGCTGAAGGGTCATTGCGATATGCCAAAGCGCTACCAGTGATAATCCCTGCTACCGAAAGGGGCAAGGTGCGGAGTCGCGCAGCTTTGATAAGTGTAATTGCTTTCATTTAAGGCACAAAAGTATAAATAATTCGCCAATTAACAAATTTGTAGCTATGATAATTAACAATTTTAACAAAAAACGGCTATTTTAAGTAAGTAGGTTCAAAGTAAGCAATATCTTCAAAATCTTGGGCGTTGTATTTTGCCATTGCAAAGGGAATCATATCTTTGGCTTGAGGGAAAGCATCGGGGATAAAAACAGCATTGGGGTGCTTACAAATCGCAGCGAATTTATTACTTCCATCGCCTAAGAAAGTTACTTTGCCTTTGTTTAATTCATCTTGATAACTATGTTCATCGAGGATTTTGGCTTCGGTGGGGGTTACAAACTCATATTGGCTATTAAATACTGCACTATAGACTTCCATACGGCGGGCATCGAGCATTGGTATAATGCAATTGGCTTTGGCTTGATGAGCGAGGATTTGGAGGGTAGGAATCGCAATAAGGGGTTTACCTAAGGCGAAACAGAGTCCTTTAGCGGTGGCAATCCCTATGCGCAAACCGGTATATGAACCTGCACCAGCACTTACTGCTATAGCATCTAAGGCAGTGAGGGGCATTGAGGCTTGTTGCATCACAGCTTCTATAAAGAGATGTAGATTCTCGGAATGAGTGAATTTTCCAGCATTCTCGGACTTTTCAGCGAGAATGCGATTGTCTTTTGACAAGGCTACAGAACAATTAAGCCCTGAGGTTTCTATAGAAAGTAAAAGCATTTTTTTGAATAATATCTAATAAAATTTTCTCGTTTTAATTCCTCTATTGAAAAAACGAATGAAAGTTAATCCATATTTTTGGATTTTTATCTTCTACATATCTAAAATCGTGAATATGACCATCTATTTCAATAACTAACTTTAATTCTTGACAATAGAAATCAGAAAAACATTGTAAATTTCCCACGAATTACACGAATTTTCACGAAATGAGAAGTGCATAAAAGTCTTTAATTTTTTATTATCTCACGAATTTTCACCTAACGGTGAATTATTTTGTGAATATATCTATGATATAAAGCTATAAATCAATGTTTTGTTATATCGGACTGATGCAAAAGCGATACTATTACTTGTTAGCTGAAACAATCATCACTATTTCTCCTTTTACGTTCTTATCTTTATAAAAATCCAATAATTCTTGGAGGGTACCTCGTTGGGTTTCCTCGTGGAGTTTGGTGAGTTCACGTGAGAGACTCGCAGGTCTATCGGCACCGAAAGTAGTAATAAAATCGGTAAGGGTTTTGAGGAGCTTGTGAGGGGAAACGTAGAAAATCATTGTTTTGGTTTCGGCAGCAAGCTGTGAGAGGCGGGTTTGTCGACCTTTTTTATCGGGTAAAAACCCTTCGAAAGTAAAGCGGTCGTTAGGCAAGCCGCTATTTACTAAAGCGGGTACAAAAGCTGTAGCCCCTGGCAAGCATTCCACAGCAACTCCCTCGGCAATACAAGCACGAGTGAGCAGGAAACCAGGATCGGAAATGGCAGGCGTACCGGCATCGGTGATGAGGGCGATGGTTGTTCCGCCTTTGATACGCTGCACCCAACTATCTACCACCTTGTGTTCGTTGAACAGGTGGTAGCTTTGCATCGGGGTGTGAATATCGTAGTGTTTGAGGAGCTTACTGCTGGTGCGAGTATCTTCGGCTAAGATGATATCCACCTCTTTGAGTAGCCTAAGGGCACGCAGTGTTATATCCTCTAAATTTCCAATAGGGGTAGGAATCAAATAGAGTTTGCTCATTACACTTCAAAACGTTTAAGAACGAGGTCAAGGAAGCGTTGTTCGTACTCTTCTTTACCTTTCCAATAGTTGTAAGTAGGTTTTACTTCTTGCTCGATATAAACTACAGCATCTTGCATAGAATGAAGGTCGGCTATGTGTTTTACTACTTTGTTGTACTCACTTTCACTACCAAAGAAAAGTTTTTGTACAAAAGCCAATTTATCATTCAAGCCTATTTGAGCCGTTTTACCAAATTTATCGTTGAGTGACTGTGCAGGTTTTACCTCTTCATCGGCATCTTTTTTATCGAAAACTGTATGTTTGCTTTGAGAAATAAACTCTTCTAAGGAAGGTGTTTGTTTGAGAATGCGTTCTTCATCGGTATACTCAGGTTGCTGGATAAAATCAGCGAGCTGTTTGATTGCAGATTTTGAAAGTTCAGACTCGTCTATTTCAGGTTTTTCAATGGTAGGCTGTTCAATGGCAGGTTGTTCAATTTCAAATGCTACTGCAGGTTTTTCAATGGTAGGTTGTTCAATTTCAAATGTTACTGCTGACGCTTCTTCGGGGGTAGGTTTTTCTACTATCTCTGCTTTTTCTACAAGTTCAGCAACTTCATTAGTTTTTGAACGATTTACAGGTAGTGCCCAATGAGGTTCTGGATACTGCTCTTCTTTCAAAATTTTTTTGGCTACTGGCTTTTCGGCAGGAGTTGGTTTTTCAGCAGGAGCAGTTTTTTCTTCTTTTGTAATAGGCGCTGGTTCCATTGCCACAAAGGTAGCGGGTTCCTCTTTTGGAGTTTCTTTAGCGGCTGTTTTAGGAGCAGTGATAGGTTGCACTTCAGATGCTTCCACTTCGATATCAAAAAGATCTTCTTGACGATTATCATCAATAAAATCGGATACCTTACGCATAGTTCGGTACATACGATCTTCTGAAGCTCCAAGTGTTTGGTAATATTTTTCCACAAAAGTGAGAATGGTAATTTTCTCGGTAATTTTGTGCGCTTGTTTGTTCAGTTGAGCAAGGTTCCACTCTCCTTCGTTAGCGAGAATTTCAGTAGCTAAGATAATGAGGTCGTGTTCTAATGCTTCTTTCATTTGTTACAAATTTTTAGTTCTTTTTTATTATTTAATAGAGGCTTCGTAAATACCTTCTACGGTATGAGCCAGAGCGTTGTTGAACTGTTCATCGGTTTGTGTTGCAGAGAGTCCTTCGGTAAGGGCGCGAGAGAAACTAGCAATTACACCTTTGTTTTCGGCGAGAATGGCATTAGCTTTCTCGCGTGGATATCCTCCTGAAAGAGCGACCACGCGCACTACACGAGGATGCTGAGTAAACTCTTTGTACAAATTGTTGATGGTAGGTAGAGAGAGTTTGAGCATCACATTGGCAGTAGAAGGCAGGGCGTCTAACTGTTTTCTAACTTCGTCGCGTAAAATAGCCTCGGCAGGAGATTTATCGGGGATATTGATATCCACTTCGGGTTCTATGATAGGCACCAATCCTGCGGCTATAATCTGTTTAGCTACCTCAAATTGTTGCTGAACTACTCTTGCAATACCTTTAGGAGAAGCCTTTTTAACCACTGAACGCATTTTAGTGCCAAAAATATGTCGTTCGTTAGCGCGAGATAATAGTTCTGCAAGTCCGCTGATAGGTTTCATCAGTTGTACTCCGTCGCTATCGAGAGGTTCTAAGCCTTTATCTACTTTTAGGAAAGGAACTACGTGTTTTTCATCCCAAAGATAATCGGCGGTGTATTTACCATCGATTTGTCTGTCCATAGTTTGTTCAAACAAGATAGCGCCTATAATTTTATTGTGAGAAAAAGCAGGACTTTTGATAATGCGGGTACGCATTTGATGAATGAGGTCGAACATTTGTTCCTCGTTGCTGTATTGATCTTCAGTTACCCCATAGAGTTTGAGGGCTTTAGGGGTACTTCCTCCACTTTGGTCAAGAGCTGCAATAAAGCCCTTGCTATTTTTCATTTGTTCAAATTGTTCTTTATTCATTGCTATTAAGTTTTAAAGAATATGCTACAAAGGTACAACTTATTTTTAAATAAAAAAATTTAATCCAGCAACTTGTTTTAAAATGACTATTTTCGTTGAGGCTGTTTAAGGGCGTTTGCAAAACGCCCCTACACAACATAGTTTAAAAGCGATTGATTTTCAAGACAATCAACTTTGGCAAAGGTCGTAGCACGACGAGCTATTAAAACTTTGACAAAAGTGATTAGATGACTTGCCTTAGGGTTTAGTGGCAATTGCTTTTTGATAGAGTTGTTCGGCTACATCCCAATCGATTACGTTGAAAAAGTTGTTGATGTAATCGCCGCGGCGGTTTTGGTATTTCAAGTAATAAGCGTGTTCCCAAACGTCCATTGCTAATACAGGAATACCCGATACACCCAACCCTGGCATCAATGGGTTATCTTGATTGGCAGTGCTCACGACTTGCAATTTACCGTTATTAACTACTAACCAAGCCCAACCAGAACCAAAGCGTTTAGCTCCTGCTTCGGCAAAGGCTTTTTTGAAGTTCTCAAAGCTACCAAAATCGCGGTCGATAGCAGCTGCTAATGCTCCTTTAGGACTTCCGCCACTGCGTGACATCCCTGCAAAATACATATTGTGATTGAAGTAACCACCAGCATTGTTACGCAAGGTTGCATTGTTCATATCAAGCGTGCGAAGGAGTTCCTCGATGCTCATTTGCGCTTGAGGGGTACCAGCTACTGCCTTGTTGAGGTTGTTCAAATAAGCTACGTAGTGTTTAGAGAAATGGATGAACATTGTTTCCTCATCAATATATTCTTCTAAACTGGAATATTTGTATTTTAGAGGTACAATAGCAAAAGCCCCTGCTTCGGCTTTTACATCTTTAGGATCACCATAGTTAGAGCCTCTTTGGACGCCTATAACGGTCTCTTCCTGTGCTTTTTTAGTTTTTGATTTTTTCTTCTGAGCGTAAAGGTCACCAGAAGTGAAGGCTGTAGCCAAAGCTACGGCGCTGAGTGTGATTGCGTTTTTGAGTTTCATATAATAAATTAATTTATTTAGGTGTCAAGTTAATGGCATATTAACAGAGATTGGAAAATAGGTTTTCTTTCAATCAATCTTTTTATTAGATTGTTAAAGTGTTAGGATATACGGACTTATTCATTGAAAAAAATGTCAATAATTTTATCATCTATTTGTATTTCTATAGGATATAACTCTTTTGTCTTTCCGCCCTGTTTGTATAAAATCAATGTCCAAGGATTGTCTTTGGATACCTGAATTATTTTTTCCCCTATTTTTAAGATTTCGCCTATTTTTATGTTTATTGTATCTATTCTTTTTTCTAATGCAAGATCGCTTGCCATTGTCATATAAAAAGTAGCATCGTCTACCGTTGTATAGAAATCATCATCTTTTGACACATTCTTTAGGCTATCAAGGTAAAATAAGGTTGGTTCCACAAAGATAACATAATTCTTATCCTTTATTTCCCTTGTAATCCTCTCATCGGTTATTTCTTGTACATAATCTGCTTCCTCAATGGTATCTATATCATTTTCAATATAGTTGTTTTCTTGGGTGTTGTTATTGTTACAAGAAAATAACAATAAACACGCTGAAATAAAATAATAAATCTTTACCATCTGAATATTTTAAAATATAATATCATCAATGATGTACCTGTCTTTCTTTTTAGCAACTTTTAATTGTATGCTATCATATCTGTTATCATAAAAGTTAAAAAGATACACATTATATCTTTTTGAATTTATCTTCTTTACCTTAATAGAGTCCAACCATTCTATGAAAACATCTTGGGCATTTACAATAAGATCCATATCTAGATCTTCCGAGGGCTCTATTTTTTTTATTAATTTATTTGATAAATATCTTTTCTTAATTCTTATCAATTCTTCTTGACAATCAGGACAAAGCATTTTATCTTGCAGCCTGATATACTTGTCATAAAATTCTAAAATCATCTTTGTAGCTTCATCAGTTTCTTCTTTAGGCACTTGAATTGGTGCAATTGTATCTTTTTCTACTATGGTATCTCTTTTGATAGAGGAAATAGTATCTCTAATATCATCAGAAGATGATACTTGGGTATTGTTATTATTGCAAGAAAACAACAATAAACACGCCGAAATAAAATAATAAATCTTTACCATCTGAATATTTTAAAATTGAGGTATCTATTTAGCTACATACTAATTGACTTTGGGAAACGGGAGAACGTTCTACAATTCTTTTCTCCAACCTCTACTTTTATAGGGCTTTTACTCACTTCAACTTGCTTACTTTCAAAACTAAGTTCAAAAGTATTCGTTTCTTTCTTGCCTGCGTAGGCTTCTACTTTTATGTAATAATTTTGTGTTTCTGAATCTTCTTTTTAATCCACTTGATCTTCATAGGTATAATACTTTAATCCTGAATCTTTTACTTTTTCTTTTTCAATATAAAAATCTGGGTCATCTTCTATTACATCATTTGTTATAGAAAAATATTTATCTTTTCTTTTGATATGATAAGTATATCTATTGCTGTATATGTTACCCCACTCATATAATTTTGGGTCATCCTCATACTGAGACTCTTCCCCTATATGTATGTTTACTACCCCTGAAATAGTATCTATTTTATTGATTTTTAAAAGAAACCAATCCATCGATATTTTATCTATCAAAAGATTGTCTCTAATCTCTACATAACTAAAAGTGTCTATTTCAAGCCTTTTATGGTCTTCATTAAAGAGAACACGATAATATAACTTTGTGAGGTTATACTTAGTTTTTTGAGGTATAGGACTTTTATATGGTTCTCTTATTGTATCTTCTTCTGTTAAGTAAGTTGAACTATCATAATTTACTCTGTTTTTACAAGATATTATTGAGATTGCAACAAATAGTATTATAATTCTTTTCATATTTTTTAATACATCTCCCCATTGCTCGCTTGATAACAATGTTGCTTAAACATTTCCAATCTATTATTCAGTTTGAACTTTAATAAAATAATAATCTAAATAATCTCTCATATAATCCTCTATCCATTCTTTTTGTAATCTATCATTAGATAGTAGGTTGTAATAGGCTTTCTTTAAATTTTTATTTGACACATTATATAATTTATAACATTTAGACACTATCAAATAACCATTATAATAACTATTCTGAACACCTTCAAATCTCTTTTTGTATTTGTTGTGATAAGTCTCTAACACCTTCTTTATTTCTTCTTTTTCGAAAAATCGGGGTAATGGTTCTAGATGATTAAATGTGGTTGTGTAGTTATCTTCAAATGTTTCTGTGTATAAATAAGTATCATTACAATTACAAAAACCATAAAAAACGAATTGTTCAAAAGATTTACTATCGTTTTGTAATTTTAAGTACGTCTTACTAATCAGTTCTTTGTTTTGAGCATTACAAAAAATGCTAAAAAAGACTATTATAATGTTTAACAATTTCATATTCAATTATTTTAATTGAGGTGTCTATTTAGCTACATACTAATTGACTTTGGGAAACGGGAGAACGTTCTACAATTCTTTTCATTAATTTGTTAAAGATAGTATCTTTATTTTGTGAGCGATTAATTCTAAAACTGTATTCCGCTAAATATCGGTCTATGTTAAATTCTGATACCCAAGAATATATATCTCAAATCCTCTCCTTTACTGATGCTAATGGCAACGACACTACCAAAGAACAGGTAGAAGCCAATTATCGCCAGATAAAGTTAGATGTCATTGAAATCATTGAACGCGAGAAAGAACGTATCGCCAACGACCCTGAGCTAAGGCATTTGGTGGAGAAAGAGGGAGAATAAACAAAAAAGGCTATCCGCTTAAAATTTGGATGGTCATATTCTCTCAATAGCAAGGTTCATTTTTATTAAATAAGCAATGAGGAAAGCGGACATCTATGGAATCGCTTAATTGGTATGCTTTAATGCTATCTATTTTTCCATTTTCATTATAATATTTCCATTCGCCGTATTTATAGTGGTTCACAACTTTTCCTTCTTCTCTTATTTTACCTTCTTTATAGTAATAATCCTTCCAATAACCATTCCCATTTGTAAAATATGTCCGATATAATATTTGTCTATCTGTATTATATACTATATATTTTCCCGCCATTTTACTTTTCTTATAATAGATTTCTTTTAAAGGCATATCTGGATTTATTGTATATATGCCTTCTAAATATCCATTTATGATTTTAATACATTCAAGTTCAATTCTTTTATTATCTATATAAAACCATTTATATATATGATAGTCAGAAGGTACTATTGTATCATTTACACGTAGGAATTTTCCGTTGCTATTAAAATAATAATCTCTAACAAAATGATCTACACTTATGTCATACCCTGTAGCTCTCCTATCTATAATAATTACATATTCAGGAGGCAACCTATATATTATTATAGGTTTGCAAGCACAAAAGGTAAAAAAAAACAGATATAATAATTTATTTTTTGGCATAATATTTCTTAGTTTCACTTTGCATTATATCAATCTGATATTTATTAAAAAACTTCTGATCTTTGTGATCATAATCCAATTTATAGGATAATGGGTGAGTAGGTTGTTCATTGTTCTATCTTGTTTTTTTGTTTTGCAAAGGTAAGGGTTTTTATTTAAGGTTTATAGTCTTCCCAGCCATATTTTCTATATTCAGGAGCAGGAGAAAATTCAGCTGCACCCCAATCTAAGTCTCCTGAGCAAGGGATACGACAAATACCCCAATTAGCTACTTTTTTAACTCCTGTCTTATAACTTGTCCAAGTCCCTACAAATTGGTTGTTTCTATAGTCATCTGAATATTCTTCAATATCATCAAATAAAAACACTCCTTTATTGTTAATATACCATCTTAATAAAACCTTTCCTTCAAAGATACCCGTAGCTGATAATTTTTTATCTTCTCTAAAATAATAATCAGCAATAATAATTCCTTGTGATTTTATTTTCCCCACCATATCATCCTCTAAACCTCTAGAATGCTCTGCAAAAAAATATACATGTTTGATTTTTATATCTCCTTCAAACAATCTTACATTTTTACCAACTTTTGTTTTCCCTTTTGCTATATAAAGACTATCATTTGTTGTTGATTTTTCTATTTTTAGAAAATTAATCTCTAATCTTCTTTTAATCTTTATATCAATAAACCCAATATAAGGAATAACCCCATAAGGAAAAGATGGTTTAGAGAGCATTGAACTTATATCAATGTTCCCTAAATCAAGTCTTCCTTTGCTATTAAAACCGCCATTTGTATAGCCCATCTCTTCCTTAATAAAATCTTCAAAATCACAATGTTCTTGTGCATTAGATATGGTATCAGATTTGGTATCAGATTTGGTATCAGATTTGGTATCAGATATGGTATCAGATATGGTATCAGATTCGATACTTAATAATTCATTTTGTGGATCTTTTTCAGTGTTATTATTAACAACATTTTCACAAGAACTCACTGTCCCTATTAAAAATAAACTAATAAGTAATAATTTCATATATTATTGTTTTTTTTGTTTTTTCATTTGTTTTTTAAGATATTTATGCAATATAAAATAGAATTTACCTTTGTGTTATTATTTTTATTCCATTAACTTGATAATCAAAAAATTTAATTGAGGTGTCAAAGTATTTTCAGAGTGTAAATATATGAAATTATTTTGACACCTCAATTAGTTTATTTAGGGGTTAGGGGGATTAGAATTTTTAGTTGTAATTAACAGTTTTTACGACATTATCGTGGTCGTAAGTTTCTTCAGAGGTGAGTCGACCGGCTTGGTTATAGTATTTCCAAACACCCTCTTTTCTGTTGTTTTTATAAGTACCTTCTTCGGTGATTTTACCATTAGGATAATAGATAACGCTTTTTCCGTTTTTCTTACCATCCTTATAGGGTATTTCAGAATATAACTTACCATTGGAATGATAGGTTTTATACAGAACGAGCTCACCATTTTCTTTCAAAAGTTCTTTTGACAAATAGCCTTCTCTTTGGTAATACTTTTGAGAGCCATCTTCTTTGCCTTCTTTGTAAGTGTGTTCTTCAGAGAGTTTGCCATTATCGTAATATATGCGCAGGGTGTAATTTTTTTCGCCTTTGTAATCAGATTCTGACTGCAACCACTCGGCATCGTCATCCCAAAGTTGCCATTTGCCCCAAGGCTTTCCATCCTTGTAATTTTTGAGGGATATGAGTTTTCCTTTATCGTTGTAATACTTCCAAGTACCGTCGTTTTTACCATTCTTGTAGTGTTCCTCGGCGGTGAGTTTACCTTCATCATTATAGCGTTTGTAAGCACCATTGATGCGCCCCTCTACAAAGGTTGCTTCGTAATAGGCACCGCCGCTCATCACTACTTTGTAAGCCCCGTCAAGAGGTTCATCGGTAGTGTAGAGTTTGAAAAACTTCTCACCTGCAAATACTTGCTGACGGACATCTCTTTCAGGGAGTAGTTTTTGGGCAAATGAGATGCTGACAAGCAGCAAACTAATGGATAAAAATAGAGATTTCATATTTTTCAATTAACAATTAATAATTAACAATCAGTAAATATGTTGTACTGAGATTATCTTACCATTATATCAATTTTCCCTTTCAATTTCTTAGTCTTAGCCTCTATGTTTATTATACCTGATTTATCTCCTGCTTGTACCATCATCACTAATTTTCCGTTGAAGAGGTGCATTTTAGGCAAGTGGAATTGGTCGGTGCAAGTAGCATCGCCATTGGCAGCTGCTTTATAAAAGCCTGCTCCTTTAACGGTGAAAGTTACCAAATCGTTTACAGTAGGACATAGATTGCCATCTTTATCTACCGCTTCTACAGTGATAAAAGCGAGGTCTTTGCTATTAGGAGTGAGTTCTGTTTTACTTTCAGTGCTGAGACGCAAGGCATAAGGCTTGCCTGCAGTATGGATTTCTTTTTCGGCTACTGCCTTACCATTGTCATCATAGGCTACTACTTTCACAGTACCAGGTTCGTACTTAGTATCCATCCACATCAGGCGGTAACGCTTCTGACGTTCTAAATCTGAAGGATTACCGTCTTTTTCTTCCTCTTCTAATTTTATAGAAAGGTCTTTACTGCGTTTGCCTTGACTTTTGCCATTGATAAATAATTCGGCAGAAGGATAATTAGTATAAACGAAGATAGGAGTTACTTCACCCTCGCGCCCTTCCCAATTCCAATGAGGGAGGATATGCAAGGTTTCGGCTTCCTTATTCCAATGCGAGCGGTAGAGATAGAAGCGGTCTTTAGGCAAGCCTGCCAAATCTACTGCTCCAAAGTAGGAACTGTGAGAGGGCCATTCTACATAGTAAGGAGTAGGTTCGCCGAGATAGTCGAAGCCTGTCCAAATGAACTCGCCTACGGTATAAGGCAAATCCTCTTGATGTATCCAGTCGTCTTCGGGCAAGTTTGACCAACCGCAGTGTTCTACGTCATAAGACGACGATTGCATATCGGGGTATTTAGCCATTGATTTGCGCTCTACGGGGAACTTATACACCCCACGCGAACTTACCGTTGAAGCGGTTTCACTACCCAAAATAAGCTGTTGTGGCAACTTGCGGTAAGCCTCTTTGTACTTAAACGGACGGTAATTGAAACCCATTAGCTGCATCGTTGCTGCCATATTGTTTTTAAGCACATCGTGAGGTCTATCCATACCATTGCTCACAGGGCGAGTAGTATCGTATTTTTTGATAATATCTTGCAAATAGCGCGCTACTTGCGAGCCACTTTCTACGCTTTGCTCTTCCACCTCATTACCTATGAACCACATCAGTACGCTAGGGTTGTTGCGGTAGTGTTTTACGAGGTTCGTAAGGTCTTTTTCAGCCCAGTCTTTGAAGTACAAGTGATAGCCATTATCCACTTTGGGGATAGCCCATTCGTCAAAACTCTCTACAGCCAATAGCATACCCATCTCGTCGGCTAAACGGACGTATTCAGGCGCCGGCATATTATGAGAGGTGCGGATAGCATTAACGCCCATATCCTGCATAATGCTTATTTGTCGGCGTATAGCACTCTCATTTACAGCAGCACCCAGCGCCCCTAAATCGTGGTGCATACACACCCCTTGAATTTTGATTTTTCGTCCGTTGAGGTATAGACCATCGTTAGGTTTGAGTTCGATAGAGCGCACCCCAAAGGTAGTGGTTACTTCATCTTTTACAGTATCACCTTCATAGAGTTTGGTAACCGCTTTATAAAGGTACGGCTTGCCGATGTCCCACAAGCGAGGGTTATCAATATACAATTCTGCTGAAATCTTATCGGTAGTGTAAGGAGTTGCTTTGGTATTGGCATACGCTACTCTTTCACCTTGATTGTTGAAAATAACAGTCTCTGCTGCAATAGAAGTCTTTTTATCAGCTACAAACTCAGTATTTACTACTACTTTAGCGAAGTTGTTTGTTATTTCGGGGGTGGTAATCTGTACGCCCCAAATAGGGATATGCGTCTTATTTTTAGTGATGATATGCACATTGCGGTACAATCCAGCTCCTGGGTACCAACGCGACATCTGGGTAAGGTTGTTGAGTCGCACTGCCAAAGTGTTGTTATTGGCTTTTACGTAAGGAGTGATATCCAAGAAGAAAGTGTTGTAGCCATTGTGCCATTCACCCGCTTTTTGTCCGTTTACAAACACTTCGGGGTTACTCATTGCCCCGTCGAACTGTACAAACACCTGCTTATCGGCGGTAAGTTGTGGCACGTTGAACTGGGTGCGATACCAGCCTACGCCTACAAAAGGCAAGCCACCTGTACGCCCTGTGTGTTCAATAGCCGCTTTTTGTCCGTCCTGCTTGATGGCAGTGCGTTGGATATCGTTTTCCATATCAAAAGGACCATAGATAGCCCAGTCGTGAGGCACGGTTACGCGTTGCCATTTTGCATCGTTATAGTTTGTTTGTGAGAAGGCGGGTTTGTCCTCACGGGTAAATTTCCACCCTTTTTGGAGGGTTTGCTGTTGTTGCGCCGAGCTTGTAGCGACAACGCCTAATAAAAGTAAAAGGTTGATTTTGTTCATTCTTATAAATCAGTAGTTTTTAAAATTCGGAGTTCTGGGAACTGTTATGGCTCTTATTTTTTCTGTTTTCCCTTATTTCAATTCACTTCAATTTTTGAAATAGTTAAAGAGTTTGACTTTAATTTTTTTCCGTTGAGGAGAGGAAATGAAAATTGAAGGTGGTGATCATTTCCAATCCAATAATTACCAAATTCCCCACCTTGTCCTTGTACGCCATTGCTCCAAGGTTGCAAAACTTGTCCATCGGTGGTTCTCGCTTGCATATAAACTCTACCTTTTGGTTTAGAATTGGCATTGGATTTTTTCAACAATAAGTTTACATACAACACCGTGTTACCTCCATCTCCACCCCATTGCTCTTTATCTATTTTGGCAGTAATTCCATTTTGGGTGAGTTCTCGAGTGCCTTCTGGGGCTTCACTCCCGCCTTTTTTATCATCATCTTTTCCACAAGAGACTAAGGTAACTGCTGAGCATAGTAGTAATAATGCAAATGTTACGTTAATCAGCTTTTTCATTTTTATGATGTTTTTTAAAATTATTAATTCTGCAAATATAAGGATTTATTTTTTACTTACAAGTTTTTGATTTTTGCTTTCTCACATAAAATCACAAACTTTTATAAAAGTTACTTTTCTTCACTACCTCTAAAAATTGTGGTATATTATGATACCAAAAAGCTACTTTATGTCCCCTAAAGGTGATTTCTATATTGCCATCATCAGTGGTTCTTGCTGAAAGTAGGGCTTTGTCTATATCATTTTTAAATGCAGTGCGAGACTTTTTTTCATCAGGGATATAGGCTATTAATTTTTCGTTGGTTTCTTTTTCGTAGTAATACGATGCCAAAAGTGGTAGCAGGTAGGCGGCTGCGGTATCTAATTTGCTTTGTCTTTCATAAATAGCTACCAAATCGAGGAAAATACGTTCATTGTCTTTTTTTACAGTGGTCGCACTTCTATCTTCATAAGGGGCATCGTATAGAGCTTTTAGGAAATACTTTTCAGCCATTTCGTGGTTGCTATTGTCATAATAGATGTCGGCTAATGAGTGAGCTGCCAGATGGGCAATATTGCGCAGGTCATACACATACCAATTGTTTTCTGAAGTTTCTTCTATTTTCAAATCACTAAGGTAAAGCAGGTCATCTTGCACCAATCGTATATTTTCATAGCTTAATGGTGCTTCTTCCTTCAGTTTGTTGTAAATGTCTACCAGTTTTTGGTCGTTTTTATGAAGGGGTGAAGTTTCAAGGAGTTTTTTGAGCAGTATAATCAGCTCATTGATGCGTTTATTGTGATATAGGGAGAAGTAGGCACTAACTTTGTTTTCAGTTTCAGTAGGAAAAATGTGACGGTCTCGCTTTTTCCGAACTTCTGAATGTATTTCAGTAGAAATTAGTTTTTCATCAAAGATGTATAGCTTAAAAATAGCCTTACCCATATTGCCTAAATGTGTGTTGGCAACAGCTATGCCATACACATAATCACCTTTACTTCTGAAAAAAGCGCTATGGTGTTTATTCTCTATAAGGATATCACCCGTATTGATTTTAGATTTCTCAGTTTTATCGTTTGAATATTGAAATTTTACGTGATTGAAGTAAGCAGATTTTTGTATCTTGTTTCTTTCGTTTTTCAGGAATTGTTCTACATATTGTTCTTTTCCTGCGGGGTCTTCTTTGTCTTCTATACTGAAAGCGTTGAAAGTCATATCCACCCACCCCACATCATACTTTGCAGGATAATATACCACGCGGTTTTTTCCCGTAAGCACATCTATACAAATACCCGCTTTGTCGTCCCATAACATACCCTCACTGATAGGTTTAGCACTAAGGTAATTAGCGAAAAAATCATCAATAGGAGCTTTTAATTTAGGGTCATCAATACGAGCACTGATAAACCTCTGTATAGTGTCTAACACCGCTTTCCGTTGTCCAAAACAAAAAGAACAACAAGATAATGCTAAGAGAATAAGGAGTTTTTTCATATCGGTTATTTGTATTATTTATGTTTGCTTGTCACGCTACGACCTACCGCTTTCAGTTTCTTAAAAAACGCTTCTTCTCTCTCGGCTATGGTGTACAACTGCTGTGAGAGGGCGCTATACACATCGGCTTGGGTGCTGCGGTTTTTGTATACGCGGGCAATGGCTACTGCAAAGTCGCGCCACGCATCACCTATGTCGGTAATTTCTTTAGAGAGTTCTATTAAGGCATCTTTTTTCAGGAGTTTGCCGGCTTCTTGCAAGAAAGCGCCATAGATGAACCTAAAACCTGCCCCTCCTGTACCTACTTCTTCCTGCATACGTATCAGCTGGGCAAGGTAGTGATTGGTGGTTTTTGCACCTTTCTTGCGGTACCATTTCAGAATATCCTTGCTAACTGTCTTGATGCCTGCCACCCCCACTATCGGTACGGGAGCGAGCATCGTACTGCACGTTTGCTTGATACCCTTCCATATTGCCTTTTCTAATGAAAGTTCTTTAGGCAGATGGGTGGGGTAATACAAATGTCCTTTAGGAGCCAACACCCCACTGGGAAAGCGCACTTTGGTGAGTTCTTCGGGGGTAAGCGTGGTAACGTGTGGAATCACGGGATCGCTGATGAGGTACTTGCCGTCTTCTTTGCCATAAACCACTAAGTTGTGAGCATTGAAGTGAAAACGGTATTCATCGGGAAAATAAGGCAAGTTGAAGACCCCTACTTGCAAACCCGTAGGGATACCCTTTGCCAGATTGTCGTCGAGGGCTTGTTGTGCTTTTTCGGGGGAAGAAAACTTTTGGCGTTTCACCTTAAAACCTAATCGTTTAGCTACTTTACTAAAAATATGCCCCGGCATAGTGCGGTAGCTAATAGCGGGAGCTTCATTTACTTTTATCCAAGGAAAATAGAAGAACAAGAGTCCGGAGCCAATACCAAAAACCATAGGCTCACTCAGCTGAACGCCATTGAAATATAACAAATTAGAGGCTACACCATTCTCACAGTGCGCCGATTGTCGATGTTTAAAATCTATTGTTGCCATATAAAATCGGGCAAAGATAGGAGATAATTAGCAATTTAGCAAATTAGTAAATTAGCAAATGGAAAAATTAGGCAATTTGCAGATAAGTCAATTGTGCGATGCTAATTATTAGCGAGTATTATAGGCATTTTTAATTCTATCTTTTAGAGAGGGGTGAGTTACACTTCCTTTCATCATCTTGTTTTCAGTGATTTCATTGAGTTTTTCAAGTGTTTGAACGTATTGCTCTGCTCCTACTTTTCTCACAGCAAATGCATCTGCTTGATATTCTAATCGGCGTTGAAAAAAATACGGGATAAGTATAAAAGCAATAACTCCATAGGTAAGACCCACTAACGCTACTATAACAGGTTCCATAATTGTATCTCTATAATGCTGACTTTCAATAATATTTTCAGAAAAACTATATATATAAACAAAGATAATAGAGCTTACCACATTCAGGAAAAACATTTTGTACAAATGCCCCAATTTCAAATGTCCTATTTCGTGGAAAACAACCCCTTTTAGTTCGTTATTAGTCATTTTTTCACACAAAGGTTCTCCTATAAGAATTGTTTTGGTAAAAGGAAAAACTCCTGTCGCAAAAGCATTTTCAATTTTTCCTTTAATGATGCGTATGCGATACGAGTAGCCTTCATTGCGCAGAAAAGACTCAATTTCTTCATTTTTTAAATACTTCTTTTTTTGAAATAATGCCCTTAAAGGTACAATCAAAAAATAGTAAGAATTGATGAGTGCTAACATTATCACAGCCATTGCATTTGTAAACTTTATATGACTGAAAAACAACATCATAAGAATAAAAATTAACGAGACTACAGCACTATCAAACAGCTCATCTTTCCATATAAAAAGATCTGTAAAAGCATATTTTTTCTTTTTGTCTATTTTGAATGAAAGGTACGCCACAAAGATTTTCAAAGCAAAAATGGCAATCACATAAATAATGTAGAGGAAGAATGGATTCATATTTATTAGGTTTTATATGTTATTGAGCGCAAAAATAATAAATCATTAGGAAATTTACAAATTAGCAAATGGAAAAATGTACTTTATTACGCTTCAAAATTATGAATTTTCTATCCTTTTTCACTAAAAACACCTATTAAATTTCCTATAAATCTCTATAATAATTAACATTTCGTTTAGGCTCTTTCCTTGAAAAACCGCACTTTACAAGTTATAAACTTAAAATTATAAAAAAATTTCTCAGGAAAATTTGGTAGTATTCAAAAAAATATATTAATTTTACGGCGAATTTAATTGACTTACCTAAAAGCCAACAACTTGACTTTTCCGTAGCCAGAATACCAAACATTATGAACGACCCACTTTTACTACCATACCTCCCTATCATTCAGGGAAGGCATCAGCACTTTATAGATATACTTCATAGAGTGCAAGGGGACGCTAAGTGCCTTGCTGATGCTTGTAATTCGCACCTCTACTACGGTCTGCACCGTACTAGTACAGAATGGGTGCTACGCGAGTGGGCTCCAAATGCAACGGCTATCTTTCTTCTTTGTGATAGCAATGACTGGCAAAAAAACAATCACTATTCTTTTACTAAACTAAACGACCAAGACTGGGAATTGCGCCTCCCCACTAATATCCTCCGCCACGAAATGCTCTACAAACTGCTCGTGGAATGGGAAGGAGGTAGCGGCGAGCGTATCCCTTCACATACTACCCGCGCTGTGCAAGACGACTATACCAAAGTGTTCTCCGCCCAAGTGTGGTGCCCTGATCATCCCTACCATTGGCAACATCCGCGTCCAAAAGCTGCCCCACATCCGCTTATCTACGAAGCGCATATCGGGATGAGTACGGAACATCAGCGTGTGAGTACCTTTGTAGAGTTCCGCCTCTATGTACTACCTCGCATTGCTACTTTGGGTTACAACACTATCCAACTGATGGCAATACAAGAACACCCTTACTACGGTTCTTTTGGTTATCAGGTGGCTAACTTCTTTGCAGTAAGTTCGCGCTTTGGTACCCCTGAAGAACTCAAAGAACTCATCGATGCTGCCCACGGCTTGGGCATACGCGTACTGCTTGATATTGTACATTCACATTCGGTGAGCAATGAGGCGGAAGGGCTTAGCCTTTTTGATGGCACTGACTATCTTTACTTCCACCGTGGCGAGCGCGGTAAACACCCTGCTTGGGACTCCCGTTGTTTCAACTATGGCAAGCCACAAGTGCTCAATTTCCTACTCTCAAACTGCAAATATTGGCTTGAAGAGTTTCGCTTCGACGGTTTCCGTTTTGATGGGGTTACTAGTATGATTTATTACGATCACGGTTTAGGCAAAGCCTTTACCGATTATAGCTTCTATTATGATGGCAATGAGGACGACGACGCTTTGGTGTATCTCACTATGGCTAACCAACTTATACACGAGCTCTACCCCGAAGCGCTCACCATTGCCGAAGAAATGAGCGGACTGCCAGGGCTTGCTTCCCCCATCAGTGAGCAGGGAATGGGCTTTGACTACAAGCTGAGTATGGGCATCCCCGATTATTGGATCAAACTCCTCAAGGAAGTCCCCGATGAACAATGGCACGTAGGCGATATCTATTACGAACTGACTAACAAGCGCGCTGAAGAACGCACTATTAGCTATGCCGAAAGCCACGACCAAGCGCTCGTAGGTGATAAAACCATATTCTTCCGCCTTACCGATAAGGAAGTGTATACCGGAATGAGCGTGTTCGACCACAATCTAGTTATAGACCGCGCGATGGCTTTACACAAGATGATACGCCTCATCACTTTAGCAACAGCAGGAGGCGGTTACCTCGCCTTTATGGGTAACGAATGGGGGCACCCTGAGTGGATTGACTTCCCTCGCCAAGGCAACAACTGGAGCTATGCCCACGCTCGCAGACTATGGAGCTTAGTTGATAACCCCGACTTGAAGTTTAAATACCTCAACGCTTTTGATAGCGCGATGATACACTTTGCCGCCGAGAGCAAATTCCTCGACCGTGAACCTCGTGTGTTGGTGCGCGACATCGAGCGACAATTACTCGTATTTGAACGCAGTGGTTACTTATTTGTTTTCAGTTTCAACCCCACCACCTCCTACACCGATTATCAGTTTGATGTGCCAGCAGGCAAATATATCACCGTACTCAATACCGATAACCCCGCCTTTGGAGGTGATAACCGCATTGATGAAAGCGTAGAACATTTCACACAGTACACCGGCAAAGAGAATTTACTGTCACTATATATACCCGCGAGAATTGGCTTTGTGTTGAAATTAGCAGATTAGTGAATAAATACAACCTAATTTAATTAGTTATCCATTGTTACTTATGAATCACATATTATCCTTATTAGTTTTTCTGTGTTTCACTTGTCAATCAATAACAGCACAGAAAGCTCAGGAGTGTAATTTAAAGGTCTTTTTATCATTAAAAAGTAAAACTTTACAAGCTAATTTTTTCAGAAAGATTGATTCAGTAACAGCAGTGCAATACCCAAAAGGCAAAGCCAAAACTGTGAATATCACCCCAGCGATACTCAACAGATATTTAAATGATATTGAAAAAGACTTTTCACAGCAGTCTGTAGGCGAAATGATTGCTGAAAGAACATACCATTACAAGTTAGTACCTCCAGAGTTTGCCAAGCAAGCCAGCAATGCAAAAAACAAAATCTATTTGAGTTTTTACCCCAAAAGCTGTGATTTCACGCTGCACCTACTGTACTCCTACTACTTAAAAGAACACGATGTAGTAATAGAATCATCGGTAATCTATTACTTTACAATCATCGATGGAAAGATTGCAAATTTTGGGAGAGACGAAAGTTAAATTATCAATGAACAATTGATAATGAACAATTAACAAGGTTTGTAGTGTAAATAGTACCAACCATCAATTGAAATAACCATTAATTATGAAGAACAATATTATTAAAGAAAAGTCTTTTGATTTCTCTATTCGTATAGTCAAACTTGTAAAATTATTAAGGGAAGATAAAAAAGAATTTTTAATTACTAAGCAGTTAGTAAGATCTGCTACTTCCATAGGTGCTTGTATTAGAGAATCAGAATACGCTGAAAGTGACAATGACTTTATCCATAAGTTACATATAGCTCTTAAAGAGACTAATGAAACTGAATATTGGTTAGATCTATTATATGCAACTCAACACCTTACTGAAAAAGAACATAAATCAATAATAAATGACTGCAAAGAAATTCTAAAATTACTTATCTCAATAGTAAAAACTAAAAAAGAAAATATTAAAACTTCAATGAATAATAAATAGTGAACAATAAACTATAAATAACAATTGTAACCCAAATTTGTCAATTGTTAATTGAAACATGTTAATTATTAATCGTAAATTGTTAATTGAAATATGAGTTATTTATCATTTAAAAAAGACCAACTTATTAACCTTGAATATTCTCTCGCGAGAGAATTTCTCGGTACTAACCGCGGTGGAGGTTACTGCTCCTCTACCCTCGTATTCTGTAATACCCGTAAGTACCACGGGCTACTTGTTGTGCCTATCGAAAAGTTTAGAGGCAAGAACTATGTAATGCTTTCTTCCTTAGACGAAACCATCCTACAACACGGACGCGATTTCAACTTTGGTGTGCATAAATATGAAGGCACTTATGAACCGCGCGGACATAAGTATATTGTGGATATTTCCTACGAAAAAGCTTTTACCGTTACTTACCAAGTGGGCGGAGTAGTGCTTAAAAAAGAAATCTTGATGATGCACAACGCCCCGCAAGTGCTCATTCGCTATACTTTAGAGGATGCTCATTCGGCTACTCTCTTGCGCTTGAATCCGCTATTGGCATTCCGCGATATTCATTCGCTTAGCAAGCAAAACCCCGTAGCCAATACCCAAGTAGAAGAAGTAGACGGTGGCGTACGTGCCAAATTATACCCTGAATTCCCTTACCTATATATGCAACTGAGCAAACCCGCTAATTTTGGTGACGCTGCTTATTGGAATAACAATATCTATTACACCAAAGAAAAAGAACGCGGCTACGATTTCCAAGAAGATTTGTTGAGCGTAGGTGCTTTTGAGGTGAGTCTGAAAAAAGGAGAAAGCATTGTTTTCTCTGCCAGCTTAGAGGAAGCTAAATCTAAAAATCTCGCTAAGGACTTTACTAAGTATCTGAAAGAACGCGCCGACCGCAATTCATTTGAAGAATGCTTGCAATACACAGCCTCTCAGTTTATCATTCAGAAAGCAGGCGAAACACGTATCAAAGCAGGTTATCACTGGTATGATAGCACTACCCGCGACACCTTTATAGCGCTCCCAGGCATCGCTCTTTCAGGAAGTACCGCCAAAATATTCGACGAGGTGCTACAATCAGCACTCAAATACTGCTACAACGGGCGCTTTGCTCGCGACATCAGCACCCACATAGTAAATCCTGTGTTTGATGCCGACACCTCCTTGTGGTTCTTCTGGACACTCCAACAATACGAAAAAGAAACCACAAGAACCAAAAAACAAATCTGGAAAGAGTATGGCGAGACCCTCAAAGCTATCCTCAACGCCTTCAAAAGTCGTGAACACAAAACAATGCGTATGGACGACAACGGACTTATATGGAGCGACAACCTCAGCCGTCCGCTTACGTGGTTCAACGCCGAAAGTAACTATGGAGCTATCGTACCCCGCAATGGCTATGTAGTGGAAGTGAATGCTCTGTGGTACAATGCCGTATGTTATGCTTTGGAATTAGCCAAAGATGCAAAGGACAAAACTTTCCTATCCGAATGGGGTACTATGCCCGAAACTATTGCCGAGAGCTTCAATCAGATATTTTGGATTGAAAGTGAAAAATACTTAGCCGATTATGCTAACAACACTCACCAAAATACCGAAGTGCGCCCTAATCAGCTATTGGCTTGCGCCCTTGATTATTCAGCACTTAGCGAAAAACGCCAACGCAAAGTGTTAGCGATTATCACTCAAGAGTTGCTCACACCCAAAGGCTTGCGCAGCTTGTCGCCCGAGAGTCCGCGTTATGAAGGAGAGAGCGTAGGCAACGTGTTTGTGAGAGATAAAGCTACTTTCAATGGCTCAGTACACCCTTGGTTTGTAGGGTTCTATGTAGAAGCGAATCTCAAACTCTTTGGCGATACTTACATCCCCGATGGCAAAGCCTTCTTAGAAAATTTTGAAGAAGAAATCAACACTCACGGTGTTGGACTCATCTCTGCCATCTACGACGGCAATCCACCTTTCAACCCCCGTGGTTGTATTTCCAACGCCAAAAACGTTGCCGAAATATTGCGCGCTCAATGGCTACTTTCAGATAAGAAGTAAGAGGTATGGCAAAGAATAAAACTATCAGTGTACAAGGTTTTGATATTGTATGGTATGAAACTAATTACAACGACTATATTTCTCTTACTGATATAGCTCGCTATAAAGATGCTGAACATACAGACGACATCATAAAGAATTGGCTTAGAAATCGCAACACGATTGAACTATTGGGTTTTTGGGAAAGCATTTACAATCCTAATTTTAAACCCGTCGAATTCGACGGGTTTAGAAAACAAGCTGGACTAAATAGCTTTGTAATGACACCTAAAAAATGGATAGAGAGTACTAATGCTATTGGCATTGTATCCAAATCAGGAAGATACGGAGGAACATTTGCCCATAAAGATATTGCTTTAGAGTTTGCTTCGTGGATTTCAATAGAATTCAAGCTCTATATTATCAAAGAGTTTCAACGTTTAAAAGAAGACGAAACAAGTCAGTTAAAATTAGAATGGAACTTACAACGAACCTTGTCTAAAATCAATTATCACATTCACACTGATGCTATTAAAGACAATTTGATTCCAAAAGAAATTACTAAACAACAAGCTAATTTTGTTTATGCTGACGAAGCCGATTTACTGAATGTAGCTCTTTTTGGACTCACGGCTAAAGAATGGAGGGAAAATAATCCTGATAAAAAAGGAAATGTGCGAGATTATGCTTCTTTAGAACAGTTAGTTGTTTTAAGTAATATGGAGAGTATTAATGCCTTACTTATAAGCCAAGGAATAACACCGTCAGAAAGACTTAGAGAACTCAATAAAGTCGCTATTACTCAAATGAAATCTTTACTAAAAAACAAAGCAATTAAACAGTTGAATTAAAACAACACCCTTCTTCCCCTCCATAGAGGAGAGTTGGGAAAAGGAATAAATATAAAGCGTATGAAGAATGCAAGAGTATTAATGTTTGGATGGGAATTTCCCCCTCATATCAGTGGGGGGTTAGGAACAGCCTGCTTGGGTATCGCCCAAGGATTGGCTAAAAACGGCGTACAAGTGCTGTTTGTAATGCCAAAAGCCTCTGGTGATGAGGATGGCAGCGTGGCGAAAATTATCAACGCCAGCGATGTAGAGATGTTGCAAAACACCGAAAAAATAGAAGATTTCTGGAAACATATCAACTTTATGGAGATAGGCTCAAACCTCGTGCCTTATCTCGACCCCGAAACCTTTGCCCGCGAACGCGACCAATACCTCAAAGAAGGTGAGCATCGCCAGCGCATTTCATATCAGAACAAATTTCAGTTTTCGGGTAAATACGGTGCTAATCTTATGGAAGAAGTGTACCGCTATGCCTTAGTTGCGGGTACGGTTGCCAAACGCTATGAGTTTGACGTAATTCACGCCCACGACTGGCTTACCTATAGCGCAGGTATCATTGCTAAGAAGATTTCGGGCAAACCCCTTATTGTGCACGTACACGCTACCGAATACGACCGCGGGGGCGAGTACAACCGCAATACACTGGTGTACGACATCGAAAAACGCGGTATGGAAGCTGCCGATAAAGTGGTAACCGTGAGCAACTGGACGCGCAATATCGTCATTGAAAAATACGGCATCCCTGCCGAAAAAGTGATTACCGTGCACAATGCAGTAGATTTCAAAGCCGAAACCGATACCAAAGAAGAACGCGGCATCAAAGATAAAATCGTCACTTTCTTAGGGCGTATCACCTTGCAAAAAGGTCCTGAGTACTTTGTAGAGGCAGCTGCCAAAGTGATGAAACGCGTGCCTAACGTACGCTTTGTAATGGCAGGTAGCGGTGAGAAAATGAACCCCTTAGTGCGCCGTGTAGCACAATTAGGATTGGGCACCCGCTTCCACTTCACAGGCTTCCTTAGAGGTAACGATGTACAACGTATGTTCCAATACAGCGATGTATATGTAATGCCCTCAGTATCCGAGCCTTTTGGGATTTCTCCTTTAGAGGCGATGCGCTCAGGGGTACCTACTATCATCTCCAAACAATCGGGGGTGGCTGAGGTATTAGACCACGCTATCAAAGTGGATTATTGGGATATCAACGCCCTTGCCGATGCTATTTATGGTATCTTGGCTTACCCTACACTTGCTCACTATATGCAACGCGAAGGCTACGACGAGGTTAATAAACTCAAATGGGAAAACGCCTCCTTGAAACTTAAAAACATTTACGAATCTTTAATATAAAATAACCAACGATGAAAAAGTCAATTTGTATTTATTTCCAAATCCATCACCCCGAACGTCTTAGAAAATACCAATTCTTTGACATAGGTAAAAAACACAACTATTTCGATAACTACGCCAATCGTTCAGAACTTGAAGATTTGGCAGAACATTGCTATCTGCCTGCCAACGCCCTCTTGTTAGAACTCATCAAAAAACACGAAGGCAAATTCAAAGTAGCGTTTTCTATCACAGGGAGTGCTATCGACCAGCTTGAAATGCACACCCCCGAGGTGATTCGCAGTTTTCAAGAACTCGCCGCTACTGGCTGTGTAGAGTTTTTAGCAGAGACTTATTCACATTCGTTGGCTTCACTTTCTGAAGATACCGATGAGTTTGAACAACAAGTAAAACGCCACAGCAATGCCATCAAGCAGCTATTTGGCAAAAAGCCTGTAACCTTCCGCAACACCTCTCTCATCTATTCCGATAAGATAGGCGAACGCGTGGCAAAACTCGGTTTTAAAACAATGCTCACCGATGGTGCTAAGCACGTATTAGGCTGGAAAAGCCCCAATTTCGTTTATAAAAACGCTCTCGACGAGAACCTCAATCTCTTGCTTAAGAACAGCAAACTGAGTGATGATATCGCCAATCGTTTTTCCGATAGCAACTGGAGTGAATACCCCCTCACTTCCGAGAAATACGCCTCTTGGGTAGAAAGCAGTTTGCGAGATACTGAAGTGCTCAACCTCTTTATGAACTATGAGGTCATAGGCTATTTCAACAATGCTCAAAGCGGTATTTTCGACTTCTTGCGTTACTTTATAGAAAATATGTTAGCCAACCCTAACTATCAGTTTTTATTACCTAAAGAAGTAGCCAAAAAGCACCCTGCTAAAGATGTATTGCCTGTGCCCTACCCTATTTCGTGGACAGATGAAGAGCGCGACACTACCTCTTGGCTTGGTAATGAACTACAAAAAGAAGCTTTTAGCGAGCTCTTTAAAGTACAACCTTTGGTGAGAAAGAAAAAGAATGCCGACCTCATTGAAGATTACAGCAGATTGCAAGGTAGCGAACATTTCTATTTTATGCGCACCAAGCTCTTTTCGGGCACTGATTATCACAAGTACCTCCTACCCTATGATTCGCCCTACGAAGCCTTCATTAATTATATGAATGTGCTGAGCGATTTTATTGAAAGAGTAAATAATTAGGGGGTAGGTAATAGGGGGTAGGTGTCAGGTTTCCTGACTCCTAAAACCTACCCCTTGAAACTTGACTCCCACTGAAAGATTTAATAATAATTTAAAAAAACAGACAAAATGAAAAATGCAGAAAAGAAGAGGGAAAGCAATTTCTTTGAAGGAATTGTTTCCGAAGAGATGAATGAACTGTCTGGAACTACAAGAGTTGCCGAGACAAACCCCGACGAAATGTCTACAGAACATTTAAGTAGTGAAGATTTTCTGTACTCAACCCCAAAAAAGAAAATCAAACCCCTTGCTAAAAACGTCGACAGCGACTTAGTGGAGAACCTTATCTTCACTCCTTAGTTTTAAAAAAAGCCCCTCGCGCAAGCGAGGGGCTTTTTTTAGATTAGTGAAAAGTAATTTGCTAATTTACAAATTTGCCAGTTCGCTAATTTGAACTAAAAAAATCCTAAAAAAATTTGCAGATTCAAAAAACTATTGTACCTTTGCGCCGTCAATCAAACAAAAGTTCATCATTTGCGGGTGTGGTGAAATTGGTAGACACGCTAGACTTAGGATCTAGTGCTTCACGGCGTGGGGGTTCGAGTCCCTTCACCCGCACTTGCAAAAGGCTGCCTACATCAGGCAGCCTTTTTTGTTATTAATCAATAATAAATAACAGTTAATAAGTATGAAAGTATCAGTAGAACTTACCTTCAGTCCGTTGCAAGATGATTTTGAGCAACCTATCATTCATTTTATCAAAAAATTGCGCGCTTCTGGTCTCATCGTGCAAGAGAACCCTCTAAGCACTCAAGTGTATGGCGACTACGCCCAAGTAATGAGCGTACTCACTACCGAAATAGAAGAAGCTCTCGAGCTAGTAGAACGCGGATTGATGTACGTGAAAATCGTAAAATCCGACCGCCACGAGTATAAACCATTTTTTTAGGTAAGAGGTAAGAGGTAAAAAGTAAGAACGAATGACTGATTTTTTTGCGCAATATAGAGGAGTAGAGACGCATTTGGTAGTGCTCGAAATCATTGGGGTACTCTTTGGATTCCTCAGTGTGTGGTATGCTAAAAAAGGTAATATATGGGTATACCCTACGGGGATTATCAGCACGGTGTTGTTTGTATACTTGCTGTGGCACTATGTACTGTGGGGTGATATGCTCATCAATGCTTATTATACAGCAATGAGCATCTACGGCTGGGTGTTATGGGCGAAGAACGCACAGGATAATGTGATTACTATTTCGGTTACTACGCGCCGCGATTGGCAAATTTGCGGTCTGTTAGGCTTGTTTAGTTTGAGTTTTGTAACCATAGTGTATTACCTGAAACCCTACATCAAAAACAACTTTTCAATGGAGGGCATTTCCTTAGGTTTTCACAACTTCCTCCCTACCGAATATGTTGATGTATTTACTACCGCCATTTTCTTAGTAGGGATGTGGCTAATGGCAAAACGCAAGATAGAGAATTGGCTCTTTTGGATTCTCGGAGATCTTATTTCGGTGCCGCTCTACTT
This sequence comes from Capnocytophaga sputigena, assembly GCF_900446695.1. Lineage (GTDB taxonomy): Bacteria > Bacteroidota > Bacteroidia > Flavobacteriales > Flavobacteriaceae > Capnocytophaga > Capnocytophaga sputigena. The sequence goes on from NZ_UAVP01000008.1 coordinate 421,675, forward strand.
CAAAAAAGGAATGCTTTTCACTTCTTTTCAGTATTTATTATTCACTATCATCGCCATAATGGGCTATATCGAATGGAAAAAACACTTGCGCAACGAGAGAGCGACATCAAGCGTATCGCCTTTGTAGGTCCGGAATGCACGGGCAAAACCACGCTAAGTCGCACCCTTGCTCAGCATTACCAAACGGTATGGGCTGAAGAGTATATGCGCACTTATTTACAGCACAAGTGGGATACCCAGCGCCTCACCTGTACCCCCGATGACCTGCTGCCTATCGCTCGCGGACAAGTAGCACTTGAAAATGAGCGCATTTTGCAAGCAAATAAAGTGTTATTCTGCGACACTTGTCTGTTAGAACTGATGATTTATTCGTATCTTTACTATGGCTACTGCGACCCACTGATAGAACAAGCTGCTCTTGCTCATCATTACGATACTATTTTCCTTACCTATATAGATGTTCCTTGGCAAGCCGATGACCTGCGCGACAAACCTCACGAACGGGAAAGTGTTTTTGTTTTCTTTCAAGAACAATTAGATGCGCGAGGTATAAAATATCAGATTTTAAAAGGAAGTGTTGAAGAGAGGATTCTTCAGGTAGAAAGTAAGGAATTATCAAATAAGAATTTGTGATAAATAAAAATCCCAAGTATTGTTTTAAAATACTTGGGATTTTTTTATATGAATTACTACAATACTAATTAATCGGCGAGAATGACAGCCTTGTTGTGATTACACTCCAAAGTGCCTCCGCTAATTGTAAATGATTTCAGTTCTTTTTTACCTTCAAAAAGGGTAACCTCGCCCGCAGTAAGCATTGAAATGATAGGAGCGTGATGGTCTAATATTACAAAAGGTCCCTTAGCCCCAGGAACATTCACTGCAGTTACTTCACCTTTAAACAAAAGGGCTTCGGGAGAGAGGATTTCTACTGTCATAAGTGCGAGCCGCACAGGCTTTTTTTGTTATTGTTTAAAACTTTGTCAAAGGTGCAAGCTGCACGGGCAATTAAGGACTTTGACAAAGTATATAATATTCTAATTAACTAGCTAGCTTCAGCAAGCATTTTTTCACCAGCTTCAATTACTTCTTCAATAGTACCTTTGAGGTTGAAGGCAGCTTCAGGAAGGTGGTCGAGTTCACCATCGAGAATCATATTAAATCCTTTGATAGTATCTTTGATATCTACGTAAGCCCCTGGTAATCCGGTAAATTGTTCGGCTACGTGGAAAGGCTGTGACAAAAAGCGTTGTACACGGCGCGCACGAGCTACCGCAATTTTATCGTCTTCGGAAAGTTCTTCCATACCGAGGATAGCGATGATATCTTGCAATTGTTTGTAGTGTTGCAAGAGCTCTTTCACGCGTTGTGCGCACTCGTAATGTTCTTTACCGAGAATTTCGGGGGTAAGGATACGTGAAGTAGAGTCGAGTGGGTCTACGGCAGGGTAGATACCTAGCTCAGCGATTTTACGCGACAATACGGTAGTGGCATCGAGGTGGGCAAAGGTAGTTGCCGGAGCAGGGTCGGTAAGGTCATCGGCAGGTACGTATACCGCTTGTACTGAGGTGATTGAACCGTGTTTAGTAGAGGTGATGCGCTCTTGCATCGCACCCATTTCGGTAGCCAACGTAGGTTGGTAACCCACCGCTGATGGCATACGACCTAAAAGGGCTGATACCTCAGAACCTGCTTGGGTGAAACGGAAGATATTATCCACGAAGAAAAGCACGTCTTTTCCTTGTCCTTCACCAGCGCCATCGCGGAAGTACTCGGCAATGGTAAGTCCAGAAAGCGCTACACGCGCACGAGCTCCAGGGGGTTCGTTCATTTGTCCGAAAACGAAAGTAGCTTTAGATTCTTTAAGAACTTTTCTATCTACTTTGCTCAAATCCCAACCTCCTTTTTCCATTGATTCTACAAACGCATCGCCATACTTGATGATGCCCGATTCAATCATTTCGCGGAGGAGGTCATTCCCTTCACGGGTGCGTTCGCCTACACCAGCGAATACTGAGAGACCGCCGTGTCCTTTGGCGATGTTGTTGATAAGTTCTTGGATAAGTACCGTTTTACCTACACCAGCACCTCCAAACAAACCGATTTTACCACCTTTGGCATAAGGTTCGATAAGGTCGATTACTTTGATACCGGTGAAAAGCACTTCGGTAGTAGTAGAAAGTTCTTCAAATTTAGGGGCTTCACGGTGGATAGGCAAACCATTATCGCCATCTTTTGGCAGGTTGCCAAGACCGTCTACACCATCGCCAATTACGTTGAAGAGGCGACCATAGATATCTTGACCTACAGGCATTTTGATAGGACTACCGGTAGCGATAACTTCGGTATCACGGCTAAGCCCTTCGGTAGAGTCCATAGAGATGGCTCGTACCACATCTTCGCCTATGTGCGATTGTACTTCTAATATAAGTTTAGTGCCGTCGGGTTTGGTGATTTCTAAAGAATCGTAAATGCGAGGCAGTTGTTTATCCGATGCAAATTCTACGTCTACCACCGGACCAATAACTTGAGCTACTTTACCTTTTTGAAACATATTTTTTCAGTTAAGAGTTAAGAGTAAGAAATAAGAAAAAAATCCTATTCCCTAATTTCTATTTTCTAATATCGGGCAAATGTAGGAACTTTTTCGTAAAGTAACAAATAAAACGAAGATTTTTTTTATTAGTGGTGATTAGTTATCTCTGCCTTACAAAGAAAAAGTGGGGACAAGAGAGAGAAAAGAGTATCCCCTACTTTTCTTTGTAATCGCCTGATTTTTCTTTACGGAAAATAGATGAAAGGAGATAAAAAATCAGGACTTAAATAAAAGCAAATATTTCGGGGCAAAGATACAAATTTTACCCCTCCCATTATATTAAAATAATATTAAATGTTACAATCTTTAATGTTAAAATGTTAATTTAAGAATAATAGGGGTTCATTTTTAAACATTTGAGGAATTATGCGAGGTAGTTTTTTAAGGGCGCTAATTGTTGTTTTATAGGGTTTTCTGCTTTCAATTGCAAAATTATTCTTAGCTTTGCAAAATCAATTCACAACAGATGAACAAAATACTTACTAAAAACGCTTTTCTCTGGCTCTTGGTAGCAATGGTGCTCCTCGGTTACCTCCTCCCCTATCGCGAAAGTTATAATGCTTATTTCAATCTCGGTACTTTTATCGACTGGGGGATTGTGATTATCTTCCTGCTCTACGGACTCAAACTAAATCTCCGCGAGGTGCTGAACGACATCAAAAACTGGAAGTTACACCTCTTGGTGCAGGTAGCTACTTTTGTACTGTTTCCTCTTTTGGTGATACCATTCTACAAGATAGCACAAGGCACTGAGTTTTACGTGTTATGGCTCTCGATATACTTTTTGGCGTGCTTGCCTTCTACGGTTTCCTCATCGGTGGTGATGGTTTCTATTGCCAAAGGGAATGTGCCTTCAGCGATTTTCAACGCTTCTATTTCGGGACTTATCGGTATTTTTGCTACCCCTATGTTGATGCAGCCTTTTTTGGAAAACAGTAGCGGGGCAGCTGTAGATCAAGGGGCTATCATTCAACAATTACTACTGAAAGTATTGTTGCCCATTGTATTAGGTTTGTTGCTCAATCCGCTGTGCAAGAAATTCATAGAACGCTATGGCAAGCTCATTGGTAAGTTTGACAGACTCATTATCTTACTCATCGTTTACGAGAGTTTTTCAACGGCTTTTGTAAATCGCGTGTTTAGCAGTGTGCCCCCTATTACTTTTGCGATTATTGCCTTAGCAGCGGTAGGTTTATTTTTTATAGTGTATCACCTTTTGGGGTGGACATCAAGGCGTTTGCACTTTAATCGTGAGGACACTATTACAACCACTTTCTGTGGTTCAAAAAAATCGTTGGTACACGGGAGTCTCTTTATGATGGTTTTGGGTATTCCCGATGACAACAAAGTGATGTTCCTGCTACCAATTATGCTATATCACAGTTTTCAGCTGTTTTACGTAAGTTGGCTGGCAAATAAAATAGGTAACAGGTAATAGGTGTCAGGTGCCAGGTCTCAGGTAAAGCGAGGAAGTTGGTGCAGCTGGGCAGGTGAGCAACAATTCAGCTAATATCCAATAGTGAATATTGCAATGAAAATCAATTAATAAACATATAAAAAGGGAATCGAGAAGATAAATAAAAGACAATCCAGATGTCCGAGTTTTGTCTAATACCCTCTAATAACTAAAAACTAGCCTCTTATGAAAAAAATAGTAATCATCTCAATGATTTTAATAGCCTTTGTAGGCTGTAAAACACACATTAAACCTCTTACAGATTTAGAAGACAACCAATTGCACGGCAAGGTAAAACAAATGCTTGAACTAACCTATTCCTACGGCAATGTTGATAGAGTTTATTTTGAAGAGAAAACTAAAGCCTCTGACTCAACACTGTATATTTTTAATGAAAAAGGTTATTATACCGAAGCAGTTCACTTAACCCCTCCTAATGATGACGAGACTGAACAGGCGCCCAGAAATATATATGTTACTCGCACTGCCGACGAAGTGAAAACAACCGCTTACAACAGCGATGGAGATATCCTATACCAAAGCATCAGTAAGCTAAACCCCGAAGGCTTAGAGCTTACCCGAACAGATATTTTTAAAAAAGATGACGATAATATTGTAATGAACTCCACTTATGACCATACTAATCTAAAGAGAGAAATAAATATTGAATACAAGAACGGAAGTAAACACAAAAATGTACTAACCTATAACAAAAAAGGACAAGTCATTAAAGGAGAGTTTTACATAGGTAGCGAAAATGAGCTTTTTTTAACTTCTACATATACTTACAACAGCAAGGGCTATTTAGAAAAACGTGAACAGAAGTATATTACTACTTATGCGGTTACTACTACTTACGAATATGAATACGATGCTCAAGGCAGTGCTATTGTTGTCAAGGAATACGAAGACGGTAAACTCACAACTACAAAAAAGAGAATCATAGAGTATTATTAAAACAACCTTAAAAACCTATAGTCTATCAGAATTGAATTGCAAAAATTAGCGTTGCATACTTTCTCAAAGTTTGAGACTTTGACAAAGTCTAATTAACTGATAAATAGTTATATTTGCGTTATGTTTAGTAGGGGCGTTTAGCAAACGCCCTCATAAAAATAATCTTATTTATTCGTAATCTATTTCTTTTTGACTATAACTAAATTATGACTATCAAAAACTGGGAAGATACCGATAAGCCTCGTGAGAAGATGATAACTCAAGGAAAAACAGCTTTGAGCAATGCCGAACTTTTGGCTATTTTATTGGGTTCAGGCTCTGCCAATGAAAGTGCTGTTGCTTTGAGCAGACGTATATTGGCTTCAGTAGGCAACAGTCTCACGGCTTTGGGCAAACAAACATTAGCTCAACTCACTACCTTCAAAGGGATTGGTGAAGCCAAAGCAATTACGATTCTCGCCGCCACCGAAATGGGTCGCCGGCGCGCTGCCGAAACTCATGAACCTCAACCTAAAATTGAAGCTCCCCGACACGTTTTTACCTTGATGCAACCCCTTATTGGCGACCTGCCTCACGAGGAATTTTGGGTGCTTTACCTCAACAGTGCCAACCGCGTGATTCACAAATGCCGACTTTCTTCAGGGGGCATCACTCATACTACTGTGGATATACGACTGCTCTTCAAAAATGCCTTAGAACAAGGCGCTGTCTCACTGATTTTAGTACATAACCACCCCTCGGGGAGCACCACTCCCAGCAAAGAGGATTTAGAACTCACAGAACGCGTGAGAAACGCTGGTGATACTCTGGATATCAAACTCTTAGACCACATAATCGTTACAGAAAAAGAATACTATTCAATTAACAATTAATAGGTAACAATTAACAGGTAATAGTATCAATTAAGGATTGAAACAACTTGTTAATTTTTAATTGTTAATTTTTAATTATTATATTATTTATTTTTCATCATTTTAGCTGAAAAAACAAAGATGAGCAACACAACAATCCCCATAATTGCCCATAGAAGTGGTTTAGCCGATGCCACAGTACCATTGGTAGGGCTTTTAGTAACTGAAGTTGTTGCAGTAATAGGCTGAGTCTTTACATATTCTACAGTCTCATTGTAATGAATGGAGGGGAGTTGTTTAGGGATATGCTTCACAAAATGAGTGATGTCGTACTGAGGCGCTATGTCGTTAGCTTTGCCATACACTAAAAAATAGTGATGAGCCGTATCGGGGAAGCGTGCTGTGAGTTTATAAGTGATAGGAAAGAGGGTAATTTCAGAAATTGAAAGAGGGGTATTATCTTGGTTATCAATATCAATTTGCAAATGCTTAAACAGCTGTGACGCAAAAGTATATGTGTTATTCCCCTTAGAGTTGAGCACCCCTTTAGCTACACTGCTCAGATAGGTATCATCGGTGGTTTCGTTTTGCAAAATCTTCACAGAACGATAATAATCATAAGTTGTTGCAGGGTGAATCGCGACTTTGCCAAGGAGCAAAATTTCGGGAAGTTTCACATCGATAATCGTATGTTTAGACGCTTTGTCGTTCTTTACTGCGAAATGCGTAATAGTTTGAGTAGCAACCACTGTATCAGCTATCATATAAGGCACTTCAATAGTATCGGTAACCGAAATACCATAAATGCGCAAATCGTTATAACTCTCCATACGGTCGAAGATAGTAATAGGCAAAGTGAGAGAATGCCAACCGCTTTGGTTGAGATTTTCAAGCGCTTGTTTATAGCGGTATGACGAGAGCTGTGCCTGAGCGGTAATGGTACAGAAAAAAAGCAATACAAAGAGTTTTTTCATAGTTTGATAGCAACTTTACTAATTTCTACCGCAAAAGTATAAAAGTTTTTCGTTATTCGCAATTATTTAGTACCTTTGTCGCGATATACTAAAGACATTTTTTGAACTCAATACAATTCAAATGGAAAACATAGCATCACAAATCGTTCATTGGATAAAAACTTATGCCGAAAATGCTCGCGTAAAGGGCTTAGTCATAGGCATATCAGGTGGAGTAGACTCGGCGGTAGTCTCTACGCTTTGTGCGCGTACGGGCTTGCCAACGCTCTGTCTTGAAATGCCTATCCATCAAGCTGAAAGCCACGTGAGTCGCGCTGAGGAGCATATCGCTTTCCTCAAAGCTCACTACCCCAATGTGAGCAACCTGCGCACCGACCTCACTCCTGTATTCGACCAGTTTGTAGCACAAATACCCCCTACCGATAAATCTACTTATGAAATGGCACTTGCTAACACCCGCGCGCGCCTGCGAATGACAACCCTCTACTATTTTGCAGGACTCGAAGGCTACATAGTGGTAGGCACGGGTAATAAGATTGAGGATTTCGGGGTAGGATTCTTTACCAAATACGGCGATGGGGGCGTAGATATCAGTCCTATTGCCGACCTGATGAAAAGCGAAGTGTATAAATTGGGTGAATACCTGCAAATTCCGCAAAGTATCCTCAAAGCAAAACCTTCTGACGGTCTCTTTGGCGATGACCGCAGCGATGAAGACCAACTCAAAGCTACTTATGATGAACTGGAATGGGCAATGCTCCAAACCGAGCAAGGCAAAAAAGCTGAAGATTTCGGCGGTAGAGAGCGTGAAGTATTTGAGATATACACCCGCCTGAATCGAGCTAACCAGCACAAGATGCAACCGATACCAATTTGCAAAATCAACAAATCGACAAATTGACTAATTAATAGAAATGAACATACTTATCCTTGGCTCTGGCGGTCGTGAACACGCCTTTGCCGTAAAACTACACCAAAGTCCGCTTTGCGACACCTTATACATCGCCCCTGGCAATGGGGGTACCCACACCGTAGCTACCAATGTGGCTATCAGCCCTACCGACTTCCCCGCGCTCAAAGCCTTTGTGCTTGAAAAACAGATTACAATGGTAGTAGTAGGTCCTGAAGACCCTTTAGTGCAAGGGGTTTACGATTTTTTTGCCAATGATAAAGAACTCTCTCACGTGCAAGTGATAGGTCCTTCACAGCAGGGCGCTACTCTTGAAGGCAGTAAAGAGTTTGCTAAAGAGTTTATGGTGCGCCATAACATCCCTACAGCTAAATACGCGAGTTTTACCAAGGATACAGTGGACGAAGGTTGCGCTTTCCTCAGCACGATGAAAGCCCCTTATGTACTGAAAGCCGATGGTTTGGCAGCGGGTAAAGGGGTAGTGATACTCGAAGATTTACAAGAAGCCCAAGCCGAATTGCGCCGTATGCTCATCAACGAGAAATTTGGCAAAGCAAGTACTAAGGTGGTGATTGAAGAGTTCCTCAAAGGTATTGAACTCAGCTGCTTTGTACTCACCGATGGACAAAACTACAAAATATTGCCTACTGCCAAAGACTATAAGCGCATAGGCGAAGGTGATACAGGGCTCAACACGGGCGGTATGGGGGCTGTTTCGCCGGTGCCTTTCGCCGATGCAGCCTTTATGCAGAAGATTGAAGAGCGCATCGTAAAACCTACTATTGCAGGATTGCACAAGGAAGGCATTGTTTATAAAGGCTTTGTATTCATCGGACTCATAAAAGTAGACGGTGAACCTTACGTGATAGAATACAATGTGCGTATGGGCGACCCCGAAACCGAAGCCGTATTGCCACGTATAGAAAGCGACCTCATTCCGTTATTCCAGTCGTTGTACAACGGCACTTTGGCTTCACAAGAGCTGAAAGTAACCCCGCAGAGTGCTACTACGGTAGTAATGGTATCAGGTGGCTATCCTGAGGATTACGAAAAAGGAAAAGAGATTACAGGCACTGAAAAAGTAACAGATAGTACTGTATACCACGCCGGTACCACCCTTAAAGACGGCAAACTCCTCACCGCTGGCGGTCGTGTGTTGGCTGTAACTTCTTTAGGTGATGATTTCAAAGAAGCCTTACAACGTTCCTACAACAATATCAGTAAAATACATTTTGAAGGCGCTTACTGCCGAAAAGACATTGGGAAAGACCTTTTTTAATTGATAATTAAAAAAGAACTACCCTAAAAGTTTTAAAATCATATTTACACCATTACACTTTGCCAAAGGTCTAATTGCACATCTTGCTACAGCCTTTGGCAAAGTCTATAATCCTTATAACTATGAAAAAGAATATAATCGCAGTCCTCACCTATATAACCCTAATTCCACTATCTTTTTCTCAAAACACCCTCTCCAAATACCTTGCAGATAAGGAGACTAAAACCCCCTTAAAAAGTGCTACCATCCATAATGCGAATGACTATACCGTTACCAATGACGATGGACACTTTGTGTTCTATTCATCCAACGATAGCGTAACTATCAAAATGTTAGGCTATGAAACCCTCAAAACTACTTTCAAAGCGCTGAGTCGTACAAAAGACACCTTGTACCTTATCCCCAAACCTTTTCAGTTAGACGAAGTAACCCTTTCCAACAAAAACATTATACAAGAAGCTTATAATCACGCTAGCACCAATTATCCTATGGAACCTTTTGTTGAAGATTTCTTCTTGCGTTGTATCCTCAAACGCAATGGTGAACTCGTGAAAATAGAAGATTTCAGTGGACGTATCAAGCGCGATAAGTTATTAGGAGCCGAGAAAAATTTCACCTTTCAATTGCTGAATATGCGTAAGTTTGGTATAGAAAAGAAAGGAGTGCGTGCAGACGATTTTAATATCCCTTCCTTAAATGATGTTTTTCAATGGTGGAGTAATATTTTATTTTTAGATTCAAAGGAGTACCGTTTTTCATTCCTTAAAGTTATAGATGAAACACATCATCAGGTAAGTCACACTCCTAAAAATGAAGAGGATGATAAAAGTAGTATAGGTCATTTCATTATCAATACCGATGATTATGCCGTCAAAGAGCGTATTCATAAAATCAATCCTAAAATAATTCATAAAATACCCTATACTAAAAAACCATTCATCAAATACAGAACTATTGATTATTTTTATAAGGAAAAATGTGAGAAAGACACCAAAAACAACAAATATTTTATAGCCAATGCCATAGTTGGCGCAAAAGTAGAAGGATATGTAGGCAAAGAAAGAATAGTGTACGATGTAAGCTTCGAGCTCATTGTTACTCACCCTTTTTCAGACCTCAATACTTTTAAAGCCAATGTAAATGGCAAAAAAGAGCTCTTTAAATTAGATGTACCCTATAACAAAGAATTTTGGGAGACTCAAAACCAACTCCCCCTTACCAATGAAATGCGCGATTTCATCAATAAACCCCACAACCCAAAAGAATACCGCGTGATTTCTAATTTCTAAAGTAATGTAAAAACATAACAATATGAAAATACTATTCCTTATCCTATTATTCACAGCCACAGCCTTACCCGCCCAAGTAGCCGAACTCACCCTGCTGGATGTCTCTACAAAGCAGCCCATTCCCAATGTCGAAGCCTATTACACACGCTCTCTCAACGGTACTATTACCAATGAGGAAGGCAAATTGCGTATTGCGGTGGAGAACGACTCCCTTACCTTAAGCCATATAGGCTATGCAACTAAAAAGATTTTTACAGATAAAACCTTTGCTAAAGCAACCATTTATCTCAATCCTCAGGAAATACAACTTGAGGAAGTTGTGTTGTACAATTTTGATTTAAAAAAGAAAGTAAAGTATGTTTTAGATAATTACTTCAAATTGTATGACACTAAGGCTAAAATATTAGAGTGTACCTACCGAGAGAAGTTTATAAGAAATGACACCTTAACAAGGCTCTACCAAGTGCAGTTAGATTGGTGGAGCAAAAGTTATCGTTATACTTCTTTCAAGCAACCTTTAGAAAAACTATTACAAATCCGACTTAAAAATATCGACTACTCTAAAATGTTAAGCGAAGAAGAAATTGCTGCTCGTTCTGCTCACTTAGAAAGAACCCCAATGTTTATGTATCTTTTTGTGAATACCTATTTGTCATTTATAGATCAATTTGGTGAAAATATTGATATCAAAAAAGTAGAGAAAAGTAAAGAGGTTACTAAAGTAACTTTTAACGCTGATATCGTTATCAATAAAAAGCTAAATCTAAAACTTGAAAACTCGGTATTGGTGTTTGACAATACTACCAATGCTGTGAGAAAAGTTATTTTTAACGACATACATCAAGGTATAAAGGATAAAGTTTCTGAGAAAACTAATAAGCCTTATAAGTCTATTACAGATAATTATCGTTTGGAGCTCACTTTAACTGACTATAAAGGCAAACTACTATTTAGTTCTTATTATGTAAGACTCATAGGAGCTATTGAATACAAAGGAAAAAGAGATAAACTCTTTTTGGAACATAGTTTTTTGCGTACAGGAGTACAGAACAAACATATTAAAAAGGAAGATAGAATAGATATTCAAAAGTCTTTCCACGAATACATTACCCCTCATAAACAAGGTGAAGCCAAGTTTTTACTTACCAAAGAAGAACAAGATTTTATAAACCAATAGGCATAATATCTAAACATTTAACATAACAAACTTATGAAACTAAAATTACGTATAACAACAATTTTACTACTAATTTCTTTTCAATTTCTTGCTGCACAGCAGAAGATTATAAATGTTTTGGATAACACAACCAAACAGCCTATTAGCAATGTGCATCTATATCTGCCTAATCTTGAAAAAGGAACAATTACTAATGAAGAGGGGAAAGCAAAAATAGATTTTAGCATACAAGATAGCTTAATTGTAAGTTGTGTAGGTTATGCGACAAAGAAATTAGTTATAAATAAAGACACTTCTCTTAGCACTCTGTATTTAACTCCTGAAGAAATTGCGCTTGATGAGGTAGTTATTTATAATTTTGACTTAAAAAAACAAGTAGGACACGTGTTAGATAATTATAAAAAGCTCTATGAAACTAATGCTAAAACATTAGAATGTACTTATAGAGAAAAATTTGTAAGAAATGATACCCTTACACGACTTTATCAAGTGCAATTAGATTGGTGGTTCAAACAATATCTATTTATCCCACAAGAAACATTAGATAAACAGTTGGCTGTTGCACTCAAAAGTACTGATTATTCTCACATAAAGAATGATAAGAATAAAACTACGCAAGGAGCTTTTTTAGATCCTAAAAACCTATTTCAATTTCTTTACCCCAATAGTTATCTATCTTTCATAAAATATTATGGAGAGAATATTGAAATTAAAAAAGTTGAAAAGAATGCTGATCACACCAAAGTAACTTTTAATGCAGACATTGTTATCAAAAAAGAGCTCAGTCTTAAATTAACTAATTCGGTTATTTATTTTGATAATCACACTAATGCAGTGAAACGTATTATTTTTAATGATACCAAGCATTCTGTAAGTGAAGGTATTTCAAAGGAAAGCAAAATTCCCTTTAAATCTATCTCAGATAATTTTTCCTTAGACATTACTTTCAGTAATTATAAGAACAAATTATTGTTTAGCAGTCTTTATGTAAAAGCTAAAGGAGGTATTGAATATAATAACAAAAGGGATAATCTTCAAACAGAACAATCTTTCTTGCGTACAGGTGTAACAAAAGGACAAATAAAAAAGAATGACAGAATAGAGGTTGAAAAACCTTTCTTTGAATACGTTACCCCTCATAAACAAGGTGAAGCCAAGTTTTTGCTTACCAAAGAAGAACAAGATTTTATAAACCAATAGCCTTATGTTTTGATCTATTTGTAAAGAACCTACAGAATAAAAAAGCACTACTCTTTAATTAGAGCAGTGCTTTTTTCTTTATTCATCGAGCTGTTTTTGCTTCAATGTTTTAACTGATTGTACGAGTATTCTAACAGCAAAATCTTTTGATTTATCTCTTACAATACTTTTACTCATTTTTTTCAGTTTTTGTGAGTTACTCACATACCCAATACTGGCTTTACCAATCGTCTGACCCCTGATACCTGACCCCTGACACCTAAAACCTGCCCTCACCCTTGGTGGGTTTTCTTGAGCAGGTCGTTTACTACTTTCACAGGGTTGAAGGTGATGATAGGCACTTCAACGAAAAGGGTAATCCAATGTGCCATTGAACCATTCCACAAACCAGGGAGCTCCAATGCTTTTAGCGGACGACCCATATAGGTTTTGGAGGTGATAAAGGCTTGGTTAGGGTCTACGTATTGTTGTAGGTCGAACTTCTCGCCTTTATAGTCTTTAGTGCCGCAAATCAAGTCTACAGGGTTGAAGTGAGTAGACTGTTGGAAGATTTCCTTTTGCTTAGCATCCGCCATATTCACTTGGGCAGATTCGATGATTTGAAGGCTGTAGCCCTCACCATCTTTCACCCAGAACGGACCTCCACCAGGTTCACCTTCATTCTTCACCATTCCGCACACACGTATAGGGCGATTGAGCTGTTCTTTGATGAACTCCATAGCGTATTGGCGGCGAAATTTATAGATGTAATCAGGAACAGTGATATTGATTTCCTTTAAAAAATCGAGAATGAGTTTCACCTCTTTTTTCTTAATCTTATTATTGTCAATACGGCGTAAGATTCTAAAGATTTCATCCTGCACTTCGCATAGTTTGCCCGCGAGCGCTTCTTTGTAGAACACGGTTTCATCGGTGTATTTTTTCACTACCACATTGTCGATATTCTTAATAAAGATGATATTGGCATCAATGTCGTTGAGGTTGCTCAACAGAGCTCCGTGACCAGCAGGGCGGAAGAGCAGATTACCTTCTTCATCGCGGAAGAAATCGTTATCTTCGGTTACCGAAACCGTGTCGGTACTTGGTTTTTGGTAAGAGAAATTCACATCAAAATTGATGTTATAACGCTCTTCAAGCACAGGTTTGATAAGGTCGAGTTCTTTGTGGAATGCTTCGGTATGTTGCTCAGTAATAGTAAAATGCAGGTGAGCTTCTTGCTCATTGGAAGCGTAGAGCACTGCCTCGCGGAAGTGTTCTTCAAAAGGAGTAGCGATTTTTTCGGAGTGTTTGTGAAAAGGGAGTAGTCCTTTGGGCATATTGCCATAGCCCAAACCTTCCTCATTAAGGAGGGTATTGACGATAATGTGTTTTTGGATATCTTCGTTTAATGAGGAAAAGTCGGGGTGATGTTTGTCAATAGCTGCTTTGAGGAGGGGGTAGAAAGCAAAGCGTTCAAGACCTTCAAAGAAATTTTTTACTTCCTTATTGCCAGTTCTGCCGATATAGGCTACAAACGATTCGCGATCGGGCTCAAAATCGTCTCTAAAGGCGAAAAGCGATTTGAACATACGCGTCGCTGCCCCCGAAGCTGGTACAAATTTCAGGATAGTGTTGCCTTGTTTGCGCTTTTGGTAGATAGCAGCGTATTTGGCAGCTTCTTCTTTACTAAAAGGGATAATACCATCGTCTAACACAGCAGCTTTGTAGAGCTGGATAGGGGGTACTCCTTGTTTGAATTGTGCTACTTGAGCGTTGAGCATTGCTTCAGTAATGCCTTTTCTGATGAGTAGCTGGCGGTCTTTTTCTGTTAATTCATTCATAATATAATAGTTTCGTTCAACATTCTAATTCTTACGATTTTTTGAGACGTCAAAGGTATAAACAAAAAAAGACAAAAGCAAGAAAAAGCAGAAAAAAGTTTTAATTGTTAATTACCAACCGTCAATTGTTAATAGTTAGAATTTCGTCGTAGTTGATGTAATTCCTATAGAACGGCTTGCCATTGAAGCGTATTTCACCTGCTTTTTTACCTTTTTCGATAGTGAAGGTTTTGCCATTTTCTAAGTGAAGAGTAGCTTTATCAAACAATGGGGTGGTTAGATAATACCTGCCATCGGAAGGGTTGAGAGGATAAAAACCTAAAGCTGAGAGCACATACCAACTGCTCATTTGTCCGCAGTCCTCATTGCCACAATGTCCGTTGGGGGTATTTTTGTATTGAGTATTCAATATTTCGGTAATGCGTTGAGATACTTTTTCGGGGTGGTTCGTGAAATGATAAAGATAAGCCACGTGATGACTTGGTTCATTACCGTGCACGTATTGACCTATCATTCCGGTACTGAAAATAGGCAATTTCTCATCGGGGGTAACGGCTAAAGTGAACATAGAGTCGAGTTTCTGTTCAAAAGCATCAGTACCTCCCATCGCATCGCGCAAGCCAAGAATGTTTTGTGGCACAAACCAGCGGTAATGCCAAGCATTGCTTTCGCAAAAGTATTTACTGTAGTCCTTAGGATTGAAAGGCTTGATAAACTGTCCTTTGCTGTCTTTAGGACGGAAGAAAGTTGTTTTTCCATCAAAGAGATTGCGCCAATTTTCAGCGCGTTTGGCAAAATAAGCCGCATCTTGTTCCTTGCCGAGTGATTTGGCAAATTGCGCAATACACCAGTCGTCGTAAGCGTACTCTAAGGTTTTAGACACCGACCAGTTTTCATCTGATTTATCTAAATCATAAGGCACATAACCATATTGCTGATAAAGACCGATTTCGCGTTCTTTCACCATCGCACTTTGTTTGCAAGCTTCATAAGCCAAGGGGATATCCATCGGGATATTCTTAAAATAAGCATCTACAATAATAGGTACAGCGTGATAGCCTATCATCATATTGGTTTCACCGCCTTGCATACTCCACACAGGCAATGTGCCATTTTCACGGTAGTGTGCTAAAAAACTCTTGATAAAATCGGCAGATGCCTCACGGTGCAACAAGGTATAGAGAGGGTGAGCCGCGCGGAAAGTATCCCAAAGAGAAAATGTGTCGTAACGCTTTTCAGGAGCATCGACATCGCTGAAGAGATTAGGCGCCAACATCGATTGGTAGAGCATTGTATAGAAAATTGTTTTTTGCTCCTCAGTTCCCCCTTCTACCGTAATTTTCTGTAATTGTCGTTCCCAGAGGTTACGAGCCGCCTCGCGATAGTCGTCGAAAGCAAAATGAGGGGCTTCGGCTTCCATATTTTTATAAGCCCCTGCAATGCTGTGCATAGAAAGTGCTGTTTTCACTACTATAGTTTCATTGTTGGCGGTAGCATAGCGAAGTACCATTTTAGAGCGGTTGGCTTTGCCATTTTCTTTTTCTTCTGTAAATTCCTTATCAACAAAGGGTTTGGAGAGCTTGATCACAAAATATACCTTTTGGTTGCGCGCCCAGCCAGTAGAAAACCGATAACCTTCCAAAGTAGTGTTATCCACCACTTTCAAATAAGTTTCAGTAGGTTTATCCCAGTTGATGCTATAGCCTAAATCTACAGTAATTTTGGATTGTTCGTCCTTAGGGAAGGTATAGCGTTGCACCCCCACACGAGGGGTAGCAGTAAGTTCGGCTTTGATGCCATAACTCAGCAAATCAACACTGTAATAACCCGCAGTGGCGGTTTCGTGTTGGTGAGAGAAATAGGAGAAAGGCAGGTGGTTGTTTGCCTCAATACGCTGGTTAAATCTACTATTGGTGGGCATAATGAGTACATCGTAGAGGTCACCAGCCCCCGTGCCTGAAAGGTGGGTATGTGAGAATCCGGTGATGATGCTATCGGGGTAGAAGTAGCCCGAAATTCTGTCCCAGCCTGGGATACCAATATCCGGACTGAGTTGCACCATCCCAAAGGGAGTCATTGCCCCAGGGTAGGTATTCCCCGTCCCATCAGTACCGATGAAGGGATTAACATAATTAGTGAGTTCTTCTTTAACTGACTCTTTTTGTTCTGATGAATTATGGCAAGCTACCAAGGCAAATGCCAAAAGGTAAAGGTATGGTTTCATTAATTTATTATTAGGTATTAGGTTTCAGGATTCCAAATTTACTAATTCCTTACAGCTCCATAATCACTCTGTTAAGAGCGCTGATAGTTTTATCCAAATCTTCATAAGTAAGAGCATCATTGAGGAAGTAACTTTCAAAAGCACTTGGTGGCAAATAAACGCCTTCGCGCAACATTCCGTGGAAATACTTGCGGAAACGCGCTGCATCACTCTTAGCCGAAGAAGCGAAATCGGTTACAGGATTTTCGTTAAAGAAAAGGGTAAACATAGATCCAAAACTGTTGATTTGGTAAGGAATGCCCGCACGTTTTAGCACATTGTCAAATCCTTCGTGCAAGTAAGCTGTTTTTTTCGCTAAACTATCAAACACTTCGGGCTGTTCATTCAAAGCGGTGAGCATTGCCAAACCAGCACTCATCGCCAAAGGATTACCGCTAAGGGTTCCCGCTTGATACACGGGACCTTCGGGAGCTAAGTAGCTCATTATTTCTTTATTAGCAGCAAAAGCCCCTACGGGAAGTCCACCGCCAATCACTTTCCCAAAGGTAACAATATCAGCTTTGATGCCAAAGACTTCTTGCGCTCCACCTTTTGCCAAGCGGAAGCCGGTCATCACCTCATCAAATATCAAAAGTGCGTCATTTTCAGTACACAATTGTCTCAATCCTTCTAAAAATCCTTCAGCAGGAGGTACACAACCCATATTGCCCGCTACAGGTTCGATAATCACACAAGCAATTTGCTGAGGATTAGCCTCAAAAAGGGTCTTCACCGATGCTAAATCGTTGTAGTTTGCTAAAAGTGTATCTTTAGCCGTGCCTTGGGTTACCCCAGGGCTATTGGGGCTGCCAAAAGTGGCTCCTCCACTACCCGCCTCAATGAGAAAAGCATCGGAGTGTCCGTGGTAGCAACCCGCAAATTTGATAATTTTCTCTCTGCCAGTATAGCCACGTGCCAAGCGGATTGCGCTCATACAAGCCTCTGTACCGCTATTCACAAAGCGGATTTTATCGATATTTGGCACCATTGCAACCGCCAATTCGGCAATTTGCACTTCTACTTCAGTAGGAATACCAAAAGAGGTACCTTTTTTAGCGCGCTCGGTTACTGCCTCAATTACAGGGGCGTACGCGTGACCTAAAATGAGAGGACCCCAAGAGGCAATATAATCGATGTACTTGCGGTTGTCCTCATCGGTAAGATAAGCGCCTTGCGCTTCTTTGATGAAAATAGGATGTCCCCCTACGGCATTGAAAGCGCGTACGGGAGAGTTCACTCCACCAGGGAGTACTTGTTGTGCAGCTGCGAATAATTCGCTACTTCTTTTGTAAAGCATATCTTTTTTAGCTAAGAAGTAAGAGATTAAAGGTAAATTACTTGCCTCTTATCTCTTACCTAAGTTGAATATCAAACTGTGTAAGGTCTCTAAATTGTTGTAAGCGAGCAGTTCGCTCGTTGTGGGTGAGGGTGAGCAAACGCTCAGCACCGAATTTTTCAATGCAAAACGAGGCTACATTTGCCCCTTGAACAATAGCGTTTTTCAAATTAGCAAACGAGTAGTCGCGAGTTTTAGTGAGATACCCCACCATACCCCCTGCAAACACATCGCCTGCTCCCGTAGGGTCAAACACTTCGGCTAAAGGCAAAGCCGGTGCAAAGAACACCTTATCCTCGTGGAATAGAAGAGCTCCGTGTTCGCCTTTTTTAATCACTACATACTTCACACCCATTGCCATAATACGCTGAGCAGCTTTCACAAGTGAATACTCTTTGGTAAGCTGGCGTGCTTCTTCATCATTGATAGTGATCACATCCACACGAGCAATTACCTCCATTAGCAAATCCCAAGTGTGGTTCATCCAGTAGTTCATCGTGTCCATTACCACCAATTTAGGACGCTGAGTCATTTGGTTGAGTACATCCATTTGGAGAGAAGGGTGCAAATTACCAAGCAGAAGTACTTCGGCATCGCGAAAAGCCTCGGGGACTACGGGTTTAAAATCGTTGATAACATTCAATTGGGTATCGAGGGTATCGCGTTGGTTCATATCATTGTGATATTTGCCACTCCAGAAGAGTGTTTTGCCTCCTTGTACAATCTCAATACCTGACACATCAATACGACGTTCAGTTAGTAGATTTAAATACTCTTGTGGATAGTCGCTGCCTACGATAGATACGATAGCAGCGGGAATTTCAAACTGAGCAGCAGCCAATGCGATATAGTTAGCTGAGCCCCCCATAATAGAGTTGCTTTTTCCAAAAGGTGTTTCTATTTGGTCGAAAGCGATGCTTCCGAGAATAAGTAGTTTGCTCATTTATTTTAGGTAAGAGATAAGAAGTAAGAAATATATAATGCCACTTACAGTATGTTAATTTTCTGACAATTACCTTTGTAATGTTCTTACTCTTTGTAAATTTTGGGCAAAAGTACAAAATTATTACGAAATACGGATTATAAACGAAGGGAATTGTATTATTTTTCTGTTTTTAGCGAAAAAAGCTGTGCTTTTTTTCTGCAAGAAGAGCATTTTGCAGAATGAATAAAAATATGTTATAAATTTAAAAGGCTGCCCCAAAAGTCTCAAAAATCGTATTTACTCCCCTACACTTTGCCAAAGTTGATTGCTCTGAAAATCAGTTACTTTTATAGTATGTTGTGTAAGGGCGTTTTGCAAACGCCCCCCATACAAAAAACTTGTTGAACAGTCCTTTTTTCACTTTTTTTCCTCATTCATACCTCCTATTTCATAATTATTTTGTAATTTTGCACTTTCAAACTCAACAATACTAAAAATCAACAATAAAAATGATAAAAATTACACTACCCGACGGTTCAGTAAAAGAATACCAAAGTGGTATCACCCCTGCTCAAGTAGCACAAAGCATCAGCGAGGGGTTGGCGCGTAACGTACTCTCTGCCTCTTTCAACGGCAAGACTGTAGAAAGCGTTACCCCACTGACGACGGACGGTAGTCTCACTCTATATACTTGGGATAACCCCGAAGGTAAAAAAGCTTTCTGGCACTCTTCTGCCCACATCTTGGCACAAGCGCTCGAAGAACTTTACCCTGGCATCAAACTCACCATAGGACCCGCAATTGCCAATGGTTTCTACTACGACGTCGATTTCAACGGCAAACCTATTTCCGAAAAAGATTTCCCTGCTATCGAAGCTAAATTCTTGGAAATCGCTCGTGGCAAACACGAATTTAAGATGCGCCCTGTGAGCAAAGCCGAAGCCTTGTCGTACTACGCAGGCAAAAATGAGTACAAAACCGAACTCATCGAAGCCCTCGAAGATGGTACAATTACCTTCTGCGACCACAGCACCTTCACCGACCTTTGTCGTGGGGGGCATATCCCTAACACGGGCTTCGTGAAAGCTGTAAAAGTACTCAGCGCTGCTGGGGCTTATTGGCGTGGTGATGAGCACAACCCTCAGCTCACCCGTGTGTATGGCATCTCATTCCCTAAACAAAAAGAACTCACCGAATACCTCGAACTGCTTGAAGAAGCTAAAAAACGCGACCACCGCAAGCTTGGTAAAGAACTTGAACTCTTTACCTTCTCTAACAAGGTAGGACAAGGCTTACCGCTTTGGTTACCCAAAGGAGCTGCCTTGCGCGAACGCCTCGAAGCCTTCTTGCGCAAAGCCCAAAAACAAGCTGGTTACGAGCAGGTAGTTACCCCGCATATCGGTCATAAGAATTTGTATGTAACCTCAGGTCACTGGGATAAATACGGAAAAGATAGTTTCCAACCCATTGCCACCCCTAACGAAGGTGAGGAATATTTACTAAAACCGATGAACTGTCCGCATCACTGCGAGATATACAACTCACACCCTTGGAGTTATAAAGATTTGCCAAAGCGTTTCGCCGAGTTTGGTACAGTATATCGCTATGAACAAAGTGGCGAGTTGCACGGCTTAACCCGTGTGCGTTGCTTTACCCAAGACGATGCACACATCTTCTGTACTCCTGAACAGTTAGACGACGAGTTCAAACACGTAATCGATTTAGTGCTTTATGTATTTGGCTCTCTTGGATTCGACAATTTTACTGCACAAGTATCATTGCGCGACCCCGAAAACCTCAGCAAGTACATCGGTAGTGATGAAAATTGGGCAAAAGCCGAAAACGCGATCATCAACGCAGCGAAAGAAAAAGGTTTGAATTATGTAATCGAAACAGGCGAAGCGGCTTTCTACGGACCTAAACTCGACTTTATGGTAAAAGATGCCTTAGGCAGAAGCTGGCAACTCGGTACCATTCAGGTAGATTACAACCTTCCAGAGCGTTTCGACCTTTGGTATAAAGGTGCTGATAACGAGATGCACCGCCCTGTAATGATTCACCGTGCGCCTTTCGGAAGTATGGAGCGTTTCGTAGCCATTTTATTGGAACACACCGCTGGAAACTTCCCTTTATGGCTCAACCCAAATCAAGCTATCATACTATCATTGAGCGAAAAATATGAAAATTATGCTCAAAAAGTTTTGAGTTTGTTAGAAAATTCCGATATTCGCACCCTGATAGACAATCGTGCCGAAACTATGGGCAAAAAAATACGTGAAGCCGAAACCCAAAAAATCCCGTATATGCTCATTGTCGGTGAGAATGAAGAGAAAGAAGGCACCGTATCAGTGCGCAAACGCGGTGGTGAAGATTTAGGCAGTATGAGCGTAGAAGCATTTGCCAAACTCATCAACGACGAAGTAGCCGCATCGATCAAACAATTTGGTAATTAGTCAATCGCTAAATCGCCAAATTAGAATAGTGAAAGTAATTTTAAATTTAAATAGCCATCATAAAAAAAAGTAACACACCGGGCAGAGATGACAAACAACCTCATCGCATCAACCGCGACATCCGCGTTCCTGAGGTACGTTTGGTAGGGGAAAACGTCGAAGGTGGCGTATACCCCACTCGCAAAGCATTAGAAATTGCTAATGAATTAGAACTCGATTTGGTGGAAATCTCACCAAACGCCACGCCTCCTGTTTGTAAGGTAATTGATTATAAGAAATTCCTTTACGAACAAAAAAAGCGTGATAAAGAGCTAAAAGCGAAAGCTACTAAGGTAGTGATCAAAGAAATTCGCTTCGGCCCTCAAACCGATGACCACGACTATGAGTTTAAGAAGAAACACGGCGAAAAGTTCCTCAAAGAAGGTTCTAAAGTAAAAGCCTATGTATTCTTCAAAGGTCGTTCTATCATCTATAAAGACCAAGGGGAAATCCTCCTCTTGCGCCTCGCTACTGACCTTGAGGACTATGGCAAAGTAGAACAAATGCCTAAACTCGAAGGAAAACGTATGACGATGTTCCTCGCACCCTTACCCAAGAAAAAATAATTAAAGATAAAAGATAAGAAGTAACAGATAAGAGGTATGCAACCTTACCTCTTACCTCTTATCTCTTACCTAAAAAACGGAATTATATCAATAAAAATCTAAGCAAATGCCAAAAATTAAAACTAAATCTGGAGCTAAAAAGCGTTTCAAGCTCACCGGCTCTGGTAAAATCAAGAGAAAACACGCGTTCAAAAGCCACATCTTAACTAAGAAAGCTAAAAAACGCAAGTTAGCACTCACCCACGCTACACTCGTTCACTCTAACGACGAATCAAGCGTGAAGAAACAATTAGGCTTAAAATAATTGTTTAAATAGTAGGAAATTAATAACCGTGGAGTAGGTACCCCTAAGAGTTTGTTTTAAGCACAAACCACCTGCTACAAAAATTAAAAAAAGGAATTTATGCCAAGATCAGTAAATGCTGTAGCTCGTAGAGCTCGTAGAAAAAAAATAATGAAGCAAGCCAAAGGTTTCTTTGGCCGCAGAAAAAACGTTTGGACGGTAGCCAAAAACGCTGTTGAGAAAGCAATGCAGTACGCTTACCGCGACCGCCGTAACAAGAAGAGAACCTTCCGCGCTTTGTGGATTGTGCGTATCAACGCAGGGGCTCGCTTGCACGGATTGTCTTACTCTCAATTTATGGGTAAACTTAAAGCAGCTGACATCCAGCTCAACCGTAAAGTTCTTGCCGATTTGGCAATGAACCACCCTGAAGCGTTCAAAGCTATTGTAGAAAAAGTAAAATAAACGTTTAACTAACGATATAATTCCGTATAAAAATAGGCTGCCTCATAAAAAGACAGCCTATTTTTTTCACCGTTCGTAACTCGTAATTCGTATTTTTTTATTACCTTTGCCTCCTAATAATGATTAATGTCTAATTTAAACACTCTCATAAAATGAAAAAACTTTTCTTATCTCTCTTCCTTATCGGAAGTTTAATGCTTACTTCTTGTTCTAAAAACTCTCCTAAAACTGTTGCCGAGAAATTTATGACAGCTGTAAATGCTAATAATTTTGAAGAAGCTGGCAAATATTGCGATGCGCAAACCTCTCAGCTCCTCAAATCTCTCAACGAATTGATGAAATCCGTACCTTCATCCGATGCTAAAAACGAACAATTGTTCAAAGGTTTTAAAATCACCAAAGTAGAAGAAAACGGCGACAAAGCCAAAGTGTTCTACACTACCGAGGATAGCAACGGCAAAGAAACCGCTCTCGACCTCAAAAAAGTAGACGGCAAATGGATTGTTTCTATGAACAAAGAAAATAAAGAAAATGGCGCCCCACACGACCACAATCACGATGGTCACGACCACGATATGCCAGAAATAGACCCTAATATCGACCTCGATGCCCCTGATATGCCTGCTGAAGTAGAGGATGCTCAAACTACAACCCCTACTAACAAATAAGATTATATCACTTTTAAAACTACAACTTTGCCAAAGTTTCCTGCCCGTGCGGCTCGCATTGCCCGTGCGGCTCGCACCTTTGGCAAAGTTCTTTTTATCTCCTACCCCCTAAAAGCTGAAACCTAACCCCCTGACAATGAAAAAGTTTCTCTTTTTCCTCGCAGCGCTCTTGCTCCTCTCCTACACTGCCTTTCGCATTTTTTTCTATATCGACCATCGCAGTGAAGAAAAACAAGTTGCCGAGAATGAGCATTCCCTCCGTCTTACCCCTTCCCAACTCGATTCTCTACAAGAGGGCGATATCATTCTTAGGCGTGGTTATGGTATCTTTAGCGACCTGATTGCTAAACGCCTCAACGACGGTCGGTTTGATGTCACCCATTCTGGCATTCTCTATCGCAAAAATGGCAATTGGTGGGTAATTCACTCTCTTTCTTCCGATGTAAGCAACATCGATGGTATGCAAGAACAGCCCTTAAACGCTTTCCTTAAATACTCAATGCCCAAGAAAATCTTAATCGTGCGCCCTTTGCACAGCACCCCCGAGCAAGGTCGTGCCGTAGTGCAACGCGCCAAGCACTACCTCAAAGCTCAAATTCCTTTCGACCATTTAGGCACTATAGATGAGCCTTCTCAACTTTATTGCACCGAACTCATCTACCAAATTTTAGACAACGACCTTCATTTTATCGCTTTCCCTACCGATAAACCCCAACGCCAACAACTTTTCACCACTATGACGACACTCTACAACCCTAAATACTTCGAGATTATTATCAATACATATCCAAATAAAAAGCAAAAAAAACTTATAGAAAAAATACTAAAACATAGTGAATAGTAGAAAAAATCACCATTTTCACAAATTGATGTGTAAATTCCCCTACATTTATTTGGAAATTTCAAAAACATTCTCTACCTTTGTCGCGTAATCATAAAAACTAACCCTATATGAAAAAACATCTATTTATTTTTACCATTGCAGGACTCTTCTTTTCCTGCCAACGCGAAGAGGCAGACGCCCCGTTCGCAACCGACACCGATATTTCAGTATTACCCAGTACTGAAACGAAGGCTTCCAACAACAGACTTTTAGGTTGGGTGGCTCTCACAGGGCAAACCTATATTTCGGCAGAAGAAGCCCAAGAAACTGCTCTCGCTACCGCTATGCAAATGCGTGAAGTAGAGGGTATTGTTACCAAAGCTCCCTTAAAAATTGGCTCGATTGAGGTAGTAAAAGGCGACACTCGCAAGCCTTACGTACCCACCAAAGGCAACGCAAAACCCGAACAAGCCGATGTGTACATTGTAAACTTTGCCAACAACCAAGGGTATGTAATTACCTCAGCAGATAGGCGCGTTCCTAGTGTATTAGCCTATAATTCCTACGGACATTTAGGCGACACTATTAGCAACCCAGGACAAGCAATACTGTTTAGCTATATGCAGGAGTACATAGAAGAACAACGTGCCGCTTTTGAAGCTAATAAAGAGAATTTGGCGACTGAGGCAGAAGAAGCTATTTTCAAACGACTCTCAAAAGGACAACAAGAAGAACTTATCTTACGAGGACTTTTTGATAGGAGAGGAAAGAGAGTGAAAACAAAATACTATAATTATTATGGTGATGATTCATATCCTAGGGAAGGATTTAACTCTCATCAAGAGTATTGGGAGTGGTTTTGTCACAAAAAAAATAGAGGTCCTGAATATATGGATAAAGGATATACTAAATATGGAGAATGGCAAACTAAATATGTAAAAGCACCTTTAATAAAGACTCTTTGGAATCAAATAGGAACTTATAATAATAAAGTTTCTATGCAATGTGGTAATGACCAAGCTCCTGTAGGGTGTGTGGCTACTGCAGTAGGACAATTTATGGCATATTATAAAAAACCTACTGATTTTAAAGGTAGAAAAATGCATTGGGATGATATGACTAAAGTAGATGTAGGTGATATGTTTTCTACCATTGATAACTATAGCGTAGGATATAACACTACTGCAAAAGAAGATATACAATACCTTTTAGCGCATTTAGGAGATGGTGATTATCTAAATATGGACTATGGATGTGGGGGAAGCGGAAGTACTATATATAGAGCTGCAACAACGCTTGCTAGTTTAGGGTATCCTGTAAGACAAACAAATTATGATGGGAATTTAGTTACTGATTTAATAAAAAGGAATCACCCCGTTTATATAAGAGGGCGGGCTATAGAAAAAAGTCATAATTTTTTAGGATTCAATATATATAATACTTATAATGGTCATGCTTGGCTTATAGATGGTTATGTGGTAATGGAACGTAATGCAACAACTTATAGTGTTGTAAGTTGTGAGGAGATAGATGCTATTACATCAAGTGAAAGTTATTCAATAGAGTCTCTTTATCTATTTCATAACAATTTTGGTTGGGGAGGAAATACAAAAGGTTTTGGAACTATAGAAGGCTATAACGGGACAGGCTGGTACAATGTGGGTGTTTTTAATGCTAAGGATGGAAGAAAGTTTAGCTCAAACACTTTTAAATCAGACTCAGAAGGGAATTATGAGCATGATAAAAAAATAATATATGTTAATCGATAATAGTAAAGCTATGAAAAAGATTTTAATTTTTACAATACTATTAAGCTTATTTCTTTCTTGTGATAATGGAAAAGATTGTATGAATGTACCTCCTTCTTTATGTATTATTATTGTAAATAATGCTGTAAACGATAATAGAGAATTACTAAAAAGTTTTGAAAATACAGAAAGCTCAGCCTTTTTATATAAACTGATAGATAATAAAAAGGTGAAAATTAGTTATTCTCCTATGGCTAATAAAAATATAAAAATAAGTAACGGAGGGAAAAAATTAAAAGAATTTTATACAGGGAAGTTAGAGACTTTTTATTTGGAGTATGATAAAAAAACAGATACTTTACAAGTAAAGGGAGATTATTATGACAGTACAGGTTGTGGAGATAATGCTTATTTATCAGAGCTGTATTTCAACCATAAAAAAATAGAACTCAACCTCATTAGTGATCATACTTATCTAATAGATAATACAAAATAACCTTAACTCCTCTGGCAACACCCCCTGCCAGAGGTTTTTACCATTTTTCTATGCGTTACCTTATATATCTATTGGCAGTCGTTGCCCTATCTTGCTCTAAAGAAGCCATAGAGCCCGAAAACTACACCCTGCATGTACAAAATCGCTATTTTGAAGCTGTAACCGTTTCGGTAGGTGAGCATTTTTCTGAAAAGCTATCATCCAATACTATTTCTAAGGCATTTACTTTGCCTAAAGGCACTTATAAAGTAGTAGCCATCACGGCTTCACGCCTACGATTGGAAAGCACAGTACAAATACAAGGTAATAAAAGTGAACTCACAATCGATATTTGCCCAAAAGGAAAAATTAGTATTGTTTATTAATTTTTGCATCAGTTCAATATATTAAAGTTATGATTTACAATTGTTTTTACAGCTTGTCCCCTTCGGGGGAACAGGGGCTTTCGCTGACTTTGTGCAAAACTAAAAAATAAACTATGCGTTATTACTCTTTGCTTCTTATTAGCTTGGGAGTACTTTCTTGCCAAAAAGATAGCCCAACTCCTGAGCCTTTACCTCCTCACGAAATCACACTCGTGTATATGGTCGCTGATAACGACCTCGCCCCTTATGCTTTAAAAGACCTCAACGAAATAGAACGCGGGTTTGTGCCTAACGGAAGAGACAAACTCTTGGTGTATATCGATAGTAATACTTCTACCGCTTTGCCTTCACACCCTGTACTTTTAGAAATTGTACACGATACCACCGAGATAATTGCCTCTAAAATCATTACTTCTTACCCCGAACAAAATTCAACTGATAGAACTGTAATGAGCAATGTGTTGAGAGATGCTTTGAGCTATTACAAAGGCGACAATCATTATAAAGGACTTGTGCTTTGGTCGCACGGGAATGCTTGGTTGCCGGAAGGTTATCATATAGAAACCGAAAACAAATCAGGAGTGGAGGTGAAATCGTTTGGAAAAGATATGAGTCCGCGAGAGGGAGCTATGGAGCTTCCTGACCTTGCGGAAGTTTTAAACCCTTATCGGTTTGATTATATCCTTTTCGACGCTTGCTTTATGGGGTCGGTAGAGGTGCTCTATGAATTACGTCATTCTGCTCGTTACTTTATTGCTTCGCCTGCCGAAATTCTTGCCGATGGCTTTCCTTATCACCACCTATTACCTTACCTTATAGGGAAATTACAATTAGAAAAAGCAACCGAAGCTTACTACAACTATTACAATGCTTTGGAGGGCGCACGACAGTCGGCTACAGTTACTTTGGTAGATAGTAAGCAGTTGGAGGCTTTAGCTTCTTTCTGCAAACAACTCAACACTTCTGAGTTGTCTTTAGCCCATTTGCAACAATACAGTAGGAATAACGAAAAGTATTTGTTTGACCTCAAACAAGTGCTTTTGGAGAGCAAAGCTACTGTGGCTATGGAAGCTATTTGGCAAAAACTCTGTAAGGTTGAAAAACACACACCGAGATTTGCTAATATTGCGCTTACACATTGCAACGGACTGAGTGTCTATTTATTTGGCAAGAATGAAACGCTGAACAACTATTACAAACAATTGTCGTGGTATAGAGCTACAAGGTTTCATTTCTCGTATAAATAGCTTACAATTTTCTAATTCTCAAATTTGCTAATTCACTAATTATTTCCTACCTTTGTTGCGTAATCCTAAAAACTAAACCAAGTATGAAAAATCTCTTATTCTTTACGCTATTGCTTTTTACTTTGCACACTTCTGCTCAAGAAGCCTACAACAAAGGCGATGTATTTATTGATATTTGCACGTCAATCGGCAATGCAGGAGTTGGTTATGGTGGAGAAATACACTATGCTTTTGCCCCATTGTTTTCGGTAGGAGCTCAGTTCAATAGTCAAAGCTTTAACTTCAACGATAAGTACATCACTTCCTTTCTACCCAAACTCACTGCCGATTTTCACTTTGGCAATCGCACTACTATCGATTGGTATGCAGGACTTTCAGGAGGATATTTTATCTGGCAGAGCAATGACCCTTATGAAAATGCTGGCAATACTGGTTGTGTGATAACCCCTCCTACTTATGACATTAACCTTAGAAACAATCACAAAAATAATTTTATAGCTTGGGGTGCTCACTTAGGCTTCCGTTACTTCATCTTCAAAAATGTAGGTCTCAATGGTCAAGCGTCCTTAGGTAATGTACGTTGGTTTAAAGTGGGAGTAAGTATAAAAATCTAAATAATATGAAAAATCTCTTATTCTTTACGCTATTGCTTTTTGTATTGCACTCCTCCGCTCAAGAAGCCTACAACAAAGGTGATGTATTTATTGATGTACAAACAGGCGCCTCGTTTATAGGAGGAATTATTGGCGGAGGCGTTCACTATGGAGTGACACCTCATATCTCGGTAGGCGCTAATCTTTCTAATCAGAGTTTTAACCTCAATAGTAAGTACGAAACCGCTTATGTGCCTGAGCTCAGCGCCGATTTGCATTTTGATCATCGCATCACTACCGATTGGTATAGTGGTCTCTCGGTAGGCTACTGCTTTTGGCAAAGCAACACCCCTGATAATTATAGTTCTGGAGGTTGTGAGACCTCTTCCTCCCCTACCCCCGAAAAATTCAGAAGAGAACACCCCAATAATCTCGCATTGTGGAACATTCACTTAGGCTTCCGTTACTTTATCTTCAAAAATGTAGGTCTCAACGGACAAGTAGCTTTTGGTAATGTGCTATCATTCAAAGTGGGCGTAAGTGTAAAAATCTAACCTCTATCCCCTGAAACCTGCCCCCTCCCCTTGCTAATTAGCAATTATTTCGTACTTTTGCCCTCAATAATAAAAAATCTAATTTTATTACAATGACGGATAAAGACTTTTCAAGATACAACCTCATCGCTGGTTGGCTGGTGTTTGCTATTGCTTTGGTTACCTATAGCCTTACCGTAGAACCTACAGTAAGTTTTTGGGATTGTGGTGAGTATATCGCTACATCGGCAAGATTAGAAGTAGGTCACCCCCCTGGAGCTCCTTTCTTCCAGATGATGGGCGCTTTCATCGCTGCTTTTGCTCCTAATAGCGACAAAATAGCCTTAATGGTGAACTATATGTCGGTGTTATCGAGTGCTTTCACAGTGTTGTTCTTGTACTTTATCATCGTTAATCTCACTAAAAAAATCGCTCTGCGCGGTGCTACAACTCTTAGCCATTCTCAAATCATTGCAGTAATGGGCAGCGGTGTGGTAGGCGCTTTGGCTTATACTTTTTCCGATAGCTTCTGGTTCAACGCTGTAGAAACCGAAGTATACGGAATGGCAATGCTTTTTATATCGGTAATGTTTTGGTTGGGCATCAAGTGGACGGATAGTCTGCACGAACCTCGTGGTGACCGCTGGTTATTGCTTATCTCGTTACTAGTAGGACTTTCCTTTGGGGTACACTTTATGGCACTGCTCACCATTCCTGCTATCGGGATGCTGTATTTCTTCAACAGCAACTACAAGAAAACCGCAGTGAATTTCATCCTCGCCAATGTAATTTCCATCGCTATACTATTGCTCATCTTCAAACTGATATTGCCCTACACATTGGCGTATTTCGGTTATTTAGAAGTCTTTTTCGTCAATAGCTTTGGAATGCCGTTCAACTCGGGGACTATTATTGCGGGGCTCTCGGTTATCGCTTTCTTCTATTTCACACTCAATTATGCTTATAAGAAAAACAAAGTGCGCTTGCAAACGGGCATTTTGTGTTTGCTATTTGTGTTTATAGGCTTTTCATCTTGGCTGATGATTCCTATTCGTGCAAATGCCAATACAGTAATCAACGAGAATAGCCCTACCGATGCACGCTTGCTCTTGGCGTACTACAACCTCGAACAATATCCCGAAACGCATCTTTTCTACGGACCTATGTACACCGATAAGTATGCAGGTATCGACCCCGAACATCCTTATGAAGATGCTAAACCTAAATACGAACGCGACTATAAATTAGGCAAATACGTGATTGTAAACAACTACAAGAACGCTCAAACTGCCTCTAATAGAGCGCAAATGGGCTTCTTGCCTCGTATGTGGAGCGCCCAACACGCGGCTAACTATATGAAGCTCACCGGTAATCCGCCTTTCAAAATTACTGAAGAGGCTTATGCCGACCCTCAAGCCTACCAACTATTGCAAAGTATCCAACAGCAAATGGCGGTACGCGCAATGCCTCCAGAGCGTTACGACCAGTTCCTAATGCAATTCCGCGATGAAGTAGAAGTGCAAAAACCTACTTTTTGGCAGAATATGAACTACCTCTTTAGCTATCAATTTGGCTATATGTATTTCCGCTATTTGGCGTGGAACTTCATTGGTAGACAAGACGATGTGCAAGGAAAATTAGAAAACGACCACGGCAATTGGCTTTCAGGAATTTCAGTTATCGACAATGCTCATCTCGGCTCTCAAAAAAACCTCCCTTCCGATGTGTTGAACAACAAAGCCCGCAATACTTATTACTTCCTGCCTTTCCTTTTGGGAATTTTAGGCTTGCTGTTTATGGCTATCAAAAGCGAACGCCAAACGTGGGTGATTATGGTGCTTTTCCTTTTCACTGGTTTAGCACTGAAAATCTATCTGAACGAGCGTCCGTTTGAGCCTCGCGAGCGTGATTACGCCTTGGTAGGTTCGTTCTATGCCTTTGCAATATGGATAGGAATGGGCGTGTATGCCCTTTTCGATTGGCTGAAAAAATACATCACTCCCAATATATTAGCCCCTGCAACCGTTGTCCTCACCCTAATATCTGTGCCTGCGCTAATGGCTTATGAAAACTGGGACGACCACGACCGCTCTCAAAAATATTCGGCTGAGTTCATTGGGAATGCTTACTTAGAATCGGTGGCAAAAGATAAAGATGCGATGATTTTTACCATTGGTGATAACGACACCTTCCTCTTGTGGTATGCTCAAGAAATCGAAGGCTACCGCACCGATGTACGCGTCATCAACACAAGTTTGTTACAAACCGATTGGTATATCGACCAAATGAAGCGCCAAGCCTACAAAAGTAGCCCTATTCCCGCACAAATAGAGCATAAAAACTACGCTTACGGCGTGCGTGAGGGCATTTACTTCCGCAAGCGCACCGAAAACCGTTGGAATATCAAAGATTTTGTAAATTGGGTTACCAGCGACGACCCTAATACGCAAGAAACACGTGGTGAAGGTGAGTACAAACAAACTTTCTACTACTACCCTACTAACAAAATACGCATTCCTGTAAACAAAGAAAACGTACTAAAAAGCGGTATCGTAAAACCTGAAGATGCCGATAAAATAGTAGATTATATCGATATTACCTTGCCTAACGCTATCGACAAGGCGCGCATTGTGATGCTCGACATCTTGGCGAACAACGATTGGAAACGCCCTATCTACTTCACCGGAGGTAGTATGGATGCCACCGAGTACATTTGGATGAAAGACTATTTGCAACTCGATGGATTAGTGTACAAACTCGTGCCTATCAAAACCGAAATCGATAAAAACCACCCTTACGATATGGGGCGCATCAATACCGATTTGATGTGCAACATCGTGAAAAAATGGACGTGGGGCAATATGGGCAAACCTAATATCTATTTAGACCCCGAAACGCGCAAGAACAGTATCATCTTCCGCGGCAATATCGCTCGCCTTACCGAGAAGCTCATCGCCGAAGGTAAAAACGCCCAAGCCAAAGAAATGATGGATATCGCTATGAAAAATATGCCGGTAGAGGCGTATGGCTACTATTTCACCCTCGACCCCTTTGTGCAAGGCTACTTTAAGATAGGACAACGCGAAACTGCCCGCAAACTCGCACAACAGATTTTCGCTAAATACCAAGAAGAACTGAACTACTATACCCATTTAGATGCCGAGGAACTCAACCTCAGCGTTGCCCGCATACAGTACGCTATCGACCGCTATGGCGACCTCTTACAACTCATCGCTCCTTTGGATAGTGAATTCTTCCAAAAAGAATGGGCAGTATTCAAAGCCAAAGCAAGTCCGTTTATGGGTGCTAAAGAATTAGAAGAATATTTTAAAGAGCCCACTGAAGAGGAAAAAGCTGCAGCTGATAGTACGGCAGTTGAAGAAGAAGAAGAATAGAAAAAACTGATAACAATGCGCTATTTCAGCTATATCATCACATTTTTTGCTCACCCTATATGGTTTCCTATCTATGGAGCAATGTTGGTATTGTTTCAGATACCCTTTTCACCTAGTATAGAAATCGTAAAATACACTTGGTTATTGCTACTGCTCATCACTGTAGCATTACCCACCCTTGTATACCTGATGCTCTTTGTGCTGAATTGGCTCAACGACCCTTTCGAGGTGCCCCTTGAAAAACAGAAGTGGTTGCGTTGCGGCTATATAGCAATGTTATTACTCACCGCCTTCAAGGTAACCCCTATGGATCATTATCCCATTTTGTATTTCTACATAATGAATTTGCTCATCAGCACCTTTATCATCTTGTTGATGCACTATTTAAAATTTGTAGGCAATATGTTTGTAATGGGATTAGGAGCCCTCACCGTTTTCAGCATATTGCTAGGAGTTATCTTTGAGATAGATATGACCTATATTGTCGCACTATTCATCTTTCTCAGTGGAGCCATCCTTTCAGCACAAGCCTATCTCTCAGGGCAACCCCTCTGGAAACTCGCCATCAGCTGGCTCATAGGCGCCCTCCCGCAACTTTCACTCATAATGCTGTTTAAGAATTTATTATTCGGAATGCAAGAGTGAAGATAGAATCTCAAAAAACAGTAATTTTACTTTATAAAACATAAAGAAAATGGTTGATATAGTTATACCCATATATAAAAAAGACCCTACTCTTGATGATGCTACAGCTATCAATCAAGCGTTTAAGTTGCTCAAAGGATATGACATTACCTTTGTGCACCCTAAAAGTCTGGATATAACTAATTACAAAAAGTTTGGTGAAGCTACTTTCAAGGCTTTCAACGACACTTATTTTGAAAGTATTTACGGTTACAATCAATTGATGTTAAACGTAGAATTCTACGAGGCTTTTTCTAAAAAATACATTCTTATCTACCAAACTGATGCCTTTATTTTCAAAGACGACCTCAATTATTGGTGTGAAAAGGATTACGACTATATAGGAGCTCCTTGGATTCGCAGCAAGGAAAAACTTCCTCTCATTAAAAAAATATGGGACTATTCTATTTGCTGTGTAAAGAGCTTTATAAACTATCACAGCAGCGGCAAAACTCAAAAAAACAAGAGTTTGCTGTACAATCAGGTGGGTAATGGAGGCTTCTCGTTGCGCAAACGTGAGAAATTTATAGAGGTGCTAAAAGCGCTATCACAACAAGTTGCTATCTACCTCAAGCCTATAAACAAAAGTAACTTCTATGCCGAAGATGTATTTTTTAGTATAGAACCTAAGCGAAACAACATCACTTTTAAGAAACCCGATTACAAAGAAGCCTGCCTTTTTGCAGTCGAAAATAAAGTAGAGAAAGCACTTGCTTTCAATAATCAAGTCTTACCTATGGGTTGCCATAGATGGAACAAAGAAAATAGAACTTTTTGGGAGCCTTTTATAAAAAATGAAACAGAAAGAGTTTGAAGGAAAATCAATTATCGTAGGTATACCTAATCATTTTGGGTTACCTCAGCGTTTTAAAGAGAATTTAGAGTTTTTAGGGTTTGAAGTTTTTTTATTAGAAAACTTTAACAATAAGTCTTTATCCCTCTTTGACAAAATCATTCACGGATATAAAAAACTTACTACAGGCGATAGAACTCATAAACCTTTGATGAAAAACAAACTCGCTAAAGGAAAAATTCTCAAACAGTTATCCTCCATCGAAAAAGCTGATTATGCCCTTTTTGTCCGCCCCGATTTGTTTGACTTTGAAGTGATTGAAAAAGCCAAACAATTAGCCTCTAAAACCATTGCTTACCAATGGGATGGAATGAGTAGATTCCCTTTAGCCGAACGCTATATCAGTTACTTCGATAATTTTTATGTGTTCGATAAAAACGATTTAAACCTTAGCCCTAAGCTACAACACACTACGAATTTTTATTTCGATGATATCATCATCTCCAATCCCGATGTAACTCCAAAATCTGTGTTTTTCGTAGGCTCCTACATCAAAAATCGCATCCCTTTAATCAATAAAATTATTGAAGTTTTAGAAAAGAATCATTTAACACCTAATATCTATTTGTTTGCCCGTCACAAAAAAGCAAACAATGCAAAGTTTAAAATAATTGCAAAAGGATTTAGTTTCAAAGAAAGTGCTCAAAAAATACAACAGTCCGAGTTCCTTTTAGATTTCCATAACCCTATACACAACGGACTTTCATTTAGAACTTTTGAAAGTATAGGCTACGAAAAAAAACTCATTACTGACAATGTTTTGGTAAAAGGCTTCGAGTTTTACAACCCTAATAATATTTTCATAATCGAAAATGAAAACTTTAAAAGGTTTGAAGAATTTGCAACAACTCCCTATGAGCCTTTAGCTGAAGAAATAAAAGAAAAATATAGCTTTACTAATTGGATAAAACAACTATTAACACAATGAAAAAAAAACTCTTATTCATAGCCCCCGATTACTACGGCTTTAATGAGGTTGTTCTCCAAGGATTAAAAGAGTATAGCGGTTATGAGGTAGAACACTTAGTTTCAAACTTTAAATATAAATACAAAAATCACAGAGAAAAAATTCACAACTTTTTCCTTAAAACTTTCTCAGGCAGAAATCTTAAAAAAGAAAAAAAAGAGGCATATATTAGAGAAGTACTGAACCGACACCAAGGGTATGATGTACTCCTTATAAATGCACCTTATACGCTTAGTGATGAGCAATTAGATACTGTTTTGAAAAACACCAAATTCTCTATAGCTATTTTTTGGGATAGCATTGAAAAAATCCCTATGCAGAAAAAGTATTTAGACAAATTTGATGTGATTTACAGTTTTGAACCCGATGACTGCAAGAAATACCACTTGAAAAGCATCACCAATTTCTTTTTTGCCGAAAGCGATAGCCACAATAGCCTATACGATGTTTGCTACTTAGCTACTTTCGACGATAGAATCAAAGAAACTGAACTCATCTTTAAATATTTTGAAGAAAATGGCATCTCTGCCAAAGGACAAATATTTGTGCATACACCTAAGAAAATATCTATCAAAAATGTAGAAGTTATTGAGAAAATCATTCCTTTTTCTAAGTCTTATCAGTTCTATTTAAAGGGTAACATCATTTTAGATATAGCTCACCCTCACCAAAAAGGACTCTCTTTTCGCCCTTACGAAGCAATGGGCTTAAGAAAAAAACTTATTACAACTAATAAAGATATTGCTAATTACGATTTCTATAATCCTAACAATATTTTTATTATAGACGATGTATATAACATCCATATCCCTACGGATTTTATAACATCAAACTATCAAGAAGCTAACCCTGCTATAAGGGAAAAATACCATATTAAAAATTGGATTAAAAGCATTCTCTATGGGAACTAAAATATACTTTCTTTGCCCAAACAACAATTTTATGAGTGGTGGAGTAAAACAGATATTTCACCAAGTAGAAACCCTCAATAAGAACGGTTTTGATGCCTTTGTATTGCTACAAGGTAAGAGTAAGCAAAAATGGTTTGAATCTAATGCTCCCATTGCTTACAGCCCCTATTTGCTCAGAACTCTCAAATATATTGTCGAAAACCGAAAAATGACCCCTAGAAAGCAGCTCACCCTTTGGTCGTTGAAAAAGAAAAGTGTCACCTTAGATGAGGATAGTATATTAGTAATCCCTGAGATTTATGGCGATAAAATAGACCAAATAGCACCCCATATCAAGAAAGTAATCTTCAACCAAAATTGCTACTACACTTTCAATCTCTATTCTTTTGAAAAAGACTATCAAAAAACACCCTATCACCAGCCTAATGTTTTAGCAACCATCGTTGCTTCCGATGATGCTTTGGCTTATATGAACTATACTTTCCCTAATCTAAAGACTTATAAAATGACTTTAGGTATCGATACTTCTGTATTTTCGTATACTGATAAAAAGCAAAAACAAATATGCTTTATGCCTCGAAAATTAACTGATGATGTTCGCCAAGTAATCCTCATCCTCAAACTGCGAGGCAAACTAAAAGACTGGAAATTAGTACCTATCGACAACAAAACAGAACAAGAAGTAGCCGAGATAATGAAACAGAGTACTTTCTTCTTGAGTTTCAATCACCGCGAAGGTTTCGGCTTGCCTCCTGTAGAGGCAATGGCTTGCGGTTGTTATGTAGTAGGATATCACGGGCAAGGAGGCAAAGAATACTTCAAACCTGAATTTTCTTCACTTGTTGAAGGTGGTGATATCATAGCCTATGTTAAAAAAGTGGAAGAATTGCTTTCTACTTATGAAAAATCACCTGAAACTATTTTAGAAAAAGGTAAAAAAGCTTCAGAATACATTTTCTCTCACTATGCTATGGCAAAAGAAGAGGAAGATACCATCAAAATTTGGAACGACATCTTAAATCGTTAATTCCCTTGGCTTTTCTTTAAAAAAAACCATTATCAAAAAAGGAAGAGTAATATAAATACCAGGCAAGTAATTCAGCATTACATCAGTGTTCATTAGTAGTAGAAATGTCATAAGACAATAAGCAATACTATCATCTTTGCTCAAAATTGCTTTTCGGTAAACAAAAAATACCCATAACAAGAGCACTATAAGCCCTATCATTCCTAAATCAATAAGAGTTGCTAAAAAATCGTTGTGAATATGTATTTGCCCTATTGCCTCTCTAGCTACTATTTTTTCGTAGATAGTCCCTTTTCCCACAATAGGATTTGCTACTATGCTATCAAAGGCTTTAGCAAGCATTTTTTCTCGTATAGGATCGGCAAAATAAGTAGAATGTGTAACCAATAGGTAAATTCCCAAAATACCTACGACTACCATTGCTATTTCAGTTATAGCACGCCTGCTGATGACCCATCTTTTAGATATATAAAACCATCCCATCAACAAAACGGCTAAGGGGAAGCCTACTATCACTATTCTGGCTTGCATTATAAAGGCAAAACAAAATAATAATACTCCATACCAAACTACTTCTGCCAGCGATAAATACTTAGATGATTTTCTCCACACCCAAACTCCAAGTCCCCAGATTGTAAACATTACCCAAGCTATAAAACTGGGGTGTTTAAAGAATGTCCAAGCCAATATATGCTCAGTAAATTCCATATACCCTTTATTAAAAGTAAAAAAACTAAAAAAGGGAACCCCTACTATCCTATGCACAATAATATAAGTAGCTATATTTAGTGTGAGCAAAAGCAAAAACATCCTAAAAGAAAGGGTAATAAAGCTCATCGTCTCTTGTGCTTTAGGTCGGAAACCTATACAAACTATAGGAGCCAAAAGTAATAAGTACATTCCATCGGCATCTACTTCTTGCCAAGCAAAAGTTTTATCCACACTCCACAATATCCCTAAGTACTTGAGTACCATCAGTGCAAAGAAAGTAATCATCACAGCATCAGGTTTTATCCATTTGCGATACACTAAGGAATAAAGTCCACTGCAGAAGAGCAAAAGTAAATCCATACGAAAAGTAACCTTGTGCTTGTATGTCCATAGAAAAACAGCAGCTGCAGCACTACATATTGCTAAAGAACGCAAATAGTTACCTTTTTCAAAAAGAAGTTTGTGATGTTGAAACATCCATAAAGCAGCGATCAGCCCACAAAGATAAAAACCTATTTTGAAGAAATTCTCCCTAAAACTTTCACGCATCCATAGTTCAGGATAAGTATAGGATAGCACTAATACCCAAACGATGGTTACTACAGAGAGCAAAATGAACCAATTTTTAAATAGCTTGTTTATCATTTGTTTATGAATATTCCTCATTAAGAATGCGCAAATATACAAAATAATCACAAATTGCCGATGACAAATAATAAATTATTATTACCTTTGCCTTCGTTATGTTAATAGCTAAATGCTAATTTTTGATGAAAAAACACCTTTTTGAAATCCTCCTACTCCTTTTTTCGGTAGCCATCCCTTTTGCCTTGGATATGAACTTGGCAGTCTATGGTATGTTAGCCACTTTCTTGCTGTTTTTAGCTCTTAGACGACTGAACTATTGGCTATTTGCGGTAGTTTTTGGCTTTGTACTCATCACCTGCGTACTCTTCTTGCCTCAAATTATATGGTTTGGGCACCCTCCTGCCACAATGATTGGTGCTTTCTTTGAAACCGATTTTCAAGAGTCTAAAGAGTTTATGCAGCAATTGCCTTTTTATAGTTATGGGATATCGGTGCTTACTTTAGTATTTGGCGGGTATATTCTTTATATAGGCAAAAAGAAAACTTATACTCGTTCTCGCAAAGAATATTTATTAACTTTGGCAATAACAGTAGTGGGAGTAGCACTTACGGTATATCGCCCTATTGCCAGAAGTAAAGAATATGGAGGATTCCAATGGGAGCTTACACGTACAGCCCCTATAGCTTTTTATGTTTCTATTTACAATAATGTACAACTATACCACCAAATGCGTGAAGAACTCAATAGAGGTATTGAGGGCACTCCCTCTTGGCAAATAACAAGCATAAATCCTAAATATATTAATTATGTGATGGTGATAGGTGAGAGTGCACGACGCGACTATATGTCTCTTTACGGCTTTCCTTTAGAAAATTCTTCTTTTTTAAAAAAAGTTAAAGGCACGGTGATTGACGGCTATACAGCTACTGCTCCTAACACTACTACAGCCCTTTTACGAATGTTTTTGCAAATGAAAGGTGATGATTTTGTTTATGAAAACAATCTTATTTCATTGGCTAAACAGGCAGGATTTACTA
The DNA here is from genome assembly GCF_900446695.1 of Capnocytophaga sputigena. Lineage (GTDB taxonomy): Bacteria > Bacteroidota > Bacteroidia > Flavobacteriales > Flavobacteriaceae > Capnocytophaga > Capnocytophaga sputigena. The sequence goes on from NZ_UAVP01000008.1 coordinate 461,161, forward strand.
CTTATTGGTTTTCTAACCAAGGTTCTATAGGTAATTGGAATATGCCAATAGCAAAAATAGGCTACCTATCCGATCACAAAGTGTTTACTAAAAAAGGGGATTCAGGTTCTATGAATTTCTATGATACAGCCCTGTTACCTGTATTGGAGCGACATCTAAAAGAAAAAAGCAATAATCCCCGATTGTTTGTATTGCATATTATGGGATCACATCCTTATTTCCCAGAACGCTTAGAACACGCTATTCACTACGATTACTACAACCGCAACTTGTCAGCCTATTTGCAAACTCTTGAACAAACAGATGCTTTCTTAAAACAAGTGTATCAGTTGTTAAAAGCTCAAGGTGAACCTTTTTCGCTGCTCTATTTTTCCGATCACGGACTTACAAGTCAAGATCGTTCTTCCCCAACTTTTGCAACTCTCAACCACGCCGATACAAAACCTAATAAAGGTGCTTACCGTGTACCTTTTGCTTTGATTAATAGTGATGACAGTGAACATAAAATGATGAAGATTGACAAATCTGCTTTCTACTTTCTCAAAGGTTATGCACATTGGTTAGGGATAGAGGAACCAACCCTCAAAGGCTATGATTTTCTCTCAACAACTCCCGATACGTTAAAAGTATTCAACCAATATGAGAATGTACTATATAACAGTTTAGAAGAAGATGAGATAATTAAATAAACAATGAAAAAACACCTTTTTGAAATCCTCCTACTCCTTTTTTCGGTAGCCATCCCTTTTGCCTTGGATATGAACTTGGCAGTCTATGGTATGTTGGCTACTTTCTTGCTGTTTTTAGCTCTTAGACGACTGAACTATTGGCTATTTGCGGTAGTTTTTGGCTTTGTACTCATCACCTGCGTACTCTTCTTGCCTCAAATTATATGGTTTGGGCACCCTCCTGCCACAATGATTGGCGCTTTCTTTGAAACCGATTTTCAAGAGTCTAAAGAGTTTATGCAACAATTGCCTTTCTATGCTTATGGGGTATCGGTGTTTACTTTAGTATTTGGCGGGTATATTCTTTATTTAGGCAAAAAGAAAACCTATCGTTGTAGCCGTAATCAAAAGCTCATTACTTTGGGAATGGCTGTAGTAGGTGTGCTTCTTACCCTCTACCGCCCTTGGGCAAAAATAAAAGAAGAAGGCAGTTTCCAATGGCAAAACACGCGTACAGCCCCTATAGCTTTCTATGCTTCTATATACCACAACGTGCAATACTACAAGCAGTTGCGCGCTGATCTCAACCAGAGTATCGAGGGTACTCCCTCGTGGCAGGTAGTGAGCACTAACCCCAAATATGCTAACTATGTACTGGTAATAGGCGAGAGTGTGCGCAAGGACTATATGTCGGCTTATGGATTCCCTGTAGAAAATTCGTCTTTCTTGAAGTCCGCCAAAGGCACCCTCATAGATGGTTATACAGCTACCGCCCCTAATACCACCACAGCGCTCTTGCGAATGTTCTTAAAGCAAAAGGACGGCGAGTTTGCTTATGCCGATAATCTTATCTCTTTGGCAAAAGCTGCTGGTTTTGGCACCTATTGGATTTCCAATCAAGGGTCAGTAGGCGAGTGGGATACGCCTATTGCCAAAATAGCCTCTTTGTGCGACCACAAGGTTTTCACCAAAAAAGGCGACTATTCATCTATGAATATCTATGACACTGCTTTGCTGCCTGTGTTACAGCGCTTTTTAGCCGAAAAAAGCACACAGCCACGCCTATTTGTAGTGCATATTATGGGCTCACACACCTATTTCCCCGAGCGCTTGGAACACGCTATCCACTACGATTACTACAACCGCAACTTCTCAGCCTACCTGCAAACCATTGAGCAGACCGATGCTTTCTTACAAAGTGTTTACAAGCTCTTAGAGGCTCAACACCTCCCCTTCTCTATGCTCTACTTCGCTGATCACGGACTAATGACTAAAGACCGCTCTTCTTCATTTTTTGCCACTCTCACTCACGGTGATACGCACCCTAACAAGGCTGTCTACCGCATCCCGTTTGCTTTGCTCAACAGCGATGACAGCGAACATAAGGTAATAAAGGTAAACAAATCGGCGTTTCATTTTCTCAAAGGCTATGCCCATTGGTTAGGGATAGAGGAACCCTCTCTTGGTGGATATGATTTCCTTTCTACGACTCCCGACACTCTAAAAGTGTTCAACCAATATGAAAATGTACCTTTTGAAAGTTTAGAAGAAGACGAAGTAATTCGCAATTAACAATTTGCTAATTTACTAATTTACCACTATCTTTGTCGTCATATTACTTAACCCTCACCCAATGAACAAAACCGTTCTCATTACCGGCGCTACTTCCGGTATAGGCAAAGAAACTGCCCTGCTCCTCGCTTCCAAAGGCTTTTTGGTCTATGGCACAGCGCGCAATGTAGAAGGCAAAAACCTGCCTTTCCGCCTTTTGCCTATGGATGTGCGCAACGAAACTTCTATCAAAGAAGCTGTACAGCAAATCCTCACCGAGGTAGGTCGTATCGATATACTCATCAACAATGCAGGCGTGGGCATCACTGGAGCAGTAGAAGAACTCCCCGCCGAGCAACTACACAATGTTTTTGCTACCAATCTCTACGGTGCTATAGCAGTGATACAACAAGTACTCCCTGCGATGCGCGCGCAAGGTAGCGGACGCATCATCAATATTGCCTCTATTGCAGGTTATATGGGCTTGCCCTTCCGCGGGGCTTATTCCGCCAGCAAAGGCGCACTTCTTTTGATGAGTGAAGCCTTGCGTATGGAAGTAAAGCAGTTCGGTATCGAGGTAACCACCATTTCACCAGGCGATTATGCTACCGACATTGCCTCTCGCCGTTACCACGCCCCCGTAAACGAAAACTCTCCGTATGCCGAAGTCTATGCCAAACAACTTCAGCTGATGAATGAGCACGTTGATAGCGGTGGCGACCCCAAAGAAATGGCAGAGAAGATACTGAAAGTCATCAATACCAAACACCCCAAAGTGCATTACAAACAAGGTAGTTTCTTACAGAAATTCTCTATTGTCCTCAAACGACTCTTACCGAGCAAATCCTACGAGAAAATGCTGATGAAACACTACTCATTAAATTAGCAAATTAGGCAATTTGCAAATTTGCCAATTTGTAACACCCACTTTACCAAACTCTAAGAACATCAATTGTTATTTGTCACTTGTTACTTATTAATTATTAATCGTTAATTATTAATTGTCTTATGAAATTTTTTATTGACACAGCGAATCTATCGCAAATTCAAGAAGCCCAAGACTTGGGCGTGTTAGACGGGGTAACCACTAATCCGTCTCTAATGGCTAAAGAAGGCATCACCGGCAAAGCCGCGATCCTCAAACATTACACTGATATCTGTACGATTGTAGAAGGCGATGTCTCTGCCGAAGTGATTGCCACCGATTTTGAGGGCATTGTGCGCGAAGGCGAAGAACTTGCTGCCCTTCACCCTCAAATCGTAGTAAAAGTACCGATGATTAAAGACGGTATCAAAGCTATTAAATACTTCACCGATAAGGGTATCCGTACCAATTGTACCCTCGTATTCTCGGCAGGTCAGGCGCTTTTGGCAGCCAAAGCAGGCGCTACTTATGTATCGCCTTTCATCGGCAGACTCGATGACATCTCTGCCGACGGACTTTCTCTTATCGAAGAGATACGCCTCATCTACGACAACTATAACTTTGAGACACAAATTCTTGCAGCCTCTGTGCGCCATACTATGCACATCCTCGAGTGTGCTAAAATAGGTGCCGATGTGATTACCGCACCTCTTTCGGCTATCACCGGACTTCTCAAACATCCCCTTACCGATAGCGGCTTAGCACAATTTTTAGCCGATGCCAAGAAATTGGGATAACAATATTAAAACATTATGCAATCAAGAGAAGAAATCCAAGAACTGAACGACCATTTGCAGGCGTTCCCTAAAGCAGAAGACATTTTTGTAAAAGAACAACAATGGCTCAAAAATCATTTTCTGCCCCTGATGAGTATCGATTTAGCCGAAATCAACCCCGATTGGGCAGGACAAAAGGTGTATATGCTGTGTCCTTTTGAGCCTTACGAGGGTTATATAGGCGATAATACCACCGAATATCACAACGAATATACCGCACCTAACTGGCTGGCTTTCCGCCTAACCGACGATAATAAGTTCGAGTTCCTCGGGAAGGAAGGATATTTTGAGCGAACCGCTATTCACCATTGGGATTTTAATTCCGAAGAAGAGGAAGCCATACAAGAAATGGCCGATAACTATGAGAAAAGCAAAGCTAATGTAGCTAAATATGGTACTTTGGTGAATGTGCGTTACCCTGAATATAAGGGCGAACTGAATAAGAGATCATTTTTGGAGATTTTAGGAGGAGAACTTGAGTATGGCAATTGGTGTTCCACCATTGAAGAGGAGGAATATCCAAAGGCTTTTAAGATGAAAATAGAAGACGGAAAGGATGATGAGGTAGTGTTTGACATTTCTTACCAAGGAAATCCTTTTTATCTCGTAGCCGAGGCAAGAGCTTTCTATTGGGTAGGAGCTGGCGACAATATCATTATGATGTACGAGCCCGTAAGCCGTATGGTGCTATTCACTTTTGATTATTCGTAACATCGTTTTGTGGTATGCGTAGGGGCAAAGTTTGCGAAGCAGAGTATGTGAGGCAATTTGCCCTATCAATCAAACAGCTCGTGTCTCCCTTGTCCGACTCGTCCGACAGGTCAGCCCCGTCTGAATTATCCAATAACAGCAATTATTATTACAAATATGAAAAGATTATTTTTAACCTCATCGTTCAGTTCAGTAGCAAAATTATTTGAAGATTTTGCAGGTGAACCCGTAAAAGGAAAGAAACTAGCATTTATTCCAACAGCAAGTTTGGTAGAAAAAGTGCGTTTTTATGTCGATGACGATAGAAAAGCCTTTGAAAAATTAGGTCTTATCATAGAAGAATTAGAAGTTTCTACCGCTACTACCGAAGAGGTAGCCCAAGCATTAGAGCGGAATGATTATATTTTTATTTCTGGAGGGAATACATTCTACCTAATGCAGGAACTAAAAAAGAAAGGAGCTGACAAACTACTTATGGAACAAATTAATAACGGAAAGTTGTACATAGGCACTTCGGCAGGTTCTGTTATTGCTTCACCTAATATTGAATTTGTTAGCGATATGGACGAACCCAAAAAAGCCCCTGAACTAACAGAATATTCGGGGTTGCATTTGGTAGATTTTTATTTATTACCTCATTATTTGAACTTTCCTTTTAAGGAATCTTCTCAAAAAGTAGTAAACGAATACTCACAGAAAATAGATCTAAGACCTATTTCCAACAATCAAGTAATTACCGTTTTAGGTAATGAAATAAAAACACTTGTTTTAGACGACGCCAAAAAATTAGGATAATTAACACAAATGAAAAAATTAACACAAATGAAAAAATTATTTTTAACCTCATCATTTAGTTCAGTAGCAAAATTATTTGAAGATTTTACAGGTGAACCCGTAAAAGGAAAGAAACTAGCATTTATTCCAACAGCAAGTTTGGTAGAAAAAGTGCGTTTTTATGTCGATGACGATAGAAAAGCCTTTGAAAAATTAGGTCTTATCATAGAAGAATTAGAAGTTTCTACCGCTACTACCGAAGAGGTAGCCCAAGCATTAGAGCGGAATGATTATATTTTTATTTCTGGAGGGAATACATTCTACCTAATGCAGGAACTAAAAAAGAAAGGAGCTGACAAACTACTTATGGAACAAATTAATAACGGAAAGTTGTACATAGGCACTTCGGCAGGTTCTGTTATTGCTTCACCTAATATTGAATTTGTTAGCGATATGGACGAACCCAAAAAAGCCCCTGAACTAACAGAATATTCGGGGTTGCATTTGGTAGATTTTTATTTATTACCTCATTATTTGAACTTTCCTTTTAAGGAATCTTCTCAAAAAGTAGTAAACGAATACTCACAGAAAATAGATCTAAGACCTATTTCCAACAATCAAGTAATTACCGTTTTAGGTAATGAAATAAAAACACTTGTTTTAGACGACGCCAAAAAATTAGGATAATTAACACAAATGAAAAAATTAACACAAATGAAAAAATTAACACAAATGAAAAAATTATCACAAATGAAAAAATTATTTTTAACCTCATCATTCAGTTCAGTAGCAAAATTATTTGAAGATTTTGCAGGTGAACCCGTAAAAGGAAAGAAACTAGCATTTATTCCAACAGCAAGTTTGGTAGAAAAAGTGCGTTTTTATGTCGATGACGATAGAAAAGCCTTTGAAAAATTAGGTCTTATCATAGAAGAATTAGAAGTTTCTACCGCTACTACCGAAGAAATAGCGACAACATTAGAGAGAAATGATTATATTTTTATCTCTGGAGGAAATACTTTCTACCTAATGCAGGAACTAAAAAAGAAAGGAGCCGACAAACTACTTATTGAACAAATTAATAATGGAAAGTTGTACATAGGTACTTCAGCAGGTTCTGTCATTGCCTCTCCTACTGTTGAATTTGTTAGTGATATGGATGAGACCAAAAAAGCTCCTGAACTCACTGATTATTCAGGATTACATTTGGTAGATTTTTACTTTTTACCTCACTATCTGAATTTCCCTTACGAGGAAGCTTCTCAAAAAGTAGTAAATGACTATTCACAGAGAATAGATTTGCGACCTATTTCCAACAATCAAGTAATTACCGTTTTAGGTGATGAAATAAAAACACTTGGAAAACTTAAACAAGGAACCAAGAAATAGTCTTGATTATGCCCAACATCTTATTGCAACAATTAGAAAACGCACTTCCCACAGGAATGCAAATCCCCGAAGAACTCCGCCAACTCTATCAGTGGATAGAAGATAACGGCTATTATGATTAGGAATTAGAAGTAGCAACCCCTCATAGTATGTGCGATGAACCTATTACAGACCCTTTTTTGAAGTGGTTTTTTGAAATGACAGAATAATCATAAAAAGAAAATGAACATTTATTTATCAGAAATAGCTCCTTTTTGTACCACCGATGCAGAAAAAGTATTGTGGCTACGGCTTAAAAAGATACAGAAGTTCCGTATCAAGCGCCATAGTGATAGTTTTCTGTTGGAAGCATTGTTGAAAAGCTTCCATATAGAAGAGAAATACGAACCCATAATGTATTATTATGAGGAGATTATCAAGTTGCCATTAGATGAAGAGTTTCCGCTATGGGATACTTTTTGGGATATTTTATCCGTTTTCTATAACAATCCGCTGTGTACAGAGGCGCAAAAAGAAGCTATTTTTGCACGCTATAAAGAGGTTACTCAATATACTTCCTCTTTTGAGGGGGCACAAGATCTTTTTACTAACTTTTTTGCTAATATTCTTTCGTTGGAAGCGATAAAAGAACGCGAACAAGTACTAAAAAAAGCTGTAAAAGAGAATGATTTACTACTTGAGTTTTCAATGCGTAATAGCTTGATACTTCGCGCTACAAGGGTAATTATTGTCAATAATGGTAAAGACACCGCCCTACAAGAGCAGATGCAAAACCTTGTAGCAGAGCAAACGCAAGCCTTGCGGTCAGGAAAATTTGAAGAATATATATAACTAAATATAACAAACCTATGAACAACGAAGTATTACCTACAACATATTTAGGGAGAGAGCTCCCAAAAGAGTATGTAAACAGTATTGAAAAGGGAGAGTCCTTCCCCGAATGGCTCACAATGTTCCCTCATACAGAATACGAACACAGTACCGAGATTGAAGTATGGAGCAAAGAGTATCTCTTGTCGCACACTTATAGCGAATCTTTCTGCAATTACGCTTTCTTTACTCGTGATGATATTGATTTTTCGATGTTGCAAACCCGTGATGAAGACACTTTAACCCCCGAAGAACTCCAATCAGCCTTTGCTATAGGTTCTGTGAATGAAGGATTTGTGTTTATCAACCTGCACGATGGTTCGCTTTGGATTTGGTATCACGATATGTTTTGTGAGAAGATAGCTACAAACTTTTCCGACTTCCAAAATCTTCTTACTAAAGAGCCTGTGGATAGAGATGAGGAGGAATAATTTATTGTATGAATATAGAAATTATCAAGAACAGAAAAGGGGCTCAAAAGGCAGTAGATATACCTTCCGAAGTGCTTTCGCTATTAAATGCGGGGCGTATAGAAACGGTAAACCTTACCGAGTGGCTGGCTGTAGACCATTCACAGTTGGTAGCATCTGTTTTTCCTGCTTTGGGGATTGATAAAAATATCATTGAAGAGTTGGTTTGCCAAATCAATCAGCAAAAGAAACCTTCTACAATGAATACGATTAAACTCATAGGTGCATTGTTATACGAAAAATATGTACATACTGACCTCTATGAGCCTTTGTTTAAGCAAATCAGCACGCATTTATCCGATTCGGTGCGCTGTTATGCTTGTTATTTGGTGGCTTTGCATACCGAAATCCCTTTAGAAGATAAGCTACACAAACTAAAACCTTTGGTAGCCGATAGTCATTTTGGTGTTCGTGAGATCATTTGGATGGCATTACGCCCCGAAATGAGCGAGCATTTAGACTTTTCAATTGCTTTTCTCTCCCATTGGGCAGAAAGTGAAGATGAGAATATCCGCAGGTTTAGTACAGAAGCCTTGCGTCCGCGGGGTGTTTGGTGTGCTCATATAGAAGCCTTGAAAGAAAAGCCAGAGGTGTATTTACCTATATTAGACAAATTGAAGTCCGATAAGGCAAAGTATGTACAAGATAGCGTAGGAAACTGGCTGAATGATGCCAGCAAAACCCGTCCCGATTTCGTAACAGCCCTTTGTGAGCGTTGGGAGCGCGAAAGTCCTACCAAGGAAACCAAGTATATTGTAAAAAAGGCACTGAGAACGATTGCCTCTAAATAGTATAAAAACTTATTTTTTTACCAAATGACCCGAGAAGAACTCATACAATTAGGATACCAAATCATAGAAGAAACCGATGACGATCGCCAAGAGGAGCTAATGGAGCGCTTCGATCGCAATGTACCTCACCCCGAGGGCAGTTCGTTATTCTTCTATCCGGAAAACTACAATGCCCGCACTATGGATATTTCCTCCTACGACCCCACCGTCGAGGAAGTGGTAGACAAATGCTTGGCGTATCAACCGATTAGCTAAAACAAACAATGAACACAAATGAGTTTTATCAACCCATAGGAGAGGCATTACCTAATTTTTCAGTAGGAGAACTCCCTCATATAACCCTTTTAGAGGGAAATTATTGCCAGTTGGAACCTCTTTCGGTAGCCAAACATTTAGACAATTTGAGTGATTTCTATTTGGAAGCCAATGCCGTGATGCCCGATTGGACGTATTTATCTATAGCTCCTGCAAAGAACAAAGAGGAGTTGCACGCTTTACTCACCAAGCAGGAAGCCACTGCCGACCCTTATTTTCTGACGATTGTAGATAAGCAAACGCGAAAAGCAGTGGGTACGCTTGCCCTAATGCGTATAGACCCTAAAAACAGAGTGATAGAAGTGGGGTGGGTGAACTATTCGCCAGCTTTACAGCGTACGTGTATGGCTACAGAAGCGCAGTTTTTGTTGGCAAAATATGTGTTTGAAGTCCTTCAATACAGGCGTTACGAATGGAAGTGTGACAGCCTTAATGAACCTTCGCGCCGTGCTGCGGAGCGCTTGGGCTTTGTATATGAGGGTACATTCAGGCAGGCAGTGGTTTACAAAGGGCGTTCGCGCGACACCGCTTGGTTTGCTATGATAGATAAGGAATGGGAAGCTAACAAACGCGCTCTTGAGCAATGGCTCTCCCCTGAGAATTTCGACTCGCAGGGTAAACAAAGGAAGTCTTTGAAAGGGTTTAAGATATAATTTTTCAGGTGAATTTTGAATTGGGCAAAACTGTAAGCTCGCGCCAGCGGAGGTAGCTCAAGTGGAACTATGGAAACTATAATTAATAAAATTAGAAGCATATTAGATGACAGAATGCTAAAAGCAGGATTGTACTTTGACAATAAATATACTGCCTATATAGGCACATTAAAAAAAGAAGCTCAACTTTCTTATGGCTATTTTTTTGATTTAAGAAAAAAAAATGGACAAGATTATTATTTATTAGATATTTCTTTATCAATACTTCAAGAAGAAATAGCCCATATAAGCAACCAAATAAAATTAAAATCTATAGGGGAACGTGAGATTCCTGACTTAGTAAAAAAAAGATTACTTAAATACATCAAAAAAAGTGCTCCCATAATAGGAGGCGTTTACAATTGGAGAGACCTTGATATTGTTTTTCAAACTATAAAGGTACAAAGCTGTTATATTAGTGATAGTTCAGAAATAGAAGTTTATAAAGATGAACTTATCACTCTTTTTGAATATGGACAAAAATGGGTGCAAAAAATAAGTGATTGGGATTTTTTAGTTCAATGGAATATAAAAAATAATAATGCTCTACAAGCTTTATGTATTTTGAAATACTTAGATAGAAAAGAAGATTTTAATTACTTAAAGAATGAATCTATTTTTAGATATAAAGCACTAAAACTACCTATTGATGAATTAGAAAATATAGAATGGTAATGATGGGGTAATGTATCAGACGTGTGGTAATGTATCAGATGTGTTGTTAAAAGCACAACAACTTAACTATTAGTAAAATAGAAAATGGCTAAAACCTTTATTTTCCTTTACCTAACATAGAGACAAGCATTTTAAAAACCTATAATACACTCTAAATAGTGCGAGGGGAATTTTGAATTGTAAATTTTGAATTGGGCACAAGCTACAAGCTTGCGCCAGCGGGGGTCTTTGAAGATGTTGAGAGAATTGGCAGAAGAATAGATGAATCAATAGTAAAACCTTACATTCTATAGTCAATCAGAATTGACTTGTAAAATTTGCGTCGCTACACTTTGTCAAAGTCCCAAAACTTTGAAAAAGTCTATGAATCTGAAAATCAATCACTTTTTCATCATCAGAATCACAATTACTCATTATCTATATCTTTAAAAAGTTCTCTAACATCAGTATATCCCTTCATAAGGTGCCCCTTTTCCTTTACCTCCATAAAAGCAGCGTGCGTTTCCTCATTAGGAATCGCTGTTTCAATGGGATAAGTCTTTTTCCCCACTTTCTTCTTTAAAAGAACGGTTTTTACGTTGAACTTCTCAAACAAACCTAAAAAAATAGGATAATCGGCTTCATTAATCGTTGCTTGTAATACAATTGAGTTCATAATACTTCTTATTTTTGGGCAAAGGTACAAAATAATTGACAATCTACAAATTGGCTAATTGACAAATTATTACTACCTTTGCCCCCTAAATAATTTTTCACTTTTCACTTTTCATTTTTCACTTATATGAATTGGATAACCGTAAAAGAATACGAAGACATTACGTATAAAAAATGTGACGGCGTAGCGCGTATCGCCTTCAACCGTCCCGAAGTGCGCAACGCTTTTCGCCCTAAAACTACCGCCGAACTCCTCGATGCTTTTAAAGATGCTTATGAGGATATCAACATAGGCGCCGTATTGCTTTCTGCCGAAGGACCTTCGCCTAAAGACGGCGTATGGAGTTTTTGCAGTGGTGGCGACCAAAAAGCACGTGGTCATCAGGGGTATGTGGGCGACGATGGCTACCACCGCCTCAACATCCTCGAAGTACAACGCCTCATCCGCTTTATGCCCAAAGTAGTGATTGCGGTAGTCCCTGGTTGGGCAGTGGGTGGCGGACACTCATTGCACGTAGTGTGCGACCTTACCCTCGCGAGCAAAGAACACGCAATCTTCAAACAAACCGATGCCGATGTTACCAGTTTTGATGCCGGTTATGGGTCGGCTTATCTCGCCAAAATGGTGGGACAGAAGAAAGCCCGCGAAATCTTCTTCTTAGGGCGCAACTATTCAGCACAAGAGGCTTTTGAGATGGGAATGGTAAATGCGGTTGTCCCTCACGACGAGCTCGAAGCCACCGCTTTTGAGTGGGCGCAAGAGATAATGGCTAAATCGCCTACTTCTATCAAAATGCTGAAATTCGCTATGAACCTCACCGATGATGGTATGGTAGGACAACAAGTATTCGCCGGTGAAGCTACCCGTTTGGCATATATGACCGATGAAGCCAAAGAAGGACGCGATGCCTTCCTCGAAAAACGCAAACCTAACTTTGAAAAGAAATGGATACCGTAAAATTCACCTTAAAAGAAGATGCTCAAGGCAATAAAAATCCTATATTGCCAGAGGGAGTAAAAAACTACCTCATCGACATTGATGGCACGGTAGGAGAGGACATCCCTAATGAAGAACCTGAGCGAATGGCTACTGCCGAAGTATTCCCCGACGCCTTAGCACAAGTAAACAAATGGTATGACGAAGGTCACGTGATTTACTTTTTCACCTCACGTACCGAAGCACACCGCGAAGTTACCGAGCAATGGCTCAAAAAGCACGGCTTTAAGTATCACGGCATCATCTTTGGCAAACCCCGAGGTGGTAACTATCATTGGATAGACAATCACATCGTAAAAGCCACGCGCTACAAAGGCAAATTCACCGATTTTGTCCTCAAAGAAGAAACCGTAGAAGTATTTAACGATTAGTGCGCTGGCGCGAGCTTGTAGCTCGTACCTATTCTGTCCGACTTGTCCGACCCCATCTGACTCGTCCTATCATCGTGCTACGACCTTTAGCAAAGTTGATTGCTCTGATTATCAATAATTTTTGAGGTATGTTATGTAGGGGCGTTTTGCAAATGCCCCTCAAGAAAAACTTTTAGGACAGCCGCTATTCTGTCCGACTTGTCTGACCCGTCTGACTCGTCTGACTCGTCTTACAAATCCTTTCGCTGGCGCGAGCTTATAGCTCGTGCCAAATTAACAAATTACCAAATTACAACCCGTGCGGCTCGCACCAAATTAGATTATTATGATTCCAACAATGGCAGAACTCTCAGCTCGTGGCGAAACCCCCGAAGTACTCTTCTGGGTAGGCTGTGCTGGTAGTTTTGACGACCGCGCCAAACGCATTATCAGAGCTTTTGCCCACCTCTTGCAAAAAGCAGGGGTGCGCTTTGCCGTACTCGGCACCGAAGAGAGCTGCACCGGCGACCCTGCCAAGCGTGCTGGCAACGAATTTCTCTTCCAAATGCAAGCAATGATGAATATCGAGGTGCTCAACAACTATCAGGTAACCAAAATAGTAACCACCTGTCCGCATTGTTTCAACACTATCAAAAACGAATACCCTGCGCTGGGCGGGAATTACGAAGTAATGCACCACACTGAGTTACTCAAAACCCTTATCGATGAGGGCAGACTCACTATAGAAAGTGGCACCTTCAAAGGCAAGCGCATCACTTTTCACGACCCCTGCTACCTCGGCAGAGCCAACAAAGTGTACAACGCCCCCCGCGAACTGCTCACCTCCTTAGAAGCCGACTTGGTAGAGATGAAAAAGTGCAAAGCCCGCGCAATGTGCTGTGGAGCAGGAGGCGCACAGCTCTTCAAAGAATCGGAAAAAGGAGATAAAGAAATCAACGTATTGCGCACCGAGCAAGCCCTTGAAGTGCGCCCCGATATCATCGCGACCGCTTGTCCGTTTTGCAATACAATGATGACCGATGGTGTAAAAACCAAAGAAAAAGAAACTCAAATAAAAGTCTATGATGTAGCAGAATTGCTAATGATGAATGACGAATGAAGTATGTTAAACACCCTCTAAAAATTGATTTTTATAACGATATGAAGAAATATATATTATACACACTATTATTGGGAATGAGCTCCTATGTTTTCGCTCAGCAAACTCCCACAGTGAAAGACACTATTACCAAAGCCGCAACCAAAACCGATACTACCGAAAAACCCGAAAAAACTCCTGAGCAAAAACGCGCCGAAGAGTACGCTAAACTCATCAAAAAAGGAGGTATAGAGCGCAACGGACTCTTTACAATCCGCAAGATTGAAGAGAAATGGTACTTTGAAGTCCCTGATTCTCTCCTCAATCGCTATTTGCTATGTGTAACGCGCCTCAAAGCGGCCCCTCATAACTTCGGACTCTATGCAGGTGAAAAAGTGAATGAACAAACCGTCTATTTCGAGCAGAAAGGCGATAAAACACTCCTCTTGCGCTCGTTTTTAAATCTGCAAGAAGCCGGCACCGACGATAATATCTCGGTAGCAGTCGCCAATTCAAGTGCAAACCCTGTGGTGGCATCGTTCACCGTTATTGGGCGCAACCCCAAAACCAAAGCGCAACTCATCGACATCACCGATTTCTTCAAGCAAGACAACAGCATTACCTCTTTTTCATCAAACGCAAAAACCCAAATGAAAATGGGCGCTATTGCTAACGATCGCTCTTTTGTAGACGATATACGTCCTTATCCTATTAACGTAGAGGTCAATGCTCTCAAAACGTTCAATGCTTCGCCTAGTACTATCCCTTCGGCAAACAAGGTAGGGGCGGTTACTTTAGAGTTGAATATTTCTATGGTACTCCTGCCCAAAACACCTATGCAAAAACGCCTCTTCGACCCTCGTGTAGGCTTTTTCGCTACCCGATACATCAAGTTTAGCGACCAGCAACAACGCACCGAAACTGAATATTACATCCACCGTTTCCGATTAGAACCTCGCAAAGAAGACGTTAAAAAATATCTCAGTGGTCAGTTAGTACGCCCCAAAAAGCAAATCGTTTTCTATATCGACCCTGCAACCCCTAAACAATGGCAAAAATACCTCATTTTGGGCGTAAACGATTGGAATGTAGCTTTTGAGCAAGCGGGTTTCAAAGAGGCTATTGTCGCAAAACCTTGGCCTAACGACCCTTCTATGAGTTTAGAAGATGCACGCTTCAACGTAATTCGCTACCTCCCTTCCGAAAAAAGTAATGCCTACGGACCTAACATCGCCGATCCTCGCAGTGGTGAAATTATAGAATGCCACGTGGGCTGGTATCACAACGTGATGAAACTTCTCAATCAGTGGTATATGATTCAGGTAGGTGCTGTAGATAAACGCGCTCGTACTATGGAGTTCAACGAGGAACTAATGGGCGACCTCATACGCTTTGTGTCTTCTCACGAAATAGGACACTGCTTAGGCTTGCGTCACAATATGGGCGCCAGCAGCCAAACGCCTGTCGAAAAACTCCGCGACAAAAAATGGGTAGAAGCCAACGGACATACCGCTTCTATTATGGACTATGCGCGTTTTAACTATGTGGCACAGCCCGAAGACAATATCAGTAGCAAAGGACTTTATCCACGCATAGGCATCTACGACAAATGGGCAATCGAATGGGGATATCGCTATTACGGCAACAAATATAAAGACGAGTATGCTGAACAAGAGGCGCTTGCCGAAATGGTTACCCAAAAACTCAAAGCCAATCCGCGATTGTGGTTCGGAGGGGAAGGCAAAGATGAAGACCCTCGCGCACAAACTGAAGACCTTTCGGACAACGTGATGAAAGCCAATACCTACGGATTGAAAAACCTCCGCTATATTGTGCAACACCTCCCCGAATGGACTAAACAACCTAACGATAAATACGAGCATCTCGACGAAATGCAAACCGCTGCCTATATGCAGTATTTCCGCTATTTAAAACACGTGCTCAAACACATTGGCAATAGATACGTGGGCATCATCGGTGAGAAAGAAGTTTATAAAGAAGTGCCCAAAGAGAAGGTAAAAGAAGCTATAAACTATTTAGATAAAGAACTTTTTGAAGCGCCTTTGTGGTTATATCCTCAGGAAATAGTAGAAAAAACAGGAGCAACCCCCGATAAGAACATCATCAGTATGCAAAATCTTACCCTGAGTGTGCTTTTAGGAGAGTCAACCCTCTACACCCTTTACAACCAATCGCTCACCTCCAAAAATCCTTATCCGCTAAACGAATATCTACAAGATGTATTCAAAGCGGTATGGAAACCCCTCAACCACTCCGATGCACGCCAAAACACTTATCGTCGTGGGATAGAACGCTTGTACCTCTCTCAAATTGATAGGCTCATCAATGCACCTGCCGACGCTAAAAACAGTAAAGCTGCGAGCATACAGCAAGTATCCGATGTGCGCCTCTTTGCCTTGCAACATTTAGATATGATTGAGGCTTTTGCTAAACAAGCTCTTGCTAAAGAACTTGCTTCATCTATTAACCATCTACACTACCAAGAAATTGTAAAGGAAATAGAACACATAAAAGACCCTAAGAAATAGTGTTAGAACCCGAAGAACTCAAAGACTCTAAACCCGACTTACTGTTTATCCTCATTATGGGACTCCTATCGATGCTCACCCCGCTGGCTATCGATATGTACCTTCCTGCTTTTGTGAAGATTGCTAACGATTTGAACGTATCCGAAGAGATGATTCCTCAAACCTTAGCACTCTTTACCCTTGGGTTTGCTTTTGGGCAACTCTTCTGGGGACCTCTTTCCGATAGTTATGGGCGTAAACCTATCATTCTCATTGGGATTATCACCTCAGCTTTAGTGTCATTAGCGATTACGCAAATTCACCATATCCATCACTTTTATATACTGCGCTTTGTACAAGGCTTTTTTGGGGCATCGCCAGCCGTAGTTACAGGTGCGCTCTTGCGCGATCTTTTCACCAAGAACGAGTTTGCCCGCCAAATGTCGATGATTATGATTGTCACGATGATAGCCCCTCTCATCGCCCCCGTGTTGGGCGGTCACCTCACCGACTGGTTTCATTGGCATATCATCTTCTACGTGCTGATGGTTTTAGGACTCTTAGCAGCCCTTTTAGTGAGTTATAAAATCCCTGAAACGCTTCCCAAAATCAAGCGCGCTCCTTTGAAAATAGGCAACACCCTTCGTATTTATGGAAAGCTCCTCAGTAACAAAAAGGTATTGGGATATATTTTTTGCAATTCACTTTCCTATTCGGGGATGTTTTGCTTTATCACCACGGGGTCTATTGTATATACCAAACTCTTTGGGGTAGCCCCTCAACACTTTGGATATTTCTTCCTTTTAAACATCATTGTAATGATGACAGCAACCTCGCTCAATGGCAAATTCGTCACCAAAATAGGCGTAGAAAAATCCTTGCGATTAGGGCTAACTATCCAACTCATTGCAGGAGCGTGGCTGGTGATATGCGGTATTTTCCATTTGGGATTATGGGCTACCGTAGCAGGCGTTTCAATGTTTGTAGGTTTGGTATCGGTAGTGTCCAGCAGTGCCAATGCCGCCATTTTGGATATGTACCCCGAAGTAGCGGGTACCGCCAATTCACTCACAGGAATGTTGCGTTTTGGTATCGGTTCGGTAGTAGGAGCAGTACTCTCACTTTTCGCCATCACCTCCGAGCGCCCAATGGTATTTGCAATGGCAATATGCATAGGAGTAGGTGCCCTCAGCTATGTATTATTAGTAAAACGATTTGCTGATTAGCGATTTTGTAGCTTTTTGAGTGGCACAAGTTACAACCTTGCGCCTGTAGAGCATATATTTTAGTAGGGGGCAAAGTATAGCTTTGCCCCCTACTTTTTTTAATCTATAGTCATTAAAGTGTCTTTTAAATAAACAGTAAGCATTATAGAATCATTTTCTTTTACTTTTATTTTTTTGATATAGACACTTTTGCCTGCCATTACTCCCGTTACCCACATATCGTATTTTCTATTAGGAGAAAGACGCAAATAATTTTCCTTAGGTCTGAATATAGGAACGCCATTAACCCATAGATACCAACGATCACTTGGGATAGGGTCACCATATTCAATTACATTGATGTTTAAAAATCCTGTACCTCTATCTTTTAGTTTGTGATAACTAAGGGTATAATCCTCTCCTTCTACCCCTATTTTCTGTTGGTTAGGGTTTATTTGTCTTTTAAGGGAGTTACATCCCATTGATAGCAGACTTACTACTACAATTGCTAGGGTTATTATATCTTTCATATATTATTTTAAGGCAAAGCTACACTTTGCCACTACTTTTTTAATCTATTATTTAAAGCGTATTTTTTTACGAGCTAATATCCCCTCATCTACTATTTCTACTTTTATAACAAGAGAATCGCCTGACTGCGGTTTAATATTTAATATTTTCATAGTTTGAGAGGTGTGAGAACCTATATTAAAATTATATTTTCTATCACTGAAAACTCTAAATGTAACAATAGGTTTATCAAAAAAGAACATTCCATTATACTCTATATAGAACGGTACATCAGGAGTTTTTCCTGCATCATCAACAATTTGAAATGTAATTTGCCCTGAGGTACATTTACTCCTATATTTTTCAATGGTATAATCCTCTCCTAAAATGGCTTTTTTAGGCTTTTTATCAATTACCTTATGGGAGCCAGAATGATAGCAACTTATAAGCATAAGTATGGCAAAAAAGGAAAGTATTTTTTTTATTGGTAAGATTTTCATATCACATTTTTTAATACTCCCCACTTAGAAATGGGGGAGTATGATTATTCAATACAAAATAACATTTTCTTCCTCAAATAAACGTGCTTTTACAACAAGAGAATCTCTTTGTCGAGGTTTTATGTTATTAATATGAATCATTTTATAACCAAGGGTGGTGATTTTTGCATTATATTTACTACCACTTTCTACATTCAAAGTAATTGTGTTCTTATCATTTGGAAATCTAAAATAAATATTATTTACTGAAAAGAAAAAATATTTAGCAGGGAGTTCAAACCCTCTTGTTGTTACATCAAAAGTAAGACGGGCACCTCCTATTTCTCTCTTTTTCATTTTATACTTTTCAATGGTATAATCTTTGCCTAATACTGCTATCTTTTCTGTATTAGGGTCTATTTTTGAAGTGCTACAACTCATTAAGAGGAGCGTCAATAAAATAACTATTTTATGGTCTATTTTTAGTAAGTTAATCATATAAAATTCTTTTAATTTTCTCTTTTTCTGCTTCTGGAAGTGCTTTATATTCATCAGTTTTTTCTAAACCTCCCCACGACATCAACCTATAATACTCCAATGAATGTTGTCCACGGTCATATCGAGCTAAGGATTCAGCCATTGCCTCCACAAATTCAGTGATTAACTTATGCTGTGTGATATTAGCATCTTTGTTTTGCCCTACTTGAGTATTTTGATATAAAAGTATTAGCCTTTCAGCTATATCATTATATTGCCGTTCAATTCTCATTCTATCTAATTGCATCAACATATAAGCGTGTAAAGTTTTGTGAATAATGGTCTTAGCAATAGCAAGATTAGAACCTTCTTTTAGTAGTCTTTTGTCTTAAGGTAATATTGTAATGGGTAAGCCCTGGTATTTTAGCAGCATTACCATTTGGCTTGAGCATTAATGAGCAATTGTGGCTCCTACAAGGTGATGCCCTCCTCTTGAAGCGATGTATCTTCTTTTTGGCAGCCAGCCAGTAAGAAAACACTACTAATGAGAAATATTACACCTTTCATTTTATTACGGTTTTAAGTAATTTATCGCACAAAGAAAAGAAAACTATTCAAAACAAGCAAATTAGAAATGTTAACTTTTTGTTAAAAATATAATAATCTTCGCTTTTACTTGTTTTTAGAGATACTTATAAGAGCAAAGTATATTCAAAAAAATCTCTTTTTTGCGCTTACTTCCATAATAATCCCCCCACTAGCTCGTACCTTATCAATGAGTATTTAAGCATTACCCCTTACTTGCGTAACCAATGTTTAAACTCACTTGTTAATTTTTTCTCTTTGAGTTTGGAAAGTAGCTTCTTCCTTCCTGATAACGTGTTTCTTGTATTCCAATAACTTTTCTCTGCAAAAGAAAGAAAATAGAATGAATTTTACAAACTTTAAAGAAGTTTTCTGCTCATTTGCTCATTTTCTCATTTGCTCATTCACTAATTTTTCAATACCTTTGTCGCTTGATTTTTTTGAGTAAAAAAAATGATAAACTTTTTAAGCAAACTACCTTGGTTACTGAGAATTTCATTCATTAGTATCGGATTTTTCGTAGGGGCAATACTCATCTTTGCAGGGCAACTGCTAATAGAAGGACGCCCAAAAGACTTCTTCACCGAAGGAGTTCCTGTGGCATACAGCACCATAGGAGCAGTTACTTTTTTCATTGCCTTGCTATTAGTCCAAAAACAACAAGGGAAAGGGACAAAGTTCTACCCTATATTTTACATATTGTGGATTACCCTGCTCTATATTGTTATTCTATACTACAGCTACGGCGAGGAGTGGAAAGAAAATATGTTTGGTTACACCCTCCTTTTCGGACTCATTCTCATAGCAGGAACCCCTCATAACATTATCTTTTTAGGATTGAGTTTTGGGCTGTTATACCTCTGCAAGGAGTCGTCTTCTTAATATTATCCGTACAGAAGGTTAAAAATGTTAATTCTCTTGACAAACAAACTGCAAAGCGCTACCTTTGTAGCGGAGAATTGATAAACGTATTGCCTATGAAACATCTTGCAATGTAGGCATATAGGTCAATAGAGTGATAACCTATGGCTTACTACAACATTACTAAAAGTATCACTCTCAAACTTAATTACAACAACTTCGTCAAAGTCCTTAACACCTGCAATGCGACCGCCTTTGACGAAGTTTTCTATTTCCTAAAAATTGCTATTTCAAAAAAACTTTGTACTTTTGCGCTTTACTAAAACTGATTGATTATGTCTTGGTTTAAAAGAACAGCAAAAGGAATACAAACCTCTACTGAGGAAAAGAAAGATATCCCTAAAGGATTATGGTATAAATCACCTAGTGGTAACATCGTGGAACAAGATGAGTTGGCTACCAACTTTTATGTAAGTCCTGATGATGGTTATCACGTGCGCATAGGCAGCAAAGAGTATTTCCAGATATTGTTTGATAACAACGAATTTCAGGAACTCAATGCCAAAATGACTTCTAAAGACCCGCTGAATTTCGTAGATACGAAAGCCTACACCCAGCGATTGGAAGAAGCCACCCAAAAAACGGATCTTAAAGATGCCGTTCGCACCGCCGTAGGTAACTCTAAAGGCAAACCTATAGTCATAGGCTGTATGGATTTCGCTTTCATCGGGGGTTCTATGGGAAGTGTAGTAGGTGAGAAAATCTGTCGTGCTATCGACTATGCTATCAAACACAAATTGCCTTTCTTAATGATTTCTAAATCGGGAGGGGCGCGAATGATGGAAGCTGCCCTTTCGCTAATGCAAATGGCTAAAACCTCTATCAAACTCGCACAGTTAGACGAAGCCAAACTACCTTATATTTCTCTCTGTACCGACCCTACAACCGGAGGGATAAGCGCTTCGTTTGCAATGCTTGGCGACATTAATATTGCCGAACCAGGTGCCCTCATAGGCTTTGCTGGTCCGCGCGTAGTGAAAGACACCACAGGGCAAGACCTTCCTGAAGACTTTCAAACTGCTGAGTTCTTACTCGAACACGGTTTCTTAGACTTCATCGTAAACCGCAAAGAACTCAAAGACAAGGTAAATCTCTACATCGACTTAGTGATGAACCGCCCAGTGAGATAAAGGGTAACCCCAAAAAGACCAATAGTAATATGAACACACTTGTCTTAAACAAAAATATTAATTTTGAAGAGTATCAACAAATAGTTGATTACTTTGCTACCATAGGGATTGAGGTAACCAATCCTTATAAATATCCCTCTCTAATTACTAATGAAGATAGAGAAGCAATTGCTTTAGCTCGCGAAGATGTTAAAAATGGCAATTGGATTGATGGAGAAGAATTGTTTGAGACTATTAGAAAAAAATATGCGAGTAAAATGGTCGGGTAAGGCAAGAACAGAATTAGAAAACACTTTAGACTTTTGGAGTGAAAAGAATAAATGTTACTCAAACTGACAAAATAACTGTAAACCAATTTTAGGACGTGACACTTGTTACCTCTTACCTCTTACCTAATAAAAATGACAACATTCAAAGCACCCAGTAATATCGCCCTGGTAAAATATTGGGGCAAAAAGGGAGAACAACTCCCTGCAAACCCCTCTATTAGTTTTACTCTTACGCATTGTTATACCGAGACTTCTATCGATTACGAACGTAGAAGTGAACTTTCTATAGCTTCAGGTGATTCTTTTTCTTTTAACTTTAGCTTTGAAGAACAACCTAAACCGTCATTTCACCCTAAAATCAGTACTTTTTTCGAACGCATTCTCCCTTACCTGCCTTTTTTAAAGGACTATCACTTCAACATTGCCTCTCATAATTCATTCCCACATAGCAGTGGCATTGCCTCCTCGGCGAGTGCTATGGCTGCCCTTTCGGTATGTTTGATGAAAATAGCTGTAGAATTAGGCGAAACTTATACCGAAGAAGCCTTTTGGCAAAAAGCGTCTTTCTTAGCGCGCTTAGGTTCGGGTAGTGCTTGCCGTAGTGTAAAAGGCAGTATTGTAGTATGGGGTGAACACCCTGCTATTGCAGGCAGTTCGGACGAATATGGCATTACCTACCCCCTACCCGTTCACGAAGTTTTTCAAAATTACCAAGATACTATCTTGCTCATCGACCGCGGTCAGAAGCAAGTGAGCAGCACTGTTGGGCATAACCTTATGCACGGTCACCCTTTTGCCGAGGCGCGTTTTACACAAGCTAATAAGAATATCAACCAACTCGTTAGCTGCTTTGCCTCTGGTGATATTGAGCATTTTATGGAGATTGTAGAAAGTGAAGCCCTCACCCTTCACGCGATGATGCAAACCAGCATTCCGTACTTTATCTTGATGCGTCCTAATACCTTAGAAGTCATTCAGCGTGTGTGGCAATACCGCAAAGACACCAAAGTACCGCTCTGCTTCACCCTTGATGCAGGTGCTAATGTGCACTTGTTATACCCTAAAACTTCTATTGCAGAAGTGCAAAAGTTTATTGCAGAAGAATTAGCGCAATTCTGTGAAGGACAGCACTACATTCACGACGAAGTAGGTCAGCTTATTTGAGATAACAAGATAGGTAAGGCACTTTTGTCAATCTCTTTGCTGGCAGTGAGCAAGGTTACCACTTTGTGTGTTTTCAGCGTTTCGCAAAAAGCGGGAAAATCCACATTGTGTTTTAGTTCTTCAGTATAATCCTTTTTAAAAGTATCAAAATCACCGTCTTGGTGATAGCGTTTGCGCAATTCGGTGCTTGGGGCGATTTCCTTTGCCCAAAGGTCTAAAGCAAGTGCTTCTTTTTTAATGCCGCGAGGCCAAAGGCGGTCGGCAAGTACTCTAAAACCATCGTTAGGGTCGTTTTCTTCATATACGCGTTTGAGATGTATTTCCATTGTTTATCTGTATTAGTTCGTACAAAGTTCGTACAAAGGTAGTGAAAAAAGTAAATATTTCGTACTTTTGCCGCTGATTTTTCAATATAAACAATGACTGCCCACCCACAACATCTTCTCAAACGTCTTTTAATTTGGCGTGTAAAACATATTTCCGATAGGCATTTTATCCTCATTCTCAGCGGGGTAATAGGTATTGCTACAGGCTTAGCGGCTTTGGCAATGCGCTCGTTCACACACCTTATTCAGTGGCTGTTAGACGGCAAACTCGCACAAACAATTACCTACGGATTTTACTTTATCCTCCCGATGTTGGGTTTTGCCATTGTCTATTTAGTAAAAAAATACGTAATACGCCACGATGTAAATCACGGAATTCCCTCAATTCTCTATGCAGTAGCCCATCAAAAAGGGATAATGAAGCGTTTTCAGGCGTATGGGAGTATTCTTGTAGCGCCTATTACTATCGGTTTTGGAGGTTCGGTAGGGCTCGAAGGACCTATGGTAGTAACAGGAGCAGGCATTAGTTCTAATATCTGTAGATTTTTTCACATCAACCAGTCAAACCGAATGTTGCTTTTAGCGTGTGCCTGTGCAGCGGCTTTGGCAGCTATCTTCAAAGTGCCTATTGCAGCCATATTGTTTGCTATCGAGGTTTTTGGCTTGGATTTAACGCTTTCATCGCTCATTCCGCTATTTATCGCTTCTCTCTGCGGGGTATTCACCTCTTATTTTTTCTTTGGTAGTGAAGTACTAATCCCAATGACGATCACACGTGCTTTTTCATTGCAAGGCATTCCGTTTTACATTCTTTTAGGGGTCGTAGGCGGACTAATGTCGGCTTATTTTACCTATATTTATGAGAAAATCAATGCTTTTTTCAAAAAGCTATCTTCTCCTTGGCTGCGAATTGTGGTAGGTGGAGCTCTTTTGGGGTTGCTTATCTACATAATGCCACCGCTTTACGGCGAAGGACACGAGATTATCAATCATTTGAAAGAAGGTCACCCCGAATTATCACTGAGTAGCAATATTTTCGGTTGGGATTTATCCAATGCGTGGGTGATTATCCTACTTTTGGCGGGACTTACCTTTGCCAAAGTCGTTGCTACCTCACTCACCTTTGGGGCAGGAGGCGTTGGGGGAATCTTTTCGCCTATGTTGTTTATGGGTGGAGTGATGGGCAACTGCTTGGCACGGATTATCAATGAGTTTCCTATCTTGGGCTACAAAGCTGCTTTGCCTAACTTCACTTTGGTGGGAATGACTGCCCTGATGACGGGTGTATTGCACGCACCCCTTACAGCCGTTTTCCTCATTGCCGAAGTAACTGGAGGTTATTCGCTGTTAGTACCCGCGATGCTCACCGCTGCGGTATCCTTTTCAGTAGCCAAATATTTCAATAAATATTCTATTTACACAATGGAATTAGGCAGAAAAGGAGAACTCATCTCCCAAAATAAAGACCAATCTATACTCACTCTAATGGACTTCGACCAAGTAATAGAACACAATTTTACCCCCGTATATACCGATATGAAACTCCGCGAGGTGGTGTACAACGCTGTACGCGAATCAAACCGCAACATCTACCCCGTACTCGACCGCGAAACGGGTACGCTACAAGGCGTAATCTTGCTTGACGACATACGACACTTAATTTTCGAAACCGATTATTACGATAAGATTCCTGCCGTAGAACTAATGCAAAAACCACCTGCCATCATAGAAATGGGCAAGGACAAAATGAGCACTGTAATGGATAAGTTTCAGCACACTGGCGCGTGGAATCTACCCGTAGTAAAGAACGGCAAGTACGAAGGCTTTATTTCCAAATCAAAATTACTGAGCATCTATAGGCGAAAATTAATCTACTTCACCCAATAAAATATTGCTTTTCCAAAATAATTGTATAACTTTGCTATTTAAAGAATTAAAAGTAAAATAACACTACTCCTCTTACCTCTTATCTCTTACCTAAAACACAGTGATTTCAAAAAACACCATTGATAAAGTATACGACCAAATGCGGGTGGAGGAAGTCATTGGCGACTTCGTCCAACTCAAGCGTGCAGGGTCTAATTACAAAGGATTGAGTCCGTTCTCCAACGAGCGGACGCCCAGCTTTATGGTCTCGCCCGTAAAGCAAATATGGAAAGACTTCAGTAGTGGCAAAGGCGGGAATGCTATTGCCTTCCTAATGGAACACGAGCACTTCACTTACCCCGAAGCCATTCGCTATTTGGCTAAAAAATACCATATAGACATTGAGGAAACCGAGCAATCTAACGAAGAAAAAGCACAGGCCGATGAACGCGAGAGCCTCTATATTGTATCAGAATATGCCCAACAATATTTTCAGGACACCCTCTTCAATACCGAAGCCGGCAAAGCTATCGGTATGACCTATTTCAAAGAACGCGGTTTTACTGAGGAAACCATCCAAAAATTCCGCTTAGGCTTCTCACCCGACGAGTGGACAGCCTTCACCGATACCGCCCTTGCCAAAGGCTATCAGTTGGAGTTCTTAGAAAAAACAGGACTCACCATCGTCAATGGCGACCGTAAATTCGACCGCTTCAAAGGGCGCGTGATGTTCCCCATTCACTCTATGAGTGGACGGGTATTGGGCTTCGGAGGGCGTATCCTCACCAACGACAAGAAACAAGCCAAATACCTCAACTCTCCCGAAAGCGAGATTTACCACAAGAGCAAAGTGCTGTACGGCATCTTCTTTGCCAAACAAGCTATCGCCAAAGCCGATAATTGCTATCTGGTGGAAGGCTATACCGATGTGATTCAAATGCACCAAAAAGGCATCGAAAATGTAGTAGCATCGAGCGGAACAGCACTTACGCAAGACCAAATACGGCTCATTCACCGCCTTACCCCCAACATCACAGTGCTGTACGACGGCGATGCCGCAGGCTTACGCGCTTCTATTCGTGGGGTAGACCTCATCTTGGAACAGGGTATGAATGTGAAGGTCTGCACCTTCCCCGATGGCGATGACCCCGATAGTTTTGCCCGCAAAACTGCCTACGAAGACCTCGTGCTATACCTCGAAAACAACGCCACCGATTTCATTCGCTTCAAAGCCTCTCTCCTAATGCAAGAGGCGCAGAACGACCCTATCAAAAAAGCCGAAACCATACGCGATATGGTAGAGAGCATCTCTAAAATCCCCGACCTTATCAAGCGGGAAGTATATGTGCGTGAGTGCGCTAGCATTATGGACATCTCGGAACAGGTGCTCTTCTCTACTTTGGCACAAATCCTCAAAAAGGACTTTTATGAAGGACAAAAAGTAGAGCGCAAGCAAAAAGCAGCGATGCAGGTAGTGCAAACGCCAGAAGAAGCCCAAAAACGCACCGTAAACCGCTTAGAAGTCTTGGAGTACGACCTCATCAAAAACCTTTTGCTCTACGGCAATAGAGAATGTATATTCACCGATACCATACTCGTAGAAGAGGAAGACGGCACCCTCAAAGAACAACAGATACAGCAAACACTAAAAGTCTATGAAAAGATATTCCTTGAACTCCAAGAAGACGAAATAGAGCTCGCCAACCCCGATTTCAAACAAATCTACGAACTGCTGATGGGCAAACTCAGCGAAAACCCTGCTTATGATGTCAATCGCATCGCCAACGAGTTGCCTATAGAACTAAGTGAAAAAGTATCGGGAATGTTGTTAGACGACGAAAACAATCAGCTACACGATTGGAGCAAACGCGACATCGTCCCCAAAGCAAAAGACGCTCACCTTGAAACTATTGTAGGCGATATCATTCTCAATATTAGGAATTTGTTAGTACACCATCTCATCCAAAGTCTTACACAGCAAATGGCGCAAGCTAACGAAGAAGAAAAGAAAGAACTTTTAGAGAACGTAATGAACTACATCCAGTTGCAAAAACTCTTAGCCAAACGCCTCAATATCGTAGTGAATTATTAATCATTTTTAATGAGTTTGAGACTCTCTTACCTCCTATCTCTTACCTCTTACCTAAATATCGGTAGCTTTTTTCTTAGAAAAATATCACTTTGGAACGATTTTAGCTACACATTTTTGCGAAAAGCAGAAAATTATCTTTTTTATGAAACGCCTATTATTCTTTAGCGTATTGAGCGCTCTCCTTTTTGCAGCTTGCAACGATACTAACAATGACAAAAATAACACCTATTTGCCCCCTTCAGTGGGTCCTATCAACAGTGTAGCTGTGGTGATTGACAACGACTTATGGGAAGGCACCATAGGTGATACCATTCGCCGTTACTTCGCTGCCCCTGTAGACGGGCTACCTACTGAAGAACCTACCTTTACTCTCCATCAAATCCCCCCCCAAGTATTTGAAGGCAATACCCGCAATAGCCGCAATATCCTCATCGTTCAACGCGGCGATGAGAAAAAAGCGTTTGTAAAAGAAAATCTTTTTGCTAAACCTCAAGTAGTGTGTGTAGTACAAGGCAAACAAGTACGCGACATCGCTTGCAAGGTTGAAGAATACCACAAAGAGTTTGTCAATGAGTTTAAAAACAGTGAACTTACCGAAACACGCAAACGCTTTGATAATTCCCTTAGTAAAGACAAACAAGTAGAAAATACCTTAGGCGTTAAATTCACTATGCCTAACGTGTTTAATATCCAAAAGTACGGCAACAACTTCTTTTGGATGGAACGCCCTATCAAAGGCGGTAAAGCAAGCATCATCCTCTACGAAATGCCCCTTGGCAGCATCCCTACCGATGAGGAAGGACGCGCCAAAGCCATTGTGAGAATGCGTGATTCTATAGGCGAAAAATATATCCCAGGACCCGAAAAAGGTATGTATATGGTTACCGAAACCTACCTTGCCCCCAGCATCAGTGAGGTGATGATCAAAGGACATAAAGCTATTGAAAGCAAAGGCTTATGGGAAGTAAAAGGCTTCGCTCTTGGAGGTCCTTATATCAACTACATCATTGAGGATAAAGCCCATAACCGACTCTTAGTAGTGGAAGGTTTCCTATATGCTCCAGGAGTCGCCAAACGCGATATGCTCTTTGAACTCGAAGCAATTATCAAATCATTGGAGTTTAGCAGTTAGCTGTTAAATGATAAATCGTTATCTACTCATAGCAACCTACTTCTTATTCCTTACCTCTTATCTAAATGCTCAATCTATAGGGGTAGGAGTACTCACGGTGAACACTACCTATCCGCTTGCTTTATATACACAGGAAAACAACACACTTCCTGCTATGGTGATACGCTTTAAACCCCACTTACACCCTACAGGGCATTTTTTGATGAGTTACAACTATGTATAATGGCAAAAAAACCTAAACAAAGCAATTTAGGTTTAATTATTGTCTTTCTTCTTTTTGAGATGTAAATATAATCTATGTGCAAAAATTATAAAACATCCAGCAAAAACAATTATAAATGTTTTTAGCAATGTTTCATAACTGAAGTATGAACTTTTAGAAGTATTGAAAAAATTGGCATAAAAGAACAATACTATCCAAACAAGCAGAATAATAAAGATAAGTTTTTTTGTTGTCATAATGTATTAGTGGTTTTGTATTTGAAAAAAGAATACCAAAGTTCAGAAACTTTAGACAAAGATACGATAAATAAATGAATTATGCTTTTTTTAATGTAGAAAAAAAGAGATTTTAAAAGTAATTTTGATTTAGCTCCAATACTTTTATTGACAATTAGGAGATTGAAAATAAGATAGTAATAAATAAAACTTCCAATTGAGACTATTTTGAGAAAAGGAAAAATCTCTTCGCAAGACATCTATTATTACTTTCAGAATCTGCAGGTTGATTGTCAATTCAAAAAAGTTTTATACCTTTGCACCACAAACAAGTAATAGCTAATAGGTAGCCCTTTACCTCTTATCTCTTACCTCTTAACTAATAGAAACTATGCTAAGTATATTTTTAGGAATGATAGGAACCGGTCAAATCCTTATCATTGTAGCTATTGTATTATTGCTCTTTGGAGGCAAAAAAATCCCTGAACTAATGCGCGGTTTGGGCAGTGGCATCCGCGAGTTCAAAGATGCCGCTAAAGACCCCAACGAAAAGAAACCCGAAAACACTGAGAAATCAGAAATTGAGACATCAAAATAATTTTATATAACTCAAATTCAATAGGTACCTCAGTAATTTTTACTTAAAAAATCGCAAGAAATGAAAAATAGTAGTATCTCCCTATGTTACAAAATAGGGTATTACATCAGTCTTTTTGGAGTGGCAACTATTCTACTTTGGATAGGCGCATTCAAGTTTACACATGCTGAGGCAGAGGGAATTAAATCCTTGGTAGAACAAAGTTTCCTGCTATCATGGCTTTATAAAATTCTAAGTTTGCAAGGAGTTTCCAATCTCATCGGCGTAATAGAGATAGCTATAGCAGTAGCACTGATAATAGGGATATTCTCTCCCATAGTACGTAAATTAGCCTTTGTAGGTTGTACAATTACTTTTCTTATTACTTTGAGTTTTCTTTTTACTTCTGCTAAAACCTTTTACTATATAGAAGGAGTTCCCGTTACTGATTTCTTTATTTTAAAAGATATTCCTATGTTAGGCTTTGGAATGATGAGTATGAACAAGCCTAAGTAGCTTCTTTAAAATGGAAAGAAGGATATTGCTGTAGCAAATGTAGTCATAAAAAAATATCAAGTCAGAAAAGATTTTCATGGATTTGATACAGAAAGTACTACTGCAGGAACACTATTTTATGCAAAAAGTCTGCGAAGCTATGAAATCCAATGAATTGCACAAATTGAATGATAGCGTTTAGGTTGATGAATTTAGCATAGACCAATATTTAGCGGAATACAGTTTTAGAATTAATTGCTCACAAAATAAAGTTTACAATTTAACACTATGATTTTAACAACAACCCCCACACTCGAAGGACAACCTATCAAACAGTATTTAGGTATCGTTACCGGTGAAACCATCATTGGAGCAAATGCTATTAAAGATTTTATGGCTGGACTTACCGACTTCTTTGGCGGACGCTCCTCTACCTACGAAAAAGTCCTTATCGAAGCCAAAGATTCTGCCCTTGCTGAACTCCAACAACGCGCTGCCCAAAAAGGTGCTAATGCGATCGTTGGCATCGACCTCGATTATGAAACCGTAGGCGCTAATGGCGGTATGCTAATGGTTACTGTCAGCGGCACAGCTGTAGTTATCTAATTAGCAAATTCACCAATGAGTAACGACACTCTCTAACACCTAAAACCTGACCCCTGAAACCTATTTCCGACAAATTAGTGAATTGGTATGCCACCGCCCAGCGCGAATTGCCTTGGCGTGGCACTACCGACCCTTATAAGGTGTGGCTCTCCGAAATTATTCTCCAGCAAACGCGTGTCGTACAAGGGCTACCCTACTACCAGCGCTTTATTAGCAACTATCCCACCATCACCGATTTGGCAAAAGCCCCCGAAGAAGAAGTCCTCAAACTATGGCAGGGCTTAGGCTACTACTCCCGCGCCAAAAATCTGCACCACACCGCCCAATATATCGCTACCGAACTGGGCGGCATCTTCCCCAAAAACTATAAAGAACTCGTAAAACTCAAAGGCATAGGCGACTATACAGCCAGTGCCATCGCCTCTTTTTGCTATAACGAACCCTGCCCTGTAGTCGATGGTAATGTATACCGCGTGCTCTCACGTGTGTTTGGCATCGCAACCCCTATCAACAGCACTCAAGGAGCAAAAGAGTTTAAAGCCTTGGCACATGAGTGTTTAGATAAAGCCAATGCAGGTGTTTACAACCAAGCAATAATGGAGTTTGGTGCACTGCAATGCACTCCCCAGAGTCCCGATTGCGCTAATTGCGTATTGCGCGACCATTGTTGGGCATTCCACCATAATAAGGTAAACGAATTACCCGTAAAACTCAAGAAAATCACTATCAAAAAACGTTATTTCAACTACCTCGTATGGTTAAACCCCTACGGACAAACCCTCTTACAAAAGCGTGAAGGCAAAGATATATGGCACGGACTCTATGAGTTCCCGTTACTCGAAACACACGCTCCCGCCACTGCCGACACCATAGCTACCGCTCACCCCACAGCTACCGTGAGTTTATACAACGAAACACCTGTAATCCACAAACTCACACACCAGCATATCTACACTTCTTTTTGGATTATCACCACCCCCGAACCCCTTGACAACAGCATACCCACCACCGATATACACCGCTACCCCGTATCGGCACTCACCGCAAATTTCATCACCAAGTTTTGGAAATAGGAAAAATAGAAATTATTTTATACCTTTGTAGGCTGAATAAAGTCCTAATTTTTTATTTGATGGTTATTTGATAGAAATGTAAAAATATTAAAACTTATACTCTATGAAATTAACACTCTTACTCGTTATTGCTTGTATTGCCAATACCTTTGCTCAACTCTCACCACAAGCCTTAGACTCCTTACAACAAGTGAAGTACATCAAAGCAAAGTATGTATTGCACGCCAGTCAAAACATTTCTTTAGCCCCAAGCAGACTCTATACGTTAAAAGGTGAAAAATATTATGGCGAATATGTAACCAAATACGACCACCGAGGCAGCGCTCTGGAGTTTTATAGCGGAGGTTCAGAAGGTTATATACCTCACAAACGCTATAATACCTATGGCAAAGACCTGCCTTTTGAAGCCGATATGTACGAATTCCATATCAAAATAGACAAAAAGCACGGCATTATCATCGACAATGGGGAAACACATCGCAATTTCCACTTCATCAAAGGCGAAAAGAAAATAAAAGTCCCCACCAACTCCCAAGGTCGCTTTATCATTTATGAGTATTTATGATAATCAATCGCTTTTAAAGTGTGTGGTGTAGGAAAGCCAGCGATAGCAGGGTGTTACAATAGAGTTATTTATAGTAGCACGAGCTACAAGCTCGCGCCAGCAGGGGGCGTCAATTATAAAATCATAATACCTCCAAAGAGTATTTAATTCTTTGGAGGTATTTTCTGCAAAAAAGCACTATAGCTCTGTAATCATAGGTATAACTATAGACTTGTGCCAGTGGTATTTTACTAATTTGCTGTTATTTCGTAGCTTCTTTCACTTCTTTTTCGAGGTCTTCTATGCGGTTCTTTAAATCATCTGATAACTTTTGAGCAGAACCTTTTAACTTTTTCAGATTGAACGAAAGTATTACAGATGAAATACCTGTGGAGATAAATGCTAAACCTGTGAATACTACTAATGAGATACCTGTAAAGATAGGATTAGCAATCAAAATGAACGAGAGGATAATACTCAATACGCTCACTATGGCTAAGTTCCCCCAATTCAGTACGCCTGCTTCTTTTTCTTCGAAGGCAAAACCAAGTAGCTCAAACGAACGGAATAGCAACGTAAAACCTACTACCAATGGTAATATAAACATTGATAGGGCAGGATACATAAGTAAAAAGATACCCATTATCAATGAAATAAGTCCGCTTACCAAATACCAGCCCCAACCATTAAGATTTTTAGTATTCTGTAGGGCAAAGAAGGTTTCAATTATCCCCGATACTAAGAACGAAAGACTAAAGAGTATTGAAAGGGTAAGATAAGAATCTTGTGGTGATATAATTACCCCTATACCACAAAGAATGAACAAAATCCCTAATATAAGGGGAATGTACCAGTGTTTTACTGATCTTCTGATGGATTTGAAAAAATGCAACATAACTTTATCATTTAAAAATTAATGACGCAAATGTAAGGATATTTTTTTGATTAGCAAAATATTTTCAAACAAATTTAAATTGCGAATAAATAAAAGATATATTATCTTTGCACTGTCTATGGAACTAACACTGTCACCAACAGAAATAGAGGAACTTAGAAAGCTCCAACGCAACTTGCAAGGTCGCTCGGATTATGCCCGAGTTACCTGCATTTTGATGCTTTCTATGGGCAATACTCCTATTTTTGTTGCTGATTGCTTGGGTATAGATATTTCTACTATTTATCGTTATCGTTCCTTATATCTTGAAGGAGGACTAGATAAACTCCTTGAGAATCGTTATAGAGGTTATCAAGGTCTGCTTAATATTTTTCAAATAGAATCCTTAAAACAAGAGTTACGCACACATCTTTATACAGATGCAAAACAAGTATCTCAATGGGTTAAAGACACTTTTGAAGTTACCTATACTCCACAAGGAATGGCTGATTTACTTAACAGAATTGGTTTTTCCTATAAGAAAACAACCGAAGTGCCTTGTGAGGCGGATCCTTTAAAACAAAAACTATTTGCTGAAGCGCTCTCTAAAATTCTTTAAGAAAAGGAAGAAGGGGATGTGGTGTATTTTGCCGATGGTGTTCATCCTACGCACAACAGCCGTTCCACTTATGCTTGGATAGAGAAAGGTAAAGAGTTTCAACAACCAACAGTTAGTGGGCGTGATAGAGTGAATATCAATGGTTTGCTTAATGCTTATGATGTTACAGATGTAATAGCTCTTGATTGTGAATGCGTTAATGCAGAATCAACAAAAGAACTTTACGAATTAGCTCTTAAAAAGCATCCAAACGCTAAAAATATTTATATTATATCCGATAATGTTCGCTATTATCACAATAAAGAGCTTCAAAACTGGGTAGAAGATAATAGAATTAAGCAAATTTTCTTGCCTCCATACTCTCCGAACCTCAATTTAATAGAGCGCTTGTGGAAATTCTTACGAAAAAAAGTAATCAATACGGGTTTCTATCGGAACAAGACAGAATTCCGAGATGCTATAAGGAATTTCTTTGATAATATACATACTTATAAAAAGGAGTTAGAGTCACTTCTAACTCTCAATTTCCGTTTGATAAATTCGCAAACCATTTCTTTTTGACTATAATTTATGAAGTTTAGAAAAATAAAAGAAATCCAAAAAGTAAAAGCTTTTGACCCAAAAACAGAGGTCTATTCAGTAGATGAACCTACTAAAGGAATACTTTTTAATGAGGTCTTTATACCTTTAGAAAAAGTACCATTAGACATAATAGCAATAGGTCAAAAAATCTTCACAGTAGATGGAGCAAGGTGTTTAAAAATATGGCAAGATGGGATACTTTTAAAAACTATTGAAAAAGCAGATTTATTATCTCCTTCTAATGATAAATGGGTTTGGAAGTATTATCTTGATAAAAAAGATTACAAAAATTACTTCAATATTCTTGATTTAGAGATTAACCAGCTAATTTTCAAAGAGTATATCCCATATAAGCTATATGTAGAAAAAAATATCATTATAGCGTATGATATTTTCGAGGGAGAGATAAAGCGTATCAATACCGATACAGAAACACTTTGGCAATTTACCATTGCTTCCTTAGGGGATTCTCCTTATCCTGATGAAGAAGATAAAATCGGAAAATTTTTAGGCATTACTAACAATTATCTATGGATAGTAACCAACTTAGGTCGACTTATTGCCTTAGATATACAGACAGGGGAAGTCCAAAAAGTAGCCTCTCCTCATACAACAGATGAGAAATATAATTATCATTTAAACAAGGCTTTTGGACACATTTATATAAAAGAAGAAGACGGAAATTTGTATTGTATGTCATATAATATGGTTACCATTATAGATACTCAAACATTTGCCATAAAAGAAGAATATAATTTTCGCGAGGAAGACCCCGAAGGAATGGGACAATATGAGTCTGTTTACACCCCTCTCCTTCAAGGTGATTATTTCACTTTTTTAGGTTCTAAACATAAAGAATATGGAGGTATAGGTTGGATAGGTATTTTTGATTACAAGGCGAGAAAGTTAGTATGGGAATACGAACTTTTTCCTTTTGAAGAAAGAAAAGCTACTCGCAATCGTTTAGTTGCCCCCCAACCCTTGTATATGAGTGGTAATAAATTGTATATCAAAGATATAAAAGATAACTTGTACATTTTTGAAAGAGAGGAATAGAATATTTACACCTAAATCACCGTCAAGTGAAAATTCATGTTTCACATACCATCACTCCTCTTCTCAATCCTATAAATTTCATCACCAAATTTTGGAAGCAGGAAAAATAGAAATTATTCCTTATCTTTGTACGCTGAATAAAGTCCTAATTTTTATTTGATGGTCATTTGATAGAAATGTAAAAATATTAAAACTTATACTCTATGAAATTAACACTCTTACTCGTTATTGCTTGTATTGCCAATACCTTTGCTCAACTCTCACCACAAGCCTTAGACTCCTTACAGCAAGTGAAGTACATCAAAGCAAAGTACGTATTGCACGCCAATCAAAACATTTCTTTAGCCCCAAGCAGACTCTATACGTTAAAAGGTGAAAAATATTATGGCGAATATGTAACCAAATATGACCACCGAGGCACAGCTCTTGAGTTTTACAGCGGAGGTTCAGAAGGTTATATCCCTCACAAACGCTATAATACCTATGGCAAAGACCTGCCTTTTGAAGCCGATATGTACGAATTCCATATCAAAATAGACAAAAAGCACGGCGCCATCATCGACAATGGGGAAACACATCGCAATTTCCACTTCATCAAAGGCGAAAAGAAAATAAAAGTCCCCACCAACTCCCAAGGTCGCTTTATCATTTATGAGTACTATTAATAGCAATTTTCATCTCCAAATTTTGGTAAGTAGAAAAAAAGTTGTACTTTTGAAAAATATTTTGATTATCAACTCTATATTTATATATTTTATCAATGAACGGAACTTTAAATAAAGTTATTCTCATAGGTCGTATGGGAGATGTTGTAAAACTTACGTATTTTAGCGAAGGCAACTGCATCGGTCAGTTCCCCTTAGCCACTGATGATGAGTATACTAACCGCGCTACGAACGAGCGTATGAGCAGTACCGAATGGCATACTATCATCGTGCGCAACAAGCTCGCTGAACTCGTAGAAAAATACACTCACAAAGGCGACCTTATCTATGTGGAAGGGCGCATCAAAACGCGCAAATGGCAAACGGAAGACGGCGCAATGCGCTATATGACTGAAATCCACGCTACTGATGTAACTTTTCTACCAAACCCCAAACGCGATGGGCAACCCAAAACTGCCCCTAAAACGGCTGAACCTAAAGGATATGAACCTCCGGTAAGCACCCAGCCGCCTTTCTAAATGTATAACGAAATAATAATATTTTGGAAACAGAACCTTTGTCGGTACTCTCATTGATGCCTTTCTTAGCTATCGATGTGAGTATCGTTATTCAATTTGCAGTGTTTGTAGTACTATTGCTGTGCTCGGCTCTCATCTCAGGAGCTGAAGTAGCTCTCTTTTCACTCACTCCTGCCGAAGTGAATACCCTCCGTGAGGAGAAAATACCTTCTAGCAATATCATTGCCAAGCTCGTAGACAACCCCAAAAAGCTCTTGGCAACAGTGCTTATTGCCAACAACTTAGTAAATATCTCTATCGTACTCCTCTTCGTAGATTTAGGCGACTTCCTCTTTGGCGGCATTACCACTCCTTGGGTGCGAACCGTACTCGATGTGGGGGTAGTAACCTTTGTTCTCTTGCTCTGCGGCGAAATTCTGCCTAAAATCTATGCCAATCGCAACAACATACAGTTTGCACAGCGGGTAGGCTATTTTATCTATGTACTCGATTCAGTTTTTACCCCCATCAGCGTACCGATGAAAGCCTTTACAGTATGGATTCAGAAGCGTTTAGGCAAACAGAAAAGCAATATTTCAATAGGGCAACTCTCACAAGCCTTAGAACTTGCCTCGGAAGAAGATACCACCAATGAGGAAAAGAAAATATTGGAAAGCATCGTGTCGTTTGGCAATACCGAAACGCGCGAAGTAATGGTGCCCCGCGTAGATATCTTTGCCCTTAGCGAAGAACTTTCTTATCAGGAATTGCTCAACGAAATTGTAGCCATAGGCTATTCGCGCATTCCCGTATATCGCGAGAGTTTAGACAATATCACAGGGGTGATTTACATCAAAGACCTCTTGCCTCACTTAGATAAAACCGACTTCGATTGGAATAGTGTAAAACGCAACGCCTTTTTCGTGCCTGAAAACAAAAAACTCGACGATTTGCTCAGCGAGTTCCAAGAAAAGAAAATACACCTCGCCGTAGTGGTTGATGAGTATGGAGGCACTTGTGGCGTGATTACCTTAGAGGATATTATCGAAGAGATTGTAGGCAGTATCAACGATGAGTTTGACGACGATGATGTAACCTACTTCAAAGTAGATGATAACACCTTTATTTTTGAAGGAAAAACAGTGTTAAAGGATTTCTATCGCATCCTTGATTTCAACGATGAAGAAGAGGCTCTTTTTGACGAAAAACGCGGTGATGCCGAAACACTTGCCGGCTTCCTTTTAGAGATAGCAGGTAATTTCCCTCAAAAAGGAATCCCTATTCTTTTCAACAACTACAAATTCATTGTAGAAGCCTTTGATAAAAAACGCATCAAGCAAGTAAAAATCATCAGAACCCCTAACCCCTAAAACCTGAAACCTAACCCCTGAAACCTAATATGCCTAATATCAACTTACCCGAAAAACTCTATTACAGTATCAACGAAGTGGCGCAGGCATTTGGCGTAAATGCCTCGCTGATACGATTTTGGGAAAAAGAGTTTGAGATTATCAGTCCGCGTAAAACAACCTCAGGCAGTAGGAAATTCTCAGCAGACGACATTCAAAAACTCAAGCTGATTTATCACTTAGTAAAAGAGCGCGGCTTTACCCTTGAAGGAGCGCGCCAACGCCTAAAAGAAGAAAAACAAAAAACACTCGACAATTTCGCCCTTATAGAGAAATTAGAACATATCAAACAAACACTCATCAACATCAAAGAGAGTTTAGGAGAATAAAAAACGGAGTCGCAGGATTGCGACTCCGTTTTCTTATTTAATGATTAAATTATTCGAGTTCTTTAATTTCTTTGAATTTACTTTTCCAGTTTGCTTGCGCTTCATAGTCAGCCTTTTTCCCTTTAGGTACATAAAGTACTGCATTAGCATTGATGCCGTTAAAAGTATTAGTTTGTACTGCAGGAGGAGTTGTAGCTAGCACAGTTACTTTTGTCAATTTTTTGCAGTTCATAAACGCCATTTTGCCAATAGTAGTTAGGGTAGCAGGTAGGGTAGCTTCGCTAAGAGAAGATAGGGCAAAAGCAGCTTGTTCTATTTCTTGTATCTTAGTTCCCACAATAGAAACAAGAGTCTTAGATGATTGAAAAGCACTTTTTCCTATTTTAGTTACGTTGTTAAAATCAACAGAGGTAATACCATCATTGCTAGAAAAAGCACTTGCTCCTACACTTGTTCCTGTAGCAGGCATTTTGATAGCTCCTTTAGCAGTAGCTCCTGCTTTGAGGGTTACTACACCGTCATTACTTACTTCAAAAATATCATCTTTAGCTTTTACGGTTACAGTGATGGCTACTGTTTTGTTTTGGCTGTCTTTAAGGGTGATAGTAGCAGTACCTGCAGCTACTCCTTTGATAATTACATAGTGGTGCGTATCGTTTTTACCAGCAACTTTTTCAGTTTTTTCTTTTACCTCAGCAGTTGCAATATTATCAGCTGAAGAAGTAATGGTATAATCAGGGTTACCAGTGTTGATACGGATTTCAGTAGTTGCTTCAGTTTCTATTTCGGTAGTAGCTGTGGCAACTGTAAGCTCGGCAGCGGTAACAGTTACTTTGAAAGAAGTAGTTTGATTGTTTGTGTTATCTTTTATTGCTATTTGAGCAGTACCTACTTTGAGGGCTTTTACACGTAGGTTTTTACCGTCGGGGTTACCATTTACAATGCGGGTTTCCACAGTAACACTCACACTTCCCGCAGGAGTGATAGTGAAAGAAAGATTCATATTGCCATTGTGTTCGGCATTGAGGATTCTGTTCACTTCTTCTTCTCCGTTTACAAGGGTGAGCTCTTGATTTTCTACCGAAAGTCTTTCGCTAGGGTCGATATTGCTTTCAACGGTTACAGCTATAGCAGCTTTTTGTCCTTTAGCATCGGATACTGTGAGAGTGGTTTGTCCTTCGGCTATTGCTGTGATTTTCACGTTGTTTTGCTCGATTGCTGCTGTAGCAATGTTTTTATCGGCACTCTCTACTTTATAATCGCCATTGCCTGAAGTGATGCGCACTATAGCGCTTTCAGTTAGTTTTACGGTTACTGCCGATTTCTCTAAAGTAAGTCGCTGAGGGGCTTGTTCGCCACCGTTGTTGTCATCTTTTTTACAAGCTGTAAAAAGAAGGGCTATCAAGGCAAGCCCTAAGGTTAAAAATCTGAGGTTTTTCATAAAAAATATATATAAAATTAAAATTAGACTCTATGGGTTTGTTTTTTGTCAATTGTAATAGGGCACTACTATTTTTAGGGTTTTACCGCGCAAAACTACTTCTTGGGTAGCGGTACGCACTTCTTCTACATAAAATTTAAGGTTTTCACGAGTAGCTACCCCTCCTAACTTCTTGTATTCGATAAGCAAATTGATATAAGTGCCTGCTACTGGATGCTCAATAGGCGGAATTTTGTAATACCAATTGTTAAGCGCATTGATATTAGCACGCCCCGAAAAGAAAGTGCCTGTGGTAGGGTCTTTAACAATACGCGCTGGGTTGATAGCTTGGCTAAGTGAGCGACTAGTGTTCTGGTATACGCCCAACTGATTGAGAAAGCCTTTTTCATCTATACAACGCACTTTCACTTTCAGCTCTTTAGGGGCGAGTCCTGCCGAGGTAGCGGTGAGGGTGGCTACCCCTTCGGCTTTACCTCTTATCTCTACAATCCCACTACTGCCGTTCCAAGTAACTTTCATCACCTCATCGGGGTCGGTAGTGGTGAGGCTCACAATATCACCGCCTCCTAAGCGTATGGTTTTATTGATATCGGTAGGGGCAAGGGTTACTTCATCAGCTGAAAAACTGAGTTCGTTAGGGCGGACGTTAATCTCCAAGCGCGCGGTTTGGTCGTGTGAATGAATGATTGCATAAGTAGTTCCTTGTTCTTGAAAACTCTTTATCTTCAGGGTATCCTGACTGATAGAAGCACTTGCCAAACGACTGTTAGCAACATTCACTGTGTACTTGTGGTTGCCTCCTGAGAGCAATATATCGTGCTGACTCTGAGGGTAGAGTGTGAGCTGAGTGAGCGAACTGCTCTCGGTACCTATTTTGATAGGGTCGGTGGTATCTGTTTTATCTTCGCAGGCGCATAGCACTATGGCAAAGAGGCATAAGAGTATATTTTTTGTCATAACTGGTAACGTTCAGCGATTTGTTGTGTGATATTTTTAAGTGACCCTACAATTTCGGCAGGGGCTAACAAGCGGGATTTATTCCAAAGTCCGGTACCTGCTATAAGTTGGTTTTGGAGGGCTTTTACTTCGTCGTAAGTAAAATAAAGACTGCCATCGGGTTTGCGAGTGAATTGCAATGTGTATAGGAATCCATAGCCTTGCGACAAGTATTTGAAAGCCTGCTTAGGCGATTCACTGTAATTGGCAAGGGTATTTGCCCCAGTAAGGGTGTGAATGGTGCGAATAGCCATCACTTTGGAGAGTTCTTTGCGAATGATGCGCATTTGCTCATACAAGGCTTCATAGCGATAGCGCCCTAACTCTATGCGCCCTTGTACAAAAGCATTGCGAATTTTGCGTTCGGCGCCTGCCAAAGCCGCTACTCCATCGGACTGGGTGAGCGATTGCAGATGCAGGAAATAGCCATAAGCCAAATCCCAATGATGTTCGAGTTGGGTGTAGTTCTCTCCGGCGGGCAAGACTACGTTTTGGTGTTCGCGGCGCAGGGTAGCATCGGAGAAAAAACGCTCATCCAAGTGGTATAAGAGAATTTTATCTAAATAGAGAGCTCCGTTTATAGTGTATATAAACACTTGTGCAGGCGCAATACCTTTTTCGTCTACATACACGCGATCGGCATCGCCTATTCTACGACCTGCATCACCAGAAACGCCTTGCTGGGCTTCGCGCAGCGGAATGTTTTTGGCTACGAGAAAGAGATTTTTCACATCTTCTCTCACTTGGGCAGTAGCAGCCAAAGGTGAGGAGGCTACTTCATCAGCGGGTTTTACGTAGGAAGTCCCCTCATTGTAGTAACGCAGAATTTCGTCGTAAGTAAAATTAGAAATAGCACCGTTGAGCAAACGCCTTTCAATAATCTCCAAAGGTTCGCGCAACAAGCTCACGCTGTGTTCATCAACGCTCGACTGCCCATTGCGGCTGAAAGTGTAGGGGATATCGGCTTGCGGACGCAAGATATTAGCAGTCTCCACAGTCTCGCCTTCGCCTTTTTGGCAAGCTATGGTAATCAACAGCAGTGAAAAATATGATAGTATATGTTTTGTTTTCATCATCTTAAGGCAATACTATATATTCGCAATAAGGGGTTATATTATCGGTACCATCGGTGTTTTGGGCTGCAATGTACTGCAAGGTGGGGATATTCACCACACCTTGGGTATCGACGGCAGTGAGCTGGGCACTCACGCGCGATTCTCTTTCTCCCCCTCCATACACACCGAGATACAGCGGATAACCTGAAGGGAGGGTAAAGGTAAGCGTTTGTGCAGTAGTGGTGGCACTGAGTACCACGCGCTCTTTATTGGCATTTACATAACACACATAATAGCGTGGGTCACGAACATTGCCTTCTCCTCGCTGACATTGATAAGTGAGGGTTACCATATACTCACGTGCTTCTTGGGGAGCATCAATACTTGGGTATACAAAATGTTCTATATCACATTGTTTATGCACAAGGTCTTCGTAGTTAATGGTAGGTTTTTCAATTCCTTTGAAAGGAAATAGCTTTTGGTAATCCTCTGGAGTAGGATCTTCTTCTTTGCTATTGCAGGCTATGAGCAGCAAAAGCGCAATGATACTGTTTATATATTTCATTTTATCAATTTTCAAATATTTCAGCAGTGTAGCCAGTGGCAATTCCTTTGTTATCGCGATGATGGGCTACAAAGCGGTTGCCTTCTCTCACAAAGTTGTAGAATATAATCGACTTGTTGTAGCGCAAGCCTGCTCTAAAGGTGAGTCCGCTTTCAGTACCTACATAGCCTGAGCCTATAAACTGACTTTTATACCTACCTGTTGAGGGGTCTTCCTGCGGATTAGTGCGGTACTCAAATACGTAATACCTATTGGCAACAAATCCCTCTAAGAAAGGCGTGTTAAGCCCAAAATTATTGCCTTTTAGGTATACATCACTTTTGTAGTAGATTTTGCTACCCCGCTTGATAACTATTTGAGGGTTTTGCATCTGCTCGAAAAAGAGTCGGTTGTTATAGGCTTTTTGCAAGAACTGTTGTTTATCGTCGGCTGTTTTGAGTTTTTCAAACACAATGTACTCGCGGGCAGGGTCGGCATACGAGGCTGTTTTGAAGACCATATTCTGCAAGGTATCTTTGCCTACATACAGCCAATCGGCAGCGGCGCGAAAGCGGTTGTTTACTAATTGGTGAACGTAGTTGTAGGTAGTGAACGAGAGCTGTAACTGCGCCTCTTGGCTAAGGGTGTATTCACTTGTTTTGACGGTTTGCAGCGTTTCGCTATGGGTGTCGGCTTGTATAGCTACTGTATTGTCTTTGTGAAAGGTCATCAAAAAATAGAAACCACCAAAACCTTGGTTTAAGAGTTTTTCTACATAGCGCGAATCACTTCTTTTTTCAGCTTTGGTAGGGTTAGCAAACAGCAATGAATCAGTACGGGGGAAGTAGAGCACTTTCCAGCCGTAGGGCGCTTCGGTGAGTTCTTTTTGCA
This sequence comes from Capnocytophaga sputigena, assembly GCF_900446695.1. Taxonomy (GTDB): domain Bacteria; phylum Bacteroidota; class Bacteroidia; order Flavobacteriales; family Flavobacteriaceae; genus Capnocytophaga; species Capnocytophaga sputigena. Next base: position 504,243 of record NZ_UAVP01000008.1, read on the forward strand.
AGGCAATGCGCTGCTGGAGCATTCGCTCTGAGGGCGATTGCTCAAAAACATTGTGGTCTTTTTGGCAAGATGCCAAAAGAAGCGCAATAAATGCTGTTGTTAAAAGATATTTCATATATGATTCATTTATTTTATAGACTCTTCACTTTTACCTATTATTAAAACGGTTGAGGCGTTGGAGACTTAAGAGCTGTAAACGCTTCAAACTGAACCCTACTTTTTTGTTGAAATAATCGGTGATGAAGGCTTCTTTTTTCAGTAGGTTGTTATACGATAAGGCTGCTCGTTGTGCTTCTTCATCCGTGCTATCTACAGGAGTCTTCGCAATATTTTTGGCTATCTCTATCTGGGTGTTGAGATTGGTGAGGGGTACGCTTATCATCTCGGCAAAATCGTTTTCGGCTGAAAGCATTGCTTGAAAGGTGATAAATCCGTAGTGATTGGGCGTGCTTTGGGTAAAATTACAATAGTAGCATTCCTCATCTATACCTGCTTGGTTGTGTGCATTTTGGCATTGGGTAAGCGATGCAAAATACTGAAAAGGCAAGGCCCTATTGCAGTTGTTTAAGTCGCGCTTTTTGGGGTAATACTGCAAAGCATAAAGGGCAGTATCATCATTAGGAAAGCCGTATAGCTGTTTGTTAGAACTCGCGCGATAATCCTTCTGACTGATATTCAAAAACGCCTGACGGTCGTAAGGGTATAGCTCATCGCCCAACAAGCGAGCAAATTGGTGATGCACAATGCGCATCAGCACATATACTTTATTCTTGTCGCGAGGGTCGAAATTATTGATGTTATACAAATGGAATTCACGCCCTACCGCACTGCTATTGATGAGCTCTTGTCCGTTGCCATCGATGTTTTTACCGCCGTAGAGATATATTTTCAAAGGAGCTTTCCCTTTCCAGAAATTAGCCCCTCCTAAAGAGGGCTCACTATAGAGTTCGAGCCATAGGTATTTAATAGCCTCGAGTACCGGTTTTACTTTGCTTACTTCGGGCGGATAGGTATAGGTGCCTTTAGGGGCAGTGTTTTTGTCCCAACGGTATTCCACAGCAATGCCATAAGGCAAGGTGATATTGGTTTCTATCCACTTGTCTAAATCGGTATAGGCTTGCTGAGCGGTTTCGGTATCTACAACGCTTTGTGTAGAAAGTTTTTCACGCTGACAGCTCACTGTGAGGATTAATACCGTAATGAGTGCTATTTTTAAAAGGTTTTTCATATAAGTTTTATTTATTGCTTGTCGTGCTACGACCACTTACCTCGGGTTTGCAGGCAAACCGCGGTTGATGGCTTCTATAGGGAGTTGTATCACTTTGCGCAAATCCTCTTTTTGGAGGGGTTCATTAGTGCGATTTACAGGGGTGTAAAAACGCCTGATGTCTAACCAACGCATTCCCTCGTGCATAAATTCCCATTGACGCAGAAAAGCGATATTCTTGATTGCTCCTAACTGACGAATGCTAAGCCCATAGAAAGGCGAGTAGTTGCGATAATCGTCATCGGTAGAGGCTATAAGGTCTTCCACGGTGATATTGCGAGGATTATCGAACTTTATTTTTTGAAATTCGCGATATTCTAAGAGTAGTTGGTTGTAGTTTTTGAGCATAGCATAAGCTTCCATACGGTTGAGCATCACCTCATCGGTAGTAAGTAGTACGTTTGATACATACAAATCAGTAGGTTTGCTACCGGTACTACCAAAGAGCGACAACTCATCAAACTTGGCGATATACATCCCATTATACACAGGAGTGGGCGAGGTCGCTGGCGTGTAGTAGGCAGCGTTATTGTTCATCAGTTGGGTAGTAAATCCGTACTTAGCCGTAGGGAGCTCTCTTGCCCAACGCGATTGCACGGTGGTGATGAGCAAATTTGCTTCTTCTTCAGGCTGGGTATAACGCTGGTAGAGATATGGACGATTATTGAAAGCATACACATCGTAATAGTCTTTTTTCCAGTGGCGCAACTGCGTTTTAGGTTGCGTAAGTACATAGTTAGCATAGTCTATCACGGTTTGCCATTCGCCTTTAAACAGATAGAAACGCGAGGCAAAAGCATAAGCAGCACGCTTGTTGAAATGAAACTTAAGTTTGGCGTAATAGGCATCACTTACTAAGGTAATTCCTAATTTAAGGTCTTCTTCTATCTTCTGATAAACCTCATACACAGTGCCTCTGCTGTATTGCACCAAAGCGTTTTTCTCGGGCGTAGTGAGGTAAGGAATCCCCATATCGTTTTTAGAGGCTTCGCCTTTGTAGGGCTCTGCCCAAATATTCACGAGCATAAAGTGCAGGTAAGCCCTGAGCAAGAAAGCCTCGCCATAGAGCGCTTTTACGCGTTCGGTTTTGGGGTAGCGGGCTAAAAGTTCTAAGGCTTTATTAGCTTGTGCAATGCCTCGGTAACAACTATTCCAATAGAACAAAGGCGCATCAAGGTCTTCTTGGTCTTCATCTTCCCAGCGGTACATCGCTTCATTCAAACGGGTATGCACGCCATTTTCGCGTTCGGCTACATTGTCGGTGCGGGTTTCGAGGAAAGGGAAATAGCTCGCATCGGGGTAAGCCCCCGTAAGAAGCTCGGCTATTTTTTCTTCCGAATCGAGGGGAACATTTAGAGAGGCATCGGGGTCTTTGTCTAAATAGTTGCAACTTAGCAATAACAAAGAAAATATGTAAATTAAATGTTTCATTCAGTTTTAAACTATTAATTTTCAATTGTTAATTGTTAATTCATTAAAATCCTATTTGGAATGACAAGGTATATTGTTTGGGGGTAGGCAGTGATACCCCTCCAGACTTGTAATACTCAGGGTCTTGACCGTTGAGTTTGCTATCGGAATAAATAAGGAATGGATTAGTGGCTTGCGCTCGCACGGTGAGGCTGCTCATACCATAGCGTTCCAAAGCCTTTTTGGGTACGCGGTAGCCCAATGATATACTCTTCATACGCACAAAGCTGCCATCGGCTACGCGATTTTGAGAATAGTTGTACGTATTATAAGCGCGCTCTATATTCTCCTTGCCAATGAGATTGATAAGACTCTGTGAAGGCAATGAGGGCACCTCGGTACGGAGCTCATCGTAAGGATGCAACCAGCGATTGTAATATTCTTTAGAAAAGACATTCAAATCGCCAAAAGCGGGATCGAAAGTAGGGTTCAAGCGGATTTTATTTCCCGCTTGCGCCGAGATAAAGAAAGAGGCTTCCCAGTTTTTGTAAGTAAAAGTGTTAGAGAGCCCTGCAATCACATTAGGTTCTACTGAGCCGTGATAGATAAGGTAAGATTTTGAGTACTGTGTGTCGAGAAAATCAGCGCCTACTACATTGGCATTTGCGCGGTTGTTAAGGGGATACAATCCAAAATCAAAAGTAGGTAAGCCTTGGTGGTTCACTCCTTGATAGTTGAACGAAAACAATGAGCCTTTAGGGTAACCCACGATATTGCCGCGCCCTGTACCCGATACCATATCGAAAGTGTTAGGAGTGTTGAGCAAACGGGTAATCTTTTGGTTCATATAGCTGAACGAGATAGTAGTTGCCCATTGGAAATCTTGCTGCTGTATGTTTTTGGTATTCAGAGATAACTCTATACCGCGGGTGCGCATATCGCCAAAATTGGCGTACTTATAGTATTCGCCGCCTATGCCCGAAGTGCGAATCAGGTCGATAAGGTCGAATGAATTACGCTGATAAACATCTACCGACATACTGATGCGATTGTTGAAAAATCCTGCATCGACACCGAGATTCAGTTCGTACATCTTCTCCCAAGTGAGGTCGCGGTTCTCTAAGTGCAGCAAGCGCAAGGCATTTTCTCTATCGCTAAAGCGGTAGCGGTTTTGCACATAGTTTTGGAATACACTATAAGAATTTATCGCTTGCTCGTTCATTTTGGCAGTAAGCCCATAGCTGGCTCTCAGGGCAAGGGTACTGATGTTTTTGCTGTTGAAAAAATCTTCGCGGTCTATATTCCACTTTGCCCCCACATTCCACGTAGGCAACCAGCGCGAACGCGTACCACGACCAGCGGTATTAGACCCTTCGTAGTTCAGCACGGCATTGGCGATATACTTACCTTTATAGCCATACGTACCACTGGCAGAAAAGGTGATGCCACGGTCGTATTTTTCGGTAAGAGCAAAATAGTTGTTACCCTCGTTGAGGAGCTTTTGAAAAATCAGCGGATTGGTAAACACCTGATTGCCGCGATCATACTGAATGCCGTAGCCTTGGAAAGGCGTAACAGTGCGGTCGGCATAGCGAATTTCGGCAAAACCAAAGGCTTTGAGATCGTGGTGCTCGTGCAAGGTGCGGTGATAATCAACCGCCAAGCGTCCCATATAGCTTTTGAGAGAGGTTTCCGTTTTATTGAAAATACCCCCATTGGTGAGCGCTATTTGCGGAGGTGCTAAAGGATTGTCCTTATTTTTGAGTAAATAGATATTATCATTGGCTACTTGAGGGGTTTCATTGGCGCGAAACGCCTTGATAACATTAGAATTTTCGGTGATGTAATGCGATGATTGTGTTTGTGCTTGGCGTGCGGATACTAAGGCAGTAACCTCTAAATGCGGATTGAGCTTGTAAGAGGCTTCAGCTTGTATTTTGAAGTCGAGTACATCGATTTTCATATAGTTGTTGCGATATTCCTCCAAAATATTGAAAGGCGCCCAGTTGTTGCGGTAGTACTCCAAATTACCCTGTGCATCTTTAGGTCGCAAAGTGCGCGACGTGCCTAACGCATACGAAAAAGGGTTGATGTCAAAATCACGCTCGAAAGCACCTACAGCTGTGTTTTTACGCTGTGCAAAAGTGCCAGGGGCTTTCTGACTGCGTAAATTCCCTACGGCTGTAAAAGTAGCTTTTAGTTGGTCGTTGATATAAAAAGTATTTTTGAGGTTGGCAGTGATACGTTTCACATTATCGGTAATCGTCCAGCCGCTATCGTGATAATAACCTAACGAAGCATAACTTGTACTATTTTTGCCTCCACCGCTAAATGTAATAGTATGGCTGCGTATGGGGTTGATAGAAAAAAGATGTTTGAACCAATCGGTATTGGCATATTCGCGTTCTCTCATAAAGGCAGCTTGAGCTGCTGGCGTATTGGGGTAGTAGTAATTGCCGGTGTTGGGGTTGATGGTACTCACGCCTTTATACCACTGGTAGTAAATGCCGCTGCGCCTGCCATAAAGGGTGTTTTGCAAATTGAAATAGCCTTTGCTGTTCATCTCTTGCAAGAGTGACATCGTTTCTTGCGAGTTCAGCAAGTCAAAATCTTTATACGACGGAATGGTGCGAAAACTCTGTTCGTAGCTATACGTAATGCGGTTAGGCGTATCGCGTTTGCCCGATTTGGTTGTAATAACAATCACCCCATTGAGGGCGCGCGCTCCATACATAGAAGTAGCCGATGCGTCTTTCAGCACTTGTATATCCTCTATATCAGTAGCGTTGAGTCCGGCAATAGCCGAGCTCACTAAGGTAACCGCATCACCCGAAACCAATTGATCAAGACTGAGGGACACCAAATCTTCATAAATCGCCCCATCGATTACCCAAAGCGGTTGTACATTTCCTATGATAGAAGCCCCCCCGCGAATATTGATGCGCGGCGCCGAACCAAAAGACCCCGTTACATTTTGGATAGAAAGCCCTGCTACACGCCCTTCGAGCATACGTGATATATCGGCAACGCCTTCCATTTTGATATTGTCCATTTTCACCGAAGCAGCTGCCCCTGTAAATACGCGGTTTTGTATTTTCTGGTAGCCCGTGAGTACTACCCCCTCTAAAGCTTGGGCTTCTTCTTGGAGTACGATTTGCAGGCTCTCCCCTTTGATTTTGAAACGTTGGGTTTTCATTCCCACATAACTCACTTCAAGGGTTTGCCCTACTTGCGCTTTGATGCTGAAATGCCCCTCCATATCGGTACTAGTGCCTATATGTGATTCTTTTACCACTATCGTCGCACCCAACAGCGGAGTGCCATTGGTTTCTTTTACCGTTCCTTTGAGGGTAAAGGTTTGAGCGCTAACAGATAGGCTTACGAGGAGAAAAAGGAGTATGTATAACAGTTTGTTCATCGTTAATTTACTTTGTAAATGATGCCACCAAAAATACCCAAAGGATGCCCTGGACGCAATCCTGAAGGGTGACGGGATACCAAATAAGTGCGATTGGTAAGGTTGATAGCATTTAGGGTGAGGGTAAAACGGCGAGCGAAATGCGCTTTAGCAGCAACATCGATAATGGTATAGGCAGGAATTTTATGACGTTCGGCGATAAGTCCTTGCCCTGGTTCAGTGCGCACAGCGCCATTATAGCGAATACCTATATTCAGTTCGTATTTTTTATACTCAGCTCCTATACTCAAGTTGAGGCTATGGCGGTTGATATAAGGAATTTCGTCACCCGCAATCACTCGCCCCCAAGAGTTGCTCTCGAAAGAGTTTTTCATCTTAGTATCGGTGAAGGTGTAAGAGAGTTGTAAGGGGGTTTTTATAGGAGATTCCTCAGGGAATGGCTGGTATTGTGCGATAAACTCAGCTCCTTTCACGACAGCTTCCCCCACGTTGAACTGTTCGAGGGTACCTGTACCGCCCATAGCCGCAAGGTCGCTACCCAACATATTGCTGTAGTTATTGTAAAAACCTATCAATTCAGTTTTTAGTTGTTTGTAATTCACACGCAAGCCCGCTTCAAAGTTGATACTGCTTTCGGGTTTTTGGTTTTCGGTGAGTAGGGTGATGTTACCATTTCTGTCCATCACACGCTTTTCTTTACTCACCCCTGGGGGTGAAAAGCCCTTGTGTACACCAGCAAAAGCAGACAGCCCATCGGTGAGGTTGTAGTGCAGTCCCAAACTGGGTATCACGGCATTGGCTACATTGGTGGTTTCTATGCGTTTTTGCCCTGTACGGCGGGTATCAGCAGTAGTATAATCTTTTTCTAACAATTCTATATGTTCAAAGCGCAAGCCCGCAGTTACAGTGAGCTGTTTGTAAGTCAGTTTAGAAAGCCAATAAGCCGCTAAGGCATTGGCACGGGTTATCTTATTCGCCTGACTGCCCTGCAGACCTTTCCAAAGGAGTTGCATTTGCTGGTTTTTCATCGCATAGATATCGTCCCACTGGTTGCGGTCTTCTTCATCGGTGTGGTAACGCAGCCCCCACTCATTGTCTAAATAACAATTGCCCCATATCGCTTTGTATTCCGCTTTGGTTTGCACGCCACGAGAGAAATAGTTGCGGTAGTTGGCACGCACAAATAGCCCAGGGTTGTCCTTCAACCGCTCGTAATCGTTGTAGAACACGCGGCTATCGGTTTTACCTGAAAGTATATCAAAATAAGGAACATTAGTTTCGGGGTCGGAGAGAATTTGCCCAATGGTGCGTTTTTCGTTGGCTGAAGTGCCGTATTTCACCGATTCAAGTTTGTACCAATTGCGGAAGAAGGTATTGTAATAGAAGTGAGTAGTAAATTTTAGTCGGTTAGAAAACTGAAGAAGGTAAGTCCCCACCCACTGGGTGTGTCGGGTTGTGAGGTGGTCTTTTTGAGAGCCTACATAGCGCAGGAAAGGCGTTCGGGCAAAATCGGTTTGGGTGAGCCCCACATAAGTTTCGTTAGAATCTTCGTCGGCATAGCCCGCTTTGAGTTCAAAAGAGTGGTTAGCCCCTTCGGTTTTAGCGGTATTCACTTTGAATTTAGCAATCAAATCATTGCGTTTGAAGCCTGCATTTTGTTTGTTTTCAAAATGTTTGAAGCCATCGGACTGGTAGCGGAGGTATTCCACCATATAGCCAAAGTGTTTTTTACTGTCGCCTGCGTTGATGTGCGTTTTAAGGGTATTGTTAGTTCCACTGGAAGCACTTAGCTTGGCTGAAAATTTAGTAGGGATAGCCGTGGATACCATATTGATAGCCCCACCGGTAGTGAACGGACCGTATTGCACTTGGCTACTGCCTTTTACCACCTCCACCGCTTGCATACGAGCCGCATTAGGAAAATAGTAAGCCGCAGGGGCAGCATAAGGAGCAGGAGCCGCCAAAATACCATCCTCCATCAAGGTGATTTTCTCACTTCGTTCTGCTTTAGTGCCTCGCAAACTGATGTTAGGTCGCAAGCCATAACCATCTTCTTCGTACACATTCACCCCAGGGACAGCTTTGAGCATACGGTTGATATCAGTATAGCCCATTTTTTGAATTTCTTGAGGAGAAATGTAATACGCTGATCCCGTACGGTTGCGCGCCTGAAACTTGCTACCTAATATTTGCTGAGCCGATACCGTTACTTCGTCTAATTTTTGAATGGTATCTTTCTGTTGTTCATTTTGTTGAGCAAAAGCAAAAGAGGTAGATAGCCAAGATAAAAGTATAAAAACACCCAATGTTTTCATATAGAAATCTTAAAATCGGGCGCAAAAGTACGTATTATTTATAAATAAAACAAATAAGGATTGGAAATTACGAGTTACGAATTACGAAGAAAATCGGCTATCTATAAAAGTTTTTATTTTATAAGAGGATGTCCGAAAAGTTTTATTTTATAGGGGCGTTTGCAAAACGCCCCTACAATGTAACTAAAAAATAGAGGTATGCGTTTGGGCGGTAAACATTTCTAAGAACTTCATTCCTCTATACGAATTGCCTTTGTCGTTGAGTTTGGGACTCCATACCGCTATGCTGTAATGATTGGGCAATAAGGCAACAATCCCCCCTCCTACTCCACTCTTACCAGGTAAACCTACTTTAAAAGCAAACTCTCCGGACTCATCATAAAATCCGCAGGTTTGCATTATGGCGTTTACGCGCTTGGTACAGGTTTCGGTAAGGATTTGTACGCGATCGTGCATACGGATACCGTCGTTGGCAAGAAATGAGAAGATATACGCCATCGATTTGCAAGTGAGTTCCAAAGAACAGAGTTTGAAATAGAAGTTGAGCACCTCAATAGGGTCGTTTTCGATATTCCCGAGCGACTTGATGTAATAACACAAGGCAAAATTGCGATATCCTACTGATTTTTCGGATTCGGCTACTAAAATAGAGTAGTTGATGCTATCATCGTTAGCCAATTCGCGTACAAAAGTGAGGAAATCGGCTTCGGCATCTTCTAAAATAGAGAGCAAAATATCACACACTACTATCGCCCCTGCATTGATGAGTGGATTACGCGGAATACCATTATCGGCTTCTAATTGCACCAAGGAGTTGAACGAAGTACCCGACGGTTCTACATCTACGCGTTTCCACAATTGGTCGCCTATGATACTATAGGCCAAAGAGAGGGCGAGCACTTTGGCGATACTCTGCGCCGAAAATTTTACATCGCAGTCGCCTATGCCATACGATTGCTTGTTGAGACTATAGAAGTACACCCCAAACTGTTCGGGGTTCACTTGTGCTAATTCGGGAATGTAAGTAGGGACGGTACCGGCATTTTCACCCTTTAATACTTCCTCATAAACAGCATCGATTATTTTTGAATATTTCATTTTCAATTGATAATTGACAGTTAATAATTATTTTTTATTGTACGTTTACACAGCCCCAGCCGTCGTAATTACCTTCAAAAGGAGAGGCGAGTTCTAACAAATCCCATACGATATCATCGATATCCAGCGGACTATCTTCACGAGAGGCTTGAACTGTATAAGGATGCGTATAGTTTTCTGCTTTGCGTTCTTCTACTGTTTTCTCATCGCTAAGAAGTACTTTAAAACCTTTGGCTTCAACTTCTTTGGCAAAAGCCTGTTGCTGAGCAGCTTCTTTGAAGTAAATAAAATGGTCGATTTCGCGAGGCACCTCCATTTTATCGCCATTCTTTTCGAGTTGCATTAGCACTTTGCGGTTTTGCATTGTTTGGTAAGAAAACTCATCGGGGTAAAGGAAATTAAAATAATCTTCCCACTCGGGGTCTTCGGCTATATTATACCCCGACTGATAGCCCTCAAAAGCTTGTAATGCTTCTTCACAAGTTTTTGCCAAAGCCTCAGCATTTTGGGTATAAAACCAGAGTTCTAAAAACCCTTCGGATTTCACCACCCCAGCCGATACAGCCCCTGTAGCTTCGGCTTTGTCTCCTATAGCATCCTCTATATCACAGAGGATAGGATATTCTTCATTAGAAGAAAGTCCGTCGGGTCTGGGGTTTTGCATTTTGATATAGAACTGCAAGCGCTGTGTGAGTCCTTCGAGAGGAGCGACCTCAATCAAGGCTAAATTAGTGCGTATAGAGGCAGGAGCGCCTTCGATACGGCACATAAAGAAATCCCAATTTTGGGGGAGATTTTTATGAGTCATATAAGTTTAATTTACAATTTATTATTAATTACTACTATAAATATGGTAAGTTTAGGTTTCCCAAAATAGTAAAAGGGCTTCTTCGATGGCGGTGGTATCGTCTGCGGTGGTATAATGACTAGGGTCGGTACATATCCAGCGCAGGTATTGAGCGACTGCTTGTTTCTGCTGAGCGTTCAGCAATGAGAATTGTTGCTCTTTGTACTCGTCTAAATGGATAAATGTATAGACAAGATCAAAACGGAACTGCCCTTGTAAGTCGGCAATAAGAAAAGCGGGCAGGTGAAATCGCATTCCTTCGGGGTCGAAATAGCAGAGGGCTACATAATATTGGTTGAGAAGCTCTACAGGTATCTTGTGCCAATGGGTTTGCTCATCTTGCTTGCGACAGCGGGTGCGTTCTTCGGCTGGGGCATAATCATCCATAGCATTGCCCTCGCTGAGCCCTATGCCGTTGCCCAAGGTAACGCTAGAAAAGGCTTGCTGTATGGTGTGAATGAGGCTTGTCATTTTGCTGATTTTCTAATTATTTTGGACTATTTTTTAGAGGTTGTTTAGAGGTAAGAATATCTGACAAGTCGGACTCTTCTGACTAGTCTGCCCCCTGATACCTGATACCTGATGTCTGACCTCTACTTCACCCTACACCCTGTAGCTTCCGCTGCCTTACAGACAAAATCGTAGAGTTGCTGACTCAGTTCTGCTTCTTCTGGATGTTTGAATGAAAAATTATTAGGATGTGCTACTTCGTAAGGGGTTGTAGTGTGCGGAGCGTAGAATAATTTTGCGTATTCTATCAATTTCTCTTTTAAAGGACTATCGCTATTTTCTATAATGGAAAGCAAATAGTTGTGAAATTCATCCGTTACTTTGAATACACAATTGTTTTTTGAGGGTTTCACTTTATCCAAATAACAAAATGACTGAAAGCTACACATTATGATATCCGCCTTAGAAAAATCCAGTCCATCCATTCTGTTATCTACCTTTTCAGGCGGAATAATCTCACCTTTACGCAGGTTCCCTATCTTTTCAACCCCTTCAAACGAGCAGTCGTATAACAGCCCTTCAAAGGTACAGTTTTTCAGATTGGAATACCCAAAATGTGCCTTGTGGATTTCTCCACTAAATAGGCAATTCTCTAACAGTTTGCAACTATTGAACTTTAAGCGGACATTCTTTTTGATTTGGGTAAAGCGACAGTCTTTTAGTGTAGCCCCTATAAAATCTCCCCATTTGTATTTACAACCAGCAAAACTGCACGATAAGAAGGTGGCGCCATTTCCACAAATAGCATAGGCACTCAATTGAAACATGCTTTCGTCGAAAATAACGTGATCAATCACAGGGGTAAAATCGTCTGTTTCTTCAATGGCAAAATACTGCCACACCGAGCCTGAAAAATCGGCATAAGATAGGGAGGAGTGGAGGGGTTGGGATATGTTTTCCCACATATAGCCATTTCGCAAAGGAACTTGCGCCCTTTCGCCTATGAGCTTAATCCCACGAAAGTCCTGCAAACCCTCTTCGGTAAGTCCGAAAGGAGATACACTAAGGTTTTGAGTTGCCGTGAGCACCTCTTGCAAAGTAGAATAAACATCCCAGCGTTTTTTAAGTTTTATTGATATTGCCATAGGGTTAATTTGCTGATTATTTTGGACTATTTTTTAGAGGTTGTTGTTTAGAGGTAAGAATATCTGACAAGTCAGACTCGTCAGACGAGTCTGACCCCTGAAACCTGACCCCTAATCAAGCGATTGGTTTTCTTGGGTAGAGACGTGTAGCATATCGGCGTATTCGCTGGGGGTGAGGTTGCCATAGTAGAAGTGAATAGGGTTGATATGTTCGCCGTTTTTGATAACCTCGTAGTGCAAGTGAGGGGCTTCAGACCTACCAGTGCTTCCCACTTTGCCGATGAGGTCGCCGCGCTTCACGTGCTGACCGGCGCGCACATTGTAGGCAGAAAGGTGTCCGTAGAGGGTTACATAGCCATAGCCGTGGTCTATGCGGATGTGGTTGCCATAGCCTGAGGCATTGCTATCGGCGCGGACTACCACGCCATCGCCAGCAGCATATACGGGAGTGCCTTGGGGCGCAGCGAAGTCCATACCATAGTGGAATTTACGCGCTTTGGTGAAAGGGTCGGTACGCCAACCGTAACCGGAAGCCATATGTTTTAAATCCTTGTTATTGATAGGCTGAATGGCGGGAATAGAAGCGAGGAATTTTTCTTTAGCCTTAGAGAGTTTGGTAATCTCATCGAGCGATTTGGATTGTACAACCAACTGCTTGCGCAATACATCTAAACGTTCATTGGTGCTGGCAATCAGCTTGGAGTTGCCGAATTTTTCCAAATCTTTATAGCGATTGGGGTTTTTAAGGCTCTTGCGGATACTATCGGGGATGACAGGAGCGTTGAAGTAAAGGCGGTACATATTGTTGTCGCGCTCTTGGATATCGGCGAGGACATCCTCTACTAATTCCATTTTTTTGTTGAGGATTTGGTAGTTCGTTTCGTAGGTTTTAATCTCGCGTGCGAGTATTACCTCGCGAGGAGTGAAGAACAAACGCGAGTTAATCATTATAAAAGAGAATAAAATCCCGAAGAGTGCTGCTGCCGTGAGGAATATCAGGGCATTACGCACCTTTGTGCGCTTGCGATTGCGGATGCGCTTATACGAGAGCGTCTCGGGGTCATAATAATATTTTACTTTTTTCATACGGGCAAAAGTATAAAAAAAATATGAAATTTGCTATTTTATGACGAAAAAAATGTAATTTTGCAGTGAGTTAGGTGTCAGGCATCAGGTGTTAGACATCAGGTAATTGTTAATTATTAATTGAATTTATGGGTATTTCAGAGATTATATTTATACTTTTTATGGTTTTAATACTTTTTGGGGCTGATAAGCTCCCAGAGGTTGCGCGTGGTTTGGGCAAAACAATGCGCCAATTGCGCGATGCTACCGATGAGATTAAAACTGAAATTCATCATCATATCAATCACACGGGAATAGACACTACTATCGTAGAAGACACTCAAAAAGAGATTGAAGAACTTAAAAAAACAATTGACAATGAAGAATTGACAATGAATAATGAACAATAAACCTACACTTAGCCAAAGGTGCGAGCCGCACAGGCAATAAATGTAACTTAAAAACCTCCTCTTGTGGTACAAACTGCAAGGGGAGGTTTTCTGTTAATGATTAATGGTTAATGGTTAATGGTTAATTAGTGTTATAAATTAGGATATTAAACTATTTTTTATTACCTTTGCCCCCAATGTCAGGTTTTAGGTCTCAGGTCTCAGGGGTCAGGAATCTGACTGGTCTGACAAATCCGACTTGTCTGATAAATTGTAAAAGCAAAAAACATTAAATAATAATTATATGAAAAAACTTATTTTTTCGGCATTCATTGCCACAGCATTATTCGTTTCCTCTTGCGGGAAAGACGACGACAACGGCGGAGGTAGTGGGGCTTCTCTCCCTGGCACCCTTTATGTGGATTTTGCTACCGATGGTATCCAATCCTACAACTTTTCCAACGGCAAACTCAGCAAGGTTACCAAAACAATGAATGGACCTGGTATTACAGGTTGCGATATTACCTATGGTAGCAAGGAAATAGCATTAGCCATCAGTACTGACCGCTCGTTTGGCACTCAAGATACCCAAACTTTCTTGTTGCGCCCTTTGGATGGTAACTATGTATGGTTTGCCTATGATAAACTGCCAAAAACAGGCAACATTTTCTCGTTTAGTTTTACTTATGATCCACAGGAATTTTACAAGGAATGTATCATTCGCCTTTCCCCCAACAAGAAATTTATCGCAGTTGATTCTTATTATTGGGATGAGCGCGGGGTACTCTTGCTCAATACTGAAACAGGCAAGCTCATTGCCGATTTTACCAAAGGACTTACCCGCGATGATTTGAGGGCACAAAGTACCCCCGTATGGACACAGAACAACGAAATGTACAGTGCTATCAAGGGCGTACTCTATCGTTGGAAAGAAGAATACGGCAACAAGGTAGAAAAAGTGTTGAATATAAACAACGGCAAGGGAGCCAACTATGTAACAGTAAACCCACAAGGTACACGCGTGGCTTTTCGTTATGAAGGGCACCTCTGGGTACAGAATATAGACGGCAGCGACCTCCACCAAGTAACCACCTCCAAACTTACAGGCTCCAGCAAAGCAGATGGCGAATATCATCCTGTATTCTCCCCCGACGGCAAATATATTGCTTTTGTAGGAGCACCCACCGTAGGGCGTGCTTGGACAGACTATGACCCATTACAACCCAGCCAAGGAGGTGTTGTGGTAACAAGCGGTGGCTATGGCTATGTGTTTGTAATTCGTGATGATAACAAACTCTACGACCTCGAAAACGACAAAAGTGGCTTCATTGTCCTACGTCAAGAAAGAGGCACACACGGTGTTCCTTCTTATTTTAGCGGTATGATGTGGCGATAATAACGAATAAAGAAATTTTATTAACAAAAAACATTATTCTTAACCCCCTCTTAACCAGATTGCCCCTCTCTCCCAAGGAGAGAGGGAACGGGAGAGAGGATAATACAAATATTATATGAAAAAACTCATTTTTTCGGCACTCGTTGCCACAGCATTATTCGTTTCCTCTTGTGGGAAAGACGACGACAACGGCGGAGGTAGCACTTCGCTCAATGGGGATTGGTATGGATATGTTCTTTACGCCGATGAAAATAATAAAGGAATGCGATGGAGTATTCCTAATACTTGCTCTGAGCAAAGCTATTGGTCAATAGCTGATAAAAAAATAAAGCTAGAATCGTATTTGTTAGATAATAACAATAACTGCCAATATAACCCTATCTATTATGATTATACCTCCTCCAACGGTACTTTTCATATGACCATTTCCAACGATTCTCCAACTGGAAAAAAAGGGAATACCTCTTCTGTTAAATACGAGATGAAAGATAAAGAACTCATCTTGCGTTATAATGATGGGATAAATGATATAATAACTGTCCGCCACAAAAAAGGTGTAGATTACAGCCACCTCGACCCACTTACAGGTCGTTGGCTAATGACCAAATATGTAGTGGGACAACAAGAACTTATTGTAAAGAACGGTGAATGCTTATATGGTGAAATAGTAGCCCACTCTTTAGGAGCTACCCTATACCTTAATTATCCAGAAAATGGGCAATGTAATAAAACAATAAACAGCTACAAATGGGTAAAGGAAGGGGGCAAGTACTACAATGTGAGCAACCCAGCGAAAAAAACACTTTGGGACATCAATTTCTCCAACAATAACCGCTATATGACCTTTGCTATAGATAACGGACGCACAGTAATGCACTTTACCAAAGTAAAATAGTTACGAATGACGAATTACAAATTACGAGAGACGAGTTACGAAATAGTTACTTTACTTTAGAAAAATTCCCTTGCAGTTTGCACTGCAAGGGAGTTTTTCTGTTAAAATAAGGGTTGTTTTGAACTTCTAAAATATTGGATTTCTTTAAAAACATCGTCATTGCTTGTAACCATACCAAGGTTCCCTTGCTCTTTTGAGAGCGCAATGGCTTTGAGGTCTTCAGGGTGCGAGCCGCACAGGCAAATTTGGCAAAGTATAGCAACGTAAATTAGTAAATCAACAAATTGCACCCTCTGATATCGGCGTTGTCGAAGCGCCCTAATACTTCAAAAGTACCATCGGGGTGTAGCTTTCCTAAATCTTGAGTAGCAATAAAACTACACGATTCTCTATTAGCTAAATCGATGATATTAATTCCGCCGGTTTTGCCGGTAGGCAAATAGCTCAGCGCATCATTGGTATCACGTATAAGCACTTTGAGCCAAGGTACGCACTTATAAATCCCCTTGCCTGCAGAATAGGCTTGTGAAAGGAGTTCGGTCATTCCGTATTCCGAATGAATCATTTCGACACCAAAACCTTTGCAGAGGAGTGCGTGCAACTCTTCTCGCACGAGTTCTTTACGCCGACCTTTCATTCCGCCAGTTTCCATTACAATCGTATTTTTTAAGGAGAAAGTATGTTTTTCAACAAGGTCGAGTAAGGCAAACGATACCCCTATAAGCAACACTTTTTTACCCGAAGCATCAAGCATTTGCAAACGCTCGGCTAAGAGGTCGTATTCATTGAGATAGAAACCGCTATACTCACTACCCGAACGCTCAATAAGGTCGGCTACCATAGTGATAAGCGATGAGCCAGTGCGCTCTAAATAAGAAGGAAGGAGGGCTAAGACCACATAATCGCGGATATCGCCATAGAAGTATGCAAATCCTTTGCGAAAGCTATCTTCGTAAATAGAGAGGTCTTTCACATAATGCTGGGAAGTTTGTGCGCCTGTGGTGCCACTGCTGGTGAAGATTTGCTGATGAGGCGCGTTGCCACAATACACTTTATGCGTTTTGAAGCATTCAATAGGCAAAAAAGGGATATGCTCAAGGGCAGTTACTTTTTCGGGAGTGCGTTGTAATAGGGTACAAAAGCGGTGGTATACCTCGTTATTTTCGTATTGATAGCGAAAAGTATCCAAGGCAGTAGCCGTAAAATCCGTTTCGTTGTGTATGTTAATTGTCAATTGATAATTGTTAATTGAGGAACATCATTGCCACAACAACTCCCGTGATAAAGAACAACAGAGCTATAAAGGTTACCCAATTGATATATTTTTTGCGAGGAGTAGCGAGAAAACTATCGTATTCCTTACGAGCTTGCAAGGTGATATCGCGTTTTTTGAAATACATATCCACCAAGGTATGTAAATCTTTAATTTCCTCGGGGCGAGGTTGTTCGGGTTGTTGGGGCTGTTCTGTTTGCGGCGGTTGTTGCGCGCTATTGTCAGAAGATTTATCCGATTTTTTAGCCTCTTTCTTATTATAGCTTTTTTGGCGAGCCATCTGGGCATCGTATTCCTTGCGCTTCTCAGCATCCGAGAGCACATCATAAGCCTCTTGTAAATCTTTAAATTTTTCTACATAGGCAGGATCACCCTTGTGTTTATCGGGGTGATTAGCTTTAGCGAGTTTGCGGTAGGCGATGCGAATTTCTTCGGCGGGAGCTTCGGCGGTGAGTCCCAGCACTTCGTAGTAATCTTTCACTGTCATAGTCCTGCTTTTTGAGTAGAGTTATCACTGGTTTCCCATCCTATGAGGCGACCATTTTGAAAACTGAGTACTACCGATTTGTAGCGCCAGCGTTCAGTAGTAATACCGTGGAACACTACAGGTTGCACATTCAAGGGGCGACCTATAGCCATTTTCACGAGATAATCAGGCATATTTTCCTTATAAACACCCTTTTCAACACTATTTACGGTAGCCTCACCAAAAGTTTCCCCGATGAGTTCCATAATAGTTTCTTTGGTTCGTTTTTCGTCTACAAGGGCATTATGCCATTTTTCGCGTAGTTCCTCTATCACTTTTTCGCGTTTTAGGTTTGCAATTCCCTGCATAATAAGCAGATAAAGCAACACAACCACGCCTAAAGAAAGGAGTACATAGTATATCATCACACTTATTTTTATAATTTGTTACTACTGAAGCGGCAAAAGTATAAATTTTTTAGTAAATAGCAAAAAAATAGCGTGAGTTATTCATTTTTCACCCTTGCCCTTTAGTTTCTTTATTCACTACACAGCTCATACTAAATTTTGTTCGTCGTTACTTGTTAATTGTTAATTAATTTGTACCTTTGCATTCTAAATCGTTCAGTACCTTTTATATGCAACTGAAAAATATATCATTCAAAAAACTTATCACCAAAGGGTTGCTCTTTATAGCACCTTTCCTTTCCCTACTAATGGAAGGGGGTTTGGCTTTAGGTTCTATGGTATATAAACTACTGCGTTACTGCCTCAAATACGCTTGGTATGCCCTTGTGATTCTGCTCATTGGCATTCCGTATTTATTTTATAAACTCTTCAGCAGCAAGCGAGAAGGCAAACAACCCCGAACCTATAAGTTTTACCTCAAATGGGCAGGTATCGCTATAGGAACAGGACTGGCAATGGTGTTATTGCTCTTCACTTTAGTCTATTTCGGTGTTTTTGGCAAATTGCCTACCGAACAAGAACTCAAAGAACTCCGCCAATCCGAAGCGAGCCTCATCTACGACGACCACGGTGAATTCTTAGGTAAATTCTATATCTTCGACCGCACAAAAATCGAATATTCCGATTTTCCTCCTTACTTGGTAAATGCACTCATCGCTACCGAGGACGAGCGTTTTTACAACCACAGTGGGGTGGATATGCGAAGCCTCTTTAGGGTATTTTTCAAAACACTGCTCTTGCAAGACGATTCTTCGGGCGGGGGGAGTACCCTCACGATGCAGTTGGCTAAAAACATTTTCGGGCGTGGCGAGCGCTATGGAAAACTCTCTATGCCTGTGCATAAAATCAAAGAGATGATTATCGCCAACCGCATTGAGAAAGTCTATACTAAAGAGGAAATTATCACCCTCTACCTCAACACGGTACCTTTTAGCGATAATACTTACGGCATAGAGGCGGCTGCTCATCGATTTTTCAACAAACACACCAAAGATCTCACCCTCAACGAGGCTGCTACCTTGGTGGGCTCTCTCAAAGCTAACAAAAACTACAATCCGCGTACCTCGCCCAAGCGAAGTGAAGAACGCCGCAATGTGGTATTGGCAAAAATGAAAAAAAATGGACTTCTCTCCGATAAAGACTTTGAAGTTCACAAGCAGGACAGCCTAAAAATAGACTACAACAATATTGAAAACGAAGGTCTTGCACCTTACCTCCGCGAGCAAATACGTTTGCAACTTCCCGAATTGTTGAAAGACGTTAAAAAAGAAGATGGTACGCCCTATAACATCTACAAAGATGGGTTGCGCATCTACACCACCATCGATCGCACTATGCAACAATATGCCGAGGCTGCCGTGAAAAAACACTTAGAACGCCTACAAAAAGATTTTGAAACGGCTTATGGCAAAAACCCTCCTTGGAAAACCGATAACGACTGGCTATTACAAGAAGCTAAAAAACTCCCCGCTTATAAAGATTTGAAATCTCAAGGACTTAACGACGAGGATATTTGGAAAAAACTCAGCGAGAAAAAAACAATGGACTTGAGTTTCTACACCAAAGACGAGGTGCAAAAACACAGTACCCTCGATAGTTTGTCGTTTTATATCCGCTTGCTCAACACGGGTTTTGTGAGTGTGAATCCACAAACGGGAGCTGTAAAAAGTTACGTAGGAGGTGTTGATTTTCAGCACTTCAAGTACGACCACGTATTACAAAGCAAACGCCAAGTAGGGTCTATTTTCAAACCTATTGTCTATGCTACTGCCTTAGAGGTAGGAATGCCCGTATGTACTCACTTCTCGCCACGCGCCCTCACCTATGCCGATGAGAAATTCTGGACACCGCGCAACGCTTCTAAAACTGACGATGATCCTTATACTTACTACTCTGTAGGCAAGGCGCTTAAAGAATCGCTGAACACTATTGCAGTACAAACGCTCTTCTATGCAGGGCTCAACAATGTTATCAGGAAAGCGCGCGCAATGGGTATCCAAACAGCGTTGCCACAAGTGCCCTCTATCGCCTTGGGTTCAGCCGAATTATCAGTAATTGAAATGGCTAAAGCCTATACCACCTTTGCCAACAACGGTGTGCCCTCACAACCGTATTTCATAGAAAAAATCACTGATAAAAAAGGAAAAATCATCTGGCAGCACAAACCTAAAAAAGAAGCGGCAGCTATCAGCCAAACCACTGCCCAACAGATGATCCAGCTGATGCGCGCTACCGTGAATGAAGGAACTGCTGCCAGAATGCGTGGACAATATGGGCTCACTAATGACCTCGCTGGTAAAACAGGAACTACCCAAGACAATAAAGATGGTTGGTTTGCAGGACTCTTGCCTAACTTGGTGATGATTGTTTGGGTAGGCAACGACCAGCAGATAGGCTTCCGCGCTACCTATTTGGGGCAAGGAGCTAACTCGGCACTGCCTATTGCAGCCCTCTTTGTGTCACAACTCAACCGCAACAAGCAGTTCAATGCAATCACCCGCGCTACCTTCTCCGTCCCCGATGAGATACGCGAGGAGATAACCAATTGTGAACCCGTGGTGAGAGAAGGATTCCTCGATCGACTTCTCAGCGATAGTGGTGCTGCAAAAGATACCATTAGAGCAGGCGAAGTGCATTACCGCATCTATGAGCGCAAAGGCAAATTAAACGATATAGATAATGGCGATGAGGAGATTTCTATAGACGATGTAGTAAACCCTTCGGCAGCAGCCAAAAACACCGCCTCCTCCACCCAACAACAAGACGACAAACCTAAAAAGAAAGGCTTTTTCGGGAGAATATTTCAATAATTTACCGATTTGCTATTTTGAAACTAAACAGCTAAAAAAACACCAAATTATAAATGAAAAGAATTGTAACTTTAACGGTATCGCTTGTACTTTTGGCGGTACTCAATGCCGAGGCTCAACAAAAAAAATTTAGCGTGAGAACGATTGCTTTTTACAATGTGGAGAACTTGTTCGACACCATCAACGACCCTAATAAATTTGATGACGATCGCACCCCTGAGGGCGCCGACCGCTGGACTTCTAAAGTCTATAACGACCACGTACAGAAAATTGCTAAAGTCATTTCCGAAATCGGTAATGATGTAACGCACCACGCCCCCGATATAGTAGGACTTGCCGAAATAGAAAATGAGGCAGTAGTGCAAGACCTTATCAATACTGAGTATCTCAAACGTTACAACTATGGTATCGTACACTACGAATCTCCCGATGCCCGTGGGGTAGATGTAGCACTGATCTACAAAAAAGGCGTGTTCAAGCCCATTTCCTCATTTGCACACCCTCTGCACCTCACTAAAGACGATGGCAAACCCCTCTACACCCGCGACCAACTGCTTGTAAGCGGTGAGTTGGACGGCGAAATGATACATTTTATCGTAAACCACTGGCCCTCACGTTTAGGAGGAGAAGCTAAAAGCCGCCCCAGCCGTGAAAAAGCAGCCGCTCTGAACAAGCAAATCATCGATTCTCTACTCAAAACAGACCCTAACGCCAAAGTTATTGCGATGGGCGACTTCAACGACGACCCTATCAATTCTGGCTTTAAAAATGTACTCAAAACAAAAGATAAAAAAGAAGATGTAAAACCAGGGGAGCTGTTCAACCCTATGGAAGCGATGCTCAAAAAAGGTATGGGTACCCTTGCTTATCAAGACGGTTGGAATCTTTTCGACCAATTCTATTTCACTTACGACTTGCTTAAAGAAGACAAAAGCAGTTACCGCTATTGGAAAACAGGCATCTTCAATCGTCCTTATTTAGCAAACCCCAAAGGGCGCTACAAAGGCTATCCTTTCCGCAGTATGAGCAACGGCAACTACACTTGGGGCTATTCCGACCACTTCCCCGTATATATGTATTTGATTAGAGAATTGAAATAAAGCTTTCAACATATAAAAAATGCTATTCGACGAGTATAAGTATTTCAACTACCAATTTCCTGAACCTCAATATTTAGGAGCTAAACACACCCATTTAGCGTGGATAAAGAACTTTATCCCCAATGGAGTGCGTATAGCTCTTGATGCTTTTGCAGGCTCTCAATCAGTTGCTTACTTGTTCAAACAAATGCAGTTACAAGTAATTACAAACGATTTTTTGAACTTCAACCACCAAATAGGATTAGCCCTAATTGAAAATAACAGTGATACGCTTACTCTCGATGATATATCTTTATTGTTTTCAGAATCTCCTCAAAAGAGTGAATATACCCTTATATCCGACCTTTATACAGGCATCTTTTTTGAAGAAACTGAAGCCTTTTTCTTAGATAATTTTAGAGCTAATATCCCTTTGTTATCCTCCCCATACAAGCAAGCTCTTGCTTTTTCAGTACTCAACCGAAGTATGACACGAAAGATTACAATGGGGCACTTTGCTCATACACAAGCCCTAAACTATGCTAACAATCCTGAACGTATCAAGCGCAATAGGAGTTTAGTACGCCCTATTAGAGATATTTTTGAAGAACTTCTACCTAAATACAATAAGGCTGTTTTCAACAATCAAGCAACTAATAAAAGTTACCAAAAAAATATTTTAGACTTGCTGCCCTTATTAGACCAAGTAGATATAGTCTATTTCGACCCTCCTTATTGCGATAGCCACGCCGACTATCAAAGTTTCTATCACTTACCCGAAACTTTTACCGAATATTGGAGAGACAAGCAGTTTATCAACACCATCAAACGATACGAACCTCAACGTTTTAGTGGTTTTGATAAGAAAAGAGATGTTATCACTTCATTTGAAACCCTTTTTGAATACAGCAAAGATATTCCACACTGGCTCATCAGTTACAACGATCGCAGTTACCCTTCTATAGAGATTCTTACTGCCCTCATTTCTAAATACAAAGATGTAACTGTAGAAGCTAAAGCTTACCACAATGGTAGAGGAGGAAAAGGCAGTGTGGCAGGTAGTAAAGAAATCCTTTTTGTATGCAAACCTAAAGTGCATATCAGTTTTGCTATTCCTAAGAAAGAAACATTAGCGTATGAACAACTTTAAACATTGGAAAGAACTACAACAAAGGCAACAATTGGCAGCGTTCAATACCGATAGCAGTGCCTTGCTATGGCTTAAAATCAAATCTATCTTGCGTAAAGAATTGCTTTTTGAGTTTCTCTCTTCAAATCATATAAAGTTACAACATACAACAATGAATTTGCAATTTGAAGAACTCTTCAATTTGTTAGAACGAGATATCCCTCAATCTCATTCGATGTTAGACAACTTTATAAAACAGATAAGCCACAAACAAATTGAGTTTTTCAACCAAGAACAACTCATTTCTGAACTTTACAAACTAAACCATTTTCAATGGGGAGGCGACTATCAAAACTCATTAGACAAATACCTTATAAGCAAATACATAAAGGTAAAACAACCTTCGTATGAAGAACTACTATCTAAATTTGATACTGAAATCAATACTACTGTACAAAATTATGTTTTGAGCAGCTGGTACAACCATTGGAGTAGTATTTTAATAGAAAATATCTTTAAACAACACCCTGCTGTTCTACCTACTATCGGACAAATAAAAAATGTAGATTTCTTCATCAACAACATTCCTTTCGACCTGAAAGTTACTTACTTCCCTAATGAATTTATGAAGCTAAGAAGAAAGGAAATAGGATTGCCTCCTGAACTCACTTTTTTGAAAAACAAAGCTACTGAATTAGGTATTTTCTTTGATAAAAAAGATAAAACAACTAACATACAATACGAAATCACCGAAAAATTAAAAGACAGAAACGATGCTACCTCCCTTGCTGTATTAAATCAGCTGAAACAAGAACGTTTGAGTATTGTAACCGAAGCTCAGAAAAACCCTAAACCACTCATACAATGGCTTTATGAAAATCAAGGTGAAATGCGCTTTGGTGCTGAAAACAGATTATTCCTGATTCTTGTTGATACCGATGATTTTGAGAACTCTTGGAAGTTAAAAAGAAACATCAATATACTACAACCTACTATCCATCAGTATTTAAACAATTTCAGTAAGAAAGACTCGCTTTCTTTAAAAATAGAATTTACCTATAAAAACAACCCTGAAAAGTACACAGCTTTAGCCGATTGTATTTTCATCGTAAAATAAACCTTTTTATGCCTCACTATTTTTCATCAAACTTTACTCTAGGAATCCTTGGTGGCGGACAGCTCGGCAAGATGCTCCTCACCGAAACCCGCAAATTCGACATCACCACTAAGGTGCTCGACCCCTCTGCCGATGCCCCTTGTCGCATTGCCTGTAATACCTTTGTACAAGGCGCTCTCACCGATTTTGATACCGTCTACAACTTTGGTAAAGACGTAGATGTACTCACTATCGAAATTGAAAATGTGAATGTCGATGCCCTTAAAAAACTACAATCCGAAGGGGTAAAAGTATACCCTACCCCTCAAACTATTGAGTTGATACAGAACAAAGCTACCCAAAAACAGTTCTACACCACTCACAACATCCCTACCGCTCCTTTTCATCGCTTTGAGAGCTTAGCCAATTTGCAAAAAGCAGTAGCAAAAGAGCAAATAACCCTGCCTTTCGTGTGGAAATCAGCGCGTTTTGGTTACGACGGCAATGGCGTGAAAATCGTACGACAATTGCCCGACCTATCCCTTCTACCCGAAGGAGAGTGTATCGCCGAAAATTTAGTGCCTTTCGCTAAGGAATTAGCCGTGATTGTCGCCCGCAATGTGAGCGGTGAGGCAAGCACCTACCCTGTGGTAGAAATGGAGTTTCACCCCGAAGCCAATCAGGTGGAATATGTGTTATGTCCAGCGCGTATCAGCGAGGAAATCGCCCAAAAAGCACGCGCAATAGCCGTACAAGTAGCCGAAGCTTTTCAGGTAGTAGGACTTTTAGCCGTAGAGCTTTTCCTAACGGCTGAAGGCGAGGTATTAGTAAACGAAGTAGCTCCGCGTCCGCATAACTCAGGACATTACAGCATCGAGGCTGCTTACACCAACCAATTTGAACAACATTTGCGCGCCATTTTAGACCTCCCATTAGGCAACACCGATAGCAAAGTAGCAGGTGTAATGGTAAACCTCGTAGGGGCTGAAGGCTACCAAGGCGATGTGATATACGAAAATATAGAACAAATATTAGCAATGCAAGGCGTAACCCCTCATATCTATGGCAAACGCGAAACCCGTCCGTTTAGAAAAATGGGACACGTAACCATCGTAAATAAAGATATTGAAAAAGCCCGAGCCATTGCCGAAAAAGTAAAACAAACAATAAAAGTAATCTCTCACTAACCCCCTATCTACTACTAACTCCTATCCCCTCTATCCCAAAATTCCCATCAAAATCATCTATTATCAAGGATTTTTATGTAACTTTGTGGCTATGACAGCACAGAGGGTAGATTTTTATTTAAACTTCTAATTTTTTAATTTACAGAGTTACTAAAACTATCCTTTTCTTACATCGAACTCTCGTTACTTCAACATAACAAAACACTGATTTACAATTGCATTTGCAGCACAATCTGTGTACATCACATTTGACAATTATCAATTCTCAATAGAGTTTTTTAGTAAAACGTCTATAAATTACCTCTTTAAAAAACAGTATATCATCATTTTAATTTCTTTTTCTTCTTTTTTACTCAAATTTCTTCCGAAATAATTTGTCCGTTCTATTCGTTATTCTTACATTTGCAGTAAAAATAACGAATATCTTAATTTTATTTTAAAAACACATAATTACAATGAGAAAAAAACTTCTATTCGTAGCTTTGCTATCGGTGATAGCAACTACATTCGCACAAGAAAAAATCAAAGACGTAAGAACTAAACCCGACCTCTATTTCTTACAAATCGGTGATGTGGCTAACAGCCTTGAACTTCTTCCTCCGCCACCTCAACCTGGTAGTATCCTCTTCCTCAACGACGAAGCTCAATACCAATGGGGCTTAATGCAACGCCGTACCCCTCGTGGCGACCAAGCCGTATCCGATGCTCGTGTAGATGGAGCTGGCGTGCCTAACGCTTTCTCTGAAGCCTTTGGTATCAAGATTTCTAAGGAAACTACTCCCGAAATCTTCAAACTCGTGGTAAATATGCGCGAAGATGCTGGTGACCTCGCTACTCGTGCTGCTAAAGAGCACTATATGCGCGTACGTCCGTTTGCTTTCTACGAAAAAACTACTTGCAACCCCGAGCAACAACAAGAACTTTCTACTAATGGCTCTTATCCTTCAGGACACACCGCTATTGGCTGGGCTACTGCTTTGGTGCTTGCCGAAATCAACGTGGATAGACAAAACGAAATCCTCAAACGCGGCTATGAAATGGGACAAAGTCGCGTGATTTGCGGTTACCACTTCCAAAGTGATGTAGATGCGGCACGCCTTGTAGCCAGTGCCGTAGTAGCGCGTCTCCACGCCAATGATGCCTTTATGAAACAACTCGAAAAAGCTAAAAAAGAGTTTGAAAGTCTTGTAAAGAAAGGCAAAGTGAAGAAAAGTGAACGTATGACCAAATAAACTGCTAAAACGATGAAAAAGATACATTTTATGGCACTCAGCCTGATGGCTGTGGGCTACACCTATGCCCAAGAAGTGCCTACTACCGTTACAGAAACCACCGAATTGCTACCTGCTCCTGCACAAGAAGCTCCCAAACCAGAGCCTAAAATAGAAGTGAAACCCGCAGGGCGTATCTTGATAGATGCTGGCTATTTCAATGCCAATGAACAAAAAGACAAGTTCGTAAGTGGGGTAGCCATCCCCGATGCTCGCGCGGGCTTGGGCGTGCGCTATGGCAATTGGAAAGCCAAAGTAGATATAGGTTATGCCTACGGAAAACTCTCTCCTAAGGATATCTTTATCGAGTATGGCTTTAGCAAGCACACCCTATTGCGCGGAGGTTATTTTGTACATCAATTTGGGATGCAAAGCGCTACCAGTTCTTCTTTCAAAATATCGATGGAAGAACCCCAAAGTAACGAGGCTTTTTTCAACTCTCGTTTGATGGGGTTGATGCTCTTGCACCAAAAAGACGACTTTATGGGTACGCTTAGCCTCTTTGCCGAAGGAGAATCGATGAAGCAAAGTTCTGATGCTACGGGCGACCAAGGTATGGGTATGATGTCGCGCTTGCTCTATCGCCCACAACGCGAAGAAGGTAAGATTTTCCACGTAGGACTCTCAGGAGCTTTTGAGACCCCACGCTACAACAAAGAAGCTGCTCTTAACCACAGTTCTTATGTACTCAAAACACCTTTCCCTACTCGTATCGCTAAAGTAACCGCCCAACAAGCGACTATTGACAACGCTACTTTCCTCTACAAATTCTCTCCTGAATTGCTCTTTGCACGGGGGCGTTTAGGTTTGGAAGCTCACTATGTGAACGTAAACCGCAAGAGTGGATTTGAGAATTTCAAAGCAAGTGGTGCTTATGGAATGTTCCGCGCTATTGTGAAAGGAAATCCTTATGAGTACAATGAAATCGACGGTGGTATCGCCACCCCCAGACCATGAGCGTTAGAACTCGTTGCCGGCTATAACTACACTGATTTATCCGACCCTAAAGCGGGTATTTTGGGTGGTCGCCTCAACGACTATTCACTTACCTTCAACTACTATATCAATAAGTATATGATTTGGCGTGTACGCGCTTCTTATACTGGGGTTACTTACCGCGCAGGAGTTCCCGACACCAATTTGAGTCTTATAGAAACTCGTTTGCAAATCAAGTTTTAAGTGGTGCGAGCCGCACGGGCAATTACTTTTACATCACATACTTTGCCAAAGGTCGTAGCACGACAAGCAATTAAAACTTTGCCAAAGTCTGAAACTTTGGCAAAGTGTAGCGACGCAAAAGCGATTTTGATAATTTTCTAATTAAAATACCGTATGAAAACAAGAATCATAACTCTACAAGCATTACTACTTCTCTTGTGTCCGCTTTTAGCGATGGCACAACTCAACCGCTCTGAGAGTTTTAAAAGTCAGTATAAACTCAAAGAAGTGGTAATCCTCAGCCGTCATAACATTCGCTCCTCACTATCAGTGAACGGGAGTACCTTGCAAAAAATGACGCCTCACGAGTGGATAAAATGGAGTGCAGCCCCCAGTGAACTTACCCTCCGCGGAGGAGCACTCGAAACCATTATGGGTCAGTTTTTCCGCAAATGGACGGTTGCCGAAGGACTTTTTGCTGAGAATGCTGTTCCCACCGTTGATGAAGTGAATTTCTATGCCAACAGTATGCAACGCACCATTGCGACAGCGCAATATTTCTCTTCAGGATTTATGCCCGTAGCCAATTTGCATATCAACCACCGCTTTACCCCCAGCAAGATGGACCCCGTGTTCTTCCCTGCGCTAACCAAAAGCAGTGATGCTTTCAAAGCACAAGCAATGAAAGAAATTGCTGCTATGGGCGGTAAAAAAGGCATTGTAGGCATCAACGAGGGGTTGAAAGAGTCTTACCAACTCTTGGAAAAAGTACTCGATTTGAAGAACTCACCCGCTTGTAAATCAGGCGAAGTGTGTGCTTTCAACGATTACAACACCAAACTGATACTCGAAAAAGGCGATGAACCCAATATGAAAGGTTCGCTAAAGTTAGCCAACTCCGCTTCCGATGCTTTTATCTTGCAATATTACGAAGATAAAGACCCTGTGCAAGCTGCTTTTGGCAACAACCTTACCACCTCCGATTGGGAGAAAATTGCTAAAGTAAAAGATGTCTATGGCGATGTACTTTTCACCGCGCCTATTGTAGCCGTGAACGTAGCGCACCCTCTTTTGGTGTATATGAAAGACGAGCTCAACGCTAAAAACCGCAAATTCACTTTCCTTTGTGGTCACGACTCTAACATTGCCAGCGTGAATGCCGCTTTGGAAGTAGAAGAATACAGCTTGCCAAAATCTATTGAGAAGAAAACCCCAATAGGTAGCAAACTCGTGTTTGAAAAATGGGTAGACAACAGCGGTAAAGAATTTGTATCGGTGAACATTGTATACCAAACCACCGAGCAATTGCGTGGCATAGAGCTATTGGATATGCAAAATTCACCCGTAGTATTCCCGCTAAAACTGAAAGGCATACAAGCCAATGCCGATGGACTTTACACCTTAGAAAGCGTAAATGCCCGTTTTGACAAAGCTATCCGCGCGTATGAAGCGATAAAGTAAATTAAGAAACCCTTTAAAACAAAACTGCCCAAAGACCATTAGGTGCTTTGGGCAGTTTTTTATATGTATAGTACAATCATTTTTGTTAGTCCACTTTGATGTCGGTATTTACGTTTTTGCTACCTACAAGAGCGTAGAACAATAGGAAAGCAAGAGCAAGTACAATTACCCAGTAGCTTTCTACGTAACCTACTACATCGGCTACAGCCCCTTGGATAGCTGGCAAGATACCACCACCACAAACCATCGCCATAAAGATACCTGAAGCGGCAGCAGTGTATTTACCTAATCCTTCGGTAGCGAGGTTGAAGATACCTCCCCACATTACTGAAGTACACAAACCACAAAGTACAAGGAACATAATGCTCATTGGCACTTCGGCTAAACCAAAAGATATATCTGATTTAAACACTGGCATATTCACTACTTGAGTAGTAGGAGTCAATATCGCTAAAACTACAAAAAGAATTCCTAAAGCAGATACAAAAGTAAGCATTCCTTTACTTGAGAATTTAGCTCCTAATGAACCTCCTGTCAAACGACCGATGAACATCAAGAACCAGTAAGTTCCTACTACCGAACCTGCAGTAGTAGTATCGATACCTAAACCATTGGCTTCACTACCACTGGTCATAAATAAATTGGCAATATTAGGAATCCCTACTTCAATACCTACATAAAGGAAAATAGCAATCGCTCCTAATATAAAGTGACGGAACGACATAGGGCTATGTGTGTCTTTTACAGCATTTACATTGGCTTGAGCCGCGTGAGGTTCGGGTATTTGCATAGAGAAAAGCACGATAAATGCTAAGGCAAAAATACCCATTGCTAAAAAGAGTGCAGGGTTAGCATCAGCAATTGAAGTGCCAGCACTAATATTACCAATGAGGTAACCTACCAATACAGGCACAATGGTTGCCCCAATAGAGTTGATAGCCCCTCCAAATTGCAAGAGTTGGTTACCTTTTTTACCTCCTCCACCAAGAGTGTTGAGCATAGGGTTTACCACCACATTGAGCATACACATAGAGAAGCCCGAAATAAAAGCACCTGTGAGGTATATGGCAAAACTACCTGCAATACCTGAAAGGAAAGTAACGCATACTCCAGTAAAACCTACCACGATAGCGGTTAAAGCTGTTTTTTTATAGCCAATGCGTTGTAACATTTTCCCTGCTGGGATACCCATAAAGGCATAAGCGATGAAGTTGGCTAAGTTCCCCAATTGTGACTCGAGGTTGCTCGCCATAAATTGGTTTTTTACAATAACCCCAAATGGGTTTTGCAAGCCTGTTACGAATGATATCATAAAGAATAGAGCGAACATCATTGCAATAGGCAATACGTAACTTTTGTTTTGTTGATTTTGGTGTTCCATTATTTTTAATTATTTATTTTTAATTAGTTGAAAAAGTTAAGAGATAAGAGGTAAGAGGTAAGAATGTGTTACCTATTCCCTGACACCTGATGCCTGATACCTGACACCTGACACCTGATACCTAATTTTGACGGCAAAAGTAAATAAACCAAAATTAAAACGCAACAAAAACGAAGACTTTTTTAAGGTTTATTTATGATTTTTTAAAAGAAGTAAGTGTTAGGTATTAGGAATCAAGGAGTAGGAAGAAATAGAGCGCAAATGTATGTTAGCAATAATTTTAAAAAGTATAACATTATTTTTCAATGAAATTCCATAATTCTCTCATTTCTTCTCTCTTTTTAAAACAATAGTGTCATTATATCCTCTATATACAGAATCCCATTCATTTATTTCTTTATTATAAGTAGAGAAGCTGTTTAAACTTTTTCCTATAATAAAATAAAAGTTCCCGAAAATTAGTAATTTTTTGTTTGAGAAAAAAAGAACACCAAAATTCAGGAACTTTGGGCAAAGATACAATAAATAATTGGATTATTCCCTTCTTAAGTGTAAAAAAGAAGATTTAGCTTTAATAATGGAGAGCAACCAGATGTTTATTTTCTTGATGTAACTTGGATTGGAATGCTTTTATTAGGGTTTATCTCCAAGTTCCTAAAAAAGTTTAAACACGTTTTATAACAAAAATCCCCACAAGTGCGCACTTGTGGGGATAAATTCATTTACTTTTAACAATATTATCGCCGCTGCTTTAACTTTTCTTTATAAATAGTTTTACATCGCTCCAATTGCGAAATATAATACGCTCGTTTTCGCTGCTCAATATCATACAACTCAAGAACAGATTGTATTTCCTCTATTTGAGACAATAATTCCCTATAAATTGCATAATCTCCCTCAACTTCCTCAATAGCATCAATTTCATTTTCAAGCGCAATACGCCTCTCAGTAATCATTTTTTGAAGCTGTTTATGCTCCCCAACAGTACGCTTCTTATGCCGAAGTGAACCCAATTTATTTAAGAGATCATCTAACTGATAATTCAATTCCGCTTGATGCTTAAATATCCTATCATACCGCTTAATATTTGCAGTCTGATAAGCAATACCCTTATTAGCAATTATCAAAGTAACATAAGCACATACGCCAAAAGTTACTAAAAGCAGAGCAAATAATAAACTCAATATAAATACTTGCCTTTTATGTTCCTCTTTATTAACCATTGCGATACTACTTACAATTTATAAGCGCAAAATTACACAAAATATCCTATTTATTTTAATTGTTTTTAATTTATATGAATTATAAATGATATAATACACTCATTATGAATTAAATAGCGTAAATTAGATAAAATAAAGTTGAGGTGTCAAAGTATTTTCATATATTTGCACTGTGAAAATTAATGTATTATGGAATTATTCAAAGGACAAAGCCTCTTAGAGTTTACTGAACGCTTTAAAACAGACTTAGATTGCGAAGAATACTTAGCTTCTATAAAATGAGAAAAAGGGTATTGTTGCCGTAAATGCGGACATACAAAATACCAAGTTCGCAAAGATTTTTCACGCACTTGCAATATCTGTTCAGATACAGAAAGTCCTACAGCTGGAACTTTGTTTCACAAGCTAAAATTTGGACTTCTCAAAGCATTTTATATATGTTTTGAGATGTCAACAACTACAAAAAGTCTATCAGCATCACAAGTTGCTCGCCGTTATGATATTAGTCGACAAACAGCACATTATTTTATGCACAAGGTTCGTGAAGCTATGAAATCTAGTGAATCGCACAAAATGAATGATAGCGTTTAGGTTGATGAATTTACCATAGGAGGAAAAGAGGAAGGAAAACAAGGTAGAAGCTATGACACAAAGAAAAAGAAAGTTCTTTGTGCAATGGAACTTACTGACCCAAGGCAAAGTAAAGCGCTTTTACGCACTAAAAATACCCGATTTTTCTTCAAAATCATTACGAACAATATTTGAAAAACACATTAGTAAAACAGCACAAGTTACTACTGACGAATGGAAAGGATATAAACCTATAAAAGACTTTGATATAACTCAAATTCCTAGTAATAATGGGAAGAATTTTCCTACATTACATAAGATAATACATCAAGTAAAGTCTTGGATACGAGGTATATATTCTTGGGTTTCAGAGTTTAATATAGACCGCTATTTAGCTGAGTATAGTTTTAGAATCAATCGCTCACAAAATAAAGATACTATCTTTAACAGTTTAATAAAAAGAATGCTTGAAAGAGAACCTATTTTCCAACCTCTGTTAATATGCCATTAACTTGACACCTCAAAAATAAAAATCATAAATACCCATTTATCAAAATAAAAATAGTATCTTCGCCAAAAATAATTACGCAATGAAATACATCACTTACAAATCAGAAAGAGAAATCAAGTTAAAAGACCTGGCAGCGCAATACAATACCACTGTCGAACTTATCAAAAAGGCAAACCCAAAGGCAAATATATTTTGCCCTATAACACTCTTTGGCGACAGAGGAGAGATAGTAGCCTACAATCAAACCCTCAAAATCCCTATACCTGATGAAGCCCCCCAAGAGCAGGCACAACCCCTATTCAAACCAGAAGACTTTACACCAATAGCACGCTACCGCTGCACCCAACAGAACACCACAAAAGCACTTAATGAGGTACGTTTCTCATCTGAGGTGAAGAATGAATATCTTTTATCCTTATTAAAAAAAGACCTTACCTATTATCACATAGTATTAAAAGACTATGTACACCTTATTTATCCTCAAGAATTAGGCGCATTTTTTGACCTTGCCCGTGAAGTTGAATTAGTACGTAATAACGTTCAATTTACACAAGATGATAATGAGAAAATTAAAATATATAACACTGATGAAATACTTACAAATTGGGAACATTGTAAAAGTGAGATAATTCCAAATTTGCCTTTCTTTAAGTTAATGAAAGAAAAAGATAATGATGCTGCATTAGACTTCATTAATAAAGGTGATGAAGAATTTATGTATGAAAAGGAACTTATAAGTGTATTAAAGCAAAATTTATTCTTTCATATTCTATGGAAAGCATTATCAAATAAAGAAGAACCTTTTGTATTACAACAAGCATCACAGATATTTCCTAATATGGTACTTGAAGTAGAGGTTAAAAGAATTACTATTGGAGAAGAAGGTGCTACTAAGACCTATAAATTAGTCGGAAAGCTCAATAAAGAAAAACTATCTAATGAAGAACTTATTAACCTATATGACAAACATTATAAGCCTCTTCTTGGATATTCTTTCACTGAATTTGAATTCACATACAGCATTCTCTACACAGTTGAAGCAAAGAGCAATATACCAATAGATGCCTCCGTAGTGATTTTAGAAAAAGTGAAAAACAACTTTGAATTAATAACTCAGTACAAAATAGAATCCGTTGAAGTATAAAATTATGGAAGAAGAATTAAAGGAAATAAGATTTAAAGTAATACCTTTATGGCTACCGGTCATATTAATGATTTCTATTCCAATACTAGGAATAGCTTTTGATATTAGTGCTGGTGTAGCTGCGAGAATTTTATTTCCTTTATATTTGTCTATATATATATTTATATACAAAAAATTCAGTAAAACCTTACATTATGATACAAATATAAATGCATTTTATATCGAAGGAAATAAAATTACTGTAAATAACCTATATTGTATTCCTTTTATATCTAAACGTACTTCAAACGTAATGCTTACTATCAATAAAAACTCTTATATAGTGTACAATGAAAATAATTTATACTTTGAAAAAGACGCTGAAAAAAGGAAAAAGTATAGAGAGGAAATGAATAATTTCCTAAAAATAGTAAGAGACAATAAATTTCATAGAAGTACTATTTATAATTTATTTCCAATACTTATGAATATCTTTTTCTATACAATAATTATTATGT
Source organism: Capnocytophaga sputigena (assembly GCF_900446695.1). GTDB lineage: Bacteria > Bacteroidota > Bacteroidia > Flavobacteriales > Flavobacteriaceae > Capnocytophaga > Capnocytophaga sputigena. The sequence continues at coordinate 538,661 of NZ_UAVP01000008.1, forward strand.
CTATATTATCATTTTTTATTTTATTTATTTATCCTTTCACAAAATAACTATTTTAAAATACATTAATTATGAATGCAATTTATCTAAAAAGAGATACTTATGTGGTTTGCACTTTTCAAATGAACACTGAACCGCGTAAGTTTATAGAAGATAGGCCCAATGCCAATGTGTCAAAAGGTGAGCGTATGTTACTTACAACTGAAGATAGAAATTTGGATAGTTCTTTTATATGTAAAAAGCCTATGAACCAAGCAGGGTCTTTCTTAGCCTTAGGCGCAGGGATCTTATTGGTAGTCGCAACAGGACCAATAGGTTGGGTTGCTTGTGGTTTTTTACTTGTTGGGTTATATTTTTTGCATAAAAGTTGTACCCACGATTGTTCAAATCCTTTAAAAGCAGGCAGTTGGCGAAATGAGAAAAATGGCGTTTATTTTAATGGAGGAGTAGCCCTCACTGAATACTCCTTTTTAGTATGTAGATCAGGAGGTTTATTAAAGCCTTTCTTTAACGAAAAATATGCAAAAAAAGCAATAGGTGATATTCAATTTTACAATTATACAGAGCTTGGTGTAAACGTATTAGGTTCATTTCTTATGGGATATTTAGGAGCTACTACTATCATAAGTAATTTAGCTGAAGTAGGAATGCCTATTTGGAGAGGTACTCTTAATTTTGTAGCACAAAATTGTCACGGACTTGTAATGATTAATCTACTTACAGACGTACAAAGAAGATATTATCGAAAAAATGCTCAAGAAGATAACAAAGATAATAGTTTTTTAGAGCAAACAAACTCTTGGGACGCAATAAAAAAAGATGAAAATCCATTTAGAGCCCCTGATAAACCTGCTGATTTCGCAGATTTTTGGGGAGATCTTTTTAGTGGTAAAATACAAAGTTGGAAAAATATTAGGTTTAAATCTACTGCTATCAATGGATTTTGCCTTGCACTTCCGTTTTTTAATACTTATTTTACGGAAAGATCTAGATATCTTTGGGCTAAATGGGCAGATGAAGACATAAAGGAGTACATAAAAGGTCATAAGGGAGAGGTTATAACAGATAATCCTTATGGAGAATAAAGTTACACCTACATAGAAACATAAAAACAGTAAGCCCCGCGCTTGCTGTTTTTCTTTTTAAGCCGCCACCGCGAGCTTTACCACCGCTACCAACCTCTCGGTCATCACCGAGGACGGACGTTTTTACAACTTTGAGGTAAGTTATCACACCACGCCACAGCCTCTTACCATTGATTTTGGTAGAGGAATGCCCCAAGGCAACAATGTGAAATCGGATATTCTTTTTTCCGATACAGGCTGGGAATCACCTGCGGTAGCACAAATTATTATGTCGTCTATCTACCATCAGAAGAAGAATTATATTAAACGTGAGTTCGGCGTAAGTAATTGTTTAACAATCAGTAAAATATTTTTAATCTCCCACAAAGCCAGCGAGGGCTCACAGCTGGGTATATGAACACGAATTTTCACGAAATTGGGAGTGCATAAAAGTCTTTATTTTTTTATTATCTCACGAATTTTCACCTGACGGTGAATTATTTTGTGAATATATTATGTTACAAAGCTGTAAATCAATGTTCTGTTATATCGAACTGACGTTAATTAGTATAAGAAGAACGCCCAAAAAGAGCTGTTTCAAATTCTAATTGATTATCAAAAAACAATTCATTAGCTTTTACCTTTCTTTCTCCTATTATGTTTTTTATTAAGCATTGTCATAAAATAAATTATCCCAACCGTCAATAGAATTTATGTGCTGTAATAAAAGATATTCTCCTTTCAGCTTTTTAGGATTTTCATAATCTATTTGATCAGAAAGTTTATACCCATACCCATCAGAAATATATCTCTTAATACCTGTTTTATAGAAAGCAAGCGAATCACGAGAAATATCTTTTTTATCTAAAGATAAATACACGCGTGCATATTCTTTCCCCTTTGGAGTAAGATAATACAAAATTTGTTGTTCCCAGCCTTTCTCATCAGTATATTTAACTATTTTGTTTTGAGAATAGGTAGAACCTAAATAAAGGAAGAAAAAGAATGTTGTTAAGGCATAAAGATTTCTCATTTTTTAATTCTTTTTTCAATATTATTTTCTGACTTCCAAAGGCTTTTTTTCTTCTATAAACCTATGAATATCTACACGACCTAAGTTGAGATAATCTCCCATAAATAGTTGAATTTCTTCGTCTTCTATATAATTATTTCGGTTACTGATAGTCTGTATATAACACTGCTAATACAATGGCACATCCCTAAATATTTAAACTCTCCAAAAGATTCTTTATCTTTTTTAAATTTCACAACAACCTTTACGAATAAATCATTCTCTATTCTTGTAGTTTGTGCTTGTATTTGAGTATGTAGAATTATCAATAATAAAATTAGGATTGTTCTCATTGTTTTCTTATTCTAACGTGAGTTCGACGACGAGCAATTAAACCTTCTTATCTCTTATCTCTTACCTAAATAATCATTCGTAAATTCCACTCGCTATGGCAAAGGTTTGGGTATGCGCTCGCAGAATGGAGGTGAGTTGTGGGGAATACCCTCCTCCCATTGAGCATTGTACAGGCAGTTGATACCGATGACACGTTTCAAAAACAAGGCGATCACGTTCACCGCAACCTTCTACGGTAAGCGATAACTTACCTAACTTATCGGTTGCCAGCACATCTACCCCTGCTTGATAAAAAACAAAATCGGGTTGATGGGCTTCTATGAGCTGTGGCAAAGTGCTGCGCAATATATCTAAATAGGTTTTGTCATCTGTGCCATTGGGTAGGGCTATATCTTTATCCGATTGTTCTTTTTCAAAAGGGTAATTAGCTTGTGCATGCATTGAAAAGGTGAAAACTTCGGGGGTATTTCTAAAAATTTCGGCAGTACCATTGCCTTGGTGTACATCTAAATCTACAATAAGCACCTTTTTCACCGCTGTGTGGTGTAGCAAATAAGCGGCTGCGATAGCTTGATCGTTGAGCATACAAAAGCCTTCCCCGCGGTTTGAAAAAGCGTGATGTGTACCTCCTGCTATATTAAAGGCGACTTCTCCCGTACGCAATGCCCACAAAGCACCTTCTACAGTACCTTGCACTAAGGTAAGTTCGCGATCTACTAACTGCTGACATTGTACAAAACCAATGGGCAATGCTTCTTTATGTGAAAGTGTTAAGTGTAAGAAATTGTGTAAGTAAGGTTGCGTATGCACCAAAGCCGCTGTAGCTTGTGTAGCTTTTTCGGGGGTGTGAAAGTTGGAGGCGCTTGCAATGCCTTCATAGAGGAGTTGTTGAGGCAAGAGGGCATACTTTTCCATTGGAAAACGATGGTTTTCGGGCACTGGATGATTGTATAATGGGTGATAGGCGATGTACATTAGGGGAGTGAGATTAGATTAAGTATTTCATTTGCCAAAACAATTAATTGCGAGTCTAAGTGTAAATCCTTCGAAAACGGGATTTTCTCTAAAAGCAACAGCATAACCTATTTTAGCATCAACAAAATTGAAAACCGAAAGTCCTACGTGAGGTTCTATAGCGTGGGTGTTGATAGAGAAACCCCCACCTAAAAGGAGCACACAAAATTCAGCACCTACTTCGGGGATGATTTGCACTTTTGAAGGCATATCGTTATGAAAACCTATATGCGTACCCCCATACAAGGATATCCCTCCTAAATCGGGTTTGGTATTTAGAGAAGCCCCCGCAAAAATTAGGTTATGAGAGCGATTGGTATGGGTATAGCCTATCTTTGCCCCCCAATAATCAAAATCTTGAGCTATAGCTACACAGGGTGATAAAATAAATAGTATGAGTAAGTATTTCATATAAATTAGAAAATTAACAAAGAAATTCATCGGACGGGGCGGACAAGTGAGACAAGGCAGACGCTGACCGCTGAAACCTGACCCCTGAAACCTGACCCCCTACCCCTTCTCATTCCAGTAGTAGCTATCGGGGTAGATGCGCTGACCGAAGATAGCGGTACCTACGCGCACGATAGTAGCACCTTCCTCAATAGCAGTTTCGAGGTCACCACTCATTCCCATTGAAAGCTCTTTGGGGTCTACATTGGGGAGGTTAAGGGCAATAATATCCTGCTGGATGCGTTTGAGGAGTTGAAAGCAGGCGCGCACCTTTTCAGTTTCGGCACTAAACAAGCCTATTGTCATCAGTCCTTTGATATGGAGGGTAGGCAGGGTTGCCACTTGTTTTACAAGGTCGAGCACTTCGGAAGGGTCGGCACCGAATTTACTTTCCTCATTAGAGGTATTCACTTGGATAAAGATGTCGAGTTCTTTGCCCTCACTAGCAAGGCGATTGTGGAGTTTTTGGGCTAAATCAAGGCGATCTACCGATTCTACACAACTCACTTCATAGCGCAATATTTCTTTGATTTTATTGGTTTGCAAATGACCGATAAAGTGATTTGTATGGGGAGTATCTTTCAGAGCTTCATATTTTTCTTTGAGTTCCTGCACTTTGTTTTCAGCGATGAGGGTATATCCTGCCTCAAGTGCTATTTTGATGCGTTCAGGAGTTACAGTTTTGGTGGCTAAGAGGAGTTTTACTTCCTCGGGTTTGCGACCTGCTTTAGCACAGGCTTTGGCAATGCGTTGTTGTATTAATTCGATGTTTTGCAGAATGTTTTCCATTATTAAGGGTTGAAAAGTTATAAAAAATAAAAAGTTGCCTGATAAACCAGACTATGGCGACAAAAGTAGTAAAAATATCTCATATTTGCTAATTTACCAATTATTTACTACCTTTGTCCCTGATATTAAAAATTTTTCTGTTGAAAACACTACGTACTTACGAAGATTTTAAAGCCATTGTTTTTCACAAAAAACAAGTAGTTATTAGCAAAGAAGCTAAACATTTGATTGAGGAGAGTTATAACTTTCTAAAAGAATTTGCCAACGATAAAATTATCTATGGCGTAAATACTGGTTTTGGTCCTATGGCACAATATCGCATAGAACCTGAAGACCAATTGCAATTGCAGTATAACCTCATCCGTAGCCACGCTTCAGGCTGTGGAGAAGTATTTGATATAAAAACGGTACGCGCAGCGATTCTCTGTCGTTTGAACAGTCTTTCTCTTGGTAAATCGGGGGTGCATATAGAGGCTATTGAGCTGATGCGCGACCTATTGAACTACCGCATTACCCCGCTTATCTTTCAGCACGGAGGTGTGGGCGCCAGTGGTGACCTCGTGCAGTTGGCTCACCTCGCTTTAGTACTTATAGGCGAAGGTGAAGTGTTCTACAAAGGCTTGCGTCGCCCAACGGCTGAAGTATTTGCCGAAGTAGGCATCAAACCGCTACAAATACACTTGCGCGAAGGGCTTTCGCTGATGAACGGCACCTCGGTAATGACGGGCTTGGCAGGGGTGAATCTTTATTACGCCGAAAAACTATTGGACTGGACAGTAAAATTCAGCTGTGCTATCAATGAACTGGTGCAGACTTATGACGACCATTTTTCAGAAGAATTAAACAACGCCAAACAGCATACCGGTCAGCAGGACATTGCTAAGCTAATGCGCGAGTTTCTCGCCGACAGCAAGCGCACCCGCAAACGCGCAGAACACCTCTACCAAGGTGAACACAACGAGACTGTTTTCAAAGAAAAAGTACAAGAATACTACTCTTTGCGCTGTGTGCCACAGATATTAGGTCCTGTGTTAGACACTTTGCAACACACTCAGCGCATTTTTGAAGAAGAACTCAACTCGGCTAACGACAACCCTATCGTAGATTTGCCTAACCAACAAGTGTATCACGGGGGGAACTTCCACGGCGATTATATTTCCCTTGAAATGGACAAGCTCAAGCTGGTAGTTACCCGTATGGCGATGCTTGCCGAACGACAACTCAACTACCTATTGAACCCTAAAGTCAACGAGCTTTTACCACCATTTGTAAATGCGGGCAAGTTGGGCTTTAACTTTGGTATGCAAGGGGTGCAGTTCACCGCTACCTCCACCACTGCCGAGTGCCAAACCCTCTCTACCTCTATGTATGTGCATAGTATCCCGAACAATAACGACAATCAGGACATTGTAAGTATGGGCACCAATGCTGCAACGCTCACCCGCAAAGTAATAGAGAACGCTTTCCAAGTACTCGCCATTGAAGCGATTACCATTGCGCAGGCTATCGATATTTTAGGCTGTTATGACCAGCTTTCAAGCACTACCAAAGAATGGTACAACGAAATAAGAACCATTATCCCATTCTTTAAAGAAGATATGGTGTTTTATCCTTATTTGAAGGAAGCCACATCGTGGTTGAAGAAATAGAATGTTTTTCAACTTTGCCAAAGTGTGAAACTTTGGCAAAGTGTAGCGACAGTGTGGTTAAAAAAATAGAATAATCAGACGAGTCTGACTTGTCAGACTTATCAGACAGGAAAAACTAAATAAAAAAACAAAATGAGAAAGTACGCTATCATTACAGGCGGTTCGCGAGGCATAGGGCGCGCTATATGCGAAAAACTCGCGCAAGACACCGATTATCACCTACTCATTACTTACCAAAGCAATGAGGTAGCTGCCCTTGAAACCCTTAATCACATCAAAAAATTAGGGAGTGATGGAGAGATTATCCGCTTTGACGTTTCTGATCACCAAAGCACTACCGAAGCCCTCACCAAATGGCAACACGACAATAAAGATGCTGTGGTAGAGGTGATTGTGAATAACGCAGGTATCAATCGCGACGGACTTTTTATGTGGATGCCCCAAGAGGATTGGAGTAAAGTAATCTCTACTACCCTCGATGGCTTCTACAACGTAACGAACTTCTTTATACAAAAGATGTTGCGCCATCGCTACGGACGTATTATTAACATCTCATCGGTATCGGGGGTAAAAGGAACTGCAGGACAAACGAACTATTCGGCTGCTAAAGGTGCCATTATTGCTGCTACTAAAGCATTAGCTCAAGAAGTGGCTAAACGACATATCACCGTAAATGCCATTGCCCCTGGGTTTATCCGCACCGATATGACTTCCTCTCTCAACGAAGAAGACCTCGTAAAACTGATTCCTGTAGGGCGTTTTGGCGAAGCTGAAGAAGTAGCCGACCTCGTATCGTTTTTAGTGTCTAAAAAAGCCTCGTATATCACCGGAGAAGTGATCAATATCAACGGGGGAGTATATAGTTAGATAACAAATAATAGGTAATATGAAAAAATCACTTACCGCTTTAGCTCTGTTGTTAAATAGTTTGTGCTTTTCACAAGTATCCTCAGTTACTGACGATATAAGTTTGATACCTGCAGCAGATAAAGAAATTTCTCCTCTTGAACACTGGGGATACATCAACCAAAAAGGCGCTTGGGTAATCCCACCGCAATTTAAAGATGCTTACTATTTTAGGGAAGAGTTAGCCCCCGTTGATTCAGGAGGTGTTTACAGAGATCTTTATAAGTTTGGCTTTATTGACAAAACAGGAAAATATGTCATCCCCCCTAAATACATAAGCGTTACTCATTTCTCAAACGGACTTGCTTTTGTAGTGCCCAAAGGTGGGAGTCCTACGTGTATAGACAAACAAGGTAACCCCCAATTCTCTTTAAAAAAAATACGTAAAGTGAGTATTTTTGTTGAAGATATGGCAGTGTTTTTAGCTGCCGACAGCGAAAAATGGGGATATCTCAACTCATCGGGCAAAGTGACTATCCCCGCACAATTTGAGGAAGCCGATCTTTTCTCAGAGGGTTTAGCTCTTGTAAAGAAAAATGGTAAGTGGGGCTATATCAATAAGAAAGGTGTGATGGTCATCAAGCCTCAATTTGAAAGAGCTAGTTATTTTCAGGAAGGAATGGCTGTTGCACAAGACACAAACGGCGGGCTCTATGGTTATATTGACCATACAGGAAAATACGTAATCAAGCCCCAATTTAAAAAAGCAAGGGTATTTAACGAAGGTTTGGCTGTAGTATTTTTTGATAACAATCAAAGCTGCCTCATTGATGTAACGGGCAAAAGAGTAATTGAAAAACAGCCTTATGAAATAGATAATTTCAGCAGTAATATGGTTGGTTTTATGACTAAAGATTCCTTGTATGGCTATATCAACAAAAAAGGAGAGGAGGTTATCAAGCCTCAGTTCCAATGGATTTCTTATTTTCTCGGTGATATCGCCTTTGCCGATATTGGTGAAGACACTGGTATTATCGACAAAAAAGGACAGTTTATTGTCACTCCCACTACTTATGAGCATATAAAAATTCCTGGGGAATTCTATATGGTTGCCACTGATGACTATGATGCTACTAAATTTTTAGATAAGTTTTTTAATGATTTAAAATCGATGGCAAGCCCCAAGAGGGTAACCGACAAGCCTCAAGAGCTCACTTCTACCCTCTCTGTTGAAAAAGTAGAAAGAGAAAAGAATGCCAATGTTTATCACATCAACTTTAAAAAAACGGGGTTGCTAACGGGTACCTCTATTGTAAACCAAATGAAGGAACTACTCAAAAGAAAATTCAAAGCGAAAGAGAGCAAAGACAGTAAAGCTAATTATGAGATTTTCTCAACTCAGAACTTACATTTTGTTTTTTTCGCAGATTTTTTTAATGTTATCGTTTGGGTCGCTCCCTCAAAAGAAGATTTTAAAGCCACTACCATAGGATGGTGGTACTATTAGGATTTAATCAAATAGATGATGATATACTACATAATCTTACTATAACTTGTATTTCTCAACCTATAAGCAACAGTAGGCTACCTAAAATCATATTTTGATAAAGATTACAATCTAAGCAAAATACACCACTGTATGAATAAACTATATAACATTTTGGGAGATAAGGTACAAAGTATTAGTGCGTAAATATACAAAACATATATTAGACGAACAAGAATGGGGGCACATTGAAGAAGTTAAGAAAAGTAAAAAAAAGGCTATTCAGCGGGATGCTGAACAGCCTTTTTTGTGCTTTATCCTTAGGGTTATTTCTTGAGATATAACCAACCTACTAAAGATTCTTTATTGTTATTACTATCGTAATATTCAATTACATAATAGTAAGTTCCTTGTGGGAGTTTTTCGGCTTGTTCGATAGTTACACGTCCGTTAGAAATACCTCTAAATACGCGGGTAACGTTGTCATAACCTTCAGTCTCAAAGACTTTCACGCCCCAACGGTTGTAGATACGTACCACATTGTTAGGATAACGCTCGATTCCTCCAATATGGAAATAATCATTTTTGCCATCGCCATCTACCGACATACCATTGTAAGGCACGAGCTTATTCACTACCTCAATAGTAACCGTTGCTGAAGCGCAACCATCGGTGTTGCAAATTTCATACACAAAGGTATCAGTACCTTCAAAATTAGTATTCGGACGATATTCAATAGAACCATCTACATTCACCACTACTGTACCGTTGGCAGGGTTTGTTACCACATTAGGAGTGGTTGCTCCGTTAGGGGTATCGTTACCCAATACATTCACCACTACTGGGGTGTTGATAGCGGTTGTAGAATGATCGTCTACTGCTATTGGCAATACTGGGGTAGTGCTTGTTGTTGTGCCACTTATCGTTACTACGATGCTCGCTGTACTACATACCGTAGGACTTGCTACCGCGCATATCGTATAGCTTATTGTATGGGTACCCGCAGGGGTATTTGGTGCTACACTGATAGTTCCGTTAGGGTTCAAAGTGAAGCCTGTAGGAGTTGCTGTGTTCCAAGTGAGTGTTACAGAGCTGATACTTGGGTTCGGTACCCCATTCAACTTATCGTTAGTCAATACACTTGGTGTAGTGCCACCTGTGGTACTAGTGATAGTGGTTACACCATCGTTCACAGCTTCAATAGTTGTTGGTGTTGCCACAGTAGGAACAAACACTTTTACAGTCACTGTGGTTGTAGCACAGTTATCAGGGTTCAAACGCTCACAGATGCTGTATACTATCTCATAAGTACCTGATTTAGTACCCGAAGGTACAGTAACAGTACCATCGTTGTTGAGTGTAGGTGTTTTAGTCGCTCCTACTACATCAGTAGTGGTGGTTACTACCGTAAGGATTACATCAGTAGTGGTTGGCGTTTTAGTGCCTAATTTATCGTTGTCTAATACTGTACCTATAGTTGTTGTGGTGCTAGTACCATTGGTTACAGTGTAAGTATCAGCTTTAGCAACAATTGGCGTACTGCCTACTTTTACAGTGGCTGTGGCGGTTGCACAGTTATCAGGGTTCAAACGCTCACAGATGCTATACACTATCTCGTAAGTACCCGATTTAGTTCCCGAAGGTACAGTAATAGTACCATTACTGTTGAGTGTAGGCGTTTTAGTAGCGCCTACTACATCAGTAGTGGTGGTTACCACTGTAAGAATTACATCGGTAGTTGTTGGCGTTTTAGTGCCTAATTTATCGTTGTCTAATACCGTTCCAGTGGTAGTAGTGGTGCTAGTACCATTGGTTACTGTATATGTATCTGGTTTAGCAACAATTGGCGTACTGCCTACTTTTACAGTGGCGGTAGCTGTTGCACAATTGTTAGGGTTCAAACGCTCACAGATGCTATACACTATCTCATAAGTACCCGATTTAGTTCCCGAAGGTACAGTAACAGTACCATCGTTGTTTAATGTAGGCGTTTTAGTAGCGCCTACTACATCAGTGGTGGTGGTTACTACGGTAAGGATGACATCGGTAGTGGTTGGCGTTTTAGTACCCAATTTATCATTGTCTAATACCGTTCCAGTGGTAGTTGTCGTGCTAGTACCATTGGTTACGGTGTAAGTATCCACTTTAGCAACAATTGGCGTACTGCCTACTTTTACAGTCGCTGTGGTTGTAGCGCAGTTATCAGGGTTCAAACGCTCACAGATGCTATACACTATCTCGTAAGTACCTGATTTAGTACCCGAAGGTACAGTAACAGTACCATCGTTGTTTAATGTAGGCGTTTTAGTCGCTCCTACTACATCAGTGGTGGTGGTTACTACCGTAAGAATCACATCGGTAGTGGTTGGCGTTTTAGTGCCTAATTTATCGTTGTCTAATACCGTTCCAGTGGTAGTTGTCGTGCTAGTACCATTGGTTACGGTGTAAGTATCAGCTTTGGCAACTATTGGTGTACTGCCTACTTTTACAGTCGCTGTGGCAGTTGCACAATTGTTAGGGTTCAAACGCTCACAGATGCTATACACTATCTCATAAGTGCCTGATTTAGTTCCCGAAGGTACAGTAACAGTACCATCGTTGTTTAATGTAGGCGTTTTAGTAGCGCCTACTACATCGGTGGTAGTGGTTACTACGGTAAGGATTACATCGGTAGTGGTTGGCGTTTTAGTACCCAATTTATCATTGTCTAATACCGTTCCAGTGGTAGTAGTGGTGCTAGTACCATCGGTTATTGTATAAGTATCGGCTTTGGCAACTATTGGCGTACTATTTACTTTGATGACACTTGTTTTAGTTACTGTATTTCCTTGAGGGTCTTTTCCTACAAAGGTTACTGTTACTACTGATGTGTTGCACCAGTTCATTGGTTTTACAGCTGCAAAATCGTGAGTAAGCGTTGCTGTACCACAAGTATCGGTAACTGTAGCCTGACCAAGCCAGTTGTTTACTGTCGTATCGATATTGGCAGCTGTACAAGTTACCGTTAAAGTTGCTGGTACTGTTAAACTTACCGTATTGCTGATGGTAACTGTTACGGCTACTTTATCTGTTTCGCAAGTAGCATTGAAACGACTTACGGTATAAGCATCAGTAGTGGTAAGTGCTTCATTGTTATTGGTTACCAAAGTGCCGTTTTTATAAACTCTTACGGTAGCGGTATCAGTAGCTACTTTGGCTTTCAACTCGGCTACTGTAGCAGCAGCACAGAAAGTATAGGTTTTTCCGTTAGCTGGTTTTTCTAAAATATCAATTGGCAATTCGCGCCACATCGATTGAGTAGGACAAGAAGCGTCAGTGAGTTTTAACCAACGTGTATTTTGTCCGGTTGAGAAAGTCCCTAAGTTGGTAAAGGTTACAGTAGTTCCTTTAGCAGCGGTTTTAGTCTCGATAACTGTACCTGTTTTGGTAGCATAAAGCTCATAAGTATAGTTATTTGCATCGTTGATACCATTCACTGCTTTCACTACTATTTTGCCAGTGCCTCCTTCACATTTGTAGCCTACATAAGTAGAACGATCTATATTCAGTAATACATCATCTACACTAATTGTAAAGGTGCGTACACAAGCTGTAGGTGAGTTAGCTATATAGTTATAGATTTCTCTTTCATCTTCGGCGTAAGCAAAGGTATACAACCCTGTAGAATTTTCATTGCGAGGCAACGTGAAATAAGTATTCAAAGTAGCAGCGTTATCCCTGCTATAAATAGCTCTTTGGTAGGTATTACCTGCATAAGTACCTGGTTGTTGAGGGGTAGTAGAAATATCGGCGGCATTTACACCCGCAGGTATTTTCACTAACCATACATACAAGTTCTGATTTTGGTTGTTTTTCTTCAACCAATCTTGTGCTGTATTCCCTTTGAAAGGATATACCTTTACTCCCGTACAAGCAACTTCTTTTTCAGGAGTAAGTGGTTTTTCGCTGTACTGAGGGTGTTCGATTGTTAGTAAATTTGCTTTTTTTCGTCTGCCATTTTCTACATAGTATGTTTGTCCACAAGGGTCTTCGATCTTGATTTTGTAATCGCCCTCAGGGAGAGACGAGAAGCCCGCAGCATTTTGTACATTAAGAGTAGAAAGCAGATTGTAGGAGCTCGCATCTCTTGTGATGGTATAGCTTTCGCCCACTTTCAGTTTGTTAGGCTCATTGACATAGCCTGCTGGAGCACTCTCCAAGGTTACTTTATAGCCTTTGAGCGACAACAACACTCCATTTTCATCACGCAAGAAGCCTTGTATATACATCTCTGTTCTTTCGGGGTGACCGAAACATCTCTTTATCTCTGCATATTGCCCATCGGGTCTATAGGCAGCTTTCGCCTGATTGAAACTGCGCGCTATTGTGGTTACCGATTGTGTATCGGGGGCTGCCGCTTTCACCGTTACGCTGTATTTCTCATTAGGGTTGATAGGATTACCATTGAGGTTTGTGATATCAATAATAGCATTTGCAACATTGGTACTACCTGAAGCTACCACTTGTCCTGCCTCATTTTTCACCTCGTAAGTAATAGGTTTACAAACTATCACGGTTCTATCTAACGAAATCTTAATCGTAGGCGCAGTACAACTACCGCCGTAAGCCATCTTCATTGTAAGCATACGCGTATCGCCAAATTCGATAGGCGCTGATACCCCACAAGAAGGTTGTCCTTTGATGCGGAAGTAGAACTTAGGTTTTTTATTAGCAATAGCCAAATCGGCATAGTTTCTACCAAAGGCAGCCAAATCGTAATAAATCACTTTAGGCTGACTGCTGGTGATACCCGCTGGCAATGAATACACTTCACGCCAATAGCTATCAGGAATTTGAGATGCGTCAGTCCAGCCTTTGTCGGTCATATCTTGTGGAGATACGGCTGTATATTCAAAGAACTGTTTAGCAATCGCTTCATTTTGGAAATACGCATTGATGTCGATACCTCCTGCACGAGCCTGAGAGTTTCTCAAATTGGCATAATTACAATCATTGATATCAACATAAGGTCCTGCATCGAAGTTATCGCGTATAGGGAAATTACTTGTTAATTCGGTAATTGTTTGTCCTATCTCTTGTGAAACTCCACATTTTACGAGTCTTGCTTTATACGTTCCCTTAGGGATATTATTTTGGGTAAGCCATACAAAAGGGACATTGCCTTCTTTATTGTCTTTGGTAATAGTAAAGGTGCGTGATCCTGTATAGCCCGCAGGCACCTCTGTAAGTTCTACCACATAACTTTGTCCAGCAACAGCATTTTGCACTTGAAAACGCAACTGACCAGATGGCACACATTTGAGTGTTTTAGAGAAAGGTGTAGAGAAAACAAGTGTTTCATTGCCCGAAGCGCCTTGTGTTACTGCCACGGCTACTCTATCGCTCTCACAAGTTCCATTTTTCTGCGCTACATAGTAAGTGGTACCCGCTACCAAAGGTGTTGTTTTTGCCAAAGGTGTTACATCAGTAGCTGTAGCATACCATACGATGTTAGCGCCTTGCGGTTGCAAAGAGGCTATGGTTTGGTTAGTGCCGGAACATAGCACTTGTGTTTTTTGAGCTACCGTGAAATTAGCAAGAGAAGCATCTGCATATACTCTTATAGGGTATACATTAGAAACACATTTACCCGCAGCTTCTACTGTAAACGTATATTTCTCAGATCCTAAATACATTAAAGTATTACCATTCAAAGTTCCTTGGAATGCTTGGCTATATACTTTTACTACTGTAGTTGCACCATACTTACCTTTGAGATAATCTTCTACCTTTTTGTAAGGCACACCAAGCCCTCCCCAATCTCTCTCATACTCACAAGTCACAAAAGTTTCAATAGTAGCAACTGTACGCTCTGACAAAGTAAGTATTATATTAGCAGGAGTTGTCTCACAAGCTCCTACTAAATAAGTATAAGTATAGGGCGTACCTTCTTGCAACACATAGTCATCTGTTAGTTTTTGAGTTCCATTGTATATGACTATTTTTTCTTGATTATTTTTATCTATGTTTTGCTTGAGTTCTCCTACAATAGCGCCTTTACACAAAGCAACAGCTTTATCAGGCTTTGCTCCTGTTGGTATACGTGTTAGCTTATACAAAGAAGGAATAGGAGTGAAACAACTCTTCTCATTATTGATTCTTATTCTTAGGTAATATTGTTTTGTTTCTCCTTCACTAAGTGTTACAGAAGTTGCTGTAAGCTTATTTGTTCTATTTCTTGCATCATTTTCTGTAGCATACCATTCAAAAAGATATTGCTCAGGTTTGGCTAATATAAACCAATCCGGATATGCCTTTTGCCCTAACTTCTGTAATTCCTCAAAAGTAAAGGAAGGAGCACATACTTCGATCTGAAAATTACCAAAAGTTGAATAGGCACGGACATCCAGAGTTGCCTCTGCTTCTTTCAGTACGCCACAATCTGTTTTTATCCTATAAACAAAGGTATGTTTTCCTATATGAGTCGCATCAAGATTTATTTTTCCTTCTCTACTTACTGAAATCAACCCTGCTTTGTCTACTATCTCAGTATAAACACCTACAGGAGGAGTAGTAGGAACATTGCTAAATAGCTGACTCACATTATATTCTGTTATGTTAGAGTTAGGCACTATACAAGCCTCCATATCATGAGGAGTAGGTGCTTGATAGCTTTGTGAGAGTGTAGGCACAGCATTAAAGCGAATACTATCCATTCCATTCAAATTGTTCTCTATACAGTTCTTCACCAAAGGATCGGTCACATTGGTAAGAGTGAGTTTTACAGCAAATTCTTTATCTAAATCATCTTGTGTAAGGTGCTCTATCACCAGTTGATGATCAGTACTTAATATAGTGGCTGGATTATCTTTTCTATACCATGCATAAGTAAGTCCTTCTATTTTAGGTAGAGAGACTATTCCTTTAGCATTCAAACAGTAAAACTGCTGATTTTTCTCTATATTAAAGGGCTGAATATTAGAAAGGGTCTCATCAATACTCTTCTCAACATTACAAGCATCCTTCACAATAAATTTGTACCGTGCTGATGCATTTGTCTCATCTATATTGATAAAGAAATTATTATTTCCATTAACTTTATCAATTACTGTCGTTACTTTGTTGGTAACCCCTCCTACTATTTGATCCTCCTCTTTTGATTTTAAAACGTAGGAATAAGGAGGTGTACCTCCTTGTGGAGTGATTACAATGTGATATTTCTGAGTACCTCCAACCGCTGAACAATCCAAACGAGTTATGGTAGGAACTCTCATTTCTCCTTTGCTTATCTCTCGTTCGTCTATCACTTTAGGACAATCAATTGTAGCGCCTTGATCTCGAGAGATTGCGCGTATCACTCTAAATTTACCTCCCTGAAAGAAAGTAACTCTATGGTTATTAGTATTATCTAGAGTAAGAATTGTCTTAGTTTGCCCTGCTGTTTTTAGTGGTTCCCACACTTGTTCCTTAGGATTATATATTTCTATGATATATACAATCCCTGAAGGAGCATAAGCTGTAGTTTTTCTTATAATAGAAACTGTAGTTTGACAATTTTGCTCTTCCCATTTTAGTTCTGTATTGTCAGTACCTCTGACTTCTATTTTCCCCTCATCTGTAAGATTACAAGCATCTGTATAGCGTACTTTATAATCTCCTGGAGGAAGCTTAATCTCCCATCTCTCCTGTCCTGTTTTATAAGCATCTGTAAGAGTAAAAGGTAAAGTTACAGGCACCAAGGATTTGTAATCTGGATAAGCACTATTCTTAGTATAAGAAAGAATCTCTACCTTAGAAAGAGAACTTGTATAACTTCTTTTTTGGAATATAACATTCTTCCATAGAGCCGTAGGATCAGGATTACCATTATTATCAGTACAACTAGCATATACTTTGTAATCAACCTCCAAATTAGCGGTTGATTTGTATCCAGATCTCGATAAATCTCTTGTTTTTCCACTACACTCATCTACAATCTTAAACTTATAATTAAAACCTTCTGTAATAAATTCAGGATTGAGTAATGTTTGAGAACTTGTATCAGGAAAAAATTTCACCCATTTGCCTTGCAATAAAGGATTAGTAGAATTTACCTTATAAAATCCTGCCGCTGCATAATCAAAGCCTGCAGGTGCTTCTTCCAATATCACATAGTAATTGCGTAGAAGAGCGTTATCATTAGCTGATAGTACCATCCTTTTAGTTCTACATCCTGTGGCATTAGGCAGGTTAGAATCCATTATATATACCTGATCAATAGGTAAATATACTGTATCTGACACTTTTTCATTCAAGTTGTGTATTTTTCCACAAAGGGTATACGTCCCCTTTACTTTCCACTTACCTGATTCAGCAGGAATTTTATTCTGTATTACTTTTTGTGAGATAAGTTTCAATTCATCTCGTTCTCCCCAAAAGTACTCTGTAAACTCTTGTTTGTTATTGGCTCTTATATGAATAGGATATATTCTACCTGTAGGAGATTCTATTTGCAAATCAAACTCTATAGGATAAGTAAACGTATTTGCCTTTATAATATTTTCTATATTTTTAGCGGCAAAACTTATATTTATCTCTTTCATATAGGGACACCCTGCTTTTGCTGTAAAATATAGGATTTTTTCTATATTAAGCGCAGAAAGGGTAGCCGAGAGATTTATCGGACGAGTAAGTGCATTCCCTCCTGTACCTGTACCACAATTGTCATTCACCCTTACACTATACTCATCTGGAGAGAGATTACTGAAGATAGGCGATAGCTGTGCAGAACGTACAATTGCATTATTCTTATCATACAAAGTAAAGAATAAAGGAGCCGTATTGGTCACATTTCTCCCATTTTCATCCTTGGTAGTATCTACATAAATAACCTGCCTACCTGAACAAGCATCAGGTATAGCTTTAAGAGAAAACTTTACAGGTTTTACTTCATTTCTTATATTTACAGAAACGGATTGTAGCTCCTTATTAGTAGTTTTATGTACTGCTTTTATGGTATAGTACCCAGCTGAAAGACTGGTATAATCAGGCTGACTCAGTTCTACAAAAGCGCCATTGCCTTTCTTTGCAAAAAACTTATAATCACCTGTACTACCATTGACTATATTAATATGTATCGCACCAGCATTGGTACACCATTCTTCCTCTACACTCAAAGATAGTTTAGGGGTAGTTCCTTTATCAGGAAGGATAGATTTTTCAAAATTAAAATGATTAGGCTTAGAGAATGTACAAGCTCCATTTTCAGCTTTTAGATAAAATTTACGATTATCATCTACCTTCCCTACTGGAATTTCGATAGTGAGTTCCTCAGGCACTCCTGTATAGAGCTTGCTATAAGCCACACCTGTTGACTTATCTATAAATGAATAGGTAGTACCTTTCAGAGGATTTTTAATGAAGAAAGAAGCATTACTGCTTTTGGTTACCTCTTTATAGTAATAAATATGGGTGTTTTCCAACCCTTTTAGTACGTTTTCATCGCACGTTTGTGCGTTCAAATTAACGAAAGATAGGCTATAAATTCCTATCAACAAGTATTTTACAAAAAAAATACTACTAAGTTTTTTCATTATTGAGTGGTTAAAATTACTATTTCAGTGATTATCGGGCGGCAAAAGTATAAAATAATTACGAATAACAAAGAGAGAATGATGATTTTTTTCATATAATAGTATAAAATTTAACTATGAGATTCCTGTTTTTTCTCATTTACTAATCTACTAATTTGCTAATCTGCTAATTATAAACTACCTTTGCCCCGTTATTCATAACTCGTTATTCACAATTATGAAAGAAATCTTCACCGCTCTACAAAACAAACTCAAAGTAGGCAACCGCCGCGGCGTGCACCTCAACGCTATTCCTGCTGCTTCGCGCTATAAATTTGATATTGCACGACTTTCGGCTATCTTCAAGAGCTTGCCCGAACGCTTTATCCTCGACCTCCTTACCCTGCGCAACCTCAACTTTTCGTTTTCTATTCACGATACCGAAAGTACTGATATCGACCGCCGTAGCGCCTCTTCCGAGAGCCGTAACAACAGCTTTGAACGCAATCCTGCCCTCGAAAAACTCGTAGATAGCATCGAAAACTTAATGTTCCAAAGCGAGGTTATCACTTCCGAAAAAGGGGTAAACACGCTCGGTTTTGGATTCCCTATACTGTTGCGCCGCGATATGGGCGACGGACAACTCACAGCTGCGCCTATCCTAATTTGGTCGGTGAAGATAAAGCCAGCTACCCAAATGAATACGTGGGTGATAAGCCGCAATGAGGACGACCCTATCTACCTGAACGAGGTGCTCACCAACCACCTGCAAAACGATTCGGGCGTAAGCCTTAAACCTATCCCCGACGAGATGCTGGAAGACGGCAAAATTGATAAACCTGAACTGCACTCTCTTTGCTCAGATATCCTTAACCAACTGAAAGTTACCCAAAACTTAGATTTCTTGCTGAACAACTATACCGAGATTCTCCCCCTAAAAACCAAAGCGGAGTACGAAGAACTTTTGCCTAACAAAGGCGATGCTTTTATAGAAAAATGCGGTATCCTCTCCCTCTTTGAAGTGCAAAAGCAGAATATCATCAACGATTACGAATCGCTGAAAAAGGATTTTGTTCCTTTGCAGGCAACAGCCAATGAACAATTCCAATCGCTGAGCGCTATTGAAACTGACCCCTCTCAACAATCGATTTTGGAATCGCTGAAAAGTCAGCAGAAAATACTTATTCAAGGTCCTCCAGGGACAGGCAAGAGCCAAACGCTCACGGCAATTCTCATCAATGCTTTGGAAAACAAACAGAAAACATTAGTAGTCTGCGAAAAGCAAACTGCCCTCGAAGTGCTATACAACGCCCTCCAAAACAAAGGTTTGGGTAGGTATTGCACAATGATAAAAGATGCCATTGCCGACCGCAAGCTGATTGTAGATGCCGTGCGTAACCATATAGATAATGCCGAGTTTAAAAAAGAAACACCCGCCTTCCCCGAAAATCTCCTTGCCGAACAAGTGCAAGCAATGCGCAAAATTACAACGGATATCAATGCTATTCACCACAAACTCAACCAACCCCTCCTCAACCAACTGTCGTGGACAGATGTAATGGCAGAGTTAATGCGCTACGAAACAGATAGAGAAGACCTTGACCTCTCGGCTTTCTCTTTTCAATTTACCAGTGAAGAGTTTGCCTCTCTCGCACCCCTTTGGCAACAAGGTGAGCCGCTCTATCAGCGATATGTTCCTTACGCTCAAAATCATCTGTTCAACCCTAAAAAACTCACCGCTACCAATCTGTTTAACACCCAGCAACAAGTAGCCGAAGCCTTCAAGCAATACGCCCAACAATGGGAGGTTATACAGCAGCAGGTAGCCGTTTATAAAGCCTATTACTTGCACAAGCGCAAAGAAGAATTTACACAGCAACTGGATACCTTAGCGCAATATCGCAATGAGTATGAGCTGATTACCGCTACCCTCCCCCCTACTTCAGCTGTGTATCAGCCAGAGGTGACCAAAGGATTTTTCTACAAGCTCTCGGCGCTCTTTTCTGCTGAGAAAAAGCAGGTGCTAAAAACCCAAAAACGCTTGCAAGAACTCTGTACAGCGATTAAAGCGCTCAGTTTGCACCGCAATTTTTCATCGATTGCTATTTCGGATAACTTATTGCTCAACAAAACTGTTATTGCCGAGTACACTCCTGCCATTGCCCAAGCACAAACTGATTTCGACAGCAAAGCCAATGCTGATTTCGCTGCCTTAGACCTGCTGAATTACTACGATCGCTCGTTTATAAACGCCGACTTAGACAAGCTCATAATTGAAGTAAAATCGCTTAAAAACCGCATAGAAGCTGATAATTGGCTCGACACCCTCAATTTTGGCAATACCTTTGCCGAGTTTGAAGCCTTTATCACCCGCAGTTTAGCGACCTACAACAGCTATCAAGCCGACCCCGCACAGCCTTTGGTAGTTCAGTACGAGTGGTTTGCATTCTTCCAATCGCTCAACGATTTCCAAGAGCGCATCGTTTTATCACTTACCAAAGTAACGCATTGGGAAGCCTCTTTCCTCCACGCTTATTACACCTTGCTCTTGCAACAAAATGCCAATGATACGCTGAACTTCAACGAGCGCGATTACGCCGATTTTAAAAAGAAAGTACACTACTTTGCCTCTTCCCAAAAAGATTTTATCGAGGGCTACTGGAATGCCCAGCAACGCAAAGCAGTAAAAACTTTTGAAGAAGCAAACAAGGAACTCACTGTGGCTAACCTCTACAACAAACGCAAAAGTGAAAAGCACAACCGACTCACCTTGAGACAAATAGCGATGAGAGACACCGACCTCTTTACGAGTTTCTTCCCTATTATCCTCACCACCCCCGATGCTTGTTGCAATCTGTTTGAGGGCAAAAATTTCTATTTCGACAATGTAGTGTTTGACGAGGCAAGTCAGCTGAAACTCGAAGACAACCTGCCGGCTATGCTCAAAGGCAAGACGATTATCATCGCAGGTGATGAACACCAAATGCCACCGTCTAACTACTTTAGCAAAGTATTCGACGGTACTGCCGAAGATGACGACGATAACGAGGAAGAAGATGAAGTACTCACCTACAAAAATGCGATGCTGAACATAGAGTCGCTCTTGGATTACGCTTTGGAATACCAATTCAGTAAGAACCATTTAGATTTTCACTATCGTTCTAAACACCCTTATCTGATTGATTTTTCTAACCACGCTTTCTACAACGCTCGATTGCGTCCGCTACCCAGCACCGAAAGCCGTACCCCTATCCATTTCACTCAGGTAAATGGCACTTTTGATGAGCATATCAACCGTGAGGAAGCCGCCGAAGTATTGCGTATCCTCTCACAAATAGAGCCTCGTCCTGACGGTAGTTACCCATCGGTGGGGATTGCGACCTTCAATATCACCCAACGCAACTACATACGCAAACAGATACTCCAAAAGCAAAACGACCCTACGCAAACGGCTTTCCGCGAGAAAATCAACGCCTTAGAGCAAGCAGGACTCTTTATCAAGAACTTGGAGAACATACAAGGTGACGAGCGCGATATCATCATCTTATCGGTAACTTATGGCAAGAAGAAAGGCGGCAAGTTCGTACAGAGTTTTGGTCCCCTAAACTTCTCCAAAGGCTACAAACTGCTGAACGTGATTATCACCCGCGCCAAGGAACAAATATATGTATGCAACTCTATTCCCGAAGAATTGTTAGCTACCTATAAAGAGGCTTTAGCGCAAGAAGGCGCTAACAACCGCCGCGCTGTGCTCTACGCCTACCTCGCCTACGCCCGTGCCGTAAGCGACGGCAATGATGCCCTCCGCCGTGAAATCCTATCGGAACTCGACCTCTACGGACACAAACACAACGACGTAGCCCAGCAAAGCAAAAGTACTTTTAAAGAACAAACCTACCGTCAGCTTAAAGAAAAATACCCCGACCAGCGCATCACAATGGACTACGAGTTTGGGGGTTATACTATCGATATTTTGTTAGAACCCAAAGAAGGTAAGCCCATAGCTGTAGAATGCCTTAGCAAACCCCTTTACAACAATGATTTAGCCTATTTAGAAGACCTGCACAAGGAAAAAATATTGCTCAACGCCGGCTTTGACTACAAAAGAAAATGGGCGAAATGATAATGACGAGGAACGAATTACGAGGGACGAATTACGAATTACGAATGACGAGGGACGACTATTGTAGTTCTTGTTAAAGGTTTATTATTTGTTTTTGCTTAAGCAGCTTTAATATATAGAAACATTGAAAGTTAGTTAGATTTGTGGTAATGTATCAAATACCTTGTTGAATTCTAAGCAGTACAATAACCTAATTGACAAACAACACGAGCAACACAAAACGCACCTATGTGAGATGCAAGCCGTTTTTGATAAACACTAATAAAATACAAATAAACAATATGAAAAAAATCATTACAACCCTAACAACGCTTGTTTTATTAGCTCCTTGTGGCGCCCAATCTCTCCAAAAAGGAAAGGATTATGGGGTAATCTCTGGAAAATTAGACTTCTCTATGCCTAATCAAAAGATGCGACTTATTCATAACGATAAACTCTTTAAGGAGATTGCTGTTGGCAATGATGGCTCTTTCCGAGATACCATACCCGTTATAAACAATGATCATACCTACTATCTTGAGGATCCTATATCGCTTTCTTTGTATATAGATAACAAAACCAATATAGAGATTTTTATGAGTATGCAACCTTTTAAGGTAACTGTATCAGGAGCGCAAGCCGAGCAAACTCAGTATCTCATAGAAAGGGATCACTTCTTTAAAGAAAAAATATCCGATGCGTATAACACCCTCTTCCTACAAGAACCTCAGGAGTTTAAAAAAAACATTAGGGCGCTATTAGGCGAATTGAAAACAAAATTAGAAAGCTATAATTTCGACAATGAATTCCTCAAAAACCAACAAAATTGGATTGACTACAACTATGTATATGCTTTGATAAAATATCCTGATATATATAAATTCTTCATCCGTAAGGAAGTGGAACTCCCCAAAGATTTCTATGCCGAAAGAGATGCGATAGACTTTGATAATGCACAAGAATTTGAGCGCAATGAAGTCTATAGAACTTTGGTGAAAATCAAATACTTTGAACAAATAGGTGAAAACCCCAACAATCCCGAGCGAATAGATAATTTCATAAAGCTAATAAGCACTCTCAAATCGGATAATATTCGGGCTTATTTTGCGGAAAACTTGGTACTCTTGATAAAACCTGGCAATACTGAAAATAAGAAAATACTGAACTTTATACTCCACAATGTAAAAGATAAGAAAGTAATACAAGATGCTAAAGAAGCTTATCACAAAACGCTGAAATTAGCTCCTGGAAAACCGGCTCCGCTATTCACCAACTATGAAAATGCTCAAGGAGGGACAACTTCTCTTACAGATCTCAAAGGGAAACGCTTGTATGTGAGTATATGGACTACTTGGTGCCTCCCCTGTAAAACAAAACTTGCTGACCTTAGGGTTTTACAGGAAAAACTCAAAGGAGAAAACATTGAGTTTGTAAGTATCGCTATAGAGAACGATAAGCAAGAGTGGCGAGAAATGGTAAAGAAAAGAGAATACAAAGGGGTGCAACTCATTGCCGATAAAGCCTCTGAATCTCAATTTATTAAAGAATGTGACATCACACAAATCCCTACTTTTCTCATTATAGATGAGAAAGGAAGAATCGTAAGTCTCAATGCGCCCCAGCCTTCCGACCCTGATATAGAGAAAGTATTAAAAGGTAAAAAGTAACAGGTTGATGCGTCGCTACATTTTGATAATCAGTTGCTTTTAGAGTATGTTGTGCAGACACTGTCCAAAAAGTCTAAAAATCGCTTTTGCATCATAAACTTTGTCAAAGTCCCAAAACTTTGATAAAGTCTATAAACCTGATAATCAATCACTTTTAGTCACATTGTAGGGGCGTTTTGCAAACGCCCACATAAATAAAACTTTTCTGCCTCCTAAAAACAAGCCTAATTATTCGCAATCTATTTTTATATTGACTATAAATTAATCCTATAATGAAACACCTCTTTCTAACACTATTACCCCTTTTTGCCTTTGGTCAAACCGATTCTATACCTATTGCGCCACCTCCTCCCCCTCCTATGCGGATAAGAGTGATAAGCGACATCGTTCGAGACCAAGAAAAACTATTAGTCGTGCTCTCTCAACCTAACGACAAGAAAAGGTCTAAACATTACGACGATTATTGGAACGACTATATAGAATCACACCCTAACGACCAAGATTTAGAAGGCAAAAAACCTATTTACTACTACTTTTTTTACTTAGTAGATGAAATTGACGACGCTCAATGGCTCAAAAAAAATGGCATTCCTACTGATAAAAACGTGTATGCTGTATGTGATTATGATGGTGACGTAATGTATTATAAAGAAGCTACTATACCCGAAATGCATCGCAAAAAATTGTTCTATGACGATACTGAAGCTGAGGTGCACACTACTGCCACTGCTCGCCTTATCGACAAAGTACTTACCAACCCCCAAGCTCCTATAGAAGATGTAGAAAACGCTTTTCACAAAATGGTGACCAACAACTATGATTTACAACTACAAAAGGTAGAAAATTACACCTTAAAGCTAACCCCTAAACAACTGCGCTGGCAGTGGAAACGCTTAGTGGATACTCATTATCGCGATAGAAAAATAAATGAGGAATATACCCGTTTGCTCATACGCAACTACACTACATTCTACAACCAGAATTTCCTGCAAATTATCTTTCACACCGAATACATCCCTGATGCTACCGACCTAAAGGCTATGGCTTACTTTATCAAATTCTATGAAGAAGCTGTAAAAATTCCTGATGCTGAGAGACTATTTCTCTATAGATATGATCTCTATGAGTTCTTTCAAAAACTCACCACAGCCCATCGCGAGTTACTCCCCGATATAGAGATCGTTACCGCTGAAGCCAAAAGAAAAGGAATTATAGATTAATCCTTCCTTTTTTAGAATATACGAAATGCTCTGGCTCACTTTTTGATAGACTCTTTTATCTTTTAACTCTTAACTTATTAACTAATATCTAAAAATGAAAGTACTCCCCTTATTAGCGCTCTTGCCGCTCTCTTTGGCTGCGCAAACCCCCATTCCTTCAGGAAATTATAAAGCCAACTCTCTTGGCAATGCTTTAGAATTGAGATTCCTCCCCAACGGCACTTACGAACTGATTGCTACCTCGGGCGAGTATACCATCAAAGATAAAAAAATACTTTTCCAACCTCAAACCTCTTCTTTTGTTGTTGAGAAAAAACAAAGCGACAGTCAGCAATTGCAAATCACCCTCAAAACACCGCCTCGCACTGGCGCCGATCCGCGTTATCTCTACATAGGGTATGAAAATGCTAAAGGAGAAGTGGAGTACGTATGCGTTTATAACAAAATCGATTCTTTAGAGAATATTGAAGAAAAAAAGGATAGCAATGGCGAAACTTATTATGTGCTCGAAAGTTTTGAAGTGCCCCGCACTGCCAATCTCTACTTAGTTGATGCTCACCAAGCTGCCTACAGCAAAAACAAGGAAGTAAATATCCAAAAATTCCCTATTGGCAAAGATACTAATGCTGTGGAAATCGCTGTTTTAGGCGGTGGTAATTCCATCAACCTCAACGGGATTTACAATCCCGACAAACAAACTATTTCAGTTTCGGAAGGCAATAGCAGCAATGCCATCGTCTTTAGCAAACCAAACGACAAGCCCAATCCTAACCAAGTGCCTGTCGCTTCTAAAGAGAACGTAAGCCATTGGGCTCACTTCATCGACTTTGGAAAAGAACGCGATATCCCTGAATACGACCCCAATAAAAACGCCAAAGAAAAAGCCAAAGCCGTAGTTTCGGTGCCTAAAAACCTCAATGCTGCCCTCGCTTCAGCCGATAAACAAAGTCGTTTAGTAGTGGTGTTCCAACAACCCGATAACCCAAAAGCTAAAGAAGAATTCAACGACTTCTTTGCGAAATATAAAGAAGAAGGGAGTGGTTATAACTACGAAGAGGATAATGAATCTCCTATCTATCCTTACGAATTCTATTTGGCTACTGCCAAAGACCTCAAAACCCTCAAAGCCAAGGGGGTTCCTACAGGTAACCAAGTAGTTCTGTTAGACGTTGCAGGCAACCTGCTCTATTCACAACCCGCTACTATCAGTGAGGTTGCCAGCGATGAGCTCTTTACTTCTAACGAAAATGTAGCCCGTTTCAGCACTATTGCAATGGCACGCGCACTCGATAAAGCCTTGAGTAACCCTAAACTACCCGTAAAAGAACTGCAAAACATTTTCACCACTTTCCTCAAAAAGGATAGTCAGCGTGTGTATTTATTAGCAAAGAATCGTCCAGAGCAAAAAACAGGTGACAGCAATGAGGAAGAAGCTTTCGACTATATTGCGCAAGAAGCCGAAGATTATTTCTCTAATCTTAAGAATCCCAAAGGCATTTACCAAATGCAACTCACCCCAGAGCAGGCTATCGCCCAATGGGAACGCGTGGTAAACGCTCATAAAAAGGACAGCAAACTCGACCCTGAATACGCTTTCTTGCTCTCTCTCAACAATGCCGAAGCTAACTATTACTACCGCATTTTCAACGCCGAAAAACCCACAACTACCGCCGATATAGATGCTATCGCTTATTTGGTGAAATTCGCCGATGAAATCAAAGCCTACAACAAAAAAATTGAAGGTAATGACGATAACTATATGGGCTATAACGAACGTTTAGAAAAAGGAATCATAGAAGTAAATTACGGAGAGCTCTCTAACCAACTCGACCGTATCGTTTTCAACGACAAAAAACTCTTTGAGCCCGTAAAAACTGCTTATAAAGAAGGTTTGAAAAAGAAACTCTTCTCCGCCGATAATTATATTGATTTTCTCTATGATAACAATGTAGATGAGGCTGCAGCTTACTTCAGTGAATACTACAAAAATCTATTGCAAAAGGATAGCAATCTCATCGTTGCATTAGACAAGACTTTCTCCGAAGGCGATGATGAGAACAGTTGGAAATACTACAAAATGCGTTTTGCAAATCGCGCCAATAACATTGCTTGGAAAGTGTTTGAAGAGCACAAGCAAAACCCCGATAAATTGAATGAAGCTTTCCAATGGTCAAGTTCTGCAGTACAATTAGAACCCGAAAATTCTTATTATTTAGACACTTTTGCCCACCTCTTGTACGCACGTGGTGAAAAGCAAAAAGCCTTAGAAATACAAGAGAAAGCCGTTAAAAACCTCCCTAAAGCCGAATTTGGTGGCGACGATGAAAAATCAGAGATTCAAACCAATTTTGAAAAAATGAAGAAAGGGGAGATTTAGGTGTCAGACCTTAGGTGTCAGGTGTCAGTCACTACACTTTGTCAAAGTCCTTAATTGCCCGTGCGGCTCACACCTTTGATAAAGTCTATAAAATAAAAGTATCTAAAAAGTGAATGAATACACTTTTTAGATACTTTCTTTTTTGGCACTACATTAGGCATTAGGTGTTAGGGTTCAGGGGTCAGGGTTCAGGGGTCAGGGGTTACAGGATACTTTTGACAGCCTTGTCGGAGTTGTCTGAGTTATCCGAGTTATCCGAGTTGTCTGAGTTATCCGAGTTATCTGAGTTATCCGAGTTGTCTGAGTTGTCTGACCTTGTCCAACTTATATTGTAATAACAAACAACAAACAATAAAGCAATATAGGAAAAGTCCCCTTGAGAAAACTGCTGTATCTTTGCCCCAGAAATTCAAATTACACCCTATGAAATCCATTACTCATAACGATTACACACAGCGCATCAACAAAGTGGCTGAATACATCAACCGTCACCTCAATGAGCCTATCGAACTGAAAACATTAGCCGATATAGCCCACTTGTCGCATTTTCACTTTTGTAGGATTTTCAAAGTGCTGAAAGGTGAATCGCCTATTGCTTTTATCGCGCGTTTGCGCATAGAAACCGCTGCCCAACTGCTGCGCTACTCTACCCTCCCTATAGAGCAAATAGCCTTCAATATAGGCTATGAAACCCCTGCATCGCTCTCCAAAGCCTTTAAAAACCAATATGGTATTACCCCTACCGAGTATAGAACTAATAAAGATATCTACATTATGAAAAAAGAAATCATCAATCCCGATTTGGCTCTCAAAGCTCCTAAAATAATGGAACTCGAGCCTAAAAACCTCATCTATGTAGCCCTTACCGGCGGATATGGGTCTTTAGACTACGGCAAAGCCTACGAACAATTATGGGCGGTTGTAAAATCGCAAAAGCTATTTACCAAAGGTATCGAGTCGATATGTGTATCGTACGACGACCCTAAAATTACCGAAGCCTCTCTACAACGCTCGGATATAGGTTTGGCTATTCACAAACCTGCACTCCCCGAAGGAAATGTGAGTTGCAAAACCTTAGCTGGAGGCAAGTATGCCGTCTTTTTCTATCAAGGTAGTTACAGTCAGCTTTCTGCCGTTTGCGATGCTGCAATGCGTTGGGTAGTAGAAAGTGAATACGAACTGCGCGATGAGCCTATGTTCGAGAAATACCTCAACGACGCTCGCCGCACCCCTGAAGAAAAACTAAAAACAGAAATCTATATCCCCATTAATTAACTAATTTGCTAATTTTTAACATTATGCTTCTTACAAAAACTGAAAAAACCGCAGGGATTGTTTTAGCAATCCTTCTATTATTGCTCACACTTTCAGGGAGTGGTTATTTCTTCTTCACTTTGAAAGTGAACTTCGTGCAATGGCTTGCTTACAACGCTTGCTCACCCAGCAGCTTAGTGTATTTAGCTGGCTTTATCGCCTTTTGGCTCACCAAAAAGAGCTTTTGGCTGCCCCTTGCCTTCCTGCCGATGTACTATTTCGGCACTATGGGACTCTTCACATTCACGTGGAGTGGCGCCAATATCTTTGCCCAACTGTCACATATCACGATGACACTCAACTTGCTATGGGCAGGTTACACCCTTTATCGCATCGCTGATTACAAAGGTTTTGCTCAAGGTTTGTTGTGGAGCATACTATTATTTGTGCCTTACATCGCTTTTGTGATGTACTATTGCCGCACCCACGCCGAGGAAATTAGTAACTTGTTACAAATGACAGCTTAAAATACCATATAAAGTTTGTTGATTGTAAAAAAGGTGCAATCTCACAGTGGTGAGATTGCACCTTTTTATGAATATGTTATTATTAAACAAAATAAGGTCTTACCTCGTGTTGCTCAAAATAATTTTCTACTTGTGCTACTTCATCAAGTTCTATATATTTCATTGTTTTTAGTGCTCGCAACTCTTTCCAAAGCAAGTGATTTTCTTTGAGTGATTTGTCGGGTTCTTCACCTATAAGATAATATTTACCTTTTGCATTTATGTTGTAATCTAAGGCTTGAGCAAGCGAAATAAAGCGACTAATAGTATTTTCAATACCCTGTATACCATTTTGCAAATTGAGCATATTTCCTGCTACTGGTATATTATTTTTACCTATAAAACTCACTTTGGTTTTTACTAATAAGTGTTCTATTTCTGTAGGGTGAATTTCTTTTTCAATATTCACTCTTCCTTGTGCTTTTTCAAAGAACTGTTTAGCCCGTTCTTTTTGGGTGATATTTACTACTTTCTTCTTTTCAATTTTGGTAGGATAAGGGGAAACATATCTTTCAAAAAATCTTTTAAAGATTGCTTCGTCTAATTCTATATCTATTTTGGTAGTTTTAGAAAAACGTACCAAATTATTGTTGTATTTTTCTAAATACGATAAATATGCTTCATTTACCCATTGGTGTAATAGTTCCTTTTTAGAAAACAAAGTATCCTCTTCTGTATTAAATTGATTGTACAACGATTTTAAATACTGATGAATCACCAAAAAAGCGTTTGGAGAAAACAATGATTTTAGTTTCTGTAGTTTTTCCTCTGAATAATTGAAAAACAAAGTCTCTCCTTTAGCCATAATAAGCCCTATACTAAATCTGTCATCAGAGATAGTATTAGGCGATAGGTTGATAGTACAAAGTAATGTTTCCATTATTATAGGGGATTAAAAAATTTGTGTATATGTTCTAAAAGTTTTTTCGCAAGAATCAAGCCATTGTTTTTCAAAGATATTTCGTATGGCTTTTTCATACATTGGAATATCTATTTTCCAATTGTCAGGAACTTTAGCTAAAATAGTAGGTAATTGTGCTTCACATAGCTTTACATTATTATAAAAATCAGTGATTACATCATTTACTTTCAACACAAAACCACTATTTTTCCTGAATAAAACAGTTGCTAAATTAGAGTTTAAAACGGTGTCTTCTTCAGTAAGTTCATAAATTTTGGAGCGATAAGCTGCTGAAGTGTTGAATATATCGGCGTGGTCTATTACGTAAAGCAACATAAAACCTTTATCAGTAGGGGCTAATAACAAATTGTAATTATTAGCATTTCTGTCGTCATTAGCGAGCCATATATCAAAAAGGGCTATTTTTAGAAAATCTTCTTTATTGATGATTTTTTGTGTAATTTGTTTGTTAATAATAGCGTTATTTACCTCAAAAGCTTCTTCTAACGCTTGAGAGCCAAAACATTCTTTATCAAAAAAGTTTTTTTGTAGAAATCTCTTATCTTCAAAAGGGGCTACATATTTGTCATAATCAATGCTAATAAGGGCACATTCAGGAATGTTTATATTCCATATTTTAGCAAAATGGTAAGCTAACAATTCATTGAAAAGTATATTGTTATCCTTATACTTGCAATACCATATATTCTGATCATTAGCCATCACTTTTATAGGCTTACTCCCGTGGGTAGTTAGCTGTTCTATAATAGGTTGTATGAGGTGTAGCTTTTTCATTTCGGCTACAAAAATACAAATGTTTTTTTACCCCTGCAAATTTACCCCTGTAATGAGTTCTAAATTCAAAATTTATTTCGTATCTTTGTCCCAAACTTTTAATTTCAACAAAAATGAAAAGAATAATTCTTTCCCTATTAGTTACTGCTTGCTTGACTGCGTGTAGTAAAAACGATAATGATGCTCCTGACGACAAGAAGCCTCCTGTTACTTTAGAACCCAAGGAAGCTCCTAAACCCACTGTGGGAGTATATCCTCACATTTTAACTACTACCCAGCATTTAAGACAAATGAAATCGGTTGCTGAATTTACTGTTGTCAATGGTAAGGTTACTAAATCTGTTCAGAAAGTAACTGATTTAAAAAACGGAAATATTACTACTTACATCATTGATTACAAGTACGATACTAATGGTTACCCCACCGAAATTACCACCTCTCGCGAAGGGCGCACTGTACTCGATGAGAAAGAAACTTACCGCTTTGAAAATAAAAGATTGGTAGAAAAGATTAAAATTGTAGAGGGGGGCGTTAGAACGTATACTCATAACTATTCTTACGACTCTGAAGGTAAGCTCACAAAGTATATTTACTCTTCGCTACAATACACAAACCCTAAACCAAGTGTTAGAGAAACAAACTACACTTATAGTGGCACTACTGTTTCAGCTGCTATTGTAGGTGGACATACTGAAACAATTACTTTCGACAGCCGTTGGAATAAGTTGAAAAGTGAAGAAAAATTCACTCAAACTGCCGATATTTGGGAGTATCAATACAACGATAAACCCAATCAAGCTTATGGTCATTTAGGCGACTTGCTCTACCCCGAAGAGTTTATTTCTAAAAATTGTCTTACCTTAATGAGACACATTTCAAAAGAAGAAGGCAAAGCCGATTCTATTACGGAATATCGCCGAGAATACCAATACAATGCACAAGGCAATATACGCGAAATAAAAAAATACAATTCTGACAGTAAGTTAGAAGAAACTATAACATACGAATATTAACACAAGTAACAGATAACAAGTAAAAAAATCCCTTGCAGTGCAAACTGCAAGGGATTTTTTTTAAAGTAAAGTAACTAATTCGTAATTCATCACTCGTAATTTCCTTACATTCTTTCTATATTTTTCGCTCTTGTTTTCTTTTTATTCTGTTGTTTATCAAACTGCTACATTTTTAGTTATCTATATTTTCACTATCTGATGTTTTTAGTATATCTTTAACGTTTTATCTTTGCGGCAGAATTAGGTATCAGGTATCAGGTGTCAGGCACAAACTCTTACCTCTTACCTCTTAACTTTTAACTAAAATGAAAGGAAAACAAAGAACTTTATTAAACAGTATTGGCAAGCTCGCCTTGCTACTACTTTTTAGCTTGCTTTCTACCGCCCTTTCTGCCCAAAACAAAAAGATTAGCGGAAAGGTAATCGATGAAAAACACCAGCCCGTGCTGGGGGCATCGGTGGTGGTGAAAGGCACTACTAAGGGTACTACTACCGATTTCGATGGGAATTTCACGATAGATGTACCTGCTAAAGCCACGCTATCGGTTTCATTTATAGGGTATCACACCCAAAATGTAGCAGTAGGCAACCAAAACCAACTCACTATCGTACTCAAAGAAGAACAAGAGCAGTTAGACGAGGTAGTGGTGGTAGGTTATGGTACTGTCCGCAAGAAAGACCTTACGGGGGCTGTTACTTCGGTGTCTAACAAAGCCCTCAAAGAGAAACCTATTGCCAACGCTGGGGAAGCGCTCCAAGGGCGTGCTGCTGGGGTGCAAGTAACCTCGGCGGGAAAACCTGGTGACAATGTGTCTTTTCGCATTCGCGGTATCAGTACGATTAACAACAGCGAACCGCTACTGGTTATCGATGGGGTACCTACCGACCTCGGTATCAACGCCCTCAACGTAGATGATATAGAAAATATCGACGTGCTAAAAGATGCTTCGGCAACTGCCATTTACGGTTCTCGTGGTGCTAATGGGGTGGTGTTTATCACTACCAAAAAAGGAAAAAATGGTGACGGCAAACTGTCGTTCAGTACCAATATTGCTCTCCAACAAGCCACCAACTTGCCTGTGATGCTCAACGCCCGCGAGTTTGCTTCTTATCACAACGAGATGATTGCCAACTACAATCGCACCCCTGGGGTGAGTCCGCTTTCACAACGTCCTGATTTTGCCAATCCTGAAGACTGGGGGGAAGGCACCAACTGGCTTAAAGCGCTCTTCCGTCCTGCTTTTATGCGTAACTATTCGCTTTCTTATTCAGGCGGTAACGACAAGAGCAATTACTACGTATCAGGAGGTGTGTTTGACCAAGATGGGATTATCCTCAACACTTCTTACCGCCGTTATACAGTGCAGTTCAACGGTGAGTCGCGCGTAAAACCGTGGATTAAGTTTGGCAACAACCTCACTCTCAGTCACGACGAAAAGAAATCTGGCGACTACAACATCCGTATGGCGATGGCTTCTTTGCCTACACAACCTATTTACAATGAAGACGGTAGCTACTCAGGTCCTGATTCGCCTGCTCATCAGTACAGCGATATCCGCAATGTGATAGGTACTGCCCTTATCAACGGACAAAACACTACCAAAGGCTATAACATTTTGGGGAATATCTTTGCCGAGATTACTCCTGTGAAACATTTGGTATTCAAAACTACTGGAGGTCTTGATTTTAAA
This sequence comes from Capnocytophaga sputigena, assembly GCF_900446695.1. Lineage (GTDB taxonomy): Bacteria > Bacteroidota > Bacteroidia > Flavobacteriales > Flavobacteriaceae > Capnocytophaga > Capnocytophaga sputigena. The sequence continues at coordinate 572,438 of NZ_UAVP01000008.1, forward strand.
TATTGGGACAACCGCAGTTTCTCCCCTAAATACAACTGGAAACCTATACCCAATCCGCTCTCTAACCTCTACCAAGATGCTAACAAGAGCACTACCCTCCTCTGGGATAACACACTCACTTATACCAATACTTTTGCTCAAAAGCACTTCCTCAATGTGATGGTGGGCACCAGTGCACAAAACAACGTGTATAGCAAAATCAATGCGAGTGTGAGCAACTTCTTGAGCGACCAGCAAAACCAACTCAGCAAAGGCTTGGAAAACCCTACGGTAGGAGGTACGATGAACGATTGGGCTATCCTCTCCTTCATCGGGCGACTCAACTATACCTATGCCGATAAGTACTTGCTCACTGCTACCGTGCGTCGCGATGGTTCTTCGCGTTTCTCCAAAGAAAACCGCTGGGGTACTTTCCCTTCTTTCTCTTTGGCGTGGCGCGCATCAAATGAGTCTTTTTTCCCTAAAAACGACTATGTAAACGATGTGAAATTCCGCGTGGGTTACGGTATGACGGGTAACCAAGGCGGTATTGACAACTATGCTTATTTCACCAAATTGCGCACGGGGCAATATGTGTTCAACAATAATCTAGTTTCTACCCTCTATCCTCACGTGATGCCTAACCCTAATGTGAAATGGGAAACCGTAGAGCAATTCAACGGGGGTATTGACCTCGCGCTACTCAAAAACCGCTTAAACCTCACTTTCGATACCTATATCAAAAACACGAGTGATATGTTGGTACCTATGGCGGTATCGGTAAGCTCTGGTTATTCGGACATCAATGTGCCGAGTATCAACGCCGGTAAAGTGGAAAACAAAGGGGTAGAGCTCACTATATCATCAGTGAATGTAAATAAAAAGGACTTCCAATGGAATACTGATGTAAACATATCGTTCAACCGCAACAAAATTGTGAAGATGAACGATGGGGTGCCTTTGTTCACTGGTTTTGAGGCGTTCCTCACCAAATTGCAAATCCTCTCCGAGGGTCACCCTGTAAACGCTTTCTATGGCTATGTAATGAACGGACTTTTTCAAAACCAAACAGAGGTGGACAACTATGCTACCCAAGTGGAAAACGGTACCGCCCCTGGTGATGTGAAGTTCCGCGACCTCAACAACGACGGGGTCATCAATGCTGAAGACCGTACTTATATCGGCAATCCGTTCCCTGAATGGACATTCTCTATGAACAACAATTTCAACTACAAAAACATCGATTTGCAAATATTTTTACAAGGTGTAGCAGGTAACGATATCTACAATGCCAACCGTATATGGCAAGAGGGAATGTCGGTGCCACAAAACCAAATTGCCAAAGTAAAAGACCGTTGGACAGGCGAGGGCACTAGCAATAGCATTCCACGTGCTATCTATGGCGACCCTAACCAAAATGCGCGTCACTCTACCCGCTTTGTAGAAGATGGTTCGTATTTGCGCATCAAAAACGTAACTTTGGGGTATACACTCCCTAAAGAGGTTACCCAAAAATTCCACACCGATATGCTGCGCATATATCTGTCTTGCCAAAACCTCTATACTTTCACCAAATACAGCGGTATGGATCCCGAAGTAGGCACTGGTGGCGTTGATGGCGGTACTTACCCTATAACCCGCACAATTAGCTTTGGATTAAACGTGCAGTTTTAGGGGTCAGGCATCAGGTAATAGGTAACAAAAGAATCACTACAAATTGTTAATTGTTAATTATGAATTGTTAATTATGAAAAAGATATTATACATCACTCTATTAGCATTTCCGCTCTTCACGGCTTGTTCTAAGTTTTTAGACAAGACCCCTTACGAAGATTCAAGTGCTGAAAACATAAGCGATGCGGCATCGGCAATTGCCCTTACCAATTCGGCTTATAAACCCTTGCAACGCTCTAACCTCTACAATATGCGCCTCTGGACGCTCGACATCGTAGCAGGTAACAGCATCGTAGGCGCTGGAGGTGGTAACGACGGACTCGAAACTATCACTCTTTCCAACTTCAACGCAACTGCCGATAACCCCTTGGCGCTCGAAATATGGCGCGGTTGTAACCCTGGTATTCTCTATTGCAACACGGCTCTGAAAGCTTTGCCTTCTGCCAATATCCCTGAGGATATCAAAAACCGCTGTATCGGGGAAGCCAAATTCCTCCGCGCGCACTACTATTTCCTTTTGGTGCAACTCTTTGGCGATGTGCCTCTTCAGCTCGACCCTAAAGAGAGTTTGACTAACAAAACGCCTTTCCGCCAAAGCAAAATGAAGATATACAACGAGGTGATTATCCCCGACCTCAAAGAGGCTTTCAACCTATTGCCTACACGCGAGCAATATAGCAATGCCGATAAAGGTCGCGCCACCAAAGGCGCTGCAGCGGGTATGCTCGCTAAAGTATACCTCACCTTGGGCAGATATAGCGAAGCCCTTGAGATGTGCAACGCTGTCGAAAACCTCGGCTATACCCTCAATCCTGATTATTCCGATTGCTTTGGTGCTGCCGAACGCAACAAAAACACTGCTGAGTCTATCTTTGAAATTCAGTATTACGGACTTACCAAAGATGATTTTTGGGGCGAAGAAAACCAAGCCTCTTGGCTCAGTACTTTTATGGGTCCTCGCAATAGTGGTTGGGTAGGTGGTGCTTATGGTTGGAATCAGCCTACACAAGAGTTTGTAGACCAATACGAGGCTGGCGACCTCCGCAAGGATAAGACGATTCTCTACGAGGGTTGCCCTAATTTTGAGGGGAATGCGTACCGCGCTTCAATGTCTAACACGGGCTACAATGTGCGCAAGTTTTTAGTGCCACTAAGTCAGTCGCCCGATTTCAATACCAACCCTGCCAACTTTGTAGCGCTCCGCTTTGCCGATGTACTCCTAATGAAAGCGGAAGCCCTTAACGAATTGGGTCGCACTACAGAAGCTGAAGTGCCTTTGTACAAAGTGCGCACCCGCGCGGGTCTTACCCATCGCGCCGATATAGAGAACCTCACCCAAGCGCAAATGCGTGAGAAAATACGCCACGAACGCCGTATAGAACTCGCTTTTGAAGGACATCGTTGGTTTGATATGATTCGCTGGGACAACGGTCAGTATGCACTCAATTTCTTGCACTCCATAGGGAAAACCAACGCCCGCGAGAAACACCTGCTCTTGCCCGTCCCTCAAAAAGACCGCGACGCCAACCCCAACCTCACCCAAAACCCAGGTTGGTAGTGCGAGCCGCACAGGCAATTAAAACAAATTACTTAATTAACAAATAAAAACAATTTCACCCTTGTCGCTTTTGCGGCTTCCCTCCCCCTCGCCTTCGGAGAGGGGGAGAACGGAGGGGGTGAGGACACAAACTAATATGAAACCATACCATTTATACATCGCCTTCCTCTTACTGCTCCTTACGGGATGTAAAAAAGAGGACTATATGGAGCTCTTCAAAGAGGGAAAACCCTTTGAATTGAAAGCTCCTAAAGAAAACGTAGCCTTAGATGCTGCCAACCCCGAACAAGAAGCGGTCAAATTCACTTGGACGGCAGCTTCCAATCACGGCACCAATGCCGCTATCACCTATACCTTCCAAATGGATGTGCAAGGCAACAACTTTGCGGGAGGTATCAGCGAGAATATAGGTCGTGAAGCCTATGAGAGAGTGTATAAAAATGAAGAACTCAACAATCTATTGCTCAGCACTTTTAAAGTTGCAGTAGACACCGAAGTTACGATGGAAGTACGCATCATTGCTCAAGTAGCTTCTGGCGAGGGAATGAAACAACACACCAACGTGAAGACGGTAGTGTTCAAAACGCATACCCCTATCAGCAATACGTTGTATATCATTGGTAGTGCCGCCCCTCACGGTTGGAGTGCCGATCAAGCCGAAGAGATGAAACCCGTTGAGGGTACTCCTAAAGCCTTTGCGTGGTCAGGACGATTGTCTGCTGGAGAAATCAAGTTCATCACTACCAAAGGTCAGTTTATACCATCGTATGGCAAAGGCAGTAATAATAGCGAGTTGCACTTCCGCAAAACCGATGCCGATACGAGTGATAAGAAATTTACAATTGCCGAAAATGGTGTCTATACCGTGAAAGTGAACCTCATCAATCTCACCATAAGCATCACCAAAGGCGAAGCGCCTGAATATACCGAGTTGTGGTTCGTAGGTGAACCTACTGGTTGGAGCTTCAAGAAAATGACTGTAGACCCTGCCGACCCATTTGTGTTCCACTACAATGCCGATTTAGGCAATGGAGGTGAGTTCAAAATAGGCACTAAAGAAGGCGATTGGTTAGCAGTATTTTTCCGTCCGAAAGAAAATAATACGGTTGAAGGTAGCGACCTCCCTGTGAAGAAATGGGCAGGCGACCCTGATAACAAATGGAAAATTGCAGCAGGCACTTACAAGATTACCCTCAACACTCGTACGATGAAGATTGACATTGTGCCTTTCACTCCTTATGCAGGAATGTATATGATTGGTAGTGCGACCGATGCTGGTTGGGATATCAACAATCCTATCGCTATGACTGTCGATAGTAGCAATCCTAATGTCTTTACGTGGGAAGGCGACTTGAAAGCGGGCGAACTCAAATTCTCTTGCGACAAGAAAAGCGATTGGGGTGGCGACTGGTTCTTGGCTGCTAAAGCTGATAAAGCACCTGCTGGTGTTGAAGAACCGATGATTTTCAGCGCCCACGGCTCTAACCCCGATAACAAGTGGAAAATCAGCGAGGCAGGCACCTACAAAATCACCCTCAACCAACTTACCCAAACGGTAGTAATTAAAAAACAATAAGTTAAAAAGTCTCCACATACCCAGCTGTGTGCACTCGCTGTCTTCCCCCAAGGGGAGGGAGTTTAAGAGAGTTCAAGAACAAAACATCTTTATACGTGTTAAACAACCCTCCTTTCCGTTCGCATCTGCGGATTGCCCCTCTCTCCTTGGGAGAGAGGGAACGGGAGAGAGGCATTGTTAATTGTTAATTATTAATTATTAATTGAAAATGAAAGCTTTATATACTCTATTCTTCGCCACTACGCTCAGCCTCTTCTCTTGCGAGAAGAACGATACGCCTAGCAACAACCCTATTACATTCGGCGAAACTTATTTGAAAATAGATATCAGCACCGATAAGGCGGTCTATACCCCTAGTAGCACGGTGCGCTTCTCCTTGGCGAGTATGCCCTCTGGTTCCTACAAAGTGCGCTACTCTCACTTAGGCGAAATCATTAAAGAAGAACCTCTTACCAGCGCCTCTTGGCAATGGGTAACCCCTGCCGATGACTACCGAGGTTATTTGGTGGAAATATACCAAGAAGCAGGCGGTAAACAAAATACTTACGGCAGTATCGCTGTGGATGTCTCTTCCGATTGGACAAAATTCCCTCGCTATGGCTTCTTGTCTTCTTACGGCAAAAACGAACCTATTGAGAAGAATATCGACTTTATGAATCGCTGTCATATCAACGGCATTCAGTTCTACGACTGGATGTACGACCACCACAAACCACTGGCTGGCACCCCTCAAAACCCTGCTAATGAGTGGCCTGACCTCTTCAAACGTCCCACTTTTCTTTCTACTGTACATGGCTATATCAGCGCTGCTCATAGCAAGGGTATGAAAGCGATGTTCTACAACTTGGCTTTTGGGGCGCTCAAAAATGCCGAAGCCGATGGAGTTGCCAAAGAATGGTTTCTCTATAAAGACAACCAACACAAAGAGAAAGATGCACACCTGTTAGGCGACTTTGCCCGCAGTAGTATCTACCTCATTAACCCTGGCAATGCGCACTGGCAAAACTACTTAGCAGGGCGCAACAGCGATGTCTATGCCGTTTTTGGTTTCGATGGCTATCATATCGACCAACTCGGAGGGCGTGGCACAGTGTACGATTACAATGGCAATAGCATAGATCTCTTGCCTCAGTACGCTTCGTTTATCAATGCGATGAAAAGCACACACCCCGATAAACGCCTTGTGATGAACGCGGTAGGACAATACGGTCAAACCGAAATTGCAGGTACCAATAAAGTGGATTTTCTTTATACCGAAGTATGGGACGAAAAAACCTACGACCAGTTAGCTCGCATTATCCTCGACAACTACAATCGTAGCAACAACCAACTCAAAACGGTATTGGCTGCCTATATGGATTACGAAAAATCTAAGAATGCAGGTTTTGTAAACGAACCTGGCGTATTGCTCACCAATGCCGTGATTTTTGCCTTTGGAGGGGCTCATTTAGAGATAGGCGAACACTACCTCGCCAATGAGTATTTCCCTAACAAAAACCTTCAAATGAAAGCCGACCTCAAAAAAGCGCTCATCACCTACTACGATTTCTTGGTGGCTTACCAAAACCTATTGCGCGAGGGCGGTAGCTATACCTCAGCGCAGGTAACTGCCGAAAATGCAACCATAGCGGCTTGGCCTGCTGCGAAGGATAAAGTGGCGGCTCTCACCAAAACCGTGAACGGCAAGGATATAGTGCATCTTATCAATTTCAACGGGGTAACCTCTATGGACTGGCGTGATACCAACGGTACTCAAAAGAAACCTACCACAGTAACCGACCTTAAAACTACCGTTGCTGTAACTGCACACCCCAAAAAAGTATGGTTCGCCACCCCCGACCTCTTTGGCGGTGCTCCTCGTGCCGTAGAATTTACCTATAACAACAACCAAATCACCTTCACCCTCCCCTCCCTTAGCTATTGGGATATGGTGGTGATAGAGTATTAATAAAAAAATTAGCAGATTAGCAAATTTTCTCATTTGCTAATCTGCTAACTAATAAAATAGGCTAATTATACTTATAGTTTTTCTTTCTTTAAAACCTCTAAAACAGTATAGTGAGGTAGATATATCTCATCTTGATAGGGTTCTCGGTTAAGAATTTTTTGTTCGCGAAGTACTTTTACAGTATAACGATAACCCGCTTCATAAGTGTCGAATTTTAAATATTCTTTAGCAACCATAAAAGTATTGTTAGATTCATCAGTAACCCTGTAACATTCTGTTTTAAAGTTGCCTGCACCCATTTGAAGAGTACATTCCTCTAAATGCCCGTCAATCACAAAAGTGTGATAACTCTTTTGAATTTCAAATTCAGGTTTTTCTTTTTTACAAGAAAGCAAAAACAACAAGGTAATAAGTGTGTAAAAAATAGTATTTTTCATAAGGAATAGATTTTAAATTCGAGACAAAGATACTGTTTTATTTCTATAAATACAATTTTAATCTTTATTTTCAGAGATTATCCCCTTCACTTTTAAGAATTGTTCCCTTTCGGGGAAGCCTGTGAAGGCTCATAACTGAGTATATACACAACAATTGTGAGTAAGTGAATAAGGGGACAATCCACAAATTGACAAATCAATGAGATTTCTTACTTTCATAACAATAACTATCCTCTCCTGTGCTACTGCTGTAGCGCAGGAGTTATTTTCGCCTAACAAAGCGCTGAAACTCTCTTTTTCGCTCAGCGCGGAAGGTACACCTACCTATTCGCTTTTTTACAAGGGAAAAGAAGTAGTTAAACCGAGTAGATTAGGTTTTGAACTATTTAGCTCCAATGAAGTGAAATTTGGCGCTGAAATCACCAAAAAAGAGGGAGCAAACACCTCTCTCTACCATAATTTTGAAGTGGTGAATACCCAAAATACAACCGTTGATGAAACTTGGCAACCCGTATGGGGCGAAAGCCAAAATATTCGCAACCACTACAACGAGCTATTGGTGAGCCTCAAACAGAAGGACACCCACCGAGAAATGCACCTGCGTTTTAGATTGTTTGACGACGGATTGGGCTTCCGCTATGAGTTCCCCGAACAAAAGCAAATGCCTTACTTTGTGATTAAAGAAGAACGCACCGAGTTTGCAATGACGGGTGATCACCAAGCGTGGTGGATACCCGGCGATTACGATACCCAAGAGTACGACTATCAGCAATCACGCCTCTCCGAAATACGCGCTATCAACCAAAAAGGGCGTCAGGCAAATTTAGCACAAACAGGATTTTCGGATACAGGTGTACAAACTGCTTTGATGCTCAAAACTGACGATGGTTTGTACATCAACCTGCACGAGGCTGCTTTGGTGAACTACGGAGCGATGCACCTCAACCTCAACGATAAGACCTTCGTGTTCCAATCGTGGATTACCCCCGATGCCAACGGCGCCAAAGGTTATATGCAAACCCCTGCCCAAACGCCTTGGCGCACAGTAATTGTAAGCGATGATGCCCGCGATATTTTAGCTTCGGATATTACCCTCAACCTCAACGAACCTTGTGCTTTGGCTGATACTTCGTGGATTCACCCGATGAAGTACGTAGGGGTATGGTGGGAAATGATTACCGGTATGAAAGAATGGTCGTATACTTACGATGTTCCCAGTGTGCATATCGGTAAAACCGATTACACCACCCTCAAACCCCACGGCAAGCACGGGGCTACTACCGAAAATGTCAAGAAATACATCGACTTTGCCGCCGAAAATGGTTTTGATGGCGTACTCGTAGAAGGTTGGAACATAGGATGGGAAGATTGGTTTGGACATTCTAAAGATTTGGTATTCGACTTCCAAACACCTTACCCCGATTTTGATATCGAAGGCATTCACCAATACGCCAAAAGCAAGGGAATTAAGATGATTATGCACCACGAAACTTCCTCGTCTATTCGCAACTACGAGCGTTTTATGGACAAAGCCTATCAGCTAATGAACCAATACGAATACCCCGCCGTAAAAAGTGGTTATGTGGGCAATATCATTCCGCGAGGCGAAAACCATTACAGTCAGTGGGTGAACAATCACTACCTTTATGCTATTAAAAAAGCCGCCGACTACCGCATTATGGTGAATGCCCACGAGGCAGTGCGCCCTACGGGTTTGTGTCGCACCTATCCTAACCTTATAGGCAACGAGTCGGCACGCGGAGGTGAGTACCAAGCCTTTGGCGGCAGCAAGCCCAATCACGTGTGTGTATTGCCCTTCACCCGACTTATTGGCGGACCAATGGACTATACCCCTGGGGTGTTTGAAATGGACATCAGCAAGAACAACCCCAACAACCATTCACACTGCAATGCCACTTTGGCAAACCAATTGGCATTGTACGTAACGATGAGCAGTCCGCTACAAATGGCATCCGACCTGCCAGAGAACTACCGCCGTTTTCCCGATGCTTTTCAGTTTATCAAAGAAGTTGCCCTCGATTGGAGCGAAAGCCACTATTTAGAAGCCGAACCAGGGGATTATATCACTGTGGCGCGCAAAGCCAAAGGCACTCGCAATTGGTTTATAGGCAATACAGCTGGCAAGGATTTTACCTCTAAGATTCATTTCAGTTTCTTAGAGCCCAAAACTACTTATGTAGCCACTATCTACGCCGATGCCAAAGATGCCAACTACCAAAGCAATCCGCAAGCCTATACCATTCAAAAAGTATTGGTAACCAACAAGAGCAAACTCACCCTGCACTCAGTAGCAGGCGGGGGTTATGCCATTAGTTTGTACCCCCTCACCGATAAGGCACAAGCCAAAGGATTAAAAAAACGATAGCAATTACAGTAATATAATAGTGAAAAAAAAGCTGCTAAGCGACGTGCTTAGCAGCTTTTTTAAATGTTAAATTTTCTTTAAAGAAATTTAGGTTACTGTAAGGTAAATGGGTGGAGGTGGTCAGACCTCCACCCCACCTCTTTTTTATTTTATGGGGCAAAGATAATACATTTTTTTTGTAACCACCAAACAAACTTACCAATTTGCTAATTTCCTAATTTTCCTTATTTTTGCCTTTACAAATAAAATTTCTATGAAGAAAGACCTCTTTTTCCCTGCTATTCTTGTAGGAATGCTTTTTGCTGCCCTTTATATCTACCTTGTTGCTGAATTTGCCACAGGTTTATATACAGAAGCGTGGTTTCTTTTTCTCCCTATCCCCTTGATTTTAGGGATATGGACATTCTATGCTATCTGCTGCAAGCACAAAATATCCTCCCTTATAGCGATAGGTTGTACCATTGCTTTTTTTGCGTGGATAATGGACGAATTAGATGTTTCTTTCTCTAAACTGAGAGCAGAAAAAACCTTGCCTATAGTTTACCGAGATTATAAAGATTTAGAGTATGATATATCAACTTGCGCCGAAGAAGGAGGAAATTGTATTTACGAAGTTCCTACTAATGAATCGGAAGATTTAACAAGTTGTTTTCTCAATCGCCGAAATGAAGTGGTTATGGTTAAAGAAGATAGAATGTCTTCTTATATTTTGAAATTCGATACCTTAGGCTATCAACAATCAATGGGTATTGCAACCGATAGAGACCATAAAAAAACTGCTTATATTTTAGATAATTATGTAATCAATATAGATAAAAATACCTATAGCACATTCTTCCTAAACGATGGTGAAAATTTCCTACCAATGACCTTTATCGAAGCATCTAAAAAATGGACACCAGCACAGCAACAAAACTTTTTTGAAAACAATGTGAAAACTAAAGCCTCTTGTTTTAAAATAGTAAAGGGAGAACAGAATAAAGTCTTCTTCTTAAAAGACGACAAATGGCAATATTTCTACACCGATATAGAAAGTGCTTCCTTTGGCAAAGACACCCTAAAAACACAATACAATTACCCTGAACTATTCGATGAAAAACGTTTTCCTAAACAAGAAAAAAGCTTAACTCGCAACTATATACGTCCGCAGTACGTACAAACCTACCGAGATAACTTTGGCTATACTACCATTTTGTATTATCATATTGTGAAACCTTCACTTACCTATCATCTAAAAACTCGTTTCAAAACTGTAAAATCTCAAGAAGAACTGCGTTCCCTCCCTACCTATTACTTTAAAAATGATACCGAAACTATAGAAACTTTTGGGTGGATAAGTCTGTATAGCCATAAACATTTGCAATATCAATTATTGAGAATAGGAAATCAAACATATAGAATAGGAAACTAAAATCTAATTTGCTAATTGGCAAATTGACAAATTTTTCTTACTTTTGCCTCTGAAAATTAATGTTTGAAAATGAAGTACAAAAGCCTTATCATAACCCTCCTACTACTCCCCTACTGCGCTTTGGCGCAAATGGCGCAAAATCAAACGCTCATTCACGACCTCACCGCACTTATCAAACAGAAAGATAACTACACACAGCAAAAAGAACGCAAAATAAAGGAAGCTATCGACTTGTTACGAGTGCCCAATGCCTCTGCTGAACAACGTTATGCTATCAACCAACGCCTCTTCGACGAGTTTAAAACTTATATATCCGACTCGGCGGTGAACTATGTGAAAGAGAATATCCGCATCGCTGAAGAACTCCAAAAAACCGACCTCCAAAACGATTCCCGCCTTTCCCTCGCCTCTCTCTACATCATTTCCGGCAACTACTTAGATGCTGCCGACCTGCTCAGGGCTATTGATAAAGAACAACTGCAAGAACCTCAGCTCATTCAGTACTACAACTGCTACCTCAACCTCTACAACAACTACGCTTTCAACAACCCTGATGCCAAAACCTATATCGCCAAAAGCGATGCCTACCGCGACCTTCTTCTTAACTTAGTAGATAAGAATTCCACTCACTATATCCTCCTCTATGCCGGTGTGCTCACCGATGCCGGCAGATATGACGAAGCCGAAAAACTCCTCCTCGACCGCTTTGCCCTAATGCACACCGATGAACACGAAAAAGCCGTATTAGGCTATGTGCTCGGCACGCTCTACAAAAAGAAAAAGAATGTCCCTAAACAAATAGAATACTTTGCTATTTCGGCGAGTTGCGACATCAAAGATGCGATTAAAGAAAATGCCTCGATGCTCGAACTTGCCTCAGCGCTCTTTCAATTAGGCGAAGTAGAGAACGCTTATACTTGTATCAAATCGGCGATGGAAGACGCTACTTTTTGCAACGCTCAACTGCGTTCCGATGAGGTGATGAAGATTTTCCCTATCATCGAAAAAGCCTATCAGGAACGCATTCACAGTCAGAATACCAAACTGCGCAACGCCCTGCTGTTAGTAGGGTTGTTTGCCGTTTTCCTCATCATTGCCGTAGTATTGGTTACCCGCCAAATGAAGCGCATCGCCAAAATACGCAAGGAACTCTACCACAAAAACCAAGATTTAAAGCAACTCAACGAACACCTGCGCGAGGTAGTAACCCAACTCAACGAAAGCAACGAAGTAAAAGAAGCCTATATAGGCGAGTTTTTCAACTTGTGTTCGGTGTACATCAGCAAATTAGAGAAATACCAAAAAATGCTCACCAAAAAGGCAAAAGACCGCAATTGGGACGAACTCAACAAAGTACTCCGCTCTACCGAGATGATAGAGCAAGAGCTGAAAGAGTTCTACAAGCTGTTCGACGATATTTTCTTGCATCTATTCCCCCACTTTATCACCGAGTTCAACGCTCTATTAGCCGAAGACGAGCGTTTTGCCCCCAAACCTCACGAAATGAGCCCCGAGTTGCGCATCTTTGCCCTTATCCGCTTAGGCATCACCGATAGTTCTAAAATAGCTACTTTCTTGCACTATTCCACCAATACGATTTACAACTATCGCACCCGCGTGCGCAACAAAGCTATCGTACCGAGAGAAACTTTTGAAGAAATGGTAATGAAAATCGGGAAACGCTAACGCAAAAAATAAGCTACTTTATTGCCAATCATTTTCTTTTTTGTAATTTTGTAGCGATAAAGAAATACAACCAGAAGAAATTAATAAACAAATGAAAAAAATAGTAGTAACCGGTGGATTGGGCTTTATAGGCTCTCACACTGTGGTAGAATTGCAAAACGCTGGCTTTGACGTGGTTATTATCGATAACCTTTCCAATGCCCAAGAAAGCGTGTTAGAACACATTACTAAAATCACTGGCAAAAAGCCTCTCTTCGAGAAATTCGACCTCCGCGACAAAGCCGATGTGCAAGACTTCTTCAAACGTCATCGCGATGTACAAGGACTTATACACTTCGCTGCCTCTAAAGCAGTAGGCGAAAGTGTGGAAAAACCGCTTTTATACTACGAAAATAACCTCACTTCATTGGTATATCTGTTGCAAGAACTCAGCAAGTTGCCCAAAGCACACTTCATTTTTAGTTCTTCTTGTACCGTGTACGGTCAGGCAGATGAGTTGCCTATCACTGAGAATGCTCCTGTGAAAAAAGCCGAATCGCCTTATGGTAACACCAAACAAATCAGTGAGGAGATTATTGCCGACACTTGTAAGGTTACCCCTTCGCTCAACGCGATTGCCTTGCGCTACTTCAACCCTATAGGGGCACACCCTTCAGCTGAAATAGGCGAACTTCCCTTAGGCGTACCTCAAAACTTAGTGCCTTATATCACCCAAATGGCTATAGGCTTGCGCGAAAAACTCTCCGTTTTTGGCGGCGACTACCCTACCCCCGATGGCACTTGTATTCGCGATTATATTCACGTAGTGGATTTGGCAAAAGCTCACGTGATTGCGCTTCAACGTTTGTTAGAAAGCAAGAATACTGAAAACTATGAAGTTTTCAATATAGGAACTGGTAAAGGTAGTACTGTTTTGGAAGTTATCCAAAGCTTTGAAAGGGTATCGGGCAAGAAATTGAACTACCAAATTGTAGGTAGACGTGCTGGTGATATCACTGCTGCTTACGCCAATACTGATAAAGCCAACAAAGTACTCGGTTGGAAAGCCCAAAGTTCTTTAGACGATGCAATGCGCTCGGCTTGGCAATGGGAACAGAAGGTGAGAAGTGAGAAGTGAAAAATGAAAAGTGAAAAGTGAAAAATGGCTGTTCAGGCGAGGACTGAACAGCCATTGTTGTTTAAAGGTTTAAATTTTTCAATTCCTGCTCTACATCAATATTGAGGATATGATAAAGCGTTTTGCGCGAAATAAAGAATTTAGGATAGATAAACTCTCGCCAAATCACCGTAATAGGGATATAACGCGCATCGTGAGCGTTGAACTCATTCATTACCGCTTGGTAGCGCAGTAGTTGGTTGCGACGGCAAGTCTCCCGACTCCCATTGCCTTTAGATTTCATTGTTGTTTTCATTGTTGTATAAATTGTTATTGATTATTCTATAAATAATTGTAACACATAGAGAAACACTAAAAAGGTGGTGATCTATTCATAGTTTTGCGATTTATTAACCCTGCAAAAATATAGACTTTATCTCTAATACACAAATATTTTTAGAGTATTTTTCTAAAATTCTTAGAATAGTAGTTTTAAGACATTAATTCTCAAGATATAAAAAAAACCTCCCCTTGCAAAAGATTTGCAAGGGGAGGTTTTTGTTTTAAAGGAGTGTTATTTTAGACACTCTTTTTATAACATTTAGCTTTAAGGTCTTTTGTTGTTACACATATATCGTACCCCATTTCTTTTAACCCTTTAATAAGTTCAAAATCACAAGTCCATATTTTATGTCGTTTTTCAAGATGAAGAGCTATAAAAGGATAATCATCGGGGTCAACAAACTGAGCTATCTCTTCAGCTTTGTCTAAATACTTTTGAGGAATATCATCTACTTTGAAAAAAGTAATGTTTTGAATAAATTCTTTTAGAAGAGCTGTTGCTTGTTTCTTAGTAAGATTATTATTTTTCATAATCTTAGGCAAATGTTCTTCTATTTCTTCTAAAAGGTAATCTGGAGCTATAAACTGAATTCTCTTCTTTTTGTCTTTCAAAATATTAGCGATTGCTCCATCAGGTTTATAAAAACAACTATAGATAATATTAGTATCTGAAATAACTATCATATCGCTTGTTTTTCTTTCTTTTTAGCAAGATCCTCTCTCCAACGGCGTGCAATATTTCTGTTGGATTCTTTAGACATAGCCATTATTTCTTCACGGAATTTTATAGGAATACCATACTCGTCTTCTTCAAGCTCCTCTGTAATAGGAGCTACTTCTTTAGGTTCTTTTATCTTGGTAACCTTTACAAAATCAAGACTTTTTGCATATTTTACAAAATTCATAGCTGTTGGGCTATCATTGGTAATGGTAAGGGTATAAGGCATAATATTCAGTATTTTTTTGGCAAATATACAATTATTTTTGTGATTAACAATCTTTTATCGCTTCAAAATACGGCTTCAATCGGTGTTTTCCTACTTTCATTGGGGTTACCGAATCCATTGCCATTACAGTGAAAACAAACTCTATGGTACCATAAGCGCTCTTTGGCATCAAATATTTGCCTATTTTCAAAATAAAACGTCGTAACCAGTCGGGTGAATAGGTTATTTTCACAGGTTTGTGCAGCACTTCAAAAGCTAAGCGGGCAATTTCGGTATGCGTAAAGACCTCAGCACCCCCTACATTCACTTCCTTTTCAGCACTTTCTAATTCTGCCACGCACACTTCAGCTAAATCTTCCCCGTGAATAGGGTTCATTGCGTATTGTCCTTTGCCAAACAAACGCACTTTTCCCCCTTTTGCCATCTTTAAAAAGTTACCCATATCGCTGTAAAAACCGCTGGGTCGCACAATGCAATAGTCTATCCCACTGACTTTAAGAGCATCTACGAAGCGTTCTTTGGCAGCCCCAATGGCGATATGTCGCATCATTTCACCTTTGAATACCGATACGTACACAAATTTCTGCACGCCTTCGCGCAAAGCCTCATCGAGGAGGTTTTTGTTGGCTCCATAATCCACTTGTTCGTAGGTAAGTCCGTCCTTTTGTTGGGTAATCCCTACGGTTGAAATTACTTGGCTCACCCCTTTGCATACGCCTTGTAAGGTTTGAGGTTGGGTTACTTCGGCTTCTACGACTTCCAATAGCGGGTGCGTGAGTAGGGCGGGTGCTATTTTTGCCTTATTGCGCACCACAATACGGGTAGGGTATTCTTTTTTTAGGAGCTCAGCCAGTATATACTGACCTAAATAGCCGGTTGCTCCTGCTAATAATATTTTTTCTGTTTTCATTGGGTTAATCTTCTTCTGCTAAGTCTAAAAAGTCTTCAAAATATTCCTCAAAAGAATCAAACATAGGAGTAGGTTTGTCTATTTCAAATTCCCCTTTATCATTGCAAAATACCTCTGCTTCGAAGACCTTCGCATCTTTTAGGCGTACCCCATTAGAAACTTTATATAAGGTTAGGAACTCGTCCACCTCGTAATGTAGTACGATAAAATCCTCTGAGAGATGTAAGTCCTCTCTTAGTTGTTTAGTTAGTTCCACAACAGGATAAGATATGGAGTCTTTTTCTTTGTAAATACCATTGATATACACATCGCCATAGTTGCAGGAACCACATTCTGAAAGAAAATTTACATATACTTCAGGAAGCAATATGCCCAATTCCTCTTCTATATGCTTAATTTCTTCAGCATTAGCCCCTAGAGAATACTCAAATTCTCCACTCTGTTTTAATCGTTTTAGATAATATCTATCAGCTGATGAATTTATAGATTCAAAAAACGCCTTTAACCGATGTTTGCCTACTTGCATAGGAGCTACAACATCCATGGCCATAATGGTAAGGACAAATTCCATAGCACCATAGATACTTTTAGGGAGGAGGTATTTGCCCATTTTTAGGATCAAACGCCGTACCCAGTCAGGCAAATAAATTATATTGGCAGGTTTATGGAGTACCTCAAAAGCCAAATGAGCCATCTCCGTTTGTGTAAAAATCTCAGCTCCTCCTACATTGACTTCCCGTTCGTAACGCTCCAATTGGGCGACACAGACCTCAGCCAAGTCTTCCCCATGAATGGGATTCATGGTATATTGTCCTTTGCCAAATAGGTGTATTATGTCCTTCTTATCCATTTTGAAAAATAGAGTCATATAACTATAGAAAACGCTGGGGCGTATGATACAATAGTCTAATCCACTAGCCTTAAGAGCATCAACAAAACGTTCTTTAGCGGCTCCAATGGCTATATGTCGCATGGCTTCTCCTTTGAATACGGATACATATATGAACTTACGTACTCCTTCGCGTAAGGCTTCATCAAGTAGGTTCTTGTTGGCTTGGAAGTCTACCTGCTCATAGGTAAGTCCATCTTTTTGGCGGGTAATCCCTACAGTTGAAATCACCTTATGCACCCCTTTACATACTCCTTGTAAGGTTTGGGGTTGGGTTACTTCGGCTTCTACCACTTCCAATAGCGGGTGCGTGAGTAGGGCGGGCGCTACTTTAGCCTTATTGCGCACCACAATACGGGTAGGGTATTCTTTTTTTAGGAGCTCAGCTAATATAAACTGACCCAAATAGCCGGTCGCTCCTGCTAATAATATTTTTTCTGTTTTCATTTGTTAATTAAACAACTTGTGTTTCTTAATTTCTTTTCCTTTTCTCAGCAGATAAGCGTGGTAGCTACTCGGGATATCGTTCTGCCATTTGGGTAGTAACAAAATGATAAGAATGACGTCCAATTGCGAGAAAAGTCCCCAATAGACCGCCAAGAGCAAGGGGAAACCTCCGTAACCAAAGCCTATGAGCGAGATAAAAGCTACTAATAAGCATACGCCCCACAGTTTGGAAAGAAAAGCGTGTGTACAAGTTTCTTTGCCAAATCGCCAAAAACTCACCCCGTAGCAGAGTCCTTCCATTACAAAAAGGGCAATAATTTCATACCGATAGGCAGCTATCAAGGTGGGGTTGAGATGATAACAAGCCACGCCCACAGACAGCCAAAATATCAAATCTGTTTGGCTATCCATTCGCCGCATTGCCACAGTGCAGACCCCCATATAGCGCGCAATAATCCCATCAAAGATATCCGACAATAGCCCTAAAACGATAAAAACTACGATCCATAGCCTTGCGGTGGGTTCTTCTGCCTTATATGCCACCCACAGAATAGTAGGGGCTAACAAAAACCGAAATAATATCAGTAGGTAGGGGGATTTTTTTAATAGTGTTTTCATTATTCAAATACGATTTTTCCTACCAATCTTGCCCCTTCATAGACCTCCATTTCTTCCAGTTCGTCCAAAATATATTGCGGGGCGTGCTCAAATAAAAATCTGACTTTGCATAAAGCACTATACATTCCTTCTTTTATAGGCTCGTCAAAGGTAATTACGATACTCCAATTAGGCTGTTCCAATTGCGCAATATGAGTGGTAGGATAATAGACTTTACATATAGGTGGGTGCTGTCGTCCGCCTTCTTCTTGGGTCAGAAAATGAATAATACCCGCTCTTTCTTTCTTCATAATCACAATATAATTTAACACTACAAAAGTAGTTTATTATTAGATAAAAAAACGCACATAGCTTACTTTAATTCTTTTACTCTAAGAGAATCTATGTATAGTTCAAGTTTCTTACTATTGTAAAAATCTATACATTTCATAGTTGTCAGACATATTTTCTCTCTATTATCATCTGCAAGGTAGGTATTATATTCTTTTTTATGCCATTCCTTTACAAGATTGTCAAAAGATAGGTCATTTTTTAGTAGGTTTGCATCCAATCCTCCGTAAGTAATATAATCCTCCCTACTTCTATCTATGAACAAAGAGTATAAATCGGGGTTTTCTTTTACAATTTGTTCATATTCGTATTCCATACAATTACAAAAAGCAATGTTTTTTAGAATTAATAGCTTGTCATCCTTATTTTTTATCTTTTTCTGTAAAAGCGGGGTGTCATAATAAATATCATCCGTTTTTATTGCTGCTGTGCAATATTTTTCATCACTTGCTTTATATCTCTTCTCTAATACTACACGAACAGAATCTAAGTATTTTTTAAGTGCCTTACTATTGTAGAAATCTAAACACTTCATATAAGTAGGATAGCGTTTAGGACTTCCTTTCTCTTGAAAGGTTTTATAATAGGGTTTACTTAACCAATTTTCAACGAGCTTATCAAGGGTAGGATTTGCTACTATCCACTCTATATCGAGATGCTCACTACACTGAAGATATCCACCTGTAGTAGCATCAGGTATCAATTTGTAAGTATTGGGTTCCTTCTTTTTTATACCGAACACTTCTTGTCCAAAACATTTGCGAAAAGCTACATTTTTAAGCATCAACAAATCATCTTCTAATGTTTTATCTTTCTTCATTGTCAATACTTCATTGTCAATTTCTTCCTCTTGCTTTATTTCCTTTGTTTGAGCAGAAGAGGTTTTGGAGGAAGTTTCCTTTAGCAACTTCCCTTCACTATTTCGTTTATTATTACAACAAAACAAAAAACTCGATAACAATATAAATAAAAAGTATTTCATATAATTTTAATTTGTTTATATCTATTAGTTTATTTTGTATTGCTTGGTAGGTTGAGGGGGGAATGATAGGCACGAGCTGCAAGCTCGCTGAATACCTGCAAGTGAGTATGTGACTCGTGCCAGCGGGGGCACAACTTAAACTGCAACTCACATTAAATGAATGCGCAAATATACTAAAATTTAAATCATTTGAGCTAAATATTTGCTATAAAACAGATAAAAATCTACCTAAGAGATTTAGGACAACGGTATAATTTTTGATAATATTTTACAGATTTTTAATTTTATTTAACTAATGAAAATACTTAAAACACTATTATTTGCTGTCCTATTGACAGTAGTGCCTATTTATGGGCAAGATGCTTCCAAAGCACTAAAAGTAGGCGATAAAGCACCTAATTTTACACTTAAAAATGCTTTAGGCAAAAAAGTAAAACTCTCTGCTTTGTTAAAAAAAGGAAATGTGGTACTTACTTGGTATCGTGGTGGTTGGTGTCCGTACTGCAATCGTGCGTTACAAAGCTGGCAAGAAGCCTTACCCGAACTCAAAGCTCAAGGAGCTACTTTTATAGCTTTAACCCCTGAACTTCCCGATTATAGCTTATCAAACAAAGAAAAACATCACTTGCAATTTGAAGTTCTAACAGACCTTAATAATGAGGTTGCGCGTTCTTATGGATTGGTTTTCACTTTAGATGAAGCTACTGCCACTCGCTATGAGCAAGGTTTTGGTTTATCAGCTTATAATGGCAATCATTTGAACCAACTACCTATGCCTGCTACTTACATTATTGATCAAAAAGGGGTGATACAATATGCTTTTGTCAATCCCGATCACACCCAAAGAGCTAATCCTGAAGAGGTTATTAAAAAGTTAAAGGAAATGAAGTAAACAAAAATCTTCACTCTTTACTAAAAAGCAATCGTCTTTCTTTCACTAATATATATCCCATTAGTAGGGCGAATAAGCCTGTTTGTATCAGTTTGCTATCGGGATGGGTGGCGAAGATTTCGTTGGAAACATTGGCTACCAAATGGAACAATATAGCTATTAGTACATTGCGCCCCGACTTGTAATACAACCAGTTGATGATAAACACAAAGGCAAACAGACTCACAAAAAAGTTAGCCGTATAAATCCACCCTTCCGCTTGTATATTGCTTTGGTAATAATCTTTTACGAAGAACAAAGGCAAATGCCACAACCCCCAATATACGGTAAAGATAACCGATGAGGTAAAAAGCGTCCACCTACTGCGCAAAGCATCAGTGCCGTAAGTATGCCAAGCCAATTCTTCGAACACTGGCGCCAAACAGAGCACAACCCAAGCATTAAAGGGCGCTGAACTGAAACTGGGCTGTCCCGAAATGTAAAACTGGTCGAGGCTATGCCCCAAATCCAGCGAAAGTAGTTGTGCCACCACAATGGAAAGGGGTGGAAACAAGAGTGTAATCCAAAAATAGCGGTTGGTGAGCAAATTTCTGCCTACAAAACGCCCTTTGAGGTCGGATAATAGTTCCTTATTGCGTGTAAAGAGGTAGGTAGCCACTCCCACAGGAGCCAATAAACCTGCCAATTCAAAAAAGCCTGTCCAAAAAGCATTAGGCGCTTTTGGCTGGTGACTCCAATAAGCCACCACAAACCACAATACCCAAGGAATCACAAGGGAAAGGGTAAAAAACAAAATAGGGTGATTATATTTTTTCATTTTATTTAGATAAGAGATAAGAAGTTAAAATTCTATTTTATAACTGATATTAGGAATCACCAAAGTAGCTTTGCGGAGCTCTATCTGTCCGGTTTGGTAATTGTAATTATGGTCGATATAGATAGGCGCCCCGAGTACATTCTTCATTTGGAAAGAGAACACGCTACTGCTCTTGCGGTGGTTGATGCGGTAATTCACAGTAAGGTCGGCGTAGGTAAGAGTGCGGAATTGCTCGCTAAAAGCCCGACTTTCATCGTAAATCACACGTTTTTGGGCTACCGATTGGCTTTCCAAAATCGGACTATAACGCTCGCCTCCGGTTACACTCACACGCGCATTTACATCGAGCACCTTGCGGTTATTGGCAAAATAGAACTCTTTACCAAAGAGGGCATTCAGTACAAAACCTTTGTTATAGCGCGTATTACGCCACACATTATCCCCCGCTTTATATTCGGATTTGAAGATAGACCCCGTGATAAGATAGTAATAATTGTCTCCTAAAAAGCGCTCCAAAGTAAGGTCGATACCGTAATTGCGTCCTTTGGTATTATTCACGAGTGCTTTGTTGAGATACAACGCCCGTCGCAAATTGATAAGCGAATAGCTCGTACCCTCTTCCCCTGGGATATTCCACAGATATTGATAATAGGCTTCGGCTTTGAAACGCAATTTATCGGTAAGCATCCAGTCGTAGCCTAACACAAAATGATGTGCATCGCTCAGCTTCAAATCCTTATTCACAGCTACACCCCCTACTTCTATCATATACACATTCAAATCTTCGGGCTGAGAGTGTTTGCCATAGCCGAAACTCAAACTGTGTTTGTCGGAAAGTTTCCAAGCCAATCCCGCTCTGCTTTCAAGAGAGAGTTCTTTACTCAAACCAAAGTAGTGAGTGCGCAATCCCACATTCGCCAAAAGGGCAGGCGATAACTGGTATTTCAGTTGGGCATAACCTTCGGTAAGATGCGTATTACCAGCCGAATTGACGATACGCGCATAAGTGGAAGGCACATAATCCTGTGCAGCGCTGAGGTTATACTTGTAGAAAAGTTGTTTGCTGGTAACTCCCACCTTTAAAGTAGTCAAGGGAGAAAACTTATGAGTGAGGGAGGTCACCAAAGTGAGCGTTCCATTTTGTTTTTTAAGTCGGCTATCGGGAGTGAACACAGATGCATCATCTGAAAGGTAATCGGTGCTAATACGGTTGTCAGTACCCGAAAAAGCGAGGTGTGATTCTACAAAACTGCGCTCGCCAGCGGTGATTTGGTGACGCAAACCCACAGTACCCACGTAAGTATCCCAATTGTTATTTATGCGGTCAATATCAGTTTTCCAGTCGGCAGGAGCGCTCAAAGCATCTTTATGGGTATTGTCAATCCCCCCGATACCCCAAAGAGAGAACGTACCTGCTTTTTCGGTAGGGAAATTCAATTTAAAAGAAAGGTCTTGGTACTTAATACGCTGACCGGTTTTGTTGATTTTCAAATCACTGAGTAATCCCAAAGTAGAATAGCGATAGTTGAAGAGATAAGAAGAACCTTTGGTGCGTGAAAGCGGACCTTCGGAAGCAAAGTCGAGCCCCAATATGCCCACTTGTGCCGTATGCTCGTAGCGGGAAGTGTTACCAGTGCGCATTTTCACATCAAAAACAGCAGCGAGCGCATTGCCATACTCGGCAGGAAAAGCCCCTGTAAGAAAATCGGAATTGCCAATCACCTGATTGCTAAAAAGCGTCACTAATCCGCCCCCGATGACGTTTCCCCCAGAAAAATGCTGAGGTGAAGGGATTTCCACACCTTCCAATCGCCATTGTACGCCCTGTGGGGCATTCCCGCGCACGACAATAGAGTTGTCCTGTAAGTTACCGGTAGAGACCCCCGCAAAAGCAGAAGCTAAACGCGCAGGGTCACTAAGTCCGCCAGCATAACGCTGTGTTTCCTCTACCGAAAAAGTGCGGGCACTCACGGTAGCCATTGCATTGAGGGCTTTCTCCTTGCGGATACCCGCTACTACTTCCACGCCTTCAAGCTCAGTAGCAGCTTCTTTGAGAGCAATACTAAGCACGACTTCTTTGGCTGAAGTAATGAGCAGTTCGGGAATCACGCGGCTCTCATAGCCTATATAAGAAATTTCCAAACTCACCCTTCCTAAGGGGAGGTTAGCTATCGAAAAATTTCCCGCCTCATCGGTAGTTGTACCGATAACTGGCTGAGAGTTTTGCACCACTATGGTAGCCCCGATGAGAGGTTCGTGAGTGCTTTGGTCATAAATAGTACCCCTAAGTGTTTGGGTAATATCTTGCGAATGTGTTACAAGCGGAAGCACTAAAAAAAGGACGATGTTCAAAAAGGTTTTCATTGCGTAATACTTTTAAAATTCTGGGGCAAAAGTACGGCGCAAAAAGGGGTGCATCGCCCAAGCGTGAGGGAATGGACGCTTTTTTTATTTACCAATATGCTAATTTGGCAATTATTAAATCGGAATATTGTTTTTTCATTTCGTCAGAAAGAAAACTACGTTCAATACACTCTTGCCAAGTGGGAAGTATTTTGGCAAATCGCTGGTAAATAGCAGTTACTGTTTTTTCGTTTATTTGTAAGGACTTTGCTAGGTTATCAAAATCAGTACGTTTGAGGCGATTTTTCTTACCATTGATAGTAAGCGCGCATTCTTCTTCATCTAAAAGTACTAAAAGAGTACTGAGCAAGTCGTAAGCAGGACTGAGTTCGTACTGCCCTAAAGGGTTTTCAATAAGGGCATAGTTTTTTAGATGCATATCGGTATTTCCTGTGAGATAGCAAAAGAACACTAACTCAAAAAGACGTTGCTGTTCGTAGCCTGTGTTAGTGGTAAACTGTCGTACTAACTTGCCTATTTTCTCTACCGAACCTCTGTATTTGTGTTCAGTAAGCGTTTCGGTTAGCTGACAGAAATCTTCTACAGCTATTTTTTGTCCGTTCTGCCTATCAAATCGGCGTGTAATATAAGCTAATTCGCCTGAAGAAAGACGAATAAGTGAATGAGCTGCGGTACGTATCCCTGCTATTTGGGCTAAGTGCATTGTAAGGTCTTCGTTTTCGGGCAAACAAGGATATTGCTCTGAAGGAGGCTTCAGTATATAATCGCCATAAAGACCTACTAATGTAAGGCGTGGGGTTTCATTTCTTGTTTTTTCTAACTGCAAGGACAATTTTGGTTGTACGCCTGTAACAGCTATACTCCTTACAATGATTTCCTTGGCAAGCGTTTCTAATTGTTTATTGTTTAAAGTCAATAGCGGAGGGGTAGCACTTCCAAAAAATTGTTTGCTACAAGCCTTGTGAAAATCAGTTTCATTGGCATTTAATTCTTTATAACAAAATAAACACTTAGGCATTATTTTCTGTTTTTGGTATTACTGATACACATCCTATACAATCTTTGCACATCGCCAAAAGTAGTGCAAATCGGTCGCGAGGATTGAGTTTCCAATTGTCGGTGGCGATTTGCAGTAGCCAGCCTTCGGGTATGAGTCCATCAAAAAAAGGAAAAAGTACCCTACTGTGGTAAGGTGCTGCTTGTAAGGGTAGGGTAAGGCTAATAGGCTTGGCTTGTGGCAGTGCCAAATAATCCTCATCATACACAAAGTGATAGCCTTCCTCGTCTTCACTAAGGAGTCCTGCTAATTGATTTTTGTAATATATAACAGCTTGTTTCATTTCTCAATAAGGGTTATTACCCCTACTTCGGCACCAAAGAGGGCTAATACTTGATTTACTTTATCTAAGCGCAAGGTGCTTTTACCTTGCTCTAATTCGCGTACAAAACGCAAACCTACTCCCGCGCGCATTGCCAATTCGGTTTGTGTGAGTTTTAGCTGTTTGCGCCTTTCCTTTACAAAAGAAGCGATATTCATAATTAACAAATTGACTAATTAGTTTATACCTTTTCGGGCACAAAGATAGGTAAAATTATCAAATATACACCCTTTAGGGTATATTTTTTATAAAAAATCTCTCATCTCATTAAAACACTCTTGTACTTTGTTTTTTATAGTCAAACAAAAATAGATTGCAAATAAATAAGCTTACTTTTAAGGGCGTTTGCAAAACGCCCTTACATAACATACTCTGAAAATAATTAATTCAACTTGCAAGTTGAATTAATTAATATAGACTTCATTTATGCACGCATTGCCAATTCGGTTTGTGTGAGTTTTAGCTGTTTGCGCCTTTCCTTTACAAAAGAAGCGATATTCATAATTAACAAATTGACTAATTAACACATTTGCTAATTAGTTTATACCTTTTCGGGTATAAAAATATATTTTTTAGTGAAAATATACCCGATAGGGTGTTGCTTTACCTATCCCCTACCCCCTAATTTCTTAACCCAAGTTCATTTTTTTTTATCAATTTTGCGCCGTTATTTTGCAGCGTAAAACAAAAACAACTTAAAAAATGCTTAGTATCACATTACTTATGTATAAAATCCAACGGTCAGAATCCCGATTTCATTGCCCTGATTACAGCAGCTACTCAAGCTCCTTCAGTACACAACTCTCAACCTTGGTTTTTTACTATTGAGGAAAACCGCATTGTCATCACCCCCGATTTTACCAAGGCGCTCCCTGCGGTAGACGGCAAAGACCGCGAATTGTTTATGAGTTTGGGCTGTGCGCTCGAAAATCTCTGTATCAAAGCTACCGAATTGCACTACCTCAGCGAAGTACAACTCACCGATGAGGGCATTATTACCGTGCTATTGCAGAAAAAAGAAGATGTTTTGCCAAGTTCTTTGACTGCCGTTATTCCTAAATAACAAACCAACCGCTCGGTTTACGACGACAAGCAAATCGACCCTGATTTGCTCGAAAGTTTGGTGGCAAAAACTATTTCCACTGAAAAAATAGAGGCAAACACAAAACTCTATACTTTTAGCAAGGGCTCTCCGCTCTTTAGTGCTCTCACCGAAGCTGTTATGCAAGGCAATGCCGCACAAATGGGCGAGCCTGCCTTTAAAAACGAACTGCTTTCGTGGATACGATTTAACAAAAAACATTCAGAAAGCACTCACGACGGACTTAGTTATGCTGTACTTGGGGCACCTAACCTCCCTCGCTGGGTTACTGAACCGATTGTAAAAGGGTCGCTAAAGGCTGAAAAACAAAACAAAACAGATTTGAAGAAGATACAGTCGTCATCGGATATGGTACTGATCACTAGCACTGAAGATGATATCCGCACGTGAATAGCCACAGGTAGGCTATTGCAACGCTTTTTGCTGGTACTCATTTGATATATTGAATTGGTTATACTAAAAAATATCTTCATTATTAATTGTTTATTAATAATTATTTTGTACTTTTGTCCTCACAAACATCAAAAAAATTTACTATGAAAAAATTTTTATTTTTAACCTTAGCTGCTACTGTTTTTGCAAGCTGTAGCAAAGACAAAACAGAGGAACCCGTAAACAACGACATTCCTGCTAGCTACTATGAACTTAGTGCTGACGGTTTGACCCTTGTGAAATGGACTAACACTAGTACTACTTCACTAGATATGCAAGCCGATAGCAAACTACAAAAAGTAAATACTATTGGAGCAAATGCTTTTAGAAACACCAAACTACAAAGCATAAACCTGCCTGTTAACCTAAAGGAAATAGGTAATTATGCTTTTATAAGTTCATCTATTCGTACTGTTACTTTTAATAGCGCATCCAATATTACTTTTGGGGAAGCTGCCTTTGAAAATACCGATATAACTTCGATAAAACTCCCCAACACTAAAGAAATAACAAACTCTCTATTTAATGGTTGTTACAAACTAAAAGAAGTGCAGTTTGGCAAGGTAGAAAAAATAGGCGATTATGCATTTTACAATTGTACAGCTCTTACCCAAATTAACTTAGATAACACTGGTGTTACTGAAATAGGGGAATCTGCCTTTGCTTTGTGTGAAAAAGCTGAAAAAGCTATCTTACCTGAAACGATAAGTACAATAGGTGCAAAAGCTTTTTCAGGTTGTTTTGTGTTAAGTAATATTACAGTTAAAGCTTTTTTAGAAGTACCTACTTTGAAAAGAGCTAATGCTTTCATTAGTGGGTCATCAATAAGAAGAAATATTTATGTACCTTCAAGAAGAGTAGACGATTACAAGAATGCTCCTAACTGGAGTACTTGGAAAGATGAAATTACTGCTATTATTGAATAAATTAGCAAATTAGTAATTATAAAAATGAGCCAATGTGCAGGTATGCACATTGGCTCATTTTGTATTGATTTACTTTATCAAAATCTAAGATTTTAATTACGAATGACGAGGAACGAATGACGAGGGGCGAGCTGTATGGGCAAGAAATTTTGGCAAAGTTGATTGCTCTGATAATCATTTACTTTTAGAGTATGTTATGTAGAAAAATATACAAATAGAAAGCTATAGCCATTAGTTTTTTGTTTATAATCGGGATTTGTATTTTTTAAATATATCAGGGTTTTGTATTTCTAATTTTCTGTTTTTGCTCAGCTCTAAAAACTCTTGTTCTTTATCAATACCAACAAATTTTCTACCTTGCAAATTAGCCGCAATACCTGTAGTTGAACTCCCTGTAAAAGGGTCTAATATCCAAGTATTAGGTTGGGTAGAAGCTAAAATAAGTCTTGTAAGTACTGATAAGGGTTTTTGAGTGGGGTGCTTGCCACACGACTTTTCCCAAGGAGCAATAGCGGGGAAACGCCATACATCTTTCATTTGCTTATTGCCATTCAGTTCTTTCATTAGTTCGTAATTGAAGTAATGAGGCGTTTTTTCTTCTTTTCTTGCCCAAACGATGTGCTCAGTAGAGTGGGTAAAATACCTGCAAGAAAAGTTAGGGGGTGGATTGGTTTTCTCCCAAGTGATAATATTGAGTATTTTAAAACCTAATTCTGTAAGTATTTGTCCTACTGAAAAGATGTTATGCATCGTACCACTAATCCAAATAGTAGCCTCTTCTTTCATCACTTCGCGTACTAAAGTAAGCCATTGTCTATTAAAATCATTTACAAAAGCTATTCCTTTTGATTTATCCCAATCTCCTTTATTAACGCTTACAATTTCGCCGTTATTTACAGTAAGTCCTCCATTTGATAAAAAATAAGGGGGATCTGCAAAGACCATATCAAACTTACGATGAAACTGTGGTAACAGTTCCATCGTATCTCCGTGAAGGAGGTAAAATGATTTGTCTTGAGATTTGAAATAGGGGGTAAGCATTATTTCCACAAATCATTATAAGTGTATTCAACTAAGAAATTCCTTCTTTCTTCTATTTCTTTAGAAGACCAATTAATATATTTTTCAAAAATCTCTTTTGTTGAAATAATTGTAGACTCTTCAATAATGATACTTTTCTTTTCTGGATAAGTTATATTGCCTATTTTTGAATTTAAGCCTGCATCTAATAATACTAAATTACCAATATTTGAAATATATTTACCCTCTATAGCTTCCCATTTCCCTACAGATTTTTCAGGATAGATATGCTCAATACTTATATTATGTAGCTCTACATTTTTATTTTGTTTTTTTAGTTCAATTTTTGTTAAAATATAGCTAACCAATTTCTTTTGTTTTGTGTTTTTTGATAAATATTGTAGTTTTGAATCAAAGTTTGCTTCGAATTTCACCTTGTTAGGCAGTTTTTCTTCTAAATTCTTAATGAATTTATCTATAATGAGATGCTTTTCTTGCTTATTAGTAGCATTTAAAAGTTCTCTTGAATATTTGGAATACATCTGGTCTAATCCAGAAGATCTGTTTGAGCAGATTGCGTTGTGAATAAAGTGAAATTTCTCAATAGAATTTAAAGCTTTTGTTATATAATAAAGTGAAATTTTCTTATTTTGATATTCTCTAATAAGAGATATTAACATTGCATTGGCAACATCTATACCAAAGACTTCACTTATTGCATATATAGAAAAGTAAATTGAATATTCATTTTGTCCAGTCCAATCTTCTTTAGAGGGGGTATTAATCTTTCTATATATAAATGAATCATCTAATAATTGTTGTAGAAAGGCTTTGATAGGAATCTTCTCCTTGACTATATTTTTATAAAATTCTTTAAATAATCTTGACTCAGATATTTTTTTAAAACGAGAAGACCAATAATTATTAAAAAATTTAATTGCTTTATCGTTAGTGTTATTTAGTATTTTTTTCCAAGTATCATTAGGTTCATCAATATGAGGTTGTCTAGGATATAAGTGAAATACTTGATTTTTAATTAAATCAACTGCTGTAAGATCTTTTCCTGTAGCATTGAGAGTCATAAATATTGAATAAGCATCAACATTATCACTTGTAGCCACAAAAATCACTTCTAAATTTAAAATTTTATCTCTTAATTCTTTTAATTCTTTTACTTCTTTATCTTTAAAAAGAATATAGAAATAATCATATGCTTTTATTATCTTTTTTTCACCACTTTTAGTTGGTTTTTGTGACTTATTTTTTTCAGAAGGAATATTCTGTACATAACTTTGCAAAATAGGATAAGGCATTTTATTTTCTAGAATAATGTAAGAATTATTATCTACATCTTTAGCAAAAATATATTTGTCATTAATACCTTCTGCTAAATTATTTAATTCTTTTTCAAAAAATAAATCCCTTATAACACATAACATTATTGTAATTGTTGTAATTCTTTGTTGCCCATCAATTACTTTAAACTCATTTCCTCCAAATTTACCTTCGAAAACCATATGCCCAATAAAATAACTTTCATCAGGTCTAACATCTTGCAAATCCTCTAAAAGTTCATTTATTTCATTTTCTTCCCAATCATATTCTCTTTGGAAATCAGGAATAATAAACCTCCCTTTAGACAAGGTATTAGATATTTTTTGACTACGTGCTTCTACTTCCATATAAGATTTTTTTAAAATTTAATACTTTCTTCTTTTTTTACTTTTTCAACAAACTCACTTAAGGTAGTAAGGTTATAAACATTTGGAATAATATTGTAGGCTTCCTCTAATTTGTTTTTTGCTGAAAACCAACCTTGACCATCTGTTATCCAAACAAATTCATAATTCTCATACTGATTGATTTTAGGAGCTACTTCTGAATAAGCTCTTGCAACTTCATTGAGTTTTGATCCTCCTGTATTATAAAAGTTGGTTTCTATTAAATACGTTTTTTTCTTTGTCTTAATAACAAAGTCAAAACGTTTTACATCAACACCAAGACTTTCTATATCAAGAAATAAAGTGCTATTTACTTCTTTTTTATAGTATACCTCTTCTCTATCAAAAAGTAATGATACTGCCTTAGACATATTGTCTCCTCCTCTATTTTTACGAGCATTAGTATCTAAACCGACTTCAATTCCAAAAACATAATCCACTAAATTAGTAATTTCTTTATTTTTGAAAACCTCAACTAATCTAGTTTCGCAAATGTATTCTAAAATACTTTTAGGAGAACTAAAATAATTTTCTAATGAAACTATTTTGCCTGTATTATCCAATGTTTTAGTATTTTTATTACGTACAGCAATTAAAATATCCAACACTTCAAATACTTTTGGATTTTCCTCATAAAGTTCATTTATAGCTTCTTCTAAATTATCTTTTCCTATGAGATAATTTAACTGATTGAGTTTTAAAGCTATTTTTCTCACATTTCCTATTACTTTCTGAAAATCTACAAAATAATCAAGAGTTGCATTGGTTTCACTAAGCTGTGATAAGAATGTTTTAAATTGCTCTTTCATAATTTTTAAATTGGTTGTAATTTGTGATTAATAATTCATTTAATACTCCTCTTTTTTCAGGATTGGCATTGATACTTCTCTTAGCCAATACGCGTTTTATTTCAAAGTCAGCATATAGTTCATCAAAAAAATGATTATTTTCGTCTTTTCCTTTTACATCTGAATTACTGAGTATCCAATAGTGATTCAAGTTGTCTAATTTTTGGCAGAAATCTCTTAATCTAATTTGTTCGCTATCATCAAAATTGTCTTTTGCATAAGCATTGAAGTTAGAGGTCTCGCTCAAAGGTTTGTAAGGAGGGTCAAAATAAAACAAGGTGTTCCCCTCGGCATATTGAATGGTTTGCTCGAAATCTCCACAAATAATTTCCACCTTTTGCAATGCTTTACTTACTGCTAAAATGTTTTCTTTATCGCAAATCATAGGTCGTTTGTAACTCCCTATGGGTACATTGAACTCATTTTTACTATTTACACGATATAAACCATTGAAACAAGTGCGATTTAAGAATATAAATAAGGCTGATTGGTTTAGTTTTTCTTCACTTCTGCTATTAAACAAGGCTCTTTTCTCATAATAGTATGCTTTTTTAGCCTCTTGTTGATCTTCTAAAGCGTGGTATTCTCTTTGTAAATACTCAAGAATGGTTATTAACTGCTCAGGATTTTCGGCAATAGTGGAATATGTATCTATCAAATCTTTGTTGATATCATTGATTATTGCTTTTTTCATATTAGGAAACTCATTGAGTAACCAAAATAGGACAGCTCCACTCCCTACAAAAGGTTCTATATAGGTAAAGCTCTCATTATGAACAAAATTAGGTAAATTATTTTTGATTTGTTCTATGAGCTGTGTTTTACCTCCTGCCCATTTTAAGAAAGGTTTTGCTATGTGATTTGTATTTTTTCTCATTAATTTTTTATCTACGCTTTTGTTTAGTTAAACAACAATTCGCGGTATTTGGTGAGTGTCCAAAGTTCATCGTCTACCATAAGTTCGAGTTTGTCGCAATGGTAGCGTATTATCTCAAAGAAAGGTTTGACCTTATTGCAATAAGCATTGGCTTTGGCTTCAAAGTCGGGAAGGTGATTAGCGTGCTTGCGCGCCTCTACCATTGCCTCTACCTGACTGTGGATCACCTTGATATGCTCGGAAATATGGCGTATGAGCTCTAATTGCTCGGCAGCGACTTCTTGGTAGCTATCGCCAAATATTTCTTTTAAGCCTTTCACGTTTTCAATAAGTGTGTTTTGGTAACGCACGGCTGTAGGCACCACGTGATTACGGGCAATATCGCCTAATACACGCGATTCTATCTGTACGGTTTTCACGTATTCTTCTAAGCCAATTTCATAACGCGCTAAAAGTTCTACTTTGCTCAGCACTCCTGTACTTTCAAACAAAGCCACAGCCTTCTCACTTATGTTTTCTTTCAGCGCCTCAGGAGTCGTTTTATGATTACTCAAACCGCGACGAGCAGCTTCCTCTTCCCATTCTTTGCTATAACCATCGCCCTCAAAGCGTATTTTCTTACTTTCCTTAATATAACGGCGCAATACTTTAAAAATCGCATCTTCTTTCTTCTTGCCCCCTTCTATAAGTGCATCAACTGCTTTTTTAAACTCGGTAAGTTGCTGAGCTACGATGGTGCTCAGTACCATTGTAGGCTTGCCACAGTTGGCTTTAGAGCCCACTGCACGGAATTCGAACTTGTTGCCCGTAAAGGCGAAAGGCGAGGTGCGATTGCGGTCGGTAGTGTCGAGGAAGAGGTCGGGTATTTTGCCTACTACGTTCAGTTTGAGTTCGGTTTTTTCCTCAGGAGATAAGTTATCAGAAGATACTTCTAAGGCATCTAACACTTGGGTAAGCTGTTCGCCTATAAACACCGATACAATGGCAGGTGGGGCTTCGTTAGCACCTAATCGGTAATCATTAGTCGCTGATGCCACTGAGGCTCTTAACAAAGGTTCATATTCGTATACTGCCTTGATAGTGCAGATGAAGAAAGTGAGGAATTGCAGGTTCTTGATAGGCGTTTTGCTGGGTGCTAAGAGGTTTACGCCTGTATCAGTAACTAATGACCAGTTGTTATGTTTGCCCGACCCATTCACCCCTGCAAAGGGTTTTTCGTGGAATAGGATTACAAAGTCGTGGCGCTCGGCTACTTTGCGCATCACGTCCATTAGCAAAGAGTTTTGATCGACAGCAAGGTTGGCTTCTTCAAAGATAGGCGCCAATTCAAACTGGTTAGGAGCGACCTCATTATGGCGCGTTTTCACGGGGATACCGAGCAATAGGCACTCTTGCTCCAAATCGCGCATAAAAGCCAACACACGGCTGGGAATTGCCCCTAAATAATGGTCGTCTAACTGTTGCCCCTTAGCCGCTTGATGCCCTAAGAGGGTTCTGCCGGTAATCATCAAATCGGGGCGGGTATTGGCAAGGGCTTTATCAATGAGGAAGTACTCCTGCTCACAGCCTAAGGTAGTGGTTACTTTGCTCACATTCTTGTCGAAATAACGGGCTACCTCGGTAGCTGCTTGGTCGAGAGCGCTAAGAGCTTTGAGCAGTGGCGTTTTATTGTCTAACGCCTCGCCCGTATAGGCAATGAATATTGTAGGGATACAAAGTACGGTGCCATACACAAAAGGCGGTGAAGAAGGATCCCAAGCGGTATAGCCCCGCGCCTCGAAAGTATTGCGGATACCGCCATTGGGGAAACTGGAAGCATCGGATTCTTGTTGTACGAGCTGTCCGCCCCCGAAGCGTTCGATAGCACGGTCGCGGGTAACGGGCTCAAAGAAAGCGTCGTGTTTTTCGGCAGTGCCCCCTGTAAGAGGTTGGAACCAGTGGGTGTAGTGGGTAGCGCCTTTGGAGATTGCCCAGTCGCGCATAGCGGTCGCCACTTGGTCGGCTACACGGCGGTCTATTTTAGTGCCATTGTGAATAGCGTTCATTACAGCGGCAAAGGCATCGCGGGTCATCAGTTGGCGCATAGCCTCTTCGTTGAATACATTTTGGGCAAACAGTTCGGAGCGTTTGCCATTTTCGGGAACCGCCACCGGTTTGCGGTTTTGTGCGGTAGTAAGAGCGGTAAATCTTAGCATAGGTAACAGGTAATAAATATGTGCTGAAAGGATACCTCAGCTTATTTTAAATTACTATTATTATTTTCTTTCTATAATATTTTTTAGAAATGTATTTACAAATTTGTCACTTGAAAAACAAAGTCTGTCAAATTCCAATTTAATACTTCCTTTTGATAAATTTGAAATATTGTTTTTAGACAAAAAATCTCTATAACTACATAAATTCTCTGTCAATTTAGATAAAGATAGATTATCTATAACTTTTATATTATTATTTATATTTGCTGTAGGTTCTTTCTGATTATTATATTGTAATGAAACTCCATAAATATTAGAAATAGATACATATTTATCTTTAAACCACTGTATAGATTGCATTAGTTGCCCCATTTCCTCTTTTGAAATTATATTTTGAGTCTTTTTTTGAGATTTAGCCTCCATAATTAAAGCCGTTTCATTGTCTAAAATCCATAAATTATCACAACCTTTACCATATTCTTTCTCAGGTCTAGAAGATTCAAAACCTAAAAAATCACCTAATTCTTTCAGCCCTTTCTCAAATTCATCTGCAGGATTTGACTCATTATAAACTAACTTTGGAAGTATTTCATTTAAAGTGGCTATAGCATCGTTAATTGTTAAGAATTTTTGTATAAAAGTCAGGGCTTTTTCAAATTGATTTCCTACTTTGAGTTGTTTTTTGCTATATTCTCTTGCTAGAAAAGGCTCAAACATATAACGTGAATAATCATTGGATTTTATAACCAAGTCATTAGATTTGTTTTTATCTATTCCATAAGTAATATAAGCAGATAGTGTTAAATAAATAGCTCTTTCTTCATCTGTTATTTTTTTATTATTCAGTATGTTATCTACTAAACTAATAGCTTCTTCATATCTGCCTTTATTAAATAGCTGTATAGCATCACGTTCTATTTCTTTTATTTCTAAACTATCCTTTTTGTTTTGTATAGGATTATCTGACTTTTTGCTCATTCCATTCTGATAAAATGTTAGCCAGCTATCATCTTGTGATAAAACCTCATCTGTTATCTCACAGATAGTCTTCACTATATCTTCTTTTTTCACATCAGCTGAGAGTAAATCTATTCCTATTTCAATTTCTTTTTTTGTATGGTTATTTAGATACTTGAAATTATCTTTTTCTCTTAAAAATTTAAGTATATTCCTTCCTAATAAATATACTACTCCAAAATCATTTCCAGAACGGACTATTCTACCCATTCCTTGTTCTATTGTTTGAGCTGTTAAGTTTGAATTTAAAGTGTAGTTAATAGTTTCATAGTATCGCTCTTTTATAAATTTATATTTAGGTACATTGTGTATAATTAAGACATTACAAGCTTTACCTCCTAAATCAATACCTTCATATCTATTTACAACAACTACAAAATTTTTCTTAGTATTCTTCACTCTTTCAAGTTCTTCTTCAATATTTTCCTTAAGGACTTTAGCCCCCAATTGTTCCCATAAATTAGTCTCTCTAAAACTTGGTACTAATACCAAAATATTTTGTTCTTTAGAAAGATGATATTGTATAATCTCTTTCATATCATTGCTATCAAAGTCTTTGCAATATCTTTCGGGAGACAAAACTAATCTTTGTCCGTAATCATTTATGTTTTTGGGTTCAATAGGATTTATAATTGAATCAACTGAGAAATTCAAATCAAACAATAACGAATCATTATTTTCAAAAGTAGCCGATAGAGCATATATATGTTTAGCGTCTTTGTATGTCCTAATACTATCCACAAAACATTTTAAAGGAGTAATTTCTATAGTAGAAGAATTAAAATACAATTCATATTGCTCATAATTACTGAAAAACCAATCTTCTTTGAAAAGCAATATATTCTGATTTTTTGCATAGGGTTTTAAAAGATTTATTACTTCTGTTTTTTTATCTAACCAAGACCAGAATGGTAATTTCATATAGCTATTAGGATTCTGGTCTATAAGACTAAAAGTTCCTTCTGATTGTTTCTTAAATTCATCTGAAAATAGCTGTATTAACTGTTTATATAAATCAATATTTGATGGTATTTTTACTGTAAAAGCATCTTTAACCTTTTCCACACATTTATGAGCATCATCTATTACAATAGAATTAACTATTATCTTATCTCTCTCAAAAATATTTTTACTGTTAAATAATCTTTGAATAGTTGTAATTAGAATAGCCTTATTGTTCAGAAAATCTTCTGGGAATTCATTAGAGTTACTTTCTTCAACAACACAAGTAGGAATGTCATATTTTTTAGATTGTTGATATGCTTGATCTACTAATTGTTTATCAGGGCAAAGGAATATTACTTTTTCTTTTGATTCTAACATCTTAGAATAAAGAATAAGAAGCCCTACAAGAGTCTTACCAGCTCCTGTATTCATCTTTATTAATAGATATTTTTCTCCTTTCCTACTAATGTAATTTTCTAAAACCTCATTTTGTCCATCTCTTAAATATTCTATTCCTTCCTCCTTTTTATTTAAAGAATAAAAAAGCTTATTGGGATCAGTAGGTAAAATGGGTTCATTATTGTTCTGTTCATTTAATTTTTTAAAGAAACTCATATTGTATTTTATGTTTAAATTTATTGAAATGGCACAAAAAGTAAGTCAATTTACTATATATTTTAGTTTTTAGGTAATTTTTGAGAGTTTTCAGCAATTGTTTTCTCATCACGCGCTACTTTGCGTTCTAATTTCTTAATATCTTCGGCGGGAGGTAATTCTTCTGGCTTGATACCACGTTGTCCTAACATTTGTCGGACGGTTTGATTATTTTGAACGTGCTCGTGTGTGATGGCAGATTCGCCGTGCAAATCATTACTTTCCACATTGTAATTGGTCATTTCGGTAGCGAGGTTCTTAGCGGCAATCGTAAGCGTTGGTAAGAAATCTGCCAAAGGTCGGTTGGCTTTTACCCCTAACCGCAGCTTCATATCCTCAGTAGTATATCCGCCAAAAAGAGCGGTATCGCCTTTGGAGCGGATACGCGCAAAGCCTTTATCGTCAACGCCACGCTCATAAATATTCTGTGAGAGTTGCTTTTCGGCACTTCTGAGTTTATCACGTGTTTCTAAACGAGAAAGCAAGTTAAGGCGTTCTTCGATGAGCTCTGCCTTGCGGGTCTGTACGGCAAAATAACTCTGAGCAAAAGCTACTTCCTCCTTTTTAGGATCACCATTCTGAGCAATGAGATAGCAGGCGTAACGAGTAAGCATAAAATCCATTATTTCACGCTTGGAACCACTACCTAATTCAACCATTTTCGTGACCTCACGAAAATGGTCATCTACATTGATTTGTTGCGACTTACACGAAGCTACTGCTCGGTGTATAGCCACCAAAAAGTTTTCCCAACGGGCATAGCCCAATATGGTTTGTAATTCACGGGCAAACCATACTTCTATTTTCTCTTTGGCATCTTCACTCTCTATATGATGTGTAATGCTATCGAATTGGTTTTTGTACTGTAGAATACTATTCTTATCCATAATAGTGCGAGCCACACGGGCAATTTTATTGAAAAGGTTGGGCGAGTAGGGCGAGGTCAGACAAGGCGGACTAGTCAGAGGAGGCGGACACCACCCCCTGAAACCTGATACCTAACACCTGAAACCTAACCCCCTACAACTGCAGGGTAATAGGGGCGTTGTCCTTTGATTTGAGGGTAACGGCTTTGCTGGTTTTCAAAGTGTTTTCGGTTATTTCATCGCCTGAAAGGTTTTTCTTGTTTTGAGTGTAATAAACTACAAAATGATATACTTCACGCTCTTCAAATTTATCTACACTGAGGGTGAAAATTGCTTTCCCTTCATCGTCGGTTGCTGTTGATTTGGCGTGGAAAGTGGGTTTTGAGCCACCTTTGTGTTCCCAAGCCCACTGGTCGTAAGCATAGACTACCCAATTTTTTAGGGGAGTGCCATTGGCATCTTTTAAGTAAACAGTTACATCTACTTTGCCTTCCATTTTCTTAATGTCCTCTTTGCTACAAGCTACGATAGCAAGTGCAATCAATAGTGTTAAAATTGTTCTTTTCATTGTTTTGTTATTTAGTTATTAGGGTTTAAAGGTTGAGTTAGAGGGTAGTGCTGAAGCATTTAGATGACAAAAGTACTAAATTTTTCTTATATTTGCACTTTCAAACTGAAAAAAGAATGAATACGCTCTTTACCATTGGCATCTTTTTGTGTTTTTTCTTGGCGATACTGCTGTTTTCTAAAAAGTCTCAATCCCTACCGGATAAGGTGTTGGGGGTATGGCTTATGTGCATTGGTGTTTACTTGCTGAACTACTATCTGCACTATTTGGGTTATTGGGAGAAATACCCGCATTTGGTAGGAGTTACCCATCCTTTCCCGATGCTTTTTGCGCCTTTTCTGTATTTGTACGTATCGGTGTGTGCGCGTGAAGACCAACGCTTTCATTGGCGCGACACTTTGCACTTCCTGCCCTTTGTAGTAGGCTATATAGCGATGTTCCCCTTTTTATTTGGCTATTCGGCAGAAGAAAAAGCTATAATTGATAGCGCTGATTATCACAGTGGTTATGAGTGGTTTTTTACACTTTCGTTCATTGCCTTTGTGGTAGTGAGTGGGGTATATTTTGTGTTAGCTTATCGGAAAATTAACCACTATGAGCGGGTGATAGGTGAGAATTTTGGCTATAATGAGGGGATTAGCTTGCAGTGGTTGCAGTTGCTATTGTTAGGTTTTGTGGCTATTGTAGCAGTATTGGTAACGGTGTATGTGGTGGAATATTCTTTAGAAATAGACACGGGATTTAATATAGAAATCATAGCCTTTGCGCTGTTTATATTATTTATCTTTGCGATTGGCTTTTGGGGCATACGCTATCAGGGGATTTTTAGTGCGAGTGCTGCAGGGAGGGTGACCAATCTCTCAGACAAGTCGGACGGGGCTGACAAGGTGGAGGAAGTAGAGATTTTTAACAATTTTGAAGAGGAAACCAAAGTGCCTGAGTATCGCAAATCGGGCTTGAAAGCTGAAGAAGCGTCCGAACTACACCAACAGCTTTTGCGACTAATGCAAACTGAAAAACCTTACCTCGAGCCTAAACTCTCCTTAGCACAATTAGCTGAAATATTGGGTGTACTACCTAACCACCTATCACAAATTATCAACCAATACGAGGCAAAGAATTTTTACGATTTTGTGAACAGCTACCGCGTGGAAGAGTTTATCGCTTTGGCTAAAAAAGATACCGATAAGAATTTTAACCTTTTAGGACTTGCTTTTGAGGCGGGGTTTAACTCAAAATCTTCTTTCAATCAGGTTTTTAAGAAATTTAAAGGACAAACCCCAAGTGAATTTTTAAGTTGAGAGGTAAAATTTGCTAATTTGCTAATTATTTTATACTTTTGTCGCTTTCAATTAATTATAAAATATTAGTGAGCTATGAAAATCTTTAACAATCTTCTCGTGAGGGTGATTTGTGGTATCCTCTTAGGGATACTCCTCGGTATCTATGCACCAGAATGGTTATACCGCATACTTCTCACTTTTCAATCATTATTTAGCAATTTCCTCAAGTTTGCTATCCCCTTGATTATGATGGGACTCATTATGCCTTCTATCGCCGATTTAGGCAAGAATGCGGGTAAACTATTGCTCATCACGGTAGGGATTGCCTATGTTTTTACGCTATTTTCAGGTTTTTCTACTTATTTAGTGGGCGAGGCTATCTTCCCTTCACTCTTACAAGGCGAACAACTCGCTTCTCTTGCTGAAAACAGTGTGAAATCTGCTCCTTATTTTACGATTGAAATGCCCCCACTTGCCGATGTGATGAGTGCTTTAGTTTTCTCGTTTATCATAGGGATAGGTTTATCGTTTAGAGAGGAAACTAAACTCACCGATGTGATACGCGAGTTTGGCGATATTATCAAATGGTTGATTATCAAAGCCATTATACCTATACTGCCTTTCTACATCTTGTGTATTTTTGCTGAAATTACTTATAGCGGACAAGTGATGGCTATAATGGAGGTGTTCTTCAAACTCATTGTTATCCTCTTTGTAATGCACATTTGCTTGCTCATCATTCAGTATCTTATTGCAGGGGGTATTTCGGGCAAGAATCCTTTCAAAGCCTTGGGTACAATGCTACCTGCGTATGCCACTGCTTTGGGTACTCAATCCTCAGCAGCTACTATACCTGTAACCTTGCGACAATCGCTAAAATTAGGGATTTCACAACGCATTGCTGGCTTTGTCATTCCGCTTTGTGCTACTATTCACCTATCGGGGAGTACAATGAAAATCACCGCTTGCGCCCTTGCCCTAATGATGATCCAAGGGG
Organism: Capnocytophaga sputigena; assembly: GCF_900446695.1. GTDB lineage: Bacteria > Bacteroidota > Bacteroidia > Flavobacteriales > Flavobacteriaceae > Capnocytophaga > Capnocytophaga sputigena. The sequence goes on from NZ_UAVP01000008.1 coordinate 612,557, forward strand.
TACCTTATGATTTTTCTCTCTTTGCCGGCTTTATACTGATGTTGGGTGTGGTGATGATCGCTGCCCCTGGGGTGCCTGGAGGTGCCATAATGGCGACCTTAGGAGTACTGAACACTATCCTCGGTTTTGACGAGAGTATGCAAGGACTGATGGTCGCTCTCTACATCGCTATGGACAGCTTTGGCACTGCCTGCAACGTTACTGGTGACGGTGCTGTAGCACTCATTGTTGATAAAATTGCGAAGCGAGAGGACTCAGGGGATAGGGGTTAGATAAGAGGTAAGAGATAAGAGATAAAAAAGGGATAGGAATTTGGCGATTTGTTTTTATACAAAAATAAACTTTGTCGTCAAATTCCTATTATTAATTATTACCTTTATTTCTTTTTGTATATTTCTTCAAAAGGAAGCCTAAAACGTTCTCCCCTAATGCCTTGATCTTCACGCAGTCCGCAAGATACGAGCATATTCACCTCTGCTCCATAAGGCAGGTGTAATATCTTTTTTACACGTCGGCTATCAAAGCCTTCTATAGGGCAGGTGTCATAGCCTGCTTCTGCCATTGCCAGCATAAAGGTTTGCGCTACCAATCCGCAACTCTTGTGTACATTCACCCGCATATCACTTTCAGAAACGAGTTGCATCATAGGGCGAAACCAACTGCTAACTACCCCAAAAGTCTTGCGCAAAAGACCCAAAAGACCAAAACACCTGCTAAAGAGAAAAGGCATCAGCTGGTTGTAAAACTTCTCTTGTTCCTTGATGCGCTTGGCTTGTTTCTCTGGCGGACTATTGCGCTGTATATTACCGCGTTCAAATTCTAGAACCTTCTTGGCGTGCAGACGGTGTTTGTCTTGTCGGGCAACGAATACTACCATTTGCTGCGCTGTAGTAGCCGTTTGCTGGTCAAGGCAAGCGTGTCCTAGCTTTTTAAGCAGTTCCTTATCGGTGATGTGATATACCTCATACAACTGCATATTATAGGTGGTAGGCGCCAGAGTAGCCAATTTAAGGCACTCTTGCACCTTCTCTTCACTAATAGGCGTAGGAGCGTAATAACGCACCGCCCTTCTAAAATCTAAAATGTCTTTTAACATATTTATAATTGATATTTGATAATTAATTTACATCACTACACTTTTAGCAAATTAGCCGATTTGTTTTTAGACAATAAAGCATCAGAAAGCTGAACCAAAATCATCTTTAAAAATAAACGCTGCAGGGACTTTTTCGTTGAGAAGGAGTTCCTGCATTGCTTTGGTAAAGCTATGGGTTCCCACGATGTAATACTCGCAATCGGTGAGGATGTGGAGATGCTCCTTTAAGAAAGCAGCGTTGAGGCGCTTTTGGGTGGCAGTGAACACGGGCAGATAGCTATAATTAGCCAAAGTGCTGTGTTGTAATTCGCTCTGAAAAGCGGCTGAGGTTTCGGTTTTATTAGAGTAAAACACTGCTACTTCACCTGCAAATTGCTGTTGTGCTAAGGTTTTGAGCATCGGGAGTACTGGGGTAATGCCAATGCCTGAGGCGAGGAACACGATGCGCTTATTCTCTCCTTTAAGAGTGAAATTACCCATAGGAGCGAATATCGTAGCGGTATCGCCTATCACCATTTCGACAACACTCTTCTTAAAACTGCTATCGCTGAGGCGCATTGCAAACTGCAAAGTATCTTCATCAGGATGAGAGACCATTGAGAGCGGACGCAAAGGTATATCCAATGCGGTATAACGAGGGTTATCGAGGCGCAAAACGGCATACTGCCCTGCTTGATACGCCAAATCTTTAGGTTTTTCAAAAGTGAGCAAGATAGTGTTATGGGCGATAATTTCTTTGGCTAAGAGTTTTACACAGCGTTCATCGGTGAGCGTTGAGGGTGCATAGTTACGCCATTTCACTTGGGTTTTCATCTTGTTTGCCGTCATAAAACCGCTGTAAATCGCCCCTGAATATCCCCCACCTGAAGGCGCCCAAGCTGAAGCAAAGTACAAGTTTTTCAGCGGTGAAGTGGTGAGCTTATCGCGTTTAGGGTAAGTCTGTTTCACCGATTGCACATAACCATAAGGGGTGCCCTGCGGGTTTAAAGTATATCTTTTTATCGTTTTGGCAGTTGCTACCTCATAACACTCCAAGTACTCAAGAATAGTAGGAAATTCAGCTTCTAAACGCGCTAAAAACAGCTGTGCGATTCTTTCCTTCTTCTGCTGATATTCCACTTCGCTGAGTCCTTCCCATTCTTTGAGGTAATCAATAGCACAAATCACACCTACCGTCTTTCCCTCAGGAGCTAACTGGGCATCTACTGCCCCGTAATTCACAAAAGTAAATGATTTTTGAGCCCAATCGCCTTGCGAATCGGCTTTTACATCTTTCAGTTTATAGTCTTTTTGACCCTGAATAATCGTAGAATAGTGGTTTACGCCCAATTTTTTCAAATCGGTATTGAAACCCAAATAAATGGTGAGCAGGGAACAGGCGAGTTCTAAAGGCGCTACCTTTTGCGCTAATTTAGAGCGATAAGGCTCGGGGAGCATCTGGGCGACTATAGGTTGGGCAGCATTGGCGACCACACTATCGGCATAGAGCGATTGTTTAGCTGCCGCACTGTTGAACGTATCGCGATAGCTCACCCCCACCGCTTGGTTGTTTTCCACCAAAATTTCTTCTACAAACTTACCTGTAAGCACTTGTCCGCCACGTTTTTCAATAAAGCGCACCAAGTAGTTAGACAGCGATTGCGAACCCCCTTTCACGAAGTTGCCTCCTCCGTTTAGATAGCTGCCTTGCGCCATCAGGAAGTACATCAGTGAGAGGTTATAAGGGTCATCAGTATAATAACCCAAATTAGCCGTGAGCACGTTTTTGAGCGCTTCATCTTTGATATTTGCATCCAGCCAATCACCTGTGTTCATTGTAGAAGTTTTGATGATCGTAGGAATCAAGAAAGGCATCAGCGGGTAGAGCAATATATTGAGCCATTTGTTGTGGGGGAGCCGACGCATTTCGGCGTAAAGCTTATCGATAAGTTTAAAAAAGCGTTCGATTTCAGCTTTGCTATCGGGAAAATCAGCGATGAGTTTTGCTTTGGCTTCTACCCCGTGATGCAGAGTGCACTGGAAGTTTTGCTTCTTCAAATGGTAGAATTCTGGTACTTTTAGAAATTCTACTTCATCAAACACCCCTAAAAGTTCTAAGATAGGACGTTTAGGGTCAGTTTCGTGGAGTCCGTCGATTTCGTGCAACCCTACTTCCATCAAGTAATCTTTGCGTTTAAAAGCGGTGGCACAACCGCCAGCGATATAGTGTTGTTCGAGCACAATTACCTTCTTGCCCCAGAGTGCCAAAGTAGCTCCAGCGATGAGTCCGCCCAAGCCACTGCCTATAATAATACTGTTGTAATTTTTCATCTTTGAGAAATAATTATTAATTTTGGGGCAAAATTACGGCGGTTGCGCAAGTGTGGCAATACGCAAAAATAACCATTTTTAATTGACGATGAGCACCTCAACCTCTATGGAAATCTTAGCACAGAAGTATATCCCTTATGCCGAAATGCTTGCAAAAATAGGGAATAATGCCGTTTTTATAGTAGATAAAAACGAGCATTTCTATTTTATTTCCGATAAGTTTAAACTCTTTGGTTACGACGATATTCCTCAAAACAACAGCAACGAAATACAAGATTATCCGCTAAAACGGCGCATCCACCCCGATGATTTGGCGATGAAAGAGCTCATAGATGAGAAGATTTACGAGTTTCTATCGTCCTTGCCCAAAGAAGAACAAGTGCAGTACAAATATATTTACGACTATCGCGGAATGGCAAGCGATGGCACTTATGGGCGCGTGACTAACGAGGTGCAACTATTAGAAGTTACTGACGACAATTACCTCGCCTTAGGCATTATAGAAATTGCCCCTGACCAATCGGAGAATTTGCCAGTGAGGGTGCAAATGAAACACTGTATAACGGGAGAGATTATCCCTATAAAAATAGAAGAAGAGGACGCTTTTACACTTACCCCGCGGGAGAAGGAAATACTCACACTTGCCTCTCAAGGTTTTTCAAGCAAGGAAATAGCAGAAAAACTCTTCATCAGCACTTACACAGTGAATAGACACCGACAAAATATACGGGAAAAGTTCAATGCCGAAAGCCTTATAGAAGCGATTGACATCGCGAGGAAAAAAGGGGTTTTGTAGGGGGGGCAGGTGTCAGGTATCAGGTATTAGGGAGTAGAATAAAAAAACTTCCCTTTATTTTTAGATAAAGAGAAGTTTTTTATTTGCTAATTAGCAAATTTACTCATTAGAATCCTTGTATTTTTTCGGCGCCACTTTTGCTTTTAAAGACACGTACTGTTCCCACGGGAGAGTTTGTGTCAGCTACCTTAACATAGTTTGCTAATTGAAATCCATTTATGGCATCTCCAGTAAATTCACCTGAAAGGGCAACTAAATCTCTTTCTTTGTTGAGAAAGAAAATAGTAAACTTATTCCCTTCTCCTGAGATAACCGCATCTACACCATTAGCAGCATAGGTTCTTCCTGATTGGTTGAAATAATCTACTTTTAGTTTAGAGCCATTCTGATTGTAAAATCTATAAAAAAATCCATCTTGAACTTTGTTTATGATAGGATCTTTATCTCCAAGAGTAGTATGGCTGAGCACTATTTCTCCTGTATGAAAAAGGAACCCAGAAGGAAGTTCAACTTTTGGAGGGGTGGTACCTCCATAGATAGTAGCTTTACCAGCAGCCATTTTTTGGATAGTTTCCTTAGAAGCAACGGCTGTTACCTCAGAAGAGAAATTATCATTGTTTATTCCTCCTTTTTCATCATCGGATTTTGAGCAGGAAGTCATTACAAATAAAGCACATATTACTGTGCAAAGTGCGTAGATTGTTCTTTTCATTTTTGCTATTTTTTTAAATTACAGGAGGCAAATGTACAATATTCAATACAACACCTCCCTATATCTCTTTGATATTTAATATGTTGTTTGTTTTTGAGCAATACTTTCGTAGTGAGTGAAAATGCGATAGGTACCTACCTTCATTATTTTATTGTTACTGTCATCTTTTTGAGTAACTGTTAGCACATAAACCAAATTCTTAATACCTTGAGATGTGAGTTCCCCTGAAATTAGAGTTATATCGTTATTCTTTACACCTTCTGTATTAGCAGCGTGGCTTAGGAAAACGGTGAACTTGTTACCGCTACCTGAAATGATAGCACCAGAGCCTGTAGCTGTGTCTAAAGCACCAAATTTCAGTACTTTGTAATTCGATTTCACCTTTACTCCTTGTTGATCATAAAACTTGTATTTATAATCGGCAGCTGGTTGTCCTTTGGTAAAGTAATGATCGTCGGGGTCACTGGTGTAAAGGAATTTGAGGTTGTCGAGCAAATAGATACCCTCGATATTAGGCGGGTTAGTTCCTTCGTGAATGGTCATTCCGTTAGCAACCATTTCGGTAAGAGTTTTGTCGGGCAAAATGGCTTTAGCTTCCTTAGGAATGTTGAAGTTTGTAACTTCGACATCATTTTTATCCTTGTTCTTTTTGCTGTCGTTATCATCAGATTTAGAACAGCCAATAATGGTAAGCAGCGCGAATACGCCTGCACAAAGTGTGTAAATTGTCTTTTTCATTTTTGTTTATTTTTAAATTGTTTAGTTGTTATAGACTTTACCAAAGTGTAGTGATACTACTAAAACCTCCCCCTTTTCACATACCCAGCTATTGCTGGCTACCTCCTTGAGGGGGAATGTAGCGATGCTACTCGTAACTCGTCATTTGCTAATTAGCTAATTCGTTTTCTCATTTCGTTGAGTTTCATCAGTGCCTCTACGGGGGTGAGGGTGTTGATGTCGAGACTGAGTAAATCTTCTTTTAGGGCTTCTAAAAGTGGATCGTTCATATCAAAGAAGCTCAATTGCATTTCTTTTTGGGCGTTTTTAACCACTTCGGCAGTGGGTACTACATTATGACTCTCTTCGAGCTTTTTGAGCATTTTATTCGCCTTCTGAATCACATATTGGGGCATTCCCGCCATCTTCGCTACGTGTATCCCAAAACTGTGCGCTGAACCACCTTCGGTGAGTTTGCGCAAGAAAAGTACGCTGTCTTTGGTTTCTTTTACCGATACATTGTAATTCTTGATGCGCTCGAACTGCTCACTCATCTCGTTAAGTTCGTGATAGTGGGTCGCAAAAAGGGTTTTGGCTTTGCTGGGGTGTTCGTGCAAATATTCGGCGATTGCCCACGCTATGGAAATACCATCGTAAGTGCTCGTACCACGCCCGATTTCGTCCAAGAGCACCAAACTTCTATCGGAGATGTTGTTCAAAATGAGGGCTGCCTCATTCATCTCGACCATAAAAGTAGATTCACCCATAGAAATGTTATCGCTTGCTCCTACACGAGTGAATATCTTATCGACGATACCTAATTGAGCGCTGGCAGCAGGCACAAAACTGCCTATCTGTGCCAAGAGTACTATCAGGGCAGTTTGTCGCAAAATAGCGGATTTACCCGACATATTAGGTCCGGTAATCATTATGATTTGCTGGCGTTCGCGGTCTAAATACACATCGTTGGCGATGTAGGGCGTACCTACGGGCAGTTGCTTTTCAATCACAGGGTGGCGACCGTCCTTAATGTCAATGGCGTACCCCTCGTTCATCTCGGGGCGGTGATAGTTGTTTTCCATTGCCAAAGTAGCAAAACCACAAAGGCAATCCAGCTGACCGATAAGGGTGGCGTTCGTCTGTACCTGACCGATGTACTCACTGATAAAAGCAATCAGTTCCGCGTATAGCGATTGCTCTAACTGACCGATTTTTTCTTCAGCGCCTAATATTTTGGCTTCGTATTCTTTGAGTTCACCGGTGATATAACGCTCGGCATTCACAAGGGTTTGCTTGCGTATCCAATCAGGTGGGACTTTATCTTTATGGGTGTTGCGCACTTCAATATAGTACCCAAACACGTTGTTGCTATCTATTTTCAAAGAAGGAATACCTGTGCGTTGACTTTCGCGCAAGAGCAAATCGTCTAAATAGCTTTTGCCCGAATGCGAGAGTCCGCGTAGTTCGTCCAATGCTGCCGAAAAACCTTTGGCGATAGCATTGCCTTTGGCGATATTCACTGGGGCATCTTCACTAAGTGTTTCGGCAATGCGCGCGCTAAGCTGTTCGCAACTGTGGAGTTTATCGCCCAAAAGGCTAAGCGATTCATTGGCAGAAGCCAAACACAACTGTTTTATCAGGGGGATATGCTCCAAAGAAGCGCGCAATTGCACTACTTCCCGCGGATTGATTTTCAGGGTAGCGACTTTAGAAATCAGTCGTTCGATGTCGCCCATACGACTGAGGGCAGTTTTTACCTGCTCTAATACATCGATGTGCTTCAAGAAGTAATCGACCACCTCGTGACGCTGACGGATTTTGTCTAACTTTTTCAACGGTAACGCCAACCAGCGTTTGAGGGTACGACTACCCATAGGCGACAGCGTTTTATCAATCACATCGAGCAAACTCACCGAGGGGGTAGTATTGCCCGCATAGAGTTCTAAATTGCGAATGGTAAACTTGTCGAGCCATACATAAGCCTCTTCGGCGATGCGCTGAATGGCAGTAATGTGTTGCAGTTGATGGTGTTGGGTTTCGGATAAGTAGTAGAGAATAGCTCCTGCGGTAAGAATTGCTTCGGTGAGTTCGTCTACGCCAAAACCTTTGAGAGAGTTGGTTTGGAAGTGTTTGGTGAGTACCTGCTGGGCATAATCATCTTTAAAGACCCAATCTTCCAAGTAGAAACAGTGAAAGTCGTCGCCAAAATGCTCGGCAAATTCCTTTTTTTGGTGTTTAGCAACGAGTAGTTCGCTGGGGCGGAAGTTCTGCAAGAGCTTGTCGATATAGGTTTTATCACCTTGTGCTACCAAGAACTCACCGGTAGAAACATCGAGAAAAGCAGCCCCACAACTTTGTTTGCCCAACCATACTGAGGCTAAGAAGTTGTTGCTTTTGCTCTGCAATATATCGTCGTTGAGGGCAACCCCTGGGGTAACGAGTTCGGTAACACCTCGTTTTACGATGCCTTTCACGAGTTTAGGGTCTTCCAGCTGGTCGCATATTGCGACGCGGTAGCCCGCTTTTACGAGTTTGGGGAGATAGGTATTGATAGAATGGTAAGGAAAACCCGCCAATTCACTGCGCTCGGTGCCGTTGTTGCGGTTGGTGAGCACAATGTCGAGGGTATGAGCGGCTTTTACGGCATCTTCACCGAAGGTTTCGTAGAAATCGCCTACCCTAAACAGCAGTAAAGCATCAGGATATTTGCTTTTTATCTGATTGTACTGCTTCATTAGTGGGGTTTCTTTTGCCATATATTTTAGTGAAAAGTGAAAAGTTAAGAGTGAAAAGTTTTGAAAGGGCAAAGATAGTAATAATTTGTCAATGAGCAATCTTGTTGGAAGAGTTTGTAAAAGAGGCTGTCCAAAAAGTTTTATTTGTAAGGGCGTTTGCAGCACATACCCAGCTATCGCTGGCTTTCCTACATAACACGTTTTAGAAGAATTTGATTATCAGTGAAATAAACGCCTTCTACCGAAAATCTTTCTCACTACCCACCGCAACCCTATATATAGGACAGTAATGGGTGAGAATATCCAAGCGAGTATAGTGCGAATATGTATTTTTTCGTCCATCTTATCAAAAAAGCGACTAAACAATATACCAATGAAAAGTAACGGAAGCAACAAAACATATAGCATATTCTTTATGTGAGAGGAGCGTTTCTTCAACTGAAAATAAGTAAATTAGAGGTTTTATTTTTTGTAGAGATGTTCACTCAATTCTTCTGTAGAGGTAAAGAAATGTCCGTAACCTTTTTCAGTAAGTCCCTTTACAAGGATTTTATCAGAAGTCCATATTTTGTGTTTGATTTGCAGATGAAGAGCAATAAAAGGATAATCTTTTATATCTATATCAGCAACTATTTCTTTTGCTTTAATAGCATTAACTTTTTTAACCTCTTTTTCACTTACAATGGTAATACCTTCTAATAGCTTTTTAAAATCGGTTAATAGTTCCTTTTTTGTTTTCTGATTTTTAAAGCGTTTTACCAAATCAGGAATGTGCTCGGTTACTTCAGTAATGAGATAGTCAGGCACTATATATTGTATTTTCTTCCTTTCAGCTAATATAGAAGCTGTACGTCCTGTAGGATTTACAAGAGCACTCATAAAAATATTACTGTCGGCAATGATAATCATATCATATTAAATATTAAAGTGTTTATCCCAACGTTTAGCTATATTGTGATTTATCTTTTTAGAGATTGTCATCACAAACGCGTAATCCTCAGGGGTCATCTCTTCTTCTTTAGCGGCTTCTACGATTTCCTCAGGGGTCATTTTTAATACTTTAGAAGCATCCAATACTTCCTGAGAGTACTTAGGTTCTTTTTGTTTTGTAACTTTTACAAAATCGAGTGTTTTAAGATATCTCACAAGGTGTAGTGCTTGTGGATTGTTATCGGCAATGGTAATTGTATAAGGCATAATATTTTCTATTTTTGGCAAAGATACAAGATAATTACCATATAAGCAAATAAAAAACTGTCTAAAAAGTTTTATTTGTAAGGGCGTTTGCAAAACGCCCTTACATCATAACATAATTCAAAAATAACTGATTACTTGTCCATTCGCACGATGCGTGGCTGGAAAGTACCGATGATATCTACCAAATCGCTTTGGGAAGCCATTACGGTTTCTATGTTTTTATACGCCATAGGAGCTTCTTCGGCATTGCCCCCGATAAGGGTGATATCTTTGGCTTTGAGGACTTTTTTGATATCGGAATTGGTAAAGCGATTCCTGCTCTCATTGCGCGAGAAAGCCCGTCCTGCCCCGTGTGAAGCTGAACTAAAACTCTGGGCATTACCTTTGCCGCGCACTATGTAACCGGCATCGGTCATCGAGGCAGGAATAATACCCAGTACCCCCTCCCCTGCTGGAGTTGCCCCTTTGCGATGCACTACCACCTCTTTGCCATCGTGAATTTCTTTCCACGCAAAGTTGTGATGGTTCTCAATACGCGCCCTCAATCGTCCGCCTACCGCGCGAATAAGTCGGCGGTGAATGTCATCGTGACAAGCCGAAGCGTAATCGCCTGCGAGGTTCATAGCCGTCCAATACTCTAACCCTAAGTGGGTATTGAGGTCGAGCCACGCAAACTGTTGGGCTTCCTTCGGGAGCGGACATTGTTCGGCTGCCACGCGCACGTAATACTGAGCAATTTCAGCACCAAAACCACGCGAACCGCTATGCGAAAGAATACCGAGATATTTTCCTTTGGGTAAGCCTATTTGTGGGTCGTCTGCCAAAAGTTCTACCTCGCCAAATTCTACAAAGTGATTGCCACTACCTGAAGTACCCATCTGCTTGATAGCTTTGTCCTTCAATCGTTTGAGGATAGGAATCAGCGAAAACGTATCGCGGTCGAAAATCTCGTGGTCTACGTGTGATTTATGGGTTTCGTACATACCGAACTTCGTATGCTCCACAAGGGCTTTTTCGTACTTATCACGTGCCCCCGAAAGGTAAGACACGGGTATATCCAAGATACTGAGGCACATACGGCAACCGATGTCCAAGCCCACGCCATAAGGAATGACTGCATTCTCCACCGCCAGCACGCCCCCTATGGGCAAACCATAGCCACTATGGGCATCAGGCATTAGCGCACCCCCTACCGAAATAGGAAGTTTGAGAGCCGTATAGAGTTGCGTTTTTGCTTCTTCGGTGATGTCGTCGCCAAAGATATGATAAGGGGCACGGGTAGTGTTGAGCTGTCGTTTTTCGGTTTTAGTAGACGAAAGCAGCGCCTCGGCTATCTGACCAAAAGTAAGGTGTCCTTCGTACTGCGCAGGATTTTTTAGAATATCTTCAAGTACCGACTTTACATAAGCCGTATTCTTAGTAGCGAAATTGCGCTTCATCACTTCCAACGCTACATTAATAGATTGATTATTCGGGAAGCCTAACTTGAGTAGGTCTTTCCCTTTGAGTTTTAAATTTGCCATAATTTGCTAATTAGATAGATAAGGAAGCACGATTTGCTGTATATCACTCAAAAAGGCTTCTCTACTCTCTTTAAATTTTTGTTTTCGTTTAAAAATATCGACGATAGTGCCAGAAAACTCATACCAAATATCGCCATTGCCTTTGATATCACCTATACGCTGGGTATTATCATCAGGATAGAAAGAGATAGGCTCCTTATAAGGGGCTTTTTTGATATTTGCCGTGAAATAGATTTCATCAGCGCTGCCATAAGCGCCTTTTTGAATAGAAATCATTTGCAGACTTTGTTCCACTACTCGGTAAAAATGTAGTGCTTTTTTCTTAAATCCTAAGGGTTTTAGTATTTGATAGAGTTCTTTTACCATCTCGTCGAACTCAATTTGTGTAGCTGTTTTCTCTTTCATAGTAGATTTGTTAATTGTTCTTTTCTTTCTCTCCATTTGGGATAATCAAAGACAAAAGTGTATTGCTCCCCTACTTCTTTTTCTAAAAGTTCTGCTGAAACAAGCACACGGTTTACAAATATATACTCACTTACGGCATCTTTGAAATCGGATTCAGGAGGGTAATTGTCATTGAAAATCTCTTGATACAAGTGGTTGAGTTCCTCTAATTCTTCTTTTAAATAAGGATTGATATCCAAATCCGCAATCTCCACATTGCGAGGGGTAGGATTCTTCACATTTTCCTCTATCCAAATAGGGGAACAAAAGAACTCAAATTGGTATTTAAATTCAAACTTTTTCATAAGATTAATTTGTCAATTTACTAATTTACCAATGGGCAACAACTGACTTGAACTTCTTTCTTTTCCTTTTATCGGGGATACCTGTATCGCTGTTCCATCGCTGTACGAATTTCTCAAAAGAATCGTAGGCTATTATATAGGGCGAAGGCTCTGGCAGGGATTTCTTAGGAATCGCAGTACCTATCCTCTCCAAGCGTTCGGCAAAGAGCAACAAGGCTTTATGACTCACCCTACGCACATCACTGAGCACTTCCTTCTCACCATCTCCCATCAGCTGAAGGCGCGCCTCCATTAGCGATTCCATCGTTGGCTTTTCAGTACTTTTATATAATAGTTCCACGAAAGTATAATGTCCGTCGCCCTCATAGTTATCAGTCCTCAATAGCCATACCGCACCATACTGACCTCCCAACAAGGGTACGCTCAGCACTTCATAAGGCACAAAAAGGAAATCGGTTACCTTTTGCCAATGTTCGCGTGCAGGCACTGCTGTATTAGCAGTGGCAAGGCGAGATAGCAGTCGTACTACTTGCTGTTGTCGTTTTTCATAACTCATCTGAGGGGTATCAGTACCAAACTGCTGTAGCCACTTTTTAGAAACTCCTTTTTGTACCAACTGTTGCAGGGGAGCTACCTCCTCGGGGCGCAACCACCCATACTGCCACAAAATAGCAAGGCGAAGGGTCAAAAATATTTCCTTCTCCAAAGCAGTGCGCACTGCTTCCTTGCGAAAAGTGTCTATAAGGGAGCGTATTTCGGCTTCTGTAGCGCCGTAGTGATAAGCATCTTCTACTATGCTATCCAACTCATTAGCGAGATCGCTTTCAAAAATATGAACGCCGTGAATAAGGTTGTTTTTCATTGCGAATTAATTTGTCAATTGATAATGAGACAAGCAGTGCATTATTTTAGCGATGTTATAAGCATCGTCTTTGCCTCGGTGGTGGGTTCCTACAAGGGGTATCTTCAGGTAGTTCAGTGCCTGATGCATTCCCAATCGCTTGGGGTGCTGGGTTACCTCTTGGAAGAGTTCCTTTACATTGATATGCTCATTGCGCATTGGGTAAGGCAGTTTCCTAAGGGCGCATTGCTTTTGGAGCATATTCCTATCGTAATTCCCATAACTCGCCCAAGTGTACTGATAGGCTTGGTATTCCTTTTTAAGGATTTGGAAGGCTTCCTCAAAACTTACGCCTTCCCGCGCTACGAGTTCGGGGGTAAGGGTGGTAAGTTGGGTACAAAAAGGACTGATTTTAGAATGTGTAGGCTTTATCAAAATACCTCTGTTATCGCTGATCTCACCTGTAAGGGTATCGAGCAGGCAAATGCCAATTTCTATAATTTCACTGACTTCTCCTTTGGGGGGTATTCCCTCCCAACAAGTCGCTTCTAAGTCTATAATAATGATTTTGTTTGTCATTGTTTTAATTTTTTAATGAAATAGCTCTTATCTTCTGTGGGGCAATAGTAGAGCAGGAGTTTTTCACCTTCTTCCAAAAGAAAGGTAATCTCACTATTTCCCGCTACTTCTTGGGCAAAAATAGCGCTAATGTGTTTGCCTTTGAGTTGCCAAGCCTCAGTAAGGTCATCAAAGCGATAGTCATCATCGTCCTCATCTACTTCATACTCATTCCAACACTCACAAAAAGCAATACCCACATCTAAAAAGAAATGAAAAATAGGTTGTCCTTCTGCTTTCAGATAGACGATTAAAACATTTCCATCATCAGGATTTACACACACTTTTAGTTGCTCTATAGGTAAACCATTGAGCATCGTAAAGTTGAAATGGGTATCTTGGTACATTCTTCCTGTCATAAAGTTTGTTTTTTTGAGAGATGCTGATATCTCGGAGAAACTCAGAATAACTTGGAGGGTTGCTGAAATTCTTTTCAACTTTGGTAAAGGTCGTAGCACGACGAGCATTGGCTAATCTGTTAATTCTCTAATTTCCTTCTTGGCAGCAGCGCGTTCTTTTTTATAGCTTTTTTCTACATAAGTGCTTTTGAAATCGGTGCCTTTGAAAGTGCGCACAGGGTTGCCGCGTTGCACTTGGGTGTGATTGTTCCAATGACTCTGTGCTTGCTCGGCAAGTTGCTGAAGCTCCATTTCGGCGAGTTTTTCTTTAAGGCGGGCAAGGGCGAGTTTCTTATTATCGAGTTGCGAACGTGAATCTTGTGCCAATACGCTGATACCCGTAGGTAGGTGAGTAGCGCGTACTGCCGAATTTACCTTGTTCACATTCTGTCCGCCATTGCCTTGCGAGCGAGTGGTTTGGAACTGTACATCGCGCTCCGAGAAAGTCTGGCGTTGCAGTTGGTCGAGCTCAAAAACGCCTATATACCAATTGCTGCGCTGGTGGAATTTGCGAAAGGTGCTCTTACCTACCCAGCACACGGTGCCGAGCCAAGTTTTCAAAAATGGTGCTAACTCCTTGCCTTTGAGTTGCAGGGTAACCGATTTGACAGTGAGATTGGCATCGCCTTCCTCACGGCTGAGAATGGTATAGTCGATGCCTGCTTGGGCAGCCTCTTGCAAAAATGTTTTCAGCACTTTGGCTACTACCCATTGGCATTCTAAAGGACCACGACCAGCGGTGATTTGTATGATTTTTTCTTGCATTTTTTTGTTTTTTTGTAAATCGGACGAGTCGGACGGGGCGGACTGGTCGGATTGGGATTAAAGACTGACCTCCAAAAGCATATCAGCGATTTCCATTGCTGAGGTGTGATACTTAAGGGCTGTAATTTCTTTCAGCGGGGTGCGCTTGTACTTTTCCTTAGGCGTATAGTGCTTTTGGTATTGATTCCACGAATTGCGACGACCATAGATTTTATGAGTGATAGTTCCCCAATTCTTATGGTTATCTATGATTTTATCAAGCTCGGCAAGTTCGCGCTCTATGGCTATATCTACCGGACGGTAATGCGTAATCATATTAGGTTTTACACGCAGTTCAAAACGCCACGCCTCGGTAAACTCGTAATGGATTTCAAAACGGTCTTTTTGCCGATTGAAACACTCTATTTTTGCAAAATAGGCACGTTCTTTTTGGGTGAATTTTTCCCTTTCAAGGGCTCTTTCCCATTCCCACTGACTAAAAGAGTACAATTCCTGTTTGCGAGCTATGTAAACGCGTTTGCCACGGCGCTTTTTCTTCTTTTGGAACTTGCGTGTATCAGCGTATTGATAAGTGTTGATTTTCTCCAAAAGTGTTGCGAAAAAGTCGGCTTGCTTGCCTTGTCGCACATCTTCCCTCAGTACAAAGAAACGCACATAACCCTTTTGGTAAGGTTTTTCGAGTGGTACAAGTGGCAGTTCACGGCGTTGTTTAAAGAGTACTTTTTGGCGTTTGATACATTCGCGCAAATACTTCTCGTGGTCTTCTCGAGCAATGCGCTTGCGAGAACGCAAATTTCGGAGGCGAGAAACGCCTTCAGCGGTAATATATAGATTTCCCATTTTTCAATTAACAATTGACAATTAATAATTAACAAATTGCTTCGGGAAAATGTGATAGGAAGGTGTCCTAAAAGTTTTATTTGTGAGGAAAAACAAAAAGCCCGAAGCGGGGTGCTTCGGGCTCTTCTATATATTATACTATTGTTCTAATCAAGCGGATACGCCACGAAGCGTTACCTTGTGGAAAGGTAATACAGATGCGATATGTAACTTGATATATTTCATTTCTTCGTGCGTATTTTTGTATTTAGTTAAACGATAATTCTTAAAATCGGGGGCAAAGGTACAACAATTTTTTGAATATGCAAGAAAAAAGATGTATTTTTGCACTATGAATGAAAAAATAGCCATACAAGGCACCCAAGGTTCGTTTCATTATCAGGCGGCTGAAGCCTATTTTGGTAAGGATATAGACGTTATAGAATGTCGCAATTTTGATATAGTGGTGAAAAAACTCTTAAGTGGGGAAGCCCAATGGGGGGTAATGGCAATTGAAAACAGCATTGCAGGGGCTATACTGCCTAACTATGCGCTTATCGACCGCAACAACTTGCACATCACGGGCGAGTACTATATGAATATTCAACACCACCTGATGGCTCTTGGCAATCAAACTTTAGCCGATATTACCGAAGTGCGCTCACACTATATGGCACTGTTGCAGTGCAAAGATTTTTTTGAGCAATATCCTCATATCCGTTTGGTAGAAGCTACTAACACCGCTCAAGCTGCTAAAGAAATTCACGAGCAGCAGCTGAAAGGTGTCGCTGCAATTGCCTCAACCTCAGCTTCTGCGCTTTACCACTTACCAATATTAGCTGAAAGTATCCAAACTATCAAACGCAACGCTACACGCTTTGTGGTGCTTTCTACTACTGATAGCCATCTGCCAAAAGAAGCAATTGATAAAGCTATGCTAAAATTCCAAGTATACGACAAGAGCGGAAGTCTTTCTACCGTGCTGAACGTGTTGCGCGACCACGATATAAATATGACCAAAATACAGTCGTTGCCAGTGATAGAAACACCTTGGAAATACGCTTTTTTCGTGGATGTAGGGTTTGAACATTACGCCCAATTTGAGCAAGCGATGCAACTTTTGGAGATAATGACAGAAGAACTGAAAGTGTTGGGAAAATTTATGTCAGATAAGAGATAAGAGGTAAGAGATAAAGCCAGCGAGGGCTCGGAGCTGGGTATGTGCCTAACAAGTAGGCAAGGGAAAGTGAAAAGTGACAACCTAGCACCTGACCCCTGAAACCTAATACCTAAATCTCTTGGCGAAGCGGTTGATATTCATTTCGTGGGGGATTTCTATTTCTTCAAAAGCGGCTTGGTAAAGCACTTGAGCGCAGTAAGGAGCATTGAGTACACCTCGGGTTCCTAAACCATTGAACACCCACAGATGTGAGTGTTGAGGATGTTGCCCTAAAAGGGGTCGTCTATCGGCTACTGTAGGGCGAATCGCCGCTTGATGACTTAGCACTTCATAAGGAACGCTCGTCATTTTGCGCAGTTTTTCTAAAAGTTCGATACGAGCAGTTTCGGTAATTACTTCAGTTAAATCTTCGGGGTCGTAAGTAGCACCAAGTATATACTTATCATCACCTAACGGAATCAACACCCCATCACTTTTGTAGATGTGTTGCAACTGCAAACCAGGAGCGCTGATAGTGAGGGTCTCCCCTTTACACGGACGCATAGGCAGTTTGCTGAAATACGGATTTTTGGCAATACCGCAGCCTTCACAGAAAATGATATTTCGGGCGGTAACTCCGCAATAAGTCACGTGTGTATCGTATACTTCTAAATCGTTGTACACAAAAGTCTTCTCGTAGCACACCCCTTCTGCTTGCCAGCGTTTTAAACTTTCGGTTATATAGTGTTGTACGTTCAATCTCCCCGTGTGGAGCACTTCGCCTAAGCCAAAGGGTGCTGGTAGCGCCTCGTTGAGAGCGGGCAATATCACAGGACTCAAATAAGGAGCGAGCAGCGGATTATCGGAAGCTGTAAACCAGTTGTTTTGTTCTTCCACGGAAGCGAATTTGCGCACTACGTGTATAGGGATACGAAATTGACATTGCATTTTAGCCTCAATTTCATCGTAAAAACGGTTGGCACTATTCATTATATCCTCGGAATGCCAAACGGGGGTAAATCGCTTTAAAACAACGGGATTATAAACCCCTCCCGCAATGACGCTCGCCACTTGGGAGTGATCGGAGAGGAGGCAGAAGGTTTTGCCGTTTTTTTCGAGGGTATGGGCAAAACTTACGCCTGCAAGTCCCGCACCTATGATGATAAAGTCGTACATTTTATTCAGGTAAGAGGTAAGAGGTAAGAGATAAGAGGTAAGAGGTTGTGTGATAATTATCTTACTAGTATATCTGTTAATAAGTTTTCTTGTGAGTATTCTTCTGTTTGATAATTGTTTTCATCAGATTTATAGACTTTAGCCACAGGGGCAAATACAGATAAATATAATAATATTATTTTCATTTGTGCTGTTTATTTATTTTGTAATATATGAGTTTATAATATAAAATAGCCAAGCATAAAAAGAAAATGCAATAATCCATATAAGAGTGTAATTTGAAATATTATTTATTCTTACTTACATTATCGTAATTGATAAGGCTACTTTTTTTTACAAAATTCCATTCTCTATCAAAGTATAAAGTATTAGTCCCATCATATATTTTAGTAAGGCGATTATAGGCTAACACTTTTTTACCTGTTGCAGGATGAGTGATATATTCTTTTGAGACGATTCCAAACCAAGTGTCAGCTCTATTGACTATATAGTATTTACACCCCTCTATTTCTACAAATCGATTAGAATTTATCACTTTCAAAGAGCCTATTTTTTCATTACGTAAATTGTCAGAAGGAATGATTTTTAAAACAAAAAAATCACCTTCAACACTGAACATTAAAAAGACATCACTATTAATACTTTTTACTTTTTTAATCTCCTCAGCCACTTTTGATAAAGTGCTGTATTCCATCGGGAAGTAATATTCTAAAGAGGTTGTTTTACAAGAAATAAACAGTAATAATATTACAGAGGATAATACTTTTCTCATCTTCCTATTTTTAAGTTAAGGCATTCTAAACCTATATTAACTATGTTTTTTGCGGTTCCATCTCCTTTTGTAGTACCTACTTTTTTCTTTTGACCAGTAGGAGAAACTCTATGTATAGAAACTTTTGAAGTTCTTTTGCTAAAATTCCAACTATCCAAAGCATAGATGTAAATCTTTATCTCTTTTGCTGAGTCAGCGTCATCGGATGAGGTGCCAAATGCTTTTTTTTCTTCTTCACCAAATAGGAGGGTTCTTTCTCCTCCGTCGAAGTACAATTTGGCTATTACTGACATCTCTTTTGATTAATTGCTATATTTATTAAACAATGGGACAAAGATAAATAAAACAAATTTAAAACGCAACAAAAACAAAAAGTTTTTTTAGGAATTGGAAGAAAAATATATCAGCGATTATATAACCTATTTTGTAATATTACTCAAATTATAGTACATAAACGCATAAAAAGCTATATCTATAAGCCAAACTTTTTCATTCTTTATTTCTACTAAAAACTTCAACTCCTCTACAATCTCCTCTAAATATTTCAAAACTATAAATGGTATCCTTTTTAATGACCTCAGCTTTGTTAAAATTGTTGCAAAAACAATCATAATTCAATTTATTTAGCAAATCTTCACTGAGTACACTAACAGGGAAAAAATAACTGTCTTTATCTAAATTTAGTTCATAAGTATCTTTAAAAATCGACAATTTTTCTGGGCAATTATTAGTTACAGCTTCAAAAAAACTATTTATAACTTCATCTTTACCCTTATAAATTCCGTGTAGTTTTATTTTTCGTTTATAGTTGATTTCTAAATTATCAAAAGTATTTCTAATTATTGTTGTTGCAAACCCGTCCTTTTTTTTCGGGAGAAAATGTACTTAAGTATTTCTTTTTCCATTTATAAAAATTGACTTCAGAGAGTTTGCTCAAATATTCCTCTTCATCACTTTTGAATCTATACATTTCTAAAGAATCTTTTATTTTAGCACGGACTTTCAGCTCTACCTCTTTTGAAATAGAGTCGGTTATGTGAGCTATAAATTCTGATTTATTTTCTTTTTTACTTTGTGAACAAGAAACTAAAACCAGTAGTAATACTATCATTCTTTTCATACAATTAGAGTTTCTTTTTAAAACCCACAATATTATTTCTTAGTCTTTGTTCGTCTTTTTATTTCTTGTGGAGAAAGAGCAACGCTATCATTTTCATATAGCATATAGTTATTGGTATAGATTTCTTTATACCCTCCTTTACCATCATATATCTTATGGAGAATATAATCGTCGCCTATTTTGGCATTATGAAAATAAAGTTCTTTTACGAGCTTATTATCTTTATAAACGTAACACGTTCCTACAGCAAAACCTGTATTAACATCCTCATTTGATGCAATACCATTACAAGATCTTCCTATAATATTCCCTTTTTCATCATAATCAATCTCTAATTCAAGGCATTGTTCTGTATCTCTCCCATAAATCATACTATCTTTTTCTGGGAAATGGAAAGTTTCAGATATGAGTTTATTATTTCTAAAATAATATTCTCGTATAGGAATTATATGCTTATAATCAGGAACTTCTGGGTCAATATCTTTTTTGTAATAACCCCAATAAGTATATGAAACATCAGTATTATTATCAAATTGGTAAATTCTTAATTCATTAATTGTTGCAGTGTCTTTCCCACGAATAATAAGTGAATCTTTAGCTATCCGCTTATATCTTCCTTCATAAATAGTATCATTAACTTTACCTTCTAAAGGTTTTTCTTGTTGATTTTGAGTTACATTACAAGCGGATAATAGCAGAAATAATAGGACAACTGCTTTCATAATTAAAAATTTTTATCAATGTTATATAATAAACCTTGTACCAACTGCTCTGCTATTTTGTTTATATTTTCAAACATTATTTTAGCGTCTTTTGGTGTTGTAATAAAGCCTAATTCAACTAAAGTTCGTCTTTCTACTAATTTTTTTTCTTTTGCTCTATTTGTATTATTTAGTAGTCCAACATCTTGATCTGTGTCTTTCCTTGGGTGTTTTTCACTGTGAGGGACAATTGTATAGAACCTCAATATATCAGAAGCTATTTCTTTACTAAGAGTATCATCAAGGTTATTTGTATAAATAGCATGAGAGCCTATAGGATAACCTTTTGAACCATCAGCATGAATAGAAATAAAATAATCTGCGTTCTTTTCATTAGCAAAATCCATTCTTTTCCATATTGCGCTTTCGGACACTAATTTTTCAACAGTTTCGTTATTTCTTGTCAAATAACACTCAAAACCTTTTTTAGTTAAAAGTTCTTCCATTTTCCTACTTACCCTAAGAGCTAAAATATGTTCAGTTCTATATTTATCGAGTTCTTTATTATTTACGATCCATTTTTCAGGTTCATCTAATCCTGCTTCTAGTAATGCTTATTTCTTAGTCTTTGTTCGTCTTTTTATTTCTTGTGGAGAAAGAACAACGCTATCATTCTCATATAGCATATAGTTATTGGTATAGATTTCTTTATACCCTCCTTTACCATCATATATCTTGTGGAGGATATAATCATTACCTATTTTAGCATTATGAAAATAAAGTTCTTCTACAAGTTTATTATCTTTATAAACGTAACACGTTCCTACAGCAAAACCTGTATTAACATCTTCATTTGATGCAATACCATTACAAGATCGTTGTGTAACATTTCCTTTTTCATCATAACGAATTTCTAATTCATCACATTGTTCTATGTCTCTCCCATAAATCATACTATCTTTTTCTGGGAAATGAAAACTTTCGTATATAAGTTTACCTTTTTTATAAATATACTTTCGCACAGGAATTATATTTTTGCTATCAGGAAATTCGGGATTAATATCTTTTTCATAGTAACCCCAATAGGTATAATATACCGAGTTATCATCTTTAAAGCCATAAGTTTCTAACTTATTAACTATGGCAGTATCTTTCCCTCGAATAATTAATGTATCTATTTTAATAGCTTTTATTTTCCACTCATTTCCACTATTACTATAAATTGTGTCGTTTTTTATATTTTCAGTCTGTGTTTCAGATACTGTTTGTTTAAAATGGCAACTAAGCGGGAGGGACAATAATATTAATAAAATTACTTTCATAATTAGAAATATTTTTCAATGTTATACAATGAAACTGTTTAAACTTTTTTAGAGAAGTAAAAGTTTCCGAAAATTAGTAATTTTGTATTTGAGAGAATTCAGGAACTTTAGGCAAAGATACAATAAATAAATGGATTATACCCTTTTTAAGTGTAGGAAAAAGAGGCTCATACTATTACAATCACAATTATCAATACAACTCCACACTTTGCCAAAGGTCGTAGCACGACGAGCAATTAAACTTTGGCAAAGTGTAGTGACGAAAAAGCGATTTTTAGACTTTTCGCGACGCAATTTTTCAATTCTTAATTGATATTATAAATCAAGCACTTTATCAGTAAGTGTATCTAATAGAAATTTCTTATGGGTAACTGCTTCAACTTTTTGTATATCATCAGCGTTACAATCCCTCCGTGTGCCCTCTATTTTCTTAACGGAAACTTGGTTCTTATTTACCTTATAAGTATAGGTTATTATGCTTATCATTTCATTACCAAACATACAATTTCGTTCTTTTAAAGGTAGTTGCACTGTTAATAGAACAGTATCTTTCTCAACCTCATAAACTGCCATATATTCAGAATAGGCTAAACAACCTGATTCACATTGTCCGTAGTATTCCACAATATTTTTCTTTCCATCGTGATTCCAATCTTTGTATTTAAAGTTTCTATTTGCGTGATATATTGATGATACTTCTTTAAAGATAACTGATTTGCCTCTCACTACAAAATCATATACTGTATCTCCTAAGGTAAAGATAGATAGCCACAAATTAGGTTCTAAAGGTGTTTCTTGGTAGTTGATTTCTACCAAGTTATATGATGAGTTAATTTCATTTCGTAAGTCGGTATTTTCGCTTACAAGAAAGTTAAAGAATTTAGTAGCTTTGTATTTTTGAACAAGGCTATCAGGCAATGGAGGGGGTAAAGGAATATCGCTATGATTGCTCACCTTTAAATTATTATCCTTCACGTTGTTGTTGCATTGAAATAAGCATAAAGAGCTTAAAAATAAAACTATTATTTTCATTGGGTTATTTTTTAACTACAAATTAAATCACCTCATAAGTTTCTGTATACTTTCTTGTTTCTCCTCCTACTTCCTTTATAGTCGTGATGATTTTACTTATAATATTATTGTTATAAAAATACTCTCGAATATAATAAAAATCCTTGTAAATAGGGTTAGTCATTTTTGGGTCTTTCTTTAGGAGAAGTTCTAAACGAATGGGTTTCTTTTTTTCATTGAATTTAATTTTAACCCAAGCAATGTTTTTATAGTTTCTATCACTTTCAAAAGGTAGTCCTGTATTTGAATAGTAATTAGAATAAGAAGAACGTCCAAAAAGAGCTGTTTCAAATTTTAATTGATTATCAAAAAACAATTCATTAGCTTTTATTTTTCGTTCTCCTATTAAGTCTTTTATTAAGATATTGTCATAAAATAAATTATCCCAACCGTCAATAGAATTTATGTGTTGTAATAAAAAATGTTCTCCTTTCAGCCTTTTAGGATTTTCATAATCTATTTGATCAGAAAGTTTATACCCATACCCATCAGAAATATATCTTTTAATACCTGTTTTATAGAAAGCAAGCGAATCACGAGAAATATCTTTTTTATCTAAAAATAAATATACACGTGCATATTCTTTCCCCTTTGGGGTAAGATAATATAAAATTTGTTGTTCCCAGCCTTTCTCATCAGTATATTTAACTATTTTGTTTTGAGAATAGGTAGAACCTAAATAAAGGAAGAAAAAGAATGTTATTAAGGCATAAAGATTTCTCATTTTTTAATTCTTTTTTCAATATTATCTTCTGATTTCCAAAAAATAGTTCCTAAATAGACAGCTCTAGATTGTAAAGAAATTGTATTTTCAGAATAGAATCTCAAATTTCTATTTTTTTCTTTTTCCTTTTTATTTTTCTCAAAAACCTCTTTCTTTTCAAGTTCCTTCATAGCTTTAATATATTCTTCTTTATCTTTGAATAATACTGTTTTTTCCCATTCTTTCATTTTTTGTTTTTGGTATGAAGTCAAATTTATTGTTGGAGGTGTTTCAAGAGAAGATGTAAATTTTTCTTTTGGAGCTTTGAATATTACCCCTAAATTTGTTACTCCTTTTTTCCATTTTTGGTAATGTTCTTCACTTATTCTCCATCCCATTGTATTCATATGTAATTCAATACGTCCTTTTCCTCTTTCTATAAAGAAACTATCTTCTCCAATGGGATACATAGCTTGTTCAGCACCATCCCACATATCAGCCCCATTACTCCAGTCTTTCTCTTTATTTAATAGATAAACTTTTATAATGGCTTCAATTGCTAATTTATCAGATTTTGCATTATTTCTTTGTTGACAAGTTCTCCCTACATATTTTTTCTTAGTATCTGTATTTTTAGCAAAAGCAACTTTATTAGCTTTATAAACACTTGCTAATGCAAACATCTCATATTTTAATTCTTCTGGGAAGTTATTTTTATTATATCTATATTGAGAACTTTCTGCAAATATAATTCCAGCAGTATCAATTAAAAAGTTATGAGTAATGGATTTTGTTCCCTCTTTTAGAATATTACTCTCTATATTTAATAAATTCCAATTACCTTTTTCTTTAGCCTTATCATATTCATTTTTAGTGCTAATGAATACTTTATTACTATTAGTATTACCTCCTAAATACTCTCCTTCTTCTGTATAGTAAATATATTCTGTATTATCTTTTTGAGAAGAAACAACCTTAGGAAATTTAATTTGCAATGTATTGCCTACGCCACTACTAAAACGTACAGTAGCTAAATTTGTTTTTTTATTTTCTGCCATCTTGTTTAATTTTTAGGTTCAACGGTTTTTAATTTGATACGAGTAGTAGTCCCTGAGATTGAAATATCTTTTAAAACGTCATTCTCTACCATTTGTCCTTCATATTCATAATCTATATTAGGGTCATTTAGGTTTATGGTGAGCGTTTGGTTTGAGGCGTTTTCGGTTTCGACACATAGATATATTTCCATTTCAGGCTCTAATTCATCTTGACTTATACGTTGCCCGTTCATATCTTGAAAATAATAGCCTACTATTTCAGGTGTTTGTTGTTTTTTCTTTTGTCTTTCAATTTCACCAAAGTAATGTACCCCGAAGCGTATATCGGTATAGTATATTTCGTTAGAAATAAGAGTTAGAGCGGGGATTTTAAGTCGGTTTATAGTGCCTAATTGGTGGTCGAACTCGCTATTAAACTGTACTCCTGTGGAATAAATAATCTCGTGTTGTTCTACTACACGTTTCCAAACTATATCGTATAATACTATTTTTACCCGCTGAGGTTCTTCACTTTTATTGAGTACCCAACGGTAAAAGAACTCATCACCTTTTTCTGGGTAAAACGATACATTGAATACCATTTCTTTTAAAAAGGTAGGAAGACCATTACTCCCTAAACTCTTATTTGCTTGGAAGTTATAACTTAGGAGGGTTCTTTCTCCCCCGTCGAAGTACAATTTGGCTATTACTGACATCTCTTTTGATTAATTACTATATTTATTAAATAATGGGACAAAGATAAATAAACCAAAATTAAAACGCAACAAAAACAAATATTTTTTTTAGGAATTGGAAGTAGTGTCACGTACAGAAACTGGTTTATAGTTATTTTGTTAGTTTATAGTTAAACAAAAATAAATAGTCTTGTTTTTAGAGCGATTGATTATCAGATTTATAGACTTTTCCAAAGGTGCGAGCCGCACGGGCAGGGGTGTAGCAATACAAATTTTGCAAATCAATTATGATAAACTATAATTCTCAAATTTTCTTGATTACTAACGCTGAGTTTGTACCGCCAAAGCCGAAAGAGTTGCTCAAAAAGGCATTGATGGGGCGTTCTACAGTTTCGGGAATAATATTCAGCTTAGCAGAAGCTTCATCGGGGGTTTCAAAATTGATATTAGGAGCTATAAAGCTGTTTTGCATCATCAGTACGGAATATATCACTTCGCTAGCGCCTGCCATCCAGCACTCGTGTCCAGTCATTGATTTGGTGGAACTCACAGGGATATGGCTACCAAAAATCTCGTGTATAGCCTTTGCTTCGTTGGCATCGCCTATGGGGGTGGAAGTGGCGTGCGCATTGATATAGTCGATTTCACCCGCTTGCATTCCTGCATTCTGCAAGGCGCGCGCCATCGCACGGGCAGGTCCTTCTACATTGGGGGTAGAGATATGTCCGCCGTTAGATGAAAAGCCATAGCCTACCACCTCAGCGATAGGGGTTGCCCCGCGCCTCATTGCCGATTCATAACTTTCTAACACCAAAGTAGCTGCGCCCCCACTGGGCACTAAACCGTCTCTGCTGGCATCGAAAGGACGTGAAGCCAAAGCAGGCTCTTCCTCACGCATTGAGAAGACCCCAAGACCATCAAAACTGCCCATACTGTACTTGTTGATTTCCTGAGCACCGCCGCAAATCACGCAGTCTTGCATACCGCTTTGTATCAGCAAATAGCCCAAACCCACTGAGTGTGAGCCACTGGCACAAGCGGCGCTAATGCTCATATTTACTCCACGCAGTTGGAAGAGGGTAGAGAGGTTCATCGTTACAGTGGAGTTCATCGTGCGGAACACCGATCCAGAGCCTACCAGTGTGGTGTCTTTCTTTTCTCTTATCTTGTCGTTGGTAAGAATCACCGACTCGGCTACACTGTCGTTGCCATAGAGAATGCCCACTTCGTTTTGTTGTAAGAAATCGCTATCAATACCTGCATTTTTAAGCGCTTCAAGGGTTGCCATATAGGCAAATTCGCTTTCTTGTCCCATAGAAATACGCTCGCGGCGACCCAAGAGACCTTTGAGGTCGGGATTTTCCACAAAGCCTGTGAGGGCAGAGCGATAGCCATATTCTTTGCGTTCGGGCAAGAAAACAATACCCGATTTCCCTTGGTATAACGAATCACGCACTTCGCCCAGTGAAGTGCCTATGCAGGAATAAATACCCATTCCGGTGATAACTACTCTCATAACAATTAACAATTGATAATTAATAATTAACAAACTGGGGCAAAGGTAATAAATATTTACGAATGACGAATTACGAATGACGAAATTAGGTGTTAGAAAATGTATAAGGGCGTTTGCAAAACGCCCCTACAAGGTAATTTAAAATAACTGATTATCAAGGTAATCAAATTTACCAAAAGTGCGGGCTGCACAGATTTGCAAATTATCTCATCACTTCCTTAACGTCTTTTCTTTTGGAGTATGCGACGGGTTTGGCATAACCGATACGCAAAAGAATTTGAGGATAGACATTGTTTTCAGTGAGTTTTTCGCGTAGAGAAGCATTTACTTCGGGTACTTCACACGGCTGATTGAGGTAGGCGTGAGCAATGCCTGCTTGGGTGAGCAAGAGCAAAAAGCGTTCGAGGGTGCGACCGGTGGCTATCCACGTGGGGATATCGTTTGTAACGGTAGTGATGAGCACCATATCCGAAGAGGATTGAATCTTTTTCAGGTCGGTTTTGTTTTGGGTTTTTGCTTTGAGGCTTCCTTTTACGATAGGCTCTGTAACCCAACGGGGTAAGTTAGGCGCCCCAAGTACCGCATAACTGAGTCCGTCGTGAGTGCTTTCAGAGTGTTTTTTGTTGAAGCGAATCCACAAAAGGAGTTCATTTTTAAAAGCAGGATCGGACATCTGAGCGGTATTGCCTTGCAAGACGGCATCGGTGAGTTTCTTGAAGAGCGGAGTGCCATTGGCAAAAGTAAAGATACCCGTTGCTCCTGTTTGCGCTACAAGACTTTGCAATAGCGCAGGGTCGATGTGCTTGTTGTCGTACACCGAGCGGTTGGTTTGTCGTTTTTCAATCACACTCGCCAAAGGGTCAGGGGCAACAGCTTCTGATTTTTGTAAGTCAATGGTGATGACCCCCTCGGGAGTGAGGGTTACATTAGTTTGGTACTGTAGCTCAGAGGCTTTGATACAGAGGTTTTCGAGCGCACAACCCAAGCTGATGAAGAGTTCGCGATGCTGACCATCGACGGCGGGGAGGGCTTTCTCGAAGTTGGGTTTGATAACGATACTATGATCGGAGGTTTCAAACCACCAAGGCTGAGAGTTATGACCTGAAGGTGCTTGAGTAGCAGCCTTGATAAGGGTCAAAAAGTCGGGATTTTGGGCGGAAGCTTTAAGGGTAGCAAGCGCCATCATAAACGTGATAGGTAACATTTTTAAGTTCATTTTAGTTTGTATTTGTTTTACGCTGCAAAGTAACGCCGAAAAAACGCCAAAAAAATGAACTTGGGTTAAGAAATGCTTTTGGCAGTATAAGAATAAAACCATAACTTTGCGGAAAAATAATTCATCATACCAAAATGAAAGCAGAAGAAATAAAAGCCCTTTTTAAGAAATTTGAGGAAGCCGCTCGAGAAGTAGAAGGCATAGAATGCTGGAGTGCCAGAGAGTTACAAACCCTATTGGGATACTCTCAGTGGCGTAATTTTGAACTTATTATTCAAAAAGCAAAGGTTTCCTGCAGTAGTGTAGGTGAAAATATAGCCTATCATTTTGCTGACGTCAGCAAAACGATCTCTATACCTAAAGGTGCTGAAAAACAGATAAATGACCTCCTTTTAACACGCTAAAGAAATAAGTAATGAACATCATAGAACTTATAAACCTTATCAAGCCTCGCCCTGAATTATTTATTCACGAACACGATATATTCTGCTTAAATGCTTTCCTAAATGGTTGGTATTATCGCAATCCAAAAGAAGAGGTAAAAGCAAATATACTCTATAAAGACTTTTACTATTGGTTACGCAAGAAATATCATCTTAGGGATAGTAGAGGCTGGGCAAGTATACTTTTCTATAAGTTCAAAACCAAAGAAAAGGCTTTAGATGCCTTCTTTGAACTATTTGACACCTTCTACCAAGAACATATCTCCAGAGACTTTTTTGGCAAAGTGGAATGGCTTATCATCACATTAGAAGATGAAAACTATGATAATTTGGCTCATTTGCTGAAAGAGGATTTAAAGTACACTACCTTAGGAACAGAGCTTTGTATGAAATTACGGTTTCGCTTGACTACAATCCTACAGAAAAAAGACACATATCCAAGAGTTTATTTCTCTCTTGTGGAAGAATTATTGAAAGAACTCAATGAAAAAGTAACCTTTTAGAAAATTCTTTTTCTAATCCTGCTCAGGGCTTGGGGGGTGATGCCAATATAAGAAGCTATATATTTCAGCGGGATATTCTGGATGAGTTTAGGGTCTTTTTCCAATAGATTGCGGTAAATCTCTTCAGGGGATTGCAATAAGAACTGCGCCTCGCGTTGCATCTTTTCAATGAGCAGATGCTCCAAAATATCAGCTTTTATTTGTAAGTATTCTTGTTTTTCAATGAGGTGTTCCAAGTGTTCACGCCCTATTTTATAGGCGGTAACCTCTTTGAGTGCTTGAATAGAGAAGAGCGAAGGTTCACGCTTTACAAACGAGGCATACGACATAAAAAACTGCTCGGCAAAGAGGATATCTACGGTAGTTTCCTTGTCGGTTGTGGGGTTGTAATAAAAGAAGCGTACGATGCCCTCGCTAAGGTAATAGAGCGAGTGTTCCACCTCACCTGCACGGGTGATGAGGGCATCTTTATCGAAATGTACTTCAGTAAAATACTGACTGAGGAAATCGAGGTTTAGGGTCATTGTATATCTTCTGTTTTTTCTTCTTTTATAAACCACATTTGGCAGATATTGCCTGTAGCAAAAGTAGTGGGTCGTGCAAAATGTAAGTTGTGTAGATCTGTTTTAATGCCTTTTATCCAACCGCAGTCTACTTGGCATATAATTCTCTGCAAAAAAGTATGCTCAAGGGCTTTTAGTACTTCGTGAAACAAGCATTTTTTAATTTGCAGAACATAACCGTAATCATTGTCTATAAGGCGTTCAAAGCCAAAACTCTTGCCAAAATAATACGCTTCTCGTGCTTTTGATATCTCCACAATCGCCTTAAAAGGGCGCTCCGAAGCTGTTAAGAAAGCCTCAGTGTTCTGCTCCATAAAGGGGGCTATCGGCTCATTGATAGCAAAGCACACATATTTGAAAGCCTCTTTCTCTTCCTTGCCTATCTTCAGAAAAGCTTCATACAAAGCTACTACCAAAACCGCAAATTGCACATTCCCTTCGTCCAACTCATTCTCGATAAGATGAGATACTTTTTGTAATGAGTGCTTAAAATAATCTTCAAAAGCGTTTGAAAACTCTTCAAACAACGCTTCATCTATCCATTGTTGGGATTTTATATAAGCAAAAGCCTCTTTCTTTATCCACTGATAGCTGTCCAGCGGACTGAAACTGTATTGTTCTTCTTGGTTCATTTTACATTTGTTTTATAAATGCAAAATTACGCACTGCAATACACAAAAAAGTTGCTATTTGGCAACTTCCTCTCTTTACTTATAAGATTTTAGTCTGCTGATAGAGTATTTAGTCATCCCGAGCATTGTAGCAAGGTCTTTTTGTTTCACTTTTTGTATAAAGGCAGGAAAGCGGAATAAGGCTTCATATCGCTCTTTAGCCGATTGCCTTTGGAAGAGTTCAATAGTTTCCATCAGCCGTAGTATTGTTTGTTGCTCATTTTGTATGAAGAACTGTTGCCACTGATAATTGTTCTGGAGTAGTTTGTCCATTTGTTGCTTATGTATTTTCAGCACTTCAGTCTCTTCAATAGCTGTAATAGCATAACGAGAAGGCAAAGAATTTGTATAACTAAATTGCTCTGTAAAGAAGTAATCTTCAAAAGCTATCCAACTGGTGTATTCCTCGCCATTATCATCATAGAAGAATATCCTAAGAGCCCCTTTGTTTACAAAGTAATAATGCTCACACACTTGTCCGAAGTCCAACAACAAGGTATCTTTAGTGAGAACTTCTTTTTGGAAAGCCTCGCCAAGGAGTTTTTCCTCTATTTTTAGTTTAGGAATCGTTTTTTGTATGTATGCAATAAGTTTTTCCAATTCTTCTGTAATTCAGCAATAGTGTGTGAGGCAAAGGTAGTATTATTTTTTCTAAATACCAACAAACATAATAAAAAAAGAACTGCCTTAATACGGCAGTCCTCTTTATATTTTTAAATAATTGTGTGTGCGACTGGCACCTCGCACTAAAATTTGTAGCTTAATCCTAATCCTAACAATTCACGGATTTGGAAAGCGCGTGCAGCATCGTCGTCGTAGATGGCTTGGAAAGTAAAGTTAGCTGATAAAAATTTGTTTACTTTCATCACTACGTTAGCAGTGTAATCCAAATCTACGTTTTGTGGTTTATCTAAGTAGTTGCTGTACAAGCTGAGGATGTTCTCGATAGATACGTTTTCCCATACATCAACTTTAGCATAGCCATTCAAGTAGAAACCGAGTTCGTAACGGATGTTTTTGCCGTCTTCCACACCGTAGAAGTTATGAGTATAGTGAGCTCCTGTAGGTGAAGTAAATTCCTTGCGAGCCGTAGTGATTTTAGAAGTTGCAGGCGCAATGTTTACTTTTAGGTTGTCGCTCTTTTTCCACAACATACCAGGACCAAATTGCAAGTAACCAGGAGAGAGCAATTTGTTGATAAGGGTGCGGTTTTGGCTATCTACATACTTGTAACCATCGGTCATTTGAGTTTTGAAGTTCAAGAAGAATGAGTAGTACCATTGAGGGTTGTTCAATTGGTAACCGAGTACAGAGTTTACTTCAAAACGGTCGGTGGTTTTTTTAGTATATTCATCGCCATCTACTTTGGTGAGACCATAGTCGATGAAGATATTGTTATCCCAAGCCCATTTGTCTTTTTTGTAGTTGAAAGCATAGCTAACAGCGAGGTTAGCAGCAACGTTGTTAGAACCACCACCAGTCCAATCGTGGTTGAAAGCAGCTTGTGAGAACAACAATGAAGCGCTACCGGCTTTTGTCCAGCGAGGCGCAGGAGCTTCTTCGGCGGGAGTTTCTACCGCAGTAGGGTCTTGAGCAACACCGCCATTAGTTTCGTCTTCCTGAGCGAAAGTAGCTACTGAAGACAATAATAGAGCTGAAAATAAAAGTTTTTTCATAAGTGATTTATTAATTTAGTTTACAAAAATCCTAATTCGAGTTTCGCCACCTCGCTCATCATATCCTGATTCCAAGGGGGATCGAAAGTAATTTCTACAAGTGTTTCGTGTACTTCGTCTATACTTTGCACCTTTTCTTTCACTTCCATAGGGAGAGATTCGGCAACGGGGCAATTAGGAGATGTGAGGGTCATTAGGATTTTCACATCGCGGTCTTCGTTCACGAAAACGTCGTAGATAAGTCCGAGTTCGTAGATATCTACGGGGATTTCGGGGTCGTATATAGTTTTGAGCACCTCAACGATTTTTTCGCCGAGGACTTCGGTGTTTATGATTTCGTCCATCTTTTTTAGTTAAGAGATAAGAGGTAAGACCTCTAATTCCTGTTTTCTAATTTCTATTTTCTAATTCCTGCCGAGCATACTGTTTCATTTGCTGAATCATACTCACTAAGCCGTTGGCGCGGGTGGGTGAAAGGTGATCTTTAAGACCGATTTTATCAATAAAACTCACATCGGCGTTGAGGATATTCTCGGGGGTTTGATGAGAGAATACTCTTATTAAGAGAGCGACAATACCTTTGGTGATAATCGCATCGCTATCAGCGGTGAATACGAGTTCGTTACCTTGTTTTTCAGCGTGTAACCACACCTGACTTTGGCATCCTTTGATAAGGTGATTTTCAGTTTTATATTGTTCGTCTATTAGAGGCAACGACTTGCCGAGTTCTATGAGATATTCGTAACGTTGCGTCCAATCTTCAAAGAATGAAAACTCTTCAATGAGCTCATTTTGAATATGTTCGATAGTCATTTGCAATAAATTAGGGGGCAAAGATAAAAAACAATTAATAATTAGCAATTGAGAATTGACAATTTTAACAATTTTAACAGTTGTGTATTAAGGGTTTTAAAGCATTTCGATTTGTACACTGGGGTTGTAGTGTTTGATAATCGATGCGAAATGGAGGTATAGTTCTTTTGTCATTTTGGCAACATTGGTAGTGTTAGGCGTTTTGATAAAAGTCATTCCTCGATTTTGTCTGTTATAATACCTCCAATTGAGTTGTTTGATAGTTGTAGGGTTGATTTCTTTGATATTAAAAAGGGGAAACAAGTAGAGTTTATCTCTACAAAACACAAATGGAGGGTTGTATTTCATCAAAGGAAACAAATATTTTTGGGTGTTGAGCAACTGCTGAAAATCAGTATCCGACATTTGCGCAATGAGTTCTTGTTGGTTTTGAATTTTCTTTTTCAAAACGCGATAGCTAAAGTAGAACGCTAAAATTTCAGCGACTGAGATTGCTAACAAAAGATTGTAGATCTGAGATTTATCTGGAATGATATAGAAGAATATCCCTGCAAAAAATGCTATTGTAACAATGGGTGTGCAGGCAAAGAATACAGCTGCTTGTTTGATATATTTGTTTTGGTTTTCGACATATTGCTGCCGTTCGGAAGAGAGGAGAGTGTTGTTCATTTTAGTTTTGTGTATTGTTCAACGATTTGCAAAAAGTAAGGAAATGTTGTGTGGGATAGGGTAAACATCGTTCTCTTAGGAGATTTGAGGCGTATAAAAATACTATTCTTATTATTTTCCCAATTAATTTCGGTTATTTGAGTAGGGTCAATTTTTCTAATTGCATAGAAGAGAAAAATATACAACTTCTTGTTACACAATACAAATGGAGGACTATACTTACTGATAGAAGGCAAACTATCTTTTACTTTGAGTAGTGTTTCAAAATCGGTATCACTCATTTGTTCTACCAGCATACGCAGGGCTTTTTCGTTGCGCTTTATTACATAGATAGCAAGGTAATGCAGCAATAAAATAGGCACAAAGAAAATTAGTAGGAACATCTTCATATCATTAGAGATTGGTATAGATAGTCTACCTATTTTCTCATATTCTTCTTTGAGCATCATTACCATAAAAATACATAGAGGGAGATAGAAAATTACTAAGAGTATGATATTTACATACTTGCTGTATTTGTGTACTCCCTGCATATAGGTCTCTCGTTTTTGGGAGAGGCGCTGAGTAGGGCGGAAGAGTGTTAATCGTTTTTCAAAGGCATTTTTGCGCACTATTGTAAAGTATAAAAAGATAACAGCAAAAAGAAATAAGGGCAAAGAGCAAATAACGTAAAACTTGTCCATAGTTACTATATTTAATAGGAGAATTTCTTGTTAGTTAATAATTGAATTTGAGTTCTGTATACTGTCCTACAATTTGTAAAAAGAGAGGTAATGCACTTTTAGATATATTAAAAACGGTAATTTTAGCTTTAGGGTCTTTAATGCGTACTAAAAACCCATATTTAGTACTATGCCATTTTACTGAGATGATTTGGGTAGGGTCAATTTCTTTAATCGTATGAAAAAGAAAAATATATAAGTGATTGTTACACAACACAAATGGCGGGTCATATTTGTAGGGAAAAGAGAAATTGTCTCTTATTTTGAGCAGCAGTTCAAAATCGCTATCACTCATTTGTTCTAAGAGTGCTTGCTGGTTTTTTATATTTCTTTTTAAAATACGATATAGTAAATAAATAGCCAAACACTCTATTGCTATTAGAAAAATTAGAAGAAGAAAAATGATAGGAATACCAACATCAGCTAATAGAAAAGCGCATACAACCATTAACGGAAAGCTAACAAACAAGCCTATAACTACGCTCGCTTTTTTGATATATCGCTCTGCCCCCTTTATATATTCCTGCCGTTCGGGGGAAAGAAGTCGAGGGGTATGATAGACTAAGCGTTTTTCGAAATTACTTTTGTACTGCACAATAAAATATACCGAAACAATTACAAGCACGAATATGAGAATGATTATGGTATTCATTGTATACATACTTTTAATTTTTGATTCACTGTGAAGTTATATTTTTCAAACTTTCAATATGAGGGTTGCGACAAAAAAAGAGGCTTCACCTCAGTGGAGAAGCCTCTTTGTATTATTACATTACAATATTGATAATCCTATTAGGCACAACAATTACCTTTTTAGGAGTATTGCCTTGTAGCTGTTCTGCGGTTTGAGGATCGGCAAGGATGGCTTGCTCTATCTCGGCAGGAGTCATACTGGTAGCATAGGCGCGTTTGAAGCGCACTTTTCCGTTGAACGATACGGGATACTCCTTGCTGTCCTCTTGCAAATACTTGTCCTCGTGTACGGGATAAGGTGCATAAGTTACACTTTCGGTATTTCCAAGCCTTTTCCAGAGCTCTTCGGCGATATGTGGAGCGAAAGGTGCTACCAACACCGCAAGAGGCGCTAAAACGTCTCTATGGTGGCATTTTAGCGATGATAACTCATTCACGCATATCATAAACTGACTCACCGAGGTATTGAAGGAGAAATTCTCGATATCTTCATTTACCTTTTTAATCGTTTTATGCAGTGCTTTGAGCATTTCGGGCGTAGGAGCTTCATCGGTTACTTGCCAGCCATTGTCATTGAAATACAAACGCCATAGCTTGCGCAAGAAGTTATACACCCCCGAAATACCTGCTGTGTTCCAAGGTTTGGCTTGTTCCAAAGGTCCTAAGAACATTTCGTAGAGGCGCAAAGTATCAGCTCCATATTGCTCGCAAATATCATCAGGGTTTACCACATTGTATTTGGATTTCGACATTTTTTCTACTTCGCGACCTGTAATATACTTACCATCTTCTTCTAAAATAAACTCAGCATTAGCAAATTCTTTACGCCACGCTTTGAATTTATCAATATCTAATTCATCAGAAGTATCTTTGAGCAGAGAAACATCTACGTGAATAGGTTGCACCGATTGCCCTTTTATTTGATTTTTAGATACAAAAGTATTCGTGCCTTCTAAGCGATACGCAAAAGCACTCATTCCCAATATCATCCCCTGATTAATCAGCTTTTTGAATGGTTCTTCAGTAGGAGCAAAACCGCGGTCTTTGAGGAATTTGTTCCAGAAGCGTGAGTATAACAAGTGCCCTGTGGCGTGTTCGCTACCCCCTACGTAAAGGTCTACGTTTTGCCAGTAGTCTACTACGGATTTGGTAGGGAAAGTTCCACGTGCGTCTTTTTCCATCATATATTCCAACCAATACCACGAAGAGCCTGCCCAACCTGGCATCGTATTCAATTCTAACGGGAATATGGTTTGGTTATCAATCAACTCGTTACTCACTACCTTGTGGTTTGCTGTATCCCAAGCCCAAGCAGTGGCGTTGCCCAACGGTGGGTTACCCTCTTCGGTAGGGAGGTATTTCTCTACTTCGGGTAGGAGAATAGGGAGGTGCTCCTCGCCTATCATCTGTGGCAAGCCGTTTTTATAATATACTGGGAAAGGTTCGCCCCAATAACGCTGACGTGAGAAGACAGCATCGCGAAGACGGTAATTCACTTTAGCTTTGCCGGCTCCTTTGGCTTCTAAGGCTGCTAACACCTTGGTAACTGCTTCGCCAAAGTTAGTGCAACCATTGAGAATATCAGAGTTTTGGTAAGTCATTCCCTCTTTATCAGTAAAGGCGTTTTCCGAAATATCTTTATCAAAAATGTTAATCACTTCTGGCATTCCTTTGGCGCCCTTGAAGTGTTTGGCAAAGGCATAATCGCGGTCGTCACCAGCAGGCACTGCCATAACAGCCCCCGTACCATAGCTTGCCAATACATAATCACCTATCCAAATAGGGATTTGCTTGCCGGTAAGTGGGTGGAGGGCATACGCGCCTGTGAAAGCGCCTGATACAGTTTTGGTATCCGCCATACGGTCGCGCTCTGAACGTTTGGCAGTAGCTGCTATATAAGCCTCTACCTCAGTACGTTGCTCCTCAGTAGTGATTTGCAATACTAAGGGGTGTTCGGGGGCAAGGGTAAGATAAGTAACGCCAAAGAGGGTGTCGGGGCGAGTGGTAAAGACCTCAACTTTGTGCTCGCCGGAGGCGAGCAGAAAGTCGATAGAGGCTCCTACTGATTTTCCTATCCAGTTGCGTTGGCTTTCTTTGATGCTCTCACTCCAATCGATGGTGTCTAAGCCTTGCAAAAGTCTTTCGGCATAGGCGGTAATGCGCATACTCCACTGGGTCATCTTCTTGCGGATCACAGGGTGACCCCCACGCTCGGATACGCCATTGACGATTTCATCGTTGGCGAGTACAGTACCTAAGGCAGGACACCAGTTCACTTCGGTTTCTGCCAAGTAGGTAAGTCGGTATTTGAGGAGGATTTGTTGTTGTTTTTCTGATGAAAAAGTGCGCCACTCTTCCGCAGTGAAGGTGGGGGTATCGTCATCGCAGGCAGCATTGACCTTGCTATTGCCTTCTGTTTCAAAGAGAGCTATAAGCGTTTCGATAGGCTCTGCCTTGTCGGTGTCGTTGTTATACCACGAGTTAAACAACTGTATGAATATCCACTGGGTATGGCGATAGTAGTCGGGGTCGGAAGTTTTTACTTCGCGACTCCAATCGAATGAGAAGCCTATTTTATCGAGCTGCTCGCGGTAACGAGCGATGTTCTGCGCGGTAGTAACCGCAGGGTGTTGCCCTGTTTGTATAGCGTATTGTTCGGCTGGCAGACCGAAGCTATCATAACCCTGAGGGTGCAACACATTGAACCCTTTGTGACGCTTATAGCGCGCCACGATGTCGCTGGCGATATACCCCAGTGGATGCCCTACATGTAAGCCCGCCCCTGAAGGGTAAGGAAACATATCGAGCACGTAGTACTTAGGTTTGGTACTGTCGTTTTGGGCTTTGAAAGTTTGATGTTTAGCCCAATATTCTTGCCAAAAGGCTTCTATTTCTTTGTGATTATATACCATAGGTGTTAGGTTTCAGGTGTTAGGGTGCAAAGGTAGTAATAATTTGCTAATTATTTAAGCTAATTCTAAAGATACAATCTCTGCTTTTTCTCCATTTTCAGTTTCACAGATGATAGAGATATAGTCAAAGCCATTTCTTTTCACTTCTTCCCAAGAAATAGTTTCTCCATTAATAAGGGTTACTCTATCTTCTTTGTCTACTTCATAATCTTCTTTTTCTTCTTCGTAATCAATAGAATATCCAAAATCTATATGAATTTTGCAAGGAGCAATATCGTATTTACCAAAGTTCGTTTTTCAACTTCTGCTGGGTCAAATTCCTCACAAAACATAGCATTATAGCCGTATCGGTAGCCGTCAAAAAGCAATATTTCTTCGCCTGTTTCTATATCTTTAGCTACTATTTTACAAGGAATTCCAGTTTTATTATCTACAATACAAGGGAGTTTTTTCCTCTTTACTTCAAATAAATCTCCATAATAATACACTTCAAAGAGCGTATTTCCATTTTTAGATTGGATATCTACCGAGAGATAATCGCCTGATTTTACATTACAAGCGTTTTCACTTAGGTAGGTAGGAACTTTTTGCATATACAAAATTATTTAGAGTGTATGTTATATTTTTATTTAAAATTCCACTGTCTTTGGAAAGTTGCTTTTTCAAGAAATTCATCAAAGGTATCAGCTACTAATTCGGTATAAAGGTCATCATATATTACCCAAACACTATGATTTTCGGGGTGGAAGAAAAGTATACCACCATCGGAAAAACCAAAGGCAAAAGCTGTTTTTAGAACTTCAACTGAAGGAAGTTTGTCTATACTATTACCTTCTATTGATTTGTAGAAAAAGTCTTTTTGTGCAAGTAGTCGATAAGTAGGAATCAGCTTTTCACCATTATCATCAGTTTCACGGGTAAGAGAGAAGAATCCTTGTATTACATAAACTCTTTTAGGAAGAGTGGGTTTCTTACGGCGTGCATATTCGTAGAAAAAGTTGGATTTTTCAGGAATAGTAGCAAATAAATCTCGGTAGGACTGGGGGACATTTTGCTCTTGTATATTCATTTTATAATGTTTTTATTTGTATTCAAAATATGAAAGGTTTATTACCCCGTTTTCACTTAGGTAGGAACTTTTTGCATATACAAAATCATTTAAATAAAAGCATAATTCTTAATTTATCGATTTGCTAATTAACAAATTTGCTAATTGTGGGGCAAAGGTAGTGTATAATTGATAGATATGCAAATTTGGGGTGAGAGTAGTGGGAGTAATGAGAGTAGTGGGAGTAATGGGGGGCGATCTGCACGGGCAAATTTGCACGAGCTACAAGCTCTATTTATAGTAGGCACGAGCTACAAGCTCGCGCCTGCGGGGGGAAAACTATGGAAGTTGTATATCAAGGTCTGTTTTTAATTGTTGGGGTCACTTAACTCTAAGTTTCCACATTGCTTCTTCATCAAAAGTTTTAGGGTCGTAGTTTTCCTTAATCATCTCCTGAGACTTTTCACTGTAAGAATACACACTGTTTTTATCTTTGAAATAGCTCTTGTAACCATATTCATGAGTGTAGATAGCTCCTACAAAAGTAAGCGTATCAAAATCAGCTATATTATCTATGATGATATTGTCAATAATGAGTTTATCTCTTGTAGCATAACACATTTTTAGGTCTTTGACTTCTGATGTAAGGGGTATTTCTCTTACAATCTCAATGGGGAGCGTATGGTGTGTTTCTAAATAGTTTTTACTAAATAGGGAGGTAATTTTATATATTACCAATTGGTTGTCTACTACAGCTATTTCTGTGGAAACTGACTCATCTGCTAATGTCTTTTCATAGTGATAGTACTTTTGTTTAGAGGTGAAGGCTTCCCAAACGCGCTTTTCTATCTGCAGAGGATATAATTTTTTAGATAGACAAATATATTGTTGCTCTCCATCAGTATACAAATCATAGCTCTCATTTAAGTAATGAAAAGCATACTTTACCTTGTGTAATTTATTGAGATTTCGCACAGCACTCATATCAATAGGTTGATCATCATCTCGCAATGAAATATAATATCCTTCGCTTGTTTTTACCATTTCAAGAGCTTTTACATAAGTAGCATTCTTAATGGGTTGTACAAATGTATAGTTAGCATATGTATCACTCCACAAATTACCATCTTTAAAATCCAACAAATACTGTTCATAAAGTTTCCCCTCACTTCGGTATCTGATAAAAGTAGCCTC
The DNA here is from genome assembly GCF_900446695.1 of Capnocytophaga sputigena. Taxonomy (GTDB): domain Bacteria; phylum Bacteroidota; class Bacteroidia; order Flavobacteriales; family Flavobacteriaceae; genus Capnocytophaga; species Capnocytophaga sputigena. Next base: position 652,228 of record NZ_UAVP01000008.1, read on the forward strand.
AGTAAATTTTCTGTTACAGCCTCTTGCTCTCAGATCTTTAGTGATTTCCATAAGATCAGTCCCATTGTAATCCATTACATAAAAAGCATTATCGTCATATAACAGATTTTTGTCATAACTATTGGTTTTTTGAAATTGTACAGTTTTAGCATTAAGTCCCTCTATCTTTTTTAAAGTATATGTTCGGTTATCATACTCATACACAAAGTTTTTATCTTTTAACAAAGTAGTATGTTCCAATTCAGCGATAACAGTAGGGTACTGGGGAAAATCAGGCATTGGAGTAAGCTCACCATCTTCTATAGCTACCCTCACCCACTTACCATTTACATAAAAGCAATTATTCCTGAAAGTTTGAGTAACACTATTAGTAGGAAACATTTTGACAGCTCTTACACACTGTTTCATATTTTTTGTATAATCTCTAAAATACTCCACAAAATAGTAATCATTGGCATTAGCAATGATTAATTTATTTTCATCCTCCTCACCTGTCATAACAATATGAGCCTCTTTACTATCAAAAGGCAATAAGTATTTTTCATAAAAAGTAATCGCAATTTTATTGCCATTGCTATAGCCTTTCTTTATTAAATACACTTTTTTACCTTCTGTTTTCAAACTGAAGTCTTCATAATAAACTAACACGTGTTCAGCATAGCTTTTAGAAAGAGAAGCTAATAACACTAATAAAAAAAAGATTCTTTTCATTTTTGGACAGGCATTTTGATAATAGACAATACTCCTTGTGTTATGCCGTACACAATGGGAAGATGAAAGCATCATTCTTAATTTGTTGATTTGCCAATTAGCAAATTTGCTGATTATAGGGCAAAGGTAGTGTATAATTAGGAAATGAGCAAATTTGGAATGAGCTACAAGCTCTATTTTAGATAAGAGATAGGAGGTAAGAGGTAATAAATTAATAATATATTGATAATCAATATTATAAGAAATTACCTTCCTTATCTATAGTCAGTTCTTTGCCATTTTTAATGAGCAAATAATAATAATCTTCCCATTCTTCGGTAGGTTCTGAATAAGGCTCGGCGTGTTCATATTCAAATGGAAGTTTTGTATTTCCTTTTTTGTCAATCATTCCCCATTTGCCCTTGTATTTCACCATTGCGTAACCACTTTCGTTAAAATGATCTGCGTCATCGTATACAAATGGCAGTACAAGCTCTCCTTTAGGATTTAAAAAACCGTAATACCCTCTATTTTTGGCAAATGCCAAACCTTGGTAAAACACATCAATTTCATCAAACCAAGGGGTAAGACTTTTGTTGTGGCTATCCAAAAGTTGATAACTATCATTCAGTTTTACTACAAATACGCCTTGTGAATACCAAATAAAATCATACTCAGCAGGGATGATTTCCTCACCTGAAGGCTTGATGATTCCTCTTAAATTGTTGATAGTAACATCGTAAAAAGGCATATCTTGAGGGGGATTGGTATCGATATAATCGTATTTCAAGGGGGTGATTTCCAATCCTTTAGGGTTTACAAGTCCGTATTTATCACCTTTGCGCACTTTCATATTCTCGGTGCGTGTGGGGAGTACTTCATCGTACTGTTTACGCCAATCGCTGTTACAAGCTGCACAACATAGCACTAAGGTTGTTATTAAGAATTTTTTCATTATATTGTTTATTTTGGTTATTCTATTAAAAAGATATTGATTATCAGTTTTATAGCCCCCATTCCCCCGAAGGGGGACAAGCCAGATAAAGAGACTTTTATGATAACTCTTAAAATGCTCTTACAAAAAAACTACAAAAACTATTGATAATCAGAGTAATTAACTTTGCCAAAGTGTGAAACTTTGGCAAAGTGTAGCGACACAAAAGCGATTTTGAGACTTTTTAGACAGCCTCAAGTTTATGATGCAAAAGTAAATTTGAGACTTTTTAAAAAGCCCTATATTTTCCTCTAAATCAAGTAAGTAACTATCGCCTCTCCACTACTGGATGCTGTAGCAAAGAAAGATTGAAGTATTTGAAAATGAGAATACAAATACATAATCATTCCCATAGTTTTAATATTTAGTTGTAATAAGTTATTTCCCTACGTACAATTTCAGGGTATTTATCTGGTATAGGTGTCTGAAAAGTTTGCTTCTTCTCTACCCAATTTTCCTGCCCATCATACACATAATCATAATGATAACTATTACTCACTTCACCATTTTCGTCGTAGAAAATAATCGTCGCTACCTCGCCTTGGTCGTTATAAGTATAGACTTCCTTTTTTCCATCTCGAAGTATGTAATCAATTTTGCTATACGTATACAAATAAGGTTTTTGGTAGTAAATCTCCTTCTCATCAATAACTTTTCCACCAATGGTATGGAATATTTTACAGTGAACAGGTGATAAATAATCTATTCTTAATTTCTCTGTCATCTTTTTATAAAAAGTAAGTTCTTCCCAAAAAGCCCCATTTTTAACGCGTATAAACATTATATCTGCCTTTATTTTATCAGAATAGACATACTTTTTACCACCCGATAAATAGTGTTGATAACGATCGTATTGATACACATACTTGATATCCGCTCCTATACTTTTCTCAGTGAGATCTCCTCTTTGGTTAAAAGAATAAAGCGTAGGGATAGGGCTTTGCATTTTCATAGTAGCTAATTTTTGAGGAGGATACGCATACTGAGTAGTTTCAGCAATGCTTTTCACCTTCCCTTTAAGGTGCATCTCAGCACACGAATATTCGTTTTGCGCCAACAGCCCAAAATGTATAGTAAATACTATAGCAAAGATAATACTTTTCATTAAAAGATAATATTTTTCATTAATAAATCACCCGTGCGGCTCGCACTAATTGGTAATTTCTCTCTCCACATACCCTACGATAGCCCCATTTACAAAGATAGTACGAGTAATCCAATTGCCTTTCTTGTCGAAAGTATGCTTAAACTGCTGGTTGTTTGTACCCGTTGGGATACCCTTTTTGTCGTACGTATAACGCAATACTTGTGGGGGAGTGTTACCCTCAGCAATACTGCGCTCTACTACCCTACCCTCACGGTCGTAACGCACTTCTATGCGTATTTCGGAAGAGGTATCGCCCTCAGTAACCATCTTGAGCAAAGTGCGCTGGTTGTGCTTATTGAACTCCTGCCACACCTTAGCTTTTTCTTTATCCGTTTGCAAAAGACCTTCAACAGGGTTGCCATTGTTATCCCACTTACTAAAAGTATACACCTGCGTAGGCGAAGCACTCCCCTGCATTAGCATACGATAAGAAAGCAATTTTCCTTGAGCATCGTACTCATATTTACCTGTAGAAATGAGTGAACCACCGTGAGCCGTTTTGGTAATCGTTACCTCCAAAGGATGCTGTGTAGCATCATACACATACTGGTAACGCAAACTATTACCACTATAATGCTGTTCAGAATCCGTAGCGTATCCCGCTTTGTCAAACACATAACGATTTTCGGTAGCAAGGCGTTTTTGTTTCAGGTCGCCACGATACACATCATACGTGCGTTCCACCATCGTTTTCACCTCCCCTTTCAGTTCCTTATCAGCACGAGTAATGGGAGGATTGACAATTTGTGCCATTCCCAATAAAGGAAACAAACACAGAAAAAGCATTTTTTTCATATTATTAGTTATTAATAGCCATCAAAAGTTGAGTTAAGTATTTTGTAAATATAGCCCCCGAACCCCCGAAAGGAGATAAGCCTCAAAAGCAATTCTCACTGTAACTTTTAATAAAACAATATATCATTTCTTAAAGTCTTGATTTATTTTATTAGTATCTAACCCCTGAAACCTATCGTCTATTACCTGAGCGTCCTGAAAGTTTAGCAAATTCTGCTTTTGCTTTATTGAGTTGGTTCATAAACTCTTTATTGGCGTGCAAGCGAGCAACTACGGCACTAGCAACAAGTCTGCCGGCATCTACATCACTTTGGAAGTGATAACCACAAATCACTCTACTCTGCCCTATTTCATAACCGCGTTTGAGGATTTCGTTCTGGCGCTCTACGTTGATTTCAGCTAATACCAAGGCAGTAGCCCAGCCAATAGCCGTATGTCCTGAAGGATAAGAACCGTTAGTAGAGAGTCCTTGTTGTTGTTCGGTATTGCAAGTATCTTCATTATAGAAGGTAAACGGACGCATACGCATATAGTGTTCTTTAGCACTGCGGGTAGCATAATCGCCGGCATCTTCACGAAAATGACTGATAAGTTTGTAAATTTCTGGAGTTCCTTCTTTAGAAATTGTCATCCCAAAAGCCTCCGAAAACGATTTGGCTACTCCATCGCCATAGAGGCGCGCATCACTCACAGCTTGGTCACCGCGGGGTGTAGGGCGTTGCATTTTGCCCCAGCGGTATTGAGCTTCATTATTCAGGAAGAGAATGCTATTCACAGCAGGGGGAGGAGGTAACAGTTCCAAACTACTCGCTACATCTTCTAAAGAAAGATAATGATGTGATTCTTTTTCCTGTGCTTGTACAAAAGTACCAAGGGTCATAAAAGCAAAGAAGCCTACCCAAATAGAATGTTTTTTCATACTAATATTGTTTTTATGGTTAAAATACGCCGACAAAAATAAGAATTAATAAATAAAAATACAAGCAATAAAAGAATAAATCTCAAATCATTTAGTTAGGGATAGCCCTGCACATACGCAGCTGTGAGCACTCGCTAGCTTTCCCAAAAAAAAAGGGGGAGAAGCTGCAAAAGAGAATATTTATATAATGTTCCACGTGGAACATTTTTCAATTAACAATTCATAATTGCGAATTGTTAATTATAAATTGATAATTGTTAATTAATTTACTACCTTTGCACCATCTTAACTCTTATCTCTTACCTAAATGAAACGTTTTATCGTAAATAAATTTTTCGTACCCAAAGGCTTTGCAGGGATTACCCTCTACCCTTTTGTATTTACAAATAATCCGCGACTATTAGAAGACCCTCAGTTCATCAATCACGAACGCATACACCTCGCTCAACAACGTGAACTCTTAGTGATTTTTTTCTATATATGGTATCTCATAGACTTTGGAATTAAATATCTAAAGTACAAAGATAAATATCGCGCCTATCGCAATATCATCTTTGAATGTGAAGCCTACAAAAACGATTTCAATCTCGACTATTTGAAAACACGAAAAATGTATGCCTTTCTTCGAGGTAAGAGATAAGAAATGTTCCACGTGGAACATTTTTTCAATTAATAATTAAACTGCCCGTGTGGCTCGTACCTAATGATAATTAAAGATTACAGTGTATCACAAGAAGAATTTACTCTTGTATATGATTCATTATTAGAACTTTACAGAACAAATCCCGTTCCCGATGAGCTGGGTAAATACTACGAAAGTGAGGCGTATATCTCGCATACCGATAGTCGTAAAACACTATTCGACAGACTCTATCAATGGGTAAAAAGTTATAACCTAAAGCACAAAATTGCACTCATCAAGCAATACAAAAAAGAAAATATACACCTCCTCGACATAGGGGCGGGTACAGGTGACTTTGTGTTGAGTAGCAAAAAATACGCTCATTGGGAGGCTATGGGCATTGAACCAAGCGAGAAAGCACGTGCCAAAGCAGAGGAAAAAGGCTTATTGCTACAAGCCGATTTTAGCGAACTCCTCCCCCACTCTTTTGATGTGATTACTATGTGGCACGTACTAGAACACGTACCCGATGTAACACAAGAAATACAGATTATCAGCAACTTACTAAAAGAAAATGGCATTGCTGTAATAGCCGTACCCAACTATCGCTCGTGGGATGCTCAGCATTATAAGGAACATTGGGCTGCTTATGATGTACCCCGACACTTATGGCATTTCTCCAAAAAGAGTATCGAGCAGCTTTTTGCTAAAGAAGGTTTTGAACTCCTCGCTATCCACCCTATGCTCTTTGATGCCTTCTACGTGAGTATGCTTTCCGAACAATACAAAACCGGTAAGAAATCATTTCTTAAAGGTTTCCTCAACGGACTCCGTTCTAACTACTACGGTTGGCGCAAAGGAGAATACTCATCGCAGATTTACGTGTTAGGTAAGAAGTAAGAGATAAGAGGTAAGAGTTGCCTATTTTTACTATTTTTGAAGCTAAAAATAGTAAAAACTTTAAATAAGACGTTTTTACGATACTTCTCCCCTATCAATAACTAAGTATATCACTTTTTAAAAATAACGCTTAAAAACGTCTGTAATAAAGTTGGTTTTTATAAAGTATTTTTATAGATTTTAAATTTAAAATAGAAAATAATTATTCTTAGGGAATAGGGGTCAGGAGACAGGTTTCAGGGGTCAGATGGTTTCACGTGGAACAATGAATGACGAATGACGAGTGACGAATGACGAAAAATAGTATTTTACTTTTTTGAGTAATAAAATTAAAAAATATTTCATTTACACACAAAACTTTCTTATTTTTGCGACCTGAATTGAATTAAACATTATAGAAAATGAAAAAACTCATCTTAACAGGCGTAGCGATCCTCGCTCTTACTGCCTGCACCGATAAGGTGGCTTTCGTGGATAACAGTAAACTCTTAAACGAGTACCAAGAGAAAAAGGACATCGAGGCTAAATTGAAAACTGAAGTTGATGCCTATAAGAAAAAACGCGATAGTATTTCTGTAGCGTTCCAAACTGAAGCACGTGCTTTCGACGCTCAGGCTAAAACCCTCCCTCAAAACGTAGCTCAGAAAAAATACAATGAGTTGATGCAAAAGAGTCAGATATTGCAACAACACTTGCAACAAGAAGAAGAAAGATTGCAATTAGAAAGCCAAACTCAAATGGATTCTCTACTTAGCAAAGTGAAGAAAAACATTAAAGAATATGGCAAACAAAAAGGCTATACCTTTATCCTTGGTGCTAACGACGGCGGTAGCGTACTCTATGGTGCTGATAACAAAGATATTACTAAAGAAGTTACTGAATATTTGAACAATCAATATAAATCAGGTAAGAAGTAATAGGTAACAGGTTTCAGGAGACAGGAATCAGGAATCAGAATTGTAATTATAGACTTTGTCAAGGTTTTTTAAGACTTTGACAAAGTTTTTTTATTGATAGCTAATTAGTTAATTGTAATACGTTAGGAAAGAACGCTTGGAATATCAAGAAAACTCCAAAGACTAACAGTATAATGCTAATCGCGCGTTTGATTTTGTAGATATGAAAAGCGGTAAGTCGGTTTTTGAGTTTCTTAGCAATGAGAATTTTAATGATATCTATGCCAAAGTAAGCCAAGATAATAGAAGTAAAAAATACAAATATCCTACTGGCATTCATATCGAGTTTAGGACCAAAAACGATAATAATCCCTAACCAAAAACCTAAAACCCCTATATTGATGAAATTCAGTAGAAAACCTTTGATAAAGAGGGCTATATAGTTCACTTTTTCAGCTACTTGTAAGTGCGCATTCTCCTTATTATCCATTGTTTTCTTAAAGTCTTTTTTCAGTTTGATGAATGAGATAAGTCCGTAGGCTACCATTATAAGTCCACCGGCAAAGAAGAGTTTAGGGTCGTCCTTAATTTCGCGCAACAGACTGCTGGTAGTGAAATAGACAATGAGAATGAAGACAGCATCGGCTAATACTACCCCCGAATTGAAAGCAATAGCTGCCCTAAATCCTTTGGTAATAGCTGTTTCCAGCAATACAAAGAAGACAGGACCTATGGTAAAAGCTAACAACAAGCCTAAAGGTAATGCAAGCAATACATCCGCAAACATCTATTTCTACCTAAAATTTGATTAATTGCACAAAAGTACTAAAAAACTACTGAAACACAAAAAATAAGGGAGAAGTTTTTAGTACCTCTCCCCTACTCTATTGGTTATTAAATAATTATTAACTATGATTTGATAATTTTACTTACTTGTTTTAGAGTTTCTTCATCTTTCAAATCAACCAATTCATCAAGATCTTTAGAAAGATAAAAAGCTCTTACATCAGGAACATAAACTAAATAATTATCGATACCCTCAGTATAATAATTAGAAAGCAATTGCTTAAAATTACTAACTCCATTACAAGTTTTCTCTAAATTCTCACCATCATTATTTGCATAAAATACGGTATAATTATCTTTTTGATTGCGAGAAACTTGTTGTTTTTCGTACTTACCAGCAACATCAAAACCTACACCCCAGCTTGATTCAGCAATGATACTTGACAAGAAAGTAACGGTATTATCTTCTTTGTTTAATTTGTACGAGACAAGTAATACTTTCTCATTTGGAACAAAGTCTACTGATTTCTCTGATACAGTTTCAAAGAACTCTTTATAAGTCATTGACTTATTTTGCAAATCTTGCAATGGTTCTTGATTTTTTTCTTTAGAGCAAGACACTAATACTACTGCAAAAAATAGTATAAACAACGAAAATTTCATTATTTCTTTCATACTAATTTAATTTTAAATTATTAATTTAATTTTCTTTGCACGTTCTTTTTATGAAGACAGTAACCCGTAGCTCAGTTAGGGGAAGCCATTTTTAAGGAAAAATCCTCACTATATTTTGTTTACAGAAGAAAACAACATAATATATCTCCAAAGGAAAGAATATTAATATCAGTCATAGGCATAGAGATTAGGATTAGTTGAGGCAAAAGTACATCATTTTTATATAATTTCCAAATATATTGTAACTTTCAAGAAGGTGTCCAAAAAGTTTTATTTATGTGGGCGTTTACAGCACATACCCAGCTATCGCTGGCTTTCGTACATAACATACTTCAAAAATTATTGATAATCAGAGCAGTCAACTTTGCCAAAGGTCGTAGCACGACAAGCAAATAAAACGATGCAAAAACCGCCTGTCGTGCTACGACTCATTATTCGCTTATGAGTTCAAAGTCTAATTGCTTTTTCATTAGGTCGGTGTTTTTCACACGTATCATTACTTCATCGCCAAGCTGATAGGTTTTGCCAGTGGCTTGTCCTACTAAGGCATATTGTTGTTCGTCGAAAGTGTAATAATCGTCTTTGATGTCGCGAGCGCGTACCAAACCTTCGCATTTGTTCACGGTAATTTCTACATAAATACCCCATTCGGTTACACCCGAAATCACTCCTGCAAACTGCTGATTTTTATGGGCTTCCATATATTTCACCTGCATATATTTGATAGAATCACGCTCAGCCGATGCTGCTAAACTCTCCATTTGTGAAGAGTGTTTGCATTTGGTTTCATAGTCGGCTTCCGGTTGTGAGGGGGCATTATCTAAATAGAGTTGCAAAAGGCGGTGTACCATCACATCGGGATAACGGCGTATAGGCGAAGTGAAATGGGTATAATAGTCAAACGCTAAACCGTAGTGCCCTATGTTTTTGGTAGTATAAGTAGCTTTTGCCATCGAACGTATTGCCAAAGTATCGACTAAGTTTTGTTCTTTCTTGCCCTTTACTTCTTCTAAGAGATTATTAAGCGAATCGGTAGTGGTTTGGCGGTTGTTCAAGTTCAAGCTATAGCCAAATCTACTAATTACTGCATTGAACTGTTGCAATTTATCGGCATCGGGTTCATCGTGTACACGGTATACGAAAGTCTTTTTCATTTTGGCTACGTACTCGGCTACCTTTCTGTTAGCCAAGAGCATAAACTCTTCAATCAGTTTGTTGGCTTCTTTGCTTTCTTTGAAATATACCCCTGTAGGGTTGCCGTTCTCATCAAGGTCGAATTTCACTTCTACTTTATCAAAAGTAATAGCTCCCAAACGCATACGCTTGCTGCGCAGTTTTTCGGCTAAAGTATTGAGTGTGAGAATAGCCTCTACCACATTAGCAGGTACGGCACGCTCTTTATCGGTAATAGAAGTTTCGGCAGGAATGGTGTACCCCTCCCCTACTTTGGCTTGTTCTATTACTGATTGTGCTTCTTCATAAGCAAACCTAAATGACGAGTGTGTTACAGTGCGTCCTATCCAAATATCTACCACTTCAGCTTTTTTATTCATCTCAAACACTGCCGAAAAGGTGTATTTATCTTCATCGGGGCGGAGTGAACAAGCGAAGTTACAGAGTATTTCAGGTAACATTGGCACTACCCTATCTACCAAATATACTGAAGTAGCGCGGTTATAGGCTTCCTCGTCTAATATAGTACCTTCTTTCACGTAGTGTGATACATCGGCAATGTGTACGCCAATTTCGTAATTGCCATTTTCTAATACTTTGAATGACAGTGCATCATCGAAGTCTTTTGCATCGCGAGGGTCAATAGTGAAGTTAAGAGTTTGGCGCATATCACGACGGCGGGCGATTTCTTCATCAGTAATGGAAAGGTCTAACTTTTTAGCAAAGGCTTCTACCTCTTCTGGATAAGTGTAGGGCAGACCGTATTCGGCTAAGATAGAGTGCATTTCGGTAGTTTGTTCCCCTGGTTTGCCGAGTATCTGTTCCACTACCCCCATAGGCGAATCGCTTTTGTCTTTCCAATCTTCTATGCGCACAATCACACGGTCGCCATCTTGAGCACCATTGAGTTTGTCTTTCAGCACAAAGAAATCAGTATACATACGGGCATCGGTAGGGACTACAAAGGCGAAGTTTTTGTGCATTTGCACGGTACCTACAAAGCGCACTTTGTTGCGTTCCAACACTTTGCTGATTTCTCCTTCCATCTTATTGCGATTTCTAAAACGTGGAAATACATATACTTCCACCAAATCGCCGTGGAGGGCTTTGTTTAGAAAATTCTGTGCTACAAAAATGTCGTTGTCTAAACCATCAACTATTACATAGCCATTGCCGCGTGAACTCACATCCAGTGTACCTACATAGTAGTGTTGCATAGGGATAGCTTGGTACTTTCCACGATCTATTTCCACAATGCGTTTTTTCTCTTTCAGCTGTACGAGTTGCTTTACCAGCATATCACGACGCGGAGCATCGGTAATATGAAGTTTGGCAGCGATTTGCTTGTAGTTAAAACCCTCTTCGGGGTGTTCTTGCAATACCGAGAAAATTGCTTTGATAAGCTCGTGCTTGTTGCGTTTAGCCAGACTCTTATTTTTTTTAGGTTTCCCTGATTTGCCTTGTTTCTTGGGTTTGTTTGTTTTTTTCATAGTAATTTATTTTTTAAGTGTGAGCCACACAAACAGTGTGACTAACTGCAAAGGTAAGCATTTTTGAGTTATCAACAATCTCTAAATTATAAATTGAAAAAAAAAATTTTTTTAAAAAAGAAGGTTACTATTATGAGAGTGTGAATAGGGGGTAAAAAATTAGGCTTAAAAATTTGCTTTTTTCAGTTGATGTGATTTATGATTAGTTATCAACAATAAAAAATGATTTACGACTTTTAGAATGAATATTTTAGGTAAAACTGTTGATAACTGCCCCACAACTATTCAACTGCATTTTGTGGATAATTTTTTAAAAGGGCAATTGTGAATAACTGTTGTATCACTGTTGATAATTTTCTAAAAAATAAATTTGCATATTTTAGACTTGGGTTTGTATATACGGAAAAGCGAGAGAAACAAATTTATTTATTATTTTTTTGGTAATAGTTATGAACAGGTTTTTAGGTTTCAGGTGTTATTTATTTCTTCTGTCCTCACCCCAGAGTAGTTTGTATCTCAGTGTATTGATAAAACTATCGCCGTCTAATCGTATCATTTTCACTACAAAAGGTGCTTTGCGCACAATAATAGAGTGCTTTTTGTCTACCGATTTGATATGAGAATCTAACGATAGAAGGAATTTCTTTTCCCGTCCTGAGATAGTGAGTTTGATTTCAGTATCTTCGGGGATGATGAGCGGTCGCATATTGAGGTTGTGCGGTGCGATGGGGGTAATGACAAAGTTTTTGGCTGTAGGTAAAATCACAGGTCCACCGCAGCTCAGCGAGTAACCTGTAGAGCCTGTGGGGGTAGAAATAATAAGTCCGTCAGCCCAATACGATGATAGGAAATCGCCGCCCAGTTCTGTATCGATTGTAATCATCGATGCTGTATTTTTTCGTGTAACGGTAATTTCGTTGAGGGCGAAATTTATAGGGTCTACCGGCTCGCCACTATCGGCATAGACAGCTTCTATTACCGAGCGTTCCACTACTTCGTAAGTTTTATCACGCAATTGCACGAAAACGTTTTGCAGATCGTCTTTATGAGCATTTGCCAAAAAGCCCAAACGCCCTGAATTGATACCTAAAATAGGAATTTGCAAATCGCGGAGGTAAGTAATACCTTTCAGCAGAGTGCCATCACCTCCAATGGTGAGCATTACCTCGTACGAATTGTTGAGGTCGGCAAATGATTTGAAAGGTTTAGCTCTGAGGAATTGGTGAGAACGGATATTCAGTTCTTTAAGGATTTCACATTCAATAAACACCTCATCTTCGGGCAGGAGATGAGAGAAAAGTTCACGTAGTATAGCTTCATTTTCGGTAGAATATTGTCGGATATATATTGCTATTTTCATTGATTTGTCAATTTCTGATTTGTCTGTTTGTCAATTGGTATGGCAAAGGTACAAATTAATTAACAATTAACAATTAAGAATTGACAATTGGCAATTCACAAATAGTAAATTGTAGTTGTTAGCGATGATGTATTTATTTAGCACTTTAGTTATATTTGTAACAACCTCTCCCCTTTTTGCGGTTTTTGGCATACTTTTAGTACGTTAGCCTGCACAAGCATTGTGGCATTAGAAAATCTTTTGTACATTTGCACCTTTAAAAAATATAAATTTAATAGCACATTATTATGAAAAAAATTGTAGCAATAGCGGCTTTATTAGCCACCACCATCGCCTTTGGTCAGGCTCAGAAAAAGAATGGTTGGGAGCGTGCCAAACTCAATGGAAAAGTAAAAACATATACCCAAACAGGTATTCAAGTTACTGAAGAAGGACAAGAAATTCCTATGAATTCCGAACTCTTTGCTGAGTTTGACAAAAAAGGAACTCCCGTAAAAATGTTCTCTAAACAAAGTGGTATGACTATCAATTTTGTGGATGTATACGACAAAGAAGGACTTTTGTTAGAATCGGCTTCTCGTGATGATTCTAATACTCTCCTTTCCAAAAACGTATATGAATACGACGAGCGCGGTAACCTTACCAAACACGATGTTGAAACTCCTGATGGGACTATCTTTATGAGTCGTATCAATGCTTATAACGATAAAGACCAATTGATAGAGCGCACCGAATGTATGGCTGGATTGTGCGATGAGAAAATTACTTATACCTACCTTCCTAATGGAAAAGTAGCCGAAGAATCTAAATACAGCAAAAAAGAATTATCAAGTAAAACTGTATATACTTACGATGCTAAAGGTAATACCATTGAAAAACAAGTGTTTGACAAAGATAACAACCTAAAACAGCGCGTTACTTCAGTTTTTGATGAGAATAATAACGAAACAGAAGTAAAATACTTTGATAAAGACGGTAATGTTACCAAAACAGAATCTTACACACTTGTGTATGACAAGAAGAAAAACTGGATAAAGAAAACAATGTCGGTTGATGGTAAACCAACGATGATTTTACTTCAGAAGCTAAAATATTATTAATAGATAACAAAAAAGCTGCTCTAAAATGGAGCAGCTTTTTTTTGTTAGAGACTTCTGGAAAATCCTACTTTTCTAACTTCTATGAGATTCAAAATTCTCCCATTTTTATAAGATACTTGAAACTTTTCACTACTTTTGCATTCTGTACTAACGGACTATTATGTATAATCTCATTATTTATCTTATAAAAGCAATCCTCCCGCTGATTGCTCTCTTCAATAAAAAAATACGTCTCTTTGTAAGCGGACGTAAAATTGTATGGACAACCCTTAATGAAAAATTAGATAAAAATGCGCGTTATGTGTGGTTACATGCGGCTTCCCTTGGTGAGTTTGAACAAGGATTGCCAGTAGCCAAAGCTCTTAGAACGCAAGGTTACAAAATACTCATTACTTTCTTCTCACCCTCAGGTTATGAGGTGTGCAAAAACACCCCCGATGCCGATATAGTGGTCTATCTTCCTCTCGATACCCGCGTGAACGCTCGTAAGTTTGTACAACTAGTAAATCCTGCAATGGCTATCTTTGTGAAATACGAGTTTTGGGTGAACTACCTCAATGAACTTAAAAAAGCACAAGTGCCTACTTATTTGCTATCGGGTATTTTTAGAAAAGATCAAATCTTCTTTAAGCCTTATGGCGGAATGATGCGCAAAGCCTTACATTGTTTCACTCATTTCTTTGTACAGAATGACCTCTCTAAAGAACTGCTCGGCAGTTTAGGTTTTACCAATGTAACGGTGAGTGGCGACACTCGTTTTGATCGTGTAGCCGAAATAGCTGAGAGAGACAATCATCTCGATTTTATAGAGCAATTCAAAGGGGATGCTTTGTGTGTGGTATTTGGCAGCTCTTGGTCTGCCGATGAAGAGGTTTATTTGCAGTATCTCAACACCTGCAAAGCTAACGTAAAATTCATTATTGCCCCTCACAATATCCACCCCACTGAGATAGCTGTACTGAGAGACAACAAGCAGAAGTTAGACCTCAAAGTGGCTCTTTTCAGTGAGAAAGACACTCTTAACCTTCCAGATTACGAGGTACTCATTCTCGATACTATCGGTATGCTTACCAAGGTATACAGTTATGCCGATATAGCTTATGTAGGTGGAGGTATGGGAACTTCGGGATTGCATAATGTGTTAGAACCAGCTGTTTTTGGTATTCCAGTGATTATTGGTAAGAACTATGAAAAATTCAATGAAGCGAAAGAATTAGTCGCTTTAGGAGGTGTATTATCTGTTGATAGTAGAGAAGCATTTGCTGAGGTGATGAATAGCCTTGTAAATTCGGCTGAAAAACGCGAGATAGTAGGAAATATCAATCGTGAGTATATAACAGAAAAAAAAGGCGCTACAAACGCTTTTTTGAAGGGGATATAAAAAACTTTGCCAAAGTTCTATAGCACAAAAGGCTATAATAACTTTGGCAAAGTATAATTTATAATTTTATTGCTTGTGCATCTCGCACTACTCAGATTGTGCTTGAATTACAGCAAGTGTAGCCAAATTCACCATTTCATCAACAGTAGACCCAAGGGTAGCCACGTGGATAGGCTTAGTAAGACCTAAGATTACAGGACCTATGGTATCTAAGTGTTCTGTTTCCTTGAGGAGCTTATAACTGATATTTGCTGCTTCGAGGTTAGGGAAGATGAGCACATTAGCTGCTTTGCCGTTGTTGAGTTTTGAGAACGGATAGTTCTTGGCAATCTTATCGGGATTGAGGGCAAAATCGGCTTGGATTTCTCCATCTACTACTAAATCGGGGTGGTTTTTATGTAAATAAGCTACTGCCTCACGTACTTTGAGACTGCTTTCGGACACTGCCGATCCAAAGTTAGAATACGACAACATCGCTACCGAAGGCTCTAAACCAAAGAACTTCACTGCGCGTGCTGTAAGTAAAGCAATATTAGCTAATTCTTCGGCAGTAGGGTTGATATTGATAGTTGCATCCGATAGGAAAATAGGTCCTTGCTTGCTGAACATAATGCTGGCAGCAGCAATACGGCGCACTCCTTCTTCTTTCTTTATAATTTCTAATACAGGGCGAATAGCATTTGGATAAGCGTGTGAATAACCTGTAATCATCGCATCGGCTTGACCAGTTTCTACGAGCATCGTACCGAAATAGTTGCGTTCGCGCATTAGTCGTTCGGCTACTTCATAAGTGATACCACGGCGTTCGCGCAATTTCCAATAGTGTTTTACAAACTTCTCACGACGTGCTTTTTCGGCATCACTCTTAGGGTCGATTACATCTACCCGACCGTTAAATCCTATTTCGTATTTAAGGGCTTTGATGAGTTCTTTATTACCCAAAAGTACTGGAATACCAATGCCGTCTTCATAGATGCGTTGTGCTGCTTTAAGCACTTCTAATTGGTCGGCTTCAGCAAAAACAATGCGTTTAGGAGCGCGTTTGGCACGGTCTTGCAAGAGGCGTATTTCTTTGCTTCCTACGCCTATTCTATCCATTAGTTCACCTTTGTAGGCTTCCCAATCGGTGATAGGTTTCTGTGCCACACCCGATGCCATAGCTGCTTTGGCGATAGCAGGGGGTACTTCGTAAATCAAGCGAGGGTCAAACGGTTTAGGAATGATATAGTTGCGACCGAAAGTAAGGTTTTCGCCGCCATATACAAGACTCACTTTTTGAGGTACAGGTTTTTTAGCCAATTCGGCAATAGCGTGTACCGCAGCGAGTTTCATTTCTTCATTGATTTTGGTAGCGCGAACGTCTAAGGCTCCGCGGAAGATATAAGGGAAACCGAGTACGTTGTTCACTTGGTTAGGGAAGTCGGAACGACCCGTTGCCATAATGATATCTTTACGTGTTTTGATAGCCAAATCATAATCGATTTCGGGGGTAGGATTTGCCATTGCAAATACAATCGCATCCTTGTTCATAGAGAGCAACATCTCTGGGGTGAGTACATTACCTTTAGAAAGACCGATGAACACATCAGAGCCTTTTACCGCTTCTTCAAGGGTGTGGAGGTTGCGGTCGGTAGCAAATTCAGCTTTCTGCTCTGTTAGGTTAGGCGCATCTTTGCGAATAACCCCTTTGCTATCGCACATTACTATGTTCTTAGGGTCAGCACCGAGGGCTACGTATAAGCGAGTACAAGAGATAGCAGCAGCACCTGCACCATTTACTACTATTTGTGCTTTGGCGATGTCCTTGCCTACGATTTCTAACGCGTTGATAAGGGCAGCAGCCGAGATGATAGCCGTACCATGCTGGTCGTCGTGCATTACAGGGATATCCAATTCTTCTTTTAGGCGACGTTCAATTTCAAAAGCCTCAGGAGCTTTGATATCCTCGAGGTTAATACCCCCGAAAGTAGGTGAAATTGCTTTTACGGTTTCTATAAACTTATCTACATCGGTAGCATCTATTTCGATATCAAATACATCAATACCTGCGAAGATTTTGAATAACAAGCCTTTACCTTCCATTACGGGTTTAGAGGCATCGGCTCCTATATCGCCTAATCCAAGTACGGCAGTACCGTTAGAAATTACTGCTACGAGGTTGCTTTTGGCAGTATATTTATAGGCGTTGCTTTTATCTTCGGCAATTGCCAAACAAGGCTCGGCTACTCCAGGAGAATAAGCTAACGCAAGGTCGTGCTGTGTAGAGTGTTTTTTAGTAGGTACGATAGCAATTTTCCCAGGTTGTGGGAACTCGTGATAGTGTAATGCTTCTTCTTTTTTTCTTTGATCCATTTGATTTTAGGTAAGAGGTAAGAAGTAAGAGGTAACGAGATTGTTACCTAATTACTTGTTACCTGTTAATTGTTTATAAATGCAAAGTTATAAAATAATTATGAATTATGAAGTACGAATGACGAAAAATTAGGAATTACCTCATCGGCTGCGCAAAGTACTTGCTCCTCTCCTACCCCTATGACTCTCATTCCAGCAGCTTTAGCAGCTTGCACACCTGCGGGAGCATCTTCAAACACACAGCACTGGGCAGGAGGTAGTTGCAAAAGTTCGGCAGCTTTGAGGAATACTTCGGGGTTGGGTTTGGCTTGGGTTACCATAGTGCCATCAACAATAGCATCGAACAGCGGCAAAATGCCTGTGCGCTCTAATACCAAACGTGCGTTCTTACTGGCAGAACCCAAGGCGATTTTCTTGCCTTTGCTTTTGAGAGTTTGCAGAAAATCGGCTACACCTACAAGCAATTCGCTATTATCAATATGAGCGATGTATTGCAAATAGAGTTCGTTTTTGCGGAGAGCTAAGGATTGGAACTCATTTTCGGGCAGTGTTTTCGCTGCCCACTGAAGTATTTTGTGCAGGGAGACCTCACGACCTATGCCTTTGAGTTGTTCGTTATGTGCGGGAGTGAGCTCAAAGCCAAATTCTTGAGCAATAGTTTTCCACGCGAGGTAATGGTACTTGGCGGTATCTACCAGTACGCCATCTAAATCAAAAATATATCCTTCCATTGAAAAATGAATAGTGAAAAGTTAAAAGTGAATAGTGCAAAGAAAAACCGCTATAAGGGGGACTTATAACGGTTTTTGTTTATAATAATATAAATAGATTACTGAATAGGGAGAGGTTTATAACCATTTGTTTTTAAACCATCAAAAGCTCTACTAGTTAGAACATTTCTCCAAGCATTATAATAACTTTCAATGCTACTAGCAGGAACATAGAGTTTGCGATTAGTACCACCAAGTGTGCTGAAAGGATTATCAATAACAGGAGGAGTAGTTGCTTGACAAGTTACATTTTGTATAGCAGCTGTGTCAAAAGCTCCTCTTTCTATTCTTTGTAGAGAAGCAGGTAATACTACATTTCTTAATCCTGAAGCTCTAAATGCACCACCTTCTATTACTTTTACAACAGGCATTGTAACAGTAGTTAATTTAGAACAACCCATAAAAGCATCTTGGTCTATTACTTCTACATTAGTTAAATTAACACTTTCAAGATTATTTTGGTTTTTAAAGGCTTCTCTTGCTATTTTTTTAGCATTAGCAGGTAATACAACGTTAGAAGGCAATGTTACTCCTGGTTTTACAGTAGCTACACCATCAGCATCTACATTGAAAAAGTTATCAGCTACTAAGGCTTTTACATTAAAGTTGAGGTTCAATATTTGTCCGTCGCCATTGATAAGGTTTACGGTACCAGTACCTACATTTTTAGCAGTTACTCTAATACCAGTAACTTTTTCACCTAATTTTACCCCATTTTGAGCTTTAACATCTGTTGTAATGAACTGAGCAATAACAGCATTGCCACTTACGTTCATTTGCATTCTATCGAAGCGACCATTTTCGGGAGTAGTAGTGGTATATACTCCTTCTAAAGTGATGTTGTAAGCGCTATTTTGTACTAATTCAGTAGAACTAATGAGAGCTTTGAAAGGTACAATTACATAAGCCTCTACCTCTACAGTTTTGTTTAGTGTAAGGTCTTTAAAAGTAATTTTATCGGTTAAACCTTCACCTAAGCCTGTTACTATAAATTTGCCATTTACTTTACGTACGCTACCTAAGGTAGAGTTACCTATGGTTACATCGTAGTTACCAGAACCTCCTTTGAGGTGTCCTGTTACGTCAGTTTCTCCACCTTTTTTAAGGAAGATAGTGCTTTTATCTACTTTAAAGCCGCCATTTTCTTCCACATCTTCTTGTATAACATTGATAGTAATAGTACCTCTATCACCAGAACGGTTAGTAAGTTCTACAGAAGTAATACCTACAGACTTTCCAGTAATTTTGAGGTCTACAGAGTTATTTAATTGATTTACAATAGCTATGCTAACATTCTTAGCTTGAGGTTTAACTAAATCGCTAGAAGTATAGACCCTTACAGTGTCATCGCCGTTTACTGTTAAGGTTACATTTTCTCTTGTAATTTTCAATCCTGAGTCGTCATCTCCACTGTCTTTTTTGCAACCAGTGAGTGTTGTTACAGCTAAAGTTGCTGCCATTAATGTTAAAAATGTAGTTTTCATTGCTAAATTTTTTGTATTACAATAGTTTCATTTCAATTTCGGGACAAAAGTACAATTTTTTTTTGAAAAATACAAATCATTGAAAGATAAAGCACTATGTTTTTTTGTGATGAATGTAACAAATTATCTTAAGTGATTAATAATCAGTTATTAGTAGGTATATAATAAAATAAGAGATAAGGGATAGGAGTTGTTATAACTCTTATCTCTTATCTCTTTATCTATTATCTGATAAAAAGCTATACTTCTTCTTGATCTTTCAAGTGTTGAATGTATTGTGCTTTTTGGATTTCGGCTCTTCTGCGTACAGATGGTTTAGTGAAATGTTGTCTCTCACGTAGTTCACGTACTACACCAGTGCGGTCGAATTTGCGTTTGTAACGTTTTAAAGCTTTATCAATGCTTTCTCCGTCTTTTAAAGGAATTATTAACATAAGTGATTACACCTCCTTTCAATTTTCAGGGCGCAAAAGTACAAACTAATTTTCTAATTTGCAAATTTGTCAGTTAGAAAAATTGGAAATTTTGAAACAGATATCTCTATATCATCACTTTCAAAAAAGCGGTATTCACGTGGGATATTTTTGAAAACTTCCTGTAGCTGAGGTGAATAGGTTAGGGCAGATCCAAAGGATAGGGCAATACCGTGAGTGATGCATTCTTGAGCAATTTTTAGATTTTTGCGAAAACCGTGGAGTATCCAAAGTTGTTTGCTTTTGGTGATTTTTCGCAGGTGAATGATTTCAGAATAGGCTTTTACACAATGGATGATGAGTGGAAGTTCTAAAGTTTCGGCTAAGTGAATGTGTTTTAAAAATATTTCTTGTTGCAGGGGTAGGGGAGTGGCGATGTTTTTATCGAGTCCGCATTCGCCAATAGCCCAGCAGTTGTGATGTTTTGCCAATGGTACTAAGGTTTCCCATTGCAGTTCCCAATTCTCTATATACCAAGGATGTATCCCTACTGAGAAGGGTTCAGTAGTATCGGCAGTGAGGGGGTATTGGTTGCGAATGACCAAAGTATCGACGGTAGAGTGCTGAGTATGAGAATGAATGTCTAAGTACATTTTTAGGTGTCAGGGGTCAGGGTGCGAGCCACACGGACAAGGATTAGGTGCAAGCCGCACGGGCAACGATTAGGGGTTAGGGTTTGGAGGGGGTAGCAAAGAGTTGTGTCCAGTAGGTACCACTGCGTGCTACGCCTACTTCGGTTACATCGGGGTTCATAATATTGGCACAATGTCCTGGGCTTTTGAGCCAACTTTTCATCACTTCTTCTTCATTTTGTTGTCCCATAGCTACATTTTCAGCCCAAGTACTCCACTTGTAGCCTGCTTTTGAGAGGCGATCGCCAGGGTCTTTAGCATCTTTGCCATAGTGGGTCATTGTATTGCGACGGCGCATATCGTCACTATGGGCTTTGGCTACTTTTTCGAGGGTTGCGTTCCACTTGAGGGGTGGTGCAGCTTTGTAGTAGGTATTACCACAGTTACAACCTTTTTGGCGTTGCTGATTGATGAGGGTGAGCATTTTGTTAGTTCTTAAGCTCACGTTATCACTATCTTGAGATTTGCTACATTGTAGCGATAGGATTGCTAAGAGTAAAAGGAGTTTTTTCATTGATTAAGAGATAAATATAGAGTACTTTTGAGGCAAAAGTAGTGAAATTTTAGTTGTTAAACAGTTAAAAATATTCTTTAACTCAAAATACTTCACGTTCTGAGAAATGGAAATGGCTTTCGATAGCAGCGTTTTCATCACTATCCGAGCCGTGAACAGCGTTTTCGGTTAGTGAAGTCGCATATTTCTTACGCAAAGTACCCTCGGCAGCATTTTCGGGGTTGGTACTTCCTAAGAGTTCACGGAAACTGGCTACAGCATTGTCTTTCTCAAGGATAGCTGCTACTATAGCTCCACGGGTCATAAAGTTGAGCAGACTCTCAAAAAAAGGTTTGCCTTTGTGTACAGCATAGAATTGTTCGGCATCACGGCGGGTGAGCTGGGTGAATTTCATTGCTTTGATGGTAAAACCAGCAGCGATGATGTCGGTAAGGATAGCCCCTATATAGCCTTTTTCAACGGCATCGGGCTTAATCATTGTAAGGGTTCTGTTTGTAGTCATTGTATGTTGTTTTATTATTTTTAGCCACAAAGATACAAGTTTTTTTCAAAAAAACTTGCAGTGTAATAAAAAAGTTGTACTTTTGCACCGGCAAGTCCTACACGACCAGCTCCTGAAAAATCCTCCAGGGTGGGAACACAGCAAAGGTATTCGGTTGTAGCGGTGCGATGTAGATCGCTTGCCACTTTTTTTGTAATTTGTCGATTTGACAATTTGCTAATTTTGATATTTGCAAATTAACTCGTACGCTTGTTGTACTTGTTTAAATTTTTCTTCGGCGCCTTTTTTGATGGCAGCATCTTCAGTAATCACTCTATCGGGGTGATATTTTTTTGCCATATTTCTATAGGCTTGTTTTACTTCCTCAGCAGTGGCATTGGGCTGTAATCCTAAGATAGCGTAGGCTTTTGCTAAGGCATTGGGCGTGGTGTTATGAGGGTTGTTATTATTGTTTTGGCTACTGCCAAACATTGCCTTGATACTCTCAAAATCGCTGTTTTCTATAGCAAAATGATAAGCAATTTCTCGTATTTGTCGTACCTCTTCCTCACTCATCACCCCATCCGATTCGGCAATACCAAACAAGAAATACAAGATTTGCAAACGGGTTTCGTAAGTAGTGCGCACCCGCACATAGATAGCAATGCGGCTGGCATCTAATTCCCTGCCTTTTATGAGCTCATTGAAACTGCGAAATACCTCATTAGCGCGCTCTTTGCCATATAGGCGTACGAATTGCGCACGCACAAAGTCGAGTTCTGCTTGCGTAACAGTTCCGTTGGCTTTGATAACGAGAGAGCAGAGAGAGAGGAGGTTGAGTTCAAAAGTTGCGGGAGAGATGTGTGAACGGAAAGGATTGCCAAACCCTTTAGTTGCATTAGGCTGCTGGGCAAAGCGTTTGAAAAATAAAAAGAATAGAATAGCTATAAGGAAAGTAAAGAATTTCATTTGTTTGTATTACAAAGGTTTTTGCTTGTTACTTCTGAAGTAAATAATTCTGATAAGATTTTCTTCTTCTGATACTTGATAAAATATAGCAAATTTTCCATTTAGGAAATTGCGTTTATACAAATCCAAATGTTCTATATATTGAGCTAAAAAGTATGGAGAAATACTGATTTCTTGTTCTAATTTACAGAGTTCTTCGTCTATTTTATCAGAATAAGTGTGAGATTTATTTCGGTTATCCCAATAATTGAGATTTTCAAGATAACTCAATTCAGCTTGTGTAGACCATTTTATTTTCATACTTCCTTTCTCTTGCTTTTCTGTGAACGTCAGCACTATCTACAAGCATTCCCATTTCAGCTTGTTGTTTTGAAATTTCAATAAGGTGTAAATCTTCTTCTGATAGATCATCAGAAAAATCATAATACACATCAGAATGATTGATAATTTCAAAGTTTAAATTTAGCAAGGCAGCTTTAGCATTCTCTAATGAAATTCCTTTAGGAGGTTTTATGATAAGTATATTTTCCATATTATTAAGTGTTATTTTTTGCAAAGGTAGTATTATTTTTTCAAATCACAAGATTTGAATGATGGAGTTTAGCCCCTTAACTTCTATGTAATAAAGAGTAACGGCGAATTGTTCATAACTTTGTTGATAAGTATTTTAATTTTATTGATAACCTATTGCTTTATTCCGTACCTTTGCCCCAGTAACTAAGAAAAAATCACTTCCCCTTTTTTAGGGACTTACAAAAAGCAATATTATACAATGTACTATATATGAGAGGTTTAGATAAACCTCTCAGCACCCTTTTTTACTTGAACGAAATAATAATAAATAAAAAATTATGAGTAAATTTACCAAACTTACTGCTGAGCAGTTACAGACAAAATGTAAATTTATCGAGAACTACTTGAGTTCTCATAACGCCGCTACGGGGTCTCTCTTTGATGCCAATGCCAATGTAGCCCATAAGAACATCGCTACAATGGAAGCCGAGCTGAACAAGGATATCAATATCCAAGTGAACCGCTCGCTGGTATCGCGCAAAATTGAGCAACTCTTTGGTAAAGAATTAGCAGATGAGTATATTCGTCAGATTGAAGAACACGAAATCTATGTGCACGATGAAACGAGTCTTAAACCCTATTGTGTGAGCGTATCAATGTATCCTTTGCTCTTGGACGGGCTCGTAAAACTCGGCGGTGAAAGCAAAGCCCCACAACATTTGGCAAGCTATTGCGGGTCGTTCGTAAACTTCCTCTTCTCAGTATCTTCACAGTTTGCAGGAGCAGTAGCCACAGTAGAGTTCCTAATGTACTTCGACCATTTTGCGCGTAAAGACTATGGCGACGATTACCTCAACACCCACCGTGAGGTCATAGAAAACGAACTCCAACACGTGGTATATGCTATCAATCAGCCAGCAGCAGCACGTGGTTATCAGTCGGTATTTTGGAACATATCGCTGTATGACCGTCCGTATTTCGACTCGATGTTTGGCACTTTTGTTTACCCCGACGGTAACAAGCCTTCTTATGAGTCTTTAGACAAACTTCAACAGTTCTTTATGCATTGGTTTAACATCGAGCGCACCAAAGCGATACTCACTTTCCCTGTGGTTACTGCTGCGATGCTCACTAAGGACAAACACGTGTACGACGAGTATTTTGCGCGCTTCTGTGCTAAAGAACTCAGTGAGGGCAATGCCTTCTTTATATACCAATCGGATAATGCCGACTCCTTGGCAAGTTGCTGTCGTTTGCGCAATGAAATTTCCGATAATACTTTTAGTTATTCACTCGGGGCAGGAGGAGTTTCTACCGGTAGTATCAATGTGATTACTATTAATATGAATCGCCTTTACCAAAAGCATTTATCGCTGGAGCGCACTTTGGATAATATCCACAAATACCAAGTGGCTTACCGCGCTATTGTTCAGGATTACAAAGATGCGGGTATGCTACCGGTGTACGATGCGGGCTTCATCTCGCTCGATAAACAATTCCTCACTATTGGTATCAACGGAATGGTCGAAGCTGCCGAGTATTTAGGCATTCGCATTTCCGACAACCCCGATTATAAGGCGTTCATCAACAAAAACCTCAAACTAATTTACGACAAGAACAAGGAAGCCAAAGCTAAATACGGCTTTATGTTCAATACCGAGTTTGTACCTGCAGAGAACTTAGGCGTGAAGAATGCGGCTTGGGACAAAGCCGATGGCTTGCAAGTGCCACGTGATTGCTACAATTCATATTTTTATATTGTGGAAGACGACTCTCAAAACCTTATCGATAAGTTCTATTTGCACGGCAATGAGTATATACAGTACTTAGACGGCGGTTCGGCTTACCACTGCAACCTCGAAGAATACCCTACTGCTGAAGGTTTCTACAAACTACTGAATGTAGCCGCTAAAACAGGGTGTAACTACTTCTGCTTCAATATATGTGTAACTGTGTGCAACGATTGTGGCTATATCGATAAACACACGCACGACCACTGCACCCATTGTGGTTCTGAAAATATCGACCACGCTACTCGTGTGATAGGCTACCTCAAACGCATTACTAATTTCTCTAAAGACCGACAAAAAGAAGCTAAAATACGTTACTATGGGCACGCTACGGTATAGCAGTTACGATATTGTCCTCCAAGAAGTACCTAATGAGATATCCCTGTGTTTTACCATCACAGGGTGTCCGTTGGCGTGTGAGGGTTGCCATTCCGAATATATTTGGGACGGCAGTAAAGGCTGTGCGCTCACCAATGAAGGTTTAGAACAACTGCTCAGCAAGTATGAAGATATGATAAGCTGTGTGCTGTTTATGGGAGGCGAGTGGCAGGTAGAGACCCTGCTCTCGCTTATCTTCCAAGTGAAGTGCAAACGGCTGAAAACAGCACTCTACACAGGGCTCAACCTCAAGCAAGTACAGCGCAAATACCCTGAGCTGTTAGGGTGTTTAGACTACATCAAAACCGGCAAGTGGTTACCTAAACTTGGTGGCTTAGATAGCCCCACCACCAATCAAGAGTTTTTGAACCTACAAACGGGAGAGGTGATGAATAAGCTGTTTCATAAAAAAGGTAAAAGGTAAGATTTTCTCAATGTCGGTTATCACATTGTATAGGGAGGTCTGAATAGTTATCACTGAGGAAGACAGGGGCTTCACATCCAAAGGATTCTCCATATAAACCAAAAATACAAGCAGGTTTCCCTTTAAGTAAGTGCCCTATATAGGTAGGAGGTATTATATCGCTTTTTTCAGCAGGAGTAATAGAGGTAGATTCACCTGATTTAAAGAATTGACGCTTGATAATCTTTTTAGTGTTGTTATCTATCACTACGAAAAAGCGTGCAACGGGGTCGTAATAACTATCATCTTCAGTAAAATCTTGTATATAACAAGTAGTTTGTTTGTAATGGTATTTGTACGCTTTTCCTAATCTGTATTTAGGATTTACAATTTTGTAGGTAGCAGGGAAAGCAGATGTTTTTATTTCCTTCCAAGTAACTACTTGCATTTGGTTCTCTACAAATGGATTTTCTTTGCCTACATAAGCGAATGCAAACCCATTTTCGGCTTCTTCCCTAGAGAGTTTATCTTTAGCATAATACACTTCAAACCCTATTTCATAATTGTAAGAGGAAATGTCTTTTTCATCGGCATAAATATTGAGATTAGCAGCGACTCTTAAAGTAGATAAAGGAAATTTTTTCAACCTATTCTTATCGATGTTATATAGATAGAGTGTATCAGTTTCGGAGAATTTCATACGTTTGAAAAAGCGAGTTCTATAGTTGCCTGTTAAGGGAAAATACTTCATAAATTCCTTTCCTAATTTCTTTTGGTTCTTGATATAATGTGGGGGCACATCTAAGGTGTCGTTTTGGTATATATCAGAAAAAGAAACGTGGATCGCTTTTTCATTCTGAGCAAGTCCTGCGATATACAAATTGATACTATCGGTAACAGAAGCAGTGGGTATGTTTTCAAATTCAATGCTTGTAGTATCAATAGGAGTATCAGTGTTTTCTGGGTCTTGACTATATTGGATAATTTGAGATTCTGGGCTATATTCTTTTATACTATCAGACACATAAATTTCGTCTGTAGTAGAGGTTGATTTATTTTTACAGCCATCGCAACTACTAACAGTAGCTAATAGTAAAAGAGAAAGGGGAATGTATTTCATATATTGGAGAGGTTGAAAATGCAAAAATAGTAAAAAATGCGTGATTTATGGTAAATCACGCATTTTTTGTTTTTTAATTAGTCATTTTCAATGAGATATAATTTGCTAATTGACAAATTATTCGTATCTTTGCGCATAATAATTTAAAATTCAGTTTTATGAAAAAAAGATTCAGTTTTTCAGTAATGCTATTTTCATTAGCATTTGCTACTTTCGTCTCTTGTAAAAAGAATGACGATAATCCGCAACAACCACCTTTACAAGTCCCTAAGATGGAAGTAACAGCCCCTAAAGGTGATTTTGTGAATGGTACTACTTCTAAAACTATTACAATCACTAATACAGGAGGAACTGATGTTACTATTACATCAGTGGAACTCACAGGTACCAATGCTGATGAGTTTACAACCACAGCTTCACCCACTACTATAGGAGTAGGTAAAAAATACGAATTTACCGTTACCCTTTCTCCTAAAACTAATGGAAATAAAACAGCTAACTTAGTGATTAAAAGCAATGCAGGAACTATTACCATTCCGCTAAAAGGGACTGCAACCATAACACCTAAAGTAACTTTTGTTACTAACAAGGCTGAAGGTGATTCTTTTATATTAAGCGTTGGTGTTGAGGAAAAAGATGTTCCTGAGGTGTGGATAGACCTTAACAACAACGGCATAAAAGATGCTGATGAAGTTATAGGAAGTATTTACCAAGATATGATGAAAAGAGGTTCTCTATTTGTAAAGATAGGAAACTCTAAAACTCTCACTATTTATGGTAAACTTACAAAAATAGAATTTGATGGAGAGAGAGAAGGAGTTACCAGTATTGATATTTCTCAAAATGAGCATATCAAAACATTTACTTGTGGAGGAACAGCTCTAAAAGGTGTTACTCTTAATACTGCAATAACTGAACTTATCTGCAACAAAACAACACTCACTTCTTTAGATATTTCTAAACTTACCGAACTCAAAGGTTTATATCTAAATGAAAACAATTCTCTAACGAGTTTAGACCTTTCAAAAAACACAAAACTTACATACTTGCAATTGAATGGAGCTAACTCCTTACAATGTATAAAAGTAAGCGCTGAACAATTAGCTAATCTTCCTGCAGGATGGAGAAAACAAGGAACCAGAGCAGAGTTTAAAACAGAATGTAACTAACAAAATCTAGCTTTAAATATTTGTTGGATTTATAATTCTAAAGAGGTTGTCTAAACTTTAGGCAACCTCTTTTTTTTAGTGATAGCTAACAAGTAATAGGTCAGGTAAATAATTGATAATTGATAATTAATTTGTACATTTGCAAAAAATATTGAAACTATGGAAGCAACCACAATTACATTCCAATCAGAAATACAAGCTGTAGACTTTCCATTTATCGAAAGAATTTTAAACAGTTTGAAAGCTACAACCAAGGTTATTAAAGAAGAAAAGGACGAAACTTTGATGACTAAGGAGGCTTTTTTTGCTAAAATAGATCGTGCAAGAGCTGGTGAAAAAATACAAATGAGTAGGGAAGAAATGAAAAAATTGATGTTTGACTAATGGAAGAAAAACAACCAACCTTTGAGATTATTTATTCAAAAGAATTTTTTAGTGATTTAAAAATCCATAAGCAATCGGGTAATAAACAAATACTAAAAAAGATAGATACTTTTTTAGATGAGTTAGAAGAAACCCCTACAAAAGGAACTGGACAGACGGAACCTCTTAAAGGATATGGAGAAAGAAATGTATATTCCAAAAGAATCAATGGAAAACATCGCTTTATATATGAAGTTTTTGAGGAAGAAAAAAAAGTAGAAGTACTTTCTGCTTTCGGACATTACAATGATAAGTAATTAAAGAGTTAAAATTATGGACGGAAATACTCACACCCTCTCGGAGGTCATTAAGCTCATTGTAAAGCAAAATCACCTCAATTATGGTTTGCAAAAAGCCTCGTTGCCAGCCCTCTGGAATGAACTGATGGGCACAGCTATAGCGCGCTATACTACCTCGGTAGAGCTCAAAGGCAATACGCTATATGTGCGACTAACTTCGCCTGCACTTAGCAACGAACTGAGTTATGGCAAAACCAAAATTATTGAGAACCTCAACGAGCGCTTGGGAGAATCTCTAATTCAAAAAGTTATATTTCTAAACGGATGATACGACCCGCAACTCCCACCGATGCTTCTGCTGTTGCCCCACTAATGTTTCAAGCAATGGAGGAAATCGTGTATAAAATGATAGGCAAAGACCACAAAGAAGAAGCTATTGCCTTGCTAAAAAACCTCTTTGAACAAGAAGACAATCAGTATTCTTATAAAAATGCTTGGGTATATGAAGAAGAGGGTGTAGTAATAGGGTCGGTGATTGCTTATGATGGAGCGCATTTGCACCGCTTGCGCGCCCCTGTGCTGGCACTTATTCGCAGTAGCTACGGTATAGATATTGTGCTGGAAGATGAAACCGCAGAAGGGGAGCTTTATATAGATACCCTCAGCGTACTACCCACAGCCCAAGGCAAAGGCATAGGCTCACAATTAGTAGCCCACCTTAAAAAGGTAGCTACTCAGCCCATAGGCTTACTCGTGGATGTACAAAACCCAAAAGCCG
Organism: Capnocytophaga sputigena; assembly: GCF_900446695.1. Taxonomy (GTDB): domain Bacteria; phylum Bacteroidota; class Bacteroidia; order Flavobacteriales; family Flavobacteriaceae; genus Capnocytophaga; species Capnocytophaga sputigena. The sequence continues at coordinate 681,644 of NZ_UAVP01000008.1, forward strand.
AAAGACTTTACACCCACTTAGGGTTTGAGTATATAAATCATCAAGAACTTGCAGGTGGAATATATAAACACCTTGTGTTCAGGGGATAGAGGATAGGGGATAGGTATCAAATAAATTATTAATGAGATGAAGACATTAATCAAAAACACCATTATTATAAACGAAAATACCCTCTTTCAAGGCGACCTCTTGATTGAGGGAGAGCGCATTGCACAAATAGGTTCCCACATTACTCCTAAAGGGAATTACGAGGTGATAGAAGCTGAAGGCAAGTATCTCATCCCTGGGGTGATTGACGACCAAGTGCATTTCCGCGAACCTGGACTTATTCATAAAGCTACTATCGCTACCGAAAGTCGGGCTGCGGTAGCTGGTGGTGTAACTACCTTTTTTGAGCAACCTAACACCGTACCTCAAACCGTAACCATTCCGCTTTTGGAAGAGAAATTTGCAATTGCCAAACAATCCTCTTTTGCTAACTATTCTTTCTTCTTGGGGGGTACAAATGACAACCTCGAAGAACTGAAACGCTTAGATAAGAACGCTTGTGCAGGGGTGAAACTCTTCTTAGGCTCATCTACGGGGAATATGCTCGTAGACAATGAGAAAACCATAGAAGCTATTTTCAACAATGTAGATTTGGTCATTGCCGCGCATTGTGAAGATGAAGTAACTATTCGCAAGAATTTAGCCCACTATCAAGGCTTGTATGGCGAGGATATCCCTATAGACCTGCACCCTTATATCCGCAGTGCTGAGGCTTGCTATCTCTCCTCTTCACGCGCCATTGCTTTGGCTGAAAAAACCGGCGCACGCTTGCACGTGTTCCATCTTTCGACAGCTAAGGAAACCGACCTCTTCCGCAATGATATGCCACTAAAAGATAAGAAAATCACCGCTGAGGTGTGTGTGCACCACTTGTGGTTTTCGGAAGACGATTATACTACTCGTGGGGCTTTCATCAAATGGAATCCTGCAGTAAAAACTGCCGATGACCGCACAGCGCTGTGGCAAGCCCTCTTAGACGACCGTTTGGATGTGATTGCTACCGATCACGCGCCTCACACCCTCGAAGAAAAACAACGCAAGGGCTATACTAATATCCCTTCAGGGGCGCCTTTGGTACAGCATTCACTTGTGGCTATGCTCGAAAAATCCTACGAAGGTAGTATTTCTATCGAAAAAATAGTAGAGAAAATGTGTCATAATCCCGCAATCCTTTTTCAGGTAAAAGACCGCGGTTTTTTGCGTGAAGGTTATTACGCCGACCTTGTGCTGCTGGATCTGGATACCCAATGGACGGTACAGAAAAACAACCTGTTGTATAAATGTGGCTGGAGTCCGCTTGAAGGGCAACAGTTCCATTCGGCTGTGGTGAGCACTTTTGTAAATGGCAAACAGGTGTACCACAATGGTAAACTTATGGTAGAGCCTCAGGGGCAACGCATCACTTTCAACAGATAAGACTATGAAGAAAATTATTTATATATTGGTTTTGCTACTCGCAGTAGCAGCTTGCAAGAAGAATATCGTTCCTAAACCCGATAAGTTTTTGGACGAAAAACAAATGGAAAATCTGCTCTATGATTTGGCTGTGTTAGAATCGATGAAAGTTTCACAAGCTCAAAAATTAGACTCGTTGCAGTTCAACTCACAACAGTTTATCTACAAAAAATACCAAATTGATAGTATTTCGCTAGCGCAGAATATGGTGTACTACGCTTCTTTCCCTAAAGAATACGATACCATTGTAAAGAAAGTAGAAAAGAGAATCAAACTCCAACGCGATAGTATCGATAAAGTGATAAACACCCCTAAAGACATTAAAAAAGAAGAACAACCCAAAGAAGAACTCATTAAAGAACCCACTCAGTAATTTTGGACGCACTGCTCATTCATCGCACTTATCTCACTTGGATATTTCCTGCCTTCCTGCTCATTTTTGGATTGGTAGTTTTCCTTCGCGTGTTCTATCCCAAGCATTTTACGGACTATCAGCGGCTATTGCTCAACAATAAGTACATTATTATCTATGGCAAGAAGGAACGCAAACTCCACCTTTTCACGGTGGTACTCTATCTCATACAATGTTTGTGTTTAGCACTTTTTGTATATGTATGCCTAAAACACTATGGGATAACAATGCTTTATACCGAGAAGTTTATGTTTTTAGAAATTGTACTTTTCGTATTTCTATTTCTTGTTGCAAAACTGCTTCTTCAGCGATGGATTAGTAGTCTTTTTGACCTCTCCGATTTTAGCCGAGATTACATTTTTAGCAGGATAGCTTACTCCTCGTACGCTGCAATTGTGATGATAATTGTCCTTTTTTTAGGTGTTTATCTACCTTTTACAAGCGAAAAACACTTGTTTTTACTTCTTTTAGTGTTATTTATGATACTACTGATTATCAATATATTAAGTTGGCTTAAAATCATAAAATCCAATCAAAAAGAAATAAAACCATACTTATTCTATTTTATTTTGTATCTTTGCACCCTTGAAATAGCACCCTATATCTTTCTCATTTACGGAACAAGGTATTTTTAGGAAGTGTAAAGAAATAACATTTATGAAGGTAAAATCGATATTAGTTTCGCAACCAGAACCAAAGGCTGAGAACTCTCCGTACGCACAAATCATTCAAAACCACAATGTGAAAGTAGATTTTGTGCCTTTCATCAAAGTAGAAGGGATGACCGCTAAGGACATCAGAATGCAGAAGATTGACCTTACCAAATTTACAGCCGTTATTCTTACCAGCCGCAAATCTGTAGACCATTATTTTCGTATTGCTGAAGAAATGCGCTTTAAAGTGCCTATCACAATGAAGTACTTTTGCCAATCGGAAGCCATTGCTTACTACCTGCAAAAGTATATCACCTATCGCAAACGAAAAATATATGTAGGTAAAAAAGAGTTCGCCGACCTCTTGCCTATCCTCAAGAAATACAAAGACGAGAAATTTCTCTTTCCAGGCTCTGATGCACCTAAACCCGAAGCTACAGCTGCTTTAGATGAGATTAAAATAAAATGGGAACGCGTGGTATTCTACCGTACCGTATATTGCGATATTTCGGCAATTAAAGAAAACAAGTACGACATACTCACTTTCTTTTCGCCTGCTGGGATAGAAGCCCTTTTCAAAAGTTTCCCCGATTTCTCACAAAAGAAAACTAAAATAGCCGTTTATGGCGATGCAACCCTTAAAGCTGCTGAAGAAGCAGGACTCATCATCGATATCAAAGCGCCTTCACCCGAAAGTCCCTCGATGACCGTTGCCCTCGACCATTATTTAGGCAAACAAAATAGTAAAAAATAAAAAAAGACTGCTAAAAAGCAGTCTTTTTTATTATGCTCTTCTTTCATTTAAAATGCGTGGAAGAACGCGGGGTTGCCAGTAGTAGAGAGGATTTGCTCTACGGTTTCGGTAGCTGGGTTGAAAGCGAAGAGTCCGCGTTTATCACTTCCAAAAGCACCAAAGAGCACTCTGTCTTTCAGTTTGGTGATAAGGATACTATGTCCATCGGTAAGAGGAACGCCTCTTATTTGGCTGATAGACTTGGCATTGAAATCTATGAGCACAGCCATTGCATTTTTAGCAGTGTAGGGGTTTGAACCGTTGAGTTCTACTATACCCACATAAGCTACTGCTTTTCCATTGCCTATATACAAACAGTTATACACGCTGGCAGGCTTGTAGGTAGTGCCTGCAATGGTGGTAGTAGAGATGTCCCACGATTTGCTGCTATCAAATTCAGTCTTGCCTTTGGGAATGCAGAGGAAACCACATTTGGTATTGTCTTTAGAGTACCCAAAATAGCCTGCGGTAGCCATATAAATATCACCTGCCTCATTAGTGAAGAGCATTCCTTTACATTGCGCCATAGGGCGGGTAGGGAAGGTGAGTTTGGTAGTAGTCTCGGATACTACTTTTTCCACTACATCAGTTTGAGGGTTGATGATAGCCACATCACATTGCTGATAATCGGGATAAGGTTGCCAACCTTCTCCTTGGTTCACTTGGGTAAGACATAGATAATATTTGCCATCGCGAAGAATACCCATAGCTGGTTCAGGACTAGTATCATTGTGAGCGTATTGGCTGAGATTGATTTCACCTGTTTTTTGCATCGTTTGTGGGTTGATAATCCACACTACACCTTGTGTATAGAAAGGTACGTATGCTTTGGTATCACTTATTTTTTCGAGGTGACCCACCATTGAGCCTGCAAGGACATCAAGAGTAGCTCCTTTGGTGAGTTTTTGGGTAGTAGGGTCATACGTCCAACGGGTAATACCAGCTGTACCTTTCATAGTATCGAAGATATAAACATTATTACCTTCTACTTGTACCGAAGAGCTAAACTCTATTTGTTCGGCTTTAGAGTTATCAACAGCGATACCTCCTGCCATTTTATGAATGATTTGAAGATAGGAACTACCACTCATTCCATCAGGATTTTTCACCGAAGTTTCTAATAAGAAATTACCGTTGTACTCTACCGTGCTGGGAGGCACAGGAGCTGGTTTGGTGTTGTCATCTTTTTTGCAAGACACACTAAGCAGTGCAAGACTGCAGAAAGTTAAGATTACTTTTTTCATTGTAGTTTATTTTTTTGATTAATTTTCGATTTTTGCAACGCACTAAATTGCCCGTGCGGCTCGCACCAAATTGCCTGTGCGGCTCGCACTAAAATGCGTAGAAAAAGTCTGCACCCCCTTCTGTGTTTAGTACTTGCTTGCTGATACCGGTAGCAGGGTCATAGCTAAATAAACCTCTTTTTTCTTTACCCGATACACCAAAAATCACTTCGTTGTTGTTTCTACCAATAAACACGCTGTGGCTATCAGTATAAGGGATACCATCAATCTTCTTAATAGTTTTAGCGTTGAGGTCTATCAACACAGCAATACCATTTTTATCGATAAAAGGATTATCAATATTAAGTTCGGCAGCAGCTACAAAAGCAGCTATTTTGCCATTCCCTAAATATTCAGCACTGTATATGGTAGAGGGTTTATAGGTAGTACCCTCAATAGTAGTGTTGGATATATCCCAACTCTTACTACTATCAAACTCAGTAGCCGATACGGTAGTACTTTGAGGTATGCACACAAACCCTGAATGGGTATTTGCGGGATTGAACCCGAAATAACCAGCACACATTATATATATATCTTTGTTTTCGGTAGTGAAAATACAAGTTTTATATGAAGGTTGAGAAGGCATAGCCAAGTGAGTAGTGGTTTCTGATATTACCTTTTCTACCTTATCAGTTTGTACATTGATGATGAGTACATCACTTTGGAGATGGTCGGCATAAGGAGCATAATCAGGTCCTAATTGCAATAGGGGTAGGTAGAAATACCCATCGCGTATTATTCCGTAGCCTGCATCCGGACTGCTGTCGCTGTGGGCGTACCTTTGAATGTCTATTTCACCTGTTTTCTGCATTGTTTGTGGGTTGATAATCAATACCTTTGGTACGTTGTATAAAGGCAAATAGGCTTTGGTATCGCTCACCTTTATCAAGTTGCAGGGCATAGAGTGTGCAGGGGTATCGAATTTTTTACTTTCGGTAAGTTTTTGGGTAGTAGGGTTGTAAATAAATTTTCTCACACCATAACTACCATCAACAGCATCTAATGAATATACCTCATTGCCATATATCATTACACTCGACATATAAGGCACTTGTATAGCTTGTTTGTTGTTTAAGGCAGTATTGGCATTGAGATCATTAGTAAGTTGTAAGTAAGAACTACCACTTTTACCGTCGGGGTTTTTAAAGGTAGTTTTCACCAAATACTTTCCACCGCCTTCATTAGAAGGAGTAGGGGCAGGGGTGTCGTCTTTTTTGCAAGACACACTAAGCAGTGCAAGACTGCAAAGACTTAGGATTACTCTTTTCATTGTAATTTATATTTATGGGTTAATTTTCGATTTTTGAAACGCACTAAATTAGCTAATTGACAGATTAACTACTCTTTGGTTGAATCGTTTGTAGAAATAAGGAATTTTATAGAGCATTCTAAAAATAAAAGGATAGCGTCCTTCGTCGTACTCACTCATATAATACTCTTTAGCCAAATGGATTTTAGGATGCCAACTTTCCATTACAGCACTTTCTTTTTCGCTCCACTTAAATTCAGGACGTTGGTTTTCACCCATTGCTCTCAACGAATCGTGATTTTTGGCGTGTCCTACTAAGGTGTAGGCGAGCATATCAAACAAAAAAGTAGCTTCGTCTACTTTATCGCACAGATTGATCATAAAATCCTTTACTTCTCTCTGGGGGAAGTACATTAGCACGCCCTCCACGATGATGAGCAATGGCTTTTGGTGTGCTTTTACGAGGTCAATCCATTCTCTATCAAAAAGCGACATCTCTAAAAAAGAGCGGCGTTCAGTCTCTTCAAAAAACTGACGACGCAACTGCATCACTTCGGGCAGGTCGAGTTCGTACCAGTGGGTAACTTCGGGGCAACCCAAACGCTCATAGCGAGCATCGAGTCCTGCTCCCAGTTGTATGACTACCGCATCGGGGTGAGCGGCGATAAATTTGCGTGTCTCTCCATCAATCAAACTTGCGCGCACGCATACCCCTGCTTGCGAGAATTTAGCTTTCTTAAACTTGCTGAAATCATAGTCTATTTTGCCGATAATCTCAGCAGCTTTTTCATCGCGCAACAACGGATTTTGTTGTTGGTTTTCAGTTGCTTTTGCCCATAAAGTAATGAGCATTGTTTCAGGTATTTTGTTCATAATCTAAAATATCATTCTAATCTTCACTCCCCCATTAATACCAGGGAGCGGACGGTTAAATTCCGATAAAGTTTTTTCGTTCGTTACATTGCGCAATTTGCCCGATATAAAGAGTTTGTTATTCAAAAAACTGTGTTCAAAACCTATATCTATAGTGGTGCTTCGTGGGATACGGCGTTTTTGCAATTGGGTCAGTTCAAAATCGTAGAAATATTCTTCTACAAAAGCTACATCGGCAAAGAGGCGGGTGTTCTGACCGCTACCGCCAAAAAGATTTTCACGGTGAAATTCCATTCCGGCGTTTGCCATTAGGTAGGGGATATTAGGCATACGCTTGTATTTGGTAGGATTAGGGACGGTGCTGGCGGGTTCGTAGTCACGGGTATCGCGCAAGTCTTGGTAAGTAGTATTCACGTAGGCATAGAGCGAGGGGAGTACATCGGCTTTGGCTTCAAACTCTACCCCAAGGGTGCGCATCTCGCCAAAATTCTGATATTGAGCGCCTATAAGTCCGGCGGTGTAGCGTATCATATCCTGCAAGTACATATAGAAGAAGTTCATTTCTATCTGTGCATTGGTGGGGTGTTTGCCCGTGAGGTCGAACAATAAACCGAGGTTTGCACTGGCATTGCGTTCGGGTAGGAGGTCGGCACTGGGCACTACACCGATGCCGTCGCCCAAAAGCTCACTTTCTGAGGGGATACGCACTTCATAACCTGCTGAGAGTTTCCCCATTAGCGAAGGCAAAAAGCGGTAGCGCATAGCGTTGTTCACCCCCCAATTGTTCTTTTCTAAATCAACATCGTACTTACCAGGCACAAATAATGGTGCCATTTGAGTGTGCATAGTGTATTGGTAGTAGCGTACAGTAAACGAGTTGAGAAATACATCGTTAAGTGACCGCAAGTCGTAAGTAAGTCCGCTCACCCAGCTGTGCATACGCGAATCGAAATTCACTTGCTTGCCTAAACTGAGGGTTTTCAGTTCGTCCTTGGGCGTTCCTTTGGCTATGGAAAATACACTGTTGAAATTGAACGAATGACGCTCGTTGATGATGTATTCCAAGTTGGTTTTATTGATAAACGATAGCTTTTGGTCATCGGAATCCGAAGGGAAGTTGTAGCCCACCTCACCTCCGTAACGCGATGGGGTAGGGTAGGAGCTACCGTCCCATTCATAGCGACGAGTAGCTTTATCGATGAAGTTCATTTTGGTGAGTACCACCCCGTTGAACATATCAAAGTTGAGCCCTTCGGTTAGGAAATTGTCTTTGGTGAGTTTGTTAGCCAAGCCCGCCATTAGGCTTTCGCTATGAGCCTCGCGAATGTCGTACTCTATACCTTGTATTTCTTTGTAAGTCTTCACCACTACGGGTTCAAACTCTACCTCGTCAAACCACCATTTTTTAGCTTTAAAGCTCCCCCCGATGATGTATTTTCGGTATTTATCGTGGTTACGGGTGATGTGTAACCCCTCGCGATAAGGCGAATCGAAAGTATAGTTATTATCGGAAGTGGTATAGCCTCCACCAATTCCAAAAACGAGTCCACGCGCTTTCAAGTTGCGTTTGAAGACCCCTTGGGCTTTATGGGTATTGAAACTCTCATAGCCATAGCTGAGGTCGGCATACTTATCAGGATATTCGCGAATTACAATATTGATAGCTCCTCCCAAAGACGAACCTCCAAAGCGGGCAGGTACCACGCCTTTGTAAATCTCGATGCGGTCTATCATATCCACAGGAATATCGTTGATATCTAAATAGTCGGTTTGTTCAGTCATTGGCAATTCGTCTATGAAGAAGCCAATGCGCTTGCCTTCCAAGCCTCGTACCGAAATGCGCGAACTGCTCCCCACACCTCCAGAAGTGCGCAAGGTTACCCCCACGGTTTTGGCGAGAATGTCCTGCACATTGCTCACCGTGCCCCGCATATTGCTCATATCAATTACCGTTACAGGCATACTCTCTTCTTTCTTTTGGTGAGCGATACTCTTGCCCGAAACAGTTACCCCACTTATTTCCTCAGCTTGCTCTTTGAGGCTGATATCCAAACGTTCTTGTCCTTTTAGATATATTTTCTTACTAAAAGTTTGATAGCCTAGATAGCTACCTATAATAGTGTAATTGCCTTCGGGGATACCCTTTAGATGATAGTTACCTTGTGCATCGGCATTAGCGCCTTTTTTCAATTCTTTGAGGTAGATATCAGCGCCTATGAGTGGTTTTTGAGTAGCTTTATCGGTAATTTTACCCGAAAGTTCAGCAGTATTTTGAGCCCATAAAGAAGAAGTAGTGAGCAGTAATAAAAGAAAAGTTTTGTATAACATAAATATTGGTTTTTATCCATTAAATCATTAACTATCAGTATCTAACCTTTATCCCCTGACACCTGATACCTGACACCTAACTCCTAAAAATTTGGTAGTTTGAAATATATTATTTACTTTTGTTCTAAACAACGGATTTCAAGAGGCAAAAGTACACTAAAATAAAAGTACTATTGTTTAATATCCTTAGCAAAGTTTTATATCTGAATAGCTATGATGAATGAAGTAACATTACCTTTGGTGACCAGTGAAGAAGAAGTACAAAGCTACTATGAGGGAGTGAGTGAACACATGGGATTGTTTCGGTTAGAACAACAGTTTTTAGGCGAGCATACTTACTACTGTTGGCAAGCACAAATGAAAGAAGATGTAGTTTTTGAAGGACGTATGGATATCCCCTCAGTGCGCCTTTATTTTGTAACGCAAACACATAAAGGTATACAAATAGAGATTGACAAACGTATTGCTACTGCCAAAACAGGAACTCATAATATATTTTTCGGGCGTGAGGAGTGTTTAGGGAAAGATTTTTTTCACAAAGATGATACTATAGAGGTGATTTCCTTAGCTGTGAGTGCCGAAAAGTTTGCACAAATAGCTGCTACCTATCCCGAAACCTTTATGTCGTGGTATGAGCGTTATCAACACAGCGGCAATTTTATGCTCTCCCCCGAACATTCTTTGCCTACTACCTTTGCTATGCAAACGGCACTTTGTCAGTTGCAGCACGCAACCCTCTTAGGCAAGGCTGCCCGCCCCTATACCGACCTGAAAGTGCAGGAACTTCTCCTTTTACAACTCCAACAATACGAACAACAACAGTCGCAACCTCACCAATATTGTAAAAACCTAACCGATGTACAGAAGATGTACGAAGTGCGCGATATGCTTACAGCCCAGTTAGATACTACGCCTTCCATAACTGAATTAGCGCGTGCTGTGGGTACTAATGAAAAGAAATTGTGTTACGGTTTCAAAGAAGTATTTGGCACTACAGTTTTCGGTTACTTATACGATTATAAAATGGAGTTAGCACAGCAGCTACTTCTCCACACCGATAAGAACATCAGTGAGATAGCATTTGCTTGTGGTTATGAGTATGTATCGCATTTCTCTACTGCCTTTAAGAAGAAATTCGGCAGAAGCCCGAAACAAGTGTCAGGGGACAGAGGATAGTTATAAACTTTGTGAAAGTAGATTACTCTGATAATCAATTACATTGTAGGGGCGTTTTGCAAACGCCCTTTACAAAAAAAGCTGCCTAACATTAGACAGCCTATTTATGCTACAACTTCAAAAGTTCCTCTACGTATTCTCTACTGTTAGAAAGTCGGGGGACTTTGTTTTGCCCGCCTAGTTTGTCTTTATGCTTGAGCCAATCGTGGAAAAGACCCGTACGTGCGCTGTGTACTTTGGGTTTGTTGAGGGTCATATTGTTGTAACGCTTGGCTTCATAATCGGAGTTGAGCTTTTGGAGTTCAAGGTCTAATATCTCGGTGAATTGCTCTAAACTCTCTGGCGCCGACTCAAATTCTATCACCCACTCGTGTCCGCCTTTTAGCTTGTCCTGCATAAAGATAGGAGCTACAGTGTAATCTATCAAATGACTATTGGTTTGTTCGCAGGCTTTTTCTAAAGCGCGCTCAGCATTCTCTACAATCAGCTCTTCGCCAAAAACATTGATAAAGTGTTTGGTGCGCCCCGTAATCTTGATGCGATAAGGTGCTACTGAGGTAAATCGCACGGTATCACCTATGATATATCGCCACAAGCCTGCATTGGTGCTAATCACCATCGCATAGTTTTTGCCTATCTGCACTTCACTCAGCGGAATAGCTTTTTGTTGGGCAGTGCCAAAGGTCTCCATCGGGATGAACTCATAGAAAATACCATAGTCCAGCATTAGCAGCATTTCGTCGGAATTGTTACGGTCTTGAATAGCAAAAAAGCCTTCGGAAGCATTGTATATTTCGTAATAGCGGAAAGTATCCGAGGGGATAATATTTTTGTATTGTTCGCGATAAGGAATGAAACTCACTCCACCGTGGAAATATACTTCTAAGTTTTCCCACAATTCTAATAGGTGTTGTTTTTTGGTATCTTCTAAAATGCGGTTCAGCAATACGAGCATCCACGAGGGTACACCTGCAATGCTGGTAACATTTTCTGTTTTTACTTCTTTTACAATTGCCTGTAGTTTGCTCTCCCATTCACTCATCAGTGATACTTTGTTGCTGGGAGTACAACTCCATTCTGCCCAAAAAGGCAAGTTTTCAATTAAAATCGCCGATAAATCACCAAAATAGGTGCCGTTTTGCTCGTATAATTGCTTGCTACCCCCAAGTCGCAAACTCTTTCCTTTGAAAAGGTTTGAGTCCTCGTTGTTGTTCAGGTATAAGCAAAGCATATCTTTCCCTGATTTATAATGACACAATTGCAGAGCCTCCTCACTCACTGGAATGAACTTACTTTTGGCGTTGGTAGTCCCGCTGCTCTTAGCAAACCACTTGATGGGCGTATGCCAAAACACATTGCGCTCACCGCGTCTCGCCCTTTCTACATAAGGCTCAAAATCCTCGTAGGTAGTGAGAGGAGTTTCACGCGCAAACTGCTCGTAGTTCTTCACCTCAGCAAAGTTGTACAATTTGCCGAGTTCGGTATCTTTGGCATTGCTGATTAGTTCTAAAAGCACACGCTCTTGTACCCTATGAGGATTTTCTACAAACTCTTGTATCTGGTCGATGCGGCGTTTTAAAAACCACGAAGTGATAGAATTAAATAAAGCTAAAGGCATTTTGTTTCAGGTTTCAGGGAATAGATTTCAGGTTTCAGGGTATAGGGGTCAGGTGTCAAGTTAGGATTCTGATACCTGACCCCTGACCCCTAACACCTGATAACTTATAAAGAATTTTCTTTAGTGAATTTTACGATTTCGGAAATACGTCCGAAAGCAACGCCCACTACTGTATCGGCAGCACCGTAGTACACTGCTACTTTGTCTTCTTCGATAGAATGTAAGGCAGCACAAGGGAATACCACATTAGGCACATCGCCGGTAGTTTCGTAGAGAGTGGCAGGTGCCAAGAGGTAAGGTTGTGTACGAGCGATTACCTTGCTTGGATTGTTGAGGTCTAACAAAGCAGCCCCCATAGAGTAGCGGAAACCGTTGCAAGTATTGATTACCCCGTGATAGAACAAAAGCCATCCATCTTTAGTTTTGATAGGCACAGCTCCTGCCCCTATTTTGGTACATTGCCAAGCGCTATCTATAAAAGGCGTTACTTTCATCACGCAGCGGTGTTCACCCCAGTATTTCATATCGGGGCTATAGCTGATGAAAATATCACCGAAAGGTGTATGTCCGTTATCACTTGGGCGGCTAAGCATTGCGTATTTACCGTTGATTTTCTCAGGGAAGAGTACCCCGTTGCGGTTGAAAGGCAAAAAGGCATTCTCGCATTGGAAAAACTCTTTGAAATCAAAAGTATAGGCAATCCCGATAGTAGGACCACAATAGCCATTACACCAAGTTACCCAATAGCGGTCTTCGATAAACGTTACGCGAGGGTCGTACTTATACTCAGAATGAAGGAAATCAGTATTACCACCTTTCATCACGATAGGTTCGTGGTTGATTTCCCAATGAATAGCATCTTTACTGAATCCAGCGAAGATGTTCATTTGTACTGCTTTGTTGTCGCAGCGGAAAACCCCTGCATAACCATCTTTAAAAGGCACTACGGCACTATTAAAAATACTGTTAGAGGTAGGGATATCATACCTACCGATAATAGGGTTTTCAGAATAACGCCACATTACATCGGTACAACCCGCAGGGCGTTCTTGCCAAGGAATTTTTTGACTCATTATTTTTGTTTTAGTTATTAGTTATTTTATCTTTCTGTCTGTCCTGCCGCGACCTACAATTACACTGTTTTCTTCACCAATTCTGTGATAAATGCTATTTGCTCGTCGTCAAGCTCGGTGTGCATAGGCAGAGAGATGACTTCTTGTACTAATTTATTGGTAACGCCAAAATCGGCTTCGTTATAAGAGCTGCGGGTATAGGCTTTTTGGGCGTGCAATGGTATAGGGTAGTAAATACCAAAAGGCACTCCATTGTCACCCAATACTTTGGCGAGTTCATCGCGTTTGCCATTGGTGATGCGGAGGGTATATTGGTGGAATACGTGGTCATAACCCTCTGCGATTACAGGGGTAATGATATGAGGATTGCCTTTCAGCGCTTCTGTATATTTGCGAGCTGCTTCACGGCGGCGGGCGTTATAATCGTTTAGGTGAGGAAGTTTGGCGCGCAACACAGCCGCTTGTAAAGAGTCGAGACGAGAGTTTACCCCTACCACATCGTGGTGGTAACGCACATACATACCGTGATTTACGATACCGCGAAGGGTGTAAGCGAGGTCGTCGTCGTTAGTAAAGATAGCCCCTCCGTCGCCGTAGCAACCGAGGTTCTTAGAAGGGAAGAAAGAAGTTGCCCCTACGTGACCGATAGTGCCTACTTTTTGTTTGTGACCATCGGCAAAAGTATAATCAGCACCAATAGCTTGCGCGTTGTCTTCAATCACGAAAAGGTTGTGTTTTTTAGCCAAAGCCATTACGGCTTCCATATTGGCTGGCTGACCGAACAAATGCACGGGTACAATCGCTTTTGTGCGAGGAGTAATAGCTTTTTCAATAGCCTCAATATTGATGTTGAAAGTATCATCGTATACATCTACCAATACAGGGGTGAGTTTCAGTAAGGCAATCACTTCTACGGTTGCTGCGAAGGTAAAATCGGCAGTGATGACCTCATCGCCTTCTTTGAGTCCGAGTCCCATCATTGCGATCTGGAGGGCATCAGTACCGTTGGCACAAGGGATGACGTGTTTCACGCCCATATAGTTTTCCAATTCCTTTTGAAAGGCTTGTACTTGGGGACCGTTGATAAAAGCAGTGGTGCTGAGTACTTCCTCAAAAGAAGCTTGTACTTCATTTTTAATTCTTTCATACTGACCTTGAAGGTCAACCATTTGTATTTTTCTCATATATTGAATATTTTTAGTCGTTATAATTACAGACGGCAAAGGTACAAAGTAATTGCTAAATTAGCAAATTTTAGTTATTGATTGTTAGCCACTTCCAAATAGCCCGATATTCTTTAGTTTTCTTATAGAAAAATTAAAAACTTAAATTACTAATAAACAATACTTTAAAAATTTTATCTAAAAATAATCTCTCAAAAAAATTGGAAAATAAAATAATTGTTTCTACTTTTGTCCTTTCAAACAGAAAATTTTAGTTATATACCTTATTTTAATAAAAATAAATGAGAACAATACAATTTAGAGAAGCCGTTTGCGAAGCAATGAGCGAAGAAATGCGTCGCGACGAATCTATTTATTTGATGGGTGAAGAGGTTGCCGAATACAATGGCGCTTACAAAGCCTCTAAAGGAATGCTCGATGAGTTTGGTCCTAAACGTATAATCGATACCCCTATCGCCGAAGGTGGTTTTGCAGGTATCTCAGTAGGAGCTGCTATGAATGGCAACCGCCCTATCGTTGAGTTTATGACCTTTAACTTTTCGTTGGTAGCTATCGACCAAATCATCAACAATGCCGCTAAAATGCGCCAGATGTCAGGTGGTCAATTCAATATTCCTATCGTATTCCGCGGTCCTACCGCTTCTGCTGGTCAGCTTGCTGCTACTCACTCTCAAGCCTTTGAGAATTGGTATGCTAACTGCCCTGGTTTGAAAGTAGTAGTACCTTCAACTCCTTACGACGCTAAAGGATTGCTCAAATCAGCAATTCGCGATAACGACCCTGTAATCTTTATGGAGTCTGAGCAAATGTATGGTGATAAAGGTGAAGTGCCTGAAGAAGAATACACTATTCCTTTGGGTGTTGCCGATATCAAACGCGCTGGTAATGATGTAACTATCGTATCTTTTGGTAAAATCATCAAAGAAGCTCACAAAGCTGCCGATATTTTAGCTCAAGAAGGCATTGAATGTGAAATTATTGACTTGCGTACCGTGCGTCCGCTCGATTTTGATACTGTATTCGCATCAGTGAAAAAAACAAACCGCTTAGTAATTTTAGAAGAGGCTTGGCCTTTTAGCAGTGTTTCTTCAGAAATTACTTACCAAGTACAAGAGCACCTTTTTGATTATCTCGATGCTCCTGTACAACGTATTACTACCACCGATACTCCTGCGCCATTCTCTTCAGAATTGCTCAAAGAGTTCTTGCCTAACGCCGAAGACGTAGTAAAAGCTGTAAAAAAAGTACTTTATAAATAAGAATTTGCTATCATTTTTATTTTTTAAAAGTTATATTTTATTTTTTAGTCTTCACGATTTCCTTTTTCGTGAAGACTTTTTTTGTACTCTACCTCCGTTAAAGTTTTGTTAAACTCTTATATTTACAATGTTAAACTTCTGATAACTTAAAATAAGAGTTTTTAACATATTTCCATTACCAAAATACTAATAAAACATTAAAAATTAAGTCCAAAACTTTTTTCATTAACATATTTATTATGTTAAATTGAAAAACAGACATTCTGCTCTCTGAATAGATCTTGTCTATATTGAAGTTTTTTTTACTACCTTTGTATAAAATAGATGAGAGAAAGCAAAAATGCCATTGATTAAAACATTTGATATTGATGTAAAGACTAAACTTTACTTATGGGATGTGGAGGAGAGGCTCACTGATTTACAGCAAGCGGTCGTACTCACACCCCAACAGCAAGAGAGTTTGGATGCCATTCGCAATGAGAAAGGTAAAAAGAACTTCCTCGCTACACGCTTATTGCTCAAAAATATTGGGTATACACCTACAGCTTTGTTTTACGATCCTAACGGAAAACCATTCCTCAGCGATGGAAAACAAATTTCTATCAGTCATTCATTCAATAAAGTAGCAGTGATTATTAGTGATAGAAAAGTGGGGGTAGATATAGAGAAAAAGCGTGAAAAAATAGTAGCTATCGCACATAAGTTCACCCAATGGAACTTTAGAGCAGCCTCCTTCTCTTTAGAAAGTATCATACAAAAACTCACAATGACGTGGTGCGCTAAAGAGGTAGGTTTTAAAATTCACGGCAATCCCGAATTCACCCTCAACGATGTGAAAGTACGCGATTTCTTCCCTACTGATAGCTCTACCGAGATACTCGTAGGGCGTGGTAAATACGAAGTCAATTTCATTTTTATAGAGGATTACGTTTTAGGCTATTGCCATAGTATCAAGTAACAGCTAACAAGTAACAAGTAATAAAAAAGCAGCTCTTTTTGAGCTGCTTTTTTTGTTTATCAAAACATTTTTCGGTTACCCCATCTTTATAAATTTATATATAACTAAAAATATTTTCTTAATTATTTTTGTATTGTCTAAAAATATACTACTTTTGCCCCGAAAAATTAATAATTAACACTATATGAAAACTTTGTTAACAGCTATTGCTATAGCTTTCAGTACTTTATGTTTCGCTCAAAACGGAACTATCAAAGGTACTATCACGGTGAATAATGAACCTTTAGAAGCCGTAACTGTCCAATTAGAAAGTAAATCTTTAAAAAAATGGACAACTTCCGACCGCAATGGTCATTATGCCATTTCCTTACCTGCCGGTGAATACCGACTAAAAATTCGTTCCTTAGGGTATATACCTTATGATGATAAAGTGGTTATCACCGAGGAGGAAACCCTCTCTCAAGATGTCACTCTTAAAGAAGATGTGCTCGGTATAGACGAGGTAGTGATTACCGCTACTAAAACTAAAGAAAACCGCAAAGATGCTCCTGTGCTTGTGAGCGTTACTACCCATCGCGAATTGGCAAACGTGAAAGCTCATACCCTAATGGAAGGACTCGTTTTCCAACCAGGGTTACGCACCGAAGTAAACTGCCAGAACTGTGGTACTTCGCAAGTGCGTATCAATGGGTTAGAGGGTGCTTATTCTCAAATCCTCATCGATAGCCGTCCTATTTTTGGCTCGCTCAATGGCGTGTATGGCTTAGACCAAATACCTGCCAATATGATTGAGCGTATAGAGGTAATCCGTGGAGGTGGTTCAGCGCTTTTTGGATCTAATGCCATTGCTGGTACTATTAATGTGATTACTAAAAACCCTACCAAAAACGAGGCACAAGCAAGTATCGTGAGCAACCTCATAGGCGGTAAATCGGGCGATGTGGTGAGCTCTTTCAACGGTTCACTCGTGAGTGAAAACTATATGCGCGGTATCTCTTTCCACGCAATGCAACGCTCGCGTCAGTCTTACGACGATAATGGCGATGATTTTACCGAAATCACTCGTTTGCGCAACCTCAATGCAGGTGCAAAACTCTTCAACGATTTCTCCGATCGCCACAAACTTACTGCCGAACTGAACGTGAGCAACGAAAACCGTCGCGGAGGTAATAAACTCGACGAACCCGAACACCTTGCTGACCTTGCCGAGAGCATTCGCACTCAAATGCTTGGAGGGAATGCCTCTTTCGAGTATTTCTCACCTGCTTATAATCATAAGTTCACCGCCTATACCAGTGCCGAACGCACTCGCGCTGATAACTACTATGGCAGTTTCGACGGTACCGACATCGTAGCATCTTCTGGCAACTATGGGGTTACCAAAGAGAATATTTGGTTACTTGGCGGACAACATACGGCTTATGTGCCTACAGGCAAAGGAAATTTACAATGGACATCTGGTGCCGAATATCAATATGATAAGATAGCCGAAAAACGCCAGAATCCTAATGTGCTTGCTGTAAACCAAAAAGCCAATACTTTCGGACTTTTCACGCAAGCCGATTGGCGTATTTCGCCTAAAGTGAAACTCCTTGGTGGGGTGCGTTTAGACAATGTAAATTCAGATATAATGAAGAAAAGTGTTACAGCCCTCAACCCTCGTGTGAGTGTGCTTTATAATATCGATGAAAACTTTATTGCTCGTGGTTCGTATTCACGTGGTTTTAGAGCGCCTTTCTTCTATTCAGAAGATGTACACAGCGAACTGCAAGGGGGTGAAGCACGCCGTGTAAAACTCGCCGATGATCTCAAAAAAGAAACTTCCGATAGCTTTACCGCTTCTTTTGAATACAATCACACTCAGGGAGCGAGCCAGTTTGTAGCGATGCTCGAAGGTTTTTACACAGCTTTGCACGACCGCTTTACTTATGAAGATGCTGGCGAAGAAAACGGATTGCCTATTCGCGAGAAACGCAATTCCAATGGCGCCGTAGTAAAAGGGGTAAATATAGAAGTAAAATACAGCCCCAATTCTAAATTTATGGTACAACTCGCCACCACTATCCAAAGTTCTAAATACAACAGCGTGCAAAACCCCGAAGAAAATGTCTATACCGATGAAATTCTCCGCACACCAAGTGTATACGGCAACCTGATGGCTACCTATAAACCACGCTCTAATTGGGATATCAACTTTGTAACCGTATATACAGGTAGTATGAAAACCACGCACTTAAAAGGCTATATTCCTGATACGCGTTTGGAGACCACTCCCGCAATGTGGGATGTAGGCGTGAATACCGCTTATGAATTTAAATTCCAAACATTCTTCCCTTTAGAAGTAAGTTGTGGTATCAAAAACCTTTTTAACCAATATCAAAAAGATTTTGACAAAGGTGCTGAACGCGATGCCGATTACATTTATGGTCCTTCGCTACCTCGCACTATGTTTGTAGGTTTAAAAGTGAAGATTTAATATTCATATTAACTTTGCAAAGTTTGCCCAAAAATTGAAACTACTTTTATAATCTATTTTAAATAAAGAAGATACAGGAATTACAAGAAGATTAGGTAATGATTTAGTAATAGCTCTTATTTCATTTGATTATACCTATTTTCTCAGTAACTTCTAGGTGCAAAGGTACAACATCTTGACAATATAACCAAAAAAATTTACCTTTGCACCCGCAGACGTGCGTTGCTGCACGTCTGCGTGGAGCTGGTAATGTGTCAGATGTGTTATTTTTAATTATGTAGTAGAATGCGACAAAATCAAAAAATTTTGTCAGATTGAAAAAAAATGTATCTTTGCTCCCAATATGAGATTTTTCACCTTCATACTTAGCTTATATCTGTTGGCACTCACTGGGCTGCCTTGTACGGATATGCTTGAAGGTGAGGAGTCTTCAGCTTCTTATGAATTTGTAACAGCCCCAACTGGGGAACACTCTCATTTTCATTTGGATAGCTGTTCACCTTTCTGCATTTGCACTTGCTGCCAAATGGTAATCAGCACGCCCACTACTTATGAGGCCTTAACCATTGCTCAAGCCACCGCAACCATTCCCTCCTATAGCTATCCCCTGACCGTATGGTCTTCGAACTGCTATGGGAATATCTGGACTCCTCCCAAGATATAGTCTTTTCTTTCTTCATCTCAAGTGATTGTTCATTAGTCATCTCACCCATCATTAGTCATTAACTAATCATTAATTCTTATTAGAAATGTTAGACAAAATCATACTATTTAGCATCAAAAATAAGCTATTTGTAGGATTCATGACCCTTATGCTTATTTTTTGGGGCGTATGGAGTGCTACAAGGCTCCCCATTGATGCCGTTCCAGATATTACTAACAACCAAGTACAAATCATCACCTCTACCCCTACTTTGGCCTCACAAGAGGTAGAGCAACTGGTTACTTTCCCTATTGAGCAAGCCATCGCCAATATTCCTGGGCTGGAGGAAACACGCAGTATTTCCCGCTTTGGCCTCTCGGTCATCACAGCCGTCTTTAGCGAGGATATGGACATCTACTTTGCCCGCCAGCTAGTCAATGAAAAGCTCAAGGAGGCACAGGAGCAAATCCCTCAAGGCATAGGCTCGCCCGAACTCTCACCCGTGAGTACCGGACTGGGGGAGGTATATCAGTATATCATTCGCCCTACGGAACAGAGCAAAAACAAATATTCCGCCAAAGACCTCCGCACCATGCAGGACTGGATCGTGGCTCGCCAACTCTATGGTACCAAAGGAATAGCCGAAATCAACAGCTTTGGAGGCGAACTCAAACAGTATGAGGTGGTTATAGACCCCGATCGCCTCCGTGCCATGGGGGTGAGTGTCAGTGATATTTTCACTGCTTTGGAGCAGAACAACCAAAATACAGGAGGTGCCTATATCGACAAGCGCCCCAATGCCTACTTTATCCGAGGAATAGGCATGGCTCGCTCCCTTGAAGACATAGGCAATATAGCCGTAGGCAAGCACACCCCTCCCCTCTTTATCAAGCATGTAGCCGAGGTACGCTTGGGCAGTGCCCTCCGCTATGGTGCCCTTAGCTATAATGGCGAGGTGGATGCCGTAGGTGGGGTAGTGATGATGCTCAAGGGCGAAAACAGCCACGAGGTAGTCAGTCGTATCAAAGAAAAACTGCCCACCATACAGCAATCCCTACCTGAAGATGTAGTGATAGAGCCATTCTTAGACCGCACGGACTTGGTACAACGCGCCATCCATACAGTAGAGAAAAACCTCTTAGAGGGGGCGCTGATTGTCATCTTCATCTTAGTACTTTTCTTAGGGAACCTGCGTGCCGGACTGATTGTTGCCACGGCCATTCCGCTCTCCTTGCTCTTTGCCTTAGGAATGATGAACCTCTTTGGAGTAAGTGCCAACCTGATGAGCTTGGGAGCGATAGATTTCGGAATTATCGTAGATGGATCGGTTATCGTGGTAGAAGCAGTGATGCACCACTTGGCGATCCGAAAGAACCACCAACGACTTACCCAAACACAAATGGATGAGGAGGTATTCCATTCCGCTTCCAAAATACGCAGTAGTGCCGCCTTCGGAGAGATTATCATCCTGATGGTGTATATTCCCATTCTTACCTTGGTAGGAGTAGAGGGCAAGATGTTCCGCCCTATGGCACAAACCGTCGTCTTTGCTATTTTGGGTGCCCTGATCCTTTCCCTGACTTATATCCCTGCCATGAGCGCTTTGCTCCTACCTAAAACAGTAAGTGACAAGCGCAGTTTTGCCGAGCGAATGATAAGCTGGCTCTACCGTCACTACCAACCGCTCTTTGTCCGTTCTATCCGCCTTAGGGGATGGATAATAGGCAGTACCGTGGTACTGTTCGTTCTTGCGGTAGGCATTTTCAGCCGTATGGGAGGTGAGTTTATTCCACAACTACAAGAAGGCGATTTTGTTTTTGAATGTATTCTGCCACCGGGCACTTCCCTGAAGCAGAGCTTGGAGACTTCCATGCAGGCCTCTCGCCTGATTCGTGAGTTCGACGAGGTGAAAATGGTGATAGGCAAAACAGGTTCTGCCGAAATACCTACCGACCCTATGCCGCTGGAAGCCTCCGATATTGTGATCGTACTCAAGAGCCAAGACCAATGGAAAAGTGGTCGCTCCTATGAGGAATTAGGAGATGCCATCATTGAGCGGCTCAAGGATATTCCTGGGGTCTTCTTTGAGAAAAGCCAGCCTATACAAATGCATTTCAACGAATTGATGACAGGTGTCAGACAGGATGTAACGATAAAAATCTTTGGAGAAAACATGGATACCCTCGCCCACTACGCCCAAAGAGTAAGCCAACTTATCCAGAAAACAGAAGGTGCTACCGCCCCACAGGTCGAAAAAGTAAGCGGACTTCCGCAAATCAATGTTACTTACGATCGGGTACGCTTGGCCAACTACGGACTTTCGGTGCAAGAGGTCAATGAGGTACTCAGTACCGCCTTTGCTGGTAAGAAGGCTGGGGTTGTCTTCGAGAACGAACGAAGGTTCGACCTTGTGGTACGCCTCGATAGCCTCCATCGTACCGGAATTGACGATGTACAGCATATGATGGTAGCTACCGAAAATGGGCAGGTGCCGATGAGCCAATTGGCCACTATCAAATATGAATTAGGCCCCGCACAAGTAAGCCGTGAAGCAGGCAAGCGCCGTATCGTCATTGGCTTCAACGTGCAAGGGCGCGATGTGCAGAGTGTGGTGAGTGATATAGAACAAAAATTAAAGGGCGTAAAGCTCCCTACGGGCTATTACTTTACCTATGGCGGTCAGTTTGAGAACCTACAACAAGCCACCGACCGACTGCTCATAGCCGTGCCTGTAGCCCTACTTTTAATATTTTTCTTGTTATACCTTGCTTTCCACTCTATAAAACAATCATTGCTCATCTTTAGCGCTATCCCGATGAGTGCCATTGGGGGCGTATTTGCCTTGCTTCTTCGGGGAATGCCTTTTAGTATTAGTGCGGGTATTGGTTTTATCGCGCTCTTTGGGGTAGCAGTGCTCAACGGTATAGTGCTTAT
Organism: Capnocytophaga sputigena; assembly: GCF_900446695.1. Lineage (GTDB taxonomy): Bacteria > Bacteroidota > Bacteroidia > Flavobacteriales > Flavobacteriaceae > Capnocytophaga > Capnocytophaga sputigena. The sequence goes on from NZ_UAVP01000008.1 coordinate 704,062, forward strand.
TGGCACTTTCAACCAGCTGAAAAAAGAAGGAATGACCAACCTTTTGCATCGCGTGATTACGGGTACCGAAATGCGTTTACGCCCTGTGCTAATGACGGCTATGGTGGCGAGCTTAGGTTTCCTACCTATGGCACTCAGTCAAGGAGCAGGAGCAGAAGTACAACGCCCCTTAGCTACAGTGGTTATTGGGGGGTTAGTATCGGCTACCTTCCTCACCCTCTTCGTGCTTCCGTTGCTTTACATCGCTTTCAATAGTACCTTTTCTTGGCGCCGTCCTTCAGCTAAAGTACTCACGATAGCCCTATTGCTTATCAGTCCTATAGCGCTACACGCTCAGCAGTCTTACTCGCTACAAGAAATAGAGCAAATAGCCCTTAAGAACAATGGAGTGATTAAGGCAGCACAACTCAAGCTACAAGGAGCAAGTGCTAAAGAGCGAACCTCTTTTGAATTGGCTAAAACAGACTTTACAGGGCAATACGGGCAGTACAGCAGTGCTGAAAAAGACCTTTCAGTAGGTGTATCACAATCTATTCCTTTGCCTACAGTATTTGCTGCTCGCAAAAAGCTCTATCAAGCAGAGACACAATTACAACAAGGGCAATTAGCCCTTCAGCAGAATGAACTGAAGCGGCAAGTGCGCAACGCATATCAGCAATTGCAATATTTGACTTTTAAAGAGGAACAGCTCTTGCAGCTTGATAGTCTCTACAATAATTTTATTCGCATTGCTGAAGTACGCTATAAAGCAGGGGATACCAAGAAGATAGATATTAACACTGCCCAAGTGAAGAAAGGAGAAATAAGTTTGTTACTTCAACAGAACAAAACTATACAACAAGCTACCTATCGCAACTTGCGTACGTTAATGCAAACAGAAGAAGCATTTACCATTACCAAGTCGCCCGTGTATGAGCCTTTGTTACTCAGTGAGCCTTCGGATGTACAACTCTCTCAGCACCCTTTGGTACAACTTAGCTATCAAGAAGCAAACATAGCTGAGTACAACAAATGTCTAGAGCGTGCCCAAGCCCTGCCCGACCTTACATTGGGCTATACCAATCAGTCTCTTATAGGAATGCAAACCATTGGAGGGGTAGAGACCTATACTGATAGAAGTAAACGTTTTCACTTTGCCACCATAGGGCTTTCAGTTCCTATTTTTACCGCTACCCGTGCCAAGGTGAAAGCTTATAAATATCAGAAAGAAGCAGCTATAGAAGCAGCTCAACAAACAGAAAAACAGCTTAAAACTCAATGGATAAATCTGCAAGAGGAATACCAACTGAATTTGCAAAAATATCAGTTTTACAAACAAGAAGCGCTACCTGAAGCCGAGCGCATTATCCGAGCCAATCAGTTAGGGTATAGCGCAGGTGAAATAAGCTATGTGGAGTACCTTTACACCCTACAGACAGCCGTAGATACCCGCTTGGCATACCTTGAGAGTATCGAGGCGCTTAATCAAAAAGTAATAGAAATACAATCCCTTTTAAACCAGTAAAACAAATGAAAAAATATGGTATAAAAATCGCTTTTATCCTTATAGGAATTAGTCTATCAGCCTGCAATGGCACTCCTACAACTACCAATAATCAAAAGCTCGAAGAGCGCGAAGAACACCACGAAGAAGGAGGCAACCTCACCACCCTTACCCAAGCTCAAATCCAAACTGTAGATATTCGTTTGGGACATATAGAAGAAAAAGCTCTTGCCGCTACCCTCAAAGCCAATGGAATACTGAGCGTGCCTGCCGACCATCAGGCGAAGGTATCGACTGTATATGCGGGGATTATCAAGAGCGTAAAGGTAGAGATAGGCAGTTATGTGCAAAAAGGGCAAGTAATCGCTACTGTTTCTAACCCAGAATTCTTGCAACAACAACAGCGCTTGCTCACCGTTAATGGTCAGATAGAACTTGCTAAACAAGAACTTGACCGTCAGCAAACCCTCTATGAAGGGAATGCTGGTACTGGTAAGAACCTACAAGCCGCTACTACTCAGCTACGCACTCTCCGTACCGAAAAAGCTTCGCTTGAAGAACAAATACGCCTAATGGGCTTAAACCCTCAAACACTCACCGATAAGGGAATGCAATCTACTTTGGCGATAGTGGCTCCTATTAGTGGGAATATCAGTGCGGTATATACTAACAAAGGGGCTTATATAGATGCCTCCACCCCTATTGTGGAAATCATCGACAACAGTTCGCTACACCTGCACTTGCAAGTGTATGAGCGTGACTTGCCTTACATTAAGGTAGGACAACAAGTGCACTTCAACCCTACCAATAACACCTCTCGCGAATATGATGCCCAAGTGTATAACATTGCGGCTTCGTTTGAAAACGAAAGCAAAAGCATCATTGTACATTGCCACGTAGAGGGTGACAAACAAGGGCTCATCAATGGAATGAATGTAACAGGGGTTATCAGTCTTGACAAACAAACGATCCCTGCTGTACCTAACGAGGCTATCGTAGAGGATGCTGGTAAATCCTACATTTTTCTGGTAACCCAAACTTCGGATAAAGAAACCTCTTTTGAGAAAGTGGAGGTAGTAAAAGGAGCTTCCGAAAGTGGGTATACTGCCATTGCCCCTGTAAAACCTATAGCCCCCGAACAGACTATTGCCACCAAAGGAGCATTCTTTATCAACGCAACCTTAGTAAATGCTGGAAAAGATAGTGATTAGAATTGGTAATGTATCGGATATATTATTAAAATTTTATTACATTAGAAATACAATAAAAATATAAAAGTAAAAAACCACGACTTCGGAGTGTGTTTTAAGCTCCCTGCAAGGGCAAGTGGTTTTGAGGTGCCTACACGCCTAATGCGTGCCTCAAAACACAACTTGCTCTGTTCCGGTGAACAGAAGATTCTCCCTAAAGGTCAAATTTTAATTAACCATAAGAAAAGAAGATAAATACTACAAGCTCATAAAGTGATTTAGGGCATATTAGCAATATATTTAATCACTTACTTACAGAGTTATTTACAATTCTATGTAAAGCTATATGTATATTTGTACATTACTTTGCATTCACGCATCAAAGCAAGCAAGTATGTACGAAGGTAAAAACGTAATTAGGTAGCTACATAGTTTGAAATTTTTATTCGACAATGGGAGGAAAAGCGGTATTCGTTTCAAAAAACAATCTGTAAGAAGCGGCATTTTTCTCATATTTGACATTTTTTTATTCGCTTAAAGGTCGGAATGAGCTGGTTTCGTTTCGAGTGCCATAAAAGGTCTGTGTTTAGCTTCTACAAGGTTTTTCAAAAAAAATACTACCCGCAGGACAACGGACAAGGGCTGGAGATTTTTTGAAAACCCATCGGGCTTGACATTGCAAGAAGCGTTAAGAACACAGAAATACCTTTGCACTCGAACAACGAACCGCCATTACGTGCCTTAAGTGTTTAAAACAGGGAAAATAGGTAAGTCTTAATAACACTCTTATCTTTGTGAGATAGCTTTTTGTAAGGCAACAAAAAAATCCATTGACACATCTCTTTTTGAAATATTATCAATGGATTTCTAATTTTTAAAAGACACTGAGAAGCTATCCTATCTTTAAATTCTTTAATCGTTCGGCAGCAATTTCCATATCCTTGCTGATTTTCTCATTGGTGATTTTAGCATAAATCTGGGTAGTTTTGATATTCTTATGTCCCATCATCTTGCTAACACTTTCCAAGGGAACCCCTTCTGTTAAGAACAGAGTACCAAAGGTATGGCGTGCCCAGTGAAATGAAATGGGTTTTTCACGAATGATGTTACAATCTTTCATCATCTTTCTGATTAAGAGATTGCAATTAGTGTTGGAGGGTGTAGGAAACAATGCCTCTGTACGAGTCGTACCTTCATATTTTTCAATAATTTTCTCGGCTATATCCAACAGACGTACATTACAGGGCACATCAGATTTCTGACGGCGTTTGATAAGCCATTTGTTGCCGTCAAAGAACGATTGTAAGTGACTTTTCTTGAGCTGCTTGATATCAATATACGAAAAACCTGTAAAGCAACTAAAAACAAATAGGTCTCGTACTAATTCAGCAGAAGCACTCTTAGGGTGATATTGTAAAAGAGTTTCTACTTCCTCTCTAAGCAAATAGCCTCTGTCTTTCTCCTCCATAGAACTTATATAATTCTTAAAAGGATTGCGATAGATGATACCCTTATCTATAGCTATTTCTACCATTTTACAAAGGGGCATCATATAAACCCATATTGTGTTGTGAGTAAGACTTTTATTAATTTTAAGGTAAAAGTCAAAATCATTGATAAAGTCTTCTGTAAGCTCTTTGAAAGAAATATCGCTTCTGCGGTATTTGTACTGGATAAACTCGCTCAAATGAGTATATACATTCTCGTATTTGTTGAGTGTACTATAACTTCTAACACCTTTTTCTACCATCAAAGCAAAGTCCTCTTTGAACTTCTCATAGACTTTTAGTAAGGAATCTTCCATTACTCCTATGCCTAGGAAAGTAGCTTTTAGCTTCTGAGCAGTAACCACTCCCTCGTACTTCATCAGCTCCTCATAATGAGTAATGATACGTGAACGAATTTCTTCCAGCTTGCGATTGAGTTGGGTAGCTTCCTCTGTTTTACCTGTTACTCTGCCGTATTTCAAATCCCATTTCTGTGGAAGGATTTCAAGTTTGGTACTAAACTGAGCTACCTGATTGTCAATGGTAATACGCCCCATAATAGCAACCTTACCGTTCTTCTTTGGGGCATTCTTTTTAAGGCAAAACAATACCTTAAAGGTTGAGCGTTTTACTTTTTTCATACTCTAATTTTTTAATTTGCGAAAGTACTTTTTATCAAGTTACTGTACAATATGAAAAAAGGTGTAAAACACTGAAATATAACCTATTAATAAAAAATATTTTTCAATGTATTAGGTAACGATTTAGAAACCTAATTTTGAAAAAACCTGTCCAAATCATCTAAGACTCTGTCTTCTCTTATCTTCCTGTCAAAAAATTAATCCTCTTTGTATGAGCTAATTACATTATTTTTTGTAGTTTTGCTTTTTATTCGTAATTTTGCAACAAAAAAGCGACTCATTTTCGAGTCGCTTTTTTATTATTTGTGTATTAGAAATATTAGTAATTCAACTGATAAGTAGTAGTCATATCACTGTTATAATCTACGCTAATATCAACTCTATCTAACACTTGTTTTCCATTTTCAGTTTTAAATTTGAAAGTGTGGCGAGCTACTTTATTCACTGTTAAGTTGATAGTTTTACCGTTCTTATCTTTCTCTACTTTTATAGGGATAATAATATCAAACACTTTTTCATCGTCTTTATCACTTACCAATCGATACTTTCTGCTTTTCTCAGTACCATTTTGAATGTTAGTAATAAGCGTTTCTAATTCCTCTAAATACTCGTCGTGAGCATAACTACCAAAACCAGTACCCCAACCAGCTCTTGCATTTCGGCTTTCGTTAATAGTCTTTACAAAACCATCGGCATCAAACGTATAAGTATAGTTACAGATATAATTTAACGGAGCTTCCTCTTTTGTTAAAACCACTTGTTTTAGCAAGTTCTTAGGAGCTACCCCCTGTATCCAACCTATTTGAAAATTAAAATACTGCATATAGCTACTCACAGCATCCCCTTCAAAGTTGTACATCAAAAACTTATTTTTGTTCAACTCATTGCCGTAGCTAAGCTTACTCCCATAAGTAATGACTTTACCATTTCTATTTTTCTTCTCAATGATTTTGGTCAAATTGTCATTGGTCCACTCAAAAACACCTACATCGTTAACATTTGCTAAACGTTGTTTGCTGTCGTATGTCCCTAAAGCCAATACATTCCCTGCTGCATTAAGCCCCCATTCTACGGTTTCTATAACCCCTGTATCTTCGTTAGGTACTGTAATTTTCACAGAGGTAGCCTTATAATCAAATGTTTTTACGATATCATTCTCTCCCTCTTCTTTGGTAGTAATCTTTTTGATTCTCCCTTGATTGTCATACTCATACAGAAAACGAACCATTTTCAATACAAACTCTTGTCTATTGAGAGTAGGTTGTAAAACACTTGAAATAGACGGAGCTGGGTCATTACCATTTTTAACTTCAATAAAGTTAGAAACAATCTCCTTTACTTTTTTAGCAGGTAAATAGTTGTTTTGAGTGGTAGGGGTAGTAGTACCATTACCGCCATTGCCATTACCGCCATTAGGAGGAGTATCATCGTCTTTACTGCCACAGCCTACAAGCATTGCTATTGCTGCGATACTGAATAAAATTTTTTTCATTGGAATTGATTTTTATATGAATATGGGGCAAATGTACGAATAATTTTGCTAATTCTCTAATTATTCACTACATTTGCACCAAAATAATGATTCATTATCAATTGTTAATTGTTAATGAGTCATTGTTAATTGTCAATTATTATGATTCGCATTACTAAAAAATTCGACTTCGAAGCAGGACACGCGCTCTTTGGCTACGATGGCAAATGCAAAAACCTGCACGGACACAGCTATAAACTCTACGTAACTGTGATAGGCGAACCTATCAACAATCCTCATAACGTGAAAAATGGTATGGTTATCGATTTTGGTGACCTCAAACGCATCGTGCAGGAGCAAATTATCGATGCTTTTGACCACGCAATGGTATTCAACGAACTCTCTCCTCACAAAGCCTTAGCCGACGAACTCCGCGCCAAGGGGCATCGTATCATTACCGTGCCTTATCAGCCTACCAGCGAAAACCTCGTAACCGACTTTGCTCAGCGTATTGCCTACCAACTGCCCGCTGGAGTAACACTCTTTTCTATACGCCTTTGCGAAACCGAAAGTTCCTATGCCGAATGGTTTGCATCAGATAATAGTGCGTATTAATAACATAAAAAGAATATATTATGGGACTTATACTATTAATTATAGTACTCATTATTCTTTTGTTTTACAAAAGGAACATCATAAAGCGTTTGCACAATTCATTTGCACAAAATTCATTAAAGGAGAATACTCTGGACTATATTCGGAACAATTGGCAAAAGGTGTGTATTAATGCTGACCATTGCGATGTGATGAATGAAAATACTACCTTCGATTTACATGCAGTAGAAAATAATCGTATGAAAAGCGATCTTGAGGAAACAATGCTTTTTACAGAAGCAATGTTATTTAATAAATTACAGTTAGGAGAAGAAAAAATGAAACTCAGTTATATAAGATGTTACGACAAAAGTAGCTCTCCTGTAAAAGTATATCAAACTACTGTTGCCGATATAGATGCTAGTGTGGCACAAGTAAAGCTGAATGTGCAAGGCTATATCAATGTGTATTACAACCCACAAAACCCCAAGGAAGTTTATGTTGATACCGAGTTCCTACAAAAAGATCTCTCCGAACTGATGAATCATTAAGATATGGCGATATAACCTCTTTAAAAACCCATATACTTTAGCAATAGATTTAGATGTAACTAAACGCACTGCACAAAACTATTTAGATACGATTGCTGAAATAGGGCTACTTAGTAAGTTGAAAGTAGGGAAGTCAAACTATTATATCAACGAAAATTTGATAAAAGTACTCCAAAGAGAAAAAGTATAACGTGGAAAAAAAACGCCATTTTTTGCCACGTTACTAGTAATGTGGAAAAAAAACGCCATTTTTTTCCATATCATATTCTTCATTTATACAAAATCGACTTTTTGTATAGATGATAAATTAAAGAACCAATGTTATCTATAGAATTACCCAAAGATAAAAAGATATACTTCGCCTCCGATAATCACCTCGGAGCGCCCACTGCTGCCGAAAGCAAACCCCGCGAAGCTAAATTTGTGCAATGGCTCAATACAATCAAAGCCGATGCAGGAGCCATATTTCTCCTCGGCGACCTTTTCGACTTTTGGTTTGAGTACAAAACAGTTGTCCCCAAAGGCTTTGTGCGCACTTTGGGCAAACTCGCGGAACTACGTGACAGTGGTATTCCTATCTACTTTTTCGTAGGCAACCACGATTTGTGGATGGACGATTATTTCGAAACCGAATTAGGAATCCCTGTATATCGCCGTCCATTAGAAGTAGAATGTGCAGGCAAACGTTTTTTGATAGGGCACGGCGATGGCTTAGGTCCCGGTGATAAAGGCTACAAGCGGATGAAAAAAGTCTTTACCAATCCGTTTTGCAAATGGCTCTTCCGCTGGCTACATCCCGATATAGGCGTGCGATTGGCGCAATACCTCTCAGTGAAAAACAAACTCATCTCAGGGGCTGAAGATGTACATTTCTTGGGAGAAGACAATGAATGGTTGGTGCAGTATTGCAAACGCAAACTCGAGACCCAGCATTACGACTATTTTCTCTTTGGTCACCGCCACCTGCCAATGAACATTAGGATAGGGGAGGGGAGTACCTATATCAACACCGGCGACTGGATTCACTACTTTACCTATGCAGTTTTTGACCCCAAAACAGGATTGGAAATAAAGGAATTTACCGATAAGAGTACTTGCTAAAGCTAATAAAATAAAGGTATTAGAAATATTATTTAAAAAAAATCTACATAATAATTTGCAATTATTTAGAAAGTTTCTATTTTTGTGCCCAAAAAGTAAATAAATAAAAATGTTTTTATGAAAAACAAATCACTATTTTTGGGCAGTTTGCTATTAAGTATGATAGCAAACTCTGCAACAGAAGCAAAAACTTCAATTGCTAAAACTCTCTATACTGAGCAATATCAGCAGGAAGAGATAGAAGTAGAAGGGCAGGTGCTCGATGCCGATGGCTCTCCAATGCTAGGAGTGAGCGTAGTAGTAAAAGATACCCATCGCGGGGTCGTTACCGATGAAAACGGACGTTTCTCTCTTCAAGCCGATGAAAACGCCGTACTCGTATTCCGCTTCTTAGGATATCAAACTCAAGAAATTGCTCTAAACGGACGTTCATCTATTACCGTACAGATGAAAGTCTCTACACAAGAACTCAAAGAGGTAACCGTTACTTCTACTGGTATCAAACGGCAAATTAAAGACTTTGCAGGTACCGTAAATGTTATTTCAGCTTCACAAATAAAAGAATTGGCTATTCCCGCAGTAGGCGATGCAGTGCGCTTTATGCCAGGAGTAAACTATATAGACGAAGACGGTCGCGGATTGCGCCCTGGTATTGGATTACGCGGTATGGAGCCCAACCGGAATAGCAATACTCTGGTAGTAATCGATGGTAAAATACCTATCGGGCAAAGCTATTCCGATATGGGAGGTTACTATATGATGCCCGTAGGCGCTATCGAAAGTGTGGAAGTGATAAAAGGTGCTTCACCAGCGCTCTACGGAAGTGGTAGTATAGGTGGGGTAGTGAATATCATCACCAAAAAAGGTGCTGCTCGTCCTTACACTGGCATCAACTTGCAATACGGCAATCACAACGCTTTGAACATAGGTATTGAAACAGTAGGTAATACCAATGAAGGAAATATGAATTACTATGCTGGCTTCCACCGCCGACAAGGTGATGGCTTCAGAAAATCGCGCAGTCGCTATAATGTAAACGACCTTACTGCCAATGTAACAGCAAAAGTAGGCGAGAAAAACGAATGGCGCTTCTTCCTCAATGGTTTTACTGAATATTCCGATACTCCTGGAGGACTCAGTCAAGCACAATGGGAGCAAGACCCTGAGCAATCTGTAAATCCACACGACTTTTTTGAGGCAAGACGCTTTAGTACCGCTATCTCATACAAACGCAGTTTTGATGAAACAAATAGCCTTACTACTTCTATATATGGTAGTTACCTAAAAAGAGACTGGTGGCTCGACAACCGCAATGCCGACCCTACCAAGCGTAAATTCACCTCTGCCTTGCGCGATATCCCTACAGTAGGCTTATTCTCCGACTACGAGCGTACCAATACCCTATTCGGCAAAGAAAACAAACTCTTAGCAGGTATCCGCCTACATACTGATATTACTCACGAAGTATCGGTAGCAGGCGACGAAATGGGTAAAAAAGCAGGCAAGACTACTGCCAATTCCGCTAATACCGTAGCTGTAGTAGAAGGCTATGTGTTTGACGAGTTTCACATCACCGATAAACTTAATATCAACCCTGGGTTGCGCTATACTTTTGTAAATTACGACAAAGAAGATTACTTCCGTAACAATTGGGATAATCGCAATGAAGATGCTTTCATCTATTCATTGGGGTTATTCTATAAATTCTCTGAAAACTACCGCGCTTATGCTACTTATTCTAAAGGTTACAAAATGCCTCAAATACGATTGGCTTTTGAAACCAATGGCGACCTTGATGCCGAAACTTCTAATAACTACGAAATAGGCTTCCGTACCCAGCCTACACAATGGTTAGAAATAGAATTAGCAGCCTATATATTAGACTTCAACCATAAAATATTCCGTGAAAGCGGCTTATTGAACAACGGAGGAAAAGCCCTACATCGTGGGATAGAAGTAAGTGGTGCTATTTATCCAGTAGAAGGATTAAAACTCTATGGTAATGGTGCTATCCAAAGAGCAACTATAGAATATGGTATGTACAAAGGCAACCGCGTGCCTTATGCACCGCGCTACACCGCTACTGCAGGGGCTAAATACCAATGTGCTATAGGCGAAGGAACACTCACTACCAATGTATATGGCAACTTTGTAAGCTCACAATTTTCTGATATTAAAAATACTGAAGTAGGTTCAGCTAATGGCAATATAGGTTTGATACCTAAATTTTTCTTGCTCAATGCAACTGCCAATTACAGTTATAAACAATGGAATTTCAACCTCAATGCCTTGAACTTGCTCAACCGCAAATACTTCACTACCCGCCACAGTGCTTGGGGAGGTATTATGCCAGCAGCTACTATTAGCGTATTAGGAGGTGTAGGCTATCAATTCTAAAACCCTTTGGTAAATAAAATATAAAAAGCTGTTCAACATTTTTGTTGAACAGCTTTTTATTTAACGTGAGTTCGATATAGCCAATATAAAAGAATGTTGATTTACAGCACTCTATCACAATTCATTTACAAAAATATTCACCGTCAGGTGAAAATTTGTGAGATAAAGTAAAGAGTTTTTTGCAGTCCTTATTTCGTGTAAATTCGTGTAATTAGTGGGAGATTTAAAATATTTCGCTGATTGTTAAATAAATATTTATGCTATTTCTATGGCAAATTTGCGCAGCTACTTATTATTTTATAATTTTGCCCAAAAATAACACTTATGAAAAAGATTTTACTCTTTATCCTGCTCTGCACTTCCTGCCTTATAGCTTGTAAAAAAGAGAATAACGAAGAAAAAGGTTGTGAATATCCTCAGCAAACAACCCCAAAAATCCTTACAGGTACTTTTTTGCAACTCTTTGGTAAAGATGATTGGAGTGAAGCACAATGGGATGAGTTTCTTACCGAAATCAAAGATGTAGGGATGAATACCCTTATTGTGCAATATACTGCATTCAAAAATCCTTCTAACGATATCACTTGGTTCAATTCGGCAAATACTTTTACCAATAACAAAAGCAAACACACCCTTGAACGTGTGTTGGCTTCAGCTCAGCGAAAGGGGATAGAGGTACATATAGGTTTGCATTTTGACGATACTTATTGGTATCACCAAACCGATGTGGCGTGGCTACAAACACAAGCCAATCATTGTATTGCCATAGCCGAAGAAATACAAGCACAATTTGGCACACACACTGCTTTCAAAGGTTGGTATATCCCGCACGAGCCTGAGCCTAATGCTTATAATACCGATGAGAAAGTACGCCTTTTTAGAGAGCATTTTGTAGATCGCATTTCCAACCGTTTGCACCAATTGAACAACAAACCCGTGTCTATCGCTGCCTTTTGGAATAGCTCACTCTCCACACCCGAGCAGCTGCAACACTTTATGGCAGAACTGTCTAAAAGCAACCTGCAAATTGTAATGTTACAAGATGGCGTGGGCGCACAACACGTAACCCTCAACCGACTTGCAAGCTATTATGAGGCTGCACAACGCGGACTCTTTGAAGAAAACAAAAACTATAAAGGTGTATTTTGGAGTGATTTAGAAACTTTTGCATCGCCTAATGGTGAGTATCCTTTTCATCCTGCCACTTTCGATAGAGTAAAGCAACAATTGGAAACAGCCCTTTCTATCCCCAAAGTCAGCAAAATAGTATCTTTTCACTATTTTGATGATATGAGCACTAAGAGCCCGCACAAGGCTAAAGCCGATACCCTGAGAGAAGCCTATAAAAACTACATCAAAGAACGTCAGTTCAATATAATAGAAAATTGATTTACAGCAATATAAAACAATATATTCACAAGATAATTCACCGTCAGGTGAAAATTCGTGAGATTATATAAAGTAAAGAGTTTTATGCATTTCCAAATTCGTGAAAATTCGTGAAATTCGTGGGAAATTTAAAATACTTTGCTGATTGTTAAATAATTACTTACATCGAACTCACATTAAATAACTTTATATGAAACATTATTTTATTTTTACAGTAATTGCATTGGCAATATCCTTTGCCACAGGGTGTAAGAAAGACGATAGCACCCCCGAAAACACAAAAAAAGATATTCCTCACAAGGAGAATATCGCCTATTACAAAACCGATGTGAACGATGTAAGTGCCTATAAAGTGCTTGTCGATCAAACTGTTGCCGAGTACAACATCTTGCTCGCTGCGGTCGATAAATTACCTCAGTATCCTAAGGATAAATACAAATATGCTAGGCAAGATTACGCTTGGACAGAAGGAAAGAGAATCTCAAATGAACTTCTCCAGAATTATAACAATAAAAAGAGCAATATCGATGTAGCTTTAGCTAAAAAAACCTACGAAGATTTATACCAATATGGAATAGTCTATGCTCACATAGAACTAATGGCGCGTCAAGCTGAGGTATATCGCAAGCAATACCCTACCAATACCGAAATAGAAAACCTTATCAAAGCTACTTTTGATGGTCTATATACAACCCAAGAAGGGAATGAGCACTTTATAAAATCAACCAATGAAGAAATTGTAGCGAACTACAACAAAATCATCAATATAGTAAACAAACTAAAATCATAATATAAAATGACAATAGCTATAGGAAATGACCACGCTGGTGTGGATTACAAGAACGCTATCACAGCCTTTTTAAAAAGCAAAAATATTGAAGTCCTCAACTTCGGAACAGATACCCCCGAAAGCGTAGACTACCCCGATTTTGGTCACGCGGTAGCCCAAGCCTTAGAAGAAGGCAAAGCCGACCTCGGTATTGTGATTTGCGGCAGTGGCAACGGCATCGCAATGACTGCCAACAAGCACCCACACGTACGTTGCGCTGTATGTTGGACAAAAGAAATTTCAGCCCTTGCTCGCGCCCATAACGATGCCAATGTACTCAGCATTCCCGCCCGCTTCACCGCCATTGAGCAAGCAGTAGAAATCGCCAATACATTCTTAATCACCCCATTTGAAGGCGGTCGACACGAACGCCGTGTAAATAAAATTTAAAATCACATCACACACTTTGGCAAAGTCCTTAAACTTTGCCAAAGTTGATTATTAGTTGATCTCCTAAATAATCAATCACTTTTAGATCACATTATGTAGGGGCGTTTTGCAAACGCCCCCAAAAAACTATTTACACCCCCTCCCCCCTCCGAGATTTTCCAAGATTCTCCCAAAAACTCCTAAATTATTAGTTGATTACCCAGATAATCATTCACTTTTAGAGTATGTTGTGTAGGGGCATTTTGCAAACGCCCTTATTTACAAATACCCTCCCACCTCCGAGATTCTCAGAGATTTTCCAAGATTCTCCAAAAACTCCTAAATCATTACTAACAATATTTGCTCAATAGAAAACTATTTAATAACTTTGCCCAAAATAATTTAATGATATGATCCACAAACTATTCCCTGCAGCCCTACTCCTATTAGTAGCCTGCAATCAAACCCCTAACAACGCTAACAGCGAGAAAATGAATTACCCTCAAACTCGTATGGACAACACGGTAGATACCTATTTCGGCACTCAAATCGCCGACCCCTACCGTTGGCTCGAAGACGACCGCTCTGCCGAAACTGCTGAGTGGGTAAAACAACAAAACAACTTCACCTTTGGCTATCTATCCAAAATCCCTTACCGACAAGCCATCAAAGAAAAACTCGAAAAACTTTGGAACTACGAAAAAATAGGCGCACCCTTTACCGAAGGCGACTACACCTATTATTATAAGAACAACGGATTGCAAAACCAGTCTGTGCTCTATCGTAAAGATAAAGACGGTAAAGAAGAAGTTTTCTTAGACCCCAATACCTTCTCAAAAGATGGCACCACCTCTTTAGGCGAAGTAGCCTTCTCTGAAGACGGCTCTTTGGTAGCCTATCTCATCTCCGAAGGTGGCAGCGACTGGCGCAAAGGCATCGTCCTCAATGCTAAAACCAAAGAAGTAATAGGCGACACCTTAATAGATATCAAGTTCAGTTCCATTGCTTGGAAAGGCAACGAAGGTTTCTTCTACTCCAGTTATGATAAACCCAAAGGCAGTGAGTTATCAGCTAAAACCGACCAGCATAAACTCTACTACCACAAACTTGGCACACCTCAAAAGAACGACCAACTCATCTTTGGTGGTACCCCTGCCGAAAAATACCGCTATGTCTCAGGAGCTGTTTCTTTAGATGCTCATTATTTGTTTATTTCAGCTGCAGTAAACACTTCGGGTAACAAACTCTTCTTAAAAGACCTTAAAAACCCTAAAGCTCCTTTAGTAACCATCACCAATAGTTTAGACGCCGATACCCAATTTATTGACAACGACGGTACAACTCTTTTCTTTGAAACCAATTTGAATGCCCCTAACGGTCGATTGGTGAAAGCTGAGGTTGCCAAACCACAACCCGAATATTGGCAAGATGTCATCCCCGAAACTAAAAATGTACTCAGTATCAGCGCTACAGGGAACTATTTCTTTGCCCACTATATGGTCGATGCCCTTTCGCAGATAAAACAATATAACTATAAAGGTGAGTTAGTACGCGATGTGAAACTCCCCAGCATAGGTACAGCCACTGGTTTCCACGCCAAAAAACAAGAAACTCACACCTATTTCACTTTCACTAATTACGCCTATCCAGCTCAAATATACAAAATGGACTTAGCTACAGGGGCTACCGAGCTCTATTGGAAACCCGCTATAGCTTTCGATGCCAACAACTACGAATCCAAACAAGTGTTCTACAATTCTAAAGACGGTACCAAAGTACCAATGATGATCACCTATAAAAAAGGAATCAAACTCAATGGTAAGAACCCCACCTTATTATATGGTTACGGAGGATTCAATGTGAGTTTAATGCCTACTTTCAGTGTTGCCAATGCCGTATGGATGGAACTTGGAGGTGTGTATGCAGTACCCAATTTGCGCGGAGGAGGCGAATATGGCAAACAGTGGCACGATGCCGGCACCAAAATGCAAAAGCAAAACGTGTTCGACGATTTTATAGCAGCTGCCGAATATCTTATAAATCAAAAATACACCTCACCTGAATACCTTGCTATCAAAGGAGGTTCTAACGGTGGATTGCTCATAGGAGCTACAATGTTACAACGCCCCGAACTATTTAAGGTAGCCTTACCAGCAGTAGGCGTGCTTGATATGTTGCGTTACCACACCTTCACTGCGGGTGCTGGCTGGGCTTACGATTATGGTACTGCCGATGATAGTAAAGAAATGTTCGAATACCTAAAAGGATATTCACCTTTGCACAATGTAAAAAAAGGTGTCAGTTACCCTGCAACCCTCATCACCACTGGTGACCACGACGATAGGGTAGTGCCAGCACACAGTTTTAAGTTTGCAGCTGAACTCCAAGCTAAACAAACAGGTAACAACCCTATTTTAATAAGAATAGAAACTAATGCAGGTCACGGTGCCGGAACTCCAGTGAGCAAAACCATAGAGCAAAACGCCGATTTGCAAGCCTTCACCTTGTGGAATATGGGAGTAAAAAAGTTAAATTAAAAAGACTCTAATGCACAAAAAAATAAATTTTTATTTTAATCTTTTTTTACATTTGACACGTTTAGAGCGTGTAAAATGTAAAGGTATTGTTAAATTTTATAGAAATAAATAGTGAATTTTTTTTGCGTGTGTAAAAAAATATGCGTACGTTTGCGCCCTAATTAAATGTGAATTTAAACAATGTTTATGGCAAGAAGAATAATTGTAGTGCTACTTGTGCTTTTAGCAATGTCTGCTTGTAAACGCGGAAGTGGCGATGGCAAGGGAGAGCTCGTAGGAGTAAGAGGTAAGAGCTGGAAGCAGCCTGCCCCTTATGGTATGACGCTCATCCCGAGTGGTTCTTTCATTATGGGTAGCTCCGATGATGATAAAACTGCGAGTTTAAACGCAACAATCAAAACTGTGAGCGTTGGGTCATTCTATATGGATGAAACCGAAATCACAAATAGTGAGTACCGCCAGTTTGTGAATTGGGTACGCGATTCTATTATCCGTACACAATTAGCCGATATGGCTGAACAAACCGGTCAAAGCCAAGGAGGTGGCGGAATAGGTGAATACGCCTATTTGGACGCCAATACCGAAAAAATGAACGCTTGGCAGCAGTATCTACAAAACACTTACGGTGATGACAAGGCGAGAAAACTGAACAAAAAGGTAGCACTTATTTGGGATGTGAACAAATTCCCAGATGAGTATTACTCTGAGGTAATGGACAAAATGTATTTGCCAGAAGAAGAAGCTTACAACGGCAAACGCATTATGGATGTTCAAAAATTCGAGTTCAAATATCAATGGCTCGATATGGACAAAGCCGCTCGTAAGAGAGGTAACCGTAAAGACTTCATCAAAGAAGAAATCGTGAAAGTATATCCAGATACTACTGTTTGGATTCGCGACTTCAACTATTCTTATAATGAGCCTATGCACAACGACTACTTCTGGCACGAGGCTTATAGCGACTATCCTGTAGTAGGGGTAAGCTGGATTCAAGCTAAAGCATTCTGCGAATGGCGTACCTTGAACAAAAACTCTTACCAAAAATCTAAAGGTGATTACACCGTAAACGCTTTCCGTCTTCCTATCGAATCTGAATGGGAATACGCAGCTCGCGGTGGTCTATCTGGCGCAACCTATCCTTGGGGTGGTCCGTATACTTATGACGATAAAGCTTGCTTCCTTGCGAACTTTAAACCTATGCGAGGCGACTACGCTTCCGATAACGCTCTCTACACCGTAGAAGCTAAATCTTATGAACCTAACGGATATAACCTATATAATATGGCTGGTAACGTATCCGAATGGACTAACACCTCTTACGACCCTAACTCTTACGAGTATATGTCATCTATGAACCCTAACGTACTAGACGATAGCAACCGTCGTAAAGTAATACGCGGTGGTTCTTGGAAAGACGTTGCCTTTATGCTACAAGTAAACACTCGTGATTACGAATATCAAGATTCTGCTCGTAGCTACATCGGATTCCGTACCGTTCAAGACTTTATGGGGGTTAGCGAAAAACAACAAGCTAAATCCGCAAGAGGTTATAGATAATAATCAAATAAAAAAAGTAAAACAAATCAAACTAATTTAACAACATTTATTTAATAATTAAAGTATTATGGCAGGAAGTAAAGTAACAAAAACAATTTTTCAATACGCTTATGGTATTGGTGCCTCAATCGTAATCGTTGGTGCCTTGGCTAAGATTTTGCACGTAGATATCTTAGGTATGAGCGGTAGTTTCCTTTTAGCAGTAGGTATGGGTACTGAAGCTGTTATCTTCTTTATGTCGGCTTTTGAGCCTCAAGAAGAAGATTTGGACTGGTCTTTGGTTTATCCAGAACTTAAAGGTGGCGCTCCTGTAGCTCGCCAAGGTGTTATGGCTCAACAAAGCCAAGACGACAAACTCATCAGAGAGTCTTTGTCTGAAAAATTAGACAACATCTTAGCCGAAGCTAAGATCGATGCTAACTTAATGCGTTCTTTGGGTAGATCTATCGAAAACTTCGCCGAAGCAAGTAAAGAAATCGCTCCTGTAGCTAACACTATGGTGGCTACTCACAAATACGGAGAAGAACTTTCTGAAGCTGCTTCTAACTTAGAATCTCTCAATAGCCTTTACAAATTACAATTAGAAAGAACCGAAAGACAAGTATCTGCACAAGCAGGAATTGCCGAAAATCTTGATTCTTTGAATCGTCAGATGCTTTCTTTCAAAGATAATCTAAAATCTTTGAACACAATCTATGGAGGAATGTTATCTGCAATGAGCGGTGCAAGATAAGAGTAATTATTTATTAACTTATTAAAAAAATAGCTTATGGCAGGTGGAAAATTAAGTCCTAGACAGAAGATGATTAACCTGATGTATCTTGTGTTCCTCGCAATGATTGCTCTCAATATGGGGAAACAAGTACTAGATGCGTTCGGGTTAGTAAATCAAAAATTTGAAGTATCTAATAGACGCGATACTCAGGGAATTAGCTCAGCGATGGACCAGTTAGCGCTCAAAGCAAGTGAAAGTCCCGCTCAGTTTGCTCAAATCAACGAGCAATCTAAACAAATTAAAACCATTTCCGATGATTTGTACAACTACATACAAGGTCTCAAAGATGGTCTTGAAAAAGCAATCGGACAAAGCGATAAAAAGGTAAACGAAAAAGATTACCAAGCGATGGATAAATCTGATTATACTGACCATTTATTCTTTGCTGAAGGTGCTACCGAAGGTAAAAAATTCGTAGAGAACATCAAAAACTATCGCGAAGCCCTATTAAAAGTGTTAGGTGATAACCCAGCTTATGCTGAAATCGCAAGAAAAGTTAAAGATAACTTTAATACCGATGCAGTAAAAGATAGAGATGGTAACACTGTACAATGGTTGAACTTCAACTTCGAAGGTTTCCCTTACATCGCTACTTTAGCAAAATTCTCTATGATGCAATCTGATATCTTATCAGTACAACAAGAGTTCGTTTCTAAAGCGTTGGAAGGTCAATTGAAAGATCAAGTATCAATGACTAAGTATACTACTTTGCTTGAGCAAGGTAAAGGTGCTTACTACCAAGGTGAGAAATTCGACGGATCTATCGTATTAGGTAGAAAAGACGCTTCTACTCGCCCAAACTCTGTAGAGCTCTCTTTAGACGGTAGAAAATTAGGACCAAGTGATTATACTATCGAAGATGGTCGTGTGAAATTGAACGTAGGTGCAGGTAATGCCGGTGAACACAAAATTACTGGTAACCTCTACTTCGATCAAGATGGTGAGCGTATAGCAGTACCTGTAGCTCAATCATTCTCTACCATCCCTAAACCTAACTCTGCTGTTATCTCTGCCGATAAGATGAACGTAGTATACCGCGGTGTTGATAACCCTATCACTATCTCTATGCCTGGTGTGCCTAACAACAAAATTCTGGCTTCAGGAGCTGGTCTTTCAAGATCTGGTAGTGCTTGGGTAATGCGTCCTGGTCAAGGTAAAGATGTAACCATTACTGTAAGTGGTGAAATCGATGGTCAACGCTTTAGCTCTTCTAAATTGTTCCGTATTAAAAACATCCCACGTGCCTCTGGTAGTATGGGTGGTATGATAGGAGACGCTAAATTGCCTAAACAAAACGTTGGTGTATTACCTGTAGTGGCTGTACTCGAAGACTTCGATTTCGATTTGAAACTTCAAGTAAACGAGTTCAAAGTATTCATCCCTGGACAACCAAGTATCATCGTAAAAGGTGGTAAATTTAATGAACAAGCTCGCGCAGCTGTAGCAAGAGCTAAACGTGGTGATAAGATACAAGTATTTGATATCAAAGCTAGTATCGTAGGTAACTCAAGCTTGAAATTGCCTCCTGTATCACCTATCATTATTGAAATAACAAACTAAGAAAATTTTTATGTTACAACTGAAGAAGATTATAGTACTGTTGATGCTAGTATTTGGATTTCAGCTTTCCTCAGCACAGATAAATATACTTAATGCTAAAGTAGCTACTGAAATAGGGGTTAAAACTGAAGCTCAAATACAAGCGGATAACGATAAGCCGCTACCTTATGGGTATGTAGACGATCGTGATATCCTTTGGTCAGTAGAAGTTTGGGAAGTAATCGACCTTAACGAACGCGCGAACTTCCCCCTCCTTTTCCCTACTGATACTTTGGATGTAGATGCTTACCGCCGTTCTTTGTACGATGTACTATTGAAAAATATCAAAAATGGTAAAATCAAGGATTTATACGTAGATTCTTATTTCACTCAAACTAAAAGTACTGAAACTATCGAGGCTTCTCTTTCTAAAATCGATACTCTAGACGAAGGTTACAACTTGCTCAACGCTGGTGAAGCCCTCCCTGATGAGTACATCACTCGTAGAAACTTAGAATCTGCCGATATCGCTCAGTATCATATCAGAGGTATTTGGTATTTCGACAAACGTCAAGGAGAACTCAAATATCGTTTGCTCGCTTTAGCTCCTGTAGCTCCCGATGTAAACTTTATCGATTCTGATGACTCTACAATGTCGGCATTAGTACCTTTGTTCTGGGTATTCTATCCGCAAGTGCGTGACAT
Organism: Capnocytophaga sputigena; assembly: GCF_900446695.1. GTDB lineage: Bacteria > Bacteroidota > Bacteroidia > Flavobacteriales > Flavobacteriaceae > Capnocytophaga > Capnocytophaga sputigena. The sequence goes on from NZ_UAVP01000008.1 coordinate 724,677, forward strand.
TCTGCACGAAGCTAAAACCTTCAACCGCAAGAATGACGCTCGCCCAATGTCATTCGACCACTTGCTTAACGCCCGTATGTTTAGCTCGGTAATCTATAAAGAAGCTAACGTCTATGGCGATAGAAAAATCAAGGATTATATACCCGATAATGCTCTCTTACAACTCTTAGAAGCTGATAAAATCAAAGAAAAGATTCGCGACAGAGAGCAGGATATGTGGACGAACTAATTTTAAATTCACAGTTAGAGTATTTTTACAACAATTTTAGAAAAGCATTGCCCTCCCAAGAGCAGTGCTTTTCTAATTTACATTCCAAAACAACAAAAAGATGAACATCAAAAATGCACAATTAGAAGTAGATAATTGGATTAAAGAACACGGAGTAAGATATTTCAACGAGCTTACCAATATGGCTCAACTCACCGAAGAAGTAGGTGAAGTAGCCCGTATCATCGCTCGTCGTTATGGCGAACAATCGGAGAAGGAGAGCGACAAACAGAAAGATTTAGGTGAAGAACTCGCCGATGTTGTGTTTGTAGTACTCTGTTTGGCTAACCAAACAGGCATTGATTTGCAAGAGGCTTTTGATAAGAAAATGCTCCGCAAAACCGAGCGTGATCACGATAGACATCACAACAACGAGAAACTTAAATAAACAAAAAAAACTCAGGGCAATACCCTGAGTTTTTTTTATAACTATTCATCATCTTCTTCTAAGAGATCATCATCGTCGAAATCTTCTTCGTCTATATCCTCGGCGTCATCTTTTTTACTTTTGGCTAAAGCACCTTTTTTACCTTTTTTAGGTTTAGCAAATGGGTCGCCTCCATCTTTCAGCCATTGTCTTACTTGGGCTTCTATTTCCTCTACTAATTCAGGATTGTCGCGCAAGAGGCTAAGGGTAGCATCGCGTCCTTGAGCGAGTTTGCTATCACCGTAGCTAAACCAAGCACCACTTTTGCCTATAATTTCGGCAGCAACACCCATTTCTAACAATTCACTTACTTTAGAGATACCTTCGCCAAACATAATGTCGAAATAAGCCATTTTAAACGGAGGAGCTACTTTGTTTTTCACTACCTTCACTTTGGTTTTATTTCCTATGATATTGCCATCGCCGTCTTTGATAGCCGCACTACCTTGTGCGCCTCCATCTTTGCGGATTTCAAGACGTACCGATGAGTAGAATTTCAAAGCATTACCCCCTGTAGTAGTTTCGGTAGGACCGCCATACATTCCTCCACCTAATTTGTCGCGCAATTGGTTGATGAAAATCACTATACATTTAGCCTTGCTAATGCTACCCGTAATTTTGCGGAGTGCTTGCGACATTAGGCGGGCGTGAACCCCCATTTTAGAGTCGCCCATATCACCGTCGATTTCGGTTTTAGGAGTAAGCGCCGCTACCGAGTCGATGATTACAAGGTCTACAGCGTTAGAGCGGATAAGAGCATCGGCTACTTCAAGGGCTTGTTCACCACTATCGGGTTGAGAAACGAGCAAATCTTCAGTATTTACCCCTACGTTTTTAGCGTATACAGGGTCGAAAGCGTGTTCAGCATCGATGAAAGCCGCTGTACCGCCTGCTTTTTGTACTTCGGCGATAGCGTGAAGGGTAAGCGTTGTTTTACCAGACGATTCAGGTCCGTAGATTTCAATCACGCGACCTTTAGGGTAACCGCCTACTCCCAAAGCAGCATCTAAGGCGATAGAGCCCGATGAGTAGACCTCTACATCTTCTATAGGGTTGTCGCCCAAAGCGCGCACAATGCCCTTGCCATAAGTCTTGTCTAACTTAGCAAGTGTGAGCTTAAGGGCTTCTTTTTTCTGATCTTGAAGCGAAAGTTCTTTATCGTTTTTTGCCATTGATTGGATTTTTATTGTTTATAATGTTTGTAAGCGCAAATGTACGAATATTTTATGAATTAACAAAATTAGGAAGTTTCAGTGTTTTTTTATACATTTGTCCGAAAATGTGTATCATTTATTTAGCGAAATGAAAAAACGCGTATTGTACATATTATTTATGAGATTATTATCTGCCGTTTTCCTATGTTTATGCAGTTATAATTATATGAATGCTCAGCCTCTTTGGGAAGGTTTGAGTGTGGATAAGTTCTATAGAGAAAACAAAGAGATTTATCTACAAAGATTTGAAAATGGTATAAAATACTTCTCTGATAAAAAGGGAAGAGAAAATAATGGATTATCGCAAGGACAAAATACTTTGATTTATAAAAAAGATACTATGAAAATTTACATAGAGCCTATACCATATCATCTTATTATGGGGATTAAAAGAGTTCATTTTCAAAAAGGGGAATATGTAATTAACTTAAAAAAATGTATTTTAGAAGATAGTCTTAAAATTAAAAATTTTCCTTGTGATTGTTTAAATTATAGAAGAGAAGAAGAATAAAAAGTATTGATTTTTTGCTTTTTAGTTCTATATTTGCAGAAAAACCTATTCTTATGATAAAAACCATTATAATCATCACGCTTATACTCTTAGCCTTATGGCTTACGGGCTGTTGGGGGTATAAAGCAAAACAAGACAAGAATAATAAAGCTAATGTCGAGCCTAAATACAATTGGGGCGTAGCGGTGAATGCCCCCATAGGTTATCCTATACGGTTTTATGGAGGAAGAGTAGGAGGAATGTCTATAACAGGTGAGCTTTACTCCAAATTAAGAGAACCCGATTGGGGAAATGCTTTTGGTTATGAAAGTCATTCAATGGACGAGTTACCTAAAAGTGTAGATATGGTATGGCTGTCGTATAAAGAAGATTGTTTTTATAGGCTCAAAACCGCTATTGATTACGAAAAAATAGAAAAGCTTTTTAGAGAAGGTTTTAATCAAAGAGTACCTAATGGAGAAGTAAGACATAAAACCTATGATACTATAGTAGTGGGGATTGCCCCCGGTGGCGTAGTAGTGTTATGGGTGGGGTCTGGTTATTTGCCTCTTACAGAAATAGGAAGATATCAAGCTGAGAAAATAGAACTTAGAGAACCTGAAGGATTAGACAATCACCAAAGACTTATATTTGACAAAGAGTATGCTAAAAGATTATTAACTAATAACACCATCATTCCTGAGGATTTTCGTGAAGCAAACAAAGATAAACCCATTCCCTTTGGTTTATGGGATAGCTATCGGGACAATCAGTACCAATGGTATCCTACTTTTGAAATTCCTAATGGAAAAATGGGAGATGTGCATTATCAATATTGGAATGGAGAGGGATCATTCTTTTTTTTCACAGACTTTATAACTTTAGAAGAACATAAAAATGTTTTTGCTCCCCAAGAGTTGTGCCACAATATAAGAAAACTTCCTTTGTATAAGGAAATACGTTTTACTTATAAGGCTGAAGATGGTATAAAATATGGGGGAGTACTTCAGTTTGATTGGGAAAGTACTTTAGAAGCCTATAAAAAAGTGTTTGAAAAACATTCTGATGAAGTAAAAGCGCATTTGGATATTCGGATAAATCGCGACAATACTTATCTTACAGTTCGTTTAGTGGGAGATAATGGGAAAGAGGCTTCTATAGAACCAAAATCAATAAGAATAAGAAAAGCCAATCAAGAATATGCACCACCTTTTGATAACTAATAAGTAGATAGAAAAATGAAAACATACTTACCAAAAATAGGGATGCTATTTTCAGCCATATTCCTAACCTCTTGTTCTATGTTCACCCCCAAAGAGGACAATACGAAATCAAAATCGCAAATGGAATGGAAATTTGTAAACTTTTACGATATTGAATTAGGAAGTGATAAGGATAAGGATCAACTTCCTGACCCTATTGACAATTACAATTTCAAGCAAATCCTCCCCTATAATAAAGATATATTTTTCTTGTTAGGAGACAATAGTAATAGCATTGAGGGGATAGTGAATCCTAGTTCTGTTATTTACAGAAGTATGGATTCTGGTACTACTTTCACTAAAACATCTTTAGGGGAAGGGACTATAACGGAAGGGGGTTTTGTGAAAGAAACATTATATATCGTCCTACAAAATAAAGTATTTGAAAACAATAAACCTATTATAAATACTACTATCTATCAGTCTAAAGACTTTGGAGAAACTTGGGAAAAGATAGCCTTCTTTAAAAATACAGAGATAGATAAAATTTATTTCTATACTGAAAAAATAGGGATTGCTAGATTTTATGATAGAACAAATGAAACCTCGCAATACAAATACACTTCTGATAGAGGTATCTCTTGGCATACAGCAAAAGGATTAATAAAAACAGAATATGATCCTTTAGCTAATGGTTGGTTTAAGTCAGAAAATGAAATATACTATATGACTGATAACGGTTTTTTGAAATCTTTTAATTTAACAAAAGAAGACTCTTTTCAAGTAGTAAAAAAGATACCAACTTCTACTGATATAGAAGGTTATTCCTACATTAATATTGATGAAAAAAGTAAAGAGCCTTTTGTAGTTTGTTACAAGAGAGGGAGTCAAGGAGCAAAAGGGTTTCTATATTATTTGAATACCGAAGAAAAGGTTCCTTTCGAAAATGGTTGGGGAGTGGTCTATGGGAATATGATGTATGAATATATGTATGACCCTGAAAATGTTTTTGTGTCCTATTATCGTTTTAGTTATGACAGGGGAAAAACTTGGACAGTTGAAGAACTTACAGATTTCTATTTGCCTGCTTTCCCTAAATTTGCTTATGCAGAAGATGGCTATATTTTTCTATTGGCAACATTATACAAAAAACGTATGGGAGTAATTGCTATCGGACACCCTAAATAAAAACCTATTCTTATGATAAAAACCATTATAATCATCACGCTTATACTCTTAGCCTTATGGCTTACGGGCTGTTGGGGGTATAAAGCAAAACAAGACAAGAATAAAGCTAATGCCGAACAAGAATACGATTGGGGCATAGCAGTAAATACTCCTATAGGCTATCCGATACGATTCTACGCTGCTATGGTAGGAGGAACTCCTATTGTAAGAGAGTTGTACACTGAAAAAGAAGAACCCGATTGGGGAAATGCTTTTGGTTATGAAAGCACTTCAATGGACAAACTACCTAAAAGCGTAGATATGGTATGGCTATCCTATAAAGAAGATTGCTTCTATAGGCTCAAGACTGCTATTGATTACGAAAAAATAGAAAAACTCTTTAGAGAAGGCTATAAAGAAAGAGTCCCTAATGGGGAAGTAAGGCATACAACCTATGATACAGTAGTGGTAGGTATAGCCCCTGGGGGTGTAGTAGTGCTATGGGTAGGTAGAGGTTATAAAAAAAATACTGAAATAGGAAGATACCAAGCCGAGAAAATAGATTTGAAAGAGCCTCCTGGGTTAGATAGTCACCAAAGACTCATATTTAGCAAGGAGGATAGAGAAGAGGTTTTAAATAGTGACTTAACAATTCCTAAAGCAGTACGCGAAGCCAATAAAAACAAGCCTATCCCCTTTGGCTTATGGGATAGCTATAGAGACCATCAATACCAATGGTTCCCTGTCTATGAAATTCCCAATGGAAAAATAGGTGATGTTAGGGTAAGATATTGGAATGGAGAAGCAGGCACTACCTTATATACTGACTTTTCTTTTTATAAAGATAAAGAAGATCTCTTTTATTTAGAAGAACCTATTCAAAAACGTCCCTTGTTTAAAGAATTAGTTATCTCTTACAAAGCTGAAAGCGGACAAAAATATTTAGCAAAAGTTTGGTTTGATTGGGAAGCAGTACTAACAGCTTATCAAGAAGTCTTTGGAAAAGAAGCCAATAAAGTAACGGCTCACTTAGATATTCGCGTAAATCGCAACAATACCTACCTCACCTTTCAATTGATAGGCGATAATGGTAAACAAACTTTTTTAGAGCCTAAGACATTAGAATACTATAAACTTTCTGATAGAAATATCATAACCCCCACACCCTTAGATTAAAAATATGTCGCAGAAATTTGTAATAAGACCATTATTATTTTTACTCTTAGCAATATTCCTAACCTCTTGTTCTATGTTCACCCCCAAAGACGACAATATGAAATGGACTGCCCAATACAACTTTATGGATTTATACAAGCAAAAAGTATATGAAGGTTATTTTAATGCAGGGGCAGCTATTGAGATAAATGGCATTGCAGTAATCAACAGCCACACTATTTTATTGGGAGCAGAAAAAGATTTGCGAGCTTTTGATCCTGAAATTTTAGAAAAACAAGCGGTGCTTTTTGTCTCTACCGACAAAGGTAAAACCTATAAGGAAATCCCCTTAGAAGGAAATTATTTTGATAGTTTTTACAAAACTGAGAACTACTGCATTATAGAGACTTCGGGAGAGCTTCATTTTATTTATCTATTTAATAATAAAACACTTAAAGTGGAAAAAATAGATGAGTGTGATAATGATTTGAGTATATGGTATGGTATTTTTGATGGCAGATATATTATGTATAGCAACAAAGAAAATGAATATGTAATGGATATATCAAACCGAAGCAAAATGTATGAAATACCCAAAGCAATTAAAAATATACCTACTTACCCTATCAATCAGAATGGAGATTTGATTTATATGAAAAACAATGATTTGTATATTTACAATGTCATCTCTCAACAAGAAAAGTTATACAAGAAACTCAAAAATAAATATGATTACTTTTTACCTATAGATGAGGCTGATAGTCCGTTAACATTACAGCAAGTAAAGAATGAAGATGATGAGGAAAAGTATGAAGAAAAGATTTATAATTTAGATGAAGAGTTGTTGTATGTTATCAATAAGGACAATAGGCGAAAACATTACAGATACAACAATTTTATTTGCGACTATTCTGCCTTAGGTACCTCCCCCGAAATTCGTTTTTCTTATGATTATGGCAAAACTTGGAAAACACATCACGTAAAAGGTTTTTCTATCTTACAAAGTACTTTTGGCTTTTATAAAGATGAATTTTTGGTAACTGAGGGCATTTTCTTTCGAGGAAATTCACCAGAAAGTGGTGGGCGCATAATGGTAGGGGAATTTCAGAAATAAAAATAGTGCGAGCCGCACGGGCAAAAGCCCGTGCGGCTCGTACCTTTTGCAAACGCCCACACACAACTTACATTCTGTTTTTTTGGTCACCGTCCGCTTGTTGACCCTTGTATTTGCTTTGAGTAGCATTGAAATTGTACTCTAACCCAATGCGAAATGAACGTATATTGTTATCAAAATGCTTATCATTAGTAACATAAGGATTTTGAAATCTGTCATAAGTTCCCATTTGGTTGAAAGCATCCATTACACCTCCATATACTTCCAATGATTTGTTGAGGAAAGAATGTGAAAACATCAAAGTTACCATTCCTTGAGGTTTATAACCATAAGCAGTATCCTTACTTCCTTTACTGCGATATACCATCATCAAAAAGAGATTGGCATTATCACTTAGGCTAAATTGGTTCATCAAATTAGCGCCAAAATCAGCTTGGTTGTTCTCAAAAACGCCATTAGCAAACTGTTTGCCGTACATCAAATTGAGTTTGGGCACCCAACGCCCTATTTGGTAATAAGCCGAAAGTTCTAATCTCAATCTTTGGTAGTCACCAAAATTGTGAATGTAGCGCTCTACTACATTAGGCAGGGTACGCGACAATTGGTAATCTTCAAAAAAACCATTGTGTACCAATGAATAATCTACTGATAGAGAGACGATTTGATAAGTAAGCAAGAGTGAAAAATCATCACTTAGGCGTGGTTGCAAATCGGTATTACCGCGATTGTAGAGAAAAGGAGTTTCATACGTAAAACGGTCGGAAAGTTCATAAAAGGCAGGGCGAGTGATTTTTTTGGCATAGCTAAATGACCATTCGGTTTTATGCCAAGGAAACGCTACCGAAATATTAGGGAGCAAGTGCTTGTAACTACGGCTTTTAACATTGCTCTTCACATCGTTTTCAAAATAACCAAAATCAGTATATTCATAGCGTGCGCCTATTTTCCATTTGGCTTTAAGCCAAGGGAACGAATAACTCGCAAAAGCAGCCGATTGTGTTTCCTTATTGTCGATATCGGTAGGAGTACTGATATTGTCTTCATAATTGTCATAACGAGAGAGGGTACTCGCTTCCACACCATAACCTAACAAGCCTTTACCTACTCGCTGCGTGAGATTAGTTTTCATCGTCCACAAGTGCGATTGCGCGTCGGAATGGGTGTTGATATTGCGCAGAGAAGGTGTGGTGAGGTTGCGCTCTATAATATCAGAACGATAATTAGAGAATGCGCCCCTATAGAACACATCGGTTTGCAACTTGAGTTTATCGGAGAGTTTGCCATCGTAATACACATTGGCATTGAGGCGTGTATCCTTGTTGAGGCGGTCGAAAGTGTTCAATCCTTGTTGGCTAAGCGTTCCATTGCGGTAAGTAGAGGTGTTTTGCTCGGTGATATTATGCCCCGATAGCGGACTTGTAGTCATCCACACACTTGCCCCCAATGAATGTTTATCGTTGATTTCGTGAGAGAAACCTGTTTTAGCATAGAAACGACGGGTGTTATCTTTCACTATTTCATTGGTGCGCACTTGCCAATTGTTGGCTTGGGTATGCACATTCAATTCCTGACTGTTTTCGCGTTTGAAATTATGATTGACATTGGCGTGTGTTGAGAAGAAAACATCAGTGTTGCCTGAGCGGTAGTTTAAGTGAGCATCCACAAAGCCTTCTTGTCCTTTTTTAAACTGACTTTCCACACTCACACCGCCACTGAGCCCGTCGCCTTGTTTCTTTTTGAGAAAAATGTGAATCACCGCCCCCACACTGTTGTCGTATTCAGCACCTGGTTGCGTTTCCAAGCTAATGCGGTCTATTTCCTTGGGGGAAAGGCGATATACATCGTTCATATCGCGCACTCGCTTGTTGTTGATATAGAACAAAGGTTTTCCTTTGCCAAATACTTCTACGCCATAAGAGGTATACGACATTGATACCCCAGGTAAGAAATAGAGCAAAAGGTCTACTTTAGGGATGTTTTTTAATGAAGAAGCCGCTACATCGGCAGTAATTACAGTGCCTTGTTGTTTCATCACAGGACGATGCGCCGAAACCACTACTTCACCGAGTTCATTTACTGATTTTTGTAGGGAAATGGTTCCTAAATCGCCCAAAGAAGGGGTAAGAACTTTTTCTTTGTACTCCAAATGGGTAATTTTAATCACTGAAGACTTGCCTTGGGCGTTGTCGGGCAGTTCAAAATGACCTTTGTCATCGCTAATAGCTCCTTTCACCATAGTGGAATCGGGGAGAGTGAGTTGGATAACATTGGCACCAAAGATAGGTTCTCCTTTTTCGCTTACTAAAGTACCTTTGTAGATACTTTGTGCGTGAGTAATGGCAAGAGGAAGAAGTACCATTACTAAAAATAGTATTCGTTTCATACTTTGAGTTTGATAAATGATTGTTAATTACGCCGCAAATATAAATATAGTTTTTTATAAACACAAGTAAATTTAAAACTTTTTAAAATAAAAACCTTTTAATCATTTATTCCCGTCCCTCGTCTCTCGTCATTCGTCATTCGTCATTATTATATATTTCGTCATTCGTACTTCGTCATTCGTAATTATTTTATATCTTTGCCACTTAATTCTGAATAAAACATTACCCTTTTATGAATTTAACTCCTGCATTAGAGAAACAATACACTAAAGAACAGAAAACAGCCCTTGAGGCTCAGCGTTTGGCTCAAGAAATCGCTTTTGGACCTGTTGTTTTTCAAATCTCCCAACTAATGGTAAAATTTGGCGTTTTAGAAGCGTTATGCAACGCCCCTAAAGGTCTTACAATGGCGGAAGTTGCCGCTCAAACAAAACTGAGCGACTACGCAGTGAAAATACTTTTGGAGGCATCGCTCTCTATAGGTACCGTAATTGTGAGTAACGACGACCGATTTTCTATCACCAAAGCAGGTTGGTTTTTGTTACGCGACAAAACAACACGCGTGAATATGGAGTTTATACAAGAGGTGTGCTACGAAGGCTTATTCCACCTCGAAGAGGCTCTTACCGAGGGCAAACCTTCAGGATTAAAAGTATTTGGCTCTTGGCCTACTATCTACGAGGGACTTTCACAACTGCCCCCTAAAGCCCAAGAAAAATGGTTCGCCTTCGATCATTATTATTCTGATTATTCGTTTGACGATGCTTTGAACATCGTTTTCAAACAACCCGTGAAAACCCTGCTCGATGTGGGCGGCAATACCGGTAGATTTGCCTTGAGAACTGTGGAGTACAACCCCGATGTGCAAGTAACCATTATGGATTTGCCACAACAATTAGGGTTGATGAAAGCCAATACCGCTGGCAAAGCAGGTGCTGAACGCATTGCGGGACATCCTGCGAACCTCTTAGACGCCTCGGTGCCTTTCCCTAAAGGATTTGATGCAATATGGATGAGTCAGTTTTTAGATTGTTTTTCTGAAGATGAAGTAACGAGCATTCTCACGCGTGCTGCTGCAGCAATGGACGAGCATACCTCGCTTTACATACTCGAAGCCTACTGGGATAGACAACAACACGAAACAGGCGCATATTGCCTCACCCAAATAAGCGTTTACTTTACCGCTATGGCAAACGGCAACAGCAAAATGTACTACTCAGGTGATATGATACGCTGTGTGGAGCGCGCTGGATTGGAAGTAAGTGCTATCTATGATAACTTAGGCAGCGGCAACAGCCACACGCTTTTCCAAGTGAAGAAAAAAAAGTAAATAGTGAAGAGCGAAAAGTGAATAATAAATAATGCGATACAAAAAACCTCCCCGTGCAATTTGAACTGCACGGGGAGGTTTTTATTATAGACTTTGACAAAGTGTTATAACTTGTTACCTATTTTACCTGAATTAAACGTTCTAGCGCCATACCGCGTGAGCCTTTGATAAGGAGTAGACAATTGTTGAACGATAGGGTAGGGAAGACCTCTTTAAAAGCCTCGAAAGTTTCGTATTGCGGATAAGGGCTTTGGGTTTTGGCAAAGTTGCTCCCTACCAAATATACACCTTCCCACTCATAATTTTTTAGTTTATCCACTATACGCTGATGTTCTTCTGCAGCGTAGTTTCCTAATTCAAACATATCCCCTAAAATGAGTACTTTCTTCTTCTCGTCACTCATTGTAAGCAAATTGTCGATAGCAGCAGCCATACTGCTGGGGTTAGCATTATAAGCATCGAGCAATACGGTATTGCTGCCCCATTGCATCAACTGACTGCGGTTGTTCTGTGGGATATAGGCTTCAATACCTCTTTTTATAGCTTCGTTAGAGAGTTTAAAAAATTTGCCAAAAGCTACTGCAGCGGCTATATTGGTGAAATTGTAGCTACCTACTAAATGTGAAGTTGCTACGGTAGGAGCATCGGTAAAGCCTTCTATTAGAACTCTTTCCCCTTCTTCGGTAGTTTGTGTTGAGGCATCTTCAAATTGTATGGTTACGGGTTGAGTACCCACGCATTGTACGGCTACATTCACCCCTTTACCTACCCCAAAACTATAGTCGTTGTCGTAATCGGCTAAGAGGGCTTCGGTAATAGGGTTATCGGCATTAGCGATGATGGTTTTTTGGTGCGCTTTGAGGTAGTCGTAGAGTTCGCCTTTGGTTTGTATAACGCCCTCGAATGAGCCAAATCCCTCTAAATGCGCTTTGCCTATGCTGGTGATATAGCCGTAATCGGGTTGGGCGATATTACAGAGGAAAGCAATTTCGCCAGGGTGATTGGCGCCCATTTCTACAATAGCGATATCGGTTTCGGGTTTGATAGAGAGCAGAGTGAGTGGCACCCCTATATTGTTGTTGAGGTTGCCTTGAGTGGCTACTACATTCAGTTGCTGTGATAAAACAGATTTGATGAGTTCTTTGGTAGTGGTTTTGCCATTGCTACCAGTGATGCCTATCACCAGAGTTTTGAGTGTGTTGCGATGATAGGTAGCGAGTTCTTGCAGGGTAGTGAGTACATCGCTAACCAAGATCATTTTATCGGAGGTTTGATAAGCAACCTCATCAATTACGGCATATTGAGCTCCTTTTTCGAGGGCTTCGGCAGCAAAGGTATTTCCGTTGAACGAAGCACCTTTCAGTGCGAAATAAATACTACCTTTGGCAATATTGCGGGTATCGGTAGAGACGCCTGTAGAGGCGAGGAATTTTTGGTAAAGATTTTTCATCAATAAATAATTGACAATTGATAATTAACAGTTGTGATGCAAAAGTACAAAAGTTTTTTATTAGTGCTGCTACAGCGGTAGAAAATTTTAGCAAAGTGTAGTAACAGCAATATGACTTTGTAGATATTATATAGAAAGGTATAATAGAAAAAGTGCTGCAAACATTACTATTTACAGCACCTTTTCTATATTAGTTTTAAAAATTTATCCTTTAGGAGTACGGTGATCCTTTTTAGATTTAGAACCTACACGGCTCATTGCATTACGGAATCCGATGTAATCGGTAGCGATGTATTGAGGGAGGTAACGGCGTTGTGCTGGGTCAATCCAGTAAGCGCGGTCTCTCCAAGAACCTCCTTTGAATACGCGTACTTCGTCGTCGATGAGTGAGGTACGGTCGTTAGAAGTGTCGTAATCTTTACCATTAAGCTCTGTACCTGGTTTTTTAAAACGAGGGGCGTTGTACATAGAGTTTGTATACTCGGCGCCTGGAGCTAGGAGTTCATTTTGGTTACGGAAGTTACGAGTAGATGATTTTTCACCATCGTTGTAACTGCGGTTATCGGCGTGAGTAAAGTTATAACGCAAGTAAGTTTCGTTAGAATCGATTGGCACAGTAGCCAAGCTACCAGGGAGGTTGCGAGCGATTACTCTTCTGTTAGGCAAGCTATCGTATTTCACTGATTCAGGAGTTACTACGATTTGTTTGCCATCTTCGCCGATAGCGTGTTTCATATACACGTTACCACGATAGTAGTTGAAGTCGGATTTTTCATCGTCTATGATAGGACGATATACGTCGGCTACCCATTCGGCAACGTTACCAGCCATATCATACAAACCGAAGTCGTTAGGTGGGTAAGTTTTTACAGCAACGGTGATATCACCTTTGTCATCTGACCAACCAGCTAATCCGCCGTAGTCACCTTTACCTTGTTTGAAGTTAGCCAAGAGTTCACCACGAGTGCTACGTTTAGTAGAGCGAGTGTATTGGCTATCCCAAGGGTATTTTTTTCTTCCTTGCAAAGAGTTGTACTCGCGGATACCGTTGAGTGATTTAGCGGCGTATTCCCATTCTACTTCGGTAGGTAGGCGATACTCAGGCAACAATACTCCGCTAGTTTGTTTAGCGTAGCTAGGTTCACCTTCTTTATTGGTATTTTTACCACCCATTTCGCCAGCGATTTTACCGCCATAAGTTTGGGTAGGAGCATTGAGGTAAGTATCGGTACTGAAAGTACTTTGCGCGTCAACTTGGTAACGGGCATCACGAGCGAGGTAACCATCGCGTTCGAGGATAGCCTCATTCACGCGGTCGGTACGCCAAGAGCTGAATTGTACAGCTTGAACCCAGTTTACCCCAACTACGGGATACTCGGCATAAGCAGGGTGACGCAAGTAGTTGTTCACCATAGCTTCGTTAGCGCTCAAAGGACCTCTCCACACTAAAGTATCAGGGAGAGCACCTATATATATATTGCGGTATTGCTCTTGATCGGGAGGGAAGACACGTTTGAGCCAATCGAGGTACTCCATATACATTTTGTTGGTTACCTCAGTTTCATCCATATAGAAGGATTGTACGTGTTGCTGAGTAGGAGTGTTGTTCCAATCGTGCATCACGTTATCTTGCACTTGCCCCATAGTAAAGGTACCACCTTCGATAAGCACAAGCCCAGGACCGGTTTCTTGATCTTTGAAATCGGTGTTGTATTGGAATCCGCCTTCTTTAGCGTTGATTCTCCATCCTGTTGCACTTGATACATTTCTATCAGACTTTTTGCCTCCACAGCTAGTGAGCAATAAGCCTGTAAGAGCTATGCAAATAGGGATTCTTAATAAACTTCTTTTCATAGTAAAAACACTTGTTAGCATAAAAATTCGGGCGCAAGATACTACTTTTTTTCAAAATAGTATACTTGTTTTAGCATTTTAACGCTATATTAATATTAAAATATTTTTTGCTCTTTGTTATATTGCTGATTTATAATTATTTGTATATCTTTTCCACTTGGTTACATTTTGCTCACTTACAAAGGTTTTAGCGTGTTTTTTAACAATTCTTTAAGTATTTTATTGGAGCAAATTGGCTTTATCTGCTAAAAAAATCAACAGTAGGGAGAGTAAAAAAGATATAACAGGGGCAATCATCCACATTGTGAAAAATCGCTTGACTTGGGTTTTGCGAAATATGTTTTTGTGTCCCATTTTGGCGACGCCTATCCCAAGAATAGCTGCTACATTTACTTGTACTAAGGAGGTAGGGATACCTTTTATGACTGAGGCGAGCAGGAGTAGGCTACCTGAAATAAAGGCGATGATTACGGCTTCGAACTTGCCAAAGAGGATAATTTCTTTACCGGTGTTTTTGAGTATTTTATGACCAAATAGGGAGGCGCCAATCCCGAAACAGGGGGCTACTACTAAGGTGGCGAGCATTAAGATAACAATATGGTCACTTTCGCGGATGTGTAGCTCGTTGATAGTCATTGTATAGAGGGGTCCGGCGGCATTGGCAACGTTGTTAGATCCGATGGCAAACGATACGTAGAGCGCCATTATTACTAATACGATATCCCATATATGGCGTTTGTTTTCATTTTGAGCGCGCTGGATGGTGAGTCCGCGTCGACGCATAGGTTGGTATATATATTTCCCAGCGAAGAAACTGAGGAAATAGGAAATGATGGGCAGAATAAACCAAGCGGGGATAATTTCGGCAAAGAGGTTATGGGTGTCTAATTTATTGAAATAGAGCGCTGGGGCTGCTAATGCGAGTACGGCAGCTTGGCTGGTGGATTGGGGAATGCCTGATATATTGGAAATGAGCATAGTTACAGCTATGGAAAACAGAGCGATAGAAACGACTGTAAAATCCATATACTCTGCTGGCAATATGCCGCTACCCATAGTGCCGGCTGTTTTTTTGCCTGCTAGAAATGCGCCTACAAAGACCATAATCCCAAAAAGCCCTGGGATGATAGACTTCCTAATCACATTTGCGCCATAGCTAGCAGAGAAAGCAGGGGCAGTACCACTACCTCCCATAGTAATTGCTACAACCATTGCGGTGAGGAAAGGGATGAGTAACTGGTTATAAATAGGCGTCATTTTGCTTTTATATTGTATATTGGTGGCAAAAATACAAAATAATTATCAATTAACAATTAAGAATTATCAATTAACAGTTCATAAAAAGAAAAAAGCCCGATATTGCTATCGGACTTTTCCATTAACCAACCAAAACTTTAAATTATGAAAACTATTATTTGAAGTTTTACAATGAGCTACCACCCTCATTGCGCTGCAAAGGTACGGCGTTTTTTTGAAATACCAAAACAATTTGAAGGTTTAACAAAAGTTTAACAGTGGTAGTGATTGTTATGTGTTGATAATTAGTGAGTTGTGTGTATTTAGAATTTTAGAAAATCTCGGAGAATTTCTGAGAATCTTGGAAAATCTTAGGAGGGGTTTGTTATAGAAAAAGCTGCCTAAGGTTTTAGATTTTTTAATTTTTCTATTTCGGTGAGTTCTTGTGGGGAGAGTTTGCGAAATACTAAAACTCTATTTGTTTTACGAGACTGGGTTGTAACCTTTACTTTGAAAGTGACTTTACTACCCTCAATAGCAAACTCTGCTGGGTAATCTTGTTGGATAGCGGGGTTTGTAGCAATAACGATATTACCACGTACTCTGTAGGGACGTTTTTCGATACTGGTGTCCTTGTTATAAACACAGTTACCATTGCTATCTTCTTTGAAAAATATTTCTTCGGTTTCGGTAGCTGAATAGATAATCACATTTTTGTCACATTCAGTAAGAGGTTTGGGCTGATCATTATCAGTGATAGATTCTAATTTCCAACCGCCTATAAGTTGGTTAGGAGCATCGTTGTCGTCTTTGCTTTTGCAAGCGACAAGGCTTGTAATGGCTACTAAAGCTATTAAAATTTTTTTCATATTGAATGAGTGTTTATTTGATTTATAGAATGTTTATATGTTATGACCCATATTCTAATTGTGCTTCAGAAACTAATTTTTCAGAGTTATCGTTCTCTTTTACGTATGCTTTTACACTGATGGGGAAGTTCTGTGCATTGTACTTATATTCACAACGAGTAGTTGTTTTTCCTCTGCTGTTAGTAAGAATAATTTGGGTTGGGTTATTTTTAGCATCAGAGTAGCTTGCAAAGACACTTGTGGGTTCTAAAACAGCTATGTTGTGAGAAAGGTAAGGATTGTGTTTGTTGTCATAGGTAATTTCTTGTAATTCAGCACCACTATTATCTATTTTCACTACACTACCTCCTGAAAGTGTGTAGGTAGCGGTACTTCCACTACTAATGGTATTGGTAATGATATTACCAGCAGTGTCTAATTTGTATTTTTTTATCTGTTCTACCACTGTATTACCATTATTGATGTAACTGTAAGTAATTTCGTTGCAGTGGGTATCTGTTTGAGTACCATTAATTGCCGTAAATTTTTCAATTTCTTTTACAAGGCGGCTACCTTCATAAAAATATTGAGTATTTACATAACGAGACAAGGGATATTGTTCATTAAGGAAGTCAGAGTTATCTTTTATAAGGTTTCCTTTCTCGTCATACTCAAAAGTAGCAATAAAATCTTTTTTGTTATCTCTTGTTCTCTCCCATTTTATGATGCGACCATTTTCGTAACTATAGGTGTTTATTTCGGGAGCGTTTTCGGCAATTCCTTTGTCGTTATATTCTTGGTGTGTACTGCCAGTTAGTTTGCCATTTACAATGGTATAGGTGCTTACCCTACTACCCTCATTTGTTTTTACAGTAACTTTTGTAAGGAAGTTACCGCTATGGGTATTGCTATTATCATCGTTTTTTTTGCAAGCGACGAGAGTAATTACTACTGCTAAAGCTATTAAAAATTTTTTCATATTGAATGGGTGTTTATTTGATTTTGGGGCAAAGATACAAAATAATTGTTAATTGACAGTGATGTTGTGATGAGGGGGGGAGGATCTTGGAGGGGCTCGGAGAATCTTGGAGAAACTGGGAGGATCTAGGAGAATCTCGGAGGGGGATTGTTATAGAAAAAGCTGCCTAAGGGTTTAGACAGCTTTTTGTAATCATTACTTGTGTGGTTTAGTTTTAGAATTTGTAACCTACACCAATTTGGATGACACGGTTTTTGAATTTCATAGAAGGTAATAAAGTTTCACCATCTTTTGAGTATTCTTTATTAGACAACTCAGTGAGTCCTAAATTGAAAGTAGCATCAAAGAAGAGTCCCATAGGTAAGTTGTACTCAGCACCAAATCCTAAACCAAAGTCGAATTTTTTATTAGGGGTGAGAGAGTAACTAACTTTTTCATTAGGGTCTGTGTTGTTTTCAAGTTCGGCTTCAATTTTTGCTTTTGTGAGGAATCCTAAGTTTACTCCTACTTTAGGACGGAATCCACTGATATCATATTTGAACCAAAGAGGAATGTTGATTTGCTGAGTAGCCCATTTACTACTACTTTTAAAATTGACTTTGGGGTCTCCTGTAGATTCAACTGATTTTAATTTTGCTCCTTGGAAAGCATAGTCCACTCCAGCTTCTACCCATATTTTTTCGTTGAAGCCGTATTCAATAAAAGCTCCAAAGTGAAAACCAGGTTTGAAAGCACTGTTGAATTTAACTGTTTCTGTAAATCCTGCCACAGTCTCTGAATATTTAGGTCCAGAAAGGTTAGACAATAAGAAGCCTGCTTTGGCTCCTACTTTGAATTCTTGGGCGTTGGCGGTGGTCATTCCCGCTACAGCCATTGCTGCAATGATAAAAAGTTTTTTCATTTCTTCTATATTTATTTGGTTATTACTATTTGATGGTTAGTTGTGCGTTGTTTATTTCGGGGGCAAGATTACGACAAATATTTGAGATATGCAAAAGTTTTTTTTAGGTAAGAGATAAGAGGTAAGAGGTAAGAGGGTGGGGATTAGGGGATTAAATAATTGGTAATTAGATAATTAGTAATTTGAAAGGGTCAGTAAATTGAGAGGGTTAGCAAATTGAGAGGGTTAGCAAATTGAGAGGGTTAGCAAATTGAGAGGGTTAGTAAATTGTAGAATTAAAAAAGCCGTTCAGACCCCTCTGAACGGCTTTTTCGTTTTTAGTTAGTGAAAGAAATAATAATAATTTTACTTGTCGATAGAGCCTACTACACGCTTCATAAAGGTGTTGAGGGCTTCTTTTTGTGGAGTACCTTGTTTGATGAGTTCATCTACTTCGATAGCTCCGTAGAAATTGGAGAGCAATTCGCCGATTACGTCTAACTCCTCATCTTTAAGATGTTCGCATTCTATGAGATTTTCGAGTGTTTCGATGGTCTCGGTTACGTAATCTTGGTCGTTGTTCTCAATAAACTGAACGATATGTTTAATTACCGGTAATCTCATCTATAAATTCTTTTAGGAGTTCGGCTTTGTTAGTTTGCAATTGTTTTTCCAAATTACCGTTTTTGAAAGCGGCAAATGTAGGCAAGTTATCCACTTTGGCGAGTTTGCGTGACTCTGGGAAAGCCTCAGCATCTACATATACAAAAGTAGCGTTAGGGGTTTCGGCTGCATACTTTTTGAATTTTGGTTTTATGATTTTGCAGTTACCGCACCATCCTGCGCCGAATTGTACGAATACAAGGGGATTAGCGGCTATGATTTCTTGCAAATTATCTTGGGTAAGTTCTGTCATAGTGATAAAAAAATAGTGGTGAGTTTTTTAGTTAATACATATTTACAATGATCAAGTTTTTAGCTTTTTTAGTGAGAAGCTAAATAGCTTGCTACGCCATTACGGTTAGCATTCATAGCGTCTTTACCTTCTTCCCAGTTGGCTGGGCAAACTTCGCCGTGTTGTTGTACGTGAGTGTAAGCATCTACAAGGCGCAAGTACTCTTTTACGTTACGACCTAAAGGCATATCGTTGATACTTTCGTGGAATACTTTACCTGTTTCGTCGATAAGGTAAGTAGCGCGGAAAGTTACATCGTCACCTTCGAGGAGGTAAGCATCAGCAGTTTCGTCGTAAATTTCACGAGAGTCGAGGATACCTAAAGTGCGAGCGAGGTTACGGTTGCTATCGGCAAGGATAGGGTAAGTAACGCCTTCAATACCACCGTTGTTTTTAGGAGTGTTGAGCCACGCGAAGTGTACTTCGGCAGTGTCGCAAGAGGCACCTATTACTTTTACGTTGCGTTTTTCGAACTCGGCTAATGCTTCTTGGAAAGCGTGGAGCTCGGTAGGGCATACGAAAGTAAAATCTTTAGGATACCAGAAAAGGAGTACTTTCTTTTTGCTGTTTACGGCTTCAGAAAGCACGTTGATTTTGAAAGTATCGCCGAGGTCGCTCATAGCGTTTACCTCGATATTGGGGAATTGTTTTCCTACAAATGACATATTATCTTGTTTTTTATGTTCTGTTTTACGGGTGCAAAAGTAGGATGTTTTTGAAGATTGTAAATAGTTTTCTAATTGAAAGATTTTATGAAGAGATAGGGATTAGTTATAGGTGTTAGGTTTCAGGTGTTAGGTTTCAGGTTTCAGGGAGCAGGTTTCAGGGGTTAGGAGGTTGCGGGTCTTTTTAATAGATAATTGATGGCGGTGGCGGCGGCGTGTAAGCCAAAAGCGGCGGGCATAAAGCTGATGGTGCCGTAGAATGATTTTTTATAATCCAGACCTTCGGTGCGCTGCATAGTGTCTTTGGAAACGATTTCGGAAGAGAATACGGCTTTGATACCTGAATCGATGCGCTCGTTTTTCAAGCGTTTGCGTATAAATTTAGCCAATGGGCAGTTATAGGTTTTCATCAGGTCGGCTACTTTTATTTGAGAAACATCGGTAGCGCCTCCTGCTCCCATACAGCTTACTAAACGCACACGTTGGCGTTTGGCTGAGAGGATGAGGTTGAGCTTGGGGGTGATGCTATCGATACAATCAATCACATAATCGAACTGAGGGGTTACGATTTCGGTAGCGCGTTCGGGGGTGAGGAATTCGTGTATTACAGTAAGGTTGAGTTGGGGGTTGATGTCTAAAAGGCGGGCAGCCATTACATCGGTTTTGTTTTTGCCTACGGTGGACTGAAGGGCAGGCAGCTGTCGGTTAATATTAGATAGAGAAACGCAATCGCCATCGACAATGGTGAGGGAACCTACGCCTGCGCGGGCTATAAATTCGGCGGCAAAAGAGCCAACGCCTCCTAAGCCTACAATGAGGATATGTGCTTTTTGCAAGGTGTTGATGCCTTGCTGTTTGATTAATAGTTCAGTACGTTCTAACCAGTGATTGTTCATATTTTAAAAAAGCCTCTTCGGTATGGAAGAGGCTTGTACTTTTATAGTATCAAATTTTCTACGGTGCAAAGGTAGGAATAATATTGTGAAGTGCAAAAATATTTTGCTACTTAACGTGAGTTCGACGTAAGTAATTATTAAATAATCAGCAAAATGTTTTAAATCTCCCACGAATTTCACGAATTTTCACGAATTTGGGAGTGTATAAAAGTCTTTATTTTTTATTATCTCACGAATTTTCACCTGACGGTGAATTATTTTGTGAATATATTATGTTACAAAGCTGTAAATCAATGTTCTATTATATCGGACTGACGTTACTTAATAAAACTGTCCGAAAAGTTTTTTTGGGGGGTGTTTATAATGGGCATTTGCAAAACGCCCCTACATAACATACCGCAAAAGCGATTGATAATCAGAATAATCAACTTTGCCAAAGTTGCGAGCTGTATGGGCAGGAAACTTTGGCAAAGTATAGTGATGTAAAATCGAATTTTAGACTTTTTGAACAGCCTTATGGTTTTTACTTAGAAGAATAGAGCAACACCGATACCAACACCGAAGTTTCCTATACGCTGTTCATATTTGTTGTCTTTTTTCTGAGTAAGGCGATAATAATCGTACCCTAAATAACCAGTAATGGCGGCTCCTTCGTTTACGAAGTAGGCGATACCACCTTTAGCACCTAAAGTTAAACCTCTGTATTTTTGACTATCGTCTTTTCCTTCAGATTGACTTGCAAAACCTACTTTTGCTCCTACAAATGGGGCTAATTTTCCGCCAATAGGGAAGAAATAAGTAGCATTAGGAGCAATTATAAAAGTATTCTTTTTAGTTTCGTTATTTCTTACTTTTGCTGTAGTATTTTCATAACTTAATCCTAACCCTACAGCCAAGTTATTGATAACGAAATAGTTGATGTTAGGAGTGATTTTAAAAGTGTTTTCTGTTAAATCGTCACCTGCTCTACCATCGTATCGAGGGGTGGTTTTCACAGAATTGAAAGAAAGTCCTAAATCAGAACCTGCCATCCAGTTTCCTTTTTCAGTTTGTGCGTAGGTAGCGGCTGAAAAAGCGACAGCTACCATCAATAAAAATTTTTTCATATAGTTTATATTTTAATGTTTATAAGGGCAAAGATATGAAATAATTACGAAATACGAGTTACGAATGACGAAAAAGTTGGTTTTTATTTAATAACATTACATCCCCAGCCGTCGTAATAACCATTGAATTGGAGGGAGAGTTCAATCAGGTCGGATACGATTTCTTCGATGTGCTCGATGTGGTCTTCGCGAGAGAAATTGAGTACATAGCGGCTTTCGGGGTTGTTTTCTTCGTTGTATTTGGCTGAAAGGATTTTAAAACCTAAGCTTTTTATCTGTTCGATAAAGGCTTTTTGTTCGTTTTCTTCACCGAAATACACCCAGTGGTCGATTTCACGGGGTTTTTCGAGGGTATCACCACTTTCTTTTAGTTGTTCAATCACTATTCGGTTGAGGATTTGGTGGATTTCTACGCCATTGGGGTAGAGTGTATCCCAATATTCTTTCCACTGAGGGTCGTTAGCTGAAAGACATTTAAACTCATAGGAAGGGAAAGCTTCCATTGCTTTATAGCAAGCTTTTACAACGGTTTCGGCATCTTTGCTGTAGCTATAGATTTCGCGGTTGCCTCCTCCGGTAACGATGGCTACCTCAATAGCTCCTGCACTCTCGATAGCATCGCAAAGAGCGTCCTCGATATCCGCAAGGGTTTCGAACTCTTCTTGAGATGAAAAGCCATTATCGTAAGGGTGCTGCATTTTCACAATGGCACGCACTACCACGGGAAAATCTGCGATAGGAGCGATGTCTTCCAAGGCTAAATTCAGCCGAATAGAAACGGGGGTTTCGCCGAAAGAAGTGCGGTAGAAGTCCCAGTTTTCGGGGATTTCGACAGGGGGATGGTTGTCATTCATAGGGAATTGTTTTTAATAAAGGACAAAGGTAGTGATTTTTGTTGATGTTTTGCAAATCTGATAAATATTACTATTTTTGTACGCGGAATATAAAAGAAATCTTTATGAGAAAAATTATAGTTTTTTTAGGGTTGCTATTCTTTAGTTTGGCTTCTTGCAGTCAGACGCCTATTAAAAAGAGTGATTGGGAGGAAATGGGACTTCGTGGGAAAGTAAAATCTTTGAAGTATCGCATTTATAAGGATTATGTTGATGATAAAACGGAGAGTCGCGAGAACGAAATAAAGAAGTTATTAGAAAACACAGGTTCTACTTTGTTTTTTGATAAAAAGGGATATATTACTGAATATGTAGATCATATGGGTATAAAGGTGCCTTTAATATATGACTATAAGCAAAGAACTGTTACTATGAAATATGCTGAAGACACTTCTTTTTCTATTACTAAAATAAACAAATATGACTTACAAGGCAATAAGATAGAGGAAGCTATGGGGTATAGGAATACTTGGACAACGGAAGAGCATATGCTTACTTATAACGATGCTAAACAGGTTGTTGAGAGGATAATAAAGAATGGGATGATGGTAAACTCTAAGAAAGAAGAGGGCTATTTATCAGAAAAATATAATTATAAATATGACTCTAAAGGTCGTGTGGTAGAAGAAACTTTTAGCAAATACAATAGTTTTTCGGATAAATGGTATATGTGTGATGTTACTCATTATGAATATAATGATAGGGGAGATGTAAGCCAGAGAGAAATTAGGACTTTTTCTAAAGGAGATAAACTTGATAAAATTTATCAGTCTCGTTTAGATTATACGTATGATTCTCGGGGTAATTTTATCACTCTAATTGAATATCTTCGCACTGATGAAGGAGAAAAGAAGATGTTGTCTTTAGAGCGAGAAATAGAGTATTATTAAAAAAGATGAGTTCATAATCAAACAGAAGAACAGCCATTGTTTTTTAAGTCTCGCACAGATTGAGATGTAAATATAATTGTAAATCAGCTTTAAAATATCTGAAAATGACTATAACAGACGCTCCTAATACCTACAATAATGCTATAGAGATACTCTACCAGAAGGGATATGAAGTGTTTTTACTTGACAAAGATGAAGATTACCTCATTTATATGAAAAAGAGTGAGGAAGTTACTGTTGCCAATGACCCTCTTTCGCTATTGGCTATAAGTTATTTGAAAGAAAATGGAAAAATAGTAGATGAGTGCTGGGAAGATAAGTTTATGGACAACTTTTCGGCATTAGCTATTAAGGAGATACTCAGTAGAAAATACAGCATAAAAATTACTGATAAACACTCCGATTGGTATGACTGGATTGTTAAGAAGAAAGATGAAATGTACTTTGCACAAACGCCTCTTAGGCTCTTGGCTTTGCTGTTGCTCATAGATTATTATGGATGGGATTGGTATAAAATAGCTGTTCCTTCTCACCTCAACGAACTAAAAAGCTACTAAAAACAACAAAGGCTGTTGCAAACTAAATTTTGCGACAGCCTTTTTTATAGGTTTAATTCTTATGATCTAAGACTTTCCTCCCACGAGTACTGAGGTCATACTGATAGAGCCTCCTACGATTGAATCATTGAAAATCAGTACGTCATCATCTTCTTCTCGCAAAGCCATTACATAGAGCAAAGGCAAGTAATGATCGGGGGTGGGGACTGATAGTTTTGCGTTTTCTCCGAATTGCTCGAAATGTACTAATGCCTCTAAGTTATTATCGGTTATCGTTTTATTGATTTGATCACGAAAGGCAAAAGCCCAATCATAACCAGCATCTAAATCATTGATATAACGAAAGTTCATCAGGCGCAAGTTATGTATAATATCCCCGCTTGCTAAAATCAATACTCCTTGTTTGCGCAAGGGAGCGAGTTTTTTGGCTAAATCGGCGTGCCATTGAGCAGGCTTGATAGCATCTAAGCTCAGTTGTACTACAGGAATATCTGCCTTTGGGTACAAGAACTTTAATACCGCCCAAGCGCCGTGGTCAAATCCGCGTTCGGGGTCTACTTTTAGGTCAGTATCCGCAAGTAGTTCTTGCACTTGTGCTACTAACTCTGGAGAACCTTTAGCGGGATATTGCACTTCGCTGAGAGCTTTTGGAAATCCATAGAAATCATACATCATTGGAGGGTTAGGGTTTCCCATAATAAATAACCCCTCACTATACCAATGAGCAGAAATACACAAGATAGCTTTTGGTTTATCAAAAGTCTGTGTGATTTCGGCAAACTTTTGGTTAAAAGGATTCTGCTCATCAAGAGCGTTCATTGGATTGCCGTGTCCTACAAATAGAGCGGGTGTTTTTTCGGACATAATAATGATGTTATTAGGAGGTGAATTAAGGAGTAGTGTTTTTTTACTCAGTAATGATATTGCATTCTTGTCATCGTAGTGGTCATTGAACTGGAAGGAGAGTTCAGTAAGGTTGGATACAATTTCTTCGATGTGCTTGATGTAGTCTTCACGAGAGAACTTGAGGACACAACACCCTTATGGTGTATTTTTCTTATTGTAACTTTTTGATTTTATGATTCTAATTCCTCTAATCTTTTCTTTATTGAAATTGCTTGCAATGCAGGGTTAATAGAACAGAAAAGATACATAGTTGAAGATAAGATAACTAATTCAGATATGATAAATGTTATTAAAATATCTCTTGTAAAATCAGCAAAGGAATTATAAAATAATATTATCATTCCAATGGCTACAATAAATGAAATAAATACAATGGTTAGAAAAATGTATGTGAATATTTGCTCTAAATAAGATATTTTTACAATGATATGATTATCTTTAAAAACAAGATAACTTTTACTATTTTTAATAGTCTTCCAAGTAAAATTCTTCCCTAATTTATTTTTTAATTCTATATACTTTTCAATACTCACGGCATTTGTTTCTATACCTGTTCTTAAAGAAAAGTATAATTCTTTCAAATCATCTTTTATAAAACTATCTCTAAAATTATCTCCAAACCTATCAAAAGTCTCATTGAGTTCTTTTAATGTTAGTAACTTTTTTCTTTTTTCATTGTATGAATAATCAATTGTATTTTTAAACAACTTAATGAAAATTATTAGAGTAGACACTATTGTGGAAACTAATGCAATTATTTTTGTAATTATATCTATATTTTCCATTTTATTCAAAAGTTAATATCTGTATTTAACCAACTCTGTTAAGAAATGAGCCATATTTACTAAGTCATTTCTTTGTTTATCTGTTATTCCATCTGTATCAAAATGCATAATATCATTTCGTGTTTTTCTAATTTCATCTAATTGTTTTATAAATAATTTCCGTTCAATTTTTAAACCAAGTTTGTTCCATCCCTCCTCATTCTCTATTAATCTTATATATTGACCAAAAGTTAAATCATCAATAAATTTAGGTTCTTCTTCTCCTTGTTGGCATATTCCTTTTATATCTTCTATTAAGAACTTATCATCAAGTAATAATCGGATTAAGTTTTCTATTCTTTCTAATAATAGAAAAGGTTCTGTTAGAGAGAAAAATTGTGAACTAATATCAGCAATTGTTACTATTCCAGATAAGGATTTATCTTTTTCTTGAACAAGAATAACTTCTTCTTTTATAACAATTTTTATAGCTTCAAGGAGAGGAGTATCTTTCGGTAGAATTATAAAATCTGTTTTTAAATAATCTTTAACATCTGATGATGTATTTCCATTTGAGATGCCAATAGCCAATGTTTCCCAACTAATAAAACCAGCTACAGATTTTGGGTTGCTCATAACAGGAAGTTGTGAGAATTTTTTCATCATCATTAGTGTTATAGCTTCTGAAATTTTTGCATCTCTTGTTATTGTTACAGGAACATTATTAGCAGAAGGTAAAATGCTAATTTTCAATATAGGATCCTTCCCTAATTTGCTTTTAGCAGTTTCTTTATGTTTAAGAGTAATTTCTCCATCTATCCATGTTTCTTGATAATTTGGTTCTGTTACTAAGTTTTTTTCTTTTAAAAACTCATCAATTCTTGCTTTATTTCCAGAACTTCTTTTTTCATAATAGAAATATCCTAATAAATCACGTGTAGTTATATTAAACGTTTTTTCTTTATTAGTTGTAATTTCTCTTACCATTTCGGAAAATTCGTCTTTTATATTCATAATATACAAAAAATTATTATATACTTGGTACTTAATAGGCTTGAGTATAATAATATCTCAAGCCTATTAAATATTAATTCTATTACTTTTTAATGACCATTTCAATTGCGAGTTCTTTGAGTTGTGCCTCATCGATAGGGGAGGGGGCATCAATCATCATATCGCGACCGCTATTGTTTTTAGGGAAAGCGATAAAGTCGCGTATGGTTTCTTGTCCGCCAAGGAGTGCCACCAATCGGTCGAAGCCAAAAGCCAAACCACCGTGAGGAGGAGCACCGTATTTGAAGGCGTTCATCAAGAAGCCAAATTGTGCTTGTGCTTGCTCGGGTGTAAAGCCGAGGAGCTCAAACATCTTGGCTTGCAACTCTTGGTTGAAGATACGTATAGAACCACCGCCTACTTCGTTGCCGTTGAGCACGAGGTCGTAAGCATTGGCGCGTACTGCCCCTGGGTTGCTGTCGAGTAGCGGAATATCCTCAGGTTTAGGCGAGGTGAAAGGGTGGTGCATTGCAAAGAAACGTTCTTCCTCTTCGCTCCACTCCAAAAGAGGAAAATCTACGACCCATAGAGGGGCATATTCATCAGGTTTGCGCAAGCCGAGACGCTCGGCGAGTTCCATACGGAGGGCGCTGAGTTGCCCGCGTACTTTGTTTGCTTTGCCTGAAAGGATGCAGATAAGGTCGCCTGCTTGGGCGCCAGTGCGCTCTGCCCACGCCTTGAGATCGTCCTCGTTATAGAATTTATCTACTGATGATTTGAAGCTGCCATCTTCATTGCATTTTACATATACCATTCCGGAAGCGCCTACTTGCGGACGTTTTACCCATTCTACCAAAGCATCAATCTCTTTGCGGGTGTAGCTGTTGGCACCAGGTACGGCAATCCCTACAACTAATTCAGCTTCGTTGAACACCTTGAAATCGCGGTGTTGTGCGAGGTCATTGAGTTCGCCAAATTTCATACCGAAACGGATATCGGGTTTGTCGTTGCCATAAGTTTTCATCGCCTCGGCATAGGTCATACGAGGGAAAGCCCCAAAGTCTAAGCCTTTGAGTTCTTTGAGGAGGTGTTTTGCCAATCCTTCAAAAGTACTGATAACGTCCTCTTGCTCTACAAACGACATTTCGCAGTCTATTTGGGTAAACTCCGGCTGACGGTCGGCGCGGAGGTCTTCATCACGGAAGCATTTTACGATTTGGAAATACTTGTCTAATCCGCCTACCATTAGCAGCTGCTTAAAGGTTTGTGGGGATTGTGGAAGTGCGTAGAACTCACCTGGGTTCATACGGCTGGGCACCACAAAATCGCGTGCGCCTTCAGGGGTTGATTTGATAAGCACAGGGGTTTCTACCTCTATAAAGCCTTGTTCGGATAGATAGTTGCGCACCATTATCCCCACTTTGTGGCGGAAAATAAGGTTATCGCGTACAGGGGTACGACGTATATCGAGATAGCGGTACTTCATACGGAGGTCTTCACCGCCATCGGTATTATCTTCAATGGTAAAAGGAGGAAGTTCGGAATGGTTGAGCAGGGTGAGTGCTGTAACGAGGATTTCCACTTCTCCCGTAGGGATATTTGCGTTGGCAGCCTCACGTTTGATAACAGTACCTTGAATTTGAATCACGTCCTCGCGTGAGAGGGTTTTCGCCTGCTCAAAGACTGCTTTATCAGTGCGTTCTTCGTCAAAAATAAGCTGAGTGATGCCATAGCGGTCGCGTAGGTCTACCCAAATCATAAATCCCTTGTTGCGGACGCGTTGCACCCATCCGCTGAGGGTTACTTGTTGTTTTTCGTGAGAGAGTCGTAGCTCTCCACAAGTATGCGTTCTGTACATTTATTTGTTGTTAGTTATAAGGTTTGAGTTTTAATAATAGCTGATTTCGTAGATAGTAGAGGCATCTTGTTTGGTAAACACTATTTCTTTTCTTTCCAAATACTTTCTCTTGCCACTTTCTTCTTTATAAGAAAAGGTATAAACTCTCTCTTGTTCATACTTTACATCAATAGGTTTGCCTTTAGAATCTTTGGTGATGTGCTCTTTATGGGTGATACTAAACTTATAAGTGCCATTGGCATTAGTGAACTCTTTGTAAGTCATATTTTTGACAGTACCTCCCTTTATTTTAGCAATTAGAGCTTCTAATTTTTCCACATCTTTATCTGAGGTTGAACCAGAAGAGATACTTAGCCCGTCATCATCACCAGAACGATTTTCTATTATACGACTTACATAGCCGTCTTTATCATAGGTATAAGTAAATTTTATAAGTGTGGCATACGATACTTTTTCCTCTTCGTCTATATAAGATTGAGAGATAGACTCCAATAGATTTTTAGTAGGGACACCTACTGGGATTGCATTTAGCAAATAAAAATAGGTGGTATAGACATCTATTTCATCTCTTCCTTCGTTGTAGAAGATAAAAAAGCGATTCTTATTTTCGTTAGGATAATAAGAAAATTTCATTCCTTGAATTTCTTCTTGTCCTGAAGAAGTAGAAGTATGAGTTTCAGCAGTTAGGTTGCCATCTTTCCAAATAAAATTACTATTATTAATTTTAGACAACTGACCTTTTTCGTCATAGCTGAAATAATTATGTCCGCCAGTCTCTTTTAAGTAACCTTTCTCATCTAAAGGGAATTCAAAATTTTGTTTTCCACTATTTGCTATAATTTTTCCTTGAGGATAACTAAACTCATAGGTTACTTGTTCACCTCCCTTATTAGAAGTGAATTTTGAAATGCGCCCTTGTGCGTCATATTCATAAGCAAAGACTCCATTTTCTAAAGTATATATAAACTTAGGTTCACCATTTAGAAAATAGGTTGGGTCGATATTAGGGTTCTTTTTTCTATTTAAATAGGTAATCTTTACCTCTTTAATTCTCTTTACCTTTGTGGTTTTAGGAGGTTCAGGATTATTAGGTGTTGGGTTGTCGTCGCTTTTTCCACAAGCAACTAAAGTAAGGACGGCAGTTGCTACTAAAAATAAGGCTTTTTTCATTGTTGATAATTTTAAATAATTCATTTATTTTGATACTCTTCCAATTCCTTAGTGAGTGTATCTACATAGGGTTGATGTTTTTGTTTATAGATAAAAGAGATATAATGGTTGCCTATATGGATATTAGGGATAATTCTATTACTTATGAGTAAATCTTTGGGGTTTACTTTTGTGAATAGTGTATGAAAAAGATAACTTCTAAAATGTTGTGGTGAAATAAAAATATGTTTATCACTATTCCTATAATAAATAGGGGCACTATCAGCATAGTAATACAATATAACATCTTTTCCAGATAGATATTCTTCAATTTCCTTAATAATGAAAGAAAATACTTTCAAAGGATTTGTGTCTTTCTTATGTTCTTTAAGAGCTAAAGAAATTTCAACCACAGGAAATGCAATATTAGCATTAGGCTTGTACTCAGAAAAATTTAAAGAATACAAATTACCTCCTTCAGTTTTAAAAGGAATATCTACCTCTAAGTTCACAGCTAAATAGTTATATAATCTTCTTCTTTATATATTTTTTTCATTATTTCTTCTTTACGCTTCCTTGCTCTCTCAGCAAGTTCTTCCATAAAAGCTAATAGCTTTTCACTGGGGTTTCTAATCTCTATAGTTTCTGCATTATGGGTTTTGTGCAGCACTACTTTCTCGTTTACTTTTTCTTTTTCCATTATGCGCTCTTTTTTAATGCTATTTAAATTTTGCTAATTGAGTAAAAACTCGTTCTCCTCATTGCTTTCAATACCTAAGGCTTCGTATATATATTTGAAGGTGGAGAGCAATCGGGGTTTGCCATCGATGAGGGCTACATCGTGTTCAAAGTGGGCGGAAGGCTTGCCGTCGGCGGTGAGGATTGTCCAACCGTCTTTGAGTTGGCGTATGCTCTTGGTACCCATATTGATCATAGGCTCTATGGCAACTACCATTCCGTCTTTAAACTTTTTACCACTACCTCGTTTGCCGTAGTTAGGCATCTCGGGGTCTTCGTGCATCTTGCGCCCTACGCCGTGCCCAACGAGTTCGCGCACTACTCCATAGCCGTGTGCCTCACAGTGTTGTTGTATGGCATTTCCAACATCACCTACACGATTGCCCGCACGAAACTGACGGATACCTATGTATAGTGATTCTTTGGTTACACGCAAGAGTTCTTTTACTTCGGGGGCTACTTCGCCTACCTCGAAAGTATAAGCGTGATCGCCATAGTAACCGTTTTTCAATGCTCCGCAATCTATTGAAATGATGTCGCCTTCTTGCAATGGACGGTCGTTAGGGATACCGTGCACTACTTGTGCATTAGGACTCATACAGAGGGTATTAGGGAAGCCATACAACCCCAAAAATCCTGGGATAGCCCCTTGACTGCGGATGTACTCTTCGGCGAGTTTATCAAGATACAGGGTGGTTACCCCTGGTTTTACTTCTTTAGCTAGTATGCCCAAAGTGCGTGATACCACTTGGGCGGCTTGGTGTAGTAGTTCTATTTCTTCGGCTGTTCTAATGTGAATCATTTGTAATTACGAATTACGAAAGACGAATTACGAAAGTTTTGTCATTCGTAACTCGTCATTCGTAATTAGATTTCTATTTTTTGAATTGTTTTAATAAATTGGTTGTGGAACTATCGTGTGCAGAGAGTTCGGTAGCGGCGATGTCTTTAAGGATTTTGCTTGCCAACTGTTTGCCGAGCTCTACACCCCATTGGTCGTAACTGTAGATGTTCCAAATCACACCTTCTACAAATATCTTATGCTCATACATTGCGATAAGGCTACCCAAACTTTCAGGGGTGAGTTTATCGATGAGGAAAGAAGTTGTAGGGCGGTTCCCTATAAACACTTTGAAAGGCACTAAGGCTTCGTTTACCTTGTCCCCCATTTCTTTGCGCACTTCGGCTTCAGTTTTACCTTTGAGGAGGGCTTCGGTTTGTGCAAAGAAGTTAGCCATTAGCTTGTTGTGGTGGTCGGTATTGCCGTGCAATGAGTGTTTAAAGCCAATGAAATCAGTAGGTATCAATTTAGTACCTTGGTGGATGAGCTGGAAGAACGCGTGTTGAGAGTTGGTTCCTGGTTCACCCCAGATGATTACCCCAGTTTGATAAGGAATAGGGTTGCCATCACGGTCAGTTTGTTTACCGTTACTTTCCATTATACCTTGTTGTAGGTAAGCCGCCAAGCGGTGCAAATACTGAGTATAAGGAATGATAGCTTGACTTTCGGCTCCGTAGAAGTTGTTGTACCACACGCTGAGCAATGCCAAGACTACTGGAATGTTCTTCTCAAACGGAGCAGTGCGGAAATGCTCGTCCATAGCGTGCGCTCCTTTGAGCAACTTGTCAAAATTGTCATAGCCTACTGATAGAGCGATGCTGAGACCTACGGCACTCCACAAAGAGAAGCGTCCGCCTACCCAATCCCACATAGGGAATACGTTATCTGGGTCGATGCCGAATTTATCGATTTCTTGCAAGTTAGTAGATACTGCTACAAAGTGTTTAGCGATATCTTTTTCGCTACCCGATTTGAGGAACCATTCTTTTACAGTAAGCGCATTAGAAAGGGTTTCGAGTGTTGTGAATGTTTTAGATACAATGACTATCAAGGTAGTTTCGGGGTTGAGGTGCTTGATAGTTTCGAGCACGTGGTCGCCATCTACATTGCTGATAAAGTGTACGTTGAGGTGATTCTTATAGAATTTAAGCGCTTCGGTTACCATTGCTGGACCTAGGTCAGAGCCACCAATACCAATATTCACCACATCGGTAAAGGCTTTACCGCTATAACCTTTGCGTTTGCCACTGATGACTTCTTCGCTGAACTGTTTGATTTTGTGTTTTACAGTGGCTACTTCAGGCATTACATTCTTGCCATCTACGTTTACTACGCTGTTTTCGGGCGCGCGAAGGGCAGTGTGCAATACGGCGCGTTTTTCGGTGTTGTTGATAAGGTCACCACCGAAGTACTTTTCGATAGCATCCTTTAAACCACATTCCTCAGCGAGTTGCACAAGGAGTTTAAGGGTTTGGTCGTCTATGCGGTTTTTAGAATAATCTACATAGAAGTCTTGCCATTTGATAGTGAATTTTTCACCGCGAGCAGGGTCTTTCTCGAAAAGGGAAAGGGTATGGCGGTCTTTTACTTCAGTAAAATGTTTTTGCAATGCTTTCCAAGCATTGGTTTGTGTTGGATTACTATTTTTTAACATTTTTAAATATAATTATATTAGTTGTTAGTTATCGGTTATTAATTAGATTGTGTTTCAGAGTGCAAAGGTATAAAATATTTTCAAAATAGCAGTTAGTCTTTAATCATTAGTAGTTAGAAACTGACACTAATGGCTAAAGACTAACCTCATTGTTCTTTGTCTAATTTTGCAAATCGGCTAATTACCTAATTTATCCAATTGTTCTTTTAGCGGTTTGATAAACTCTAAATACTTTGCTTTTAGACTGGCTTCTATAGGTACAGAATCAGGCATTTTTTCTTTCAATGGGTCTACTTGCACACCATTTTTCCAGAAGCGATAACACACGTGAGGGCCTGTGGCTAAACCGGTACTCCCTACCAGCCCAATCACTTCACCTTGTGCTACGTATTTCCCTTTGCGGGCTAAAATTTTCGACATATGGAGGTACTGGGTCGTATAGGTGTTGTTGTGGCGCACTTTCACGTAGTTACCATTGCCCGAACTATAGCCTGCTTCAATCACCGTGCCTGCTGCTGTTACACGTATAGGAGTACCCGTAGGAGCCGCATAATCGGTACCAAAATGCCCTTTCATACGGTGGAGTACGGGGTGAAAACGCATTCCAAATTTAGAAGTAATACGGAAGATATCCAAGGGCGATTTTAGAAACATACGTTTCATCATATTGCCATTTTCGTCGTAATAGCCACTAGTGCCTTTGATAGAATCGGTGGTGAAATTGAAGGCGTAATACGCCTTGCCTCCCCACTCAAAATAAGCGGCTTTCACTTTTTCAACCCCTGCATAGATAGTGTCGTCTACATAACGTTCGTCGTAAATAATTTTGAACTTATCGCCTTTTTGCAAGCGGAAGAAGTCTATTGTATAATCGAATATTTGTCCTAATTGATAGGTAGCATTTTGGCTGATGCCAGCATTTTGTGCATCGACAGTAAGGTTGTTTTCAATCTCACCTCCTATGGCTTTTTCCTTTATAGAAACCTTGCGTTCGGCGTTATAAGCGTGGATAGAATCGGTGAGGCGTACCACGATATAATTCACGATATCAGGTTGATATACAAAACTATGAGGGGTATCAGGGTGTTTTTTATCGTATAAGAAAGCATAAGGATGCCCTACGCGGAAGTTCTTAGGACTGATGAGTTCTTTGGTAGTCTCTGCAATATGGTGGATTTCAGTCGCCCCGATATGTTGGTCTTCAAGGAGTTTGCCAAAAGTGTCGCCTTGTTTGAGGGTATCTCTTACAATGTTATAGTCGTTGAGGTTAAATCCAAATTCATATACTGGAGGTTTAGGAGCTTCGGTGGTGGTAGTTGCGGTAGTTTTATCGGTTTTAGTAGTGCGGTCACAAGCCGTAAAAAGTGATAGAGAGCTGAGTAGTGAAAGGCAAAATATTTTTTTCATTCTAATTGTTTTAGTAAAAAGGATTGCAAATAATGCGCCAAAGGTACAAATAATTTGCTAATTGGCAAATTTGTAGTCGCCACTTCCACTTCCACTATTGTTGTGAACTTGAAACTCTTGCCTACCTTTCTGTCTCTCACTTCATAATACCTAAAAATATTTTGCCAATTCAACAAAAGTTTGTACTTTTGCTCGTCTAAAAATATATTTTGAATTATATAAACACTTTATGACCCTTACTTTAGCCTCTTTAGAAATAGGACAAACTGCTGTAATTACAGGGTTTACACCCGAATGCCGACAAGAAGTGCGACAACGATTGCTCGACTTAGGTTTCGTACGTGGCTCAAAAATTAAAATAGAAAATGTGAGTCCGCTTGCCGACCCAATTGCTTATACCATTCACCACACCCAAATTGCTCTGCGCAAGAGTGATGCGCTTTGTGTGCTGATTCAGGTATCAGGGGATAGAGGATAGGGGATTGTTCAAAAAAATGATTGATTATCAAAATAATAAAAAACAAATCAAACGAGCTATTTAACGGCTTGTTGTACTACGACTATGAAAAATATTTGCGATACTTGTGCTCTTAATCCTTCAGCTTCCTTAAAACCTTTAGGGGAGGAGGCGGGCACTTACCACTATACCATTGCTCTTGCAGGAAATCCTAACACGGGTAAGAGTACCGTTTTTAATGCCCTTACAGGATTGCGTCAGCACACAGGTAACTGGCCTGGCAAAACCGTTACCCGCGCTGAGGGGAGTTTTTCCTTTCACGACCAACGTTACCGCATAATCGACCTACCAGGAACTTATTCGCTGCTCTCCACTTCAGAAGATGAGGAGGTGGCACGCGATTTTATTCTCTTTGGCAAACCCGATGTAACTGTGATAGTAGTAGATGCAAGCAGACTGGAACGCAACCTCAGTTTGGCACTTCAAATACTTGAAATCACTGATAAAGCTGTGCTTTGCCTCAACCTGATGGACGAAGCTCGCCGCCATCATATCACGATTGATACACGTACCCTTTCTCGCGATTTGGGTATCCCTGTAGTGGCTACTTCTGCACGTACCAAAGAAGGTATCCCCGATTTGCTCTTTGCTATTGAAGAAGTGGTAAGTGGTAAATTCCAAACTAAAAAACAGACGTATATAGATCTTCCTAAAGAAAATGCTGAAGCTATTGCTGAACTGCAATCGGCACTTTCTGAACTCAATCCCGAATTGCCTAATACTCGCTGGCTTGCTATGCGACTCATTGAAGGTGATGAGAGCGTACAAAAAGGGGTGGAAGAAGGCACTTTTTCAGCTGAAAACAATCCCGAAAAACAATCCCGAGTGTTGCGTATAGCCGATGAGTATCACAAGATTTTAGGCGATCACTACCGCAATGACTTGGTAGAAGCTATCTACGCTCAAGCAACCACACTCATCAACGCATCGGTAAGTACCGATTTTTCAGCGCGTTCTTTCCGTGTTGATCGTGCGATTGATAGGATAGTTACGCATAAAATTTGGGGTTTTCCTATTATGTTTTTGCTATTGGCAGCTGTGTTGTGGATTACTATTATCGGGGCTAATTATCCTTCACAATGGCTTTCGGATCTGTTTCTAGGGTGGCTTTATCCACTTTTGAAAGACGGAGCCAATGCCTTGCATTTTCCTTGGTGGCTCAGTGGTTTCCTCATCGATGGGGTGTATTTAGCCACCACGTGGGTGATTTCGGTGATGTTGCCCCCAATGGCTATCTTCTTTCCGCTATTCACCCTCCTCGAAGATTTTGGTTACTTACCCCGTGTAGCTTTCAATTTAGACAAGCTCTTCCGCACTGCAGGCGCTCACGGCAAACAAGCCCTCACGATGAGTATGGGCTTTGGCTGTAATGCCGCAGGGGTGGTAGCGACACGTATTATCAACAGTCCGCGTGAGAAACTGATAGCCATTATCACTAATAACTTTTCGCTTTGCAACGGGCGTTGGCCTACCCAAATACTCATTGCTACCTTGTTCATTGGGGCATTAGTTCCCAAGCAGTGGAGCAGCACAGTATCGATGCTCGCTGTGATAGGCATAGCTGTGCTGGGCATAGCCTTTTCATTCCTCACCTCGTGGCTGTTGAGCAAGACCCTCCTCAAAGGAGAATCATCATTTTTTGTATTGGAATTACCGCCTTATCGTCCGCCGCGTTTTTTCCAAACACTCTACACCTCACTTATTGATAGAACCCTTATCGTACTTTGGCGTGCTATTGTGTTTGCTGCCCCTGCAGGGGCAGTGATATGGCTGATATGCAACTTGCAAATAGCCCAACAACCTATAGCGCTTTGGCTTATACAAGGCTTAGACCCTATAGGCGTGTTTATAGGTTTGAACGGTGTGATTTTGCTCGCCTATATCGTTGCTATTCCTGCCAATGAAATTGTAATCCCTACGGTGCTAATGCTCACCACTATGGTATTAGGGCAAACAGCAGTAGGCGAGGGGGCAGGCGTACTGATGGAAGCCTCCACTTCACAAGTGGGTGTATTGCTACACGCTGGTGGATGGACACTGCTCACGGCTGTAAACCTAATGCTTTTCAGCTTGTTGCACAACCCTTGTAGTACGACTATCTACACCATTTACAAAGAAACACAAAGCAAGAAATGGACACTTATAGCTACTCTCTTGCCTGTGCTTTATGGGATAGTGGTGTGTTTTCTTGTGACTCTATTTGCTAAGTAAACTTGGTGAAAGTAAAGCTAAATCATGTGATGAAGAGGTTGATTTTGGTGTTTTTCACTTTTATGAAATTTCAAAATATAAAAAAAGCTGCCCATTATCTTGAGCAGCTTTTTTTATTTATGACTTGTCATTCGTAACTCGTTATTAAACCACGCCTTGATCGAGCATCGCGTGAGCGACTTTCATAAAGCCTGCGATGTTAGCACCTTTCACGTAGTTGATATAACCATCTTCTTGACCGTATTTGAGGCAAGCGTTGTGGATAGATTCCATAATTTGGTGTAACTTAGCATCAACTTCTTCAGCTCTCCACGCGAGGTGAGCGGCGTTTTGAGTCATTTCGAGTCCTGAAGTTGCTACCCCTCCAGCGTTCACTGCTTTACCAGGAGCGAAAGGTAATTTAGCATCTTGGAAGGCTTTGATAGCCTCAGGAGTACAACCCATATTTGATACTTCGGCTACGAGTTTTACGCCATTTTTGATAAGCATTTGAGCGTCATCGCCGTCTAATTCATTTTGGAAAGCGCAAGGCAAGGCGATATCACAAGGGATTGTCCACGCTTTTTTGCCTGCAGTAAATTTACTTTCTTTGGCAAATTTTTCGGCAAAAGGCGCTACGATGTTGCGGTTAGAAGCGCGGAGTTCCAAAAGGTAGTCAATCATTTCGTGAGTCATACCATTAGGTACTTCTACACAACCATCAGGACCTGAAAGACCGATAACTTTTGCGCCTAACTGAGTTGCTTTTTGTGAAGCTCCCCACGCTACGTTACCAAATCCTGAAACTACTACGCGTTGTCCTTTAAGGTCTTTGCCGAGTTTTTTCAACATATGATCTACAAAGTAGAGTGCACCATAACCCGTAGCTTCGGGGCGAATGAGAGAACCACCCCAGTTGATACCTTTACCGGTGAGTACCCCGGTGTTATACTCGTGGGCTAATTTTTTGTACATACCGTACATATAGCCTATTTCGCGTCCACCTACACCCACGTCGCCAGCAGGTACATCGGTATCAGGACCTATATATTTCCAAAGTTCAAGCATAAAGGCTTGGCAGAAACGCATAATTTCGGCATCGGATTTACCGGTAGGGTCGAAATCAGAACCTCCTTTAGCGCCACCCATAGGGAGGGTAGTGAGGGCATTTTTGAAAGTTTGTTCAAAACCAAGGAATTTAAGCATTGAAGGGTTTACAGCTTTGTGGAAGCGGATACCACCTTTATAAGGACCTATAGCAGCGTTGAACTGCACGCGGTAACCGAGGTTGCTTTGCACTTCGCCTTTATCGTCTACCCAATCCACGCGGAAGGTGTGAATGCGGTCGGGCTCTACGATGCGTTCTATAATTTTAGCTTTGGCAAATTGAGGGTGCTGGTTGTACACCTCTTGTACTGATTCAAGCACTTCGTGTACTGCTTGTAAGTACTCTTTTTCTCCAGGGTGTTTTGCCTCTAAGGCAGTCATAATTTTTTTTACGTCCATAATATATTAATTAGTTATGAATTATGTGTTAATAAATTGTTTAGTTACGAAATATATTAATGAGCGACAAAAGTACTTAATATTATTGAAACGTGCAAAGAAAACGAAAGAAATTTTTCACAAAAAGAAATTTAAAGTTTTAACTTAGCTAAACTTCAAAGCTTTGCGATACTCCATTCTATTATTTTTGCTTCACACGATTAACGACTCTTTGATATTTTTTATTTTTCCTTTCGTAGAATTTGCATTTTAAATAAAAAACACTATTTTTGCCCCCCAAAAAGAAAATATAAAAAACTTATGGCTTTATTTCTTAGCATACTCCCAATTGCGCTTCTCATCTATTTGATGGTAAAGAAAAATGCGCTTCCTTCGTATATTGCACTTCCACTAATCGCCGGATTGGTGTATATACTTCACCTTACTTATTTTAATGGCTCGTTCGTAGCCCTAAACGCCAATTTTATTAAAGCAATTATCTCGGTAGCTACCCCTATCACAGTGATTTTTGGGGCGGTACTCTTCAACCGAATGATGGAGATGACAGGAGCAATGAATGTGTTGCGCCGCTGGCTGGGCAATATCAGCCCTAATCCTGTTGCTCAACTAATGATTATAGGTTGGGCTTTTGCCTTTATGATTGAAGGTGCCAGTGGTTTTGGTACGCCAGCAGCTATTGCAGCACCTTTATTAGTAGGTTTAGGATTCAGACCCTTGCAGGTGGCTATTCTCGCACTAATTATGAACTCGGTACCTGTATCGTTTGGAGCCGTGGGTACACCTACGTGGTTTGGGTTTGGTACGCTTATTGGCAATGGTTCTATTTCCGATGATCAGCTTTCGGATATAGGTAGAATTACATCTATCATACATCTATTTGCAGCTTTTGTAATTCCGATAATGGCACTGAAAGTGATAGTATCATGGCGACAAATACGCGAAAATATTGTTTTTATTCTCATCAGTATTCTATCGTGTACGGTGCCTTATGTGGCTATTGCGTGGTTTAACTACGAGTTTCCTTCATTAGTAGGGGGTGCTATAGGTCTTTTTATTTCGGTAGGAGTAGCCAGCAAAGGTATTGGCTTATCAAAAACTGATAACAGTGAGATGCAGCACGAGAAAGTAAAAACTTCAGAGTTATTGAAAGCTCTTTTCCCAACAGCTTCACTGATAGTGATTTTGGCACTCACTCGCATCAAACAGCTTCCGCTAAAAGCTCTTTTGAACGATACTACCGAGTGGTTTACTATTAAATTAGGTTATTTAGGAGATTTTCAGGTTACTAAAGGATTGATTTTCTCATTGAAGAATATTTTTGATACGGGTGAGAGTGAGAGCTACAAACTGCTCTATGTGCCAGCGCTCATTCCGTTTGTGGTTACAGTGTTGATTTCCATTCCGTTGTTCTCACTGAAATGGAAACAAACTAAATCGCTATTTTCAGCGAGTTTTGTACAGATACAAAAACCATTTTTAGCATTAGTGGGGGCACTCATTATGGTGAATGTAATGCTAATGGGAGGAGAAGACTCTATGGTACAAACTATTGGTAGAGGTTTAGCCAATGCCACTGGTAGTTATTGGACGATGTTCGCTTCATACTTAGGAGCGGTAGGGGCATTTTTCTCAGGCTCGAATACTGTGTCAAACCTCACTTTTGGGGCTGTGCAATATTCGGTTGCGAATACTACAGGACTTTCAGTACCTTTGATTCTCGCCCTGCAATCGGTAGGGGGAGCAATGGGTAATATGGTGTGTATCAACAATATTATTGCTGTATGTTCGGTATTAGGTATTGATAAGGCTGAAGGAAAAATTCTAAAAGTTACGGCTGTGCCTATGTTCATCTATGGAATTATAGCAGCTGTAGTAGCGCTCTTAGTCATACCACTATTGTTCAGTTGATAATTAATAATAATTTATTAATAAAAAGGCTGCACAGAAAGCTCTTCTGTGCAGCCTTTTCAATTAATTTATTAACCAATAATATGAGATTTACTTCTTTGCAAAAGTGAGCAGTACAGTTCCTTTGTCATCTTTTAGCAATAACTGTTTGTCGTTCACTTCGTATTTAGCTACTTTTTTCATTGCAGTGCCAAAAGAATCGGCAACTTGCATAGTAGTCTCTGGACAAAGCATTAGAGTAGTTGCTAATTCGCTAAATACTAAATCTTTATCGGTGATATTTGCGATGGCTCCCATAAAGGTATTACAGCTATCGGAACCGTTTACCTTCATTTCTTTTATATTGAGTTGAAGGGTAGGTTGAGCCTCAGCAGTTACGGCTGTAGTTCCCATAGTAACGAGTTGCCATTCACCTTGTAAGGCATCGGTAGGGATGGTATTGTTACAACTGCCCAAACCCATAGCTACGCATAAAAGCGTTAAAAACTTGATTTTTTTCATTGTATGATAGTTTTAAAATTATTTCTCGGTGAAATAAATGTCTAACCCCATCGTACCATCGTCATCCTCGTTGTAAAATGCCATTAGTTCCTCTTCTCGGTAGTAAAACTTATAATCTTGGTAAGGATAAGGTTTATTAGATGCTGAAAAGATAATTTGGTTGTTGCGCTTATTGATGCGCCAAGCCACTTCTACTTTATAGATGAGTCGTGGTTGTTTAGTAATTGTTAGTTTTTCTTCTCTAATGATAGCTTTATCTTTCAAAAAAGTGACAAAGATATATTGTTTAGTATTGATGCTATCACCAGCGGCTCTTTTGGTGATTTCACCCTGAAAGTGCCTATCGATGAGGTCAGTACGTTCTTGTGCATATAAGTTTAGCACACCCAAAAACAAGAGGATAACAAGTATTTTTTTCATAACATTTACTTTTTTTAAAGGTTTATATACAGAGTTGTTATGCTTCAAATGAGGTTGTTTTCTGTTTGGGTTGTAGTAGAACGCTGCAGGGTGAGAGGTGCTATTTTATGTATTTTTTGAGAGTTTTAAGCAAATCGTCGGTTCTGAGGTTCTCTCCTTGTGACAATAGATTGCCTTCGGGGTCTATGAGAAAAGGGGCAGGAATACTGGTTACTCCATAGGCATTAGCAACTTTGCTTTCGCTATCCCATACATTGTACCATACCATTCCTTCCATTTTGATAGTGTCGAGCCAAGCGTCTTTATCCTTAGGTCTATCAATAGACACAGATAGGATTACAAAGTTTTTTCCTTTGAGTTCTTTATAGGCTTGTTTGAGGTATCTGTTTTCCTTTTTGCAAGGCATACACCACGATGCCCAAAAATCTATGAGTACATATTTGCCTCGTAAAGACGATAGTTTCAATTCCTCGCCATTGGCTTGAGGCAAGGCGATTTCGGGTACAGGTTTGTGGCGTTGTAATTGTTGTGCAAAGGTTTCGGCAGTTGCCAAAAGGAATAGCGCTATGGCTGTAAATAGAAATCTTTTTCTCATTTGTAATCTTGTTTTTTAGTATTCAGGATTTTGATATACAAAAATCTGACCATTTTTTAAACAGATACTTTTTTGCACTAAAAATATCCTCCTTTTTTACGGTCTTCCATAGCAGCTTCGGTTACTTTATCGTCTATACGAGTTTCACCGCGTTCCGAGATGCGTGAAGCAGTAATTTCGTTCACCACCTCTTCAAGAGTTGCTGCATTGCTTTCTACAGCTGCGGTACAAGTCATATCACCCACAGTACGATAGCGCACACACTTGTTGAGAATAGTGTCGTTCTCGTCTATTTGGATAAAAGGCGATACCGCAATGAGGCGACCTTCGTGCTCAATTACTTCGCGATTGTGAGCGAAATAGATAGAAGGGAGTTCAATTTTTTCTTGCTGTATATAACTCCACACATCGAGTTCTGTCCAGTTAGAAATGGGGAATACGCGCATATTTTCGCCTTTTTGGATTCTACCGTTATAGATGTTCCAGAGTTCAGGGCGTTGTAGTTTTGGGTCCCATTGACCGAACTCATCTCTTACTGAGAAGAAACGTTCCTTGGCGCGAGCTTTTTCCTCATCACGGCGAGCGCCCCCGATGCAGGCATCGAAGTGAAATTCTTCGATAGTATCTAATAAGGTGTGTGTTTGCAGCCAGTTACGAGAAGCAAATTTACCTTTGGGTTCAGTAAGACCTTTGGCTTTGATGGTGTCTTCAACTTGTCTCACAATGAGTTCAGCGCCAATACGTTTGGCAAGGGCATCGCGATAAGCAAGAGCCTCGGGGAAGTTATGTCCTGTATCGATATGTACCAAAGGGAAAGGTATTTTCATAGGGGCAAAGGCTTTCATAGCCAAGTGCACCAGAGTAATAGAGTCTTTTCCACCGCTAAAAAGTAGAGCGGGGCGTTCGAATTGCGCCGCTACTTCGCGCATTATATAAATACTTTCAGCTTCTAATTGTTTTAAATGTTCTTTATTCACGATAGTTATTTATTCTTTGTATCTTACTTTTCTATTTCACTGCATTCATTGAAAACTCTAATGGGTACATTCCTTGTACAGCAATTTCGCGTCCTTGAGCGTCTTTAGCAGGCATCATTTTAGGGAAGTTTTCAAATACGCGTTTGCCTTCAGCTGCTAAAATAGGTTCTCCTTCAACTTTTTGTACACTAAAGTTTCCTTTTTTATCTATTACAAAGTATATTTTTATCAAGCCTTCAATCTTTTTGTTGAGGGCTTCTTTTGGGTAGACAAGTTTATCCGTTACCCATTGGTCTACACACGCCTCGAAATTAGTTTCTTTGGCTATATGAATATTCTCGTAATGCGAGCAGTAAGGTTTTTGTTTTACAACCGAACTGTTGTAGATATCTACAGCTTTGCTGTCTTGTGCTTGTGTAGTAGCAAAACCAGCTACTAATAAGATGCTTGTTACTAAGGTTTTAATTGCTTTCATTGTTTTAGATATTTAGTTATTAACTACTAATTCCACAAAGGTACAACTTTTTTTTTAATTAACAAGTTTTCAACCATTCTTCTATTACTTTTGGGAAATGTTCATACTCTAAGAGATGTATTTTCTCAGCTAAAGTATCGGCGGTATCGGTGGGTAATACTTCGGTTTTTGCTTGAAAGAGGATATTGCCCTCGTCGTAATGTTCGTTTACAAAATGAATGGTGATACCACTCTCTTTTTCACTATTAGTCACTACAGCTTGGTGTACGTGATCGCCATACATTCCTTTGCCTCCATATTTTGGCAAGAGAGAGGGGTGAATGTTGAGAATGCGGTTGGGGTAGGCTGCTATCAGATTTTCAGGAACTTTCCACAAAAAGCCCGCCAAGACAATGAGGTCGGGTTGTTGTGTTGCGAGTACATCAAGCACTACGTTTGTTTTGTAGAATGCTTGTCTATCAAACACAAGTGAAGGTATTTCTAAACGTTTGGCACGAGCCAAAACTCCTGCTTGTGGATTGTTACAGAGAATCAGACACACTTTTGCACTGCCTTTCTCGGCGAAATAAGTAGCGATGCGTTCGGCATTAGAACCTGAACCTGAGGCGAAAACAACGATTTTTTTCATAGTTAAATAGGTGAATTAGCAAATAGTGAAAGCGTTGTTTTTACGGCATTCTCTATTTCAGTATAGGTGGCTTTTCCTTTTCCGATATAAATAAAAGCTAAGGCATATTGTTGTTCTTTTACAGGCAAAAGGTTTTTCTGTAAGCGATAAGCCTCTCGCAACCTGCGTTTGAGTAAATTTCTATCCACTGCGCGTTTAAAAGTGCGTTTAGGCACACTTATCAGTAATTGATAAGGCACCTCAAGAGTAGCGATAGGAGTGTACAACAAGCGTATAGGATAGGAGGTAATTGCCTCACCCTTAGCGAAAAGTTGCTGTATATAATCGCGTTTACAGAGTTTTTCAGCTTTTGGAAAAGTATACATACGGCAAAAGTACAAATAATTTGTTAATTAGCAAGTTTTAAGAGTCAGTAATCTAAGGAGTAGGGGGAGCAGTAGGCTTTTAGAAAACTTTAAGAGTCAGAGCTTTTCCCGATGATTTTTTCTAATATCCACTTAGTTTATTCAAAAATTAATTTCTTAAAAAATGTTAAATTTTATTTTTGTTTCAGTAGTGTTTATTACCTCGCTTT
Source organism: Capnocytophaga sputigena (assembly GCF_900446695.1). Lineage (GTDB taxonomy): Bacteria > Bacteroidota > Bacteroidia > Flavobacteriales > Flavobacteriaceae > Capnocytophaga > Capnocytophaga sputigena. The sequence goes on from NZ_UAVP01000008.1 coordinate 769,238, forward strand.
CATCTGTTTATTTCCTATAAACTCTTTTATATGTTTAGAAATGAATGATTTACACTTTAACAACCCTATGTGATAAAATTCGTATTTTTTTAAGAGAATAACTGAGGTATTTCTATTGAATATTCCAAATCATTGAGAATACTGCAATTTTTTAACAATAACTCTAAACATTCTTTAAAAAACATCTTTAACGAAAAGATTTTATACGCTTATAAAACCACAGTAAAAAAAAATACCATAAAAAGTTGCTTTTATAAATTATTTTTCTGAAACTTTGCAAAATAATTGACATAATATAATAGCGATGAAAGAAAAATTGATGTACGCACTGTTATGCGCTGTGCTGTTCGTCGGCGTTGCTTTTGCCCAAGAACACACCGTAACAGGGGTAGTAAAAGATGATGCGGGCACTCCACTACCTGGTGCCTCTGTAGTAGTAAAAGGTACCTCTCACGGGGTCGCTACTGATTTTGATGGTAAATACTCCATCAAAGTACCTAATAACAAGGTTATTCTTGTGTTTTCTTCATTAGGTCTTAAAACAGTCGAACGTTCTGTAGGGGCTAACAAGGTAATCAATGTAACACTAGAAATGGAAGCGCAACAGCTCACTGGCGTGGTGGTTACAGGTTACCAAGAGTTTGACCGTTCTAAGTTTACGGGTAATGCCCAAACCCTCAAAGCCGACAATATTAAAATGGACGGTGTGGTGGACGTAGGTCGTATGATTGAAGGTCGTGCCGCAGGGGTAAACGTACAGAACATTTCAGGAACTTTTGGTACTTCTCCTAAAATTACCATTCGTGGGGGATCATCTATCTTTGGTGATACTAAACCATTATGGGTGGTAGACGGTGCTGTACAAGAAGAGGTAGTGAACTTATCATTCGAGCAATTGGCTTCGGGTGATGCTTCTACTCTTGTAAGTTCGGCTATCTCTGGTATCAATGCGAATGACATTGAGAGCATTGAAATTCTTAAAGATGCTTCAGCCCTTTCTCTTTACGGTGCACGCGCCCTCAATGGTGCCGTGATTATCACTACTAAAAGTGGTAAAAAGAACGTAAAAACTCAGGTAAACTACCAATTAGAAGAGTCGGTGCGTATGATTCCTAATTACAATCAGTACGACATTATGAACTCTCAAGAGTCTATGGGTGTTTATCGTGAGTTAGAGGAAAAAGGCTATTTTTCACTTTCTTCATATACACAAGCGCGCTATGGAGGGGCTTATAATATAATGTATCGCGCTATCGATACTTATAACCCAGCTACTGGTCGTTTTGCTTTAGAAAATTCTGAAGCTGCACGTCTTGCGTTCTTGCGTAAGTACGAATACGCTAATACTGATTGGTTTAAAACACTTTTCCGCCCTTCACTTACACAAAATCACACTGTGAGTCTTTCAGGAGGGGGAGAAAATGCCACTGTATATGCATCAGTAGGTTTCTTTGTAGACCCAGGATGGACAGTTGCTGACCGTGTACACCGTGTAACTGGTAACCTCAAAACTACTTATAATCTTTCACCAAAGGTAAAAATAGGAGTGCTTACTCAAGGCTCTATACGTACCCAAAAAGCACCTGGTACTTACAACCGTACTGCCAACACTGTAAGCGGTGGTTATGATCGTGATTTTGATATCAACCCTTTTAGTTATGCACTAAATACCTCACGTGCTTTGCGTCCTTATGGTGATGATGGCAAATACGAGTACTACAGCTACAACTATGCTCCTATGAACATCCTCAACGAGCTTGCTAATAACTATATGGATTTGAACGTGCTCGAGTATAAAATTCAAGGAGATTTAGAAATCAAATTAGCTAAAGGTCTTAAATACAATTTCCTCGGATCTGTACGTCACGTAAAGAGTTCCAACGAACACTCTATGAGAGAAAACTCTAACGTAGTAGGGGCTTATCGCGCCAATCGTACAACAGTGATTGCAAAAGCAAACCCTTTCTTGTTCAAAGATCCTGCTAATCCTGATATGATTCCTCAAGTAGCCTTACCTAATGGAGGTATCTATAAACTTACCGAAAACAACTTGCAAAGTTACTACTTCCGTAATGCTTTGGAGTACAAACGTTTGTTTAAAGAAAAACACGACTTAAAAGTGTTCTTAGGTCAAGAATATCGTCATACCGATCGTGATAACTCTTATTTCAATGGTTATGGTTATCAATTTGAACGCGGAGGTACAGCTTTTACCGATTATCGTGTGATTCAAAAAGCAATCCAAGATAATTCTCCTTACTTTGGTAGATCATTCACTAAAGAACGTGGTATAGCTTTCTTCTTACAAGGAACTTATACTTATGACAACCGCTATGTATTCGCTGGTACAGCCAATTATGAAGGTTCTAACCAATTAGGTAGAAGTCGTTCAGCTCGCTGGTTGCCTACTTGGAACGTGAGTGGTCGTTGGAATGCTTCTAACGAGAGTTTCTTGAAAGACAATACTAAGATTTCTAACCTTGCTTTCCGTGTGAGCTATGGGCTTATCGCAGGTTTAGGTTCTGCCAGCAACGCTTTAGCTATCTTTAAAAACGAAGTGGCTAACCGCTATAACCTCAGTGATAGAGAGAACACTATCTATATAGAAGCACTTCAAAACTCTGAACTCACTTGGGAAAAAGTATACGAAGCCAACGTAGGTATGGAACTCGGCTTGTTTAAAAACCGCGTTAATTTGTCGTTAGACCTTTACCAAAAGAATTCTAAAGACTTGATTGACTATGTACGTACTTCAGGTGTTGGAGGACAACTTGTAAAATTGGCAAACAACGCCTCAATGGTGACTAAAGGTATAGAGCTTGCTTTAGATACTAAAAATATCAAAACTGATAATTTCAGCTGGAATACAGGCATCAACTTTGCCTATTTCAACCAAGAAATCACACACCTTACTTACCGTCCTAACGTGTATAACTTAGTGCGTGAAGTAGGTGGTAACGTAGTAGGAGGAGCACGTAACACCTTGTATTCTTATGATTTTAAAGGATTGAATGACAAAGGACTTCCATTGTTCAACTTGCTTAATGGTAGCACTAAATTTGAGGATATCAATTTCCAACAAATTGATAATATCTTGAGTTACCTTAAAAAAGAAGGTCCAGTAGAACCTAATATCACCGCAGGTCTCTCTAATACTTTCCGTTACAAAAACTGGGAGCTTTCTGCTCTTATTACTGTAGCTGCAGGTAACAAAATACGCAAACCCGATCAATATAGTGTAGATTACAATGACCTTAGTGTTTTCCCTAAAGAGATGAGAAACCGCTGGATCAATCCAGGTGATGAAAAGGTAACTAATATCCCTGCTATTGCCGATAAAAGAACAGTTAATGAAGTAGGTAGAGCGACCCTCCGTCGTGTATATAACGCCTACAACTATTCAACTGAGCGTGTAGTAGATGGTTCATTTGTTCGTATGAAAAGTATTGGGCTCTCTTATGCTTTCCCTAAAGAAGTGCTTGATCAATTGAAAGTGAGCAATCTTACTTTGCGTTTGCAAGCTACCAATCCGTTCTTGATTTATGCTGATAAGAATCTCAATGGTCAAGACCCTGAGTTCTTCCGCACTGGTGGGGTAGCTTACCCTGTAAATACCCAATATACCTTTACTATCAACCTTGGAATCTAAAAATATGTAAGCAATGAAAAAGAATATATATACACCCATAATAGCCCTCTTTTTAGGTTTATCGTTTACCGCTTGCGATAAATTTCTGGACGAACTACCTGATGAACGCGCAGAACTTGATTCGCCCGAAAAAATACAAGAACTTTTGGCTACAGCCTATCCTAACGCTCTATATGCTGATTTCTGCGAAACAATGAGCGATAATGCAGGCGATAAAGTGAACCTCACCGAGTCGTCTATATTCAATACTCAAATGTATTCTTGGGAAACTAACAACGAGTATAACACTTGGGATACCCCACCTCACTATTTCTATGCTGCTTATGGGGCAATAGCCAATGCTAACTATGCCTTAGAAGCTGTAGAAAACCTTGGTGGAGGTAGTAAATTTAACTACCTTAAAGGAGAAGCTTTGGTAGCCCGTGCCTATGCACATTTTATGTTAGGACTTTTCTGGTGTAAACCGTTTAATCCAGCAACTGCTGCTTCCGATTTAGGCTTGCCTTATGCTACTAAAGCTGAAAGAAAAGTGTTCGAAATCTATCGTCGTGTATCAGTAAAAGATTATTACGATGCGATTGAAAAAGACTTGACAGAAGGTTTACCTCTTATTGATAACAGCAAGTATAGCAAACCTAAATTCCACTTCACCAAAGAAGCTGCTCACGCTTTTGCTTCACGCTTCTACTTGGTAAAAGGTGATTGGGATAAGGTAATAGCACACGCCAATGAAGCTCTTGGAGCTAATCCAGAAAACAAACTACGCGATGTAAAAGGGCAACGTTCACGTACCTATGCACAACAAGGCTTGCTCTATGCTAGTGCTGATGAACCTGCAAACGCTTTGATTATAGGCGCTTCCTCTCTTTATGAAAGAAACTTTGCTTACAATAAATATGGCTTGACTTTACAAAAATCGGTAGAAGTATTAGGAGACAGCAAGCACCCGCTAAATGCTTTCCGCGCTACTTGGGCTTATCCTCTTTACGGGAACGACGATTACCGCAATTTTCCTAAATACGAAGAGTATTTTAAATATACCAATGTATCAGCAGGTAATGGGTACGCTTATGATATGGCAGTGCTCATCTCTTATGACGAGGTATTTCTCAACCGTTTAGAAGCCTACTTGATGAAAGGTGAAAAAACGAAATTCCTTACTGATTTGGTAGTTTTCTTAAGAAAGAAAACAATGCAAAATATTCCTGATACTTTTGTGTTGAGTGAAGCAGATATGAATACCATTTATCAAAACAAAGGTACTGAGTTCGACCCTGCTTATACACTTTCTACCCAACAACGTGAGTGGTTACAAGCCGTAGCCGATGTGAGAAGAGCTGCTTTTGTGTTTGAAGGCTTGCGCTGGATAGACAACAAACGCCTCGGGATGAAAGTTGTACACGTGAAAGGCGGTCAAACTATGGAGCTCACTAAAGACGACCCACGTCGTGAGTTACAAATCCCTGAAGATGCTATTTCCAACGGTATTACTGCAAACCCAAGATAACTTAACAACAAACATTCAAATTAGTAAGATATGAAAAAGTTATATATCGCCGCAGTGTTAGCACTATCGTTAGCTGCCTGCAACAATAAAGAAAATCTTAGTTCTGAGAGTGTGTTAAAACCCAGAACAACGGCTAAAACGGCATTAGATACCTATATCTACAACAATTTTCAGCAACCGTACAACATTATAGTAACCTATAACTATATTGATGCCGATTTTGAAATGGGTAAATATTTTTACCCTCCTACTGAAGCCAAAGTACAGCCAATGCTCGAAATTGTAAAAAAAGTATGGATTGATGCCTATACTGAGGTAGCAGGAGCTAACTTCATAAAAGAAGTAGCACCACGCCAAATCTCTCTCATTGGGGGGTACAACGTAAACCCTAGTGGTACTATTACTCTTGGGTTTGCCGATAGCGGTATGAAAATCACCCTTTTCAATGTCGATCAGCTTGATGTGACCAAACACGCTGCTACTCGCCAATATTTCCATACTATTCAGCACGAGTATTGCCATATTATCAACCAGAAGAAACCTTATTCTTCTGAATATGGCAAGATTACACCTTCCGGTTATACAGCCAACTGGTATAATGTGCGAGAAGCCGATGCGAATGCCGCTGGTTTTATCACCCCATATTCTATGTTGAATGATATTGAAGATTTTGCCGAAATGACCTCTGGAATGCTCAGTATGAGTAAAACAGCTTGGGATGCTAAAATAAACGCTATCAGTAGCGCCACAGGAAGAGAGTCTATCCGCAAAAAAGAGGCTTTTGTAGTTGCCTATTTCAAAAGCGAATGGAACATCGATATCTACCAGCTACAAGCTAAAGTAGAACAACAAATGCTATCAGTATTACAATAAAAAAGTAGAACAATGAAAAAGTTAATATACATACTTGCAGGGGCTCTTACTCTCTTCTCCTGCCAAAAGAACGAACCCGATGACCTCTTCGGTAAAACACCTGCTGAGCGATTCAACGAAAAAGAAAGCGAACTTCGCAGTGCTCTTACTTCTGCCTCTCAAGGCTGGAAACTTACCTACTTTACCAAAGAAGGTATTTTCGGTGGTTACCATTTTTTGATGAAATTTACCCCCGAAGGATTTGTATCTATGGCGTCCGATTTTAGCAGTAATACGGTTTCTGCCACTACCTCTAAGTACGAATTACAACAAGGACAAGGGGTGAAGCTCACTTTCACTACCAAAAACTATATCCACGAACTTTCAGATGCAATGGAGCAAGGAAAACGAGGAGCTGGTTATGCAGGTGAATATCAGTTTTTATACTACGGAAAAGAAGGCGATAAACTCAAATTCAAAACCCAGCGTAATTCTACTGAACAATTTGTGTACTTTGAGCCTGCTACTGCCCAAGATTGGACAGATATTAGCACTCTTTCAAACAACCTCAATGCTTTGGCAGAGAATATCTCTAATTATTATATGGAGGTAACAGCTAATGGTAATACCATTCCTTATGAAATTGATATACAGTATGGAAGTATAGGGGTAGCTCCACTTTCTAATACCAATGATTTTTCACGAGCCTCAACTGTGGCTACCAAAGAAGGTGTAGCATTCAAACCCGCCCTTACTATTCAAGGCAAGAAGTTTACTGAATTTACACGTGATAACAGTACCACACCTCCTACCTATAAAGCTACTGTTGATGGGGTAACAGTAAAAGTTTATTATGCCGACTTTCCACCTGATGCTTATGTAAGTGATGATTATAGAGCTATGGGTACTACTATAAACCTTCTTGTGTTTGTGCCTAGTGACCTTAGAAATCTTATATCAGATGATTTTTATAACAACATCTTAAAAATAGATAGTACTAAAGAGTTCTATTTATTTAGGGTTTATTTTAAAACATCAAATAGATGTGAAATTCAAATAGCTTATCAATTTGAACCTAATAAAACTGCTTATTGTTTTGTAAACTGTAGTTATGAGTTAAAAAATAAACGTTTATATATCAAAGATAAAACAACTACCACTTACAATAACACAGCTTGGAATGAAGCTCAAAATGCAGCTATAAAAGCAAAAGCTTCAGAAGCTGCTGATAAGTTCTTAGAAGTAGCCTCAGAAGGATTCTATGTAAATAAAACAGATAGAAAATATGGACCTTATATCATATATTCTATACAAAGTCGTAGCAATCGTTCTTACTCTGCTGCAGGAGCTACTGCTAAAATTTAATAGATGAAATGAGATTGTCCAAAAGGTCTCAAAATCACATTTACATCCCTACACTCTGCCAAAGTTCCACACTTTGGCAGAGTTCTTAAACTTCTAATTCATAATCAAATGTATAAATTTATCCTTATAGTATCTGTACTCCTGCTCATTGCTCATATTTTCTATGAGCCATCTATCTTAGGCATTATTAGCCTATCACTACTTACTGTGCTATCTATTTGGAAAATAAAACACCCATAACTAGCATTTAACCCCTTAAACCCCACACACAATGAAAAAGTTATTATTATCCCTGCTATTAGGCACTACAATTAGTGCTTTTAGCCAAGAAAAAGAAACCGCTAAAGACAGTATTCCGTATGCGAAATGGTCTTGTGAATTTGATGCAGGCTTAGGGCTTGCCGAAATGGTGAGCAGTGATTTCCAAATGAGAGGTGATGTAATGCGCATACAAATGCGAGTGCTCTACTCTCCTGAAAAAAACTTCCGCATCGAAATGGGGTTGGGAGTCAGTGAGTTTTCACAAGGCGGCTTTCAGCAAAGTGAAAGTAACTACGCAATGCTCAAAGTCTCTACCCTCGATGTACCCGTACGCTTAGCTGTGGTTACCCCTGTGAGTCCTAATATTGGTATTGTCACGGGTGCCGGACTCCATCTCAGCGCTCCTTTGTGGCGACAGTTCAAAACTCAGGATGTGGACAACAAAGGTTGGATAGGAGGTACAGTCAACCTCGGGTATCACGCTTTTGCAGGAGTAGATTTATACGCTTCCGACCACAGTAAATTAGCAATTTTTGGAGAAATAGGAGGCTCTTTCATGAACAAAGGCAACTACATTACCCGTTACCACGCTATTATCAATTTTAGTTATATTTATACACTTTAACCCCCTAAATCACAATGAAAAAAATCACCCTCCTTTTGCTCGCTATGAGCCTTACGTTCTGCACCAAGAACGACAACGATGCTGTAGATAATCCTATCGACCCAGTGGAAAACACCACCCTGATGAAAGAGCTTACCGCATCTCCCGACGGCTGGAAACTTACGTATGTCTCTCCTGATGATTCTTTCGGGGGCTATAACTTTCTGATGAAGTTCGACGCTCAAGGCAAAGTATCAATGCTCTCCGACCTCAGTGCTACAACAACTCCCACCACCAGCAGCTACCGCACTCAAGAAGAGGGGAGGGGGTTAGTTCTCAGTTTTATAGGGAATAACCAAATCCACCTATTAGCCGATGCTCTACAAGGGGCTGCAGGCAATGCCCATACGGGGAAAGTCTATCAGTTCCTATATACAGGCAAGGAAGGTAATAACCTCAAATTCCAAAACTTGCTTCTGGGAAACAACGCTTCTGTAGTGTTTCAACCCGCTACTGCTGCCGATTGGTCACGTACTCCTGCGTTGTACAAAAATATTACCCCTTTAACTAATACTGCCGCTCATTATTACCTAAAAGTAAGCACTGTTACAGGTACACCCACAACCTATCCTATTGAGTTTACCAATAGAGTGTTATCACTGAAAAATACCCAAAGCAAAGTCGCTACTTTAGCAACCGAAAAAGGGATTGCATTCAATCGTCCTTTTACTTTAGGCGGACAGTCATTCAGCGAGTTAGAACGCGTTGCGGGTAGTGTGCCCCCCGTGTATAAAGCAACCGTCAATGGCGTTACTGCCGAGCTTTTCTACTCCTCAGTACCACCTAATTTCTTTGATGGCGACGATTATAAAGATATCAATACCACTATCGAAGGATTTGCTCTTATGAGCCAACATTTCAAAAATAATGAGTATATGACCGAGGCTTTCTATGAAGATGTGTTGAAAGTAGATGCCTCTACCGACCTCTTTATGCTTAAAATAATGTTTGATGGTGCTGATGATTGCCATATCCAAATAGGACATATTTTTCCAGACAAAGGCTTCTCTATACTCCAAATCAGCTGTAAGTACGAACTCAAAAACAAACGTTTATACTTGAAAGATAGTGATAAAAACCTGAGTACTTCTGCTCCTGATGTTTGGGGAGATGAAAAAAATAAGGCTATTTTAGAGCAAGCACAACGCGCCTTAGGAAGTGTTTATGCTCTTGGAGCGCAAGGGTTATACATCAAAAAACTGAATATCAAAGTTAAACCCCAAGAGGATAACCCCGTATACTTATTGCAAAGCTACGAATTTCCGTTGTACGCTTTCCCTATCTGGGGAGTTCCACTGTAGGGGCGATTGGCAAATCGCCTCTCCTGACTCCTGACCCCTAATAATGAGAAACTTAAGAAAGAAATAATAATAATGAAAAAATCCTTAAAAAACACCGTTCTCCTCGCGCTCACTATGAGCCTCTCATTCTGCTCTAAGAATGATGATGACAACACTGGTAACGACTCCGTTACTCCAGTACAAAACCCTGCCTTGATGAAAGAGCTCACCGCATCTCCCGAAGGCTGGAAACTTACGTATGTCTCCCCTGATGATTCTTTTGGAGGCTATAATTTCCTGATGAAGTTCGACGATCAAGGCAAGGTAACAATGCTCTCCGATCTCAGTGCTACGGCTACCCCTACTACCAGCCGCTACAGTACCCAAGAAGAGGGGAGAGGCTTAGTACTCAGCTTTATCGGCAATAACCAAATCCACCGTTTAGCCGATGCTCTACAAGGAGCTGCAAGTATTGCTCACACAGGTAAAGTCTATCAGTTCCTATATACAGGCAAGGAAGGCAATAACCTCAAATTCCAAAACTTGCTTCTGGGAAACAACGCTTCTGTAGTGTTTCAACCCGCTACTGCTGCCGATTGGTCGCGCACTCCTGCGTTGTACAAAAACATTGCCCCTTTGAGCAACAACGCCTCTCACTATTACCTGAAAGTAAGCCCTACTACAGGTACCCCAACTACCTATCCTATCGAGTTTACCAATAGAGTGTTATCACTGAAGAATACCCCAAGCAAAATTGCTACTTCAGCAACCGAAAATGGTATTGCTTTCCATCGCGCTTTTACCTTAGGCGGACAACCTTTCAACGAATTGAAACGCGTTGAAAACAGTAACCCTCCTACCTATCGCACTACCGTGAATGGAGTTACCGCCGAACTTTTCTACTCATTACTCTCTCCTGACGATTACAACAGTGATGATTACCAGCACATCAATACCCAAATTGAAGCACTTGCGATTAACACTCAAGTAATGAAAAAATATGAGTATCTAACCGAGGCTTTCTATCAAGATGTATTGCGCGTAGATGCCACTACCGACCTCTATATGGTGATGATGACCTTCTCAGGAACTGTTTGCCAAATAGAAATAGGACACAATTTTGAAGAAAATAATCTTTCTTTTATAAGTGTAAACGCTAAATACGAACTCAAAAACAAACGCTTGTATTTCACCGAAACTGACGGAACTTTAACAGTTGATAACGAAGATCTTTGGAATGATCCTAAGAATAAGGCTGTGTTAGAACAAGCCAAACGAGCCTTAAACCGCATCTATGAACTTGGTAATCAAGGTTATTATGTGAAAAAATTGGATCTCTCTATCCGACCTTTTGCTACAAACCCCATCTATTTTTTCCAAAGCTATGAACATCCTCTATATGCTTTTCTTGCTTGGGGACAATAAACTGTAATTTTTGTATCACTACACTTTGGCAAAGTTTCTTGCCTGTGCGGCTCGCACCTTTGCCAAAGTCTATTTCCTAACCTCTAACCCTTAAAACACCTAATTCACAATGAAAAAAATTACACTCCTCCTGCTCGCTATGAGCCTCACGTTCTGCGCTAAGAACGACAACCCCACTGCTGGAGATGACCCTATCACTCCAGTGCAAAACTCTGCCTTAATGAAAGAGCTTACTACAGCTCAAAACGGCTGGAAACTCTCCTATGCTGTCGATGGAGTTACAGGGCATTATCAATTTCTCCTCAAATTTACTGCTGAGGGTAAAGTATCTATGCTTTCCGACCTCAGTGCGACCGCTACCTCCACCACCACGCGCTACACCACTCAGGAAACCAAAGAAGGCAGTGTGTTGAGTTTTGTAGGACAAAACTACCTCCACCAGCTCGCTGATGTACTCCAAGGCGACCCCGCTAAAGATCTTTCAGGTAAGGTATACCAATTCCTATATCTCGGTAAGGAAGGTAACAAACTCAAATTCAAGAACCTCCTTAGCAATCAGCCGTCACAACTCTATTTTGAGCCCCTCACCGCCACCGATGAAGCGCAATTCCCTAACCTTGCGCGCAATATAGTGCCACTCACCGAGCACTCTTCTCACTACCTCCTCAAAGTATCGACGGCAACTACTTCGCCTACATTCTATCCTATTACTTTCACCAATAGAGTGTTAGCTCTTCAAGGCACTACTGTAAAAGCACCCGTAAAAGCTAAAGAAAATGGTATCGCTTTGCTACCTCCTCTAACAATAGAAGGTAAGAGTTTCAGTGATTTAACGCGTAGTGGCAGTACCGAAACTCCTACTTATAGTGCGACGGTAGACGGGGTAACTGTGGAATTGTACTATTCACTCATCAGCCCAGAGGTTTTCAATGCTAACGATTATTTAGCTATCGTCAATGATGAAGTAAGTGCCTTCACCTATTTAGAGTCCTCCTTTAAAAACTCAGCTTATACAAGCAAGCCTTTCCACGACAATTTTTTAGCAATTGATAGTGAAAAAGCATTCAACTCTATCACCCTCCGTTTCAAGGCAGGAAACAAAGTAGATCTTGTCATTGGCTATAAATTCCCAGATAAATCAAGCGCCGAAGCAATTACTGCTAATGCTACTTATGAGTTTAAAGATAAAAAACTCTATATGACCTTTCAAAGTTTCAAGCATCCACTGGCTTCGAGCTCTTGGTTAAAACCCGAAAACCGCGCACTTTTAGACCTCGCTTTTGAGCGTTTAGAAAACCTGATAGCTCTTAGCAGTGAAGGTTTGTACATCAAAAATACAGGAGAAAAACAAAATGATCGCTTTATCTATTTCTTCCAAAGTCATAGTAAGCCCACTTTCTATTTTCCTGCTTATGCACTCAAAAAACTATAATACTCTATGAAAAAGAATGTCCATTGGAGTAATACAGTAAGAATCATTACAGTATTAGTAAGCATATTAGTCATCGTTGCTTTAGTAACGATGAGCAGGAATTATATTTTAAATCCCAGCTACGGCTTGTTGTTAGGTATCATCGCTATTACCATTACCTTAGCTGTATTTGTACTCAGTGCTCCTATGAGTATAGTGTTAGAACCCGATAAACTTACTTTGAAAAAGCTTTTCGGTACTAACAGCTTAAAATACAGACAAATCCTCTCCGTAGAAAAACACAAGCCGTCGCTTTGGGATATGAGAATTTTTGGTTCAGCAGGCTTTTTCGGTTATATAGGTATTTTCTATAACAAGCACATCGGTAAGTACACTTCGTTTGTAGGCGATACCCATCAATGTTTTTTGGTAACCACCAAAAGCGGTAGAAAATACGCCTTCAGTTGTGAATCACCCGATGAGGTGATAACAGAAGTTACAGCCAAATTGTGATATAGCCAAAAATTAACAAATTTGCTGATTAATAATTTTGTTAGTTACAAAAAGTTTCGTATCTTTGCGGGTGAAATCAATAAACAAAAACATTCACCTTAAAAACGCAATTATTATGAGACAAAGAGTACCCATATCACAAATTATGAGCAAGGAGTTAGTAACCCTTACTCCCGATCAATCGCTCTATGAAGCCGAGCGTTTATTCAAAAAACACCACATACGCCATATCCCAGTGGTGGAAGGCGATAAACTTATAGGCATTGTAAGCTACTCCGACCTCCTTCGTATCAGCTTTGCCGATATGACCGATGGCGAGGAAGAAGTAACCTCCGTAGTCTATGATATGTACACCATCCCGCAGATTATGGCTAAAACACCGCTTACGGTAACTGCCGACACCTCTATCAAAGAAGTAGCTGAAATCCTCGCCGCCCAAAGTTTCCACTCTATCCCCGTGGTAGATAACGGCAAACTTGTAGGACTTGTAACCACTACCGATTTGATCAAATACCTATTAGAACAATATTAAATTTAGATAAGAGGTAAGAGATAAGAAACGCAAACTCTTACCTCTTACCTCTTATCTTTTACCTGAATATGAACGAACTAACATTAGAACTTACCGAAGTCAGCCCCCAAGTGTTTTGTGGGGAAGACGAAAGTAATATCAAGTACATCAAAACCCTATTCCCTAAACTGAAAATCGTTGCTCGTGGTAGCAAACTCATCGTTTTTGGCGAAGAACTACAGCTCAAAGATTTCCAAACTCAAATCGAAAAACTCATCGCCTATTGTGCAAAATACAACCGCTTAGACGAGCGTTCTATTGATAGCATACTCTCGGCATCTAGCCCCGAAACTACCGAAAAAGTACGTGAGGAAGATGTTATTGTGCACGGGGTGAATGGTAAAGTCATACGTCCACAAACTCAAAACCAAGTAAAATTGGTAGAAATGATGCGTAATAACGATATGGTTTTTGCTGTTGGGCCTGCCGGTACAGGTAAAACCTATGTAGGCGTTGCCTTAGCTGTAAAAGCCCTCAAAGAAAAGCAAGTACGCCGCATCATCCTCACCCGTCCAGCCGTCGAAGCAGGCGAAAACCTCGGGTTTCTCCCTGGCGACCTCAAGGAAAAACTCGACCCCTATATGCAACCGCTGTACGATGCCTTGCGCGATATGATTCCCCACGAAAAACTCAATGCCTTTATTGAGGCAGGAATCATTGAGATTGCCCCCCTTGCTTTTATGCGCGGACGCACCCTCGACAACGCCTTTGTAATCCTCGACGAGGCACAGAACACCACCCACGCTCAGATGAAGATGTTTCTCACCCGTATGGGGCGCAACGCCAAGTTTATGATCACCGGCGACCCTGGTCAAATCGACCTCCCTCGCAAAGTCTCTTCTGGACTCAAAGAAGCGATGCTCATCCTCCAAAACGTACAAGGTATCGCCTTCCTCCACTTAGACGACAAAGATGTGGTGCGTCACCCACTGGTACGCAGCATCATCGAAGCCTACAAAACCATAGAAAACAACGAATAATCGTAGCACGACAAGCCGTAGTATTTATACCTAAATCTCAGAGCCTCTCCGAGTCCCTCTGAGATTTTCTACCCGTGCGGCTCGCACCCCCATTCTTTGTCCGTGCGGCTCGCACCTCTTTATAATTTGCTAATCACCTAATTTGCTAATTGCCAAATTATTACCTCTTATCTCTTACTTCTTACCTCACAAAAATTTTGCAGTTTCAAATATTTGTTGTAATTTTGCGCCCTAAAAATAAAAGTGTCGTTTGATGACACTATAAGGAATGTTTAATTTTTAATAAAAATCACAAAGAGTGGACACATTAAGCTACAAAACCATCTCTGCCAACAAAGCCACTGCAAACAAAAAGTGGGTCTTGGTAGATGCTGACGGACAGACTTTGGGTCGCCTTGCCTCTAAAGTAGCAAAGCTACTTCGCGGTAAGTACAAACCCGATTTTACCCCTCACGTTGATTGTGGCGATAACGTAATCGTTATCAACGCCGAGAAAATCAACCTTACAGGGAACAAATGGGAAGATAAAACCTATCTTCGCCACACTGGTTACCCAGGAGGACAACGCACTACAGGAGTAAAACAACTCCTCGAAAAACACCCAGAACGTATCATCGAGAAAGCTGTAAAAGGTATGTTACCAAAAACAAAATTGGGTGCAGCAGTTTTACGTAATTTAAAAGTGTATGCAGGTACCGAGCACAAACAAGAAGCTCAACAACCTGTTACCATTAACTTAAACGATTTGAAATAATGGAAGTAATTCACACCATCGGTAGACGAAAAACCGCCGTAGCGCGTATCTACCTTAAAGCAGGTAACGGTACTATCACCGTAAACAAACGCGAACTCAACAATTATTTCACTACCCCTACATTACAATACAAAGTAAAACAAGCCCTCAGCCTTGTAGGTGCTGAAGATGCTTACGATGTAAAAGTAAATGTATACGGAGGTGGTATCACCGGTCAAGCCGAAGCCGTTCGTTTGGCTATCGCTCGCGCACTTTGCGAACTCAACGCCGAAAACCGCGCTGTATTAAAACCTGAAGGGCTCCTAACTCGTGACCCTCGTATGGTTGAACGTAAAAAATTCGGTCAGAAAAAAGCCCGTAAGAGATTCCAATTCTCTAAACGCTAGTATTAGTGAATATTTAAAAGTTAAAGGAAAAGAGTTAAAAATGAATGTTTATTCTTATCTCTTACCTCTTATCTCTTACCTAAAAAAACAATTTGCTCCTTAGTTTAGCATCCAAATGGCTCAGGCGGTTATTCCATTTTTATAAAACCTCTCCAAGCTATTGCTAATATTAGGAACGTAAACTATTTAAAAAGAAATGGCAAATAACATAGAAATTAAAGATTTATTAGATGCAGGCGTACATTTCGGTCACCTTACCCGCAAATGGAATCCTAATATGGCTCCCTACATCTATATGGAACGCAACGGTATCCACGTAATCAACTTATACAAAACCGCTGCTAAAATTGAAGAGGCTGCCGAAGCCCTCAAAAAAATCGTAGCCTCTGGCAAAAAAGTGCTTTTTGTGGCTACTAAAAAACAAGCTAAAGACGTTGTTGCCGAAAAAGCAACTTCAGTAAAAATGCCTTACATCACCGAGCGCTGGCCTGGTGGTATGCTTACTAACTTCGTAACCATCCGTAAGGCTGTAAAGAAAATGTCGTCTATCGACAAAATGAAAAAAGACGGTACTTTCGATACCCTTTCAAAACGTGAAAAACTACACGTAGAACGTATGCGCGAAAAACTCGAGAAAAACTTAGGGTCTATCGCCGATATGTCTCGCCTCCCTGGTGCCCTATTTGTAGTCGATACACTCCGTGAACACATCGCTGTAAAAGAAGCGCAAAAATTAAACATTCCTATTTTCGCTATGGTAGATACAAACTCCGATCCTCGTGAGGTGGATTTTGCTATCCCTGCCAACGACGACGCTTCTAAAGCTATCGAAAAAGTGCTTTCTTACATCACCGAAGCTGTAAACGAAGGTCTTTCTAGCAGAACTGCCGACGCTAACAAAGAAGCTGAAGCAGCCGAATAAATCAAATAAGTTTTGACAAAGTCCCTAACTTTATCAAAGCCCTAAAATTATTTTTTAACTCACTTTCACCGGCTTCTCCCTCCCCTCGGGGGAGGGCTGGGGAGAGGATAAACATTAATAAAAATGGCAAATATTACCGCCGCAGACGTAAATAAACTCCGCCAAGCTACCGGCGCAGGTATGATGGACTGTAAAGCTGCCCTCATCGAAGCCGAAGGCGATTTCGATAAAGCAATCGAAGTATTGCGCAAAAAAGGTCAAAAAGTAGCCGCTAAACGCGCTGACCGCGATTCTAAAGAAGGCGCTGCTATCGCTCAAGTAAATGCTAACCACACGGTAGGTGCTATCATCTCTCTCAACTGTGAGACCGACTTCGTAGCTAAAAACGCCGATTTCGTAGCCCTCGCTAAAGATTTAGCTGATCTTGCCCTTACTGTAAATAGCAAAGATGAACTTCTTGCCTTGAATTACAAAGGCATTACTGTAGCCGAAAAACTTATCGAACAAACAGGTGTGATCGGTGAGAAAATAGAGCTCGGTGCTTTCGAAAAAGTAGAAGCACCTTTCGTAGGTTCTTACATCCACCACGGCAATAAAATCGCCGCTATTGTAGGTCTTTCTGCTGCTATCGCCGATGCTTCTGAAGTAGGTAAAAACTTAGCAATGCAAATCGCTGCTATGGGTGCTGAAACCCTTTCTTACAAAGATTTCTCTCCTGAGTACATCGCTAAAGAAACTGAAGCTCGCATCGCTATCATCGAAAAAGAAAATGAAGAGTTACACCGCTTGGGCAAACCGCTCAAACACGTACCTCAATACGTTTCACAAGCACAACTCACTCCTGAAGTATTAGCTAAAGCTGAAGCTGATGCTAAAGCTGAATTGAAAGCTGAAGGTAAACCAGAACAAATTTGGGATAAAATCCTTCCTGGTAAGATACAACGCTTCATCTCTGATAACACTACCCTCGACCAAGAGAAAGCTCTCCTCGACCAAGTGTACATCTACGACGAAAGCAAAAAAGTATCTGAGTTTGTAAAATCTAAAAACATAGAGATTACAGCTTTCAAACGTGTAGCATTGTAATTTATATTTAAATGATATATGTAAAAAACTCCTCTTACTATCAAGTAGGGGGAGTTTTTCTCTAACTACTACGACCCCTTTCAAAACATTACCAAATTAAAATGAAACATATTATCTATTTATTCCTCTACCTCAGTTTCACCACTGCTCAAGCACAATGGAACATTACCCTTCCTAACGGCGAAACCCTTAATCTCCAATGGCAAGAACGTGAAAACTCTCAGCAAAATAAAGGCATTCACACCTTTGTAGGCTACAGCCAAAACCAGTTTGTCGCTACTTTGGTAGTACACCCTAATAAAGAGGCTTCTGGCAGCTTGCAGTGGGAAGGAATTACCTACCAACTTACAGGTTCACAGCAAGCTAAACTATCAGCAAAAGAGCTACGTCGCCACAACCCCAATGCAAGATGTGGCACTGATACAGAGCAGCACACCTCTCATTTTCCTTCTCCTCAAAACAGCCCTACTGCACGCCCTATCACCACTACTACATCTCTAATGCCCAACGACCCCGAGGGGATTCTCTATCTCTATCGCTTGGCAGTATTGGTGGATTACCACGATTTTGCCCATACTTTTGGCAGTGATATCACACAAGTAAAAAATTTCCTGCTCAACCTCGAAACCTTTCTCAACGAGGTATATGTACGTGATATAGGATTGAAATTCAGCATCGTAGCCGATAACCGACTTATTATTCAAGAAGCTGCTAAGCAGTTGTACAAACAAAAATCACGACGAGATATCATCGAAAATTCTACTGAAAAAATCAATGAATTCATTGGTGATAAACAGTATGACATAGGAATTGTCATCGCTCCTGGCACCGATGCTACCTTGTCAGGACTCGCTTTCTTTTCTGGAGGATTCCGCCTTGTAAGAAAAGGAGGGGCTTCGGCAATAGCCGAAAATGCAACCATTGCTCACGAAATCGGACATTTATTTGGTGCCGACCATACTTTTAAAAACGTCTATTCAGGTAACTCTCTTTATACAGAACCTCGCTACGGTCAATCACTAATGGGCTATAGCAACAATTTCCCCGATGGAGCTTTCTTTTCACTCCCTACCGCTTATCAAATACGTAGCGGGATTGTCAATAGGTCTTATTTCAAAGATTCTCAACGTACTCAGTTGGTAAACCGCAATGGAAATGATGTGAGTAATTTCAATTATGCTTATGGTATCAAAACCGAAAGCTCTTTCCCTACAATCGACCGCACTAAACTACAAGAAACCTATACCATTCCTAAAGATACTTATTTCCAATTCCGTATCAAGGCGACAAGCCCTAACAATCTCCCTATTTATTACACAGCGCAACTCACCAGCAAAGCAGGAGTAAACGATCCTAAGTTCCTCACTCGTAAAGGGAAAACAGAAGGAAATCCCATCACTTTCCAAACGCAGTACAGCGATTTAGGAGGCTTTATAGAGTATACACGTCCCAATGCAAAAGGCGAACACCTCTTTTGGGTAGCAACCTCTAATCCTGCCCCTCAACGCTTTGTGAATTACGATATGGTAGCCGTAAAGGTGAACATCGCCGACGGTAAAACTTTTGCAATCACTAACGGAATGAACGACGAGTACCAAGGGGGTGATAAAATAGCACTTCATTGGCAAGTAGACCCTAACTTCTTTGACCCCAATAGCAAAGTGCGTATCCTTCTTTCCGATGATTTTGGTAAAACCTTTAAATATACTTTGGTAGAAAACACCGAAAACGATGGTACTTGCGAGATTACACTTCCTAATATCGAGATAGGTGCGGTAGAATGGGGCAAACAACCAAAAATCCAACTTCCTGCAGGAGTTATCAAAGTGGAAGTGATAGACCATATTGCATTTGCCATTACCAATGTAGCACCTTATAAAATATCTAACGGAAAATCAGTGCCTAATGGAGGTTTTAAAGTTAAGAAGAAAACGGGAACGCCCACTCCTACAGAAGATAGTAAACCACAACAAGAGCCAGAGAAAAACATTGTCATCTACAATGGCGTTTCTACTGAGAATGCGAACAACTATTTCACAGTAGAAGGAGCAGATGATAATAGCCCTATTCACCTCCTCATTTTCGATGAAATGGGCTTAAAAGTATATGAAAATGAACATTATGGCAAAAACGGCGATTACTTTAGAGGGAACGCCAATGCCAAAGGTTTTATAGGAAATAACAAAGCCCTTCACGGCACTTATTTCTATATCGTTCGTTACAGCAAGCTCGGAAAAGAAGAACAGCAAAAAGGCTTTTTATATGTGAGATAATACTATCACCGTCAGGTGAAAAAGGTGTCCCTACACTTTTCTAAGATTCTCCAAGATTCTCTGAGCTTCTCCAAGATTCTCTGAGCTTCTCCAAGACTCTTCGAGCTTCTCCAAGACTCTTCGAGCTTCTCCAAGACTCTCCGAGCTTCTCCAAGACTCTCCGAGCTTTTCCAAGACTCTCCGAGCTTTTCCAAGACTCTCCGAGCTTCTCCAAGATTCTCCGAGCTTCTCCAAGATTCTCCGAGCTTCTCCAAGATTCTCCAAGATTCTCCAAGACTCTCCAAGCTTCTCCCCCTCATCACAACATCACTTTTTCAACCCCAATTTCGTGTAAATTCTTATTCCACAAACCCAGCTGCACAAATTTGTAAAATTTGAGCACAATTTAAAATATTTTACTGATTTTCAAGTAATTAAATGCCATAAATTCACTATAAAATAATTTTATGATTTATTTTTGGCTGTTTACTTTTATTGTTGTACCTTTGTCTCCTAATACAAGAAATCAACCTTGTTATTGTAGTTGTTTTATTAGTTTTTTAGCACTAATTATTCTAAATATCTTTCTGAAAAAGACACTTGAAATCTCTTGAAAAAGAAAGAAAAATTCAAGGAAGAGAATATGTATATTCTTATTACCCAATATATAGTTACCCATATAAAGATTATGTAGAGAATGATAAAATTAACTATAAAAATATCTTTATATTGGGATAGGGAATGGGTTGGACTTTTAGTAATTCTTATTTTACATTGGCAGATTATAAAGATTCTGATGTTATTAAGGAGTTTGCTGTTGAGAAAAACAGAGTTAATTTTATAAGAACTGATGATGAAACTATTCCAAAAATAAGAACAACAGAAATAATTTTTTATACCTTTGCAAAAAATAATAGAGACACTATTTTTGGGAAAAGAGAAACTTTATATGAAATAGATTTTTTAATTCCAAAAAGTAAAAGAGTATCTCTTGTAAATATCTGAGAATTAAAAAAGCTGAATCTATGCAAAAAAAATATGAATAATGACACTCTTTACTCAAGAAATTATTAATAATTAAATTTATACCATTATGAAAAAATTAAAAGAATTATTTGGGAAACAAATAAGTTTAGGGACTATTTTAGCTCTCTTGGTTGTCACTTTAGTAACATTCTTCTTGACAAAAGAATGTTCTAATACTAAGTCTATTTCTTCTGAAAAAAATTCTTATGGGGAAGTGAAAATAGGAGAAGATGTAATTAAAAATTTGGAAGCGCAGGGGATTCACTTTGCTGATTTTGAAGTTGAAGAAGAAATGCCTAATGATTTTCAAACCATTTATAAAGGAAAAATTTTAGAACAATGGGAATATAAAAAGAAAACCAAATCTGGAAAAGAAAAAATGTATTATGTTTTAGAAATTCCTGTGAAATTGTATCCTGATAGAAGAAAGTATATAAATGTTCCTGAAGATATAGCGTTAAGGGAATGGAAAAATAAATTAGCTGTAGGTAAAGAAGTTTACTACAAAAAATTAGATAAATCAAAAATTTCTGAAGATGAACGTGATGTAATTCCAGAATATTATTTTTCAGGATTTGTGGAATAGTAAAAACAAATAAAAAATAAAGAATAATACAATGAAAACAAAAAACAAAAGAGAAGATGTTTTGTCTAAAAAAATAGTTTTGAAAAATATATAGCATTAAACTCTTTTTTCTTAATTCTTTTATTTGTTTTGGTACTGTAGTATATTTCTAAACTTTCAAACAAAATATATATTTATTCTAATTACTCTATTTTATTATGTTTAAGAAATTTTATTTGTTCATACTCTTGCTAATGTCAGCTTCGGCATTTGCACAATGGCGAGTAGAAGGAACGGTGGTAGATGAATTGAGCAAAAAGCCATTAGAAGGCGTGAAAGTACACGTCAATGCTTCTGCTTGGCAAGTAACTACCAATGGAAAAGGAAAATATGCCCTCTCTCTTCCCGAAGGCGAATACCTTATTATCTATTCACTTAATGGTTATACCCGTCAAGAGCAATTAGTCTCTGTAGGAGGGGAAAAAATCACTCAGGAACTGCCCGTAGTGAGCCTAACAGCCGATGTAGTTCAAGAATCCGAACAAATGGCTGTCATCAACGAATCTGAACTCGAAGACGATGAGAGTAGCGCCGATGCTATGTCTGGACTCTTGCAAAGCTCCCAAGATGTGTTTATGCGACGCGCAGCTTTCGATTTCAGTTCTGCTTTCTTCAAACCCCGTGGTTATGATTCCAAAGATGTAACAGTACTCATCAATGGGATCCCTATGAACCGATTTGAAAATGGTCGCGCTCAATGGAATAACTGGGGAGGTCTCAATGATGTTACTCGTAACCAAGAGTATAGCAATGGGCTCTCAAAATCCGATTATACTTTCGGCGGTCTAATGGGCTCTAACTACATCAACATTCGCCCCTCACTCAACCGCGCTGGGCTTCGCATTACTTCTTCAGCAAGCAACCGCAGTTATACCGGTCGATTGATGGCTACTTATAACTCAGGCGTACTCCGCAATGGCTTGTCGTTTATGGTATCCGCCTCTCGTCGCTTTGCGCCTCAAGGCTCTTGGGTCGATGGAACGCTCTACAACGCCTATGCTTTCTCTGGTGGCGTGGAATACCAGCTCAACGATCATCACAGCTTCAACCTCATCGGACTCTTCTCTCCCGTGAAACGCGGCAAAAGCTCTCCTCTCACTCGTGAAGCTCTCGATTTATTTGGTTACCAATACAACCCTTATTGGGGCAGACAAGTGGGCGACAAACGCAATTCTCGCAATCGTATCATCTCCGAACCTATCTTCGTTCTTTCATATAACTATTTGAAAAACAATACGCGTTTGAACATCGATTTAGGCTATCAGTTCGGCGAAATTGGCAATACCCGCATCGCTTATGCGAACGCCCAAAACCCCGAACCTAACTACTATCGAAATATGCCAAGTTACTACCTAAACCAAAATGCAGGTCCCGACTTTGCAGCCGCCGAAAATCAAAAAAAGACATTTTAGAAAACCCACAACTCAATTGGGAAAAATTGTACTATGCTAACTATAACAACAACGATAAACACAGTACTTTTATAGTCAGCAACGACATCAACCGCGAACGCACCCTTTCTGCCAACGTGAATTTTGCAACGCCTATCCACGACTTTATCAAATGGACATCAGGACTCGTATACCGCAATATCTCTTCCGATAATTTTGCCGAAATCGACGACTTGCTCGGGGGTCAGTACTTTATGAATTATGATTACTTCGAGAACAAACCTTACGACGCCAATGAGGCTGATATGAAAAAACAAAAAGGCGATAAATGGAATTACTTCTATAGCCTAAAAAGCAACGTAGGCGAGGCATTTTCTCAATTGGAATTTACATTCAAAAAAGCTGAACTTTTCATCGCAGGGCGTTACCACTACACCGATGTACAACGTGAGGGCAAATACAACTACCCTCTTTATAGCGATTCCTATGGTAAAGGGGCAATGCAAGTGCAAAATGGTGTGAGTACTAAAGCAGGGATTACTTATGCCCTTACTGGTCGCCACCTCTTGCAACTCAATGTAGGCTATTTCAATACCCCACAATCCTTGCGCAATATATATGCAAATATACGCAATTCTAATCGCTTGTTGCCTAACCTCAAAAACGAATTGGCTTATAGTGCCGATGCAAGCTACATCTTCCGTATGCCTTACCTCAAAGGTCGCCTCACCGGCTTCTTTACTGAGATAGAAAACACTGCCGAAACTAACTTTTTCTATACCGAAACTGCTATTACCGATGAAATCGATAAAGACTTTGTAGCTCAAACTGTAGATGGTATCCAAAAACGCCACTTCGGATTAGAATTCGGCGCTGAAGCTCAATTGCACCCTACTGTAAAAATTACGGCTGCTGCTGCTATAGGGCAATACACCTATATTAATAATCCATCGCTCTACATTTCAGCGGGAGATGTAAATAAAGCTATCGACGAGGTGAAAATGAAAAATTACCACGTACCAAGCGGCCCTCAACAAGCCTATTCATTAGGCTTAGAATATCGCAATCCTAAATATTGGTGGGTAGGAGCAACAGCCAATTTCTTAGCACAAAACTACGTATCGCTATCAGCCCTCAGCCGCACCTCTCAGTTCTTTATCGACCCCGCTACCAAAGCGACTTACTCTAATATCGACCTCGATAAAGCTCGTCAGCTCCTCAAACAAGAACGCTTAGACGATGTATTCTTAGTGAACCTCGTAGGAGGGAAATCTTGGCGCGTAAAGAAAACCTATATCAACCTAATGGCAAGTGTGAACAACCTCTTCAATACCAAATTCCTTTCAGGAGGTTTTGAACAATCACGTACAGCCAACTATGGCAGAATGCTCCAAGATAACGCCCAAGGAGTTCCTTCTTTCGGTAATCGATATTTCGTCGGCTACGGACGCACCTATATGCTCAATTTGGCAGTAAGCCTTTAAAGCTAGAGTGCTCGCTATGTATGAAAGAAAACACAATTAATAAATAATATGATGAATAAACTATCCATCTTTAGAAAAGGGGCGTTAGCCCTCCTCCTAGCAACTACTGCATTAGTAGGTTGCTCTAAAAGCAATGAGTCAAACTCTGACACGGAATTTCAGGGGGTGCCTTATATGTTGCTCACCACCAATAAACCTGTGGGAAGCAATATCTCTTTAACTATAGTTGCCAAAGAAGCCGATAAAAAAGATGTGTGGATAGACCTAAACAACAATGGTGTCTTCGATACGGGCTCCGATGTTCGCCTAACAGCTGCTACAACAACCTATAAACTCCAAGGCAATACAGTGAGAGTTTATGGAAAGGTAACAACTTTTAAATGCGATCGCAATGAAGTAACTTCGTTAGATGTAACCCGCAACGCTGTATTGGAAAGATTGGATATGAGTCATAATAAAATTAAAGAAGTGAACTTGCACAACAATACTCAACTCACTTACTTGAAAGTGTCAAACTTGCCTCTTGTTGGCTTAGATCTTACCAATAATAAAAAGCTCACCGAATTGCGCTTTAATCTTACATTTTCTGGTGAAAAACTAAAAAAATGCGCAAGCACTATGCACGAAAATGGTGGAGGTACGGTTTATATGAATCCCAGAATTACTGATGATCCAGCAGAAAAGCAAACAATGCAAACTTTAACAAATAAGAAATGGAAAATAGGAAATTGCCAATAAGCAAATCCTAAATGGAAGATGAAAAACTCATAACTCTAAACTAATAGTTGTATGAAATTAAACTTATTAAAACCCACAGCGATAGCCCTATTGTCGCTATTTGCAATTACATCGTGTGTAAAAGACGACGATTATGAAATTCCCAACCCTAACGGGGAAAAGCCCCTACCTCCTTTTAGTGGAAAGGTAGTAACTTTTGATGTAGCCACCGCTCAAGCTACTAACACAGTAGTTACCTATGGAGCCGATGAAGCTATCGAAGGTTATGTAATTTCTAGTGATGAAGGCGGTAACTTCTACAAAAAAATATATATCCAAAACGAGGAAAAAACCAAAGGAGTTACGGTCGTTATCAACAAATCAGGATTGTACACCGAGTTCCCTCTTGGAGCTAAAGTGCAATTGCGTCTCAAAGGTCTTACCTCACAAGCAAACAATGGAGGGGTAGATTTTGGAGATGGTATTTATCAAGGGAATAACAATAGAACAGGTGTAGGACAAATGTCCGAAGCTACCTACAAAAAACATCTATTCGAAAAAGGTGGTACTCGCAAAACCCTTGCAGAACTCGCTAAAGCTGATACTTCTATAAACACATTAAAAGTAGAAGCCAATGTCAACCAGCTTATCACCCTTAAAGGAGTACACTTCAAAACCGCTGATGTAGGTAAAGAAATGCATCAAAAAACCAATGACGCTCGTCAAGGAACCGATTATACCCTTACCGATGCACAAGGCAATACGATTCCGTTTAGAACTAGTCGTTATGCCAAGTTCAAAGATGAAAAAGTGCCTGCAGGAACTTTAGATATCACAGGGGTACTCACCAAATTCGGACAAAATTGGCAATTTATGATTAGCAACTACGCCGATATAGTAGTAGTCAGTGGTGGTACTTCTACCGGTACCCAAACCAATACAACTGTCGAAACCATAGAAGCTAGTACCGCTACAGCAGCCAGCTTTGTAGAAGGTAAAAAGGTAAAACTGCACGGCAATCTCACAGTTGAAGGAACAAAAGCCTACATTCTTTTTAGCGATGGTACTAAAATACAGTTGTATACACGTAATTTCAAAAACATTAGCAACGAGAACAAAACAAACCTTAAAGAAAATGGCAAAGAAGTTACAGTAACAGGTACTTTTGGCAAATTCAATAATACACTACAAATCTCTTATGAGCAAGACAGCGATTTAGTATGGGGTGCATCTAATAACAACCCTAATCCTCCTGCTACTGTCGAAACTGTAGAAGCCAGCACTGCCACAGCTGCAAACTTCGTAGAAGGTAAAAAGGTAAAACTACACGGTAATCTCACAGTTGAAGGAACCAAATCCTACATCGTATTTAGTGATGGCACCAAAATACAGTTATACATTAAAAACTTCAAAAATCTTAGTAAAGAGAGTAAAGATAATCTCAAAATAAATGGCAAAGAAGTTACAGTAACAGGTACTTTTAGCAAACATAATACTACGCTTCAAATCGCTTATGAGCAAGACAGCGATTTAGTATGGGGAGCATCTAATAACAATCCTAACCCACAACCACCCGCTACTGTAACCGAACTCGATGCTTCTACAGCCACCGCCGCTGATTTTCAGTTGAATAAAGTTGTAAAACTCACAGGAACTATCAAAATGATTAATAATAGATCAACAATTGTATTTACTACAGATAATACCGAAATACAACTTACCACTAAAGGTTATGGCAGTTTACCAGATGATTTTAAAACCAAAATCAGCACAGAAGGCAAAAAAGTCATTGTAAAAGGAACTTTCACACAATTTAAAGGAACGAAACAACTAAAATACGATTCTATTGACGATGTTCAATTCCCTTAAAAGAAATTTAAACGTTTTTCATTGTTAGAATAAAGAGTGAGTCCCCAAAAAGGCTCACTCTTTTTATTCTCACCACTCTAAACCTCCCTCCCCTCCCACAACTCCCACAGCTCCCACAGCTCCCACAGCTCCCACCGCTCCCATCCCTGCCCGTGCGGCTCGCACCCCCCTCCAAGTTTCTCCGAGCCTCTCCGAGTTTTTCTTCAAAAAATATTCTCCTCATTTTCAACTAACTACAAAAAACTTTCAAAAAAAGTTGCGAAAAAATTTGCAGGATAAAAAAAACGCCGTACCTTTGCACCCGCAAATGAGACAAAACACAGTCTCAAAATAAGAAACAACACGTACATTGACATAATGTTGTACAGCACAAAAAGAAGATTTAAAGAATTGAGTGAAACCTGAAGTCAATAACTTAAAATTCGGTTAAAGATATTAAAGATTTTAACGATGAAGAGTTTGATCCTGGCTCAGGATGAACGCTAGCGGCAGGCCTAACACATGCAAGTCGAGGGAGAGGTTACCTTCGGGTAACCAAAACCGGCGCACGGGTGCGTAACGCGTATACAATCTGCCTTTCACATAGGGATAGCCCGAAGAAATTTGGATTAATACCTAATGGTATATAGGAGCGGCATCGTTTTTATATTAAAGCTACGGTGGTGAAAGATGAGTATGCGTTCTATTAGCTAGTTGGAGAGGTAACGGCTCCCCAAGGCGACGATAGATAGGGGTTCTGAGAGGGATGTCCCCCACACTGGTACTGAGATACGGACCAGACTCCTACGGGAGGCAGCAGTGAGGAATATTGGACAATGGTCGGAAGACTGATCCAGCCATGCCGCGTGCAGGATGAAGGTCCTATGGATTGTAAACTGCTTTTGTAAGGGAAGAATAAGGAGTACGTGTACTTTGATGACGGTACCTTACGAATAAGCATCGGCTAACTCCGTGCCAGCAGCCGCGGTAATACGGAGGATGCGAGCGTTATCCGGAATCATTGGGTTTAAAGGGTCCGTAGGCGGGCTGATAAGTCAGAGGTGAAAGCGCTTAGCTCAACTAAGCAACTGCCTTTGAAACTGTCAGTCTTGAATGATTGTGAAGTAGTTGGAATGTGTAGTGTAGCGGTGAAATGCTTAGATATTACACAGAACACCGATAGCGAAGGCATATTACTAACAATTTATTGACGCTGATGGACGAAAGCGTGGGGAGCGAACAGGATTAGATACCCTGGTAGTCCATGCTGTAAACGATGGATACTAGCTGTTTGGAGCAATCTGAGTGGCTAAGCGAAAGTGATAAGTATCCCACCTGGGGAGTACGCACGCAAGTGTGAAACTCAAAGGAATTGACGGGGGCCCGCACAAGCGGTGGAGCATGTGGTTTAATTCGATGATACGCGAGGAACCTTACCAAGGTTTAAATGGGAACTGACAGAGGTAGAGATACCTCCTTCTTCGGACAGTTTTCAAGGTGCTGCATGGTTGTCGTCAGCTCGTGCCGTGAGGTGTCAGGTTAAGTCCTATAACGAGCGCAACCCCTGCCATTAGTTGCTAACGAGTCAAGTCGAGCCCTCTAGTGGGACTGCCGGTGCAAACCGTGAGGAAGGTGGGGATGACGTCAAATCATCACGGCCCTTACATCTTGGGCTACACACGTGCTACAATGGCCGTTACAGAGAGCAGCCACTGCGCGAGCAGGAGCGAATCTATAAAGACGGTCACAGTTCGGATCGGAGTCTGCAACTCGACTCCGTGAAGCTGGAATCGCTAGTAATCGGATATCAGCCATGATCCGGTGAATACGTTCCCGGGCCTTGTACACACCGCCCGTCAAGCCATGGAAGCTGGGGGTACCTGAAGACGGTCACCGCGAGGAGCTGTTTAGGGTAAAACTAGTGACTGGGGCTAAGTCGTAACAAGGTAGCCGTACCGGAAGGTGCGGCTGGAACACCTCCTTTCTAGAGATGACCGATAATTGAACATCGGACTAACTCATTCTTTAAATCTTGCTGACAACAAAAAATAAGCAGTCTCATAGCTCAGCTGGTTAGAGCGCTACACTGATAATGTAGAGGTCGGCAGTTCGAGTCTGCCTGGGACTACAATAAGCTAAAGAAGGAAATTCTAGAAGCTGAAGAGAGACGAATAGCATAAATCGTAATTCGTAATTCGTAACTCGTCATTAAGCACGGGGAATTAGCTCAGCTGGCTAGAGCACCTGCCTTGCACGCAGGGGGTCAAGGGTTCGAATCCCTTATTCTCCACAACAACAGTACATTGACATATTGGGATAAAGAGCATAAGAGATCAATAATAGATTATTGATAATCTAACGAAAAATATTAAAAAGAATCAAAGAGAACGAGGTATTTATTTAATTGATAATTGTTAATTGTTAATTGAATAAAACTACAAGCGCGAAAAGTTATGTAAGGGCGTATGGGGGATGCCTAGGCTCTCAGAGGCGAAGAAGGACGTGATAAGCTGCGAAAAGTTGCGTGGATTGGCACATACGAGTTGATACGCAAATATCCGAATGGGGCAACCCAGTACATTGAAGATGTACTACATCGTAAAGATGGGCAAACCCGCTGAACTGAAACATCTAAGTAGGCGGAGGAGAAGAAAACAAAAGTGATTCCCAAAGTAGTGGCGAGCGAAATGGGAACAGCCCAAACCCATATTGTTACGGCAATATGGGGGTTGTAGGACCCAGATATAGGTTGTAAAGCTGGATTAGAAGTGTTTGGAAAGACACACCATAGAGAGTGATAGTCTCGTATAGGCACAGTTTTATAAATCTTATGGGTATCCTGAGTAGGTCGGGGCACGTGGAACCTTGACTGAATCCACCGGGACCATCCGGTAAGGCTAAATACTCCTGAGAGACCGATAGTGAACTAGTACCGTGAGGGAAAGGTGAAAAGAACCGTGAATAACGGAGTGAAATAGACCCTGAAACCATACGCCTACAAGCGGTCGGAGCAGCTTAGGCTGTGACGGCGTGCCTTTTGCATAATGAGCCTACGAGTTACTGTTACCAGCGAGGATAAGTATTTCAGATACGAATCCGCAGCGAAAGCGAGTCTGAATAGGGCGACAATAGTTGGTAGTAGTAGACGCGAAACCTGGTGATCTACCCTTGGGCAGGTTGAAGCGCTGGTAACACAGCGTGGAGGACCGAACTGGTTGTCGTTGAAAAGACTTCGGATGACCTGAGGGTAGGGGTGAAAGGCCAATCAAACTGGGAAATAGCTCGTACTCCCCGAAATGCATTTAGGTGCAGCGTTGATGTGAGTTTAATAGAGGTAGAGCTACTGATTGGATGCGGGGGTTTCATCGCCTACCAATTCCTGACAAACTCCGAATGCTATTAAATGCTCATCAGCAGTGAGGGTATGGGTGCTAAGGTCCATATCCGAGAGGGAAAGAACCCGGACCATCAGCTAAGGTCCCCAAATATATGCTAAGTTGACCAAACGCGGTCTGACTGCACTGACAGCTAGGATGTTGGCTTGGAAGCAGCCATACATTTAAAGAGTGCGTAACAGCTCACTAGTCGAGCGGTTGGGCATGGATAATAAACGGGCATAAGCATATTACCGAAGCTATGGGGTTATTACATAAGTAATATACCGGTAGGGGAGCATTCTATTGGCGTTGAAGCTAAAGGCGTGAGCCATAGTGGAGCCTAATAGAAAAGAAAATGTAGGCATAAGTAACGATAAGGCAGGCGAGAAACCTGCCCGCCGAAAGATCAAGGTTTCCTCAGCTATGCTAATCAGCTGAGGGTTAGTCGGGGACTAACGCGAACCCGAGTAGGGGTAGTGGATGTACAACAGGTTAATATTCCTGTACCATTAATCTACTAAAAGTGACGGAATGAGATAGCTACCGCGTACTGACGGAATAGTACGTTTAAGGAGTTGTTATGACTTCAAAAGTACACTGAGGCTTCGGCTGATGTGAGAGTGGCGACAACGTTTCCAAGAAAAGCGAAGATTAATGCCCGTACCGTAAACCGACACAGGTGATTGGGATGAGAATTCTAAGGCGCTCGAGAGATTCATGGCTAAGGAACTAGGCAAAATAGACCTGTAACTTCGGGAGAAAGGTCGCCTATCTAGCGATAGGCCGCAGTGAAAAGGTCCAAGCGACTGTTTATCAAAAACACAGGACTCTGCAAAATCGAAAGATGAGGTATAGGGTCTGACACCTGCCCCGGTGCTGGAAGGTTAAGAGGAGAGCTTAGCGTAAGCGAAGGTTTGAATTGAAGCCCCAGTAAACGGCGGCCGTAACTATAACGGTCCTAAGGTAGCGAAATTCCTTGTCGGGTAAGTTCCGACCTGCACGAATGGTGTAACGATTTGGACACTGTCTCGGCCATGAGCTCGGTGAAATTGTAGTATCGGTGAAGATGCCGATTACCCGCAGTGGGACGAAAAGACCCTGTGCACCTTTACTATATCTTCGTATTGGTCTTGGATAAGTGATGCGTAGGATAGGTGGGAGACTAAGAAGCGGCTATTCCGGTAGTTGTGGAGTCATTGTTGAAATACCACCCTTTGCTTATCTGAGGTCTAACCCTGCTAGGAGCAGGGGACAATTCGTGGAGGGTAGTTTGACTGGGGTGGTCGCCTCCAAAAGAGTAACGGAGGCTTCTAAAGGTTCCCTCAGCACGCTTGGTAACCGTGCGTAGAGTGCAATGGCATAAGGGAGCTT
>NZ_UAVP01000009.1:2500-254964 GCF_900446695.1 Capnocytophaga sputigena
GCATCAGGGATTCCCCTGAAACCTAATCCCTAACCCCTAACACCTAAAAAGTTTAAGGTGGTTATAGTCAAAGGTCTCACCTCTTACCATTCCGAACAGAGCAGTTAAACCTTTTAGCGCAGATGGTACTACGGTCACGTGGGAGAGTATGTCGCCGCCTTCTTATAAAGAGCAATTCTGATAAAGAGTTGCTCTTTTTTTATTATATCATCATTTCATAAAATCTCTCACAGTTCCTCCCCAATCAGCCTTGTCTGCCTTGTCTTCCTCGTCCTAATCTCTCCGAGGCTCTCCTAGATTCTCAATTTTCCAAAAAAAAAGAACCCTATCACTAGGATAGGGCTCCTTTAAATGTTTTCACAACGGAATAATCCTTATTGTGAATTGCTTTCAAATTCTGCGACAAAACTAGGTATAATATTTTTAATGTGCAATATTTCTTAATTTATTTTTTACTTCTCACTTCTTTTCGTTATCTTTGCCTCACCAAATTACAAAACAATGAAAAATATACTTGGATTAGATTTGGGCATCACTTCAATAAGTTTTGCCCATATTGTAGAAGATGAAAACAAAGAAAAATCAGAGATTAAAGAGTTGGGAGTGCGTATTGTTTCTTTAACCACAGATGAACAATCCGACTTTGAAAAAGGAAAATCAATAACTACTAATGCTAATAGAACCCTTAAACACGGAGCAAGACTAAATCTTGATCGCTATCAACAAAGGCGAAAATATCTCATAGATTTATTGCAGAAAGCAAACCTAATTACTTCCTCCTCTATTTTAGCTGAAAATGGCAAAAATACCACACATTCTACTTGGCAATTGAGAGCTAAAGCTGTTACCGAACGTATTGAGAAAGAAGAGTTCGCTAGGGTACTACTGGCTATTAATAAAAAACGAGGCTACAAAAGCAGTAGAAAAGCAAAAACTGAAGACGAAGGACAAGCAATAGATGGAATGGCTATAGCAAAACGCCTCTATGATGAAAACCTAACTCCAGGACAGTTATCGCTACAATTACTTCAACAAAATAAAAAACTCCTCCCAGATTTTTATCGTTCAGATTTACAAAGAGAATTTGACCTCGTTTGGAATTTTCAAAAACAGTTTTACCCTGATATCCTAACAGATAGTTTTTACAAAGAATTACAAGGGAAAGGTAAGGATGCTACTTCAAAAGCCTTTTCTAAAAGATATCATTTTGACACAGCAGAGAACAAAGGTTCTAAAGAATCTGTTCGTTTGCAAGCCTATCAGTGGCGTGCGGAGGCTATATCTAAACAACTTTCAAAAGAAGAAGTAGCTTATGTCTTAACCGAAATCAATAACAATTTGAACAATGCAAGTGGCTATTTAGGC
This sequence comes from Capnocytophaga sputigena, assembly GCF_900446695.1. Lineage (GTDB taxonomy): Bacteria > Bacteroidota > Bacteroidia > Flavobacteriales > Flavobacteriaceae > Capnocytophaga > Capnocytophaga sputigena. The sequence continues at coordinate 3,866 of NZ_UAVP01000009.1, forward strand.
GCTATTTCCGATAGAAGTAAAGAACTCTATTTCAATCGTCAGACAGTAGGGCAATACTTGTATGCACAGCTTCAGGAAAATAGGCATAATAGCCTTAAAAATAAAGTGTTTTACCGTCAGGATTACTTAGATGAGTTTGAGCGTATTTGGGAAACTCAAGCTTCATTTCACAAAGAATTGACAGATGAACTTAAAAAGCAAATCCGTGATGTGGTAATTTTCTATCAACGTAAACTTAAATCTCAAAAAGGATTGATATCATTTTGTGAGTTTGAGAGCAAAGAAATTGAGATTGAAAAAGACGGAAAAACTATAACTAAAACCATAGGAGCTCGTGTTGTTCCTAAATCCTCTCCTCTATTTCAAGAATTTAAGATTTGGCAAATACTCAATAACGTTACCTGCAAGAGAAAAGGAATTAGAAAAAAGAAATCATCTGCTAAATCTACTGAATTAGACCTATTCAATGAACCCTCTCAAACAATTTTTAGTTTAGATATGGAGTGTAAACAACTCCTTTTTGACGAACTGAATCTAAAAGGAGACCTAAAATCGGATAAAGTACTGAAATTATTAGGCTATTCTCCTCAAGAATGGGAAATCAACTACAATCAATTAGAAGGAAATCGCACTCAAAAAGCACTCTATGAAGCCTATTTGAAGATTGTCGAAATGGAAGCTCACGATGTGAAAGATATTTTACAGATAAAATCTGCAAAAGACGATTGGTCTTTAGACGAATCTCCTCTTTCAGCTTCCGAAATCAAAGAAAAGGTAAAGGATATCTTCCAAGCATTAGGAATATGTACTAAAATCCTTTATTTTGACCCTCTTTTGCCTGTAAAAGAGTTTGAAAAGCAGGATTCCTATCAGTTGTGGCATTTGCTTTATTCCTATGAAAGTGATGATTCTACTTCTGGAAATGAAACTCTTTACCGAATCTTAGAAAAGAAATACGCTTTTAAGAGAGAACACGCTAGAATACTCGCCAATGTAGCCTTGCAAGATGACTACGGTAGCCTATCTACTAAAGCTATCCGCAAGATATACCCTAATATAAAAGAAAATCAGTATAGCAAAGCGTGTGAATTGGCAGGTTATAAGCACTCTAAACTATCTTTAACCACAGAAGAATTAGAGGCTCGTGAACTGAAAAATATCATTCCACTACTTAAAAAGAACGCTTTGAGAAATCCTGTAGTTGAGAAGATTCTCAATCAGATGATCAATGTAGTGAACGCTTTGATTGAGAAAAACAGCGAACGAGATGCTGAAGGGAAAATTACAAAATACTTCCATTTCGATGAAATTCGCATTGAATTAGCTCGTGAGTTAAAGAAAAATGCCCAAAAAAGGTATGAAATGACCCAAAACATCAATAAAGCTAAATTAGAACACCAAAAAATTAGCGAAATACTTCAGAAAAAATTTGGCATCAAGAATCCTACCAAATCCGATATCATCCGTTATCGCTTGTATCAAGAATTGGAACACAATGGCTATAAAGAACTGTATACGAATGCCCCTATAGCTCGAGATATGTTGTTTAGTAAAAATATTGAGATAGAACACATTGTCCCTAAGGCACGAGTGTTCGATGATAGTTTTTCTAATAAAACATTGACTTTCCATAGAATTAATAGTAACAAAGGAGAGTACACGGCTTTTGATTATATCACCTCTTTAAATAGTGAAGAAGAACTCAATCAGTATCTCACCAGAGTAGAGAATGCTTATAAAACAAAAAGCATATCACTTACTAAATACAAGAATTTACTCAAAAAAGCCTCTGAAATAGGCGATGGATTTATCAATAGAGACCTGAGAGATACTCAGTACATAGCCAAAAAAGCTAAAGAAATACTTTTCCAAGTAACTAAAAATGTGCTGTCTACCTCAGGAAGTATCACCGATAGATTGCGCGAAGACTGGGGCTTGGTAGATGTGATGAAAGAGCTAAATATGCCTAAATATCAGTCGTTAGGACTTACCGAAGTAGAGGAACGCAAAGAAGGTAACAAAGTAACTGTAATTAAGAACTGGACAAAGCGTAACGACCACCGTCACCACGCAATGGATGCCCTTACGGTAGCTTTCACCAAACCTTCTTACATACAGTACCTCAATCATCTCAACGCTCGAAAAGACGAAAACAACAAAAATTATTCGGTTATTTTAGCTATCGAGGAAAAAGAAACAATTAAAGTCCCAACTAATAATGGTAAGAATAAGAGAGTTTTTATAGAACCTATACCTAACTTTAGACAAGTAGCAAAAAAACACCTCGAAGAAATATTCATTTCGCACAAAGCAAAGAATAAAGTAGTTACCAAAAATGTAAATAAACCTGCTGGTACTGATAAACAACAAATCACACTCACGCCACGAGGTCAGCTACACAAAGAAACTATATATGGCAAATACCAATATTATGTCAATAAAGAAGAAAAGGTAGGTGTAAAGTTTGATGAAAGAACTATCACAAAAGTCTCTAATCCTCTTTATCGCGAAGCATTGTTAAAAAGATTGCAAGCTAATGACAACGACCCTAAAAAAGCCTTTACAGGGAAGAATGCACTATCTAAAAACCCTATTTATTTAGATGAAACAAAAACTAAAACTTTGCCAGAAAAAGTAAATCTCACCTACTTGGAAGAAGACTTTTCTATTCGCAAGGATATTTCTCCTGACAATTTCAAAGATTTGAAATCTATTGAAAAAGTAATTGACCAAGGAGTAAAACGTATTCTTATCAAGCGACTCCAAGACTACGATAATGATCCTAAGAAAGCCTTTGTAGACTTAGAAAAGAACCCTATTTGGCTCAATAAAGAAAAAGGAATTGCGATCAAACGCGTTACTATAAGTGGCGTGAGCAACGCTCAACCTTTGCACATAGGGAAAGACCATTTAGGAAAAACTACATTGAATAAAGAAGGAAATGAAATTCCTGTAGATTATGTAAGTACTGGCAATAATCATCACGTGGCTATTTATCGAGATAAAGAAGGTAATTTGCAGGAACAAATAGTTTCATTCTTTGAAGCGGTAGTACGTACTCAGCAAGGGCTTCCTATTATTGATAAAACTTATAAACAAGAAGAAGGTTGGCAATTTCTGTTCACTATGAAACAGAATGAAATGTTCGTATTTCCCAATGCAACAACAGGTTTTAATCCCGCTGAAATAGACTTGTTAGATCCTAAGAACAAAAAATTGATAAGTCCTAACTTGTTTAGAGTACAAAAAATAGCTACTAAAGATTATTTTTTTAGACATCATTTAGAAACTAATGTAGAGACAGATAATGTTCTAAAAAATACAACTTGGAAAAGAGAAGGCTTGTCAGGGTTAAAAGATATCGTAAAAGTCCGTATTAATCACTTAGGCGATATTGTAAGCATAGGCGAATATTAAAACTCTTTTTAAAAACCAATAAAACACTTTTTAAACTATGTTATACTAGGCAATCCTGCCCATTTGAAGTTATATGAGTCATTAAGTTGTTATCAATCACAAAACTACGAAATTTGAAAGCAATTCACAACAAATGCGTTCGCCTGTATCAAGGTCGTTATGTTGTTATCAATCACAAAACTACAAAATTTGAAAGCAATTCACAACACAAATTAAACTATGTTAAGTAGAGTAGAGGTTGTTATCAATCGCAAAACTACAAAATTTGAAAGCAATTCACAACATAAATGTTTAATTTATCAAATAGTTCAACAATAAAGCGCAAAGATACAAAAAAAATATTTTATAAGTAACAAAGCATAAAAAAGGTTGCCCAGACTTCTGAGCAACCTCTTTCTATATTCTATTAGATGATTAACTTCCTAAGGTATACCAATGTACGCCTATCAAATATTGAAACTCCGCTGAAAACGACAACCGTACGGCAACTACCAGTAGAAAAGTCAATGCCGATAAGCCTATCTTCTGGTACGTCTTGCTCACGGTGGCAATGAGCATTCCTAATAAAAAAGCTGCCCCTGTGCTCACAATATAAATCAGAGCTAAACTGAAATGTGCATCAGGCAGACTCCCTGCAATAAGCATTAACCCCGTAAACGGAAGAACAATGCGTAAGGCACTTTGTAGGCATTCTTGGGGTCTCTCTCTTACAAAGAGATAACTCATAATCACTACCCCTGTTAAGTATAGAGGTAGGGTTACCAAATGATCTCCATAGGCTATTGAATTTATAAACAAGTAAAGTACAATAGCTGAGATAAGTTCTAAAAAGATTTGTACTGATTTTTTCATAATAAAAATGATTAAAGATTTTAGAATTTTGCGACAAAGTTATAAGATATTCTCTTCTTTGTCAAGTAAGTTAATAAAGTTTAAGATTGTTTTAACTTTTAATTGTAGACTTTGTATTGTTTTTAATAAATTCTAAATAACAACCTTTAAGAATAAAATGCTAATGCCTTCCTCTCTCTCCTCTGATCACTGCCTCAAACTCCTTAACTAATGCAGGCTGCTGCCCAGCGATATTGTGTCTCTCAGCAGGGTCTACGCTCAGGTCGTAGAGCTGAGGAGCGCCCTCAAAGCCTGTTTCGATGCCCGTCTCCCAAGCCCGTTTCATAGTTTGGGCGGTAGGATCGATATACTTGTATTTGCCTTTCAGCACTACCAGCACATTGCGCAGCCCTTCCTGCACCGCATAAGTACGACCCTTCTTGTCCTTACCTACCCACGAAGCCCAATGCGGCTGCGTGTCGCGTGCAGGTGCTACCTCATAAGGCACGCGGTCAGAGGTCGCTGGCATAATAAAGCTCTCGTCAAAGCCAATATCATTAGGCGTATGAAGGATCGGCTTATTCCAATCGATACCGCCCCTATCGCCTAAGCCTAAGTGCCACTTGCCGATGGCAGCCGTAGCGTAGCCCGCCTTCTTAAAAATAGTAGCCACCGTCTGATGCCTCGCAGGGATGAGCGCAAAGGCATCGTTGTTATCAATCACAAAACTACGAAATTTGAAAGCAATTCACAATATAACATTATGATTTTTATTTGTTTTTTAAATAATAATTCTTACCTTTGTACCCTAATTTAAATTTTAAAATTATGGGTATTATTGCAACACTTATTATTGGAGCCATCGCAGGATGGTTAGGAGGCACTATCTACAAAGGTAGTGGGTTAGGACTTATTGGCAATATCATTATTGGTATTCTAGGAAGTGGCGTTGGGTATTGGCTTTTAGGCAATGTGTTCCACATCTCACTTGGAGAAGGGTGGATTGGCGCTATCCTAACAGGAGCTATTGGTGCTATCGTTATCTTATTCTTGATAAATCTGGTATTTAAAAAGAAGTAATAGCAGAATTAAAAATCAAAAACCCCCGAAAATATCCAATATTTTCGGGGGTTTTTAGTGAATGTTTTAAAATTACCTTTTTGCGTTGGCAGTCCAGGTTTTTCCGTCTGTAGTATACAGAATGTACAATGAAGAGGCGTTAATTCTGATTACTTTTAAACCATCTTGCAAATCAACATTTATTAAAGTGTTATCACCTTCTTTTTTGAAGCTAACACCTTTTAGGTCTTCAATACCATCTGAAAAACGGAAATAATAATCATTCCCTGTTTTTACAACAGTTACTGAACCATTATCAAAAGCTTTTTTCTCTTGACCATTTAAGTAAGAGATGCTACCTTTGTAGGTTCCTACAAAAAGGTCATTGTCTGCAGGGTCATCATTCTTGCTGCAAGAAAAAGCTACTAGTGATAAACAAATCACTGATACTAATGCAATAATTTTTTTCATAGTTGATTAAATTTAAAAATTAATATTAAAGTTTGATGCAATAATTATACCTTAGAACGCTTTATGCAAATTTTGATATATTAATCGTGATATTTTGGTTAAACTATAGAAGATATTTTATCTGTTTTTGTTTAAATATCTTTTAGCTAAAAGTTGCATACCATATTCCAAAGCGATATTTATCCATCGTTTGTTGTTAAACAGAAGAGAGACCCAAGTATTAGCTAATAAATTCTTTGGACTCAAACTTTCTGCTGAAGCAGATACTTGTTGCGTGAGAGATAGCCTGTCAATCTCTTTTTCTAATCGCAGCAGTCTAATTTCATTATCAATTTCTTCAAATGATGAATAAGTCTTATTGTTCATTTTCTTCTTCTTCGGGGTCAGTTTTAAAATAAATTTCGGATAGTTTTCGCAATAGTGACCTCTCAATTAGTTTCTTGCGAAACAATAAAACTACTAATGATAACAATATATAGAAAGCTCCTACAATAGCAAATCCCAAACCATTACTACCTAAAGCCTCACCAATGGCATAAGCTCCAGCAAGTGATAGGAAAAATAATATTAATAAACTTGCAAAGGCATAAACAAAAAAAGTTATTAGCCCATACGAAGATTTAGCTATAAACCTAAAAACTACAAGTTTATAGTAAGCAAACTGCGAATTAAAGGCTGAGTTTGCTTTTGTAGGAACTTCTACAAACGTTTCTTTAATAGAATAAATCGCCATAAAATTATTTCTTAATTTTAGCGGCTTCTTCTTTCAATGAAGCTAATTTCTTTTCTAGAAGACTAATTATATCTTCAGATTTATTGCTTGCTTTTGAAAAAAGTCTATCTACTTTTTCTTCTAAAGAACCTTTTAGTTCCAAAGATTTTTCACGTACACTTTCTGTAAGATTATCTAATTGTTCTTTCAAATCATCAGACTTGTCTCTAAGTGTGTCTTTAATTTTTTTACGTGTGTTTTTACCTTCGTCTGGCGCAAAAAGAATGCCCAAACCTACTCCGATAGCAGTACCTACTGCTAAGCCTAATACGGCATTTGCTGTTTTTGACATAGTGTTCAAAATTAATGTTATTAAATTAGTTATAAAGTGAAATATGGGGCAAAGATACGAATAACTTTCCATAAAGCCTAATTTTCAATAATACTTTTTAACTATAATGTATCGAAAAAATTTATTTTTAGTTTTGATTTATATTCCTTTTTAATCATTTTTCTATTTCTTTTGAGTTCGTTTTTCCTGCTCGTGCGGCTTGTCCTATTCACTACAAAAATCTACAATGTCCTTCAACTTCCTCCTAGCAGTGCAAGCTATCAAAACCAGAACTAAATAAAATATTTTCTACCAATCTATTGTTAATAACCAAAATTATACTACCTTTGCCCTTACAAATCATTATTTACGAATAACCAATAAATAAAATACCAATATGGAAATTCAAGGACGAATTATAAAAATTAACCCTACACAAACTGTAGGGCAAAATGGCTTCCAACGCCGCGATGTGGTGATTATGACCGAGGAACAATACCCTCAGTACATCCCATTCGACTTTGTTCAAGAAAAATGCGTACTCCTCGATAACTTTCAAGAAGGACAAACAGTGCGTATCAGCTTTAATATTCGTGGTCGTGAGTGGGTAAACCCTCAAGGAGAGACCAAATACATTGTAAACTTGCAAGGTTGGCGCATCGAAAATGCCGAAATAGCACCAAACTATCCTCCACAAGGGCAACCTTACCCACAAGGTTATGGGCAACCCGCTTACCCTCAACAAGGATACGCACAACCACAATACCAACAAGCGCCCCCTCAATATCAGCAAGCAGCGCCTCAGTACCAACAACAAGTGCCTCCTCAATACCCACCTCAAATGCCACAACAGCAGTTTCAGCCTACTCCACAACAGGCTTTTGGCACTCCTCCAGTACAAAATGCTCCCGTAGCTCCTGCTGAACCCGAAGATGATCTACCATTCTAAGAATGATATACTTAATAAACGACGAAACACCTTTTCCTTCCCCCGAAACCGCTTCGGAGGAAGGAATTGTTGCTTTTGGAGGCAATCTCAACCCCGCCCGACTCGTAGAGGCTTACTCCCAAGGCATTTTCCCTTGGTATAACGAAGGAGAACCCGTGTTATGGTGGTGTCCCGACCCTCGCTTTGTACTTTTCCCCGAAAAACTGCATATCAGCAAAAATATGCGCAAACTCCTCAGCAAAGCACCTTATCGCGTTACCTACAACCGTTGTTTTACCCAAGTGATGCAGCAATGCGCCACAGTGCCCCGCAAAGACCAACACGGCACTTGGATTCACCCCGAACTCATAGAAGCCTACACAACCCTCCATCAGCAAGGAATTGCACACTCGGTAGAGGTGTGGCAAGACGAAACTCTTGTAGGCGGCTTATACGGACTTCAAATCGGTAAAATTTTCTGTGGAGAAAGTATGTTTAGCAAGCAGCCTAACGCCTCGCAGTACGGTTTTATCACTTTCCTGCAAGCTCACCCTCATATCGCCCTAGTAGATTGCCAAATTCACAGTGAATATTTAGAAAGTTTAGGTGCCGAAGAAATCCCAAGAGCAACATTTTTAAAATTATTAACCATCAATCGTTAAAAGTACAGATTCGCATTTCACATACCCAGCTGCACCAGCTCACTGACTTTGTACGCGTTTTTCTACATCGTTAAAACACAATTGATATGAATGAACCATTAGATATTATATTAAAATCTGTCAGGAAAGTAGAGTGGAGAACGCTAAAGGATTGTTTAGGCTTTATAGATTACAATATAGCTGATATATTGAACAACCTTATTGATGATGATCCACACAAAAGAAATATCGCTTATTGGCAATTAGACAACCAGATTGTTATACAAGGAGGTCTATCCGAAAGCTGTTTTTATATACTGCCATTTCTTAATGAATTGGTAACTATTACAAACAACAGACTCGAACTTTTAAATATCATTTTTGAAATATTCAATGGTAACGACAGAAATGCACAAGGCGAGCATATAATAATTAAATACAATGCTGAAATAGAGTCTTTTGAGCATTTTATTCCTACTTCAGTAGGGAGGGAAGCCCCTCTTTTACCCTCAATTATAACCTATATGGAAGCTAACAAAAGTGTTTATCTAAAATTGCTGAATGATATATCTTCTGTAGAAGAACTTGAAACGCTTTTGTATATTATTTTATGTTTTAAAAGAGATCCTTTTATCAAAGAATGCGTTTATTCAGCAAAAAATAATGAAAAAAATAGCATATATAATGAAATTTTTAAAGGTTTTATAGCCGATATTGAAGAAGTGCATTCTCTTTAGAAATTAAAAAAAACAAAACTATTTATGGATAATATAATAGATTAGTTTGAAGAAAAAAGAAATTGTAGATAGTGTATTATAATGAAATATATGTTTTATCCCCCCAAAAAAATAATGAGTGACTTTTTGTACATAATAGTACTCACTCTTTTAATGATAAAAATATTCTTTGCTTATATAGAAAGTAGTAGCTTTTTCAGCACTGAATTTTTATCATACCTATTCTCTATCAAACCTGATATTGTAAAATTTATAAATAGATTTTCTATTCACTACTTAGTAAAACTATCTTTTTTACTTATTTGGGTTTTTTGTTTGCATTTTATTATTTTCAAAATAATCAAGTATATATTAAAAAAATGCAATATTAGTAGCTATAGTTACTATGTTTTTCCTATAGTAATATTTCTATGGTATTATTATTTTCCTATGATAATGATTGTTATTTTCCTAACATTTAATGAATATGTTAGTGCCAAAGAACTTTTGGAATTTTGTATAAATCCTTTTTTATGGGTACAATAATTCTAATAATTCACCCTCAGGTGAAAAATTCGTGAAAATCCGTGCAATTCGTGGGCTTTTAACTTATTTAGCTCCACAATCCTTGCAATCCAGCAGCGCTAGCTCACTGACTTTGTACGCGTTTTTCTACATCGTTAAAATACAATTGATATGAATAAACCATTAGATATTATATTAAAATCTGTCAGAAAAGTAGAGTGATTACTCTGATTATCAATTATTTTTTGTATTATGTTATGTACGGGCGTTTTGCAAACGCCCATTAGCAAATCGCCCGTGCGGCTCGCACAAATCGTCCGTACGGCTTGCACAAATCGCCCGTGCGGCTCGCACTTGCCCATACAACTCGCACCAAATTAAAATTATTCGTATCTTTGCCCCCTCATTCTAACTAATACTAAAAATGAAAATATCATTTAAAAACGATTATGCCGAGGGAGCTCATCCAATGATATTAGAGGCGCTTATGTATACGAATGCAGTGCAACAAGCTGGTTATGGGAACGATAGCTATTCGGCAGCTGCCAAAGAACTCATCAAAAACAAGATAGAAAACCCTGAGGCGCAAATATTTTTTGTAAGTGGAGGTACACAAGCTAATATGCTGGTAATAGGCACTTTGTTGCGCACCTACCAAAGTGTGATAGCCCCCGAAACAGGACATATCGCCGACAATGAAACCGGAACCATAGAAGCCGTAGGTCACAAAATACACTTAGCTCCAGCAACAAACGGTAAAATTACCCCTGAGAGCATCACCGATTTTGCCACCCGCTATACAAATTATCCACACCAAGTTCAACCACGACTCGTGTATATTACGAACGCCACCGAGATAGGAACCATCTATACTTTGGCAGAACTCAAAGCGATTTACAAGTGTTGCCAAGCGCACAACCTCCTGCTATTTATGGATGGTGCGCGATTAGGGTCGGCATTGAATGCTGAAGACAACGATATACAATGGAAAGATTTAGCGCGTTATACCGATGTTTTTTATATAGGAGCTACCAAAAATGGCGGATTGTTAGGTGAAGCCATTGTGTTCAACAAACCAGCCCTAGCCGATGGTTTTGAGTATTATCTCAAACAACAAGGCGCATTGCTTGCCAAAGGTCGTTTGCTCGGCTTGCAATTTCTCACCTTGTTTGAAAACGGATTGTACGATGCTTTGGCATTGCACGCTAACAAGCAGATGAAGCGCATCAAAGAAGCGTTTGTAGCCAATGGTTATACCTTGCTTTCAAATACTTGTACAAATCAGTTATTCCCGATACTCACTCACACGCAAATTGCCGCATTGGCAGAGCAGTTTGATTTCTACCAGTGGCAAAAAGTAGATGAAACCCACACCGCCATTCGGTTGATTAGTTCGTGGGCTACTACCGATGCACAAGTAGATACGCTTATCCAAGCAATTCAATTATTATCAGTTGCAAAATGAAAAATTATCTTCTTCCTTTTCTCTCTATCGTTATAGGGGCTTGCCTTGTGTTGTGGCTCAAACCCACACAGAAGAGTAGGATTAAGTTGTTATTGGCTTTTAGTGGTGCTTTTTTGATGGGGATGACCATTTTTCACCTCCTCCCCGAAGTATATCACGAAGCATTGCACACTCACGAGGAAAACAGTGATTTTGGCGATAAAGCCATAGGCGTATGGATTGTTGTAGGCATACTCTTGCAAATCGTTTTAGAGTTCTTTTCTCACGGTGCTGAACACGGTCATTTTCATTCACCTGCCAAAGGATTACAAACGCATTTCCCTTGGGGGTTGTTCATCAGTTTGAGTATCCACTCGTTGCTTGAAGGCTTTCCGCTACACGAGCACAGCAATATGGTGTACGGCATTTTCATCCACCATTTGCCCATTGCTATGGTGCTGACAATCTTTTTCTTAGATTCTGGCATCGGACTCAAACGCACGCTCGCTTTTCTGTTTGTCTTTTCGCTAATGACCCCGCTGGGTGCTTTTTTAGCAAACTATGTCCCCGCCTTATTGCCCTATCACAACCTGATGAGTGCTGTAGTCGTAGGGATATTCTTGCATATCTCGTCAGTAATACTGTTTGAAACCTCCGAAAATCACCAATTCAATTACAGGAAATTAGGCGTGATTGTTATAGGTTTTGCAATGGCATTTCTATTCAATTAACAATTGATAATTAACAATTAACAATATGAAGCATTTAATTTTTACAGTCCTATCACTGCTTTCATTACAGCAGTACGCACAGCAACTCCTCACCGAGAGTGAGATAGACGAAAAAAAATTCGGCAATGAGAGTATCCATTTTCTCAAAAGCAACAACACCCGCTTGAATGGCGCCTACAAAATAGGCAACAACCAAGGAGAATACTACGAGGTTACCTTCGTTGATGGAATTGCTAACGGATTGGTGAAATTCTACAACCGTTATGGCAAACTTAAAACCGAAGCTACTTTTGAAAAAGGCATCTTCCACGGTCCTTATAGAGAATACGCCCCTTACTCAGGCGAAATGCGCCGTGAATACAACTACAAGAACGGCGAACTCGACGGCAAATTCCGCGAATATTCTGATGGCAAAGTAGTAGCTGATAGAAACTACAAGGACGGCAAACCCGACGGCGATTGGAAAGAATACGATGAGAACGGCAAACTCACCAAAGAAGAACACTACAAAATGGGCAAAAAGGACGGTAAACAGTGGTCGGCTGTCACTCGCCGCCGTAGCGGACTTGTACAAACTGATGTAGAATACTACAAAAATGGTGAACCTACAGGCAAATGGGTCTCTAAATTGAGCGACGGCACATTGCGTGAAGAAAGAGAGTACAAAGCCAATGGCACTTCAGTACGCAAAGAATATTACGATACCGGTAGGCTTAGCAAAATGGTGCATTACAAAGGGGAGAAATACCAAGGTGATTACCAACTCTACAACAGCGATGGCATCCTCATTGAAGAAGGTACTTACGACAACGATTTCCCTACAATGAAAAAAACATATTACCCTAACGGAAAACTAAAAACTGAAAGTTATTACCAAAATAACGAACAACACGGCAAATACGCTTCTTACGACGAACGCGGACGTCTATTAGTAGAAGGAGCTTACCTAAAAGGCTACCCTGATGGACATTGGAAATCATACAACTCTGAAGGGATTTTAACTAAAGAATCTCACTATGACAAAGGTAGAGAAGAAGGCGTTTACAAAGAGTATTACCCCTCAGGAATGGTTTCTATAGAAGGACAATACACTCGCGGACAGAGAGAAGGCATTTGGAAATACTACAATGAGCAAGGTCAGGTTTCCAGAGAAGTAAAATACCAAAACGGCAACTCAGTACAAGTTACCAATTATACTAATAAATAAAAAAGGCTTCCATAAGGAAGCCTTTTTCGTTGGTCTACTAGGACTCGAACCTAGAATAACAGAACCAAAATCTGCTGTGTTACCATTACACCATAGACCAGCGATTTTGCATTTTTGCGGTGCAAAGGTACTGCTATTTTTGTAATCTGCAAATTTTTTAGAAGATTTTTTTGAATAAATTGATAAAAAACTTTTTTAACTACTGAAAATCAAAGGAATTAACAAGTTGCCAAAAATAAACCCGTGCGACTCGCTTCAAATCAACAAATTATCCGTACCTTTGCGCCCTGCTAATCAGCTAATCTAATAATCAGCAAATTATAAAATATTTTATCTTATAAACACTCACTTTTGCAGCTTGCCCCCTCTCCTTGGGAGAAGGGGAACGGGGGTGAGGCTATTCAATCGACAAATGAAAGTATATCACGACCTTTTGCGCCATATCCTTGAAAATGGCTATTCTAAAGACGACCGCACTGGTACCGGTACAACCAGCGTGTTCGGTTACCAAATGCGTTTCGACCTCAGCAAGGGGTTCCCTTTGGTGACTACTAAAAAAATACATCTAAAATCAGTGATTTATGAACTCTTGTGGTTCTTAAAAGGCGATACCAATATCAAATACCTCACCGATCACGGCGTACGCATTTGGAACGAGTGGGCTGATGAAAACGGCGACCTTGGTCCTGTGTATGGCGCACAATGGCGCAATTGGAACGGGGAGGCTATCGACCAGATAAAAATGGTGATAGAAACCCTCAAACACAATCCTGAAAGCCGCCGCATCATTGTATCGGCTTGGAATCCTTCGGTATTACCCGATACCGGAAAATCGTTTGCCGAGAATGTAGCCAATGGCAAAGCTGCCTTACCCCCTTGCCACGCCTTATTTCAGTTCTATGTAGCCGATGGCAAGCTATCCTGTCAGTTGTATCAACGCAGCGCCGATGTGTTTTTAGGCGTACCTTTCAACATAGCCTCGTACGCTTTGCTCACAATGATGCTCGCCCAAGTATGCGATTTGCAAGTAGGTGATTTTGTGCATACTTTCGGCGATGTACACATCTACAACAACCACCGCGAACAAGTAGCTTTACAGCTCAGCCGTATCCCGCGTGAATTGCCTACTATGCACCTCAATCCAGCTGTAAAAGACCTTTTTGCTTTCGACTACGAGGATTTCCGCTTAGAAGGCTATGACCCCTATCCCGCCATCAAAGCGCAAGTATCAGTATAATGAGCAAATTTTCTAATTAGCAAAATTGCTAATTAATCTCAGTTCGATATAACAGAATATTGATTTACAGATTTGTATCATAATATATTTACAGAATAATTCACCGTCAGGTGAAAATTTGTGAGATAATGTAAAGTAAAGAGTTTTATAAAGTCCCAAATTTGTGAAAATTCGTGAAATTAGTGGGAGATTTAAAATATTTTGCTGATTGTTAAACAATTAATTACGTCGAACTCACATTAATAACTTTTTCCACCGTTAAAGTTTCGTTAAAAAGCAGTGGATAACTTTTTTATATAAGCCTTTTTTAGTTATTTTGTACGCTCAAACAAAAAAATCTATGCAGATGAAGAAATTATGTACACTCCTTATGGCCATACTAATGGCACAAAGTATTTTTGCTCAAATTAGCAACGAAACTTTCACTTCGGGCACAACAGGCAATCGCCAAAAATTAGGCATCTACAAGCCCGCAGGTTACACCGATAAACAAACCTACCCACTCATAGTAGTGCTCAATGCCAACACCCTAATGGAACCCGTGGTAACCGCTGTGCGTTATTACGAACAATTCCAAGAAATGCCCAAATGTATAGTAGTAGGCGTATTCGATGAAAAGTTAGAAGATGTAGCTGTCATCGATGAGGTAGGACGCCCTATGAATGAGTCGGCGCGCTATTTCGAGTTTATTTCCAATGAATTAGTACCCTATATACAAGGCAAATACCCTATCGCCAACTTCAAAGGAATTGTAGCTTCAGAGGAAGCTGGATTTCTAATCAACTACTACCTGCTTAGCCCAAAATCTCCCTTTAGTATGTACGTGAGCCTAAACCCTACAGTAATCCCACGTATGGCACCCGAATTTGCCACCGCTCTGGCTGCAGGACCCTCAAAAAATCAACACCGCTTGTACTACTATATGGCAACCGCCGATGTAGAGAACAAACTCAACTACGACAAAGCTATTAATTTTGAAAAAGGTTTGCGCTCTATGCCTATCCACCAATCAGTAGTCTACCGCTTTGCCGATATGAAGGGAAGCTCTATCAACTCCGCCAAATTACAAGGAATCGCACAAGCGTTCGACGAGTGTTTCGATATCTACAAACCTATAGGAGGCAAGGAATACAAAACCCAAATGGAAACCCTTAGCAACAATATTTTTGAATATTTAGAGAACAAGTACAACACTATCGAACAGTATATCGGACTCAAAAAGAAACCATTGCTCAACGATATAATGGCAACCTACACCGCTATCAAATCTGCTGCCGATTGGGAGTCACTTAGGAAGTTAGCAAAATATGTAGAAAGCAATGGTTATGTAAAAACCGCTATGCCTAACTTCTTCTTAGCCGAATACTACGAAAAGACTGAAGACTATAAAAAAGCATTGAAAACCTATCAAAAATCGTATACTGAGCCCAGTATAGATTTCATCACCGCCGACCTTATCAACGAGCGTATCAATGCACTTAAAACCAATAGAAATTTAGGAAAAACCTCTAAGAAATCTAAGAAAATTACAGAGGAAGTTTCAGAACCCATAGACGAACAAACCCCCACTGATGAAAGTAATCAAAACTAAATTAGAAGGCGTGGTGATTATAGAGCCACAAGTATTTTTTGACGACAGAGGTTATTTTTTTGAGTCGTTTTCACAGCAGCGTTTCAATGAGCAAGTAGCCCCCATCACATTTGTACAGGACAACGAATCAAAATCCAGTTATGGTGTATTGCGTGGCTTGCACTTCCAAAAGCCCCCTTTTGCACAATCCAAATTAGTACGAGTCGTGAAGGGCAAGGTATTGGATGTAGCAGTAGATTTGCGCAAAGGCTCACCCACCTTTGGGCAATACGAATCGGTAGTGCTTAGCGAGGAAAACAAACGACAGTTTTTTATTCCACAAGGCTTTGCACACGGTTTTGCAGTACTGAGTGAAGAAGCTATTTTTCAGTACAAATGCGACAACTACTACGCCCCTCAGAGCGAGGGAAGTGTGCGCTGGAACGACCCTACTATAGCGATAGATTGGCAGCTGCCAGAAAAAGATATTATCCTATCGGCAAAAGATGAAAAAGCTCCACTTTTATCACAATTAACAATTAATGATTGATAATTAAGGGGATACATTTTTTTACCTCTTATCTCTTACTTCATATCTAAAAAAGTTTGGTAAAAAGTTTGGTGGTTTCAAAAAAAGGTATTACTTTTGCCCCCGAAAAATAAAGATGGTGGTCTTAGCTCAGTTGGTTAGAGCGTCGGATTGTGGTTCCGAAGGTCGTGGGTTCGAGCCCCATATTCCACCCCAAAGGGAAACCCTAATAAAAATACGCCTTAGAGCGTATTTTTTTATGTCTATACTTTAAAGGCATAACAAAACATTAACTTGCAACCATATTTACACCACAATCCGTGCAATCTAGCTGCACCAGCTGCTACTCCGTGCAATAATACAGATTTATCCGTGTAATCAGTACGAGGCTTAAATAAATAGCGAAACTGTTTATGAGATTAATGAATGTTTAACTATATATTTCTCACATCAAACTTTATTTATGTTTTTAAGAAAATACAGTCACAATATATACAAGGTACAAGTAGTCTTATTTCTGGTATTTATATTTTTAGCTACTGTATATTACAATTATCCACAGGCGCATCGCTTTTTCAATAGGATATGGTATGAAAATTCTTGTTTCTGTTTTGATTATCTATTTTCAGCTATAATGACAATATTGTTCGCTTGTTTTTTTTGGATAATCTTGGTCTATCCTCTTGTTTATCTGTTTTCTTTGTTCTTTATGAAAATGGGTTGGAAAAGGCTTGTAATATTGCTAATTCTTTATTTAACAAGCTTTGTTTGTGAATTTTCTCTATACACCATACCCAATCAACAAATGTTTAAGGAGAGGAGAAAACAAAATCCAGATGAAATTCCTACTGAGCAAGCTCAAAAAGTAAATGACGATTACCAAGCATTTATAGAAAATAAAAATGATACAACCAATATAAATAGAAAAGAGTTATATAAAATCTTTAAATATGATGAATTTTCCGAAAGAGAGGGGTATTATCAAATTCCATATTATGGATGTCCATACAAAGGAAATAAATTAGGAAATGCGAATGTTATTCTAATTCCTAAGACAAATCGATTTGATACTTTTATCATTGCATCTAAATGCAATGGTGAAGAAGTGTGTAAAGATAAAATAAGAAAAGAAATAATGTCATTATCAATAGAAGAACTCAACCAACATTTCAATGCTGTTATTTTTATCATAGATAAAAAATATTTGGAATATACACCAGATTTAGAGACTTCTTATAATCCTAAATATCCTTATAAAGAAGATGCTTATGTTTTAGAAAATGGCAAATGGTCAATAAGAAAAACATATACTGTTACAGATGAAATAGAACAAGAAATCAATAGGTTACAGGATAGATATATCGATAGTTTAGTAGAAGAGTATCGATTTCGGGAATAATTTCAAATAAAAAAGCAGCTGAAAAATATGAAGAAATTATTAAACAGATGGTTTTGTTATACATTAGTGCTGCTATGTAGCGCGATGTATGCACAACCTTGTACATTCAAAGATGTCATAGAGAGAACAACACATAATGTACCTTATGAAAAATACAACATTCATCTTGATATGTTGCAAGTTTTAAATGGTAAAAAAGATAACTTTTTAGGATTTATAGGGGTAAATCGCAAACGGTTGCGCATCACTTTTACCTCTATAAAAAAGAGTGAAGAAAATAAAGATCTATATGAAGTAGAGGGCTTTAGTACTGTGATGAACAAAAACAAACGGACTTTCAAAGGAATGTTTACTTTACTTTCTCATTACAAATTTACCGAACCTACTTTTGAAGAACCTCTTAAAAATGGAGATATTGAGGGTTTTTCTACTTTTTCATACCAATTAGCAGAAGAAGAAAAACTTTCCGCAACAGGTATTTTTAAAGGAGAAATGCTTGTTCTTTGGTATAAGAGAATAAATAAAAACCCCATATATTCTAATATATTCTTTTATACTGATGGAGAAAGAAATTACCAATTTTTTGGTACTTGGACGAGTTATAAAACTAAAAAAGCCTCTATAGCCTCTTGGGGAGAATATCGTATTCCTTGCTCAGGTGATTTTGATGGAGGAGTAGGTGATTTTATCCCTAAACCCCAATATTGGCAATATGGTTGGGAGGAGTTTAGGTATTAGTTCCTAAGAATACAACAAAAATTGAGAAATAACGTGAGTTCGATGTTCTGTTATATCGAACTCACGTTAATTATTAAGAATTGCAATAATGTTCATACATCAGTTTTACGCCTTCTTGGAGTTCGATGGTGTGTTGCCAACCGAGTTGGTGTAGCTTGCTGGGGTCGGTGAGTTTACGCATTGTACCATCGGGTTTGGTACTATCGAATATTATTTCTCCTTGATAGCCAATGGTCTCTTTTATCATATAAGCAAGCTCTTTGATAGAAATCTCTTTGCCCGTACCAATGTTGATGTGCGTATTGCGCACCTCTTTGGTATTGGTGGGGTAAGTATCTTTAAAATTGATACGTTCCATTAGAAACACACAAGCATCTGCCATATCTTCACTCCACAAGAACTCGCGCAAAGGTGTGCCAGTACCCCATAAAGTTACTTTTTTATCGGTGATGCCATATTTAGCTAAAATGGTTTGTATGAATTCCTTGCTACTTTCACCCGTAATACTTTCTACAGGACGCTTGTTGAGGTCTGTTTTTACAGCTTGCCAATCGTTGTTGAGCAAGGCTTTTGCCAAATGGATTTTGCGTACCATTGCAGGCAATACGTGTGAGTTTTCGAGGTGAAAATTATCGTTAGGTCCATAGAGGTTGGTAGGCATTACAGCAATATAATTAGTGCCGTATTGCAGGTTGTAGCTCTCGCATAGCTTGATGCCGGCAATCTTAGCAATGGCATAAGGTTCATTAGTATATTCTAACGGAGAGGTGAGCAAACATTCTTCTTTCATAGGCTGAGGCGCTTCCTTAGGGTAGATGCAAGTACTCCCTAAAAATAACAGTTTTTTCACCTTATTTTCGTAAGCCGAATGAATCACATTGTTTTGAATCATCAGGTTTTCGTAGATAAAATCAGCGCGATAGATGTTGTTAGCCATAATGCCCCCTACTTTGGCTGCTGCCAAGAAGACATACTCGGGTTTTTCATCTTTAAAGAATTGAGCGACAGCTTGTGCATCACGTAGGTCGAGTTCGGCACTGGTTCTGCCAATTAAATTAGTATATCCTTTTTGAGAAAGATTCTTCCAAATAGCAGAACCCACTAACCCTTTGTGTCCTGCAATATATATTTTAGCGTTTTTATCCATTGTTATTCAAAGTAATTCATTACAGTGAAGCCACCTTCTTTGAGGTAAGCATCGCGTTTGAAGAGTTTGATATCCGAGCGCATCATATCTTCGATTAATCCTTTGAGGTCATACTCAGGTTTCCAACCTAAAACAGTTTGCGATTTGGTAGGGTCGCCAATGAGTAAATCCACCTCAGTAGGGCGGAAATATTGAGGGTCTACATTCACCACTTCTGGGTTATTGGTAATACGTTCGCGTATAGCACTGAGGTACTTTTCGCCTACTTTTTCGCTGAAAACAGAAGCGTCTACTGCAGTGATATAGCCTTTTTCGTCTACGCCTTTACCTTTAAATTCGATAGTGAGACCTATTTCTCTGGCAGACATTGTGATAAAATCGCGGATGGCGGTAGTAATGCCTGTAGCGATTACATAATCACTGGGGGCAGGCTGTTGCAAGATGAGGTACATCGCCTTGATATAGTCTTTGGCGTGCCCCCAATCGCGTTGAGAGCTGAGGTTACCCATATAGAACTTATCCTGCATACCCAACGCTACCCTGCTGAGCGCACGGGTTACCTTGCGGGTTACGAAAGTCTCCCCACGTATAGGAGATTCGTGGTTGAAGAGGATACCATTAGAGGCATGCATATTATAGGCTTCACGGTAGTTTACGGTAATCCAATAGGCATATAATTTAGCTACTGCATAAGGTGAACGCGGATAGAAAGGAGTGCGCTCACTTTGGGGTACTTCTTGCACTAATCCATAGAGTTCGGAGGTAGAAGCTTGATAGATACGCGTTTTTTCGGTAAGCCCTAAGAGGCGTACAGCTTCGAGGATGCGTAAGGTGCCGAGACCATCGGCGTTACCTACGTATTCAGGGGTTTGGAAACTCACGTGCACGTGGCTCATCGCAGCGAGGTTGTAGATTTCATCGGGTTGTACCTCTTGGATAAGGCGAGTGATATTCATACTATCGGTGAGGTCGCCGTAGTGTAAGATGAGGTTGCGGTGTTCTAAATGGGGGTCTTGGTAGAGATGGTCAATACGGTCGGTATTGAAGAGAGAGGAGCGGCGTTTCATACCGTGTACCTCATATCCTTTTTTAAGCAGGTACTCAGCGAGATAGGCACCATCTTGCCCTGTGATACCTGTAATGAGTGCTTTTTTTGTCATTTTATTATTTGGTGTAATAAAGGTGATTGTTCAAGGGGCGAAGTTACGAAAAATATTGGAAATGGGGTTGTTTTGGTGATATTTTTTGATTTAACCCCTAACTTCAAGTTCATATTAAGGAATGAGGAGTTTCTCACCATTCGCTATGAAAAGAGTTGCTATTTGTTGAGCTCCGTAGGTATTGAAATGATTGGTGTCGTACATTATTGGTTTCCCTGCTATACAACCATCATTAGGGATGTAATGAGAGAGATCTATTATATGGAGAGTAGGAAATTCGGTTTTTAGAGTAGCGATAAATCTTTCCCAACGTTCGTAATTTTTCTTGTATTTTTCTCCTCTAAGAGAGGTGAAATATTGGATTCCTACTTGCTCTTTGAGCTTTTGATTTCTTTGAACATCATAATCAAAATTAGCTGAGGAGTTTAGCACATAAACGTCTTTCCCAGCAGCTAACAAGGTGCGTATAGTAAGTAGCGATAAACTTTTCTGTATATGCAGGGATATTTTCTCTATCGGTAGTATATGAGTTTACTAAAAAGATAACATTGTACTGTAGGTAGTGTTCTTGCAAGTAATCGAGCGCCTTTTTGCATTCGGGAGAAGGTTTCCACCCTTGAGTATCTAATAACGATGGACAAGCCCCAGCAGATAAGACATCGGCTTTCCAACCTTCCTTTTTCC
Source organism: Capnocytophaga sputigena (assembly GCF_900446695.1). GTDB lineage: Bacteria > Bacteroidota > Bacteroidia > Flavobacteriales > Flavobacteriaceae > Capnocytophaga > Capnocytophaga sputigena. Next base: position 25,343 of record NZ_UAVP01000009.1, read on the forward strand.
CCACTATATCTATGAAAGGAGATAAATGAGAGGTGTGGCTATCGCCTACAAAAAGGATTTTTTTAGAATAAAGACTTTGTGTATTGCCTAATGTTTGCAAAGTATCTTTTGAGGTACTACATTTTTCACACGTTACTGGTGGAAAGTGTGATGAAGTTTTTTGAAGCTCGGGAATTTTTGCTTGATATAGGCTGTAACTAATAGCTATCACTACTGTAAGAGGCAATAGGTATAAATACAAAAAGCTCTTCTTGAAAGTGTATTTTTTCTTTCTAAAAGGTTGTTCTACGAAATAATAGGTGATGATTGAAAGTAAGAACATTAGTATAAAAGCTCCTAAAGCAACCCCTAAAGGTAAGTCGCCTCCACCTAAAAAATACCTACACATTGCTAATATAACCCAGTGCCATAAGTATAAAGAGTACGAGAGTTTTCCTATCCACACTATAAGTGGTATTGAGAATAGTTTTTTCACGTAGTTTCCTTTTTCATTGGCTACAATTAGTAGCGCTGTAGGGACACACAACAAGAATGAAGTTACCCCTGGGAAATAAGGAGGAACAAAAATGCCTTTGATACACAAGCAAGCTATAATTATTATAAAAGTGCTGATGCCTAATATATTAGATGCTTTTGGAGACAAATGATTGCCTTTCAAGCACAAGATTACAGCTAGCAATGAGCCTGTGAGCAACTCTATCATTCGCAAGTGAGGGAGATAGTAGACATCTAAGTATATGCTTATTTTCTCTAATGGTAAGAAGGAGAGGCATAGCAAGAAAAACATTGTTGAGAGTAATACAGCTATGATATGTTTTCTGAGGAACTTACTTTTAAATATCACCCATAACAATAGGGGAAAAATGAAATAGAACTGTTCTTCTACAGATAGTGACCATATATGATTGAAAGGTCGTTCTTCGGTAGATATATCAAAATAGCCTCCCACTCTTGCAAAATAGATGTTAGACAGAAAGAAAACAGAAGCTACTGCACTGTTGGCAACACTGTAATAATCTTTGGTTAAGAAGAGCCATCGTGTGAGCAATAACCCTACAACTATCACCACAAAACAAACAGGAAGAATTCGCCTGATGCGCCTATTATAGAAATTGGCAAACGAAAAGTTGTTTTGCTCCATCTCACGATAGAGAATAGTGGTAATGAGAAAGCCTGAAATAACGAAAAAGATATCTACCCCCAAAAAGCCATTGGGCAAGAGCGTTGGGCTTAAATGAAATAATACAACGGCTAAAACCGCTAAAGCGCGAAGTCCATCGATGTCGGGGCGATAAGTATTCTTTTTCAGCATAATAAGCGTTTTTAGTCCTTCTCTAAAATTTGTTTTAAGGTTTTTTGATTGATTTTCTTTCTTTCCTTATCAAAAAACCAACCGTACTTATTGAAGTAATAAATAGCTGATTTGATATGGGCTTTTAATAGTTTGATATTTTTATAGGATGCTTTTTGATATTCGTGTACAACAACGGCTTCGGGGAAGAAGATGGTTTTGTAGGCACGATGGATGCGACGGTTGAGGTCGAAATCTTCCATATACATAAAAAAGTGTTCATCAAATAATCCTACTTTCTCAAGGGCTTCGGTGCGCAAGAACATAAAGCAACCTGAGAGTATGGGGATGTTCATCGTTTGGTTATAGCTAAAGTTGTGTAACTCAAAATGTTTATTGCTTTTATCTCTCCATTTTTTAAAAGGGATAAAACGCCTAAAAATGAGGTCGATAGGGGAGGGGAGGAGTTTGCAAAGGTATTGCAATTGACCATCTGGATAGATGATTTTTGGCATTATATTGCCTACCTCGGGGTGCTCATTCATATAATGAGTGAGTTTTTCTAAGGCACCTTCTTGTATTACAATATCAGGATTTAAGACTATGTGATAGGGTAGCCCTTGCTCCATAGATTTTTTGATAGCAATATTATGTGCTTTGCCATACCCCATATTCTCGTTGTTGAAAATATAGTGTATTTCCTTATCGGGGTACATTGTTAGTACGCTTTTGAGCACATCGGTGGGCGAGTTGTCGACAAGGAACAACTGTAGTGCCTCACTTTTGCAAGCGAAGTAGCTATCGATGACCTTTTTGAGAGGTGTGAGGTTGGTTTGGTATAACACTATGGAGGCTGAGAGTTTCATTCCGATAATTTTTTAACGACGTCTAAATATTGGTATTCATAAGTAGTATCAGGTTCTAAATAAGCGCCTTCCGACCATTCATTCCAAGCATTGATGAATACAAATTCGTTTCCTTTAGCAGCTTCGATAAGGGAGAGTTCTTTTAAAAAGTGTTCAAAATTGGCAGGAGTAGCGTTTACAAAGAATTTAGAGCGATTTTTGTATCGGGGAGTGTTATCCCAATCTACAATAATTGATTGATAGGTTTTGTCTTGAGTTTGTTGTGCCAAAGTTAAGAGCGCTTCACCAAAAGCTACATAGTCTACTTTTTGGCTTTTTTCCATTTTAAATTTGAGTCGGCCTATCCAGAATTGCATTTTTTCAGGCAATCGTCTCAGTTTTTTTTCTATTGCTGACACCCACGATTTGCGTTGGAAGAATTTTTTGTTGAACAGATAGCGAGGTTGAAAGAGCATTTTGGCTTGGAAGCTGCTATACACTTCGTCTTCTCTATCGAGGTCATAGGATTTCATTCCGATAAAATAGATGCCTTCAAAACCATTTTCACGAGCTTTTTGGTTGAAGAAATTCATCCATTGGGTTTGATGTTTATTGAGTTCGGGCCGATAGATGCAAAATACAGGTTTTTGGTCTATGGTAATATAGCGAGGGTCTTTGAAAAAAGGTAACAAATAATCAAAATGTTGTTGCCAAAGATCTTTATCATTTAAATGTTTTTGTTCCATCAGTATTTCGGAGCTACCGATCCACTGTTTTGTCCAAGTTTCGTTTGCCCAAGTGATACAGAAGTTGAGGTCGTTGTTAGGATTTGCTAAAAACAATTCCATAGGCTTGCCTAACAATAGCTTGCCATCAAACCAATAGTGATAGAAATTGAAGCCTCCTAATCCGTATTTTTTTGCTAATTGGGTTTGCCAAGCAATTACCTCAGCTTCAGTAAGGTCGTAGTAGTTGTTGTTCAAAGGGATTCGGGGTTGTCGTTGTTCTTCAGTATATTTTTGGGCGGCTTGTACCAACTCCCAATCGGTGAACTGGTGTCCCCACCATCGGTTGTTTTCTTCTATGGAGTGAAACTGAGGAAAATAGAAAGCTATATATTTCATTGTAGTGTTCTTTTAAGTTTGTTGTATATTTTTATTATTACATATTTTATTCCTAAATACTTATAGAGTATGGAAAGGAAATCACTTTTAAATTGTTTGTCTTTCACTTGGGTAGAAATTCCATCGTTGCTATATACAGCTATGGTGAGATCTACGTATTCAAATTTGTATTTTTTCCAAAGTTTTAGGTTTAATTCATAATCGGCTAGCAGCTTGTATTTCAGGTTGTACGGGTGTTGTTCTACTATTTTCTTAGGGTAGAAAATTGCTTGGTGACATATATTTTGTTCTATGAGTTTGGCGGTTGTGAAAACTCCATCGTATAGTGTTTGTGTGTTTTTTAAAAGTACATTGCCGTAATAGATAGTGTTGTTGTTTTGCAATACTTGAGTTATTTGGTTTATAGAGAAAGTAATTTCGTCATCAGCACCTAAGAAATAGAGAAATTTTCCGTGAGCGAGAGCAATACCCTTGTTCATAGCATCGTAAATTCCTTTGTCTTTTTCAGAAATCCACCTTAATTGAGGAATTTTTTGGGTAAAACTCTCTACAATAGTTAGGGTTTCATCGGTAGACTTACCATCTACGATAACCACTTCATAGAGCTGATTTTCCCCTAATTGTTGTTGTATAAGAGAAAGACAATGGGCTATGTGTGAAGCCGAGTTATATGTGGGGATGATAATAGAGAGTAGCATTAAGATATATAAGGCGTATTCTATTTAAGATTAAAAATTTAAATTGCGAAGTTACAAAAAATATTGCAAACTTCGTTATCTTTTTTCAATATTTTTTAGATGTACAAAAACAATAGACTCATCTTTGACATAAATGGATGAGCCTATTGTTTTTCTAACCGTTGCTATAGTAACGAGTAGTTTTTAGAGAGTTATCTCTTTAATGGTTTGGTTACCAGGGCGGTCGGTAGCGGTTACTACTACTTTATCACCTGAGAGAGAGGTATTGGTAGCGGTGGTGCTATAAATCCATTTGCCTTCTTTGAGGGTTGCCTCGCCTTGTTCTACAGTACTTTCGTCGCTACCTACGATAGCTACTTTCACGCTGGTTACTTTAAAATTATCGGTTACTGCAATCGCTATTTTTTCTCCACTTGCAAGACCTTTGTAGGCTGAAACGTCTACGGTTTCTATCACGGGAGCTTTGAGGAAATCGGCGACAGCGAGGTTGTAGGCTGTTACACCTTTGCGTTTGAGGGCTTCGGTGGTGTAGGCTTCTTTAAGAGCATTGTCTTGCAAAGCGTTTTTGCCGTAGGTGATAGCATTTGAGAATTTTGTTTGCTGTGCTATCTGTTTAGCGGTAGGCTTTTTGGTGCGCACTGGGAATTTAGAAACGATGGTTTCGCCATTGCGTTGGCTGAAAACGATTTGTTTACCAATTCGACCTGAAAGGCCTTCTGTTACGATGTTGTTAATACTTTTTGCCATTTTTGTTTGATTTTAAAGTTGTTCATAATTAGGGGTTAGGGGATAGTGAAAAGTGCTGGACACGTCAGCCTGTCCAGAGGGGCTGACCACTATTCTATTTCCTATTTCATTTCTGAACTTTATTTCCTAACTTTTACAGTGCAAAATTGCGGCGAATTTTGTGTGTGTGCAAAAAGTTGTAACGAGGGGTAATAGGTTTGTAACAGGGGTATTATGTCAATGAACTGAGAGAGAAAGGCTTGATGTTGCTATCAAGAGTTTGTAATATTTAGCGAGAGTTTAGTGTAAGGAAATATGGTTAATTATTTACTAATCAAATAAATAAACAGCTTCACTGTTTTTTAGGTCTCCCACAGATTACATGAATTGTGATGTAAGAGATTACTTTAATAGGGGAACTCCTACAAATGTGGAATCTAACTGAACTTTAGAATTCTTGGAGGATCTCGAAAAAATCGCTATAGATTTACCAAAGCACAAGCTATAAGAACACGGCAGAGAACGGATTTTTAAGAATAATTATTTTAGTATCTCTAAATACAGTTTTTCAAATTCTGCTACCATTTTCCCTTTTGTAAAAACTTCTTCATATCTTTTTCGAGACCCTATTGATAACTGTTGATACTTCTTTTCATCAGTGAGTAATTCTATAATAGCTTCTGCTAATTTGTTAGCATCTTTAGGAGGAACTACAATGCCTGATATATTATTAAGGTTGACCCAATCTACCCCTGAACCCTTGATACTTGTAGAGATGACAGGTTTTCCAAAAGCCATAGCTTCGATTTGTACTACTCCAAAAGCTTCTGAGCGCTCGGTAGATGGGAGACAAAATATATCACAAATTTGATAATAAGCACCTAACTCTTCAAAAGGGATTTTTCCTAAGAGTTTTACTTTGTCTTCCAAATTATAGGAATGTATCTGTTCTTGTAGTTTGTCTTTTAGTTCCCCTATACCTGCTATTAAAACAATCGTATCATTGGGTAAGGATTTTGAAGCTTCAATAAGGTATTCAAAGCCTTTATAATAAACTAATCGACCTAAGGTAAATATTATTTTTTTGTCTTTATATATTTCCTTGAGATTATCAAATACACTTCTTTTTATAGTTAATTCATTACCATCAACTCCAATAGGAATACAAGTTATTTTATCTTTATATTTTTTTAGGGTAGAAGATCCTTCTACATAAGTAGGAGAGGTAACAACAATAGAGGTAGCCTTTCTTAGTAACCAATCTAACAGAGGCTTGTAGAGAATCATTAATTTGCGTTGTTTGATAATATCACTATGCCAATGTAATATAATTTTAGCTTTAGGGCGTGTGAGGAAAACGGCTAAATTAGCCATAGGGTTAGGAAGGTGAATATGTATAATATCGTATTCATTTTGTATTTTCTTTAAAGTATTGATGAAAGAATAACTAAGAGGAGTGGACGCTACAACTTTTAAAGTATGAACTCGATATATTTTGTAAATATTGTTAGTAAATACATTTCCTTTAGTATGATTAGAGCACAACACATCTGTTTGAAAACCTCCTGCATTCAAACCTTCTACAATGTCATAATTAACTTTTTCAATACCCCCAAAAGAAGGAGGATAAAACTTTCCTAAATGCAATATTTTCATACTATATTTTCTAAAATAATCTTGGTAGTTTGTTTAAAATCAAATTGATTAGTTATAATTTTTTTTTGTTCTATTTTTTGAGGAGATAATAACAATAATTTTTTTGCTAAATCTTCTGCACTTTCTTTATTAAAAAAATAGCAATTTTGGAAATCGGCATAAAGTTCTTTAAAAACCTCAATGTCAGACAACAAACAAGTTGTTCCTAAATAAAGAGCTTCTAAGGGAGGAAGCCCAAAACCTTCATAAATTGATGGTTGCACTAAGATAGATGCATTATTCATATAATCATAAAGTTCCTCATCAGATATCCTACCTGTAAAAATAATATCTTTATCTTTAAGGAAATCTTCATTAGAAAGTTTTGTTTTAAATCCTTCTTTTTCTCCTACTATTACCAATTGTTTATCAAATCCTTTTTTTCTTGCGTATCTCCAGCCTTTCACTAAGGTTTCTAACCCCTTGTGAGGTTTGATATTGCCTACAAAGATAATAAATTCTTTGGAATTAGAAACTTTTTGTGGGAAATAATTTATGAGCTCGTTTTTAATAGCACAAGGAGCTACAACAATATCTTTTGCTTTTTTGAAATGGAATGAAATTCTTTTTTTAGAGAATTCTGAAACAGTAAATATTTTTTTAGCTATTTTAACAGCCCTATTTAAATAAAATTTCCTTATATAGTAACCTATTTTTGAAGTAAGTTCTTTGATGTCTAAGAAAACAACATCGTGGATAAAAGCATAAATAGGTATTTTTATTCCTATTGGGATATTAAAATTAGGGGTTAAAAATACGTTGTAAGAGTTGATTTTTGCACAAGGGAAGCAAAATAATTCTTTTACTGAAAATATAGGTATATTTACTTCTTGAATTTCTACATTCTTTGCTTTATATTTAGATAGTATATTGAAATTTCCTAACAATAAGTAATTATTCTTCTGCTCAGCCAATAGATAAGGAAGAATACCTTGTAAATAAGTTCCAATACCTGAACTATTATACATTCTACAATCGATAGCTATTTTCATATTTATTAGAACAATATAGATTTATAAGGCACTAAAGCATTATTTGGGATGGCTAATGTTTTTATTATTTGAGAAAGAGCATATAAACACAAAAGGAATCCTATCAAAATTTTGGTTACTTTTCCTTTAAAAGCATTAGGCAAACAAGCTAAAAAGAAACATTCATAAAAACGGTAATACAAAGAGAGCCTTGTAGCGATAATCTCTACCTCACTAAACAAAAGATAAACACTAATATTTAAGAGAGCACACCATAAGAATATATTTTTTGTTCTTTCAGAAAGGTGAACTCTATTGATAAAGAAAAAAGTAATAAATAATATTACAAATCTCACAAATGTACTGAATGAATAGAGAATATTAGCATTATAAGACTCATCATTTCGATAGGATATAATTCTTTCTATTAGGCGCAAATCAACCCCTATAATAGTACCTAATCCTTCTAATATAAAAGAGGTTACTCCTAAATAAGCAGAGGGGACTATAATCCCTAATACTATCCAGAAGATGAGATTTGTGCATTTCTTTTTTATAATAAAGATAATTGGTAGAAAAACGAGTGCTGAGTAATGAAATAAAATAGCTCCTAAAAGCGACAAATAGAAATACCAATTTTTATTTACGGAGAGAAAATAGTAACTCAGTGCTATAAAACCTAAAGCAAGCCCTTGCCGAATACCATTCATTTCATATACTAAAAACCAAAAGCTTGAATAAATACAAATAGAAAGTAAGGGATATAAAGAGACTTTTTTAAAAGCGTATACCTTTAGGGATAATGAAATAAAGAAAAATAAGAAGAGAAAAAGGTGAAAATTACCTCCTATATATTTTATAAATTCAGCGAACCACTGAAACCCTATTTCAATATCGTCGGGGTTATTAAAAATATCTCGATAATGAGCAGTATCTGTACCTACTGTTATATCTCTTAATCCTGCGATGTATAGAAGCGCGAAAATAATAGGGATATAACTGAATACATATATATAGGTTTTGACTTCTTTAGAGAGTTTCTCTGTAAAGAAGAAGCGAGCTGTAAAAGCTAAAAACGAATATATGGGTACTAAAAAGTACATTTATAATTTAAATAATAAAAAACCTTTAATTCTCCCCTTTAAGCTTCCCCAATAGAACTTTTTATTAGAGGATAATACAATTCCCCCTATGCTACGGATAAGATATTTGAGGTACATTATAAAATAAGTATAGTGCATTCTTCCTAAAATTTCTTTTTTAAATAGTGCTCCAAAGCCGAGCCCATAGGAATAAGCTCTTTGATAGTTGTTAGAAGCAGCGTTTTGAGGATGAAATACTTTAGCATTTTTTGCAAAAATAGCTATGTCTTTTTTATCTAATAGTTGCCATATATAATCAGTTTCCTCACCTGAAGAGAAGAAAGTTCCAACTCCAAGACGCTCATCAAATAATTTCTTCTTATCAAAGATTACAAACAAGTTAAAAGAAATAGCGTATTTAAATAGAGATTTACGACTTACAACATCTGTTTTAGAGATAAAAATATTTTTAGTAATACTATCATAAGCCTCTACTAATGTAATTTTATTTTTTTTCTCTTTGAAAGTATATACAATTTCTTCTAAGAGATTTTCACTATAATAACAATCATCATCAGGAAAGCCTATAATATCTCCAGAACATTCTTTAATACCAACATTTCTGTTATAAGAAAGCCCTTTTGTACTACTTCTAATGTATTTAATGCTTAAAATATTAGTATATCTATCAACAATATTCTGAACTTTATAGTGTTCATTCTGATCTACAATAATGAGTTCAAAGTTTTTATATGTTTGTTTTACAAGAGAGTCTAATAGTATGTTAATTTCATCTACACGCCCCAAAGTAGCAGTTACTAATGATATTTTCATAGGTTAATTTTCTTTATTTTCTCAATAAGGTTATTTATATGAAAATCTTCAGAATAGAAATGGCTGAATACTGTTGATTTGTAATTTTCTAACACATTAATAGCCTCAATATTTTTTTTCTCAAAAGAGACAATCTCTTCTAAAACTTCATCATTATTTGATATTTCAATTTGATATTGTGTATTTTTTAATCCTTCTTTAAAAGCAAAAATATAGTTACTGTATATTGGTATGACTCCATTAGCTAAGTAAGTATTCATTTTTGTAGGAGTAGCAACTCTATTCATTTCAATATCTTTACGGATAATAAATCCATATTTATAATGTTGTAATGCTTCAAACAACTGGTTATAAGGCAAGTGATCTATTAGGACATTTTCTAAGTTATATTTTTTTAAATAATCTTGAGCTTCTTTTTTTTCAGAAGTGTATAGAGTAAGCGTTGCATTTGGTATTTTAGTCTTAATTTCTTTATATATCTGTAACATTTCATCAATACATTGCCATTTAGACATAGTTCCTGCATATACAAATGAAGGAGTTTCATATTTTCCTTTCACAAAAAAACTTTCCTCTATCAATTTCTGATTGAAACAAGGCATTACATAAAAATTATCCTTAAATTTGATTTTATATTTATTCTCATAGTGATATTTCATTCTATTGGAAACAAATAACGCAAAAGAAACTAATTTTAGTGATATATATTCAAAACATCGCCAAAGAATATATTTTAGCCATTTATCTTTTTTTGTATAATTTACTAATATTTCCTCAGGCATAATGCCTTGATACCAACATATTACTTTCTGTTTTCTATTTTTTAAGAGGAGTTTTAGATGGGCTTTAGCATTGACAACAACTACTATTTCTGTTTTTTCTATTTGTTTAATATTATCTACTATAAGGACATCTTCTCCAGACTCTCTTTCCAAAGTCTTTTTAATAATATTTACATAGTGAATAGTAGCATCGTGTCTGTCTCCCTGCTCAAAAAATATTTTATATTTCATTTCTTTTCTTAAAAAATTCTACAATTCGCTTGCAAGCCTTACCATCTCCATAAGGGTTGTGTAAAGCACTCATTTTTGAGTATCTTTCTTGGTCGTTAAGTAGTTGTTCACATTCATCTACTATTTTTTGTTCATCAGTACCTACCAAGATAACAGTCCCTGCACTTACCGCTTCAGGACGTTCGGTAGTGTCACGCATTACCAATACAGGTTTACCTAAACTAGGAGCTTCCTCTTGTACACCACCACTATCGGTAATAATAAGATAGGATTGATTCATCAGCCATACAAAAGCAGGATAGGCTAAGGGAGCAATCAATTTTACATTCTCAATACCTGATAATATGCGATAAATAGGTTCTTTTACATTAGGGTTTAAATGCACTGGATAGACTATCTGTACCTCAGGATTTTGTAGAGCAATTTTTTTCAGTGCTTGACAGATATGTATAAAGCCTTCGCCTTGGTTTTCACGACGGTGTCCTGTCACTAAGATTAGCTTTTTAGTGCTATCTACTGCCTTTTTTAAAGCATCAATCTCTTCGTCTTGTAATTTTTCTACTTTTTTAGTACTTTCTAAAAGAGCATCTATCACTGTATTGCCCGTTACCAAAATACTTTTTTCATCTACCCCTTCTCTTAATAAGTTTTGCTTTGCTTGCTGGGTAGGGGCAAAATGAAAATCGGCTATAGCTCCTGTTACTTTTCGGTTAATCTCCTCAGGGAAAGGTGCATATTTATTAAAAGTCCTAAGTCCTGCTTCTATATGGCACACTTTAGCTCCTGCATAAAAGCCTGCAATACTCGCCGCCATAGTGGTAGTAGTATCGCCGTGCACGAATATATAGTTAGGGCTACAATGCTCTAAAACAGTTTTTAGTTCTGTAATAATTGTAGCGGTAAGTGTATACAAATTTTGATTAGGCTTCATCACATTAAGGTCGTAATCCGCTTTTATCTCAAAGAAATCTAACACTTGATCCAACATCTCACGATGTTGTGCTGTTACACACACTTTTGTATCAAAAGTTGTTTCTTTTTGAAAAGCCTTTATAAGCGGAGCCATTTTAATAGCCTCGGGGCGTGTGCCAAATATAAAAAGGAGTTTTTGAGTCATTATCTAAATATTTTCTTTATTTTGTACCAAGCTATTCTACTAATAAAATAAAAACTATTTTTCCATCCTGAAACACGCCATTCTTCCAAATATAGAGAAATAACATCGGAAGAAAGACCTCCAGCCAAATATTTTGCAATTATCAGTTCTTTATATTTAAAAGAATATCCTTTTTTATATAGTGTGTGAAAAAAATCATAATCAGCACAAATTTTATAATTTGTATTAAATAGATACTGCTGTTGAAGTTTAGTTTTCACAAATACACATTGATGACAAAAAGGAATACCTACTTTTATTCTTTTTAAAGAAGTTGTTTTCCGTATTTCCTCTTTATTAGGATATACATATACTACATCTCCATAGATTACATCAGTATTACTCCAATCTTTATCCTTAAATACTTTTTCTAATACTTGGTGATCATAAAAAGTATCTCCTGCATTCATAAAGTTGAGCCACACCCCTGTAGCTTTTAGAGTTCCCTTATTCATTGCATCATAAATGCCTTTATCGGGTTCACTTACCCAATAGGTAATTTTATCTTGATATTTTTTGATAATATCTAATGTACCATCGGTACTGCCTCCATCTATGATGATATACTCTATATTAGGGTAGGTCTGGTTGATTACAGACAAAATTGTATCTTCAATAGTTTTAACAGCATTGTAAGAAACTGTAATGATGGTAATATTAGGTAAAGAAATCATTTTTGATATAAATTTAAAACCTCTTTATATATTTCTATTTGTTTAGGGGTATTAACTCCTTCTGTAAAATGTGTTAGAGCTTTTTCTCGAGCATTTTTTGAAAGGGACTCATAATTTTCATTATCTAAAACCCACTCAATTCCATTTTTTAAATCTTCACTATCAAAAGGTTGAGCTAAATATCCATTGATTTTATGGTCTATGATATCAGGTTGTCCTGTAGTGTTAAAAGCTACAACAGGAGTTCCACAACAAATAGATTCCAAGGCGGTTTGGACTAAGTTGTCTTGTCGGCTTGGTACTATCATCACATCAGCGCAACTATAGAGAGTAACTAAACTTATGTCATCATATAAACGCCCAGTATAGTGAATTTTAAAAGGTAGATCACTTTTTTCCTTAGGAGCTGAACTGCCGAAGACAATAATTTCTACATCTTCTCTTTTCAATTGTTTAAGTGCGGCTAAAAGGAGATCATACCCTTTTCTTTTATCACCAGTAGCATTCATCGCTCCAAAAAGTATTAACTTTTTGTCTTTTGGTAGATGCCATAAATCTCGAGCTACATTTTTATCCACAGGTTTAAAAATATCGGTATCGAGTACATAAGGCAAAAGGTAATGAGGTTTATCTTTTAATAATGAACTTTTTTTAGATTCGTTGTATAACCATCTGCTTGGAGCGATAATATTCAAAGATTTTATTCTTTGATAAGTTTTGTTTTTTCGTTCCCATCCTTTTCTACTCAAATCATTTTCTTTATGAGAGTTGAGTACTTTTGAATTACCACATTTTTCAGTGTAATGCGCTTGTCCTTCATCATAGTGCTCTCCTCCTGTAAATGCCCACATATCGTGTAATGTCCATACGATAGGCTGTTTTATTTTAGCAAGATCTTCTATACGAAGCATTCCTCCACATATCCAATGTAAGTGTACGATATCAGGATTAATTTCATTAATTCTATCGACTACTTTACTAAAAGGTACCCAAGCAGCTGAAAAAGGAGTTTTGGTTCTATTTTTATATTTTTTGATAGGGAGCACATCCAAATAAGGGCGTAAGAATTTAAAAATCACTCCTAATTTTGTTTTCCATACAGATTGTACAGTATAATCATCACCTCCTTTAGAATGTACCAACATTTGGCTATCTATGCCTTCTTTTAATAGAGCTTTATGTATGCGATAGGCAGCTCGTGTAGCTCCTCCTTCTACATCACTTATATTGATATGTAATACTTTCATCACAAATTATTTAATTCTATTATCTTTTTTCTTTTTAATAGGGGAAAGATTTTATAAGCCATAAGCATTCCTAATTTGAAAGCTAAACGGTCTATGAATTGTATTTTTGTTTCCTTTTCCTCTATATAGGTATCTACTTGAGGGTCATTTACTTTGAAATAACTTTTATATCCTTTTATATAAAAACAATCATAAGCTTTAAAAAAGTGCTTCAAAAACCATTGGTATATAAAGAGATAATTTTTTGTAATACCTTTTATAATTTTTTTGTTTGACTCTATCATCTGTAGAGCTGTGCTGAATTTTATACTTTCATTTTCTGATATCCTATATAGAGTAGAATATCCTAAAATTTTATGCGAAATTCCTTTAGATGCCAATCGCACATATAATTCATAATCAGAGCAGGGATAATAAGCGTCATCAAATCCATCTAGAGCTATTAGAGTTTCTTTCTTAAATAAAGCTCCTGTTATATTGGCAATGTTATCAAATTGAAAGTCATAAGGTTTTAAACGGAAAGTCTTTACATTATTAACTTTTTTTATAGGAATGTGTTCCTTTATATCAAAAGTTTGCTTTTCTAAATATATACTATCTACTTTATAGTCAATTTTTTTTAAAATTAGACCTAAGGTTTCTACGTAATCATTATACAGCAAATCATCATCGTGAAGCATTACCACAAAGTTCGTTTGAGCGAGTTCAAAAAGTTTGTTCCAATTGCCTGTCATCCCTACATTCTCAGTGTTTTTATAATAAAATAGATGAGGAATAGCTTCATATTCTTGTAACAATTGTTCTGTTTCGCACTCTCGCTCAGGGTTATTGTCTACTACCATTATAGCAAAAGGGAAGTTTGTTTGCTGTGCTAAGCAACTCTCAAGGGTCTCTCTAAGCAAGTGAGCTCGCTTGTAGGTGGGGATTGCTATTGTAATCTGTGCTCCTTCAGGAACAACTCCTTGCTTTATAGCTATAGAGGGTATTTGGTTTACAGCTGTATATCTCATTAAAAAATAGTTTTTAGTTTGTAATAAGTTTCTCGTACACCTATATGTACGAATTGGAACATTGTGAGTTTAAATTCTCTAAGAATAACTAGAGGCCATTTCCAATTGTTGTACACCACTTGGCAAAATCCTTGTACAAGGACTAAGCCTAAAATTCCCCAAGAGGTATATTTTAATACTATAAAACTTCCTATTGCGATCCCAATTCCTGCTAAAAGAGCAGGTTTGACAAAAGGAATATTATTCTTGCTGATAATAGCTGTTGCAAAATGTGAGTGATTGTTTTCTAAAAGTACAACTATTATATAAAGACAAAGAATCAATTTATTAGGCAGAAAAGCATTTGAGTGTATGTAACCTAAAACTGTATTGCCTCCAAAGAGCAAAATACATCCTCCTAAAACAAATAAAATATAGAAGATGACCATACTAAAAGAGAACAATCTTACAAAACCTTGTTGGTCACCTTCTACACGTAAGGCTGCAAATTTGGGTTGGAAAGTAATGAAAAAAGTAGTGGCTACTGCCGAGAGTATATTTACTAATTGCATCATCAAGCCATAAGAAGCTATTTCTTCATTAGATAAGTACAAACCTGCTAAGAACATACTAAATTTTGTAATGGCATAAGCTCCTACAAATACTAAACCTAATTTTTTAGCGTTATACCATATAATATCAAAAGTGGCACTGATTTCTTCCTTGCTAATATTGTAAGGTTTCAACTGGGTTCTAAAGTCTTCTGTAAAAAGGAATCGATAACACAACATTCTATTTACAAAAGGAGCTATAAAATTTGCTAATACAACTCCCATTAATCCCCATCCTATATACAAAAACAAAAAAGTAAGCCCTATATAAACAATCCGAGAGGCGAGTAAAGCTATTTTAGTTTCTTTGATAGCCCCTTTTCCCGTCAGTAGGAAATTGTAATATTCATAATAAATAGTAAAAGCTGTAGAAAGCGAAAAAAGTATCCAAATAGGCAATGAGTGGGCTACTGAATGAAAGCCATCTGTAACCTTGTAAATATACAAACTTCCAACAGTTAGCATTATCAGTAGCACTAACAATGCTAAACGGAGATAGACATACTGACCTACTTTTACGAGAGTAGCTATTAATCGGTAGTTGATAGCTACTTCTCCAAAGGGGGCATCTTCTATTCCTTCTTTTTTTAGTGTTTGAGCACCTCCGTATACATAGCTTACATTACGACTAAATTGAGGTGAAAAGCCAAAGTCGAAAAGGAGTACTAAAGATGAAACTGTTAGAAAAATATAGTTGAGTGCAATTTCTTCTACAGTTAGTATTTTTAAAATAAGAGGTAGGGTAATGAGCCCAGAAGCTAAACTAAAGAACTGCGCTATATAATTCCAAAGTACATCTGTTTTAGTTATCTTTATCATACATTTATTCCTTCAACTAGCGAAATTTCTGCTTTCCAATTAGGTAGTTTTTCTCCCTTATCCCACACTTTCATAACCTCTCTTTTTCTATAAGGTCGTTTACCAAAAGTAATATTTAATTTTTTATTCGTTTGTCGTTCAAAAATCTGAACTATTTCTTTTAATGTATAGATCTCATCTGAAACTACGGCATAATGTTTATGCTTATTTATTTGCTGTGTTTCTAACATCTCAAAAGCTAATATAAAGGCTTTACAAACATCGGAGATGTGTACTAAACTTAACTGTTGTTCACCTGCTGACATATCTAAAGCAGTACCTTCTGTAGCAACTTTTTTAAGTAGATTCATCAGTTTGGGTCGTGTGTCGTTTTCACCATAAGTATCAAACAACACTAAAGTTATTACTTTAAAATCTCCTGCTTGTATGTAATACTCTATTATAGCCTCAAAAGCTTGTTTAGTAGCAGCATATAGACATACAGGGTTATAATCATCATTATTGTAGTATTGCCAAGAGGTGCCTGTATTTATTAAGTTTTTTACATTAGCCTCTTTCATAGCTTCCAAAAGTTGTGTAGAAAATAATATATTGCTATTTATCAATGTATCTACTTCTTCTGTTTTATGCTCTGCAATAAATTTAGAAGCTAAATGAAATACTCCTATGGGCTGTATTTTCTTAAAAAAAGAAACCATTTGCATTATATCTCCTGAATATCTGAAAATATGGGTTTCATCTATTTTTTTTAGAGAGGAAAAATCTGATTCCAATCGGATGATTACAAATACTTCATAGCCCTTTTCTAATAGAGCATTTACTAAATGAGATCCTACGAATCCTGTAGCACCTGTTACTACTACTCGCTTTTTCATTTTAAAAAGGGTTTATAGTTGAAAAATCATCTAAAGTAGGGAAAGATAAATCTCTTGTGGAAAGTATGGGTTTTTCTAAATCCCAATTAAATCCAAAGCTATTGTAATGTATCCCTGCATCACTAGTAGGATTATAAGTTGTACCTACATTATACATCATTATAGTATTGTTTTCTAATGATTTAAAACCGTGTGCTAATCCTTTAGGGATATAGACACTTTTATGGTTTTTATCGCTCAACTCAATAGAGATGTATTGTTTGTAAGTTTTGGATTCTTTTCGTAAATCGAGCACTACATCTATAACACTCCCTGATATTACATATACTAATTTCTGATGGTCATCAGGAGGCAACTGAAAGTGCATCCCTCTTATCACATTTTTGTTAGAAATTGAGTAATAACTTTCATTTATTTGAAAATCAATACCTTTTTGATTTAAAAAATCTGTGTTAAATGTTTTTACAAATAATCCTCTATCATCAAAAGCATTAAAATTTTCTATTATGTAAACCCCCTCAATAGAAGTTGGTATAATTGTTTTCATTTCTTAGAAATTTACTCCAAAATATTCTTCTAATTTTTCTGCGATATAGTCTAATTGTTCTTCACCTAAAGCTGGATAAATACCTACCCAAAAGGTTTGATTCATTGTGATATCGGTATTAGTAAGGTCTCCTACTACACGGTATTCCACTCCTTGGAAATAAGGCTGCTTAGTGAGGTTACCCGCAAACAGCAAACGTGTACCTATCTTGTGCTGGTCTAAGAAGCGGAGCAAATCTACCCGTGCAGTGCCTGCATCTTCTTTAAGGGTGATAGTAAAACCAAACCACGAAGGGTCGCTATTGGGGGTTGCCTCTGGCAGATATAAAAAGTCAGTAAGCGTTTGGAGTCGCTCTTTGAGGTAGGCGAAATTTTTACGGCGTTTTTCTATAAACTCCTCTACGTGGTCTAACTGTGCTAAGCCACAAGCGGCTTGCATGTCGCTGATTTTTAGGTTGTAACCTATATGTGAATACACGTATTTATGGTCGTAACCAAAAGGCAAATCGCCGTGCTGTTGTGAAAATCTACAATTGCAAGTGTTGTCTTTCCCTGGTGCGCAATAGCAATCACGACCCCAGTCGCGGAAAGACTCGGCTATGGTTTTTAGCTCTGCATTATTAGTGAAAACAGCACCTCCCTCGCCCATAGTGATATGGTGAGCTGGATAGAAACTAAGTGTGGCAATATCGCCAAAAGTTCCTACTTTTTGTCCGTTGTAAGTAGCGCCGAGTGCATCGCAACAGTCTTCTACGAGCCAAAGGTTATATTTCTCACAAAGGGCTTTTATTTTCTCTAAGTTGAAAGGATTCCCTAAAGTATGAGCGAGCATAATCGCCTTGGTTTTAGGGGTGATAGCTTGTTCTATAAGGTCGGCGTTTACATTGTGAGTATGTAGGTCTACATCTACAAATACTGGTACAGCCCCGAACTGTATAATAGGGTTCACTGTAGTAGGGAATCCTGCTGCTACGCCTATTACTTCATCACCTTTTTTGATAGCACGATCACCTAATTTAGGCGAAGTGAGGGTATTGAAGGCTACTAAGTTAGCTGAAGAACCTGAATTTACTGTAATGCAGTATTTCACCCCTAGGAAGGCGGCTAACTTCTGTTCAAATGCAGCATTAAAGCGTCCTGTGGTGAGCCAAGCGTCGAGTGAGGCAGCGACCATATTTTGGAGTTCCTGCTCACCGATTACTTTTCCTGAAGGAGGGATTACTGTTTTTCCTGCTTCAAAGGGTTTGGGTTTGTAAGCCTCTTCAGCATATTGGGTTACTAATTTTGCTATTTCTTCTCTAATTGTTTCTAATGACATATTTTCTTTTTTGATTATAAAAGTTTTCAGCTTGCGCTGATGGGGTTAGGATTCCATATATCCTTTGATTTCATATAAGCATCGGGTTTGCATATCTGCTCCTTGTAACCAAGAGCGATGCCAGTGTACGATTTTCTCTAAAGTATCGGCAAGTCGCCATTGAGGATGCCATTTAAGTCGGGTGGCAGCTTTAGAACAGTCGAGTTTCAAGAAATTAGCTTCGTGAGGCTGTTCGCTCTTGTCCCATTCATAACGAGCTCCTTCGCCCCAAAATTGTACCATTTTCTCTAATATCCATTGTACTGATTGGCAATCGTCGTCCTTAGGTCCAAAATTCCAACCTTCGGCAAAGGCATTGCCTTCATTATATAATCGTTCAGCTAATACTAAATAGCCTGAAAGGGGTTCCAAAACGTGTTGCCACGGACGGGTGGATAGTGGGTTGCGGATGATTACAGGTTGTTGTTTTTCGAAAGCGCGCAAGATATCGGGTATTAATCTATCGTCAGCCCAATCGCCACCTCCTATCACATTACCTGCACGGGCTGAGGCTACTGCTGCGGTATCGTTAGTATAAAAAAACGAACGGCGATAGGCAGAGACTACTAACTCAGCACAGCCTTTGCTATTGCTATAAGGGTCGTGTCCGCCCATAGGTTCGTTTTCACGATAGCCCCATTCCCATTCGCGGTTCTCATAACACTTATCGGTAGTGATGATTACCACTGATTTTAGGTTAGAGGCATAACGAGCTGCTTCTAAAACGTTTACCGTACCCATTACATTGGTACTATAAGTGTCTACAGGTTCTTTGTAGGAAAGTCGGACTAAAGGTTGGGCAGCTAAGTGTAACAGCACATCGGGATTGAAAGCACGTATGCTTTGTGATAGCTGCTGGAGGTTGCGAATGTCGCCTATTTCAGTTTGCATATTGTCACCTACTTTAGCTACTTCAAAGAGGGCGGGCTGGGTAGGAGGGGTTAATGAAAATCCTTTTACTTCGGCTCCCATCAGTTGTAGCCATAGTGATAGCCACGAACCTTTGAAGCCCGTGTGCCCTGTAACAAATACGCGTTTGCCTTTCCAAAATTGTGGGTTTACTTTTCCTATTGCCATACTTTCCAAGGAGCTTTATCGTTTTGCCATAATTCTTCTAAGAGCATTTTATCGCGGAGGGTATCCATTGGTTGCCAGAAACCTTCGTGTTTGTAGCTCATCAGCTGTCCGTCGGCAGCTAATCCTTTGAGAGGTTCTTGTTCCCAAATTGTATTATCGTCTTTGATGCGCTCTATCACTTTGGGAGAAAGCACAAAGAAACCTCCGTTTATGAGAGCACCATCGCCTTTGGGTTTTTCTTGAAACTTCATAATCTGATTGTCTATTATATCTAAAGCTCCAAAGCGCCCTGGGGGATAGACAGCTGTGAGGGTGGCTTGCTTGCCGTGTGCTTCATGGAATGCCACTAATTTAGCGATATCTATATCAGCTACCCCATCGCCATAAGTAAAACAGAAAGCTTCATCGTTTTCAATGTATTGCAAAACACGTTTGAGGCGACCTCCCGTCATTGAATGTTCCCCTGTATCAATAAGGGTAACTTTCCAAGGTTCGGCGCGTTTTTGGTGTACGTGCATCTCGTTGTTTGCCATATCGAAAGTGATATCCGATTGGTGCATAAAGTAATTGGCGAAGTACTCTTTGATGATATATCCTTTGTATCCACAACAGATGATGAACTCGTTGATACCATAGTGTGAATAGATTTTGAGGATATGCCACAAGATGGGCATTCCTCCTATTTCTACCATTGGTTTGGGACGTATGGCGGTTTCTTCACTGAGGCGTGTACCGAGACCGCCTGCTAATATTACTGCTTTCATAAAAATTAATCTACTTATTGCTTGAAAATTAATCACTTATTTGCCTGCAACAAATGCATCAGCGAAAAAATTTTCTTCTTTCAATCCTTGTTTAGTGAGAAGTTCCTGAGCGCTTTGTATCATTGCCTCGCTACCACAAGCATACACTTGCGCTGTAGGCCAACTGATAGCCTGCGCTGAAGCTATCTCTTGCACATACCCTTTTGCTCCTTGCCAATCGTCCTCACGAGTCAATACGGGTATATACTCAAAATGACCAAAAGTAAAATCAGGCTTCCAAAATAAGTCTTCTTTTTTTCTTCCTCCCCACAAAAGCCACACTTTTTTATTAACTAATAATTCCGGACTGGCTTGCAGCTGTTCTAAAATGGCTTTTATAGGTGCAATACCAGTACCTGTAGCTAATAATACAATATCGGTGCATACTTCATTATGTCGGTAAAAGAAAGTGCCCAAAGGTCCCTCTACTCTAAGCAAATCATTAGGCTTAGCCTCATTAAACCAATAGTTGCTAAACAGTCCCCTTTCATAATTGCGAATAAAGAGTTTCAGGTGGTTACCTTCATACTGACTATGACTAATAGAATAGCTGCGCTTATGTCCATTTCTGATAATATCTACATATTGCCCCGCTAAAAACTGAAAATCTACCTTAGGAGGCAAACGCAACACTACTTCTACTATATGTGGGGTTAGTGCTGTAATGCTATTGATTTTACAAGGTGTTACTTGTGGTTTAGGCAATGTTACTGCCAAGTCTTCTACGTCTAATACTACTTCTGATCTAGGAACTACATTGCAGGAGAGTACATAGCCTGCTGCTTTTTCTTCTGCTGTAAGGACTTGTTCATCTTGCAAATTCTCTACCTCACCCTCAAGTATTTTTACACGGCAACTGCTGCAACGGGCGTTGAGGCAAGAGTATTCCAAAGCAATACCACTATCCAAAGCGGCTTGTAGCAAAGAGGTGTTCTCTTCACAAGTATAAGACTTATTATTTTTTAAATATATAGTATACTGGTTCAAAATATATTATAGACAATGTTTTTCCTCTTCTATAAACTCTTTTATATGCCTCTTAGCTTTCCAGCCAAGTTCTTCTGTTTTTTTAGTAACCACTTCAGCAGTCATACGGTTGCCTTTGCGTTCAGGCAACATTTGTATCTCTCCACCAAATAACTGTGCAATTTCTAATACTGTATAAGTCTCAGGACTACCAATGCCATAGCCATCACCCTTGCCCTTCTCACCTACGATGAGTAGTCCATCTACAATATCGTCTATGTGGGTGAAATTGCGCTGTTGGGTACCAGGACTCACTACCGTTAGGGGCTCTCCTTTCTTCATTTTTTCAGTAAAAAGAGCTATGAGGGTAGCGTATTTACCGGTGCGTATTTCTCGTTTGCCATAGACATTGTAAAAATATACAATGGCATATTCTAATCCATACCAATTACCATAGTTCTTAACTAATTCGGTATTAGAGGATTTGCTCCACGCATAGGGGCTTTGATCTTTGCCTATACCACCATCACCAAATTTAGTGCTACTGCCTGCATAGACGAGTTTACACCCGCGTTTACGGCAAAACTCTAATACTTTCAGCGTACCTATTTTGTTGAACAATAGAACTTTGTCTATATCGTCGAAACTCTGTTCTACACGAGAATATTCCCCTAAATGGTAAATTAAATCGGGGATGAAATTGATCAACTCAAAAATGTGTTCGGTACTACCTTCTATGTAGGTTACTCCTGGCACGTGGTTGTCTCGGCTTCCGGTAAAGTAATTGTCTAATGAATAGACATCGTTTTGAGGGTCTTTAGCTAGGGCTTCACAAAGGTTTGAGCCTACAAAGCCAGCTCCTCCTGTTACTAATATTTTCATTGTGCAAATGCAGAATTAAAATGAGATTTATCAGTGGGCTCAGAGAGACTCTGAGAAATTTAGATGATTGGGCAATTTTATAAAACAGAATATCAGTTTATTAGAGTTTGACAAAGCTTGAGCTATATGGGAGCTGTGAGAGCTGTGAGAGCTATGGGAATTGTGGGAACTCTCACCTAACTACTAAACTCCTATTTGTATATATTCCCAGCCTTTTTGGGGTAACTCAAAGGCATTGTATTGGTTACGACCGTCAAAGATTACTTTTTCGTTTAGTAATTTGGCTATTTCATCGAAATCGGGGACGCGAAATTCTTTCCATTCGGTAAGTAAAATGAGGGCATCAGCTCCTTTTAGAGCTTCGTATTTGCTCTCTACATAAGTAACCTCTACATCTTTTAGGTAACATACTTTTGCCTCGTGAACTGCTTTGGGATCGTAGGCTTGTACTTTAGCACCGCGTTTCACCAATTCCTTAATGACGTAAATTGCAGGTGCTTCGCGCATATCATCAGTTTCGGGCTTAAATGAGAGCCCCCATACAGCAAAGGTTTTACCACTGAGGTCTTCTCCATATTTGGCAACCACTTTTTGGGCAATCACATATTTTTGTCGGTTGTTCACCTTATCAACGGACTCAATGAGTTCTGCCTTGTAATCAACCTCTTCGGCTAATTTTTTTAATGCCAATACATCTTTTGGGAAGCAGGAACCTCCATACCCACAACCGGGGTAAATAAAACTATAGCCTATACGGCTATCAGATCCTATCCCGATACGCACTTTGTTTACATCAGCCCCTACACGCTCACAGATATTGGCGATCTCGTTCATAAACGATATTTTAGTAGCGAGCATAGTGTTAGCAGCATATTTGGTCATTTCAGCTGAGCGAATGTCCATTATGATCATCCGTTCGTTTTGCATATAAAACGGGCTGTAGAGTTCTTTCATCTTCTTGAAAGCATGTTCGTTATCGGCTCCAATTACCACGCGATCAGGCTTCATAAAGTCTTCAATAGCTTTACCTTCTTTTAAAAACTCGGGATTGGATACTACGTGAAATTTGTAATTCACTCCGCGTTTATCTAAGGCAGTTTGTACAGTAGCACGCACTTTGTCGGCTGTACCTACAGGAACGGTAGATTTATCGACTACTATGAGTTCTCCTTGCATCGTTTCGCCTATTGCTTGGGCTACTGAAAGTACATATTGCAAATCGGCAGACCCATCATCGCCCATAGGCGTTCCCACAGCAATGAAAGCAACCTCGGCATCTTTGATAGCTTCGGCTATATCAGTTGTAAAAAACAAGGTTTGATGAGCTACATTGCTCAGTACCATCTCTTCCAATCCAGGTTCGTAGATGGGGATAATCCCTTGTTTGAGTTTGTTTATCTTTTCAGTATTGACATCTACACAGGTTACTTTATTACCCATTTCGGCAAAGCAAGTGCCTGATACTAAGCCTACATAACCTGTGCCTATAACTGCTATCTTCATATATGAATTTCTGTATTACGATTTGGGTGCAAAAATACGAATAATTTGTCAATTAGCAAATTTGTGAATTAGTAAATTTTAACAATTTGTAATGGGTTCTCCATACAAATCGTAATCTGCAGCCTCTATAATTTTAACATCAGTAAAATCGCCTATTTTCACATAGTGTTTTTTAGCGTCGATGAGTACCTCGTTGTCTACATCGGGGGAATCATATTCGGTGCGCCCTACAAAGTAATTGCCTTCTTTGCGGTCGATGAGGCAACGAAAGACTTTTCCTACTTTCGCTTGGTTCAATTCCCACGATATTTGCGATTGCAATTCCATAATTTCATTGGCACGTTGTAGCTTTACTTCTTCAGGTACATCGTCGGCTAACTCATAGGCTGTAGTATTCTCTTCGTGGCTATAGGTAAAACAACCGAGGCGATCAAAACGCATTGCTTTAACAAATTCTTTAAGTGCCTGAAAATCTTCTTCGGTTTCGCCAGGGTAACCTACAATCAATGTGGTGCGTATTGCCATTTCGGGGACTGCCTCGCGGAATTTTTTGAGGAGCTTGGTGGTCTTCTCTTGGGTGGTGCCGCGTTTCATACTGGTGAGAATCTTATCGGAAATATGCTGTAGTGGGATATCTAAATAATTACATATCTTAGGTTCGGCTTTCATCACTTCAAGCACGTCCATTGGGAAACCTGTGGGGAAGGCGTAGTGAATGCGTATCCACTCAATCCCTTCAACTTTTACCAAGGCGCGCAATAGGTCGGCAAGAGCGCGTTTTTTGTATAGGTCTAAGCCGTAATAGGTGATATCCTGAGCGATGAGAATGAGTTCTTTTACACCTTTGGCAGCGAGTTTTTCGGCTTCGGTTACCAAATCCTTAATGGAGGTAGAGATATGAGCGCCACGCATTAGTGGAATAGCACAAAAACTACAAGGGCGGTCGCATCCTTCGGATATTTTAAGATAGGCGTAATTTTTAGGTGTAGTAGTGAGTCGTTCGCCTATGAGTTCGTGTTTATAGTCGGCGCCGAGAACTTTGAGTAGAGCAGGTAATTCGCTAGTGCCAAAATATTGATCAACATCGGGGATTTCTTTTTCTAAATCTGGTTTATAGCGTTCGGAAAGGCAGCCCATTACAAAGACTTTATCCACTAATCCTGCTTCTTTTTGCTGCACATAGTCTAATATGGTGTTGATGCTCTCTTCTTTGGCGTTGTTGATAAACCCGCAAGTGTTGATAACCACTATGTTACCTTCTTTTTCGTGTACTACTTCCTTGCCACCAGCCTTTAACTGTCCCATTAGCACTTCGCTGTCATACACGTTTTTAGAGCAACCAAGGGTTACCACATTGATAGTATTCTTTTTTATTGATCTTGTTCGCATTCTTCAGTTTGTTTCAGGGCGCAAAAGTACGGATAATTTGTCAATTTGCCAATTTGCTGATTATTTGTATCTTTGCGGCGAGGTTTAGGTGATAGGGGTCAGGGGACAGGTGTCAGGGGACAGGTGTCAGGGGAATGAGTTTTTGGGGTGCTCTGAGGGTATCTGAGAAACGCTGATGTTTAGAAAGTCTCCCGTGAATTGCGCGAATTTTCACCTGACGGTGATGTTGTGATAAGGGGGGAGTGTCTTGGAGAAACTAGGAGAATCTCGGAGGGGGATTGTTATAGAAAAGGCTGCCTAAGGGTTTAGACAGCTTTTGGTAATTATTACTTGTGAGGTTTAGTTTTGGAATTTGTAACCTACACCAATTTGGAATACACGGTTTTTGAATTTCATAGGAAAAATAAAGTAAATACTCTCCCACGAATCTCACGAATTTTCACGAATTTGAGATTATATAAAATTCTTTATATTATTTAGAATATTATCTCACGAATTGGCAGCTGGCGCTGCTGGATTTACATAGATTGTATAAAACAATATGATATTTTTTTAACAGATGAACATAGCTTTTGATGCCAAACGAGCTTTTCATAACTTTCGCGGTTTGGGTAACTACAGTCGCGACTTGATTCGTATGCTCCAAGAGCATAAGGTTGGTCATTTGTACCTATTCAACCCTCAAAAACGCAAATTTTTAGGAGTGAAAATTGATGAAAATACTACTGAAATCACTCCTCAATCTTTCTTCTGGCGCAGATTCAAAAGTCTTTGGCGCAGCTTGAAAATCACTGATATAGCTAAAAAACTCCCTATAGATATCTATCACGGACTTTCGGGAGAAATTCCCAAAGGTATTGCTCAGCATTTGCCGACGGTAGTAACTATTCACGACCTTATTTTTATGCGCTACCCCCAATGGTATTCGTATTTCGATAGAAAAATTCACTATAAAAAGTTTCTTTATGCTGCCCAAAACGCCCAGCATATCATTGCTATTAGCGAACAGACGAAACGCGATATCATCACTTATTTGGGTGTTCCCGAAGAAAAAATTACGGTAGTATATCAGGGTTGTCACAAGGCGTTTAAAAACACTTATACTTCAACAGAAAAAGCGGCTATACGCGAAAAATACCAACTTCCTGATCGTTTTGTGCTGAATGTGGGGGCTATTGAGTCTCGCAAAAATGCTCTTGAAATAGTGAAAGCGATTGAACCTCTTGAAGATATGTCGCTTGTATTGGTAGGCAAGCCCACTCAATACTACGAGGAGATAAAGAGGTATAGTGAGTTGCATAACCTCAGTGAACGTGTGCAGTTGCTCAGCGGCGTATCAATGGAAGATTTGGCAATTATCTACCAGTTGGCAACGGTGTTCTGTTATCCCTCAGTGTTTGAGGGTTTTGGCATTCCTATCATAGAAGCCTTATTTTCTAAAACGCCCGTTATCACTTCCAAGGGCAGTTGTTTTCCCGAAGCAGGAGGGGGTCATTCTATCTATGTGAATTTAGACCGAGCGGCTACCGAAATACGCGAGGCTATAGTGAACATCATTACCGATGAAGCGTTGCGTACGACGATGATTACCGAGGGCTACCACTATGCACAACGCTTTACTGATGAGGCTGTATTTCAAGAGTTGATGAAAGTTTATGATCAGGTGTTAGGGGATAGGTCTCAGGTCTCAGGTGTTAGGGTTCGCTTGTGAAGGTACTGGCTGGTAAGTTGGCTTCGTTTACTAAATTGCCGTCGGTCACGGGGCTAAAGCCATAGCGCACCATTTTGGGAGTACTTACTTCCTCACTCGTTACTTTCACTTCTTCGCCTATAACTTCGGCTGTTGCTGGATAGAAAATCCCATTATCATCAGAAAGTTCAAAACCGCGCAAGGTTTTACCATCGGCGGAGTGCATTCCTTGGGCATAATCAAAAGTAACCGTAGCGACTTTTCCATTGAAAGTTGCTGAACGAAACAAAGGTCCTGAAGGGAGTACTTTTCTGCCATACGTGTCGGCTAACGCCCATTGTGCTAAACGCTCGCCAATGGGTTGTTTGTTTTTGGGGTGTACATCGGTGGGGTGACCATAATCGTAGGATACTGCCATTCCACTGTGAGGCACTACCTTCATCAATCGGCGCTGACTTTCTCTAAACCAACCCCACGACGGACGGTTGATACTCGATAGCTGCACGTAATAGAAAGGCAGTTGGGGATTGTTAAACTCAGTGCGCCAACTTTTTACTAACAGTGGAAACAACTTGCTATGTGCATCTTTGTTATGCGCATTGGATTCTCCTTGATACCAAATCACTCCTTTGATAGGATACTTCGCTAAGGGCAATATGCCTGCTTCAAATAGATACGCAGGCTCATAGGGGTGTCGCTGTAATTTATCGGTAGCTTTAGCGATATTCTCGCCTGCACGCTGGCGCACCCAATCCATTATAAAATCGTTTTCACGCCAATTGTTGAGGATACGCGGAAAGTCGTATTCCAATGTACGGCGGTCTATCCACGATTCGGTAGGTGAGCCACCTACGGCATTGCAGATGAGCCCTATAGGCATATCCAAATCTTTTTGAAGGGTACGTCCAAAGTAATAGGCTACTGCCGAAAAAGCACGTACGGTTTTGGGGGTACAGACTTCCCATTGAGCGGGTTTATAGTACTGCAACACATTGATAGAATCCAAGGCAGAAAGCTCCCAAGCGTTAGCATTATCAGTGCGCCAACGGGCTTCCATATCGAACAAGCGGATGTTAGGATTTTCGGCTTGAGGGATATCTCTTTCGCCCGTTGAGGCTTGGAACATTTCAAACTCCATATTCGATTGTCCTGAACAAAGCCATACTTCACCAGCTACTACATTCTTAAAAACGCGTTTTTCCTTACCGGCAGTAATTTGCAAAGTGTAAGTTTCTTTGGCAGCAAGCGGCGCTAAGGTTACTTGCCATTTGCCATTGCTATCGGCAGTGGTGTTGAGTTGCTGTTTGCCTATTGTTACAGTGATTTTAGTGCCTGCATTAGCAATACCGTGCAAAGGCAGCGACTGCCCGTGTTGCAATACCATATTATCGGAATAGATTTCAGGGAGTTGCAAGCCTCCATAGTTGCCTGTAATAGCACCAAAGACTACTTGCGCCAAGATAGCTGCCCCTTGTGCATTAGGGTGTACAGCATCGGGGAGCATTTGTGGGAAGTGGTAGAGCGGCTCGTGAAAATCAATGAGCTGAGCGTTTGTTTGCTGAGCAACGAGTGCAATGGCTTGTTGTATTTCGGCGTGCCAATCGCGTGTTCCCGATTCAAAACGGTGGTGGCGATGCGATAGCGGACTCATACGTGCGATGACGATGCGTGCTTTAGGGTTTGCTTTTTTTAAAGAAGAGATAAGAGTGAGATAATCTTTTACAAAATCGTTGCGGTGGTTAGGCCAGTTACGTGGGTCGGTATCGTTGATGCCCAAGTGAATCACAACGATATCGCCTGCAAAAGCAAGGGCTTTTTGGTATTCCTCTTGCTGAATATAAGGGCGATGTCCCTTGCTGAGCAAAGTCGCTCCTGAATGACCGAAATTGCCTACCTTATAACCTTTACCCAACAAGCGTTGTAACACTGAAGGGTAACTATTTTGTTCGCGATTTTCGATGCCATAGCCATAGGTAATACTATTGCCTACGCAAGCTACTTTGATAGTTTTTTGCTGTCCCCAACCTAAAGAGCCAAGCACTAAGGCACTGATAAAGAGGAGTTGTTTTTTCATTTGGTTGTAAATTGAATG
This sequence comes from Capnocytophaga sputigena, assembly GCF_900446695.1. GTDB lineage: Bacteria > Bacteroidota > Bacteroidia > Flavobacteriales > Flavobacteriaceae > Capnocytophaga > Capnocytophaga sputigena. The sequence continues at coordinate 54,298 of NZ_UAVP01000009.1, forward strand.
CTATTCAATTACAAAAGTACAAATAATTAATGAATTGGAAAATTTTATTTCTAAAGAATCATTAGAGCTTGTGTTTTAAAGGTCTAAGTTTTGTTCTCTCATAAAAGTCGTTATTTTTTTATTGTCTCACGAATATTCACCTGACGGTGATGTTGTGATAAGGGGGGAGTGTCTCGGAGAAACTAGGAAAATCTCGGAGAAACTAGGAAAATCTCGGAGGGGGGATTGTTATAGAAAAGCTGCCTAAGGGTTTAGACTTTGGCAAAGTGTAGCGATGCAAAAATTGCAAATATTAATTAGAAAATTTTATTTCCAAAGAATTACTAAGGTCTCTTCGGAGGATAGGCGGGCGGTGTTAGCTGTTGCACTTCCTCCCTTATCGGCAAAAACAACTGAAGGATTTACTCCTTTGGGGCAGCGCAATGCTACTGTGGTAGCTTGTGGGCGTTTGTTGATGAGGATAGTAAGATATTGATTGCCTTTTTGCATTGTATACATTTGCACTCCTTTTTGGTAAGTTTCAAACTGAAAAGGCACAGTGGGTTGTACTTCGGCGAGTAGCAAACGCGAAAGCGCTTCCCCTTTGCCACTTCGCAAAGCGCCCAACCCCAATAGCGATGGCAACCAAAAGGTCTCCCCCTTTACAAAGTGATGTCGCGTTGCCAATACATTATTTCCCTCTTGGGCAACTATTTGTCCTTGAGTATTGTAGATGCTGCCTTTCCAAAGATGGGCGGGCAGAGGTGCGTTTTGGTAATTTACACTGAAATCGGTAGGGAGGCATTTTACTTCTTTCAGTGCGCCCCCCAATACATCTTGTAGTGGAAAGCCCGTGTGATGTAGGGCAAACATATTTTCGTCGTAAAAAGCACTGAGTCCTTCCATAATCAGTTTGCCACCATTGCGTACAAAGTTGCGCAGGGGTTCCCAATAACGCGATGGGAGGCTTATTTGTCCTGATAAAATAATGGTTTCGCCTTTGTAAGAGGGCTTGTTCCAGTTGAACTCATCAAAGCACTGAAACTGACTATTGATACCGTTTTCAAGTAGGGTTTCGTACATTGCAAACGCCGATTTCATAGCACCTCCGGTATTTCTGCCCTCGTAATCATTGTTGGTATTATCATTTAGTTGCGCTTTCTTTTCTACCCAAAGCGTTTCGCGGGTATAGAGGATATGAATGTTGGCTACTACGGGTTTAAATTTGCTACTGTTGATTTTCTGGAGTGTTTTGGCAACTTCGGAGGCAGCAGTGAGTCGGTCGGTAGGTTGGTTTTGGAAATCTACAAGCGCCCATTCACCTGCTTCATCACCCACAGCACGGGGGTTCAAGCACCAAAACAAGATGTGTTCAGCACCATTGCCAATGCTCGTCCACAGCCATTGGGTGATTTCTTCCTTGGTAGGGCAGAAGGCTTTATAACCACTATAAGTGTTGTTACCCCCTTGCAATTCGGTTACCCAAAAAGGCAATTCACCTGCTCCCGAACGTATGATAGCGCAATTCGCCCCCAAAGCTGTAGCGTACTGATTCCTGTGAAGCATAGTGTAATGCCAACTGGGGTGAGCTGAAGCGCCTAACGAACTGAGGAAGTTGCGCCAAGCTGGGAAGTTGTATTCGGCAATATTGCTGAATATTTGGTGAGAATTGACGTGCAAATAGGCATTAGGGTCGTACTTTTTCACCTCGTTGGCAATCCATTGCAGGTACCAAGTGTTGTAGTGCAACAAGAATTGTTGAGGGGTAAAATCTACTATTTGTGGGTAGCCTTTGCTGTTGTAGGCAGTAGGTTGTAGTGTTTTGAGCCATTCACTTTTTTGAGCATTGGCAAAAGCATCATTAGGCACCCAACCCCCAGTGCCAGGTTCGTTCATCAACACCCAACCATAGAGGGCAGGTGAGGTTTTGAAATGGGTTACTACTTGCTTGATATAGGTAGCAATTTCTTGTAGATGTGACTGCGAATAAGGGTGTTTAAAGCCACCTAATGAATTGTCGGGGGCAGCGGGAAAGAGCGTGCCTACAATCTTTACATTGTACCGCTCAGCGGCTTTAAAAGCCTTGTCGAACAGCGAGAAATCCCAAGTACCATCGGGGTGCTTCATATAGTTCTCAAACATACGAATGCGGCAACAGTTCATTTGGTGCTCGCTGAGGAGTTTGAACCAAGTATTTATCTCCTCATCGGTTTGACCAGGCTCTATGAACACCTGTGCACCAATGGGTGATACATAGGGTTGCGCTTTCACAGTGGTAGTGATGGAGGCAATCCCAAGGCATAAAAGGTATATACAATTTTTTAAAAACATACAAATACTTTTTTGGTGGTACATTTTGTGGTGCAAAGGTAAGGCGATAAAGCATTTATCCACTTATCTTTTCTTTTATAAAACTTATCAAATTAGCTTATACACTTCACTTTTCACTTTCTCCTTTCAAATACTCTCTCGGTGAGGCATTGTAGAACTTCTTAAACGAGCGACTGAAATTCGATAACTCTTGGTATCCGACCTTATAGGCTACTTCCGAGATGTTCAAATTACCTTGCTTCATCAGTTGGGCAGCAGCGGTCATACGTATTTGTACAATCACGTTGTAAGGGGTGGTGTTCATAATGGCTTTTACCTTTTTGAAGAGCTGGTTAGTGCTCATATTTAGGGCATCGGCGAGAGCATTGATACCAAACTCGGGGTCGCTGAGGTGTTCCATTACAATGTTGTTCACTTTATCTACAAACTCTTTTTTCCAAGGTTGCCCAATGAGTTTTTCGCGGTACACATTCAGGTTAGGGGAGGAACTGTACTGTTCCCACAGCTTCTTGCGCGAAAGCAGTATATTTTCGATGCGCTTGCTGAGGATTTTAGCCGAAAAAGGTTTGGTGATATAGTCTTCCACTCCCAAACTGTACCCCTCTACCACTTGCGATTCCTTGTCTAAGGCAGTGAGCAGAATGATAGGGATATGGTTTGTTTTTTCGTTGGCGCGCAGTTCTTTTACCATTGAAATGCCATCGCGTTTGGGCATCATAATATCCGATACGATAAGGTCGGGGATGTGGGCGATTGCCAACTCTAAGCCTTCTTCGCCGTCGCGTGCCAAGAGTACGTGGAAATGTTCGCTGAGGATGTGCTGTATATAATCGCGCATATCGTCGTTGTCTTCCACCACCAAAATAGTCTCTTCCTTGTCAGTTGCATTTTCTTGCGGCGTTATTTCTTTCACCGCTTGGGTAGTGTCTATCTGTTGCAAGGTGATAGAAGCCTCGTCGTGGAGTTGTGGCACATCTAAAATAGGCAACAATACCGTGAAGGTAGCCCCTTGTTTTTCTTCACTTTCCACCTCTATATGCCCTTGGTGTAGGTCGACGAGGTCTTTGGTAAAAGCGAGCCCTAAGCCAGCGCCCTCGTTGTGGATTTCTTTTTGGCGTTTGCCTTGCAAGAAAGCGGTAAAGAGCTGTTTTTGTTCTTCTTTGGAGATGCCAATGCCTGTATCGGCTATCTTTATTTGCAAAAACTTCTGCTGGTTTTGCATCACAGTGGCAATAAGCACCGTGATAGCACCTTTTTCGGGGGTGTATTGGAACGCATTCCCGATGAGATTGTAGAGAATTTTGTCTAATTTATCGGCATCAAAAGGCATCCACAAGCTGGGCATTGTACTTTTGATAGTGTATTGTATTTGTTTTTCTAAAGCCAGATAAGCAAAGGTTTCACTCACCCCTTTCACAAATTTCACTACATCGTCGTACTGTAAATTCAGCTCTAATTTGTTCTTTTCTAACTTTCTAAAATCGAGTAATTGGTTGATGAGGCGCATCAGTTTTTGGGCGTTGCGCAACATCATTGTATATATCTCTTTGTGCTGTTTAGGAGAATTCTCATCATCTACCATTTGGTTTAGCGGACCTACAATGAGCGAAAGCGGTGTTTTGAACTCGTGAGAGATGTTAGAGAAAAAATTGGTTTTCATCTCGTTGATTTCGTACATACGCTGGGCTTCCAATTGCGAGATGCGCAGGTTCTGCTTGTCTCTTTCCTTGATGGTGTAATACTTCACGATAAGCACGAGCAAGCCCACCCCCAGCAGGGCATAGAGGATATAAGCCCAAGTTGTTCGCCAAAGCGGAGGTGCTACTACTATCTTAATTGTAGAGGGTTTTTCGCTCCACACCCCATCGTTGTTAGTGGCTTTTACTTTGAAAATGTAAGTGCCTGGGTTGAGGTTTGTATAGGTAGCGATACGCTCGGAAGTGTCGTAAATCCAATCGCTGTCGAAACCTTCGAGCATATAGGCGTATTGGTTTTTGAAAGAAGCGCGGTAGTTCAATGCCGAAAAACGGAACGATATTACCGATTGCCAATGTTTGAGGTGAATGCTTTGAGTCTCATCTATCACCTCGCTGAGCACCCCGCCTTCTTCTGGTCGTACCGATTTGTTGAATATTTGAAAATCGGAAATTACTACTTTGGGTTGGGTTTGGTTAAGGGTAAGCTGTTGAGGATAGAAAGTATTAAAACCGTCTTTTCCTCCAATGAGCAACTCGCCGTCTTTGGCTTGTGCAAAAGCTCCTAATTGAAAGCCCGAATTTTGCAAGCCGTCGTACTCGTTGAATACTTGAAACTGTTGGCTTTTTGGGGTGTATTTCAGTATTTCAGAAGGGGTACTCATCCACAGATTGCCACTGTTGTCTTCTGCCAAACCGAAAATAGGGTCGCCATAGTCGGTGCCTTTACGGCGAATGAGTTCAAAGCGTTCGGTTTTCTTGTCGAACTTGTGTAGCCCTCCTTTGGTGCCTATCCACAAGGTGCCGTCTTTGCTCTCGTGAATAGCCGTAATAAAGTCGTTGCTCAGGGAGTGTGTGTTGTTTTTTAGGGCTGTATAGGTGTGTTTGAGTTTTAGGTCGCGGGTGTAACAACGCAAGCCTTTTTCGGTGCCTACCCACAAAAGCAGGTCTTGGTCGCGGTGAATTACGTGGGTTTTATCTTCGGGGTAGATAATGTTTTTACTTTCGAATAGCGGGGTAAAAACGCCCGTAGCGGGCTGGTAGTTGATTGCCCCCAACTCGGTAGCAAGCCAAAAGGAATGATCCCAATCTTTGGTAATTTGATAGATGTTGCGGTAGGTGTAGTTCGTACCGTTAGGCACGGGAATGGGCACTTGACTAAAACTGTTGGACGAAGGGTTGTACTTAATGAGGTAATTGGCGTAGTTGCCTATCCAAATATTGCCTTCGGCATCTTCACAAAAAGCCTGATAGAGCTGAGTATTGGGGTTGTAGGATTGGTTGCTAAAAGCGGTGAGTGTCTTTCTATCAGGGTTGAGTTTATCAATATGGTTTAAGCCACCTATCCAGAGGTTGCCTTTGCTGTCCTTAAAGATAGCGCGCACTTGTTTTTCCGAAAGAAAATTCTTGTATCTCACCCATTTGAATTGGGCAGGGGTAGGGCTAAAATAATAAATCCCTGAGGCGGTACTCACCCACATCAGTTGGCTTTTATCTCGGTAGATGTGATTCACACTTTCATTAGCGAGTTGCAAGTTTTGCAAGTCGGTAATGGTGTGAGTGTTTTTGTTGAGGAGTTTGATACCCTCGTTAGTCTCTATCCAAATGTTGTGCTGACCGTCATCGGCAACCGAAAGCACATTCATATTGTGTGTGCAATGGGTCGCACCACACACCGCATAACGTTGGTAGTTTTTTGTTTTTTCATTTAAGCTATACAAACCACCGTGAGCCGATGATACCCAAACCGTGCCTTCTGGGTCTTTGTAGAGGTTGAAAATGTGCTTGCATACCTTCTCATCAGTGTCGTTTGTATACCAATAAGGGTGTAGTTCAAATTGTTTTTCCTTGCGGTTAAAGCTATACACCCCGCCACCCCACGAACTGAGGATGAGCGTGCCATTGGTCGCTACCATACCCGTAAGGGCGTTGTTCAGGGGTTGGGAAGTGCCTTTTTCTCGAACGTCATAATGAGTAAAAACTCCTGTTTTGGGGTTGAGCATATCCAGTCCGCCGCGGTCTACGGCTATCCAAATCATACCCGCCTCGTCCTCTACTATGCCCGCTACATCGTTATAGCTAAGGCTATTACTCCCTTTTTGATGTTTGTAGGTGGTGAAGATACCCGTGCGCAGGTTCAGTTTGCTGAGTCCTTCGCCTTTTAAGCCAATCCAAAGGTTGTGCTGACTGTCTTCAAACAAACACCTGATAGAGTTCCCTGCCAGACTGTTTTTCTGGGTGCTATTGTGCTTATACACAGTGATATCATAACCGTCGAACTTGTGCAATCCGTCATCAGTGCCTATCCATATAAAGCCTTTTGAGTCCTGCAACATACTGGTTACCTCATTGCTTACCAATCCGTTGTGAGTGGTGATTTTGGATAGATACGCCCAGTCCTGCGCTGAGAGCAACGCAGGAAGTAACGCCCATATTATGTAGAGGAGTTTTCTCATTTTTTCAAATCTGCTAATTTTCTAATTTCTTACCTGAATACTAAATTCGTAATGATAATAGGGTTGGTTGAGTAAAAATTCTTTATGTACGCGTGGCGACCAGCTGTCGTCTCCTCCTACACCCATTTGAGCCTCATCGATGTGCAAATAAGTGTGGTCTCCACGGCGCAGTTCTTGGGTTTCTTTGGATTGGTTCAGCGCGTCATCCGAATAGTCTTGTACGTTGAAATTAAAGAGCTTAGGAGCACTGATATACAGTTCGGTAGTACCCGAAAGGAGTTTGAGCCAACGGGTATCGGTATGGTTGCCATTTTCAGAAGGCATCACATAAGGGAAGTGCATATCCTTTACTGCACCGCTGTGAATACCCACAAAAGCCGATTCTTTTCTATCGGCATAAGTTTCATAAGGACCTTTGCCGTACCATTCCACTTTGTTAAAACTCTTGTCGAGCGTTAGGAGCATTCCCACTCTTGCCAAAGGAGGCACAGAGGCAGGTACTTCCACATTTGTGCTGATATCTATACGTCCGTCGCCATTGATGAGGTAAGTTACTTGTTGGTTGACATTGCCCGCTTTGGTTTCAATGCGGTTGTGTGCTACTATCTTCACTTGGGTTTCCCCTATTTGCGTAGCTTTCATTTCGGTAGCTGTTAGCGCAGCTTCTTTTAGCCCCGCTTTACGCCAAGCTGAGGCATAGGAGTGTTCAAAACCACCTTCATCGTTATCGGTAGGGACACGCCAAAAAGAGGGCACCATCGCTTCCGAAAGTAGGTTTTTCCCTTTATGCGTAAATTGACTTAAACCGCCTGTTTTTTTGCTGAATACAGCTGTAAAATTGTCGCCTTTTACGGTGAAGTTTGTCGCTTCATCAGTAAATGTTAGTTTTTTATCCGAAGGTTTAGCGATTTCTCTCACAAAATAGTTAGGAAAAGCGAGTTGTTCTTTGGCTACTTCAAAATCTTTTGAAGCCCAAGCAGTAGCTTTTTTATTCTTAAAACGGAAATTCATAAAGTATTCCTTGCCGTTTTGTACTAATTTTGTATCGAAAGGTATTTGTAGGGCTCTTTGGCTTTGAGGGGCAATGTTTAAGTCGTTGATTACCCCATTAGCGATAGGCTTGCCATTCTCGATAAGTTCCCATTGCAAATACACTTCATCACTATTTACAAAGTAGTTGCTATTGCTGATGAGTACCAAACCTGTGTTGATATCAATATCTTTTACATTGAAATACTGATATACCTTTTTCAGTTCGTGCATTTCGGGTTGAGGAACGCCTGTGGCATTTACCAATCCGTCGTTCACATTCGCTTTGTCAATATGATTGATGATGTTCCAATACTCTTTGCCGTTCTTATCTTTGCAACGCAACGCTTGGTCTTTCCAATCCCACGTAAAACCACCTTGGTAACGCTCATTGGTAGCAAAAAGCTCCCAATACTTGCGGAAGTTACCCAAGCTGTTACCCATAGAATGGGCGTATTCGCAGATAATCACAGGGCGTTTACGGTCTTCGGTAAAGAGATTGTTCAGGTGGTTGAGCTCGGTGTACATATTAGATATGATATCGTAATGCGAGAGCACGCCCGCATAAGCAGGATTTTTAGATTCGTAATGCACAGGGCGTTTTTGAGGGTCGAGGGCTTTTATTGCCTCATAAGCTGCATCGAAGTTTTTGCCCCAACCCGATTCATTCCCCATTGACCAATAGATGATACAAGGGTGGTTCTTGTCGCGAGCAACCATATTCACATTGCGCTCCACAATATCTTTTTGCCATTCGGGGCGTTCGCCTATGTAGTAACCACTCTCCCACAATCCGTGGCTCTCAATATTGGCTTCGTCTACCACATATAAGCCATATTCGTCGCAGAGGGTATACCACTCAGGCAGATTGGGATAATGTGAGGTACGCACCGCATTGATGTTGTGCGTTTTCATCAGGATAATATCGTCAATCATCGATTGGCGGGTGATAGTACGACCGTTATAAGGGTCAAACTCGTGACGGTTTACCCCTTTAAACTTCACAGGCTTGCCATTCACGAGGAGTAATCCGTTTGTTAGTTCAACTTTCCTAAATCCTACATTTTGAGTAAACGATTGTAACACCTTGCCTTTGGCGGTGAGCAAACTGAGTTCCACTTTGTAGAGGTTAGGAGTTTCGGCAGTCCATTTCAACGGATTTTTTACAGCTATTTGGGTACTAACGGTAGCTTCTTTTCCCGCAGCAATATCCGCAATAGAGGCTTTTTCGGTACCTATCACATTGCCTTTGCTGTCTTTAAGGGTGGTTTGTACCATAAGAGCATCGCTTACTTTTTCGCCTAAATTCTGTACCTCTACTTGCACCTGCAAGGTAGCATCGCGGTATTGCGCATCAAGCTGAGGATAAACCGAAAAGTCACGCATACGCAACTCGGGGGTAGCAAAGAGGTATACATCACGATAGATACCGCTGAGTCGCCAAAAATCTTGGTCTTCTATATAACTGCCGTCCGACCAGTTTAAGACTTTTACATATAGCTCGTTTTTTCCTTTTTTGAGGTAAGAAGTGATGTTGAACTCGGCAGGTAGCATCGCATCTTCGTGATAGCCCACTTGCTTGCCATTGATGAACAACTCCATCGCCGATTGCACTCCTGCAAAGTGAATGAACACCTGCTCGCCTTTCCACTTGTTAGGCAAAGAGAATTGCGTTCTATACACTCCCGTAGGGTTGTAGTCCTTAGGGGTGTAAGGAGGGTTCATCTCAAACGGATATTTGATATTGGTAAACACAGGAGGGTCATATCGGTTGCTTTGCAGTTGCCAATTTGAAGGCACTTTTATAGCATCCCATTGGGTAATGCCTTTGCCCAAAAAGAAATCGGCAGGCACTTGTGAAGGGTGCTTGAAATAGGCAAACTGCCAATTGCCATTGAGGAGTACTTTTCCAGCTGGCTCATAGTGGCTATGGCTTTTTTCGGTGTTGATACTGCTTACCGCTAAGTTTTCCCAATTGTGGGTTTGTGCTGTGCTGAGGCTACTCGCCAAAGCAGAAATCAATAAGAATAGGGTATGTTGTATTCTCATAATCGTTTATTATTTTATGGTTTGTTATTCTTCTAAAATCACTACTATTGAACGTTTGAAAGCTGGAATCAAAGCCTTGTTATTTTCAATAGGTATATGTCGTTTCCAATTGTCAGTCCAAGGATTGTATATACTGTAATGCGTATATTTGTTGTTGATATGGCTGAGGGGTATTTCAAAATTGCGTTTTATTTCGGCAGGATGCCCATCGCGCAATTCTGTTTTCCAATTATTAGCAAGGTCTCTGCACCACAGAATTGTTTTGGTTTTTCCTTGTAAGCCATAACAATTCACATTCATTGAGCGAAATGAAAAAGGTTGCATTACTTCCTTTATAGGGTCAATGCCTTCAATAGCATTTTTGAAACGCCCAAAGTGATACCACAATTGGTTAGGCTCGATATAATGATCCCAATGCCAAGTATTGCCTGAACCTGCACTGCCACAAAAGAAAGGCGCAAAAATAAAATCGTGTAATAAGATGCCTTCTGTATCTTTGGGATAAAATGTTGAGGGGCCTGCGTGGTTGGGCTGTACTGCGCCAATCTCATTAATGACAATAGGCTTGGGGTTTTCTTTCGTAAATTCTAATCCGATATTTACAGCATTGCTCACTAATGAATCAATTGCTCCTTTTACGACAGGATATTGCTGCCACTTGTCGCCCTCGTCTAAATAACGGTGAATACTCAAAAAATCGTTATTAGGGATGGCAGCTAACTTTTTGTAGTAGTCGTCCATATAAGGGGCGTGCATACTGCCTAAGGTTTGGGTAACCAACTGATTAGGGCATAACTTTTTCACCTTGCCGAGCATCTCTTTGGTGAAAGGTAGCCACTCTGTTTCGGGGACTACTGCATCTATTTCATTCCACAGTTCCCAACCGTAGAAATATGGGTGGTTTGCACATTTTTTGGCTATTGTTGAAAGGCGTTTTAAGTAGGACTTTTTGCCTTTTTTAGTACTTACATATTCGCTTACATTCTTGAACTTGGTCGCTAACGCCTGACTGTTACACCAAGAAGCCTCAGGTGAGATGTTTTTGGAGATAGTTCGCAAGTGATGCAGGGTAAATTTGATATAAATATGATATTTTTCTGCAAGTTGTAGCAATTGTTCTATACGTGCTAACTTCTCGGGGTTGTACTTGCCTTCTTTTTGGTCTTCTATCTCTAAAAAATCGGTGCTTACCCATATACGCATCGCATTTCCGCTATTTTCGGCAAAGTGTTTAAAGTAGTTTTCAGCTTCTTCAAAGTTTTGGATAGGCAGATAGTTGGTGCTAATAGGAATCCACGTCGCGCCGTTTTTTTCAAAATAGCGCGGGTGGGTTTTGCTCACTGTTATATTTGCTTGCGAAAAGCCCAGTGCTCCACACAAGCAAAGTAGCCAAAGCAGTATTTTAGATAGTTTTATGTTAAACATTTTTTTACAAATCAAGAATTTATTTAAATCTCCTACAAATCATACGAATTGTGATATATAAAATAATAGCTTCTAAGAATTTATTTTCTGGTGTTTGTTTCGAGGGCGTTTGTTTTGGGCGTTTGTTTTGGGCGTTTGCAAAACGCCCCTACACAACATACCCTAAAAGTGATTGATTATCAGAGTAATCAACTTTACCAAAGTCTAAAACTTTGGCAAAGTGTAGCGACTTTTCACTTTTCACTTTTCACTATTATTTGTGCTTCTTTTAGACCTTCGGCAGTAGCGCGCAATTGCAGTTTGTCACCTTTTTCACCTGAGCGGATAATCACTTGGCATTTGCCATTGAAAAGTTTGCGCTCTACACGTTCTCCTTTGGCAAAAGCGTCTTTCTCGTGCGAACTGGGATCGCCATTGCCCACGCCTGCTATGGTGGCATCACCTATGAGTTCAAACTGAATTAGGTTGTGAGCATCAGGTACTTCTCGCCCTTTTTTATCTACAACACTCACGTTCACCACTACGGCATCTTGTCTGCCTGCTCTCAGCTTTGTTTTATGAGGGCTGAGCACAATCGCAAAAGGATTTTCGGTAGTAGTAACTTCGGTAGTAACCCGCTTTCCATTCTTAGTGCCTACGGCTTTCAGCGTACCTTTTTCGTAGGGTACATCCCAATTCAAATGCCCAAAAGTAGGTGTTTTTTGTTTACCAAGCGACTTTCCGTTTAAGAAAAGTTCTACTTCTTCGGTATTGCCATAGACCCACACTTTTACCACAGTGCCTTGGGGCAGGTTGAGATTCCAATGAGGAGCTATGTGCAATACAGGCATTTCACCCCACTGGGCTTTGTAGTAGTAATACACGTTCTTAGGGAAACCACACACATCCATTACCCCGAAATGCGAACTGATATTAGGCCACGCAAAGGGAGTAGGCTCTCCGCGATAGTCGAAGCCCGTCCATACAAAACCGCCCATAAAACGAGGGTCGTTAGCCGTTGTGCTGTACCATTGCTGTGCTTGTGATGCCCAACTGGGATAACTCTTGTCTTGGTCGAGTAGGTAAGCGCGGAGGGTATCGGCTACAAAATGACCGCTGTAACCACCTGCTTTGTCGAGAACGATTTCTGGCAAATATACCCCTCGAGTACCCACGGTGCTGGCTACTTCGGTACCGATGATAGGTTGGTTAGGGTGTGCTTTCTCATAATCGGTAAGCCCATAGAGGTTGTAATTGAAGCCTCGTACGGGTATGGCAGCACTCACACCTTCACTTTCATTACCTACGTTGGCGCCATAAGTGCTCACGCGCGACGGGTCTAAATGCTGTTGTAAGTTCACCAACGTACGCGCAATGCGCTCGCCAGTTTCGGTGCTTTGGATTTTTTCTTCTTCATTCCCGATGCACCACATAAAAACGCTAGCGTGATTGCGGTCGCGCTTGATAAGGTCTTCAAATTGTTGGCGGTATTCTCGTCCGCTGTTTAAGAGTCGGGTTTCGTCCATTACTAATAAACCCAAACTGTCGCAGGCTTCAAGCACGACAGGGCTGTGAGGGTGATGGGCAGTGCGGTAGGCATTGGCGCCCATCGCTTTAAGTAACCCAACGCGATAGTACTGCAACTCATCTAATAGAGCGGTACCTACACCAGCGTGGTCTTGATGTACACACACGCCTTTTATTTTCATTTTTTTGTTATTGAGGTAAAAGCCGTCGGGTTTATAACTGAAAGTACGCACCCCAAAACGAGTGTGAATAAGGTCGGTAGTTTTTCCGTTAGCAGTGATTTTTGTTATTAGAGTGTACAGATAAGGATGTTCGGTATCCCAGAGTTGTGCATTAGGAATATTGAAGTTACTCTTTACCGTTAGTTTCTCGTTAGGAGCAAAAGTAGCATTTGCAGATTGGTGAGTGGCTATTACTTTTTTTTCGCGGTTGAGTACCGTCCATTCCACTTGAAATGTTTGTGAGCTTGTATCTCGGTTATAAACAGTGGCTTCGGCGTGCATTTCGGCTTGTTTGCCAATGCTTTTGGTATAGATAAAAACCTCTTCGGGGGAAGAGTGAACAGGGCTGTAAGAGTTCAGCCACACGTGCCGATAGATACCTGCCCCTTCGTAAAACCAACCCTCGTTTTGGGTAGCGTCTACCCTTACGGTAATCACATTAGGCTTGCCAAAATACACCAAATCGGTAATATCGTACTTTACACCCGTATAGCCGCTGAGGTGTTGCCCTACATAAATGCCATTGACCCAGCACTTACTGTCTCTAAAAATACCGTCGAATTGCAGTTCGATGCGTTTGCCAGCTTCGGCTTTGCTGAGGTCAAAGGTTTTTCTATACCAACCGATACTGTGCTCGGGGAAGGCATTGCCTAAGGCTTTATAGCCGTGTGACCAATCGCCTTTTTCACTAAAAGGGAGCGTTATAGCCCAATCGTGAGGGAGGTCGACGATTTGCCAAGAGCTATCGTCGTAGTCGATACTTGAAAAGTTAATACCTTTGGAGAGTGTTTTGGAAAAGTCGTTATACACGCGGTAGTACAAATCTTTGGAGGGGTCGGTAGCGTGTCCGAGGGTAAATTTCCAATGGTTATCCAACAAAATATGTTCCCTTGTGGCTTGCCCATAGATGGGGAGGGCAAGCCATAGGGACATACAGATAAGGATGAAAAGCAATTTGTTTAGATGAGTCATTTATTTTTTAGGTACATATTTATATACCTTAGCCCAGTCTACTTGGAGTTTGAGGGCTTTGGTAAAAGGTTTGTTAATGTCTTTTTCGGTTTGGAAGCACAAGTGATGAGGAGCTTTGGCTATTGCCACAGGGTCTTTGAGATCCCATACTAATTTGTTATCGATGTAAATCTTGATGTACTCAGGCGCCCATTCCATTGCTACGATGTGCCAATCACTTTTGTTGTATTGGAAAGTTTGTTGGTACTTTTGGTCTTTACCAGATACTGCATAGTGGATATTCGTATTCCAAGTATTGTTCTCGTGAGCGGTTTCGTAGATATCATTTTCGCCATCGTCAGGCCATTTTTCACTTTCAGGCCAAGTAAGTCCTAACCCGCTGGAAGACTTATGAGGGTCTTCGTCCATACGGATTCTGAACTCAAATTTGCCGTATTTGTAGTTCTTTTTATGGGCAATACCGCCTGTCATAAACCAGCCATTGCGTTTAGGGTCTTTGTCGATAAGGCAGTTAAGGAAACCATCTTTTACTTCAATAGCATAAGTACGGCGGGTGTTTTCGGGTTTGAGTTTGCCTTCTTTTTCGAGGTATTCATTGTCGTACACTGCCCAATTATCGGTGTTTAAGGCATTGCCATCGAAATTTTCTTGAAAGTCTAAAACCCATTCAGCAGGGGTTTCTGGCATAGGGTTCTCCTCAATAGGTGTATCACCGCCTGACTTGTTGCAGGCGGTAATACCACATAAAAATATTGAGAGAAAACTAAATAATTTCAGGATGTTCATATTATTAATTTGATTTAAAAAAAACGTTTGCAAAAGGTTGTTTGTATGGGGAATTTGTATGGGGGCGTTTGCAAAACGCCCCTACATAACATAATCCAAATAATCGAAATAATCCAAGAATATAAGATTATTAAGGTGCTTTTTTGATAAAAATATCTGAAAAAGTTAAGTCTTCGTAATTGTTATCCCAGCTACCTATTTTTATCACAAAGAATAACTTACCACTTTTTGTAGCTGTATAAGTCTTCTCACCTGAAGCTAATTCCGACATCAGTCCGCTTTTAGGAGTTTTGATTTCTCCCGATAGGTCGAATACTTTGCCATCGTTGAAGTCTTTACCTTCTTCAGGTTCCCACTGACTTATATACACTTGTATCCAACCCCACGCTTTGCCTTTGGCGGTGAGTGTCATATCGTAAGTATAAGTTTCACCTCCGCTTACTTCAATAGGTTGATAGATCACGTGGTTGAACTTCTTGCCTTCGGTACCTGAGGTGTAATGAATATTACCGTCGGTAAAGGTGATATCGGCTTTTTCTGAAAGACCTCCATTGATGCCTTGCAACAGTATTTTCCAAGCGTCTTTCTTGATGCGGGTCTCTACAGCAGGTTTAGGAGGCTTAGGACTGTTATCTTTTTTGAATACGATATCAGAGAGGGCTAAATCCTCGAAATTATTATCCCAGCTACCTATTTTTATTACAAAATAGATCTTACCAGTTTTACCAGCGGTATAGGTTTTTTGGTCTTGGATAGCTGAAAGTTCCGCAAACGAACCACTCATAGGAGAAGTGATGTTATTTTGGAGTTCTAATACCTTGCCATCGCCAAAGTCTTTGCCTTCTTCAGGTTCGTGTTCACTCACATACGCTTGTATCCAACCCCACGCTTGACCTTTGATTTCCACGTGCATATCGTAAGTGTAAGTTTGTCCTTTTTCCACATTTACCGGTTGATAAATCACGTGGTTGAACTTACCGCCCACTTTGCCAGAAGAGTAATGTATATTACCCTCAACGATATTAATCTTAGCATCGGCAGTGATTTTGCCATCGATACCTTGTTTTAGCACCTTCCAAGCATCTTTTTTGAGCATAGTTTCCAAGGTAGGTTTAGGAGGCTCAGGAGGTGTAGGCAAGAATTTTGCGCCATCAATCACTACTATGGTAGTTGCTTTAGAGGCGAGAATTTTCTCGTTCCCATAGATAGTAACTGCCAAAGCGATACGATTTTTGTAGTAATCGGGGTGTGCGGTAAGGATTTTTTGCATATCTACTTCTAAGTAGAAAGATTCTTCATTCTTACCAGAAGGGATGGTAGCGCTTTCAGGCAGAGTGTAAGAACCTTCGGGCAGCACAACAGCCGGTTTTTTCTCGTCGTTTTTGTACTTTTCTACATAAGCATTGGTAGCTTGTGCATCTACTTTTACTTTTACAGCAAAGCCTTCGGTAGAGAGACCTGAATTTTTCACACCCAATACTATTTTCAATTTCTTGGTAGTCTCGTTGAAAGTGTAGTTTTCGGAGTTTCCGCCGAAAGGCACATTGTATTCATTACCTCCGTTGTTTAAGGAGGCTTGCGGCATATAAAGGGTAGTAATGCCGGGGTCTTCGAAAACATCGTCTTTTTTACAAGCGATGAAGGCTACGAATAGGAGTAGCAATAATGTAATGTTTTTTGTTTTCATATATAAGAGATTGTCTGTCCTCACCCCCTCCTTCTCCCCCTCCCCCAAGGGGAGGGGGGAGAGAATCCGCAAAAGCGATGAGGTTTGTTATTCCATTATTTTTTTAACTTGACGTATTTCGTCATTCGTCACTCGTCATTACCAACCAGGGTTTTGTTTTACAATTCCGTTGGATTTATTGATTTCGCTATGAGGAATAGGGTAGTAATACATCTTTTGGGTAAAAGTGCGTTTTTCTACTTCTTTTACTTGATAGCTAAAATGATTGCCGTTTTTAGTAGCTTGCACTCCAGTAAGTGGCTCATTGAGCACGGTAGCAGCCTCTTTCCAGCGGCGCAAATCCCAATAGCGGTGTTCTTCAAAGGCGAGTTCTATACGGCGTTCGTGTTTTACTTTCTCTCTGAACTCTTCTTTTGATGCTGTAGTAATCGCAGGCATTTCCACACCCGTTCTGCCTCTCACCAAATTGATAGCCTCTTTGGCAGTGAGTGCATAACCGTTGTTAGCATCGGGTCCGTAGGCTTCGTTCATCGCCTCGGCATAGTTGAGGTAAATTTCAGCCAAGCGGAACACTATCCAAGAGCGGAGTCTCTTCTCGTCTTGCACTAAATCGAGGTTGTCGTTCAAAAACTTTTTGAGGTAGTAGCCTGTGCGTGAAGCGTTTTTGGCGTTGTAGTTGTCGGCGCCACCTGTGTATATTTCCATTGTACGTCCGTTCCACTGACTGTTGTTGGTTACTATCGTATAGCCGAGTCGGGGGTCGCGATTGGCATATATATCATTAGGGTCGGGGGTGCCTTTGTACTCATAAGCACTTACCAAATTATGTGAAGGTGTGATGCCGCTGTTCCCTCCTGCCGTGCCAATGGGGTAGTTTTTCCTTTCCAAGTCATTGGTGGCACTTTGGCGAATCGCAAAAATGGTTTCTGAGCTTTTGGCACTTCTGTCGCCGAGGAACAAATCGCGGTAGCTATTGTCGAGGCTGTAGAGATTTAAGCTGAGGAGCTCATTGGCAGCACTGGCAGCTGCTTTCCATTTGTTTATATCGTTAGTGGGGTTGTACAACGGACTTGCCGCATAGAGCAACACTCTGGATTTAAGGGCTAAGGCAGCGCCTTTGGTAATGCGCCCATCTAAGCCAATATCAAAATCTCTTCCCCAATTGGTAATCAAGCTATCTTTGGAAGCATCGATTTCACTCACGATATAATTCACTACCTCGTCCACTGTGTTGCGAGGCAAAAGCGTGTTACTATCGGCGGAAAGCGTTGTTTTTACAAGAGGCACCCCTCCGTAGCGTTTCAGTAGTTCGAAATAGAAATAAGCTCGCAACACGCGGTTTTCAAAGCGCAAAGCCCTTATGCTCTTCACATCGCGATTGTAGTTGTTGATGTCGTTTTGAGTGATAAGGTTGCGGTTCTGCTTTAAGAAAGAAGCATAGTTAGGGAATTTTTCCAAGAAATAAGTAGCTGCTTGTATGCCTTCGTAGTTGTAAGCATACGAATTATCGGGGTTGTTGGTGCTATTCCAGCTTCCTTCGTTAAAAACTTGAGTGTTTGAAGGCGAAAGTGTATATTCAGCCTCGTCGCTCACAGCCGCAAACAGATTGCCATCGATGGCATCAAAGCGGTTTTGCAAACGTGTATAGGCAGCATAACCAAAGTCGTACAACACTTGGTAATTGGTTTTTATCTGCTCGTCGGTATCGTAAATATCTTCTTTGGTGTCTAACACATTACACCCGATGAGTGTACTCATCAGCGCAATGCAGCTCACTGCAAAGATTGTTCTGCTCGGTTTATTACTCTTTAACATAGCGATATATTTTCGGTAGTTCATTTGTTTAAAACTTTAAAGACACACCCATAGTAACCGATTTGAGGGCAGGGTAACCCGAAAGCACTTCGGGGTCTAAGTCGTAATCGGTAAGCAATGATGAGAAAGTAAACGGATTGGCAGCATTTACGTAAATGCGCAATTTGCTAACGCCTATCTCGTCGAGCATTCGTTTAGGAACGCTGTAACCTAACTCTATGTAGCGTACTCTTAGGTAATTAGCTTTCTTTATCCACAAAGTGGAAGGCTGGGTGTTATTGTTGTTGCTCAATAACGACAAACGTGGGTACTGGGCGCTGCTACGGGTATCGATGCCTTGTGCAGGATAGTAAGCCCAGCGGTTTTTGGCGATAGCATACACATTGCCGTTGTTCTCGAAAGCAATCGTTTTTTGGCGAGCATCGTCTAATAAATTTACCTCTCTGCCTTGTACTCCTTGTACAAGCACGCCAAGGTCAAATCCTTCATAACCGAGGTTGAGCGTACCAGCATAAGTGAGTGTAGGGAGGTAGCTTTTGCCTATTTCAGTTTTATCGGCAGGGTCTATACGGTTGTCGCCATTTAAGTCGCGGTATTTCACATCACCAGGGGCAACGTTTCCAAAGGAAGGTTTAGGGAGTGAAGGTAGCAGATTGCCATTGCTGTCAAAATCGTTTATGTTGTAAAAGCCAGCAGCTTCATAGCCAAAGCGCGTGCCGATAGGTCTGCCTGTTTGAGCTGAACTCTCGTTAGTAGCATCGTACTCAGCCATATAGTCTATTTTGTTTTTAGCATACGAAGCATTAGCGCCTATACTGTAAGTGAGTTTTCCTGCTGTATTGCTGTAGAGCGTACTCACTTCAAAACCTCGGTTAGTTACCTTTCCTATATTTTTATAGGGAGGGGTAGCCCCAAAGACACTTGAAATACTGTAATCAGGGGTGATAATACCTTCGTGTTTGTTGAGGAAAGCCTCTATCATCACGTCCCATTTGTTGAAGAATTTAGCTTCCACGCCTACGTTGTACTTATAGGCTTTTTCGGCAAAAATACGTTCATTAGGCACGTATTTTAGTCCGATGGCACTATGCCAGGACGGGTCGTCGTTTCCTGTGGCAAAACCACCTCCTCCGTAAGAGCCGTAATAGCGTTCGTATAAGTAGCGACCTTCGTTGTACACATCGTTACCCGTAGTACCTACCGAAGCGCGCAATTTCAACCGATTGATATTGGCATTCGCCGAAAGGTGTTGCTCATTGAAAACCTGATAAGCTGCTGAAAGGGCGTGATAAAAACCAAAGCGATTGCCTTTCTTGTAGTTATCCGAGCCACCGAAGGCAAAACCGAATTCTGCCGATATGCGTTTGTTCCAATCGTAGAACACACGTCCGCCGATGTTCTGATAAGCGTAGTTGTTGTTCAACCCCGCTTTTCCGTTGAGATTGTCGTCTATATTATAAACGTATTGAAGGTAGTTTACCACTGTTTGGAAAGTGTTTTGTCCAAACTCACGGGCATAACCTGCACCCAACAGAAACTGCAAACGGTTCCATTGGTTGGTACCCCAGTCATCGTTTACTTTGTAGTTGCTATCGCGATGAGTGGTTTGTGCTACCCCATTGAACATACGAGAGTAATCTCTGCTTACAATGCGTGTGCCTCGTGTCCACGAACTGAGTGATACGCCTTGTTGTATGTACAACCCAGGGGTGATGAAGTCTAATTTCTCTTTTAGGTTGAAATTAGCCCCTAAAGTGCGGTCGTGTAGTTGCTTGATGCCTAAGGCTCGGATAGAGGCGTAAGGGTTATCGGGGTGGATGGCTGTACCAGGGAATGAGCCATTGGGGTTTTGCGCTGGATAAATGATATTAGGGTAGCTCGCCAAGTTTTGCCAGAGCTTATACTCGTTGTAATTAGGCGATTTACGGTCTTCTATACGCCCGTTGATATTTACATTTCCTTCAAATATTTTGAGCATACTGAAGTCTAAATTTGCCTTTACGAGATATTGGTCGAATCTTCCGCTGGAATGCGAATCGTCGTTCTTAGAGGCGTACAAACCACTGTTGCCAGCGTGCCCTAATAACACAAAATACTTGGTGTTAGCCGAGCCTCCGCGTATGCTCACATCTTGTCTATCAAACAAAGCCGACTTTTTGAGCACTTTGTCATACCAATCGGTGTTGTATTTCACATCGTTAGGGATATTGTAAAAGCTCGTCCAAGCCCCTGCATCGTTACTATAAGCCTCGTTGTATAGCTGAGCATACTCGGTAGCTGATAGCGGTTTGCTCAATACTGTAGGCATTTGTACGCCCGTTTGGAAATCTACCCCTACCACGGGTTTGCCTTCTGTACCGCGTTTGGTGGTAATCCACATGATGCCGTGCGCGCCTTTCATACCAAATGGCGCTAAGGCAGCCGCATCTTTCAAAACCGTAATCGACTCGATTTCGGAAGGCGATAGCAGTATAAAATCACTTTGGTAACCATCGATAAAATAGGTAACCGAAGGGTAGTTGTAAGAACCCAACCCGCGGATATTTAGGCTGGCATTGTCCATTCCTCCGCCTTGCAATACAGTGAGCCCAGGTAGCAACCCAAACAAACTGTTGGTAAAGTTAGTTGTGGGCATTTTCAAGAGTTGTTCTCCTTTTACTGATGAGGTAGAAAGCGTAGACAATTCTTCGGGTACGTTCAGAGGGCTTTGTGCCTGCATAGCACCTGCCCAAAGCATACAGCCCACAAGGCTACAAAATAATATGTTATGTTTATATTTCATTTCAGTTGTTTTATTAATTGGTTATTAGTACCCAGGGTTTTGTATCAAGTAGCCTTTGTTCACTTCCGATTGAGGGAAAGGCTCTAAATACTGACTGTTGTCCCAATACCCTGTATAGACAGGCTTCACAGCATAAGAAGCGTAATCCCACGCATTCCACCCTTCCGATTTTCCTGGGGCGTACTCAAAAACTACTCCTTTCTTTACCCCTCCAATGATACCATTGGCAATATCGGTGAGTTTCCAGTGTTTTACATCAAAGTAACGGTGATTCTCTTCGTAGAACTCTACTGCCCATTCTCTTTGTACGAGTTTGCGCAAAGCGTCTTGCCCTGTTTCAGTAACATTGGGAAGCCCTGCACGCGAGCGGATAACGTTTAGGTTTTGCAAAGCCTGAGCAGGATTGCCTGCTTCGTTATAGGCTTCGGCGAGATTTAAATAGAACTCAGCTAAACGGTACAAAGGGAATTCAAACCAATCGCGGGTATCAGCCATATAGAAGAATTTTACACGGCGTCCTGCGCCTTCACTGCCCGCTCTTTTTTCCCAAGTAGAGGCATTTGCCAAACTCTCACTTGACCAATAATGCGAACCAGGGTTGTTCCACGCTTGTTGTCCTGCAATCTCTGCTGAGGCTTTAAAGCGGGCTTCTAACTCGTTGCACTTGTTCACATAAGTAGCGTAGCTTTCCCAGTTTTCACCCGTCCACGTTTGGTCGGTACCATCGGTTTTGTAGTATTGAGTAAGCTGCAAGTAACTCATAGAATTTGCTCCTCCTGGTTGGCTGTGAGGATTGTAAGCCTCTATAAAACTTTGTGATTTAAAGGCGAGGAGCACTTCTCGGTTATTAGGGGTTGCTACTGCTGTACCGTAATCGGCTAAGGGGTTTCCCGTATTGATGATTTGATAACCATTGGCAGTTGCCCAGCGTATCACTTGCTCATTAGCCTCTATGGCTTGTTGCCACAACGAAGCATCGTGTGTACCAAAACAAATCAGGTTGTTATTGCCGCCCAAACTCATATAAGGCGTATTGTTATTGAACAGCGGACGCGCGGCGTACATCAATGCTTCGGCTTTGATACACATTGGGATACCTTTGGTTACACGTCCTTTTTCCGAAGCGTTGTAGCTATCGGGCAGGTCGGGAATAGCTTTGTTGCAAAGGGCAATGATATGGTTTAAGGTAGCACGCAAAGTAGCGCGAGGGATATTTAGGTCGGAATCTACTGAAAGTGTACCTTCTATAATAGGTACCCCGCCATAACGTTTGAACATCTCCTCATATCGGTAGGCGATGAGGGTGTACATTTCGGCTTTGATACTTTTCTTTTGTACCTCAGTAAGATCGGGGACTTTATCGATATTCTCAATCACCAAATAGCACTGACGGATAGATTGGTAGTTGAACACAAAACCATCGGAACTCAATGCTTTGCCATCGGAGTCGCTGGCTACCATTCCAGAACGTTGAATTTTATAGGTGTCTTCCCAACTGAATTTCACATCGTTCACTTCTCCCGATAGGTGAGAGAGCGTTCCTGCTTTCAGTCCGCTAATGCGCCCATTGTCGTAACGCAAGGTAATACCCGATTGCAGGCTCATCGCGTAGGCTTGGGCAATAGCCGAGAGAGATTTCTGTTTGCTCGAAAAGATAGAATCGACATTCACATCGCTTCCTAAACTCTTTTCGAGGAAGTGGTCTTCTAACTTACAAGAAAATACTTGTGAGAAAAAGACGAGGATTAAGGTGGTATAAATGAGCTTTTTCATTGGTTGTATTTTTTAAAATTGAACGTTGAGCCCTACGCTATAAGTGCGGGTCATAGGGTAGAGATATCCAGAGGCAGCGCCGTTAGAATCTTGTTGTTCGGGGTCGTAACCATCGTGCATTTTAGACCACGTATAAAGGTTGTTACCGCTCACCGATACTTTCACCGATGAGATGCCTGCTTTGTCCAACCACATTTTCTTTTGCAAGAGATAACTTACTTCTACGTTTTTCAGCTTGATATGGTCGGTAGAGAGCAACCAGAAGTCACTAAACAATCCGTTGATGTTATCACCGGTGCGCATAGAAGCACGTGGGAAAGTAGGAGTAATGCCGTTTTGAGCTTTCTCAGGAGTCCAACGTCCGTCGTACTGATGTTGGAAAGCAGCTCCTGTACCCATATAGAAAGGGTTGCGCGTATAGAAATCCAAAGGCATAGAACCTTGAGCCGTACCAGTGAACAGCACTGAGATTTCAAATCCTTTGTAACCTACATTGAGGTTTGCCCCAAAGGTATAACGAGGAAAGTTTGCATAACCAATAGGCACGCGGTCTTTCTCGTCGATAACGCCATCGCCATTCACATCTACATAACGGAGGTCACCAGGTTGTACTTTATTGCCATCAAAACGCGAATATGGGCGTTGCATTACTTCTTGCCAAGTGTTGTAGAAACCATTGGTGAGATAACCTCTATACTGCCCGATAGCATAGCCCGTTTCATTCATCCAAGAGTGAGGGTTGTTAGGCTCATCGCGGTAGTCAATTTTATTTTTAGCGTAGGATACATTCCCCCCAATACCATAAGTAAATTCACCTATCTTGTCGCCCCAGTGCACTTGTATTTCGTAACCTTTATTGGTTACTTTACCTATATTGCTCGCAGGAAGGTCGGAACCTACAATACCAGGTACTGTACCTCTGTTCCACAAGATGTTGTCGCGTTTTTCTTGGAATACATCGGCATTGATGGTAAGCCTATCTTTAAACATATTCAGGTCGATACCTGCATTGCTTTTTTTGGCGCGTTCCCAAGTAACATTGGGGTTCCCTACACGAGTTTCCCAAGCACCGGTATAGAAAGGGTCTTTGGTCGTACCATCACTACTGCCGAAATAGTAACCTCCTGCACCATAGCCATCGTTGCGGTAGCCTTCATAGCCATAGCCCCAAGTACTGGGCAAGTATAGAAAACGGCGACCACCTACTTGGTCATTTCCTACTTCGCCATAAGAACCTCTGAGCTTTAAATAAGTAACAATATTGTTTTTAGGGAAGAACTTTTCGTTAGTAACTACCCAACCCAATGAGAAGGCAGGGAAGAACCCGAAGCGTTTGCCAGGGGCGAAATTTTCGGTACCATTATACCCCATATTACCTTCAATAAGGTAACGGCGGTCGTAATCGTAAGTAACCCTACCTGCGAGCCCCATAATACCAGCAGGCACGTTAAACTCAAAACCAGGGTCATACGTTTTTTGTCCGTTAGCCAAAAGTAAGGCAGTGATATTGTGTTTTCCGAAAGAGCGGTCGTAGTTAGTAGCTACTTCAAAATAAAGGCGACGCCACTTGCTTGATTTAAAGCGGTCGGTAAGGGTAGTGTGTTTGAGTCTGCCGCCAAAGAAGAGTAGTTCAGCAGGGTTTTTAGGGTTGCGAGTTACGCTATACGAAGGGATAGAACGTTCTCTTTTAACCCCTTTTCTATACAAATCGTTGTAAGAAAAAGTACCTGAAATAGAAAGCCCCTGAGTGATATAATCGAGTTTGTGTTTCAGTTTTAAGTTTAGGTTCAAGTCGGTTTGATAAGTAGTGAGATAAGGTCGCCAGAGCAAGCTGGACAATACTGAATAACCTGTACCTCCTTTGCCTACTAAAGGATTTACACCATCTACATATCCATCGATTAAGCGTCCATCTACAATACCAGGACCTGCAAAAGGAGTATTCGCCAAAATGTGTACTAACATCGACTTTTTGCGGGCTGTTTCGCTGTTTACATCGCCGTCTTGCTCACTACCTAAAATACCACCTACTTTTGAAGATACAGCAGCAAGGTCGAGGGTGAGGTTGGTGCGATCGGTAAGTTCAAAATCGAAGTTAGAGCGGAAGTTATAACGCTGGTATTTAGAGTTTACATCGGCGTTGTGATAGTTAGTTTCTTTAAAAGTACCTCCTTGATAGAAATAACCCAAAGAAGTAAAGTAACGCGTTTTCTCACTTCCCCCTGATACGTTTAAGTTGAATTGCGTTTGAGGAGAAACCCCGCCAAAAGCCTCTTTGAAATAGTTATGACTGGTATAATATAGCGCAGGGCTATTTAGCAGGGCTTGTTTTTGTTCAGGAGTGAGGTTCATCGCTTCCACCTCTTGAGGTGTATAGTCGCGATTGTTCTTGAACTTCCACAACTCGTTGTGAAAACCACTTTCACTGAACAGTTTATCGAAGTTACTTGGGTCGTTGTCATTGCGAATAGCCTCGTTGCGGAAGCGCGCATAATCATAAGAATTGAGTAAATCTAACTGAGTAGCCAACTGACTCATACCAAAGTTATAAGTAAGACTCACTTTAGGAGCGCCAGAGCGACCTCTTTTGGTAGTTACTACCACTACCCCGTTAGCACCTTTCACGCCGTAGACAGCTGTAGCTGAAGCGTCTTTCAGCAAGTTGATACTTTCAATTTCATAAGGGTCCATCGCATTTACGGCATTCATAGAGCTTTGGATACCATCTACTACCACCAAAGGTTCTTGGCTACTTGCATTGAAGGTACTCACCCCGCGAATACGAATAGTGGTAGCATTCCTACCGGGCTCACCGCTGGACTGAGTCGAGGTAATCCCTGGCATACGCCCAACCAGCGCATTGGAGACGTTGGCAACTGCATTTTCTACGAGTTTGTTACCTTTCACAGAAGAAATAGCACCCGTTACAGTTTCCTTCTTTTGGGTACCATACCCTACCACCACTACTTCTTTCAGTTCGGTGGTTTCGGGCAAGAGTTTTACGGTGATGTTGTTGCGGTTTTGCACCTGCACTTTTGCACTTTTATATCCTATATAGGATATATCTAAGGTAGCACCACCGTTTTTTAGGGTCAGCTGGAAGTTGCCATCGAAATCGGAGCTTACCCCGTTTTTGGTACCTACTTCCAAGATAGTAGCCCCCATTAGAGGCATATTGTCTTCATCAACTACTTTTCCTCTGATTGTTTGTGCTGATAACGACTGTATCCCTGCACAAAGCCCCAAGAGCCATACGAGCATCAGTAGTTTGGTTTTGTATGAATGTAATCTATCCATAATTTTGGCATTTTAGTTATATGGAAAATGTTTAATTTCGATGGGGCAAAGGTAGGAAGTTATATCAATAAGGTTGTTATCATTTCTTTTCGTTTATTTATCAAAATCTATACGTTATAAAATTATCTTAAAGTAAAGGAAATATATAGGTGGATATTATTGACTGTTTTTCAGTTGGTTAAAATATTTTTATATATAATTAGCAGAGACAATATTACATATTTTAATACAAATAAGCAAGTACAGGTTTAAAAAAAGAAGAGAGAAAGTGTGGTAGAGGAATAAGAAGATGTTGCCTCACGAAATTGTTATATTTGATAGAATACTTCCCCATTTGTCTATTGTCATACTCTCAAAACCTTTAGGTGAACGCAATCTAATTTCTCTTAGCAGAAATATCAATTGTTCTTTAGTAAGAGCTACTGCTGTAATACTACATCTTATATATAATCCGTATATATCATTTCTGGCGTTGTAAAAAACCTTTATTCTTTTGAGATTACTTATGGCAACACTGAATGTTTGAATACCAGAGAACAAGTAAATACGCCTTTTACAAAAGATAAAAGGTGGTAAATACTTTTGTTTTTCTTTTAAAAGAGGTTCTGTAGCACGTAAAGTTTTGAAATCTCTATCGCTCATTTCATCTAATAAAATAGTACGAGATTTTAAATCACGTTGAGCAAGATATGAAAGAGTATAATAAACTAAAAAGATAGGAAGAGGGAGAAGTATAAAAACATATCCTATTAAAGTGTAAGGTTCTAATAAGTCCTCAAAATGAGGAAGGGGGAATATCACCCAAAATATACCCCAAATAATGCCAATAGTTCTTGTGCCTAAAAAAATGAGTTTAGGTAATACAGATTTGAGAGTTACTCGATAAGCCTCTCTTTCAGGATTAATAAGCGTTTTAGGAGCTTTCTTTTTGTCAAAATAGCGTTGTGTAGGAGTTTTGAAAATCCAAATAGGAGGAACTACAAATAATACTGTAAAAGCTATTACTATTAAAAAAAGAAACCAAAAGATAAGTCCCATAACTAAGAACATTTACTTATTGTAATCCCCCTATTCTTACTAAGCTGCCGAGTATTACCATTAGTACCCCAATAAGGGTTACACAGATGATATGCACTGCCATTTCGGGTAACTTGTTGAGCTGACCTTTGCGCAGTTTAGGCAATACTCTTGTTTGTGCCGAAATAGCAAAGCATATAGTGGTGAGCAAGAAAATGAGTTTCAGTGATACCACGCGCTCAATAGGGGTGGCGAATGAAAACCAAGAGCTGAAACCAGCGTTGTAGTCGTAAGCCATTAGGATCCCCGTGATGATTAACACGGCTAATGAGGGCATACCGATAGGCTCGTAAGTCTTTTCGAAATTGCCTATATAGCTGAAATCTTTATGCTTGAGGGCTTTTGGCAAATAGCCAATAGCCAATACTAAGTGTCCGCCTACCCAAATGGTGGCAGCAATGAGGTGCAGAACGAGGAGAATGTGATGTGTGTACATAGTTTTTTAGGTTTCAGGGGTTAGGGGTCAGGTTTCAGGGGTTAGGGGTTACGCTTTCTATTTCCTAAATTCTAATTCCTATTTATTATTAAAGGTGTTCATTGTGATATTAAGACCTGCTAAGCCAAAAGAAATTACGGCTTCAGCGCATTTTTCTAAACGTTCGGGAAGGAGGACTTTTTCTTCGGGAGCCCACTCACCCAGTACATAATCTATTTGCCTGCCTGACTCAAAATTACTGCTAATACCAAAACGCAAACGCGCATATTGCTGGGTATTGAGTTGGGCTTGAATATCTTTAAGTCCGTTATGCCCACCGTCACTTCCTTTGCCCTTGATACGAATAGTACCAAACGGAATATTCAAATCATCGGTAATTACCAAGAGGTTTTCTAATGGAATATTCTCTTTTTCCATCCAATAGCGCACCGCTTTGCCGCTGAGATTCATATAAGTAGAAGGTTTCAGCAGTATAAAGGTACGTCCTTTTACTTTTATTTCTGTCAGGTCGCCTAATTTTTGAGTGCTGAAGGTAACATTGTGTGTTTTAGCTAAGGTATCAGCCACCATAAAACCGATATTATGGCGTGTATTTGCATATTCAGCACCTATATTGCCTAAACAGGCGATTAAGTATTTTTTCATAGAACGGATAGTTACAAGTTATTTGTTTTGATGTAATCTATGATTTGTTGAGTGAGGTGAATGTGGTCACTGCCTCTCACTCCGTGGGCGTGCATTGGGTAGATAAAAGTATCTATAAATTTATTTTTCTTGATAGCATCGCGGGTGATAGTCATCAGGTGTTGAGGGACAACTACATCGTCTATACTACCGTGAATGAACAACAATGGGCGATTGAGGTTATCGAGGTATTTACCTACTCGGCTGTTCTCATAACCTTCGGGGTTTTCTTTTGGGGTATCCATATAGCGTTCGCCATACATTACCTCGTAGTATTTCCAATCGGTTACAGCTCCTCCAGCTACAGCGGTGGTAAACACATCGGGGTGGCGGGTGAGCAGGCTCGAAGCCATAAATCCTCCGAAGCTCCAACCGTGTACAGCTATACGATTTCCATCGACATAAGGCAAACTCTTGAGGTATTCTACCCCTTTGAGTTGGTCTTTTATTTCGGTTTCTCCTAAATGGCGGTGGATAACACTCTCGAAAGCAAATCCTCGGTTTTCACTGCCGCGATTGTCCAAAGTGAAAACGATATACTGTTCGTTCTCTACGAATGAATGTAACCACAAATAAGTATCGGCTAACCATTCGTTTTTCACTTGTTGAGCGTGAGGACCTCCATATACGTAAATGAGTACGGGGTATTTTTTGTTAGGGTCTAAAGTAGTAGGTTTGTGCAACTTGCCGTAAAGAGGCGTGCCGTCATCAGCTTTTAGAGTAACAAACTCGGTAGTTCCTACAGCTATACCTTCCAATGGATTTTTAGCAGTGAACAAACGTTGCTTATTGCCTTTATCGGTACTGATGAGGTCTGTGTTTTGAGGGATTGTAATGCTGCTATAGCTATCTAACAGATAGTTACCACTATGGCTTAACTGTACATTATGAGAGCCTGCCTCGGGAGTAAGGGCAGTTATTTTTTTAGGGTTTTTGAGGTCTATTTTGAAGGCGTGTTGCTCACGCGGGTCGGCACCTGTACCTGTGATAAACACATATTTGCCTTGTGCATCGAAACCTAAAATATCTTGTACTACCCATTGAAAATTAGTGATTTGCTTGATGAGTTTGCCATTGGTATTGTAGTGATACACATTGGTAAATCCGTTGCGTTCGCTCAACCACAAGAACTCATCGGCTTTGTTAGGCAAGAAAACGGCAGGTTTTTCGGGTTCAACCCATTTAGCATTACGCTCTTCAAAAATGGTATTTACTTTTTTACCTGTGCGCGCATCGTAGCGGTTGAGAGCGAAGTGGTTTTGAGCGCGATTAACTTCGGCTAACAAAATATAACGCTCATCGGGACTCCAAGCTAAGTTTGTGAGAAAGTGTTCATCGGTGGTATCGATATCTAAGTACAGCACCTTTTGGTTTTGGAAGTCGTAAATCCCTACGGCAGCCTGTTCACTGGGTTGTCCTGCCATTGGGTATTTTATAGATTTGAGTGTTGCGGGGGTAGTGGTGATATCAACTAAAGGATAATCGGCGACTTTGCTTTCATCTTTTTGATAGAAAGCTACATAGTTGCCTTTAGGAGAGAAGAAAATTCCTTTGTTGATACCAAATTCATTGCGGTGAATTGCTTTTCCGGCAACGATATTTGCATCGGTGAAAGAGGTAATCGCTTTTTTATCACTCTCGCTGTTAGCGAAATACAAATTGTTATTGAGTGTATAAGCTACTACTTTCGCTTGAGGGTCGTATTCGGCATTTTCACTACCTTTAGGAAGAGTAATCTTTGCCAAAACCTGCTTACCGTCACCGTTATAGCGGTAAAAGGTATTTTCGGATTTGGTTACGATTTCATTTTTGTCAATCAGCAAGATATCGCCGTTTAGTTGTTCAGCGTTTATACTTCCTACTTGCTCTCCTTTGGGGTTGAAAATAAGGTAGTTTCCGTCTTTGGCATAAAGATATACATCACTATCTTTGAACCAACGGAGGCTCTCGAGAGTTTCGGGGAATAGATAGCGGTATCCCATTGGATTAGAGGGATCTTGCACGGCATAAAACACCGATTCGGCTACTGAGAGTTTGCGGTTTTGAGCAAGAGCTGAAAGGGAAAAAAAGGTTCCTAAAAGGAAAAGTGTTATTCTTTTCATAAAATAAGATTTGTGATGTAATTATTTTTTCTTGTTTAATTCTCTCCAAATAAAAACAATTTGCACGACTACCAAAAAGGCGTTGGGCAGAATTACGGGAATACTATGGATAAAGTATCCATAAATTACAAAAAGAGCACACCCCACCAAGTTGGTAAGGCGTATGTACAAAAGGTTATCCTTAATAAGGAAGCTGAGCACTATAAAGAGTGAAGCAGCATATCCAATAATATTAACTATAGTCATTATCGTTTGCGGTTTTTAAGTCGGGTATTGCGTCTGAACCAAAACATAGCCAATGCGCCGAGTGTAAAGGCAATGTATATATACCACTGAGTGCGATCGGGGGTATTATATAAGGCATACACTTGGTAGGCACAATAAAAAGCGATAGCCAAATAGGCATATTCAAAAAAGATACGTGCGTTCATAATTATTCATCTTTGTCCTCGATAGCCAAAATACCAGTGGTTTTATGAGCTTTAACGGTAGAGAATTTCTTATCGAAATCCATACCTATACCATTGGTGATGGTGCCTTTGGCTTCATCGGTAAAACTAAATTCTTTATCGGTAAATATCCAATCTTCTTTTTGATCCCAAAAGAGTTGTTCGGTTTTTAGACGTTTGCCGTCGTAGGTAGTAAGTACTACATTGTTGCGCAGTTCTACAATATCGGAAGAGGGGTAGATGATTCCATATTGAGCTTCAACAGTATTTTTATGTCGGGCTTGGTCGTAGAATTCTACTTTCACACCTTCAGGGAACTCAGAATAAGGCATTCGTTGGTTCGTATAATCTTTGTTGAGAGGGCTTGTAACAACGGCTACCACCTTAGTAGAATCGGTATATACGAGTTTGAAGTTATAGGCTTCACCTTGGGGGAATTTTTTTTGGATGCTGAGTTGTTGCAGGTTACGCATATCGTTGTTACACGAAAAAAGCATTGCCATACCTGATAGTACGGCAATACTTTTTACGATATTAAAAAAACTTATTTTCATATAGCATTACAAACGTGGCACTACTACTGATTGTCCTATCCAGCATTTGAGGGTAACGGTTTTCCCTGCTAATCCAGATTCGAACACATCTACTTTAGACGGAGCTAAAGCATCGTAACGAGCTGCTAAACTTTCCAAACCACCTTTGCGAGCAGTTTTGGCAGCTAACCAGTATACAGCTCTTTTTTCAAATGAAGTGCTACCGCATTCGTTAGCTGAACTTGCATAGGCGTGAGCCATAATACGATAAGCATCAGAGTTTGAAGGGTTGTAAGTAAGCGCTTTTTGTGCATAGGCAACGGCACTTGCTTTGCTGTGTTTAGAAGCGATACGGATAAGGAGTTTAGACTTCTTAAAGTTGTCGGTCTCAAGATTTACCGCCTCGTTGTAGTACTGCATAGCTTTAGCAGAGTTACCAGATTTGTCATTCATTACCCCTAAATAGTAAGCAGAGTTTGCTGATGGTTTTACTTGGTGCAATGAAGTTACTATCTTCACGAAAAGAGGGTCTTTAGTACAATCTTTATCGGACATTTTACCAGCGGCACGGCGCAACCATTCTTCGTTAGTTTTGTTAGCCTCATAGTTCTTAGTGTAAAGAGGGATGAGGTTGTTACAATCGGCAAGCTGACCTAATTTAGCATCGATACTTTCGGCAATAGTTTCGTAGTTGTCTACGCGTTTGCGGTTAGCCTCGAGCAATTTTTTGTCTTTCTCACTGATAGTTCCAGCTTCTTCTTGAGCTAAGTACTTGTTGATAACTTCAGAAAGTTCGTTTTTCTCATCTTGGATTTTATCTGAAATGTTATCGTAGGCATCAAACACTTCTTGTAGTTCTTTTTGTCCTTTTTCGTGTAAGGCTACCAATTCAGAGAAATACAAGTATAAGGCTTTTTCGTTCTTGAAATCGTTTTTGCCTTCAGTGAAAGCTTTGTGCAAGAGGTCATAGATTTCTTGTTCAGAGCCAGCTTTCTCGTCGAACATCAAAAGAGCCTGACGGATGCGCATTTCGGTGGTGTTGAAACGCGAAGCGAAATACTTGTTGTAATCAGTGTACATTTGCAACAATTCTTTTACAAATTGTGTTTTTTCAGCACCGTTACTAGTTCTAATTTTGTCCTGCAAGATGCGTTCACCATAAGCAAAGGTAGCATAGTGTAGAGTAGGACATTGAGTATATACTTCTTTCCAAATAGGATACGCTTCTTTGTAGTTTTTCGCTTTAGCATACTCGCTAAATATCGAAAGTTTCTGAGTGAGCTCAGGAGTATTACAGTTCTGAGCTTCGGCTTGAGTTGCAAAGAAAAAACCTGCAACCACTGTGGCTAATAAAATTCTTCTTCTCATTCTTGTTTGTTTTTATTGATACTTTGTTCGTTGGAACCACTTGTCGTTTAAAGTGAATCCTATTCTTAGGTTAAACTCATTTTCTTTTATCAAATTGGCTGTGGTAGTACCACGTTTGCCATATTCACCCACGAGGGTAATATTTGAAAAACCTTTTACGGGAAGACTTAGTCCAAAAGACGTGCCAAAATAATTGATGTTTTGTCCGTTGAGTACAATTCCAGTGTTCTCGTAGCGGAAACCTGCTCGGTAGGTAACTCTGTGCCAGTAACTTGAGAACGAATGATAGTTAGGAATCCAAAAACCTCCTACTGCGAGTTTGTAGCTATCTTTGTAACTTACATCGGTAGTGGTGAGGAAGGGATTTGAAAATTTACTATTATTAATATAGGTATATTCTAAACCTGTGAACCATTTTTGGTGCTCACCTAAACCTATGCCAACTTCTATTTGTGAAGGCAAGGTAAGTTTGGTATTTTTGAGTCCGGTAGCATCTAAATCAAGAGTTCTGGTTTCACGAACTGTAAGCTGAGCTCCGCTTCGTGAGGAGGCTACATAGCTGAGGGTAGAGATATTGCGTTGATTTTCAGATGAAAGGGTGCTTTGTGGCGTGTATACTAATGAAGTGTATAGGCGCAAACGGTGTTTTAGCGTTTCCTCGTAATACAAACCAATATTGAAAGCTCCTCCAGAGAGGCGTGATTTGCTGAACTCCTGAGTGTAGAACTCAATGTTGTTCTGCTGATAGAGGTCGGTCATATCAATTGTTCCAAAATGATAGCGGAAAGAAGCACCTAAACTAAGCCCTCCATAGATTTGATAACCAGTTGATAAAAAGAACTGATTCACGTTCCCGCTACCTTCGTACTGATATACGCGGTTGGCTTTGGTGTTTTTGATTTTGTAGCCTACAGAAGAATAAGGCACCAACCCAAATGATACTCCTAATTTTTCGACTATGGGAAAACCAAGTGCAAAATAATTGAAAGAGGAAGATTGGGTGTTGAGTTTTGTGTTATTTGTAACAATATTTTTGCGTTGCATTGTAAAGCCAGCGGAAAAAGCGGTGAATTTTAACTGCGAAAGAGCTGCAGGATTTTGAATATTCACGCGAGTACTATCGGCATAAATACCCAAACCGCCCATTGCACTTTCTTCGGCTATTCCACCAAAATTGCGTTCGCCTACGCCGTAAAACGAATAGGGAGACTCGGTTGTTTTTTGTGAAAAAGCAACGTAAGTAGTTGTAAATAAGGCGATAATAAGAGTGATTAACTTTCTATTCATCATATTGTTTAAACTGTCCATTTATAGAGTGTTGCATTTCTTTTTGGTATTCTAAAATACTATTCAGCCCTTCGAGCAACACAAATGAGCTGGCAAATATCGGTTTTTTTATTCTTTCTTGCAAATATTTTTGATTACCTCCGGTGAGTATTACCGCTAAATCGGCAAATTTTTCATCGTATTGTGATATGACACCTTCTATTTCTCGCACCACATTGTTATAGACCCCTGAAAGCATACAACTCTCGGTAGTATTGCCTATAAACTGTTCGGTATCAAAATCTTGTTGTTCTAACAGTGGTAGTTTGGAGGTGAATTGATGCATTGCTTTTAGTCGCATAGCAATTCCTGGGGCAATAGCACCGCCGAGGTATTCTTTTCTTTGGGTAACCACATCAAAAGTGATGCAAGTACCTGCGCTGATTACCAGTGTATTGCGATTAGGAAAAAGCCGTATTGCTCCAGCGATTAAAGCCAAACGGTCAACACCTAAGGTTTGAGGAGTAGCATATTTATTTAGAAAAGGCAAAGGCATTGTGCTTGAAGCGAAAACCACGTGGGGAGTATGTTTTTTTAAAAAGCTGAAACGAGATTCGGCACCTGTTACCACTGAGGCTATAATAACTTCTTGTACCTCATTAAAATCGATTTCTTTCAGCAATTGTTGCTGAAAATCTTCGGTGCTGTAAGTATTAAAGAATACAAGTTCTTGCTTTTTGAAAAGCGCTACTTTTACAGCAGTATTCCCCTGATCGATAATGAGGTTCATAAAAAAGATTTTATTTACTGAAGAAAACTTATATCAAAAAAAGTGCCAATTGGCGAAAAAGCTTTATTTCAAAAGACGTGAGATACTTATTTTAAATCTTTTTAATAAAGGGTTTCATTTAACGTGGTAAAAAAATGTTAAATATTGTTTGCGTTTTGTTAATTATTTTGTACTTTTGCTGCGTGATTTAGAAAAATAACGAAATATAAGAAATTTACTACTCAAGTGTTATCAGAGGATAATAAACTTATAAAGAGGAGTATAACATTTTTAAAAGGATAAATTCAAAAAACATTAACATTTTATTAATTTTTCACACTATGAAGACTTGTCCGCTAACCATTCTTGTTTCACTTGCTATAGTGATGTATTTTTTGTTGGATATATTTTTTTCCTATTCTAAGGAAACTTATTTCAATGAGGATTCTATTTCTGAAAATCTTCCTATTGCCTTTGGTTCAGTTGTAGGGATATTGGTATTAGAGCAGTTGTTTGCTAAAGAGCCTAAGGAGAAAACTCATAAAGAAGGAAGGAAAGTAAACTAACATTTTTAATAGATTTTTTGGGAGTTGCGTCGTTCTTAGAAACAGATATTTAAAGTATAAGTGTTTATGGATTTCAGTGGCTTATGTGTTGAATTGACGTTAAACAATCAATTATTAAATGTTAATTGAAAAAGCCTTGGAAGTGATTGCACTTTCAAGGCTTTTTTGTGGTCCCAGTTGGGCTCGAACCAACGACCCTCTGATTATGAGTCAGATGCTCTAACCGACTGAGCTATGAGACCAGTCCTTTTTTACAAGACGCGGCAAAAGTAGTACTAATATTTGAATTGTGCAAATTTTTTTAGGAAAAATTATAGGTGTGAGGTGTGGGGGTGATGGGAGTAGTGGGAGTGATGAGAGTAGTGGGAGTAGTGGGAGTAGTGGGAGTGATGGGGGTATGACAAAAAACTTTGGCAAAGTGTAGTGACGCAAAAGCGATTTTGAGACTTTTTGGACAGCGCCTATAGGGATGCAAATGGTGTTGAATAGGAAAAGTCCTTTTCTTTATGAGAAAGGGACTTTTCTTTTTATGAAGCATATAATTTTTTTGATTATTCAGATTTTTTCTTCAAACTCTCGGTTATTTGAGCTGAAGCGGTGAAAGAAGTAATCATATTGTTGAGCATTTCAGTACCTGCTTCGGGTGAGTTAGGCAACAAAATGAGGTTGCTTTTAGTTTGCTGACCGACAGCTTGGAGGGTGTCATAATGTTGTGTAACGACAATAAGAGCAGAGGCTTCTTGTGAGCTAACGCCTACTTTTTGGAGAACATCAACGCTTTCTACCAACCCGCGTGCTATTTCACGACGCTGGTCGGCGATACCTTGACCTTGGAGGCGTTTGCTTTCGGCTTCAGCTTTAGCTTTTTCGACGATGAGGATACGTTGTGCATCACCTTCATATTGAGCGGCTACTTTTTCGCGTTCGGCGGCGTTGATGCGGTTCATCGCTGCTTTTACTTGAGCATCGGGGTCGATATCGGTAACCAAAGTTTTGATGATGTCGTAACCATAAGTTTCCATAGACTCTTGAACTTCGCGTTTAACGGCGATAGCGATGTCGTCTTTCTTCACGAATACATCGTCCAACTTCATTTTAGGTACTTCGGCACGAACCACGTCGAACACATAGCTGGTAATCTGATCGTGAGGGTATTCGAGCTTATAGATGGCATCGTATACCTTTTCTTTGATAACGACGAATTGCACCGACACTTTGATTTTTACGAATACATCGTCTAAAGTTTTGGTTTCTACAATCACATCCAGCTGCTGGATTTTGAGGCTGATGCGCGCCGCTACTTTATCGATAATAGGTATTTTCATTTGTAAACCCGAATGGCGAATGCTTTCAAATTTACCGAAACGCTCTATTGATACGGCGGTTTGTTGGCGCACTGTAAAGAAAGTAGAGAGCAAAAATACTAATGCAAAAAAGATTAGGATGTAAAATAAGTAAGACATAATAAAAAAAATATTTTAGGTTGTTATACGGCACAAAGATATAAATTAATTAGCAAATTAGCAAATTTGTTATTTTTTAATTAGGGTGTACCATTCTTCACCTGTAAGGTCGTAGATTTTTTGGATTTTGTGAAGGAATCCTTCGAAATCGAGATTGAGGTCTATGAGATTACCTGATTTTATATCGAATACCCAACCGTGAACAGCAGGGAATTTGTTTTTTATATAACTTTCTTGCACGACAGCCATTTTGGTTACATTAAGGCATTGTTCTTCGACGTTGAGTTCTACCAAACGGCGGTGACGCTGGTCGATATCGGTAATGGCATCGAGTTCGGCGTGATGTAAGCGATATACATCGCGGATGGTTCGCAACCAAGGGTTTAGCAAGCCGTAGTCCTTAGCTTGCATAGCGGCTTTCACGCCTCCACAATCGTAGTGACCGCATACGATGATGTGTTTTACCTGCAAGTGTGATACGGCGTATTGAATAACAGCGGTAGAACTCATATCGAGGGTGTTTACCACATTGGCGATATTGCGGTGTACGAATACTTTGCCGGGACCGACGCCCATTAGTTCTTCGGTGGCTACACGGCTATCGGAGCAGCCGATGTAGAGATAATCGGGGGTTTGGTCTTCAGCGAGTTTTTCAAAGAAATGAGGGTCGCCTTCTTTGCGGCGTTTTACCCATTCGCGGTTGTTTTCGAATATTTTTTTGTATGTAGGCATAAGTTAGGTGACAGGTTACAGGTTATAGGTTGTGGAGGCAAAGGTAAGAATAATTTGTTAATTAGTTAGCTTAGCAATCAGAAATTTAGCATAAATCTCTTGCGATGAGGCGTGACATTCCTTGTTTTTTAGCGGCTTCATCTCCTCGTAGTCCGTGGAGGTATACTCCTAAACAGGCGGCATCTATGGCGCTATAGCCCTGAGCGAGCAAGCTGATGATCATACCGGTGAGCACATCGCCACTGCCTGCTGTTGCCATTCCTGCATTACCGGTGCTGTTCACCCAATAATGCTCGCCATTGGTAATCATTGTGTGAGCTCCTTTGATAAGGAGGATTACTTTGTGCTCTTTGGCAAAATCTTTAGCTTTGGCAAGTTTGTGCAAATCGTCGTGCCATTTGCCTATGAGGCGTTCTAATTCCTTAGGGTGGGGGGTGAGAATCGCATTTTTGGGCAATAAAGCTACTTTTTCGGGGTGTTGAGCGAGAATGTTTAGGGCATCGGCATCGAGGACAAAAGGCGTATCGGGGTATTGTTGCAACAGACTGAACAGTGCGTTAGCCGTATCGGGGTGAGTGCCCCAACCTACGCCTACACCTATAGCCGAGGGTGCAAAAGGAATTTCCATAGCCTTGTAATGTTTTGCCTCGTCGCAGGTGAGCACCATTGCCTCGGGCAGGGCAGTTTGTAATATTGTATAGCCACACTCGGGGATAGCCACAGTGAGTAACCCTACGCCTGTGCGCAATGCAGCTGTACCACTGAGTACTACTGCGCCCATTTTGCCATAACTACCACCTACGAGCAAAGCGTGACCGTAAGTACCTTTGTGTGAGAATTTTGGTCGTTTTCGTTGCAATTGCAGTATATCGGGTTCGAGGTAGTAGTAATCGGGTTGCAGGGTGTTTAAGAAGTGGGTATCTAAACCTATATCAAGCACTTCCCAATGAGGGATATACTTTCCTGTGGAAGGTAGCAAGAAGGGGAGTTTAGAGGTTTGGAAGGTGAGCAGCTGGTGAGGGTGTACCCAAATTTCCTCGGGTGAAGGAATGCGGTCAGTAGGGAGCCCTGAAGGCATATCTACACTTATAATATAGCTATTGGAATTGTTGAGTTGTTGGAAAATTTGCTGTAGCCAAATAGGGACTGGGCGGGAGAGCCCGATGCCAAAAACAGCATCAATTACTACCTTTGCAAAGGAGATTTGAGAGACTTGTTCGGCTTGTATTTCGGTTATGGTAATACCTTGTTCTTCTAAGAGTGTTTTGTTTTGCTGGCAATCGGGGGAGAGGTGGTCGCTAAAGCGCAATAAATAAGTAGTTACGTGCCAACCATCAACAGAGAGCATACGCGCTAAGGCAAGTCCGTCGCCACCATTGTTACCTGTGCCGGCTAATATGGTAAAAGTTTCTTTTTTAGAGCAGTGTTGTTTTATCCAATCAAAAAGTTTTGTAGCAGCGCGTTCCATCAGTTGCCAAGAGGAGATATTTTGGGCAGTGAGGGTTTGGGCATCGGCATCACGTAGTTGTTGAGAGCTAAGGATTTTCATTTTTTAGGTAAGAGGTGTTTTTATTGTCGGTTTTTGTTGAGAGGAAAGACTCTGAAGTATCAGAATTTCTACGATAATTAATATGAGTTGGTTGTAAATAATTATTTTAACAATCAATTAGTTAACTTTGTCAAAGTACTAGGACTTTGACAAAGTTTGCGATGCAAAGGTGATTTTGAGACTTTTTTTGTAATCTCTTGTGGAGAATACTCTTAGATTTTACCTGATTAAAAGTCCAAAACCTGCTTCTATGAAATATAGTGGTTCTTCTTGCCACAATGTACGTCCGCTACTGATGTCTAACTGTAGGGTAGGGGTGAGGAGATAGGCAAAACCTGCATTGATATTATGCTCAGGAGCACGTGTGCCGTTATAAGAGGCGTAATATTCTACAAAAGTCCAAAACTTATTGTTAGTAGGGACATAATTGATTTGGGCGGTAACATCCAAATTTTCAAATTGTCCAGAACTACTAGCGCCATAAGCTAATGAAAGCACATCGGTGAGGGAACTCTCGAACGCTAAGCAAGCATCGAAAGTATAGGCTTTAGCATCTGTTTTGCTGTATTGCCCATAGCCAATGAGCCCTACAGAGGGGATAAAACGCTGTTCGGATTCGTATAAACGTTGTTTTACGCTGAAGGTAGTACTGCTAAAATCGGGGGTACGGAGGTCGAAATCGCCTTCTAAACGGATTTCGGTGTTTGTGATAAGTCCGTAGCGCAACATTAGATTCGCACTGCTATCTTCTTTGCTGAAAACATATCCATTTTCTATTTGAAACTGACCTTTGGGTAGAGTGTACACCCCTTCACTTTGGTCGGGGCGATCGGTGTTGATGGTTTCATCGCTTTGGGCAATAGCCAAAGATGAGCAGAACAAGCACAAAAGGAGTAAAAAAAGGTTATTCTTCGAATTTTTCATATAGGAAATTATTAAAAGGGAAGCGGGTGATGTGTATCTCCTTCACTTTTTCGTATACTACCTCACGGAATTCTTCGAGATTGTTTTTGTTGAGAGCCGAAATAAACAAGACATCACGCCCCATTCGCTGCATCCAAGTTTGTTTCCATTCTTCAAGGGTGAAGTGTTTTTTGGTGCGCTGGGTAGCCAAATCGTCTTCGGCAATTTCTTCGTTTGTATAAGCGTCTATTTTATTGAATACCATAATGGTAGGTTTATCGGCGCTGTGAATTTCGGCTAATATTTGGTTTACTGATTGGATATGTTCCTCAAAATTAGGGTGCGAGATATCTACTACGTGCAAGAGCAAATCGGCTTCGCGTACCTCGTCGAGGGTACTTTTGAACGACTCGATAAGCTGGGTAGGCAGTTTGCGAATGAACCCTACGGTATCGCTGAGCAAGAAAGGCAGGTTCTCAATCACGACCTTGCGGACAGTGGTGTCGAGCGTAGCAAAGAGTTTGTTTTCGGCAAAGACTTCACTTTTGCTAATCACGTTCATTAGGGTAGATTTGCCCACATTGGTATAACCGATAAGCGCCACACGCACTAATGCTCCGCGGTTGCTGCGCTGGGTTGCCATTTGTTTATCGATAGCGGAGAGTTTCTTTTTGAGCAGGGCAATACGGTCGCGCACAATACGGCGGTCGGTTTCGATTTCGGTTTCACCAGGACCGCGCATCCCGATACCCCCACGCTGGCGTTCGAGGTGCGTCCATAGCCCTGTAAGGCGTGGCAAGAGGTATTCGTACTGAGCGAGTTCCACCTGAGTGCGTGAGTAGCTGGTTTGGGCGCGCTGGGCAAAGATATCCAAAATGAGTCCTGTACGGTCTAATATTTTAGCTTTGAGAATGCGCTCGATGTTTTTCTGTTGGGCAGGTGTAAGCTCATCGTCGAAGATAACCGTTCCTACCTCATTTTCCTCAACAAATTGTTGTACTTCTTCCATTTTACCAGTGCCGATGAATGTTTTAGGGTTAGGCACATCAAGCTTTTGGGTGAAGCGTTTGAGCACTTCACCGCCGGCGGTATAGGTAAGAAATTCGAGTTCGTCGAGGTATTCTTTAGATTTTTCTTCTGTTTGTAATTGATTGATAATCCCTACGAGTACAACTTTCTCGTAAGTAAGATTGATTTGTTCTAACATTTGTTAATCCCATTTATTGCGAGTAGAAAGAGCGTATTTGCCCCCTCCGGTAAAGAATAAAGCTAAGGCGCCTAAGAAGAACAAGGCGGGCAATTCGGGCGCCCAACCTCCGTGTTGGGTAAGGGCAGAGAGTTTATCGGAATAGGCTAAGTAGAGCGTTGCCAGTCCGTTGAGGAACATCACCAGAGCTGCCAAACGCGAGCGGAATCCTAAAACGATGAGTAGGGGCGCTACAATTTCGCCAATGAACACGCCATAGGCTATGAAAGTAGGGAGGTTTTTAGCATCTAAAGTACTTTCGATATAACCAAAAGCATCGGGGTGCAATAGTTTGTTGATGCCGTGAGGAATCATCAATAAGCCTATGGTAAGGCGCAAAATGAGTAGTCCTAAATCTCTATTTTTCATAAAATGGAGGTATTTTTAAGTTTATGGGGGCAAAGATAGTAAAAAATTACGAGTTACGAATTACGAATGACGAAGTCGTAGCACGAAGGGCAATTAAAAAAGGGGATTCCAAAAATTCTATATTAAAGGGGCGTTTGCAAAACGCCCCTACAATGTGACTAAAAGTGATTGATTATCAAGTTTATAGAATATTTCAAAGTTTCTTACCTGTGCGGCTCGTACCCCATAACCGCCCGTGCGGTTCGCACCTCGCACCTTTGGCAAAGTGTAGGGATAAAAAAACTGCCCGCGGGGATGGGGGCAGTTTTGTATGAGGTTATAAGGGGATTAATATTCGTATTCTTTAGTGCCTTGAAACTCTCTTGCACCATTTCCTTTTTCCTTATATTGTTTTACTACGGTTGGGTAACCATCAGCATTATAAGTGTACTCATAGGCGCGAAGCGTTTCCCTTTTTGTACCAGCTGTTTTAGGCTCATAAGTATTCTTATAGGTTAAGATATTGTACTTCCCATTACCAGCGACAAGAAAATTTGTAGGACTAGGCTCTACAAAGTCAGTCATATAGTGAAATGGATTACGCTTAGTATCATAAGTATATTCTTTTACAGTGGTAGAGTATTCACTTTCTTCTACCACTTTCACTATATTCCCGTCAGAAATAGTATAAGTTGTAGTATCAGTGCCATAAAAAGTGCTTGTTACCACTGCACCATTAAGGTCTTTTTGATATTGGGTTGTTACTTCAATTACCGTATTGCCACTATAGGTAAATTGTTTTTCTCTGTAATAAGTAGCACTTTGGGTATCTCCATTTACATAAATAGTGGTAGGATGACTTCGCAAAACACTTTTAAGTTGATTACCTGTATAAGAATACTGATATGTGTAATTACGGTGGTCACTTTCATACTTTTCTGTTTTAGTAACAAGCTTCCCATTTTCATACGTAAAGTTCTGCACATAGTTATCTATTCCTGCATTTTCTCGTTTAGCCTGCTTGATAAATTTCCCATCAAAGTGGAAGGTAGAAACTCGGGTAGTACCTGTCTGCACGCCATTGTCATATTTAGTATAAGAGTGTGATATAGGACGTCCTCCCTCATAACTAAGTGTTATTACCTCTTCGAGGTTTCCATCCTTGTTCTTGGTAGTAATTTTCTTAACCAGATGGTTTGCTGAATCACTGCCATTGTCGTCGTTTTTGTTACAAGCTGCTAAAGCTGCAATTGCCAAAAAGCTGAATAAAATTTTCTTCATAATGCTATAAGATTTATAATTTTGGGGCAAAGATAGTAAAAAAAATACGAATTACGAGTTACGAATGACGAAAAGAGGAGGGGGCAAAAATTCTATATTGAGGGGGCGTTTGCAAAACGCCCCTACATAACATACTCTAAAAGTAATTGATTATCACGTTTATAGGCTTTGACAAAGTTTTTTGCCTGTGCGGCTCGCACCTCGCACCTTTGGCAAAGTGTAGGGATAAAAAAACTGCCCGCGGGGATGGGGCAGTTTTGTATGAGGTTATAAGGGGATTAATATTCGTATTCCTTGATGCCTTCTAAAGTATCATTTCTAAATTCCTTTATAGTTTTAGGATAGCCCTCAGGAGTGTATTCATATTCATAACGATAAGTGCTTTTATAAGTGTCAGTCTGTCCATTATCTGAATATGTGTTTATAACCTCCTTAGATGTAATATTATTCTTATTAACATCTTTTTCATCAAAATACTCAGGATAAGCGAAAAAAGGTCTTAAAGAAAAAAGTGTTTTGGCATTGTCGTGTTTAAATGTAGTTACAGTTTTCCCGTGTTTGCGAGTTTCTTGTTTTTTCACAACATTACCGTTAGAAAGGGTATAGATGGTTGTAGAAGTGCTTACTGAACTATCTTCTATAACCTCTTGAGCATTGGTGTTATACTCTTTTATATTTACAGTAATGCTGTTATTGGTGTAGTTAAACGTTTTTATTTCATAACGTTTTTGCAAAGGCACTCCTCTTAATGTTCCACTATAAGTGATTTTTTTCAGTTTTCCACTCTCATACTCATATACTATAGTTCCGTTTCTTTCTGGTTTCATAGGGTAGGTAATTTCTTTTCGCTCTAAATTACCACTGCCGTCATAGAAGAAAGTTTCTGTTTTATTCTCTCTGTCAATAGAGCCATCTTCTTGGGCTTCTTTCCTTTCTTGGATACGCCCTTGAGCGTCATATTTAATAGTAGAGATTTGGGTAGTGCCAGTTTGTACTCCGTTAATGAGTTCTCTCTCAGAGAAAGAGGTTATTTTTCCATTTTCATAGTGAGCTATAACTTCATAGGTGTGTTTTCCATTTTGCCCAAAGGAAATCATTCGTTCTACTTTCACTGTAGGGGTTTGTGTAGTGCTTGTTACAGTAGT
Organism: Capnocytophaga sputigena; assembly: GCF_900446695.1. Taxonomy (GTDB): domain Bacteria; phylum Bacteroidota; class Bacteroidia; order Flavobacteriales; family Flavobacteriaceae; genus Capnocytophaga; species Capnocytophaga sputigena. The sequence goes on from NZ_UAVP01000009.1 coordinate 98,017, forward strand.
TGAGGTAGTACCACCATTACCATTGTTTCCACTGCCGTTATTGTTGTTATCATCATCGTTTTTGCTACAAGCGGCTAATGTAGCGATTGCCAAAAGGCTGAATAAAAAATGCTTCATAATGCTATAAGATTTATAATTTGGGGCAAAGATAGTAAAAAATTACGAAGTCGTAGCACGACGGGCAATTAAAAAAAATGTTCCAAAAATTCTATATTGTAGGGGCGTTTTGCAAACGCCCCTACAATGTGACTAAAAGTGATTGATTATCACGTTTATAGAATATTTTAAAGTTTTTTGCCTGTGCGGCTCGCTCCTTATTTTCTCATTACCTCTACCCATTTGCCATTGGTGCGGGTGTTGTAGCGGTTGCTGTACATAGCTTCGGCATAAGTGCCTGGCAGATAGTACTTGCCTGCATACGAGGCGTTGAGTTTGAGCTTGATATACTTGGTTTGTTTGGCTTTGAGCGACAAGTAGAAATTCGCACGGTCGTCGCGGAAATCGGTGTAGTCTACATTGCTATCGCTGCTGCCCTCATCGTAATCGGTAAAGCGGGTATTTACAATTTCCCAACCTGAAGGGATGATTTGAGTGAGTGCTACATTCTCTACCGCCTCGCCAGTGAGGTTGGTAATCTCAATAGTGGCAACAAACTGAGTGCTTTGGCGCAAATTGGTTACATCAAGTGTGTGTCCGTTGCTATCGCGGAAAGTGGTGCTAAGCGAAAGTCCGTTTTGCATAGCGAGTTCTTTGCCCACTGGCAGTACGCCACTGGTGATGAGGCGTACATAAAGGGTTTGGTTACCATTGTTCTTCACTTGTAGGCTCTCATTGCCTTTAGCAGCAAGGGTTTTCTGTAGCATAGGCTCGGTAGCTTTTAGGTTTTCGGTTTTACCACCAAGGGTATAGCTGGCATTGATGCTCCTGCCGCTTTTATTCACAGCTACATATTTTGCCATTGCATAAAGGGCATAAGCCGTGGTTTGGGTGCTGAGCCAATCGTTAGTAGAGAGTTTTTCGGCTATCTCTAATGCCCAGCGTCCTGCATCTTCTTTCCTGCCGATGAGCAAAGCGGTTTCCATTGCCATTGCTTTGTTGCGAAGTACAGAACCGTAATAGCTATAGGCATCATCGTCGATAGCAGTGGTTTGGAACAATTTTTCGGCAGTTTGTTTTTGTCCGGCAAGGGCGTAGGCAGCTGCCAAAGTGCGTTTGGCATTAGGGGTGATCTCGTTGAGTTCACGCAAGCGGTTCATAGCCCCTATATTAGGATTTCCAGCGAGTGCCAAAGTATAGAGGCGATAGGCTTGGGCAAAGTCGTTTTGGTATTTACCCTCATAACGCCATTGGCGTGCTTCACTATTTTGGTAGTTGAGCCAGCTCTGTTTGCTACCCGATGGCAACACATAGCCTTTTTTCTCGGCTTCTACAAAAAACTGACCTATATACGAAGTTACCCAATCATCGGCGTATTTACCGCCTTTCCAATAGGTGAAACCACCATTGGAGAGTTGGTTCTCGTGCAATTTGCTGATGGCTGCACTCACATTGCGGTTCACTTCATCGGCTTTTTCTTTAGAAAGGGTTACAAAATCACCTAAGAAAAGTTGAGGGAATGCCCCCGAAGTAACTTGTTCGCCACAGCCGTGTGGATAGCTGATAAGATAACCCAAACGCTGAGTGAGGTTTACCCCTGGGAAGCTGGATACTTCCAACACTGTTTTGGCTTTTTCGCCAAAGAGATTGATATTGAGGTTGTGTGACTGTCCGCCTTGCAATACGGCATTTTGTACTACGTAGGTTACAGGGTTAGGGTTGTACACATCCATTTCTACCTCATAAGTAGATTTTTCTTTACCCGAAGTAGCGGTGATTTTCACTTTGGCAATACCTGTTTGAGCAGTGGTTTCGAGTTCAAAATAAGCCATTTGTTCGCCTGTTTTTTCAAAATGTAACTGCTGATTGTGTGCGCCTACCACTTTAAACAAGCCATTAGTTTCTACTTGGAGTGACACGTTCTTCACTTGTTTTTCCATAGCAAAAACAGTTACCGGCAACACGATTTTCTCGTTAGGCACGGCTTTGCGCGGCAAGGAACCTAAAATTGAAAGCGGACTTACCACAGGTATATCTTTTTTCTCGGCACTACCAAAAGCATTGGCGGCTACATCACTGGCGACTACCATCACACGAGCAGAGCCCATATAATTAGGAATTTTCACGGTATGAGCATTAGTAGCCCCTTTCTTGAGTTCAAACGGACCGCGGAAGATAACAAAAGGTTTGAATCGGTTTGCTTTTTGAGCATCGGCGCCGCCTAAATCCTCGTCACCCCCTATACTAAACGCCTGATTGATAGTTCCGCCATAAGCGCCAATCACATCGTCATACACATCCCAAGTTTTTACTCCTAAAGCCGTTTTGCTAAAGAAAGTATTCCAAGGGTTTGGTGTTTTGAAGCGGGTGAGGTTCAACAGCCCGTCCTCCACAATTGCCACGGTATAGGTCATTGGTTTACCCGATTTCTCACTTACCTTGATGCTCACTTTTTGGTTAGGCGTCAAGCGGTCGGGCATTTGGATTACAGGGTTGAGCACTGTATTTTTATCTACCACTTTCACGGGAACAACTCCGTACAAGCGAATAGGCGCATCGTTGAGCGTTTTGTTGTGCGGTTGCAAAAGGGTAACGTAGAAATACACATTAGGCGACATTTTATTGGTGATAGGTACCTCAAAAGTCGTTTCTTTGTTAGCAGTTTCTACCCAATAAGTTTCGAGTACATCGTTGCCATTTTCTACCGAAATAAGCGCACGTCCGCCTTTATCGGAAGGGAAAGTGATTTTGGCTTTTTCGCCTACGTTGTATTCTTTTTTGTTAGTACCCAAGGCGAGCATTACCGCTTCACTACCTTCACTGCCACGTGATTTGCCAGTCCAGTCACCCCAATCAAAGTAAACCGTAGTACCGCACTTATGACCGCTTTGGTTATCGCTGAGCATAATAAAATAGCGACCCCAGTCGGCATCAGGGATATTGAGGGTAAAGCGTCCTTTTCCATTGCTATCGGTGGTGATATAGTCGGTTTTGTAAATAGCATTGCTGCTACTGCTGTTGTAGGTAGAGATGTTTTGGTTAGAAGCGTCCCACCACCAGTTCCAACCTACTTTATACACAGTAACCGCTACTGTTCTGTTGCCCAATGGCTGTCCGTTTTCACTGAGCACTACCGCATCGAAAGTATGGTTTTGCTGGGTGTTGTAGTAGTCGTATTTGTTAGTTTCGGGCAAACGCAAGCCTACGTACTCACTGTAAGGAGAGAAAGAGGCGGTACTCACATCGGTGCTGAAGTCGCCACCGCTTTCGTTAGCTTGGGTGAGGAAGTTCACCTTTAGCATACCGGGGGCTTCTAAGTCGTTCGTTCTGAAGTAGAAATTAGCATTCCCATTGCTATCGGTTTGTCCTTCGTACACGTTCATTTCTTCGCTTTCAAACTGGTAAGCGCGGTTGTTGAACACGTATTTTTCATAGCCTTTAAAAGCGGTTTCTAAGGGGTAGAATTTTGCTTTTACATTTACCCCCGTATTGCCCGCAGGACTACCGTGTAACCACAACACCTGCAAGCGCACATTCTCGCCATTACCGCTGATGAGTTTGCCACTGAGGCTGTTCTCAATCTTGAGTCGGTTAGGTTTGATAGTTTCTATTTTGATGCGTTTGCTAAATTTCGCAGCTCCTGCCGAAATAGCAACACTCCAGTTGCCTGTAGGGGCATCGGCATTGGTTTTGAGTCCAAAAACGTATTGATTGGTAGGGTTGCTGGTTTGCATACGCTCGGCAATCACTTTGCCATAAGGGTCGGTAAAGCGGAGTTTGATAGGCAGTTTTTCAGGATTTTTCTGAGCAAAATCGTTTAAAATGAAACCTACATAGATACTATCACCAGGTCGCCATACACCGCGCTCGGTATAAATAAAGCCGTTGAGCCCTTTCTGCAAGCGCATACCATCTACATCGTACTTGCTCACCGATTGAGGGGCAATATCGTCTAACTTCACATAAGTAGTGAATTTATCTTTTTTCACTTTAACGAAATAAGCACGATTGCTGAGGTTTAGATGCAACATCCCCTTGCTATCGGTTTTGTCTTCTTGAATTTTCTGTTGTTGGTAGTTAAACACCTCTACCACAGCGCCATCTACTGGTTTGGTAGTGAGGAGATCGTTTACTATAATGGTAAAACTATTAGTTTGCCCTTTCTTTACAATCACCCCAAGATCACTGGCGAGCACATTGGTACCCACTGTTTTGCCGTAGTAATAATTATCTTTGCAAGGGCTATCCTCATCTTCTTCTTCCCAGTAGAATTCCTCGTCATAATCGTAGTAATACTGTGTATAGTTCACATCGTCGTCATTCAGAGGTTTTTCTTCAAATGAAAGGTCGAGAGGTTCTTCGTTTTTAGTGCCACAAGTGTAGAGCGAATAGTTTTTGGTCATCCCTAATTCCACGCGGTAAATCGCACCAGGTTCGGGAGTAATTACCGATGCTAAATCTAAGGAATAAGTATTCCACTCGTTCAGCGGATAGAGCGCTCCATCGTTCAGCTTCAGCACTTTGCGTGCAATAGGTTTCCCCACACGCTGTATGTAGGAGCCGCCACCCAAATTGTTGTCTTGCAAAAATTGAAAGATATTGTTCTCAAAAATGCGATAAACAGTTACATTCACTGCGCGCAAGTTGATAGTTTGGAAATTAATTTTCAAATTTTGGGAGCTTGGCAGTATAGAACCGCTTTTAAGGAAGCGAATATCGGGTTTTTGTTGCAAGAATTTGATGTTGAAAGTCGCTTCTCTTTCCAAGCGATCGCCATAGATATTCTTGATACCTTTAGAAACATAAACCTTGTAATCCCCCTCTTTTTGCTCCTCGCGGAAGACTTTCAGCACGTTGCCATTTACACTGTATTTCAGTGCGGTATCAGTATTGCTGAGGCTTATGAGTCCTGTAAAATCTTGTTCTTTTTCCAAGGGGTCGGAGAAGTTTACACTAAACGACTGATTAGCGCCATCGGTACGGGCGTTTAGCGCTTTGAAGATTCCTTTTTGTGGAATAGTATAGGAGAATGGAATCAGGTTTTCCTGAGGAACATCCTTAGTATCCCATTTAATTTCAAGTGTTTGCTCTTTATCGATGCGCGGGATACTATCAAAAATAATCACAAATTTATTGTTAGTACCTTGTGATTGGAATTTTACAGCCACTTTTTTGCCGTTGAGGTTGGCTTTGAGCACATCTTTCACCGTTTCGTAGGAAATTTGGTCGTTAGCCAAAAGCTCGGCATTGAGGAAGTATAAATTTTTGTTGTAGGACTGCAAGTCGCCCGATTTTACTCTAAAAGCCTGTTCTAAAGTCTTTACAGTAAAGTTGAAGAGTTCGAGTTCTTTTTTAGGCACGTCATAAAGTTTCTTTACATTGAAAGAAATTTGATATTCAGTGTTTTGAGATAAAGGTTTATTGGGTACAAAGGCGATTTGCGACGGACTTTGGCACACCACTTTCCCTTCTACTTTAGGTGAAATTTCAAACAGATGGAGGTCGTTTATTTTGTCCATCTTTTCTTGTGATAGCGGTTCATTCAGTAGTATTTTAATCCCCGAATGGGCAGAAATCACCCCAGAGGTATACCCCGAAATATAATCTTTAAAAGCCAGTGGATCGCTGTTGAAATTGGCGTTTTTCTTACAAGCAACTGCTAATAATAATGCTAAGAGTACAAAGCCTATTTTTTTCATAGTTCAATAACAATTGATTTTCAAGCGACAAAGATAGAGAATACTTATCAAATTTACAAATTTGCGGCAAAGAGTCGTGTTTTTTTATCTTTTTTCGGCAGTTTGCCACTTGAAATTTCACTACGTCATTACTACGTCAATGCCTTTTAGCTTTCTGATTTACAACAAATTGCAGAAGTGTGTAATTGACTACTTTTTACACGTTAAATTTCTAATCTTCCTCATTAGCTGCAAAAAGTGTATAAAACACCCTTAAATCCTATTCTTTAATTGTTAAAAATGTTAAAAACACTACTATTTAACTACGTTATTGGTGTAAAAAAGTTAATAATATCTTAAATTGATTTGGAAGTTATATTTTTCAGTTTGTAATTTTGCCCCAATCAATAACCCACGCCATAGTGCGTATATAAACAAAAAGAAATAATATGAGAAAAAGAATTTTTGCTTTAATGGCATTTGTATCTTTAAGTCTTGCCTGCGTTGTAGGCTGTAAATCGGATGCCGATGACGGGGTAGGTGAAAAACCACGCCCAAGTACTGAAGACAGCTTCTATTTTAGAAATGGGGCTAAACACACTATTCATATGACAGAACGAGAAGATCGTGTTGTATTTTTAGAGGGTGTTTCGGATAACTTTACCTTCACTGATAATGCAGGAACAGGTCTCACTATTGTACAAGGTACTGTGTCAACCACCTTAAATATCCGTGCTAATACTCAAGGTACTTACGAAATTGTAATTGCCGATACCAAAGAGGGTGCTGAACGCAAGGCTACCCTTGTTGTAGAAGTAGCTCCACGTGATACTGGTTGGAGAGATGGTGTATACACTATTGAAGATATTGATGGCGATAAAACTGAAGCCAACTCTAACGACTATGTGGATGTAGAATACCCTGATGGTTATCAGTACGATAGCTCTTCACTTTCTTCTGAGGCTTCTACTCGTATTACAGTTAGTTCACAAGCAGGTAATATTGTAAGGGTAACCGCTAAGAACCACTATGATTCTTCTGCTCCTTTAGAGTTCAAACTCAAACACAAAACCGATGCTTCAAAAACACCCCTTACTGTAAAAGTAAAACGCGTGACCAAGTTCTGGAATTACAGTGGTACTTATCTTTATGGTATTTCTAATAAGGACTATGTAACCCAATACAGCTTTACCAATGCACCAAGAGTACCTAAAGTGCCTTATAGTGTAACTTATGTAAATAGTGGTAATTTTAGTACAGGAGATGCTACTACACTCTATGGAAACCCTATCATTACCAGAATAGACCTCAATAATGTGGAAACAGTACATTCTTACGCTTTTTCTAATTCAGCTAATTTAGAGACTGTTATCGCTCCTAAAGTAAAAAGGATTTATTACGGTGCTTTCTATAACACTAAACTTGCTAAAATAGAATTACCTGCTTTAGAAGAACTTTACACAGAGCATTCTAGTCAATTGAATGGTAATTATGGTAGTTATGATGTTCGTTATAATATTTTCCCTGCTACCATACGTTCTATAATCATAGGGAAAAACATTAAAAAAATAGGATACTATGCTTTCAATGGTACTGAAAACTCATTGGCGGAATTGCGTATAGGGGTAGAGGCTCCTACTCAAATAGACAAAAATACTTTTAAGTATACTCCAGAAGGTCATAATTATTATGGTAACCCCGTACCTCAAGGACCTATAGGAAAAGTTAATAATGCTGCCTTGTATGTGCCTAACAGATCACTTGCTGAGTGGAAAACTGTACACCCTTGGATTACTACTGTATTTACAGGTGGTGTAAGAGGCTATTAATAGCTGTTTTTAAGGAACTCTGAGAATCTCAGAAAAACTCTGAGAATCTTGGAAAAACTCTGAGAAACCCTGAGGAACTCAGAAAGGCTCTGAGAAACTCTGAGAAAAAAATAATCAAAAAAAAATCACAAGAAATGAACAAAATTAAAATATATACCATTGCTGCCATTACAGCGCTCAGCGCGAGTGCTGTAACAGCACAAGATAACTATCGCCCTTGGCTCGTAGGGGCGGGCGTGAGCACCGTAGACTTTAAGGTGCCCGAAAGAAGTGTAATGAAAGACTGGTTTGGCTACCCCGATATGAATATCGGCTTCCGCCTCAACGCCGCTCGCTACATCAAAAAAGGTATTACTGCCGAAGCGGGTTTTGCCTACGCAAGCATCAAGAAAGACCAAAATTACTTCCCTGATGTAGAGGAAACTAAACTCGAAAATGCCAAAACTTACTGGGCGTTTGATGTACGTGGTCGTTATCACCTCAACCGTTTGTGGGATGCGCTTCCTTGGCTCGACCCTTATCCACAAGTGGGGGTAGGCTTTGCTTCAGTAGATAGTGAAACCAAATTCAAACTTATCGCAGGACTTGGTATAAACTTCTGGTTTACAGATGTAGTGGGCGCCAATGTGAACACTGCCTACAATGTAGGGGGTGGCACCGGTCACGACTACTACCAATGGGGCGCTGGTGTAGTGCTTAAATTGCCACTTACCGCTCGTGAAAATCCTATCGTAGACCACGTAGAACGCACCAAAGAACCTAAAGTAAAAGAGAAAAAAGACCGCAAACGCGTATCAGCAAACAAAGCGATTACTCGTGTAGAAACTCCTGAAGAACGCGAAGAACGTACCCAACGCGTGGTAAAACAAATCAACTTGTATGCAAAAACTATCTTGTTTGATACCGATAAATCGGTAGTGAAACCACAAGCTGAGTTTATCTTGGACAATATCGCTATCATTATGAATGAAAACCCCGATTTCAACTTCGTGGTAGAAGGACATACTGATAATACTGGTACCCCTGAGCACAACCTCAAACTCTCTCAAGATCGCGCTGATGCTATCAAGCAATACCTTTCACGCCACGGTGTGAGCAAAAAACGCCTCGAGGCTAAAGGTTACGGACAAACACGACCTATTGAGAGCAATGATACTGAACGCGGTAAAGAAATCAACCGCCGTGTAGAAATCAATGTTATCAAAGACCAACAATAGTTAGTAGTGAAAAGTACCTCCCATATTCTCTTTTTTGAATACTTGTTAAAATAAGAGGGTTCTTCACGATGCAATCATCATAAATGTTTTTAATAAGGTAATCATATTTGCTTTTTGGAGAACTATGGGAGGGCTTTTTTTATTAACATCGATAATTAACAGAAAAGTTTTTTTCATTAGGTGGCTTATTCACCACGAATCTCATTTTAATTATACAATAACCAAAAGGCTCGCGATGGGAATCGTGAGCCTTTCTTTTATTTGCTAATTAATTAATAATTTGTACTTTTGCACATTGTATATTAAAAAATATGGAAGAGACATTATATATCGAAGATTTTGGACCAATCCTCAAAGCTGAACTTACAATAAAACCTTTGATGGTTTTCATAGGTGAATCGGGGAGTGGCAAAAGTGCTATTCTAAAACTGATGTCTTTATTGCGTTGGGTACACAAGCGCAATAATCTGCGTTCTTATTTTATCAAAAACAATCTTGCCTCTCCACAAGATTTTGCAAAATCGCTTTCATTTCAACAACTTTTAGAAATCAGTGGGTTGAATGAATTTATTAATGAAAATACTTTCTTCTCTTTCGCAATAGGAGAATATAAATATGAAGGTAAAGGATACCAACTGAAAGAACCTATCTTAAAAGAACCTTTTTCGTTAGATAAAGTCTTGTTTTTGAGTGAGAACAGAGGAGTTTTACCCGATATTTTTGCTAAAAACTTCAATAGAGATGTAGATTTACCCTATTATTTAGAAGATACCTATACAAATTTTAGTAAAGCGATGAGAGCTTATCGCAAAGGATTTGAAATTCAGAGTACAAAACTAACATTATTAGAAGATGAGGTATTAGAAGGAAATCCGTATTTTGTATTAGGTAAAGGTAGGAATACTAAGGAATACAAACTTAAATTTGAAAATGCCTCCAGTGGTACCAAAACAGCCAGTTTTGTAGAGTTGATAGTAGCATATCACACTAAAAACTATGATTTTACTGAAGTGTTAGAAAATCAGTACAAAAGATTAGGGATGGGGCGCTTTGAGGTGAAAGAGTGGAACGGGAATAAAAAATTATCTATTTTTATAGAAGAACCAGAACTTTCCTTGTACCCTTCAGCGCAACGTCGATTGGTAAATAAACTTATCAATGATTGTTTTTCTTTTAATAAATTACACAACACAACTGTTCACTTGGCTTTTGCTACCCATAGTCCTTACATTATCAATCATTTGAACTTACTTATCAATGCTTATGACAAACATAACACTCATTATACGGAAGGAGCAGCACTTTCTTATGAAAATATAGGGGTCTGGAAAGTTGAAGAAGGTGTGTTGAAAGATCTCAAAGCTATAGACAACCGCTTTATTGATGTAATGGATCTCTCTGAAGATATCAATGAAATATACGATAATTATGAAGCTATCAATAGATAATCTGTTACAGCAAACCTTGCCTCAAGCCTTAAATTTACAAAGGAATGTGCGTATAAGAAAAGAAATTACCCAAACTACTTCTTTTGATTTGACAGATGATGAGAGAGAAACAAAAATAGTTTTAGAAAAAGGGCTTGGAAAAGCAACTTATACAAATCTTCAAAGAAAAGAATTGTACATTATAGACTTTGAAGATTACAAAAAACAACTTAATAATTGTGCTGTATTGCAACAGAACAAACTAACCCGACAATGTGATTATCTTATTTTTGACACTACACAAACAGTGTGTATACTTAATGAAATTACCTCAGGAAGTAGTTTTCAAAATCTTCAAAAAGAGATAAAAAAAGGAAATGAAGTAGAATTTTCAGGTGGTAAATTTGAAAAAGTGCAACAACAATTACTTCACTCATTACAAACCCTATATCTATCAGATGAAATTTCAAAACTACTTTTATCTTTTGAAGAAAAAATCTGTCTTTGTTCATATAAGATTCATACTTCAATGCCTCCTGCACAAGTAGCTTTTAATCGTGCTTTGATGATAGAAAACAATATTTCAAATGAAAAAGGAATACAATATGCTCACAAAGAAATAGAATCTTTGGGATTTCAGTACAGAAGAATAGGTTATATACCATTTAAAATTTAATAATACTAAGAAAATGACAAAAAAACTCCTCCTTTTCGCCTCTTTGCTGCTAATAGTAGCTTGTGGTGACAAAAAAGAAAAAGAAATTGCCGCCATACCAATGTCGTTCGAGACCGTGCGATTAGATTCATTATTTGTAAAAACTCCCGATGCCCAATTCCCTGCCTTGCGCCACCAGTATCCTTATTTTTTCACTCCCAGCATTAGCGATAGCGAGTGGGTGGAAATCAAGCATAAACCTATTTTTCCCGATTTGCCAGAATTTGCAAATATCTACTACCACACGCTATATGGCGAAGTAGAAAAACAATTAGGAGATTTATCAGCCGAGAAGAAAGAACTCAACGGCTTGTTCCAACATATCAAATACTATTTTCCTAAGTTTCAAGCGCCTAAAGTGGTAACCCTCCTCAGTAGGGTAGACTACGAGTCGCGTGTGATCTATGCCGATAGCCTCTTGCTCATAGGCACCGATAACTATTTGGGAACCAAACACCCTTTCTATCAAGATATGGAACAGTATATCGCTGCCGAGTTAGACAAAAAATACTTAGCAGTAGATGTTGCCGATGCTTTTGCCGATAAATTAGTGCCTCGTGCGGTGCATCTCACCTTTTTGGACAATATGATTTACGAAGGCAAAAAACTCTATTTAGAGCAACTGTTACTCCCCAAAAAATCAGCTGCTGATTTGTTGCGTTATACCGACCAGCAGTACGCGTGGGCAGAAGCCAATGAACCCGAAATATGGCGTTATTTTATAGAAAAAGAGCTCCTTTATCAAACTGATAAGAAACTCCTTACGCGTTTTCTTTATCCTGCGCCTTTCTCTAAATTCTATTTGGAATTAGATAATGAATCGCCAGGGCAAATAGCAAAATTTATAGGGTTGCGCATCGTTCAGGCGTATGCCGAAAATCACAAAGAAGAACCATTAGTAAAGATTTTGGCAATGAACCCCGATACTCTCTTCAAACAATCACAGTACAAACCTAATAAGTAATAATGAGATTTTTATAGGGGCGTTTGCAAAACGCCCCTATAAAAATTACCTCTTACCTCTTACCTCCCTAAAACCTCTAAAACATTATCTAAAGCCTTCACCACCTCTTGTGAAGCGTCTAAGGTTACTAATTTGTGTCGGTGTTCCTTAAAATTAGGGATTCCTTTAAAATAATTAGCATAGTGGCGGCGCATTTCCACCACCCCTTGGCGTTCGCCTTTCCATTCTACCGACCATAACAAGTGGTTTTTAGCCGCTTCCACACGGTCGGCAATAGTAGGCGAGGGGAGGAGTTCACCTGTGGCAAAATAGTGTTTGATTTCATTGAAAATCCACGGATAGCCAATAGCCGCGCGCCCTATCATAATGCCGTCTATCCCGTAAGTATTGCGGTATTCTAAAGCCTTTTCGGGGCTATCGATATCGCCATTGCCAAAAATAGGAATGTGCATACGCGGGTTGTTCTTCACTTTGGCAATATAACTCCAGTCCGAATGCCCTTTGTACATCTGGCTGCGGGTGCGCGCGTGAATAGTGAGTGCGCTAATGCCCACATCTTGCAGGCGTTCAGCTACTTCCTCTATGTTGATACTCTGTTCGTCCCAGCCTAAGCGCGTTTTCACTGTTACCGGTAGGGTGGTACTGTTTACCACAGCTTTGGTAAGGCGAACCATCAGGTCGATATCCTTGAGTACCCCAGCGCCAGCTCCTTTGCTCACCACTTTTTTCACCGGACAACCAAAGTTGATATCCACCAAATCGGGGTTTACAGTAGCTACAATTTTAGCCGAGAGCGCCATAGCCTCCTCATCACCTCCAAAAATCTGTATTCCTACGGGGCGTTCATAGTCAAAAATATCCAATTTTTGTCGGCTTTTAATCGCGTCGCGTATCAAACCTTCCGATGAGATAAACTCGCTGTAGAGCATATCAGCGCCGTGCATTTTGCACAATCGGCGAAAAGGAGGGTCGCTCACATCTTCCATAGGAGCGAGCAGTAGCGGGAATTCTCCCAAGTCTATATTTCCTATTGTAGGCACGTTGTAATAAATTTATTTTCAAAGGCGCAAAGGTAGTGTGTAATTAGCAAATTAGCAAATTTGGGGATTAGCAAATAAAAAAAACCTTTAAAATTTTTGCTACTTTAAAAAATAATTGTATTTTTACGCCCCAAATTTAGAGAGGAGTTGTAGGTTTTAGGTTTTAATCCTTCTCCTACCTCCAAATTACTAACCCTAAACCCTATTATACTATGGAAGAAAATATCAGAGTACGCTATTCCGATAAGGAATTGGAAGAATTTAAGGCACTTATAGAAGAAAAAATCAAAAAAGCTCAAGCCGATTTGGAACTTATCAAAAGTTCCTATATGAATAGTGCCACTAATGGTACCGACGACACTGCCCCTACCTTCAAGGCTTTTGAAGAGGGCTCTAAGGTAACCAGCAAAGAGGAAAACACTGCTTTGGCTATCCGCCAAGAGAAGTTTATTCGCGACCTTAAAAATGCACTGATTCGCATTGAGAATAAAACTTATGGCATCTGCCGCGTAACAGGTAAACTTATAGATAAACGCAGATTGATGGCAGTGCCTCACGCTACCCTTAGCATCGAGGCTAAAAATATGCAATAGCCTGATGACACTTACCGAGTATCTACACCAAGAAACTCAAATTCCCATCACAACCCTTACCTCCCTAACGGCTCACCTATTTGAGCGCAGGGAGGTAAAGAAGTATAGCACTTTGCTCAAAGCAGGCACTACTTCAAAAGAGTTGTTTTATGTGGAAGAAGGTTTGTTGCGCTGTTATTACTACAATAAAAAGAAAGATATTACCCACAATTTTTTTCTTGAAAAGATGTTTTATTTTCCAGTAGAAAGCATCTATTTCAATCAATCTTCCCCTTTATGCTTAGAAGCCTTAGAGGATAGTGTGGTGTGGGTGGCTAACTTTTCGGAAGTAGAACTTGTAGTAAATGAACATCAGGAACTGGAACGCCTGATGCGCCTGCTGTTGGTCTCAGCCATCAAATCACTCACCGAGCGGCTGTACCTTGTAAAGTTCCAAACCGCCCAAGAGCGTTACCAATGGCTGCTAAACAACTACCCCCAAATACTCCTCCGCGCTCCCTTAGGGCATATTGCCTCGTTGTTAGGCATTACCCAGCAAACCCTCAGCGTTATCAGAGCAAACCTCCTAACTCTTGTTCCCTAACCACTAACCCTAAAATCCTATGACCTACCGTCTTGCCTCTCTCGCCGATGCCCGCAAAGTAGCTACTGTGCTCACCGATGCTTTTGCTAATTACAATATGTATCGCACGGTGCTCAACTCTTTTTTCACTACCGATAGCAAGTATATCGACTATCTGAACAAATTGCATTATGTGCAAGTGATGAGCAATATCCGCAAGGGGTATTGCCTGATAGCCGAAGAAAATGGCGAAATTATAGCTGTTGCCGTGATGCAATCACTGCGCCACACCCGTATTACCCTTTGGGACTACCTGCGCTCAGGAGCTTTTGCGCTTTGGCGTTATGCCAAACCTACTCAATGCTTCCTGCCATTTTTAGACAAGAGCAGCGAGTACGCCAAAAAACAAACTTCTGAAAACAGATGGTATTTAGAGAGTTTTGTAGTGAGTCCCGCGTGGCAAGGCAAACACATAGGAGGTAAGTTTTTAGACGAAGCCGTTTTGCCTTTAGTAGCACGTGAAGGAGGTAGCCAACTCAGTTTGGTCACCAATACCGCAATGAATGTATTTTTCTACCAAAAACACGGTTTTGAGCAAATTCACCAAACCAAAATAGGAGGTGTAGACGTTTGGACGATGCTGGCGGAGGTGAAGAGTGAAGAATGAAAAATCGCATAGAGGGTGTCCAAAAAGTCTCAAAATCACTTTTGCGTCGCTACACTTTGCCAAAGTTTCAGACTTTGGAAAAGTTGATCACTTTGATTATCAACAACTTTTGTAGTATGTTTTGTAGGGGCGTTTTGCAAACGCCCACATAAATAAAACTTTTCAGACAGTCTCTTAGAATTGACTCATAAGTAATCTGTTTACACCATATTTATAGGGTATTTTGTAGAAATTCTTCTTTTAAAAGAAATGTAATGTCTCTTATTATCAATAATTTAATTGATAATTTTGTAGATTTTACCTATAAAAAGGTGTGAAAAAATTGTATATTCCAAAAAATGATGTAATTTTGTTGCGAATTTAAAATAAGATGTATTAGTATAAAAAGAAAATAACATAAAAATATATTAGCGTTTAGCTATTATTTTGTTGGTTTCAAAATCTCCAAATTTTCAGACCTCCTACAAGATAATAAGTAAAACGCTCACGCTTCGGCGTGGGTTCTGTTGTACTTATTAGGAGGTGGGTGTTTGGAGATACCCGAAACAAATAAGTATTAGTTATGCAGTCCCACGCTTTTTTTATTGAGTATACTAACCGCTTTTAGGGACTGAAAGGCTATAATTTTTCAGTTTTTATGAATTACAAAGCAATTTTTGGTATTTTGATAGCATTCGCTATCACAATTGTGGGGTGTAGTAAAAGTGATAATGATACACCTAATCCAACTAATATGGATGTTAAAGTATCTTTAGATGTCAAATTTGACGATGCTTTTGAAGGAACACTTTACCCTTCAACAATTTTTAGTTTTGCTTCCTTGAAAATACTAAATCAAGAAAAACTTACTTATTTTGATGTTACTATCAATTCAGATAAAGAATTTGATGGAAGAATCAAAATTACAAATGACAAATTCATCAGAGAAACAGTAGTTGATAAAACTATTAAAGCTGGTAAAAATGTAATTCCTTTAAATGTTTTATGGAAGTTTGATGACTTTGTAAATATAACAACGTCAGGATATACTCACTTCAAAGTAGAGTTAATGGATAAATCAAATAAGGTAATTGCTACTAAAAATGTACAATTATCTTATAGAAGCATTAATGAGTGTGTTTTTGCTACTAAAAAAGAAGATGGTAGCATTGTTGATCTTCGCTTTTTATTTGCATCTTATGTAAATGAAGATAGCAAATTAATAGATATGTTCCTTAGCGCAGCATTGAAAAGAAATAATGAAGAGTTTGGTAGTGATCCTTTATTAAATTTGGCTTATGGTTGGGCTGGTTATCAAGCAGGCGAAGATTATCTTGACACTCAAGTAGAAGCTATCATTTACCAATTGTATAAGCTTGGAATGCAATATAGTAGTATTACAGACACAAGTAATGCAGCTACAAAGATCTATAGTCAAAATGTACGATTTATTAATGAGTCTTTGCTTTTGCAGAATGCTAATTGTGTTGATGGTACTGTTCTATTAGCAAGTATTTTGGAGAAAATTGGTATAAGATGTTTTCTCGTGTTAGAACCAGGGCATATGTACTTAGCATATAGTTCAACAGGAAAAACAGAAATTTCTTTAAATGATTTAAACTTTGTTGAAACAACTCTTATAAGTACAGGTGATATGGTTAAAATTATGAAAGATAAGGGAATTAATGCTAAACAAAATTTTATAAGTATTAGAAAAGCTCGTGAAGCAGGAATCAAACCTATTCAGTAGTTTCTTTGTAGTAAATAACTATTAGACTTTGCCAAACTTTTCGTAGCTTTGGCAAAGTTTTTTTATGCTCTAAACCTTCAAATTTGCTAAATTCCTGATTATTTTCTACTTTTGCGCCAAACAAACGTCTAACGACTAATAATTACGACTATGTCAGTAACAGTAACCATAGAGCAAACCAGTCCGCAAGCCAATGCTATTATAGAGATGTTGAGAGCTTTTGATTTTGTAACGTTCAAAGAACCCAAAAAAGCAAAGGTCTTGGCAACGCCTACCCAGTATGTAGCTTCAGATGAAATATTGGAGGAGGACGAGAATGGTATTCCTTTAGAGCATAAAGATTTTATTTTAGACCTCTCGAGGAAAATCAATAAGAAAATGACTGACCGAATGAGGAAACATTTTAATATTTAAAAATGCCAATCAAATTATGATTATTATTGCAGATAGTAATATTTTTATAAGTGCCTTATTAGCTCCTAAAGGAGGTATCTCCACTATTTTAACAGAAAGGAAGAGACTGCAATTTGTAGTGCCTGATTATCTTATAAAAGAAGTAAACGAACATATTCCAAATTTAGCAAAACGTCTTGAGTCTAAAAGTAATCTTTCATATAAGAAGATAAAACAAAAATTAGTAGATGATTTTGAAAAGTTATTGAAAGGAGTAAAAATAGTAGATGTGGATAGCGAAGTTAGGAAAGAGAATGTAGCAAAAGCTCTAGAAATAGTTAATGATGTAGATGTGAATGATTTGCCTTTCATCGCACTACACTTAGAGATAAAGCATAAAATATGGACTTCTGATGACCGTCTGAAAGAGGGACTTACTCAAAAGGGTTACGCGCATTTCTTTATTTCAACAAAAGAAGTAATAGCACAAACATATAAAAAGAATATCTAAAAGAACAAACAAACCACCATTGCCCTTGTGGCTCACACTTAACGATTAATAATAACCAATATATGAAATTCAACGAGTACAAACACTTAGATCTTACTAAGATAGCAGAAGAAATATTGGCTTTCTGGAAAGCCGCCAACATCTTTGAGCAGAGTATCACCTCACGTGAGGGTGCTATTCCGTTCGTGTTTTTTGAAGGACCGCCATCTGCCAATGGAGTGCCTGGTATTCACCACGTGATGGCGCGCTCTATTAAGGATATTTTCTGTCGCTATAAAACTCAGAAAGGATTTCAAGTAAAACGCAAAGCAGGTTGGGATACCCACGGCTTGCCTGTAGAATTGGGAGTAGAGAAAGAACTCGGCATTACCAAAGAAGATATAGGCAAAAAAATAAGCGTAGAGGACTATAACAAGGCTTGTAAAGAAGCCGTGATGCGCTATACTGACATCTGGAATGACCTTACCGAGAAAATAGGCTACTGGGTGGATATGGAAGACCCTTATATCACCTATAAACCTAAGTATATGGAAAGCGTGTGGTGGCTTTTGAAACAACTCTACAATAAACAGTTGCTATACAAAGGATACACCATTCAGCCATACTCGCCTAAGGCAGGTACAGGCTTGTCATCGCACGAGCTGAACCAACCAGGGTGCTATCGCGATGTGAGCGATACTACGGTTGTGGCGCAGTTCAAAGTAAAAGCGTTAGCAGCAGCGGCAAGTAAAGCATTGGGTAACCCTACAGCACCTATCCATATCCTCGCTTGGACAACCACCCCTTGGACATTGCCTTCTAACACCGCACTTGCCGTGGGCAAAGAGATTGAGTATGTACTCGTAAAAACATTCAATCAATATACTTTTGAGCCGATAACAATCATCATCGGCAAACCGCTTTTGACAAAACAATTCGGCAAAAAGTTCGTAGAGGGCGATGCAGCTGCTTTGGCGGCTTATACGCCTGAAAGTAAGACAATTCCTTATCAAATTATAGGAGAATGCAAAGGTGCAGACCTTGTGGGTACTACCTACGAGCAACTCATTCCTTGGTGCACTCCTGCCGAAAATCCTACTGAGGCTTTCCGCGTGATTGCAGGTGACTTTGTTA
This sequence comes from Capnocytophaga sputigena, assembly GCF_900446695.1. Classification (GTDB taxonomy): domain Bacteria; phylum Bacteroidota; class Bacteroidia; order Flavobacteriales; family Flavobacteriaceae; genus Capnocytophaga; species Capnocytophaga sputigena. The sequence continues at coordinate 116,551 of NZ_UAVP01000009.1, forward strand.
CGACCGATGACGGTACAGGTATCGTACATATTGCGCCTACTTTTGGTGCGGACGACGCCCGTGTAGCCAAAGAATATGGTATCCCCCCAATGCTTGTGAAAGACGCACACGGCAATTTGATTCCGCTCGTAGATTTGCAAGGAAAATTCATTGAAGGGCACAATATTCCAGAGGCTTTTGCCGGTAAATACATCAAAAATGAGTATTACGATGCAGGGCAAGCGCCTGAAAAATCGTGGGATGTGAGCTTGGCAATTCTCCTCAAAGAAGAAAACAAAGCCTTTAAAGTAGAAAAATACGTACACAGCTATCCGCACTGCTGGCGTACTGATAAACCCGTGTTGTACTACCCGCTCGACTCTTGGTTTGTACGTGTAACTGATTTCAAAGAACGTATGTTCGACCTCAATGAAACCATCAACTGGAAACCTAAGGCTACCGGTGAAGGGCGTTTTGGCAACTGGCTCAAAAATGCTAACGACTGGAACCTTTCGCGTTCGCGCTATTGGGGTATCCCGTTACCTATTTGGCGTACATCCGATAAGCAAGAGGAAATCTGCATCGGTTCGGTAGAAGAACTAAAAGCCGAAATACAAAAAGCTATTGCAGCGGGCGTAATGACTGCCGACCCTTATAAAGATTTTGTAGTGGGCGACAACTCCGAAAGCAATTACGACAAGGTAGATTTACACAAAAATATCGTAGATAACATAGTGCTCGTATCGCCATCAGGCAAGCCAATGCACCGCGAAACCGACCTTATTGACGTGTGGTTCGACTCTGGGTCTATGCCGTATGCGCAATGGCACTATCCTTTTGAAAACAAGGACTATATAGAAAATCATACCGCTTACCCTGCTGACTTTATAGCAGAAGGGGTAGACCAAACACGCGGTTGGTTCTATACACTTCACGCCATTGCTACTTCGGTATTCAACAGTGTGGCATACAAAAATGTAGTGTCTAACGGACTAGTGCTTGACAAGAACGGACAAAAGATGTCCAAACGCTTGGGCAATGCGGTGGACCCCTTCACTACTATAGCCGAGTATGGTGCCGATGCTACTCGCTGGTATATGATTTCCAACGCGAACCCTTGGGATAACCTCAAATTCGATTTGGAAGGGGTAGCCGAAGTGCGCCGTAAATTCTTCGGTACGCTCTACAACACCTATTCATTCTTTGCGCTCTATGCCAATACCGACAGCTTCACTTATGCAGAAGCCGATATACCACTGGCTGAACGCCCTGAAATAGACCGCTGGATACTTTCGGAACTCAATACCCTCATCAAAGAAGTAGATACGCTCTACGCTGATTATGAGCCTACCCGTGCTACCCGTGCTATCTCCGATTTTGTACAAGAAAACCTTAGTAACTGGTATGTGCGCTTATCACGTCGTCGTTTCTGGAAAGGAGAGTACGAAACCGATAAGATAGCTGCTTACCAAACGCTTTACACTTGCTTAGTAACCATTGCTAAACTGATGGCGCCTGTAGCACCTTTCTATGCCGATAGATTGTACAAAGACTTGGTGAGCGTTACCGGTAAAGAAAACAAAGAAAGTGTACACCTCACCGATTTCCCAGTAGCTGACGAAAGCTATATCGATAAATCATTGGAAAGCAAGATGCAAAAAGCGCAGACTATCTCGTCCTTAGTACTATCGTTGCGCAAGAAAGAAAGCATCAAGGTGCGTCAGCCGCTGCAAAAGATAATGATACCGATAGCGAACGCCACTGAGCGTGCTGAAATAGAAGCTGTAGCAAACCTCATCAAGCACGAGGTGAATGTGAAGGAAATAGAACTCTTGGAAGATGCTTCGGGTATATTGGTAAAACAAATCAAACCGAACTTCAAGACCTTAGGACCTAAGTTTGGCAAGGATATGAAAGCTATTGCCACAGCGGTACAAGAATTTGGACAAGCGGAAATAGCTCAGTTTGAAAAAGCACAAACGTACAGCTTGCAACTGCCCGACAAAACCGTTACTTTGAGTTTGGACGATGTAGAAATCAGCACCCAAGATATAGAAGGCTGGTTGGTAGCCACCGCCGGCAGTCTGTTGGTAGCCTTGGATATTCACATCACCCCTGAACTGCGTCAAGAGGGTATCGCTCGTGAGTTGGTGAACCGCATTCAGAATATCCGCAAGGACAACGATTACGACATCACCGACCGCATACAAATACGCCTTCAAGCGCACCCTGCCCTACAAGAGGCAGTTACTGCCAACGAGGCTTATATCAAGAACGAAACCCTTACTGATAGTATCACTTTTGTAGAGAGTCTAACGGAGGGTGAAGAAATAGCCTTCGACGAAGTAACAACAAGAATAGTAGTTGCAAAATCATAAGCTAATGATACACTTTGCCAAAGGTGTGAGCCGCACCTTTGGCAAAGTTTTTTTATTAGAGAGAAAGGAAATGATATAAGATAGTACTTATGTTTTTAAAATGCAATGATAAAAAAATTGAATTACATCCTACTGTGTGGGAATATCTATATCCCTATCTTTTAAGATTTTCGATAAAACACAATATTGACTGGACTATCTGGAAAGCAAAAGATGTAGTGTATATACCAGAAGATAAGAGAGAAGAGTTAATATTTATGTTAGAATATATTTTTGAAGAACTTATGGTAGAGTGTTATAAAGAACCTACACAAAGACAAAGAACAAAACATTCTACAAGGTTTGAAAATGTGGTTTTTAAAGATAAAAAATATATCTTAAACTATGTAACAGATATTATTGGAATCATTGGTTATTGGCTTATATATATGATAAATGTTTTGTCTTAGAATTTAAATACTACAAAACATAAACTTTAAAAGCTAATGTAATGAAAATAAAATATTCTGATTATCAATTACTTTTGTAGTATTTTATGTACAGGCGTTTGGCAAACGCCCACATAAAACAAAACTTTTTCAATACCTTCTTTATATTTTTTCTTCAGTAGTACCTAAACCCCCTTTGTAAAATAACCAAATAAGAAATATTTCTATGAGTTTTGCTAATGATATTAAGAACCTAAACAGTTTTTTAAAAGAGCAAGGTTTTTTGGCTGTACCGATGAATTACAATAACCTTCGTTCGTGGGTAAAGGAATTGGATAGCGAACACTTGGTTTATATGTATGTTTACGTCGGTCAGTACAAACAACATAGCCAAGATGGTTTTCTTATTGTATCGCCTCCACGTGATAACGATGATGTTTGGGAACGTACCTCCTTAGCTTTTGGCATTCCTTTAGATGAAAACTTTGAGTTAGGTTCAGGGTTTTATGACAAATACATCAATAGACTTACCAATCTATTGCCCAGTGCCGTTTGCTTAAAAGAAGCTGTTATCAATGAGATGCACAACCCCAGTGAGATTGCAACAAAAGGTATTCATACTGCTAAAATATTAGCTACTCGTTATATGAGAGTTGTACAAGCTTTTCGCGATTTGCAGAAAGCGCCTAATTTTACTGAACTCTGCCAAATTAGCAAAGAAACGTGGTTAAAAAAGAAGAAAATCTATTGGTTAGAAGAAGATTTAGGCAAGAAATATCTTGACCCCTATGCTGATGATATTATAAAACAATATCCTGATACTTATACCGAAAGACTTAGTATTATTTTGGCTACTTATAGTGTTTTTAGGTAGTACCTTCTAAATTTTAAAACCTAATGCGATGAAAATAAAATCTTTTTTCTGTGTTTTACTGTTAATTGTGAGTGTGTATGCTTATGCGCAAGGGGAAGCTGCTAGCAATGATTGGAGTAAAATGGGGCTGAAAGGCAAGGTAAAATCAGTGAAAACTTCTATTTATTTTGCAGAGGAAAAAGGCAATGATTTTGCCAAAGGGTCTACTCTCTCTCAAGGCATTTACCCTGTTAAAAAAATTAAACAGTACAGTGAAATGGAACGAATGGGGGTAAAAGCTTTCTTCATACAGTTTTTAGTAAACATTATCCCTTCGGCTATTACTTTTGATAAAAATGGTTTTATAACTGAAAAATGGCGCTATGATGATATATTTCCTAAAAAAATAGTATATACTTACGACAAAAAGCATCGCCTTATTGATAAATCGACGTTTGTAGATGAGGTTTTAGAAACAAAGGATACGCTTGTCTATAATGCTAAAGGGCAATTGGAGAAAGAAATACTTGACCTAAAAACAAAAGATGAAACAATCTACACTTATACTTATAATGTTGATGGAGAGCTTATTCAAAGGAATTTTAAAAGAACTGAAGATCTCCCTTTGTTTAAAGAAATATACATTTATAACAATAAAAGACTTGTAAATAAGGAAGTTTACCAATTTGACCGACTTATATGGCGAGGACTTTATGAATATGGAGCAGAAGGAGAGCTTATTAAAGCCATTTCGCAGAAAATAGACGACTTTATATGGCACTCTAAATATACTTATGACCAGAACAACCAGCTCAAAGAGGAATATCTTTTGATAAATGAGAGTGAAAATAATGGATTTTTAAACAAATTCGGTTCAGATAGGCGTCTCACCTATCATTTAACTTTTTCTACCGATTATCTTTGTGAGTACAAATATACCGATGATGCACAAGGCAATTGGATAAAGATGATTACTTATGAAAATGGGGTTCCTATGCTTTATGTAGAGCGGAATATAGAGTATTTTAAGTAAAACTTATTAACTGATAAGAAATTCTTTTACCTTACATTTTATGTATCCAAAATTCGGGATTTAATCTCGTGGTATTTTTGTATAAAAAGAACTTCATTTCGGTTTTGCCATTGCTATCGGTGAAGATTTTGCCTAATGCTTCTTTGGCTTTTACCTTATCTCCTTTCTTCACATATACATCGGTAAGGTTGTAATAAATAGTAATATAATTCCCGTGACGCACTTGCACTACTTTGTTGCTACCGGGGATAGACTGTATCGCCGATACTTCACCTTCAAACACACAACGGGCTTCAGCACCTTTTTCGGTGGCGATGGTTACCCCATTGTTATAGTGTTGCAATTCAGGGTATACGGGGTCGTAGTACACGCCGAAACCTTGTGATTTATACCCTTTGACTACAGGCCATATCAAGTTGCCTTTGTTGGCTTCAAAGCTATCGGCGACCCTGCGCGACTCTGGGGTGAGGACAAAAGACACCTCGGCATCAGAAGCTGATGGAGGGGTAGAAGTGGTCATTCCGCCTTGTGTTTTAGGGGCATTGCCTTTGCCTCGGTTGAGGGCTGCCAAACGCTCTTTTTCACGTTTGTTAGCCTCGATAATCGCCAAACGGATGAGGCGTTGTATTTCGCGGTCGATGGCGTTGGCTTGTTTTTGTTTTTCGCGTATTTGAGCTTCGTAACTGCGTTCTACTGTGCGGATATTAGCCGCGAGGGTTTCTAATTCCTTTTTCTCAGTCTGCAAGGTAGCTTGCTCTTGGCGTTGTTCTTCAAGCACTTGGTTTTTAGTATTCCGTTGCGCTATGAGGGTATCGTTGAGGCTCTTAATCTTATTGGTTTTTGTTTGGATAAGGGTAACTTGTTCTTTGCGGTAGTTCACGTACTGTTTCATATAAGCCAAACGTTTGTAGGCTTGTGAGAAACTTTCGGATGAGAGCAAGAAGAGCAATCGGTTTTGAGCGGATTTACTTTTGTACGACTGCTTGATAATTTTGGCGTATTCGCCTTTGTGGTATTCTAATTCTTTTTTGAGGGTGCGCATTTGCTCCTCGTTATCGGCGATTTCTTTAGAAAGCAGATTTGCCTGCTGCTGATTGATTTGTATCAGGCGGGTGCGCGCTAATATCTTCTCGTTAGCAACTTCTATCTGCTGAACGGTGGTTTTGTGTTGCTGACTTTGTTCTTGGCGCAATGCCGACATCTCCTTGATTTGTTCAAGCAGTGCCTTTTTGCGTTGTTCTAATTCTTTTTGCTTGGTTTGTGCTGTGAGGAGCAGCGGGAAGCAAAGCAAAAGCAGTATGATTTTTAGTATATTCATAGGTCGTAGCACGACGGACAGTTTAACGTATTTTCAACTTTGCCAAATTTTCTTGCTTGTGCGGCTCGCACCTTTGGCAAAGTTTGTGACACATTTGTTACTTGTTTATTGTTATTTCTTTCATTCCTGATGGAATTTTAAAGGGGAATGAGAGTTTTTTATCTAAATCCAATCCTTTGAATTCTAAAGAAATTTGGGTATTACTATCGCCTTCGCTGGCAACTATTTTGATAGTGTGAGGCAAGAGGAGTTTATCTACTTGCTGATAAGTGTAAGTAGCTGTAGCTTTTTGCTTGCCACCTAAATAATTCACTTCGGTAACGCCTACGCGGTAGTTATCGGGCAAGAAGCGGTAAATCACTCCTATAGGCGACTCGCCAGTTACTTCGATGTTGTACATATTGTTGTCCTCATTGAGGAGCTTGATAGTACCTTCGCTATTAAAGTTGATGTTGTAAAGTGCATTGCCTAACAGAAGATTTTGCAATTCGCTGAAACCTACTTCTACCCCTAATAACTTACTGATATAGCTAAAATCACCGCTGAAGTACGAATTGTCTATGCGGTTGTAATATTCAGCTTTTTCGGGAGTAATGAGTGCTTTGGCAAGTCCTAAAGGAGCAGAAATCCATATTGTTTTATCTTTTTCCATACGGAAAGAAAAAGGCAGGCTTTGCTCGTTTTTACCGTCGTTATAGGTTACTAGCAAATTCCCGCTCAAGGTATTGAAAGAGGGGAATGATTTTAGGTGCTGGTTGATAATTTCTTTGGATTGTTTATCAACGCTGACTCTCCCTGCAGGGGTTACCAAGGTTTGTTTGGTTTTACAACTCACTAATAAAATGGTTGTAAGGATTAAGATGATTTTTTTCATAATATTTTGTAGATTTTTTCGATTTGCCAAAATGAGGGTTCTATATAGAAAACGGTATCTATAAAGAAAAGTGAGCCGTTACGAGTGAGGACGTTTTCGTCGTGAAGGTCTTCTAATATGATACCTAATTCGGGATTGTGATAGTCGTTATTTCGGATATTTATGAAACCATTCAGTTTCATAAAAGTTTTCACTTCTTCTAATGAAGTAAGGGTATCAGCTTTTATATATTCTTGCCTTACTACTGCATAAAGGGTGTCGTTATCTTTGTAAAAACCTTTTAATCCATAAGCAGTATCAGGGAAAAAATAGTTGTTCAGCAATAAATTGTTGAAATAATCTATCCACGAGGTGTAGTAAATGGCATCGTTGAGTTTTAGTACTTCTTTTTCACTATTTAAATATACTTTTTGCTCTGCACCTTGTGAAAGAAACAAATTCATATCAATATTATTAAACCAAAGTTGCTGCTTCTCTATCCATTGACAGAGATTCTCTGTTTCTTTATTTTTGACCGACTTTTTTTCTTCAGCCATTCCACTTGAGCTCTTGCTTCTTCTAAGGTAACGGGTGGCTGCTTGGATAGTATCTCCATAGCTAACTTTGCCCGTTCCGCAAATGATAGTTTGTAACTCATATTTCAATTCGCTAATTTCCAACGCTGCTAAATTGCTAATTTCCTCCAGTGCTTCCAAACCCTCCGGTTCCTCTTTCGGTATTGGAAAGTTCGGTAACTGTTTTGAAAGAGGCTTTTGCGTATGCAGCAAATACCATTTGGGCGATGCGGTCGCCGTGGGTAATGGTAAAGGGTTCGTTAGAGAGGTTTACGATGGGTACTTTCACTTCGCCGCGGTAGTCGCAATCAATGGTGCCAGGGCTGTTGATCACAGTGATGCCGTGCTTGATAGCCATCCCGCTACGAGGGCGCACTTGAGCTTCATAGCCTTCGGGGATTTCCAAAAATAAGCCAGTAGGCACAAGGGTACGCTCTAAGGGTTGCAGGGTGATATTGCTATCGGGGAGATTAGCGCGGAGGTCTACCCCTGCAGCTCCTTCGGTTTGATAGGAAGGAAGCTCGTTATTAGATAAGTTTTTAATTTTTACAATCATTATTTTTTAGTTGTTATATCGTTTACGAACTCGGCAAATTGCGAAAGAGGTGATTTTTTACCATTTTCAAAGAGTATAAAAGGTTCTTCACCTATAAAGCCGAGGGTCATTCCTTTTTCTTGAAAACTTTCGACATCGTCGAACTGAGGAGAGAAAACTTCTTCTCCTTTTGCATTTACAAAGCCCCAAAGCTCGTCTTTACATACGGCAGCCATTTGGTTGTAGAAATCATCTACTTCATCGTATTGCAGAGGTACGATTTCTTCGCCTTGGGCGTTGATAAAGCCCCATTTCTCAGCAATCATCACGGCGGCAAACTCGCCATTGTTGTCAAATTCGGCTGCTTCGTCGTATTTTAGTTCGCAAATAAGTTCGCCTTGAGCATTGGCATATCCCCATTTATCGTTTTTCAGTACGGGAGTAAATCCGTTGTTAAACCCGATAATTTCATCGTATTCAAAAGGGATAATCACCTCGTTGTTTGGGTTGATAACCCCCCAATAATTGTTGTGAATCACTTTGGCTACACCATTGAAAAAGCCCTCAGTTCCCTCGTATTTATAAGGGATTACGAGTTCGTTTTTCTTGTTGATGAATCCCCAAAGTTCGTTGTTTTTCACAGGGGCAAGTCCTTCGCTAAAGGAATCGGCATCGTCATAAACAAAAGGAATTACTTCTTTGCCTTTGGTGTTGATAAAACCAGCTTTACCATTCAGTTTTACGGCTGCCATACGAGCTGAAAAATGATTAGCAGCCTCATAAATTAGGGGGATTACAAGCTCACCTTTGGTATTTACAAAGCCAAATTTACCATTTTTCTTCACTTTGATAAGTCCTTCAGAAAAAGTAAAAACTTGGTCGTAGTACACGGGAACAATTTCCTTGCCAGCAGTGTTGAGTACGCCCCAAAGGTCGCCTATTTTCACAGCAGCTGTTCCATTGATGAAAGGGAAAGTAGCATCGTATTTAAAAGGACATATTTCTTTACCGTTTTGGTTTACGAAACCCCATTTTCCGTTGCGTTTGGCAGCGGCGAGGTTATCACTTGTTAGTATTTGAGATTCTTCATAATTTTTTCGCCACAATTCTTGCGGTATTTCCATTCGTTTTCGTTTTTCTTTATTATTGGGGGCAAAGGTACGAATAATTTGTCAATTAGCAAATTAGCGAATTAGCAAATTGGCACACGGAAAGACTTACATATTGCGACCTTGTTCATTGGGGTAGAGAGTGTATACGGGGTCGCTTTGCCAATAGTCGCGAGTATCGATATCCATTATAGTAATGCGCCCTTTGAAGGCAGCCCCCGTATCAACATTCGTTACTCCGTTGAAAAAAAGTGGTTTATCGGTGCCTAATCGGGTGGTGGGGGTATGCCCGATGTATATTTCGGTATAGAGTTTTAATCGGTTAGGGAAATGTGGGTCGGTAGGGGAGAGGTTGCAACTTTGTGCGAGTTCCCAAAGGGTTCTATCCCAATAGAACATTTGTTCAAAGTGTTCGTGAGCGATACCGCGCAGGTTTGTAAATCCGGCGTGTAGGAAGAGGCGGTTTTTGCTGTCTAAGTAGTAGTTTTCAAGCTCGGCTAAGAAGTTGAGGTGAGCGTTGCGGCGTTCGTGAGTTACGTTGTGGTAGGCTTTTTCGGTAGCTTTACCACCGTGTAAGCGCCAAAGGGTATCCATAGGTTTTCCTAAGAGGAAATCGTAGCATAAGGCATCGTGGTTGCCGCGCAAAAAGAGGCAGTGCTGTTTTTGGCGATAGCCGATGAGAAAATCCAATAGTTCGGGGGTTTCGCTCCAGCCATCGGCGTAGTCGCCGAGGAATATAAGGAAATCGTCGTGCTGAATGTCAGCGCGTTGCAAAACTTGAATAAGGGCACGAGGAGCGCCGTGAATATCGCCAATAACAAGGGTTCTCATTGTAATAAAAAGGGTATTGATGAGGCAAAAGTAGCAAAAATATTTGGATTTTAGAGATAAAATGTTTTTATTTGCGGACTAAAAACTATGTAAGCGATGGAATTAGGTAACAAACATAAATGGAGTACAGTAACGACCGTAGGTTTTGCGCTTTTTGCGATGTTCTTTGGAGCGGGCAACTTGATATTACCCCCTTTTATAGGATTGGAAGCAGGGAATGATTGGTTGTGGGCACTTTTAGGCTTTTTTGTCACCGCTATTATTGCACCTTTTTTAGGAGTGCTAATGGTGGCTAAAGCGGGGACAAACTTTACTCATTTGGGGGATCGCATTCACCCAGAACTCATCAAATGGCTTACGCTGTTTGTGATATTGTGTATAGGTCCGCTAATTGCCATTCCGCGTACGGGTTCCACTACTTTTGAGGTAGGGATAGCCCCTTTGTTACCCGATTTACCTAAAATTGCATTTTTAGTGGTGTTTTTTGGGGTGGTTTTGGTGCTTTCTATCTCTAAATCGAAGATTGTGGATATTATCGGGAAGTTCCTGACGCCTTTTCTGCTAATAGTGTTGGTATTGCTCATTGTTTTAGGTATTCTCTTCCCCTTGCATCACACACTTCCATCGGATTTTACCGCAAAAGATAGTTTTGTTTTTGGTTTTACTGAAGGTTACCAAACGATGGATGTGCTTGCCTCGGTGATTTTTGCGGGGATTATCATTTCGGCAGTCAGTGAAAAAGGCTATCATTCACCCGAAAAGCGTTCGCATATCACGTTGCTCTCGGGCGGTATCTCCACAATATGCTTGTTGCTTATCTACGGCGGACTCATCTATTTAGGAGCGACTTCGGGCTATCTTACTGATAATGAAGTTTCTCGCACCGATTTGCTTTTGCATATTTCACACGCAGTGTTAGGAAAATGGGGAACAACAGCGGTTGCATTAGCGATAGGCTTTGCTTGCCTTACAACAGCTATTGCGCTCACTTCATCGGTAGGGAGTTTTTTTGAAGAGTTCACTAAAGGACGATTGCCTTATAAAGTAGGGGTAGTGCTCTGTACTATTGTTTCTATAGTGCTTTCTATCAACAAAGTAGATAGCATTATACAATATGCGGCTTATATATTACTGTTTTTATATCCTATTGTATTTACTATCATTTTGGATGTGTTGCTCTTTGGCAATACTGTAAAATCGCGTACTCCTTATCTCGTGAGCATTGCTGTTACTGCTGTGTTATCGTTTATCGACAGTTGTAAAACTTGGGGAGTATCATCATTAGAGCAGGTGTATGCACTCAAGGCGTATCTTCCGTTAGATAGCTATTCGTTAGGATGGTCGTTGCCCTCACTATTGGCATTTTTAGGAGCAGCGGTGCTACAAGGAAGAGGTAAGAGATAAGAGGTAAGATGAAAACATTCTATCTATACATAGTATTACTATTTAGTTTGGGTTGTAAGGCTCAAGAGTTTGATTTGCGCGATATGAAACGCTTTGATGAAAAGGTTTTTAAGGATTGGGAAGTGGATACACAATATGTTCAAATGTATGATTGGGATAGATTCTTAAAAAAAGGAGATGAAAGGGTTAGGATTATCAAAACTGATAGTTTTATTCAAGTAGAAGTTAGTAACATTGCAAATCCTTATAAGAAAAAATATAAGTATGATATCCGCACCAAACGTTTGATTTTACAATCTTATTTCTTCTATGATTGCCAAATAGGTATTTGGAAAAATTGGAGCAAAACGGGCAAACTTATCAAAGAGGTAGATTATGATGAACCCTATAAATTAAGTGTAAAAGATATTATAACACTAGTAAATCAAAAATTTAATATTGATTTGTTGGATATGAATTTGCTTTTAAATGTAGATAGGTACAATAGAAGCGTTCCTATTTATAATATTATTAGTATTACAAAGCCTAATACAAGAGGACAAGAAATTAGGTATATAACCATAAGTGCTGATAATGGTGAAATTCTTTTTGATAAAATGTTATCTTCAGAAAAGGATTTTAATGATATATATCAATTAGAAGATAAGGAAAAATAAGCTTCTAAACCTCCCCTTCCACGATAAATTTTATCTAATAGTTTTGGTAATCTAAAAAATATATGCAAGATGAAAACATTCTATCTATATACATTATTGCTACTTAGTTTGGGCTGTAAGGCTCAAGAGTTTGATTTGCGCAGTATGAAACGCTTTGATGAAAAGGTTTTTAAAGATTGGGAAAAAGACCCTAAATATACTTCAACAAATGAAATGAAGTTTTATAAAAAAGATGATAAAAGGGTAAAAATACTGTTCTTCAAAAATCTGATTCAAAAAGATTGGATACAAGTAGAAGAGAGTAGTGTGGTTACTCCTTATTCTTATATAGCTCTATATGACTCTAAAACAAAGAATTTACTTTCTTTTACAAAACAGTTTTATATGACGAAAATAGACATAGGGAAAGAATATGACGCTGTAGGAAAACTTATCAAAGAAGAAGATTATGACGAAGGATATACTTTCACTATTAAGGACTTGGTGCAAAAAATACTTAAAGGATATAAAGTAGATTTAGAGGATAGAAAAGAAGATGCCTCTGTAAGAAGAAAAGAGTATAATGGAAATTTATTCTATGAAGTTGAACTAAAAATTAAAGAAATCTCAGTAGATAAATATAGATATTTATTGATAGATGGAAAAACTGGAACTCTACTATTTGAGACTTTCTTTTATTCAAAAGGGCATCCTCAAGTATTTCCTTTTGATGAATATCTAAATTCTTTAGAGAGGAAAACTCAAAAGAAAAATTGGGATTTTAGTATATTAGACGCTACGTTTGAAACGTTTGATTATTCGGAATTTGAAAGGCAAAATAAGAAGTATAAAGGTGTGGATAAAAATGGCTTTGAAGAGGAGTTTACCTTTGATGATGGAACAAAAGTGCTCGCTGATACTGAAGAAGTGTTTGTTTTGCCTAAAAAAGATTTTTATGTAGGTTACAAGGCTTTCTACAAAAATGGCAACATTAAAGAAAAAGGGCATTATTTTGGTATTTTTGAATTGAATGTAAAAAGTATCAAGATTGGTAAGTGGTATTATTTTGATGAAAAAGGAGACCTAATAAATACGGTTGATGAAGATTTGAAATTTGGAAACTTTTCTTCGCAAGATGTCTTGAATTTCTTGGAAAAGAAGAAATATATTCGTTTGAAAAATGGGAAAAATAGAGAGAACATCGAGGTAGATTTTCTTCATTCTCCTGATTTTAAAAAAAGGCTTTGGAGTATAATTGTTTATAAAGGGAAACCTTTCTTTGTAGGTGAAGAAGAGACTAAAAGAGAAGGTAAGGGGTTTTATATAGATGCTAATACAGTGGAGCAAATAGAACTTAATGAACTGAAAAGATATAAAGATATTATTCCAGATTTTGAAATATCTTATCCTTTTTTAATTGATAAGAAATAATAGACGAAGATGAAAACATTCTATCTATACATAGTATTACTATTTAGTTTGGGCTGTAAGGCTCAAGAGTTTGATTTGCGCGGTATGAAGCGCTTTGATGAAAAGGTTTTTAAGGATTGGGAAGTGGATACTTCTTTTTCTTCTATTCCCAACACTAAATTTTTAAAAAAGGAGAATAACAAGGTAAAAATCACTAAGGGAGATAAAATTATTGAAGTGGAGTTAAGCAATGCGACAAATCCATATACTTATCTGTATACTTATGATGCGAAACAAAAGAGACAAGTATCAAGAGGTGAGAGATTTCATAGAATGGAAGTAGGTATTTGGGAATATTTTGATAGCAACGGGAAATTGCAAAAGAAAATAGATGCTGATGAGGGATTTTCTTTTTCATTGAATGATTTGATAAAAAAGATGAAAAAAGAATATGGGATTGACTTGTTAGCTACTATTCATATCAATATGAGTAGGGGATTTTTTAACAATCACAGATGTTATCAAATAGCTATACCCACCACTTCTGAATATGAATACGATGTTTATAAAATAGACGGAGAGACAGGAGAGGTGCTATTATCTCCTAAAATATAGGAGAACAATTCCTCTACAAAGTAAAATCTACACTAAGGAAGAGAGAATAAGAAATCACAAAGTTATATTGAACTCACGTTAAAGTAAAGAAAGAATACAAAAAAAGCAATACTAAAAAGTATTGCTTTTTTCTTGCTCCCCCTACTGGACTTGAACCAGTGACCCTCTGATTAACAGTCAGATGCTCTAACCAACTGAGCTAAGGAGGAATATTCTACTTGTTTTTTCTTAATTGCGGTGCAAAGGTACGACTATTTTTGAAACCTGCAAATTTTTAGGAAGATTTTTTTAAAATATTTTTCGCATTAGCAGTTAATATGTTTATTATCAATGGTTATTGAGAAGTGTGGTTCGTGCCATTAGATAATGAGAAAGAGGGCTGTATAGACTTTGTTAAAGTCGATACAGCCCCCTTTTATTTTGGTATTACTTGTTATTTACAAAGTAGTGATAGAACCACGGAATGGTTTCAATACCTTTTAGGAAGTTGAAAATACCATAGTGTTCGTTAGGCGAGTGGATGGCATCGCTATCTAAACCAAAACCTAAGAGAATTGATTTGCTACCCAACTCTTCTTCAAAAAGGGCTACAATAGGGATACTACCGCCTGAACGCACTGGGATAGGTTCCTTGCCGAAGCTTGCTTGGCAGGCTTTTACCGCTGCTTGGTAAGCAGGTGTATCGGTAGGGGTTACATAACCTTGTCCGCCGTGGTGAGGGGTTACTTTCACGCGTACTCCTGCAGGAGCGATGCTCTCAAAGTGTTTGGTGAAGAGTTCGGTAATTTCGCGATTGTCTTGGTTAGGCACCAAGCGCATTGATATTTTAGCATAAGCCTTACTTGGAATCACGGTTTTAGCTCCTTGCCCTGTATAGCCGCCCCAGATACCATTTACATCAAGGGTAGGACGTATAGAGGCACGCTCGGTAGTGGTATAGCCTTTTTCGCCATATACCTCATCGATATCTAAGGCTTTCTTGTAGGCTTCGAGTGAGAAAGGAGCTTTAGCCATTTCATCGCGTTCGGCTTGTGAGAGTTCTTCAACTTTGTCGTAGAAATGTGGAATGGTCACGCGGTTGTTCTCGCCGTGCAAAGAAGCAATCATCTTAGTAAGCACATTGATAGGGTTCGCTACCGCACCACCGTATAAGCCAGAGTGCAAATCACGATTGGCACTGGTAACTTCCACTTCCACATAGCTAAGTCCGCGTAAGCCCGTAGTGATAGAAGGAGTATCATTAGCCAGCATACCGGTATCGGAAATGAGGATGATATCGTTTTTGAGTTTTTCGTGGTTGCGTTTTACAAACCAACTCAAACTTTCGGAACCTACTTCTTCTTCGCCCTCAATCATAAACTTCACATTGCAAGGCAATACGTTGTTTTTCACCATATATTCAAGGGCTTTCACGTGCATAAACATTTGCCCTTTGTCGTCGCAAGCTCCACGAGCGAAGATAGCGCCATCAGGGTGAATATCGGTTTTTTTAATCACAGGCTCAAAGGGGTCGGATTCCCAAAGCTCGATAGGGTCGGCGGGTTGTACATCGTAGTGCCCATATACCAATACGGTAGGTAGCGCAGGGTCGATAGTTTTTTCGCCATAGACGATAGGGTAGCCAGGGGTTTCACATATTTCTACCTTGTCGCAACCAGCCTTTTCTAAGGCATTTTTTACGGCATCGGCGGTGTTGAGCACATCCTGAGAATAGGCAGCATCGGCACTAATAGAAGGCATTTTGAGCAGTTCTATCAGTTCCGCAATAAAGCGGTCTTTGTTTTCGTTGATATAATTTTTTACTGAATCCATTATGTATCGATTAACAATTTACAATTAATAATTTACAATTTGTGGTTTTAAAACGCAACAAAGGTACATTATTTTTCTAAAATACCAAAACTTCATCTATAAAAAGCCACGCATCACCGCCTTTAGGAGGGGTTTTGACATTTTTGAGGGTAATCTTGATATAGCGTGCTTCTTGAGAATTGAACTTCAGTACAAAATCTTTTAAAGAGGGTTTGCCTCTCACTACACAAGGCTCGTTGTGGGTTGCTACTTCGCGGTAGTTTTTGCCATCGGTTGAAAGGGCTACTGCAAATTTTATAGGGAAGTAAATACCAGATGCTTGGTAGTCCATTGCGCCTATACGTACTTCACTTACCTCGGTGGCTTGTTCTAAATCAAGGGTGAGGGTTACATCGTCGCCTAACCAACCGAGCCATTGTCCGTCTAGGAAGTTTTTGCTACCGCGAACCACATTGGTGAGAGTCATCTCGCCTTGTCCCTGATACTTCTTATGATAGAGCGGACTATAACTCATTTTTTTAGCTATCGCTTTGTGGAATGTTACCTCACCAGTGGTAATGGTATTGGTCGCTTTTCCACTGAAAACACTAGCTTTGAAGGTAGTACTTTCATTGAAAGGAATAGGTTGGGTGTATTTTTCGGCTTTTTCTATAGGGGTATCGCCTAAAGCATAGCGAATATCGGCGTTAGGGACTTCACACTCTAATTTTAAGAAAACCTTACCGTTTTGGTTTTCAACGGCAGGCAACACCTGATACATAGAACGTGCGTATTTTATTTTCATCACATCTAAACGATCCATAAAGGTTTCGGTACGCTTCACGAAGTTGTCCCAATTTTTTAAGTTATCGGGTGTCCAACTGATTTCCGAAAAAGCTAACAAGCGAGGGAAGAGCATATATTCCGAATGTTCGGGGGTAGCTATAAATTCAGCCCATAAGTTAGCTTGGGTACCTAAAACTTTTTTTTGTAGTTCTGGAGTGAGGTTTTCTTTTTCAAGATTGTAGTGGTAGAGTTTTTTAAGTGTTACATAACCGCCATTAGCGAGAGGCTCATACTCAGGGAGACCTTGATATCTGTTGATATAACAATCACTGGTGAGCACTACAGGGTTGCCTTGTTCGAGGGCTTTTCTGCCTATGTCGATACCGCGCCAATTCATCACTACCGCATCGTTAGCCAAACCACCGTCCATTATTTCATCCCAACCTACAAGAACACGTCCTTTAGAGACTAAAAATTTGTCTATTCGTTTGATGAAATAGCTTTGCAATTCGTGAACATCTTTTAAGTGGTTGTCTTTTATACGTTGTTGGCATTTAGGGCATTTTTCCCATTCGGTGTGATCGGCTTCGTCGCCACCTATGTGAATGTATTTGCTAGGGAATAGCGCCATTACTTCGGTAAGTACATCTTCTAAGAAAGTGAAAGATTCCTCTTGTCCTGCACAATAGATGTCGATGTTAGGCCATACGGCGCCAGAAGGTACACCTATGGGGCGTTTATGACAAGAGAGTTCGGGATAAGCGGCTATAGCACTCATCACGTGGGCGGGCATTTCTATTTCGGGGATTACCGTAATACCACGAGCAGCGGCGTAGGCTACAATCTCTTTGATATCCTCTTGGGTATAGAAACCGCCATATTTTTTAGGAGCTGATACGGGATTGTCAAAGGCATCGGCAGGGTTAGAGGTGCGCTCATCCCATAGTTTATCCTCTTGATCTACGCGCCAAGCACCTACTTCGGTAAGTTTAGGGTATTTTTTAATTTCGATACGCCAACCCTCATTGTCTACCAAATGGAAATGAAAAGTGTTGAGTTTGAGCATCGCCATACGGTCGAGGGTTTTCAGTATATATTCTTTAGAGAAGAAATGACGAGAGACGTCGAGCATCAATCCGCGCCAAGGGTATTGGGGAGCATCAGTGATAACAATGGCAGGTACCACCCAATCGGTTTGTACGGGGGTAGGGCTTTCAAACTCTTTGGGTAGTAGCTGACGCAGGGTTTCGAGGGCATAGAGTGCCCCGTTATAGTCAGCTGCAGTGATAGAAATTCTCTCAGGTTCTACTACAAGGGTATAACCTTCTTTTGGCAGAGATTTATCGACAACGAGTGCGATGTAGTTAGTTGTTACACCACTTGCTTGCATAGAGAGTTCAAAGCCAGAAGCTTTTTTGAATTGTTCGGCAAAGAGTTCAGCAGCCTCAACAAAAGCGATGTCGCTCACGATTGCCGTCTGTTTGTTAAACCAAAAGTTATCTTTGTTGAGTAGCGCAAGTTTTTTTGGTTGTGGAATGATACAGATATCATTTTCAGTGAATTTTACCTCTTTGTGAGGAGGTTGGCAAGCAATGGTTAAGAGGGCGGTAAGAAATAAAAGTTTCTTCATCGGTATTAGTTGTTAGGGGGTTAAACTTCTTTTTTAAAAGTTGCTCGGCGTGCAAATATAATGGGGTCAAAATTTTTCCAAAGTTGTTGGATAGCGATGTTTTCTTCGAGTTCGGGGGTGATAATACAGTGAGTCACCTTGTTTTTAGAGAATACATCGTAGTAATAATCAAACAAGAGTGCGGGAATACCTTTGCTTTGGTATTCGGGGGCAACCCCAATGAGGTAGAACTCTACAGTATCGTGGTGTTTTTTGGCTTGCAATAAGTGCCACCAACCCCAAGGGAACAATTTGCCTTTGGCTTTCTGTAAGGCTTTGGAAAAAGAAGGCATTACGATAGCAAAACATATCAGTTTGCCGTCCTTATCTTCAATAAAGCGGATATACTCAGGATTGATAAACGGGATGTATTTCTGTTTGAAATAATCGCGCTGACGGTTGCTTATAGGTACGTAAGAAGCTAACTTAGAGTAGGTTTCATTGTAGAGGTCAAACATCGCGTCGACGTGTTTGAGCACTTCTTTGGTAGTGGGGGTATCAATAAGTTTTACGCCATAACGTTTTTTAATGGCTTCGGCTGTTTTTTTGAAGAATTCGGGCTTCGCATTTTTTAATTGGAAAGACATATCAATAAAGCCTTTTTCTTTAGTAAAACCTAATTGCTCTAAATGTTGTTTGTAGTACGGATAGTGGTACCACGTCATCATATTGGAGATATGGTCGTAGCCCTCAGTAAGTAAGCCCACCTTGTCCATACTCGAAAAGCCCATAGGACCTTCGATATATTCTAACTGGTATTCGCGAGCTTTCTCGGCTACTTTGTTGAGGAGTGTTTTGGTAACCTCGATATCGTCAATCATATCCAGCCAGCCGAAACGCACTTTTTTTGTACCTTGTTTGAGGTCGTGTTGGTTTACGATAGCAGCCACACGTCCTACCATTTTACCTTTTTCGTTGTAAGCGCCGTAGAAGAAGGCTTCGGCATTTTCAAACACAGGGTTTTTGGTTTTATCAAAAGATGCCACTTCATCGTTGATGAGAGGCGGTACCCAATAAGGGTGGTTAGGGTATAGTGATAGAGGGAACTTTACAAATTCGGTAAGTTCTTTTTTAGAGGAAAGTTCTTTAATCGATAGCATTACGTCTGTTTCTTTTAGCTTTTTTCTTATGGTCTATTTTAGTAGGTTCTACTTTTTCTTTGAGTACTTTTTTGATATAGCTGTTGTGATTGTCGATGCGGTAAGAAGCGCCTATCAAGCCCATATAACGCTGAGGTGTGTCTTTCCAGCCAAAGCCTACATCGGCATTGAGTTGCAATTTATCAGAGGCTAAAAAGGCTACCCCAAGGCGGGTGATTTGGTCGCGGTACTGTTCGTTATAGACGCCTTGTTGTTCGGCAAAAATACTGAACCAACCATTGTCTAAATTGTGAGTAACAGTGAGGATATAACTGTATTCAGTACTTTCTTTTTTTAAGAATCTATCGGCGATGAGGTTGGCTACTACTACCACGCGAGGGATAGGCTCAGCTTGGAAAATAGCAGCTACTTTGGGGGATAGTTGGGGTACTTCCTCATAATAATAACGCTTGTTAGGCAGGAAATTCATACCCGCATAGAGGGCGATAGAGGGGGTGAGGTTGCGCCAACGGAAGGAGTTGTTAGCTTTCCAGCTGTATATATTAGGTTTTTCGTCTAAAAAAGCGGGTTTGAACAACTGGTATTTTGCTCCAATAGTGTTGTTTACAAAGCCAAAATGAGAGGAAGAACTGTTATGCTCGAGAGTATAGTCGTAGGCAAGGGTACCATTGAGCATTACTTCTAATTGTTCTTTAAAGAAGCCATAGCGCACGGCATAATTCACTCCTGTAAAGTTCATAGAAGTGCCGGTTTTTTTATGGTTGCTGCGTTCGTACCACAAGCCCCCTTCGAACTGCAATACGCGAGCCCCTACAGCATAGGCACTTTGAGAATTACCAGGGAGATTAGAGTTGATAATCTCGGTATATTGAGCGGAGGCTGCCATTGGCAACAGTGTGATTAAGAGTAAGGAGAGTTTTTTCATTGTAAATAAAAAATTTTAGGCGACAAAGATAATAAATAATTACGAATTACGAGTTACGAATTACGAAATAATTACGAATTACGAATTATGAAGAGAGGTATTAGCTCAAAGACGTTTGTTCTACTTAGAGAGGAGGATTTGTAAAAACGGTTTTTTATAAAACAAAATGTTTTTCTATGGAATTTAAGGATAAAAATATAAAAAAGTTGCTTAACAATATTGTTAAACAACTTTTTACTTGTTATTTGTGATTTGTTATTATTTTTTCTTTTTATTCTCGAAATTTACGGCGCAAGAGTCGATTTCGGATACACGAAGGGTGTTTACCATTCCTTTGCCTTGCATTGGCATTGATACGAGACTTATCATTATATCGCCCATATCCACATAGCCTTTTTCGTTGGCGATATGGTTGATGTCCTCAATTAATTCATCGGTAGAAACAAAGCGATCGTAGTAGAAGGTGGTTACCCCCCACAAGAGGTTCAACTGGGTGAGGATGCGCTTGTTAGAGGTGAAAATGAGAATGTGTGAATTAGGGCGGTATGACGAAATACGGAAGGCTGCATACCCACTGTTTGTAAGGGAGGTAATTACCTTGGCATTGGTGTCGTTAGCCATTTTCGCTGCGTGGAAACAGATCGTATTGGTTACATAACGCAACGAACGTATAAACGGTGTGATGAGAGGCACTTGGATAAGGTTAGAGTCCTCTACACTTTTGATGATACGGGTCATCTGCTGGATTACTTGTACAGGATATTTACCTACTGAAGTTTCACCAGAGAGCATCACCGCATCGGCACCGTCCATTACTGAGTTTCCTACGTCGTTCACCTCGGCGCGGGTAGGGGTAAGGCTTGAAATCATACTTTCCATCATTTGGGTAGCGATGATTACAGGGATGTGGTGAGATTTAGCTTTGCGCACTAATTCTTTTTGGATAAGAGGCACTTCTTCAGCTGGGATTTCTACCCCAAGGTCACCACGGGCAACCATAATACCATTACAAGCAGCCATAATCTTATCGATATTTACCAAAGCTTCAGGTTTTTCAATCTTGGCAATGATAGGAATTTCGTAACCTGCATTTTCTTTGATAAGTTCTTTTAGGTCTTGGATATCTTCGGGGTGGCGCACGAAAGAAAGAGCGATCCAATCAACTTCTTGAGAAATAGCGAAAAGAGCATCGCGTACATCTTTTTCGGTAAGAGCGGGGAGTGATACTTTTGTATTAGGTAAGTTTACTCCTTTTTTAGATTTGAGAGGACCCCCTTGTACAACTACAGCTACAACCTCGTCTTCACGGTTAGTAGATTCCACTTCAAAGATGAGTTTCCCGTCGTCTAACAAAATGCGCTCGCCTGGGTTTACATCTTGAGGGAACGCTTTGTAGTTCATATAGGCGCGTTCTTTAGTACCTACAAAAGGTTCGCCTGTAACGAAAGTTATGCGGTCGCCAGGGTATACCACAGCATCGTCTTCCATTACCCCTACGCGCAATTTAGGACCTTGGAGGTCGGCGAGAATAGCAGTATGGAAACCGTGCTCTTCGTTGATTTGGCGAATCATCTTGATGCGGTTGCGCACATCGTCGTAATCGGCGTGTGAGAAGTTGATACGGAAGACGTTCACACCCGCAGCCATCATATCTTTTATCACCTCAGGACTTTCGGTAGCGGGACCTAAGGTAGCTACAATTTTCGTTTTTTTTGTATTTAACATTCTTGAAAAATCTGTTTATATTTATTATTTAGTGTATCGGTATCAATAGTATAAGCAGTAGTGGTGGGTATTTCGGATATTTTAGAGAGCAACGATGCTAAATTCATACGCCTTTCGGTGTCAATTTTTAGAAAGTAGTCTACTTTTTTGTATTTGTCTATTAAGTAGATAAGAGAGGTTGTACTTTCAAAAAGCGAAAGGGATTGCATTTCTTTCTCTATTAGCAGTTTGTTGCCTATGCAGTGCCAAACTGTTCCTAACAAGGGGTTTTCCCAATAGTAATACGAAAAATATTTACCCGAAACAGTGTCTAACAAACTTGCTTTTTGGTTTTCTTTAGCCAATTGCAATTGCAGAATTTTGTTCAGAAAATAAGCCAAGCGATAGTCGTCTAAAGCTGAATGTACTGCGATGAGCTTGTAATCACAAGGTAAAACATCTAGTAATTTAAGTACTGCTGCCATAGTTCTTCACTTTCAGGCGGCAAAGATACAAACTAATTAGCGAATTAGCAAATTAGCGAATTAGAAAATTGTTTTGGCACGGTTTTTGGAAAGAGGTAGTGAAATAATTTAGAAATCGCTATTATATTATATATTCTAAGGCGCGTTGCTGTGATAGTAACGCGCTTTTTTATTTTAGAATCGGATGCCAAAACCTATGCCTAAAGTGCGGTATTCTACTGTATCGGGGATTTCATCGGCAAGAATGGGTTTGCCCACCTCAAAACTTGTATATGAGGCATCTATCAATACACTTACAGTGAATGCATCTTCTACAGCAATAGGGATACTCAACCCTATTTTAGCTTCGCCAAAAGAAGCCTTTACTTGTTTGCTCAGCGGGATAAAACCTGATAGTTGTCCGTAGATATCAGCATAAGAAGCCTGAGGGAGCATTCCTCTAACAACAATTCCTGCTTTTAAAGCTGTGGTTACGGGAGCTCTGAAATGGTGAATCCCCACAATAGCTCCTACAGCCAAAGAATGGGTGAATAGATAATTAGTTGAAAAATCAGTGGAATAGATCACTTTTTCTCTAAACTTGTATTCTTTTCCATAAGAAGCATCTCTACCCAAATGGTCTATAAAATGAACCCCATACGAATAAGTAGCTTTTTCTTTTCTGGGGATGTTTAGATGAGCACTTGCTTGGAAAAACCATCTTTCGTCAAAGAAATCTTGAGCGAGAAGCATTGAGGGCAATAAGAAAAGTGCAATGTAAAGGATATTTTTCATTTGTTACAATCTAAAAATATTCTCAGCAATAGGCAATTTGCCTTTTACATCGTAAATGATCCCTTTTTCGTTTAGGAAATCGGCTATATTCATCTGTAAAAACTCGTTGTGTGCTACGCAAAGCACTACCACATCATTGTTTTTAGGAAGGTTTTCTCTATTGGTTTCTACTTTGATGCCGTACTCTTCTTCAGCGCGGTGAGCGTCAGCCCAAGGGTCATATATCACTATGTGAGCAGTGAAATTTTCGAGCGTGCGATAGATATCTATAACCTTAGTATTGCGAGTGTCGGGGCAGTTTTCTTTAAAGGTGAAGCCCAAAAGCAAGATTTTGCTATCTTTCACTGGAGCGCCTTGCAAACACAAGCGGTTGATAATCTGGTAAGCGATATATCCCCCCATAGAATCGTTAGTTTTGCGGGCTTCCATCATTAGGCGGGGTGAAACGCCGTGGAGCTTGGCTTTTTGTATGAGGTAGTAAGGGTCTACCCCTATACAATGTCCGCCTACCAATCCAGGGCGGAAAGGCAAAAAGTTCCACTTGCTGCTGGCGGCATCTATCACGGCATTGGTATCGATATCGAGAATATTGAATATTTTGGCGATTTCGTTCATAAAAGCAATATTCACATCGCGCTGAGCGTTTTCTATCACTTTGGCAGCTTCGGCTACTTTGATAGAGGAGGCGAGATAAGTACCCCCAGTGAGTACTGAATTGTAAAGCGCATCGACCTTTGCTGCTATCTCAGGGGTAGAACCTGAAGTTATTTTGCAGATGTTCTCCACCGTGTGCTGTTTGTCGCCAGGGTTGATGCGTTCGGGTGAGTAACCTACGAAGAAATCGCGGTTGAACACGAGGTTTGATACCTTTTCTAAGACAGGTACGCATACTTCTTCGGTTACTCCTGGGTAAACCGTTGATTCGTAAATCACAATATCACCTTTTTTGAGCAATGCCCCTACTGTTGCACTTGCTTTGCGGAGTGCGGTAAGGTCGGGTTGCTGATAGAGGTCGATAGGGGTAGGGACAGCCACGATATACACATTGCAATCGGCGGCATCCACAGGGTTTGTAGTACAAATGAGGTGAGTAGCCAAACGCTCTTTAAGCGTTTCACTACTGATTTCGCCGGTAGTATCTACCCCAGCGTTGAGGCTTTCTACACGCACCTTATAAGGGTCGTAACCCACGGTAGGATATTTTTTAGCAAAGAGGCAAGCTAAAGGCAAACCCACATAACCGAGACCTATAATACCTATTTTCATCAATTAACAATTAACGATTAACAATTAATTTTAAAACCTATTCATATATTATTTTGTTTATTTTTTCAGGATCATAATCTTCAAAAAGGATTTCTCCAAAGTCTTTTTGTGTTGCTTGAACATTAGAAGGCTTTCTCTCATCCCACCAATAGGTGATATGTCCAAATCGGTGTAGAACAATCTTATTTTTACTATATTTAAAAGTGATATACTTTTCAGCGGTATAATTCCCAGGTACTTCAGTATTTAATTCAATAGTGAAAAAATTGTCTTTAAAAGCAATTCTTTTGAAAAAAATAAACTCCATACTTGGATAGATTTTTTCATTGTGAAAGAATTTGTACTTATCACCTCCTTGATGAATTAACAAAATAACAGGAGTTACTAAAGTTTTAGGGTCATCAGTTTCTGGAGCGTTGTTGTTTTCAAAAGCGAGGATGATATCTTTATAACCATCTTGATTGAGGTCGTGTTGATACATTTTTTTCAGCGTAAAGAGTTTAGATTTTTGTATGCGATTGATGACCTCAGAAATATTTTTAAATTGAATCATCTCCCCACTATCATTTTGAATGATCCCCCTCTTCTGTTATGACGATGTCCTCAGGAGTGGTAAAATCGTTTTTCAAAAACTCTTCGTAATCTCCTTTTTTATCACCATTCCTATATTTCTTGTAATAAGGAAGTTCCGTAGAAGGAAACTCAAAATAATACATATTTTTATCTTTAACGAGAGTTCCTTCTAAATAATCAGGATAATCATTGTATTCACTATGCTCTGCCGAAATATATTTTTTAGTCATAGCGACAATATATTTCCCTTCGGATCTATATATTTTCACAAAATCACCATAAGTAGTTTTAGACTCTTCATACTCTGCTTTCCAATAGGTTATTCTCTGCCCTAAAGAAAAGATTTTGTTATCCTTATAACAATATAGTTCCCAAACAAAATTATACTCACCCACCAAAGGGAAAAGCAAGATATACGTTTTGTTTTCCTCATCAAAATAAACAAAAGGACTTGAAGTAAGTACATCAGAGGTTTTTCTGATGATTTTTCTAGAATTCTTACCAACAGTTACTGTAATTATTTCAGATACACTATTTTTTCCTTCTTCTGTTTCATTTGCAACCCTTATATTTTGGCAATTCAACTTATAAAATTCTTCTTTGTTGGAGACATTACATTCTAATTTTAAAAGTTGAACCAGCCCTTTATAGTCTATAGTTGTTTCTTGAATGTCACTAGGCATTACATCTCTTTTCCCTGCTAAAATATCATCATTTAATATTTTAGAAATTACAAAATGCCCGTCCTTATCTTTTTCTAATAAAAGGTCTATACAAGTTTCTTTTTCATTAGTGTCTCCAAATAGTAAAAAACAACATCTGTATTCATTTTTGTTTTCTAAAGGTGTTATTTTTAATGTACTATTGAGAACATCAGCAAAAAAATCTTGCCCCTTTATAAAAGGGTCGTAATCTAATGTCATATCAGCAGATAGTTCGTCAATCTTTTCTAACAATTGCTTGGAAACATATTGCTTAAAAAGTACTTCTTGGTTATCTAACGAACCATTATAAACAGATGAATAAAAAGCTTTTAGAGTTGCTATAGCAACTTCTGTATCTGTAGGTGTAGGTTCAGTAGCAACGTTATTAGCGTTCTTCTTATCTCTACAACTAATAAAAGCTATTAAAATAAATATGATAATAATTCTTTTCATAAGTAAAAAAAATGTCAGACAAGTCGGACGGGGCAGACGAGTAGGATGGGGGCAGGGAGATAGTGCTAACTCCTGAAACCTGAGACCTGACCCCTAAATCATATTATATTGCTTTAGTTTTCTGTACAGAGTGCGTTCGGAAATTCCTAAAGCCTTAGCTGTTTCTTTGCGTTTGCCATCGTTGTGTTCTAATGATTTGCGTATCATCTCACGCTCTTGTTCTTGGAGTGAAAAACGCTCTTCTTCAGCAGCTTCCTCGTAGTCGTACACTACTTCGTGAGGAAGGATTTCTTTTTCGGCAGGCGTTACAGGTAAAAAAGCAAAAGAAGGAGGTGTAGGGTCGTTTTTGCGAGTGTCGTTGCCATAAATGCGATGGATGAGACCTTCGTTCTCTTGTTGTACTTGGGGGGAATTGCCGTGTTGTAGTAGCTCGAGAGTGAGTTTTTTCAGGTCGTTGAGGTCGTTTTTCATATCGAAAAGCACCTTGTAGAGCAGCTCGCGTTCGTTGCTAAAATCACTATCTGAGCGGTTTTGTGCAGGGACTATTGAAGGCAAATTTGTACCTTCGTCGGGCAAGTAAGAGCGCAAAAGACTTGCGGTGATGTCGCGGCGTTGTTCCAGCACTGAAATTTGTTCGGCTACATTGCGCAACTGACGTATATTACCGCTCCAACGGTAGTTTGTGAGCAGATGTACAGCATCTTCACTGAGTCTTACGGCAGGCATTTTGTATTTTTCGGCAAAATCAGAAGCGAACTTGCGGAAGAGCAGATGTATATCGTCTTTGCGTTCGCGCAAAGGAGGAAGGTGTATTTCCACCGTGCTGAGTCGGTAATAGAGGTCTTCGCGGAAACGTCCTTTTTTGATAGCTTCTTGCATTTGTACATTGGTAGCAGCCACAATGCGCACATTGGTTTTCTGTACTACTGAAGACCCTACTTTGATGAACTCGCCATTTTCCAGCACCCGCAAGAGGCGCACTTGAGTAGTGAGAGGCAGTTCGCCCACTTCGTCTAAGAAAATAGTACCGCCATCGGCTTCTTCAAAATAACCGCTACGGGTAGCTGTAGCCCCTGTGAAAGCGCCTTTTTCGTGACCAAAAAGTTCAGAATCAATAGTGCCTTCGGGGATAGCCCCACAGTTCACAGCGATATATTTGCCGTGTTTGCGCATTGAGAGTGAGTGAATGATACGAGGGATAGCCTCTTTTCCCACCCCACTTTCACCGGTGATGAGCACCGAAATATCGGTAGGGGCGACTTGTATAGCTTTTTCGAGCGCACGATTGAGCTTTAAATCGTTGCCAATGATGCCAAAACGCTGTTTTATTGCTTGTATATTTTCCACGTTTGTTACTTGAGAGTTTAGAGTTGCAAAGATATGAATAATTAACGAATTAGCAAATTTGCCAATTCGCTAATTTGTCAATTAATAAATTATTCTTACTTTTGCCGTCTAAAACAATTCTAAATAACAACCACTATGGAAAAAGTGCCATCTCACCCTCATACTATTGCCGACCTTAAAAAAGGCGAAAAAGGTGTCATTCAGGAGTTTGACTGCTGTAAAATTCCTCTTAAACTCATTGAATTAGGCTGTTTTGTAGGTAGTGAAGTGGAGGTACTCCAAAAGGCGACTTTTGGCGATCCTATTTACATTCGTATGAACGATGCTTATCTTTCTATTAGAAAAGATATGGCAAAAACAATTCAATTAGCAAATTAGGCATAAGTCGCACAAGCAATTTAATTAACAGATTTAGTAAATTGGCACATCTTAAAATCGCCCTTGTGGGCAATCCTAATACAGGAAAAACATCTCTTTTCAATGCGCTTACAGGCTTAAACCAGCAAGTGGGCAACTACCCTGGTATTACTGTAGAAAAGAAAATAGGGCATTGCAAACTCCCTGATAACCAGCAAGCTGAAATTATCGACTTGCCAGGTACTTATAGCCTCAACCCAAGTTCAGAAGACGAACAAGTGGCTGTGGATACTCTTATCAACCGCCAAGGAACATACTTCCCCGATGTGGTGGTGGTGGTGAGCGAGGTGAGCAACCTCAAGCAAAACTTGCTGCTCTTCACCCAAGTGAAAGACCTCCAGCTGCCTACTATTCTGGTTATCAATATGGCTGACCAGATGCAGCGCAAAGGCATTAGCATAGATATCCCCCAATTAGAACGCTTGTTACACACCCGAGTTATCCTAACCAGCACTCGCAAAGGTGAAGGGCTTTTAGCATTGAAACAAGCTATTGTAGACTTCAAAGAATTATGGGTTGCCCCTTGTGTGGATATGTCGCGCTTGGAGGCTATACCCTTTGGTACTTCGGAAAGTGAACAACGCCGCAAACAGCAGAAAGAGACTATTATCCGCTATCAGTTTATCAACGAAACTCTCAAAGAAACTTATACGGTAGATCAGCACAAGGCACAAACCCTACGCGCCCGCCTCGACCGTTTTCTCATACATCCATTCTTTGGTTATGTGGTATTTGCCGCTATACTATTGCTCATTTTCCAAGCAGTTTTCACTTGGTCGAGTTACCCAATGGACTGGATAGAGGACGGGTTTGGTATTTTAGGAGAATGGCTGGCGACCAAATTGCCTGCAGGCGCACTTACTAATTTACTCATCGATGGTGTGCTCCCCGGAATAACAGGCATCACTGTGTTTATCCCACAAATAGCCGTACTTTTCACCCTGATAGCCATTTTAGAAGAAAGCGGCTATATGAGTAGGGTTGTTTTTTTGATGGACAATGCGATGCGACGTTTTGGACTTAGTGGCAAGAGTGTAGTACCCTTGATTTCGGGGGCTGCTTGTGCCGTGCCTGCTGTAATGATTGCCCGCAATATCGAGAGTTGGAAAGAACGCCTTATCACCATACTCGTTACTCCGTTTATGACCTGCTCGGCGCGTTTGCCCGTGTATCTTATCATTATCAATTTGGTAATTCCCGAAGGTGATTTTCTGTGGGTTAGCTACAAAGCGTGGACATTTTTCGCAATGTACTTATTAGGGCTTGTAGTGGCATTACTTTCGGCTTTTATCTTAGATAAAGTGCTGAAAATACAAAAGAACAGCAGTTTTTTTATAGCCGAAATCCCCGACTATAAAATTCCGCTACTGCGCAATGTATGTCTTACAGTATACGAGAAAACCAAAGGTTTTGTGATGGGGGCAGGTAAGTTTATTTTGGCAATTTCGGTATTGTTGTGGTTCTTAGGCTCTCACGGAATGGGCGAAAAGTACAACAGCATTGAGGCTACCGCCGAACAACTAGCACAAACCCACCAATGGACAGAAGAACAAAAAGCGAATTACATCCAATCCGAAAGTTTAGAATATTCGTTTTTAGGCTATATAGGCAAGGGGATAGAACCCGTATTTCGTCCGCTGGGTTACGATTGGAAGATAAGCATAGGAGTAGTCGCTTCATTTGCGGCTCGTGAGGTTTTTGTCAGCACATTATCAACGGTTTATAGTTTAGGAAAAGACCTCGATACCGAGGGAGAAGAAGGAGAACGCACGATTTTAGCAAAAATGCGCTCGGAAGTACACCCCGATGGCACCCCCGTATATACTCTTGGCACAGGAATTTCACTATTGCTCTACTACGCTTTTGCGATGCAATGCCTTAGCACGGTTGCCGTGGTACGCAAAGAAACCAATAGCTGGAAATGGACAGCCCTACAGTTTTTGTTTATGACGGGCATTGCTTATATAAGTGCGATGTTGGCGTTTATTTTAATTAGATAATCCTCTCCCGAGGAGAGGCAAGCTAAAAAGTGAGAGGAAGTAAAATTATAAAGGTAACACAATATAAAGAATAAATTCCCTTTTACGGATTTCCTCCTCCCTCCCTTTTGGGGAGGGGGAGAACGGAGGGGGTGAGGAACTTATGGAGTTAGGTTTAGTATTTTCAGGAGGCGGGGTACGTGCTTTGGCACACGCTGGATTGCTCAAAGCCTTAGAAGAAAAAGGCTTGCGACCATCAATCATTTCAGGCACCAGTGGAGGAGCTCTCATTGGGGCGCTCTATGCTTGTGGGGTGAAACCCGATGATATGATGCGCTTTTTTAAGGAAACTCCCTTGTTCAAATGGTCGATGATTACCTTTAAGAAAGTAGGCTTGGTAGATAGTGCTAAATACGCTAAATTCTTCAAAAAAGAACTTCAGTACCACACTTTTGAAGAACTCCAGCTGCCCTTAATCGTTACAGCTACTAATTTGCTAAATGGCAAACTACAGTATTTTAGTAAAGGCGAACTCATTCAACCGCTAATAGCCTCAGCTGCTTTGCCACCCTATTTTTCACCCGTGAGAATAGGTGAAAGCCTCTATTGCGACGGCGGACTTTTAGATAACTTCCCGATAGAACCTATTAAAAAACAATGTGATAAAATCATTGGCAGCTTTGTAAATCCGTTGGAAACGATTACCGAGAAAGAGCTCAGCAACTCCTTTCAATTTATGCAACGCATCTACAACATCACGATGGACGGCAACTACAGTCGTAAATTCAAGAAATGCGATTTGCTATTGTTGCACAACCTCAGCAATATAGGGGTGCTGGAAACCAAAATGCTCGATCACGCTTTTGAATACGGTTATGAAATGGGAATAAAAAGATTAGCGGAGTTGAAAGATTAACAATTCTTTAACAATTTTATTTCTCTAAAACCTATACTTTTGTGCCGTTAAACTATAGTAATTCAGTAATATGAAGAAATTTTTATTAAGCCTTTTGGCAACAGTTGCCCTTGTAGGGTGTGGTAGTAAGGACGATAATGAACCCGTTTATAGTCCTGAAGATGGTAAAACCATAGTAAAAAACACTATGGAAAGTGTTTATGACTGCTTTAAAAAAGCTAATGATGGC
This sequence comes from Capnocytophaga sputigena, assembly GCF_900446695.1. Taxonomy (GTDB): domain Bacteria; phylum Bacteroidota; class Bacteroidia; order Flavobacteriales; family Flavobacteriaceae; genus Capnocytophaga; species Capnocytophaga sputigena. Next base: position 147,625 of record NZ_UAVP01000009.1, read on the forward strand.
AGTTTTGCTGATTTTTTGTTCCAAGTGAATAAAAAATCGGGAGATAATACTTGGGCTGAATATTTAGGTGAAAAATTCTATGACCAATATGATACTCAAAAAAATGGAGGTTTTAATTTCCAAGAGTTGAAAGGTATTTACACTTGGAATGTTGTTACTAAAGAGTGGAGTAAGACTGGTTCTAGCAGTAATATCACTTGGATTTTCCCTGCTACTGCTAATGGTACTAACCTCAATGGTCGTGCAGTACTAGAGAACTATCAAGATAAAGTTATCACTGTAGAAAGTGATAGTGAAAGATTTCCTGTAAAAGGACATATTATCATCACGGTAGACAATAAAAAAGTAGCTGAAATGAAACTTAATAATGTTACTTTTGAAGAAAATACCAATTTTCTTTTCCCTAACCATATTGATCTTACTATTTACACTGAACCATTCACTACTACTGTGAAACTTACAAAACGTACTGCTGAAGAATTTCTTTTTGATTTTTCTCTCAGTTCACCAAAAGGTTGTACAACAGTGCTTAGAGCTAATGCAAAACTAACTTCAAGCAACTATAATAGTTTTACTTCAGTAGAAGAAGCATTTGATAATATTAACTTAATAGCTATCCAAAATGATTTGCAATTGGTGGCTAAGGTAGATGTAAAAGCTATTCATAAAGCAGGTAAAAAAATTGGAGATCTCACTACAGAAGAAGTAAACACTTATGTTAAGGCAGAACTCTTTAAAGTAAATGGAGGAAAGATTGCCGATGTGAAATATGCAGTTGAAGGTGATGACGATATAATTTACTTCATTTATTCAGATGGTTCAAAAGTGAAAGCAGAAGAATATGTTTCTGACTTCCAAGAAAAAGTAAAAAACATTTTTAAACGCTTTTTTAACGAATAAAACTGATGAAAAAGAATTTATTTTTCATATTTATAATAATTAGCAGCATTGCTCTCGCTCAAGAGAGCAATGCTCTTTTTACTTCTACTGATAGCCTTACAACCTCTCCTACTACTTGTAAACATCAAATAGGTATAGGGCTTTCTAAATTTGTAAATGCTGCTTTTCCAAGTGATAGCAATGCTTTTTTGTTAGAATATCGCTACCAGAAAACACCAACTGTTGCTTATCGTATAGGAGGTGATTATCGTGCAGAAAGCTCTAAAGATAGCAGTTATGAAATAGCCCTAAAAATAGGGATTGATAGATTGCTAAAAAACTACAACAAATGGCAATTTTACTATGGTATTGACCTTTGGGGGCGTTATCTGCACTATGGCGAACGAAAACAACATTACACTAATATCGCTATAAATCCTTTTCTAGGTATACTTTTTCGCTTTAGTAAAAATTTTTCAGTAGCTACCGAACCTGGTTTTTTTGTAAAATATAATATCCGTCGCGACCGTCGGAGTTTTGATCCTGAAGCACAAGCTGAATGGTTTGAAAGTCGCTTGGCTAAAATAGGGTTTATACAATTGAATTTTCATTTTTAATTTAGTATTCACATATTCAGCTAATCTACCTTCTTTTTTGCGAAATCCTCAATTTTTACCTATCCAAATTATCAAATTAATAATTTGCCCCCTTACTTTTTTTTATATCTTCAAAATTTTAACACTTTAACTGCTCAAAATCTCTTCACTTCTCATAAATCGCTGATTTTCAATAAAAATACGTTAAAGTTTTGTTAAATTACAAATTTCATTAGGTTGCTTTCAGTTGTTTTTTCTTATCTTTACCACGCAAAAGATAATAAAATCGAAAATAAAGCTATAAAATTTTATTCTTTTTTAATATTTAAAAAGCATTAAAAAAACACTAAAAACAAATTGTACTATGGAAAACACAGCAAAATTGATTTTTGAAGGAAAAGAGTATGAATTTCCTATTGTAGTAGGGACTGAAAATGAAAAAGCAATCAATATTGAAAAATTGCGAGCCCTGACTGGATTGGTAACCTTAGATTCAGGTTACAAGAACACTGGTTCTTGCAAAAGCGCTATTACTTTCCTCGACGGTGAAAAAGGTATTTTGCGCTATCGTGGCTATAATATTGAAGAATTGGCTGCCAAAGCCGAATTCCTCGAAGTAGCCTATCTTCTTATCTTTGGCGAACTTCCCACTGCCGAAGAGTACGACGATTTCAAAAAAACAATTCACAAGTATACCCTTGTACACGAGGATATGCGTCACATTATGGACGGTTTCCCGCGCTCGGCTCACCCTATGGGAGTGCTAGCATCGGCTACCAGTGCGCTCACCGCTTTCAATCCTGTACCGGTGAATGTACATTGCCCCAAACACGTCTATCAAGCAGTCTGCAAAGCTATTGCCAAAGTAACCATTATCGCTACTTGGGTGTACCGCAAACGCGAAGGTTTACCGCTGAATTACTACGACAATAAGAAAGGTTATATCGAGAATATTTTGCGACTCTTCTTTGAAATTCCTACTGAGGAATACAAAATCAACCCTACCATTGTGAGTGCCCTCAACAAGTTGCTCATCCTCCACGGCGACCACGAACAGAACTGTTCTACTTCTACCGTGCGCTTGGTAGGCTCTTCAGAGGCGGGTCTGTTTGCCAGTATATCTTCAGGGGTTTCTGCCCTTTGGGGTCGCCTCCACGGCGGGGCAAACCAAGCGGTGATTGAGATGCTCGAAGAAATTCACGCCGATGGGGGTGGGGTAGATAAGTTCATCAACAAAGCAAAGGACAAAAACGACCCTTTCCGCCTGATGGGCTTTGGTCACCGTGTGTACAAAAACTTCGACCCACGGGCTAAAATCATCAAAGTGGCTGCCGATGATGTGCTCAATGCCTTAGGCATCGACGACCCTATTTTTGGCATTGCCAAACATCTCGAAAAAGTAGCTTTGGAAGATGACTACTTCAAATCGCGCAACCTCTACCCCAATGTCGATTTCTATTCGGGTATCATCTACAAAGCCTTGGGTATGCACTTAGAGATGTTCACCGTGCTTTTTGCTATCGGTCGTCTCCCTGGTTGGATTGCCCAATGGAAGGAAATGCGCCAAGGAGGAGAGCCTATCGGTCGTCCACGACAAATATACGTAGGTGCCACCGAAAGACCTTTTGTTGAATTGAATAAAAGATAAAAATGAAAAACATTATCTATACCATTACCGATGAGTCGCCTTATTTAGCAACGCATTCACTATTACCCATTATCAAACGCTTTTGCGCCTCTTCGGGCATCAACTTTGAAGCCAAAGACATCTCATTGGCAGGGCGTATTTTAGCCACTTTCCCCGATTTTCTCACAGCAGAACAACGCGTGCCCGATGCCCTCAGCGAACTGGGGGTGTTGGCAACGCGTCCAGAAGCTAATATCATCAAGTTGCCTAACATCAGTGCTTCGGTACCCCAACTGAAAGCGGCTATTGCCGAACTACAATCGCAAGGCTATGCGCTCCCCGATTACCCTGAAAATCCTACTGATGAAGCCGAAACAGCTATCAAACAGCGGTATGATAAGGTGAAAGGCAGTGCAGTGAACCCTGTGTTGCGCGAGGGTAATTCCGATAGGCGCGCACCCAAATCGGTGAAACAGTACGCGCAAACGCACCCGCATTCAATGGGCGCGTGGAGTGCTGAGAGTCTCACGGAAGTCGCTACGATGCAAGCGGGCGATTTCTATCACAACGAGCAATCGGTAACCCTCAAAAAAGCAGATGTGGTGCGCATAGAGTTGGTAAGCCCTAAACACGAGGTGCAACTGCTCAAAGCGGAACTTCCTTTGCAAGCGGGCGAAGTGATAGATGCTACTTTTATGAGCAAAGAAGCCCTTTGCAAATTCTATAAAAAAGCCTTTGCCGAAGCGAAAGACAAGGGGGTACTCCTCTCTTTGCATCTGAAAGCTACGATGATGAAGGTTTCCGACCCCATTCTCTTTGGCTATGCGGTTGAAACGTACTTTGCTAATTTGTTCCAAAAACACCCGCGCGAACTGAAAGCCTTAGGGGTGAATGCGCGCAACGGTCTTTCGGATATTCTGGCGAAAATAGAGCAATTGTCTGCTGAAGAACAGGAGCCTTTAAAGCACGATATCGAAGGGGCGCTTGCGCAAGCTGCGGCTTTGGCGATGGTAAATTCTGATAAGGGGATTACCAACTTGCATTTCCCTAACGATGTGATTGTAGATGCTTCTATGCCGGCAATGATTCGCAATGGGGGCAAAATGTGGAATGCTCAAGGCGTGGCTCAAGATACTTTGGCGGTACTGCCCGATAGTACTTATGCGCGTATCTACCAAGTGGTGATTGACTTCTGTAAGAAACACGGGGCTTTCAATCCTGCTACGATGGGAAGCGTTGCCAATGTGGGCTTAATGGCGCAAAAGGCTGAAGAATATGGCTCGCACGACAAGACTTTCGAAATTCCTCATAGCGGACGTGTACAGGTGGTAGGTGCTGACGGTAAAGTGTACTTATCACATAAAGTAGAAAAAGGCGATATCTGGCGTATGTGTACCGCAAAAGATGCTGCCATACAAGATTGGGTGAAATTAGCGGTAACACGCGCACGCCTCAGCAAAACACCTGCGGTCTTTTGGTTGGACGAGCATCGTGCTCACGATGCGCAACTCATCAAAAAAGTAAAACACTATTTGGCAACACTCGACACTAAAGGGGTTGATATCCGCATTATGTCGCCCGAAACGGCTATGCTCTTCACCTTAGAGCGCTCTCGCAAGGGCAAAGATACCATTTCGGTAACGGGCAATGTGTTGCGCGATTACCTCACCGACTTGTTTCCTATCTTAGAATTAGGCACCAGTGCCAAAGTGCTCTCTATCGTCCCTTTGATGAATGGCGGCGGACTCTTTGAAACGGGTGCAGGGGGCTCGGCACCTAAATTAGCCGAACAACTCTTTGCCGAAAACCACTTGCGCTGGGATTCCTTAGGGGAATTTCTCGCCTTAGGGGCTTCGCTGGAGCATTTTGCACAAAAGCACGAGAACCCCAAAGCCTTAGTGTTAGCCCAAACGCTCGATGAGGCGACAAGTAAACTGTTGAACAACGACAAATCGCCACAAGCCAAAGTAGGCACGCTCGACAATCGCGGAAGCCACTTTTATTTGGCACTCTACTGGGCTGAAGCCTTAGCGGCACAAACTCAAGATAGCGCTCTTGCCGAAGAGTTTGCTCCTGTCGCCAAAGCCCTAAAAGACAACGAAACGACGATCGTGGAAGAGCTAACCCAAATACAAGGTACACCCGTAGAATTAGGAGGTTATTACCACCCTAATCTCACCAAAGTAGCGGCAGTAATGCAAGGAAGTAAAACCCTATTGTTAATTATTAATTCTTAATTGTTAATTGAATTATGGTTTTTGATATTGAAATGATAAAGAAGGTCTACGCCCAATTTCCTGAGCGCGTAGACAAAGCCCGCCAAGTGGTAGGAAGACCCCTTACCCTTGCTGAAAAAATATTATATACACACCTATGGGATGGCAACCCCTCTCGTGCCTTTGAGCGCGGTAAAGACTATGTAGATTTCGCCCCCGACCGCATCGCTTGTCAAGATGCTACCGCCCAAATGGCGCTCTTGCAGTTTATGCAAGCGGGCAAAAGCAAAGTGGCTGTCCCTACCACCGTGCACTGCGACCACCTCATCCAAGCCAAAATAGGCGCCGCAACCGACCTGAAAGTCGCTACTGAACAGTCTAAAGAAGTATTCGATTTCCTCTCTTCGGTATCCAACAAATATGGCATTGGCTTCTGGAAACCCGGTGCAGGGATTATTCACCAAATAGTCTTAGAAAACTACGCCTTCCCAGGTGGAATGATGATAGGCACCGATTCGCATACGGTAAACGCTGGCGGATTAGGAATGCTCGCTATTGGTGTAGGCGGGGCTGATGCCGTAGATGTGATGGCGGGAATGCCGTGGGAACTGAAATTCCCTAAACTCATTGGGGTAAAACTCACAGGTAAACTCAGTGGTTGGACAGCCCCAAAAGATGTGATTCTAAAAGTCGCTGATATCCTCACCGTAAAAGGTGGTACTGGTGCAATTGTGGAATACTTTGGCGAGGGTGCTAAGTCGCTTTCCTGTACCGGTAAAGGTACTATTTGTAATATGGGTGCCGAAATAGGGGCTACTACCTCTACTTTTGGCTATGATGAGGCGATGCGTCGCTATCTGCTTGCTACTGGGCGCGAAGAAGTTGCCCTCGCTGCCGATGCCATTGCGCCTTACCTCACCGCCGACCCCGAAGTCTATGCCGACCCCGAAAAGTATTTCGACCAACTCATTGAGATAGACCTCTCTGCCTTAGAGCCTTATATCAACGGTCCTTTCACCCCCGATAGAGGTACTCCTGTATCCAAAATGAAGGAGGTAGCCCGCGCCAACGATTGGCCCTTGGAGGTGCAATGGGGGCTCATAGGTTCGTGTACTAACTCCTCCTACGAAGATCTCACCCGCGCGGTTTCGGTGGTAAAACAAGCCTTAGAAAAGAGAATTACCCCTAAAGCCTCTTTTGGTATCAACCCTGGCTCTGAACAAATACACTATACTACCGAGCGCGACGGAATTATAGACATCTTCGAGCAGTTGGGTACTCGTGTATTCACCAATGCTTGTGGTCCCTGCATTGGTCAGTGGGACAGAGAAGGTGCCGAAAAACAAGAGAAAAATACGATTGTACATTCCTTCAACCGTAACTTTTCCAAACGTGCCGACGGTAACCCTAATACCCACGCCTTTGTAACTTCTCCCGAAATGGTAGCGGCTTTGGCAATTGCCGGTAGGTTAGACTTCAACCCTATCACCGATACCTTGCTTAACGACCAAGGTGAAGCCGTAAAACTCACTCCTCCTTATGGCGAAGAGTTGCCTTCTAAAGGTTTTGCCGTTGATGATCCTGGCTATCAGGCTCCCGCCGAAGATGGTAGCAACATCGAGGTGGTGGTATCGCCTACCTCCAACCGCCTCCAACTGCTCACGCCTTTCGCTCCTTGGGACGGCGAGAATATCACTGGGGCTAAACTCCTCATCAAAGCGCAAGGCAAATGCACCACCGACCATATTTCGATGGCAGGGGCTTGGTTGCGTTTCCGCGGACATTTAGACAATATTTCCAACAATATGCTCATAGGGGCGGTAAATGCTTTCAACGGTAAAACTAACTTCGTGAAAAACCAACTTACCGGCCAATACGACGAAGTGCCCAAAGTGCAACGCGCTTATAAAGCAGCAGGAATCCCTTCTATTGTAGTAGGCGACCACAACTATGGCGAGGGATCTTCACGCGAGCACGCTGCTATGGAACCCCGTCATTTGGGCGTACGAGCCGTATTGGTAAAATCATTTGCGCGCATTCACGAAACCAACCTTAAAAAGCAAGGAATGCTCGCCCTCACCTTTGCCCACGAATCCGATTACGACAAGATTCAAGAAGACGATGTAATCAACTTCCTCGATCTCACCGCCTTTGCGCCTGGCACTCCTTTACATTTGGAATTTGTACATAAAGATGGTAGTAAGGATGTGATTACCTGCAACCATACCTACAATGCTCAGCAAATAGGTTGGTTTAAAGCAGGAAGCGCGCTGAACCAGTTAAAAGATAAAAGTGAAAAGTGAAGAGTGTCATATCCTGAAATAGGTTTACACTAAAAAATAGGAAAAGATATGACGACAGGAAGAAGAACAACAGTTCGGTACAGCGATTGCTTGCATCACAATCCTAACCTTTAATTTCTGTTCAAAAACGATACATTGGTATTATTTTTGCATACCAAAGCCCGTCATTAATAAAAAAACATATATGAGCAAAAATGTATCCGACCAATTGGTCGAAATGTTAGTACAAGCAGGCGTAAAAAGAGTCTATGCTATTACTGGTGATAGCCTCAACCCTGTGAACGACGCCATCCGTCGCGATGGTCGCCTTGAGTGGATACACGTCCGCCACGAGGAATCAGCGGCTTATGCTGCCTCTATGGACGCCGAACTAAACGGCATAGGCTGTTGTATGGGAAGTTCAGGACCTGGACACGTGCACCTTATCAACGGACTCTACGATGCTAACCGCTCAGGGAACCCCGTAATTGCCATTGCCAGCACCTGCGCTACCCATAAATTTGGTACCAATTGGTTCCAAGAAACCAACCCCTTCTTGCTCTTCCAAGATTGCAGTAAATATGTGTATGTAGCCAATACCGCCAAGCAATTTACCACAATGATGCAACGCGCCATACAAACGGCTATCAACGAGAAAGGCGTGGCTGTATTAGGACTCCCTGGTGATGTGGCAGGCGCCGACCTTGAAGAGGTACCTACTGCTACACAAACCTTCTTAGCAAAACCCGTAGTGCGCCCTTCCGATAGTGAGCTTGACAAATTGGCAGCAGTACTCAATGACAACAAAAACAAGAAAATAGCCCTCTACTGCGGTCACGGCTGTCAGTATGCGGTGAAAGAAGTAGAACAGCTTGCCGAAACCCTTAAAGCGCCTATCGTGGCTTCTTTCCGTGGCAAAATATTCTTCGATCGCACCGATAGCCCTTATATAGCGGGAATGAATGGCTTGCTCGGACACCGTTCAGGTTATGATGCTTGCGCCAAAGCCGATGTGCTTGTAATGCTCGGCACCGACTTCCCTTATGCGGAGTTCTTGCCTAAGAAAAGCACTATTATCCAAATAGATGAACGTCCCGAGATTATCGGGCGTCGTGCCAAAGTAGATTACGGCTTTGCAGGCGATGTGAAAGATACCATTACCGCCTTATTGCCTAAACTCACCCCTCGCACCGATGATAGTTTCCTCAAAGAGATTCACAAAGAGTATTTGGAACTCGAAAAATCATTAGATGATTACACCAAAAAGAAAACTGAAGAGAACCAAATAGACCCTGAATATGCGGCTAAACTTTTGGATAAATATGCCGCCAACGATGCTATTTTCACCGTAGATACAGGTATGAATGTAGTGTGGGCAGCGCGCTTTATCAAAGGTACGGGCAAACGTTACCTCACTGGCTCTTTCAACCACGGTTCTATGGCAAACGCCCTCCCAATGGCAATTGGCGCAGCAGCTTCTTCCAATGGCAGACAAGTGGTAGCAATGTGTGGTGACGGCGGTCTATCAATGCTCTTGGGCGACTTGGCTACCCTAATGCAATACCAATACCCTGTGAAGATATTTGTGTTCAACAACCGTTCACTCGCAATGGTAAAACTCGAAATGGAAGTATCTGGCTATCTCGATTGGCAAACCAATATGGTAAACCCACCTTTTGATAAACTCGCCGAGTTGATGAACATCAAAGGCTATGAAGTACGCAAAACCGAAGATCTTGAAGCCACTGTAAAAGCAGCTTTCGAGCACGACGGACCTACTTTGGTGAATATCTACACCAATCGCGATACTTTAGCAATGCCCCCTCACATCACTTTTGAACAGATGAAAGGTTTTGCGACCAACATCATCAAAAAAATAGGACAAGGAGACTTTGCAGATGCCAAAGATAGTATTGCCAACAGTATGAAGCACGTCAAAGACGTGTTTTAGAAATTAATTTTGATAATAAAAAGCTGCTGAGCATCTTGCTTAGTAGCTTTTTTTTGTTTAATAGGAAAATTATTTATACTTTTGCAAAGTATTAACAATCTAATATATAAATTTATGATAATTAAAAAATTAATTTTTCTGTTTTGTTTCTTAGTGAGTATGAGTATCTATTCGCAAAATAGTCTTGAAGAAATGAAAGAACCTTACGTAAAGGTTGTAGATAATGACTATATCATAGAAGACTATACACTATATAGTGATGTAACAAACAAAAATTCTCTACAGATAAAAATAAAAGCAGAGGTAGAAAAGAACTTAATGCATCGAGATCATTTTATAAGAATTGTTACTAATACAGAGGAATTAATAACTTCTTTACTTTTACAAGAAATGAAAATTGATATAAAAAAATATAACATTAGAACGCTTAAAAAACCTATTGGAGAAGTTGATGTTGAAATAAAAGTCTATTTTACAAAGGAAGGAATGCAAATATCTTTTATTATACCCAATCAAGAGAGATTTAATCAAACCTTTACTTGGGAAGAATACTTTAAAACGTATTGATTTTTGACAATAAAGTAACTCAATAGTTTATATATTGTTTTGTTTAATAGGAAAATTATTTATACTTTTGCCTGCTGATTATTAAAATGGTATTAAGATGATTGAACAACCAGAAGTAAAGATAAAGCAAGCACGAGAAGTAAAAAGAGTTTCTCAAGACTTTGTCGCTGCTCAGTTAGGAATTTCTACACGCGCTTATTCAAAAATTGAATCAGGAGAGACGCAACTTACCATTACGCGCCTCAACGAAATATGTGCTATTCTGCAAGTAGACCCGATGAAAGTTTTAGGCTTCGACGATAAAAAAGTGTTCAACATCAATCATAACGAAACAGGTATAGGCGAATATCATTTGAATCAAATTCCCGAAAAATTAATAGCTCAATACGAAGAAACTATAGCTTCCCTGAAAGAGCAAATAGTAATGCTCAAAGAGATGCTTAATAAATAATAAAAAAAGCTGCCCTAAGGCAGCTTTTTATCGTTTTAGTTGAGTACCAACTTTTCAGTTTTGTTATCTCCTTTTTTCAAAGTAATAGAAACTCTTTTAGTTTTACTACTATTGTTAAGTGTATAGTGCGCTGAAAAAGTAAAAGTATTGGTCTCATTATTAACACTTGTGAATTGCGTTCCTTTATCAAGATTGGTAAAAGTAGCGTTACCTGTATCATCAGAAACTACTTGGAAGGTAGCGTGAAATGTTTCATCGCCCATCATATTCCAAGTATCTTGATCGTAAGCGTATACTCTCACTCCTTTTACGGGTTTACCTAAGAGGTCTACTAATTGAATAGTAGCAGAAGTTGCTTTGTCTTCATCCTTGTCTTTACTACACGCAAATGTGGTGATTGCTGTAAACAACAATACTGTTGTGTACATTAAAAATTTCTTCATTGGTTTGTGGATTATTGGTTATTACTGTGATTGTGTATTTCAATAGTCGTATTACCTGCATTCTGAGGTTGAGCTTGTTGAGGAGCATTCTCACGTTTTGCTTTGATTTTGATAGTTTCAGTGGTTACAATACCAGCTGTAATTCCACTAATCAAGAAATCAGCAAGGTTAGTACGAGTAACTACTTGACAGTTACCTGAAGAGGGTGTATTTACTTTAGTCCGTCCTACAGGAAGTAATCCCCAAAAAAGCCATACTTGTTTACCTTTGGCATACACATAATCTTCGGTAGGGGTTTCACGAAACTGCCCTACATCTGTTTTAGTGGTACGACAAGCATTTAATATTAGCAGTGCTGTACCAAGAATTAAAAATTTCTTCATTGGTTTATGAAAATTAATTGGTTACAAAATTGATTAGGGGAAAGAAACTGTAATTTCTCTGTTGTTTCTACTAAATTCAGCATCGTAAGAGCCTTCAGTAGGATAAAAAGCATAACCACTGTTTTGTCTCCAGCTTACGGTATAAGTTTCTAATGCTACCTCAAAAGTTCTTGTTGTTTTTCCTTCCATTACAAAAGTACTACTTCCTACTTTTACAGTATATGGATTTTTAGAATTGTTTTTAATGATAAGTGTTCCTTTTGCTTGATTATTACAGTTTTCAGTAGTATTGAGGGTTACTTGAACCATATTGCTATAAGCATTAGTAGTAAAACTACCTGTTTTAGTATGACCACAAGGGGTAGTAGCAGTATAGCTAAAACTTTTGTTTTGTTCAAGTTCAAAAACTACATAACCTTTAACACTACCTATTGTGTTAGTGCTTTTTGTTTGCCCTTCAATAGTTATTTTTACATTGTTTAGGTATTCATTACTATCTCTTACAAAGAATTCAACATTTACTTTTCTTGTTTGTGCTTGGCTTCCAGCAAGAGTAATAGTACTTTCTTTAGCAGTACCATCAATAGCGAGTTCTACTTCTTTGTAGTAAGGTGAAGAAGAAGTAACTACAAAAAATGTATATTTTTGATTGTTGTATGTAGGACGGAAGTCGCTGAAAGTAGCTATACCTTGTGCATTGGTAGTAGCATTTTTAGTAGAAGTTAAAAGATTTTCATTGCCATTACCTGTTTTAAGTCCATAACTGAGAGCTTGAAAAGTATAAGAATCAGCAGCATACACCTTTTTACCACTTACAGCAGCACCGTTGTTGACTACTTTTATCTTTACAGTATAATCCTTTGCAGTAGCAGTAAGAGCAATGGTATTATCGCCTTCTGCAATTGTTTTTTCTACTTCAGTAGAAAGATATTCATTGTCTTTTTCTACAATGAAATACAGCTTTCTACCTATATATTCTGATACATCAATAGTAGCACTACCATTGCTTACAGTAGCCTCTTTTACAGCTACGTGGCTTGATTTAAAAGTACTATTAGCTACGATTACTTTTATTCCATTAGTAACTCCTGATACAGTGATTTTTGCAGTAGCTTTTTTCGCAGCTGGTGCTGTACTATTAGAAGAGGTTTTAGTAAGGGTGCGTTTAGTAGTTTTACCATCTTCATCTTTTACTGAAACTACGATGTTATCCCCAGCTTTAGTAATATCTAAAAGTTCTTTCTTCCCTTGAACTACAAGATAAACCTTGCCATTTTCTACTGTATAATTAAAGGTGCCTCGATTTTCAGTACAAGTATTGTCCTCATCGTCATACTGATTGGTGATAAGAGTAACTTGATTTTTGGTAAAAACAAAAGACCCTTTTTTAACACAATTCCATTCAGTTTGGTGGCTAGCATTGTTAGAGAACTTCACTCCGTCATACTCAAATTCTACGTGAGACCACGTTCCGTTGAGAAAGTCGGGCGTAATAGCTGCTACAGTCTGACCACTATTGCTGTTGCCATTACCGCTCCCAGTGCCATTGCCACTGTTATTGCCGTTGTTGTCGCTCCCTCCATCGTCTTTGGAGCAACCGATAATCGTAAGTGCTATAAGTGAAAGCACCGTGAAAATTGTTGATAATCTTTTCATTATTTGAAACTTTATGAATTAAACGGGGCAAAAATACCACGGATAAAAAAGATACACAACACTTATTATTTCTTATTTTGAACTTATACTTCTTATTTTGAACTATTATAGAACGAATAATGAGAGATGAATATTAATTTTCCAATTAATTTCTTGTGTATTTCAAATAAAATAACTATATTTGCACTTTTAAAATAACTAAATGGTTATGGAAATAAGAAAAGATAAATATGTTGTCTACAAAAATGAATTTAACAATCATTACACCTATAATGATGAATACGTTTTTTTTAATGCTTTTTTACCGCATTTAACCAGAAATTATTGTGGTAACTTTTCGATAGATATGAAGGGAAAAGTCTCGGCTATCACCCCTAAAAACTCAGAAATTCAAGATCTGCTCTCTTCAAAAAAAGGCGTTGGAGAACTGGTTTTTAAATATATCTTAAACTATCAGGTTTTGGCGGAATTATCATCTTCTTCTAAATCAATAACTTCGGATGAAGTTCGCAGCCTTAGCGAAGCATTGAAAATGTTTATATTTTATCACAAACAGTGTGAGGATGAAATAGCCTCGCTTTTAGGAGCTTCTAATTTTAAAAAAGAAAACTATGATAGTGATCACTATTTGTTGGGCACCATAGATAGAACTATTTGGGATAAATTGATAGCTCTTACTAAAATGTACGACTTAAGTAGTGATAGAGATGAGCTGGGAAAATACAATTATACGGGGTATCATATCATAATGTATAATTTAGAAATTGAAGCAGGTTACAATATAAAAATGTGGATTGATGCTATAGAGCATTTATCTACTGACAAAGAAGTGATGCTTGGTTGGAAAATACCAGGAGACTTTGAAAGTAAGTTGGTTGTAGAAAAATTAATTTTTAATGCCCAAGAGTCTTATAATTTTCTTCACAATACAATGATACCTAAGGCGCTGTCTATATTCAAAGGATAGCTGTAGCACAATGGTTACAAAAGTTAGATAAATTAAAGAAAAGGCAAGCTGAAAGGCTTGCTTTTTGTATATTAAAACAGCGATAACTGTCCAGTGAAGAGTTCTTTGTGCTTGTTATGGCTGTTGGCGATGAGCAAATGGCGGAGTTTTGTGGGCTCCATAGTGCCTGCTAATGGGGTTGCCCCACTGCAAGTGATGAAGTATTTGGCTCGGCTAAGGGTTACTCCTATCTGTTTGAGACTGTAATAGGTGAGTTTTTGGAAGGTACGCGCTGCGAGTATCTTCTGTACCGACCGAACGCCTACCCCTGGAATGCGCAAAAGCATCTCACGAGGTGCGGTGTTTACATCTACCGGAAAGAGGTGTGGATGGCGCAATGCCCAAGCGAGTTTGGGGTCTATTTCTAAGTCGAGGAAGGGCTGACGTGTGTCTAAAATCTCATCGGGAGCAAAGCCATAGTAACGCATTAGCCAATCGGCTTGATAGAGACGATTTTCACGCACTATAGGCACCTGAGAGTGAATAGATGGCAATCGGCTGTCTTGCAATACCGGTACATATCCCGAATAGTACACCCGCTTCATCTCTAACTTATCATACATATAACTGGCGACTTTTATAATCTTCTGGTCAGTTTCATTAGTAGCGCCTATAATCATTTGGGTAGTTTGTCCGGCAGGGGCAAATTTTGGTGTATGCTTGAATTTTTTCTTTTCTACCGAGTGGATAGCCAATTCATTTTTCAGCTGCTGCATAGGGGTGATCATCTGCTGGTGATCTTTTTCGGGTGCAAGCAACTTGAGTCCTTCTTTGGTGGGGATTTCGAGGTTGATAGAAAGACGGTCGGCATAGAGTCCTGCCTCGTGAACGAGGGCTTCACTCGCCCCTGGAATCGTTTTTAGGTGGATATAGCCGTTGAAACGCTCTTCTAAGCGCAACTTTTTAGCTACGCGCACCAATCGTTCCATTGTAGTATCGGGGTCTTTGAACACTCCCGAGCTGAGGAACAAACCCTCTATATAATTTCGGCGGTAAAAGTTGATAGTAAGGTCTACCACTTCTTGCACGCTAAAAGCAGCGCGCTGTATGTCGTTGCTACGTCGCGATACACAGTACACACAATCGTAGATACAATGGTTGGTAAGGAGTATTTTGAGCAGAGAAATACACCTGCCGTCCTCGGTAAACGAGTGGCAGATGCCGAAGTTGGCTGCGTTGCCCAATTCACCTTTCACTGCCTTGCGCGAGCTTCCGCTACTGGAGCAAGAAACATCGTATTTGGCAGCATCGGCGAGGATCGCTAATTTTTCTTTAATGCGCTCAAAGTCCATTGTTAGGTGTCAGGTTTTAGGTGTCAGGTGTCAGGAAATGGGGGATAGGGGGTTCCACTGTTCGGGGTATTTTGGATTGATATCCTTGTAAAAATCATAAATTTCCTGCATAATACTCTCTTGAGAGCGCGTTTGCAGGTCGGTGAGGGAGATGGTTTTGCCTATGTAGATTGTTTTTTTCTTAAAATCGCCAGCCCCCAAAACCACAGGCACTTGGGCAGAAAGAGCGATATGGTAGAAGCCCATACGCCATTTGTTTACGCGAGAGCGCGTACCTTCGGGGGTTACCACTAAGCTGAAACTATCTTCTTTAAAGCGCTGAGTGATAAACTCGATGAGGTGGTTGTGCTGAGAGCGGTCAATACCTATGCCCCCCAATTTGCGTACGATCCAGCCGTACCACGCTTTGGTGTGGGCATCTTTGATAATGAGTTTGATAGGTTTTTCGAGCTTCCAATAAGCTAAAATCCCGAGAACGAATTCCCAGTTGGTAGTATGCGGAGCTACTACCAAAACACAGCGATTAAGGTTTTCTTTATCGCCTTGTAGTTCTATTTTCCAGCCCGTCACCCACAAGGCGAAAGAGCCAATCCATTTTTTAATCATAAACTGTCAATTTGCTGATTTGTCAATTTGTCAATTCTGAGGTAAGATGTTAAGAATGTTACAAAAAATAACAAACCTGAGATAATGGTTAAGAAATGCATTTTGTTGTTGAGATATTCCATTAAGCAATAGCCAGAAAAGCACAATGAAAGACACATCATTACGATAAGAACGATTTTTCTGCTGTTCATAACCTTGATTGTTTTAAATATTTACGGCAAAAATACAAATAATTAGGAAATTGACAAATTTGTAGAAGAGTTAGCGAAAAAACTTTTATGTCGCTAAAATAGAAAGACTTTGATAAAGTCTATAATTAAAGCAAGCTAACGCTCTTTTTCTTTATAGTTGTAAAAGATTACTTATTTTTCTTTTTAAAACTATCGTAGAGAATTATAATGAGATGGATTGACAATAGGAAAAAGAAAATAGGACTTAATACGTTATTTGAAAAAGCTTCATTTGGTAATTTAAGTAACACAAAAGGGAAAAGAATTACAACTAATATTGATAATACTTTTTGTAGTTTATTCTTCATTGCAAATATTATTTTAGTTTTGTTCTTCAATAGAGATATAAGAAAACCCTAAGTTGCGTAATATGGCTGTTATGTAACCAACTCCTACTATTGCATAGAGCAATCCGAATAATATTTTATTTCACACGCACGCGTGATGAGGCTACTAATGAGGCTAAAATGCCTAATACTACTATCGTAGCGAAAACAATTACCGTATTTAGTGCTGTAATAGCAACGGGGTAGGGGAGGGTAGGACTTATCTTCACAAACTCAAAATGTTGTTGCAATAGTACAATCGTTGCGCCTAATACAATCCCTAAAATAGCTCCTAATACTGATGCCATAGTCCCTTGCCAAAAAAATATTTGTCGCATTTGCTGTTCGTTCATACCCAGTGCATAGAGCGTTTGCAAATCTTCCTTTTTATCCAAAATCATCATAATAATTGCCCCTACAAGATTGAAAAGTGCAATAATGAGCACCAAAATAAAGATGAGATATACCGCTATGTTTTCGGTGTTGAGCATACGGTAAAGCGCATCGTTTAGCTGTACGCGGTTTTTTACCACTATAGGCTCGTGAAAAAGTTGGGGAAGTTGCTTGATTACTTCTTTTTCGTTCGCATTAGGCGCTAATTTCACTTCTATAGCCGATACTTGATTTTTGTTTGCACCCAACAAAAATTGCGCCTCTTCTAAGGATGAAAATACGTATTTCTTATCTAAATCTTCAGTAAGTTGGTAGATACCTTGCACAACCGAAAAGGCTTGTCGGTAAGGCATAGGGTCATTCAGGATACTGCCTTTACCAGCTTTGGGGACAACAATTTGTAAGGGAGAAGAGCCATCGGCGAGATTCAAGCCTAAGTTGTTGAAAATAGTACCTCCTACAATTACACTGGGGGGAGTGAGATCCCAATTGCCTAATACGAGGATGCTATCCACTGCATTTACCAATGGATACTCAGTGTCTACCCCTTTGATATAGGCAATGTGGTTCTTTTGGTTATGAGTGAGGAATACCTGTTCTTCTAATACTTTAGTGAAGTGAGCAACAGAGGAGAGTTGGCGTAAGTTTAGAGTGTCTTGTTTGGTAATCGATAGGTATTTGCCCGTTTTTGGGAAAATTTTCAGGTCGGGGTCGAAGGTAGAGGAGAAGGAGAGGGTAAATTCTTTAAGTCCGGCAAATCCTGCGAGCACGATAAATAGGGCAGCGCCACCCAGCACCACTACAAAGGCAGTAACCCTATTGATAATGTTGATAACGTTCTGTGAACTTTTGGCGAACATATAGCGCCTTGCTATGTAGAGAATGGGAGACATTTTTTAGGTAACAGGTAACAAGTAAAGCCAGCAAGGGCTCACAGCTAGGGTATGAGTAATAATTGGGGCAAAGGTAGCAATAATTTGCTAATTGGCAAATAGCTAAATTAACTCATTTAGAAAAGTGTCTATACTACTCTGAAATATTCCATTACTGCTTTGTACTCATCTTGATTGTATAGCAAAAATCTATTTGAGTGCGGTGGTAGATATGAGATATTTGTTCTTGTAATAATCGTTCTAAAAGCATATTTTATTCATAGTAATCTCTTGGTTTTGATAGCTGCTTCTAACTGATATATGTAAAAAGGCTTCTTTTCCTTTCCTAAGCCCAAAAACTTTATAAACCAAAGGTATGGAACCTTTGATTCACTATAAAAATAATCATCAAAAGGGAAGTCGCTGATGT
Source organism: Capnocytophaga sputigena (assembly GCF_900446695.1). GTDB lineage: Bacteria > Bacteroidota > Bacteroidia > Flavobacteriales > Flavobacteriaceae > Capnocytophaga > Capnocytophaga sputigena. The sequence goes on from NZ_UAVP01000009.1 coordinate 165,831, forward strand.
CTACCTCAAAAGCCTCACTGAACGCGACCAACAAATCCTCAGCATCATCACCCTCAATATGCAGCTCTTTATTAAGGGTAGTTTGTGAAGAAAAAGCTTCTTTCCCTACAAACTTTTCAATGAGTTGTTGCAATTTCTCCCTCATAGCTTCCCCCAAGGATTATGTCATTTTTCTCTTGTAGAGCAAATCACGGTTTTCAATAGGGTTTTCTTCTTCTTTGAGTGATTGTTCAATGCCCTCGATGTATTGCAATGAGTCATCTATATAGAAGAATAACTCTGGCATACGGCGGAATTGGTGTTTGGTGATTTGTGAGAGTTCGTGTTTGATAAGGGGGGCGTTAGAAGTTACCCCTTTGAGCACCTCGGCAGCCTTTGCCTCTGGGAATACGCTGAGGTATACTTTAGCTACCGATAAATCTACAGTTACATTTACTTTAGTTACCGAAACGAGTAAATTTTGTTGCCCAGCATCACGTATGGATTGCTGCAACACTTTGGCTAATTCTTCTTGAATAATGCCTGCTATTTTCTTTTGTCTGTTGTTTTCCATTGTATATTTTATTAATTTGTAAATTAGCTGATTTGTGGGGCTTTCACACCTTTGCCAAAACTCACTTCACTTTTGTAAATACGCATTTCGTCGTATAAACCTGCATTGATAAATTGTTGCAGGGTGTATGCGCCTCCTTCTACGATAAGACTTTGGATGTTGCGCTGGTAGAGCAGGTCACAGATTTGTTGAGGTACATTGTGGGTGAAGTCGATGCCTATTATTTCTGTTTGTACCCCATAGTTTTTATCACTTACTTTTTCCTTGTTAGTTATGAAAAGCGTTGGTTGCAAGTCGTTCCACACTTTAAACTCTTTAGGAGAGCGCAAGTGAGGGTCGATAATTACCCGTAGCGGATTTTTGCCATACCAATCGCGGGTGTCGAGTGAAGGATTGTCGGCTAATACAGTGCCCACGCCTACTAATATAGCCTGTTCTTCACTGCGCATTTTGTGTACTTCTTGGCGTGTATAAACATCGGTAATCCACACAGGGGCAAGCGTATCTTTATGAGCAGGAGCGATAAAACCGTCCGCGGTTTCTGCCCATTTGAGGAAGATATAAGGGCGTTTTTTCTCGTGAAAAGTAAAAAATCGTTTGTTGAGTTCCCTACATTCTTTTTCCATCACCCCCACTGTTACTTCACAGCCTGCATCGCGCAGTTTTTCAATACCACGACCAGCCACTTTAGCAAAGGGGTCGGTAGTGCCAATGACCACACGGGGAATGCGGTGTGTGATAATCAAATCGGCACAAGGAGGTGTTTTGCCATAATGATTGCAAGGCTCCAAACTCACATAGAGCGTACTCTCTGCCAGTAGTGATTTGTCTTTCACCGAGGCAATAGCACGCACCTCGGCGTGAGGTTCACCTGCTTTTTGGTGCCAACCCTCACCGATGATTTTGCCATCGTGCACTATCACACAACCTACCAAAGGATTAGGATATGTAGTGCCAAGTCCATTATAAGCTAATTGTATACAGCGTTTTATCATAGATATTAGGGGGTAGGATTTAGGGAATAGGGTTTAGAGTTTAAGGATTAGATGTTTTTGCAAAGAGTTGATGATTTTTCCAATTTCTTGAATGAGAGAAATTGATTTTTCAATATCTTCTGATATCTGACACCTATCCCCTAATACCTAAATCCTTAAAACAAATCGTTTTCGGTGATGCTCTTGTCGTGTTTGGTATAGGCAGTAGGACGTTTGGCAAAGAAATCGTCGAGTTCGTTGCTAAATACCTCTTCTTCAAACCACATCATAGGTTTAGCCTCATCACCACTGATGTTGAAAGGCTTGTCTAAACCGAGTTGGGTAAGCGAGTCGTCAAGACGGTAACGCATATAGTTAGCGAGGTCTTTTTTGCTGAAGAATTCTAACTCGCCTTGTTCAAAAATCCAGTCGAGCATCTTGTCTTCCAAAAGAATGTAGTTGCGGATAAAATTAGTAGCTTCGTGCTCGGCAATGGTTTTCATTTCGGGGCGTTCTTCAAATATTTTTTTGAGGATATAAATACCAGCATTGGCGTGCAATTGCTCATCAATAGAAGTCCAAGCGATGATGTTGGCTACATTTTTCAAATAACCTTTGAAACGTGTGAACGACAAAATAGTAGCAAACTGACTGAACAAAGAGGCATTCTCTATAATAAGGGTGAAGAAAAGGATGCGCTCCATAGCATTCTCGCGGTTTTTAGCGAGGTATTCTTTTAGTATGTTGTTGCGCTCTTTGAAGATAGGCACTTCAAGAAGGTTTTCAAACTCGTTGTTGTAACCCAATACCTCCAATAAGCGTGCGTAGGCTTCGCTGTGGCGGAACTCACACTCGGCAAAGGTAGCGCCAAGTCCGTTAAATTCAGGTTTTGGGAAAAGGTCGTAGAGGTCTCCCCAAAAGGTTTTTACCGATACTTCTACCTGTGCAATACCTAATAAGGCACGCTTTACGGCTTCTTGTTCTACGGTCGATAAATTAGATTTAAAATCCTGAATATCGGCTGTAAATTCTACTTCAGAATGCACCCAGAACGATTTGTGCATAGCGTTTACAAACTCCATAACCTCTGGATATTCAAAAGGTTTGTAGTTCTCGCGTTTATCAAAAATTCCCATTTTTATTTAGTGTTTTTTTATAAATGTTTCAGGGGGCAAAGATAGATATAATTTGTCAATTTCCCAATTTGTCAATCAGTAAATTAATGGCAAAATGAGCTCTCCATTCAATTCATTATAGTGAAAATTTCCCAATCCGTTTAAAAATGCCATATTCTTTCCTCTCTAACTCTATTCACTGACTCCTATTTCCTAACTTTCAACCTGTTGATAACTCTGTTAATAACCTGTTGATTTTAATTGATAACTATTTCATTGCTGTTTTGCATTTTCTTCATACCTTTGCCCTCGCAAAACAGTAGAAAAATCATTTTAATAAAAAGTTATAAAACTATGGAAGAATTTGTAAAACTAATCGAACAAATTTTGTATATGGAAAACTTCAATACTGAAGTTACTCCTGATTTAAAAGAAAGATTTGTAGAGTTGTACAATAGCTACGGCAACAACGTACCTGATAAATACAGAGGTGACGTGAATAGAATGTACAACAAATACGCTGCAACTTCACAAGTAAGTAGTAATGCGTTTAGCTTTAGTTACTAATGAATGTGTTAGTAACAGGAGCTAACGGTCAGTTAGGCTCCGAAATACAAAACAACACACACCGTATAAGCAATTATTATTTTAGCGATGCCGACAGCTTGGACATTACAGATGCCCAAGCTATTCGTGCTTTTGTTCAACAACACGCTATTGACCTTATCGTGAATTGCGCTGCTTATACGAATGTGGACAAAGCCGAAGACGATTGTGCTACAGCCCAAGCTATCAATCACACCGCTGTTGCGCATCTGGCGAGCGTATGCAAGGAATTTCAGTTACCCCTTATCCATATTTCTACCGATTATGTATTTGGAGGTACTAAAAACACGCCCTATCGTGAAACCGATGCTACTCAACCTCTTGGCGTGTATGGTCGTACCAAATTAGCAGGTGAACAAGCTATTCAAAATAGTGGTATTGAACATCTTATCATCCGTACTTCTTGGCTTTACTCTCTTCGTTTTGGCAATAACTTTGTAAAAACAATCCAGCGACTTAGCAGTGAACGCCCTCAATTAAAAGTAGTAGCCGACCAAGTGGGAACACCTACTAATGCTGCCGATTTAGCCAATTTTATAGTGCAAGCTATAGAAAATGCTTGGTATCGAGGTAAACGAGAAGTGTATCATTTTTCTAATGAAGGAGTATGCTCGTGGTATGATTTTGCGGTAGCTATTGTAGCTGCCTCAGGCAATGCTTGTGAGGTATTACCTTGTACTTCAGCGGAGTTTCCTAGCAAAGTAACGCGTCCTTCCTATTCAGTATTAGACAAAACGAAACTTAAAACCGATTTTGGTTATCGCATTCCGTATTGGAGAGATAGTTTTTTGAAATAACATTTCTCTATGAAGAAATTCCCTCTTATCATACTTGGTATTTTAGGTCTTTTGGCTTTTACACTGCGCCATAAAGATGATATCTTCACAGACCCCGAATATATCGCTCAACTGCGAACGATGTATAGTTCTGGCGACCCTACAAAATGGGAAGCTCCTACCTTAGACAGTACTCTTGTAGCTGGTTTTCAAGATATAGGCTCTTTACCTCCAATGCCTTTTCCCGCTGATAATCCTTTCTCCGAAGATAAAAAAACATTGGGCAAACTGCTTTTTTTTGACCCCCATTTGTCGCGTTCAGCACAAATATCCTGCGCCTCTTGTCACGATTCGCAATTGGGTTGGGGTGATGGTCGCAGTGTGTCGTTTGGACATAATCGCCGTGCAGGGGTACGCAACGCAATGACTATTCTCAACACGGGCTATTACACTTCTTTTTTCTGGGACGGTAGGGCTGCTACTTTAGAAGCTCAAGCTTTAGGTCCTATGACCGACCCCGTGGAAATGCACTCTACCCAAGATTTATCCGTAAAACGCATTCGCAAAATTAAAGGCTACAAATCTTACTTTGTGAAAGCTTTTGGCGACGATAAGATAACTATTGAGCGTATTACCCAAGCTATCGCTACTTATGAACGCACTATTGTGAGTGGCAAGAGCAAATTCGACCGCTTTATCAGTGGGGATAAAAAACGCTTCACCGATGAGGAAGTTGTAGGCTTACACCTTTTCCGCACCAAAGCACGCTGCATCAATTGTCACAATACCCCTCTGTTCTCCGATAACCAGTTTCACAATGTAGGGCTTTCCTATTACGGACGTATGTACGAGGATTTAGGCAAATACAAACACTCTAAAAAGAAAGAAGATGTGGGGAGTTTTAGAACGCCATCGCTTAGAGAGGTGGCACGCACTGCCCCTTATATGCACAATGGCTTTATGCCCGACCTTGAGGGGATTGTGGAGATGTACAACATAGGAATGCCACGCCCTGAACCTCGCGAAAACCAAAAGAAAGATACACTTTTCCCTACTACCGACCGCCTATTGCAGCCTTTGAACCTCAGTAGAAAGGAAAAAGAAGCCTTGGTAGCTTTTCTCAAAACACTTTCTTCACCAGCTTACCACGAACGAATGCCCGAACTCCCCCAATAATGACTACTATCGACCTACAGAAATACCAGCACTTTTCATTTGATATGTGGCTCACAATCATCCGCTCTCACCCTGCTTTCAAAGAAGAACGAGACCGATGGTTGCGCCGCTATTTTAGCATTACAGCACCTTTAGAAGAGGTGCACAAAGCCATACGTACGGTAGATTTGCAAGCTAATGCCGAAAGTGAACGCACGGGGCTGCACATCCCTCAGCAAGTGCTTTTTGAGAGAGTACTCACGCTGTTGAATGTTCCCATAGATGAAAAGATTGATTGGGAAGCGTGTTTTGCAGAACAGGAAACACTTTTTTTGCATTATATGCCTCAGTTGTTAGACCCTAAAATAGATGAGCTTTTCGCCAAAATTCAATCGCAAGGCAAAACTATAAGTCTGTTGAGTAATACGGCTTTCATTAAGGGGAAGACCTTGCATAAGGTATTGGCGTACTACGGATTAGCGTCCTATTTTTCGTTTGAACTCTATTCTGATGAAGAGGGAATTGCCAAACCTAACCCCGCGATTTTCCAAAAGGCTTATGAACTTACTAACGCCTTGCGCCCCGTTGAAAAAACTCAATGGATACACATAGGCGACAACCTTATCGCCGATATACAAGGTGCTACCAATGCAGGTTTGTGCGCCTTTCTTATCTCTTAACTCTTATTTAAATTAAATGAATAAACGTTTTAGTCTGCACTCTATAGAGAGCGCTGAGGCTTGTACTTTTAGCGAAGCCGCCTACAGTAGATTTAAATTTGGCGACACAGCTGTTGCCGAACAATTTGGCAAAGAACTCTTTGCAGGGTTTATCGCCCAACACAGTGATTTTATTTTAGCACAAGATGAAATTGTGCTTTTGCCAAGTCCGTATTACGCAATCCCTACTGCATCCGACTATCTGTGTCATTATTTTAAGAAAGAACTGAACTACTTTCTTTTTCAGCACGACCGCAAATCTTGCGTAACTGCCAAAATACACCGCAATCAAACCTACGTGCAGGATTATGGCAATATGAGCTACGAACAACGCGTAAACCTCATTGCCAATGATACTTATTACATTGATCGCACTTTTATTGAAGGGAAATGCTGCTTGCTGATAGACGATATCAAAATCACCGGTAGCCACGAGCACACCGTGAACCGCATTCTTAAACAATACAACGTACAAGGCGATTTCTTTTTCTTGTACTATGCTGAACTTACCAATAAGGATATAGACCCTAAAATTGAAAATCACTTCAATTATTTTGCTATCGAAACTCCTACTGATCTTATTGAACTGATGAAAAGCGAGCGTTTTGCTTTCAATACACGCATCATTAAGTATATTTTATTACTTCCTGAAGCTGAGTGTGAAAAAATATATAAAGCTATAACTGAAACCCAACGAAAAGAGATTTTTGAATGGGCAATTAGCAATAATTATCACCAAATAGCTGAATATAGGACTAATTTACTAAAAGTAGCGCCTTAATTTTGAAGATTTTAGTATACGATAGTACTTTTGAAGGCTTCCTCACAGCGGTTTTTGTAGTTTTTGAATACCGTTATGAGGAAGTTGCTATCGTTGCCCAACACCTATTTGCTCCCTCGCTGTTTGAGGAAGCAATAACTGTATACACCGATGCAGCTAAAGCTGAACGCGTGCTGAACAAAATAGAACAATGTTGGGGAAAAGAAGGAAAAGCAGTGGTGTTGAGGGCTTTCCTATCGGAAGAAGAGGGAATGGAAAACAATCTGTTAGCCGCTATCCGGTTGATGATACAATATCCTGAAGAACAAGTGCTTGAAAACTATGGAAACACAGCTATTGCTGCCATACAAAAGGCTGCCAAAAGTGTAGGCAGAGAAGTACACCGTATGAAAGAGTTTGTGCGTTTTGAGAAGGTAGGCGATTTATATTTTGCCAAAATAGTTCCTGAGTACGATGTGCTGGCTTTGGTAGTTCCTCACTTCAAAAATAGATTTTCTGACCAGCAGTGGGTACTCTATGACCCGCAACGCGCTTATGGTTTTGCTTACAATTTAAAAGAAGTCTTTCCCTTTACTCCTGTCGATAAACAATTTGGGAAGCTATCCACCTCCCTGTCCGACGGCTATGAAATGCTTTGGAAAACTTATTTCCAGCACATCAACATAGCCGAACGCAAGAACAGCAAGTACCAGCTCAGGAATATGCCTAAGCGTTATTGGCAGTACTTGCCCGAAGTTTAAAATGAAAGGGAAAGAGGTCTATCGGTAGAGAAAATTTGAATACCTTTTTGCGCCCATTCTTTGTAAAGATGGTCACCTTTAGCTGCCGCACGTTTGTCTAAGTTTCCTAAAGTACCCAAAATAGCAGGGATTTTCAGTTCGTTCAAACGTTGGTAGAGCGCATCGGGAGCTACTTTGATACCCGTGAAAGCTACCAATTTTTCTTTGGGGATACCCGTTTGCAATATGCGTTCTAATTCATCGTTGTTACGCACACTTACCGAGAGCAACATCTCTGGAGCCACTTTGTAGAGCGCTTTGGCTTGCTCGGTGTTATAGCTGATGAGCACCACTTGGGCTTCCATACCTTCAGCACGTACTAAATCTACTACTTTTTGGTAAGAAATTCCTTTTTTGAAATCGAGCATTAGGTATCCGTGATTGGCTTTACACCACGCTAATACATCTTTTAGATAAGGGATTTTAAACTGAGTTACATTGCCAAATTCATCTTTTAGATTTTCTTTGAGCAAATCGGCGGTAGGCATAGCCGAAACTTCACCTTTGCCCGTTGCAGTACGACCCAAATTGTTGTCGTGCATCAAAAGCAAATCGCCATCGGCACTTTCAAAAATATCAATTTCAAAACTGTGCACTCCCTTAGAAGAAAGATACTGAATGCTTTCCAAACAGTTTTCGGGGTATCCTTTGAGACCTTCCCCGCCGCCACCGCGGTGAGCCGATACAATAGGTTTGGCAGCAAAGTAGATTTGGTTTGTAATCTCTTGCTGAGCGATAATCTGTCCTGTTGCAGGAGCCGAAGTGTTTTTGCAGGCTATGGCGCAAAAAAGGAGTCCTATAAATGATAAAAATTTCTTCATCAGTGTTTATTTCTTCTTATTTTTCTTAGTAGTTTTAGTATTTTGGGTATTTTTAGTGTCTAATAAAGGAAGATATTGGCTATAACCTTCTTTTTTCATATCTTCTTTAGGGATAAAGCGCAACGATGCACTATTGATGCAGTAACGCAAGCCGCCTTTATCTTTAGGTCCGTCGTTGAACACGTGCCCTAAGTGAGCATCGCCTAATTTGCTGCGCACTTCGGTACGGGTCATATTGTGAGAAGTATCCGTTTTTTCAGCGATGAGCTTGTTGTCAATAGGTTTAGAGAAACTTGGCCATCCACATCCTGATTCAAACTTATCGGTAGAGACAAAAAGCGGTTCACCAGTGGTGATATCCACGTAAATACCTTCGCGGAACTCATCGTAATAAGCATTAGCAAACGGACGCTCGGTGGCGCTTTCTTGGGTTACAGCGTATTGTTCGGGGGTGAGCTGCTTGCGTAGGTCGGCTTTAGAAGCTTTTTTGAAAGTCTTCTCGGCAGGAGCGGGATTTGCTTGGCGAGCCAACTCAAACAAAGCGGGTGAAATATGGCAATATCCTTGCGGATTTTTGTCTAAATAATCTTGGTGATATTCTTCGGCTTTGTAGAAATTTTTTAGCGGAAGTACCTCTACCACTATGGGTTGGGAGTATTGTTTTGCCACTATGGCAATAGCTTTCTCGATAAGAGGTTTTTCGGCTTCATTTATGTAGTAGATACCCGTGCGGTACTGAGTGCCGTGGTCGTTGCCCTGTTTGTTGAGGGACGTAGGGTCGATGATTTTGAAATAGAGGTCGAGTAGTTGGTTCAGGTTGATGAGTTGAGGATCGTAGGTAACTTTCACCGTTTCGGCAAAACCTGTATCGCCCACGCACACTTGGCGGTAGCTGGGCGCTTGCGAGAGGTTGCCATTGGCATAACCTACTTCGGTAGCGAGTACTCCGCGTATTTGCTTGAAAAAGTGTTCAGTGCCCCAAAAGCAGCCTCCTGCAAAATAAATATCGGTAGTATTCTTATTGGAGTAATTTTGTTCTTTCATCTCGTTGTTGAGGTTCTTGTTGTTAGTTGAAACTTGTTGGTTAGTAGCGGTTCCGTTAGCGCATCCTAAAGTGAAGACACTTGCCAAAAGGCTAAAAAAAAAGGTTTTCATTTGCTGTTGTTGATTATTAGTTTTTCAGTTGGCAATTTCCTCAAAAACAGTGCCAATACTAATTCTCAAAGACAAACTTTTTTCCGTCTTCAGCTAAAAAAACATTCTTAAAAACCTCTTGGGCTTCTTGTTTAAACATATTTACATCGGGGTAGCGAGAAGAGTAGTGCCCTAAAATAAGCGCTTCGGACTGAGCATTTTTGGCGACAAGCCCTGCTTGGTAGGCAGTAGCGTGCATTGTTTTAGCAGCGAGTTCTTCATTGATTTTCAAGAAAGTAGATTCGTGATAAATCACTCTTGTTCCTCGTATTTCGGTTGCCAAATCTTCTAAATAAACGGTGTCGCTGCAATAGGCATAACTTTGCGGACGATGAGGCTCGAAAGTGAGTTCAGTATTAGCAATAGTTTTACCATTTTCTAAAATGATGTCTTTTCCGTTTTTGATATTCTGATAATCACATACTTCAATCTCGGGGTATTGGGCGATAGCATCCATATTCAGGCGGCGTTCACCTTCTTTTTCTTGAAATAGGAAACCATTGGTATAGACGCGGTGTTGCAACGGAATAGTGCGCACTAGCACTTTGTCATCTTCGTATAAGAGTTCAGAATTTTTAGAAGATAGTTCGTGAAAATACAAAGGGAAAGGCGTGTAAGCCCCACCGAGTTTGAGCACGAGTAGCACCGCTTCTTTGATGCCTTTAGGTCCGTAGATATGCATTTCGGCTTCACGACCAAGGAGTTGGAAAGTAGAAATAAGTCCAAAAAGTCCATAGAAATGGTCGCCGTGGAGGTGAGATATGAAGATGTGCTTGATACGGGAGAATTTAGCATTGGCATTGCGGAGAGCGATTTGGGTAGCCTCTCCACAATCGATGAGGAACAGATGACCGCGCATTTCGAGCAGTTGAGCCGAGGGGCGGGCATTAGAGCGAGGGGTCGCACTGTGGCAACCTAAGATAGTTACTTCCATAAGTCGCGTTCTATTTCGTCAAGTTCAATAAGGTCGTAGGCTTCTTGTAGGGTAGGGGCGATGTGCAGGCTGAGTTCAAAATCTTCGAGAGCCAAAGCGCGTTGCACCACCACCACCGATTTTGCTTGTTGCTGGCTGTACTGTTTTGCAAACGAAGCAAGCGGTTTGAGGTCTTTTTTGAGCCAGTGTTCCTCTTCGGGTAGTGTAATGATAATATGCTGAGGTTTTTGGGTAGCGCTGAATGTTGCCAGCCAAGAAGGGAGTTGTGATTTATTGAGGGTAATTTCGGTAGTTTCTTTCATTAGTACAAATTTCCCGCAAAATTATAAATAATATTTTAAAGGACAAAGGAATCTATTAAAAAAGAGGCAAGTGCGCAGATTATTAGAATGCAAGAGTGGAAGTTAAAAAAGAATAGGAATAGAATTGAAATATGAAGTCTCAAAATTACACTACATACCTTGTCAAAGCCCTTAACGCTTGTCGTGTTAGGGATTTTAACAAAGTGTAATGATTTAAACTGTAAAACTTTATTGTTTTAGAGTCATTTCAGTGCTGGCATTGTCTATTTTAACTCTGTCTTTTCCCAATTGGTAGCCTATTACAAAGAGCATAATTATTGTGAAAACAACAGAAAATACTAATTTTTTTTCTTTGTTTTTATTGCGTAAAGAATAGATTAAACATACAGCAGAAAATATTGCAAGTATCCACATAAAATAATAATTTAAGAGGTTGTTTTTTATTTACCTAAAAAGCCATTTACAAAATCTTGTGGGTACTCAATAACGCTAATAAGTAAATAAGCAACAAAGAGCCCCATAGTTATATGAAAACTTCGCTTTAATACTGATTTTTCCATAGAGTATAGTTTTAAAATTTGTTACAGAAATGGTTTATAATTATATGTTAGTGTGTTAGGTAGTAGATAAATTCTCCTGTAGCTTTTCCAAATTTATAGATAAAGAAAGCTGATAAACAAACGGCGGCAAGGCTTAACCATTTGTTTTTTAATATAAAGAGATGGGCATTGTAAAGTTTTTGTGTAAACTTATCCATAATCCAAGTGATTTATAAATTACTTAGTGAGGTTTCCTATAAATTGCCCCAAAGCATAGAAAGCATTATAGAAAAAAAACCACATTAGGACAGCTATAAATACTGTTTTAGTTATGTTTATATTTTTTGGTTTCATATTATAAAGGTATTAATAATTCGCAACAAAGATAGAAATTCTTTTTTTACGAAGCAAGAAAAACTCGATATTTTTTTCAGAATGAGATAGCTATACAACACAAATGAGATGAGAAAGCTACTTATCTTTTGTTTTTAGAGTCATTGTAAAAATTAAAAAATACAACAAAATTTAGCTTTGGGTATTATTTTCTTTCCTTTTAGTATCGAAATACAATTTTGAGAAAAGAATAACGAATAAGACTCCTGATAAAATGGGAGCAATTTTTCCTTGATTGTAAAGGTATTCTATAACAGCATAAATGGTATTGCCCAAAGCGAGCAACAGCATTGTGATAATGAGAATTGGTTTTTGGGGATTCATAGGGGTAAAAAAGTTTGTGATGTACAAATGTTATTCTTGTTGTCTTTCTTTTTGTAAAACAAAACCTATAGAAATAGCTGAAAGCAAACATACCAATGCTGTAAGGCTATTGCTTAATACATCTCTACCATTTAAATTTGCAAAACATAGAAAGGCTATTTCTACAAAAAATCCGATGGTTGCTAACACAAATAAGACGCTTTTTACATCCTTTCTTAAAAAAGGTTTCATAATAAATAAGGTATTAAGATTAAAAATTGAGATTGAAGTGAGTTAACGCTTTTCTCTATTGCCGACAAAATAGCCAATAACAAAAATATTACCAACTAACACTGTGTATGACAATGCTATTAACCATTTATTGAGTTGGTATTCAGCAAAAACATTCATATAAATAGGAATAAATGATATAATGGCTATAGTGAGCAATATATAATGTATGGATTTTTTCATATTATGAAGGTTTTAAAATTTCGCTACAAAATTTAGTTTGGGTACTATTACTAAAACTATTTAATTTTCTTAACAAGAAGATAAACAAAGTAGTAGAAACATATAGTGCTTAAAATTAGCAAAATGTTACCAATAGCACTATACTCTCTATAATCTATTTTGATGATTATTCCTGCTAAAGCAGTAAGGGTACTTAGTATAAGAGGAAAGAATAACTTCATAACAGATTAGGTTTAAAATTTCGCTACAAAGTTAGTAATTAGTTTTTTACAAAGCAAGAAAAAAAGGATATTTAACATTTTATCCGCGGTAGGACAGACTTCTTTTTATTTGTTTTTTACAATATAATCCTGAAACATTGGATAAAAATTTTCTTCAAAATATTTTCTTTCTTCTACGGTTAAGGATGTTAAAATTTCTTCGTTAATACAATTGTAAATATTGTAATAAACAGCCGTTTTTTCTTTCCATCCTGTTTTAAACGAAGGGGTATAAAAAACTTCTATGACACTCTGTTTCTTGATTTTATCCTTTAATGCTGCTAATGAAAAAAGGTCGACTTGTTGTTCACTTATCAAAAGCTGGTTGTCATTCTCTTTTAGGATTTCACCCATATCGCTTTTGATAGTTTTTTCGTCTGTGAGCAAAGCGTTTGGCAAAGAATGATTGATGTAATTAATTATTGAAGAATCGCCATATTTATAGGCATTTTTAATGAAAAAATGAGGTTTATATAAGAAAAGTTGGTATAAATATACATTATAATCTTCTAAATAATGACCTAATGAATCATCTTTAAAAATATGATTCAAAATATCATATAAAATAGCTTCATCTTTCTGTTCAATGCGAACTAACAATAGTTTTATGAAAAAAACTTGAGCATATTCTTCTTTTTCAAAATCTTGTTCTTTTAAAAAATTGAAAAACTCCAAGCGAAAATCCTTTTTTTGAAAAGTATCTAATTTTAAATCTTCAATATAGGTGCCTTTGTATTTGTATTGTTTTAACTCAATGTTCTTTATGAATGATTCTGAAGTATTTACCCCTTCAATAAGAGTTGAATTACTTATACTATTCTTTGGGGTATTATCGCCTTTCCCCATTGTACATTTTAAAGCAAGAGATAAAATGATGAAAATAGATATTTTGTAATAAATCATACATTCTGTTTTTTATGAAGAAGCTGTTCAATAAAATAAAAGTTCCCGAAAATTAGTAATTTGTGTTTGAGAAAAAAGAATAAAGTATTTTCCTAACATCCTCACTTACAATTAATTTTATTTTGTAAAAACTTGATAGGTAACGAATTAGCTACGGAACTTAATTCACCTCTTTGCGTTTATTTCTGTGATTAACTCACGGTGCGAAGGTACAAATATTTTTTCAATTGGCAAAAAAAAACTAATTTTGCGGTCGCTACCGCACTCACATCACGGAGGTTTATAGAAATCTCCGTGTGAGTGCAGAGGCGTCCACAAAATAGCGCGGATTTGCCTATCCAAAAAGTCTTACTACTTGAACAATTCTCTTACATACTTGTTGTATTTTTCTTTGAGCTTATCAATAAAAGTAATGTCTTTATCTCTCATTTAGCCTTATGAAAAGTGTGATAGTAATTATCCATATCTATTGATAAAAAAACTTGAAACAAACTGATTTTCAACAGCTTGCAATTTCAACTGAAATATTTTGTCATTTTTTTCATATCTTATCAATCATTTTTTCTTATTTTTGCCAACAAATTGTTATATCACAATGTCAAGAATAAATCTTAGTTTCTTCAAAATATGTTTGTTTTTTCTTACCATAGCCTCCTACGGACAAGAGGTAGCACCCTCTATAATGATAAAAGCTCGTGTAAAAGATAACAAGATTCTATTGCGATGGGCGGTTACTACTCCTATTGAATGGCAAAAAACAAATAGCAAAGGTTTTAGACTAAACAAAATACTCATCAAGAAAAATGGTGTACTAATTGAAGATGCTCCCAAGCAAAGTATTGCAATACTAAAACCATTACCTTTAGAACAGTGGATGGAGGTTGTTCAGAAAGATAGCTATGCTGTCATCATTGCACAATCTCTTTATGGGGAATCGTTTGAAGTAGAAGAAAACAAGAGCAATGAACTCTCTCGCATAATGAATATAGCAGAGGAACTCTCACAGCGACATACTTTTGCACTTTTTGCTGCTGATATGTCTTTTTCGGGAGCTAAAATGGCAGGATGGGGCTATGAAGATACTGAGGTTAAGCCAGATGAGAGCTATATCTACCAAGTAGAAGCCATTGATATGCCAGAGGTTGCATCAGCAGCAACAATGATTGGCTTAAGTGATAGAGAACCATTGTCTACTATTACCGATTTTTATGCACTTCCAGCTGATAAAAAAGTACTTTTTAGCTGGGGAATAGAATGGCTTAAAAATACTTACACTTCCTATAATATTGAATGCTCTACTGATGGAAAGACCTTCTCTTCTGTTACTGAAACCCCAATTGTAGATCTTAATTCTGATGCACAGCACAACAGTAAGCAGCAGTTCTTTACAGCTCCTTTAGAGAACAATGAGCAAACTTATTACTTTCGCATTTATGGTATTGATGCTTTTGGAGAGAAAGGACCTCCCAGCAAAGCTATTACTGTAAAAGGAATACCTGTAGCACAAGCAACTCCAAAAATATTGGATTATCACTTCTTAAAAGGTGATAAGGTGAGTATTGAATGGGAATATCCCAAAGAAGAAGAGAAAAATTGCACTCATTTTGAACTTTTACATAGTGAAAACGACAAAAGCTACCGCACAGTGGTGCTTAAAATAGCTATAAACACAAGAAAGTTGACTTATAAGAACCTAAAACCATCAAATTACTTTAAAATATCAGCTGTAGATAAACAAGGGAAGTCACATCTATCTCAAAGTGTACTCGTTCAGCCCTCTGACACTATTCCTCCTAAAAAACCTACAGGATTAGAGGGCAAGATAGATAGTTTGGGGTATGTAGTTCTCAAATGGAAAGCCAATACTGAGGCCGACTTAGCAGGTTATCGCCTACTGCGTGCCAACACTAAAAATGAGGAGTTTACAGATGTTTTTAACGATTTAATACTTACGAATGAAGCACGTGATACAGTGAGCTTTTCTATATCAAATCCCAAGGTGTATTACCGCGTATTGGCAGAAGACCGCCGCTATAACCGCTCTGATATCTCGGATATATTAGAGATTGTAAAACCAGACAAAAATCCACCTACTGCCCCTATTTTTAAGAACTACGAAATGACTGATAAAGGGGTAAAACTCTTTTGGGTAAACAGCTCTAATGAAGATGTTAAGCAACATCTACTACTGCGCAAAGATAAAGATGGGACTTGGAAAATCCTTAAAACTTTTACCAAACCGACCACTGAATTTACTGATGAGACAGCTGAAAATGGGCAAACCTATCAATATCTTATCCAAGCTGAAGACCTATCTGGGCTAAAGTCAACAACAGAATTTTCAATGCTCACACTTACAGTAGTGAAATCTACCACTATAAAAGCCCTCAGAAGCGCAGAAGCTCTTGCTGATAGGAGTGATAAACACATTACTTTGGTATGGAAATATGAACCTTCACATAAGATAACCGAGCTGCACATCTATAAGAACAAAAAAGGTGCAAAACCCTCTTTATGGAAAGTTCTCAGTGGCGCAACTACCTCTGTAATTGATAAAGACATAGCCCCTAATAATGACTATGAGTATATTTTGATGCCTTCTATTAGTGGACAATTCCCTGTAAAAAGCGAAAAAGTAAGTGTTAAATACTAAAATTACCCACATTACACAATTATTAATATTTGATTTTCAGATACATACAACTGTAAAAGAAATTTATATACAATATTTGTTGTGAAAATAGTAATTATTTCAAGAATATTTCATACCTTTGCGACATTAATAACTTACAAATAATTTATAGAGATGAAAAAGATGATTTTAATGTCAGTAATGACAATGTTTTTAAGCGCATTTATGGTAGCTGCCTGTGGTAGTAAGGATAAAAATGACCCTACGCCACAACAAAACGAGATGGAGAAGAAATTGATTGGGAAGTGGACTGTTGCAAAAGCTATATTAGACAAAAATGGTAACAAAATTGTAATTGTAGAATTTGGGAGTTTATGAAAAACAATAGTGGTCTAATTAAATTTTACAAAGGCGAAAAATGCAATAGAAATCAGAAAGAAGATGAGATATCAATTAATTTCAATTGGAGATTTGATGAGGTTTTTTTCTATGTAAAAATTCTTATTGAAGATAGAGCAGAAAAAAGGTCAAAATAACTATAATAAATGAAAATAGATTTAAATTAGAAAATATAAATGGATATAAAACTATCTATTTTTATGATAGAGTAAAACAATAAATATGGGTAGATTTAGTAATTCTTAAAATATATGAAAAAGTATCAGAACCTAATACTCATTATGAGTCTGCTTTTTATTATTCATTTAAATGCTCAAGAATATGTATTAAAAATTAATTACTTCAAATTTGATGTAGAAAGAGAATATATTCTATGTGGAGATAATAACAAAATGGAATTAAAGGTGATTCTTAAGAATGGAGAGGAACATCTTATAAGGGAAAATGGAGGGTATAATTTTTCTGAAAAAAATATAGAAAAGAAATATAGTAGTCCTATAGGTTCTATTTATTTTTATTCATTTACTCATCAGGAAGCATGGGCTGATTTCTTTTCTTGTAATGGTTATTCTACAGGAATAAAACACTCTGAACCTATCAGAAATATTTGTAAAAATGATATTATTAGAAGGGAGAGTTCTAAAGGAACCATAAAAAATACTGTTGTTATTAACTACGAAACTTATCCAATAATAAAATTTGATAGTTTTCAAGAAAATACTATTGGTTATGATACTCAGTGTAGTATTAAGTTAGAAAAAAGTTCTACTCATTTCCCAGAAGATACATATCGGTATGAATATGCTATAATGGAGAACATTCCATCAGAAAGAGATTGGACAGAGAAAAATCTACCTAACACTTTTAAAAGCACGGCTTTTCCCAGTATAAAACTAAGTGATTTTTTACCTAAAACTGTCATTGGAAATTATATATGGTTTAGGGCAAAATCTGCTTGTGGAGGTACTTATCGCTCGAATCCTATAAGATTCAAAATATTAGCTTCTACTCCTGATGTAATTTCGCAAGGAACTATCAGTACAAAATGTCCAGGGGGTTCTATTGACTACCCTTTACAATTCAACAGGGGATTAAAATCAGGGGAAAAACTTGAAGTTACTATTAAATATCCTGATGGAAGAACAAAGTCTATCCCTAATAAGGATGAAAAGGAATTCAAATTAGATGCTAATAATGTGTATATTTTCAAAGGCTTAAGAAAGGGTATACACTCAATTACAATATCTGGAGAGGGAGACGTCTATTCTTCTTATGCTTTTAGGGATCACCCTTTTGTACTTAATGTACAAGATCCTGATCAATTGAACTTTATAGATTGGGCTAGAATTGACCCTAGTTGCTACAAAGGAAATGATGGTTATATCATCATAGGAGCCTCAGGAGGCACAGGAAATAAACAAATAAAAGTAAACAATGATTCTTGGGTTCCTTTTAATGAAGATGATCACCATAGTTTAAAGAACCTAACTGCTGGAGAATATAAAATTAGAGTTAAAGATGTCAACGAATGCAATGGTAAACTATACTCAGAAGATAGTGAAGTCCTGACCATTACCCTTTCTAATCCTCCACAACCTCAAGCCGTTTTAGACACACGAAAAACACAACAACCCACCTATCATAGTGCTAAAAATGGTAAGATTGTAGTAGAGTTAGCGGGAGGAACTCCTTTAAATAGAATTATACTCTGGAAATATAAAACTATCTGGAAAAATGCACAAAATCAAATAATTAAAAATGCTTATTCCACATTAGAAAATGGCAGAGATTATGCTGTTTTAGAGAACATTTCTGCAGGTACTTACCATCTATTAGTTACTGATAAACACAACTGTACTATCACTAATACAACTATCTCCTTGGGACAACCTGATCCTCTTAAGGCCGAAATCCAGCTCGTTCAACCTATCTCTTGTAACTCTACAAACCAATTTGGCAACGAAACTGACAGTAATGTAGACAATATCCGCGATGAAGCTCAGGATGGCATTCTTTATGTAAAGGCTACAGGAGGTGTACCTTTTAAAATAGGGTTACCCTACAAATATACTTGGAAAAAGAAAGATCACAATGACGTTTGGAGGGTTTATACTGATGTCAATACCTCTACTATCAAAAAGCTTTCTGAAGGAGAGTATGCTGTAAATATTGAAGATGCTAATGGTATTGTGATAGGTAGGTATGAGAACAACATGCTTAAAGAAAAACAAGATGTAACCTACTATCTTCGTCAGCCTGAACGTCTCACATTGACTATTGATAAACAAGATGCCACTTGCAAAGGTAATGATGGCAAGGCAATAGCACGCCCTTCGGGTGGTACTCCTCCTTACTTTTATGATTGGTCTAACGGAGCTAAAGGTTCAAACCTACAAACCATAGAGAACCTACAAGCTACTGCCTATTTGGTAATAGTTACCGATGCCAAACGCTGCCAAGTGCAAGGGAGTATAAATATAGCGCAGCCTAATAAAGCCTCTATCACAGAGACCATCACTCCGCTTATTTGCCACAATGGCAGCAATGCTACCATAGAAACTACCATCACAGGAGGAACACCGCCTTACACTTACCATTGGAATACAGGAGCG
Source organism: Capnocytophaga sputigena (assembly GCF_900446695.1). Taxonomy (GTDB): domain Bacteria; phylum Bacteroidota; class Bacteroidia; order Flavobacteriales; family Flavobacteriaceae; genus Capnocytophaga; species Capnocytophaga sputigena. Next base: position 185,055 of record NZ_UAVP01000009.1, read on the forward strand.
ACTACTCCAAATATTAGTGGACTTACACACGGTACTTATGAGCTTACCGTTACCGATGCACAGGGCTGTAACTACCAAAAGAGTTTTAACGTCACAAACCCAGAAGCATTTACCATCAACTTAGGAGGCAACCGAACCCTTTGCAAGGGGCAAAGACTCTCTTTAAACATTAAAATTGATGACAATGCTGCTCAATACCGCTGGTATCACAATAATACTTTAATAAGCAATACTCCAGAGCTTCTTATCACTGAGGGTGGTAGCTATCGCGTAGAAGTAACTACCTCCAAAGGTTGTACCGCTACTGATGAAATCACCGTTACAATGGCTGATATGGATATTGCCTCTGAATTTTTCCTATCTACACAAGCATACGTTGGAGAAGAAGTAGTATTGGTTAATGTCAGCAAACCCAAAGGTGAGACCACCCAGTGGCTCGTTCCAGAGGGAGTGGAAATAAAAGCTCAAAATGACGACTATATCACCGTTGTCTTCCCTAAGGTAGGTGAGTATAACCTTGGTATCAGACAGACCCAGAAAGACTGCTTTGCCAACTTCTACAAAAAAATCATTGTAGAAGAGGGTGATGGACAAAGTAGAGAACACAATCCTAACCAGAGTTTTGTTCGTGAGTTTGTCATTACTCCTAATCCTAATGATGGTAACTTCACTGTACGAGTAAAGTTAGAGAAAGAAAGCACTGTAAAATTACGCCTTTACAATATGGCGGGGCAACTAATCAAGCAGCAGAGTAGCCAGAAATCAAAAGAACATACTATAAACTTCCAAGAGAAATTAGCAGGAGGTACTTATATCATTGTAGTGGAAACCACTTACCAACGAATGAGCAAAAAGTTAATCATCAACTAAGCAAAATTTCTATGATAACATACTTAAAAAGACTTCATCTAATATCCATAGTAATCTTATTATTATGGATAGTTTGCTTATCGTGTTATAAAGAGAGTGAAATACCACCTTTAACACCTCAATTCTCTTATACTTTTAAGAATAATGATGAGTCTGTACCTGTGTATCTTCAATTTACTAACAAAACAGAAGGCGGCGAACATTTTTTATGGGAATTTGAAGGGGGACAACCTGCAACCTCTAAGTTGCGTACTCCTCCTGAAATTTTTTACAGTAAACACGGTGCTTACACCATAAAGCTCACTGCCACCAACCAGTTAGGAGAACAAACTACCACTGAGCAGCAAATACAAATCAAAGATGCCATTGGTATCAGTTTTAGCAAGACAGTGATTGATAGCCATTATCCGCCTGTAACAGCTGAATTTTCAAACAATACCACTGGTGAGGGCCTAACCTATCAATGGACTTTTAATGGTGGAACCCCCTCTTCTTTTGAGGGAAAGATACCTCCTAAAATTACATTTACAGAACCTGGAATTCATACAGTTACCCTTACGGTATATAATGGTTTTGAAACCTTGACTAAAACAGATACCATTGAAGTGCTTCCTTATGTAGCACCTTCTTTTAGCTGGGAGGTAGCTCACGAGGATTACGATTACCAAGCATCTGTAAAAATCACCTTGAGTAATACCACCCAAAGTGCCATTGCTTACCAGTGGATTTTTGAAGGAGGCTCTCCTGAAACTTCAACTGCGACAACCCCTACAGTTACCTTTAACAATGCAGGTACTTTTAAAATAAGCCTGACTGCTTCTAATGGCAAAATGAGTAAAAAGCTTGAGAAGACAATCACTATTTACCCTAATACAGGTATTTATCACCTAAAAGACATCAAATTAGGTATTAACTACAGTCATAACACACAACATATCCCAGCTTTTTACAGCACCTTATTGCGCCGAGGTTTTCTCTCCTCAGAGGTAACCGCTGCGGTAGCTCCATTCATTGACATTGTCTTCTTTGGGCAAAGCAATACGTTTTCTTATAATAAATTTATCTCCCCTACTGAAAGTGTTTCCTATGCTTTTAACCCTATTACTGGAGCTAAAAACACAGTGTTTATAAACACCCAAGAGCTGTTCTCTGAAACCGATTTTGACACAATGCAAAACGACATACCACTGCAATCATTAAGTATTACCCACTCTCCAATAGGGGCACAGCCCTTTAACAGCTCACTGCCGCGTATTGTCTTATTCAAAACCGCTGACAACCGCAAAGGAGCTATTAAGATAAAACAATTCGTAGATGAGGGCACTGAGAAATCCTATATTCTGTGTGATATTAAAGTACAAAAAAAGCAATGAAGCAGTGGATATATTACATCATACTCTTATTTTCTATCTTAAATGCCTATGCACAGGAGTTGGATTTAGAGAATATCGCCAAAGACCGCAAATTCCGTGTCTCTGGGGGGGTCAATGCTGATACTATGTATTTTCACACAAGTTCAGAACAGAACCCTAACCCCTTCACTTATATGCTTACAGGCACGCTGAATTTCAGCTTTATGACCTTCTCAATGCCCCTGAGCTACTCCATTACCAATCAGGGCGATGCTTTTACGTATAAAGTGCCTTTTGACTTTAACCGCCTATCAATTGCACCTAAATACAAATGGGTAAAACTCTACATCGGCGATCATTCCCTTTCCTATTCGCCCTATACCTTGGGTGGGCATCCTTTCCGCGGGGGTGGGATAGAGCTTACGCCCCCAGGGCTTTTTAAATTCTACGCGATGGGTGGTCGATTACTCAAAGCCGTAGAAGCTGATTCCACCACAGGACAAATCCCTGTGTATCGCCGCTGGGGAGGGGGCGGAAAAATACGCTTTGAACAGGAAAAATACAAGATAGAGACCATTGGATTCTATGCCAAAGACGAAGCTTCTTCACTGAAAAATCCTACTACCCTACTTCCAAAATCCAATATCGTTACCAGTATCAAATTCGAGGCACAGCTCATCACCAACCTCTCTTGGGAGATAGAATATGCCTTCTCTTGGCTCAAAGACCACATCCCTGCACAGGTAAGCGACAGCATCGCCGCCACAGCCTCGCAAAGCCTCAATAAAGCCCTGAATGTACGACTCAATTACCAGATTGGCAAAACAGCCTTGGGCATTGTCTACGAGAATGTAGACCCTACTTATCAAACCCTTGGGGCTATGTACTTCAACAACGATTTAGAGAACATCGGCTTTACCTTTGCACGCCCTTTCTTTGGCGATCGCCTTACGGTGGCTTCTCAAATAGGTTACCAACGCGATAACCTCAAAGAGCAGAAAAACCAAACCTCTGTACGCTTGGTAGGGAATGTTAATGCTACCTTTAAAGCTTCTGAACAGCTTACATTTAGCGGCTCTTACTCTAATTTTTCCACTACTACCAATCGCCGCCTCAATCAATTTGATTACATCAACCACCCCAATATGAACCCCGCCGATACGCTAAGTTACCGACAGCTCTCACAGATGGGTAACCTCAATGCCAACTACATCTTTGGCAAGGAAAACAATCAGAATATCAACCTAAATTATTCTATTGCAGGGCAGGCAAATGAGCAAGGGGGCATTATTCGTAAAGGACAGGCGAACACAGTACAAAATGTTAACCTCAGCCATAGTATTGCCTTTCCGATTGCTATAACACTGAACACTTCTGTGAACTATACCCGTAATGACGCTGGTGCTCTTCATAGTAATATTTATGGTAGCTCAGTGGCTATCGCTAAAAAGTTTTTTGAAGATAAACTCAGCAGTAGCCTTGGTGGTTTATACAACCAAACCGAAGATAATAACAAAAACAATCGTGTATGGGGTATCAAATGTAATGCTGGTTATACCTTACTTGAAAAACACAATTTTTCCCTCTATGCCGTGCAAATGTGGCGCGATACAAGCCAAGGGAACAATAGAGATCTCACCCTAAATTTCAATTATAGCTACAATTTCTAATCGCTATGAAGCTCATACAATATTACATATTACTCTTATTTACACTGATAGCACTCACTGTCAGGGCACAACTCTATCCTGTACAGGTAGTGCCTACGGTAAATGCACCTTATAGCAGTAAGCTCGCTGATTATGCCAATCCGTTAGGAGGTAGAATGCAGTTACAACTCATCACTACTGACCTTAACATACAAAACAGGTCTGTACAGCTACACTTAGAGATTAAAGGTAATGGGCTAAAAGCACAGAGTTTACCCATCCTTAATGTGCGGACGTTGCGCATCAGCGGGGGGGAGATTACAAGCCTCTCGCAGAGTGATTTAGCTCCTTATTTTAAGCCTGAAAATCTGCAAGGTTTAAGCATGCAGCAGTATGCCCAGCCACTACCCGATGGGGTGTATTCCTTCTGTTGGAGGGTGCGCGATGTGCAGAGCGGAAAATGGCTCTCAGGCAGCCAATGTGCTACTATCTACCTGATGCTCAACGACCCTCCGCAGCTCAATCTCCCTACCGACAACGAGCGAGTGGCGGTGGGTAACTTCCCAAATATCATCTTTAGCTGGACGCCTCGCCACCTGAATGCAACCAATGTAACTTATGAGTTTGAACTGTGCGAGCTACTCGACCCTTCGCTCGACCCTCGTTTTGCCTTTGAGGTGAGCAGGAAAGTGCTCAAAGAGAGTGATTTGAGGATGACCACTCTGCTCTACGATTTGTCGAAGCCCAACCTTATCCCTGGGCATCGCTATGGTTGGCGTGTGCGAGCGGTATCTACGGCGGGATTGGTGCAGAATAGCGTTTTCAAGAACGATGGTTATAGCGAGGTGCATAGTTTTGTGTATGCCTCTGATTGTAAGGCACCTTGGGGGCTTGTCGTCACTGAGGAAAGTCCTGCTCGCATAAGGTTGCAGTGGCAAGGGGATAGTGCTCATAGGCAGTACCACATTCAGTATCGCAAAGCCAATGTAGTGGGTGCTGAGTGGTTTGACACTAATACTAAAGGTACAGAGGCTTATCTCACTGACTTAGAGGGGGGTGAGACTTATGAGGCACGTGTAGGAGCCTCGTGTGAACTGCCTAAATATGGGGTTAAGCCCAGCTATACTTACGGTGCGATTATGCGTTTTGAGGTAAAGAAATCCCCTACGGCAGCCGATAATGGCATCAACTGCGGGGCAGCTCCTGAAATCAAAATCACCGACCGCAAGCCTTTGGCAAGTCTTGTGGTGAATGAGACCTTTACTGCTAATGACTTCACGGTAAAGGTGTTAGAGGTGTCGGGAGACAATGGCGTCTTTACAGGCAAGGGCTATGTGGAAGTGCCTTTCCTTGCCAATGCTAAACTGGCGGTGAGCTTTAACAACGTGCAAATTAACAGCAGCCATCAGCTTATCGGCGGCGTGGTGGAAGCTGATTATGATAAGAAGTGGGGGGATGTCAATTTTGCTGAGAATCTCACAGGGGAAGGCAAAAGAAGCCAGAAAACCCTTACCGTATCTTTTGAGATTGAGCGTGTAGAGACCAATGAAAAAGGAGAGTTGATAGCTGTTGGTAAAGATGGGCGCCGTGAGGTATTTCCTGGTGGGAAAGACACCGTAATTACCGATAGCACAGGCAAGGTACATTATATAAATCAAAAGGGAGAAATCTCCGAACCACAGATTTTAGCTCAAGGTGGCAAACCTACCAAAGAAAATACCGATGGGGTCAATAAGAGTGGGGAGGCTACTTCCATTACTGCCAAAGGGATAAAGGTAACTTTTGAAAATGCGCCTAACTCCAAATACGCTTTTGATAAGCCTACCAAAGCCGAAAAACCTTATGAGAAAATAGAGGGTAAGCCTGTGCCTTATAAGGCTGTAGCTTTCGGAGCTACGGAGCCTTTTATCGCTAAGGTAAGTGCCCAAGGAAAGGAGGTAAACATTGATAGTCTGTTCTTTAAAACCAACAATGGCACTAAAATAGAGGCTAAACGCGATGGCAATAACTATATCTTGCAGCTTAAAGGCTTACAGAGTTTTGCCGTTGAACAGGTACAGGCAACTATTAAGCAAGGTAAAAAGTACAAGGTAGCAGGGGTGTTTAACTTGGTGCATATCACCCCGAGAACTGTAAAGGTAACGCTGGTGCCTACCTCTGTCAGCGTAAAACTCTCTGAGGAGCTTATCAGTCGTATTAAGGAGATTTACACGCCTATTGCGGTGGATTTGGACATTGCCAAAGGAAGTGTATTCGACATCAGTAGCCACCTAAAAGAGGGCAAGCTGCCTTCTGAAAATGCCTTTGGCGACCTTTCTACCTATAGCCCTGAGCAAAACGCCATCATTGCAGACTACAAAAAGGCAAACAACATCGATAACCAGCAGTATTATGTATTCGTAACCGATGTGCTAAGTACTTCTTTCCAAGAGGGGTATATGCGTATCAATGGGCAGTTTGGGTTTATCACCCCTACTGATTCTCAGAACACTAACAGCATTGTCCATACCATAGCCCACGAACTTGGGCACGGCATCTTTGCCCTCTCACATCCATTCAAACACACAGCCGACAAAGGAAAAACAGCCCTCTTAATGGATTATTCCTCTGGGGTTGCTTTCTCTTACCCAGAGTGGAAGGCTATCAACGACCCTAAAGTGAAGTTATACGCTTTTCAAGGACAAAGTGAGGGAGAGTATAGTGATAAAGAGTATATAGAAAAAATTATTAATAGAATGATATGTGCAGGATTAAATGATGAAAAAGAAATTCCTATGTACCATTTTCATAAGTCAGGAACTTTTAGAGAAAATGACTATACAATAATTATTGATCATAAAGAGAAAATTAATCTTGTTTCCTATAAAGCATATACCAAAAAAGAACACACTTTCTCCAAAGACGCTACAAGAATAACTAAAGATATTACAATATATTATGTTAACTTTGTTGGATTAACAATCAAATCAGAAAGTAAGAAAACTATAGAAGACCTCCTAACAAAAATAAAACCTAATGATGTTCAGTCAGTGAAAAAAACTTATGAAAAACGCTTTGAAACTTTGTGGAGTAAAATAAAAGATAAAAATGATTTCTCAAAAGTAGAAATCTCTAATTTAAAAGAAATGGTTTTATGTATGGGAGATAAGATAACTCCTATGAATAGGCTTTCTATCATTAAAAAAGTACTTGATTTTAGTTCTAAAGAAAATGAAGAAGACTTAATTCTTGACCTATTACAAACAACGAGTGAAAAAGACGCAAAGATTTTCTTACCTGCCCTAAAAAAAGATAATGATTTGATAAAAAGATTAATAGAAAAATTAGACGACAAAAACTTATTTTATGGGAATGAAAATAATAATCAACGTCTTTTTAAGGAATTGTTTAAATTATATCAAAAAGTATATCCCAAAACTAAGCGAAACTATGTGCAAGTTAGAGACTGGTTGTTAGGAAAATTAGCAGATGAGTTTATCCCTACAAATTATGACATAGCGAAAGAGTTTCTTGATAAAAAAGAAGAATTTACACCTGAAGAGATAAGTTCTTCGCGAGAACAAATAGAAAAGGTAACAGATAGTTTGCAAAAATCTGAATTATATCTAAAACTACAAGAAAAAGTACCTTACTATAGTCAAAGAAATAATGAATCTTTAGCAACAAAACAAGATGCAGCTAATAATCCTTGGTTGAAAGAAGGAGCTCCTGCAGGGGATATAATGTGTAATTTAACTTCTCAAGCAATGGGTTTGTATTACTTAGGGATTACTAAACCTTGCAAAGATTGTCCTGAAGAATGTAACCAATATGAACAGATGGAAGATTATTTAGAATGTATTAAAGAAACTAAAAAACTTGGTCATAGAGGATTAGGCTTAACAAGAGAAAAGATTTTAAATCTATTTAATATAGCTATTTATGAATATAAAGGACATAATAAAGTATTTCAAAAAGAAGAAATAACAAATCTTTTAAAACCTCACTTAGCAAAAGGTGATGCTGTGATTCTTTCAGCCTTTGGACATATTGTAAGGCTACAAGCTATTACAGATAAAGGGCTTATTGTTGATGATCCTTATGGTAAAGTTGTTGACTTCTCTAAAGGAGGAGCTACTGCTAAATATAAAAAAGGTAAAGACGATTATCGGAATGATAAAAAGAGTAATGATAACAAAGGAGATAATAATCTTTGGAAATGGGAAGATTTAGAGGAAAATGAAATAATTTTAAAAGGTTATGAAATATATTCTAAAACTAAAAAATAATTTAAAGATGAAAAAAACATTATTAATAGCACTTACTTTTATAAGTTTATGGAGCTGTCAAGGACAGACAACCTCTCAAAAAAAGATTGAAAAACAAATAGAGTACTCTGAAGTTACTCGGGTAGAGAACCCTGAGGAAGCAAGACTCAAAAGGTATCTAACTTTCAAGTCTTATTTTAAAAAAGAACTAAAACCTCCTGTTGATTTTACCAAAGAAATTTTTGGAAATAGAGAGGATACTTTGCCCAGAACATTGTACAATCAAATTATTTTCTTTGACCAAGAAAAAAATAATATTCAAGAGTACGCAAAGTTTTATACTCCTGATGGTGAGCTTATAGATAGGGTTAATACCTATGGTATTTTAGATACAACTTTTTTTAATGGAGGGTGTAATACACATAAAGAAAAATTTCAAACAAAACTATATCCTCTTGGGTATATAAAATTATCCGAAGAATATGATACTTTTGTAACAAAGGTATGTGAGATAGATATAATATACATTGATATTTTTGTTTTTAGTAAGGAAGGGAATATCAAGTCATTTGTAAGTGTATTTGAAATAGAACCTTCTAGAGATTGTGAAAAAACTTGGGAAGATTTTGTTTACAATTACAAAGTAGATACTTATTTTATACAATCGCGAATACAAAAAAATTATATTATTAAGAGAACTGAAAAAAGATTTGGTATGACTATCAAAACAGAATTACAGCTCCAAAAAGATGGTTATCTCAAAGAAATCAAATTAAAAAAAGAAGGTAAAAATGAATGGCTTGAAGATTAGTACATTCAAAAAGAATAGTAGTTGCAAAATCGTAGGTGTGAGCCGCAGTGGTGTACAGGATAGAAAGTTAAAACATCTTATTATTAACAATGAAAAAGATATTAGTAATACTTGCTTTTATAAGCTTATCAAGCTGTCAAGGACAGACAACCTCTCAAAAAAAGATTGAAAAACAAACAGAGGGAACTAAACCCACTTCGGAAGAAGATTCAACTAATGCAAGGTTTAAAAGGTATCTAACTTTCAAATCATATTTTAAAAAAGAGATAAAGCTCCCTGCTGATTTCACCAAAGAGGTTTTAGCAAATAAGGAGGATACCTTACCCAAGTATCTATATAACCAAATTATTTTTTATGACCAAGAAAAAAATAACGTTCGAGAATATGCAAAGTTCTATGCGCCAGATGGTGAGTTGATAGATTGGTCTGATACCTATGGCATTTTAGATACTATTCCTTCTAATGCAGGGTGCCATAGACATAAAGAAATATTTCAGCCTAAGCTATATCCTCTTGGATATATAGAATTAGCAGAAGAATATGATACTTTTGTAATGAAAACAAGTCATATAGATCTGATATACATCGATATTTTTGTATTTGACAAAGAAGGTCATATCAAATCGTTTGTAAGCATATTTGAAATGGAACCTTTTAGGAGCTGTGAAAAAACTTGGGAAGAGTTTGTTTACAATTATAAGGTAGATACCTTTTTTTTTCAATCACAAATACAAAAAAATCATATCATTAAGAGGACTGAAAAAAGATTTGGTATGACTATCAAAACAGAATGGCAACTTCAAAAAGATGGTTATTTTAAAGTAATAAAATTAAAAAAAGAAGGTAAAAATGAATGGCTTGAAGATTAGTACATTCAAAAAGAATAGTAGTTGCAAAATTGTAGGTGTGAGCCGCACTGGTGTACTAAGATAGAAAGTAAAACATATTATTAACAATGAAAAAGATATTAGTAATACTTGCTTTTATAGGTTTATCAAGCTGCCAAGAACAGAGGACATCTCAAAAGAGTGTTGAAGAACAAACAGAGCCATCTGAAGTTACTCAGGTAGAGAACCCTGAGGAAGCAAGACTCAAAAGGTATCTAACTTTCAAATCTTATTTTAAAAAAGAACTAAAACCTCCTATTGATTTTACCAAAGAATTTTTTGGAAATAGAGAGGATACCTTGCCAAGAACATTGTACAATCAAATTATTTTCTCTGACCAAGAAAGAAATAATATTCAAGAATATGCAAAATTTTACACTCCTGATGGTGAGCTTATAGATAGGGTTGACACCTATGGTATTTTAGATACAACTTTTATTGATGCAGGGTGTAATACACATAAAGAAAAGTTCGATGGAAAGCTATATCCTCTTGGATATATAAAATTATCTGAAGAATATGATACTTTTGTAACAAAGGTATGTGAGATAGATATAATATACATTGATATTTTTGTTTTTAGTAAGGAAGGGAATATCAAGTCATTTGTAAGTGTATTTGAAATAGAACCTTCTAGAGATTGTGAAAAAACTTGGGAAGATTTTGTTTACAATTACAAAGTAGATACTTACTTTATACAATCAAGAATACAAAAAAATTATATTATTAAGAGAACTGAAAAAAGATTTGGTATGACTATTAAAACAGAATTACAGCTCCAAAAAGATGGTTATCTCAAAGAAATCAAATTAAAAAAAGAAGGTAAAAATGAATGGCTTGAAGATTAGTACATTCAAAAAGAATAGTAGTTGCAAAATTGTAGGTGTGAGCCGCACTGGTGTACTAAGATAGAAAGTAAAACATATTATTATTAACAATGAAAAAGATATTAGTAATACTTGCTTTTATAGGCTTATCAAGCTGCCAAGAACAGAGGACATCTCAAAAGAGTGTTGAAGAACAAACAGAGCCATCTGAAGTTACTCAGGTAGAGAACCCTGAGGAAGCAAGACTCAAAAGGTATCTAACTTTCAAGTCTTATTTTAAAAAAGAAATAAAACTTCCAGCAGATTTTACTAAAGAATTTTATGGTAGTAGAGAGGATACTTTACCTAAAACGCTGTACAACCAAATTATTTTTTCAGACCAAGAAAGAAATAAGATTCAAGAATATGCAAAGTTTTACACTCTTGATGGTGAGCTTATAGATAGGGTTAACACCTATGGCATCTTAGATACAACACCTTCTAATGCTGGAAGTTATAGGCATAAAGAAAATTTTGAAACAAAGGTATATCCTTTAGGCTATATAAAATTATCCGAAGAATATGATACTTTTGTAACAAAGGTATGTCAGATAGATGTGATATATATTGATGTTTTTGTTTTTAGTAAGGAAGGGAATATCAAATCATTTGTAAGTGTATTTGAGATAGATCCTTTGAGAGATTGTGAAAAAACTTGGGAAGATTTTGTTTACAATTACAAAGTAGATACTTATTTTATACAATCGAGAATACAAAAAAATCATATTATTAAGTGGACTGAAAAAAGGTTTGGTATGACTATCAAAACAGAATGGCAACTTCAAAAAGATGGTTATTTTAAAGTAATAAAATTAAAAAAAGAAGGTAAAAATGAATGGCTTGAAGATTAGTACATTCAAAAAGAATAGTAGTTGCAAAATTGTAGGTATGAGCCGCACTGGTGTACTAAGATAGAAAGTAAAACATATTATTATTTATATTACAATTTATCAGAAATAGATAACAACTGTATATATGATTTAGTAATAGGAAAAGAGGTTGGAAAATGTAAAAATGAAATAAAAGGATTTGTCAAATTAAATACAGATAATCATATCGTTACAGGTAAATACCTACAAACATATATATACATATATATAAAAACTGATTTCACTCTTCTTTGGCAAAAAGAGATGCGAGATTTTTTCAATAATGAGGAAGACAGTGAAAATAATCAATTACAAATACAAGAAATATATGCCTATAAAAACACTTTTATTGTAGTAACTACGTTTGGCACTGTTTGCTTAAAACAAGTTGATGGTTCACTGTTTTGGAAAACAGATAGTTATGCTCGCACAATGGAGATTGTTGGCAATATAGGTTATGTGTGTACCAGCCTTTCTTTGTATAAGATAAATTTAGATACAGGAGAAGAGAGTGGCTATGGATGGATTCACGATCGTTTACCTGATTTTGAGTATGGAGATAGGAGCTACTGGCCTGCTGGGCATAGGGTAGTATACCACAATGGTTTTTTATGGTACTTGGTGTACGATGCTGGAGATAGCTTTATCATTGCTATTAATCCAGAAACAGGAGATTATGAATGGATACACAAAGTAGATACTTATGAAAAAGCTGATGAAATTCAGTTTTATGAGGATAAAATGTTTGTGTTAGATACAGGAGGTTACCTACATATTTATGAAAAAGAAGATGTGTAGATTTATTTTGTCATATCAAGTCTAAAAAGTAGCAATAAGTACAATGCTAAAACCCTTGAATATGTTGAAAACTTTCTTAAAGGATTTGATGCCAAAAAGTTAGAGAAGTTAGCAGAAGTACCTGGTTTTGACAAAGTAGTAGAAGATATGGCTACTTATGGTAAAAAGTTTGCAGGAGGTAAGTTTCAGTTAGAATATGCTGAAAAACTTTTAGACCAAGGTAAAGTGTTGAAGTTTGAGGTTAGTAACTTATCAAATAATTTAACGCGTATTTACGATATTCAAGTAGAGTTTTTTGAAAAAGGACAGAGGTTTATTAAGAACTTGGAATTAAAAAACTGGGGAAAATTCTACCCTGAGACTATCAAAAATCAATTCTTAAAAGACCTACAAAAAATGAATAATCTTGGCGATATACAGTGGATTTTCAGAAAAACTGCTAATATAGCTGATATGACAACTTTGAAAAATGGGGTTTTACAAGCATTAAAGAAAGCTGATGGAAAAGCAATTGAGGAGTTAGGAAACATTTCGTTAGATCAAGTAAAAAAACTCTTTAAAAATGAAGCAAAATTTATCAATAAAGGAAATAGAATTGAATTTCTTCTAAAGAAATTAGAAGATGATAAAGTTTTCAATAAAATATTTGAAATAGTTGAATAGTTATGTTCACAAAAAGAAAGAGAATAAAAGCTCATTATTTTGAGATATACAAAGATAAGCTATTTATTTTAGAGGATGATTGTAGTCCTTTGTATGTTTACGATATACATACATTTCATCTGATTGCAAAGTTGGGCGATAACTATGGAGGTGGATTATATGCTATAAATGATCTTGTTGTTGATGAGCATTTAAAAGGGGTTAATGTTGATACGCTATCAAAAGTACCTTCTTTTTATAATTGTAGTAATACTTATTATTATATAGCCAATAGTAAGTATATAATTATAAGGAAATTTATCACGGACTTTAGTTTAGAGTTACATATAATCCGTTTGGATAATTATCAAATTGTTAGAAAAATAAAAGATACAAGCGGGACAATTAGGTTATTTACAGAATCAAATGATTTAATCTGCTCAACAGAGGATTTTCTATTTTTATATAAAGATTTCACTCTTCTTTGGCAAAAAGAGATGCGAGATTTTTTCAATAATGAGGAAGACAGTGAAAATAATCAATTACAAATACAAGAAATATATGCCTATAAAGACACTTTTATTGTAGTAACTACGTTTGGCACTGTTTGCTTAAAACAAGTTGATGGTTCTTTAATTTGGAAAACAGATAGTTATGCTCGCACAATGGAGATTGTTGGCAATATAGGTTATGTGTGTACCAGCCTTTCTTTGTATAAGATAAATTTAGATACAGGAGAAGAGAGTGGCTATGGATGGATTCACGATCGTTTACCTGATTTTGAGTATGGAGATAGGAGCTACTGGCCTGCTGGGCATAGGGTAGTATACCACAATGGTTTTTTATGGTACTTGGTGTACGATGCTGGAGATAGCTTTATCATTGCTATTAATCCAGAAACAGGAGATTATGAATGGATACACAAAGTAGATACTTATGAAAAAGCTGATGAAATTCAGTTTTATGAGGATAAAATGTTTGTGTCAGATACAGGAGGTTACCTACATATTTATGAAAAAGAGGAATAAGATTTTTATTATTTAAATATTTTGAGGTGTCAAGTTAATGGCATATTAACAGAGGTTGGAAAATAGGTTCTCTTTCAAGCATTCTTTTTATTAAACTGTTAAAGATAGTCTCTTTGCTCTGTGAGCGATTGATTCTAAAACTATACTCAGCTAAATAGCGGTCTATATTAAACTCTGAAACCCAAGAATATATACCTCTTATCCAAGATTTTACTTGGTGTATTACTTTGTGTAATGTAGGAAAATTCTTTCCATTATTACTAAGTCTGTTTTAAAGCGTTCAGTAAACTCTAAGAGGCTTTGTCCTTTGAATAATTCCATAATACATTAATTTTCAGAGTGCAAATATATGAAAATACCTTGACACCTCAAACCAAATATTTGAAATAGTAGAATAATTTATGTATAAAAAAATTAATACTGATAAAGATAAAATAGGATTATATTTAACTTCAAAGTACCTATGCTATACTTTGAAATCAGAAGAATATAGATTATATGTTTGTAGTATTGAGGATGAGTCTGAGATTATCTTCATTTCAGAAGAAAAAAAAGTAAATTATTATAGTATCTATGGAGACAATTTAATTTATATTTCAAGAGATGAAGATTCTACCTTTTTGGTTAATTTAAAATCAAAAAATAAAAATCAAATAGATGAAATCTTATATGATCTAGTTGATAATTATTATAAGAAAAATAAAAATTATTATTGTGATAATAATCACGTATATATATACGATTTGCTTTCTGGAAACATTGTCAAAATAATTAAAAAAACTATTATTGGTTATCCTAAACTAGGCACAGATAACTACATTATTACAAACAATAATATATATATATATATGTATACTCAAAAACAGATTTCACTCTTCTTTGGCAAAAAGACCTATCGGAACAGACACAGTATACTGAATGGGATGGTACAGAGGAAAAAGGAAAAATAAGAGAAGTATATGAATATCAAGATTCTGTGATTGTGCTAACACAGATGTTTATTTTGCGGATAGACCTACAAACAGGTGATATTATTTATTCTCTACAACTTCCTGCAGGATTAATGGAGTTATCTATTGTAGGCGACAAGGCTTATGGCTGTTATGGTTACCACTATATGGAGGTAGATATTGAAAAAGGAAAACTATTGAATTTTGTGCGTATTGAAAATGCTGTATATCAAGGTAAAGAGTATAATGCTATTATGGACTCTCCTAAATTTCACGAGGGGTATGTCTTTCACGGTGTGCGCTTAGAAGGTGGGTACTATGCCATTAGTGCCCTTGACGCACAAACAGGAAAACGTATGTGGATTGACCTATTAGGCACTTATATGGTTGAAAAAATAGAATTTTACGAGAACAAGATGTTTGTATCAGATAGTGGGGGAAGTTTGTATATTTATGAAAAAGAGGAATAAGATTTTTGAGGTGTCAAGTTAATGGCATATTAACAGAGGTTGGAAAATAGGTTCTCTTTCAAGCATTCTTTTTATTAAACTGTTAAAGATAGTCTCTTTGCTCTGTGAGCGATTGATTCTAAAACTATACTCAGCTAAATAGCGGTCTATATTAAACTCTGAAACCCAAGAATATATACCTCTTATCCAAGATTTTACTTGGTGTATTACTTTGTGTAATGTAGGGAAATTCTTTCCATTATTACTAAGTCTGTTTTAAAGCGTTCAGTAAACTCTAAGAGGCTTTGTCCTTTGAATAATTCCATAATACATTAATTTTCAGAGTGCAAATATATGAAAATACTTTGACACCTCAAACCAAATATTTGAAATAGTAGAATAGTTATGTATAAAAAGATTGAAATAAAGAAAGGCATTAGTAGTTTTTATATAAATGAAAAATATGTTAAATATGTCCAAAAATCACTTGAAGGCAAAATTAAAGTTGAAAATCATCTAAAAGAAGTCATTTTTACTTCAAAACAAAATTGGATAAACCGATCTTGCCTTGTTGGAGATAATCTATGCTATTCATCCTATGATGAAGATTTTACAAGAATACAAAAATTAGATGATAACAAATCAATAATATTGGATGTTTTATTATCTGATATTACCTCTGATACTCCAAACATATATGATAATTTATATTATAATTTATCAGAAATAGATAACAACTGTATATATGATTTAGTAATAGGAAAAGAGGTTGGAAAATGTAAAAATGAAATAAAAGGTTTTATAAAATTAAATACAGAGGACTACATACTTACAAAAAAAGAAACATTTATTTACAATTACTCAAAAACAGATTTCACTCTTCTTTGGCAAAAAGACCTATCAAAATTGACACAGTATACTGAATGGGATGGTACAGAGGAAGAAGGAAAAATAAGAGAAGTTTATCATTATAAAGATTCTGTGATTGTGCTAACACAGATGTTTATTTTGCGGATAGACCTACAAACAGGTGATATTATTTATTCTCTACAACTTCCTGCAGGATTAATGGAGTTATCTATTGTAGGCGACAAGGCTTATGGCTGTTATGGTTACCACTATATGGAGGTAGATATTGAAAAAGGAAAACTATTGAAGTTTATTCGTATTGAAAATGCTGTATATCAAGGTAAAGAGTATAATGCTATTATGGACTCTCCTAAATTTCACGAGGGGTATGTCTTTCACGGTGTGCGCTTAGAAGGTGGGTACTATGCCATTAGTGCCCTTGACGCACAAACAGGAAAACGTATGTGGATTGACCTATTAGGCACTTATATGGTTGAAAAAATAGAATTTTACGAGAACA
The DNA here is from genome assembly GCF_900446695.1 of Capnocytophaga sputigena. Taxonomy (GTDB): domain Bacteria; phylum Bacteroidota; class Bacteroidia; order Flavobacteriales; family Flavobacteriaceae; genus Capnocytophaga; species Capnocytophaga sputigena. The sequence continues at coordinate 201,842 of NZ_UAVP01000009.1, forward strand.
AGATGTTTGTATCAGATAGTGGGGGAAGTTTGTATATTTATGAAAAAGAGGAATAAGATTTTTGAGGTGTCAAGTTAATGGCATATTAACAGAGGTTGGAAAATAGGTTCTCTTTCAAGCATTCTTTTTATTAAACTGTTAAAGATAGTCTCTTTGCTCTGTGAGCGATTGATTCTAAAACTATACTCAGTTAAATAGCGGTCTATATTAAACTCTGAAACCCAAGAATATATACCTCTTATCCAAGATTTTACTTGGTGTATTACTTTGTGTAATGTAGGGAAATTCTTTCCATTATTACTAAGTCTGTTTTAAAGCGTTCAGTAAACTCTAAGAGGCTTTGTCCTTTGAATAATTCCATAATACATTAATTTTCAGAGTGCAAATATATGAAAATACTTTGACACCTCAATTAAATAATTTAAAATATGTCAAAATAGAATATATCTGCATTATTTAGATAATAGTTTACACATCTTTGAAAAAGAATAATTCATATATTTGCAAAAATAATTCAATATAAAATCCTATGAAAACCCACCTTTTTACATACTTCTTTCTACTCTCTGTAGTAGCCTTTTCCCAGCCCACAAAGGCTATAGACACCCTAAAAGCAAAGGGCGTTAGCACTATGCAAACCATTGAGAAGGAAGAACTTTGGGCAAATCGCATCTCAATGAAGGAGCTGGCATCACTACCTGTGGGTATCAAAACCCGCAGAGATGGCGACAATGCTACGTATGCCATTGGTATCAGCAAGGCTGTTTTCCACGAAGGATATACTGAGGTAGAAGTATTTGCAAAGGTGGATATACCCCAAAAAGGAGATGATGGTCGCCCCATATCACTATTCTTCGGAGCAACTAATATAAAACTCTCCAAGCAAGGCGGTATTATCGGAGAGGCAAAGCTCGCACTGCTGGGGGATGTCTCTATTCCCATCAATAAGGACACTTGGCAACTCAGCCTTTACGGCGGCTTTGATATGTCCACAGGAAAAACTGAAGACCTCACTTACGTCGAGATAGACTGCGATGGCTTCAAAAAACTAAAACTCTCAGGGGCTGTAGAGTTCTCTCGTAACCTTATTCTGCCCCTTGAAAATGCTACAGTCAATGAGGCAAAAGAAAGCACTATGGTAACCCTTTCCAATGGGCGACAGATGAGTGCCCCCAACCGCGTACGTGGGCTTTTTAATATAGAAGCTGCCTCGTGGAATGACATAGTGGTAAAAGTCTCCTTAGAGCCTTTTGTGCTGGCAAAAAAGCAAAACGGACAGAACTACGAAGGCAACTTCCAATTCTTGGTAAAAGACGCCGTCCTTGACCTGAGTGACCTCAAAAACGATGATGCTGTAAAGTTCCCCAATTCCTACCAAAAGAAAGGACTACTACTCCCCTCAGAAGACCTATGGAAAGGCATCTATGTTGATAAGTTTGAGATAGGACTACCTGTGGAGTTTAAAACCTCAGAAAAAGCCGCTAAAAACGAGCGTGTACGGGTAGGCGCATCAGGCTTGATCATCGATAAGTACGGGCTTTCAGGCGACTTCTTCGCTGAAAATGTATTTACCCTCAATGAAGGAATTACCGACAAGGAAAACGCCTGGGCGTACTCCTTAGACTATCTATCGGTGCAGATAGAAACCAATCGCTTTGTAAAAGCACAACTCAGAGGTGAGATCGTGCTGCCTGTAACCAAGATGCAAAAGGAAAACAACGGTAAGAAGTTAGGGCTAAACTATGAAGGGCTGATTTCCGAAGGCGACTATAAGCTCGTAGTGCAGACCAAGGACACCATTGCCTTTGATATATGGAAAGCCAAAGCCCAACTTTTTGAGAATAGTAGTGTAGAACTCCGCGTAGCCGAAGGGCATTTCCTACCGAAAGCCAACCTACACGGACGCATTGACTTTGCCGCCAATAGAAGCCACAACGACGCTACAACGAATACACTCGCTAAGAAAACCCTAGACTTTAAGGGTATTACCTTCGAGAACCTAACCTTGCAGACTGTATCTCCAATGATACAAGTAGGAAATATGAGCTACAAAGGCGACATCTCCTTTGGCAATTTCCCTGTAAGCATCAAACGTTTTGAGGTGAAAGCCAATGATAAGCAAGCAAATCTCTACTTTGACTTAGCCCTAAACCTAATGGACAAAAGTGAGTTTGCTGCTGAGGCTAAGGTAGGTATTTTGGGAGAACTCTCTTCTGAAAGTGCTCGCACCCAATGGCAGTTCAAAGGCTTGGATGTATCAGCAATCAAAATAGACACCAAATTCAGTGGGTTTACTATGAGGGGACAGTTAGACCTTTTAGAGAATCATCCTGTTTATGGCAATGGATTTAATGCGGATTTACAAGTTTCTGTTAATGGAGGTTTTGATGTGAAAGCTAAAGCTATTTTTGGAAGAAAAGAGTTTAGGTATTGGTATTTTGATGCGAGTGCCAAACTCTCCACAGGCTATCTTATCAATGGTTTTGGTGGGGGTGCTTACTATAAAATGAGGCGTGCCGACTTTGCTTCTCCCTCTGAGTTCTCTCCTACAGGACTTACCTATGAGCCTGACCCCAAAGCTGGTTTAGGGTTAAAAGCCTTAGTGAGCTTTGCTATAGGTTCTGATAAAGTATTCAATGGAGAAGCTGCTTTTGAAATGCGTTTTAACCAGCGAGGGGGCTTGGATTACGCTTCTATCTATGGCAAGGGAAATGTGTTAGCCGAGATACCAGGCTTAGACCAAGTCTCTAATCTAGTGTCAAAAGTCAATAAATCATTAGAGAGCAAAGCTGCTTTCTTGCGTTTAGAGACCAACCCCGATAACCAAAGTAGTTTCCAAAGGCGTTTCTTACCAATGGCAGAGACGGCTGTTCCTTCTTCAAATGACAATAGTGCTGTGATACAATTCAAAGCAGCAATTCAGTTTGATATTGAAAACAACAGTACTCACGGTACTTTGGACACTTATATCAATGGTGGTTTTATAGCTGGATTGGGGGAAAATGGTCGTGCTGCTTGGGCAGTGTTCCACAAAGACCCTAAAGATTGGTATCTCTATATTGGGACACCTGATGACAGAGCAGGTATAAAATTAGGAGTAGGGAGCATTTCACTAAAAACAGGTTCTTACTTTATGGCTGGCACACAACTACCAGGCTCACCTCCACCTCCTGTAGAAGTAGCACAAATACTTGGTAGAGATATAAATGAACTCAACTATATGCGTGATGAGAATACCCTTGCTAATGCAGGTGGTATAGCATTCGGATCCAACCTAAGTATAGATACAGGTGATTTAGCATTCCTTATTTTCTATGCCAATTTTAAAGCAGGGGTTGGATTTGACCTAATGCTCAAGGATTATGGAGAAGCTGCTTGTAAAAATACAGGTAAGCAAGTTGGTATCAATGGTTGGTATGCCAATGGTCAGTCTTATGCTTACTTGCAAGGGGAGTTAGGAGTACGCATCAAGTTGCTTTTTGTTCGTATGAAAGTGCCAATTATTCAAGGCTCAGCAGCAGTGTTGATGCAAGCAAAACTTCCTAATCCTTTTTGGATGCGTGGGTATGTAGCTGGGAATATGAACATCTTGGGGGGACTTATCAAAGGGCGTTTTAACTTTAAGGTAACTCTTGGAGAACAATGTGAATTTGCTAATAGCTCTGTGATGGATGGAATGAAAATTATCACTGATGTAAGCCCTAAGAACAACTCCGAAAAGGTAGATGTATTTACTACTCCACAAGCTACCTTCTCAATGAAAGTCAATGAGCCTATTGTGATACCTGATGACAATGGTAAGACAACCTACAAAATCATCTTAGAAAAGTTTGAGGTAGTCGATGATAAAGGACAAGCAGTTGCTGGGGGTATAGAGTGGTCTCGTGCTAAAGACCGTGCCAATTTTGTGTCTACTGACATACTCCCTCCTAATAAATCTTACAAAGCAAAGGTAGAAGTGAGTTTTCAAAAACAAGAAAATGGCATCTTCCGCCCTATAATGGAGAATGGACAAATAGTAAAGGAAATAGAAGTAAGAACCTTCACCACAGGCGATGCCCCTAACCATATTCCTTTGCAGAACATTGAGTATGCTTACCCTGTGGTAGACCAAAAATATTTCTTCAAAGAGGAATATGATAAAGGCTATATCAAGCTCAAACGCGGTCAGGATTATCTATTTGATATTCCTAATTGGGAGACAGAGGTGCACATTACCCAGAGCGATAGCAACAAAGCACAAAAAACCTCATTTGTCTACGATTCTACCACTAATGAAATTAGCTATACAATGCCAGAGATTAAAACCTCACAAGCCTATCAAATGAGTATTATAAGCTATCAGAAAGGTAAGAAAGAGCCACAACAAAAAGAACAAGAGCCAGAGAACATCAATATTAAAGAAACTCAAGAAGGCAATGATTATGAGATTGCTCAAAACAAAGCTGAAGAGCTATCTAAAGAAGGAGAAATCAATCGTCTGATCTATGCTTTTGCAAGTAGCAAACATAGAACTTTTTCTGAGAAAATTGCAGCTGTCAAGGTAGATGATCACCAATTTGAAAATATATCTCCAAGAGTAAAATCTCTTAAAAATATGATTAAAAAAGGTGAGCCTTTTGAAGAGATGGATTTAGTAGAGACCGCTTACACAGGAAATCAAGCCCTTATCAGTGTAGAAGCTACCTTAGACGATGCTTATTTCCGGGAAGATATAAACCCAATACTCTACTCACAGTTGCCTATTGATGGTAGATTTACCATCAAAAACCGCGATGTGCAAGAATATGGGCTTGTGCCTAAAAAAGCTATATCTATTGATAATTATTATCTTACAAGTGTACGAAATAATACAATAACACCATTTGTATTAGAGTTTTTCCCATACATATATGATATATCTTTTGCTTATATGAATGATTATAAAGACATAGAAAATCAAATAGTCAGCTTAGCGTCAGATAGAGGAATATCACAACTGAATGGAGCAAATCATTTTCTAAGATCTGATTTTAAATCTATAAGAAAAGGGGATTATAAAATCTTAATGCGATATACCCTACCAGGAAACAAAAAAACATCTGAAGGAATACAAATATACAAAAAATGGTAAGGTATGATTAAGTATATTTTTATACCCCTATGTATTCTCTATATCACTGCAGGGTTCTCTCAAGAGAGTCCTGCTATTACTACTGCCTTTCCTTTTTTGCTTATTTCCACCGACCCTATCGCCTCTGGGATAGGGGATATAGGCGTTGCTTCTTCAGCTGATGCTTTTTCTCAGAAGTGGAACTCATCTAAGTATCTATTTGCAGAAAACACATCTGCCATAGCTGCTACTTACACGCCTTATCTGAGCTCAATTGCCAAAGATATTTTCTTAGGTAATATAACTTATTACAAAAAATATAGGCGTAGTGCTTTGGGTTGCTCATTTACTTATTTTAGTGTAGGAAAAGTAGAGCTCAATCAGAACTATGGCAATCAAACCTTGAGTTTGGGCAATTACCGCCCCACAGAGTTTGCTTTTGACCTTTCTTATAACCTACTGCTCAGTGAGCACTTTGCTATGGGGGTTACGGCCCGCTACATACGCTCTGCCTTACAGCTCCCGACCGATGACCGTAGTGTTGCCAATGGGATTGCCTTTGACATCTGTGGTTATTACACCTCAAAAGAACATCTTATCAGTGATTATATCGGGAGTTATACTTTAGGGTTTCAACTCTCTAATTTAGGACAAAAGGTAAAATACGATAAACTCGGACAAGAGTTCTTCATTCCTACTAACCTAAGAATAGGAGGTGGCTATCATTTACATATTGATCAAAGCAATGCTTTATCACTGCTCATTGAAGCGAATAAACTCTTAGTACCCTCCCCTCAAAAGGACAGAAGTGAGCAGCATAAGACTTTCTTAGAGGGCATATTTAGCTCTTTTACAGATGCACAAGGTGGTATTACAGAGGAACTCCAAGAGGTTTCTCTATCCTTTGGAGTATCGTATAATTTTGAAAATACTTTCTTCCTACGCACAGGTTATTTCACAGAAAGTGAACTTAAAGGTTATCGCAAATACCTAACTATAGGCACGGGCTTTAGCCTTAATAGCATTCAATTAGATTTTTCTTATCTTTTTAATACTTCAAAAGTTCCCAATCCACTAAGTTCTTCTTTAAGAATTGGGATACAATATAAACGTTAAGAGCCTTTTCCTACGACTTCGGAGTGCTACATTCTGCGCTCCCTTGCACACAAGTAGTTTTGAGCAGCTGAAAAGGTTTTAAGCTGCTCAAAACACAACTTGTTACCATCGGGTGATCGTAAAACATAGCCCTTCGGGCTATATTTAGGTTAGCCTACAAACTGCGCCACAGCGCACTCATCTACATATTTTGAAGGGTATTTTTACCCTAAAAACAAGATTTTTGCTTTATGCTGCAAAACATTGTGTTTTGAGTGTCTTTTGTTTTATTAACTTATTGATTTATAGATATTAATCTGTTCTAACGTTACAACGTTGTAACGTTAGAACGCTCGTACGTACCAACGTATGTAAGTGTGTGCGAATGTATGTATGTACAATCGTACTAATATACGTACATACGAACTAACATACGTGCGTGTGAACGTATGTACTTACGAACGAGCATATGAACGTACTAACGTACGTAAGTGCGTACGAACATACGTTAGTTGGTACGTACTTATCTATGCCCTCTCTCCGCATATTTTTTTTGGCAAAAAAAGCCGCTTATGGAACTTGACGTTTACGAGAGCAAGCCGACCGTAGGGTTTTAGCGGCACAAGGTTTGGACTGAAAAAATACTACCTAAACAAGCGAAGCGCAGCGACCGCGCGAAGTAATGGTGGAGATTTTTTTAGTACAACCGAAGGCTTGACCTTGTGCCGAATCAAAACACGTAGGTAACTTTGCTCTCGCGAGCGCAATTCTATAAGCGGTTATTTCTAAAAATAAGACTGTTATAATTAATATCATAGAAAATAAAAAGCCACAGAGAAATGCTCTCTATGGCTTAAAATAGCTATTAAGTTCTATAAATATTTATACTTGCTGTGTCATCTGTGCGAATTGGTCGAATTTCTGGACGATTAGATCTACATCCTTACTGATTTTATTGTTCGTTATCTTGGCATAAATCTGGGTAGTACGCAAATCTTTGTGTCCCATCATCTTGCTAACACTCTCCAATGGGATACCTTCTGTTACAAAAAGTGTCCCAAAGGTATGTCTTGCCCAGTGAAAAGATATAGGTTTATGCTTTACACTCCCACAATCAGCCATAATGGTTTTCAAATGGGTATTACAGGTAGCATTGCAGATTCTTGGAAATAAATAATCATCTTTAGTCAGTCCCTCATACTTTTTGATAATATTTTGAGCGACTTCTAACAAACGCACATTAGAGGCAGTATTAGTCTTTTGTCTGCGTTTGATAATCCACATATTCCCATCAAAAAAGGTTTGTATATGGGTCTTTTTAAGCTGTTGTACATCTACGAAAGCAAAACCTGTAAAGCAACTAAAAACAAACATATCACGAGTGAGTTCAATACGCTTATTCTTAGGCTCGTAAGCGATGAGCTTCTCAATTTCTTCCCTGACTAAATAGCCTCTATCAGTCTCCTGCATTGTAATGTGGAAATTCCTAAAAGGGTCTTTGTATATCAACTCTTGATCCACTGCCATTGAAGTCATCTTTTTAAGCGGCAAAATATACGTCAAGACTATGCCGATATTTATTCTCAGGTAATAATCAAAATCATTGATAAACTCCTCTGTAAGCTCTCTAAAAGTGATATCCTTACGCTTGTATTTGTAGGAGATGAAGTTTCTAAGATGGTTATAAACAAGGCGATATGATTTAAGTGTGCTGAGTGCTCGAGTGCCTTTTTCATACATCTTGGTAAAGTCTTTCAAAAACTTTTTGTAGAAAGAGAGTAGCGTTTCTTCCGTTACATCAAAGCCCAAAAAGGTATTTTTGAGTTTGTCAGCAGTTACAAAATTATCGTGCTTTATCAGTTCATCATAAAGCGATTGCAAACGGGTACGAACCTCATCTAATTTGAGGTTTATCTTTAGTGCCTCATCAGCTTTACCAGAGACACGTCCGAACTTTAAGTCCCATTTATCAGGGAGTACTTCCTGCTTAGTGCTAAACTGTGCTTGTTTGCCATCAATGGTAATTCTGCACATAATAGCGACCTTGCCATTCTTCTTGGGTGCGTTCTTTTTGAGGTAAAAGAGCACCTTAAACGTTGATTTTCTGTTCTGTTTCATCACTCTGTTTATTTGGTTACAAAATTAGAATAAACGGAGTTATCTCACAATATGAAAACAAACGCAAAACACTGAAATATAGTCTATTACAATTAATTCAGTCAAAATGGTAATAGGTAATGATTTAGAGACCTAACTTTGTCCAACTCTGAAAATCCTTTGCTGGAAAGGCTTTCCAAAGTATCTCAGTGATTTTGTAACAACCTGTTATAGTGATTATTACATTTTATTGCGTTGAGATGCTTTTTTTTGTTCATTTGGAAAAAAAAGAACACCAAAATTCAGGAACTTTGGGCAAAGATACAATAATTCATTGGATTATTAGCTTTTTAAGTGTAGAAAAAAAGATTTAGCTTTAATAAAGGAGTGCAACCAGATGTTTATTTTCTTGATGTAACTTGAAATCGAATGCTCCTATTAGGGTTTATCTCCAAGTTTCTAAAAAAAACGTTTAAATACGTTTATTATATACACCCAAGACTACAAGGTTGACGAAAAATAAATGTAAAACATACCCTTACAACCTCTTATCAAAGTATACTTTTCAAGCTACAAACATATAGCTCTTTACCAAACTACTTACCCGAATAAGCATCAATAAGTGCTTCCAATGCTGGTATAGGAGTAGAATTCGTATCTTCGATAGCATTGTTAAATTTAAACTGCAAAGAGCCATGATTCAAACGTCCTGCTCCATAGAATCCCGTGACTTGAGAAGGAACAAGAGAGGTTGCATCTGGGTTATACGAATACATTAGTGCAGTATTTGTATCAAAGTTGTTATAGGTATTTCCACCATAAAGCGTTTTAACAGAGGCTGGTACTTTTTCATTACGTGAAATAGCATGATAAAAATCAAAGCTGCTATTATTATCTGCATAGCTAATTGGAGTATAAGCATTCTCTGATCCCTTCTCTGTAAATAAACTCCCATACTCTTTCACCATACCTCCAGGCTCACCAGAGAATTTGCCAGCACCTTTTTCATCACTTCCCTGCTTTGATATCAAGATAGGATTCTTTGTAGCACGAAAATAGTTATTTTCTGAGAAAACACTGCAACCCATCGTTGCACCAATTCCATATTTTGCACAACCATCATAGTAGTTATTCCATAAATGAACGCTAATCGTACGAACACGTGCATGACGAGAGTCACTATGATCAAACCAGTTGTGGTGATAAGTGATATAATTAGGACCTGTTTCTTTATTCATACCACACATACTTGTCTTTCCTGTGTCCCAGAAATGACAGTTGTCTATTGTGACAAACTTTGAATCAGTCTTCACATCAATAGAACCATCTCCCTTAATATGATCTCCACCGCTCGCCTTTCCGTAGAATAAATCCATGTGATGAACCCATATATTAGAATTATTTGTGTCAAGTGACACACCATCGTCCATAGCTCGCATGATACCTAAATTGCGAAATTCAACACTCTTAGCATTCCTTACTAAAAAGCCAAAACCATAGATACTAGCATCCTCACCAATTCCTTCAATGGTAATATTCATCTCACTATCTGCCTGCTTTCCCTTAATCTGTATACCTTCTGTACTGCTTCCAAAAGCATCAGTATCACTATTTCTAAGCAAACCTAAGATTCTAACAGACAATGGTGTGGTGATATTACCTTTCTGATAAGCGTTGAGAATAGCCTGAAGACCTGTGAACGTAGCCTTACCTAAACGAGCACTGACTGTTTTAGCATTGTCTTTATTTACATAAATAACAACCGCACCAGACTTCAATGTACCATCATCATTATAAGCACCTACACCCGAATAATTCTTATGAGCAAAGCCCTCACGTAGATAATTCAAGACTTTCAGCCCTGTTACCTCACCTGATTCGGTTTCTTTCCCAACTTTTACAGCTACGATTTTCAGAGAATAAGTACCAGCTTTTAATCCTGGAATATCAACTCGTACATAGCCATTATATAAGCGTATCAACTCGGCATCAACCTTGCTATAATCAGCATGTTGCCCACCTTTCACATAAACATTATAACCATCAGCTCCAGCTATAGGTTTCCATTTAGCGTAAACAGTCTCTAACCATCCTTTTGCCTCAGTGATTATCACTCCATTTCCTATTGTCTTACTCTCCACAGTTTTTGTTGTATCAGCAGAAATGCAAGCCGATGTATTAACCCATAAAAATAAGAACAATAAAATATTCTTATACAATCTAATGCTCATAAATCTCTTTTTTAGTTTTTTTATAAATACTTATTTTCTATGAAATTAGGTCATGTTGACCATAAATAAATTACGAATTATGTGAGAATCGAACTTAATAAATAAACTACAAATATTCTATTAACGTCAATAAACTCATTCTATACATATTCCAATATGCAAAGTTTATGAAGTTGTTTTAAACTTTTTAAATAAAATAAAAGTTCCCGAAAATTAGTAATTTTGTGTTTAAACACGTTTAGCATATTTAATTCATTATCAACATACCACAAATGAAAAATCCAATTCTATTTCCTGCATTTCTTTTATCAAATAGATAATATATGAAGGCAGTCTAAAACCTCCATTGTCATAAGATGATATGATAGAACAATATATATTTCCTTTTTTAATATTGAATTTTTTACAAAGCTGAATAATTGTATTGACATCTTCTTTGTGATTCATATCTATAATAATGTTTCTATGCTCCTCATTCACCTCAAAGTCTAAATCTAAACTCACCATTGAATGTTGTATCTCAATAAATTGGTCAAGCCCCATATTCAGCATTCTGAAAGCACAATTCACTTCATCAATTCCATTTTCTCTTTGTATATTCATCATAAAATTAATTTTCGCTGTATTTTTTGCACCTATTTGGAACATTACCCATCTGGAATATTGCCTATTAATTAAAAATAGATAATATAATTAATACCAAAAGTATTATTATTAGTATAAATGAATCAAAGACCCTTGCTATATTCATTGGGTTGTCATCATTTTTCTTCTTTCTTTTATCCTTTATATAAAAAAGTGTAAGAACTATTAATACAATATAAATAGGGATATATTCTTTTGCTATCATTTATTTTATTTTGAATTATTTTGTCACTTTCTTTTTGAGTTCTTTTATTCTCAGTACAAGCTCCCAACGTGCATTGGCTGGGCAAAGAAAGTATAAGTAAGGTTCTGTAGGGTCTAAAAATGTAAAGGATAAGGGATAAATGAGGAATAAGCATCAGTTGCCTTTTGTAAAAAATTATCTTTTTCTCAATTTCAACAATCCATAAGTGAGCAACCCTAACAACAATGAGGCGCTAATTGCCAAAGTAAAACTCCCTACTAAATATTGTAACAAATTGTTTTGGATATATTCCATTGCTGTGAGGTCGCCTTGCGGCAGAATTGTGCCTCCCACAAAAAAAGTACCTATTTTAAGAGAAGAAAAAATAAGCACAGGTATCATCGGGGGGATACTCACGTTAGAGCAGATAAAAGCCAGAGTTTTATTCAAATTGAAGAATACTGCCAAAGTGATAGTAAGTATGGTTTGAAAACCCCAAAAAGGCGCAATGCCAAAGAATACACCTAATGCTACTGAACCAGCTTTCACGCTGTCGCTGCTGTTGCTTTCTAATATATCTTCTTTGATAAAGCGTTTAAGGCTCTTTTTTTTGGCATCTCTAAAGAAATTACGCGGCTTGATGTAGAAAAGCGCGATGAGTACCAACACGCTGTTGAGCAAGCTGATACGCATAAAGTCGCGGAAAGGTCGAAAATGAGAAACGCGTTCTTCGGGGTCGTACAACACTTGTATAGGTACATTTTTTAGTTGTACCCCATTCCAACTGCTGCGCACTAATATTTCTATCTCAAATTCAAACTTTTCGGTATAATATTTCTTAGGAATGTGATGCAAAGGATATAACCTATATCCCGATTGTGTGTCGGGGAGATTCACCCCCGTTTCGAGGTGAAACCAGAAGTTAGAAAATTTATGTCCGAAGCTACTTTTCTTAGGTACGCCATCTTGGGACATATTGCGGCTACCTACTAGCAGAGTAGGTTCATTTTCAGCTTCTATAGCGGCTATAAATACGGGGATATCTTCGGGGTAATGTTGTCCGTCGGAGTCAATGGTAAGGGCGTAGTCGTAGCCTAAATCACGGGCTTTGTTAAAGCCTATGCGCAGGGCATTGCCTTTGCCTTTGTTCTTAGGAAGATGAATAATAGTGAGTTGGGGGTAACGAGCGAGTATATCGGGAGTAGCATCGGTTGCGCCATCATTCACTATGATAATATGAGAGGTATAGCGCAACACCCCATCAATCACGCGAGCGAGGGTTTTAGCATTGTTATAAGTAGGAATTAAAACGCAAATTTTATTCTTCTCCACGATATTCTTCAACTAATTTTTTAACAATATTCAAATCAACTGTATCATATTCTGATTTGTCATAAATAGAAATGAACGCCACCGACATAGTTTCTTGACAGTCTATTTCTACTAATATTTCGTGAGTAATTACTCTTGCTCCACCACTTTTTCCTTTGTTTTTACTGCTTATGTTTAGTCGTATTTTTCTCAATCCTTCACCTAATGATACTCCTATATTAGGATTTGTTTCAATTTCTTCTTTTAATGCCTCAAAATCCTTCTTTAAACTTTTGTGTTTTTTACATAAAGCCTTTAATTCCTTTGCAAAAGAAGGTATATATCCAAACCTATATTTCATTGAGTAAATCGTCTAAATTACCTAATTTTACTTTACCCTCTCTTGCTTCATTTAGCTCATTCAAAGCATTAAAAAGTTTTTTCTTAAACTTTTTCTGTTGTGGATTTAAAGTTTCTTCACTCTTTTTAATATTAGTAACTTCTATAAAATCAAGAGATTTTATAAAATTTAGAAAAGCATCTATTTTAGATGGTTGTGCATTGATATTTATAGTAAGTTCCATATTTTTATGAGTTTATTGCAAATTTAACTTCTTTTTCTCTTCATCGTTAAACACTTTCGACTTCTTTACAAATCCTGCTATATGTTTTTGTAGTTCAGGAGATTGTTGAGCGTAGTGTGCGAGTATAAAATCCTTATCGGCAGTGATGTTGTTGCGATAGGGTACTACTTTAGGCAAGTGTTCTTGTACACTGAGGCGGATGAGGTGGAGTTCAGCATTTTGAGGTTGCTGTTTGAGGGCGTTTTCTAACAGCGGTTTGCCCTCTTTGAGCAAGGCTACTCTACCCCCTCCAAATTTTGCTAATATCATTTTGCTTGCCCCTTTATAGGCACTTAGCACCACATCGGTGGTAGGAGCATTGGCTATCAGCTCAGCAAAAGCTGCGGCGTTCTCTTTACTATCGGAAGCCGTAATATAGGCAGCGCGCACCTTTTCAAGGCTCTGCGCTTGCAGAGCCCCCAAACTCAAGAATAATATGATGAAGTAGATGTGTTTCATTTACTTGTTAAATATTGCTCTATACAAGTCGCTACCATTGGCATATAGCAAGATAGCAATGAGGATTACAAATCCTACCATTTGAGCGTATTCTAATACTTTTTGATTAGGCGCTCTGCCTGTTACCATTTCATAGAGGAGGAATACCACGTGTCCGCCGTCTAAAGCAGGTATAGGCAAGATATTCATAAAGGCTAAAGCAATAGAAAGGAAGGCAGTGATTTGCCAGAAAGAAAGCCAGTTCCAATTATCTTGGAAAAGTTTGCCTATAGAGCCAAAACCTCCTACTTCACTTGCTCCTTTTTTAGTGAATACAAATTTAAATTGCGAAACATAGTCGCGCAACACATTGTAACCATAAGCAGTTCCGTGACTTAAGGCAGCTCCTAAAGAGTAGTTTTTATGTGAAAGCTGTACTTCGCCTTCTCGTTGTCCTGCCGAAACTCCCATTTTTTTCTCTTCACCGAGAACTATTTTTAGTTCTTTGGCTACTCCGTCACGTTCTATCATCACACTCACGGGAGTTCCCACAGGAGCCATTGTAAGGGCAGGAGGTACGTCCGAAAAGTAGTAGATAGGTTCTCCGCCAATATTTACTAATTTGTCGCCTTTTTGCAAGCCTGCTTTAGCTGCTGGTGATTCTGGGATAACAGTATCGATAATAGCTTTTGTTTTGATGCTAAAAGGAGTAGTTTCACCGCGTAAATAAAGGGTTTTACCTATATTTTCAGGGAGAGAAAGGGTGCGTGTATTGCCGTCAATGCCTTGTACTGTAATCTGTTTGGGGTCGCGCAACAAAATGTGTTTGCTAGCTTCCAACACGTTCTCCAAAGGCTTGCCATCAATAGCAGTTACAATGTCACCATTTTGGAAACCATAAGCACGCATAGTGCGAGTAACGGCAAAACCATCTTTCACACCTTCGGGTTTGAGGTAATCTTGCCCCCAAGCGAAGAGAATCATTGAGTAAATAAAGAATCCTAAGAGCAAATTCACGGTTACCCCGCCTATCATAATGATAAGGCGTTGCCACGCAGGTTTAGAGCGGAACTCCCACGGCTGTGGAGGTTGTGCCATTTGCTCTTTGTCCATACTCTCATCAATCATACCAGCAATTTTCACGTAGCCGCCTAGTGGTAGCCACCCTATGCCGTATACAGTTTCACCTATCTTCTTTTTGAAGAGGGAAAACTTCACATCAAAGAAAAGGAAAAACTTTTCTACTCTTGTTTTGAAGAGTTTAGCAGGGATAAAATGTCCTAATTCGTGTAGGACTACTAAAATTGAAAGACTCAGAATTAATTGAGCCGCTTTTATTAAAAATACTTCCATGTTCAGGTTTTAGGTAACAGGTAAAGTTAGTGAGTTGGCGTAGCTGGATATGTGATAGATTCTTATGACAATAAGTGATGCAACACAAATGTTATACCACTCTTCACTTTTCATTTTTCACTCTTCACTTTCTTATTCGCTAATTGTCCGCAGGCAGCATCGATATCTTTACCGCGTGAGTGGCGAACGGTAACAGTGATGCCTGCTGCTTCAAGCATCGTTTGGTAAAGTTCAAGTGCTTTAGGGTCGGCTTGTTGAAAATCACCGTCGTCTATGGGGTTGTACTCAATGAGATTCACTTTAGAAGGAGCAAACTTACAGAATTTTATCAGCGCCTCTACATCCTTTTTCTGGTCGTTGATACCCTTCCACACCACATACTCGTAGGTGATGCGGTTTTTAGTTTTTTGATACCAATATGCCAAAGCGTCACGTAGTTCTTCTAACGGGAATTGTTCATTGAAAGGCATAATACCCGTGCGCACACTACCAATGGCTGAATGCAAAGATACTGCCAATTTGAATTTTACCTCATCATCAGCCATCTTTTTTATCAATTTGGGTATACCCGAAGTGGATAATGTAATGCGTTTAGGCGACATTCCTAAGCCTTCAGGTGAAGTAATCTTGTCGATAGCCTTCAGTACATTGTTGTAGTTCATCAGCGGTTCGCCCATTCCCATAAACACTATGTTAGAAAGCGGACGACCAAAGAAAGCGCGACTCTGCTCATCGATTACCTTCACTTGGTCGAATATCTCATCGGGCAGGAGATTGCGCATACGTTTTAAGCGCGCTGTCGCACAAAACGAACAGTTGAGACTACACCCCACCTGACTCGATACGCAGGCTGTCGTGCGGGTATCGGTAGGAATTAACACCGATTCTACCAGCAAACCATCGTGCAGGCGCACAGCGTTTTTGATGGTACCATCGTTACTGCGTTGCATCACATCTACTTTGATGTGGTTGATACTGAAGTGTTCAGCGAGCATCTCGCGTGTAGCTTTTGGCAGTGAGGTCATTGCCTCGAAAGTATGCACGCCTTTCTGCCACAACCATTCGTACACTTGGTTGCCGCGAAAAGCCTTGTCGCCATTACTCTCAAAAAAAGTGCGGAGTTCTTCCTTAGTAAGAGCGCGTATGTCGCGTTTTTGCATCATAATTTAAAATCCTTTACTACGTCTTCTAAAGGCAAGCGCGATTTAGGGTGCAAGTGCAACTGATTGCTGTCCTCGGGGTCGCGGTAGCCTATTGCCACAGCAAAAAGCGTAGTGTATTGAGGTTCATTTAAAAGTTTGTCGTACTCAGTGTTGATAATACCTTCCATAGGGGTGCTATCAATACCCATAGAAGCACAAGCGCTCAGGAAAAATCCTAAAGAGATATACACTTGGTTGTTCATCCACGCATAGAGCCCTACATCACCTTTAGGTTTCTGCACTTTGTGATAGAAGTTGAGTCCTGTTTCGGTAGCAGCTTTAGCGAGTTTTTTCTCAAATGAAGGTAAGGCACTATTTGCCATAAACACCACTAAATGGCTGGCTTGCTTCACGCGTTCCTCATTGATGAACGACGCTTTGGCGAAAGCTTCCTTAGTAGCTTCATCGCTTATAAAAACAAATTGCCAAGGTTGAGAATTGATAGATGAAGGAGCGAGACGTAATATCTCTTTGAGTTTAGCGATATCACTATCGCTGATGCGTTTATTGCTGTAATGTTTTGTAGTATAACGATTCTGTGCTAATTGCAGAAAGTCCATAGTGTTTTGTTTTTAAGTTTCAGGCGGCAAAGGTACGGCGTAATTAGCAAATTACCAAATTAGTAGATAGCTATTATCCCTCTTTTTACTATTGCTATTCCGTTACAACCTTGTTACCAATGCTTACAACTTTTTGCAAAAATGAAAAAAGCAATAAAATCCTATCGTTATTTATTTGCAAATATGCGAATTGTTATTATCTTTGCGCCCTAAAAACGTTTAAAAACAGAAAGATGAAGCTAAATTTATTTTATACGTGGATTTTCTTCTTAACAGCTTCCTTTGCGATGGTCGCGCAGAATATAGAAGTTATAGGTACTGTAAAAGATGAAAAAGGCGAGCCTTTATTAGGCGTATTAGTATTGATTAAAGGCACCCAGCGCGGTGCTGCTACCAATATGGATGGAAAGTACGAGATTCAAACCAAAGTAGGTGATGTACTGCAATATTCATTTTTGGGAATGAAAACTGTTGAAAAGAAAATCACTGCAAGCACTAAGCGAGTGGATATTGTTCTTAAAGACGATGTGCAAGAGCTAGAAGAGATGGTGGTTACCGGTTATGGTGCTCCTAAACTCGCCAGCCGTACTGTCGCACAAGTAGCACAAGTGCAAGGCAAGGATGTGAGTGCAGCACCTGTAGCCAGTGTATCCGATGCCTTACAAGGGCGCTTGGCAGGGGTAGTAGTAACCAGCAATTCAGGTCGTCCTGGTAGCAATAGTGATATCCTTATCCACGGATATAACAACTTCCAAGGAGCCTTAGGAGGTCATCAAAATCAAACTCCTCTATATATAATGGATGGAGTAGCTGTAAGTAGTAGTGTGATGAGTGACTTCAACCCTAATGATATCGAGAGTATTACAGTGCTTAAAGACGCAGCTTCTACTTCTATCTATGGAGCACGTGCTGCCAATGGAGTGATACTCATCACCACCAAAAAAGGACGTAATAATGAGCGTACAAACGTAACTATCAGCCACCAACTCGGTTTCTCAGCACTTACCAATGCTAGCCGTAAATTCTTTGATGATATGATGACTCCACGCGAATATATGGACTTTTGGATTGAAAGAGATCCAAGAAGCGTTATCAATGCAGCAGGAATGACAGGCAATACAAGAGCTATAGCTGAAGCCGCCGCTAATAAAATATTAACAGACAATCCTTATAACACTCGCTGGGATAAAATATTCTTCCGCGATTTTGTACCACTCACTCGTACAGATGTGTCAGTTTCAGGAGGTACTGAAAACACGTCTTATTACCTCTCTTTAGGATATTTCAAACAAGAAGGATCAACAGCTCCTCCTATCGATTACAAACGTTATACCCTAAATGGTAGTATTGATACACGCATTACCAAATGGCTCAAAACAGGACTCTCATTTGCAGTAGGTCATAACGAACGCGAAGGAGGTAACTCATTAGGAAGCCCTCGTGTTACTGCCCTACCTCTATATACACCTACCAACCCCGATGGTACAAGAAAAAACTATATCAAAGGAATTACAAGGCGTTCCGATGGGTTCTATCACCCTCAGTACTATGCTGATACACACCCTAATAACTCTTTTGGTGACGATTTCCTCCCTACAGGATACCTCACTATTGAACCTATCAAAAATTTGATATTCAAAACACAAGGCGGAGTACAATATTCCTATAGTGAATTAGAACAAAAAGAACTCCCCTCATTTATAGACTATAGATTCCTATCCGAAACTAATCCCTATTCAGGACTCTCAACTACTCGAAGCCTTAGAAAAAGTATCACAAATACTATAGAATATCGCTTCTTGTTAGGTAAAAAACATAGTTTTAACACCTTATTAGGACAAGAATCTATTGAAAATAAAATTACCCAACTTACTGTAAGAACCAGCGGACAACCCTCCGAAGGTCTTACAATGCTCGCTCACGGTAAAAAAACTCCCTACATAGATGATGATAAATCCATCAGTACATTCAACTCTTTCTTCGGACGATTGGAATACTCTTTCAATAACCGATACTTCTTGGATCTATCTATGCGCCGTGATGGTTCCTCAGCCTTCGGTAAAAACAACCACTATGGTAATTTCTGGGCAGTAGGAGCAATGTGGAAACTCAAACAAGAAAACTTCTTAAAAGAAGTGAAATGGCTCACCGACCTCAATTTGCGCTTTAGTACAGGACTCTCAGGTAACGCAGGGGCAAGCGGTTATAACCACATAACTACCATCAACGCCGATGAAATATACGAAGGAGGAACCGCCTATCAAATGAAAAAATTAGGAAACCCTAATTTACACTGGGAAGAACAACGAAAAACTACCGTTGGACTCAATATCGTAATCGATAGAGGCACCTCATTCAATATAGAATATTATGACCGCGAAACGTACGATATGCTCTCTAGCCGTGCCTTAAATACTACTACAGGTCAAAATCAATTCTTTGACAATGCAGGAGGTATGCGTAACCGCGGAATTGACTTTACTTTCTCATCAGTAGTGTATAGAAGTAAAAATGAAGACCTGAGCATCCGTCCTTATTTCAATGTAAACTACAATAAACAAGAAGTAACCTCCCTATTTGGTAATAAAATATCCGACGTAAGCTCTTACACAGGAGTAGCCTATAAATTAGGACGACCACTTGAATGGGCAGCCGCTATACGCAAAGGCATAAATCCTAACACTGGAGTACTCGAATACTATGTGCCAGGTACCGACCGTATGGAGCAAGTAACCGATGACAACAATGTAACCACAGCCTATGATTCAAGCAAACTCGTACAAACTACAGGTAAAAAAATGCAGGCTCCTATCAATGGAGGTTTCGGTTGGAATATCACCTATAAAACCTTCTCATTGGATATGGCATTCTCATTCTCATTGGGTAGATATATGATGAATAACGACATTAGTTATACCGAAAACCCAGGTAATTTCGGCATTTATAATATCAGTAGAAAAATACTAAACTATTGGAAACAACCTGGCGATATAACCGATTATCCTAAAATTGACTCCGAATATTTCGTGCGTAGTTTAGATTCTCGACTCTTAGAAGACGCCTCATTTATGCGTATGAAAAGCATCTCTCTTAGCTATCGATTACCTAAAGAAGTCATAGACCAAGTGAAATTCTTCCAAGGAGTACGCCTCTATGCAATGGCTCGCAATATCTTTACACTTACCAAATATACAGGAGCTGACCCTGAATTTGCTAACGCAATCGCATTAGGTGGTAACCCTCCTTCTCGCCAATTTACCTTAGGAATCGAACTTAATTTTTAAAAATATAAGCAAATGAAAAAAATATATAAAATACTCACTTTGGCTGTAGTCCCTCTTTTTCTAAACAGTTGTTTCAATCTGGATCAAGAGCCCTTTAAAGAACTCAGTGAGAAAAATTCTGCCCTAACAGTGCAGGACGCTCAGTATTGGGTGAATGGTATGTATAACACCCTACGTGATAATGTGTACGGAAAAGCTATGTACAGCAGCGATATACAAGTAGATTTCCTCAATATGGCACAAAGAGAAGGCGTGTCCGACCTATTTATCAACCTGCAAAACTGGTCGGAGTTCGTATCTACTAACGCTACTACCGCCTCTATATGGCAAAGTTATTTTAGCGCTATTCAAAATATAAATATAGCCCTTGAACAAATCCCATCAATACCCATCCCTCAGGATAATTACAACAATGATTCAAAACAAATAAAACATAATCTCGGCGAATTGTACTTAGGGCGTGCTTATTATTACACCTATTTGGTAACTCACTACTGCCCAGCTTATGATGAAAGTTCTCCTTACGGATTACCTCTGCTAACCGGAGAAACAATCAATAATATGCCCCAACGCAGCTCTGTGAAAGAAACTTATAATTTCATTTTAGCCGATATAGCACGCGCCGAAGAACGATTGAACGATGTAACAGGAAGAGCAGGAATGACCACCTTCTCTAAAGATGCAGTCGCAGCCCTTAAAGCTCGTGTACTACTCTATAAAGGCGATTGGGCAGCTGCTTACACTACTGCTACAAGCATCATCACCTCACGCTATGCCTTGAGCACCACTGAAAACGAATTGAAAGACATCTGGGAAATTGATAAAGAAGACGAAAGCATTACACAACTCTATGCAGCGTATTCATCAGGAGTAAACGCCTCCTCTATCGAACTCCCTTCAACCGATAACGGTAGATATTACATAGCCGCCGAATTAAACTGGAGAACACGAAGAGTTAGCGCCTATACCCCAAGCGTTATCCCTACACAAACTTTCGTCGACCTATTTGATAACGCCGACTTTAGAAAAAATGTGTATATCAAAAAATTGTTTGTCAATAATGGTCAAAACAAATATGATAATATCTATTTGGTATATAAATATCCCGATAATGCGCAGCTTAAATCATCACCCTATGCATCACCTACCTATATGCACAAACCAAAAGTATTCCGAATCGCCGAAATGTACCTTATAGCCGCCGAAGCCGCTTATAAAAAAGGCGATCAAACCAATGCTAAAATCTACTTAGATAGATTGCGCACTGCACGAGGTATAGGTAGCGTTACCTATACCGACCTTTGGACTGAAATCCAAAACGAACGAAACCGAGAACTCGCCTTCGAAGGATTCCGTATGATTGATATCAAACGTTGGGGATTAGATATTGTACGCGGTACTCCTCAAAATATCAACACTATTAAAACTGACCCAGCTAACCAATATTATCAAATGAATGTTCCAGCAGCTAGTGCCTATAAACTCACTTGGCCAATCGACCCCGAAAACATCCGATATGAACAAGGTAGAGCCAATTGGCAACAAAACCCAGGTTGGTAATTTCTTGAAAATCAAAAATAAAAGGCTGTTCTATTTTTAGGACAGCCTTTATTGTATTACCTCTTACCTCTTATCTCTTATCTATTCAAAAAATATTTATTTACTAAAAAATTGCTTTTTATAAAAACATATTGTATTTTTGCCCCAAATATACAAAGTTCGCTATTTGATGAGTGATTTAAAACAATTGGTAGCCTTATTAGATGAAAAAGCTATTGCCCTACAAGCCCAATTTCAAAATCTTAGGGAAGAAAATGACAAGCTAAAGCAAACCATTGAGGAACTTCGTAGTGAAAAAACAGCACTTCAAAGCACCATCACTACACTAAAAGAAAAAAACGAAACACTCGCCATCGCTAACCGTATATTAGGCAGTAAAGAACACAAGAGAGAAACTAAACTGAAAATCAATGCACTCATCCGTGAAATCGACGCGTGTATTGTTCAGCTCACAAAACAATAGCAATGGAACAGGACGAATTGAAAATCAAACTTTCAGTAGCCGATAGGCTATACCCCCTTACCATTGCCCCCGCTCAAGAAGAGGGATTTAGAAAAGCCGCTAAAAGAATAAACGATATGATTCAAGAGTTTGAAACCGTTTATCAATTGCGCGATAAACAAGATGGGTTAGCTATGTGCGCTATCACTTTGGCAAGGCAAATAGAACAAACCCGCCTCAATGAAACACAAGAAGATGAAACCCTCAAAAATACCTTAGAAAAGGTATATAATACCCTAAACCAAATAGGGTAAAAGCACGTTCATTTACATAGAAAACTTACTGCCTATATTGATTGTCCTTTCGGTAAACTCAACATTAACATTTCACAAAAGGGTGAGTTACAGTAGCTAAAGCGCGCCGGTCTTCAGTTGCCGGATACTTGACCTACTGAGTATCCCTAAACCTGTTTTTCAGAGTTTTACGTGAAACACATTAATCAATATAGGCATTTTTTTATATTAATATTTTATTTTTTTAAATCAACAAGATGGATAGTACAGTTATTATAAGTATTGCAGTTTTTATTATCGCCCTTGCCATAGGGTTTGCTATCGCCAAAGTGCTGGAAAAGAAGAACGCCTCTAAAATTATTCTCAACGCTCAGAATGAAGCCGACGTTCTTCTAAAAAATGCTAAAGTTGAAGGCGAAAACATTAAAAAAGACAAAATCTTCCAAGCTAAAGAAAAGTTCCTCGAACTAAAAGCCGAACACGAAAAAACAATCGCTGCCAAAGATAAAAAAATGGCAGAGGCTGAAAAACGTATTCGTGATAAAGAGTCTCAAGTATCCAATGAGTTAGCTCAAAACAAACGCCTTAAAGACGAATTGGAAAAGAAAACTGAAGAAGCTGATTTCCGCCTCCAAACTCTCGACAAAAAACAAGAAGAAATCGAACGTTTGCACAAAAGCCAAGTGCAACAACTCGAAGTTATCTCTGGACTCTCCGCCGAGGAAGCTAAAAAACAACTCACCGACTCTCTTCGCAGTGAGGCGCAAGCCGATGCAATGGCTTATATCCAAAATACCATTGAGGAAGCGAAACTCACCGCTCATCAAGAAGCGCGCAAAATCATTATCAACACCATTCAGCGTATAGGCACTGAGGAAGCAGTAGACAACTGTGTATCAGTATTCAACCTCGAATCCGATGAAGTGAAAGGTCGCATCATCGGTCGTGAAGGTCGCAACATCCGTGCCCTTGAAGCCGCTACTGGGGTCGAAATCATTGTAGATGATACCCCCGAAGCAATTATCCTCTCTTGCTTCGATTCAGTACGCCGCGAAATTGCTCGTTTGTCATTGCACAAACTCGTAACCGATGGGCGTATCCACCCTGCACGTATTGAGGAAGTGGTTGAAAAAACTACCAAACAAATAGAAGAAGAAATCGTTGAAATAGGCAAACGCACCGTAATCGACCTCGGTATCCACGGATTACACCCCGAATTGGTGAAATGTGTAGGTCGTATGAAATACCGTTCTTCTTATGGTCAAAACCTCTTGCAACACTCACGTGAGGTAGCCAAACTCTGCGGGGTAATGGCAGCCGAATTAGGCTTAAATCCTAAACTCGCTAAACGCGCCGGACTCTTGCACGATATCGGTAAAGTGCCACAAGTGGAAACCGAAACCCCTCACGCGCTCCTCGGTATGGAATGGGCAGAGAAATATGGTGAAAAACCCGAAGTGTGCAACGCTATTGGGGCGCACCACGATGAAATTGAAATGACTTCTCTCCTTTCACCTATCGTACAAGTATGCGATGCGATTAGTGGAGCACGTCCTGGAGCACGTCGCCAAGTACTCGATTCGTACATCCAACGCCTCAAAGACCTCGAAGATGCAGCCTTCACTTTCCAAGGTGTGAAAAAAGCCTATGCTATTCAAGCAGGTCGTGAGTTGCGCGTAATCGTAGAAAGCGAAAAAGTAACCGACGATAAAGCCGCAGAACTATCATTCAACTTATCACAAAAAATCCAAACCGATATGACCTACCCAGGTCAAGTGAAAGTAACGGTAATCCGTGAAACTCGTGCTGTGAATATAGCGAAATAGAAATGACCTATATACAAAATTACATATACCAAATCATCGCTACCGCCATTGCATTGGTGGTTTTCACTGCCTTGCGCTATTTGGTGAACTCTATTATCGAAAAGTTTGGCAAAAGAGCAGGTTTAGGCGTGAGCCGTACACGTTTGGTTAAAAAGTATATAGATTATTTTATCTATGCATTGGCTATCCTTACTATTGTCTCTATTTGGGGAATAAAAACCGAACAACTCTTCTTGTTCGTTACTTCAATTCTTACGGTAATAGGGGTAGCTTTCTTTGCTCAATGGTCTATACTCAGCAATATTACAGCAGGTATTATTGTGTTTTTCTCTTCTCCTTTTAGAATAGGTGATACTATCAAGATTTTAGATAAAGATTATCCTATTGAGGCTAAAATAATAGATATCAAGTCTTTTTATACCCTTTTGAAAACCGAAGAAGGTGAACAGATAAGTTTGCCAAACAATCTCTTGTTACAAAAGGGAATTGTGATTGTCTCGGAAGAGGAATATGCGATAAAACTAAAATCGTAATACCGCTTTAAATAATTAAAACCTAATTGATATGCTAACCAAAAACATCAAAAGTTCTGTTGTTATAGCCATCGCATTGGTGATAGGAGTCTTGCTTTATTGGTTTCTTCCTTATGAAGAACCTACTAAAAAAGGCTTGGCACTACTTGCTTTTGTAGCCATTTTATGGCTTACTGAAGCCTTACATATCACTGTTACAGCACTGTTAGTGCCTGTATTGGCAATACTTTTAGGCTTAGAGAGTACCAAAAGTGCACTACAGGCTTTTGCAAACCCCACAATCTTCTTGTTTTTTGGTGGTTTTGCCATTGCTACAGCCTTAAGTGTCCAAAAACTCGACCAATATATTGCCCATAAGGTGATTTCTTTGGCGAGAGGTAATTTCCTATTAGCGGTATTCTTGCTGTTTTTAGTTACAGCTGTGCTCTCTATGGGTATCAGCAATACAGCTACAGCAGCGATGATTATCCCTTTGGCTATTGGCTTGCTCAAAAATATCGACTATGAGAGCAATAAAGGCACTTATGCCTTTGTGATATTAGGGGTGGCTTATAGTGCGAGTATAGGGGGTATGGGTACTTTGGTGGGTAGCCCTCCTAATGCGATTGTAGCTTCTCAATTGAACATCACTTTCGCCCAATGGTTGCGCTATGGAATGCCTACAGTTTTAGGTTTGTTCCCTCTGATGATTGGAGCTATGTATGTGGTATTTCGCCCTAAACTGAATATCAAGATAGAGAGTGAAACAATGACTGAAAAACTGAACACTAAACAGTATCTCACTATTCTCATCTTTTTAATTACAGCCCTTTGCTGGATATTTGGCGACATAATCAATGAGGTGATTACTTCTTTCTTGCATATCGAAAAAATAAAAGATTTTGATGCTGTGGTAGCAATGATTGCTGCCGTGTTTGTGTGTTTGTTTGGCGTTGCCGAATGGAAACAAATACAAGAAAACACCGATTGGGGCGTGCTAATGCTCTTCGGTGGCGGACTTTCATTAAGTGTAATCCTCACTCAATCGGGAGCGAGCAAGGCATTGGTAGATTCGGTGCAATTCCTCATTTCTGATAGTAGTTACTTTGTCATTGGAGTTGTGGTCGCTACTTTTATCATCTTCCTCACCGAGTTTACTAGCAATACCGCTAGTGCAGCACTTTTAGTGCCTATCTTCATTTCGGTAGCCGAAAATATGGGACTTGATCCGTTAGGGCTTTCACTCATCATAGGTTTAGGAGCATCTTGTGCCTTTATGTTGCCCGTTGCAACTCCGCCTAATGCCATTGCTTATGGTACCGGAAAAGTGCTTCAGAAGGATATGGTGAAGGCTGGTTTTGTACTGAATATATTATGTATTATTTTTATATCACTAATGGCTTTCTCCTTTTGGAAATAATAAACAGAAAATATTAAAAAAAGCTGTCTGAACATTGTGCTCAGGCAGCTTTTTTTATCTCTTACTTATTCAAAACTCTTTTTAAGGTGAAAGTAGCTAATACTAAATACACTAAACAGAGTCCCCACATTCCCAGCCAATAAGGCATAATGGTAGTGAGATGAGCCCCCATTTGGGTAATGGAAATAAATCCTTTTGCCCCTAAGGTAGTAGGCACGATATACGAGAAGATATTTAGCCACTGTGGCATTGCTATTGAGGGCCACGAAAAGCCGGTGAGCATTACCGAAGGCAACGAGGTGTACATAATGAGCATAATCGCATCTTCACGGCGGCGTAGAAAGTTGAGCAAGCAAAGCCCCATAAACACTATCGAAAGGATAAAGGGTATCATAAATACCAAGGTGCTGAGCATTGAACTGCGCACTGGAATGCCAAACAATGGCATTATAATGCCTAAGATAATGAGCAATATCACCATTGAAAAGCCTAAATAGGTAGTAGCTTTCCCCATTACAATGGGTAGTGCTCCCCAGAAGCTATGTGAATTGGGGTATATTTTGCGTAGTTTGTTACCCTCGCGCATTGTACCTCCTAAAATGCCTACTGCTGTGAGAATGGTGGTTTGGAAAATAATCACCAGAACTATGGGAATTAAGAAAGTGGCATAGCCCGATGAAGGGTTGTATAAACTCACTACTTTAGCACTTACAGGCATAGCTTCCTCACGTGCTTGGGTAGGGAGCTTGCCTTGTGCCGACGAGCGTTTCATCTCAACGCCTGCATTGAGGTAGACCGCTGAGAGTTTAGCTGCAGTGAGCACTTGCTTGTAATAGAGCATATACGAAGCATCCGCATAGACGGATATAGAGGGTTGTTCTCCGCGTTGTAGATCGCGTGCAAAACCATTAGGGATGGTTACGATACCGCGTATTTGCTCACGCTGAAAAGCCTTTTCTGCTTCGCTGAGGTTGAGATAACTGCTGTAGATAGCCACACCGCTATTGGCATCTATCATACGCAATAGCTGACGACTTTGCGCTGTATTATCCTCATCAACCACTCCAATAGGGAGTTTTTGTAGCGTTTCTTCGGAATATAGGTAGGTGTACAAGAAAGAGACTACCACTGCTACTATCACAAACGAAAAGAACACCGCTTTGTCGCGGAATATATATTTGGCTTCCCAGAGCATTGCACGGGTGAAGTCGGCTGAACTTTGATATATATAACTTCTAAATTGTTTCATATCCTCCTGATTTTATTTTCTTTACAAATATAGGGTAGGCAACTATCAGCAATAAGCCAAAGAGCAATAAGGCTAAAAGGGGTTGCCACGTCATTTCCACAGGTATCCCTTTGATAGCGCGATTTACATAGTATTTCATAAAATGAGCATAAGGGAAGATTTGCGCTAAATACTGTATGCTGCGAGGCAGACCTTCCATAGGGAAAGTATAAGCCGCAAACGAGAAGGCAATCGCTGTAAAACCACTACCTACAGTGAGTGCCGACCTGAAATTAGGCAAGAGAGAAACAAACATAATGCCTATAATCTGATATACAATCACTAAAGCAAAGGTAATCAGCACTACATTGAACATCGGGATGTGGAGGGGAGCGCCTATAAGCCCGAAGAGGAGATAGTTCATCCACCACGCGACAAAGAAGAGCACTAAAGTATAAGGCAGAAGTTTGCCTATCAAGGCTTTTAGCGGACTGCCACCAGCCTTTTTGAGCCATTGTTTCCCCCGACGATAACGGAATTCTATTCCTAATACATATACCGTTACCATCATCACAATCATTTGGAGCATCATCGGCAAGAGTGCTGTAAGCAGGTAATAGGCATAATTAGAATAAGGATTGTACAAACCGTGGTCATCTACTTTTACGGTTTGAGCCTCAGCGCGTACCTTCTCGGTTTGTTGTCCTTTTTGCATTTTCTTCTTCATTACCAGTCCCGCAGAGAACATTCCTACAGTAGTTTGAAAATCCTTTTGGATAAGACTTGCCCCCAGCATAAACTGATTATTGGTATAACAAATCACCGATTGATTTTCGCCTTTGAATAGTTTCTGCTGAAAATCGGCAGGGATAACGATAAAGCCCATTATCTGCTGTTGCTGGATAAGTCGTTGGGCTTCCTGTTCATCGGTGAGTTGGGTTTTCAGGTCGATGTTTGGGGTAGCATCGAGCATACGCAAAAGGTTCTCGGACAGCTGACTTTGGTCGTAATTGATATACGCCATAGGCAGGTCGCGAGGCACGCCTTTGTAGAAAATAGCTGCAAAGAACCCAAAGATAACCAAAGGGAACACCAAAACGTAAAACAGTCGTTTGGGTGATAGGAAAAGGTTCTTGCATTCGGTTTTAAAATATTTCATAGTATAATTAGCAAGTTAGGTTTATTCTTTTTCTTCCAAAGTAGCTTCTGAAAGTAATTCATCAAAGCTATTAGCTATTTTGTGAGTAGATTTATCGTCAAGCCAATAGTCCCAAACTGACCCATTGGAGAGGTTGAAGTATAGTCTGGAGTCATCACCTAGACTACCAAAAACAAAAGTATTTTCAGTATTAGGTTCATCAAGATATTGTAGTAATTGCCACGCTTGATAGTCTCTGCTCAGCTTTTCAAAAAGGAGGTTACGATTTTTAATATCCAAATCTTTACCTTTGTACTGATAAAGGCAATATAAATCAAAACTGTTGAGGATTTCCTTGTAAAAAGCAGGAAGTTCAAAGGAATGTTTTTGTTCTGTTTCTGTAATTCTGTTCATACTTTTTTATTTATTAAATAATCTAAGTTAATTATATTTCTTCAGCGTCTTCTAAGTTTTCTATTAGGATAGGTTCTTCGTCTTTAAAATGAAAAGAAACTCCATAAGGTTCGCAAAAGCTGAAACCACCTTCGGCGAAATGCAATATCCACTCTTTGTTGTCATAGAACAGGAATTGCGGACTTTCAAAAGGGACTTCCTGCAAGGGAACACTGAGCAATTGTTTTTCTTCTTCCAAAAGATGAAAGCCTTCTGAGCATATCAGCAGTTGTTCTTGAAAATAAGAAAGTGCTTTCGCAACCAACTTATCTGCACTGGTAAGAATCTGTTCAATAAAAGCAATAGTATCAGGTGTGATGGTTTCACTATTGCTAAACACAGAAAAAGGCAGCTGTAAAGTTTCTTTGTAGAAATCACTTTTCCACTGGAATGAAGCCTCCCAAAAATACTCGTCTCCCACTTTTTGAGAGAAAGCAAGAGTGCCAAACTTGGTGTTATAACTTGATGTGTTCATTTTGTTAATTGGTGACTTATATCAATCATAGATATACAAATCTAAATCAATAGAGCTATTTAGTTTGCTTAGCAAATTGATAGTATTGTTTTCAAAAGCTATTGCTGGAGCAGGTTCTTTATTTGTTTCAACTTTAAAACGCATTATAGATTTTAAATTGTTTTTCTGTATAAATGAAGATATCTCCTCAATTCTTGGGGTTACAATTTTTTTAAGAGGCTTTAAACTATCTTCTACAAAAAGAGATATAATATCTTTAAATGAATATTTCCAAAAAGTATCTGTACTTATCCTAAATTTTAGTTTATCACCTTTGTAAGCAAATTCGGTAGGGGATATATTTATGATTTTGGAAAACTCATCTATATCAAACATATCGCCATAAACGATAAAAGTTAATTTAATTCTTGTCATTTTGAATATTATAGTCAAACAAAAATAGATTGCGAGTAAATCAATTATTTTAGAGAAATCAACTTTGCCAAAGGTCGTAGCACGACGAGCAATTAAAACTTTGGCAAAGTGTAGTAACATAAGAGGCGATGCCTAGCGGCATCTCTAAAAAGTCACCAAGTTGGTGACTTTTTATAAGTTCTTGATAATAAAATAAATACTTATATAATCACACTTTTCCATTTTTCAGGGTCTCTGTTCTCAGGCAAATACTGTTCTTTGATAGTATCTAATAGCCAGCGATCTTCTACGAGTTTGTATTTGTACTCGCGCTTGTAATTCATTCCTGCATAGAGCCTATTGGTAAAGATAGAGGCTTTTTTACCCGTGATTTGCACTTCGGTAATGCTTTCTTTAGAAGGGTCGTAGTTAGGAGGAAACAAGTGACTGGTGTATTCAGCACCACCGTTTTTGCGTTCGCGTTCGGTGATGTATTCCTTATAAATAGGGATACGAAGCTCGGTTTGCTTTTTGCAAAAGTCTTCCCAAGAGAGGGTTTTCTTTTTCTCCACTTCTTCTTCATCCACTCTGTTGGCTTCTGTTTCCCAGTTGTACATCGCTTGTAAGAAAGCCGTGAAACGCTGGCGTAGGGTTTGTTCCGTTTCTGTCATTTTGAATTATAATTTTAAATTGTCATTCTCGTCAAACTCCCAAAAAGGATTATAAGCAACTTCAAAAAGGTAGCCGTCCAAGTCCTTGAAATAGCCGCTATATCCACCCCAAAATACTTTTTGAGCTGGCTTGACAATAGTAGCTCCTAACTCACTGACCTTGGATAAAACAGCATCTACTTCCCCTTCCGATTTGGCATTATAACTAATTGTTATTCCTGCAAATGCACTTGACTGATAAGGTAGTGTAGTATCTTCGGAGAGTTCTTGTAAAGGATATAATCCTAATACAATTCCTCCCAAAGGGAAAAGAGCATACTCCTCCATACTTTTGTCTGACTTCTGCCAGCCTAAGTTCTCATAAAAGGCAAGAGTTTTCTTAAAGTCGCGGACACCTAAAGTGATAAGTGTAAATTTCTGCCTCATTTTATTTATGGTTTAAAATTTATCTCTCTTTCTTTGTGCCAAATTCGCCATTCCTCAGGGCAATGGTATTTATCCATATATTCCTGTTGTGCTTCGGGGGATAAGGAGTCCCAATATTCTAAAAAAGTGTCTCTATAATGCTCTTGGTAGCCTTGATTCCAGCGAGGAGCTCCATAGAAACTATGAGGAAAGACTGTCCAAAACGGAAATACTTCCTTATAACTCTCTATTTCCTCCTTAAAAGTCTCTCTTTTATTTTCTTCATAGAATGTTATTTGTACAAAAAAGAGTTTGTCAGCTTCTTTGATAATCTGTAGCTGTCCTTTACTAAGGGAATAAGGCGCTTTGCTAAAGAAAAGCCTGATACTTTTGGGGCTGACCTCTCCTTCAACTGCCTCTATACGCTTGTAGAGAACTACAGGAATAAAGAATTCATACCCAAAAACTGGATAGGATTTACAAAAGAAATCTTTGAGCTTTGAGAACATAATCTTGAATTAACTAATTAACATTTCTCTCTCCTTCTTGGGAACTTTAGCGAGTACTTGGTCGTAAGAATGCTGTATCATCTCCTTGATAAGGGCAGGGGGTAAACCTTCTAAAAGCACAGTATTCCAATGTTTTTTGTTGAGGTGGTAGCCCGCTATAATCTTATCGGGGTATTGCTCGCGGAGTTCTATCGCACGCTCGGGGTCGCACTTGAGACTCACCCGCAAAGGTACTGATTCTAAACTTGTAAGCACAAAAATACGATTACAAATCCGAAATACTAAAATATCCTCGCCAAAAGGCATATCCTCAGTAACGTGGGGCAAGGAAAGACAATAATCTCTAAGTTCTTCTAAGTTCATTTTGTTTAGGTAAGAGATAAGAGATAAGAGGAAAGAGGGGCTCATTCCTCATTATCAATTCAGCACACACGTGTGCCAAATTTTTATTCAAAAATCTTATTAATTTGTGCGGAAGGGTTTGCTATAAACTCTTCAAAGGTACAAAGTTCAGTAAGCAATAAAAGTCTAAACGGTTTTCAATAAAATGGTTTCTTTAGGCAGTGGGTTATACTTATTTAGTAATGTTTCTTCCTCTCCTTCGTGTAGCAAGGTAAGAAATGTATAACAGCCTCCAGATGTAAGTTTTCTAGTATATTCTTTAATCTCTCTTTTATAAATATCCTCTAACACCTCCGCTTGTTCTTCTGTTAAATAAGGGCAATGGGTGCGAAGTGTCTGACGTAGATTTTCATAAAAATCACCATAACAGATAAAACTTATGTCGTGAAAATGTGCTACCAACCATTTTATTAATTGGTAAAAAATAAAGTTCTGCAAATTGCCTGAAAGGATATCCACCTCTCCATCTTCTCTAATAAATACTACACTTGGTTCTTGTGTTGGTTTTTCTTTGTTATAACAAAAACAATAAACCATATAATCATCCACTACAGCCCTTGCAAAGGGAGCAAAGAAGAATTTTTGGTTCTGAGGATATTGTGTTAAATGCTGATTTAAAAACTCAAACTCTTTCGCGAGTTGTGAGGGGGTGAGCACCTGAAACCAATCTACATACAGAAACAAAGGCGGGTTCTCTTTCAGTTTAGGATATTCTTGTTCTAACCACTCCTTATTAGGCAATCTATCACCATTTTTGTATTCCATAGGACAATAAGAATGATATGGATATTTTGCGCCCATATTCAGCATTCCATCCTCATAAAGCTGGTGATATAGTTTGGGGTACTGAAAGCCATAAGTTTGTTCTATTTTTTGTAATAGGTTCA
Organism: Capnocytophaga sputigena; assembly: GCF_900446695.1. GTDB lineage: Bacteria > Bacteroidota > Bacteroidia > Flavobacteriales > Flavobacteriaceae > Capnocytophaga > Capnocytophaga sputigena. The sequence goes on from NZ_UAVP01000009.1 coordinate 234,571, forward strand.
TATTGCTGAGGTATGATGTTAATTTCTTACATATCTTCCCCTATATCTTTTAAGAAGCTATCTATCGCCTCAAAAGAACTTTTAGAAGAAGATGCATATATTAATTGACTACCTTTGTCTAATATAGCAATACTATCTGTGGCATCCCCATAAAAGTTGGCTCCTTCTAACCAATGATGGAGGGTAAAAGGTTTTTTGGGGAAACGCTCTTTTATAGCTATCAATTCCTCAGGAGTGATATATTTAAAGCCTTCATAAGCATAAGGAAGCGCAAATACAGCTTGCAAGTGAGCTATAGCCAACAAAAATTCAGCTAATGTATCACATTCTACTTGCCAATGTTGGTGAATAAAGTCGGTACTCATATACACCTTAGGATTGGCGGTATCTAAATCTTCCTTTGCGATAGCCCACAGACAGCAATTTTGATTTTCTGTATAAAAAACAAAATAGTTTGGGTCGCTGAAAAGAGTAAGGTTATCCTTTGGGGTTACCAAGTTATCTTGTGTTTGATTCAGAGCTTGATGTTTTCCCAAAGTAGTGTAATAGTTGTATAGCAGTGTAGGCATTTTCTCTATCACCTTGAAGAAAGGTTGCATCTCTTCATCGGTAAAACCACAATCTTCCTCTAAACCAAAGAGCGTACGGATTTGTTCAAAAATGTTGCTTTCTTCTATTATATTAGATTTCGTTTTAGTCATTGCTATATTCAAATTGTTTTTCTTCTTTTGGAATGGGAATAAACTTGTTACACAAAGTATCAAACTCTTCTCGCGAAAGTAATCCTATATATTTTTCGGTGTATTCCCTATCATTAAATGTATAGATGTAGGTAGAAGCAAAAGTTTTTCTTTTATAAATGTCTTCTACTATTTTTGCTTGCTGTTCACTTAAATAAGGACGGTGCGTACGGAACATATTGGCTATTTCGGTATAAAAAGAATCGTCATCAGCAAGGAGTTCATCCATATATAACACACATTCTAACAATCCGTAGAAAATAAAATTCTGAAAGTTATCGGCTAGAACTTCTACTTCGTTAAAATCGTGAGCAAATAGTACGACCCAAGGTTCAGGGAGAGGGTTTTCTTTATTGTAAAATAAACAATAATAGTCGCCTGCTCCATTCTTTCCAAAAGGGATGAAGAGGTACTCAGGCTTAATTTTATAAAAACTTTCGGCACCGTGTAAGAATTCTATTTCTTCTGATATTTCAGAGAGTTCTAAAATTTCAAAATCCATACGCCCTTCTAAAAGTAATGGTGGATTATCTTTGATTTTAGGGTACTCAAGTTCACGCCAACGAGGACCAAATTGTCCCCAATTGAGCATACCATCCTCATAAAGCCGGTGATATAGTTTGGGGTACTGAAAGTTATAAGTCTGTTCTATTTGTTGTAATAGGTTCATATTGGATGTTTTTTTTATTCATAATACCTTCCTAAATCTAACAAATGTCCTAAGAAATGCCAGTCGTTAGGGATGGTTTCATCTTCACCTATATAATCACACAAGCCTCGTGCGCCACACTCCAAGAGGTCTAAAGGATTGAAATTGTACCAATCATAGCCCGTTTCGGAGGTGATGCCAAAGGAACGCATTTCGTTATGAAGTTCTTTGTCTTTCATACGGTGGAGTTCAGCTATCTGAAAGACAATAACTGCTTGGGTATAAGCAAAGGCGGAAAGATGTTCAGTCTCTTCGGGCATTGAGCGAATGCTTGTCCACTGCTCCTCATAAGTAGCAGTCTTTGCACTGAATGCCTCCTTAAGCAGTTCAAGGCAAAGAGTAGGGGAGAAGGGTGTGCTCTCGTGTGGAGTTACAATCCTATATAAAGCTGAGAGATAGGCTTCTAAATCTCTGTTGGTTACTTCTTTAGGAAGCTGTTCTATACAGTTGTAAAATTCGTCGTAGGTCATAGAGATAATTAGCAAATGGGTGTTTCTTATTCATTAGCGTATTCAATGGTTCGTTCTACAATCAGGTTGGTATAACGTTTGGAGTATTCGATGCGTTTCTCTATCCAATTGCCGTGATTATCATAGCGATAGGTGTATTTGCGAGTATAGACTTCGCCTTCTTTGTTGCTAATTCGCTCGAAAATTTCGTTGTTATGCTCATCAAAAGTGGTTTCAGTTATTGAATAAGGTTTGGGGTCGCCTATATCCTGATGGGCAACATAAATTACATTGCCTTTTTCATCAAAACGAGTTATGGTAAACATAAAAGGCTTTCCGCTTTCTGAAAAACTGGTATTGACTTTTTCGGTATCACTATGAAATTCAGTAGAGTGATGAAAAATCTTTTCTCCCGTAGTTATATTTGTATAATGATTATCTATACATCTGCCTTTGGCATCATATTCGAGTTGGAACAAGTATTGGTAGTCAGCAGTGCGAGTGAGCTGACTTATGTTATTACCGTGTGCATCGTATTCGAAAGTAACAGTTTCTTTCCATTTGCCATTTTCATAAGTAATACATTCTACCTTTTGTTGTAGGTCGTTATAGCGGTATTGTTTTTCCTCCCAACAGTCAGTTAGTTCTTCATCTTCTGGGTCATAGAGTCGAGAGTTCACACAGTTACCATAAGCATCATAGGTAAAGAGAAAGTGGTATTCCTCGCCATAACAAGCGTCTATAAGTTTACCTTGCTCATTGTAAATGAGGGTTTCGGTATAGTCTTCTAAGAAGTATTCTTCGCCTTTTTGCCACTGACCATCTTCGGTAATGACAGCAGCATAACAATGCGATTCATCTCGTTTTATCTTCATTTTTTAAGGGTTATTTTAATGTTTTTAAAAATTCTTTGCCTTTATCAGTAAGGTAGTATTGTTGCTTGCTACTTGTGGGTTTATCAGGAATGGTAAGCGCTACAAAACCTTGTTCTATGGCAGGGTTGAGATAGTTTTTTCTGAAATAATCTCTATTTTTCAAGCCTAATTTTTCTTGAATTTCTTCTCTATAAGATACTTCTTCCAATATATTTAATAAATCTTTGACTTGCATGGTAACTTGCATGGTACTTGCATGGTACTTGCATGGTACTTGCATGGTACTTGGGGGGTACTTGGGGGGTACTTGGGGGGTATCTTGCGCTTCTTTTTCCATAAGTGCTTGTAAATCTTCATCTATAGGAAAGATTACTCGCAAGGTGTTTTCCATAAACCTAAAAGATTCTTTAGGATAACTCTGCAAAATACGTGGAATACCAGAACCTAAATGTTCTACTAACTCTACATCGCGGAAGATGCGCATCAACTCTTTGTTGCGGGGTATAGAAGTGCCTGAGAAGAATTCTTCTTGCGAAATACCATAAGGGAGTCCGCCACAAGAGGTAATAACCAATCGGTCTTTAAAAATCTCGAACTTAGGGGCTACTTCATAGGTATAATCGTTGTGAACAAAGGCATTAATCACAGCCTCACGAAGGGCAACAGGATTCCAAAGGCGACGTTCTATACGCTGTTTGTAGGTTATCTTGGTAAAAGTGCGGTTCTCAAGATTGAGTTTGTCTAATACCTGCTGAGTTGCTTTGATAAGAGATTCGTGTCCGTACTCTTCATTCTGTACCAAATCAACTTGGTTAGTACCTGCATAGCGTGCTACTCTCACCGATATATTATTGATATCGTTCATTAAGTAAGCTACATAGTTGTAATCGCCATCTTCATTCAGAAGTTCTAAATTTCTTGCAAATTGCTCGTTGAGGGTTTTACCCATCGATTGGTAATAGATTTGCAACTGCTGGAAGCGTAAATCTTTCTTTGGAGACCTTATCTTACCTATTGAATAACGCGTACGCTTGGTAAACAACTCTTCTATTTGTCGGGAGGGCATAGGTTCTGAAGCACTGCCTATACGGATGAAAGCCCCTTTTTCTGAAAGCCCATATTTCTTGATGTAATAAGGTTTTTCATATCCTCCTGCTACAATGATTTTAATTACATTCTTATCATTACGTTTTTCCAAAAGAATATCAAATAACCCCATACACGAGGGGAGAATATTATTTTTAAAGCGGTCTTTGAGTTCTAATTGTACAGCATCGGAGTTAGGAACACCAATGGTTTTTCCTGTTTTATCAATGCCGATATAGATAAAACCACCTTCATTTGTATTGAGAAAAGCAACGACTTCCTTTTCTAATTCAGGGGTAACTTGTCGCTTGTATTCTATCTTTTTGGATTCAATCATTGTAAAATGAGGTTTTTATAGGGCAAAGATAGTGATAATTAGCTAATTTAGCAATAAGCTAATTAGTTAATTACCAAATTAGTTTTCATCATCTTGTATTTTTTTCTTTCTCCCTCTACAGTGGCTATTACTTTAAAACCAAGTTTTGTATAAAGACCTTTAGCTATGGGGTTGTCATCAAATACATTTAGGCTAATAGAATGAACACTTTTATCTTCAAAAAGCATTGCAATAAACAACTGCATTGCTGAGGTGCCTAATCCTTTTCCTGTAAGGGAAGGATTGATAAGAAATCTACCAATATGTACATTGCTCTCTTCTACTCTTATTTGCTGAATCATCCCTATAAAACTACCCTTTGCCTCAATACGAAAACAATGAGACAAAGCATTGAGTGCTTCTATGGTAAGAGGATAGGGCAAAGCATCTCCTGCCCATTGTTTCAAGAAATCAGCGCCTTTGCTATTTGTCCAATGTATAATAGCTTGCTTATCATTAGTTGATAATCCTTCAGTTATTCTCATTTTATCAAATAAACTTACTTGCTTTTTAATATTATTTAATCAGATGGTTATCTCTACCATATTGCCATCAGGGTCAAGTATCATACTCTCGTAATACCCATCACCCGTGGTGCGTGGTGCACTAAAGCACATATAGCCTTCATCAATGATTTTCTGAGTAAGCGCATCAACCGCTTCCTTGCTTCCTACACTGAAGGCAAAGTGTATGATCCCTTCACTCGTCACCTTGTCCAAAGGTTCACTGAGGTTGGGTCTCCACATTATTTCCAAACGAGCGCCACTATCAAAACTTAGAAAGTAGGTGCGTAATCCTGTTTTAGGATTATGGTACAACTCGTTTGATTTTGCGCCGAAGAAAGTCTCATAAAAGGCTTTAGATACTTCCAAATTTTTTACATATAAAGCGATGTGGTCTATTTTCATAATAACAACTTACTTATTGATGACTCAATTTTCTGATGAGTTAATCAGTTAATTTTTATCTTCAACTAATACCGACATTCCCGGTCTTAAATCCTTTATTTTTTGAGTAGGGTAGGCTTTGATAGCAAAAGTTTTCTTGTCGAAGTCGCCTTTGCTTTTGGTGGCTGTCCAAGTGGCAAAATCAGCTTGTACGGCTATGTGTTTTACTTCCATTTCTATCTCCTGATTGCCAAGGGCGGGTACAATACCTTTGAATTTAGTACCTATTTTGAAGTCTGCCATTTTATCTTCGCGTATGTTGAACACTACCCACTCGTCCTGAGTATCAATGAGGTTCATCACAGGGTAACCCGCATTTACGATTTCGCCTTCGTTGGGGATAATGGTTTGTATCTCGGCATCGGCAGGAGCGAACACTTTAGCACCATCTTTATAAGCATTTACCTCAGTAATAACTCCTTGTGCTTGGGCGACAAGCGCTTGAGCAGCGGTTTTATCCTCTACACGAGCCCCGTTTTTCGCCATTTCATATTGTGATTTGGCTGCTTCGGCTTGTTTTTGAAGGGCAACCATTTGGGTATAAGCCTCATCTTTCTTTTGGGCAGGCAATACCTTTTCGTTATAGAGGTTGCTCACACGCTGATAGGTTTTCTCAGCGAGTTCAGCGGCAGCTTGTGCTTGTTGCCATACATTGTAAGCCCCTTGAATTTGTTCGCTACGAGCACCGCGTTGTGCTTTGTCAGACTGCGCTTGTGCAGCCAAACGAGCTGCTTCGGCTTGTGAAAGTTTGGCATCGAGTTCGGTGCTTTCGAGTTCCAAAAGGAGGTCGCCTTTGTGCACTTGGTCGCCTTCCTGCTTGTAGATAGCTTTCACTCTACCAGGTACTTTGGGTGCAACATTGATTTGTTTAGCTTCTACCTGACCTTGCAAATATACAGGTTCGCGGTTACTAAAAAAGTAAATAGAAAGAATGAGTACTACCGCAAAAACGGCAATAGTGATAATAAGTCCGGTGATGTTTTTCTTTTTCATTGTTTATTTAGTTAAGAGTTAAGAGATAAGAGTATTTGTGTCGCGCTACCTTACTTGTTCGCTGAATTTATCGCTCATTCCGCAGGTCTCAAGGAGCTGGGCGAGGGTTTTATCCATTTCAAAAAGGGCTTGGTAGCGTTTGATTTTAATAGAAGCCAAATAAAGGTTGGCATCAGCTACATCGGTGGAGGTGGAGAGACCTTCGGCGAAAGCCTTGTCGCGGGCACGTACGAGTTCTTCGGCAAAACGCAAACTCTCTTCTAAGCTGAGGTATTGTTCGCGTTGCTTTTCAATCTCGGTGTACTGTTTTTTCACTAAGGTTTGTACATCTTTTTCGGCTTGTGCAGTGATGAGCTCCACACTCTCACGCATTGCTTTGGCTTGGGCTATCTTGTTCTTGTCCTGCAAACCGTTGAAGAGATTCCACTGCAACCCTACGCCTACTACCCAGTTATCGGGTTCGGTTAAGGGGAGGTTTTCGCTCCACAAATATTTTTTGCCTACTACGGCTACATCGGGTAGATAAGCAGCTTGTTGTGCTTTTACACTTTGGGTAGCCATTTGGGCTTTCAGTTTGGCTTGCACAATCATAGGGTAGTGCTCTTTGGCTTGCTGTTGGTAGTACTCAAGCGATTGGAGAGGGGCTACCTCAAAAAGTTCGGTGGTGAGGGCAGTGAGTGGTTGCTCGGTAGTACCCATTACACCATATAGAGCCGTTTGCGCTAATTGTATATCCTTTTCAGCCGCCATTACCTCACGCTCAGCATCGGTAACCGCTTTTTTAGCTTGCAATACTTCTACGGAAGCAATCATTCCGTTCTTTTCGAGTTTTTGAGCGTTCTCGTAGTGATGTTGCGCTGTTTCAAACGACTGTTTTCTCACCGCTAAGGCTTTTTGAGCTAACTGTACTTGAAAATAACGCTCAGCCAACTCACTAATGAGGGCATTTTCGGTTTTTTTGGTTTCTACAGTAGCTATTTCGGTGTTGAGTGCACTCACACGATTACCTACGCGCACCTTTCCGCCAGCAAATAACACCCATTTGGCATCGGCACTCACTTTCCAGATGTCCTGCTCTTGGAATTTATAACGCCAATCTTGGGCAAAGAGAGGTTGCACCCTGCCGAGTAGCGGGGCAAATAGCGGACGCATAGGAGCGGGTACTTGGGAGGCAAAGCCTTGCAAACCGTTTTGTATGGGTGCTTTATAGTCGTTGAAGCTGAGGTAGAGCGGGTCGGCGAGGTGCATATAGCTCGCATTGACGCTCAATTGGGGCAAGTATAGCCCGCGGAACGACTTGCGGTTATAATCGGCAGCTTCGGTTTGTTTTTCAATGCCTTTGAGTTTTTGGTTACCTGAACGCATCTGGCTAAGGGCTTCATCAAATGAGAGCGATTGTGCTTGTAATGAAGCTGTTAGACCTATAGCGAAGAGACATAATAAAGTGTATTTTTTCATAAAAGAAAATATTTTATTTTGATGGGGCAAAATTACAGCGTTTTTCTGAGGTAGAAGAATAAATAAAGTAGAATGTTTTTAAGATAGATTAAAAAAGGTGTTAGATGTCAGGTATCAGGGGATAGGTGGCTAATGAGTGACAACTAACTTCAATGCTTTTTGAGTGGCTTCAGTAATTTTAAAGCGCTCGTCCAAACGTTTGCCTACTACCCACACAATGTCTTCTCCGCTGCACAATAACCATTGGTTTTCACGTGCTACCTGACTGTATTTTTCATCAATAAAAAACTTGCTGAGTTTCTTCTTTACTCCCAAACCTATGGGATAGAAAAAGTCACCTGTTTGTTTTTGTCGGAGAGTGAGGGAAGCGGTGAGTTTATCGGCATCGATAAAGGCAATATTGGGGTCGCCTTTAGTGAGGTTGAATGGGGGAGTAAGTTCCTCATAAGTAAGTGTAGGAGGAAGACTTTCAGCAGTGAGTTCTTTTAGCCAAGCACCTTTACTATCTTTCACAAGAGAGTGAGTAGCGGAAAGGAGTTGTTTGCCCGCTTCGGCATTGAAGAGGAGATTTTTTAGGTCTTTTACATTGCCAAAACCATAAGGATAGAAGAGTTTGTGAAGCACCAAATCTATTTCGGGAGCTGTTTGTAGTTTTTCGGTATTTACAAATATAGGTTGAGTACCTTCAAAACAAGATTTTCTCCATTCTTCTATATAAAAATCAATAAATCGCGCCGATTGATGTAAATATTCTTGCGTTTGGTTGAAATTCTCTAAATAATTAGGGTGTACCAGAGCCATTTGTGGAATTATCTCGTGCCGAATAACATTACGTACGTATTTATTGCTCGCATTACTGCTGTCCTCACGCCATTGTAGTTCGTGAGCTTCAGCATAATCGTATATCTGTTGGCGTGACCATTGCAGTAGCGGACGCACAATTTTATCGGTTTGCTGTGGGATACCTAACAGTCCGTCCAAACCACTACCTCGCGAGAGGTTTATCAAAAAAGTTTCGAGGTTATCATTTGCGTGATGTGCCGTAGCAAGGGCATCACAATGATGTGTTTCTAATAGCTCATAAAACCACTCATAGCGCAACTCACGGGCAGCCAATTGAGTGTTAAGTTGGTGTGCTTTTGCATACTCTTTAGTATCAAAACGCTTTACTTCCAGTGGGATGCCGAGCGTTTTAGCAAAGTTGCGCACAAAAGCCTCATCGCCATCGCTTTCCTCCCCGCGAAGTTGGAAATTGCAGTGGGCTAACAATAATTCAGTACCGTGAAAATGTAGCAAATGCGTGAGTACCACGCTGTCAATACCGCCACTAATGGCAACGAGTATTTTTTTATTTTTTAGCTGATTTAGGGTGTTCATAGGGCAGTTTTATCGACATTAGTTTCTTTTTTACCTCTTAACTAACTCCAAACCTCGCACTTGTATTGAGTTTTCCTATCAAACTTTTTGCTACCTCACAAGGATATGCTTTTTTCCTATATTGGCGAATAGGCTGTATCCCCACTATGCTATTCGTAAAGAAAAGTTCATCGGCTTTTTGGAGTTCAAAAGGCGAAATAGAAGTCTCTACCACCTCGTAATCTTTGGTTTTACCAAGGGTTTTGATGAGCATCTTGCGGGTGATACCATTCAGAGCACCATCGGTGAGAGGGGGAGTTTTGAGGGTATTGCCATTTACTACAAACAAATTGCCGTCGAGCATTCCTGCAATACTCTTGTTGCTGTTGAGCAAAATACAATTCTGATAGTCGTTTTCATCGGCAAAAATGCGCCCTAATACATTCACATTACGGTTGAGGTGATTTACATTAGCAAGCAAGTCGGGCTGTACGAAGAAATCTTTGAAGAGTTCTACCTCATAGGGCTCTTCATTTAGCACGTAGAAAGGGTTTTCAATAACTTTGGTTTCGATAAGATAGTCGATTTCATTAGAAGTTCCCTCTTTGCGGAAGATGCTCAATCGCACTTTTGCAGGTTTAGCTTCTATTCCATTGGCTTTTATGAGGTTGAGTATTTCTTCTTCAAGGTATTCCATAGCAAAACTCATCGGAATATTCATACGCAAAATGCGCATACCAGCCATTAGGCGGAGGTAGTGTTCTTCCCAAAAGATGAGTTTTTGGTAGCTGTATTTACAAAGGTCGAATACGCCATCACCATAGCGAAAAGCGCGGTTGTGAATGGTGAGAATAGGGTCAATCTCACTGATAATATTGCCGTTATAATTTATTTTCATTATTACTTTTTAAAGTCTAACACCTGAAACCTAATACCTAATTTGCACCTATTTTAGCTTTGAGGTCAGCTATTTGCAATAGCCATAATTGTTTAGCTTCTTCAATTTCGTCGGAGGGGGCAAAATCGGTGATAGCAAGAGATACCTCTTGAGTGAGGTCATTCACTCTAATTCTAATTTCAAAATAAGTTGTAGCCTCTTCATCTTCTTTCCAATGAAAACGAATGTGGTCATCTAATTTTTGGCGTAGTAGTTGGGCAGTTTCTTCAAAGCCATTCCACACAAAAGTATAGGTATCATCGTTGGCACGTACATCATCGGCATACCACGAAGCGAGTCCTGCGGGAGTGGAAATGTACTGGTAAATCAGTTGAGGTGAGGCATTTACAGTCACTTCCAATTGATATTTTTCTTTTGTTTGCATAGGCGATAGCAGTTTATTGGGCGCAAAGTACAACATTTTTTTGAAATAGCAAAATTTTAAATAGTTAGGTAGTAGCCTATATTTTATTTATCATTACTTGTTAGTTGATAATTTATTTGTACTTTTGTGGCTAAATTTGTCAATTTTTCAGTATAAAAGTAGTAAATTAGAAACAATGAACAAGCAATTTGTAAAATGGATGAGCATTTTTCTGCTCTTACCCTTAGGAAGTATCGCTCAAAATCTCCCTTATGATACCCCTGCTTTCAAGGCAATTGAAAAAAAACTCAAAATCAATAAACGGCAGGTCTATTGGGATTTCTATACCACACAAGTAGTACAAGGTGATTCTTTAAATCAGCTTATTGTTTTTCCACTTGTTAAAAGGGAACAAGGTGCTATGAAATTAGATTTGTATGTGGTAAACTACCACACAGCTAAACAAAAAATAGAATTCTATTACAAAGGTGAAAACCAATGGACTATAGCTGAAGATACCTCTTTGCGAGGCTTAGAAATAGTGCCTACCCCTCAGCAGCTCAACAGCAAAACGCCTGCTTATCAACTTAGAGCATTCTTTTCCAATAGTGTACGTTACAACCCTACAGGAAGAGAGGAGTTGATTTGGTTGATATCCAAAGGTAAAAACTTTTATAATATATTCACTGCCAATGTAATGAGTTATTCAGGAAAGATGGAAAGTGGTGAACTTAGCAATGGGCATATCCCTTGCAATGGCAATAAAGAAGAAATTACCAGTCATTTTACTATTTTGCCCCATAAAGTACACGGTTTTTTTGCCCTAATGGAACATCGTTCTACTAAGCAAATACGCATTATTCCTGATGCTGAAGGCTTTTGTACTGAAGAACTTTCAAACCAGCAAGAGGCGATGATAGAATGGCAATACAACAAAAAAGAAAAACACTACAAACCTAATTAGCAAGTTAGTAATTGGCAAATTGCCAAATTATTACTAACTTTGCACGCTCAAAAAAGACTTACATCATTATGCCACGCATTTACTATAGAGAAAAGAAACTACACGATGTACCCCTGAAAAACGAGGTCATTACAGTTGAATTATTTGATAAAATTATAGCACTCAGCGCCTTTATTCCCGAAGATGCGCTTCAAATTTTTGAGCTCCCTCAAAAAAAATCTACCTTTGCTTTTTGGAAAAACGATAAACCTTTCAAGCACGCCGTTGTTTGGAATACTGAAAAACCTCATACTACTTATGAATACGGCGATTTCTACCTCCCTAAAGCTATCGTTTTCTTCGATGTGAAAGATGCTTATTTCCCATCCGATTACTACTTTATAGTAAATATCGACGGACAGTTAGAACTCGGTTATAGCCGTGCAGGTGCTAGTACTGCTTGGTATGAACAACCTCAATTGAGGCATAAAGTTACTAGCCCTAAAATCATTAAACGATTTGAAAAAAGCATTCAAGCTCTTTACAACTATTTAACCAAAAATCAATAATGGGTTTTGTCGCTACTATCCCCTTTTGGGCACTCTGTATAATAGTGGGACTCTATTTTTTCAAAAGAAAACCCAATAACAACTTGCGCTATAGCAGTCCGCGCTATATGCCTGAAAAGCGAAAGCAGTATATCGCTAAATTAAAGAAATACGTAGGGGTAGTATCAGTATCTATAGGGATATTATTTTGCCTAACTTTTTCCTCATTTCTACTTTTAGAGTTGTTGGATACGCCTCATTCTTTTTATGAAAATTTATTTCTCTATACCCAGCAACATCCTTTTATAATCTACCCTACTGCAGTAGGATTTTTGGGATGGTGTCTAGCCCTATATTTTTATGATAGTCGAAATATTAAATACTTACAAAAGTTATTAGAAGAAATGAGTGATGCTGATTATGAGCGTTTCACCCAAATGATGCAACTGATGAACTTCGCCCAACGCTATTCGCCTTTTGTGGTGATTTGCCAAGGGAAAGCCTACTTTATGTCAAATCTTAGTGAGGGAATTCCGCTTACCAATATAACACACTTAAAATGGACGCATCGCTCAGAGTGTCACAGTCGTTCAAAAAAAGGTAATACGCTAATAGAAGAAGCTCATATTTATACCCGCCAACAACCCAATACCCCTATTACTGTAACGATGCCCAAAGAGCAATACCGCTTTTTAGAGCGCGCTTACCGCGAGGTGAATTGTTAATTATTAATTGTTAATTGTCAATTGTTTTGTACCTTTGCCGCCTGAAATTATAGTCAATTGAAGATGGTTGGCAATTTTTTTGTTGCTACACTGATAATCACTCCCATTACCCAATTGACAAATCGAAAAATCAAAAAATCGACAAATGTTTACAACAGAATATGATGTGATAGTAGTAGGCGGAGGGCACGCAGGTGCTGAAGCTGCTGCTGCTGCTGCCAATATGGGCGCACAAACCCTTCTTATTACTATGAACCTCCAACATATAGCCCAAATGAGCTGCAACCCCGCTGTGGGAGGCATCGCCAAAGGACAAATAGTGCGTGAAATCGATGCACTGGGCGGCTATATGGGTATTATTACCGATAAAACGGCTATCCAATTTAAGATGCTCAACCAGTCCAAAGGACCTGCGATGTGGAGTCCGCGCGCTCAGTCCGATCGTATGCGATTTTCCGAAGCGTGGCGCTTACAGTTGGAAAGCCTCCCTACTCTCGATTTCTTCCAAGGTATGGTAAACGACCTGCTTATCGAAAAGGATAGGGTAGTGGGGGTACGCACTTCTTTAGGGGTTACTATCAAAGCCAAAAGTGTGGTGCTCACCAATGGTACTTTTCTCAATGGGGTGATGCACATAGGGCTCAAACAGTTCGGTGGCGGTCGTGTAGGAGAACCCGCTGCCTATGGGCTTACCGAGTGTCTTGTGCAACACGGTTTTGAAGCTGGTCGTATGAAAACCGGTACACCACCTCGTGTAGATGCTCGTTCTCTCGATTTTACCAAGATGGTTCCTCAACCAGGTGATGAGCATCCTCAAAAATTCTCTTTTTCTTCAGAAACCAAACCTCTTGCTGTACAAAAAGATTGTTATATGACCTACACCAGCGAGCGCGTACACAATATCCTTCGTACGGGCTTTGACCGCTCGCCTATGTTTCAAGGAATTATACACGGCGTAGGTCCTCGTTATTGTCCTTCAATCGAAGATAAAATCAACCGTTTTGCCGATAAAGAGCGTCACCAAATATTCGTAGAACCTGAAGGCTGGCATACGGTCGAAATGTATGTCAATGGTTTTTCAACCTCTTTACCAGAAGAAGTGCAATATGCTGCCCTTAGTCAGGTGGCAGGCTTTGAGAAAGTGAAATTCCTCCGCCCTGGTTATGCCATCGAATACGACTATTTCCCGCCTACCCAACTGAAACATACACTCGAAACAAAACTCATAGAAAACTTATACTTCGCCGGACAAATCAATGGTACAACGGGTTATGAGGAAGCTGCCGCTCAAGGACTGATGGCGGGTATCAACGCTGTGCTAAAAGTGCGCGAACGCGAACCTTTTATACTAAAACGCGATGAGGCTTATATAGGAGTACTCATCGACGATCTTATCACCAAAGGTACCGAAGAGCCTTACCGTATGTTCACCTCACGTGCCGAATACCGCACTTTGCTCCGTCAGGATAATGCCGATAGCCGCCTTACTCCTCTGGGATATGAAATAGGTACGGTAAGTGAAGAGCGTTACCGCGCTTGGGAAACCAAAAATCGCAAAGTAAATGAGTTCATTACCTATATAAAGGAATTGAGCGTTACTCCCGATGAAGTGAATCCTATTCTCGAAAAATACGATTCATCACCAATGAAACAAGGTGATAAACTCCAAAAAGTACTCTCACGCCCCGATGTAACCCTCGCCGATTTTGAGTCTATAGACCGCATCGCAAGCTATATAAAGGAAAATGACCTTAATGAAGAAGAAAAAACTTGTGCTGAAGTAGAAGTTAAATATGCAGGTTATATAGAAAAAGAACGCAATAATGCCGATAAACTAAATCGTTTAGAGAGCGTGCGTATTCCCGATAATTTTGATTACGACAAAATCATTTCTCTCTCTTTTGAAGGACGTGAAAAACTAAAGAAAATACGCCCAACAACCCTTTCTCAAGCCTCTCGTATCAGCGGTGTTTCTCCCGCCGATATTAGTATTCTATTGATATATATGGGAAGATAAAGTATTGCTAATTTAGGATTATTCAAAATAATTTTCGTACCTTTGCCTCCGTTATTCTAAAAACAGAGATACGATAATGTTTTTATCACCTAAAAATATCACCTTTTTATTAGCATCTTTTTTTGCAAGTCAACTCTTCTCTCAACCTGTAGATGAAGAAGTTACGCAACTCAGTGAGGTTGTGCTCACAGGGCAATCGCCTATCAAGCAAGTGCAAAAAGCAGCTTACAACGTGGTTGCTATCGAAGCTCAACAGCTCCGCAATCTCAACAGCAATGCTGCCGATATGCTTGCCCGTGTGTCGGGAGTGAAGATGCGCGAAACTGGTGGGGTAGGAGCAGAGGCAAATATCAACCTCAATGGTTTTACTGGTCGTCACGTGCGTATCTTTATCGATGGGGTGCCTATGAACGAAGCGAATGCCTCTTTTCGTATTAATAATATTCCCGCTGAACTTATCGAACGTATCGAAATTTACAAAGGTGTGGTACCTGTTACTTTTGGTGCCGATGCTCTTGGGGGCGCTATCAATGTAGTAACGCGTAAAAGCCGATACAACTACGGCAATCTATCCTATACTTTTGGTTCTTTCAACACCCATAAAAGTACCTTAAATCTCGGGCAATTCCTCACCGATAATATTAGTGTAGAACTCAATGCTTACCAAAATTACTCCGATAACAGCTATAAAGTATTTACTGAATATCTCGATCTCCAAACAGGTACTTACTCTAAAGAAAAACGTTGGTTCAAACGCTTTCACGACCGTTATCACAACGAGGCTATCATAGGTCGCGTGAATATCTTCGATGAAAAATGGGCTGATAAACTTTCTTTTGCCCTCAATTATAGTCAAGAGGATAAACAACTCCAAAATGCCAACCTAATGCAAAAAGTATTCGGGGGTAAGTACCGCAAATCTCATAACTATTCATCTTCAGTAGAATATGAGAAAAAGAATATCCTCAACGGTCTCTCTTTCTTCCTTACAGGGCGTTATGATTTTACCACCACTCAGAATGTAGATGAAGAAGCCCGCCGTTATAGCTGGACAGGTGAGTATGAACCAATGGTTACTCGTGGTGAATCACAACTCCAGAATACTATTTTTGAAGGTAAAACGGGCTATATCACTTCTCACTTAGACTATCAACTCAATGAAAAACACTCTTTTCAACTCACACACACCTTCAGTAATTACACTCGGCGTAACAAAAATATGCTCATTACCAACTATACCCTCGATTCCGATTTTATGAGGCGTGTCAATGAGAAAAATATTTCTGGATTCTCCTACAAGTTTACCCCTTCCGAGCGTTGGAATATATTAGCTTTCGGTAAATATTACAATACAGCTGTAACAGGTCCAGTGATAATAAGCGGTCAAGGAAGTCGCGCTGTATATGAAGAAGAAACTCATCACACTCAGGCTTGGGGGTATGGTGGGGCGACTACTTATCAGCTCTTAAAGCCTCTACAAGTCAAACTCTCTTATGAAAAGAGCTTCCGTCTACCTACTGATACCGAACTCTTTGGCGATGGCGATTTAGAGATTGGTAACTATAAACTCAAACCTGAAAATAGCGATAACCTGAACGTAAATCTCTCTTATCAACCTGCGTTCAAAGCACATTCCCTCTTAGTAGAAGCAGGGTTTGCCTATCGTTATATCAAAGATTATATCATCAGAAGTATTATCAGTGCAGGAGCTAATGAAGGATCTGCAGGAAGTCGAAATCACGGTAAGGTGCTCAATATGGGAGTTGATGCTACCTTGCGCTATTTCTATAAAGATGTATTTTCAGTAGGTGGTAACTTGTCCTATATGAACTTGCGCAACAAAGAAGAATTTACTGAAACGGGTCGCCCTTCGGCTATCTATAACGACCGATTGCCTAATATGCCCTATCTATTTGGCAACGCCGATGCTACTTGTAATATAGGAAGCCTCATTGCTAAACACGACAAACTATCACTAAACTATAATCTCTTTTTCACTGAAGAGTTTTTTACCTCGTGGCAAAGCGAAGGAACAAAAATTAAAGTCCCTCGCCAACTTTCTCACGATGTGAGTCTTACTTACTACACTCCTAACAAACGGTTAAGTCTTTCCGTAGAAGCCAAAAATATCACCGATGAATTGTTGTACGATAACTACAGCCTCCAAAAAGCCGGTCGCGCTTTCTATGCCAAACTCTCCTACCGATTCTACTAACCCCTAATTCCTAACAACTAATTTCTAAATATATGTATATCAATTTTCAAACATTCAAAAAAACGCTACTTGTAGGCTCATTAGTTAGCTTCGTAGCCCTTACGTCTTGCAAAAAAGACGATAATACTCCAGTACCTCCTCCTTCTGCAGAGGGAGCTAACTTTTTCATTGATGCTGGAGGTGATCAAAATAGAACTCGTTATCTGTTGGTCGCTAAAAACGTAGAAAATGGGGAACTCCCTCTTTCTGCTAACCAAGAACAATTCAAAGAAGCCAATGGCTATTTCTGGCAGTTCAACAAGAACACAGCAGTAGGTCTATCCTATGGCTTTAGAGGAGCTGGTATCGGTATTTCTTACGAAAAAACAGCTCAAGGTGTAAAACATCTTACTGATTTTGACGTAGCCGAACGTGCCACCACTTTTGGTTTCTTCAGTGATTATTGGATAACTGTAGTAGGCGGACAAGAATACGAAGGCAAAAAGGACGGCGCAACTTTCAACTTCCGCAATGCCAACAATTATACCAAAGCTTTTACCAAAACTATCCATACAGCAAATCTCCTTCCTGAGATGAACACCTCCTCTTCTACTCAAGAAATTGTGTCGTTTGCTGGTATCTTAGACAATGGTAACGGTGAGTTCTTCAGCGGTATGATAGTTTCTGATTACAAAGATGTGCAAGTAGCTCAAGGTTCAAGCACTGGTAAAATCCACAATCCCGATGTAGTATATGTAGGGGTACTCGATAAAGATTTGAACCTCAAACGTAGCTATAAAAGCGATAAGCTCAGCTATAGCGCAGGTCGTTTCAAATCTCAATATTTGTTAGAAATGGGTAAAGCCGATAATGGCGATGTATATGTATTCTCAGGAGCAATTGCTAAGAATCCTCCTAAAGTAAAAGCTCCTCAAACCCCCGATGTTGCTTCAACAAAACCTGCAGGTGCTTTGCGTATCAAACAAGGTGCTACCGACTTTGATAGCTCTTACTTCTTTGATATTTCAGCAGTATCCGATAACGGAATCTTCCGTCGTGTATGGCATATCACTGGTAATAAGTTCTTGCTTGAGTTCTTTAATGATGCTTCAAAAGCTGCTCTCAACGTAGTAGATGTAAACCGCTTTGCTATTGTAGATATGGAAGCTAAATCCTTCAACTGGGTAACAGGACTGCCAGCTCTCTCTGATTTTGCCAATATGACATCAAATCCCGTAGAGCTTACTATTTATAATGGTAAAGTCTATCTACCAGTAAATATAAAAAATGGTGACCCAGCTATCTATATCATCGATCCCGCTACCAATGCTGCTACTAAAGGCTTAGTAGTCAAAGGCGCTTCTTTCATTAACGCCATTGGTCACTTCAAATAATAAAACAAAGAGGCTGTCCGAAAAATCTCAAAATCGCTTTTGCGTCACTACACTTTGCCAAAATTCTTAATTGCTCGTCGTGCTACGACCTTTGGCAAAGTTGATTACTTTGATTATCAATAATTTTTGAAGTATGTTATGTACGGGCGTTTTGCAAACGCCCACATAAATAAAACTTTTCGGACAGCCTTTTTCCTATTTTTACTTTTCACGTTTCACTTTCTCCAGCCATTTCTCAGTAGCTCTCAAATACTTCTCACTCGGCACAAACTTATAATGCAACCTTTTAGAAAGTGCCTCATACCGTTGCTGGATAATCGCAGGATTTTTCTCAATATCATTGCGGTCGATAAACATTTCTGCAAAAAGCCTCCGCATCAAATCCATATTCCCTATTACCTGTACCGTACCGTGATTCTCGTTGGGATACTCAACAAAATAAGTCTCCAAATTCTTAAAAGCCCCCTTTGCAGCCATTGCCTGTACCGCCTCTATCGCGTTATGATGCCTGCTGCGCCCATTGTTGCGTACCTTCTTCCCCGAATACGATAAATAAAAAATCCGATGTTTGAAATCCTTTCCTTTACTCGCTTCGAACAACCGTTCTCCATCGTTTTTTCCCCACCATAAACTCGGGTCGTGTGCAATATAAGCATTAAATAGCTCCGTATGTTTGTTAAGAGCAGAAACCACCGCCAATCCACTTAATGAGTGACCTACTAAAATGCGAAAATCACTACACCTATATTGTTTTTTAACCAAAGGAATAAGTTCATCAGCCATAAATTGCCAAAAACGATCACCATCGCTCCCAAAATCCCTTTCACGCTGAGTGTTTTCAATTCCAATGACAATCATTTCAGGCACATTAGGAATCCCCTGAGCCAGTTTTTCCATTAAAGTACTAAAATAGTTGAAGTTTGTCTCCCCATCCAGCAGATACACCACCGGATAATCCGTTGCTTTTAAGGTAGAATCATAATATGAATCAGGCAAATACACACTTATAGAGCGTGTTTCACCTAATGTTTTAGAAAAAACCGATAATTGTTCACCTATACAAATAGAATTCTGCCCTATAGCAAAAGAGCAAGCAAATAACCAAAATATAAAAACTCTTTTCATTATTGATTTATATAAATAATTGTAAATTGTTAATTATAAATAGGTGCAAAGATATTAAAAAATATCAATTACTCAATTATTCACCCCTCCTAGTCCCTCCCACCCCTCCCATCCTTGCCCGTGCGGCTCGCACCCCATCGCTCCCATCCCTGCCCGTGCGGCTTGCACCCCCTTCCGAGTTTCTCTGAGTCTCTCCGAGTTTTTCATCAAAAAATATTTCCCTCATTTTCAAACAACTACAAAAAACTTTCAAAAAAAGTTGCGAAAAAATTTGCAGGATAAAAAAAACGCCGTACCTTTGCACCCGCAAATGAGACGGACAGCCGCTCTCAGAAAGCGAAAAACAACACGTACATTGACATAATGTTGTACAGCACAAAAAGAAGATTTAAAGAATCGAGTGAAACCTGAAGTCAATAACTTAAAATTCGGTTAAAGATATTAAAGATTTTAACGATGAAGAGTTTGATCCTGGCTCAGGATGAACGCTAGCGGCAGGCCTAACACATGCAAGTCGAGGGAGAGGTTACCTTCGGGTAACCAAAACCGGCGCACGGGTGCGTAACGCGTATACAATCTGCCTTTCACATAGGGATAGCCCGAAGAAATTTGGATTAATACCTAATGGTATATAGGAGCGGCATCGTTTTTATATTAAAGCTACGGTGGTGAAAGATGAGTATGCGTTCTATTAGCTAGTTGGAGAGGTAACGGCTCCCCAAGGCGACGATAGATAGGGGTTCTGAGAGGGATGTCCCCCACACTGGTACTGAGATACGGACCAGACTCCTACGGGAGGCAGCAGTGAGGAATATTGGACAATGGTCGGAAGACTGATCCAGCCATGCCGCGTGCAGGATGAAGGTCCTATGGATTGTAAACTGCTTTTGTAAGGGAAGAATAAGGAGTACGTGTACTTTGATGACGGTACCTTACGAATAAGCATCGGCTAACTCCGTGCCAGCAGCCGCGGTAATACGGAGGATGCGAGCGTTATCCGGAATCATTGGGTTTAAAGGGTCCGTAGGCGGGCTGATAAGTCAGAGGTGAAAGCGCTTAGCTCAACTAAGCAACTGCCTTTGAAACTGTCAGTCTTGAATGATTGTGAAGTAGTTGGAATGTGTAGTGTAGCGGTGAAATGCTTAGATATTACACAGA
>NZ_UAVP01000010.1 GCF_900446695.1 Capnocytophaga sputigena
TTACACGTAAATACAGAGGATGCCTTTGTAAAATGTAATGGAGAAAGTTCAGCGCGTATTACCTTCTCGGCAACGGGCGCATTGGGTAACTATCAGTACAAATTGTACAAATCAGGCGTACACTCAACTACGGCTAGTGCTACCCAAGTAAACGCGACCGACTGGGCATTTACAGGCTTGAATAAAGGTAGTTACCAAGTAGAGGTCATCAGCGTAGACTGTACTGTATCTAGAACAGTAGATGTAGATGAATCACCAGCCTTTACAGTAGCAACAGCTACAACCGATATCACTTGTAACGCAATGCGTGATGGTACCATCTCAATGACGGTAACTGGAGGTGCAGGCGATGTACAATATGCTATCAGTCCTCGATTAGATCGATTTGTATCCGAAGGTTACTTCACGAATTTAGGTAGAGGACAGTATGTAGTAAGAGCACAAGATAAGAATGGCTGTTTTGTAGATGAAGTATTTACCATCCACGAACCCGATGTATTGAATGCAGTAATCCACAAACAAACCGATGAGGTATGTTATGGAGCAGGAGATGGTACAGTATCGATTACCATTACAGGAGGAACACAGTCTTATAGCACTTCAATTGATGGAGGCGCTTGGACAGTAGATAAGACCTTGTATACAGGTTTATCGGTAGGAGTTCACACCATTACGGTAAAAGATGCACGTTCTTGTACAACAGAAGTGCCAGTAACTATCAAAGAAGGAGTAGACTTGCAAGCTACAGCAACGGTAAGCTACGGTTGTGGTAACAATACAGTAGTGAACACCATTAATGCAACGGTGAATGCTAGCTACACAGGAGCGGTAAGCTTCAGTTTAGATGGTGGAGCGCCACAAAACTCAGGTAAATTTACAGGAGTAACAGCAGGGGTTCACAGCATCACCTTTACCCACCTCAATGGATGTACCACTACCCTTACAGTCAATGTAACGGCTTACAATAGTCTTACAGCCACCACAGCAACGAAAACCGATATGAGTTGTTATGGAATAAATGATGGTACGATAACCTTTGCGGTAAGTGGAGCAACTAATAGTTACACTTATACCATTACCCCAGAGGCAGGTACGTTCGATGGAGTAAGCAAGTATACCGGTTTATCGGCAGGTATCTATACGGTGAAAGTGAGATCTAATGGCGAGATAAACTGTGAATTAGAACAAAGCTTCACAATAGAGGAACCAGAGTTGTTGAAAGCAACAGCCTCAACAGTATCCGAAACTTGTTACCAAGCCAATGATGGTAGCTTGAGCTTTAGTATCCGAGGCGGTAGAGCACCGTATAACTTTACGATTAAAACAGCCTCAGGCACCACAGTAACCAATGGTACTTTAGCTACAGCAGGAGCGGTATATACACAAACCAATGTAGCAGGAGTTTATCTCTTAGAGTACAACGATGGTAACTGTTCACAAACCTTAGAGATAACAGTGCCAAAAGCACCAAATCTCGAGATGAATGTCAAGACGATGTTCAACTGTTCAACAGTATCGACTACTTATACTACAAGTTACTTGCGCATAGAGTTCCCATACGCTGATGAAAATCAGATAAGGAATATGCAGTACTCATTAGGTGGATCACCAATGATAGCCTTTGATAGATATGAAGGTAAGTATGCTTATACGAGAACTATTCCAACGGGACAATACACCCTTACGGTACAATATCAATCTTATCCAGGAGCGCCATATTGTACAAAAGTATATGGAGAAACAGTAAGCTTGACCCGTTATCCAGGATTAGAATTAGAAGATAAGAGTGATCCACGATCTATCAATACGATAAAGGTACAAGCTAAGGGCGGAAACTCAACGCAGTACATTTATTACTTCAATGGCTTTACCAATGGTACTAACGAGTATATGTTGCGTTCAACCGATCCAACCACACGAGTGGTAGGTAATAGAGTGTACAAAACAGTAGTAGTAGAGGTAACCGATGCTAATGGCTGTAGTTCAACGCTCACTATAGAGAAAGAGTATATGAAGTCAGTACCACCAGACTTCTTCACGCCAAACGGCGACGGACAGAACGATGGTTGGGATCCAGATAGATACCGCAGTTATCCAAATCTAACGGTAGACATCTACGATCGTTACGGACGTTATATCACCACTTTGCGTTCAGGACAAACTTGGGACGGTCGTTATAACGGCAAGGAATTACCAACAGGCGACTATTGGTATATCCTCAAAACCCACGAAGAAGGCGAAGACGACCACGAATATATGGGTCACTTCAACCTCTATAGAGCCGCTGATTAACAAATAAACAAATTCCGCGAGGCACACGCCTCGCGGAATTTGTTTATTTACTAATTTGCTAATTTGCTAATTTATCTTTACCTTTGCACAACTAAAAACTAAAAAACTGATGAAATATCTAATAACTTCTATGCTATTAGTAGCTACTGCTACGCTATTTGCTCAACAGCAAAACCCCACTGATTGGGAAATCTCTGGACTTAAAGGTAAGGTCAAAACATTGCGCTCTATCCCTTATCAGATAACCGCTCAAGGAAAATCTTTCGCCAAAGGTGCGGTAGACCTCGATTTAGATACAGTAAATAAAATCGCTAACCTCGAAAACCTCCAAAAAGAGTTTAACGCTAAAGGTTATCTCAGCCAAACGCGTTTCTTCTACAAAAATGGCGACTTGTACAGCCGTATGGAATATTATTACAATCCACAAGGGCAGTTGTTTGAAACTCGCTATAATTCCGATAAAACCCTCTATGCTTATAGCCCTGAAGGTTATCTTATCAAAGATGCAACCTATTCACCTGGGGGCTTTCTCAAATCGCATTACACCTATCAAGTAAATGCTGAAGGACAAATACTTAAAGAAGAAACCTACCGAGCCAATGAATTAGAATCTGCTGTTACTTATACTTACAATAAACAAGGCGATCCCGTGGAAATGCGTTATTATGATGCTCAAAATAATTTATTGCAAATAGTAAAAAATAAGCTAAATAAACAGCATCAACTCGTGAGCAATCGCGTGTATGATAAAGATAATAACTTAGTGAGTACCACTACCAAAAAATACAACGCCAAAGGGGATTGTGTAAAACTACAAGCAGAAACTAAACTGCCTAAAAAACAAAAAAATGTAGCGACTTATGAGTATAAATATGATGCTCAAGGTAACTGGATTTCCAAAACAACTTTCATCAATGGCGAGCCTCGTCAGATTATAGAACGCACCTTCACTTATTATGAATAACCTTCACTTTTTTGGTGTACGACACTTGTCACCCTCGGCTGCCTATCACCTCTTAGACTTCTTAGAAAAGCACAAACCTAAATGCATTCTTATAGAAGGACCTGCCGATGCTACTCCTCTGATGTCTCAAATCGCTCAGAAAGGGGTAAAACCTCCCATTGCGATGTTGGGCTATACCACCGAGCTACCTATAGAAACAGTGCTCTATCCGTTTGCGTCCTATTCTCCCGAATATCAAGCAATATGCTGGGGAGTAAAGAAAAAAGCAACGCTTAGGTTTATAGATTTGCCTACCGAAAATATGCTCAAACTTCGTCAGGAACAACCCTCTGATGAAGAAGGTGAAAAAGCACGTGAGTTCTACAAGTACCACAATGCTCTCTACAAACAACTTGCTGAGCAGGTTGATGAAACCGATTACGAAAACTATTGGGAACGCCATTACGAACACAATCTCAACACCGATACTTTTGCGCCTACACTTGCCTTACAATCAGGTGAAATGCGCCAAATGGTCATAGATAAGGAATATGAAGAAGCACCTTTTGATTTCTCGTACAACCTCATTCGTGAGGCGTATATGAAACGCGAAATCGCCAAGGCTTGCACCGAGTTTAAACCTGAGGAAATAGTAGTGATTGTAGGTGCTTACCATTTGTTGGGCATCCAAAATAGCCTACCTGCAATGACCGACGACGAGCTTAAAAAGCTCCCCAAAGCTACAGCTCAGCTTACCCTGATGCCTTATTCGTATTTGCGCCTCAGCAGTCGTACGGGTTACGGAGCAGGCAATATGGCGCCTTACTACTTTGAACTGATGTGGCGTGCAATGCAAACCAATACAATGGATAAACTTGCCGCTACCTATCTCACCAAAATAGCCAAAATACTTCGCGACCAAGGGCAAAATGCCTCTTCTGCTAGTGTAATTGAAGCTGTCCGACTTGCCAATGTGCTCTCCGCGATGAAAGGCGGTACTTATCCCGTACTCGAAGATTTGCACGATGCTGTAGTAACTTGCTTTGGCGGTGGCGGACTATCCTCGGTAGCCGAAGCTATCAACAAAGTAGATATAGGTACAGCTATTGGAGCATTGCCCGAAGGGGTGAGCCAAACGCCCGTGCAGGAGGATATGAATCAGGAGCTGAAACGCTTGAAACTCACCAATTACAAATCGGCAATAGCACAAGACCTCTCTCTTGACCTCCGCGAAAACCTCAAAGTAAAAACCAAAGAAGCTGCTTTCATAGACCTGAATCGCTCTACTTTCCTCCACCGTTTGGAAGTCTTAGGCATTCACTTTGCCACTCAACAACGCGTACAGCAAGACAAAGCCTCGTGGGCTGAAAAATGGGTCTTGCAATGGAGTCCTGAAGTAGAAATAGAAATCGTTGAAGCTAATCTTAAAGGTGAAACGCTTGAAATTGCAGCTGCCTTTATACTCAAAGAACAACTGAGTGAAGCAACCGACCTTTCTGTAGTAGCCAAAATCATCAGGCAGGCTTGCGAATGTCAGCTTACACATATTTTTGGCAATGCACTCAGCACCTTGCAAAGCCTTTTGGTAGACAGTAATAACTTTGCCGAAACTGCTTTTGCTGCTCACGAACTTTCAATGCTCATTCAGTACGGTGACCTCCGCCAGTTCAACCTCGAACCGCTGAAACCTATCTTGCAACAACTCTTTTTGCGTGCCTCTTTATTGTTGATTGATGCCTCATCTTGTGATGATAAAGCCTCAAAACCAATTGTAGATGCGATGAATACAATGGAGTTCATCTCCGAACAGCAATACGAACTCGTAGATACCGAAACGTGGCAAAAAGAACTCACTCACCTTGCGTGGCGCGATGATGTAAATACCAAATTATCAGGGGTAGCCTTTGCGATATTGTTAGAACACAATTTAGCAACTGAAGAAGAATGTGCACGCGAGGTATCACGCCGCCTTTCAGCAGGTGTTCCCGCCGATTTAGGAGCTTCGTGGTTTGAAGGATTTTCTGGAAGAAATAGATACGCATTGTTATCGCGTACAATTATATGGCAAGAATTAGATAATTATGTACGCCAATTAGACGAAGAACAGTTTATGCGTTCAGTAGTGTTCTTGCGCCGTGCTTTTGCCGATTTTGAGCCTAACCAAAAGAATAGCATAGCCGAACTTTTAGGAGACCTTTGGGGTACTGGCAAAGAAGCAACAGCCGAACTTTTACAAGAAGTGCTTACGGAAGAAGAAAGTACCAAATTAGACGAACTTAACGACTTTGATTTTGATTTTTAAATATATGAAAGAAGTATTTACCTTATACCGAAAATTGCGTGAGCGACAACTCAAATTGCTCAATAGTTTCACCCCCGAAGAATTGGCAATCATTCCTGCGGGCTTTAAAAATAATATCTTGTGGAATCTTGCTCATTGTGTAGTTACCCAGCAAAATTATTGTTATGCTAATAGCGATCTGCCTACTTATCTCACCCCCGAATTTATAGAGCGTTATCGCAAAGGCTCCATCCCCGATGGACATATCCCTACTGCTGCCGAGATAGAAGAACTACAGCAACTCCTCATCCGCACAGTCGATTTACTTGAAACTGATTACCAAAAAGGAATTTTCAAACAATACAATCATTATGTAACAGGTATAGAGTATGAACTCAATACCATTGAAGAAGCGATTTATTTCAATATCTCACACGAAGGAGTGCATTTAGGAAGCGTATTGGCTTTAAAATGTGCTATCAACGCAATGAAAAACAAATAGAATTAGCTTGTGCGGCTCGCACAAAAAAACTTTGTCAAAGTCCTTAATTGCCTTTGCGGCTCGCACTTTGACAAAGTCTATAAAAATTTCTAATTGTTTGTCGTACTACTACTGAAATAAAGCATTGCTTACTTCATTGAGACTACATTCTTTTTGAGTGCCCTCTAACATATTTTTTAGTACAAAAGTACCTTTAGCGAGTTCACTTTCACCTATAATCACCACATAAGGGATATTGCGCTTGTTAGCATAATCCATTTGTTTTTTAATTTTAGCAGCATCAGGGTAGAGTTCTGCAGTTTTGCCAAGCTGACGCAAGGCTTTGAGTAGTTTCATACTCTGTAGCGCTTCAGCATCGCCAAAGTTGATACAAAGCACCTCTACAGTACTATTGAGCGATTCAGGGAAAAGATTCAATTCTTCCATCACCAGCCCGATACGGTCTAACCCAAAAGAAATACCTATGCCACTCATCCCTTTGAGTCCAAAGATACTAGTGAGGTCGTCGTAGCGTCCACCGCCTCCTATAGAGCCCATTTGTACGCCTGCTGGGGCAGCAATCTCAAAGATAGCTCCCGTGTAGTAATTGAGTCCGCGAGCAAGGGTAACATCGAGGTCTAAGATAGCCGTTTGCAAACCAAGCTGATTGATTTGTTGGGCTATAAATTCTAATTCCTCCACACCTTTCAATCCTGTTTCCGAGTTTTTGAGAATTTCTTTTAGGGCAGAAAGTTTTTCAGCGAAAGAACCTTTGAGTGCGAAGATAGGTTGCAATTTAGCAATTGCCTCCTCACTAATACCTCTTTCTTTCATTTCTTTGATTACACCCTCTTCACCTATCTTGTCTAATTTATCGAGTGCTACCGTAAAATCAGTGAGTTTATCGCTTTCGCCTATCATTTCGGCAAAGCCACTGAGGATTTTTCGGTTGTTTATTTTAATAGTTACCCCTTTGAGATTGAGGGCTGTAAACACACTGTCATAAAGTTGTACGAACTCCACTTCCTGCCACAAACTGGTGCTACCTACAACATCAGCATCACATTGATAGAACTCTCTAAATCTACCTTTTTGCGGACGATCAGCACGCCATACAGGTTGTATTTGATAGCGTTTGAAAGGGAAGGTTAGTTCGCTTTGGTGTTGCACTACATAGCGAGCAAAAGGAACTGTAAGATCATAGCGAAGGGCTTTTTCGGAGAGTTGAGGAGTGAGTTTTTGAGGGTTTTTAGCTTCCCAATCTTCTTGTTTTACTCCTTGTGTAAAGTCGCCTGAATTGAGTATCTTGAAGATAAGGCGGTCGCCTTCTTCACCGTATTTGCCCATTAGGGTATTGTAGTTTTCAAAACTTGGCGTTTCTATAGGTTGAAATCCAAAGGTATTGAAAGCATTTTTGATAGTGTTGATAATGAAGTTGCGTTTAGCTACTTCAGTAGGTGAAAAGTCACGAGTACCTTTCGGTATACTTGGTTTTTGTATTGCCATTGTTTTTTAGGTATTTTTTATATTAATATATGCATCTATATATTTCTATATGACCAAAGTCTTGATTAAGATGTCTAAATCTGTGGTCATAGTTTTATTGTTTTATAGGTTTTTGGCTTCTTGCCAATAGGTCTCCATTTCTTGTAAGGTCATATCTTTGAGTGATTTGCCTTGTGCCGTAGCTTTTTCTTCTAAGTACTGAAAGCGAGCGATGAATTTGCGATTAGTGCGCTCTAAGGCATCTTCGGGGTTTACCTTTAAAAAACGAGCATAGTTGATGAGACTAAACAGCACATCGCCAAACTCACTTTCTATATTGCTTTGCTTTTGAGCTTTTACTTCGGCGTGTAGTTCATCTATTTCTTCTTTTATTTTTGCAAAAACATCGTCGATATTGTCCCAATCAAAACCTACACCAGCAGCTTTATCTTGTATGCGAGTGGCTTTCACTAAGGCAGGCAGACTCTTGGGTACACCACCCAAAACGCTTTTGTTGCCCTCTTTGAGTTTTATTTTTTCCCAATTGCGCTTTACATCTTCCTCGTTGTTTACCTGCACATCACCGTAGATGTGGGGGTGTCGCTCAATGAGTTTTTCGCATACGCCATTGGCTACATCAGCGATGTTAAAACTATTGGTTTCACTGCCTATTTTGGCATAGAAAACAATGTGTAAGAGTAGGTCGCCTAATTCTTTTTTTACTTCTTGAAGGTCGTTGCTAAGGATAGCATCGCCTAATTCGTAAGTTTCTTCAATGGTGAGATGGCGCAAACTCTGCATTGTTTGCTTTTTGTCCCACGGACATTTGGCGCGCAGGTCGTCCATTATGTTGAGGAGTCGCTCGAAAGCTACTAATCGTTCGTCTTTCATATCAATCCGATGAATTTACTGCGAGCGAGGAGGCTAGCCCCTAAAAGACCTGCTTTTTCGCCCAATTTAGATACTTTAATTGTGGAATCTTTACTTACTAAGTTCAATGAATATTTTCTAATAGCACTTCGCAAGGGGAGCATTAGGTAGTCGCCTGCATAGGCAAGAGTTCCTCCAATAACAACCAATTCGGGGTTGAAAAGATTGATGAGCCCTGCGATGTGTTTGCCTAAAGAATTGCCTATTTCCTCGATGAGTTCGATGGCGAGCATATCTTCTTGTAAGGCAACCTCTATAATGTCGTTCAAGCTAATAGGATCATTGGGGTTGTATCCGCTTTTTTGGGTGAGCAGAGAGGAGTGTCCGCTATGTAGTTTTTCCAAGAATTTGCGGTGTAAGGCTAAGCCAGAAGCCTCTGTTTCGAGGCAACCTTTTTTGCCACAATGGCAGAGTATTTCGTTGCCAAAGGCAGGAATATGACCAAATTCTCCTGAAAATCCTGATTTGCCATAGTACAATTGTCCGCCTACGATAATCCCGAGACCTAAGCCCCAGCTAACATTCACGTACAATACGTTTTTTTCACCATTTACGCATCCTTTGATGTATTCACCATAGGTCATTGCACGGGAATCATTATCAATAGAAACATTGATGTTCAGTTCGTTTTCGAACATTTCGGTAAGGGGGCGTTCATCAAAATAGAAGCTGCTATAGCTATGTCCAGTAAGAGTATTTACACGTCCGGAAATATTGATACCCATACTGAGGATTTTGTGTTTGGGTACTTTTGAGTTATGTATAAATTGAGTGATAATTTCGCAAAGTCTTTGAAATCTTTCTTGAGGTTGAGATTCAATAAAGGGAATGGAGAGTTCATCACTGATGAGTTCACCTTTAAAGTCGGTGATGCCTATATTCACGTGAGAATGGCAGATATCTACGCCAATGAAGTAGCCAGAATTTTGGTTAAGCCCATAGATATTAGGGCGGCGACCACCTGGGGTTTCTATTTTTCCAAAATCCATTACAATGCCATCATCAATGAGTTCACCTACCATTTTGGTAACAGTAGGCACACTCAAATCTAATTCTTTACCAAGGTCGGCAAGGGTATTGTCGCCATTGTTGATGTAGTAGCAAATGATATCTTTTTTAAGCGAAGCACTGCGAATGCCCGCTTTTATATCATCTAAAAATTTAAGTCCCATAATTCGCTATTTTATTATAAATTAATTACGATGGCAAAGTTAAGTATTTTTTTTTGAATTGAAGCAAGAATTAAAGATTATTTTTTTGTGTTGAGAATAGATTATAAGTTAATTTTACTTTTTGGAAGTTAAAGTGTTTTTAAAAAGTTTTCAGCAATGATATAGCCTCCCGTCCAAGCGTTTTGAAAGTTGAATCCTCCAGTAATGGCATCGATATCAAGTACTTCACCAGCTAAGTAGAGGTGAGGGTGCAGCTTGCTCTCGTAGGTTTTGAAGTTGATTTCGGAGAGTTTTACGCCTCCAGCTGTTACAAATTCATCTTTGAAAGTAGCTTTGCCTTCTATAGGAAAACGGCATTGGGTAAGGATTTCGGCAAGGTGTCGCAATTGCGATTTGTTGAGTTCTGCCCACGACTGAGCAGGGGCAATTCCGGCGCTATCTAAAAGGGCATTCCACAAGCGTTTAGGAAGGTCAAAAAGCGCGAGATTTTGCATAGATTTGCGTCCGTTGTGTTGTTTGTAATCTTGCAAGAGTAGAAGCGTTTCGTCATAAGTAAGTGCTTCGTTGTTGTGAGCGGTGAAGTTCACTTCCATTAGGCATTGGTAGTTACATTCGGCTAACACACGAGCCCCCCAAGCCGAAGCACGCAACACCGCAGGACCACTAAAACCATTGTGAGTGAAGAGTATAGGAGCAGTTTCGGCAATTTTGAGCGATTTTCCATCTTGACTGAGTAAGCGTACAGAGGCATTTACCGCAATACCCGATAGCTCTTTTGCCCATTGGGTAGAAGTGTTGAAAGTGAAAAGTGAAGGGACAGGAGAAATAATTGTATGTCCTAAATTGGCTAATAGCTGCCATATTTTAGGGTTACTTCCGGTAGCAATTACTACATTATGAGCCTTATAGGTTGAGTTAGGTGTAGTGATTTCCCAACCTTCGGGAGTAGGGGAGAGGGCTTGCACATTTTGCTGGGTGAAGAGCTCAATGTGGTGTTTTTTGATTTCGTTGAGGAAGCAATTTACAACGCTTTCTGAAGAATTAGAAGCGGGAAATACACGACCATCGGGTTCTGTTTTGAGAGAGACGCCGTGCGCTTCAAACCATTCCATTGTATCGCCACACATAAAGCGGTGAAACGGACTGAGGAGTTCCTTACTGCCTCGTGGATAGTTCTTTACGAGTTCTTGAGGGGTGAAAGTAGCATTAGTGAGATTACAACGTCCCCCACCCGAAATTTGCACTTTGTGAAGTACTTCTTTGCTCTTTTCGAGGATAGCGATTTTGAAATCAGGACGGTTTTCGGCGGTATTAATAGCGGTGAAGAAGCCTGCAGCTCCTCCACCGATAATGATTAGGTCGTACATTCAATTAACAATTAACGGGAGGTTACTTTACCCCAATAAAATTGAAGTTTTCGTCGAATTTGAGTTCTTGATCGTCAGTAAGTTCAGCTTTATATCTCTTTTTGGTGAGATTGCGTGATACTTCTTTGATAGATTCAAAAGGGAAAGTAGCGCTTACGTGAGCCAATATTTTTTCGGGAACTACGTGATCAGGCACTTTGCCGTGACGAGCTTTGAGCTCTTTCCAATCGCCGTTGCCATTGAATTCTATTTCAAGTCCGTCGCGGAAGATAAC
The DNA here is from genome assembly GCF_900446695.1 of Capnocytophaga sputigena. GTDB lineage: Bacteria > Bacteroidota > Bacteroidia > Flavobacteriales > Flavobacteriaceae > Capnocytophaga > Capnocytophaga sputigena. The sequence goes on from NZ_UAVP01000010.1 coordinate 11,226, forward strand.
GGTGTACTCTTCGTCGTTGTAATCGGTGTCTTTCCAAACCGAAGCAATATGATCTACCAAGAAATGCTGACGCACGAAGTTGATAGCATCGGCAGGAAGGTCGTTGAAAGTTACTTTAGAGTCTTGAGCTGAGGCTGCGCTGAAGGTAAGTGTAGCAGCAATGAGTAATAAAAAACGTTTCATATTAGTCGTCTATTTTTAAGAATTTACCATTTAAGTTAAAGATGAGTTCTACGCCATTACTAAGGTCTACTTCGTGTTTAGCGCGCCCTTTTTTGATTTCTTTAATCATCGCTTTAGGGAACTTTTTTTGTACGTACTTAGCTATTTTAGCAGGAACGATTTTAGGCGATACTTGTCCGTTGCGCGCTTTTACTTCTTTCCAGTTGCCATCTGCGAGAAATTCTACTTCAGTGCCATCGGCAAAGAGAACGGTGTAATCTTCCACTCTGCCTTTTTCAGTATCTTGCCATACTGAAACAATGCTGTTAGCCGAAAAATGCTGATTGATAAAAGTTTGTGCATTAGCGGGTAGAGCACTCGCAGGCACAAGACCATCTTCTTCTTGAGCAGTAGCTACTCCAAAAGCAAATAGAGAAAAAGCTACAGTTGATAGTGTTTTAAGTGTATTCATTTTTTATAATTAAAATATTTAGAACGACAAAGATAAGTAAAAATAGAAACAGTACAAAATGAATTACAATTTTTATTTGATATTTGATAAAAAGTTGTACATTTGCACGCAAATTTATAATGTTTTTTACACAATGAAAAAAGTAATTTTATCAGCTTTGTTTTTAACAACAATGGCAATGGAAGCTCAGCAATCGTTTGCGGGGCTTAGAGAGAGTTATTACTCGGGGGTGATACAAACCACTGCGAATCCCGCTTATATGATTAGCAGCAAGCGCTCTTGGGATGCCAACTTGTTTTTGGTAAATTTTGATTTGGCGAATAATGCTATCAAAATGGATACTGGTCTAATGAACAGTTTTAATGATTATACTCGTAGTGATGCTAATAACCCTCTACTTAATCATCGCATTAATGCTAAATTAAATATAGATGTGTTGGGTCCATCACTCTATATGAAAATTAATAACCAACACACAGTGGGTATTTTTTCTCGTGTGCGCGCTTTGGGTAACGTGAGAAATTTTGATGCGAAACTCTTACAATCAATATTTGCTGATGGAAAAGATTTAGATTTGACTCAGCCTTATAACTTGACTTTGAACGACCAAGATGTGGCAGCACATATCTTTTCGGAGATAGGTTTTTCTTGGGCAGGAGTACTCTATTTTGATGGGCATAATGCTATCAAAGGGGGGGCAAGTTTGAAAGTGATACAAGGTTCAGGAAATGTGTATGCAGGATTTAGAAATTTTGAAGGAGCAACCGCTTCACTTACAATAGATAACTCTACTAAAAGTACCATACTTAATATACAGTCTCAAAATGGGGTAGTGGAAGTACTCAATGGAGGAGCTTCTTTGGTGAGTTTTGATAACCTTAATGCAAATGATTTATACTTCAAATCAAATGCATCTACTCTAGGTTTTGATATAGGAGCTGTATATGAATATAATAAAGATGGCTGTCCTCATTGCTATAATAATTCTCACGATTTGAGAGTAGGTTTCTCTATAATGGATATAGGTAGATTGAAATATACGCCTACTAAGGATTCACAACGTTATCGTATGCCTGCTTCTGGTGTTGCTAGTCTTACTATGGATGATTTATCAGAAGAAAAATTAAAAAGTACTTTTGTTGATAGTAGAGCTGCTACCGAGAAGATAAAAGTATCTTTGCCTACTACTTTGAACTTGAGTGTAGATTATCGCGTAGCACGACCTTTCTTTGTGAATTTAGCGACTCGTTTTAACCTTACTAATAAGAGCAATGCTTATACAGCGGCTTATGCTAATGAGATTTCACTTACACCACGACTAGAATCAGAGTTTTTAGGAGCTTATTTACCTCTTACATACAATCAAATTTCTAAAACAAATGTAGGTCTTGCTTTGCGTTTAGGTCCTTTTGTAGTAGGATCTAATACTATATTGAGCAACCTTACTAAATCGGCTAAAGAATTTAATTTCTTCTTTGGGGTAAGATTTGGTCATAGAGCTTATCAAAGTATGTAATTAAAATTATTATTGAAATAAATTGGGGAGAGTTTCTCGTGAAACTCTCCCCAATTTTTATATTTAAAAATATGAATAATGTTATGAATTTACGATTACATCATTCCTGGCATTCCACCACCCATTGGAGGCATAGCCATTGCTTTGTCGTCTTTGATATCAACCAAAGCGCATTCGGTAGTGAGGATCATACCAGCTACTGAAGCAGCGTTTTCAAGGGCAACACGAGTTACCTTTTTAGGGTCGATGATACCAGCTTTAAACATATCGGTATAAGTACCTGTTTTGGCATTGTATCCGTAAGCATCTCTTGAAGCATCGAGTACACGAGCTACGATTACAGAACCTTCAACACCAGCGTTTTCTACGATAGTGCGCAAAGGAGCTTCCAATGCTTTAAGGATAATTTTAATACCAGTTTCTTCATCGGCGTTAGCAGGTTTAAGTTTTGCTAAAGCGTTTTTAGCACGGAGAAGAGCAATACCACCCCCTGCTACGATACCTTCTTCAACAGCGGCACGAGTAGCGTGAAGCGCATCGTCTACGCGGTCTTTTTTCTCTTTCATTTCTACTTCTGAAGCAGCACCTATATATAATACAGCTACTCCGCCAGAAAGTTTAGCCAAACGTTCTTGTAGTTTTTCGCGATCGTAATCGGAAGTTGTATTTTCGATTTGAGCTTTGATTTGGGCTGCGCGTGCTTTGATGTCTTCAGATTTACCTGCACCATTTACGATAGTAGTGTTATCCTTGTCGATGCTTACTCTTTCGGCAGTACCGAGCATATCTACAGTAGCGTTTTCGAGAGTAAAGCCTCTTTCTTCAGCGATTACAGTACCACCGGTTAGGATAGCGATATCTTCGAGCATTGCTTTACGACGGTCACCAAAACCAGGTGCTTTTACAGCAGCGATGCGAAGGGTACCACGCAATTTGTTTACTACTAAGGTAGCTAAGGCTTCCCCATCGATATCTTCAGCGATAATCAAAAGTGGTTTACCAGATTGAGCTACAGGCTCTAATACTGGAAGCAAATCCTTCATAGTAGAGATTTTCTTGTCGTACAACAAGATGTAAGGACGATCGAGTTCAGCTACCATTTTTTCTGAATCGGTAACGAAGTAAGGAGAAAGGTAACCGCGATCAAATTGCATACCTTCTACTACATCTACGTAAGTATCAGTACCTTTGGCTTCTTCTACGGTGATAACACCTTCTTTACCAACTTTCTCGAATGCTTGAGCGATAAGTTCACCGATAGTATCATCGTTGTTAGCTGAGATAGAAGCTACTTGTCTGATTTTTTCAGAAGAAGAACCTACTTCTTTAGCTTGTTTAGCCAAGTGTTCTACGATTTTTACAACAGCTTTGTCGATACCGCGTTTCAAATCCATTGGGTTAGCACCAGAAGCTACGTTTTTCAAACCTTCTTTTACGATAGCTTGAGCCAAAACGGTAGCGGTAGTAGTACCATCACCAGCGAGGTCGTTAGTTTTAGAAGCTACTTCTTTTACCATTTGAGCGCCCATATTTTCGAGAGCGTCTTCTAATTCAATTTCTTTAGCAACGCTCACCCCATCTTTAGTTACTTGAGGAGAACCGAATGATTTGCTAATAATTACATTACGTCCTTTAGGACCTAAGGTTACTTTTACTGCATTAGCTAATGCATCAACGCCGCGTTTAAGACCTTCGCGAGCGTCTATATCAAATTTAATGTCTTTTGCCATTTTTTTAAATTTTTAATGTTTAGATTAGATAACTGCTAACACGTCGTTTTCACGCATAATGAGGTAGTCTTTACCTTCTAATTTGAGTTCAGTACCAGCATATTTGCCATAGAGTACAGTATCACCTACTTTTAGGGTAACAGGGTTATCTTTAGTACCTGCACCTACGGCTACAACGGTACCTTTTTGAGGTTTTTCTTTTGCAGTATCAGGGATGATAATACCTGATGCAGTAGTAGTTTCTGCCACTGCGGGCTCAATCACTACTCTATCAGCTAAAGGTTTGATATTCAATTTTGCCATTATTGTTTAGTTTTTAATTATTTGTTTACTTAGAAAGTTATGGGAAAGAAGTTAGGTGTTAGAAAACTTTGACAAAGTCCTAAAACTTTGTCAAAGTTCTATTTTCAACCTTTCATTTAGTATTTAATTCCTTTTATAAAAAATCGAAGAGGATATTTCAGAAAGTGTGCCAATCTGAAATAACTGACTTTTTGTCAGTTTAGTTTCCTGTATTAGAAGATGTGGCAGGAGTAGCAGGCACTTGTTGAGTAGCGTTGTTGTTAGCGGGTGCTTGCTGATTGAGTTGGTTTATTGGAGCAGCGGGAGTACTACCGTCTAATAATTTAGAGTCGCCAGTTACACCATTACTGTTGTTGGCTATTAAGGTGTTGGCAATAAGGATAAGCACAGCTAAAGCAGTAGCAAATGTCCAAGTACTGCGTTCGAGGAAGTCGCCAGTTTTCTTTACCCCTCCTACTACTTGAGTGTTACCTCCGAAAGTAGAAGAGAGTCCACCTCCTTTAGGATTTTGAACCATAATTACCAAAGCGAGTAGCAAACATACTACCACGATGAGCACTAAAAAGATGTTAAATGTTGTCATTTTTCTTATAAATTATTTTGCTGTAGTTTTTTAATTTTTTCTATTTGGGCTGCAAAGTAAGCACTTTTTTCTGGATTTTTCAAAATTAATATTTCATAAGCTTGAATGGCTTGCTTGAATTTGCGCTGATTTACATATACTTGCGCCAATGTTTCGGTCATTAATTGTTTAGGGTCTGACTTTACTTCATCGGCTAAATTCACGTTAGAAACGTAGTCTCTTGAGGCTTCAATTTTAGGATTGTTTTCTAAAAACTTATCAATGAGTTTGAATTTCTCAGCTACTTTATCGTCTTTGTAAGCGACTTCGGCGTGTTCTTCCGAGATATTTTCCAGCCATTGAGAGATGTTGTCAGCATCGGTTTTAGGTTTTTCTTCAGGTTCTTTGGCTATAAAAACATCGGCTAACTCTTGGTGATTTACCAAATCTTCAGGAAAGATAGGATCTTCAAAAATTGATTTATTGGGTAAATCGGGGCGGTAAGGATGTGGTTCGTGGTCGATATAACTTACTTTAGGCGGTGTGTTTTCTGTTTCTTCAGCTTCTTTGCGTTCACGAGCTTTGCGAATGCGCTCAAAATCACGGCGCAGTGCTGAAAAATCAGGAATGATGCTTTTAGAGTTGATAAAATCGAACAATACTGAACGATCGGTTACATGTACCGCAGCTAATTTTAGAGCCTTGTTGTATTTGTAATTTCCTTCGGAATGTAATATTTTGAGTTGTAACACCCTTGCTGCTTGAAAATAAGGATATTCCTTCACTATCTCGTCGAGTTCATATACTTGATCATCGTTAATAGTGTAGGGATGCCTAATAATTTCTATGAATTCCTTTACAGTCAATGTGTTATTTTGTCGATTTGCTGATTTGTGGATTTACCAATCGGCGAGTGAGGCATTGAAAATATCTTGGGTGATACGTTCGAATATCTGTGGAATAGCCTCTCCTTTTACTGAACTTAACTGACTTGCAGCGGGGTAATCGTAGTAAAAAGAAAAGCGTTTTTCAAAGTCTTTTTTCTCTTCGGTATGATTGGTAAAACGTACATTTACACTTATGGTAAGGCGGTTTTGTGCAGCGGTTTGTCCTGCGGTAGCGGTCATAGGAGTAATGTTGAACTCTACAATTTCACCTTCGTATACAAGGTCGCCATTGCGGTCGGTAAGGCTGAGGTTAGTTTGGTTGTTGATTAAATCTTGCAAGGCGATGGTAAAATCGCGGTCGAGCCCTGGTTCTACTAAAGGTGCATCATTGCGGAAGAAGTTGACTTGAAAGGTTTTAGCATCGCCGGTACTACCCCCCGTAAAGTTGTAGATACCACAACTTACAGCAGTGAAAGCCAATAGTATATATAAGAGATATTTCATTCTATCAATCAATTAGCGGGCAAAGATACGAAAATAATTACGAATGACAAATTACGAATGACAAAATAGCGGTAAAAGTATTATTTTTTGTAAATTCTTTGTTTGAGTTCTTCGAGTGTTATAAAAAAATGTCCATACCCTTTTGCGGTAAGTCCTTTTTTGAGTTTCTTATCACCTGACCATATTTTGTGTTTGTATTGCAAATGAAAAGCTATAAAAGGAGCATCATCAATATCTATGTCAGCTACTATCTCTTGAGCCTGTTTGTCATTCTCTTTTGAAATATTTTTCATTGAAAGGATTTTTATCCCTTCTAAAAGATTAGCCAACTCTTTTTTAACCTCTTTCTTTGTTTTATTCAAAAATTTTGAGAGTCGAGGCAAGTGTTCTTCTACTTCATCTAATAAATATTCTGGCACTAAGAATTGTATCTTTTTCTTTTCATTAAGAACTTTTGCTACGACTCCATCAGGAGAAATAAGTGCGCTAAAAAATATATTGCTATCAGTTATTACTATCATTTTTCAGCATATTTTTTCTTCATAGTCTTGAAATATCGTTTGGCAAAACCTTTTTTCACATCTTGTGATAGTTCCATTATAAAATCACGATGTGTAATGGGCATACCATCTTCATCTTCTTCTAATATTTCTATAGAAGAAGCAGATGTTTTTTTCTTGCCCTTAGACACTTCTACTTTCACAAAAGGCAAAGACTTTACATATTCCAAAAAGGCTAAAGCCATTTCACTGCTATTGTCTACTTTGAGAATGGTTGTATTCATAGTTTTTACTGTTAAATTTACAAACGTTTGAGGGCTTGCTTGATAATTTCTTCTACTGAAAGCTCTTCATTGTTCAATTTGACAATGGTATCGACCACTTTTTCAGCTTGTTTGCGTACAAAACCTAATACCTCTAAGGCAGCAAGCGCTTCTTCTTTGTTAGTGTTTAGAGTATTGATAGAAACCTCTTCAAAATCTTGTAGTTTGAGCATTTTATCTTTTAGGTCAAGTACTACGCGCTGCGCTGTTTTAGCACCTATGCCTTTTACGGCTTGAATGGTAGCCACATCGCCATTGATAATTGCACTGCGCACGTGGGCAGCAGTGAGCGATGAGAGCATAGTGCGGGCAGTACTAGCCCCTACTCCCGATACTGAGAGTAGCAATACAAACACTTCGCGTTCGGCTTTGGTGAGGAAACCATAAAGCGTGTGGGCATCTTCTTTGATTTGCAGATAGGTATATAGTTTGATAGCTTCCCCTTCGGGTAGTGCTGAGTAAGTATTTAAGCTGATATTTACAAAATAACCTACCCCGTGGCAATCGATTACCACGTGAGTAGGGTTCTTTTCAATGAGTTTTCCTTGTAATTGTGTAATCATTAGTTTAATTTGCTAATTTGTCGATTTGCAAAAGTACAAATAATTAGAGAATTAGCAAGGTTTTTATGACTACCTGCACATCACACTAATAGCTCTTTCTTCGCCTTTTTCGTTGATGATGCGCAAGATATGGTCGCCTTTGGAGGCAAAGATATTCATTTCGTGAAAGGTTTCGGTAGTGCCGAGAAAAGCATCATCTAAATACCAAAAAACCTTGCCTTCGCGATTGGCAGCCTTCGCTGTAAAGGGTTGTTGCTCGCCTCCAAAAGTTTTAGTGGTGTAGAGTACGCTTTGGTGTTTGGGGTAAACGAAATCTAAACCTCTTTGCAGATTGCCTTGTGTGCAATCGGGACGTAGGGAGGGGAGTGGCTTGTAGTGAATATGTTGCTGTTTGTAATACCATTCCATTACGGGAGGTAATACGAACCACGCTTTGTTTACAATGTTTTGTGGAGACTCGCACGAGGTGTTTACTTGGTACTGCTCATTAAGGTCGAGATGTACGAGCTTATGATAAGGGCATTGTCCCACTTCCTTAGGAGCGAGATTGCTGAGTACTACTTGTTTAGGGCATTCGGGTTTGGCAAGGAAACCAGAATTGGCACAAACGGTTACCTCACGCAGGTCGTCTAAGGGCTGTGAAAACCAAGAAGTAGGAGGGAGGGCGTTGAAGATACTGAACATCACCGGAGCGGCGTAGGTAGCCCCTGTGAGGGTGGGACGTCCTTCGCCTGTGGCATTACCTACCCACACAGCCACCACATATTCAGGTGTAGCACCAATAGCCCACGCATCTTTGTTGCCAAAGCTAGTCCCCGTTTTCCACGCTATCTTGCGTGACGACTCGTAGTAGCGCCACGCTATATCATCGGTAGGGCGGTTCACTTCCTTCATTGCACTGAACATCTTGTAGAGCGCTCCCGCCCTGAAGGTAGGTAGTTCGCGAGTGTTTTTTCCGAAATCTAAGGGGGCAGTATCGGTATAACGCAAGTGCTGAAATTCTTGAGTACGATAGTGCTGAGTGCGCGCAAAAACTTCCGTTTCCGAAGCTAAATTGGTATACGCCTGTGCCAAATCCCACAGATTGCTCTCCGCACCTCCGAGGATAATGGAAAGACCATAATGGTCGGGGTGGCGGTTGATGTTTTTCAGTTGTAAGTGTTGTAACACATCGTAAAAACGATAGGTAGTAAATTGCTTTAAAAGCCATACAAACGGAATGTTTAGTGATTTAGCTAAAGCCATATCGGCAGCAACGGCTCCTTCAAAACTATTGCTAAAATTCTGAGGTGAATAGCCTCCTATTTGAGTAGGGATATCGGGGATTAATTGGGTAGGCAAGAGTTCTCCCTCGTGCAACATCGCTGCATAGAGAAAAGGTTTGAGCACACTACCCGTGCTGCGAGGTGCGTGAATGATATCCACATCTTTTTGATGATCGCTATCAGTAGGGGTATTGCCTACGTAGGCGAGCACTTTACGCGTTTTCACCTCTACCACCAAGGCTGCCATATTGTAGATTTCGGACTGTGAGTAGTGAGAGTAATAGCCTGCTATAAGTCTGTTAGCCTTCTCTTGCAACTCTATCGATATTGTAGAGGTTATTCGTTGCCCTTCTTGTGTTTTAGAAGCAAAAGTAAGCAGGTGAGGTGCGAGTTGAGGGATAGGGTGAGGTTCGGCAGGAAGAGGCTCGAGAAGTGCCAAATCATAAGTTTCTTTATTGATGATATTTTTGAGTAAGAGTTTGTGTAGTAACGCATTGCGTTTTTGCAAGAGGCGTTCTTGGTTCTTACCAGGGAAGATAAGACTGGGAGCATTAGGCAAGACTGCCAATGTGGCCGATTGTGCCCACGAGAGTTGGTAAGAAGCAACACCAAAGTAACGCCACGCTGCCATATCAAGTCCCACCACATTGCCACCAAAGGGTGCGTGAGAGGCGTAGAGCTTGAGGATGCTCTCCTTAGAATAGCGGAACTCCAAACGGGTAGCCCATATCATTTCAATAAGTTTCTCAAAATAAGTGCGTTGTTGGTGCTCGCGAGCGATGCGTATCACCTGCTGGGTGAGCGTACTACCCCCCCTTGTAATCTTTCCGTTGGTAATATTGCGATAGAGAGCCTTGGCTACCGATATAGGATTTACCCCCCAATGATGGTAGAAATGAGCATCTTCAAACTGCAATACCGACATTTTAAAACGGTAGGGCACACTGTCTACTTCAGGAAAACGCCACTGTCCGTCGCCCGCAATTTTAGCTCCTAACAACTTGCCCTCGCTACTTTCCAACACTGTGGCATAAGGTTGTGGGAAGAGTACGCTTGGCAAACAGAATATATACCACACGAGGCAGCATACCAATATTGCTGTTTTAATAGGGTGCTTGCGGACTTTTTGTTTTAGAAAATGAAAGGTATGTAAAAGACGTTTTTTCATAAAATCGCGCAAATATACGGAAAAGTTTTTATATTTTGCCTAAAGAGAGCACCATTGAGTGTCCGCCACCTACCACTCGCTGTGCGTTTTTAATATATCTAAAAGGAAGTATATGGTCGTTATCGCCGTGGTAGTGAACAAAATTCGTAGGGATTGCAGTGTTTTGCCACCCTATGATGGCGCTTATCGCCCAACGCAAAAAAGGAGTAGATGTCTCCTCTAAAATGCTTTTTAGAAGGGCTTTATCTTCAGAGGTGTCTACTCCAAACAGCCAATAAGTGAATGCATTAGCTCTCTTCATTAGTGAATAAGGCAAAAATTTGTGTAAGCGCAGTTTTCCTAAAAAACGGTACGATGGAGGCAATTCATCACGTGTTTTTGCTGAGGAAATCAAAATCACCTTTTCCACAGGTAATATTTTAGCGATTTCTACAGCAACCATCCCTCCGAAAGAGAGTCCCACAAGCACAGGATGAGGAGCCGTAATTCGCTGAGCGATGCGCTGGGCGTATTGAGCAAGTGTTTCAGTAGCCAAAGGCGGTATCCAGTGGATATGTTCTACTTCAGCCTCGCCAAACGATAGGTTTTTAAAAACCCTTTCATCAGCACCCAAACCACTGAAAACATAATATTTTTGAGCCATAGAAAAATGATTTAGATAGGCAAAGGTAAAGAAAAGTTTGGTAATATGCAGCCATTTATACAGATGTTTTTTGCTAATTCCTCATTATTCCCTACCTTTGCCCTCACAAAATAAACTCTTATCTCTTACCTCTTATCTAAACGAAAATGTATTTAATATTCGATACTGAAACCACGGGTTTACCCCGCCGTTGGGATGCCCCTCTTACCGATAGTGACAACTGGCCTCGCGCCGTGCAGATTGCTTGGCAATTGCACGATGAGTGGGGCGCACTCATAGAACATCAGGACTTTTTGATAAAGCCCGACGGTTTTGATGTGCCTTATGATGCCGAAAAAGTGCACGGTATTTCTACCCAATTAGCAGAAACTCAAGGCGTGCCTATCGCTGAGGTGTTCAAAGCGTTCAACGAGGCACTCAGCAAGGCAAAATACGTGGTAGGACAAAATATAGGCTTCGATATCAATATTATGGGGGCTGAGTTTCACCGCTATGGGGTGGAGAGTCCGCTTACACAGATGCCCGTAATCGATACTTGTACCGAAACAACTGCCAATCTCTGCCAGATAGCAGGCGGGAAAGGAGGTCGTTATAAGTTGCCTACCCTCACCGAGTTGCACTCTTTCCTCTTTGGTGTACCCTTTGCCGAGGCGCACAATGCCACTGCCGATGTGGAGGCAACTACACGCTGTTTCTTTGAACTGATACGTCGTGGTGAAGGCTTTCAAGAAGGTACTTTCAGTAGCGACTATATCAAAGAATTTCAAGGGTATCACACCTCACCTATAGGGCTTATTGGACTTACACACGTGAACCTCAAAGAGGCTTCCGAAGCCTTGCGAAAAAGCAGTAGCACTGCGCAATCTTCTGAACCTCACGCCGATGCTTCACTATTAGAAGAGGCGGTGTTTGCCCACCTACACAATCACACACAACACTCTATATTACAATCTACTACGTCTATAAAAGACCTTGTAAAAGTTACCGCCAAAGAGAAGATGCCTGCCGTAGCGCTTACCGATAGTGGCAATATGATGGCTGCCTTCCACTTTGTGCAAGCCGTACAAGGGCATAACAAAGAGGCGGAAGCTAAAAACAAAGAGGCTGAAGAAAAAGGTGAAACACCTACTGAAACGCTTATCAAGCCTATTATAGGTTGTGAGTTCAATATCTGTGAAAATCACTTGGATAAAACCCGACAAGACAATGGCTACCAAGTGGTGATTTTGGCTAAAAACAAACAGGGCTATCACAATCTTACCAAAATGGCTTCTATCGCTTCTACCAAAGGCTTTTACTATGTGCCTCGTATAGATAAGACGATTGTAGAGCAGTATAAAAGCGACTTAATGGTGCTCTCAGGAGGTATGAATGGTGAAATTCCGTCCAAAATACTGAATATCGGTACCAAGCAAGCGGAAGAGGCGCTTTTGTGGTGGAAAGAGCAGTTTGGCGAGGATTTCTATTTGGAAGTGATGCGCCACAACCAAGAAGATGAAAACCGCGTAAACGAAACCCTTGTAGAGTTTTCTAAGAAATATGGGGTGAAACTCATCGCCACTAACAATACCTTTTATCTCCATAAAAAAGATGCCAATGCCCACGATATTCTGTTGTGTGTGAAAGATGGCGAAAAGCAGAAAACACCTATCGGGCGCGGTCGTGGCTATCGTTTTGGAATGCCTAACAACGAGTATTATTTCAAAACTTCAGCCGAAATGAAAGCGCTCTTCAAGGATATTCCTGAGGCGATTCTCAATATTCAAGAGATTATCGACAAGGTAGAACCCTACGGATTGGCGCGTGATATTCTCTTGCCTAAGTTTGATATTCCTGAAGAATTTCAAGTAAGTGATGATCTCACAGGTAAGAAAGGTGAAAATAACTATTTGCGTCATCTCACTTATGAAGGAGCTAAACGCAAATACCCCGAAATTACCGATGAAGTGCGCGAGCGTTTGGATTTCGAGCTTTCCATTATCGAAAAAACGGGTTACCCAGGCTACTTCCTTATTGTGCAAGACTTTATCGCAGCAGCGCGACGTATGGGGGTATCAGTAGGACCTGGGCGGGGGTCAGCCGCAGGGTCGGCAGTGGCGTTTTGTTTGGATATTACCAATATGGATCCCATTAAGTACGACCTCCTCTTTGAGCGTTTCCTCAACCCCGATCGTGTGTCTATGCCCGATATCGATATTGACTTTGAGGACTCTGGTCGCCAAGATGTCATCAACTATGTGATTGATAAGTATGGCGAGAGTCAGGTTGCGCGGATTATCACCTATGGCAAAATGGCTGCCAAATCGGCTATCAAAGATACGGCTCGCGTGCTGGATGTACCTCTGCAAGAGTCAAATAGATTAGCGGGCTTAGTGCCTAATGGAGTGTCGTCTTTAGGGAAGATGTTCGGTTGGGACGATAAAACCCTTAAAGAAAAAGTGCGCAGTGAAGAATTGCTAAAAGTAGATGAACTGAAACGCCTTTTAGCAGGAGAAGGGGAGGAGGAGAGTACCCAAACCATTCAACAAGCAAATATTATTGAAGGTTCAGTGCGCAACACGGGTATCCACGCTTGTGGGGTAATTATCACCCCCGACGATATCACCAACTTTGTGCCTGTAGCTTTAGCCAAAGATTCCGACTTATTTGTGACTCAGTTCGACAACTCGGTAGTAGAGAGCGCTGGATTGCTGAAAATGGACTTCTTGGGACTCAGTACCCTCACACTTATCAAAGATACTATTGAAAATATCAAACAAACGCATAATATAGAGCTCGATGCAGAGGCTTTCCCGCTCGACGATAAAAAGACTTATGAACTCTTCCAGCGCGGTGAAACGGTCGGGATTTTCCAGTACGAGTCCACTGGTATGCAGAAATATATGCGAGAGCTGAAACCTACGGTCTTTGCCGACCTGATAGCGATGAATGCCCTCTATCGTCCAGGACCATTGGAGTACATTCCTAGTTTTATCAAGCGCAAACACGGTATTGAGCCCATTGAGTACGACCTCCCCGATATGGAGGAATACCTCAAAGAAACTTATGGAATTACTGTCTATCAAGAGCAGGTGATGTTGCTATCGCAGAAATTGGCAGGTTTTACCAAAGGTGAAGCCGACGTACTCCGTAAGGCGATGGGTAAGAAACAAATAGCCGTACTAGCTAAGATGAAACCTAAGTTCATTACCCAAGCCTCCGAAAAAGGTCACGATGCTCAAAAACTCGAAAAGATATGGGCAGACTGGGAGAAGTTTGCGGCTTATGCGTTCAACAAATCACACTCCACTTGCTATGCTTGGGTGGGTTATCAAACAGCCTTTTTGAAAGCCAATTACCCTGCCGAGTATATGGCAGCAGTATTGTCTAACAATATGAATGATATCAAAACGATTACTTTCTTCTTAGAAGAGTGCCACCGTATGGGAATCAAGGTATTACCTCCTGATGTGAATGAATCGTTGTACAAATTTACCGTAAATAAAAACGGCGATATACGCTTCGGGATGGGGGCTGTGAAAGGGGTAGGAAAAGCTGCTGTCGATACGATTGTTGAACAACGCCAAGAGCGTCCTTATACCTCTATTTTCGATTTGGCAAAACGCGTAGATTATAAGAGCATCAATAAGAAAGCCTTTGAAAGTATCGCCTTGGCAGGAGGTTTTGACTCGTTCACCAATGTGCACCGCGCTCAGTATTTCCACGCCGAAGCCGATGGTATTCCATTCCTTGAAAAAGCCATTCGTTTTGGCACCAAATATCAAGAGAGCAAGAACTCTGCCCAGATGAGTCTCTTTGGGGGAGAGAGTGAAGTAGATGTCCCTGAACCTGCAGTACCTAAGTGTGAAACTTGGGGCAACCTCGAGCAGTTGCGCCGTGAGAAGGAGGTAGTAGGTATCTATATCTCAGGGCATCCATTAGACGATTTCAAACACGAATTGCACAATTTCTGCAATATCAGTCTGTCACAATTGCAAGACTTGAATTCTTTTATCAATCGCGAACTCACAGTAGCGGGTATGGTAGCCGATTTGCAGCACCGCACTAGTAAAAATGGTAAAGGATTTGGCTTCCTCACCCTCGAGGATTACGATGGCTCTTATGAGTTTAAACTCTTTGGAGATGATTATTTGAACTATCAGAAATATATGATTCCTGGGGCGTTTTTGTATGTCAAATTTAAAGTAGTAGAAGGATTCCTTAATAGAGAAACCAACCAAAGAGGAGAGCCTCGCATACAGTTTATGCAGGTAATGCAGTTACAAGATGTAATGGAAAGTCTTGCTAAGAAACTTACTTTGCACGTAAATATTAAGGATATCACCCCAAAATTCATTACCGATTACAGAGATTTACTGCAAAAACACAAAGGGAGTCAACCTATTTATTTTGTAGTGCACCATCAAACGGAGAATATCCATCTCAATATGGAAAATGGCAATTTAAAAGTAGCAATTACCAAATCTTTTTTAGACGATTTAGACAATTTATTAGCTCAATACAATCTCAACGATCGCCGTATCGAGAAAATTGTAGCTAAAAAAGCTGAAGAGACTCAAGATGATGAAGAAATGGCAATGGAAGATTTAGGACTTTCTGATTAAAAAAATCTTCCTCATTACTTGTTAATTGTTAATTATTTTGTACCTTTGCGCTCAAATTAAGGAAATAGCACAATGAAGTATCAACAAAAGAAAAAAGCAGTATTACTCCTTGCCGATGGCACTGCCTTTTATGGCAAAAACGTTGGTTATGAAGGCACTGCTTTTGGTGAAGTGTGTTTCAATACAGGTATGACGGGCTATCAAGAAATTTTTACTGATCCCTCATACTTTGGTCAGATTATGGTTACTGCCAATGCTCATATTGGTAATTATGGCATTGCCGCCGATGATTACGAATCAAGTGGTATGAAAATTGCAGGGCTGGTTTGCAGAAATTTTAGTTATGATGCCTCCCGCTCCCTTGCTGAGGAAACCTTAAAAGATTTTTTAGACCGTAACCACTTAGTAGCTATTTGCGAAGTTGATACACGTGCTTTAGTCAGCTACATTCGCGACAATGGCTCAATGAATGCTGTTATTTCCACTGAAACTGATGATTTAGCACTACTCAAAGCTCGTTTACAAGAGGTTCCCAATATGAAAGGTTTAGAATTGGCATCGAAAGTGTCAGTTACTGAACCTTATTTTTTTGGCAATCCAGAAGCGAAGTACAAAGTAGCAGCACTCGATTTTGGTATCAAGCGAAATATCTTGCGCAACTTGGCAGCTCGTGATATGTACATCAAAGTATTCCCGTACAACACGCCTTTAGCTGAGCTCAAAGCGTGGAATCCCGATGGTTATTTCTTGTCTAATGGACCTGGCGACCCCGAACCGCTTACTGAGGTCATCACTCAAGTAAAACAAATGATTGCTGAGAATTTACCTATCTTTGGTATTTGCTTAGGACATCAAATTATTGCATTAGCCAACGGTATTAGTACTTATAAAATGCATAACGGTCACCGCGGTATCAACCACCCCGTGAAAAATCTGCTTACCGGAAAAGATGAGATTACCTCACAAAACCACGGTTTTGCAGTGAATAGGGCAGAGGCAGAAGCTAATCCTAATGTAGAAATCACTCATACCCATCTAAACGATAATACCGTGATGGGCTTGCGTGTAAAAGGCAAGAAATGTTTCAGTGTGCAGTATCACCCCGAAGCCGCTCCAGGCCCCAACGATGCTACCTATTTGTTCGACCAATTTGTAGAAATGATAACTAAAAAATAATAATGAAAGAATTACTTACACCACAAGCACTGCTCACTAATCTAAAAGATGTGCGTGCCCTCACCCGCAAAGTGATTGAGGCTTTCCCCGAAAAAGACCTCTTTGAGTTCAGTATAGCTAATTTGCGACCATTTTCGCAAATGGTAGAAGAGTTTTTGAGAGTTATGGACTATCTTTTCAAAGAAAGATTTCAGGAGCAACACACGCTTTTCTTAGAAGGAGACTTTCCTACTACCAAAGCGGAAGTATTGGCTTTGTGGGACAGAGCTACTGAAATTCTCGACCGTGAATGGCAAAAAGTAGGCGATTATACCCAATCACTTACTATCTATCAAATGACTTTTAGCTTTGCCCAATGGATATTATACTTCATTGAAAATGAGAGTCACCACCGCGGACAAGGGTATACTTACCTCCGCGCTTTAGGCATCGAACCTCCTTCCTTTTGGGGAAGAGAAAGCTTTAACAGTTAATAATTAGCATTATTAACTCAGATAAGTCAGACAGGTCAGAAATGTCCCCCTAACCCCTGACCCCTAAACAAAGTAAATAATTAAATAACAAAATATATGAGTATTATTGTAAGCGTGCACGCACGTCAGATTTTGGATTCAAGAGGAAATCCAACCGTAGAAGTAGATGTAGAAACTGAAAATGGTTTCCTTGGTAGAGCTGCTGTTCCTTCAGGAGCTTCAACAGGTGAATACGAAGCTGTTGAATTGCGCGACGGCGGTAAAGATTATATGGGTAAAGGTGTACTTAAAGCCGTTGCCAATGTAAACGATATCATCGCTGAAGAAATCGTAGGTATGGACGTTTTCGAACAAAACCTTATCGACCAAACTATGATTGCTCTTGATGGTACTCCTAACAAATCTAAATTAGGAGCTAACGCTATTCTTGGTGTATCATTAGCGGTTGCTAGAGCTGCTGCCGAAGAACTCGGTTTGCCTTTGTACCGCTACGTAGGTGGGGTAAGTGCTCACACTTTGCCAGTGCCTATGATGAACATCATCAACGCTGGTGCTCACTCCGATGCCCCTATCGCTTTCCAAGAGTTTATGATTATGCCTGTGAACGCTAAGGATTTTTCACACGCTATCCAAATGGGTGCTGAAGTATTCCACAACCTTAAAAAAGTATTACACGACAAAGGTTTAGGAACTGCTGTAGGTGATGAAGGTGGTTTCGCTCCTAACTTCAAAGACATCGAAGATGCACTTGATTCTATCAAAGAAGCGGTAAACAAAGCTGGTTACAAATGGGGTGAAGATATCAAAATCGCCTTAGACTGTGCTTCTTCTGAGTTCTACAAAGATGGTAAATACGACTATACTATCTTCGAAGGCGCTAAAGGTAAAGTACGTACTTCAGCTGAACAAGCTGACTACTTGGCTGAGTTAGTAGCTAAATATCCTATCATCTCTATCGAGGACGGTATGGATCAAAACGACTGGGATGGTTGGAAACTCCTTACTGATAAAATCGGTAACCGCGTTCAATTAGTAGGTGACGACTTGTTCGTTACTAACGTATCTATCCTTGAAAGAGGTATTGCTAAAGGTATTGCAAACTCTATCCTTATCAAAGTAAACCAAATCGGTACTTTGTCTGAAACTATTGCAGCCGTAGATATGGCTAACCGCGCTGGTTATACTGCTGTAATGTCTCACCGTTCAGGTGAAACTGAAGACAATACTATTGCCGACTTGGCTGTAGCTTTGAACACCGGACAAATCAAAACTGGTTCTGCTTCACGTTCTGACCGTATGGCGAAGTACAACCAATTGCTCCGCATCGAAGAATCTTTAGGTTCAGTAGCTTACTATCCTAAAGAAAAAGCCTTCAATGTGAAGAACTAATAACCTCGCAGACTTTGCCAAAGTTTCAACACTTTGGCAAAGTTTATAAATATTGATAGTTCTGATAATCAATTATCACACCTTAAAAACCTCTTTTTTACCCTTAAAAAGAAATAATTATGATGAAGAAGATATTGTGGTTTTGTATGTTGTTGTTTGTAAGTACGCTGGTAGCTCAAGAAACTGAGTTGCACGGTCACGTGTATAGTGTGCAGAACAACAAGCCAATGGCTAATGTACATATCTTGAATCTCAACAAAGTACGAGGAACCACAACTAATGAAAAAGGAGATTTTACCATTAGAGTAACTGCTAATGATACGCTTTATATATCTTTTTTGGGGTATAAATCTACTAAAATAAGGATTACCAATGATATGATAAAATTCCAAGGACTTAAAATAGGTATGACCGAACTCGCCTACGCCTTGGAAGAGGTCGTGGTTACCCCTTATAAACTCACCGGATACTTAGATATCGATGCTAAAAATGCTCCTATCAACAACAATACACGCTATAGCGTTTCGGGCTTAGAAATAGGTTATGAAAGCCGTTCTAGTGCTAGTGCCGTAGGGCGCGTGCTCAGTGCTGTAATGAACCCCGCCGATTTGCTCAGCCGCTCTTTCAGTGCTAAAGGAAAGGAAATGCGCAAACTCAGAGAGATGCGCAAAGATAATCAATTAAGTGATGCCCTTTCCACCCGTTACGACCGCGAAACTCTATTAGAACTTTTGCAAGTAGACCGCTCTGAACTCGAAGAAATCATCCGTTCTTGCAATTATTCTAACGACTTTATAATGACCGCAAACGACCTGCAAGTGCTTGAAGCTATCAGTCAATGTTACGAAGAGTACAGAGTCTTACACAAGAAAAAATAAAGAGGTGTAATAATAAATTTATTTCAATTAAATCATTGTAAAATAAATATTTAACCGTTTCTTACCTCTTACCCTTTACCTTTTACCTATAAAAAATTTTGTCATTCCAAAAAAAAGATGTACTTTTGCCCCGCTATTGATAAAATAGAGAGACAAAGTATCATTTTTAATAAGATTTTAAAGATTAACAAGCAATGAAAAGAACATTTCAACCTTCAAAAAGAAAAAGAAGAAATAAACACGGTTTTAGAGAACGTATGGCAACTGCCAATGGTAGAAAAGTATTAGCACGTCGTCGCGCTAAAGGACGTAAAAAACTCACTGTATCCTCAGAACCACGTCATAAAAAATAAACCTTTTTTTACAAGGTAAAAAGTAAGAGGTAAGAAGTAAGAGCTAAAGTTCTTATTTCTTACCTCTTATCTAATACCTGACACCTGATACCTGACACCTGAAAATGAAGATTACTTTCCTCGGTACAGGTACTTCTCAAGGAGTCCCTGTAATAGCAAGTGACCACCCCGTTGGTAAAAGCACCAATCCTAAAGACAAACGCTTGCGCACTTCGGCTCTCATCAGTTGGGAGCATACTAATATTGCAATAGACTGTAGCCCCGATTTTAGACAGCAAATGCTCACTAACGATGTGCAGCATTTAGAGGCTATCCTTTTTACTCACGAACACGCCGATCATACCGCCGGTATGGACGACATACGCCCTTTTGTGCGCCTCCAAGGTGATATGCCTATCTATGGACTCAAACGCGTAATTAACGAGTTGAGAGTCCGTTTTGCTTATATCTTTGCTACCGAAAATAGATATGAGGGCGCTCCCTCAGTAATTGCTCACGAAATAAATAGCACGCCCTTTAGCCTACACGGAAAAATAGTGCAACCTATACACGTGATGCACGGCAATTTGCCCATTATAGGCTACCGAATTGAAAATTTCGCTTACATCACAGATGCTAAATATATAGAAGATAAAGAAATAGAGAAACTGAAAGGGGTAGATACCTTAGTGTTAAATTGTTTGAGAGAACAAGCGCACCCTACACATCTCAATTTATCAGAAGCATTAGAAATTATAGAACAAGTGAAGCCTAAACGCACTTTTCTCACACACGTGAGCCAAACCTTTGGTTTTCACGATGAAATTCAACAAAATTTACCCAAAAATGTATTTTTAGCCTATGATAATTTAGTGATAGAATGTTAATATTTAGTTAATTGTTGTCGAAGTTATCAATAAAAACTGTATTTTTGCGCCCAAAACAAAAATATTTATCAAGATGAGAAAAATTGCACTTCTATTTGTAATGGCAGCATTGGTGATGGCTTGTAAGAGCTCTAACTCTATGACTGCTAAACCTAAAGAAACAAATGTAGCCGACAAAGCTATCAAAGGTGAATGGACTCTACAGTCTATTACTTATAGTGAACAAGGTAAGTTTGATGTTACCTTATTGAACGATACCTCAAAAGAATGTTTTGAAGGTAGTACTTGGAAATTTGTTCCTAACAACAACCGCGGGCACTATACTATCAATGCAGGTGGTTGCTCTACAGGACAAAGAAACTTCATTTTCGTAGTACAACAAATCGATAAATCTACTGGATATTACGATTTCTTGTTGAAACCTACCAATGAAAAATACAAATCTGAAACCAATGCAGGTATTCGTTTGCACTTAGCAAGCATATCAGAAAATGCAATGGTATGGGAACAAACCGTAAGAGTAGATGGCAAACCTTTTGTAATCTCAATGAATTTTGTAAAATAATTAAAACCATAAGAAATAATGAAGAAATTCGTAGTTTTAGCCTTGTCAGCAGCCGTATTGCTTACTGGTTGTGAGGCATACAATAACACAAACAAAGCACAACGCGGAGCTGTAGTAGGTGCAGCAGGTGGAGCTTTATTAGGAGCTATCTTAGGTAACAACGTCGGTAATGGTCAAAATAGCGAACTCGGCGCAGTACTTGGTACTGTAGTAGGTGGTGCAGCTGGGGCTGTTATTGGTCACCAAATGGATAAACAAGCTAAAAAAATTGAAGAAGAAATCCCTGGTGCCGATGTAAAACGCGTAGACGATGGTATCGTGGTTACTTTTGACGAAAACAACGGAGGTGTTTACTTCGATACTAACAAGTACAACATCAACGAAAAATCAAAACAAACCTTAGATAAGTTAGCAGCTATCCTCAAAGAATACCCTGATACTAATGTGTTAGTAGCTGGTCACACTGATAGCGTAGGTAAAGATGAGTATAACTTAGGTCTTTCACAACGCCGCGCACAAGCTGTTACTAACTATTTTAAAAGTAAAGGTTTAGCAGGCAGTCGTTTCACTACCAAATGGTATGGTGAAAAAAATCCTATAGCAAGCAACGATACTGCTGAAGGTCGTGCTAAAAACCGCCGTGTGAATGTAGTAATCGTTCCTAACGAAAAAATGAAAGCCGAAGCTAAAAAACAAGCTGGACAATAAAAACATAACACATCAATAGAATAAGCGTTGAGTACCCCTCAGCGCTTATTTTTTAGTTATAGATATAACAACAAATTATCTAATTGACTTTTTTCGCATTTCTCTTTTCTATTTTCATTAAAATGCACTACTTTTGCCTTGTCAATTTCGGTAAAAGGCTTTAGATATAACTCTTACCTCTTACCTCTTACCTAATTAAAATGCAGATATTCAAATTTGGAGGTGCCTCAGTGAAAGACGCTGCAGGCGTGCGCAATGTCGCTAAAATATTAGAAAATGTAGGCTATGCCAATACCCTCATTGTGATTTCGGCTATGGGGAAGACTACCAATGCTTTGGAAGTGGTAGTGAACAGTTATTTTAAAGAACAAGAAAAACTCACCGAAAGTATTCAAGTAATAAAGGATTTTCACTATCATATCATTCGCGAGTTATTCACCGATGAAAATCATCCTGTGTACTGGAAAGTCGATGGACTTTTTGCCGAACTCACTTCCTTTTTAGAACGCAACAAGTCACCGAAACACAGTTTCGTGTACGACCAAGTAATTTGTTTTGGCGAGCTCATTTCTACCACTATTATCAGTCAGTTTTTGAATGATAATGGTATTAAAAACACTTGGATAGATGTGCGTAATCTCGTGAAAACCGATAGCAACTATCGCGATGCCTCTATTGATTGGGAAGAGACACAAAGTAATATCCGCACCCATATCAACAAATCACTGCTAAATATTACTCAAGGATTCTTGGGCAGTGATGCCAATTTCTTCACCACTACTTTAGGGCGTGAAGGCTCTGATTATACCGCTGCAATTTTTGCTTATTGCCTTAATGCCGAGAGTGTAACAATATGGAAAGATGTTCCAGGGGTGCTCAATGCCGACCCTCGTTATTTTGAACATACCGAGCTCTTACACAAAATCCCGTATAAAGAGGCTATAGAACTCGCTTTCTATGGAGCTTCGGTAATTCACCCTAAAACCTTACAGCCTCTACAGCAAAAGGAAATTCCACTCTATGTACGCTCGTTTATAAATCCTACAGCCGAAGGAAGTGCCGTGTGCAATGTTCCTGAATTAGAGCCTAAAGTACCTTGCTTTATCCTCAAAAAAGACCAGATATTACTCTCGCTCTCCTCTCGTGATTTCTCGTTTATAGTGGAAGAAGGTATTAGTTATATTTTCAAGAGTTTGCACAAAGCACAAATGAAAGTGAGTGTGATACAAAACTCAGCGATTAGTTTCTCGGTATGTGTAGACAACAAGTTTGATACCTTATCGGAACTGTTAGAAAAATTGGAAGAGCGTTTTAAAGTCTCAGTAACCGAAAAAGTAACACTTTATACCATTCGCCACGCCACCCAAGCAGCTATACAAACAGTAGAAACAGGAAAAACCGTATTACTCAAACAAGTAGCTGCCGATACAGTACAAATAGTAGTAGCATAAATAAAGTAGTATAGCATAAATAAAGAGGCTGCCCCTAATGCAAGGGCAGCCTCTCCTTTTTATAAAGTAATTTTAAGTAATTACCTATCAATATTTATAGGAGAAAATTTATTCTTACTTGTTAATTCTTAATTAATTCGTACCTTTGCCCAAATTATAGATCATAAACGAATAAAACTAATGAAGAATTTTATAGAAGAATTGCGTTGGCGCGGTATGATTCAGGATATTATGCCAGAAACCGAACAACACCTTATGGAAGGTTTACGCGCAGCTTATGTGGGAATCGACCCTACTGCCGACTCGCTGCACATCGGTCATTTAGTGGGCGTGATGATGTTGCGCCATTTCCAAAATTGCGGTCATAAACCTTATGCACTCGTAGGAGGTGCAACAGGTATGATAGGTGACCCTTCAGGTAAATCAGTAGAACGCAATTTGCTCACCGAAGAAGTATTAGCACACAATATAGCAGGTATCAAAAAACAATTAGCAAAATTTCTCGATTTTGAAAGCACTGCACCTAATCGCGCTGAACTCGTGAATAACTACGATTGGATGAAAGAGTTCTCATTCCTTTCATTCATTCGCGATATCGGTAAACACATCACCGTAAACTATATGATGGCTAAGGATTCAGTAAAAAAACGCTTCGACCCTAATGAAAATACCGATGGGATGTCGTTTACTGAATTCTCATACCAACTCTTGCAAGGTTATGACTTTTTGCATCTTTATCAAGAGAAAAACCTCACCTTGCAAATGGGTGGGTCAGACCAATGGGGAAATATTACCACTGGTACCGAGCTCATTCGTCGCATTGCAGGAGGAAAGGCGTATGCCCTCACTTGCCCACTGATTACCAAAGCCGATGGTACTAAATTCGGTAAAAGTGAAGGTGGTAACGTATGGCTTGACCCCGAGAAAACTTCGCCCTACAAGTTCTACCAATATTGGATTAATATCTCCGATGCTGATGCTGAGCGTTATATCAAAATCTTTACAATGCTTAGTAAAGAAGAAATTGATGCTCTCATCGCGCAACACGCCGAGGCGCCTCATTTGCGTCTATTACAAAATAAATTAGCTGAAGAACTCACTGTATTAGTACACGGACGTGAAGAACTTGAGAAAGCTAAAAAAGCATCACAAATCCTCTTTGGTAACTCTACCTCTGCCGATTTGCGTACTTTAGACGAAAAAACTTTCTTAGAAGTGTTTGATGGTGTACCTCAAGCCGAAGTAAGTGCAGCCGATATTGCTGGAGGGCTTGATATGATTGCCATTCTTTCAGCAAAAACAGGTTTTATCAGTTCTAATTCCGAAGCACGTCGTGCCTTGAAAGAAAATTCTATTTCGGTGAATAAAGAAAAAGTAGGTGAAGACTACCAAATAGCTGAAAAAGACCTTGTAGATGGTAAATTTATTCTACTACAACGCGGAAAGAAAAACTACTTTATAGTAAAGAAAGTATAACTCTTTATAATATCCGACTTTGCCAAAGGTGCGAGCCGCACAGGCAGAAAAACTTTGGCAAAGTCTATTATTCTTCACTTTTTACTTTTCACTCTTCATTTTTCACTATGAAAACATTCCTCCCCCTTATATTATGTTTTTTATTTATCGCTTGTAAAACAGTAGATATGACCGTGCTAAATGATGTGTCTTTTTATGCTTTTTCTAAAGAAAAGGAAGAAGATAATGAACGCAAATTTCCTTTTGTACCTTTGGAATACCAACAGCAAAAGGCAGCAGTGAATAGTTTTTGGTTGCATTTTAAAAAAGATTCTTTGTTTGTGACTTACGACTCAATTGCTAATGGCTCAACTATTCCTATAGTAAGAGGTTTTAAAGGCAAACAAAAAAGGCGTTTTTGGCGCTATTATGCCGCTCGTGAAATAGTGCCTTATTTTCCTATTTATATGAGAATTTATATTCACCGACTGCGTTTGCGCCCTACTGAAGAAGGGAATTTGAGAGTAGATACTTATATAGATAGAGAGGGAGCTGTATTAGCTGTATTAGGATCTGGTTATTCCTATAAATTAAAGCATATTTACAAGCGTATCAATGATGAAGAGCTGATGATTCCTTTTTTTGAAAATGGTAAATATGGTATCAACAAGGGAGGAAAGTTGCTTATACCTGCTCAATATGATTATATCAGTGCCTATACCGATGGTTTTTTTATTGTAGAACGAGAAGGGAAATGGGGTACCATTGATAAAAATGGTCAGATGATCATTCCTTTAGAATACGATGCTTTGCAGTATGACAAATCAGTAGATAGTCACCCTTTGTTTATAGCACAAAAAGAAAGACGATACGGATTTTTAGAACCTTCAGGAGTGCCTATATTGCCTCTTATTTATAGTTATATAGAAAAACAATCTAATGAGAGAAGTTACATTTTAGGGATAGGTAATAAAGTAGGGTATTTTACTTACAATACTAATTCCCCATCTCAAATGCCTTATTTATTTATTCCTGCTGTATATAGCAAAATAGAAATGCGCACTCTTAATTCAGATCATATATTAGTATACGATGGACTAACACCTCTTTTTATAGATCACAAAGGTAATGAATATGATTTGCAAATAGTTCATCTAAGCAAGTGGGAAACTTTTATGGGGGAAAAATTGGGGAAGGAATGCATAGTAAAGATTGATAATAGTTTTTATAAACCTAACTTAGAGACTAAGCGCCCCGCAATGCAATCTGAAAAACCTATAAATATTCAAGAAAAATGAAAAAACTCTTTTGCCTTATTCCCTTTCTCTTAATAGTAGCTTGTAGTAGCTCTAAGATGGATATGTCCGCGCTAAACAATCGCACTTATTACGCTTATTCTTATGAAACAAATGGTAGTAAAGGCAATTGTTTCACCTTTTTGCCTTATAGTTATTTAGATAAAGAGAAAATTCCAATGCGTTTCAAACTGCAGTTTAAGGGTGATTCGCTCCACGTGAATTATGAGATTTTTAAAGAAGGAAAAGTACTTACAGAAACTAAAAGTATCAAAGGAAAACTTAAAAAAGACGGCTGGAAGTTTGTATCGCGTAGATTGCTGCCTTTCTTTCCTATATATTTCTATTCCTCAGTTTACAAGGTGTTGATATATCCTAATATTGAAAACGATATGCGTGTGGATACTTATAGTAGTAGTGGGGGCTGTCTGTTCTTCTTTTGTGCAGGTGGAGCAGGATATTCATCGCTTAATACATATAAAAATGAAGAAGATATTCAAATAGCTATTCCTTATATAGAAAATGGTAAATTTGGACTTAAACGTCAAGGGAAAATCATCGTCCCTGCTAGTTATGATCACATTGATATTTTTGATAAAGGAGTCGCCAGAGTAAAAAAGGATTCACTATGGGGAACGATTGATAATGACGGAAAAATTGTGATTCCTATTGAATATAAGGTGTTAGAAAAAGAGAATTACACTACTCCTAAATTATTTTTAGTGCAAAAAGATAAGCATTGGGGCTTTTTAGATGAGCAAGGAAACACAGTCTTGCCCATTATTTATGATGTAATTGAGAGATCAGGCTCTAACTTCAACTTGTACTTAGGTGATAAAAAAGGATATTTCAAATATTATAAAGGCAAAGATGATGAAAGTAGATTTATACCTGCTTGCTATACAGTTATAGACCAATCAACTTTATGGAGCAACTACATTTTAGTTTACGATGGTGATACTATATTATTTGTAGATAAAGAAGGCAATGAGTATGATGCAGTAACCAATGAAGTGAGAGCTATAGATGCTTTCTTTGGTTACCCACAACGTGATAGTGAAGTAAAAATAGACGGTAAATACTATCGCCCTAATATAGAGAGCAAACGCCCTCCAAGAAAAGAATAGGGGCGTTTTGCAAAACGCCCCCTGTGCATATTTATAATTCTTTAAACGAATTAATAATCTCCTTCATTTGTTGGTAATGTTTTTCTTTTTTGTTAGCCAATGTCCACGTAAAGATTTGGTAGTACGTTTTCTTTGTTTGGATAATTGCTACCACATAAAACACTCCCATACCATTCACTTCTTCTGTAGTTTCTACTACAATAGCAGGATACTTGTTAATGGTCGTCTCGGTGATTTGCTTAGCAGTAGGGCGCATCATATTAGCTTCAGCCCAACCTTTTCTGCAAATCTCAAAGTAATTTCTGAGTTTAAACTTTTTGGCAAAAGCCTTTTTGCTGCGAATGCGTAGCGAATCTTTCAAAACCTCATAAAGCAAATCATTCACTTCCTCTCGATTTTCATCAATTACAGCTACAAAAAAATCTGTTTTGCGGTCACCATACTGCAGAGAGGCTTGCTCGTAGAGGTTGTTCTGGTTAGTAAGAGAGTTAGGTAGTTTTACTTCATACTTGTCTTCTATGTTCACTACTTGAGAAGGTTCTGTTGAATTTTCACTTACTCTACAAGCAGTAGTCAAAAGAAAGAGCGCGATGAAGTGTAGTTTGCTGAAACGTTTCATCTCTTGCTAATTTAGTTTTTTCCGCTACAAAAGTAGATATAAATTTTCAATAAATCAATTTTTGTTAAAAAAAATAGTAAAAATGTTTTTTTTCTTCAGAAAAAAGATGGAATTTTGTGCCCAAAAATAACATAATGCTACCGCTGAAAGACACATTAAAACACCAAGGATTACGCAATCAATTAGCTGATTTACTCAAAGAAAAAGGAATTAAAGATGAACGAGTGTTAGCTGCTATTCGCGCTATTCCTCGCCATTTGTTTATGGATAGCAGTTTTGAAGATCATGCCTATCAAGATAAAGCCTTCCCAATAGGTGAAGACCAAACCATCTCTCAACCCTATACTGTCGCTTTCCAAACCGAATTACTACAAGTAGCTCCACATCAAAAAGTATTAGAAATAGGTACAGGTAGTGGTTATCAGTCTAGTGTACTCTTGTATTTAAATGTAAAACTCTACACAATTGAGCGCCAACAAAAACTCTTCAAGCAAGCCCAAATGCTGTTGCCTAAGCTCATCAATAAACCAGTGCGTATGTATTTTGGTGATGGTTACAAAGGCTTGCCTAACGACGCTCCCTTCGATCGTATTTTAGTAACCGCAGGAGCGCCTTACGTACCCAATGCACTTCTATCACAATTAGCTATTGGAGGTCGTTTAGTGATCCCCATAGGTAATGATACTCAAACAATGACACTCTACGAACGCATTTCAGAAAAAGAATTTCACAAAACTGATTATGGTACTTTTCAATTCGTACCAATGTTAAAAGAAAAAAATTAGCAAATTGATAAAAATAAGCCCAAAATTATGAAATATATACTTCCATTACTGTTCTGCTCTTTGAGCGTTTTGGCACAAAACAAAGATATACAAGGAGTCTACAAATTTAATTTACAGGATACTGGTGAGTTGCATCTCAATAGCGACAATACCTATAATCTTACACTCTTCTCAGGGAGTTATTCCCTTGAAGGTGATAAAATTACCTTCACATCGGCACCTAATCCTTCATTTGAACTCCATAAAGAAGAGGGAAAATCATCCCAATTAGAACTTACATTTTATGTAGCTAATGAATTGGGAAACTATATCTATGTGGGTTATGAAAATGCTAAAGGTGAAGTGACCTATACTGCTCTAACGGCTTTACACCCAGTAAAATACTCAGAAGCCTTACGAGTAACCATTCCCCGCACCGAATATCTCTATTTGGTAGATACCCAAACGGCTGAATATGTACAACAGTTTATGGAACGCCAAAGCAACACTAAGGTGAAAGTAGAAAAGTTTGCCATAGGAAAACAAACCAATGCACTGAAAATAAATTACCTCTCTCGTCCTCACAATATGTTAGAAGAGGTCGACTTTGTATACGATGCTCCTACCCAAAGTTTAATAATCGCCGATGCACATATAGGTTCCATAGCCCTATTCAAAAAGAAAAATAAAGCCACTTCTTCTCAGTTTCCTTTAGTGAGCATCAACCCCTTGCCTAATTGGCAACAGCAGCTTCATAAAGCCTCTGCCGAATTAACAATTACTCCAGAAAAGACTCTAAAAGAAGCCTTACAGAAAGCTAAAAAAGAGCAACAACTCTTGGTAATACTCACGGATGCTGAGGGTTGGAATGAGAAATTAGTGAATTATCTCACCGATAAATATAGCAAAGATTGGGAAGAGGAGGATGATAGCGAAGAAACACCTCAAATCACTCTGCCTTATGTTTATTATGTAGCGAGTCGTAAAGACCATAAATGGTTGAAAAAAAACGGATTCTCAACCACAACTCCCCAGCTGATAGTAGTAGGTGAGAACGAAACTATTGTCTATTCACAACCGATAGACCCTGAGGCTGAATATTTCAATAATGCTATGGATGCCGAGGTGTATCAGGCTATAGAGCTCGCACGCAAAGTGGATAAAACACTCACCAATCCACAAGCACCCATCGCCGAAGTGCTACAAGTGATGAATGAAGTGTTTCAAGCTAATTACAAAGTGAATTTGTACTATTTGCTCCCTAAAGTTGCCGAAACAGATGAAGAGGATCAAACCGACTATTTTTTAGGCTTACAACCTGAACGCATCTACCGTTTGCAACTTACTCCTGCACAACTCGCTACTCAGTGGGAGCGTTTAGTAGCTCACTACAACGAAAAGAAACCTCTAAATCAATCTTATTACAGTTTGTTGGCGCGCAACTTTGGGGCAGCCTCCCTCTCACATAAAATATTCAACACTCCCAATCCATTAAGTCTTACCGATTATAAAGCAATTTGCTATTTGGTCGAAAATTACTCTGCTGTAAAAGACGAAAAAATAGATGTATACACTACCTCCCTCTACCGCACGATTAAAGAATTAGCAACTAATAAAGTTGTACCTTTTAAAGAATTGCAACACACACTTTTAGAAGCTGAAAAACAACAATTGTTATCTCTTAATAACTTAGTAGATTTCTATGAAAAGTACACCCCTAATGAGCTTACATCTTTCTTTGTAACCTACTTCAATACACTGAAAGCTGAAGGAAGTGGAAGTGTGCTTGCAGCCTTAGACAAGCGTTTTGAACAGCAAAAAGAGAATAACGATTGGAAGCGCTACAAATATCAATTTGCTTTAGTAGACAATAATATAGCGTGGAAAGTTTTTGAAGAAGAAAATACCGATGTTTCTAAAGTAAACCAAGCTGTAGAATGGGCAAAAATAGCAGCAGACTTAGTCCCTGAGAACCCTTTTATGCTTGATACTCTGGCTTGTTTGCTCTATACTCAAGGTGATAAGGCTACCGCTTCATCTATTCAGCAAAAAGCAGTGAAACTGATGAAAATATTGGTAGAAACCGAAGAAGAGAGTGTTTCTGACCTCAAAGAAATGGAAAAACACCTTTCTATCTTCAATGCAAAATAACGGACTTTTGATAAAAAATATACTCCTTTTTGCTGTTAAATAAAAATAATTATGTACTTTTGCCCAAAATTTAATACAATGGAGAAAATAACCGCTGCCATTACGGCTGTCGGAGGTTATGTACCTGAAGATGTTCTAACCAATGAAATGTTAGAAAAAATGGTAGATACTAACGACGAGTGGATTTACACCCGTACAGGCATCAAAGAAAGACGCATACTCAAAGACCCTAACAAAGGTTCATCATTTTTAGGAATTGAAGCCGCTAAAGACCTAATTCGCAAAAAAGGTCTCGACCCTAAAGAAATAGATTTAGTTATTTTAGCAACTGCTACCCCCGATATGCCTGTAGCTCTAACAGCTCCTTATGTAGCTTCACAAATAGGTGCTGTAAATGCTTTTTCATTCGATTTGCAAGCAGCTTGCTCAAGTTTCTTGTTCGGCGTTTCGGTAGCTGCTAAATACATAGAGTCAGGTCGTTATAAAAAAGTTCTCTTGGTAGGTGCCGATAAAATGTCATCTATTATTGATTATACCGACCGCGCTACCTGCATCATCTTTGGCGATGGAGGAGGAGCTGCACTCTTTGAACCTAACTATGAAGGTTTAGGTGTGCAAGACGAATTGTTGAGAAGTGATGGTATAGGGCGTAATTACCTATACATAAAAGCAGGTGGATCTCTCTGCCCTACTACAGCCGAAACAGTAGCTAACAAAGAGCATTTTGTCTTCCAAGATGGTAAAACTGTCTTCAAATATGCCGTTACTGGAATGGCCGATATAGCCGAAGAACTCATCAAACGCAACGGCTTAACACGTGATGATATACAATGGCTCACTCCTCATCAAGCTAACAAACGTATCATCGATGCCACTGCCGAACGTATGGGCTTACCTGCCGAAAAAGTAATGCTCAATATCTATAAGTATGGCAATACTACTTCTGCAACCATTATCTTAGCCCTTAATGATTACGAACAACAACTCAAAAAAGGTGATAATATAGTATTAGCCGCCTTTGGAGGTGGTTTCACTTGGGGAGCTGTTTACCTCAAATGGGCTTATGATGGAGCCCTTTATCACAAATAAAGAACAACCATAGAGAAAAATACAATATACGTATGGATTTAAGAGACATTCAAAATTTAATTAAGTTTGTTGCCAAGTCAGGGGCAAGCGAAGTGAAATTGGAAATGGAAGATGTAAAAATCACCATTAAAACAAACCCTGATGAAAGTGGCAAAGAGCAAGTGTTTGTACAACAATTGCCTATAGCACAACAACTACCTCAGTTGCCTTTGCAACAGTCAATACCTGTACAACAGCTCCCTGCAGCTGAACCTGCCGACAGCAAACCTGCAACACCTGCCGATGACGATAGCAAATATATTACTATCAAATCGCCAATGATTGGTACTTTTTATCGCCGTCCTGGTCCAGACAAACCTTTATTCGTAGAAGTAGGCTCTACCATATCAAAAGGTAGCGTGATTTGCATTATCGAGGCAATGAAACTCTTCAACGAAATAGAATCAGAAGTTTCTGGTAAGATTGTTAAAATATTGGTTGATGACTCTTCTCCTGTAGAGTTTGACCAACCTTTGTATTTAGTGGATCCATCCTAAACCAAACAACTATGTTTAAAAAAATATTAATTGCCAACCGTGGAGAAATTGCCTTGCGCGTCATACGTACGTGTCGCGAAATGGGTATCAAATCGGTAGCCGTGTATTCTACTGCCGATGCCGATAGCTTGCACGTACGCTTCGCCGATGAAGCTGTGTGTATAGGCCCTCCACCAAGCAAAGATTCATACTTAAAAATACCTAATATTATTGCTGCTGCCGAAATTACCAATGCCGATGCCATACACCCTGGCTATGGCTTCCTTTCGGAAAATGCTAAATTTTCTAAGATTTGTGCAGAACACGGCATTAAATTTATAGGTGCATCACCCGAAATGATTGAAAAAATGGGGGATAAAGCATCTGCCAAAGCTACTATGAAAGCTGCTGGGGTGCCCACAGTACCTGGTTCCGACGGACTTGTAGAATCATTAGAACACGCTAAAAAAATAGCCGCTGAAATCGGTTATCCTGTGATGCTAAAAGCTACTGCCGGTGGAGGTGGTCGTGGTATGCGCGATGTATGGAAAGAGGAAGACCTCGAAAAAGCCCTCAATAGCGCAATGCAAGAAGCAGGAGCTGCCTTTGGTAACGATGCTATGTATATGGAAAAACTTATCGTAGACCCTCGCCATATCGAAATTCAAATCGTGGGCGACCAATATGGTAAGGCTTGTCACCTTTCTGAACGCGATTGCTCTATCCAGCGCCGCCACCAAAAACTTACCGAAGAAACACCATCGCCTTTTATGACCGATGATCTTCGCAAACGTATGGGGGAAGCTGCTGTAAAAGCTGCCGAGTTTATTAAATACGAAGGAGCAGGAACAGTAGAATTCTTGGTAGATAAAGATCGTAATTTCTACTTTATGGAGATGAACACTCGTATACAAGTAGAACACCCTATTACCGAACAAGTAATTGATTACGACCTTATTCGCGAACAAATATTAGTAGCAGCTGGAGTGCCTATTTCAGGCAAGAACTATACACCTAAGTTGCACGCTATTGAGTGCCGTATCAATGCCGAAGATCCTTACAACGATTTCCGTCCATCACCAGGTAAAATTACTACCTTGCACGCTCCAGGAGGTCACGGGGTACGTCTTGATACTCACGTATATAGTGGCTATGTAATTCCACCTAACTACGATTCTATGATAGCCAAGCTTATCACTACAGCACAAACTCGTGAGGAGGCGATTGCCAAAATGAAACGCGCTTTAGATGAATTTGTAGTAGAAGGAGTAAAAACCACAATTCCATTCCACTTGCAACTAATGGACGACCCCGATTACTTAGCTGGCAACTACACCACTAAGTTTATGGAGGACTTCAAAATGAAACCTCAAGTGGCAGAATAAGCAACTCAAAAATGAATGTATTAATAAAAGGGACTGTCTAACTCACAAGGAAGATAGTCCCTTTTATACCATTTTAAAACCATAACACAATGAACGATAATATCAAAAACATCGACACTACTTTTGAGCTTACCCCTGGGCTCAAAAAGCTACAAGGAGCTACTACCTATTTTGAGAAGCTCAAAGAAATGACCCTCTTAGGGGTAACCTCTGGAATGAAATCTTCAGGGAATATCATAGCACTGTTCTTACTGAATTTTTTATTCCTCATTATAGCGGGCTGTATAATAGGCTTTTCAAGTAAATTTGAATACAAACAATTAGTTTATTTGGCTGTTGTAGTACTTTTAGGAGGACTTTTTGTGTTTTTGGCGGTAAAGCGTATGCTTTCCCTCTTACAATTAGATTATACGTTGTATGTTTTTAATCAATTTGAACCTTTTATTCGTAAAATATGCGCAGCTATTGTAGATAAAGCTGAAAAAAGTACTGAAAAAATAGTAACTACCGACCAAGTGAAAGGGGTTTTCAATACGTACATTTCTAAAATACCTCCTGTATTTCAACAAGTATTGTGGCTACTGCTCTCTCAAGTACCCGTAGTGGGCTTTGTAGCCGAAATCTATCGTACCCCTCTGCTCGATACTTATGAGAAGCGTAGTGATAGATTGGTAGCACGTGTAAAACAATACATACAGCACAATATAGAGATGCGTCGCAAAGCTAAATTTTTAGCTTGGGTACTCCCACTAAATATACTTTTGCAAATTATAGTAATATACTTATTGTCAAGATAAAATATGAAACTCATAGCAATGATACCTGCCCGTTATGGGGCAACTCGTTTTCCAGCCAAACTGATGCAAGATCTCTGTGGCAAACCCGTGATTGTACATACTTATCAGCGTGTAGCTGATACAAACTTGTTTGACCAAGTATATGTCGTAACCGATGACGACCGCATCGAAAATGCTATTCACGAGGTAGGAGGTAAGGTAATTCGCAGCCAGAAAGAGCACAATAGTGGTAGTGATCGTTTAGCTGAAGCATCGAAGGATTTAGAGGTAGATATCATTGTAAATGTACAAGGAGATGAACCTTTCACCGATAAGGAAAATCTACAAAAAGTAATAGATATTTTTGCTAATGACTCTCAAAAAAATATAGCTGTAGCGAGCCTAATGGAGCGTATTACCCACCCCGATGATATTGCGAACCCTAACAATGTGAAGGTAGTCGTAAATAAATTTAATGAAGCCCTCTATTTTTCTAGAAGTGTAATTCCTTTCCCACGGGATACCAATACTAAAGTGCCTTACTACAAGCATATAGGTATTTATGCTTATCGCAAAGACGCTTTGCAACAATTCACTCAGTTGCCTCCCTCCTTGTTAGAAGAGACCGAGAAATTAGAGCAACTTCGCTACTTAGAAAATGGTTTTAAAATACGCCTCGCAGTTACTGATATTCCCACTATAGGCATTGACACCCCCGAAGATTTGGAAAAAGCTCGCCAAAGACTCTCAAAATAGAGAATAAAAAGTTATTAACAGATTTTTTAACATTTTCTTTAACAATGATTTTCAAATACTTATAAGAATGTTGATAACTTATTGATAAAAAACTACTATACAAATTGCTTTTTTTATTTATCTTTGCTACCTGCAAGGCATAGTTATGGATAAAACTGCCTAATTCCTTAAGACATATAATAACAAAACAAACAAAAAATTATCAATCTCATATAGATATGGGATTGTTTTATGTGAAAAAATGAAATATAAAAAGTATTACGTAGGGTTGGATATCGGTACTACCAAGATTGTAGCTATGGTAGGTGCCAGAAACGAATATGGTAAAATTCAGATCTTAGGATATGGGCAAGCAAAAAGCGAAGGAATAAACAAAGGAGTGGTGAATAATATTGCCCAAACTTCTCAATCCATAATGGATGCTATCCAAGATGCAAAAGAAAAAACTGGTTTAGAAATCGAAAATGTAGTGGCTGGTATTGCAGGACAAAATATCATCAGTCGCTCTCATTCCGATTATATTATACGTGAAGACCCCGATAAACTTATAGATTTTGAAGACTTAGAACGCCTCAAAAATCGTGTTGATTCTATCCCCTTATCTCCAGGGCAGGAAATTATTCACGCTTTACCTCAAGACTATAAAGTAGACAACAATCTCGATGTGAAAGAACCTATTGGAATGATGGGCTCACGTTTAGATGCTACTTTCCACTTAGTTATTGGGCAAGTCAATGCTATAAGAGCTATTTCTCGTTGCGTGGTGATGGCTCATTTAAAACCCGTAGGGCTCACCTTAGAACCCATTGCTTCAGCAAGTGCTGTTCTTAGTGATGAAGAAAAAGATGCTGGAGTTGTGTTAGTAGATATAGGAGGTGGTACTACCGATGTAGCTATTTTTAAAGATGGTATTATTCGCCATACAGCAGTGGTGCCTTTGGGTGGAAATATCATTACCGAAGATATCAAAGAAGGTTGTGGCATATTGGCACGCCAAGCCGAAATGTTAAAAGTACAATACGGATCCGCTTGGCCTGGTGAAAATCGCGACAACGAAATCGTTTCTATACCAGGGATTAGAGGTAAAGAGCCACGCGAAATATCTCTTAAAAACCTCTCTAAAATTATCCACGCCCGCGTAAGCGAAATTATCAATTTGGTCTTCAACGTAATCAAAAGTTATGGACACGAAGAACCTAAAAAGAAACTTATTTCAGGCATCGTGCTAACTGGTGGTGGTAGCCAGCTCAAACATATTGTACAATTAGTAGAGTATATCACCGGAATGGATACCCGTATAGGTTACCCTGATGAGCACTTAGCAAGCAATTCTGATAACCGACTCACTTCTCCTATCTATGCTACAGCTATAGGATTGGTGATGAGTGCTATTGAAAATGAAGCTGAAGAACAATTCAAAAAACGATTGGAAGAACTTAAAGTTCAAGAAGTAGAAGCTGCAAAAAATACAGAAACTACCCTATTCCAAGAAAAACCAATAGACCCTGTAGCTCAAAATATTACCATAGTAGATGATACTGTTACTACTACTAAAGAAGAACTACAACCTATAGAAGAATATAATGATGAAAAACCTAAAACAAATGAAGGTTTTTTAGCAAAAATCAATAAATTTATCTCTAAATATATAGGAGAAACGGACGACGAGTAAAGTATAAAACAAATAATTATGATTTAGATATGGAAGAGAACTATCAATTTAACTTTCCTAAAAACAACAGTAACTATATCAAGGTTATTGGTGTAGGAGGTGGAGGATGTAACGCCGTGAATTTTATGTATAATGAAGGCATAAAAGGCGTAGATTACGTAGTATGTAACACCGATGCTCAAGCTTTAGAGTATAGCCCTATTTCTAATCGTATTCAGTTGGGTGTTACCCTCACCGAAGGATTAGGAGCAGGTGCTAATCCTGAAATCGGAGAGCAAGCTGCTCTTGAAAGTATTGAGGATATTAAGCGCGCTTTGGAAGGAAATACCCAAATGGTATTCATCACCGCAGGTATGGGAGGTGGTACGGGTACAGGTGCTGTGCCTGTAATCGCTAAACAAGCTAAAGATATGGGAATCCTTACAGTTGCCATTGTTACTACCCCTTTCAACTATGAAGGTCTAAAAAGAAGCCGACAAGCTCAAGCGGGAATTAAAAAATTACGCGATTGTGTAGATTCACTTCTCGTAATCAATAACAATAAAATAAGTGAAATTTACGACGACCTTACCGTGGAAGAAGGATACGGTAAAGCCAACGAAATCCTCCTCAAAGGAGCTAAAGGTATGGCAGAGGTAATCAGTAAACACTACCTTGTAAATATTGACTTACGTGACGCCCGTACAGTATTAGAAAATGGAGGTACAGCTATTATGGGGTCAGCAATGGCTGAAGGTGATAATCGCGCTATCGATGCCGTAGCAGGTGCTTTGAACTCCCCTCTGCTCAACGATAACAAAATTGTAGGTGCTAAAAATGCTCTTGTCCTTATTACTTATGGAGATAAAAAAGCCACTCAACGTGAGGTGAATGAGATTATGGGCTACATTCAAGAAAAAGCTGGAGATGATATGGCTGACCTTATCTATGGTATAGGAGTAGACGAAAGTTTAGGAGATGCTATCTCAGTAATCGTGATTGCCACTGGTTTTGATGCCGAACAACAACAAGAAATCGTTAATTCCGAACCTCGCCGCGTGATTCACGTACTCGAAGAAAACCAAACTATCATTCGTGATTTAACTGAACAAAAAGGAACAGTAGTTAAAACCTCTATCTCCCCTGAGAGTACAACTTATCCTACTCCTGCAGTTCCAGAAATTAAAAAAGAACTTTCTCTTTCAGATTTATTCAATATTTGGACAGATTGCGAAGTTGTAACCGTTGATGATACTTTTGTGATTGTTGATAAAACAGCTCCTGCTCAGTTCGATGACAATTTTCAAACACAATCTATAGTTCAACAACGACCAACTCAACAACAGTCAATCCAACAACCACCACAAACTAAAGCTCCTGATGCTCCTATTATTCATACTTTGAGAGATGAACCTTATGAGTTTTCTTATGCAACAAAATCTCCTATAAAAGAGGAAGAAATGTTTGATATGTATGTAAGAGATATCGAGTTTGAAGAAAAATATACTCAGCCTGTGGTAGAAAAGAGAAGCCAATCTGAGTTTGTAAGTAATAAAGGTAGTGAAGCTCCTCAACCTTACAATCCTAATACTTCTGTAGGGGTACAAACAAGAATGTTTGCTGAAGATGAAGAACAAAAACTCAGCCCTATGGATGCTCCCATCTCTGATGTGCTTAACAAGCGTTCATCTAACCTAAAGACCTACAATCACACTTTTGGTAATGCAGGTCAGTCACGTACTACAGTAGGTAAAGATAGCGCTGGAGAAATGCAAATAAGGCGTAACAATTCTTTCTTGCACGATAATGTAGACTAAAGTTAAATATCCTTAAAAAGAAAAAATCTGAAAGCTCATAGTGAACTTTCAGATTTTTCTGTTGTTATAAATCAGTTGTTAAATATTTCTGTTCATATCCCATTTTTCGAGATATTCGGCAACGCGTTGTACAAACATTCCGCCTAAAGCACCATTTACCACGCGATGGTCATAACTGTGGGAGAGCATCATTTTGTAACGGATACCTATCACATCACCTTCAGGAGTTTCTATTACAGAAGGGACTTTGCAAATAGCGCCAATTGCTAAAATTCCCACTTGTGGCTGATTGATAATAGGAGTGCCAAATAAAGTGCCAAAAGAACCTATATTAGTAACTGTATAAGTGCCGTCTTTTACTTCATCAGGTTTTAACTGACCTGCACGTGCTCGTACGGCAAGATCATTTACAGTTTTTACCATTCCACGTAAGTTAAGGGCATCAGCGTTTTTAATTACAGGTACAATGAGGTTACCGTCGGGGAGGGCAGTTGCCATACCTATATTGATGTGTTTCTTCTTGATAATTGTATTGCCTTCTACCGAAATGTTCATCATCGGGAAATCTACCAAGGCTTTGGCTACTGCCTCCATAAAGATAGGGGTAAAGGTAATTTTCTCACCTTCACGGGCTTCAAAGGCTTTTTTTACTTTGTTGCGCCATTGCCAAACACGAGTAACATCTACTTCAGTAAAACTTTGTACGTGTGCTGAGGTTTGCTTGCTCATCGTCATGTGTTCAGCGATGATTTTGCCCATACGACTCATCTCTATGCGCTCATCTCCTTCAACAAAAGAAGAGGTAGGCGTTGCAAAAATTGATGATTTTTGAGTTCTATGTGCTAAATAACCTAAAATATCGTCTTTGGTAACGCGGTTATTCAAACCTGTACCTTGTATATGATTTAGTTCATCGAGGGTGATACCTTCTTTTTTAGCGATATTCTTCACCAAGGGCGAATAAAAGCGTTCACTACTGCTAAAATCAATGGGTGCAGCAAGTGTTTCTTTTATCTCAGCGATTTGCTGTGTTAAGTTTTTAGCTTCATTTTCAGCATCATCTTCATTTCCATTTTCAGCTTCAATTTCAGCATCATTTTCAGTTTCTATGATAGCCATTACCTCACCTACTTTCACTACTTCATCTACTTTGAAGAGTATTTCGGCTACTATGCCCGATACATCACAGGACACTTCGGAGTCTACCTTATCGGTGGCTACTTCTGCAATAGTTTCTTCGGCTTCAATAGGATCGCCTACTTTTTTAAGCCAATTGGTAATAGTAGCTTCAGCTACACTTTCGCCCATTGAGGGCAATTTCAATTCATATTTTGCCATTTTGTGCTACTTTAGGTCTTTCACCTCTTGAGGGAGGTTCATATTTTTGGTTAATACACCTATCTTGTTCAGGTTGATGTCACCTGTGAGTGATAGAACAACGGTTTGTTTAGAGGTTTCTGAGGGTTCTACTAACATTAGGAGTTCGGCTACATTGTTTGCATCTTTTCCTCCTTTGGTGTAGAATTTCACGTTTTGAGCTTTGTCTTTCACGCGCATCAATTCTGATAGTGCAGCGGTTTTTACATAAGCTAAGGCTTCAGTTTTCATTTGGGCAGCCGCTGTACTATTCTCGGTAGTGAATATTTTCATTCCTTTGAGTTTGTTGGCTACTTCCATAAATTCTTTAGCATCGGCATCTTTACTATCTATTTTAGAGAGCATTTGAAACATTTTTTGAGACACTACTACTGTGTTAATGTCTTTATTAGCTTCTAATTTCTCAAAAGAGGCTTGAGCACTTACGCTCATTGATACAAAAGCTGCTGATAGAATTGCTAAACTTTTTATTTTCATAAGATTATTATTTAGGATCTTCTTTTATTATTTTGAGTTTTGCTTCCTCATATTGCTGGAGGAGTTCTACTTTTTCAACGCCTTTGTTGTATTCTTTAGAAATCATCAGTAAGCCTTGTTTTACTTCGTTGTACACTTTTTGAGCGGCTTGCTGTTCTTCTTGGCGTTGTTTGAGGAAATAGCCTATACCTGCTACTACAAGTACGACTATTAAACTTATCAGTATTGTTTTTTTCATCAGTTACGTTTGAATATAGATAGGTCGAAATCAAGGAAATAGAGCGTAATGAGTATGAGTATAGCCAGTATAATCCAAAAGGTTTTATTTACTCCTGCATTTTTTTTGTTCCTACTCTCATTGCGGATAGTGCGCCATTCTTCAGTGAAATGGTTGGTTACTGTTTCGCGGTCTCTGCGGATACGTGACCCCATTTCAAAAGCGTTGCCTTGTTCCTTTCCTTCGTAGTAACGAGGGGTATAGTTGAAACGTTTATTCTTCTGTAATTGAAATAGTTTAATCTTCATAATGCGCAAAGGTAAAAAAATATTGAGAATTAACAATGAACAAATTACAAAAATTATTCCAATAGGCTATCCATTTGGGAGATAATATCTCTAACGATATGATTTTCATCTATTACATTTTCAAATAGTTCAGTTTTGTTTTCTTGTAGTTTGATGATTTTTTCTTCTATACTATCCTTGCTTACAAATCGGATGACGTTCACTTTGTTTTCTTGTCCTATGCGGTGGGCGCGTGCAATGGCTTGGCGTTCGGAAAATGGATTCCACCAGGGGTCTAATAGCAATACATACGAGGCTTTGGTGAGGTTGAGCCCTACTTCACCAGCTTTGAGTGATATGAAAAAGAAACTCACATCTTCTTGGTTTTGAAAAGCTTCTACTTGGCTTTTTCGTTCGTGAGTAGCGGTAGCTCCCGTGAGTTTGCTATACTTTATTTTATGGGTTTTGCACCACGCTTCAAAGAGTTCTAAATGTTTTACAAAACTACTGAATATAAGAGCTTTGTGCTGTGCAGTGTGGAGAGTTTCCATATAGCTAATTACCTCTTGATACTTGCCTGAAGGGATAGTGCTTTCGGCATCAGCTAATACAGGGTGGTTGCTTATCTGTCGCAATTTGGTGAGCATTTGCAGAGCATTGAACTCGCTGATGGGTTCTGAGGCTTCTAATAGCTGGTTGCGTACTTTAGATTTTTCTCTCTCGTACCATTGGGCTTGGGCTTCACTCATCGGGCAGTAGGCGAGTTGTTCTTCTATATCGGGTAAATCGCTGAGTACTTGTTCTTTGGTACGGCGCAAAATGTGTTTGCCTACCAAAGTTTTGAGTTCTTCCAAGGCTTGCGGATTCTTTTTCTTGCTGATTTCTACCTCATAATGTTTGTAAAAGAAAGGATAAGTCCCTAATTGATTAGGGTTGATAAACTGCATTTGCGCCCATAAATCGCTGAGGGCGTTCTCTATAGGCGTGCCACTGAGAGCGATGCGATGCTCAGCTTTCAAAGCGTTGATTGCTTTAAAGGTCTTGGAATTCTTGTTTTTAATACGCTGACTCTCGTCTAAAATGATATACCTAAATTCGAGTTTTTCGAGTTCTTTGCCGTCGCGTTCCACAATGGGGTAGGAGGTGAATACCACATCGTAATTGGTAAGCCGGCGTACTTTTGTTTTGCGTTCACTGCTACTGCCTATGTATTGGGTGCATTTGAAATGAGGGGCAAAACGTTTGGTCTCGTCGTACCAATTGAAGAGCAAAGACGAGGGCAATATTACTAATACTTTTAGAGCTTCTTTTTGAGGCTCGGTAGCTGAAAAAAGATCGGTGAAGTTGTTTTCTTTTAGGGGGAGAGTATCGTGAATGGCAACTAATAAAGCTATGGTTTGCAAGGTTTTACCCAATCCCATATCATCGGCTAAACAAGCGCCTACCCCGTTGTGATAGTGTTGCAAAAGCCATTCTACGCCTTCCACTTGGTAAGGTCGCAAGGTTGCGCGTAGGTTAGGGGAGGGGGTATAGGTTACCTTTTCGACAATATTTTGCGGTTTGAGTTCAGGAATAGCCTCTAAAAGAACATAATTATTCTTTGCTAATTGCAGTTTTCCGCCTTGTTGCTTGCTGTGTTTGGCTATACTGCTAAATTTACTAAACCATTCTTGCGGAATAATAAAGATTTTTCCGTTAGGAAGTGTGTAAATAGGATTATTTTCCTTGATATTACCGATTAAATCCTTAAAATGGAAGCTGTTTTCACCTTGTTTTACCTCAATAGAAAGGTCAAACCAGTCGTTTTGGGAGCTAGTATTGCTATAAATAAGCTCTGAAGTGCTCATATTCACCTCTTTTCCGTCTACCAAAAACAGGCGAAAGGTAAATCCTTGTTCACTAAGCCTTTGCTGGTGGTGTAACAAGTGAAAATAAGCTGCAAAAGAGTCGGTGTTTTGTAGTGAAAAAACACCGCTTTCCTCACAGAAGTCTATATCGGTGAGGTGTTGTTTCATTTGAGCTTCTTCCTCGCTATTTCTCTTGTATTTGTAGATAGTAATACGGTTGTTTTTATCAATTTTTAGTTGAGAATGTATATTTTTATTTTGATTGCTTTTAAAAGTATAGCCATCGTAATCAAAATGAAGTACAATTTTGTACTGATTGGCAAAAAAATCGTTGATAAGTTCTATTTCAGTGTTTTTTAGACTTGTTTTTTCGATGATTTCAAAGCCAATAGCTTCTACTTGAGCATTGCGCAGAATTTTTTGAAGAAATTTGTCAAAATA
The DNA here is from genome assembly GCF_900446695.1 of Capnocytophaga sputigena. Classification (GTDB taxonomy): domain Bacteria; phylum Bacteroidota; class Bacteroidia; order Flavobacteriales; family Flavobacteriaceae; genus Capnocytophaga; species Capnocytophaga sputigena. The sequence goes on from NZ_UAVP01000010.1 coordinate 54,333, forward strand.
TTCTTGTAGATTTCTTTCAGGAATAAAAGTCTCCTCTTTGTTGAGGAAAGGTTTCAAGTGAGACGCTTTGATATGAGCGATACGCACCACTTTTTGGTTTAGAGTAATCCACGTGTGAGTGTTGTTGAGCAGTTCAATTTGGCACTGATGAGGCAAGTGTTTTTGTCCGTTTTCTTCTATATACAAGCGGTAGGCAATACCCTCTTCTTTTTTCTCGAAAACTAATAGAGGTTCGAGTATTTCTTTAGTTATAAAGCGCCTTTTTTTGGAAATATCGTCCTTAGGGGAATAGTTGATGGTTAAAAATAGCTCTTTTTCAGCAATAAGTAAAAGCAATTGGTGAGTTTGTTCCTCTATTTGCTCTTGGATATACTTTTTGGTAGCAGGATTTTGGAATAGTTTTTCAAAAGTCTCACCTTTTTTAGCGTATTTGTTGTAAAGAACATTGGTTTGCAGATTGTTTACTAACGCTAAAGCCTCTTTTTCGGCAGATGATAATTGCCAATTGGTTAAACTTTGGAGTACTTGAGGAGTAGCTTTTTTGTAGAAAGAAAGGAATCCGTTTTGCGTTTCACCTATATAGGCAGTGGGCAAATGGAGTTCTAAGAGAGGCGTATAGGAAAGGTCGAAAAATAGAAACATTTCAAATATTTATATTGTAAAGTGTTGATTAATAATAAGGTTCTTCTTCGTCTTGATATTGTCCCCAAATACGCATACATTGGAATTGTGAACAAATTTTTTTCAAATACTCTTCAAATTCTTGTGTACTATCTTCCTTGTTTAATAACAAAATAGGTAGATATTCTAATTCATCTATAAGGTTATAAAGTTCTCTATGAGGTAATTCTTGAACGATATTTATTTTTAAACGAATCATCAAATTATGTATTGCTTTTATAGCTCGTCTGTTTTTTTCAGGGGTTATCATATTGTAGTGTTGTGAATATTGGTTATGATGTTGTGACAGCCTAATTTGTCAAGCACTTCTTCAATCGTATCAAAAGTTTGTCCGTATAAATCGTTTTGATTGTAATGTTCTACATAAGCATATTTTTTCCGATTGCTAAAAAAGAGTTTTGATTCTAAATAGCTGTAAATGTTAGCACTAAACTTAAAAAATTCATACCTTAACTCATAAGCGGGGTATGGCTTTTCTTTTACAAAAAGGATAAATTTGTTAAGCGTTTCGTACATAGCAATATATCTCAATTTAATTTCTTCTTGCTGCGTCTTTTTCTTCAATAAACGTTGAGCATATAGGTAATATTTCATTCTTTCTGCAAAAAAAGAAAAGTACGCCTCTTTTTCTGCGTCATTAACCCTTTGTATTGAGAGGTATATTTGCCTAAATACTACCGCTAAAAATTTTATTTCTTCTTTTGTCATTTTGGCAAAAAATTTATCTAAATGCCAATTGACATCCATTTTTCCGTTTTCTTGATTTGTACTATAACTTGGAGATATTTTTATGCCACAATGAAAGATGAGTCTTTCTGAAAGTTTGTAACTAAACCAATTCTTTTTCTCAGTAAATATCAAGCAAGCTAAAACTACTGTTTTTTCAGCAGAGGAAAAATACAAATTGAGATCTACCTCATTGAGATATTTCTGATGCTTTTTAATTTCGGTTACTAATTGTTCAGCAGTAAGGAATTTTCCTTTTTTATAAAGTTGAAAAGTATTTCTGTCAGTCTCTTCAAAACCTTCTTTTTTTTGTTTTTCCTTAATCAGCCTTGTAAAATAAACAACCTTGCGAGAAATTCTGTTATAACAAATATCATCTGCCATACGCAATAAGGCAGCAGTCATTTCTTCTATAGATTCTTTAATGTTGATATTCATTTATTTACTTAGGATATGCGATATCTTCTAATTTTGACTTACAAATAAAACTTCGGTTTTCTTGATTTTTAATCTTCATAGCAGCACTTAGTTCAATAGGTTCTTCGAGCAAAGGAAAATTGTTTAACGAGAACCATTCATTTTTATAGCATATACTAATAGCATACAAACAATCTTTAGAAAAATCATAACTTGCTGAAGCTATCAAATCGTTATGCCCCTTTACGTAGAAGGTAATGATGGGCTCGGCAAAATTGTTTTCTAAATTGTCAATACCCAATACAGGTACTTGGTAATCTTCGGGATATTCTTCTTCGAGGTTTGCTTCCCAAACCCAAACCCATAATTTGTTATCAATTACATCTTTGGCAGTAATTGTATCTAAACTTTTAGGTTCTCCAAATCTATACATAGCGCTATGAGATATAATATTCGTGCTGCAAAGGTAGCAATTATTTTTTAGAAGAATGAGAGAAAAGTTTTTTCGTTAAGAGATGGATTGAAATTTGCTAATCAACAAATTGGCTAATTTGTTAATTATTTATATCTTTGCCGCGATTTTTAAACTACAAAAAGAAATGTCTGCAGTTAGAAAAGAATACAAACGCGTAACTACCAAATCGGTAGTAGAGATGAAAGCCAATGGCGAAAAGATTTCAATGCTTACCGCCTACGATTATACTTTTGCAAAATTATTAGATTCCGCTGGTATCGATGTACTTTTGGTAGGCGACTCAGCCAGTAATGTAATGGCAGGACACGAAACAACCTTGCCTATCACCTTAGACCAGATGATTTATCACGCTTCATCTGTAATAAGAGGGGTTACTCGTGCTTTGGTAGTAGTAGATTTGCCTTTTGGTACATATCAATCTGACCCTAAAAAGGCATTGCGTTCGGCTACGCGTATAATGAAAGAAAGTGGGGCTCACGCTATTAAATTAGAGGGAGGCAAGGAAGAAGCCGAAAGTATCAGACGCATTGTAAATGCAGGAATTCCTGTAATGGGACACTTGGGGCTTACCCCTCAGTCAATTCATCAGTTTGGTTCTTTTGCTCTGCGTGCTAAAGAAGAAGCTGAGGCGCAAAAGCTCAAAGAAGATGCAAAATTGCTCGAACAATTAGGCTGTTTTGCTATTGTATTGGAAAAAATACCCGCTAAATTAGCTGAAGAAGTAGCTAAAAGTGTGCATATACCTATCATTGGAATTGGCGCAGGTAGTGCTGTTGATGGTCAGGTACTTGTAATGCACGATATGCTGGGAATGAGCAATGAGTTTCACCCTAAATTTTTGCGCAAGTATGCTAATTTGCAAGAAATCATCAACGAGGCTGTAACTCATTATATCCAAGATGTGAAAGCCGTAGAATTTCCTAATGAAAATGAACAGTACTAATGTTCCGTCATCAAGGTAAAAAGCGTACCGCTAAACACAATTTACAAATAGCCGTAGTGCTCTCATTCGTTGCAGGAATGGTGAACGTTACGGGCTTTTTGTTTGTGGGCAAACTCACTACAAACGTTACGGGGCACTTTGCTTATTTTATTTATGATGTATCGGTAGCCGAATTTTGGAAAGGATTGATTTACTTTCTGTATATCTTTGCTTTTTTGTCGGGCTCTTTTACTTCGGGGTTGCTCATAGAAAGTTCTAATTACCATCGTACCCAAAATAAATATCTGAAACCTACACTCTTAGAGTGCTTTGCTTTGTTATTGGTAATAGGGTTACACTTCTTTTTCCCTGAAGCAATTCCTACAGATGTAACGGCTTGTATCTTGCTCTTTGCGATGGGGTTGCAGAATTCTTTTGTAACCAAAATCTCCAACTCAGTAGTGCGCACCACTCACCTTACAGGACTTTTTACCGATTTGGGTATTGAACTCGCTCAAAGGCTTTATTTAAATCGCAATCACTATGAAAATCAACACGCGCAACTGAAAAATACTATTCGCTTGCGACTTTTCATCATTGCCTTTTTCTTTTTAGGGGGATTTAGTGCGGGTTATTTTTATATTGAACGTGGGCTTTCTATATATACACTGCTGATTTCAGTAATTATACTTCTCATCGGACTTTTTTACGATGGAATACGTTTTCTCTACTTCACTAATAAACGACATTATGAAACTTATCACAAACGCCGAAAACGTAGACGTGCTTTACGAAGACAATCACGTTATCGCCGTAAACAAGCGAGTGGGCGACATAGTTCAGGGCGACAAGACGGGTGATATACCTTTAAGCGAAATCGTTAAGGCTTATCTTAAGAAAAAATACAACAAACCTGGGGAGGTGTTCCTCGGGGTAGTTCATCGTTTAGACCGCCCTACTACGGGGGTGGTACTTTTTGCTAAGACATCTAAGGCACTTGCGCGTCTTAATGCGATGTTTGCTAATAAGGAAGAAGTGCAAAAAACTTATTGGGCTTTGGTAGATGCGATGCCTCCGGCCGAGGAAGGGACGCTTATCCACTGGTTGGTGCGCAATGAAAAGCAAAATAAATCGGTTGCTTATAATAAAGAAGTGCAACACAGCAAAAAGGCTGTATTGCACTACAAACTATTAAAAACTTATGATCGTTATTATTTATTGGAAATCGACCTTATTACAGGGCGACATCACCAAATAAGAGCACAATTGGCTGCCATAGGGTTGCACATCAAAGGCGATTTGAAATATGGGGCTAAGCGCTCAAATCCCGATGGCGGTATCTGTCTTCACGCTCATAGCCTTCGCTTTTTACACCCCGTTAAAAAGGAGAATGTTTCAATTGAGGTAGCTCCTAATTGGCAAATTAGTTAATTATTTGTACATCGCCTCTATTTCACGACTGTAATTAGCGTAAATCACCTTTCTTCTCAACTTTAATGAAGGGGTAATCTCGTTGCGTTCAATCGTAAAAGCTGAAGGAAGTAGTGTAAACTTCTTAATTTGCTCGTAGTCAGGTAAGTCTTTTTGGAATTTTTGCAACTGCTTGCCTATGTACTCAATCACCTGACTGTGTTTGATTAAATCTGCTGTATTTTTATACTTAATGTTGAGGTCTTTTAAGGCTTGCGACAGCATCTCAAAATTAGGAACGATAAGTGCTGAAACAAATTTCTTTCCATCGGCAACTACAGCTATCTGTTCAATAAGGTTATATTTGCCCACTTTACCTTCAATCATTTGTGGAGCAATGTATTTGCCATTAGAAGTTTTCATCAATTCTTTGATGCGTTCAGTAATAAAGAGACTATTGTTACCATCTAACTTACCAGCATCACCAGTACGCAAATAACCATCGGGAGTAAATACTTTAGCAGTTTCTTCGGGGTTTTTGTAATAACCCTTCATTACCATTCCTCCTTTTACCAATATTTCGTTATCTTCACCTATACGCACTTGTACGTTAGGCATTACTTCCCCTACCGATTGAGGGTTGATACGATTGTCACCCCAGCAAGATATGGTGGCAACTGTTTCGGTCATTCCATAACCCAATTTCAAATTAATACCAATTGATTGGAAAAACCTACCTATACTGGGTTCGAGATTTGCACCCCCACAAGGCATAAACTTAATGCGACCACCAAGAGCTTCTTTTAGTTTTTTGTATACTAATTTATCAAAAAGGTTATAGGCTTTTTGTAGTGCTAATGACGGTTTTTTGCCTTGTTCGCGCAAGTTCAACACGCGTCTACCGGTAGCAATGGCTAAACGGAAGAGTTTGCGTTTCACAAAGGAAGAAGCATCCGCTTTGTCATGCACTGTTGCAAATATCTTCTCGTAGAAACGAGGTACAGCACACATCAAAGTGGGGCGCACTTGGGCAAGGGCTTCACGCACTAAATTAGTATCGTCTAAATAGTATACCGTAACAGCTTTATAAAGACAGAAAAATGTCCAAGCGCGTTCAAATACGTGTGATAAGGGTAAGAAAGCTAAAGAAATATCGGTGTTATCCACAGTTGATAGGCGCTCAGTATGTCCTATCATTTGGAAAGCTAAGTTCTCGTAGGAAAGCATTACTCCTTTGGGTTCACCAGTAGTACCCGATGTGTAGATAATCGTAAAAAGATCGTCTAAGTTGCGTTCTTTAAGGCGTTTTTCAAACTCAACATCGTACTGAGAGCTGCTGCCGAGTGCTAAAAAGTCGTTCCAATGAATGGAATATTGTTTTTCGGTAAGAGCAACCTCGTTGTCGCATACTATAATCATTTGTAATGATGGACATTGATTAGCAACTTGAAGTACTTTTTGGTATTGTTTTTCATCGCCTACAAATAGTACTTTCACTTCAGCGTGATTCATCACGTAAAGAGCTTGTTCGGCTGTGTTTGTAGTGTATATAGGCACCGTAATAGCGCGTATTTGCAAGCAAGCGAGGTCGGCAAGCGACCATTGAGGAGTGTTTTGAGAGAGAATCCCTACAGTTTCTTGAGGTTGTACTCCCAATGAAAGTAGGGCTTTAGAAAGAAGGGTAGTGGTATTGCCTAAAGTTTCCCACGTGATACCTTTCCATTGAGAAGCAGCGTCTCTTCCCATTAAGGCATCTTTTTGTGGGTATTGCTGTACATTATTGCGGAACAGCGACACAAAATGATAGGCTGTTAAATTCATTTTCGTTATTGAATTAATTAGTCGGGGCAAAAGTATAAAATATTTTTCAATTAGCAATATGCAGTGAGCTACAAATCTCATACCACAAAAAAAGGAACAGAGCATTGCTCTATTCCTTTGTATAATCAATGAAAAATTAAATTACTAAGAGAACAAACGTTCAAAGAAGTTTTTGCGTTTTTCGTTCATTGAGTCGTCTACGTTCAAAATGTCATCGGATACGATTACAGAAGCTGGTGTATTATCTACTGCAGAAACAGTTTCTGAACTAAAGGTTTGTTGTTGTCCTTCCGACATAATATCGATTACAAAGTCGATATAGTCTTTACCTTGTTTAGCCAAGTAGTTTTTGAAGAAACGACTGCTGAGTTCAACACCTCCTATTCTTTCCATTTTCAAAAGTGAATCATAGAAAGGAGCCACGTAATTGGTAATAGCCGATTCGGGTACTGACTTACGTCTACCAATGTAGTGTGTAATTTTACCAGTCTCATCGCGACGCATTTCAAAATCGGTTACTACCCAGTAGTATTCACCTGTTTTTGCTAAGTTTTTGATAACCCCTACAAAGTTGTTACCTACTTTCAAGTTATCCCAAAGGAGTTTGAAAATCAATTTAGGCATATCGGGGTGACGAATAAGGTTGTGAGGTTGCCCGATGAGTTCTTCAGCTGAGTAGTGTGCCACTGAACAAAACACATCGTTCACATTGGTAATAGTACCTGCTGCATCAGTTTCACTGATGAGTACTTTGCTTTTATCCCATTCCACTTCACGGTCTATAGGGGTAGGACGCTCGATAGTAGGTACTGGATTTTGAAAATCTGACATATTATTTCTCTTTTTATTGTTAATAAAATAAGTTCTTCAGTAATAATTTTCTCCTAGTTAAATAGGTGACTGAAGAAACTTTTGCGTTTTTCGTTTTGAGCTTCATTCATTGTTACAATATCATCGGATACTACAGTGCTGGTATCTACTGATGATACAGGAATTTCTTCAAAGGCTACATTTTCGCGGTTTTCATTCATTACATCAATGATGAAATCGATATAATCCTTGCCTTGTTTAGCCAAATAGTTTTTGAAGAAACGAGAACTGAGTTCCATACCACCTACTTTTTCAAGTTTCAATAAGGTTTCATAAAGTGGTGCTACGTAGTTTTCAATAACAGCTTTAGGAACTGATTTACGGCGAGCGATATAGTGGGTGATATTACCCATTGCGTCGCAGCGCATTTCAAAATCGGTAATTACCCAATAGTATTCACCGCTTTTAGCTAAGTTTTTGATAACTCCAATAAAGTTGTTACCTACTTTAAGGTTATCCCAAAGGAGTTTAAAAACGAGTTTAGGCATATCAGGGTGACGAATGATGCTGTGAGGCTGTCCTATCATCTCCTCTGGTGAATAGCCACAAACATTGCAAAACACATCATTCACGTTAGTAATACGACCATAAACGTCGGTTTCACTAATCACTACTTGTGATTTGTTCCAACCTACTTCTTTGTCAATTGGAGTAGGACGCTCTACAGTGAGCTCAATGTCTCTGTAATCTCTAATCATTGCAAAATTTTATTTTATATTGGTTATTATTGCACAAAAGTACAAAGTTTCTTATATACAAAAAGTTTTTTATTTCTTAAACTTTTCATAAAATTTTGATATATTTAAAAGTGATTTCTTTACACTTTTGAATTTCAATTGGTTACATTATTATCTGTAGTCTCGTTGTTCTCTGATTTGTCTGTTTCTTCAATCTTATTTGTATACTTATTGTAAAAGAATGATGCTACAAGCACTAAGAAACCGAGAATTACAAACACAATAGTTTTTCTCAAAGCATCTAAATGGGTGGTATCGTACAAGAATAATTTTAATATACTGAACCCGATGAGTACAATACCTGAAATACGCAGGTGTTTCTTCCGTTTGAAAATACCTAAAACTACCAAGAATAGTGCGTAAGAACCCCATAAAATAGTAAGTCCTAATTTGTAGTTAGAAGCTGAGCGGTAAAGTTCTGTCCAATGCAAAAGCTCGCTGCTGGCAACCCATAAAATAATAAGGTGTAGAACAAATTCTAAACTTTTTTGCATTTCTTCTTTCAAATTGAGAAAACGACTCAATAAATAGGATGTATAACAGAATATAGCAAAAACTACAATCCCTACATATCTCACATTCAAGAACCAAAGTGATAATTGTGGATTGTCGAGGTAACTTTCTCTCAATTCACTGAAAGTGTATAGCCCTAAGGTCATAAAAATAAATGCGAGCAAAATGCTGATGCCAAACTGTATTTCACCCAATAATTTAGATTTGAACAATCTTATATTTAATAAGGTGTAAACAACAACAAAAAGCAAACTATAAACTATTTTCCATACGTTTTTAAAATTATCTAACGCTTCCCAAGCACTATAATTATCTGTAAGATTAGGTGTTTGCTGGAGAGCTCTTACATCGCACAAAATATCGATTTCTCTAAAGAATATAAAATAGAGAGACCCTACACACAAAATATTTAGTATGATGGTAAGGAGCTTGTAGATTTCTTTGTTAGCAAGTTGAGTTAAATGGTGTGTATATGCCATAAAACCAAAGGCAGCACTATATAACAATGCATTGATGAACATCGCATTGCCAAACGGAACGATATTATTAAACTCATTCAAATTTGTATAGTATAAACTGTAGTCTGCTTTTGTCCAATCGATTAATAAACTGATGCTCGCCAATACCATTACAGCGTATGAAATTCGCTCGTATACCAGCAAGTTTTTGCGGCGACCAAACCAGAAGAGCAAAGCAGCTTCAGCACTCCAAAATACTGTAATCCAAGAGCCTTTGAATTGGATAGGTATCACTAAAGTAGCATAGGATAGCGCCAATACTAATATCAAGTATTTTAGAGCTTGTGAAGGGAATTTTTTAACATGGAAATAATAGGCTACCCCAAAGTGCAATAAGGCATTTACCAAAGTGAATGCCGCTATAGCAGTGCGATTACCTATAGAATAGTCGTGAATATACCACACTCCCATACTAAAGAAAAGCAAACTATTAAATAGGAATAGTATTACATCTAAACCTTTTAACTCTTTTTCTTGATGTATTTTCTGGAAGATAAAAGCTATATAAAAAGTGAGAAAAGTAACTAAATTGAAAGTGAAATAAGGTGCAAAATCATCGTACTCGTAATTGTTAGCCCACAATGAAAGCAACATTAACCAAGCGAAAACAAAAGCTGATAAATAAAGAGAACGCCATTGTTTGTAGAACGAAATGATGAGTACCCCAATGTTGATAATAGCTGTATAAGCAAACAAAATAGATACGCGTCCTGAGTTATCGCTCAGTAAGAATGGAACGGCATAACTACCTACTAAGCCTATCAGTGCAATCACTACTTTGTTGTAGTTTAGCGATGCGGCTACCGTAAAGGCGGTAAAGAGGAACATCAGTATAAAGGTAAGCGACTGCGGGAAGAAATTAAATACCGAATAACCTATAAAAGTAACGAAGTAGAAAATCGTCATCGCTCCACTCACAAGCACTGCGCTGAAGCTCTCGTATTTCTTTTTGAGCATTGCTCCTGCCACAAAAAGTCCTGCTCCCACTAAGTAGCCCAATACCAATCGCATTGCAGGGCTGATTAAGTTGTGTTCTATAGAGTATTTTACTCCTATAAACACCCCAATAATGATAATGCCTATCCCTATTTTGCTGAATAAGTTTTCACCAATAAAACGTTCCCAGTTAATAGATTTTTTAGGTTTAAACCAATTGTCTACTTGTTTTTCAAAATCAGGTTTTCTGCTATGGTAAGGTTGGTTTGCTTCTATGGGTTGAGGTGCAATAGTAGTTTCTTCGGCTGTTACTTCTTCTACTATTTGAGGATTAATAATAGGGTCTTCAGCAACTCTTTCTACAGTTTCTTCAGCAGTTTTTTCTATAACTTCTTCCATTGCAGCAGGAGCAAGTTTTTCTTCCACTACTGTAGGATCAAGTTTTTCTTCTTCTACCACTGTGGGTACAATAGGCTGTTCTGCAATTGTCTCTATAACTGGAGGCGCAATAGTTGCTCTCTCAGTACTTTCCTGCATTGTAGCTTTCAGCTCCCAAAGGTAGTTTTTAATACCTTTCATCTCTTTGATGAAATCATATTGTTTATCTACAGCCCCATCAACTTTGTTCATTAGGGCTTCTAATTCTTTATTAGTGATCATATTCTTTTGAAAAACTTCGTTTGAAAGCACAAAGATATAAAACTGTTAATAATTAACAAACAAAAGATAAATAAAAAAATAGTCTTACCTCTTGTTACTTACTGTTTTCACAAATAAAATTTTTGCTAATTTGCTAATTGTTTCCTACTTTTGCGGTCTTAAAACTCTTATAGTAAATTAAATGGAACGAATAAGTGTATTCGATATGCTTAAAATAGGGGTAGGACCTTCCAGCTCTCACACTTTAGGTCCTTGGCGTGCTGCCGAGGCTTTCCTCAAAGAATTGAGAGAGAAGCGCCTATTGTCCAAAACAACGAAAGTACACGTAGATTTGTATGGTTCTCTTTCCCTCACTGGCAAAGGACACGCTACTGATTTAGCAGTAATGCTTGGTCTCAGTGGTGCCGACCCTGAGTATGTGCCTATTGAGAGCTTAGACGTAATCATTACAGCTATTACTAACAATCAAAAACTCTGTTTGGGTAACGAACAGATTATCAACTTCAACCCTAAAGAAAATATCGTTTTTAACAGGAATTTCTTGCCTTTTCACGCTAATGGGCTTACTTTTACTGCTGAAGGTGAAGACTTTAGCTATGCTTCTACTTTCTACTCAGTAGGGGGTGGTTTTATAGTAAAAGAAGGGGAACAAAAAATAACTAAAGATGATAACCGACGCAATTTTCCTTTTCCTATTGATAAAGCTGAAGAATTGATAAACTATTGTCGGCAAGAGGGTAAGAAAATATCTGAAATAGTTTATGAAAACGAAAAATCCTTGCGCTCCGAGGAGCAAATTCACAGCGAGTTGATGCGTATATGGCATACAATGCTGGAATGCACTTATATAGGTTGCCATACCGAGGGAGTACTTCCTGGCGGCTTGCACGTGCGCCGTCGCGCTTATGATATCCATAAGAACCTCATTGGGGTAGTTACCTATAATAGTCCTGAAAATTGGCTGAACTCTATCAAGAAAACGAATATTAAGTTCCGAGAAATTCTCAAATGGGTGAGTTGTTTTTCACTGGCAGTCAATGAAGTGAATGCTTCGTTAGGGCGTGTGGTTACCGCACCTACTAACGGAAGTGCAGGAGTAATTCCAGCGGTGTTGCTCTACTACGTAACTATTGAAAACCAACAGGCTACTGAGGAGCACATTCAGCAATTTCTCTTGGTGGCAGGCGAGATAGGCAGTCTCTTCAAAAAAGGGGCAACCATCTCGGCGGCTATGGGTGGTTGTCAAGCGGAAATAGGGGTGTCATCAGCAATGGCGGCAGGCGCACTCTGTGAACTCTTAGGCGGTTCTCCTGAGCAGGTGCTCATCGCTGCCGAAATAGCAATGGAACACCACTTGGGGCTTACTTGCGACCCTATTGGCGGATTGGTGCAAATCCCTTGTATTGAGCGCAATGCAATGGGGGCAATCAAAGCAATTAACGCTGCCGAATTGGCTATCGAAACCGACCCTAAGAATGCCAAAGTTCCTTTGGATAAGGTGATAAATACAATGTGGCAAACTGCCAAAGATATGAATTCTAAATATAAAGAAACCTCCGAAGGTGGTTTAGCCGTCGCCGTAAATATGGCAGACTGCTAACCCCCTGAACCCTGAAACCTAACACCTGACACCTGACACCTGACACCTAATATTTATGACCATCAATTGTAAAGGAGAATTACTCTCTATGGATACCCCAAAAGTGATGGGAATCCTCAATCATACCCCCGACTCTTTTTACGAAGGGAGTCGTGTAACCGAAAAAACGCTCTTACAACGCGCAGAAACAATGCTTGCTCACGGCGCAGATTTTATTGATGTAGGGGGCTATAGTACCCGCCCCAATGCACCTGAAGTCTCACAAACTGAAGAACTTAATAGGGTAGTACCTGTAGTACGCTCTTTGGTACAACATTTCCCCGAGATACGTATCTCGGTAGATACTTTCCGCAGTGAGGTAGCACGCCAATCGCTCTTAGAAGGAGCTTGTATAATCAACGATATTTCTGCGGGACTTTTAGACGATCAGATGCTCACCGTAGTAGCACAATTTCAGGTGCCTTATATTGCGATGCATCTTGTAGGTACCCCCCAAACAATGCAACAACATACTGATTATAAGGATATCATCAGCGATATGCGTTACTATTTCTCCGAGCGCAAAGCTAAAGCCTTAGAAGCAGGAATTAATGATTTTATAGTAGATGTAGGCTTTGGATTCTCTAAAACCTTAGACCAGAATTACGAAGTATTGAAGCACTTAGAACTATTTCAGTGTTTTGGTTGTCCGCTATTGGTAGGTTTTTCCCGCAAGTCGATGTTGTACAAATTGTTAGAAACAGACCCCGCTAATGCACTGAATGCTACTACCGTAGTCAATACCATTGCCCTAATGAAAGGGGCACACATCTTGCGGGTACACGATGTAAAAGAAGCTAAAGAATGTGTAACACTCTTTGAAAAAATACAATGAAACTATTCGATATTTTAGACTTTACCGTTGTCGATGCGATTGATATACTGCTATTTGCATCCCTTTTGTACTACCTCTACCGATTGATTCGGGGTACGGTAGCTATCAATATTTTTATGGGGATTGTGATTATCTACCTGATATGGAAAATTACAGAAGCCCTGCAAATGCAGTTACTCAGCAGTATATTAGGTCAGTTTATTGGGGTAGGAGTCTTTGCATTAATAGTTGTGTTTCAGCAGGAAATACGTCGCTTTTTGCTCACATTGGGTTCTACTAATATCACAGCGCGCAACAAGTTACAACGCGTATTTCATTTTTTTAAAGAAAAGGAAATTGTACTCAATATCGAAAGTTTGGTAAATGTATGTTTGAAATTAGGAACTACCAATACAGGAGCGCTTATTGTTTTGGAACACAATATGCCCCTTGATTTTGTAACTGAAACGGGTGACAAGGTGAATATAGAATTTTCCGAGCCTATTATTGAAAGTATCTTTTATAAAAACAGCCCGCTACACGATGGAGCTATTGTGATAAAGGGCGATCATATTGTAGCTACAAGGGTGATATTGCCTGTGGCAAGTGAAATCAATTTGCCTAAACGCTACGGTTTGCGCCACCGAGCTGCTATTTCCATTACCGAAAAAACCGATGCTACTGCATTAGTAGTCTCTGAAGAAACAGGGTATATCTCTTACTTCAAGAATGGAGCTTTTGTAAAATTCAAAGACCCCGATGAACTCATCAAAACTATACAAGCTGATTTTTAAAATTGCTTTTGTATCACACACATTGTCAAAGTCCTTGGACTTTGACAATGTCTAAAACTCCTAATGATAGTATGATATGAAGTCTTTATTTTTAATACTTTTTTTTAGCTTATACAACCTCTGTTTTAGCCAACTTTCCACAGCAATGCAATGGGAAAAACTTTATAGGGGATCTATCGACAGTGTGATAGTAGTGAGTAGCAGTGGCTATACTAAAGAAACCTCGCCTAATATAGAAGGATTTCCTGAAGAACAAATTGTTGAGACAATTAAAAAAATCCACTATAACAAAGGAGTTAAATTGTTAAACGCTTTACAACAAAAGAAATCGTTTAACGAAGCCTATCCTTTGGTTAATGATGTATGTGATACTTTCTATTTTTATAGAAATGGACAGCAAAAAATGACCCTCATTTTTATATTCTCTACTAAAGCAGTTACTATTTACAGAGGCGATGACCTTATTTTTGCAGGTTCAGCCACACCTTTCCTACAAAAGAAAATAGGAAAAACTCTTGGCTATAATTTCAGGAAGATAGAGAGACTAAATAGGTAAAATTACACTCGGGGGCTAACTCCCAAATTTGCTAATTTCCAAATTATCTAATTTTCAAGCTAAAACTCTTCTCTTCTCCTAAAAATCCCTCTAATAAATCACCTGCTACTGCTTTCCTTGCACCTTTGGGCGCTCCTGTAAAGATAAGGTCGCCTTTGCGAAGGGTAAAGTACTGTGATACTTCAGCAATGATAGTATCAAATCCTCTGAGCATTTGTGTTGTCTTTCCCTCTTGTATAGTAGAGCCGTTTTTATCTAAGTGAAACTCAATAGGGGAGGAGTTGCTAAACATTTCTTTAGATACAAATTTTCCTACGATAGCCGAGCTGTCAAAAGCCTTTGCTTGCTCCCAAGACAGCCCTTTTTGGCTCAATTCAGCTTGTAGATCGCAAGCTGTAAAATCAATGCCCACAGCAATCTCGTCGTAATATTTATGCGCAAACTTCTCCGAAATACATTTCCCATTTTGGTTGATTTTCAGCACTAATTCTATTTCGTAATACAAATCTTGTGTAAAATCAGGAATGTAATAAGGAATTTCGAGGTTGTGGATAGCTGTGTCTGGTTTCATAAACACTACTATAGGTTGAAGTGGTGTTTGATTGTTTTCTTCGATAGTCTCGCGGTAATTTCTACCTATACAAATGATTTTCATAGTCTTTACTTTTTTAACGTATAAAAATGATATTGCAAAAGTAGTATTTTTTCATAATTCGTAACTCGTAATTCGTAATTATTTTATACCTTTGCCCCGAAAAAAAAGATTTTAAAAACTTTTTACGAAGATGAATACCATAACAAAAACAAACTTTAAATTCCCTAAACAAAAGTCTGTTTACAGAGGGAAAGTACGTGATGTGTATCAACTAAAAGATGATACCCTCATTATGATTGCCACCGATCGTATTTCAGCTTTCGATGCTATTCTTCCCAAAGGCATCCCTTATAAAGGTCAGATATTAAACCAAATAGCTGTAAGTTTTTTGCAACAAACTGAAGATATTGTGCCTAACTGGCTCATTGCCTCTCCCGACCCCAACGTCTCTATAGGGCAAGTGTGCGAACCTCTAAAAGTAGAAATGGTGATTCGCGGTTATCTTGCAGGGCACTCAGCTCGCCTCTATAAAAACGGAGTGCGCAAACTCTCAGGAGTGCCTTTACCAGAAGGATTGCGCGAGTTTGATATGTTCCCTCAACACCCCATCATCACCCCTGCTACTAAAGCAGAACAAGGCTTGCACGACGAGGATATCTCACGTGAAGAAATCATTCGTCGCGGAATTGTAAATGAAGACGACTATCGTTTGATGGAAAAATATACCTATGCTCTCTTCGCACGAGGTACCGAAATCGCTTCTAAACACGGTTTGATTTTGGTAGATACCAAATATGAGTTCGGTAAAACCCGCGATGGTGAAATCGTACTCATCGACGAAATTCACACCCCCGATTCTTCCCGTTATTTCTACAAAGAAGGCTATGAAGAACGCCAAGAAAATGGTGAACCTCAAATCCAACTCTCCAAAGAATTTGTGCGTCAGTGGCTCATCTCACAAGGCTTCCAAGGCGAAAAAGGACAAAAAATGCCTGAGATGAGCGATGAATATGTACAATCTGTTTCCGATCGTTATATCGAGCTCTACGAAAATATTATGGGTGAAAAATTTCTCCCTGCCGATACCTCCGACATTGAAAACCGTATCCACGACAACGTATTGCGATTTTTACAAAATCAATAATCAAAAAATCTATAAAAATAGTATTCTTGCTTCTACTTTGCCAAAGTTTCTAATTGCCCATTGTGGATTGCACCTTTGGCAAAGTTCGTCTCAAATTGTATCAAAAACACTGGGACTTTTGTTAATTATTAATTGTCAATTGTCAATTGAACCACGACGTCTACATATCATTAGGAAGTAATTTAGGGAACCGTAAAGCGTACTTACAACAAGCCATAGAAGGCATTGCTACGCGGGTAGGTACCATTGTGGATATAGCCCCTATCTACGAAACACCCTCTTGGGGATTTTCAGGCGAGGCTTTCCTCAACACTTGTCTGCTCTGTCGCACCTTCCTCTCTGCTGAGCAGGTGCTAATGCAACTCTTGCAAATAGAGCAAGAACTGGGGCGCGAACGTATGCCTCATTCTAAAGGCTACCAGTCCCGTACGATAGACCTCGATATACTTTTCTATGACGATGAAGTGATTCATACCGATGTACTTACTGTGCCCCATCCGCTTTTACACCAACGTAAATTTGTGCTCAAGCCTTTAGCTAATATCGATGACCTCAAAATACACCCCGTACTTAAAAAAACAGTTGCCGAACTGCTCCGCACTACCAATGACACTTCACCTGTACAACGCTTGTCCGACCAACTGTCATTTCCCGCACAAAAGTCGCCGTTTTTAAACTATAAGTACATCGCTATTGAAGGAAATATAGGTTCTGGTAAAACTACTTTGGCTACTAAAATCGCCGAAGATTTCAATGCTAAACTGATTTTAGAACAGTTTTCCGATAATCCTTTCTTGCCTAAATTCTACGAAAATCCTAAACAATACGGCTTTACGCTCGAAATGTCGTTCCTTACCGAACGATACCAACAAATGCGTGAGCAATTAGCACAAACCGATTTGTTTAAAGAGTTTGTTGTTTCCGATTACGATATCTTCAAATCTCTCATTTTCTCTAAGGTAACCCTTACTGATGATGAATTTATGTTGTACCGCAAACTCTTTTATATTCTTTATAGCCAAATTATCAAACCCGATTTGTACGTATTCCTCTATCAAAATACCGACCGCCTCATAGAGAACATCAAAAAACGCGGCAGGGAATACGAACAGAACATCTCTCCTGATTATCTGAAAAAGATACATTATGGCTATTTGGATTTTATACAGAAGAATACTGCTATCAATTCTCTTATCATCGATGTAACCGACCTTGATTTTGTGCAACACTACACTCATTACGAGTTTATCATTGAAAAAATCCGTGAGAATTAAGCTATGAAATGTACACTTTTGCTTTTAGTATTTTCTACGATTGCCCTCAACCATTGTAATACTCAATCATCTACCTCTACCGCTGTTAAAGAGCCTGAAGTAATAACCATTCCTTTCAGCGATGATATTTCTCTACAATGGGATGTCGCTTCTAAACAACTGCTTCAAAACACCAATTATCAACGCTATCAAGAAGATAGTGAGGCTATCACTCTATTGCTTAATAGTATTACTGATACTACAAATCTTAAAGTAATGGTCTGTTCCAAAGAAAAACCATTGCGCAAAGGTGATGTAGTTTTTCTTTATTTGCAAAAAACACTAAATATTCCTTTGTTTCAATGTTTTTATATCCAATTTGATGTATTTGAGAAAAAATGTACTTATCCTTCAGACTTACTGAATTATGTAGAAGAATATCGGACAGAAGTACAACAAAAGCTACGTACATACCTTGGAAAATCCTCGCCTAATCCAAAAATTGGCGTACAAGCAACACTAAACTACACTGATGTAAACCGAGAATATGCTGAGGCAGTTATTGTAAATTACTCCGATAAACCCATTGAAATCAATATTTATAATGTGTTTCACTTTGGGTTACAATATGAAGATGAGAATGGCAAAGCTAAAGATATACAAGGTTGCCTACCTCCTTCTGTACCTCCAGCAAATTTAGATGATTGTAAAATAACTTTGCAGAAAGGTGAGAAGTATAATCTTGTCTATTACATAATTGATAAAATGATCAATTGCCAAGACATAATAGACTTTGATAAACCGGTTGTAAAAATCCGTGCTTCTATACATTACAAGTATCCAAATGATAAGAAATATAATGTAGCTTATACCAATTGGATAACTTATGAAAAACTCCCTTAATATTTTCCTCTTAACAAATTATTTTCGCTATTCGTAACTCGTATTTCGTAATTATTTGTATCTTTGCCAAAAATTGATTTTTAAGATACAAATGAATATATTACGATTTATCACTGCAGGTAGTGTAGACGACGGTAAAAGTACTCTCATAGGTCGTTTGTTATACGATAGCAAAAGTATTTTAGCCGACCAGCTTGAGGCGCTTGAACAACAATCTAAAAATAAGAACGATGATGGTATAGACCTCGCTATCCTCACCGATGGTCTTCGTGCAGAACGTGAACAAGGCATTACTATTGATGTGGCGTATCGCTATTTTGCAACCCCTAAACGCAAATTTATCATCGCCGATGCCCCTGGTCATACACAGTACACCCGCAATATGATTACTGGTGCCTCTAATTCCGAGCTTATTATCATTCTGGTAGATGCTCGTAATGGTGTAACCGAACAAACTCGCCGCCATTCTATCATAGCCTCTCTGCTCAATATTCCAGAGGTAGTTGTAGCTGTAAACAAAATGGATTTGGTAGGCTATAGTGAAGAGGTATTCAAAAATATCCAGCAAGAGTATGAAGGTATCGCCAAACGTTTAGGATTGAAAAGTGTGCACTATTTCCCAATTTCGGCTTTTGTAGGTGATAACATTGTGAATACCACTGAAGCAATGCCTTGGTACAAAGGAAATTCATTATTAGACTTCTTAGAAACTATAGAAATTAATAAAGATAATTACGACCAACCTCGTTTTCAGGTGCAGTATGTAATACGCCCTCAAACCGAAGCCTTACACGACTATCGCGGTTACGCAGGGCAAATTATTTCGGGTACTTACCACAAAGGCGATGCTATAGTGGTACTCCCTGAAGGTATCAGCACTAAAATCAGTAAGATAGAGCACAATGGCGAAGAAGTGGCAGAAGCCAAAGCAGGAGACCCTGTAGTGTTACATATCGAAGATGATATTGATATTTCTCGTGGTGACTATTTTGCCAAACAAGGGGTTGAACCTCAGCAAGGTCAGGATATAGAAGCCCTTGTGTGCTGGATGGACAAACGCGAATTGCGTGAGGGTAATAAGTACTTGTTACAACAGCGCAGTAGGCTCGTAAAAGCCATTGTAAAGGAAATTGAATACAAAATAGATGTCAATACCCTTGACCAAACTGAAGGAGTAGAAAGTGTAAAACTTAACGAAATAGCAAAAATCCGACTTAAAACAGCTGCTCCATTAGTATATGATGCTTTCCAAAGTAATCCCCCTATGGGTAGCGCCATCCTCATCGATGAAACTAGCAATGCTACAGTAGGAGCTGTGATGATATCTTAGCTTTTAGCTAATCTCTAAACTTTGCCAAAGTTTTAATTGCTCGTCGTGCTACGACCTTTGGCAAAGTTTATTACTCTTATTATCAACAGTTTTTGTTATGTAGGAAAGCCAGCGATAGCAGGGTATGTGCTGTAAATTGAAAATAACCAACTTAAAATAATTAACAGCCAACAACTAACAACTAAAAATAAAACTATTTTATTCCCCTAAATAAACTTCATAATAAGTAAAGCCACAAGAAAATTACTGCAAAGGCATAGCTACCATTCACTAGTTTAATGATATTATATTTTTATGATATAAGGGTAATATTTTATCTAAAGAGATATTTTTACCCAGATAATAACAAAAAAATAATAGGAAAATATTTTTTTTAAGAGTTTGATTTTGAGAAAGATAATTTTTATTCTTAATAAAATGTAAATAAAAACACAAAAAAACGTTAAAAATATTTGGAGGTTATAAAAATAATACATAGTTTTGCGTCATAAAAAACTAAACACTATATTATTATGACCGGAACAAAACTACAAGAATTACTCAATGCTCATTGCTTAGAAATGAAAGCCAATATGCCTGGTTTTCTATTTTATGGAATTTTGAGTTGCAAAGATGGAACCATTCTGTCTAAAGCTTCAGCTAATGAAGAATCTTCAAAAATAGTAGAACAAAGTTCAGCTTTTCATTTGACGATTGTAGATCAAGTGAAAAAAGTGATGAATAGCAATAAATCTATGGGAGAAACAGCTTTAGACTATATTCTAATTGAAGCTGATAAAATAACCTATATGCTAATGATTTCAGCTTTAGGAAAATTCTTTTCAATCACTGCATTGGATAGACCAAAATCTAATATTGGTATTTCAAGAGCTCTACTATACAAATGTAAAGCAGAATTTGGAACAATGTTAGACGACTTCTTTTAGGAAACGAATAGTAACGCAAAAACTTTATAGCACAAATTTGGATATTCCAAGTTTGTGCTTTTTTGTTTTTACGAAAATTAGTTGTATATTTGTCGTCTAAAAATAAAACGAAAAATATATGACGTCACAAAAATTAACCTCAGAACAAGCAATGGCACTGGAAAATCAGTACGGTGCTCATAACTATCACCCACTACCAGTCGTTCTCAGCAAAGGGCAAGGGGTATATGTGTGGGATGTGGAAGGCAAACGCTACTACGATTTTCTTTCCTCTTACTCTGCTGTAAACCAAGGGCATTGTCATCCTCGCATCATCAAAGCACTTACTGAGCAAGCGCAAACTCTTACACTTACCTCTCGTGCTTTTTATAACGATAAACTCGGAGTGTATGAAAAATATGTAACCGAGTATTTTGGCTTTGAAAAAGTACTCCCTATGAATACAGGAGCTGAAGCTGTAGAAACAGCTATTAAAATATGTCGCAAATGGGCATACGAACAGAAAGGAGTGCCAGAAAGTGCTGCTATTATTATTGTATGTGACCAGAATTTCCACGGGCGTACTACTACAGTAGTTTCTTTCTCTTCTGATAAGAATGCGCGTAAGAACTTTGGTCCCTATACACCTGGTTTTGTATCTGTTCCTTACAACGATTTAGCAGCTTTGGAACAAGTGCTTGCCGATAATAAAGCAACAGTAGCAGGCTTTTTAGTAGAACCGATACAAGGAGAAGCGGGGGTATACGTCCCTTCTGAAGGTTATTTGAGTGGAGCTAAAGCCTTATGCGAAAAATATAATGCGCTCTTTATTGCAGATGAGGTGCAAACAGGGGTAGCGCGAACTGGGAAGCGTTTGGCAGTAGATCACGAAAATGTAAAACCCGATATATTGGTATTAGGTAAAGCCCTTAGCGGGGGTGTATATCCTGTGAGTGCTGTCCTTGCCGATAACCGTATAATGCACGTAATCAAAGCAGGGCAACACGGCAGTACTTTTGGAGGCAATCCTTTGGCAGCAGCAGTAGCAATTGAAGCTTTACAAGTGGTAAAAGATGAACATTTGGCTGAAAATGCTGCCCGTTTAGGTGAGATTTTCCGCAAAGAAATTGGAGATTATATCAAAACCTCAAAAATTGCCTCATTAGTACGTGGTAAAGGGTTATTAAATGCGGTAGTTATCAACGATACCGAAGAAAGTGACACTGCTTGGAATATCTGCCTAAAGATGCGTGACAATGGCTTGCTCGCCAAACCTACTCACGGCAATATCATTAGGTTTGCTCCGCCCTTGGTGATGAATGAAACAGAATTACGAGAATGTATTGCTATTATTATCAATGCTTTAAAAGCGTTTGAAAAATAATATATCATATTGTATACAAATAGAAAGCTACCTAATGTTTTAGGTAGCTTTTTATTTATACAGAAATATTTTGTATATTTGCCCCACAGAAACAAATTTCACCTTATAAAAAGAAAGAATTATGTACAATTTATTAAAAGGAAAAAAAGGCATCATCTTTGGTGCTTTAGATGAAAATTCTATTGCTTGGAAAACAGCAGAGCGCGTACACGAAGAAGGCGGTAAGTTTGTACTTACCAATGCTCCCGTGGCAATGCGTATGGGACAAATAAAAAACTTAGCCGAAAAAACTGGCTCTGAAATTATTCCTGCCGACGCTACCAATATGGATGACCTCCAAAATTTGGTGACTAAAGCAATGGAAATTTTAGGTGGTAAGTTGGATTTTGTATTGCACTCTATCGGTATGTCGGTGAATGTGCGTAAAAATATCCCTTATACCGAGTCTAACTATATGAATACTGAAAAAGGTTGGGATGTTTCAGCACTTTCTTTCCACAAAGTATGCCAAGTGCTTTACAAAAATGATGCAATGAACGAGTGGGGTAGCATCGTTGCCCTTACTTATATGGCAGCTCAACGCACCTTCCCTGATTATAATGATATGGCTGATAACAAAGCCTACTTAGAGTCTATTGCGCGTAGCTTTGGCTATTTCTTTGGTAAAGATAAAAAAGTGCGCGTGAACACCATTTCACAATCACCTACTGCTACCACCGCAGGACAAGGTGTAAAAGGATTTGATGGTTTTATTGCCTACGCCGATGCGATGTCACCACTGGGCAATGCTACCGCTCAAGATTGTGCTGATTATACAGTATCTCTCTTCTCTGACCTTACTCGCAAAGTAACGATGCAAAATCTCTTCCACGATGGAGGATTCTCTAATACAGGTGTAAGCCAAGAGGTAATTGAAAGATTTGGTAAATAATGAAATACCTTTTCATTTATTTGGTACGCTTTTATCAGGTAGCTATTTCACCACTGAAACCGCCTACTTGTAGGTATACCCCCACCTGCTCTCAATATACTTTGGAAGCCCTACAAAAATATGGTTTCTTTAAAGGAGGCTGGTTGGCTATCAAGCGTATATGTAGTTGCCACCCTTGGGGAGGTAGTGGCTACGACCCTGTACCTTAACAAAAAAGCAAAGTGAAATTAAATCTTCACTTTGCTTTTTTTGTAACTGATTATTTTATACTTTTGTACTTGTAATTATCATCATTAAATATCTAAACTTTATGAGAACCATTGCTTTTATTGTATTATCCTTACTGTTGTTTTCGTGTAAAACAGCACAGCGCCCTAAAATGACTACACCCTTAGACGAAGCTGCTATAAAAACACTCAATGAGGGAACGTACTATGTGTATTCAGAACCTATAGAAAAGCAAACACCTTTGTTCTTTCCGTTACTACCTAAAGAATACCAAGAAAAAGCACAATCTTCAAGTAAATTCAAATTGCAAGTAAAAGCCGATTCGCTTTATGTGAGTTACCAAAAAGTAAAGGATAGTACAACCACCGTTACGATGAGGGCTGGCTTCAAAGGCAAACAGAAAAAGAACTTTTGGCAGCGTTATAATAGGTTTAGAATCTATCCGTTTATACCTATTTATTTAGGAGTGGATATTGATAGAATACGCATAGCTCCTGATAAAGACGGTAATTTATTAGTAGAAGTGTATAGAGACCTACAAGGCGCTGTGTTTTTAATACAATTTTTCAACACCTATTACGATACTTTCGTATTTAAAAGAGAAGAACAAACTCAAAAACCTATATCTAATGAATTATCTAAAGAAACTACAACAGAGTGATGAATTTGAATACTGTGAAGGTGCTACTGCCGAAGAAATTCAAATTGTAGAAACATCTTTAGGAGTATTACTTCCTAAAGCGTATGTAAAGTTCTTGAGCGAATGTGGCTCTTGTAACTTTGGAGATACTTATATCAATGGAGTTTACAAAGAAGATGGGACATTATCATATCCTGTGGTAGAACTCACAAAACAGTTGAGAGAAGAACTTAACCTCCTCGATGATTTTATCGTACTCAATTACGAAATAGATGAATACTTGATTCTATATAAAGTCTCAAAAACAGATCGCCTCAACGATTCAAAAGTATATGATGCTGAAATACATTGTAATAAAGACGGTAATTTTGTAATGAGCAAACCTACACTTCTATTCAATTCTTTTAATGAATATTTTGAGGATTTCTTAGAATTAGCAGACTAATTACTATGTAAAAATAAGCCTTTAAAATGTTGTAAAATTGCTTATTTCTACAAAAATGTAAAAATAAGTCATTGCTATTATGTTTATTTTTACTATTTTTTCTTTCCAAAGTAATGAAATATTTTTAAAAAAGAGGGTGTCTAAAAAGTTTTGTTTTGTGAGACGGGTGGGACAAATGGGACAAGTAGGACGGGGAGAGAATTTTGAATTGGGCACAAACTGCAAGCTTGTGCCAGCGGGGGGAAACGCCACACCATGTTGCTCAAACAGAGAAAGGCGGAGTTTGCGTTGCTGTATATTCCATAAAAGGACTGACAAAACTGACAAAAGACGTGCCATATTCAACTTGGCACGTCTTTTGCTATATCACTTGATAGATTATCGTAGGATTTTCTCGTTAATTGACATCGTTGAGCCATTTTTGCCTATCGGTTTCCAAATAACACTTCAAGTTGTAAGTGTTGTGAGAGCAATACAAAACATAGTTATTAACTATAAAAACTATATCAAAAACATGAAGAAAGTATTTAGGAAAATTCAGAAAGGAACAACAAAAATGATTGAACGTATCAAATCGTTGGGGGAAATGGAGACGAAGCAGAAATGTGTAGTTCAACGGTTCGAGATTATCATTCCCCTCCACCAAAAATAACGACCCAATATATAGCCTGAGGCTGTCCGAGAAGTTCTTTGGATAGCCTTTTTCTAAAAAAACAGAGGCTGTCCGAAAAGGGTAGCCTCTTTTTCTATAACTGTATACTAAGTAATTCTGCACCGAGTTTATGCAACCCTTCTTGTATTTTTTGACGTTGAGCTGTACGAGGTTTTTTAAGCCCCACAGCGTATTGATGTATCAATTTCTGATTGATACCTGTGAGTCGTTCAAAGGCGGGGTTGCTTATTATCCCTTTAAAATATTGTAACAGACTTTCAGTGTCATATTTGTAGGTAAGTTGGTAATTGTTATAAGGAAAATTACCGAGTTCTTTTTGCAGAGCAATAGCCTCAAAGATACCGTTTTTAGCCTCTTGAACAGTTTCACCTCCTGCACTTATACCTTCTACATTTTCAGCATAAGCCCAATAAAAATCGTTACTGCGTTCTATAATGATAGTAATGTTTTTCATATTATATAATGTTTTTTAGGATAGTTCCATTTCCTTTTTTACCTTTTTCTCAAGTCCTTTCCCTACCTCTTTACTTCCGTGATATGGTACGGGATAAGTTTTATCACCTTTTTGATAGATATAATGACTTCCAGAAACCCTTATTAGTATCCAATCATTTTCAGTGATAAGCCGATGTAACTCACTTGACTTCATATATTAGTTTAATTGGTTTTTGATGTTGCAAAGGTATATGTTTATATACTTATATCCAAATTTTTGATGAAATATTTTATAAAAAAGAGCAAAGCGAATTAACACTTTGCTCTTTTTGTTCCTTAAATAAGTTTCTAAGGGTAATGATATAGGAAGTTTATTGCTTTATATAGGTTTCTACAAAAGTATGCTTTTTACCTTTTTCATCTTCTATTGAGTAACTAAAAGTCAGTTTATTTCCTACTATAGAAAATGTACAAGAAACAGCTCCTTTTGTTGTTTTCAAAGCAATTATATTACCAGATATTGTATAGATAAATGACATAGACTCACATTCACATTCTTCTTTACTATTTGGGTGAGCATCAACACAAGTATTTGATACGCCTTCTTTTTCTAAAAATGTAAAAGTACTACGATAAATACATTTTTTTGTGGTTTCAGATATTTTTTCTCCAATATCTGAAGCATAATCTTCTAAACTCTTCCCATCAATAGTCCTACTTTCTAACTTCCAAGTGCCAATCAAATCCTTGTTTTGTACGTTTCCTCCACTATCACTTTTGCTACAAGCGATAAGGGTTACTAAAATTACTGCCATAAAGGCTACTACCTGTGTAGCAGTGCGAAAAGTCGCCCACGCTACGTTTTTGTTTTTGTTTTTCATAGCTATTGTTTGATAAAAATTAAGTTTATACCTACTCTGTTCAGGCTTTTCGGTTACCGCCTTTTAGGTAGGTTTCGTTACATTTAGACAATAAAAAAACGTGGAAACATTCCTTATTGCTCAATTTCTGAAGCCCGACCAAAGGCTATGTTACAAAGCAAAAGGAATGCCCACGTAACCGCAGGCATTTCCACTTTCACTTTCCTTGTAACATTGAAAAATTGGTCGTTTTCAGAAATTAGGAAACTGTAAAGCGAAACGCTATATGTTATTTTATAATACTATTTTAAAAACTATACGAGTTAGTACTTCTTATAATAGTTATTTTGGTTTAATGGGGCAAATGTATAAAAAAGTTTTATTTCTACAAAACAAAAGAACAATTTTAACACAAAAAAGCAATGTGCATTTTCTCGCACATTGCTTTTTTTATTAATTACTTCTTATGTCTTATTTGTAGAGATTGCGAAGTTCTTTGGCGGTATCAACCATTGCGTGAAGAGCTGCTTTGGTTTCTGGCCAGTGGCGTGTTTTAAGTCCGCAGTCGGGGTTTACCCACAATTGCTCTTTTGGTACTACCGAAATGGCTTTCTTCATCAAGTTGGTCATTTCTTCTTGTGATGGTACGCGTGGTGAGTGAATATCGTATACCCCAGGTCCTATTTCGTTAGGATATTTAAAGTCACCAAATACATCGAGGAGTTCCATTTGTGAACGTGAGCATTCTATGGTAATCACATCGGCGTCCATATCGGCGATAGCTTCAATCATATCGTTGAACTCAGAATAGCACATATGGGTGTGGATTTGGGTTTCGTCTTTCACACCTGAAGCTGAAATGCGGAACGCTTTGATTGCCCAATCAAAGTAGGCTTTCCACTCGCTTTTGCGCAATGGTAATCCTTCGCGGATAGCAGGTTCGTCTATTTGAATTACTTGTATACCCGCTTTTTCAAGGTCTACCACTTCATCACGGATAGCCAAGGCTATTTGTAAACAAGTTTGAGAACGAGGTTGATCATCACGTACAAACGACCATTGCAAGATAGTTACAGGTCCTGTAAGCATACCTTTTACTGGCAATTTGGTAAGCGATTGTGCGTATTTGCTCCAGCGTACAGTCATTGGTTCAGGGCGTGAAATATCACCAAAGATAATCGGTGGTTTTACGCAACGTGAACCATAACTTTGTACCCAACCGAATTTAGTGAAGGTATATCCTTTTAGTAATTCGCCAAAGTATTCCACCATATCGTTACGCTCAAATTCGCCGTGTACAAGTACATCAATATTGGTATCTTCTTGAAAACGGATAGACTCTTCAATTTCTTTTTCCAATAACTTGTCGTATTCGGCTTGAGTGAGTTCTCCTTTTTTGAAGCGAGCACGCCAGCTGCGTACCTCGTCGGTTTGAGGGAATGACCCAATAGTAGTTGTAGGGAAGAGAGGTAAGTTCAACGCTTTGTGTTGTGCTACTTTACGCTCGTTGAACGGACTGTGGCGCACATCGTCTTTGGCTGTGATGTTGTTCACGCGCTCTTTCACTTTGTTGTCGTGGATAAGCGGTGAAGTTTTACGTGTTTCAGCTGCTTTTTTGTTTTCTTCAAACACAGCTTTTACCTCAGGAGTTATTTGTCCGTTAGCAATTGCTTGCAAAGTAGTTACTTCTTTTACTTTTTGTTTAGCAAAAGCCAACCATTGTTTGATTTCAGGGGTAAGTACTTTCTCGTTGTTTTCGAGTTCGAGGTTGCAAGGAGAGTGCAATAATGAGCAAGAAGTAGCTATCAATAGGCGGTCAGCACCGATAGCTTCTTTGGCTTTCTCAATCAATGCTAATGAGTGTTCGAAGTTGTTTTTCCAAATATTACGTCCGTCTACTACTCCAAGTGATAGTTTTTTATCGGCAGGAAGAGCTTTGAGCACTTTGTCAAGTTGAGCTGCTGCACGCACTAAATCAATGTGCAATACGTTGAAAGGCAATGAAACAGCTAATTCGGTATTGTTATCGAGTGCGCCGAAGTAAGTAGTGAGGATAAATTCGGTAGTAGGGAATTTGCTTCTTAGTTCGGTATATATTTTTTTGTATACATCGGCAGCACCTTCAGGAAGGTCGAGAGCTAAGTAAGGCTCGTCTATTTGAATAGTTTTAGCACCTGCATCTACTAAACTTTGTACAATTTGTACATACACAGGCAATAGACGATCAGCCAAGTCTAAGCGGTGGAAACCTTGTTCTTTTTCTTTACCGAGAAGCAAGTAAGTTACCAATCCGATAAGCACAGGTTTAGTGTCAAAACCGTGTTTTTTAGCCAAGTTGTATTCTTGCAAAGGTTTGTTTACCAATATACGGAAAGATTGGTCTTTAGTAAACTCGGGTACTATATAGTGGTAGTTGGTATCAAACCATTTGGTCATTTCCATAGCGGTAATGTCGATACCATTTTTTTGATAGCCACGTGCCAAAGCGTAATAACGCTCCAAATTGCTCAACTGATGGATAGGAGCAAAACGCTCAGGAATAGCGTTTACTGTAAACGAAAAGTCAAGCATTTGGTCATAGAAAGAAAAGTCGTTAGAAGGGATCAAGTCAACCCCTGCTTCTCTTTGTAGTGTCCAGTTATGAACACGAATATTTTCAGCCACAGCAAGGAGTTCTTCTTCTGATATTTTACCAGCCCAGAATGACTCATTGGCTTTTTTAAGTTCTCGTTTTTCACCGATACGAGGATAACCTAATACGTTTGATTTCATATAAAATTTTTATTTTGAGTGCAAAGCTACAATATTTTATCAACTTACCAAAATAATACATTAAAAAAATCATTTTAGTAGTTAAAATAGAATATTTTTCTGTTTTTTAATATTGTAAAAGGAATAATTACTGTTTTATTTGATTGTGTTATTTAATTTTAGTATCCTACAGCTGTGTCATCACCACGAGGGTCGGCACCACCTTCTAAGCTGCCATCGGGTTGTACTAAAATAGCATCAACTTTGCCGATGATAACAAAGTTTTCTTCACGAGGTTTATAGCCTTTGGTTTTGAGTTTGGCAATGACTTCAGGAGCAAATCCGTTGGGCTCATACATCACATCATCGGGTAACCATTGGTGGTGGAAGCGCGGTTTACTCACCGATTCTTGCATTGTCATACCATATTCGGCTACATTGAGAAAACACTGTAATACTGAGGTGATGATAGTGGAGCCGCCAGGAGTGCCTATCACCATAAAGAGCTTACCTCCTTTTTCTATAATGGTGGGGCTCATAGAACTAAGCATACGTTTGTTAGGAGCAATAGCGTTTTTTTCGGAGCCTACCAATCCATAGGTATTGGGTTCGCCAGGTTTGATGCTAAAATCGTCCATTTGGTTATTGAGGAAGAAACCTCCACCTTTCACATATACCTTGCTACCATAATTGGTATTGAGGGTAGTAGTAACTGCTACAGCATTACCAAATTGGTCTACAATGGAGTAATGAGTAGTTTCATCGCTTTCGTAACCTCCTATTTTACCGTGTGCTATCTCACTTGATTTACTTGCTTTCTCCCATGAAAAACTACTCATACGCTCTTTGAGATAATCGGGAGAGAGGAGTGTTTCGGTAGGGACTTTCACAAAGTCGGGGTCGCCCATATAGTAAGCCCTATCGGCATAAGCACGGCGTTCGGCTTCTACTAATAACTGAATGTATTGCTCGCCGTTATGAGGATACTGACCTATATTATAAGGTTCTACACTTTTGAGAATCTGTGCCAAACAGATGCCTCCACTTGAAGGCAGGGGCATAGAATTGACCGTGTAATCTTTATAAGTGAAAGTAACAGGCGTGCGCCATTGAGGTTTGTAGTTCTTGAGATCGTCTAAGGAGAGGATACCGCCGAGTTCTTGCACGTAGGCAACAATGCGTTTGGCAGTTTCACCCTCGTAAAATTCAGCCTTCCCATTATCGCGTATGCGTTCTAAGGTTTGCGCAAATTCCTCGTATTTGAAGCGTTCACCCGCTTTCCAACCATTTTCAAAAGGAGTAATATAGTTATTTGCCTGCTTGATGAGGTCAACATTTTTGCTCATATAAGAATCGACTTGCAACTGAGTGATGAGCACTCCATTGCGCGCCAAGTCGATAGCAGGCTGGATAAGTTCGGCAAAAGGAAGAGAGCCAAACTTTTGATGTACTGCAAAGAGGCCAGCGATAGTACCTGGCACACCTACTGATAAAGCGCCTAATGTACTTTTATCGGGGATGACATTGCCATCTTTGTCTAAATACATATCGCGATGCGCTTTAGCAGGAGCTTTTTCGCGATAGTCTAAAGCGCCTTTTTCGCCATTAGCTAAACGGTACACCATAAAGCCGCCGCCGCCTATATTGCCAGCATTGGGGTAAGCTACAGCTAAGGCAAGTTCGGTAGCTACCATTGCATCGAAAGCATTACCTCCTTTTTTGAGGATAGTAAGACCTATTTGTGAGGCTTCTTCTTTGGCACTCACCACCATAGCGTGTGTGGCTACTACTCCTTTTTCGGGAGAGGTGTGTTTTTCAGTAGGTGTATTGCGGCAACTTATGAGTAAGGTTATAGCAGTGAGGATAGAGAAAATTCTTTTTATCATAAGTTTTCTGTTTTTAGAAATGAACTTTGCCAAAGTTCTGAACTTTGGCAAAGTTGAATGTACAATTCTTAAGTGATTATTAGCTAAGCACTTCCTTCACTTTATCAGCAGCTTCTTGGAAGAGGATTGCAGAGTGAACGGCTAAGCCTGAATTGTCTAAAATTTCTTTAGCAAGTTCGGCATTAGTACCTTGCAAACGCACGATGATAGGCACTTTGATAGCATCGCCCATATTTTGGTAGGCATCTACAACTCCTTGAGCTACGCGGTCGCAACGCACAATACCACCAAAGATATTGATGAGGATAGCCTTTACATTAGGGTCTTTGAGAATAATGCGGAAAGCAGCTTCTACGCGTTTGGCATCGGCGGTACCCCCTACATCAAGGAAGTTAGCAGGTGAACCACCCGCTTGTTTGATTAAGTCCATCGTAGCCATTGCGAGTCCAGCACCATTTACCATACAGCCCACGTTACCATCGAGAGCGACATAGTTGAGGCCAACGGCTTTAGCTTCTACTTCTACAGGGTTTTCCTCACGTGTGTCGCGATAAGCTGCATATTCAGGGTGACGGAAAAGCGCATTGTCATCAAGAGTTACTTTGGCATCTACTGCCATTATTTTATTATCAGAAGTTTTTAGAACAGGGTTAATTTCAAACAAGCTCGCATCAGAAGATACATAAGCATTGTAGAGTGCTGTTACGAACTTCACCATTTCTTTTTGAGCGTCACCAGTAACTCCTAAGTTGAAAGCAATTTGGCGAGCTTGGAAAGGCAAGAGCCCTACAGCAGGATCGATTTCTTCGGTGAAGATAAGATGAGGTGTTTTTTCGGCTACTGCCTCAATATCCATTCCTCCTTCGGTAGAATACATAATCATATTCTTACCTTTGGCACGGTTTAATAGTACCGACATATAGAACTCTTTAGGTTCGCTTTCTCCAGGGTAATATACATCTTCGGCGATGAGCACTTGATGTACTTTTTTTCCTGAAGGTGGCGTTTGAGGCGTAACGAGTTGCATACCTATAATTTGAGAAGCGATAGGCTCTACTTGGTCTAAACCTTTGGCTAACTTAATGCCGCCGCCTTTACCGCGCCCTCCGGCGTGCACTTGTGCTTTTACCACATACCACTGAGTATTAGTGGCTTCGGTGAGTTGTTTAGCAGCCTCTACTGCTTCAGTGGGGGTTTGAGCAACGATGCCACGCTGTACGCGCACCCCAAAACTTGAAAGGATTTCCTTTCCTTGGTATTCGTGTAAGTTCATACGAGAATGATTTGGTAACTATTCGGCAAAGATACGAAACAATTTATTAATTAGCAAAAAATAATTAATAATACTTCTAAAAATTGCTAATTTGCTAATTAGCAAATAATCCTTACTTTTGCATTTTAAACTGAAAAGAATGAAAAATACCTATATATTAGCTATAGAATCTTCTTGCGATGACACTTCTGCCTCAGTGCTTTGTAATGATAAAGTACTTTCTAATGAGGTGGCAAACCAAGAGGTTCATAAACAATACGGTGGGGTAGTGCCAGAATTGGCTTCACGCGCTCACTTGCAAAACATAGTACCCGTAGTGGCTCAAGCGCTCAAAAAAGCAGGAATAACCAAAGAAGAACTCTCGGCTATTGCCTTTACCAGAGGACCTGGTTTGATGGGGTCGTTGCTCGTGGGGACTTCATTTGCAAAATCGCTGGCAATGGGACTAAATATCCCACTCATTGAAGTGAACCATATGCAGGCACATATTTTGGCACATTTTATAGAGGAGAGTCAGCCGAAACCCGAGTTCCCTTTTCTCGCAATGACTATCAGCGGGGGGCATACCCAAATTGTGAAGGTAAACAGTTTTTTTGATATGGAGGTGCTGGGCGAAACTCTTGATGATGCAGTAGGGGAGGCGTTCGACAAAACTGCTAAAATATTAGGA
Source organism: Capnocytophaga sputigena (assembly GCF_900446695.1). Classification (GTDB taxonomy): domain Bacteria; phylum Bacteroidota; class Bacteroidia; order Flavobacteriales; family Flavobacteriaceae; genus Capnocytophaga; species Capnocytophaga sputigena. The sequence continues at coordinate 87,128 of NZ_UAVP01000010.1, forward strand.
CTTCCTTACCCTGGGGGACCTCTCATCGATAAATACGCCCAAGAGGGTAACCCTAAAGCCTTTACCTTCTCTAAGCCTAATATACCAGGTCTTAACTTCAGTTTTTCTGGACTTAAAACAGGTATTCTCTATTTTGTGCAGAAAAACACTGAGGAAAATCCTAATTTTATAACTGAACATTTAGCTGATATTTGTGCTTCAGTACAACACACGATTGTGGAAATACTGATGAGCAAACTCAAAAAAGCTGTAAAAGAAACAGGTATCAAGCAAGTGGCTATTGGAGGGGGAGTATCGGCTAATTCGGGTATTCGCAATGCTCTCACAGCTTTAGGACAGCAATACAGTTGGCAAACCTTTGTGCCTAAATTTCAGTATTGTACCGATAATGCAGCGATGATAGGTATCGTAGGTTATCACAAGTTTTTGGAAGGAAATTTTGTAGCACAAGAAGTCACTGCTCAAGCGCGACTTTCTTTTAATTAGCAGATTTGTTAATTTATTTTGAATGTTTCAAAATAAATTCGTACTTTTGTCTCCTAAATTATAAAAACCATTGAAACGATGAAGACAGAAACATCATTAAATGAAAAACAAGGGCACTGGATTCTCGCCAAACTCGGCAAGAAAGTGTTGCGCCCAGGAGGAAGAGTACTCAGCGAATGGTTAGTAAAAAACTTAGAGATTACCTCCAAAGATGATATTGTAGAGTTTGCCCCAGGCTTAGGATTTACGGCTAATATAGCCTGTTCTTACAAGCCTTTCAGCTATACGGGAGTAGATATGAATGAGGCAGCTGCTGCTTTGGCTAAAAAGAATATTCACTATGAGAATTCACGCGTGATTGTAGCTGATGCCGCAGCTTCTACACTTCCTGATGCTTTTGCTAATAAAGTGTATGGAGAGGCGATGCTCACTATGCAACCTCTTGAACACAAAAAAGCTATTATTGCAGAGGCTTTTAGGATACTCAAACCAGGAGGTTATTACGCTATTCACGAATTAGGCTTACAACCAGACAATGTGAGCGACGAGGTGAAAAACGATGTTTTTAAAGAACTAAGTGCTAATATACGTGTGCACGCACGCCCAATGACCCCCAGTGAGTGGAAAGCTCTTTTTGAAGAGCAAGGTTTTAAGGTAGTGAAAGAACAGCACAACGCAATGCTCCTACTTGAAAACAAGCGTGTATGGCAAGATGAAGGGATATTCCGCACGCTTAAATTCTTCTTCAATCTCTTTACCCACCCCGATTTGCGCAAACGCGTAATGAATATGAAGAAAACGTTTAGAAAACACCAAAAGAACTTAGATGCTATTGCTCTTGTTGTTCAAAAACCTCTTTAAACGATTTTACAAAAAAGCTCATATCTTTATAGGAAATTTCCTATAAAAATATGAGCTAAAAAAAGTAACAAATAAAAATAATTCTTCTCTTTTATTGGTCTTTTACAATTACGAGTTGCGCTTTTGATCCTGTTGCTAAATCCCAACGGTTGCGTATAATGGTATTGCCTTTGTCATCCAGCACCATAAACTCGGCTGTATTAGGACCCGATTCGCCTTGGTTGAGCGCTAAAAACTCTACTTTGTTGAAGCCAGGTTTTAATTCTACTTTAAAACCTCTGAACTCTCCAAGGAGAAAAATGTCGCGAACTTCTTCTACTCCATTCACATATAAACTCACTCGATCGCCATCAATAGCAGCGAAGTCGCGACAATATACATTTACAAACTTTCCATTATTAGTGAAGTCACCAAAAAACTGGTCGCCTTTAGGAGCTTCGTAATCTTCTCGCTTATGGTCGTTCAGTACCTCATAATTAGGTTTGAACTCTACTTTACGCTGTACTAAATTGCTTTTTCCTGTAAAATCAATGCTTTTTTCGGGCACCTTCATCCAAGGGTTGTTTTCTTTTTTAGGAGCTACCCGCAGATTGATAGGGCTACCCTTGTACTCCAGCTCAGGTGATTTTTCTAAAGGAATGACAACCTTCTCATCTTTTTTCCGTGTTTCAAACGGTTGAGCCTGAGCAGCTAAGCATCCTAATAAAAGTAATATGTACAAGCATAAATATTTCATAATGTTTGAGCATTTACTTTTTTATAGCTATAATTATGCCAAATTTGCTATTTTGGTAATTGTTTCATACCTTTGCGCTTCATTATTAAGTATTCTTTTATGAAAAACATTACATTATTTGTAGCGCTATCTTCCTTTTTTATAGGAACTGCACAGGACGACCTTATCAAATCGGTAGCTGGTAACCACTCAGAAAACGCTGGTTTTAAGTTTACTACCGTTATCAACCTCGAACGCACCGACGTGAAAGACCAAGGTAGCAGCGGCACTTGCTGGAGCTATGCAGGGGCTTCGTTTATTGAAAGTGAAATGAAGCGTATGGGCAAAAAGCCTATTGACCTTGCTGAAATCTTCACTGCTCGCAATTGCTATATCGAAAAAGCTAAACAATACGTGCGTATGCACGGAAATTTAGATTATGGACAAGGAGGAGAGCTCCACGATGTAATTAATATGTACGCCAAATATGGTGCTGTACCTCAAAATGTTTATACAGGTTTGCACTATGGTACTACCCGCAATGATTTTGGTGAACTACACGCTATCTTGAAAGGATTTCTTGAAGGAATGCTAAAGAACGGAGAGAAAAAGAATAAACTCACTCCTAATTGGTTACCTGCTTTCACCGCGACCATCGATGCTTATTTAGGTGCAGTGCCCGAAAGTTTTATGTATGAAGGCAAAAAATATACTCCTCAGAGTTTTGCTAAAGAGCGCGTAGGTATCAATCCTGCCGACTATATAGAAATGGTATCGTATGCCGACCAACCTAAATACCAAAATGTATTTATGGCAGTACCCGATAACTGGAGCTTTGATTACGCTTACAATATCGCAATGACCGACCTTACAAAAACCATTGACAACGCTCTTAAAAAAGGTTATACTGTAGCGTGGGCAGCCGATGTGAGTGAGCGTTATTTCAGTTGGAAAAACGGAGTGGCTTTTGTGCCTGAAAAAGAAGTGAGTGAGATGAGTAACGAGGAAGCCTTGTATCTTTTTTCTAATCCTCCTACTGCCGAGAGAACCATCACCCCCGAGATGCGTCAGCGTGATTTTGACAACTATCAAACTACCGATGACCACGCAATGCACATTGTAGGGCTTGCTAAAGACCAAAACGGACGTGAGTACTACATCGTGAAAAACTCTTGGGGCTTGCGCAACGATTATGAAGGCTACTTGTATGTAACTAAAGCCTTTGTAGAGTTCAAAACAACTGCCATTATGCTTCACAAAGGCGGAGTGCCTAACGATATCCTCAAAGGGTGGAAAAAATAGTATTAGTAATACGAAATTGCTAATTTTCTTTCATAGGAAATAAATACAAAAACAAATCCCCGCAAGATTTAGTATAAGTCTTGCGGGGATTTTTTTCTCTACACGGTATTACTACAATACAGCAATACAAGAAATTTCTACTTCTACGGCTTTAGGCAATTGAGCTACTTGCACAGTTTCGCGTGCGGGTGCTGTTGCCTCGTTGAAATAGCGTGCATATACGCTATTTACTTGCGCAAATTGCCCCATATCGGCTAAGAAAATAGTGGTTTTTACTACATTCTCAAAAGTAGCTCCTGCTTCGGTGAGAATGGCTTTGAGGTTTTCCATCACTTGCTCGGTAGCAGCTTCTATGCCTTTTACTACTTCACCTGTTGTAGGATTTACAGGAATTTGTCCTGATACGTAGAGCGTGTTGCCAGCTTTTACCGCTTGTGTGTAAGGGCCTATTGGTGCTGGCGCTTTTTCTGTAAAAATGATATGTTTCATATAGCTATTAGTTATTAGTCGTTATTTTGGTAAAGTTTGCTTTTAGAGTTCCTATGTTACCTACTTTGTCTTTCGCATTTACGATGAGCTCGTATTTATCAGTTTTAGTAGTATCAATATCACTAAAATGGAAAGTAAGGCATTTGTTTTTGGGTTCGTATTCAAAAAGTATCCACTCACCATTAAGGGTTGCTGAACAAGAAGAAAAACCACTTAAATTATCGCTTACTAAAATTTTGAGAGTATCGGCTTTTACGATACCACCATTTTTGAAATTCACGGCTTTGAGAGTAGGAGCAGTTACATCTTTGCGCAAGGTAAAAGTACCAAAGTTGCGCGCACGTGCTGTAAATACACCATCTTTATAAACTGTAGGTTCATAGCTGCCGCCACGTGATAGGAACATCTTGCTAGCTTCTTCGGGCGTATAACTATCGTCTTTTATTGTTATAGTAAAGTATTTCTGAGCAGGAATACGGTGATCACCTACGGTAATAGAATCTTTTTTGCTGGTGATGAGCATTTGCACATCCTCATAAAGGGTATTTTCAGGTAAATAAACACTGCCGTGTTCTAATTCATAGTAGTTATCGCGAGTGGCTACCACCTGTTTGTTGCCTTTAGGTTCGGGGCGTGGAGTTTTTAATATTTCGCGTTTGCCTTCTATAGGAATGTTGATAGTAGTGGCATTCCCTTTGAAATCTTCGGCTATAATAGTAACAGTGTATTGTTTGCCTTCTTCTATGGTAAGGTAGCCAAAATTGCTTTTGGTAGGAGGGGTAGGGTAGACGTCCAAACGGTTGTTAGGCAGTTTGTAAAGACGTTGTACCATCACTCTTTTTTGAGTATACATCTCGTAGTCTATCAGAGCGTTGAGGTAGCGTGTGTCGTTGTAATTCACCTTGTCTAAAACAGTTTGGAATTGTATCTCTCCATTGAGCAGGAGGGTTACTTTGTAGATGCCATTCCGGTGCATTGTCTCATTTTGGCGGTCAAAACCTTGAATGCCAAATCCAATAGTACCAATAGCACTGATATTATCGGTGAGGTAGGTGCGGTCGGCTTGTAAAGTTTTATTGATTTGTCGGGGGAGTTGAGTGCTTTCTATTTGAGCATCTTTGCCGAGTGAATAACCATAGAGGTTTATAATTTCGGGAGGAGTAGTATCTTCAATGAGGTCTTTAAAACCAAAGAGCAGTGGATTCCAGCCATTGTCGCTGGTATCACGTACCTCAAAGTGTAAGTGAGGTCCTTGGCTACCCCCTGTGTTGCCACTGAGGGCTACCCAATCACCTTGTGCTACGGGAAATTGTTTTTCATTGAGGATAATATCGATGTCGTAAGTTTGTTGTGCATATTGTTTTTGTTTTACAAAAGCCTCTATTTCGGGAGCGTATTTTTGCAAGTGTCCATAAGTGGTTACATAGCCGCTCGGATGGGTGATATACAGCATTTTACCATAACCATACGGACTTACTTTGATACGAGAGATATAGCCTTTATCGGCAGCTAAAACTTGCAATCCTTCGCGACTTTCAGTTTTTAAGTCGATACCGCCGTGGAAGTGATTAGGGCGCAATTCGGCAAAAGTACCTGCGAGTAAAGGTTTGGTATTCAGAGGAATGATGGGTTTAAATTCTTGACCTTTTAAGGTAAGAGGTAAGGAGTAAGAAATAAGAGATAAGAGGATAGTTAAGTGATAAGTGATAAGTTTTTTCATTCTTTGCTAATAAAAGTTTTGCATATAAAACGGCGCAAAAGTAAGAATAATTTGTCAATTAGCCAATTTGTCGATTCGTCAATTTGTAAAATGTACAAAAAAACTTTGTTGAAATTTAGAGATTTCAACAAAGTTTAATAGTAGTTATTATTTAACAACTAATACCTATAAGGTACTAACTTTCAAATCTTTTAAATCTAAGGAAGCCCCTATTTCTAAGAGGTGAAGGCGACGATGGTCGTCTTTGAATTTGCGTTTAGCAGCTTCTTTATCAATTTTGATTACAGGAAAGGTATCGTAATGTACGCCCAGCACGTTGTTTACCTCTACAAAACGAGCAGCTGTAAGGGCATCGCGCACTCCCATAGTATAGTTGTTGCCGATAGGGAAAATAGCTAAATTCACTTTGTATTGGTGAGGGATAATTTTCATATCGTAATGCAAGGCGGTATCTCCTGAAATGTAGATAGTATCATCATTACAATCAATCAAGAAACCTGCAGGATTACCCCCATAAGAGCCATCGGGGAAAGATGAAGAGTGTTCAGCTTTAATCATCTTGATTTTTACTTTGCCATCTACAAATCGGTGAGAGCCCCCAAGGTTCATAGCGTGACCACTGAGTCCTAAATTTTCGTAATGAGCGAGAATTTCGGGATTGGTAATTAGCTGAGCACCTGTGCGTTTAGCAATAGCTTCTACATCGGCAATATGGTCGCCGTGGGCATGAGTAATGAGAATGTAATCAGCTTTAAGCGTATTGATATCAATGTGTGAAGCCAAAGGATTAGGGCTAATGAAAGGATCTACAAGAAAGTGAGTCCCATCAATGTCTATATTCACGCAAGCGTGACCTAAATAAGTTACTTTCATAATAATTTTTTTATAGGTTATCAACAAGGCAAAGGTAGTGATTTATTTTTTAAAGTGCAAAATAATTTAATAATTGGCAAATTGGCTAATTAGCAAATTATTCTTATCTTTGCCGCCGCAAAATATAAAAAATATCACAATGGTTTTACCTATTATAGGATATGGCGACCCTGTGCTTAGGAAAGTAGGGGAGGATATTACCCCTGATTATCCTGAGCTTAAAGCGCTTATCGCCAATATGTACGACACTATGCGTCACGCTTATGGTGTAGGCTTGGCTGCCCCACAAGTAGGGCTTGCTATACGTTTGTTTGTAGTAGATGCCTCTCCGTTTGCTGAGGACGATGACTTAACAGCTGAAGAACAAGCGTTTTTGAAAACCTTTCAAAAAACTTTCATCAATGCTAAAATCACCGAAGAAACAGGTGATAAATGGAATTTCAATGAGGGGTGCCTCAGTATTCCAGGGGTGCGTGAAGATGTGAGCCGCCACAAGCAAATTACTATTGAATACCTTGATGAGGATTTTAAACCTCAAACACTCACTCTTGATGGTTTGGCAGCGCGTATTGTTCAGCACGAGTATGACCATATAGAGGGCATACTATTTACTGACAAACTTTCAGCCTTTAAAAAACAGCTTATCAAAACTAAATTGAACAATATTATGAAGGGGAAAGTGAAGGTAGATTACAGAATGAAATTTTCAAATGCTAAGTAATAATAAGTAATCAATATTAAAAATATAAAAATGAATTTAACGAAAATACTTGCCATATCGGGAAAACCAGGTTTGTATCATTTAGAAACGCAAACGCGTACAGGATTTTTAGCTACTTCTTTAGCCGATGATAAACGTATTTCGGTAGGAATTCGCAACAATGTGAGTTTATTATCAGAAATTGCTATCTACACTATGGAAAAAGAAGTGCCCCTTAGTGAAGTGTTTGAAAGTATGAAAACTTTAGAAGAAGGTAAAGAAGCAAGTGTATCAGCAAAATCTGATGGAGCTACTTTAGAGTCTTATTTTTCTAAAGTACTTCCTAACTACGATCGTGACCGCGTATATGCTAGTGATATTAAAAAAGTAATACAATGGTATAATCTCCTACTCAGCAAAGGATTTTTAGAAGAAACTCCAACTGAGGAAGAAGCATAAAAAAGAGGCTGTGAGAATTAATTCTTACAGCCTCTTTTTCATTTAAACTTCATTTTTGTATGAAAGCTACTGATTACTCAGCGTTTTCAGTATTGTCAATAAGTACTTGTCCACGATAGTAAAGTTTACCTTCATGCCAGTGTGCACGGTGGTACAAGTGGTTTTCGCCCGTTGTAGGGTCTTTTGCAATTTGTGGAAGTACTGCTACATCGTGAGTTCTTCTCTTATCTCTTCTTGTTTTTGATTGTCTTCGCTTAGGATGTGCCATTGCTTAATATTTATTTATCAGTTATTAATTTTTTTAAACTTTCCCATCTTGGGTCTATAGCTTGTGGAGCTATATGGTTTTCTTTTGGGGCTAATGCTTCAAGTTTGTCTAACACCTCGGAGTGCATCGAACCATTGATTACATCAGGATGTACGCGTTTTGCTGGGATTGATAGTACAATGAGTTCATAAAGATATTGAGCTATCTCTAATTGATGTTCGCCGTGAGGGAGTATTAGTAACTCTTCGTCGTCATCGTTGTATTCTTCACCGAATTTTACTACCAAGAACAATTCACCAGTTATAGGTAAATCAAAAGGTTCATTAGAAACATCACAATTCACATTCACTGTTCCTTTGTTGTGAAAGTGCAATTCCATAAGGTTGCTCTTTTTTTCTAAATCTACAGTGATAGTTTGTTGAGTATTGTTTATTTCATCAAAACTAAAAAGTTCTAAAAACTTTTTATCAATATTGTAAATAAACTGATGTTTTCCTTGTTTTAAGCCTGCAAAAGAAATAGTATAATCTTTTAACTTTCTCATTTTCTACAAGTTCAGTAATTGATTGCCTATCTTTTGAGGCGCAAAGGTAAGAATTTTCAGTGAACTACCAAAAAAAAAGTAAAAAAGTTCCTAAATAAAGCCGTCAGCATCTTTGTTAGCAACCAATCTAAAACCTTCACCGTGGATGTTTAGAATTTCTACTTTCTCATCTTTTTTCAGTAATTTTCTCAGTTTAGCGATATATACGTCCATACTGCGAGAGGTAAAATAGTTGTCGTCTTTCCATATTTTAGAAAGGGCGAGTTCTCGTGACATAAAGTCATCAGTATGTAGAGCGAGGAGTCGCAAGAGTTCATTCTCTTTAGGAGAAAGTTTCATAGGCTCTTCGTCTTTGTATTTAAGGATACGCAACTTTGTATTGAGGAAAAAATTACCTATTTCAAACTCAAACTTATTGTTGTCTACCATTGTCTCAATGTTTTTGCGTTGTAACATTGAGCGTATTTTCATTAAGAGAATTTCGGAATCAAAAGGTTTGTTGAGGTAGTCGTCGCCACCTGATTTGTATCCTTTGATAACATCTTCACGCATAGTGCGAGCGGTAAGGAAAATGATAGGAATTTTCTCGTTTTTCTCACGGATTTCTCTTGCAAGGGTAAAGCCATCTTTGTAAGGCATCATTACATCGAGAATGCACATATCAAAGATTTCTTTTTTGAATAGCTCAAAGCCTTCCATACCATTTTTAGCTAAGGTTACATCAAAACCACTCATTACTAAGTAGTCTTTGAGTACTGTGCCAAAATTAGGGGCGTCTTCTACTAAGAGGATACGTTTATCCTCTGTAGAAGGTTTGGCAGGGTAATAGTTTCCGTTCATATTCATTTTTTATTTGTTTTTTTTTTGTTATTTAAAGTTTGTTATTTTAGTACTTATATGACGGGCAGCTTAATGAAAAAAGTAGATCCTTTACCTTTATCACTTTCTACATAAATAGTTCCTTGATGGTATTCCACAATGCTCTTTACATAAGCAAGTCCTAATCCGTGCCCTTTTACGTTGTGTAAATCACCTGTATGTTCTCTATAGAATTTATCGAAAATATATTTGGCAGCTTGTTTGCTCATTCCTTGACCTTTATCCTTGATGCGGATGAGGATTCTATTTTTAATGTTCTCTGTGTAAATGTCTATTTCAGGGGCTTCGGGTGAATACTTGATGGCGTTTTCTATTACATTTACAAAAATATTGGTGAGATGTGATTCGTTAGCCGATATGTCGCTATTACTTGCTAAAAAGTGAGTGTGTATCACTCCACCACGTTCATTAATCATCACTTGCACGTGACTGATAGCACTTGTAATAAGGTCGTGTACATCTAAAGGTTCTCTTTCTAATTGTAAACTACCTTTTTCAAGACGTGATATTTGCAAGATGTTTTCTACTTGGGCAAGCATTCGTTTGTTCTCTTGTTTGAGAATTTTTACGTAATGCATAACCTTATCAGGATTGTTTATAGCCATAGGACTCTTGAGCGTATCAAGTACTAAATTCATTGTAGCGATAGGCGTTTTGAACTCGTGAGTCATATTGTTGATAAAGTCTGTTTTTATTTCTGAAATGCGGCGCTGTGTAATTAGTTGGTTTAAAGTAATGATAAATACCGCAATAATTATGAGCATAAAAACAGTAGAAAGACTTGCTATCTCTATAATTGATGACAATACAAAACGCTCTCGTTGTGGAAATATAACAGCTAATTCATAAAAAGAATCGTCGTTGCTATTAGCTCCAAAAAGAGGGGTTCTGTATTCTTTGGTCTCATTAGGTTCAAAGTACTTAGAATGTACTTTTGAAAGTACGTTTTTATTGTATATAGCAAACTCAAAATGTAATTTGAGATCACTTTTGTCTAATTTTTTTTCAATGAGTTTTTGAATCTGAGGGAGTGATACTCGCTCGCTTATAGATTGTTGGCGAATAATACTCTTAAACGATTCTTCAATCATCAAGCGCTCTATTTCAGGCAATTCACTTAGTTTTTCATAAGCTTTTACTAAATATGAATTGGCGTCTAATTCTTCGGTGTTTAAAATACCTCCTAAATCATTATTAGATGAATAAGTAGATGTTATGGGTAGTTCATAATCTTCATCTAAAACCCCGTGATTGTAAGCAAAAGTTTCTCTATTATCTTTGTTGTTTTGTATAAAAATAAAGTCGTGCAAAAGAGGATCTCTAAGTTTGAGAGTGCTGTCATTTTCTCTTAAAAAAATGATTTGAGCTACATATTTATCTACTTCATCTTGCTCAATTTTTTTTACTACATTGTTGAGAACCTGCCGAATAGAGTAAGTAAAAGCCTCTTCTTTATCATCAATAGCCATCTTAATCCAATATCCTTGAATGAAGATAATTCCAACAAGAGATAAACTTGTGAGGACTAAAGCTACTATGTATAAACGTCTATTCATCGCGCAAAGTTAATACAAAATATTAAAAAAACAATAATAAGTCTTAAAAAAACTTTTATCTTAAGGCAAAAAGTTTCGAAATTCTAAGTAAATAAAAAGAGAAACCTTTAAAATCTATAAAAAAATCCTTAAAGCGTAATGTTACTTTAAGGAATTTTTTGTTAATTGTATATGTTTATTTCGTTTATTCAAAAAGCGTTCCCTGTTTTGCAGGATGTACTTTTCCTAAGTGTTTATAAGCTAACTCAGTTACTTCACGTCCGCGAGGGGTGCGTACAATGAAACCTTCTTGAATGAGGAAGGGTTCATACACCTCTTCAATAGTTTCGGCACTTTCGGATACGGCAGTTGCTAAAGTAGTAATCCCCACGGGGCCTCCTTTGAACTTATCAATAAGGGTTGAGAGGATTTTGTTGTCCATCTCGTCTAATCCGTGTGCATCTACATTTAAGGCTTTTAGTCCGAAGCGGGTAATAGCAATGTCTATTTCACCGTTGCCTTTTATTTGCGCAAAGTCGCGAATACGGCGTAAAAGGGCATTGGCAATACGTGGAGTACCTCTACTTCTGCTAGCTAATTCTATAGCAGCTTCCATAGAAATCGGTACTTTAAGGATAGAAGCACTACGCTGAACGATATCAGCTAAAAGCTCGGTAGAATAATACTGCAATCGACTTTGAATACCAAAACGTGCACGCATAGGAGCTGTAAGTAGCCCTGAACGGGTAGTTGCTCCTATAAGTGTAAAGGGATTGAGGTTAATTTGTACAGTACGGGCATTGGGTCCTGACTCTATCATTATGTCAATCTTGTAGTCCTCCATAGCTGAGTATAGATACTCTTCGACTACTGGACTCAAGCGGTGTATTTCGTCGATAAAAAGTACATCGCGCTCTTGCAAATTAGTGAGTAATCCAGCTAAATCACCAGGTTTATCAAGTACAGGACCTGAAGTAATTTTGATGCCTACGCCTAATTCGTTAGCCAGAATATGAGCGAGCGTAGTCTTTCCAAGCCCTGGAGGCCCGTGAAAAAGTGTATGATCAAGGGCTTCGTGGCGCATATTAGCAGCTTTTACGAATACTTTTAGATTTTCTAAAACTGCTTCTTGCCCCGCAAAATCATCAAACGACAAAGGGCGCAAGGCTCTTTCTATATCGAGTTCTTGCGCCGAATAATTTTCTTTATTTGGATCTAAGTTTTTATTCAAGCCTTTAAGATTTAGGAGATAGCATCACTTCATATTGCGAAGATTGATTACTTCTTGCTGAGTGAGACGACGCCAATGACCACGAGGTAAATCTTTTTTAGTGAGCCCAGCAAATACTACGCGATCGAGTTTTTCTACTTGATAGCCTAAGTGTTCAAAAATACGGCGTACAATACGATTGCGACCGCTATGGATTTTAATACCTATTTCATTTTTAGGTTTATCGTTTACATAGCTGATTTCATCTACTTCAATAAAACCGTCTTCTAACTCTAAACCATCTTGAATCTTCATAAAATCTTTGTAGTCGAGTTTACGGTCGAGGATTACGTGGTATATTTTGCGCACACCGTGAGTGGGGTGGGTGAGTTTTTTGGTAAGTTCACCATCATTGGTGAGCAATAACAAACCTGTAGTAGCTCTGTCTAAACGACCTACAGGCAAGATACGTGCACTGGTAGCATTTGCCACCAAATCCATCACAGTTTTGCGTCCTTTTTCATCGTTGGTAGTGGTGATGAAGCCTTTGGGCTTATTGAGCAAGATGTATTCTTTCTTTTCAGAAGAAAGGAGTTTACCATCGAAACGCACTTCATCGGTAGGTTTTACACGATAACCAAGCGTAGTCATCACTTCACCATTCACAGTTACATTACCTGATGAAATATACATATCGGCATTACGGCGAGAGCATATACCAGCATCAGCAATATATTTGTTCAAACGTACTTCAGCTGGAGTAACAGTAGGATAGTCTATAGGAGCGTTGTTTTGAGGCTTGTAGGTATTGTTGTAAGGTTTCTTGTTGAAAGGTTTTTTATAATTATCGTTTTGCTTATAACCTTCATTGCGGTTATAACTTTCGTTACGATTGTAGCCTTCGTTACGGTTATAGTTGTTAGGTTTACTATATCCCTCATTCTTTTTGAAATTAGGATTATATGATTTTCTGTTTTCTGAGTTATAACCATTGTTACTATTGTTGTAACGATTGCCACCGTTATTTTCATAACGATTACCGCTATTGTTATCATAGCGGTTGCTGTTATCATAGCGGTTGCTGTTGTCATAGCGGTTTCCACTGTTGTTGTAACTGCGTCCTTCGTTCTGTCCGTAAGTTTTCTTTTTGAATGAACTATTGCTGTTGTTGCGATTGTTACCGCTGTTGTAAGAAGAATTGTAAGGCTTTTTCTCTGAATTCCCATTAGAGGAATAGCTATTCTTCTTGTAGTTGTTGTTAAATTTTTTGTTTTCCATATAAAATTAAATCTCTCTATTATGTATCCCAATGTATTACATTATGCTAAGGCCTCTGAACCTCCTACGATTTCTATAATCTCACCAGTAATAGTAGCCTGACGGGCTTTGTTGTAGGTGAGAATAAGTTCATTCTTAAGATCTTGAGCGTTGTCGGTAGCCTTGTGCATAGCTGTCATACGAGCACCGTGCTCAGCAGCTACTGAGTCGCGTAATGCTTTAAAAATTTCTGTTTTTAGCGAACGTGGGATGAGTTCTTCTACAATTTCTTGCTTAGAAGGCTCATAAATATAATCTGTGTTTAGTTCTTTAGCTTTTGATTTAGTAGCTATAGGTTGAATAGGCAAGAAAGTTTCTTCTGTAAGGATTTGAGTAGCTGCATTCTTAAAGCTGTTGTACACCAATACTATTTGGTCATATTTCCCCGAAGTGTATAATTCCATCAGTTCTTCGGCTAAAGTTGCTGCTGTCGCAAAGGTGAGCTTATCAAAAATTTCGCTATTATGAGCTATAATATTGTCGTATTTTTTCAATACATCATTGCCTTTTTTGCCTATGGTATAGAGTTGTACTTGTTTACCTTTGTAGGTGGTTTGCTCTAACTCTAACACCTTTTTTATCACACTGGCATTGAATGCCCCGCAAAGACCTCTGTTGGAAGTAATAGGTACTAAAAGTACTTTTTTTATCTCTCCTTTGCGTGGGTTATAAACGTTCTCATCACCCAAGGCAGCGCTAAGGTGTTCTAACAACTGCTTGAGTTTATAAGCATAAGGTTTCATCGCTAGAATAGCATCTTGTGCCTTTTTCAATTTGGCTGCTGATACCATTTTCATCGCTGCTGTGATTTGCATCGTTGAACTTACTGATGAAATTCTGCTACGTATTTCTTTTAAATTTGCCATTTTATTAGGTAAGAGGTAAGAGGTAAGAGGTAAGCCCTATATACCACATTTACCACTAGTCATTAACTATTTTTTATTTAATTGTGTTTGAAATTCGATTGTAAGAGCATAACTCTCTTCTATAGGAACTAACTTTCTACTGTTGTTTTCAAGGTCTTTACCTTCTTTTGTCCAAAGTGGAGGAAAGAACGAAAAAACTTCATCGGCATTAGCTTGAGCCACTTCTTCTTTACAACTATTCCAATAAGAACCTTCATAGAACATTTTGAGGTCGCCAGCAAAAGCCCAATTAAGGAAATCGGAATAGGTGCAATCCATATCTTCCCACTGCAATGTGTCAGGGGCTAAATAGAATATTTTGCCTAAACTTTCTTCACTGAGCCCACCACCATTAATAGCAAAATACCCACCGAGTACATCGTCTGCAATGAGGAGGAAACGAGGTTGTTTGCCATAATTATCGAATGATTTACCTTTGTTCCATTCCATTATACCTCTTTGCAATCTTTCGCAACCAGAACCTAAGATCCGTATCCAACCACCATCAATGAGAATACCACCTGTTTCGTAGATGATTGCGCCCATAGGAGAACGGGTAGTTATCTGCGCTCTTACCAATTCTTCCTCAGCACGTTTGATATTGCGAGGGAGTATTTCATAAGGATTGGTAGCCTGTTGCAACCATTCTTGCACTAAGTCCCAGCCAGGCTCTTCGGTATTAATGAGCTCTTTTAAGGTTTTCATTCAATTATTTTGCGTATTTTTCGCTCAAATCTTTAGCTACTTTTTCGAGAGTAACTGTAATCTCATCAGTAAGTTTTCCTGCTTTGAGCTGGTCTAAAATATCACGATGAGATACATTCAGGAACTCTAAATATTCTTTTTCGAACTCTTTTACTTTATTTACAGGAACTTGACGCAACAAGTTCTTAGATCCTGCATAGATAATTGCAATTTGACTTTCTACAGGGTAAGGGTCGTTTTGTGGTTGTTTTAAGATTTCCACATTGCGTTTTCCTTTTTCGATAACCCCCATAGTAGCTGCATCGAGGTCAGATCCGAATTTGGCAAAGGCTTCAAGTTCACGGTATTGGGCTTGATCTAATTTGAGCGTACCTGCAACCTTTTTCATTGATTTAATCTGAGCTGAACCGCCCACACGAGATACTGAAATACCTACATTGATAGCAGGGCGTACCCCAGAGTTGAATAAGTCAGATTCCAAGAATATCTGTCCGTCGGTAATAGAAATTACGTTAGTAGGGATATAAGCTGATACGTCACCCGCTTGTGTTTCAATAATAGGTAAGGCAGTGAGTGATCCCCCACCTTTTACGAGTGGAGCAATACTTTCGGGTAAGTCATTCATCTGGCGTGCAATAGTATCATCACCTATTACTTTGGCAGCGCGTTCTAACAGACGAGAGTGCAAGTAGAATACGTCACCAGGGTAAGCCTCACGTCCAGGTGGGCGGCGTAACAAGAGTGATACCTCACGGTAAGCCACCGCTTGTTTAGAAAGGTCGTCGTAGATGATAAGAGCTGGGCGACCTGTATCGCGGAAGTACTCGCCAATAGCAGCCCCTGCAAAAGGTGCATATACCTGCATAGGAGCAGGATCGGAAGCGTTAGCCGCCACGATAGTAGTATAAGCTAAAGCCCCAGCATCTTCTAAGGTTTTGGTAATTCCTGCTACGGTAGAAGCCTTCTGACCGATAGCTACATAGATACAATACACTGGATTGCCTGCATCGTAGAACTCTTTTTGGTTGAGGATGGTATCGATACACACGGTAGTTTTTCCCGTTTGACGGTCGCCGATTACCAACTCACGTTGCCCACGACCGATAGGAATCATCGCGTCGATTGCTTTGATACCCGTTTGCAAAGGTTCGTTAACCGGCTGACGGAAGATAACACCAGGGGCTTTGCGTTCCAAGGGCATTTCGTATAGTTTGCCAGTAATAGGGCCTTTACCATCAATGGGTTGCCCTAAGGTGTTTACCACACGACCTACGATGCCTTCGCCTACATTGATAGAGGCGATGAGCCCCGTGCGTTTTACAGTATCCCCTTCTTTAATATCGGTTGACGGTCCTAAGAGGGTAATCCCCACGTTGTCTTCTTCGAGGTTGAGGACAATCCCTTGTAGTCCGTTGTCAAATTTCACTAATTCACCATATTGCGCATTCGATAGTCCGAAGATACGCGCAATACCATCGCCCACTTGTAGTACGGTACCTACTTCTTCGAGAGAAGCATTGGCATCGAAGTGCGCTAGTTGTTCTTTTAAAATTGCTGAAATTTCAGCGGCTTTTATTTCTGCCATTTTTTCAGGTTTTATTTCTTAGTCGTTAGTTTTTTATCGTTTTTGTTGAAAATCTCAAACTTGGAAACGTTCCTCTATTATTTACAAAAATAATTTTTCTTGAAACTCTTGTTTCAATCGGTTGAGTTTGTGTGCTACACTGGCGTTGTATTGCACATCACCTACACGGAGGATAAAACCTCCTATGATATTCTTATCAACCTTATTTTCAAGGGTAACATTGTTGTTTTTTGTGAGTATCATCACTTTTTGAAGCATCTCTTTACGAGTAGACTCGTCAAGAGGGGTAGCTGTAGTTACTACAGCTGTTTTCTGATTTTTATAGATGTTATACTGCACAACAAATTTTTCGGCTACTACCCCAAGTATTGGCAAACGTCCATTATGGATAAGCAACTCAAATAATCGCTGAGTTTCAGGGGTAACCATTGTAAAGATTTTGGAGAGTACATTCTTTTTTACCGTTGTTTTTACAATAGGTGAAATGAGCATACGTTCCAAATCCTTATGAGATTTTATTGTTTTGTCTATCAAGGTCATATCAGCGAATACAGCCTCCAAAGCATTTTGTTGTAAGGCGTATTCTAAGAGTGCCTTGGCATATCTATTTGCTACTCTCGATCCGTACATAACCTATTTTTAGTTTAACGTAACACTTTTTAAATAATCGTTGATGAGGGCGTGTTGTTTTTTCTCGTCGGAAAGTTCGCTCATCATCACTTTTTGTGCCATTTCAATAGAAAGAGCTGCTACTTGGTCTTTAAGTTGAGCTAAAGCCACTTTCTTCTCACTTTCAATTGCTTGTTGAGCTTGCTGGATGAGTTTTACACCTTCACGATGGGCTTCTTCTTTGGCTTCACTTACAATCTTATCTTTGATATCTCTTGCTTCTTTTAAGATAACATCTCTTTCAGTGCGTGCTTCGGCTAAAAGACGCTCGTTATCGGCTTTGAGGTTTGCCATTTGTTTTTGAGCTTCTTCAGCAGCTTCCAAAGCCTTGTTGATAGAGTCTTCGCGTTGTTTTACGGCATTCATTATGGGCTTCCAAGCATATTTTGCTAAGAGGAAGAGCAAGATGAGAAAGATAATGGTATTCCAGAATAATAAACTTTCAGGATGTGATAAATTCATTGTATTTAATTATTAGGTGTTAGGTGTCAGGTGTTAATAAAGAACCGTTGTGCAACCAACCGTTACACAACGGTTTTTTTCAGTACTATTTGAGGAAAGCTACAACAATACCGAAGAGGGCTGCCCCTTCGATAAGAGCTGCTGCAATCAACATCATAGTTTGAATTTTAGAAGCGACTTCGGGTTGGCGTGCTACACCTTCTACGGCAGAAGCACCGATTTTACCAATACCGATTCCGGCTCCGATGGCTGCTAATCCAGCCCCAATTCCTGCTAAAGACATAGGAGTCATATTTATAAAAATTAATTAGTTACTTTTGTTAGGTTTTAGAGATTAGTGAGTTTCTTCTACAGCTTGCCCTATGAATAGTGCGGAAAGTAATGTAAATACATAGGCTTGCAATACAGCTACTAATAACTCTAACATTTGCATAAACACTGTAAAGGCAACCGATACAGGGGCTATTGCTACTGATTTGAATATGAATATCAGTGATATCAAACTTAGGGCGATGATGTGACCTGCCGTCATATTGGCGAACAAACGTATCATCAAGGCGAAAGGTTTGGTAAATACACTCAATATTTCGATAGGTATCATAATAGGTAATATCCACGAGGGTACCCCAGGTGGAGCAAAAATATGTTGCCAATAGTGTTTGTTGCTACTAAATAAGGTAAGGATAAGTGTAAAAAGAGCTAACATACCCGTAAAGAGAATGTTGTTGGTTACAGTGCCTGCAAAAGGGAAGAAAGGTATAAGTCCGAAGAGATTTCCTACCCAAATGAGGAAAAATACTGTAAGCAAATAAGGCATATATCTATTGTAGTACTTTTCGCCTATATTAGGAATAGCTATTTCGTCGCGCACAAAGATTACAATAGGTTCTAAGAGACCTGCTAAACCTTTTGGTGCTTTAGGATTCTTTTTATATGAACGCGCTACTGCAATGAAAGTGAACAATAATAGTATTGATATTAACATCAATGAAACGACATTCTTAGTAATAGAAAAGTTCAGAGGGCGAGCATTGGTTACATCACCTTGAGCATTAAGTGTAAGAGGTGTATCAGCATTGGCGTAGTAGATATCTTCTTTGTAACGCACAAAGCGCTGTCCATTTTTTTCAACTACAACAATTCCTTTGTTATCGTGATGAAAGGCACTTGATAAGAAAGTTACCAATCCGCTATCTGTATAAAGAATCACGGGCAAGGGCAGTGAATAAGCGTGCCCTTTGTAATCAAATAAGTGGAAATCGTGAGAATCACCAATGTGCTCATCGATTAATTCATTGATATTAAACTCTTCAATCCCCTTATTTTCAGTTGCAAAACCTTGTAGAGGTATTAGTGAGATTACAAATAAAGTGATATATAGAACGTAATTCTTTACTTTCATTACTTGTTTTGTTTTTATTCGCGCAAATGTAGGATTTTTTATTTAAGTGGCGAAATTTTTTAGTATATTTTTATTTTAAAAAAGTTTAAATGGCTGATAGTTAGCATTTAACGTTTCTAATAACTAATGCCTAATTTCTAACTCTCGATTCTTATAAAATGCTATATACTTCATGACCTTTTAGTTTTTCTCTACCATTGAGAAAGTGAAGTTCCATCAAAAAGTCAAGTTGAATAATATCTCCCCCGAGGCGTTCTACGAGTTTTATCACAGCTTCGGCAGTACCACCAGTAGCGAGGATATCGTCGTGAATAAGTACTTTTTCACCTTTAGAGATGGCATCTTCGTGGATTTCAAGCACATCTTGACCATATTCTAAATCGTAAGTTTGAGAAAGCGTTTTGTAAGGCAATTTACCTTTTTTTCGCACAGGAACAAATCCAGCTCCTAAGCGTTGTGCGAGAAGCATTCCGAAAAAGAAACCACGGCTTTCCATTCCTACTACTTTGTCAATTTTCTGTCCGTGTAGGTTTTCAACAAGCAGGTCGATAACGTATTGTCCTGCTTTTACATCCATTAATAAAGGAGTAATATCTTTGAAAATAATACCTTCCTTAGGGAAATCTTTAATGTCTCTAATTTTACTTTGAATATATTCTTTTTTGTCCATTGTTATAATTACTTGTTACTCGGATTAAACACTTCAGCCATCATACATCTTGCACTACCTCCACCACAAGTTTCAATAGTTTCTAAATTGCTGTGAAGTATTTGGGTGTGTTTTTCTATTGTTTGTATCTGTTGAGGGGTAAGGGCATTATAGGCAGCATCACTCATTACTAAGTAAGTGCTGTTTTTTCCTTGTACTTGTAGCATATTGCCCGCGTACTGGCACATCTGTTCTGGAGTGATGTTGATAACCTCTTTTTTATCTTCTTTAAGGTGATGCAAGAGATTTTTGCGTTCGCTTTTATCGGTAATAGTATCTAAGCATACTACTGCGAAATCTACGCCTAATGCCATCATCACATTGGTATGGTAAATAGGTAATTGCTCATTATTTACCTGCTGATAGGCTTTGAAAATCACTGGAGTATATTCAAAATCTTCACAGAATTCAATAAAGAGTTCTTCATCGGCGCGAGGAGAGAGCGCACAATAGGCTTTGCGATTTACTCTATCGAGTATCATAGCGCCTGTACCTTCTAAGAAAATGTTTTCTTTCTCGGCATCGGTATAGTCGTATACGTTTTCGATATCAAAACCTTCAGCTTCTACCTTGTCCAAAATATCCTCACGGCGTTCACGGCGGCGATTTTCGGCAAACATAGGGTAGATAGCTATATCACCATTTTGGTGGAAGGTAATCCAATTGTTTGGAAAAACCGAATCGGGAGTATTTTGTTCATAAATATCGTCTACAACAATCACTTTTACCCCTACGGTACGCAATTTTTCTACAAGAACATCAAACTCTTGTTGGGCTTGGCGGTTGATTTCGTCGTTCTTCAAATCCATTTCCTCTTGGAAATAGTTGTTTACAACGGTTTGTTCATTCATACGGAAGCGCACAGGGCGCACCATTAACACAGTATTGGTAATTTGTTTTTTCATCAGTAAACAGAGGTTAGCAATCAAAGGTACAAAAGTAAGTATAATTTGTTGATTAGCCAATGAGTTAATTAGAAAATGTTTGTATTTTTAAATCTTCGGGAGTATTGAGGTTTGTAAAATATCTTTTTGTATTAGGATGTACTGGATAGGCGATTTTTTGAGCGTTGAGAGCAGTTAGCACTTTCTGCAATTGCAGTATATCATTCTCTATAAACGTCTTAAGAGCTGAGGCTACATTATATGGGTAAATTCCTAAAGTAGGAAATATTTGTCCGTTGAACTCAAGTACACTGATGCGTGTAGGATCATAATTAAGCAGTAGAAAATGAAGTATATAAGTATTTATAAAAGGCATATCACAAGGGCACACCAATATATCATCCTTACAATACTCCAAAGCACTGTAGATACCACCTAAGGGTCCTTTCTCGGGATAAACATCAGCGATTTGAGGATAAGGGAAACTGTTGTAAGCTCCTTTTTTACCTGATATATACACTTTGCTATTCACTTCTTGCAAGATGTTAGTAATGTGTAATAAGAGAGGTTTTTCATTAAAGAGAATTAGGGCTTTGTCTTGCCCCATTCGGCTACTTTTCCCCCCCGCTAATACGACTGCTTTCATCTTCAGAAAATTCTTTAAAGCACTTATTAATTTTTTTGAATAAGGCGACGATTCTTTTCCCTTCTTCTGTAAGTATACTTCTACCTCCGTCTTTACCTCCTACTTCTTTGATTACCAAACTCTCTTTAGCATTAGTGTTCATATCCTTAATCATTCCCCACGCGCGGCGATAAGGGATTTCAAGTTTACGTGCCGCTTCGGAAATAGAACCTGAATTTTCTATTTCTTCTAATAATTTAGCTCTGCCTTCGCCTATACGTAAGCCAGAAGCGGTTTGAAACCAAATATGTCCATTGATAGTTATATTCTCCATATTTTTACTTTTTCGTCTTGAGTGAATGAAGCTTTTCCTGCTGGGAACTCTATGATACAATTCGTTAGAGGAAGAGTGTCTAATTTATGTGATTCTTGAGAGTGTAACACCATTACTTTAGCTTTATCTACATAGGCTTTAAGATACTGAGTGAACTCAGCCTTTGCACGCGGATAATCGTGGGTGATGGTTGCATAATCCATTTCTTTGCGGAAGTTATTTCTACCGTAACAGCCTAATAAAAAAGGTTTTACATATAAATGATAACACGTGAATACCGAAGCTGGATTACCAGGAAGCGCAAACACACTTTTAGTGCCATATTTGCCAAAATAAAGCGGTTTACCAGGTTTTTGTTGTACTTTATAGAAAAGTTCATCTACCCCAATATTTTGTAATGAAGATAAAACAAAGTCGTAATCACCTACTGATATCCCTCCTGTGAGTAACAAGATGTCTACTTGTTCTAAGGCTTCGGCAATAGCTTTTTGAGTATCAGATTGATTATCAGGAATATGTTTGATAAATTGGAACTGCAAGCCTATTTCAGCTAAAGCAGCTTGCAAAAAATAAGTATTAGAATTATATATTTTACCCTCGCTAAGAGGTTCGCCGATTTCTACTAATTCATCTCCCGTGTAGAGAAGTCCAATAGTAGGTTTAGCAAATATTTTCACGCGGTCAATTCCCATACTGCTTAAAAAACCTATTGTAGCGGCATTCAAGTATGTATGTTCGTGTAATACAAGGTCTCCCGTTTTGGTTTGTTCTCCTTCTAAACGGATATTTTGACCTTTTTTAAGGTGGTTTTTATCAAAGCGAATATGGTCTCCTTCGCGAGTTACTACCTCTTGCATTATCACAGTATCTACCCCTGCAGGAATTTTTGCCCCCGTAAAGATACGCACAGCCTCTCCAAAGCCTATATTTACAGACGAATTTTTGCCTGCAGCTACTTCTCCTACAATCTTGAAAGTATCGGTAGTGAGTGTATCAATATACCTAAAGGCATAACCATCCATTGCTGAATTAGAAAAAGAAGGTATATTTATAGGTGAAAACACGTGTTCAGCTAAGTATCCCCCTAAGGCGTCCATAAGAGGAACTTCTATAATATTTGTAGTTTCTATATGAGCTTCAATGAGGTCTTTGGCTTGATTTGTTGTAACCATCTTATTATAATTAGATAATAGTTGGCGGCAAAGGTAGTGTATAATTAGCAAATTAGCAAATTTAAAAAACTACTTTATTTGGTTAATTGAAAAACGATTACTACTTTTGCCCCCGAAAAGACAACTATATTTTTTTAGCTTTCGTTATGCTTTATAATACATAACGTTTTTATATTTAATAGCAAACTAACTATAAAGAAATGAAAAACAAATATTGGGCTTTTGCTTTAACTTTGCTTTCAGCAGCTGCTATTCAAGCTCAGGAAAAAGATTCTCTTCCTGAAAAATATTACGACCTTCAAGAGGTTACCATTTTAGGAAAACCGACTGAAAAAGTATCTGTAGTTCCTATACAAAAACTTAAAGCTACCGACCTTCAAAACAACAACAAAACCAATGTGGTAGAAGCGCTTAACTTGCTTACTGGCGTGAGTATCACTCAATTTGGTGCTCGTAATGAAGGTTCTATATTAGTGCGTGGGTTCGACAACCGTCGTACCCCTGTGTATTACGACGGTATTCCTATCTATGCTCCTTATGACGGTAATTTCGACCTCAGTCGCTTCCTTACTTACGACTTGGGAAGCATCTCTGTAGAGAAAGGATTAGTATCCGTAAAATATGGGGCTAACGCTATGGGAGGTGCTGTGAATATCGTATCGCGTACCCCTCAAAAAGAATTGGATATCAATGGTACTTCTGGTGTTGGTTTCGCCGATGGTGCTGGCGTAAACTCTTATTTCACTGGCTTGAATGTAGGTACACGCCAAGATAAATTCTACGCTATGGTATCGGGTTCCTTCAACAAACTAGAAAACTTCGTGCTCTCCAATAACTTCAATCCTACACAATACCAAGAAGCTGGCAAACGCCATAGCTCTGAGGCTTTCGACAAGAAGATAAACGCCAAAATAGGTTATACGCCAAATGAAACCGATGAATACGCTTTAGGTTTTGTAAACCAACAAGCTAATAAAAACATTTCTCCTAATGTATATACTGCAGGTAATAGCAGTTGGCGCGATTACCCTATCTACAACAAAACAAGTCTATACGCTAAAACAAAAACCAAAATAGCACGTGAGACTTTTATGAACTTCACTGGGTATTACGACAAATATTACAACGAAATGCGCCAGTATGACGATGATACCTATACTATTATGAACCGTAATTCTTCTTTCCGTAGTATTTACGACGATTATTCATTGGGTGGTATCCTCACTTTCAGTTCTAAAGCACTCAATCGCAACGCTATTACGCTTACTATCAACGAAAAATACGATCACCACAAAGAACACAATGCCGAAGTAGCTACCAATGCTCTCACTGGGCAAATGTTCAAAGCAGGAGAACCCGAACAGTCTTATAAAGATAATACCCTTTATGTAGGGTTAGAAGATGTTGTTACCCTCACCGATTGGCTCAATGTGGTAGTAGGAGCATCTTACAACCAACGCGAAAATATCTTAGCACAAGAGTACGGTACACACTACCTCACTGGCGCACGCAATACTTTATACGATTTTCCAACAGGTAGCGACAACGCTTTCGATTTCAAAGGCGGACTCGTATTTAAACCTCTCGAAAACCACCAAATTACCCTTTCAGCTTCTAAACGCTCTCGCTTTGCTTCTCAAAAAGAACGCTATTCAAGCAGGTTTGGCGGTCAAGTGCCTAACCCCGATTTAAAATCTGAATACACTATTGCTTACGACCTCAACTACACAGGTAAAGTCTTAGATAACAAATTGCAATACGAAGTTTCTGGCTTTATCAACGATGTAAGCAACGCTATCTACGAACTCACTGTAGGGGTAGACAATAGTGGCAGAAATATAATTTATAATACCAATCTGGGTAAAGCTCTCTACCAAGGTTTTGAAGCAGGTGTAGGATATGCTCCTATAAAATACCTCACTTTAGGGGCTAACTATAGCTTTATTGAAATGAAAGACAAAACCAAAAACAGCGATTTGAAATTCACTAATGTTCCTAAATACAAATTGGTAGGTTTTGCGACTATTTCAGTGCCCGAAATTAAAACTCAACTACACGTAAATACTGAAACTTACGGCAAACGTTATCTCAACAGCCAAGGTGATGAAGCCCCCGATTTTACTTTGGTAAATGCTAAACTCAATGTAAAACTTTACAAAGGATTAGACTTCAATTTTGGGGTGAATAACCTTTTAGACAGAGATTACTACTGGGCTTATGGCTGGCCACAAGCAGGTCGTAATTTTATCACAGGAGTATCCTATAACTTCTAAATTTTGTTTTTACTCTTAATAGAAATGCTTTGGTAGGGCATCTATCAAAGCATTTTTCCTAAGCAAACTCTTAAACACTATTATATATCAAATGAAAAGATTTTTTAAATACCTATCATTAGTGGCTGTTAGTATAGCCCTAACTACAGCTTGCGAAAAAACCGATGAAAATGCCTTGCCTAATCTTCCTCTCAAATTGAGTACTGATGAGGCAAATACCAAAAATGTAACCCTTACACTCGAAAAAGGAAAAACCTTCCCCGAGGCTACTAAAAAAGAAGATAATAAAGGTGGTGGCAAAGGTCAAGGTGGCAATAAACAAGGAGGTAAAGGACAAGGTGGTAACAAAGGAGGAGGTAAAGGCAATAAAGATGTAGCCCCTACAAGTATCACTATTGTTTCAGGTAGTAGTGATTATAGTATCAAATCTCTTAATGAATCGGTAGCTACTGCTTCACTCAAAAAAATGAGTGTAGAGATCAAAGCCATCGAAACAGGTACTACAACTATAGTAATAACCGATAATTACACCCAGCAAACTAAAGAAATAGGTGTAAAAGTAATCACAGCCAACAACAAAGGTAATAATGGTAACAACGGTGGCAACAAAGGCGGTGGTAAAAAGAAAAATTAATTAAATTCGGTTTGTAAATTTTACATCGCTACACTTTGCTAAAGTTGATTGCTCTTAAAAGTAAGCCTATTAGCAATCTATTTTTGTTTGACTATTAATAGGCTTTGTCTATATATGAATCAAGAGTTGAAAAATAATAATCACTGATTAACAGAATGTTATCGCTTTTGCATCGCATCTCCCCCTTTCGAGGCTTGTCGGCAATTGCTGAGTAAGTGAATTAGGGGGGGAGGTTTATAATCAACAAATTAATTTAACCCTTGATTGGTATTATATACGATTAAAGCATTTTTTTTCTATATTTGCACCTTTCAAACAAATTATCATTCATTAAATGAAGTATTTATTCCCTATACTCATCGCTTTCCTCCTTTCAGCTTGCGACAATACTCCTAAAAAGCAAGCTAATACAGCTGAAAAAGTAACTATCACCGATATGGCAGGGCGCAAAGTCTCTGTGCCTAAGCAGATAAACCATGCTTTTATTGACCGTTCATCAGTGCATCTCATCTATGCACTCGATACCTTGTTACCTGTCAATAGAGTCTTTAACTACAACGAATCAGAAAAGAAATACCTCAAAAAAGGCTTCTATGAAGGTAAACCTTATGTAACGGGTTCGCCTATCGAAGAAATTATAAAGCTACACCCCGATGTAATTCTCTTTACTGTTTCCTTGCAAAACGATACCGAGCGCGCCAAAGAAACTGAAAAAGCCAATGCACTCCAGCAGAAAACTAAAAATCCCGTAGTGCTTTTCAGTGGTGAATTCCAGCAATATACTGAGGCTATTAGCCTTTTAGGAACGCTCTTGCATAAAGAAGAAAAAGCTAAAGAGCTGAATGCTTTTATAGAAAAATATTGTTATTCTATTCCTAAAATAGTAGCTACCATCCCCGCGAATGAACGCAAAACTATCTACTATGCCGAGGGTATGAACGGACTGCAAACTGAGCCCCCTACCTCATTGCACAGCTACCTTATTAATTATACAGGTGGGAAGAATATCGCCGAGGTAGAACTCCTCCCTGGCAAAGGGAAAACTAATGTTTCTATCGAGCAGATATACAATTGGAATCCCGATATGATATTAGTATGGTCTGGTAATTTTGATGATTTGTACAGTTATAAAGCCATTCGCCAAGAGAAGATATGGCAACAATTGCGTGCCGTAAAAGAAAATCAAGTGTACCAAGTGCCTTGGCGTCCTTTTGGCTGGATCGACCGTCCCCCTGGGCTCGGTCGTGTGATGGGTAGTATATGGCTTGCAAGCCTTACCTATCCTAATTATTTCAAAGCCGATTTAGTGCCTATCACCCAAGAGTTCTTCAAGAAATTCTATCATTATGATATGGATTACATAGAAACCCGAGACATCATAAGCGCACAACCCTATATTACAAACAAATAACAATGATAACAATTCAAGTATTCGGTAAACTAACCGAAATCTTAGGTACCAATACCTACACCACCGACTTCACTAAAAAAACAGTAGCCGAACTAAAAGCCCAGCTACATACAGCCTTTCCTGCCCTCAGTACAATGACGTACTTTGTGGTGGTCAATAACCAAAAAGCCCCCGATGAGGCAACAATCCCCCCCGATGCTCAATTGGCACTATTACCACCCTATTCAGGAGGTTAATGTTTAATATCACTTCACCATTAATCATTAACTATTCGTGTCTCCCCCCCTTCAATACTTTAAAAATATGTAATACTGCAGGGAAAAGAGCATCCATCGACTCACTTGCACCTTTGGTAGATCCTGGAAGAGCTATCACCAAAGTATTGCCTATAGTCCCCGCCACACTGCGTGAAAGCATAGCATAAGGCGTACGGTCTTGTCCGTAATTTCGCAAAGTTTCTGCAATACCGTCGATTTCGCGGTCTAATAGTGGGCGTACAGCTTCTGGAGTAACATCGCGAGGTGAGAGCCCTGTACCTCCTGTGATAAGTACCAAAGAAGTACCCGCGTCTACCGCTTTTTTTATGTTACTTTGTATATCAGCTATTTCATCAGCGATAATAGTATAAGTAGCAGGAATGGCATAACGCTCTAAATGCGTTATAATTGCTTTGCCTGCTTTGTCTTCTTTCTTGCCCGCAAAAATACTGTCGGAGCATACAATCACTGCTGCGGTAAGTCCTTCAGCAGCCTCCTTGTAGTCTGTTTTGCCTCCTTTCTTCTCAACCAAACGGATATTGCGAATTTCAATTCCCTTGTCGATAGGTTTTAGCATATCATAGAGCGTAAGAGCTACTACCGAGGCGGCGTGCATCGCTTCCACTTCCACACCTGTTTTGTAGATAGTGTGTACTTCTACAAAAATATGAATTTCCAATTCCTTTACCTCAAAACTGATATGTGTATATTCAATGGGCAGTGGGTGGCAGTCAGGAATCATATCGCTAGTGCGTTTAGCAGCGAAAAGTCCCGCTGTTTTGCTCATTTCAAACACATTGCCTTTAGGCACTTGGTTATTTTTTATAGCAGCAATCGTCGCTTCCGAACTTACTGCCACCACTGCAGTCGCAATCGCTTGCCGCAGGGTATTACTTTTATGAGTAATGTTTACCACTTTATTAATTGTTAATTGTTAATTATTAATTGTTACTTGTTTTCCTTCCATTGATGCCCACCTTCTTCAAAGAGTTCTTTCCCAAAGATAGGCACTTCTTTCTTGATGCGGTCTACCATCTCATCACAAGCCTGTATAGCTGCCTTGCGATGGGGCGCTGAGGTAAAGACAAAAAAACACAATTCACCTGACTTTATCTCTCCAAGTGAATGGTGGATATGCGCACACGACAAACCGTATTTTACTATTATTTCCTCGCGTATCTCAGCAGCTTTCTCATTCGCCATTGCCTCATAAGCCGTAAACTCAATAGCCGACACCGTTTTGCCGTCTATCACATCAGCACGCACCTGACCTAAAAAGATGCTATGCCCACCAATCTGCGTTTTTACTTGATGTTTAGCAATACTCTCAGCCACAAGAGTAGGGGAGAGCGCCCCTTGTTTAAAGATATTTTTCATAATGATGATTTTTTTATTTTGAGGTGTCTATTTAGCTACATACTAATTGACTTTGGGAAACGGGAGAAGGTTCTACAATTCTTTTCATTAATTTGTTAAAGATAGTATCTTTATTTTGTGAACGATTAATTCTAAAACTATACTCAGCTAAATAGCGGTCTATATTAAACTCTGAAACCCAAGAATATATACCTCGTATCCAAGACTTTACTTGATGTATTACCTTATGTAATGTAGGAAAATTCTTCCCATCATTACTAGAAATTTGAGTTATATTAAAGTCTTTTATAGGTTTATATCCTTTCCACTGGTCAGTAGTAACTTGTGCTGTTTTACTAATATGTTTGTCAAATATTGTTCGTAATGATTTTGAGGAAAAATCAGGTATTTTTAGTGCGTAAAAGCGCTTTACTTTGCCTCGGTCAGTAAGTTCCATTGCACAAAGAACTTTCTTTTTCTTTGTGTCATAGCTTCTACCTTGTTTTCCTTCCTCTTTTCCTCCTATGGAAAATTCATCAAACTTGCACTCTCCCCAAGCTGTGGTAGCCAGTAGGAAGAGTTGCTGGTCAATGAAGGTCTCTAAGGTGGTCTTGGCAAGGTCGCGCTTCTCTATCAGTGCCTTGAAGTCTATGGGGGTTTTGTAGTAAGTGCCTTTCATTTATCTTATAACTTCTAATTCTTTTTTACCTTTTGGGCGATATAAATATATAGGGAAGATTCTTACTTTTTTTCTATTTTCCTCTTCATATCTTCCTACTAGTACAGGCTCTCCTTTACAACGAGGACATTTCATTGCTGTAAATAATAATGTGACTACTCTATCTTCACAATAATAAACCAACTCTTCATTATCAATTGAAGTCATATTAAAATTCTGTAGAGTTCCATCAAATGCAGCTGTATAAAATTTTGCAATATCCTTACTTTCTTTTTCTGTCATAAATAAAGCTTGAGCTACTTCTTTTTCTTTATATAAAATACTCTCTTCAAATTTATTTTCTTCTTTATTGATAATCATATTTCTAAGTTCATTAAACTTGTTTAGAACTTCTTTTTTTAGATTTAAGCTATCAGATAAATCAAATTTTTCTCCATCTTGCCATCCTTTTAATTGATATGGGACATTAGCCTGAAATGTTCCACAATATTCTACATAAGGTTTTCCCATATCTACAAATATATTTTTTCCTGTTTCTTTTTCTTTTTTTAGTGGAACTTCGAAATCTATCACAGGTGTAGAAATCTTTTCAATATCTCCATTATCTTTAAAACGAATAGCTTGTATTTTTAATTGGACTCTTGCCCCTCCTTCTATCATTTTTTGTGGAATTCCATTGATGTGTATAGGAAAAATTCTAATTTTCCAAGATTGTAAACCACTCTTTAAAATTTCTGTATTTATGGGGACACTTGCGCTTAAGGCACCATTTCCCAATCCATAATATCTCTCAATAGGGAAGCCATTAATTAGTATTTCAAAATTACAACCTCCTATAAAATACTCTGCTTGATAACTAATAGCTTGCTCATGATATTTAACTTCTTTATATAAATTTGCTATTTTTTCCATTTTTATTATTTCTTTACAACTTAAAAATGTTAAAATAATTATAGTTAATAAATGTATTTTTTTCATAAGTTATAATTTAAATTCATACGAAAATCCTTCGTGGATTAAATATTTTTTGAGGTGTCTATTTAGCTACATACTAATTGACTTTGGGAAACGGGAGAACGCTCTACAATTCTTTTCATTAATTTGTTAAAGATAGTCTCTTTGCTCTGTGAGTGATTGATTCTAAAACTGTATTCCGCTAAATAGCGGTCTATGTTAAATTCTGAAACCCAAGAATATATACCTCGTATCCAAGACTTTTCTTGGTGTATTTCCTTCCTCTTTTCCTCCTATGGTAAATTCATCAACCTAAACGCTATCATTCATTTTGTTTCATAGCTTCACGGACTTTTTGCATAAAATAATGTGCTGTTTGTCGACTAATTTCATAACGGCGAGCAACTTGTGAGGCTGATAACCCTTTAGTTGTAGTTGTCATTTCAAAACATATAAAAAATGCTTTACGTAACCCAAATTTTAGTCTATGAAATAGTGTTCCAGCTGTAGGACTTTCTGTATCTCCACAGATATTACAAGTACGTGAAAGATCTTTGCGAACTTGGTATTTTGTATGTCCACATTTACGGCAACAATACCCTTTTTCCCACTTTAAAGAAGCTAGATATTCTTCGCAATCTAAGTCTGTTTTAAAGCGTTCAGTAAACTCTAAGGGGCTTTGTCCCTTAAATAATTCCATAATACATTAATTTTCAGAGTGCAAATATATGAAAATACTTTGATACTTTAATTTTTATTTTACTAAAGAAGAAAACCCAAGTTTAAAACTCTTCAAATCTTTCTCAGCCAATACTTCTTTGGCAAAACGGAGCGCCTTCATACTGCGTACGCCCGCTACACACACAAAGCAAATATGGTCGTATGTTTTCAGTTGCTCCCATTGCGTAGGAAGTTCAGAAAGAGGCAATTCCAATGCCTTAAACAAGTTGATTTTAGGCATTTCATCAGCTTCGCGCACATCTACTAACACACTGTTTTCTTGTGCCAAAAACGCTTGCAAATCCTCTACGCTGTGAAGTTCTTCGCCTTCTGTTTGATGACAAAAAGCAGGATAGTTATACCCCTCTACTTCTTTAGGGGTTTGTGGGGATGAAGTATTCATTTTACAATATTTGATTTTAGTAAGTTGATAAGTTTGTGTATTGAATAACAGAAGGGTATGCACAAGGCAATCATCTACCTTGCCTAAGAGCAGTTTCAGTACCTCATTGGCTTGCAAATGCCCTATCATCGATGAAACGGTGGGTAAGATACCCGCCTCATTGCACGTCGGTACTTCCTCAGGTTGCGGTGGGGTAGGGAAGAGGTCGCGGTAAGTAGTCGTATAACCATCTTTCTTAACGTTGAACACACTCACCTGCCCTTCGTAGTGATACAGCGCTCCATATACTAAGGGGGTACCCATAATAGCACAAGCGTCCGATAGCAGATAGCGCACTGTAAAATTGTCAGTGCAATCCACCACTATATCATAGCCATCGATAATAGCAAATACATTCTGAGTGCTAAGGCTATAAGGATATGTTCTGAAAATAGTGTCACTGTTGCGCGCTTGCAGTCGCTCTACAGCAACTGCTGTTTTCAGTTGTTGCACATCTTTTTCGGCAAACAGAAACTGGCGGTGCAAGTTGTGAAGCTCCACCTTGTCAAAATCTACCAAACCCAGCGTGCCTATCCCCGCCGAGCAAAGCAGTTCCAGCACAGGGCAACCCAAGCCTCCTACCCCTACAACCAACACTCTGGCGCGGTGTAATTTAGCTTGGTTCTCACTTCCAATGAGTTGTATTTGTCGAGTATAACGCGTCATTCTATCCGTGTATTTTCTTTAAAAGGTTGCGGTTGGCAATCCTGATGTGTTTGCCTTTGAGTTCTACAATGCCATCTTTGGCAAAATCAGAAAGGGTGCGAATAAGCGACTCGGTAGCGGTGCCCACCAAGTTAGCAATTTCTTCACGCACCAAAGGAGAAGCAATATAACCTTGCGCATCAGTGCCAAAAGTGTTTTCTAACAAACATAAGGTTTCGGCTAAACGCTGTTTCACACGCTTATGCACCATATCCACTATTTGATTATCCGATTTTCTCAACTCATCACTCACTATTTTAGCAAGTTCCATTACAAAAGAGGGGTTTTCGCTAAATGCAGAGAGAATGTATTCTTTTGGGATTATATAGTATTGTACATCGGTGAGAGCAGTAGCCATCAGGTTAGTAGTATTTTGGCTCATTACGCTGCGCAGCCCGAGAAGTTCTCCTTTTTTCGTCAATCGGATGATGTGATTTTTGCCTGTTGGGCTCAATTTACTCGTTTTACAAACGCCTTCTATTAAGTAAAACACACCTTTTATATGCTCATTTTCTTTAAAAATCACACTGCCTTTAGGAGCTTGTAGAGGAGTATCATCAATTATTTTATCTAATAGTAATCGTTTTACATATTTGGTAATACTTCCTTGAAGCACTACATCATTCATAGTTATTGCTTTATTCACGGCACAAATGTACGAAAAAAAACGAACTCTATATTATATTTTAGAAAATTCGTTATGTTTTTTTTGACAAAACTATTATCTTTGCACTTTATTTTTTACTTATGAACATTACAATCACTCCTATAGGGTATCTTGAAACACCTTTTGAAGCAGTTGCCAATATGCCTATACAGCCTTCAGTAGTAGCTCATACGCAAGGGAAAGCTATTATTTATGAGGAATTTGCGAAAGGATTAAAAGATTTAGAAGGCTTCTCACATATCATTCTTCTCTTTTTGCTTCACAAGGTAGAGGGCTATGCGCTGGAGGTAGTGCCCTTTATGGATACTGTATCTCACGGAGTTTTTGCAACGCGTTCGCCTAAACGCCCTAACCGCATTGGTATGTCAATTGTTAATTTAGAACGTATTGAAGGGAATACGATTTATTTTTGCGGAGTAGATATGCTCAATGGAAGTCCGTTATTGGATATCAAACCCTATTATTCTTATTTTGATGATCGTACAGAAGTGCGCAATGGCTGGTTAGAGGGCAAAAAGTTCACTTCTGAAATTCTAAAATCAGACAATAGATTTGAATAATGATTTTAAAAACATTACATAAACGCAACGCTCTGTTGGTCATTCAGTTATTATGCCTGATAGGGCTTTGCTTGATAGCGCTGAGTGTAGGGCGATATCCTCTGCCTATTGGCGACATTATAAAATTTATCTTCTCTAAAGCAGCCGTTGATGAACACACCGCTTTGCTACTTTTAGAAGTGCGCTTACCGCGTGTGCTGGGGGCTGTATTGGTAGGTGGCGCCTTGGCAGTATCAGGGGTAGCCTATCAAGGAATGTTCAAAAACCCACTGATTAGTCCCGATATATTAGGAGTGAGTTCAGGAGCAGGATTTGGAGCCTCAGTAGCCATACTCTTTTCGCTAAGTATGCTGGGCATACAGCTTTCGGCTTTTGCATTTGGTTTAACCGCTGTATTCATAGCTTTAGCCTTGAGCCGAAGTATCAGCAAGTTGCACAACCAAACACTGGTACTCTTGCTTTCGGGTATTATCACAGGCTCTATGTTTGGGGCTTTTATCTCGCTAACCAAATACCTTGCCGATGCCGAATACAAACTCCCCGATATCACTTTTTGGCTGATGGGAAGTCTTACCAATATCACCAATGAACAAATAATGATAGTCGCCCCTATCGTGCTATTGGCTATCATTCCGCTTTACCTCTCGTCGTGGAAACTGAATGTGCTGTCGTTTGGTGAAGATGAAGCCAGCAGTATGGGGGTGCAAGTATCGCGATTGCGATTTATTGTTATTTTATCGGCGACATTGCTCACCGCTACCGTAGTTTCAATCACGGGACTCATAGGCTGGATAGGGCTGGTAGTGCCTCATATTGCGCGTTTTCTCATAGGCTCGGATAACCGCTGGTTGCTACCATCGGCATTTATTTTAGGAGGAATGTTCTTACTGCTCATCGACCTACTCTCACGCACTATTTCAGCCTTAGAAATCCCCTTGGGCATCATTGCCTCTATCATAGGAGCTCCTATCTTTTTCTTTGTGTTAAAATCGGTAAAAAGCAAACGCAACTTATGGGAATAATCACTAATAATCTAACGATAGGCTACCAAAACCCAGTGCTCAGCGATGTAAATCTATCGGTGAACAAAGGAGAAATACTGTGCGTATTGGGCAAAAATGGTTCAGGAAAAACAACCCTTTTCAAAACCTTATTAGGACTTTTGCCGAAGTTATCTGGAGAGATATTATTGGACGACCAACCTTTTGATTTCAGCAAAAAACAAGAAAATGCTAAGAAAATAGCCTATATTCCCCAAGCGCGGAAGATTGACTTTAGTTTTACCGCCTTTGAAGTGGTGCTCTTTGGGCGTACGCCACACTTGCCCTATTTTGGATTTCCCTCTAAAAAAGATAAAGAAATTGCTACTGAAACAATGGCTCAAATAGGTATTCTATCGCTGAAAGACAAAGTGTTTTCGCAGATGAGTGGTGGGGAACAACAGCTCACCATTATCGCACGCGCCCTCACACAAGAACCTGAGTATATCGTGATGGATGAGCCTACTTCGGCACTTGATTTTGGTAACCAAATAAAAGTAATTCAGCAGATTAAATCATTGCAGAACAAACATATAGGCATTGTGCTCTCTACTCACAACCCCGACCACGTTTTTTTGTGCAATTCTAAGGTTACGGTAGTGAAAAACGGAAGACTTGCTGTAACGGGCACTCCTGAGGAGGTGATGAGTGAAGCACTTTTGAAAAGTCTTTATGATATAGATATGAAAATCATTGATATAGAGGGGCGCAAAGTGTGTTTCCCCTATACTTTAAACCATTAAAATATTGAAAAAATGAAATACCCTATTACAATTATCGGTATGGGACCAGGCAACCCACAACTACTTACTTTGGCAGCTAAAAAAGCCCTTGATGAGGCTGATGTCATCCTGTTTGATTGTATGCCCGACGACAGTTTGCTAAAAGAATTTAACTTCAAAGCTGAAATTAAAGCTATTGATAAGAAGATAGATCCCACAGCAATGCTCAATGAAATGAAAAAGCATTATGATATGGGGAAGAAAGTATGTCGCTTAAAACCTGGTGATGCCCTGATGTTCAACGGAGGAGGAAAAGAAGCGCGTGCCTTAAAAGCTAATGGAATTGACTTTGTTATGATACCAGGGATTACAGCATCGTGTGCTGCTATTAATATTTTTGCGATACCTACTACCGAAATGGAAGAAAGTGATGTATCGGTAAATTTTGTGTATCACAACAATGAGAAGAATCATCAACTGCTGAAAGAATTGGCAAATACCTTGAAATACGGTAGTACCATTCACATCTACTTTGCCAACACCGATTGTATAGCCGAAATAGTAACAATTATCACATCGGCAGGAGTTTCAGCAGATATGCCTGTAGCTGTAACCTCACGCATTTCGGCAAAAGATCAAACCTCAGTAATGACTACTCTGGCAAAAGTAGAACAAACACTTCGCGCTATAGATATGAAGCGCCCTATGCTTTTCACTGTAGGACAATACGTAGAAATCCTCTCAAAAAAACAGATTATTCCTTTAGATATTCCTCTTAAAGTTTAGGAAGATGTTTATAATGTTATAATAGTATCGGCTTCTGCCTGAAAATCTTCAGGTTGATGACTGATAACAAACACGGTGCTTTGGGTCTCTTTGTGGAAATTGAGAATTTCTTGTTTCATCAGGGCTTTCATTGTAGCATCTACCGATGAGAGAGGTTCATCAAGCAAAGTAATGGAAGCCTTTTGAGCCAAAGTACGCGCTAAAGCCACCCGTTGTTGCTGTCCCCCCGATAGTTGTGTTACTTTTCGGTCTTTGAGAGTCGTTATTTGAAAAGCGTCTAACAAGCGGGTGATATAAGTAGGGTCTTTTTCTTTTTGGGCAAAGGCGATGTTTTCCCAAACAGTCATATTAGGGAAGAGCGCATAATCTTGAAACATTAGGGCAATATCGCGCTGTTGAGGTGGCAGATTGATGTCTTTTTCAGTGCGTAGTAATATTTTATCACCTATGCGGAGGTAGCCGTAATCGGGTTTTACCAATCCTGCCAAGATACGAAAAAAAGTAGTTTTACCTATCCCTGAAGCTCCCGATAAGAATACTAAATCGCCTTCGTGAAACGTTTTTTGTATCAATAAATCGGTGATGCCGTTGGAAGTGTAGAGTGTATGAGATATATCAATTGTAATCATTAGAAGAGTGTTTTCTTTTTATTGATGCTGAAAATAATCATCAGCAAGATAAACGAAATAGCAAATAGTATTAGAGCATATTGGTTAGCAAGATCATAATTGAGAGCTTGCACTTGGTCGTAGAGTTCGATAGAAGCTACTTTAGTTTCGTGAGGAATGCTACCGCCAATCATCAGTACAATGCCAAACTCGCCAATACAATGGGCAAAGGTGAGAGCTAACCCTGTGATGATAGAAGGTTTGATATTAGGTAATAACACTCGCCAGAAGGTTGTCCATCGGCTTTTGCCTAAGGTGTAAGCCGCCTCTTTGAAACTTTTGGGTAAAGCAGAGAAGCCGTTTTGCAGAGGCTGAATCATAAAAGGTAGATTGGCGATGATACTAGCTATTACAATCCCCTCGAAAGTGAAAGCGAGTTGAATATTAAAGGTTTCGTTTAAAAACTTTCCAAACCCTCGTGTAGGGCTGATGAGCAATAGAAAATAATAACCTAATACGGTAGGTGGGAGCACCATAGGCATACATACCAAAGCCTCGAATATCACTTTCCCCTTAAACTTGCTATAAGCTAACCAATAAGCGATAGGCAAACTAAAAACGAATAAAACGGCAGTAGTGATTACTGCCATTTTACCCGTTAGTAATAAGGTTTTTACAAATTCTTCCATTATTTTAATTCGTAACCGTGTTTTTTCCAAATAGGTTTTGCTTTGTCACTTAGCAAATAATCTAAAAAGGCTTGTGCAAGAACTGTATTTTTATTTTTGATGACTACCCCTGCTTGTGCAATAGGGGCGCATTCTTCATTATTTAGCACATAATAATTACCTTGCTTACCTTTCATTTCAGGCGCTAAAATAGTAGAAAGCGCTACAAATCCCACTTGGGCATTGCCCGTAGAGACAAAATGTGCTGTTTGATTGATATTCTCGCCCCATACTATTTTAGATTCGATATTTTTGTATAAACCTAATTTTTGCAAGGTTTCTACCGCATTTTTGCCGTAAGGAGCTAATTTAGGATTTGCAATGGCTATACGGGTTACTTTGGGATTCTCTAAAGTAGCTTTAATCCCTTTTTTTACATTGAGAGTCATACTCCAAAAAGCAACTTTGCCATAGCAATACACCACCGATTTGCCGTGACCAAAACCTTGATTGATTACTTCTTCAGGAAAATTAGTATTAGCCGCTAAAAAGAGGTCAAAGTTAGCGCCATTCACTATTTGTTGAGTAAGTGTACCCGAGGCACCAAAAACGATATCTATTTGGGTGCCTTTGTGTGATTTTACGTATTGTTGTTTCAGTTCTTCTAATACGTAACGCAAATTAGCTGCGGCGGCTACCGTAATTTTATCGGCAGCAAATGAGTGCGTATGAACGAATAACAATAATAGTAGTGTGGAAAGTGTTTTAAAAAGATGTTTCATATCAGAGTGGTTTTTACGTTATGTATAAAAAAGCATTTCGTTAATCAAAAAAAATCAGCCTCCTATTTTTATCATACTGCGGTTGATAATTTTACTGTTATCAACAGTATTCATCTCAGTAAACTGACCACCTTTTTCTTTGTGCTTGCGCCATACGCCTTCTTTTATAAGGTTGCCTATATCTTCACCTGCTCTATAAAGACTCAGTAAATCAAATTCTTCCGCACCAAAGAGGCAGTTTTTCATCTTGCCATCAGAAGTGAGCCTTATGCGATTGCAACCACCGCAAAAAGCGTTGCTCATTGTAGTGATAAAGCCAAAACAGCCTTTGCTATCCTCGGAGAGTTTGTACTTACGCGATGTATCGTGTTTGTCGTCGTGGAGCTTGATACAAGAGTATTCTCGTTCAATAACCTGAAGCATTTCGTTTATTGGCATCACTTTGCCTTTTTCCCAAGAATTGCCGTAGAAAGGCATAAACTCTATAAAACGCATTTCAATAGGATAGTTGTGAGAGAGCATTGCCAGCGAAAGAAGCTCATCGTCATTCACCCCTTTCATAATCACTGCATTGAGTTTCACTTTAAACCCTAAGCTGATACTCTGCATTATATTGTTCCACACTTGAGGCAATAGGTCGCGTTTAGTAATCTGCTTGAAGCGCTCGCTGTCTAACGAATCAATACTGATGTTTAAGAGTTGTACTTGGTTTTGTTGCAATAGTGAGAAGTATTTGTCTAACAATACCCCATTGGTAGTAACTCCTAAGGAGACCTGAAGGGTTGCTAATTTTTCGATAATTTCAGCAAAATCGTGTCGCACTAAGGGTTCGCCCCCCGTAATGCGAATTTTAGAAATACCGAATTGTTCTGTGAAAATTTTAGAGATGCCAAAGATTTCATCACTACTCATCAGTTTAGAAGAAGAACTACTGCTGAAAGGTTCATCAGGCATACAGTATAAACAACGAAAATTGCAGCTATCCGTTATGGATAGCCGCAAATAGGTATGTTTTCGTCCGAATGAATCGATTAGATTAGTACTCATATTCTTCCTCTTTTTCGTTGCCTTTCAATAGTTTACCCGTTTTGATAAGTGGGATATAGCGGAGGAAGAAGAGCAAGCAAGCAAAAATCACTACTGAACCAATAGCCGACCAAGTAGCAAAAGGCATTACATCAATCTCGGTGTTGTACAAGTACAAGGCTTTGTTGATACTACCAAACAAAAGCCACATTTGTAAGCCTGTGAGCAAAATGTAAATAGCGATAATGAATACTAACATATCATTGACACGTGTGGTCACTTTTGATATGGGTTTCTTTCTGATTGCCATAATTTGTTAATTATTAATTATTAAATACTTAAGAATGTGCTTTGTGATTGATTTGCTTTTCATAAGTGTAATCTTCCACAAATATTTTGTTGTCTTTAATTACCACACCCAATTGAGGTAGTGGGCGTGGTGGAGGACCTTGTAATACCTTACCATCTTTGGCATCAAAAAATCCGTGGTGGCAAGGGCACTCTATCATTTGGTGCTCGTGGTCATAAATCACAGCACAAGATAAGTGAGTACATTTTTGTTCGTACACGCGCCAATCGTTCTCAGCTAAGCGAATGAGCATATAAGGGTTTCTATGATCACCATCAACATAGAATGTTTTTTGTCCGCCTATTGCCAATTCTGAGGTATTGCACACAAAATAATCCTTGATTTGTTTTCTTTTATGAAAAAAGTTGAACACAGGAATAAATACACTTGCTACCGCCATAATACCTGAGAAAAGGGTAATCACTTTCAAAAAGTCACGACGTGCTACATAGCCTGCTTCTGTTTTTGAAATAGGAAAATCAGCTTTCCAATCGGGTATGTTTTTATTTTCGTCTCCCATTGTTTAATGTTGTTTTTTAGAAATTAGAATACTTTTATTTCTTCACTGCCCTTAGGCATCATTAGGTTTACTTTAGTAGTTACTACTTCTTCACCAAAGATAAACTTCTTAATAGGAGTACTATTAGGGCGTTTTTTAGCCACGTTTTCTTTGGTATCGAAAGTGAGCGCACCACTTGGGCAAACAGTAGCACACATAGGTTTTAAACCTACACTGGTACGATCGTAACACATATTGCACTTCATCATCAAAAGCGCATTTTGGTCGGGGATTTGAGGTACCCCAAACGGACAGCTGAGTACGCAGTTCGCACAGCCGATACATTTAGAGACATCAGCGGAGTGCACTATGCCAAATTCATCTTTTACGATAGCATCGGCGGGACACACATTAGCGCAGATAGGGTCATCGCAGTGCATACACACCTGTACAGTGGTTTGCACAGTTTCACGTCTATCTACATAGTGAATATGAATCATTGAGGTTTCTCCATTGGTTTCGCATTCTGCACAAGCCATCTCACAAGAGTGACAGCCTATACAACGCTGCATATCCAAGAAGAACTCCATATCGTTGAATTTCTTAAATTGATCTGCCATTGAATTTTGTTTTTACTCTTTTGTATAGTTTAGATTTACTCTCTTAGTTAGGAATAGGGGTATCGCCTTCAGCGAATAGCACATCACGACTGCGATAAGCGTATTCAGCTGAGTCCTTAGCTTTTTTCTCACCTGTTTTTTCTATTTTGCAGGCACATACTTTGAACTCAGGCATTTTGGAGATAGGGTCAAGCCCTTCAAGTCCCACAGTAAGCTGATTGATAGAGTTTACCCCTCACCAGTGATAAGGTACAAAAATAGAATCTTTGCGGATAGTTTCCACTACATTAGCAGGGAATACAGCTGAGTTACGACGGGTAGTGATACGCACTAAGTCGCCTTCTTCTATGCCGTATTTAGCTGCCAATTCAGGGTGTATTTCCATTAGAGGCTCTGGATAGATATCTACAAGTTTACCGATACGGCGGGTTTGAGTACCACTGAGGTACTGACTTACCACACGCCCTGTAGTGAGCACTACTGGATAATCAGCATCGGGTTCTTCTACTGGTGGTTGATATGGAGTAGGGTTGAAGTGTGCCTTACCGTCATTGGTTTTGAATTTCTTATCTTCCCAAAGGCGTGGTGTACCTGGGTGATCAAGACTTGGGCAGGGCCAGAAAACCCCCATATTTTTTTCTACTTTTTCGTAAGTAATACCGTAGTAATCAGCATACGAACCTTTCGAAATATGGCGAATTTCATTAAATATATCCTCGGAAGTAGGGAAGTTAAACTTATCTTCTTGACCAAGGCGTTTTGCTAATTCTTTAAGAATTTCGATATCGCGTTTGGCTTTTCCTGGAGGGTTTACAGCTCCAGAAATACGTACTACACGTCCTTCTGAAGTAGTGGTAGTACCTTCTTCTTCTTCTTGCAAAGAGCCCGCTAATACGATGTTAGCGTGACGCAATGTTTCTGAGAGGAAGAAATCAATACCTGCATAAAATTCGAGTTTTTCTAAGGCACTTTTTACGTATTTGTTATTAGGTAAAGAGATGATAGGGTTGAAGCAGATAGAGAGTAACCCTTTGATTTCACCTTTGTTGATAGCATCAATAATCTCGTAAGCACTGAGTCCTTTACGCGGTAGTTCTGATTCAGGGATACCCCAGAAATCGGCTACTATCTGGCGGTGTTCAGGGTTTTCGATGTCGCGGTTACCAGGAAGCTGGTCGCACTTGTGTCCGTGCTCACGACCTCCTTGTCCGTTACCTTGCCCTGTGATAGTACCATAGCCACAGTAAGGTTTTCCAATACGACCTGTAGCCAACACTAAGTTGATACAACTCAATACGTTGAGTACCCCTTTGCGGTGTTGCTCAATACCGCGAGCGTGTACGAGGAATGAAGTTTTAGCTTTTCCCCACATCTCAGCAGCCTTGTAGATGAGCTCTTTAGGTACTCCTGTAATTTCTTCACCCCATTCAAGTGTGCAGTGTTCTACTGTTTTAGCAGTTTCTTCCCAGCCAGAGGTATAGTTATCAATAAAATCGTGGTCTAACCAATCGTTGTCAATAAGCACTTTTAGCATAGTGCTCATCAACGCAGTATCGGTACCTGAACGCAACGGAAGGTGTACATCGGCAGTACGAGCTAACGGAATCACACGTGGGTCGATTACTATGATTTTTGCCCCGTTGTCGCGGGCTTCCCATATACGATAAGTAAGTACAGGGAAACATTCGGAGATATTAGCCCCTGTTATAATAATCACTTCAGCGTGAGCGAGGTCTGCCCATGAGTTAGACGATCTGTCCATCCCGAAAGCCTTTTTGTTACCAGCCCCAGCACTTACCATACACAAGCGTCCGTTGTAATCTAAGTTGGCTGTTTTAAGAGCTACACGGGCAAATTTTCCTACCAAATAACTCTTTTCAGTAGAAAGTGATACGCCTGAAAGCATTGCAAAAGCGTTTCTGCCATATTGTTCTTGGATACGCTTGATTTCGCTCACTACAGTGCTATAGGCTTCTTCCCATTCAATGGGTACAAATCCCACGCCTTCTACGCGTTTAATAGGTTGCAATAGGCGGTCGGGGTGGTTGTCTTGCATATAACGTTGAACCCCTTTTGGGCAAAGACGACCCTCATTAAAAGGGAACTCACGCCAAGGTTCAAAACCTACTACTTTTTTATCTTTTACTTTTAGCTTAATGCCGCATTGTAATCCACAAAAACAACAGTGTGTTTTTACAAATTCATCAGCGGTTTGAGAGGCACGTGCTCTAGCGCTCTCTTTGGTCATATAGTGTTTATGAGGTCCCCATTTAGC
Organism: Capnocytophaga sputigena; assembly: GCF_900446695.1. Classification (GTDB taxonomy): domain Bacteria; phylum Bacteroidota; class Bacteroidia; order Flavobacteriales; family Flavobacteriaceae; genus Capnocytophaga; species Capnocytophaga sputigena. The sequence goes on from NZ_UAVP01000010.1 coordinate 129,971, forward strand.
TATAATTTCATCTACGGATACGGGTAACGTTGCCATAATCTTTTAGTGTTTTCTTTTAAAATTAGTGATATTAGGAATTAACCGAAGAAACTACCCGCTTCTTCACGGGCTTTGAGGTGTGCTTTGGCAAGCATACAGCGTTTGCCTTCAGGGCTGTACTCCAAATAGCTCATTCCCTTTTCGTTTTCTAATTTGAAACCGAGCTCTTTGGTTACTTCTTTAAGATCGTTAATCTGCATTTTGCAAGCGTATTCTTCTTTAGTGTGAGGACAAACTTGCATTCCTTCTTTAGCACCTTCTATGCGGTATACATTTGCCCCTATTTGAGCAGGACGCTGGAAGATATGGAAGAATTTACCAAAAGGAATCCACATTAAAAACATCGCTACAGTGATAGCGTGGGTAATAGCCATAAATTGACTCATTTTTCCTTCTAAAAATGAATAGTCAAACCAAATACCTAAACCGGTTACTGATACAATGATAAGTAGAATAAGTGGCACCCAATCGCGCTCAAACCACTGAGTAGCCATTTGCCCCTCGTCTATGAAACGACGGTGCATCATTATAGCACTACCTATAATAACCATTATAGCTGTCCAAACAAGGATGTGGAAGAGAAATAAAGCTACAATAGTACCGAGTTTGAACTCCATTACGGTGAAGCCCATAAAGTGGGTTTCATACATATCGGTAGTGCCGGGTACTAAGGTGAAGTGCATCCACCCAAAGGTAAGCCCAAAGGTTACTCCAAAGGAGATTAAGCAACCTACAGCTAATAAGAAGTGCCCTACCCAACGCATCTTGCCACGAGGCATAATGAACTTTTGAAGCAGTAAGTTCTTGAACGACAGTTTCCCATAGTTCTTCAACTGAGACCAATAGTTTCTACTGCGCAAAAGCTGCCAAGTGCGTTTCCAATACATTTTGGTAGGAGGGCGTTGCAACCATATCGAGTGACGGTAAGCAATCCCAAAGGTCATACTGATGGTACCAAAAAAGTATATCATCAGGGCGGCATCGTAGTTCTGCAAGTTTACAGAGCCTATCACGGTAATAGCTATTACTCCTAAAGTAGCAATAATAGCATTGCGAAATGCCTTTTTGTTTATTTTAGTAAAAATACGGAACATAAATTTTGTTTTACTCTAGGGGACAAAAATACGACTAAAAAAGTGAATTACAAATATTTCCAGTAATTTAGAATCATTCGTAATTCACTTGTTTTATGTAAGTTATTGTAATATAAGGTTATTACCTCTTTTTTAACAATTTATTTAACTTGGTCTCTCACAACCTTTACGGGTATAGAAGTACCAATTTATCCACGTTGCAATCACGCATAAAGCAAATACACACCAAAAGAAAGGTTCCGAATTACCAAACCAAGCACGTGATTGAGGAATCATTATATTGAAGATAAAAGGACCAAAAGCAGCTACTGCAGCTGTCCATCCTATTACTCCTGCTGATTTACGTGGTGAAGCAGCAAAAATAGTAGGGTATTGCTTGAAAGTAGCAGCATTACCTACTCCTGTAAAGAAGAAAATCACCATAATGATAGTGAAGAACATCGGGAACTGGTCTGCTGAAGTAGGGGTAAGATAACCTCCCAAGATAAGTATAGCAAAGAGAATCGCCATTGCAATACCAGTGATATGGGTGAGGATAGCCCCTCCAAATTTATCAGCTATTTTACCAAAAAGCACACGCATTGCCGAACTAATTAGAGGTCCATAGAAAGCGTAATGCAAAGGCTCGAGAGTATTATCCAAAGGCACATACATATTTTTAATCATCAATGGGAAAGCCGCTGAAAGTCCTGCGAAAATCCCAAAAGTCATAATATAAGTGACAGTGCAATACCAAGTGTGTTTATCACCAAAAATATCCAACTGCTCTTTAAAAGAGGCTTTTACAGGGATACTCTTCAATGATACCCAAGCCCATATACCTACAAGAAATAACGGAATCACATAGATGAAGGCTACGTTCTCTAAAAAGATAGTTTTGCCAGTTGCTATCACTGTTTCTCCTCCTCCTAAGAAGGAAAAAATACTAAGGCTGATGACGATAGGAGAAAGCAATTGTACCAAACTCACCCCAAAGTTTCCTACCCCTGCTTGAATACCTAAAGCGGTACCTGATAGGCGTTTAGGGAAAAATAAAGAAGTAGAAGGCATGTAGGATGAGAAGTCACCACCTCCTATACCGAGCAAGAATCCTATTAGCATAAAATAGCTATAAGATGATGAAGGATCCATTACGGCAAAACCTAACATCAATAAAGGGATAATCTTTAATAAAGCACTGATAGATACTACTTTTTGTGTTCCGAAGATAGGAATCAAGAAAGTGTTGAGGATACGCAAAAGCCCTCCTGCTAAACCAGGCATCGCTGCCAACCAAAACAATTGGTCATCAGTGAAATGAAACCCAATTTTAGGTAATTGTACCACTACGGCACTGTATAGAAACCAGCACGCAAACGACATTGTAAGCGCGATAGTAGTAATTGTAAGCGTTCTATTCGCTATTTTTTTTCCTGTGGAATGCCAAAACTGTTCGTTTTCAGGCTCCCATTGTGATAACCATTTACTCATTTTTATTAATTTGTCAATTTGTTGATTTGTCAATTAGTCAATTGCTAATTATTCAATTTTATCTCGCAACTCTGGGGCTGCTTTTTTGTTTAGTTTATTGATAGTGCGGTGCATCCAGTAGAGACAGACAGCAGAAGTGAGGAATACAAAAATCCAAGAGCTTGTCCATAAACCTGTAAAGTCAAGAAGATACCCAAAGAGGATAGGTCCTATAAAACCTCCTAATCCACCGATGAGTCCTACCATACCTCCTACAATACCTACTTCATTAGGAAAATATTCAGGAATGTATTTGTATACCGCTGCTTTTCCAATACCCCACATAATACCAATGAGGATTACCAAAATAGTATATACCCACAAGTGTGCTTCAAATTTAATGAGCGTTTGTCCTTGGGCAAGCACTTCTTTTTTCTTCACTTGTTGGTTCTCTTTCACGAGGGCTTCTTGCCACGAATAACTTTTTGGGAAAATGTAGTTACCATCTTTAATTTCAGGTTTTTCTGTAAGTTGTATCACTTCACCTGTAGCAAGGGTAATAGCATTTTCTTCTACTTTTTCAACAGTAGTATTTTTCTTGGCTGCTACTCCTTTTCCTGGAGTAAGAATTTCCATTTTAGGCAACATCAAGAGCCCTCCTATGATAAGAGAAGAAAGTAATACCCAGTGCATTACGGCACGCGCACCAAATTTATCGGATAAGTAACCTCCAAGTGCTCTAATCACCCCACTGGGCAAGCTAAAGGCTGAAGCAAGCATACCTCCTAATATCAAGGTTGTGCTGTATACGTTGATATAGTAAGGTAATAGCCATTGTGAGAAGGCTACAAACAAACCGAATACTAAGAAATAGTACAACCCAAAACGCCATACACGAGTAGATTTGAGCGGAGTGATCATTTCGTGCATTGATTTAGGTGCTTGTGCAGCTTTTTTATTTTTGGTAAAGAACAAAAATATCAAGCCCATTAATAAAATTACACACCCGTAGATTATAGGTAGCCAACGCCATCCATCTAAGTTCTCATTGTTGTTAGTGAGCCATTTAAGTAGGGTAGGTGCTAAAAAAGTAGTAAGAGCTGCCCCTGCATTTCCCATACCGAAAATACCGAGTGCACGACCTTGCCAGTTTTTAGGATACCATACTGAGGTAAAAGCAATCCCTACAGCAAAACCTGTTCCCACCATACCAAAAAGAATACTCAAAATGAAGTACATCCAATATGAATTTACGAAGTACATCAAGAAGAATGGGATAGCACAGAAGATAAGCAATGTACTAAATACGGGTTTCCCTCCGTATTTATCGGTGAGCATCCCCATCAAAGGGCGGAAGATAGAACCTGAAAGGATAGGCAATCCTAAGAGCCAGCCTGTTTGTACTACACTCCAATTGAAGATACCATTATCTACTAAATAAGTTACCAAAACACCGTTTAGTGTCCAGCAGGCAAAACAAATAGTAAAAGCTAAAGTGTTGAGCGTAAGCACAAAATGCGAAGTACGCAAAGAGGTTGTAGAATTCATTAATAATTAGTTTATTTATAAAAAGATTAAATTAGGCGGCAAATGTAAGTGTTTAAAAGAAAATGAAACTATGATAATTATCAGTTTGCGATAATAAAGTATTTTTTTATACGATTATTAATTCAACAACTTTTATAAAACTTCTTAAAAAGAAAAAATAACAGATTGTTAAAAATGTTAATTATTAATTGGAAATTGTCAATAGTTTTTTATCTTTGCCCCGATTTATATTCTCCTATAATGTATCTCCCATTATGAAATATACTTATACACTATTCATACTACTCTTTTTCAGTGTTTTAACAACTCAAGCTCAAGTAACTCCCACTACTACCGAAGGTACTCAAACCGAGACGACCGTGCGCAATGGCATTGGGCGTGTGGGGTTAGAGCAGCCTAAAAGTATTGTACAACAGTATACATATAACCCTACACTTGATCGTTATGTGTATACCGAACAACTTGGCAAATACGACCTTAAAACACCTATGTTCCTCACTGTAAAGGAATATGAGAACTTGGTGTTGCGTGAGCGTATGAAAGCGTATTATGATGAGAAACTCGCAACTTTGGGTGATACAAGCACAAGTACAATTGATAAAAAAAAGGCACAACGCAATTTGTTGCCTGAATTGTATGTAAATTCCGATTTTTTTGAAAGTATCTTTGGGGGGCGTAATATAGAACTCACACCTCAAGGAAGTGTAGGGGTAGACTTGGGTGTACGCTATACCCGTAATGACAATCCCGTGGTAAGTCCGAGATACCGAAGCTCGTGGGGATTAGATTTTGAACAGCGCATCAGTTTGGGGCTTACTGGAAAAATAGGTACAAGATTAAAACTCAATGCGCAGTATGACACTCAAGCATCTTTTGATTTTCAAAATGTCTTCAAATTAGAGTACTCACCCGATGAAGATGATATTGTACAGAAAGTAGAGTTAGGAAACATCTCTATGCCGATGTCTAACTCACTGATTACTGGTTCACAGAGTCTGTTTGGGGTGAAAACAGAACTGAAGTTTGGGCGTACAACTATTACTGGGGTATTCTCTGAACAGAAATCTGAGCGTAAAACGGTGAGCGCACAAGGTGGTGGTACCATTACCGAATTTGAATTTTCGGCTTTAGACTACGATGAAAACCGTAACTTCTTCTTAGCACAATTCTTCCGTGATAACTACGATCGCGCCTTAGAGAACTATCCTTTTATCAATAGTAAAGTACAAATTACTCGTTTAGAGGTATGGGTTACCAACCGCAATAGCCGTATGGGTAATATTCGCAATATCTTGGCATTGCAAGACTTAGGAGAACCTAAAGAAGTAAATACCCGTTTGAAAGATAAGGCAGGTTCTACCTTTTTCAATGCTACTACAAATAATATGCCTACCAATGCTGCTAATAAATACGACCCTACCCGAATAGGAACATCTAATTCAGTACTTACCAATGCAATTCGCGATGTAGCAACGGTACAACAAGGTTTTGGAACAAATGCTTCGTATGTAAGTCAAGGTTATGACTATGCTATCATTGAAAATGCACGAAAACTTGAAGAAGGAGTTGATTATAAGGTAGATAATAAACTTGGTTATATATCTCTTGTTACAGCTTTGAGCAGTGATGAGGTGTTAGCAGTAGCTTACCAATATACCTATGGTAGCCAAGTGTATCAAGTAGGTGAGTTTGCTAATGATGGTATTTCGGCAACTACTAATCAGATTTATGGTGGCGGTAACAATGCTATTACCAATAATCTTTTAGTATTGAAGATGCTCAAAAGCAATCGTTTGAACGTGAATGACCCTATTTGGGATTTGATGATGAAAAACGTTTATTCGGTAGGGACAGCAAGACTTTCGGCAGAGGATTTTCGTATGAATATATTTTATTCTAATCCGTCGCCTATTAACTATATAGAAAAGGTGGATAATGTAGGTTGGCCTGCGAGTTTAGACGATCGTATTTTGCTCAATCTTTTTAATTTCGACCGCCTCAACAAATACAACGACCCTCAACCAGGGGGTGATGGTTTCTTTGATTACCTACCTGGCATTACTATCGATGAACAATACGGTAAAATCTTCTTTACCAAGGTGGAACCTTTTGGTAGTTTTCTCTACAATACTTTAGGAGGTGGAGCTAACTATGATGATCCTCTTTCTTACAACAGCAATCAGAAAAAATACGTTTATACTTCGCTGTATAAAAACACTAAATCGCAAGCCCAGATGGATGGCGATAAGAATAAATTTGTGATGAAAGGTCGTTACAAAGCCTCCTCACGTCGCGGCATATCCTTAGGGGCTTTCAATGTACCACGTGGCTCAGTAGTAGTAACGGCAGGTGGACGTATACTTGTAGAGGGTATTGATTATTTGGTGGATTACCAATCGGGTACAGTGGAGATTATCAATGCGAGTTTAGAAGCCTCTAATTTGCCCATACAAGTGTCAGTAGAGAACAACCTTATTTTTGGGGGACAGACCACGCGCTATATGGGTGTGAATGTGGAACATAAATTTAATGATAAGTTCGTTGTAAATGGAGCAATTGTAAACTTGCGCGAACGACCTTATACTCAAAAAACAAGCTACGGACAAGAGAGTGTGAATAATACAATTTTTGGGGTAGGAGCTACTTATTCTACTGAGTTACCTTTCCTTACTCGTTGGGTAAATCGTATCCCTACTATCAAAAGTGATGCTCCTTCTAATCTCTCACTGCGTGGTGAGTTTGCTTATTTGAGAGCAAGTACTCCTAAAGCCGATGATTTTGATGGCGAAACAACTGTATATTTAGATGATTTTGAGTCAGCTCAAGCCACTATTGATATACGTTCACCTCTGGCTTGGAAATTAGCAAGTACACCTTTAGAGTTTGGTCCTGGTGGAACAGCTTCACGTACTCTTTACGGAAGCAGTCCTACCGATACTGATAACTTGCGCAATAGTTTTGGTCGTGCTAAATTGGCTTGGTATACTATTGACCCCGTGTTCTATTCTGCTCAAAAACCTTCAGATGTAAATAGCAACGAAATTTCTAAAAATAGTACCCGTCGTATTTTTGTAGAAGAAATCTTCCCTCAACAGCAATTAGCACAAGGGCAATCTTTAGTCCAAACTACGCTGGATTTGGCTTACTATCCTAATGTAAAAGGACCTTATAACAACAGCCCTTCTTTCAATACCGAAAATAAATGGGGAGGTATTATGCGCGGTATGAGTTATTCAGATTTCCAAGAGAGCAATATAGAGTTTTTGCAATTTTGGGTAATGGATCCATATTATTCAGGTGAATATAGTGGTAATGGAGAGTTAGTTTTTAACTTAGGAAATATCTCTGAAGACGTTCTTAAAGACGGTCGCAAGCAATATGAAAATGGCTTACCTGGACTTTCGTCTACCGCTAGCACTAACCAAACCTCTTGGGGTAAAGTCCCTGCCGCTCAATCATTAGTTTATGCATTTGATGAGAATCCTTCTAACCGCGGTTTACAAGATATAGGACTTGACGGACTTACAGATACTGATGAAAGAAATATCTATACGAACAACCTTGCTATTTCGCCTAACGACCCTGCAATGGATAACTACGAATATTTCTTGGCGCGTAGCGGAGGTATCCTCAATCGTTACTATAACTATAATGGTACTCAGGGCAACTCACCCGTAAATAATACCGATAGTAATAGAGGTTCTACAACCATACCTGATCATGAGGATATCAATGGTGATTATACGATGAATACCGCCAATAATTACCTTGAATATCGCGTGCGTATGCACCCTAATATCACTACTTCCGACCCTTATGTAAACGATATTCGTACAGTTTCAATAGAAGCACCTAACGGACAACAAGTATCTGCCCGATGGATACAGTACAAAATACCAATTGCTAGTGGTGCACTATGGCGTGAAGGTTATAGCTTCCCTGTGGGTACTGTTTCTAAAACTGAACAAATCAATATCATCAATTCGATGACGCATATGCGTATGTATCTCACTGGTTTCCAAAATGAGATGCTCTTGCGCTTCGGTACGCTCGATCTCATTCGCGGCGATTGGCGCTACTACAACTATCCACTTAATGAAAGTTTAGGAGTTACTTCGGCTACTACTGTTGAAATCAACTCAGTAAACCTTATTGAGAACGAAAATCGTCAGCCTATTCCTTATCGTATGCCACCAGGGGTACACCGCGAACGTATCAATACCAATAATACTTTGGTGGAACAGAATGAACAAGCCTTGTCCTACATAGTGCGCGATCTTAGAGATCAGGATAGCCGTGCTGTGTATAAAGCCTTGCGTTTTGACTTGCGACAATACAAATATATCAAGATGTTTGTACATGCTGAAGCCCATAAAAACAATGCTTTAACCGATAATCAGGCGGTAGCTTTTATACGAATAGGTACTGATTTCAATAACAACTACTACCAAATAGAAGTCCCCTTACAGGTAACTCCTGCAGGAGCAAGTGCCGATTATCTGATATGGCCTAAAGAAAACGAACTGAATATCCCAATGGAGATACTCACCAAGCTGAAAGCTATCAAGTTAAGGAGTGCTAATGGATTAAGTGATGAAACACATTATGATCATAATTTTAATGTAATCACTAATCCTTATACTACTCCTCACGTAGCAGGGCAAAACCGCTATGTCATCAAAGGAAATCCATCTCTTGGTAGTGTGCGTTCTGTGATGTTAGGGATAAAGAACGCATCGGGTCGTGACCTCAGTGGAGAGTTTTGGTTCAATGAACTTCGTGTTGCCGAATTGGAGAATCGTGGAGGTTGGGCAGCAGTAGGTTCATTAGATGCTAACGCTTCTGAACTGATGAATATCTCGGCTACAGGTCGTATGCACACGGTAGGTTTTGGGGCTGTAGATCAAGCGCCTAACCAGCGTGCACTCGAAAGTACTCGTGAGTACGATGTGATGATGAATATCAATGCAGGTAAACTTTTGCCTCCTAAGTGGAATATGCAAATACCAGTGGGCTTGAATCATTCTCAAAAGCTCTCAACACCAGAGTATGATCCTGTTTATCAAGATATCAGATTGAAAGACCGCTTAGATGTTGCTCAAAATGAAAATGAACGAGAAATTATCAAACGGCAAGCCGAAGATTATACCTTGCGACGCGGTATCAACCTTATTGGGGTGAAGAAAAACTTAGCTGAAGGACAAAAGAACCGCATCTATAATATCGAAAACTTTACTTTCAACTACGCTTATAATGAGAAAAACCACCGTGATTATGAGCTTAGTTATGAAGATGAACAACAAGTGCGTGCAGGCTTTATGTACAACTATACCTTTAAACCTACAACAGTAGAGCCTTTCAAAAAGAGTAGCAAGTTTGCAGGCAAACGTTATTGGCAGTGGTTGGCTGATATGAATCTGAACATCTTGCCTACAAGCATTATGTTTACAGCAGATGTCAATCGTTCGTTTACTAAACAGTTGTTCCGCGATGTGCATTTCGATGGTGTAAATGCAAGTCAGCAACGTGCCTTGCCAGAATTGCAACAACGCAATTATCAAATGAATCACCAATATGCGATTAACTACAATCTCACCAAATCATTGCGCCTCAATTTCAATGCAACTAATAATAGCATTATTCGCAATTACTATAGGTATGATGCCAATGGTGATATATCAGGAGTAGATAGAGAGGTATCGTTGTGGAATAACTTCTGGGATTTAGGAACTCCTGATCACTTCTTCTCTAAATTCCAAGTGAATTACGAGTTGCCTTTTGCGAAGTTCCCTTACTTTGAGTTTATCCGTGCTAATTATACATATTCAGGAGATTTTGATTACCAACGCGGATCACAAACTCTCTTGCAGTTGGCTCGCCAAGAAGTGAATACCTTGCAAAATGGCAATACCCATAACTTTACAGCGAACCTTACTTTCGATCAGCTGTATCGCTATTTGGGTGTAAAAGCGACTCCAAGAGGTGAGAAGGCTAGCGTAGGTAAATCTCTTTTAACGATGATTAAAACCGCTGGTGTGAACTATTCAGTTACTAATGCTCGCACTATTCCAGGTTACACTCAGCAAGTAGGTTTCTTAGGAACTTTCAAACCTTCGGCAGGCTTTATGTTTGGCGACCAAACCGATTTGCGTTACGAAATGGCTAAACGAGGTCAGCTTACTGAATTTGCTGATTTCAACGACCAATATATCAGATCACAAGAAAAACAACTCTTGATCACCGCTAATTTGCAACCTATCCCCGATTTGCAAATCAACTTAAAGGCTAATAGGCAATTTACAGAAAACTATACCGAAACCTTTGAGGTGCGCAATTTTGTATACAACAAATTAGTAGGCAATCAGGTAGGTAGTTTTAATATTTCTACTAACCTTATTGCAACGGCTTTCAATAAAATAGACGAATACAACTCAGCTGCCTTTGAACGTTTTAAAGACAACCGACTCACCGTAGCGCGCCGTTTAGCTGAGGCTCGCGGCTTGAATCCTTCATCAGTAGATGCCGAGGGTTATCCTATAGGATACAGCAAAAAAAGTCAGGCGGTGATGATTCCAGCGTTCTTTGCGGCTTATTCAGGTGGTAATGCCAGTGGAGTGTCTCTTGATGCGTTCAAAAATATTCCTATCCCTGAATGGAATGTGCGTTATACAGGCTTGATGCGTATTGAGTTTATTAAAAATACTTTCCGCCGTTTCTCATTGGCACACGGCTATCGCGCGAGCTATTCACTTAGTGAGTTCCGCACCAATTTGGAATATGAACCTGCAAATCCTAATAAAACGAATGTAGCAGGCGATTTTCTAAATGAGAAATTGTATTCTACGGTTACCCTTGCTGAGCAGTTCAATCCGCTTATCCGTGCCGATATGGAACTTAAAAACTCTATGAGTCTCTTGGCAGAGTTCAACCGCGATCGCACCATTTCTATCAGTTTAGACAATGATTATCTTACCGAAATCCTCAAACGAGAATATAAATTTGGATTAGGATATCGATTTAAAAACTTGACTTTTGTAACTCGAGTGAACGGTAATCTCACTACGCTGAAGAGTGATTTGGTGCTCAAAGGTACGCTTTCTTACCTCAATGAGTTTACCGTAATACGTAATATGGAGATATTCAACAACCAAGTAACTGCAGGACAAACCTCTTGGTTAGGTAACCTTACCGCCGAGTATGCCCTTAGTCGTAACCTCTTGGCATCGTATTATTTCCAATACAATTTCTCTAAATCGGCTATTTCTACAGCCTTCCCTATGACCACTATCCGTACAGGACTTTCAGTGAAATATACCTTTCAATAACCCCTGAAACCTGATACCTGACACCTGGCACCTGGCACCTGAATAATGGATACTTATAAAACTATAGCTTCCTCTGTACAAGAGGTAATCTTTAAAGAGAAGAGTAGTAAATTTCTCGGCTATGCTTTTCCAGTTACCTCTGAAGAGGAGATAAAAGCGCATCTTGAAGAAGTAAAAAAAGCTCATTTTTCAGCACGACATTGGTGTTATGCGTGGCAATTAGGTTATGGTACTAACCAACGCTATCGTGCTAACGATGACGGTGAGCCTAATAACACGGCAGGTATACCTATTTACGGGCAAATTCAGTCCTTTGAGCTCACTAATATACTAGTCATAGTGGTGCGTTATTTTGGAGGAATTAAGTTAGGTGTCGGCGGATTAGTACAAGCCTATAAAACTACTGCCCAACTTACCCTGCAAGAAGCCGAAATTGAAGAAAAACTCATTACCGAAGAGTTGCGTATCCGTTTTGAATATCCATTAATGAACAAAGTAATGCGCGTAGTAAAGGAGCAAAATCTCAATATCACCCAGCAGTTACTTACCGAAAATTGTGAGTTACACCTTGCTATTCGCCAAAGTGATTATCAAAGAATGCAAGAGCTTTTTGAGAATATCTATGGAGTATTAATAGTTAAAGATTAACATTTTGATACCTCTTACTTGTTATTTGTTACCTAAAAAATGAATATAGCACTTTGTAGTTTTGGAATGAGCGGACGTGTGTTTCACGCTCCTTTTATCGATCAACATCCTCATCTCAACCTTTATGCAGTGGTAGAACGCCATCGCTCGGAATCTCGTGAATTATATCCCAAAAGCAAATTGTATCATTCAGTAACCGAAATGCTACAAGACCCTTTGGTAGATGTGGTAGTTGTCAATACTCCCGTACAAACCCATTATGAATATGCCCAAGAAGCCCTTTTGGCAGGAAAACACCTATTAGTTGAAAAACCTTTTACAGTAACTGCTGAAGAAGCTCGTGCCCTCAATACTTTAGCTAAAGAAAAAGGAAAGTTGCTCACGGTTTATCAAAATCGTCGCTATGATGGTGATTACTTAAAAGTAAAGGAAATAGTAAAAAGCGGTGTATTAGGCGAACTTAAAGAAGTAGAAATACGCTTCGACCGTTTCCGTGATAGTATCAGTGCTAAAGCCCATAAAGAAACTGCCGAGAGTGGGGGAGGAGCACTCTATGATTTAGGGGCACATCTTATAGATCAAGCCTTGCAACTTTTTGGAAAACCTATAAAAACATACGTCGATTTGGGCTACCTTCGCAAAGGAACCCAAACCGACGATTATTTTGAAGTGATATGCTTCTATAACAATCAGTTGCGTGTACGTCTTAAATCTACAACTTTTGCTTTAGAACGCCAATGGGAATATGTGTTACACGGTACTAAAGGCAGTTTTTTGCAACAGCGTTTTGACGGACAAGAAGCTGCTTTAGTAGCAGGAACTATTCCTGCTCCTACACCTTGGTTACCAAATATTCAAGAGCCTAATGGTATCTTGCATACGCTTAAAAGTCGCACACTCACCACAGCCCAACACGGTAATTATTGGCAGTTTTACGAAGATTTCTATCAAGCTCTCATAGGAAAAAAAGAAAATCCTATACCAGCCAGTGAGGCTATAGAAGTAATTAATATCATTGAAAAATTAGCAAATCAACAAAATTAACTGATTTACAACCTTCCTTGTAGGAATTTCTTTACTTTTTTAGGATCGTACCCTTTGCCGTCTTCTAAATCTTCACTTTTTTGAGTGAAGAGTACTTCACCTTTAGCACTGAGGATTAAAAAAGCAGGATAACCGTATTGTTCACCAGGGTTGCCATACTTTTTAAAAGCTTTTTCATTCTTATTTTCAGGTGAATAGTTCAAGTGATAATAGATATATTTTTTGTTGAGAATTTGCTTTAGTTCAGGGGTAGTAGTTACTAAATGATTGAAACGCAAACACCACACACACCAGTTACCCCCAATTTGTACCAAAACTTTTTTACCTTCTTTTTTAGCTTGTTTCAACAACTGATTGATACGCATATCACCATCTTCTTCAGGGTGATAAGGTTGTTCATAACCAGCACGTTCTTTTTGTACTTCTTCACTACTTTGTGCGTTTATAGTAGTTCCAGTCCAGCATAGTAATGCTATAAAAATTATTTTCTTCATAAAGTAATATTTTTTTGATGAAGCAAAAGTACAAAATTCATACCATTGAAAAACAACAAACTACCTTTTTTATAAATCTCATAAATTCCTATAACCTGATTATAACCTTACACTTCACGTATTGCATAAACTTGTCCCCCTTCAGGGGATTGGGAGCTGCTATCACATCTTGTACTGTTAATATAAGATAAAAGAGCAACTTTTGTAATTGTCTTATTTATACAATAGATGTGTAAGTTAGCTAGAGAATATATTTTTTACAACTGTTAAAAAGATGTTAATTATTTGTATAACCTATTTGATTTTAAAATAAATATATTATTTTTGCGCGTGAAACCCTAAGTGTATAATTTTACACACAAAGTTTCATCCTCAGTAATTAGCATTTTTAAGAAATACATTCATAGCATTATGAAAAAGATTTTAGTTTTCTTAGCAATTTTCTTTATAGCTACTCTTGCTGTAGTAGCTCAAGATGTATCATTTAATCCACCTTTCTTTCAGCAAACAGTGAAAGGTGATATGATAGTGGTAGGTAACTCTATATTAAATGTAGGGAATTATCCTGCTAATGCTCCCTATACAGGTACTCATGGGCATAATGCTCGTATTGAGCTCAACTATATAGATGTAGATGGAGATAATAGTACTTTCAATTCAAGTGCAGCTAATGTAAAAGAACCTTCTTCTACTTGTGCTAAAAAAGTAGTAAAAGCCTATTTATATTGGGCTTCAACTTATACTGAGGAAAGGATTAACAATCAAAAAAGTCCTAGAATAGAAAAATCGAAATTTAAAAATGTAAAATTCAAAGTAGGTACAGGTAATTATCACGATCTTGTAGGAACAGTAATATATGATGGTGGTCATATTGTGAGCTCTGTTTGGGGAGGTGTAGACGCCCAAAAAGCTTATGTATATCGTGCTGAAGTAACAAATTTACTCTCAGGAATTGGAGGTACTTACACCGTAGGAAATATCCAAGCTCCTCACGGAACTGAAAATAGTGGTGTAGGTTATGCTGCTGGTTGGACATTAGTAATAGTATATGAAGATCTTGCACGTGAGAGCCGTAATATTTCTCTCTTCAATGGTTTCTCAGTGGTAGGTGCTGGTAAATCTCCTAATATCAATATATCTGGTTTCAAAACTGTACCAACAGGTCCTGTAAAAGCCAAAATTGGTTTTGCTGCTTTAGAAGGTGAATTAGGTATTGAAGGTGACCAATTATGGATCAATGGTAAAAAACTTACTTCTGTACCTGCTCGTGATGGTGATAATTTCTTTAATAGTAAGGTAACTGATGAAGGTGGTGCAAATCTTGATAGAGACCCTGCTTCTACAAATTTGCTTGGATTTGATATTGGTATTTTTAATTTACCTAATAATGCTAAAGATATTTTAAATAATAATGCTACCTCAGCCATTATCCGTCCTTATTCTACAGGAGATGCTTATTACCCATTCTTCTTTGCTTTCAATGTGGAGGTAATCGCTCCCCATATTGTAATGGAAAAACGTGTCTTCAATGCAGCAGGCAAAGATGTAACAGATGATACTAATATTGCTTTTGGTTCTTCTCTTCGCTATAAAATCCGTTTTCAAAATATAGGCAATGACAATGCTAAAAATTTGGTAATTACCGATATACTCCCTAAAAGTTTACAAAATAAAGTATTGAATGTTGATGTGCCTACAGGGTCTGATATTACCCATACTTATAATCAAACTACTCGTGAACTAAAATTTACTATACCTGATAAATTAGTAACGAAAAATAGTGCATTAAAAGAAATATCCTTTGGAGTAGAGGTAGCTAAAGATTGTAACGATTGGCGCGATCCTTGTGCCAATGTGATTGAAAATAGTGTCTCTGCTTCCTATAATGGAGTTGAAAACCCTTTAGCTAATGGTTATAAAACAAATAGCTTCCCTAAATTTGGATCTTGTAACTCAGGCACTGAGGGACCTTCTCGCTTTACCGTAAATACTGATTTTACTAATTGTGCCTATAAAGAAACAGTTACTCTCTGTCAAGCTAGTACAGTACTTACTGCTACCGATGGCTTTGATAGCTATAAGTGGGAAAAAACAGCAGGAGCTAATACAGGACAAAGAGGAACCGATCGTTCTCTTACCGTTTCAGAAGCTGGTACGTATAAAGTAACCAAAACAAAAACGGGATGTGCTACAATGTACGAAATCTATGAGGTGAAACCTAACCCTACCGAAGGTGATCACCCTATCTATAAAATGATTGAAAACAGACAAGTCAATGGGGAACTCTATACTTGTCCAGATACAGGGCAGTATTATCCTCAAGTGTATTTGTGTGGAAAAGGTGCTTCAGCAACTTTCAAAATTACTATGGCAAATGCCAAAAGTTATGTATGGCAGAAAAAAGCCAATTGTAATACTAATGAAAAAAATAGAACAAGTGATTGTCCTCCAAGCTTAGAACTTTATGCTTGTAATTGGACGGATGTATATAGCGATAATGGTACAACTACCAATCGCTCTCTCTCTCAAGAAGGTGATTATCGTTTGGTAGTAACTTATGGCAATGGTGCTGGTAATTGTGTGGTGTATTATTACTTCAGAATTACTAAAAACGAGTTGGCTCCTAAAGCCGAAAAAACAGATATTATCTGTACTACTCCAGGTAGCATTACAATTAAAGATGTGCCAGCTACTGGTTATCAATATGCGCTACTACAAGGTACAACTACCATTACAAATTATCAAAACTCTCCAAATTTTCCAATCAATAACGAGGGTACTTATAAAGTGCTTATCAAACAAACAGTCACAAAAACTACTTCTGTACCTTGTGTTTTTGAGACCGAAAGTATCTTTGTAAAAAAACGTGAGCCTAAACTTAAAGTAACAGTTACTCCTATGGCTTGTGCCAATAATAAAGGAGGTATGCGTATAGAACTTACTGATGCACCTTACAAACCTTATAGTTTTGTAATACGTAAAGAGAATGTTGTCGGTGAAATCTATAGAAAAGACGTAAATGGAGCAGCGCTTCCTGTTACAGTTGTAGAACTTACCAATTATTTTGATGCTGGTAGATATCGTGTAAGTTTAGAAAATGCTTATGGTTGTAATATTACTGAAACAGTAGAGATTAGCAAATTAGCCGAACTTAAAGCTACTGCTACAGTACTCTCTCCTATAATGTGTGGTACAGGGAAAATACGGGTAACAGCAAGTGGTGGTACTAAAGGACGTACCTATCAGTTTACACAAGACGGAGTAACTTATTACAATAATTTCTTGGGTAATTACTACGATTTTACAGTAACTACCCCAGGTACTTATAGCTTTACAGTCGTAGACCAAAATAATTGTAGCGCTCAGGCTTCGGTAGCTATACAAACCCTCCCAGCTCCTACCTTCACTATCACCGATGCTCTCGCCGATTGTGGAGCAAGTGCTAAAATTACCTTCAGCGAACCTCAAAGTACAGTGAGCTATACTTATGAATATAGTATAGATGGTAATAATTTCCAATCAGGTCGTGAGTTTACTAACCTTATCCCTGGTAAGACTTATACTCCTACTTTGCGTTATAAGTTTGGTACTGAAGCCTCTTGTACAATAAATTCTACTCGTACAATGCGTACAGCTACAGCGGGTAACCTCATCGCTTCAGCGGGAGTAGAAAAATTAGTAGGTTGTGGTACAGGAGTTAATGAAGATAAAGCCTTAGTACGTTTCTCTAACATACAAGGAGGGCAACTTCCTTACGAGTATAACTTCGGTGATGGTCGTGGTTGGACAGCTACCGAAACAACTCGTTGGTTAGCCCCAGGTTCTTATAACCTATCAGTACGCGATGCCGCAGGTTGTGCTCGTACAAACCTCAAAGTAATAGTACCTAATAAAATTACAGAACCTATTTTCACTCCTTCTACAATTACTTATGATTGTCAAGGACGTGGTACAGTTACTATTGATAGCAACAAAAGTACTTACACCTATACTTATATAGTTGATGGCGTAGCTACTTCTTCCAAAACTCTCCGAAACCTTCCACCAGGTACTCATACTATTACTATTAAGTATGCTGATGCTAATCCACCGAGCAAAAATGTACTCTTCTTAGAAGACTTTGGTACAGGTCGTAATGGAGGTAATGAGTATATCAACAAGGCTTACTATTTAGAGTTACAAGATGGTTCTATGCCTAAAAATGGTTATGGTATTCCTTGGTCAGGTTTTAACCGTGAAAATACTAATCTTGCCGATGGTGAGTATGTAGTATCACAAGCCTTAAATCCTAATAACCCTGCTTGGTGGGCACCTATAGACCACTCAGGCTTACCTCAAGGTCGTATGTTCTTTGTGAACATTGGTAATGTATTAGGTCACGAAGGAGCAATTCTTTATCAACGTCCTATGAAGGACATTATTCCTAATAAAGAAATCAAATTCTCAGTAGCCCTGATGAACTTATTAGGTTTTAATGATTCACGTTATCCATCAGGTGCCCCTGACCTATCTATAGAATTGTATGCCAATCAAGCAGCTATCAATAATAATACACCACTTGTTTCAGTACGTATCAATCCACGCATTAGAGGAGCTAAAGATCGTAAAGATTGGACAGTATTTGAGCGTCCGCTTAACCCTGGTAACAATACTGAGCTCATAGCAGTAATTCGTTCGCATAGTTTGGTAACTAGTGGTAACGACTTGGCTATGGATGATATCTATCTCTACCAAGAACCTGAGGCTTGTGGCTTTACTCATACCCTTACAGTAAATGTAGCCAATGGCAAAGCCTTTGGTGCCGACCCTAATTCCGAAAAGATTACACAACCTACTTGTAATAATGGTCGTGTAGGTGCTTATGAAATTACGCTCAAAAATGCTCCTACTACCTATTACGTAAGTAAAAATGCTGGAGCTTTTGTTCCTACTACAGGTAATCCATTTAAATGGACAAACATTCCAGAGAATAGCACAAACACTGTTAAGATACGTGCAGAACAAAACAACCCTAACTGTGAAATCACTCGTACTTTTACGATAAGCCCTACAGTTAAGATAACTGGATCTGGCTATCAAACAGACCTTACTTTGGGTTGTAATCCTGCAAGAGCTGTGATGAATTCTATTTATGTAACAGGAGGTACACGTCCTATTACCCTCGAAATTCTAAAAGGTACCCAAACGGTCAGCACTATTTCAGCAGGAGTAGCTTCTGGCACTAGTACTTATTTCTCAGCTACCTTTACCCAAACAGGTGCCTATAGTTTTGTTGCAACCGATGCCAATGGTTGTAAATATCAACAAAATTTCACCATATACCCACCTAAAACAATGGTGGTAACAGGTACTACCAATGTAGCAAACAACAATTTCTGTAACGCTACTACAGGTAATGGAAAGGTTGAAATCCAAATCACTCGTGGAGGTACTGGACCTTTCTCTCCAAGTTTTGATACAAATGCTGAACCTTATACCCTTAAACATAATGGTTCTATTGTGGGGTATACCCGTTCAAATACACACGTGTTTAATAATTTAGGCATAGGTACTCATACCTTTACCGTAATCGACAATTTTGGTTGTGAGGGTAGTTATACAGTAGAGATCAAAAAACCACTTTCAATAGATGGTACGGGTGCAGTTATTTCAAAAGACATCTCTTGTAACGCAGCCCCAGCTAACCAAGGAGAGATTACCCTTAAGGTAAAAGATGGTTATCCGCCTTATAAATTTGTTGTTAAAAATGCAGGTGGAACGGTAATACAAACCGCTCAGAATGTCCCTGCCAACAATACAGCTACCTATAAAACAGCAACAGCAGGAGTCTATACTATCGAAATAACCGATAGCAAAGGTTGTATAGTTACAGGCAGTGCTACATTAACATCTGCAGTAGCGCCAACAGTAACAGTAAGTACAACCACAGTAGGTTGTTATGGAGCTAATAATGGAACTATATCCTTAACAATATCAGGAGGCAAAGCGCCTTATAAAGTATTTTTAGACGGAGTAGCTAAAGGCAGCCAATTAGTTTTCAACAACTTGTCAGCAAAAACATACGCTATAAAAGTAGTAGATGCGAACAATTGCGAAACCACTAAAAATGCTACTATAGCACAGCCATCAAATCCATTGCAAGCTTTTGCAGGAGTATCACAACTTATAGGATGTGGAGGAACAGGAGCCAATAAAGATAAGGCAGAGGTACGCATTACCAATCCAAGTGGAGGTACTCCACCATATCAATACAAGTTTGATGGAAATTATGGCAGCAGCAAAGTAGCTTGGTTGCCAGCAGGTACCCATAGGGTATATATAAAAGATGCCAATGGATGTGAGTTAGGAATGACAGTAACGGTAACAGCGAGAATATCAGAGCCTACAGGAACCACTTACACAATAACAAGTTATGATTGTGATGGTAAGGCAACAGTACGCTTTACGGGTACTCCTACCACTTACGATTATACGTATGAGATAGGTGGCAAAACCGCTACGGGTACAACCGCTACCATTACAGGCTTAACCCCAGGTAGTTATACAGTAACAATCAAATATAAAGATACCAATCTTCCAGCTTCAAGTATATTGATAGAAGAAAGTTTTGGTTCAGGTCCTACAACTTGTTTAGCGTCAATAGTACCATCAAATTGGACTTGTAAACTTACAGGCTGTTTAGAGGAAGGAACTTATGCAATTGCCAATCAAGCAGGCGCATATCCTTGTCCAGGTTGGTGTTGGAGAATGCCAAAAGACCATACAAGCAATGGAACAGATGCACAAGGAAGATTCTTTGTAATGAATAATGGAGTAGTAGCACCAGGCGGTACACGTTTCTATTACAAAGAGGTACAAGATGTAGTGCCTAATCAGCCAGTTAAATTTAAAGTATATTTGTATAGTTTAGAGAAAGCAGAATGCCATAGTCCTATCATACGACCTAATATACAAGTAAGTTTAGTAGATGCTAGCAATAATATATTAGCAAGAACAACATCAGGAATTCTTCGCGATAACCAACACGATTTAGATTGGCAAGAATTCTCAGGAGAGTTAAATCCAGGCGCTGCAACCTCTTTCCGAATAGAATTTAGAAATTTAACAGTAGGAGCAGGAGGTAACGATTTTGCTATAGATGATATAATTGTTTACCAAGAAGCAAAATCTTGCGAGCAAGAGATCACCAAACAAGTAGTAGTTCCATCAGGCAAAGAATTCAAAGCCAGTGTAGTGAGCATCACACACGCTACTTGTAAGGGAGCACAAACCGGTAAGGTAACCTTCAAGATGGAGAACTTAGGAGGTGCGGGTTATCGCATTACCGAGGTAAATGGAGCGCTACGTTCAGGAGCAGGTTATACCACCGAGATTACCGCGCCAACCTTCGAGGTAGATGGTCTTAGACCAGGAGTTAATACCATCAAGTTTTCGAACCGTACTTGTGGAATAGTTCGTACGGTAACCATCACCGAGCCTGATCAGCTTACCCTCACAGCAACTATTAGCGAGCCAGCGATGTGTTCAAACAACACCAAAGCACGAGTAACGCTTACAGCGGGCGGAGGTACGCCACCATATACCTATATCTATCAAGTAGGCAGCAATGTAACTACCCAAACAAGCAATGTCTTTACGGGAGTAGCACCAGGTACGCCTACCTTTAGAGTGGTAGATAAGAATGGTTGTAACGTACAGCTCACAGGAATCTTTACGGTAACAACCCCTACCACTGTAGCCTTTACCACTTCGGCAACCACTTGTTATTCAAACAACAACAATGGAGAGATAGCCGTAAAAATCACTCAAGGTAACGGAGGTTATAAAGTAAAATTAAATAACAATGCTGCTATAAGTTTAGCAGCAGGCGCCACTACGCACACCTTTACGGGTCTTACCCAAGGCAGCTATAGTGTTACAGTTACGGATAGTTATGGTTGTAGTACTGCCACTCAGGTGCGTATTTACCCATCACTTAACAGCACAGTGAAAGTAACAGACCAAAGTTGTAAGAAAGGTAAGATAGAAGTAACAGCATCAGGCGGTAATGGCACGATAGAATACGCTTATAAGAAACAAGGCGATCCAGCCCCTACTGATAGTGAATACAGCAGTACAGCAAGAAGCTTTGATGTACCTAATTTTACGGCAGCATCAGAGACTTGGATAGTATATGTACGTTCAGCAGCTTGTGTGAAAACCCACCAAGTAGTGGTGAAGAAAGCGGACAATGTAGCCTTTACAGCGGCGACAGTAACGCCTACTTGTCAAGGTTCAGCAACTGGTAAGATCGTATTGGGTAATATCAAAGGCGATGGCAACTTCAAGGTAAGTTATGGTAAAGCAGGCACACCAGTGATAGCCAACTACACAGGTATTGCAGGTAGTAGCTATACGATTACCAATGTAGCGGCAGGCGTTTACTCAGTAACATTAACTGATAAATACGGCTGTAGCACAACCCAAAGCATCACCTTAGCCGATATGCCAGCACTTACAGCGAGCATCAGTGTATCAACTAATGGCGGTGGATGTTTAACAGCAGGAAGCGCAGCAACACTCACTTTGAGTATGACCACTGAGACTTGGAATGCTTATCGAGCAAGCGGTAACAATGTATACTATAGCTTTGATAATGGAGCTAGCTGGCATCCAATGCCATCGAACCCTTACGATGCGCCAGCTGTCTCAGCAGGTGTGTACAACACCAAACCAGGTACTACATTACAAGTTCGTTTCGCCACACGTCAAACCCTTGCAGGTGCTGATGTATGTATTACAGCCGCGAGTGCTTATATAGTACCTAAACCATTAGCGACATTAAGTGTAACTACGAATATAGATAAATTTACTTATAACTGTACAGTGGCAGGTACACAATACTCACAGCAACGGTAACAGTACCTACGGGAGTAGGAGCAGCTCCATTCCTATTCAATGTAAATGGCGGAGCTTATCTAACACCTACACCAGCAAATTCACGTACGTATGTGTTTTACGGGCTTGGTAGTAGGACGTACTTACACCTTTGGAGTAAAAGATAATATTGGTTGTGAAACCGAGTACACGCAAGATATCTATGCTAATGTAGCCACACCAGCGATGACGGCAACATTGATAGCCAATCCAGCTTGTAACGGAGCAAGTAGCAGTCAGGCAACCATTAAGATCCACCGTAGCGCTTCTTATACAAGTGCTAGCACGGGAGCAACTCTTAATTGGACGATATATGAAAGACAACCAGGTTTAACAGCAGGTACTGTAGTACATACAGGTACAGCAGTAATGCCAGGAGTAGGACAAGATGCTACAACTATCACCCCTGCAGGACCTTATGCTTTAGCACCTAATAAAACTTACTATGTGATAGTAAAAGAA